>CAVZSH010000011.1:0-62687 GCA_963777915.1 uncultured Solirubrobacterales bacterium | reverse complement strand
AGCGATGCCGGCTACGGTTTGATGCTTGCAAGCTGGGGCGCTGGAATGGTCTTGGGCAGCGTCGTCTTCGCCGCCGCGCGGCGAGCACCGCTGCCCTTCCTGCTCTTCTTCAGCACCATCGCCGTCGGTGCGGGCTATCTTGGGCTCGCAGCGGCTCCAACTCTCGCGGCTGCCTGCGCGGCGTCGGTGGTAGGAGGGGCCGGTAATGGCGTGCAGTGGGTGGCCACGATCAGCGCCGTGCAGGAGCTGACCGTCCAGGGCATGCAAGCGCGGGTGATGAGCGTGCTTGAGTCGATCGGGGCTGCGATGCCGGGCGTCGGATACGTCTTGGGGGGGTTGATCGCTGCCGACAAGGATCCCCGAGCCACGTTCCTCTTCGCCGGCGTCGGGGTTCTCGCCATTGTTGCGGTGGCGACGCCGATCCTTGGGGCACAATGGTCCAGACGCGATTCCAAAGCCGACCCCGGCGACCTTGACGCGAGTGATGAGATTGTGGTGGAGTTGATCGCTGGGGAAGCCTCGTCCGGTCCGACTACCCGGAGGTCCTGAGTTGAAGAAGCTAGGCGCGATTTTCGCGGTGGTGGGATTTGCAGCATTCGCAGCCCTGGGCCTCGCCTCGTGCGGCGGCTCGACCGGCAAGGAAGGGGGCACACTGCTGGGCACCTACTCGTCGTTCCCCGACTACCTAGACCCACAGCTCTCCTACACCGCCGAAGGATGGACGGCGATGTATGACACCTACATCCCGCTGCTCACCTACGCCCACGCGAACGGCGCTGCGGGAAGCAAGGTGATACCGGGCCTGGCCAAAGAACTGCCGAAGATCACCAATGGCGGTAAGACCTACACGCTCTTCTTGCGCCAGGGACTCAAATACTCCAACGGAGCCCCGGTCAAGGCTTCCGATTTCAAGTTCGCGGTTGAACGCCTGTTCAAGGTCAATTCCGGCGGCTCACCGTTCTACACCGACATCGTCGGCGCTGAAAAGTTCCAGAAGACGAAGAGCGGCGAAATCGGCGGAATCGAAACCAACGACAAGACCGGGGAAATCGTGATCCACCTGGTCAAGCCGCGAGGCACCTTCACCAACGAGCTGGGATTGATGTTCGCGGCTCCGGTGCCTCCCGACACTCCGGCGAAAGACCAGTCCCCCCACCCGCCTCCGGCCACCGGGCCCTACGTCATCACCAGCTCCGACCCCGGCCGCAGCTGGTCCTACGAACGCAACCCGGAGTGGGCCAAGAACAACGCGAAGCTGATGCCCGACCTGCCAAGCGGGCACGTCGACAAGATCAACATCACTGTGATCCACAATCGCTCGACCCAGGTCAACGACCTCGAGCAGGGCAAGTTCGACTGGATGCAGAACCCCCCGCCCCCCGCCCGCTACCCGGAAGTGAAGAACAAATACGAAGGCACCCAGTTCCGAGTCGAGCCGACGATCAGCACCTACTACTTCTGGATGAACATGACGAAGCCGCCGTTCAACAGCCTCAAGGTGCGCCAGGCAGTCAACTACGCGGTCAACGCCGAAGCCCTGGAGCGAATCTACGCCGGACAACTTGCGCCCAATCAGCAGATCCTGCCCCCGGGTATGCCGGGCTATAAGAAGTTCGAACTCTACCCCCACAACATGGCCAAGGCGGAGGCTCTGATCAAGGAAGCCAATCCGACCGACCGCAACATCACCGTCTGGACCGACAGTGAAAGCGAAAACAGCGAAGCGGGTGCCTATTACCAGGACGTGCTGAAGAAACTCGGCTTCAACGCGAAACTGAAAATTATCAACGCCGACAACTACTTCGCGGTGATCGGCAACCTCTCGACGCCGGAACTGGACACTGGCTGGGGCGACTGGTTCGAGGACTATCCCCATCCAAACGACTTCTTCAACCCGCTGTTCTCAGGCGAAAGCATCCTACCGACCAACAATTCGAACTTCTCCCAGATCAACGTCCCCGCGTTGAACAAGGAAATCAAGCGACTCGGCGAAGAACCGCTCGGACCCTCCCAGGAAAAGCAGTATGCGGGACTCGACAAGGCCTACATGGAACAGGCGCCCTGGGCACCCTACGGCAGCGAGAAGCTCTCAACCTTCGTCTCCGACTCGATCGACCTCGGGAAAGTGATCTGGAACCCAACCTTCGAGGACGACCTGACGAGCTTCCAGTTCAAGTAGCCGCCACCCGCTGCTTCAAGATAGGCCCGTGGCCTCCGAGCCCTATATCGATCCTGGACAACCAGGCGGTGGGCTCGACGATCGCTTCCCTCCTTCGCCCGCCGGAACCTCGGCTGCCGGTCGAAATCTCTGGTACATCGCCTACCACCGGCTGCGCCGCAACCGCGTCGCCCTGGCCTCCCTGGCTCTCTTCGTCCTGATCGTCCTCTTCGTGCTGGCCGCGCCTCTCTGGGCAAATGAAGTGGCGCATACGGGGCCGAACACGACCCATACGCTGGAGAAGGTCACGGTCAACGGCGAACGACGCGACGTCGTCAGCCCGGAAGGGCAGCCGATTGGACCGGTCTGGTTCGGCGCCGCCGGAAAGTTCTTCCTCGGCGCCGACGGCCGACTCGGTCGCGACGAGATGGTGCGACTGATGTACGGGGGACGCACCTCTTTGTTCATCGGGTTCACTTCCGCGCTGATCACGACCGTCCTGGCCGTGGTGCTCGGCCTGCTCGCCGGCTACTACAAGGGCTGGATCGACTCGGTCATCGCGCGATCGATGGACGTGCTCTGGGCCTTTCCGGTTCTGTTGCTCGCGATCGCACTGGGGACCGCGCTCGCGGTTGGCGGCCTACAGATCGGGCCGATCACGATCGCCAGTGGCTCGCTATGGATCCCGATCCTGGTGATCGGGATCGTGTCCGTGCCATACATGGCCCGGCCTATCCGCGGCGAGGTTCTGGCGCTTAGCGAGAAGGAGTTCGTCGAGGCGGCAATCGCCCAGGGAGCCGGCTCGCTGCGAATCATGTCCGGCGAGCTGCTGCCCAACCTCTGGTCGACGATCGTCGTCTTCTTCGCCCTCAACATCGCCAACAACATGCTCCTCGAGGCCGGGCTCTCCTTCCTCGGCGCGGGAGTTCAACCGCCGAACTCCTCTTGGGGCAAGATGGTCTCCGAAGGGACCGAACTGATCACCAGCGCTCCCCTGTTGGCGATCCTCCCCGGGCTGATGATCATGCTCACCGTGCTCTCGCTGAACGTGTTCGGCGATGGTCTGCGCGACGCGCTCGACCCGAAATCGAAGGTGCGCCTCGAGAGGCATGCCGGCCTGGCAGAGCCGGAGGGAACAGCGGTCTGATGGCCCGCTTCGTCATCCGCCGCCTGATCGGGATGGTGCTGGTGCTGTTCGCCGTCTCGGTGATCGTCTTCCTGATCTTCAACGTGATCCCCAACTCCCCCCCGGCGCAGCGGATGGCCGGGAAGAACGCGACTCCTCAGCTAGTCGCGAGCATCACCAAGGAATGGGGGTTCGACAAGCCGCTGCCGGATCAGTATGTGACGATGATGAGGAAGGTCTTCACCGGCGAACTGATCTCCTACAACAGTCAGGCCAACGTCGACGAAGAAATCGTCAAGGGGATTCCGGCGACCTTCTCCCTCTGCATAGGCGCGGCGATGCTCTGGATGTTCTTCGGCGTTCTCTTCGGCTACCTCTCGGCGACCAGAGCGGGCAGCTTCACCGACCGCGCCCTGACGGTCCTTGCAGTGATCGGGATCTCGATCCCGGTCTTCTGGCTCGCGGCGATCTTCCTCTACTACCTGACCTACAAGATCGAACTGTTCCCCGCCAGCGGCTACGTGGCGTTGACCGAAAACCCGCTCGAATGGGCAGACCACCTGATCCTGCCTTGGATCACGGTGGCGGTGCTCTCAGCCGGCTTCTACAGCCAGGTGCTGCGCGCCAACATGCTCGACTCGATGAAGGAGGACTACGTCCGCACAGCGCGCGCCAAGGGGCTGAGCGAGCGCCAGGTGATGACGCGCCACGTGCTGCGCAATTCGCTGATCCCGATCGTGACGCTGTTCGGCCTCGACTTCGGCGCGACGCTCGGCGGCGCGGCGATCCTGACCGAAGCGATCTTCAGCCTCGGCGGCATTGGCCAGTACACGGCGGAAGGAATCGAAAAGCTTGACCTGCCGATCATCATGGCGGTGACCCTGTTCGGAGCCTTCTTCGTTGTCCTCTTCAACGCGCTGGCCGACATCGCCTACGCCTACCTCGACCCGCGGGTCAGGTTGGGGGACTCGGCTCAATGACCGCGCGCCCGATCCTCTGCGTGCATGATCTCCGGGTGGGCTTTGCAACCGAGGGCGGCCTGCTGCAAGCGGTCGACGGCGTCTCCTTTGAACTCGGCGCCGGCGAAGTGCTGGCGATCGTCGGCGAGTCCGGGTCCGGCAAGAGCGTCACCGCGCAAACGATCATGGGGCTGACCCGCTCGCCCAACGCGCAGATCGAGGGCTCGGTGAGGTTGCGCGGGGATGAGCTGATCGACGCCAATGAGGCCGAGCTGCAGAAGGTCCGCGGGGAGGAGATCGCGATGGTCTTCCAGGACCCGATGACCTCGTTTAACCCCGTCTACAGGGTGGGTGCCCAGATCGTCGAGGCGATCCGCGCCCATCGCCGGGAGATGGGCGAGCGCGAGGCGCATAAGCTCGCAATCGCGATGCTCGAGTCGGTCGGCATCCCCGACGCAGAGCGACGAGTCAACGATTACCCACACCAATTCTCAGGCGGGATGCGACAGCGGGCGATGATCGCGATGGCACTGTCCCTGGAACCGAGCGTCCTGGTCGCAGACGAGCCGACTACGGCGCTCGATGTGACGATCCAGGCCCAGATCCTGCGCCTGCTGGAGCAGCTCAACCGGGAGCGCGAGCTGGCGACGATCCTGATCACCCACGATCTCGGGG
The DNA here is from genome assembly GCA_963777915.1 of uncultured Solirubrobacterales bacterium. Taxonomy (GTDB): domain Bacteria; phylum Actinomycetota; class Thermoleophilia; order Solirubrobacterales; family 70-9; genus CAVUPF01. Next base: position 57,769 of record CAVZSH010000011.1, on the reverse strand, counting down.
TCGTGGCGGAGGTCGCCGACCGGGTGCTGGTGATGTACGCCGGGCGGGTAGTCGAGGAGGGCACGCTCGACGAGATCTTCTATGACCCTCAGCATCCCTACACCTGGGGCCTGCTCGGCTCGCTCACCCGGCTCGACCGGCCCCGTCCCCACCGGCTGCCGCAGATCCGTGGGGCACCGCCGTCACTGCTCGCCCCGCCGCAGGGATGCGCCTTCCGACCGCGCTGCCCGCACGCCTTCGGGCGCTGTGGGCAGCTGCCGGAGCTGACGGCGCGCCTCGCCGATTCCCCCGCCCACCTCGACCGCTGCTGGCTGGAGCCAGAGCGCAAGCGCGCGCTGCGCGAGGTCGAGGGAAGAATCGGACTGGAGGCGCCGGCATGACCGAGTCGCTGCTCGAGGTCACCAACCTCGTCAAGCACTTCCCGGTCAAGCGCGGGCTGCTGATCGACCGCGAGATCGATCAGGTGCGAGCGGTCGATGACGTCAGCCTCGCCGTCGGCAGGGGCGAGACGCTGGGCCTGGTCGGCGAGTCGGGCTGCGGCAAGTCGACGCTCTGCCGAACCGTGTTGCAACTGCTGAAGCCGACTTCGGGCTCGGTCCGCTTCGAGAGCCGGGAGATAGCCGGCCTCTCGCGGCGGCGGATGCGGCCGCTGCGACGGGAGATGCAGATGGTCTTTCAGGATCCATACGCCTCGCTCAACCCGCACAAGCGGATCGGGCAAATCGTCGGCGACCCGCTGAAGCTGCACCGCATGGCCTCTGGCGGGAAGCTGCACGCCCGGGTCCAGGAGCTGCTGGAGCGAGTCGGCCTCTCCCCCGAGCATTACAACCGCTACCCGCACGAGTTCTCCGGCGGGCAGCGGCAGCGGATCGGGATCGCCCGAGCTCTGGCGCTGCAGCCGAAGCTGGTGATCGCCGACGAGCCGGTCTCGGCCCTCGACGTCTCGATCAGGGCGCAGATCGTCAACCTGCTCGACGAGCTCCAGGACGAACTCGGGCTGACTTATGTGTTCGTGGCCCACGACATCGGGGTGGTCCGCCACGTCTCCGATCGGATCGCGGTCATGTATGAGGGCAAGATCGTCGAGGAAGGTTCAGCCGACCAGGTTTGCGAGCGCCCCTCGCACCCCTACACGAAGAAACTACTTGCGGCGGTGCCGATCCCCGACCCACGCGAGAGCCGGGCGCGCCGGCAGGCTAGCCTCGAGGGGGCGTGACCCTCCCTCTCTCCCCGCCGCTAAAGCCGCAGCTCGCTCTGACGCGCAAAGAGCTGCCGCGGGGCGATGAGTGGGCCTACGAGCAGAAGCTCGACGGCTTCAGGGCAATCGTCTTTGTCGATGGCGGGGACGCCTACATCCAGTCGCGCGGCGGCAAAGAGCTGGCCCGCTACTTCCCCGAGCTGCACTATGCCCCGGGTCGCTACGTGCTCGACGGCGAGCTGGTGATCCGCGACGCCGAGGGCGAGCTCGAGTTCGATGCTCTGCAGAGCCGCATTCACCCCGCCGAGTCGAGGATCGCGCTGCTGGCGAAGGAGATCCCCGCCAACTACGTCGTCTTCGACCTACTCGCCGAGGAAGATGAAGCGCTGCTGGAGAGGCCGCTAGTCGAGCGCCGCCGCCGGCTGGAGGCCCTTGCGGGGCGCGCGGGGCTGGAGCTGTCACGGCTGACCGATGACCCGGGGCAGGCCGAGAAATGGCTGCTGAGCACCGAGGGCGTGATGGCCAAGCAGCTCGACGCCCCCTACCTGCCGGGCAAGCGCAAGGGGATGGCGAAGGTTAAGCGCGAGCGGACGATCGACTGCGTCGTGATGGGTTGGCGGCCGGGCAAGGAGGAGGGCACGGTCGGTTCTCTGATCCTCGGCCTCTATGACGGCGATGAGCTGCGCTCGGTCGGGCACATCTCCGGCTTCAGCGCCGATGCCAAACGCAGCATGCGCGCGATGTTGGCGCCGCTTGAGACGGGCGCGCACGGCACTGCTGAGCCGAGCCGCTGGGCCGGGGGGCGCGACCTCGAGTGGGTGGCACTGCGGCCGGAACTGGTGATCGAGGTCGGCTATGACCATGCCGCGGCAGGGCGGATCCGGCATGGAGCGCGGTTTCACCGCTTCCGCGACGACAAGGCCCCAGAGGAATGCCGGTTCGAGGGCCTGGACGAGGGCTATTAGAACAGGCGGTCCTGGTGCCCCTGGCCGGCGGGCTCTGGCGTGGGGACGGGAGAGCCGACGGGCACCCTTGATACCCCTTCCCCCTCGCCACCCGCAGGCCTCGCCCGGCCCCTCCCCCAACCGCGTACGGCGCTCGTGACGCGATTGCGCTCAGGCTGGCGCAGATAGGCCCGACCATTGCCATAGAGCTTCTCGTAGCGGGGAATCAGGTCAGGGCGTTTGGCCTGAAGCCAGGCGAAGAAGACGTCGCGGACCTCGTCGCGGAGGTGGAGGGCGACGCCGCCGAGGAAGGTCGCTCCTGCCTCGCGGGCTCGGTCGACTATCGGCTGCACCTGCTCGGCAGTGTCGTTGATGCCCGGCATCAGCGGGGCGATCAGGACGCCGGAGTCGATGCCGCGGCGGCGCAGCTCGGCGACTGCGTCGAGGCGGGCACCGGGGCTGGGGGTGTGGGGCTCGGTCGCCCGCCAGGCCTTCTCATCGAGGGTCGGGACTGAGAGGTTGACCGAGACGGGAAGGCGGCTCGACATCTGCTCGTACAGATCGACGTCGCGCATCACCAGCGGCGACTTGGTCAGCACCGAGACGGGGGTGTCCGCCTCCTCCAGCGCCGTGAGGATCTCGGGCATCATCCGGTAGCGGCTCTCGACCCACTGGTAGGGGTCGGTGTTCGTCCCCAGCGCGACCAGGTCCCGCTTCCAGCTCGGCCGCGCCAGCTCGGCCCGCAGCAGCTCCGGCACGTTCACCTTGACCACGATCTCCCGCTCGAAGTCGCGGCCGGCGTCGAAGTCTAGAAAGGTATGGGTTCTTCGAGCAAAACAGAAAACGCAGGCATGGGTGCATCCTCGATACGGGTTGATCGTCCAGCCGAACCCGTAGCGCCCCCCAGGCACCCGGTTCAGAGCCGAGCGCGCCCGCACCTCATGGAAGTTGATTCCCATCGCCTCCGGCGCATCGAAGGTGCGAACGACCGTCCCGTCCCCAACTCCCGGCAGTCGCAGGTCCCGCTCGACTCGCTGCTCGTCCCATCGCATACGAACATATGTTCTCACTCGATTCGGATGGATACGCCCCTGAGACCCCAATCTCCAGTCGCGCGCCGCGCCCCAGCGGCACCCGATCCCGACTGCGTGGAGACCATCTCCACTCAAGTCGAGTGAGAACATATGTTCGTATGCGAGTCGGACGGAACTACGGCCTACGGCAGTTCGCCGCTGACCGCGTAGCGCAAGACGTTGACGACCTGCTCGGCGGTGCGGGCCGTCGCCAGGGCGGCGCGGTCGACCTCCTTGAGGGCGTGGTCGAGCTCGGGCTCGTGGAGGGTGAGGATCGGCTTGCCGAGCGCGGCGGCATAACCGGCGTCAAAGGCGGCGTTCCACTGGCGGAATTTGTCACCGAAGCGAACGACGATGAGATCGGCGGCGCGGATCAGCGTCTGGGTGCGGATCGCGTTGACGCCGGCGCCCATGTGGTCGCGCCAGAAGGCCTCGCTCTCCTGCGCCAGCGTCCCGGTCCCGGCCTCGTCGGAAGCGGCGTGGTCGGTGACCGGGGCCGAGAAGCAGACCGGCAGGCCCGCCTCGCGCGCCCCGGCCTCGATCCGCTCACGCCAATCGGAGTGGATCTCGCCGGAGAGATAGACGTTCCAGGTCCGCTCGCCCACGGCCAGATCCTAGTCGGCGCTATAATATTTGACGTGAACGTAAAAAAGAGATTCCGAGACGGCCCCGGAGTCTCCGCCGATCACGCGAACTACAAGTGGTGGGCGCTCTCCTGCACCAGCCTCGGGATGCTGCTGGTGGCGACCAACTCGGGGACGCTGATCATCGCCCTGCCGGACCTGGAGCGCTCGCTCGGCACCTCGCTGCTCCAGCTCGTCTGGGTGATCCTCGCCTACATGATCTCCTCGACTGTGCTGGTCCTCACCGCCGGCCGCCTCTCCGACCTCTTCGGCCGCAAGACGGCCTACATCGCCGGTTTCCTCGTCTTCGCCGCCGCCTCGCTCGGCGCCGGCTTCTCGGCCAACGGGACCGAGCTGATTGCCTGGCGGATCGTCCAGGGCATCGGCGGCGCCTTCCTCTTCGCCAACGCGGCGGCGCTCGTCACCGACGCCTTCCCCAAAGAGCAGCTCGGCCTGGCGATGGGGACCAACACGATGGTCGCCGCGGTCGGGCTGGTGCTCGGCCCGGTGCTGGGCGGCGCCCTGGTCGCGATCTCCTGGCACTGGGTCTTCTGGTTCAACGTGCCGCTCGCCCTGGCGGGCGCCGCCTGGGGGGCGCTGGTCCTGCGCGAGCTGGCCCGTCGCGACGTCGAGCGCGGCCTCGACCTGCTCGGCACCCTCACCTTCGTGGTCGGGCTGACCGGCCTCGTCTACGGGCTCTCGCGTGGCGGCATCTCGGGCTGGGATGAGCCGCTGGTGATCGGCAGCCTCGCCGCCTCCGCGGTCCTGCTCCCGCTCTTCGTCGTGATCGAGAGCCGCGCCCGCGCCCCGATGCTCGATCTCTCGATCTTCCGCAACCGGCTGTTCGCGGCGGCCAGCGGCGCCGCCTTCATCAACGGGCTCTCACGCTTCGCGCTGCTCTTTGTCTTCGTCTTCTACTACCAGGGAGCCCAGGGCGACAGCCCGATCACCGCCGGGATCAAGCTCGCCCCGATGGCGATCGGGATGCTGATCGCCTCGCCGCTGGCCGGGATCTGGGCCGACCGCCACGGCTCGCGGATGCTGGCGGCGCTGGGGATGGTCCTCAGCGCCGTCGCTTTGGCGCTGATGACCACCCTTCAGGCCCACAGCCCCTACTGGCAGAGCATGCTGTGGCTGGGGCTGGTCGGGATCGGCTCGGGGATGTTCAACTCGCCCAACACGGCGGCGATGATGGGGACGGTGCCGACCAACCGGCGCGGGATCGCCGCCGGCGCCAGGATGATGCTGCAGAACACCGGGGCGGTGATCTCGATCGCCTTCGTGCTGGCGATCATCACCGCCGCGGTACCGAAGTCGATCCTCTTCAAGATCTTCTCCGGGCTCGCCTCGGGCCTCTCCGAAGCCCAGCTCCAACCGTTCATCCAGAACATGCACACGGCGCTGTGGGTGCTGGCGGCGACCTCGCTGCTCGGGGCGGGAGTCTCGCTGCTGCGACCCCGCTACCTCGCCGCCAAGGACGATGAGGAGGAGGGCCTAGTCCCATGCAGCCCGGCAGAAGCTGTCGGGGAGGCGATCCGCGAGGAGGTCGAGGCGATCCCATGAGTATCGGCCGAGCGGATGTGGAGCTGCGGATCGGCGATGTCGCCAAGCTGGCCGGCACCACGCCGCGCACCATCCGCTACTACGAGGAGATCGGCCTGCTGCCCGTCGCCAGCGGTCGCGAGCCCGGTGCCCACCGCACCTACGCCGAGGCGGACGTCGAGCGGCTCACCGACCTGCTGCGCTTGAAAGACCTCTTGGGAGTGTCGCTGGAGGAGCTGAAGGAGCTGGTCGAGGCCGAGGACGCCCGCACCGCCCTGCGCCGCGAGTGGCGCAGCGGCGTCGAGGACCCGGTCCGCCGCCGCCAGATCCTCGATGAGTCGCTCGGCCACATCGCCCGCCAGCTCGAGCTGGCGCGCCGCCGCCGCGATGAGATCGCCAAGCTGGAAGGGCAGCTGCTGGCAAGGCGCAAGCGCGTGCAGGGTCGGCTCCGGGAGCTCGGCGCCGATCAGGCAAGCGCCAGTGGAGCGGCCAGATGAGCGACGAGGTAGCAATCGCGCCCAGCCAGCCGCCGGCGCCGGGCCTCGCCACCCCGACCGTCCAGGTCGAGGATCTCATCGTCACCTTTGGCGAGCTTCGCGCCGTTGACGGGGTCTCATTCTCGGTCGGCCGCGGTGAGGCCTTCGGCCTGCTGGGGCCCAACGGGGCCGGCAAGACCACCACGCTGCGGGTGATCACCACGCTGTTGCGCCCCGACGGCGGCCGCGCCTTCGTCGCCGGCCACGACGTCAGGCGGGAATCGCTGCAGGTCCGGGCCTCGATCGGCTACGTGCCACAGGCCCTCTCCGCCGACGGAGCGCTGACCGCCCGCGAGAACCTCGAGTTCTACGCCCGCGTCACCGGCGTGCCGCGACGCGAGCGGGCCGCACGGATCGAAGAGGTAGTCGCCGCGATGGAGATCGAGGGGCTGATGGACCGCCTCGCGCGCGACTTCTCCGGCGGCATGCTGCGGCGGCTGGAGATCGCCTCGGCGCTGCTCAACGAGCCGATCGTCCTCTTCCTCGACGAGCCGACCGTCGGCCTAGACCCGATCGCCCGCGGCCTGGTCTGGGACCGGCTTCACGCCCTGTGCGAGCGAGCCGGCACGACGATCGTCGTCACCACTCACATGATGGAGGAGGCAGAGAGACACTGCGAGCGGCTGGCGATCATGGACAGAGGTCGCTTGGTTGAGGAAGGCGCGCCGCAGGAGCTGTGCGAGAAGCACGAGGTCACCGCTCTGGAGGACGTATTCAGGGCGGTCACCGGGCTGGAGATCGCAGACGGAGGGAGGATGGCCGATGTCCGCAGTGCCCGGCGCATTGCCCGCCGCCTCGGCTGAGACGCTGCCCGCCCTGCGCGGGTCGGCGCTGCGCCGCCTCGCCGGCGGCACCCACGCGATGGCGAGGGCGGAGCTGCAGAAGCTCCGCCACGACCAAGTCGACATCCTGACGCGCTCGGTGCAGCCGCTGCTTTGGCTGTTCATCTTCGGCACCGCGCTGCAGCACAACCACCAGCTCAGCGCCGGAGCCACCGACTACCAGGCCTACCTGGCGCCGGGGGTGATGGCCCAGGCCGCCCTCTTCGTCGCGATCTTCTTCGGCCTGGCGGTGATCTGGGAGCGCGACGTCGGCCAGCTCCAGCGGCTGCTCGCCACCCCGCTGCCACGCACCGCGATCGTCGTCGGCAAGGCAGCCGGCGCCGGGGTGCGGGCACTCGCCCAGGGAGTGCTGCTGCTGATCGTCGTCGCGATCGCCGGCATCCCGCTCGACTACAACGTGCTCAACCTTGTCGGAGCGCTGGTGCTGCTCGTCCTCGGCACCGCCTCCTTCGCCTGCCTCTCGATGCTGATCGCCGCCGCGGTTCGCACCCGCGAGCGCTTCATGGGGATCGGCCAGCTGGTGATGATGCCGCTCTTCTTCGCCTCCTCGGCGCTATACCCGCTGTCGATCCTGCCGGGCTGGCTACGCGCGCTGGCGCGGGTCAACCCACTCACCTATGAGGTGCAGGGGCTACGCCAGATGCTGGTCGGGGTGGGCGGCGCCGGGCAGCTGTGGCTCGACTTCCTGGTCGTCGCGGCTTTCTTCATCGCGATGGTCCTGGCGGCGACCCGGGCATATCCCAGGGCGATTCTGTAGTCGGCAATAAAAGGACGGATAGGATGAGCGTTGCCGGAGAAGTGAGTGCCGAGGAGCGGGCGCAGATCGAGGAGGCCGAGGTCTCCTTCCCCGGTCACGGCGGCGAAGCGATCGACGGCTGCCTGCCCACTGATGATCGCGGTCGGCGCCGAGGACCAGAACCCCTCGCCCGAGGACGCCGAGTCGCTGGCCGAGCGCTGCGCGCCTCTGGGAAGGAGTTCGAGCTGGACATCTATGAGGGTGCCGGCCACGCCTTCTTCGCCGACTACCGGCCTAACTACGTCGAGAAGGCCGCGTTCGCGCTCTGGGACCGGATGACCGGGTTCCTCGGCAGACCCTGACCTGATCAGGGGTCAGCCGGCTCAGGGTGGCTGGCCGAAGATGGCCGCCCGCCCGCCGTCTGCTCCTCGAAGTGCTTGCTCAGCATCGTCACCTGACCCTGGTAGTTGGACCCCAGCTCTTGGCCGTAGAGGCGCTCGGCAGGAGCGGCCATCCGCTCTAGGCCGAGCTTGCAGACCGGCTGGCGGTGCTCGACCATGAACGAGACGTCGCGGGCCCGCACCTCCAGCGCGGCGCGGCTGCCATGGCGATCGGCGACCCGGTCGTAGCCGAAGCCCGGGTCAAAGAAGCCGGCGTAGTGGGTTCGGAGCTCGCCGGCGGTCGGGTCGTAGGCCATCATCTCGGCGGCGATCTGCGGCGGGATGCAGACCCCCTCGGCGGAGAGCAGCAGGTAGAAGATCTCCGGCTCCAGAACGATCCGCCCGCCCGGCTCGGGGAAGACGGGGTCCCAGTAGTCGGTCCAGCGGTAGGCATGCACACGGGCGAGGTCGACCGGGAGGCTGTTCTTCTTCGCCCGGTAGCCGACCACACGGTCGCCCGGCCCCGAGAGGTCGACGCTGAGAAAGAGCCCGTCGGCGAGCGCCAACTCGGACTCGCGCAGCGCATGGGAGTCGAGGTAGAGCAGCGGGAACTCAGCTTGCAGACGGCGGATGTCCTCGTCGCCGAGGCGGACGTCGCCACGGGCGAGGCGCAGCTGGTTGAGCGAGAGACCGGTCTTGACCTGGATCGCGAAGGAGCGCGGCACGATCTCCAGGTAGAGCCTGCCCCGGTACCCCGCGCGGATCTCATCGAAGCGATGGTGGCGATCGGTGATGACCCGGGTAAAGACGTCCAGGCGCCCGGTCGAGCTCTTCGGGTTCGCTTTCGCCCGCACCTCATCGGGCAGCGTCAGCTCCTCGATCAGCGGCACCAGGTAGGGACGGTCGCGCTCTAACACGGCGCCGTCGCGCAGGTCGATCCTCTGGAAGGCGAGCCCGTCGATCTTCTCCTCGACCGTCGAATCGACGTCGGGAAGGAAGCTGCAGCGCAGCGCCCAAGCGAAGTCGCCGAGCCGAAGGTCGATGCTCGCCGGCTGGATCGCCTCGGGGCGGATCCGGTATTCGCCGGAGCTGACCCATTCGGCCTCGATCGCCCGGCTCAGCTCCTGGGAGGGCAGCACGCCGGCCGCCGCCGCGCTCTCCGCCGCACCGGCCGCGCCCTCGCTCGCTGTCGCCGCCTCGGTCACCGGCAGAGATTATGCGGCGCTCAGCGGCGGCGGCGCTTCTTGCGCTTCGGCGACTTGCCGGCGGCGACCTGGAGGGTGCGTTCGCTGGCCTTCTCGGTCGCATCGCTCATCGTGATCTGGAAGGTGGCGAGCAGGGCGCTGGAGGCGAGCGGGCGCACCCGGTCAAGCGCCTCGCGGACCTTCGGCCAGTCCTGCTCCGGGCGGCCGGCCTGCTCGAACGGCTTCCAGATCTCCTCGACGAAGAGGTCGACGAAGGCCCGGGCTGCACCCTCGGCGTGGCGACGGAGCTTTTCCGCTGTGAGAAGGGTCGCATCAGGGCTGACGCCGAGCTCGGCCAGCGCTACCCCGGCCCGCTGCAAGCGCGGGCTGATCACCTCGATGCGCCCGTCTGGCAGCTCGCGGAGGATGCCGAGCTTCTCGGCTCGTCGCACCAGCTCCGGGTCGGCCCGGCCGGCGCCTCCCCACATGCTCGCCAACTCCTCCGGCTCGACGATCTCCGGCGCCTCGTCCTCAAAGGGGACGCGCAGGGCGCGGGTGAAGTCGAGGATCTCGTTGCCGCTGCCATCGACCCCCTCGAGCAGCCGGCGGATCGCCTCCAGGTTGAGGCCGTCGGCCTGCATCTCGCGGGTGAGAGCGATGCGGGCCACGTGCTCCTCGCCGTAGTAGCCGGTGCGGCCATGCACCTCGGGCGGCGGCAGCAGGCCGCGCGTTTGGTGGGCGCGGATATTGCGCACCGTCATCCCGGTGCGACGGGCGAGCTCGCCGATCGTCATCTTGCCCGCGAGCGGAGCGCCGGATGGCCGTCGGGCATGCTTCCTGCTCATCGCCTCATGGTAAGCGGCGATTGCGGGAGGCTTCACTTTGTGATGAGCGGGAGCCGCTGGCCGTTTCACATTTCTCCGCAGGCCTCGGAGCAGAAGAGCACTTCGCGAGGTCCCAGTCGGATTACGGCGCAGTGTGCGTGGGCCGACGCGACGGCCAGCCTTGACCACCGGCAACGCCTGCGATGGCGACGATGCGATCGACAAGACAAAATCCGATGCATCACTCCTCAATGCACAGGAGCAGCAAGGTCAGCGCAGCTTTCTGTCTGAGGCTACTGGGAACATGTGTTCGTAGTGGCAAGCTCAAGAGTCAGCCAGCCCCATCCCAGAGAGCGCGCGATCAACCGCCGCATTCAAGGCGATTTGGGCGAGTTCTCGGCGATGGAGTGGCTGGCGAGCAAGGGCGCTCTTGTTTGGGTACCTCTCGGACACAGCCCGGATGTCGACCTGATCGCGGAGGTCGATGGCCGCATGCTCCGGCTTCAAGTCAAGACTTCGACACAGAGTGCGTCGACTTCGAAGGGCCACAACCGCTGGCGCGTAATGCTCGCTACCAGTGGCGGAAACCAGAGCTGGAGCGGCGCGACCAAGACATTCGATCCCGCGCGAATCGATTTCCTTTTCGTGCTGGTCGGTGATGGTCGGCGCTGGCTGATCCCGGCAGGTGCGATCGAGGCTCAACGACAGGTAGCCCTCGGCGGATCGAAATATGCGAAGTTCGAGATCGAGCGAGGCGGGGCAATCGAGCACCTGATCTACCCCGAGGCGTCGGCGCCTCTAGAATCGCCCTCCCAGCTTGGGGGAGCGCCGGAGTTCGGAGAGCCGGGCCGGCCTGTAAAGTCGGTAGCTACGCTTGAGTGGGTTCGAATCCCACCTCCCCCATCGAGCCCTCGAACCGCTGGCGATTCCACCTCAGGCGGCTCGGCCGACGCAGAGCCTGAGATCCACGCTCCGCTGCGATTCCAGCGTACGCAGATCTCTTCCAAACATCAGGTCACGATCCCCAGTGTCCCGTTCCGCAGCGCCAGACTCCAACCTGGCGATCGGCTACATGCTCACGCCGACGGTCCCGGTCGCGTCGTCTTCGAGCGACTCGGCAGTTCTGAACCTGCCAGCTAGCCCGGCGTAACCCCGAGTCGCTCGACCATCTGCTCGTTGAAGCGGGTGAGAGCGGACATCGGGCGCATGAAGACAGTCAGCTCGGCGACGCGGCCCTCCTCGTCGAGCTCGAGGAAGTCGATGCCCTCCAGCTCGCGGTCTCCGACCCGTGCCTTGAAGCGCAGCGCGACGCTTCGCTCGCCAGCGAGCTCATCGACGTAGGTGAGGTCCTCCAGCGTCTCGGCGACGTGGGTGAGGACCTGGATCACCGCCTCGCGGCCCTCAAAGCCGCGGAAGAGGATCGGGCTGTGCAGGATTACGTCCTCGCGCAGCGTCTCGCTCAGCAGCTCAACATCCTTCGCCTCGGCGGCGCGGCGGAAGGGGTGGGACCCGGCCATCGCCGGCACTCTAGCTCCCGCGTCCCGTGGGCACCGTTCCTCCTTGACGAAAGTCCACTGAGGGAGCCAGGCGCCCCTAACCGCTGCGATACTCGCCGCCGTGATCGACGACAGGATCTGGGCCCGCTTCTCGATGTCCCTCGGGGCGACCGGGCTGCGCTGGACGGGGAAGCTGAACGTGCCGCTGTACCGAGCCTCGGGCGGGCGGCTGATGGGGAAGGTCGGCAAGGCGCCGGTGCTGTTGCTCACGACCACCGGGCGCAAGTCGGGAGAGTCGAGGACCGCGCCGGTCCTCTACCTGGCAGATGGCGAGCGACTGATCGTGATCGGCTCCAATGCCGGCAACTCACGCGCCCCGGCATGGTCGCTGAACCTGAAAGCGAACCCCGATGCCGAGGTCGAGGTCGGCCGCGCACGCCGCCGGGTAAGGGCCCGGGTCGCCGCAGGCGAGGAGCGAGTCGAGCTCTGGCGCAAAGCCAACGAGCAGTACGCAGGATTCGACGACTACGAGGACAAGACCGACCGCGACATCGGGCTCTTCGTCTTGGAGCCGCGCTAACTGGCTTCGCGCAGCATCTGCGCCTCGGGCAGGCGCTTTAGCTTTTTCAGCGTGTTGTTCTCTATCTGGCGGATGCGCTCGCGGGTGACGCCGAAGGTGCGACCCACCTCCTCGAGCGTCAGCGGCTCCAGGCCCGAGAGGCCGTAGCGCAGCTCGATCACCTGTCGCTCCCGCTCGGGCAGGGCGTTCAGAGCCTTCCGCACCCCCTCCTTTTGCAGGTGCTCGCTCGCCTCCTCAAACGGCTCCGCGACGGCGTCATCGGCGACGAAGTCGCCCAGCTCGGATTCGTCCTCATCGCCCACCGGTTTCTCCAGCGAGACCGGCAGCTGCGCCACCCGCAGGATGTCGCGCACGTCGCGTACCGACCAGCGCAGCTCCTCGGCGATCTCGGTCGGCTCGGGCTCCCGGCCCAGTTTCTGGACCAGCTGGCGTTCGACGTGGGCGACCCGGTTCAGCTTCTCGACCATGTGGACGGGAATTCGGATCGTCCTCGCCTTGTCGGCGATCGCACGGGTAACCGCCTGGCGAATCCACCAGGTCGCGTAGGTGGAGAACTTGTAGCCGCGGCGGTAGTCGAACTTCTCCACCGCACGAATCAGCCCCAGCGAGCCCTCCTGGATCAGGTCGAGGAAACTCAGCCCGCGGCCCAAATAGCCTTTTGCGATCGACACGACCAGCCGCAGGTTGGCCTCCACCATCTGGCGCTTCGCCAGCATGTCGCCCCGCTCGATCCGCTTCGCCAATTCGATCTCCTGCGCGGCGGTCAGTAGGTCGACCTGGCCGATCGAGCGCAGGTAGAGGCGCAGCGAGTCAAGACTGGGCTCGACGGTCAGGTCCAGCTCCGGTTTCTTCAGCTGGCCGTTGCTCGCCTCGGCCCCACGCTGTTCTTTGTAGGCGCTTACGCCGTCCTCGGCGATCACGTCGACACCGTGCTCGACCAGGTGGCTGTGGAGGCTGGCGACCTGCTCCTTGGTCACCTCGACCTCCTCGAGGGTGGCGGCGATCTGCTCGAAAGTCAGGTAGCCGCGCTCCCGCCCCAGCACGATCAGCGCGCGAAGCTCCTCCGAGTCCGCCAAGGGCTGCTCGCCCGAATCCTCATCCAGCCCCTCCGGGACCGTCCCTAACGGTTCGATCTCTACTGCCTCCGGTGAAACCCTCTCCCCCATTCCCGGGGGGCCGGCCCTAAAGCTCCGGCCGCGCCGAAGTATAGGCGGAGAATCCTTGCGATCAACGCCGCGGGCCCGCCGAGCGGACGGGTTGCCTACCCTTCATAAGTCGATGGCGAGCCAGACGACCACCAGCCCCGCGGCGCCTGATGTCCAGGCCTCCGTCCCGACCACCCAAATCAGCCTTTCGCGGGTCGGCGTCACCGGGGTGGAGAAGGTGATCCGGGTGAAGGCGGACGGCGCCGAGAACCTCTTCTACGCCGACTTCGAGTGCTTCGTCGACCTCAAGCCACGCCAGGCAGGCGTCCATATGTCCCGCTTCGAGGAGATCGTCGGCGAGGCGATCGATGAGGTGGTTCTGCGCGAGGCCTTCCGCGCCGAGGTCCTCGCCGCCCACATCGCCCAGCGGGTGCGCGAGCGCCAGGGCGGGCTACGCGCCGAGGTCTCCGTCACCGCACGCTACCCCGAGACGGTCTCGACCCCCGCGACCGGGCAGCGCACCCAGGAGATCTACGTCCTCTTCGGCACCGCGGTCGCCTCCGAGCGGGGGACGCGGACCCTGACCGGCGTCCAGGCCCACGGGATGACCGCCTGCCCGTGCGCGCAGGAGATGGTCGCCGGATTGGCCCGCGAACGGCTTGCCGAGCGTGGCTTTGATCCCGAGCAGGTGGAGCAGGCGATCGAGGCGGTGCCGATCGCCACCCACAACCAGCGCGGGATCGGCACGCTGTACCTCGGTTGCCCGGAGGGCGGAGAGAGCTGGATCGACGCGCCGGAGTTGCTGCGGATCGTCGAGAGCTCGATGAGCTCGGAGATCTATGAGCTGATGAAGCGCCCCGACGAGCTGGCCGTAGTCGCCAAAGCCCACTCCCGGCCGCGCTTCGTCGAGGACTGCGTGCGGGAGATGGTGCGCCAGCTTCTCGACGGTTATCCCGAGCTGCCGGCCGAGGCGTTCGTGATGGCGCGCCAGGAGAACCTCGAGACGATCCACCGCCACAACGTCGTCGCCGAGCGCTGCGGGCTCCTCGGCGACCTGCGCGAGGAGCTGGCAAGCGGCGAGCAGCAGCGCCGCCACCTGACGATGCGCGAGTGGTTGGAGGCGCCGGGGGCCTAGGCCGGCCGGCTCGGCCGGGCCGGCCGAGGTTCGGCCAGGCGGCGGCGGATGCCGAAGAAGTAGTCGGCGCCGCTGATCACGGTGACGGCGAGCGCGACGTAGACGAGGGCGTCGACCCAGGCGGGCGCCGGGTTGTCGGCGATCAGGGCGAAGACGGCGGCAATCTGGAGCATCGTCTTGACCTTGCCGAGCCAGCTGGCCGCGATCACGATGCCACGCTCGGCGGCGATCGCGCGCATGCCGGTGACGGCGATCTCACGGGCGATGATCACCATCGCCACCCAGGCTTCGAGCCGGTGCAGGGAGACGAGTGAGATCAGCGCGGCGGTGATCAGCAGCTTGTCGGCGAGCGGGTCCATCAGCTTGCCGAAGGCCGTGACGGCATCACGGGAGCGGGCGAAGTAGCCGTCGAGGCCGTCGGTCAGCGCCGCCAGCGCGAAGACACCGGCGGCGAGCGCGTCGCCGTTGGGCGTCTCCCCCAAAAGCGCGACGACGACGACCGGCACCGCGAGGATCCGCAGCAGAGTCAACGCGTTGGGAAGGTTGAGCGGGAACATCCCGCTCAGGCGCTCCCCGCCGGCTCTTTGGCTGCGGAAGCGGCGGCCAGCCTGGCATCGCGCGCGGCGAAGTAGTCCTCGCCCTCGATGCTGATGTGGGGCACCACCCGCTCCATCCAGCCCGGCAGCCACCAGGCGCGACGGCCGAGTAGCACCATCACCGCCGGCACCAGCAGGCAGCGCACCAAAGTCGAGTCGATCGCGATCGCCACAGCCAGTCCCACCCCGAACTCCTTCACCACCGGGTCGCCGTTGAGCACGAAACTGATGAAGACGCAGACCATGATCGCCGCCGCCGAGGTGATCACCCGCCCCGTGTTGGCCAGCCCTTCGATCACCGCCCGCTTCTCGTCGCCGTGCTGCTGGTAGTGCTCTCGCATCTGGGTCAGCAGGAAGACCTCGTAATCCATCGAGAGCCCGAAGAGGATCGCGAACATCAGCAGCGGCACGAAGCTGACGATTGGGATCGAGTGGTCGAGGCCGATCAGCGAGCAGCCCCAGCCGAGCTGGAAGACCGCGGTCACCACCCCGTATGCGGCGGCGACCGAGAGCAGATTCATCGCCGCCGCCTTGAGCGGCACCAGCAGCGAGCGGAAGGCCAGCAGCAGCACGATGAAGCTGAGGCCCACGACGATCCCGATCATCAGCGGCAGCTTGTCCCCGATCTGGGTGGCGAGGTCGATGTAGCCGGCCGTCTGGCCGCCGACGTAGGCCTTCGCGCTGGTCGCGGTGAGCGCCTTCGGGATGACCGTGTCGCGCAGGTCTTCGACCAGGCTGACGGTGGAGTCGGCCCACGGCGTCGACTTCGCGATAACGCTGAAGACGGCCACCGTCCCCTTCTTGTCGATGGTCGGGTTGGAGATCGAGGAGACGTCGGGCGCGGCGAGGATCGCCTGCTCGAGGCCGGGCAGCACCTGTTTTGCTTCCGCCGCGGCGCCGAACTGGGAGGCGATCAAAAGCGGCCCGTTGAAGCCCGGACCGAAGCCCTTGGTGAGGCCGTCGTAGGCCTGGCGCGCCGTCGTGGACTTGGGCAGAGCGCTGATGTCGTTCTGTCCCAGCTTGAGCTGGGTGACCGGCAGCGCCAGCACGATCAGGACCGCGAGGGCGGCGATCGCCGAGCGCCACGGCCGATCGGCCACTCCCTGCGCCCAGCGCCGCCAGCCGTGCGGCTCGTGGTCGTCGGGGTGGGTCTTGCCGAGCTGCACCCGCAGCGAGTTGATGCGGGGGCCGAGCGCCCCGAGCATCGCCGGCAGCAGCGTCACCGCGGCGAGGACGGCGACCACTACCGCGATCGCCGCGGTGAAGCCGAGCGTGCTGACCAGCGGAATCCCGGCGAAGGCGAGTGAGCAGAGGGCGATCACCACGGTGAAGCCGGCGAAGACCACAGCGCCACCCGCTGTCGCGGTGGCCCGGGCGATCGACTCGCCCAGCTCCATCCCGTCGCGCAGCTGGAGTTTGTGGCGGGTGACGATGAACAGCGCGTAGTCGAGCCCCACCCCAAGGCCGATCATCGTCGCCAGGGTCGAGGCGACGCTCGGCACCTGGACCGAGTTCTCCAGTAGGCGGATGATCGAGAGCGCACAGGCGAGGCCGGTCACCGCCGAGGCGATCGGCAGCATCATCGCGGTCGCCGTGCCGAAGGCGAAGAGGAGGATGATCACCGCGGCGCCGATCCCGATCGCCTCGCTCACCTCGGTCGAGGGCTTGGAGAGCTGCTGGCCAACGTAGCTGCCGATCGAGGTTTCAAGGCCGGCCGCCTTCGCCGGCCCACCGGCATCGAGCACTTCCTGCGCCTCGGTTTCGGTCAGTTCGCCCGGGCCGACGCCGAGCACCACCGGGATGTAGGCGATCGTGCGGTCCTTGGAGAGGAAAGCGGCGCCCTGGGGGCCGAGGGGGTTGATGGCCGAGTTGACGTCAGGCATCCCTTCCAGCCGCTTCACCGTCTGATCGATCGCCTGCGCATAGCGTTGTTCGGTCAGCTTCCCGTGCGGCGAGACGATCACCAGCGGGTTGGTGCCGAAGGCCTGTTCGGGCAGGTGGTCTTCGAGCAGTTCCGTCGCCTTGGTCGAGTCGGTGCCCGGCAGGGTCAGGTTGTTGTTCGTCTTGGCTCCGGAGGACTGCCCTGCCACCACCAAGGCCACGGCAACAACCACCCACAGCGCGATCGTCGGCCAGTGGTGCCGCGAGCAAAAACGGCCAATCGCATAGAGCGGGGCGGTCATGCGGGCATCATGCCCGACCGCGTCCCGGAAAGTCGTCGACTGTCGCGGCAGCGCGATTGCGCCGTGCCTGAAGCGAAGGCGCGACGCATAACGCCGCCGCGCATGATTCGGTTCGGGGCGATGGAGAGGTGGCAAAGCTGACGAGCTCGGGCCCAGCCTGCTCCCTCGCCGAGCTGGCCGCCGAGATCCACGCCTGCCGGCGCTGCCCGCGGCTGGTCGAGTGGCGCGAGGAGTCTGCGGCGAACCCGCCGCGCCGCTTCCGCGACGAGGAGTACTGGGCACGCCCGGTGGCCGGCTTCGGCGACCCTGCCGCCCGGGTGGCGATCGTCGGGCTCGCCCCCGCCGCGCACGGCGCCAACCGCACCGGGCGGATGTTCACCGGCGATCGTTCCGGCGAGTGGCTCTACGGCGCGCTGCACCGCGCCGGCTACGCCAACCGCCCCCGCTCCGAGCACCGCGGCGACTCGCTGCGCCTCCGCGACGCCTACCTAACCGCGGTGGTGCGCTGCGCCCCACCGGCCAACAGGCCGAACCCAACGGAGCGCAACGCATGCCTTCCCTACCTGGAGCGCGAGCTGGAGCTGCTGGAGCGCTGCCGCGTCATCCTCGCCCTCGGCGCCTTCGCCTGGGACGGCGCCCTGCGGGCGATGAGGGCGCTGGGCGCCGAGACGCCGCGCCCGAGGCCGCGCTTCGGCCACGGGGCCGAGGCGCCGCTTGACCACCGGACGCTACTCGGCTGCTACCACCCCAGTCAGCAGAACACCTTCACCGGAAAGCTGACCGAGCCGATGCTCGACGCGGTCCTCGCCCGGGCGGGAGAGCTGGCCGGCTAGCGCCTGTTCGGCGCTGCCACAGCTTTCTTTTGTTTCTGAGTCGGCGCCGCCTCGAAGCTCATCATCGCCACAGTCGTCGGGATCGTCTCCTCGCCGCTCTCAGCCGTTCGCCCGACGCTCTCCGCCTGGATGTCCATGACTCGCTCCAGCGCATCCGACAAGGTCGCCGCGACGTCCCTCCACCCCTGCTCGTCGAGCTTTAACTGCGTCCGGCTCAGATGGTGATCGTCGCGAGCATCGAAGGTGCCCGCCTTGAGTGCGGTAGCCGCATCGTCCATCAACGTCTGCAGCAAGCTGACGCTGAACCCCGGCCGCACCGAGCGCGGCAGCTGCGCCCATTCAGCGTCGCTGAGAAAGGCGCGGGAGGTCGCCCGGTAGTAGTGCTCGACCGCACCGCGCCGCGGCTCGGTCTTGACCAGCTCCAGGCAATCGGACTCTAAGAGCACCTTGACGTGATAGCTGATCTGGCTCAGGCCCTCGCCCAGCTCCTTGGCCAGTTCGTTGGGACTCGCAACTCGTTCGCTGAGGATGATCAGGGCCTGAAAGCGAAGCGGATGAGCGAGGGCCTTGAAGAGCCGCTGCTCGATCTGTCCCTTGGGTGGGGTTTCGGTCCTGGTTTTGGTCTTCGAGGCCACGAGTGAATCTCCGATCGACGAAGGCGAGGTTGAGCACTCCATCCTATTGCTTCTAAAGGCAAATTACCCGATTGCCGCCAGCCGCCCGAAAGGAGCCGTAACTAAATCTTCTTGACTATCGAAACTTTCTCGATTGCTTTGACGGTCTAGATCATTGTGAGCGGCGGCATAACTGCGCCCAGGCTACCCAGGCTCAAAGGAGGTGAAGACAGGTGAAGATCAGCAAGGTGGAGCACATGGCCCCGGCTGCCTCGATCCATAAGGGCAACTGACCGACGCGATAGAGGGCCGATCTCCAGTCCGAAGGGATCGGTCCCCTTCGCACTCCTCCTTCCACCTCCGACCATGCTCAGGCCACGGATCAAACGAACGACCGAGCCGATCGGCTCGCCGGACGGCGATCTCTATCTGATGCGGCCCAGCGCCTCCAGCGACATCCGCATCGAGAGCCCTGACGCCGAGCAACGCGGGCTACTCGAAGCGCTCGACGGCGAGCACACAACCGGGGAGCTTGAGTCGCGCTTCGGCAAGGAGGCCGTGCGCGATGTGATCTCCCAGCTCCAGGAGCTGGAGGTAGTCGAGGACGCGGCCGATGATGACCGGCTGAGCGAGGGCGAGCTGGCCCGCTTTGACCGCCAGATCCGCTACTTCAGCGACATCGGCCGGCCCGGATTGACGCCATCCGATTGCCAGGAGCTCCTGCGCGAGGCGCGCCTCGCCGTGATCGGCGTCGGCGGACTCGGCGGCTGGGCTGCCTGGGCCCTCGCCTGCTGCGGAGTCGGCGAAATGCGGCTGATCGACGGGGACCGGGTCGAGGTGAGCAACCTCAACCGCCAGATCCTCTACACCGAGGCCGACATCGGGCGACTCAAGGTCGAGGCGGCCGCCGAGCGGCTTACCGCGTTCAACTCGGCGATGCGGGTCGAGGCGACGGCGCGACGGCTTGAAGGCGAGGCAGAGATCGCCGCGTTCATCGCCGGCGCCGATGTCGTCATCGACGCCGCCGACTGGCCCGCCCACGAGATCGAGCGCTGGGTCAACGCCGCCTGCTTTGGGGCCGGCATCCCCTACATCACGATGAGCCACTTCCCGCCGATCGCCAGGGTCGGGCCGCTCTTCGTCCCCGGGCTGACCGGATGCTTCGCCTGTCAGGAGGCCGGCTTCCGCCGCGAGTATCCGATGTTCGACGTCGCGATCGAGCAGCGCCGCGCCCAGCCCTCCCCTGCCGCCACGCTGGGGCCGGCTTGCGGGCTGATCGGCGGCCAGGTCGGGCTGGAGATCATGCACCACCTCACCGGCCTTGCCGAGCCGTCCACCCTTGGCGTCTCCCACATCTACGACCTGCGGACTATGGAGGTCGAGCGCGAGCCGGTAGTGCCGGAGCCGGGCTGCCCGGTCTGCGGCAAGATGCAGCCGGCAAGCTACGCCGGCGTGGGGGACCGCGAGGCGGAGGTCGATCTTGGCGACCGACAGCTCCGGGCGGCGGCTGGCGGCTAACTTAGCCGCGTGAGGTTCGCGCAGGCATCTCCGATCGCTCCTCCGGCCCTCGCCCTCGTGGCGATCGCCGCACTGCTCACGGGCTGCGGCTCTTCGTCGGGATCGAGCACCTCGTCGCGTGGACAGACTCCCTCCTCCCCCTCAGCGGCGAAGGCCTCGAGCTCCCCGATCGGCGCCTCGACACAGAGCTGCAGAAGCGCCGTCGCCGGTACCAAGCAGCTGCGATTGACGGTCGGGCTTCGATGCGATGCGGGCCAGATGATCGTCCTTGACTGGACCAGGGAGCCCAACTGCTCCGCCCACTCCGGCGCCTCCCGCCATTCCTGCACGGTGGCGGGCTATCGTTGCCTCGCAACCACCACGGACGCCGGCATCGCCGTGAGCTGCGCGGCAAAGGGGCGCTCCATCTCCTTTATCGCCAGGCGCGACTGAGGCTCAGGAGCGCCCGTTGAACAGCCGCCCGCCCGGATCGAGAAAGAGGGCGAGCCAGACGTACGGGGCGAGGTTTGCGTCGAGGAGCGCAATCGGGATCGAGGCGAGGAAAACCACGGCGACAAAGATCGAACGCCGCTGCAGGGCCTTGGCGACTGCCGGCTCACTCCGCGCCAGCCCGGCGCGACGGGCATCGGTCGATATCAGTATCCCAGCCAGGGTGACGCCGAACAGATTCGCTGCATAGAGCACCACCGCCGCGGCCTGTCCGCCATGGTCGCCGAGTACTTCGCTGCTGAACGGGATCAGCACGATCCACGCCAAATAGAAGAGGTTGAGGGCGATCAGCCTGCCGTCAAACCCGACTATGTCACTGAACAGGCGATGGTGGACGATCCAAAATCGACCGATCACTGCGAAGCTGAGGACGTAAGCGAAGAGGCTCTCCCGCTGGCTCCATAGCGCTGCGGCAAGGCTTTCGCCGCTCAGGTGCTTCGGAACGGCGAGGCCGAGCACGAGCAGCGTGATCGCGATCGCGAAGACCCCGTCGCTGAAGGCGACGATCCGTGAGAACTCAACCTCGTTCTCATCCCGTCGCCGGGCGTTCGCAACTCTTGACACTCCCGGATCATCGACCTCGGACGCGACGGAACCGGGGCCTCGTCCCTCCTAGAATGCACCAACCCCGCCGGCGTAGCTCAGTTGGTAGAGCACTTCACTCGTAATGAAGGGGTCCCCGGTTCAAGTCCGGGCGTCGGCTCTACGCAATCAGGAAAGGCGGCGTGCCGGGTCCTGTTGCTAGGGCGGCCAGGCCCAGGCAACGAACAAGATGCTGGAGAGGGCGAGTAGCGGCGCCGAGACCGCGATCACCATCCGCACCCGCCGGTGCTCGGTCGCCCAGAGGGCGAGGGCGATCCAGAGCGGGAACATGACCAAGGTGAAGCGAGGAAGCGACTTCAGGGGTTCGTTCGAGGCCGGCACGGAGACGGCCATGGCAAGGCTGACTGCGGCGAACACGGTATAGGCGGCCGGCAACCGCTTCCAGCAGATGCGGAGGAGGAGCAGGGCGAGGATGAGGAAGGCGAGGGAGTAGATATGGCGCATCGAACCGCTGAAGGTAAGGTTGTGGGCAAGGTGAGGTTCCAATGAAGGAACAAGGGCGACCGTCTCCCTGAGAACCTTCCAGATGCCAAGCGGGATCCCCCCGAGCGGGAAGAAGTAGCGGCCCCAGTGGTGCTGATGGGTGAAGGGGTCGAGCGGATGGCCGATGGTGAAGCCGAGATAGGTCATGTAGGCGATCAGTCCGAGCGGCACCAGGGCGATCCAGAGCACGTCGGGGCGGAGGCGGTAGCGCGGGCTCGGGAGGATGCGCGGCCACAGACGCAGGCGGGGGCTCAGCCCGCTCGCCGGGGGGTAGTCGGGCTCGCGGTCCGTACGGGGACCGTAGAGGTAGAAGACGAGCAGGGGCAGGAGAAGCAGGATGCCGCCGTTGCGGCTGGCGGCAGCGAGGCCGCCAAGCAGCCCGGCCAGCACCCAGCGACCCTGACGCCCCGAGTAAAAGGAGCCGACCGCGAGCAGCAGGAAGAGGGCCTCCGAGTAGACCGCCGAGAGGGCCAGCGCGGTGGGCAGCCAGGCGACGATCCAGACCGTGTTGCGGGCCACTTGCGCGTCGAACTCAAGAGTCACGAGCCTGTGCAGGAGATAGAGCGCCCCGATCGTGCAGGCGCAGGAGATGACTATGCCGATGATCAGATCGAGTCCGCTCCCCACCACCGCTCCACCAATCGCGATCAGCCCGGGGTAGAGGGGGAAGAAGACCGTCTGGTAGGAGAGCTGGTAGCCGGTCTTGGCGATGCTCAGGTACCAGGCTGAGTCCCAGCGGGCCGCGGGAGAGACGAGGACGTTGGCGAGTCGCTGGGGGAAAGGCGCCGTCAGATGGTGCGGGTCGAGCAGCACCGACGCGCCGGGATAGAAGCCGATCGCGAGCACAGCGACGATCCCGACGACCCAGACGAGCAGCCGAGAGGAGGAGAAGGCCTTGAGGACGTCGAGCAGCGCGGCGCGGCGCTCGTCGCTGAAAGAAGGCGCAGCGTCATCGACGGGCAAGCCCGTGAGGTCAGCGACTGGTTGTGTGGTTACTGCATCCACGCTTTGGCGGGCGGGAAGGTAGGTCGGCTGGATAAAGAGGTCGTTAAGACCGTGCCCGAGCCCTCAACCCTCCCCTGAAGATCAGCCGCCAAAACCAGGTAAGCGAGGAGATCACCGCCATCGCGACGCCGAGGCCCACTGCGCCGATGATCAGCAGCACGAGCAAAAAGGCGAGGATCCCCAGGGGGATCAGCAGCACTTTGAGGGAAGCTAGGAGCAACATCTGGAAATGCCCGGTCACTCTTCACCCGGCGCCTAAAGACCGGATGAAAGCGCGGAATCCGAGCCGTCCGTCTCAGCTGGTGGATCCGGCGCCTCGCGCGAGCTGCGCAAAGCGCAGCGGGCCGGATGGCGCGAGCCTGCCGGTCGCCAGAAGTGTCTTCAGTCCGAAGAGGATCATCGGCTGAGCGCCGAAGCACCGTTCGTCGGCTCTCCCACGGAGATCGTCGTGGGCGAGGATCAGTCCTCACGATCGCCTCCGCACCCGCAGGCAAAAGGGCAAAGTCAGCTTCCTCAGCGGGGCCTTCCTCAGCAGCAGCTTCATTTAGCTCTGCACGGTAGCGGGGGCTGAGGAATCTGTGAGGGTGTCATCGAGGCCATTCGGCCTAGGCGATGCGGCCTTTGAGCACCCAAAGCACGAACGGTATAAGCGCGTGAACGCGCTGCTTGTACTCAGGGAAGTGCTCGATCATCAACTCTTCCTCCTGCCGAAGACCCCAGCGATAAACAGTCGTGATGATGCGGTACCCGATACCGCCTCTGTGCTGAATGGCCCGCTTTGCAGTAAGGGACATTACCAGCCAGTACACAAGCCAAACTGCCAAGCAGTACACAATGACGTGCCATGTCCAATTGTTCATGTCTTTATCCCAAAGATCTGGGCCGACACTCCGGAACATCGGGGTTTTCCGAAGCTCCTCCAAAGAGGGCATTGTCCAGCCCCGGTGTCACCGACTGAGACAGCCCCGCGGGCGAGACCTTCACACCATGCGCGGGGGAGGGGGACTTGCAGGACGAGACAGAATCACTCAGGCTTGCGCACCCTCTGGAGTGGTGCCCGGCGCCTCGACAGGACCGACATCTGCTGGCGTCACTGCGGTAAGCACCTTGGGCACGAGCAACCCGGCGAGGAAGCAGAGCACCAGGAATCCGGTCGCCATCAGGAAGGTCTCGGTGAAGCCGGTGACCGTCGGCAGGCCGTTCGCCGTGTTCCCGGCGATGAACGTCGCCGAGAGCTGGCCGCCGAGCGCGCCGCCGAGCGTTCGCATCACGGTGTTCATGCCGCTCGCGACACCAGTCTGGTGACTGGGCACCGCTTGGACGATGAGATTGCCGAGCGCCGCGAACGCCAGGCCAATACCCACCCCAAGCAAAGCAGCGGCGATCAGCAGCTGGTAAGGGTGACTGTGCGCCACAGCGAGCATCGCAAACGACGCCGTTGAAAATACGGTTCCCATCAGTAGCGCGGCGCGTGAGCCGAACCGCGCGGTGATCGCACCGGCCTTGAGGCCGAGGATCGTCATCCCGATCGTCGCGGGCAGCAGGTACAACCCGGAGACGACGACGGAAGCGCCAAAGCCGAAGCCGGTGCTGGTCGGGAGCTGGGCGAACTGGGGAAAGACTATGAACGAGGCATACAGTCCGGCGCCAAGCAGGAAGGCGGCGGCGTTCGTCGTCCAGACGCCACGCACACGCATCATCGCCATGTCGATGAGCGGTTCGCGGCTGCGCACCTCCACCATGATCCAGGCGAGCGTGAATCCGGTGCCGACCAAGATCAGAAAGAGAGTCTTGGCCGATCCCCAGCCCCATGTAGTGGTCTCGCTGATCGCGAGGAGAAGTGCCGAGAGGCCGGCACTCATCAACACAGCCGCAAGCCAGTTGACGCGACCGGGCAGGCGGACCGGCGATTCTGGGACCAATCGCCAAGTCGCCACCGCGGCGATCAGGATCGGGACGAGCGGAATCCAGAAGAGCCAGTGGTAGCTGAGGTGCTCGATGATCACGCCCGAGAGCACGATCCCCACCCCGCCGCCGACGCCGAGGATCGCCGAGAGCAGGCCGATCCCGCCGGCCACCTTGTCAGCTGGAAACTCATCCCGGACTATCCCGAACGCGAGTGGGAAGATCCCGCCCGCCGCACCCTGGATGAAGCGGGCGACGATGATCGGGATCAGAGAGCTCGACACGGCGCCAATCACCGTGCCGACGGCGAGGATGAGGAGGGTCCAAAGGAGCAGGCGCTCCTTGCCGTACATGTCGCCGAGGCGTCCGATGATCGAGGTGCCGACGGAGGCTGCGAGCAGGTAACCGGTGAGCAACCACGTGATCCCGGTCTCCGTCGTGTGAAGCTCGCGCTGCATCGCCGGCAGCGCCGGCACGACCAGCGAGCTCAGCATCGCGTACGCCAGCCCGCCGACCGCGAGCACCGCCAGCGTGACGTTCGGATGGGTACGGTCTAGGTCCGTCGAGTTCATGCGCGCGAAAGGAGAGACCCTCGCCGTAGTGATAGCGCCTGCCGCGCATCGGCTAGGCCGCGGCGGCCACCAGGCAGACGATGATCGCGAAGATGGGGCCGAGACTGCAGACCTTGACCCGGTCGAAGACATTCGTCGCGGCGGCCGAGGCTGACGATCAGGACGCTGGAGATCAGGTAGCCGAGGATCATCCGCAGCGGCCGAAAGCTCTTGAGGGCCAGCGGGTCGAGGTGGATGCCGCCAAAGATCCCCCGCATCGCGATCAGCGTGATCGAGCCATCGAGTCTGGCCAGCAGCACTGCCAGGGTGGCAGTCGAAGGAACGCGCTCGCGCCAGCGAGGACGGCCTCCTTGAGCAGCGCCTGGGAGGGCCCCAGCGCATTCGTCAGGCGAATCTGTGAGATGCAGACGGCCGTGCAAGCTGGTGCCTAGACTTTCAGCACCGAATGCCTGAGGCATCCGTCGCAGATCGAATCGAGCCCTACGTCTGGCGGATTGCCGGCGTTGTGATCCTAGGGATGACCATGTCGATCCTCGACACGACGATCGTCAACGTGGCGCTGGACACCTTGGGGCGGGACTTGCACAGCCCGCTGTCGCAGATCCAGTGGGTGATCACGGGCTACCTGCTGGCGCTGGCGGCAGTGATCCCGATCACCGGCTGGGCCGCCCGACGCTTCGGGGCCAAACGCGTGTACCTGGGCTCTGTCGTCCTGTTCACGCTGGGCTCGACCCTCTGCGGCCTGGCGACATCGAGCACGTCGCTGGTGATCTTCCGCGTGCTGCAGGGAGTCGGCGGCGGGATGATCATGCCGGTCGCCCAGATGATCATGGCCGAGGTGGCCGGGCCAAAGCGGATGGGCCGTGTGATGGGTGTGGTGGTAGTGCCGGCGATGCTTGCCCCGATCCTTGGCCCGGTGGTCGGCGGACTGATCCTCCAGGGCTTTCATTGGTCGTGGATCTTCTTCGTCAACGTCCCGATCGGGATCGTCGCGGTCCTGCTCGGATTCCGGATGCTGCCGGAATCAAAGCTCGGCGAACCCGGGAAGCTGGACACGCTCGGGCTCGCGTTGCTCGCGACGAGCATGCCCTTGATCGTCTACGGCCTGGCCGAGATCGGCACCAAGGGAAGCTTCACGGCGCCGACCGTCATCTGGCCGATTCTGATCGGAGTCGCTCTGTCCATCGGTTTCGTCCGGCACGCCCTGCGCGTCGAGCGTCCGCTGCTTGACGTGCGTCTGTATGCCAACCGTGTCTTCGGCGCGGCGTCGCTCACCACGTTCGGCCTGGGCGCGGCACTCTTCGGAGCGATGATCCTCGTTCCGCTCTACTACCAGCAGGTGCGCGGTGAGAGCGTGATCGTCACCGGCCTGCTCGTCGGCCCCCAGGGGCTCGGAATGCTGGCCATGGCGCCCTTCAACGGGCGGTTGACGCAGTATTTCGGCGCCGGTCGCGTGGCGATCGTGGGGGTGGCGATCCTCTGCGTGAGCACGATTCCACTCGGCTTGGTCGGCGCCCATACATCGATCCTCGCGATCTCGCTGGTTCTGGCAGTGCGTGGCTTGGGCATCGGCTTGTCCTTCATGCCGACGATGACCGCTGCCTTTGCTGCGCTTCGCACAGATCAGCTCTCAGACGCGACGCCGCAGATGAACGTGCTGCAGCGCTTGGGAGGAGCGATCGGAACGGCCGTGCTCGCCGTGGTGCTCCAGCGAGCGGCGGCACACGCGCACTCCTCGGCAGCGCTCGCGAGCGCCTTTGACACCGCCTACTGGTGGTCGCTGGGGATCGCAGCGCTATCGCTGATCCCCTGCATCGTGCTCCTGCGAGCGGAAGGCCCGGGGACGAGAATCAGTCGCGCTGAGACGGTCGCCGAGTCAGCCGTGGAGCCGCTTGGCACTTGAGAAAGCGATGAGAGTCCCGGCCTGCACGGCAGCCACGGCTGTCCCCGAAGCCCGGGGCTCGGCCAAGGAGCCGAGCCCCGGGAGAGGCCGGCATTCACCCCGACCTCTCCCCGACTCAGAGGCCGGTCGCAGCGCTCGCCAGTGAGAAGACGACCAAGATCAGAATGGCCGTGATCAAAAGCCCGACGAGAAAGAAAAATGCGCTGCGGACCCCAGTGGACGGGTCATCGATGCCATGGGGATGCTCGGAATCGAGGCGAACCGCACCGGGATGGTGCTCCTCGGCGAGGAATATCCGGGCCGCGGCCATCGCGGAGCGCTGGTCACGGTGGTTACTCACGGCGATCGGATCTTCCCCGTGCATGACGTCCCAACCCGACAACGTGTTGGGCACTACGACAAAGTCGGACATCAGAACCACCTCCTAGCTCGGCGCCAACTCTCGTGCCGAGGCTGGCACCTGATGGGCCTGGCCATTTACTGTCGATGTGGGCGGCAGGCCGTCACAACCCGAGTCAAAAGCGGGCTTAGTGCAACTACCAGGATAGCGCCTGGGGGCCGCGGATCAACCGATCGATAGACGCGCTCCACAGCTGGGCGAAGTGCTCCTACGGCAAGCGGGGCAAGCGCTGAGCGGGCGAAGGGACGGCCGAGGAGCTGGCGCTTTGCCCCTACAGGCGGACTATCACTGCAGTCCAATAATCATCCAGCGGGGCTGTATCCGCGGGAGATGCCCAACCAGGAACTGTCAAGCAACTTGGGAGCGCTCACTCCAGCTCGCCAGCAGCACTTATAGCGCGTCTGACTGGCGGCCGGCACCTGAAGCCCGAAGCTTCGGAAGCTAAACGAGGACTATCGCTTCTTGACCAGCTTGACCGTCTTCTCCTGGGTCTTTGAGACGCCGCCGGTTGGAGTGAAGCTGACGGCTACCTTGACCTTGACCTTGCCCGTCTTGTTGAGCTGGGACTTGGCCTTACCGGTCGACCCAATCGAGAGGGTGACCCCGTCTTGTTGGGAAGCAGTCTTCTTTGCCTCCTTCACGTCATTCCCGGTGAGCACCACCTTGCCGGGACCCGGAACGGTTACCGATTGCGTGGCCGTCCCTTGCTTCGTATTGGCCTTGAACTTTCCAAAGCTGAAGGCGTTTGAGGGCGGCGGCGGGGGGGAGCTTGGGACACCAGTGCCGCTCAGGGATGCGGTAAGCGACTCGGGGCCAGCGGCGAGGCGCAGCGTGGCGGTCTTCGCGCCGACACTGTCGGGAGCAAAACGGGCACCGAGCTGGCACCCTTCGCCGGGTCCTAGCGTTGCCGCGGTGCAGGTATCGGTGGAGAGTCTGAACTGATCTGGGTTGACTCCGGTGATGCTGGCCGCGTTTAGGGCAACCGAGGTCTTTCCTTCGTTGGTGATCGCAAAGATCTGAGCAGGGCCAGCGCTGTTTTCGGCCTGAGGGCCGAAATCGTGTCCACTTGGACTGAGCGCCAATTCGGGAGCGAGACCGAGGCCGTTGAGTTCAACCTGAACTACCCCTTCTTCACCACCGACGAAGGTCAGCTTGGCGCTCCTAAGACCTGGGCCGGTCGGTTGAAAGCGCACCTCCGCGCTGCAGCTACCTTCCGGTTCAAGTCGAGCGGCCGTACAGTCCTCTTCGATCAGCTGAAAGCTCGCAGCATCTCCGCCGGAGATCAAGGTGATGAAGAGGCCGCCCGGGAGATCGCCGCTATTGGTCATCGTGATCGTGCGGGTGAGACCGGCGCTACCGACGGTTGCTTCACCGAAGTCGGCCGGATTGGGCGAGCCGCTGAGAACTGCCCGGCCGCCGGTTCCGCTCACTTCTGCAGTGAAGGTGGCGTTGTTGTTGGCGCGGGCGCGGACCTGGGCTACATAGAAGCCGGTTTCATTGGGGTCGAAGTGGACCTGGATCGAGCAGGTTTCGTTGGGCGCAAGCGTCGCGCCATAGCAGTCGCTCGTCCCGATGTTGAAGTCATTTGATCCGCTGCCAGATATTTCAAGGGAAACCTGTACCGGGCCTTCGCCTGTGTTTCGCAGCTGCATCGTCGTCTGGGCATTGCCTTCCTTAACCGACTGCAGCCCAAATTCATAGCTTTCGGGTTCAAAACTGAGCCGAGGCGGTGCTGAAATTCCAAACAGTTCGACGATCTGTTCACCGGGGTTGCCTTCGGAGCGGACATGAAGGAAGGCCCGCTCTTCGCCTTCGCTGCCCGGAGAGAAGCGAATCGAGATCATGCAGCTCTGTCCTGGGTTGAGGGATGCGCCGCAATCGCTGCCGTTGTTATTGAACGAACTGGAGCCCGCCCCTTCGATGTTGACGTTGTGGATCATGACCGTGGCTTCGCTATTGTTGGCAACGGTTACATGGCTTTCGGAGCTGTTGCCAACCGTCGTCGTGGGAAAACTGAGCGGGGATGGAGAGACGGTCAGCTCTTGCGTCAACCCGCGGCCGCTGAGCGCCGCTGTCGTTGGACTGTTTTCTCCGCTGTTGAGGACTTCGAGCTGCGCTTCGCGGAGGCCGCTGGCGCTCGGTGTGAAGCTGATGTAGAGCGAACAGCTTTCCCCAGATGAAAGGGTGACAGTGGCGCAACCGTCGTTTTCGAGCGAGAAGTCGTTGGGGTTGGCACCGTTCACCGATACCCCTTCGACCACGATTTCTTCGGGGCCGTTGTTGGTCAGCACGAACTGCTGCTGGGGGTCGCTCTTGTCGACAATGACGGACGGAAAGGTCAGCGCAGGAGGATTGAGGCCGGCGGTCGCTTCCGCTGCCCGACTGGCGGCGGGAATAACAAGCAGCGCCGCGCTCGACGCGAGGAACAGGGTCAGGATGGAGATCGACCTAAGTAATTCTCGCCTTGGTTTCGATGAGTACATTCCCGCAATCATCGACACAGGCGATTGCCAGCTTGAGGGAACCGCCAAACCCGGCTCTGAACGTAGGGTAATACCCTGCCAGATGACGTCCTGGTAGCCAACGAACCCGCGCGCCTGGGTCCGTGGCGATCGAGCGAGCCGCCCAGGGACGGCAAGCGGTTGCCGAGGAGCCCCCTCGATGTCTGGGTCCACCATACGGCGCCCGTCCACACATTTGACAGCCTTCTTGCAAACCGGCCCCTGGTCCTCGTTGATCCACGGCGCCGCAATAGGAGCGGCGATGAGCTGCGGGGCGAGCAGCTCGGCGACGCCCTATCTCGTCGGGCGGTTAATGCGGTAGTCGTATATGGCGCACAGGAAGGCGAGGGCTTTCCGCTCCCAGATCGGCGCCGCTTCGGCCTTTCCAGAGCAAAGTGGCCAGCTCACACGGAGACGCGCCCGGGCATTTGTAGGGCGAAGGATCGTCGAACTGCGAAGGTCTCCTTGACAGGCTGCCGGCGCCCGTCGAGGATGGGCTGCGTTTTCAAACTTCGCGGCCCCGGCTTCTGGTGCGGGGCACCAACCGAAAGGATCGCTCCTTGCCCCTCGCAGACGTCAGCTTCGGAGACCTGCTCCTCCTGGTCGTGGAGATCTTCTTCTTCGTGATTTGGGTCTGGATTTACTTCGCGATTTTCAGCGATCTCTTCCGCGACCACGAGCTCTCTGGCTGGGCGAAGGCCGCCTGGGTGCTTTTCATTTTCGTTATCCCCTTCCTAGGGGCACTCATCTACCTGATCGCTCGCCACAGCGGGATGCGCGAGCGGGCGCTCAAGGCCCAGGCAGAGGCCAAACACCGCACGGATGCCTATATCCAGCAACAGGCACACAGCTCGCCGGCCGATGAACTCCACAAGCTCAACGACCTGAAGGAAAAGGGCGCGATCTCCGCCGAGGAGTTCGAGAAAGCGAAGGCGAAACTGCTCGCCTGAGGCCGCTCGGGAGTCGGAGCGGGTGAGCGGCGCCGTAGATACCCAGTCCATACCCGACAGACCGGCCCGCCTGGGCCGGTCTGCATCGCAATATCGCTTTGCTCAGGTACCGCGCGGGTGCGGCATATGGTCGCGAAAGTGCATGCTCTCCAGCACTTTGGGGGCATAAAGGAGACCGCAGACCCCGACCACCGTGTAGACGACGTCAGTCAGCGTGCCGCCGCCGAACACATTCGAGAGCACGTTCGTGTTGAACAACCCGACCATGCCCCAGTTGAGGGCGCCGAGCACGATTATGAGGAGCGCGATCGGCTCAAACCGCTTGAGCATCTCCATCTTTTTCTCCTTGGAGATAGTGCGGATAGTTACGACTAACCAAACACCCGAAAGCAGCGCTGGTTACCACCGGCTGCACCTCAATCCTCGCCCTTCGCACATCTGCGAGCCAGACCGAGGCAGTCAAGGTCGATCGTCCACCCCCGCCTGTCTGTAGAGCTGTCGATCACATCTGCGCCAGGTTGTTGACATCCTCACCGGCAACGAGAAAGAACTCGCCATTCGAGCCGTCTCTGCGGCTTTCGAGATACGGCTTGTACTCATCGCTGGCGTAGAAAGTCTCCGCCACCTGCTTGGAAGGCCACTCGATGATCAGGTAGATCTGCGGTGGCTCGCGTTCACCCTCGATCCTGTCGATCTTCGGGGTCCGAGCGAGGTAGCGGCCACCGTGTCGCTCGACCAACTTGGTTGTGTTCTCAACGTAGGCGGGCACCCAGCCCGGGTCGGTGATGTCGATCTCCGCGACTGCGTAGCACTTCATCCGTGGACTCCTTGTCTGGGCGCGCGACGAGTCTTTCGTCGCTGGTATCCATAGGATCGCGTCATGAAGGCAGCGGTGCTATACGAGAACGGCAGTCCGGACGTGCTCTGTTACGAGGACGTTCCCGATCCGGTGTGCCCCAACGGCTGCGTGGTGGTGGCCGTCGAGGCGATCAGCATCGAGGGCGGCGATCTCCTCGCCCGTGCGGCCTCGCCACCGGCGAGCACCCCGCACATCGTCGGCTACCTGTGCGCCGGCACCGTCATCGAGGTCGGCGCCGGAGTCGAGGGCCCCGCAATCGGCGAGAAGGTGGTGGCCCTGAACGCAGACGGCTCTCATGCCGAGAAACGGATCGTGCCGGCCGTCATGACCTGGCCCGTCCCCGAGGGGCTCGATCCCGCCGCGGCCGCGTGCATCCCGGTCGCGTTCGGCACCGCGCAAGAGTGTCTCTTCACGGCCGCGAACCTCGAGGAAGGACAGACGGTGCTCATCCATGCCGGGGCGGGTGGCGTGGGAATGGCGGCCATCCAGTTGGCGAAGCAGGCGGGGGCGACCGTGATCTCGACCGCCTCCAGCGATGAGAAACTCGAGCGACTGAAACCGCTAGGGCTCGACCACGGCATCAACTATGCAAGCGAGAGCTTCGTCGACGGGGTTCGGGAGCTGACCGACGGACGCGGCGTCGACATCGTGCTGGACTCGATCGGCGGGAAGAACCTGGTGGACGACGTCGACGCGCTCGCCTACCGCGGGACGCTCGTCAGCGTGGGAGTCGCCGCCCGAGCCGGCTCGGCAATCGAGGCCAGATCGTTGTGGACGAAGAACAACACCCTGCGCGGCGTCTACCTGGGTGGAGCGCTGCTCGCCGAGTACCCACGGGTTCATCCGATGATCGCCGACTTGATCGGGCGAGTAGCCGGTGGCGATCTGCACGTCGAGATCGACAGGTCCTTCGTGCTCGCCGAAGCGGCTGCGGCCCATGCGTACCTGGAGAGCCGGAAAGCTTTCGGCCGGGTGGTGATGGCGCCGTGACGGACGCCTGCTAGCGCGTGGATCCGACGCTCGATGAGCTAACGGTTGCGGACGTGCCGGATGCATGGCAGGCATGCGGCTTCCAGCTCGCCGACAACACGTGCGTCGTAGGGGGCACCCGGATCCGCCTGGTTGGGGGCGGCGCAGGGAAAGGGCTCGCTGGTTGGTCGCTTCGCGACATCGAGACGACCGAGTTGGACGGGCTGCCGACCACGCGGTCCGATCGCCCACAGCCAAGCGAGCAGCCCGTGCATTCCAACGGCGTCACCATGCTCGACCATGTGGTCGCGGTCACACCGGCTCTCGATCGCACGGTCGCTGCGCTTCAAGGCGCTGGTCTCGACCTGCGCCGCATCCGCGAAAAGCCGACGCCTGCCGGCGCGCCGCGGCAGGCGTTCTTCCGCCTCGGCGCAACCATCCTCGAGGTCGTGCAGGAGCCTTCCGAGGCAATCGAGCGCGCCGGGAGCGATCGGCGACCCGCCTTCTTCTGGGGGCTCGCCTTCGTCGCCCCCGACCTGGACGCAACCGTCGCCTCGTTCGGGGATCGCGTGAGCGAGGTCCGGCCAGCTGTCCAGTCCGGTCGTCGTATTGCCACCCTTCGCCGCTCCGCGGGCCTCACGCTGCCGGTCGCGCTAATCACGCCACCGCCCCAGTAGCGCGGGCAAAGTGAGATGACATGCGGTGAGCGGGCGGGGACAGCGGCAGCAGGTCGGGGCCAGCTCGACCCGATGCGCTAGAACTGTTCGCCATGTTCGGGCGAAGCAGGAGCATGCCGGTGCCGATAGCGTCGGGCACACGACGCCTCTCAGGGCAGCCCAGCGTGCGGAACGTCGACGACGGTCGTCAGCAGCACGGCCTCTCGCGCGTGTGCGCGGTTGGCCTCCAGGAAATCGGGCGCAGCGCAAAGCAACAACGTGCACCCGTCGTCACCGCCAAGCGCGCAGGCGAAGATACCGAGACCCTCGGGAGCCGGTATCTCATCGACGATCTCACCGCCCTCGGCGACACGCACGCAGCGGGCGCCAACCGCGTCTGCGGCCCAGATGCAGCCGTCGGCGTCAAGAGTGCACCCGTCAGGAGCGAATTTCAACTGAGGGAACGACTCCGCCATGGGGGCCAGCTCGGGCGTAGGCGCCACCTGCGCCCAGACTCTCCGCTCGCTCACTGAACCGTCGCCGCTGAGGCTGAAGGCCGTATAGCGCGCACCGGCCGTCTCGCCCACGATAAGCGTGTCGCCAGCGGGCGTGATCACCGAACCGTTCGGAAACCTCATGTCATCGTCCAAGACCGCGACCGTGCCGTCGGGGTCCACCCGCATCAGCTTCCCCGGCGCGGGGTCGGCAAAGCTCATCAGATCAAAACCGAACTCTCCGACGTAGGCGCGGCCCCCTCGGTCCACCACCATGTCGTTTAGGTGACCTGAGCAGTGCGCGGAGAGATCCGCGTGAATGGAAACCTCACCGGCTGGGTCACGGCGCAGGATGCGGTGATCCCTCATGGAGATAACGAGCAGAGAGCCGTCGGGCATCCACCCCAGTCCCGATGGCTGTTGCTCAACCGACAGCACTACAGCGGTTGAGCCGTCGGGGGCTACCGTCGTGACGGTGTGCTGGTAGAAGTCCGATACCCACCACCGATCCTCGTGCCAGCGAGGACCCTCGAAGAACGCGCCGCCCTCGAGCAGGGTCGTGAACTCGTACGCTGACATCGGCGAGATCCTACCGGCCAGCCGGTCGAGCGGATCGCTCAGCCGCAGGGCGTCGAGCCCAAGCGCACTACCCCAGCTTGACGTTGACCTTGGCGCCCGGGGCGAGGATATTGCCCGACTTCGGGTTCTGCTTGATCACCTTGCCGTCTTTGGCGGTCACGTGGCCGCTCTTCTTGACCTTGCCCAGCTTGCAGTCGTTCTTCTTCAAGATCTTCCTCGCAGCCTTCAGCTTCCTGCCGCCCAGCTTGGGCACGTTGCAGCCTTCATAGGCAAAGGTAGTGGGACTGGAGGCGGAGCCTGCGGCTCCGATGTTTGACGCGGATCACCCGGCTTTGTCACTGGCCCGGTGTCGAGACCGCCGGAAGACTCTCAGAATGCTCGAAGCGGGTCAAGTCGCGTTTGCACTGCGGTGATGCGCGTGTGGCCTGGACCAGGGGCTGCCGTGCTTCCCCCAGTCTTTGCGACTTTGAACCTGATGACCGCTGGCGTTGGGTCTTCGCCACCGACCAGGCCCACGGCAGCTAGATGCTTCTAGCCGTGCCTGACTGCTATTCCGCGAGCGCAGGAGCAGAGGCGGCCTGTGCGATCGGTTTGCGATCGGCACCGCCCAGGCAAGGCGGTCTTGAGCGGCATTGACCGGCAACAAGAACGCGCTCCGCAATGGCGGGACACCGCCCGCGATCCCGCATAGGAGTGCGGGATCGGCTCCACAAGCGGAGGGGGTGGGATTCGAACCCACGAGCCGCCTTGCGACGGCCAACGGTTTTCGAGACCGCCCCGTTCAACCACTCCGGCACCCCTCCGGGAACTCGAGCAGAGGCGAATTCTATGATCGAAGGGGATTGAGCGAGACGAGGTGGCCCCGTCCCAGGGCTCAAGGCGCGGACCAGAGCGCCGATTAATGCGCAGTGCAAGGCGGAGAGCAGACTCAGATGGGGA
The DNA here is from genome assembly GCA_963777915.1 of uncultured Solirubrobacterales bacterium. Lineage (GTDB taxonomy): Bacteria > Actinomycetota > Thermoleophilia > Solirubrobacterales > 70-9 > CAVUPF01. The sequence continues at coordinate 22,480 of CAVZSH010000011.1, read as the reverse complement.
GGTTCTTCGACCGCCACCCACCACTGCTGCGGATGCTCGCAGCAGTGGCGCTGATATGGGGGGTCGGCTACCTGATCTGGCGAATCGGGTGGAGTTGGCAAGGAGCCAATCCGGTCGCCTTCGCGATGCTGTTGGTCACCGAGCTCTACGGAATCTGGGCGTTGGGCACGCTGACCTGGTACTCCTGGTCGCGCCCGTCCGCTATGCGGCCACCGGCAACGCCCGACCGAAAGGTCGACGTCTACGTCTGCACCTACGACGAGCCGGTCGAGGTTGTGCTGGCGACGCTCGCGGGTTGCCGTTCCCTCGCCTACCCCCACACCACCTGGCTGCTGGATGACGGGCAAAGGCCTGAGATGAGGGAGCTAGCCGAGCTGGCCGGAGCCCGCTACCTGACCCGCCCTGACAACTCCCACGCCAAGGCCGGCAACATTAACGCGGCGCTGACCCGCACAGATGGCGAGCTGGTCCTAATGCTCGACGCCGACCATGTTCCGATGCCAGACGCCCTCGACGCGATGGTCGGCTTCTTCGACGATGAGCAGATGGCGCTGGTCCAGAGCCCTCACGACTTCTTCAACCACGACTCGGTCCAGCACTATGTGGTCGGTCGCCACGAGCAGTCGCTGTTTTACCGGGTCGTCTGTCCGGGCAAGGATCGCAACGGCGCCGCCTACTGGTGCGGCTCGGCGGCGCTGATCCGCCGCGAGGCGCTGCTGGAGATCGGTGGCGTCGCCACTGAGACGATCGCCGAGGACTTCCACACCACGATCCGCCTCCAGCGCCACGGTTGGAAAAGCCGCTATCACGACGAGGTGCTCGTACAGGGACTCGCGCCGCACGACCTCGACGGCTACCTGCTGCAGCGTGACCGCTGGGCGCGCGGCAACCTCGCCGTCTTCACCCTGCCAGAGTCGCCGCTACGCGCCCGAGAGCTGCGCCCGCTGCAGCGCCTCTCCTACTTCACCAGCCTCGCCGCCTACCTGGCGCCGCCGATGCGGCTGCTCCTGCTGATGACCCTGGGGCTGGTGCTGTGGAGCGGGGACCTGCCCATGAAGATCAGCGTGGTGGCACTTGCGGCCCTCTGGCTGCCCTCGGTGTCCCTCAACCTCTTCTCCGGCTCGGCGCTGGCACGCGGCTACATGCGAATCGGCGAGACCACGCACTACGAGTTGCTGACGATGGAGATCTACACCCGGGCCCTGCGCTGCGCAATCCGCCCGGGCCGGACCGCCTTCAAGGTGACACCGAAGCAGGGGACCGGTGGCGGCGGCCTGCAAGCGGTGCTCAAGCTGCGCTTGGTACTCGCATTCACAGTGCTGATCGCCGCTGGGACCGCGCTGCGCCTGCTCGAACTCGCCGGAATCGGCACACTCCCCGCCCTCCCCGGCGTAGCCGCGATCATCGTCCCGCTACTCGGCCTGATCGAGCTGCGCCGGATGCTGCGCACGCTGCTCGCGGTCGGAAAGCGACGCCAGCGCCGACTCGTCTACCGCTTCGAGGGCGACGCTTCCGCCCACTGCTTCTCAGACGAGGGGCATATCGCCGGCCGCCTCGTCGACGCCAGCGCCGCCGGCGTCGGCCTGGTGATGGACACCCCGCTTGAGATCGGCTCACAGCCGGCCGTGCTGCTCGACCTGCACGACTCGGCGGATGAGCCGCATGAAGTCGCGGCTCAGGTCGAGGTGCGCTCCTGCAGAGAGGTCGATGGGCGGTACCTGATCGGAGCCACGATCACCGAAATCGACCCGTCCTCCCGGATGCACCTGATGGAGTGGTGCTACGTGGTCTGCAGCCATGAGAGGCTGCGCGGCCACCGCCCCGCGAAGCGCCCCGCACGAGAGGCCGACTCGATCGTCATTCCGATCGGCGCCGCCGGGCTGGAGCAGGCCGCGGCTGCCTGAGCCTCCCTCCTATCTGCGAGTACCAAGCTAGGCTTTCAGGCGCCCCTGGAGAGGTGTCCGAGTGGCTTAAGGAGCGCGACTGGAAATCGCGTGGGCGGGGTTAACCCGCCTCGTGGGTTCGAATCCCACCCTCTCCGCTTAACGACGCAACTGGAAGAAATCGCGCAGCAGGGCGGCGCACTCCTCTTCCATCACCCCCCCGCTCACCTGCGGACAGTGGTTCAGGGCCGGCTCGGCGAGAATGTCGAGAACGCTGCCGGCTGCGCCCGCCTTCGGATCCGGGGCACCGAAAACGACTGCTGGGATGCGGGCGAGGACGATCGCCCCCGCGCACATTGCGCAGGGCTCAAGGGTGACGTAGAGCGTCGTCCTCGGCAACCGCCAGCCGCCCAGCACCTCGGCGGCGGCACGGATCGCGAGGACCTCGGCGTGCGCGGTAGGATCGTTGCGCAGTTCGCGCTCGTTGCCGGCGGCGGCAATCGGCTCTCCGTCGCGGACGACGACAGCGCCGATCGGCACGTCGCCGTGTCGCCCGGCATCCCGCGCCCGCGCAATCGCCAGGCCCATTAAGCGGGCGTGCTCCGATGTGAAAACGCCAGCGTCCATCCATCGGGGAGTATGTGCGACCTACAACTTCGTCAGCGGGCCGGTGTTTAGGGAGTGCTCGTTCGAATGGAATCACAGCGGGCACAGACCAGATGAAGAGACGCTTCCTGACCCTGACCGCGGCTACCCTGATCGCGGCGTTAAGCGCTGTCCCGGCGCTGTCCCGCGCTGCTGCGCCAAGCGACGCTAGCGGCTTCGTGCCCCGGCAGGTGATCGTCAAATTCGATCGCGAACGGGCCGGGAAGACCTTCGGGCTGCCGCCGCGAGTCGCGGTGCGCGCGGCCGCCGCGGCGCTGAGCAAGAGCCCGGGGGTCTCATATGCAGAGCCGAACTACATCGCGACAGCCTCGGCAACGACCATCGGATCCCCCTTCTATGTTCCCGACGACCCAGGCAGGCTGATCGGCCCCGGCGTGCCCGGTGGATGGGTTTATAGGCAGTGGAACTTCCTGCCCTGGAAAAGCGACGGCAGCGGGCTTATCCCCACCTCGCCGGGAGGCATCGACGCACCGGCGGCCTGGAGGAACCTGATCGAAGCGGGCCATCCCGGGGGCGAAGGAGTCACCGTCGCTGTCCTCGACACCGGGATCGCCTATCGCTCCCTGGGCAAGCACTTTCGTCGCAGCCCGGACTTCACGGCCAGCCAGTTCGTCAAGGGCTATGACTTCGTCAGAAACGATCGGCTGCCGCTCGATCGAAATGGCCACGGCACTCACGTGGCCGGGACGATCGCCGAGGAGACCGGCAATGGGATAGGGCTGACCGGACTCGCCTATGGCGCCAAGCTGATGCCGGTTCGCGTTCTGAACAGGCAGGGGGAAGGACAGGCCAACGAGATCGCCAAGGGCATCGACTTCGCGGTGTCCCACGGCGCCAACGTGATCAACATGAGCTTTAACTTCGGCTGCGACCAGAACGTGCCGATCGTGAACGCAGCGCTGCACAGGGCCTATGTAGATGGGGTCGTGACGGTCGCCTCGGTCGGCAATCGGGAAGCCGAGCGCTGCATATCGGCTCCCGCCACCTCTCCGCACGTGATCGGTGTCGGTGGCATCACCGAGGGGGCCTGCCTCGGCAGGTACTCACTGACCGGCAAGGATGTCGATGTCGTCGCCCCGGGGGGCGGGGAACCTCGGGCCGGATGTCCTTCCATCTTGGACCAGCCGATCTACCAGGTGACCCTCAAAGGCGGCAGCACCGAACTCTTTGGAGAGCCTGGGAGCTATTCCGGAACCTCGATGGCGGCAGCGCACGTCTCGGCTACGGCAGCGCTGATCCTCGCTGCCGGTGTGATCCCGAAGACGACACCCCGGGGATTGGTCCAGGCAGTGACCGAACGGTTGGAGCAGACCGCGCGAAACATCGGGCTACCTCCAACCCAGCAGGGAGCCGGGCTGATCGACGCCGCCCGCGCCACCGATCCGTCGATCAGGTAGTGCGGACGATGATCACGCTGCAGGGAGCGTGATGGGAGACGTTGTTGGGGACGCTGCCCAAGACGAAGCGGCGGGCGCCGGTCATCCCCTTGTTGCCAACCACGATCAAGTCGGCATTGGTCTCTTCGGCGACATTGAGGATGGCCTCGGCGGGGTCGCCCTGCACCGGGTGGATTTGAACGTCCACCCCCTCGCCCTTGGCGGCGGCGGCGGCGGCTTCGAGGACCAGGTTGACGTCCTCGCGCGGGCCGATCTCGTATTGGACGTCGGACGGAGCGTCCTGGCGCTCCCCCTCGATGCGCCGTTTCGAGACCGGCGCGTAGGCGCTGACGATGCTGAGTTGGGAGCCGGAGAGCTTGGCGAGGTCGACGGCCTGGCGAACCGCCTCAGCGGCCGTCTCTGAGCCATCGGTCCCAACCACGATGCGAGTGAACATGCCCCGCCTCCTCTGCTCGGTCGCTGAACGCGGCTGATACTAACGCGGCAGTCGACGCCCGTGCCAGTCGTGGAAGCCGGCGCCGAGGATTTCCGTCGGCGTCGTTGCCAGCTTCACGATCGCGATCGCCATCGAGGCGACCAGACAGACGACCAGCACCGTTAATCCGAATTTCCACAGCCCGGGCATCGAGCAAGATTAGACTCAGGACGCGATGAAGGCGTAGTGCAGTTCGACGCCGGGACGAAGGGAATGAGGGAAGCGGCAAAGGCGACGGGGGAGCGGCTGGGTGGGTGAAGCGGGCCGTGCTCGGGCACGGCCACGCCGACCATCGCAGCACGGCGCCATACCTCGACGCGCCCGTCCACTGCCATCCCGACGAAGTCACCGACGCCGAAAGCGACGCGGCGATCGCCCCTACATGGACCTCCCCGGCTGCCGGTGGAGCCGGTGCGCTGGATCTACCCGATCCTGCTGCGCCGCTGGGACGGCGGCGCGGTGAAGATCGCCGGGACGGTGAGCGAGGGCGATGAGGTGGCCGGCTTCCAGGTCATCCACTTCCCCGGCCACGCGCCGGGGCTGATCGGACTGTGGCGGGAAAGCGACCGGGTGGCGATCGTCAGCACCCGAGGGCGAGGCGAGCGTCCCTCATCCGGCCTGGGCGGGCCTGGGACCACGCGAAGGCGAAGCAGTCGGTGCGCCGTCTGGCGGCACTGGAGCCGAAGGTCCTCTGCGCCGGGCACGACCGGCCTCTGGGGGGGCGAGAATCTGCGCGAGACGCTGGAGCGGGCAGCCGAAAAGTACTGAGGCCGGGACGCCGCTCAGAGTCGCCCGTTGCCGTTGCCGTTGGCGGAGGCGGTGACGACGCGATCATCCTGGGGGCCGGGGCGCAGGATCAGCACCTCGGCCGGCGCCTTCTCCAGCAACCAGACCAGGTCATCGCCGGAGAAGCCGGTGCGACCGGTGGTGCTGGCCGGCACGACGACGCGGTCAAAGCTCTCGCGCTCCAGCAGACGCTCCAGCGCGTGGCGGTAGGAGCGGCCGCGCTCGACCCGGGCGTCCACCGGCACCCGCTGGGCACCGGCGCGCTGCTCAATTGCCTCCAGCATTGGCATCGCTTTGGTGGCCTCAGCCGGGATCGCGCACTCCAGCGGCAGCTGCTTTGGCACCGTCGCCAGGTAGGCGGGCATCAGCGTCGCCCCCTCCGCCCGGGCGAGGCGCAGCGCGGCGTCGACGGCGCGGCGGGAAATCTCGGTGCCGGTGAATGGCAGGAGGATCTGGTGGACCGCGTCGGGACGCTCCGAGCGGCGCCCGCCACGCCGCGAACGGGCGATCAGATAGCCACCGGCGAGGCCTACCAGCAGGGCGAAGCCGACGAGGAAGTGCTCGATCACCCCTGGCCCTCCTTGAGGCTGCGATGGGCGACGATCCGCACGTCGACGCCGGGCGGGGTGGCGCGCATCAGCCGCTGCGGGAGAGGCTCACGCAGGCGGGCCAGGCCGCGGCGAGGCAGAGACTCGCCGACCATGATGTAGGTGCTGCCGCGCTCGCGGACGACGCGCGCCACAGCGGCCACCATGTCATCGTGCTCCTCGATCAGCAGGGTCGCGCCAAGCACCGATGCGAGCTGGCGCAGTGCCGTCACCTGGCGCTCCACCTCACCCTGGATCGGCTCTCCGGGCCGCTTTACCCAGAGCAGGTCGAGATCGGTGCCGAGCCGCTGCGCTGAGCGCCAGGCCCGGCGGACGAGGCGCTGGGAGCTGGGCTGGGGGCGGATCAGGGCGAGCAGTCGCTCGCCGACCGCCTTCGGCACCTCAGCTGAGACCCGCTCTTCGCGAGTCCCGACCTGCCCGGCCTCGCTGAATACGAGCCGCTTGGACTCGACGTCCTCGGCCACCTGGCGCAAGCTGACCTCGCGCAGCGCGGCGAGGTTCTCGATCCGAAAGAAGTTGTTGAGGGCGGCGTCGATGTTCTCAATCGGGTAGATCTTGCCGGCGCGCAGGCGGGCGATCAGCGCCTCCGGGGTGAGGTCGATGAGGACGACCTCATCGGCCGTGCCAAGCACTGAGTCTGGGACCGTCTCGCGCACCCTCGCTCCGGTCAGCTCGGCGACCTGGTCGTTGAGCGACTCGAGGTGCTGGACGTTGACCGTCGAGAAGACATCGATCCCCGCCTCCAGCACGTCGCCGATGTCCTCGTAGCGCTTCTCGTGGACGAGGCCCGTGGCGTTGGTGTGGGCGAGCTCGTCGATCAGGGCGAGCTCTGGGGCGCGCTCCAGCACACCTTGAAGGTCCATCTCCTCGACCATCACGTCGCGGTAGGGGACGCGGCGGCGGGGCACAACCTCGAGACCGCGTGCCTGGTCGGTCGTGTCCTGGCGCTCGTGCGGCTCCAGGTAACCGATTACCACGTCGCGGCCCGCGTCGGCCTCGGCGTGGCCCTCCTGCAGCATCCGATAGGTCTTCCCGACCCCGGCAGCCATGCCGAGGAAGATCTTGTAGCGGCCGCGCCTCTGGCCGCCCTCGGGGCTCGTCTCTGAGCTTGGCGACAACTCGGCCATCGTCTTCATAGGCGGGTCGCGCCCGATCAGGCTCCGAGCAGGTTGTGGACGACGAGATCGATCAGCTTGATGCCGATGAAGGGAGCGATGATGCCGCCGAGGCCGTAGAGCAGGAGGTTACGGCGCAGCAGCGCGCTGGCGCCGATCGGCCGGTAGCTCACGCCACGCAGCGAGAGCGGGATCAGCAGCGGGATGACCAGCGCGTTGAAGATGATCGCCGAGATCACGGCTGACTCCGGCGTTCCCAGGCTCATGATGTTGAGCACGTGCAGCGGCCCCTGGCCGTGCTTGGAGACCGCGTAGGTCGTCAGGAATATCGCCGGCAGGATCGCGAAGTACTTGGCGACGTCGTTGGCGATCGAGAAGGTGGTGAGGGCACCGCGGGTGATCAGCAGTTGCTTACCGACCTCGACGATCTCGATCAGCTTCGTGGGATTGGAGTCGAGGTCGACCATGTTGCCCGCCTCCCGCGCCGCCTGGGTGCCGGTGTTCATCGCGACGCCGACGTCGGCCTGCGCCAGGGCCGGGGCGTCGTTGGTGCCGTCGCCGGTCATCGCGATCAGGCGACCGTCGGACTGCTGCTCGCGGATCAGCTCGAGCTTTCGCTCCGGAGTCGCTTCGGCGAGGAAGTCATCGACGCCCGCCTCCTCGGCGATTTTCGCCGCGGTGAGTTTGTTGTCGCCGGTGACCATGATCGTGCGGATGCCCATCGCTCGCAGCTCGTCGAAGCGATGTTTCATCCCCTCCTTGATCGTGTCTTTGAGGTAAATGACGCCCAGCACCCGCTCGTCGCGCGACACCGCAAGCGGGGTGCCTCCCTCGCGGCCGATCCGATCGAGCGCCGGTTGGAGGTCAGCGGGCGGGCGACCGCCCTCGGCCTCGACGAAGGCGATGATCGCGTCGCCGGCGCCCTTGCGCAACTGACGACCGTCGAGGTTGACCCCGCTCATCCGCGTCTGTGCCGTGAACGGTACGAACTCGGCGTTCAGCTGCGCCATGTCGTGCTCACGGATCCCGAACTGCTTGGCGAGTACGACGATCGAGCGCCCCTCGGGGGTCTCGTCGGCGAGCGAGGCGAGCTGGGCAGCCTCGGCGAGTTCCTCCTCGGTGACATTGGGCATCGGGATGAACTCGGAGGCAAGCCGGTTGCCGATCGTGATCGTGCCGGTCTTGTCGAGCAGCAATACGTCGACGTCGCCGGAGGCCTCGACCGCGCGGCCGGAGAGGGCGAGCACGTTGCGCCGCACGAGCCTATCCATGCCGGCGATCCCGATCGCCGACAGAAGGGCCCCGATCGTGGTCGGGATCAGCGCGACGAGCAGTGAGATCAGCGTCGTCTCAGAGATCGGGGTGTGGGCGAAGAGACCGAAGGGCCGCAGCGTCGCGACGACGATCATGAAGATCAGCGTCAACCCGGCGAGCAGGATGTTCAGCGCGATCTCGTTAGGGGTCTTGCGACGCTCGGCGCCCTCGACCAGCGCGATCATCCGGTCGAGGAACGAGTTGCCCGGCTCTTGGGTGATTTCCACGATGAGCTGATCCGAGAGCACCCGGGTGCCGCCAGTGACCGCGCTGCGGTCCCCTCCGGACTCGCGGATGACCGGTGCCGACTCGCCGGTGATCGCGGACTCATCGACCGAGGCGATGCCCTCAAGCACAGTCCCATCTCCGGGGATCAGCTCGCCGGCCTCGACCACGACAACATCGCCCTTGTTCAGCTCGGATGCCTGCTTGGTGGCGCCGTCACGCAGCTTCGCCACGGTCTCCTGGCGCATGGCGCGAAGCGTGTCCGCCTGCGCCCGGCCACGACCCTCTGCAAATGCCTCTGCGAGGTTGGCGAAGACAACCGTCAACCACAGCCAGAACGAGATCACGAACGTGTACCAGGCCGGCTCGTGCCCGCCCCCAAGCGGCTTGCCGCCGAACACCTGGATAAACCAGGTGACGGTCGTAATCAGGGCGCCGATCTCGACTACGAACATCACCGGGTTTCGGATCTGCACCCGCGGATCGAGCTTCGCGAAGCTCTCTTTCAGGGCACGGCCGACGATGTCGCGCCGAAACAGCGAGATCGCCTGACGCTCGTGCGGCTCCAGCGGAGAACCGGGGGTGGCAGGGGTGGCGTCAGCGGACATCATTGGCCTCCCGTTAGGCGGTCGAGGGCGAGGTTGAGCTCGAGCACGTTGACGCCGGGCTCACCGGAGAATCCGAGTCCGCGCCCGTCGGTGTACTTGGAGATCAGCGACATCACCGCGGCGAGCGAGCGGTGGCGGACCGACGCGACGCGATGAGCCTGAATGTCGGCGTTGGCGACAGAGATTTCCGGATCGAGGCCCGACGCCGAGCTGTTGGCGGCGTCCACCGGGACCTTCGCGGCGGTCAATCCTGGGTTGTAGGGCCTTTCAAGCGCAAGGTAGGCCTTGATGTTGCTTTCAATCGCTTCCTTGGTCGCCACGTTGTTGGGTCCCAGGTTCGAGAAAGTGGAGGCCGCCGCGTTGTAGGCAGGTACCGTCGCCGACGGGCGGGACTGGAAGTACCTGGGATCAGGAACGGTGACCGGGTTGCCTTCTTCGTCCACCTGAGGCTTGCCGTTCTTGACCACCTGGTCGGCGAACTGCTGGCCGATGATCTTCGAGCCGACCAGCCTGCCGTGCACATAGACCCGCTGGCCATTGGCATTGCCTGGGAATGTGAGCTGGCTGATGCCCGTGATCGCCAGCGGGTAGACGATGCCACACAGCAGCGTCAGCACGACCATGCCGATCACCGAAGTGATGATGTCTCGCTTCATCTCAGTAGAGGTGTCCGGTCAGGCCCTGGACGATCGGGCCGAGTAGCAGGGCGGGGAAGAAGGTGAGCGCACCGACCAGGACGATCACGCCAATCAGCAGCACGACGAAGATCGGGTTGTCGGTGCGCATCGTCCCCAGGCCCGCGGGGCTGACCCGCTTGCCGGCCAGTGCCCCAGCAACCGCGAGCGCAAAGAGGATCGGCGCATAGCGCGCAAAGATCATGTCGAAACCACCGAGCAGGTCGGCGAAGGTGACCCCATGGGCGCCGAGGTTGCCGGCGCTCGGCTGGACATAGCCGGTATAGCCGGCAAACGCCGAGCCATTGTTGTTGGCCTGGGATAGATAGGCATAGAAGGTCTCCGAGAACCCCTGCGGTCCGGTCGCGGCGGCCGAGATGGAGGCTCGGCCTGCCTTGCTGGCGGTTGCCAGGGAGGTGCAGAAGAGCGCCATCAGCGGCGTGATCAGCAAGCCCAGCGAGACCAGCTTGATCTCCCGCGCCTCGATCTTCTTGCCGAGGTACTCGGGCGTGCGTCCAACCATCAAGCCGCCGATAAAGACCGCCAACAGCACGTAGAGCAAAATCGAGTAAAGGCCGGTGCCGACCCCACCGAAGATCACCTCGCTGGCCGACAGGTTGGCAAATGGCACAGCGCCGCCGATGCCGGTGAAGGACTCGATTGCGCTGTTGACAGCGCCACATGAGGTGACCGTCGTGACCACGTCAAAGAGCGCCGATCCCGCGATCCCGAAGCGCTGCTCCTTGCCTTCCATGTTGCCGCCGGTTGAGCCGGCGATCGGGTTGGTGTGGAGCCCCGCCGCATGCTGCGCGGGAGAACCGTGTGCCTCGGCGATGTAGGCGACGGCCACCGCGCCGAGGAACATGATCATCACCGTCGCGTAGATCGCATACCCTTGGCGACGATTTCCGCTCATCCTGCCGTAGGTGAAGATGAGCGCGGCGGGAATCGCCAACACAACCAACATCTCGAAGAAGTTCGTGAAGCCGTTCGGGTTCTCGAACGGATGCGCGGAGTTGGTGTTGAAGAACCCGCCGCCGTTCGTGCCGAGCATCTTGATCGCCTCCTGTGAGGCGACTGGGCCCATCCCGATCGTCTGACCCAGGTGGGTCAATCCGGACGCGCTCAAATAGGCCGAGAAGTTCTGGATCACTCCCTGGGAGACCAGCACGAGCGCGACCAACACCGAGAGGGGAAGCAGCAGCCAGAGGATCGTGCGCACCATGTCCTGCCAGAAGTTGCCGAGACTTTTCCCGCTGCGTCCGATGATCCCCCGGATCAGCGCCACCGCAGTCACGATGCCAACCCCAGCCGAGAGGAAATTCTGAACCGTCAGCCCGGCCATCTGACTGAAGTAGCTCATCGTTGTCTCGCCGCTGTAGTACTGCCAGTTGGTGTTGGTCAAGAACGATGAGGCCGTGTTGAACGTCACATTCCACGTGCCCGAGTGAAAGTGCTGCGGATTCAACCCGGTGAAGTCCCACAAGGTCTGCGTGCGCAGGATCAGATACAGCAGAAGCCAGCCCGCCAGCGAGAAGATGATCAGGCTCTTGGCATAGGCCTTCCAGTCCTGTCCGCTGCTCGGGTCGACGCGCATGACCCGGTACAGCCAGCGCTCCGGACCGCGCAGCACCGGATCCAAGAAGGTGTGCTCGCCGCTGTACACCGCGACCATGTAGCGCGCCAAGGGAAGCGCGATCGCCGTCAGGATCGCCGCGAAGGCAAAGATCGTCAGCCAGCCGAAAAAGGTCACCTGACTAGAGCTTCTCCCCCCGCAACAGGGCGTAGAGCAGATAGCCGCAGACGAGCACGGAGACGACCAGCCCGAAGAAGTCCGCGCCGCTCATGTGGCCGATGAAAGCCGCGAACAGCGTGCTCATATCCACTCGATCCCGTACACCAAGCCGAGTAGGCAGCCGAACATGACGATGCCGATCAGAATTGCCACAGCGTCCATGTAGGAATCCTCCCCCGCCCGATGTGCAGGAGACGTCAAGATTCGAGGCCTGCGGATAAAGACCGCGTAAAGGTCGGCCCGCCCCACGGTCGCATCGGGCGCTCCGCTGTCATAGGTTGCGGCCCTGATGATCGCGACCTACGCCTCGGCGGTGCTGATCTGCGCCGCCTCGCTGCTGGTGGGGCGGGCGCTGCTCGCCTTCGCGGGACACAACTCTTGGTCGTGGCTGGAGCCGGCGGTCGGCTTCGGCACAGTGCTCACGGTCGCCGGCTTCTTTGCCCGCATGCCGGGGCACGGCACGACGGCGAGTGTCGCCCTCATCGCCCTGCTGGTCTTAGCCGCGCTGGCCGCTCGCCGGCCTTACCGCGCCCCAGGCGCGTTGCGCGAGGGGCTGCCGGTCGCGTTGATCATGGTTCTGGTGCTTTCGATCCCGTTCGCCGTGAGCGGGCGCTGGGGGCTGCTCGGCGAGGGCTTCAACAACGACCTCGGCCTTCACCTTGCCTGGGCCGAGTGGCTTCGCAGCGGCTTCGGGCCGACCCCCGACGCCGGCTACCCGCTGGGCCCGCACGGACTCGCGGTCGCCGTCGCCGCGCTGCCGGGGATCGGGCTGGCGCAGGCGTTCATCGGCGAGATCTTCGCGATCGGCGTGCTCACGGCGCTGACCGCGTTGGCGGCGCTCGGCGAACTCGGAGCGCTGCGGCGCCTGATCGCCGCGACCCTCATCGCCCTCCCCTACCTCGCCGCCTCCTATTTCGCCCAGGCCGCCTTCAAGGAGATGGCGGAGGCGCTCTTCGTCCTCGCCTTCGCCCTCTCGCTGCGCCACCCCGACCGCCTGCCGCCCGGCAGAGGGGCAAGGCTGCGTTTCTTCCTTCCCCCGCTCGCCCTCGCCGGCGGCATCTTCTTCTCCTACAGCTTCGCCGGGCTCGCCTGGCCGATCGCGATCGCGGCGCTGTGGAGCCTCACCGTGCCCGAGCTGCGGCGGGCGCTGGCTCCGCGGGCGCTGGTGGGCTTCTTGGCTCGGCAGCGCCCGACGACGCTGGCGGCGATCGCCGCCCTGGTGGCGCTGGCGGCGGCGCTCGCCGTGGTCGGCCCGTTCGGCTTCGCCCACGGCTTTAACCAGGTGGCGGGGAGCAACACCTACGGACCGGTCTCTCCGGTCGAGGCGCTGGGGATCTGGCCGACGCCCAACTACCGCCTCAGCGCCCCCGGCGGGGCGCACCTGACTGGCCTGGCAGGGACGATCGCCGCGCTGGCAGTGCTGGTCGGGGTGGTCTGGTGGGTGCGACGCCGCGATCTGGCGGTGCCCGTCGCGCTCGGAGCCAGCCTCGCCCTCTACCTCGTCTCGCTGCCCTTCAGCGGCGAGTACTCGCGGGCAAAGGCGCTGATGATCGCCGCGCCGTTGGTGATGCTCGTCGCGGTGCGGCCGCTGCTGGCCGAGTTTGGCAGAGGCCCAGCCGCGGAGCGCCCCCGCCCCGAGCCCCGCCAGGGCCGGCCCTGGGCACCGCTGCAGCGCCTCGCCTGGGGCGCGCTGGCCGTCATCTTCATCGCCGGCGCCGCCTACTCAAGCTTCCTCGCCCTGCGCGAGGCCCCGGTTGGCCCGCCCGGACACGGCGCCGAGCTGCGCACCTTCATGCCGATCGTGCGCGGCAAGCCGGTCCTCTACGCGGGCCAGGACCGCTACGCCGCCTATGAGCTGGCGGGCGCCGACGCCCACGTGCCGCTGGTCGAGTTCCCCGACCCCGAGGTCGCCCAGAACCCCGAGAAGCCGTTCGACACCGGTGACGCCTACAGCCCAATCGACTTCGACTCCTTTTCGCGCGGCACCCTCAACCGCTTCCGCTACGTGATCACCGGGCGGGCGGCGTGGAACAGCCAGGCGCCGCCCAACTTCCACCGCATCGCAGCCACGCCCTCCTACATCCTCTGGAAGCGAATCGGGCCGACGCCGCCCAATCGCCATGTGCTGCTGGAGGGCACCGAAGCGGGGGCCTTGGCAAGTTGCGCCTCACCGGAGATCCGCATCCTCACCGCCAACCCCGGCCGCGCTTCGCTCTTCCCGGCGTCCCCGGTGATCGGAGCGAAAGGGAGCTGGGGCTCGGGCAGCGAACTGGGCACCGGCGCGCGGACCTCGCAGACGCTGCGCCTGCCGGCCGGCCGCTGGGACCTCTCGCTGCAGTACTTCTCGCCTTTCGGCCTCACCCTCTCGGCACCCGGATTCAGCAAGGCGTTGATACCGGCCCTCGACGGCCAGCGCCCCAGCGGGATCAGCCTCGCCAACAACGGTCAGTTCTGGCCGGCAGGCCTCTACGAAAGCAGGGGCGACCCGATCAAGTTCACGATCGCCACCGCAAAGCCGAGCACCCTTCAGGAACTGACCGGCTACGAAGGCAAGGCCTACCTGGGCGAGCTGGTCGCGGTCCCCGCCAAGCCCCACCAAATAGTGCCGCTGCGCGATGCCTGCGGGGGATGGATCGACTGGTATGAAGGCAAGGAAGTGCCCTGAGTGGGTCGGGCGGCGAGCCGGGGTCAACTCGATCCGCTCCCCGAGAGGGACAGCTCCACCTCCTCCCCACCGCTCAACCGCAGCGCCGAACGCATCGGCTTGGGGATGACCACGCGACCGGCACGGTCAATGGTAGTTCGCCTGGGTCCAATTCTACGAGGGAGTTGGCGCGGCTGGAGAAGCTAGCCGGCGGTCTTGGCGGCTAGGCGCTCGGGGCTGACGCGGATCACGTCCCAGACCAAGCCGAGGCGCTCGAGGGCGTCGATGACGACGGCGGAGAGGTCGAACTGCCAGCGGCCGAGGCCATGGACCGCGGAGGTCGGGAAGGCGTGGTGGTTGTTGTGCCAGGCCTCGCCGAAGGTCGGGATCGCGATCAGGGCGAGGTTGCGTGACTGATCGGCGGTCTCATAGTCACGGTTGCCAAAGACATGGCAGAGCGAGTTGATGCTGTAGGTGAAGTGGTGCAGGACGAAAACCCGCACCAGGCCGCCCCAGAGCAGCCCGGTCAGCCCGGCGACCAGGGTGCCGCCGATCACGTAGCCAAGAGCAAAGGGCACCAGGAGACCGAGGATCGCCCAGTAGATGAAGGTACGATCGACCCAGCTGATCACCGGATCCTTGATCAGGTCCGGCGCAAAGCGCTCCTTGTTGCCGCGCTGGGTGTGGATGAAGAGCCAGCCCATGTGGGCGTGAAAGAGGCCGCGCAGCTCGCCGCGCAGACCGCCACCGTGGTCGACGTGGGGGCTGTGAGGGTCGCCTTCCTCATCGGAGAAGGCGTGGTGCTTGCGGTGATCGGCGACCCAGGAGATGACCGGCCCCTCGATCGCCGCCGAGCCGAGGATCGCCAGCAGGCCGTGCAGCCAGCGGCTGGTCTTGAAGCTGCGGTGGGTGAGGTGGCGGTGAAAACCGACGGTTATCCCAAGGCCGGTCAGCAGGTAGAGCCCGACGAAGAGGAAGACGTCGCGCCAGTGCAGGGCGCTGTCCCAGACCTGCCAGGCGGCGAAGCCGATCGCGACGAATGGGACCAGCGTCACCAGACCGGTGATGATCCGGTCGCGAGTCTCGTTGGCGACAGGCTGGATGTCGGAGGGCAGAGGTCCGCTCACGCCTGGCGATGATACGACTGAATGTCGCCGGAAGGTCTCGTAACGCCGGGCGAGACGCCCCGCGCCCGCGATTTGTAGGGTCCACCCGATGCCGTTCGCAAGCACCGCGCCGTTGCGGCGTGAGATCGAGAGGCGGATCCCGGAGCGCCCGTTCACGGTCGAGTTCTGGGACGGGACGCGACTGCCGGCCAGCTCTGAGGACGGACCCACCTTCTACGTCCGCTCGCCGCGCGCTGCCGCGCACGTGCTGCGGGCGCCGGGACAGCTCGGCCTCGGCCGCGCCTACGTCAGCGGCGACATCGAGGTCGACGACATGGACGCGGTGATCGCGCTTCTGCACAGCTGGAAGCCGCCGGTCCTGCAGCGCGAGGACAAGACGAAGCTGCTGCTTGGGGCGGTGCGCGCCGCCGGGATCGCCCGCCCGCCGCGCCGCCCGGCCTCAGAGCTTCGCCCCAGCGGCCGCCGCCACAGCAAGGAGCGCGACGCGCGCGCCGTCCGCCACCACTACGACGTCTCAAACGAGTTCTTCTCCCTCTTCCTCGATGACTCGATGACCTATAGCTGCGCGGTCTTCTCGCGTGGGGCGCAGACGCTTGAGGAAGCACAGGAGGAGAAGCTCGAGATGGTCTGCACCAAGCTGGCCCTGCAAAAGGGAGAGCGGGTGCTCGACGTCGGCTGCGGCTGGGGCAGCTTCCCGCTCTGGGCGGCCACTCGCCACGGCGCGCGGGTGCTTGGCATCACCCTCTCCCCTCCCCAGGCCGAGAAGGCGCGCCAGCGGGCGGCGGCGGCCGGGGTCGGTGACCGGGTCGAGATCCGCGTCATGGACTACCGCGACCTGGCTGGCGAGCGCTTCGACGCGATCGCCAGCATCGGCATGGTCGAGCACGTCGGCGCCGAGCAGATCGACGTCTACGCGCGCACCTTGGCCGGGCTGTTGGAACCGGGCGGGCGGCTGCTCAACCACGGCATCGCCCGCCTCCGCCACACCGACCCCGACGCCGGCCCCTTCTCGGAGCGCTACGTCTTCCCCGATGCCGATCCGCTTCACCTCTCGCGGGTGCTGCTGGCCCTGGAGCGCGCCGGTTTCATCACCCGCCACGTCGAGGAGTTCGGCGCCGACTACGCCGAGACGCTGCGCCACTGGGCGCGTCGCCTCGACCAGAACCTCGACCGGGCGGTCCAGCTCGCCGGCCCCGAGCGAGTCCGGGTCTGGCGCCTTTACCTGCGCGCGGCGCGCAATGGCTTTGAGTCCAGCTTTACATCGATCTACCAGGCACGCTGCACCCTGGCCTAAACCGGGAAGCCGTCCTCGACCGTCGCCACGACGTGGTCGGCGCCCGCCTCGCGGAGCTGCTCGACGGTGAAGTTTCCGGTTGCGACGCCCACCACTTCGATCCCGGCGCCGTGGCCGGCGACCACGTCGCGGGGGGTATCGCCCACCGAGATGCTGGCGCCCTCGGCGAGGACGCCGCCGGAGACGAGGCGGCCCCGCTTAAGGGCGCAGCGGGTCAGCTCGGTGCGCTCTTTGGAGTCCGAGCCATAGCCGCCGAAGGAGAAGAAGCGGTTAAGGCCGGCGCGGGCGAGCTTGATGTGGGCGGCCGCCTCGACGTTGCCGGTGGTCAGGCCGAGCAGGTGACCGCCGTCGACGAGGCGCTCGAGCAGCTCCTCGATCCCCGGCATCACCCGGTAGCCGTCGGCCTCATCGACTGCGGCGGAGAGGTGGCGCAGGTAATGGCCCAGCGCGGCGGCCAGCTCGCGGCGGTCGGGGTCGCGGCCGAGGATGTTGCGCAGGGCGACGCGACCGACCTCGGGGTCGGTCATTCCCGACTCGGTCACCTCGCGGATGTCGAGCGGCGCTCCGTGGAGCTCTTCGAAGGCGCGTCGCCAGGCGCGGGCACCGGCGCCGCCGGTGCTGATCAGCGTGCCGTCGATGTCGAAGAGGACGGCCTCGATCAATGCTCGCCCTCGAGCAAGTCCCGCTGGCTCAGCGTGTAAAGGAAGCCGAGCGACGGCAGGACGAGGACGGCGGCGATCGCGAAGACGATGAAGATCACGTTCAGGGTCGAGCTCGGCGCGGCGGCTTCGCCGATCTTGAGGCTGCTCGGCAGCAGGTAGGGGAACTGGGCGACGCCCCAGCCCCAGATCACGGCGATCACCGCGCCGCCGGCGAGCGGGCGCAGCGGCCTGCGGGCGCCCCGCAGCAAGGCGATCAGCAATCCGATCCCACAGAGGGCCGAGAGGATGACCAGCGGCAGGCCCTGATCGGTGAGTCGGTCAAAGATGTAGCGCGCTTCGGCGTGGAGCTCGACCAATCCGGCGAGCGCCGCGACCCCGGCGAGGAGGGCTGCCGCCAGCGCCCGCGGCACGAAGTAGCGCTCGAGGTCCTCTTCCCCGGCGCGGCGCGCGTCGCCGACCAAGAAGACTGCGGAGAGGTAGGCCCCGGTGGCGACGAACATCACCCCGCTCAGCAGCGGCAGCGGCGCAAGCCAACTGGAGAATGCGTTGCCGTCGCCGCTCGCCGGGACGTTGCCGGCGGCGATCGCGCCGACCACCGTGCCCATGAAGAAGGGGGTGAGCACGGAGGAGAGGGCGAAGGTGGCGCCCGCCGCCCGCTTCGCCGAGAGACCCTCGATCGACTTGCGAAAGGCGAACCCCGAGCCGCGCAGGACGATCCCCACCGCGGCCAGCGCCAGCGGCACATAGAGCGTCGTCATCACCGCGCTGAAGGCGGGCGGGAAGGCGGTCCAAAGGACGACGAGGATGAAGATCAGCCAGACGTGGTTCGCCTCCCAGACGGGGGTCAGCGAGCGCTGGATCAGGGCCCGCGGCCGCTCCCCCTTCTCGGCGCCGCCGGCGATCAGGTCCCAGAGGCCGCCGCCGAAGTCGGCGCCGCCGAAGAGCGCGTAGAAGGTCGCCCCGACCCAGAGGATCCCGGCCGCGAGGTCCGCCCTGCTCACGAGCCCGCCTCCGGCAGGGCTTCGGGCGGTGCGTAGGGTGTGCCGCCCTCGGGCTCGGCGCCGCCCTCGCGCCAGCGCCTCGACATCGAGCGCAGGACGAGGATCGCGATCGTCCCGATCCCCGCGTAGAGGACCAGCACCGCGCCGAAGCTGAACCAGATCCCATGGGCCGGAGTCACCGCTTCTGCGGTCCGCATGTAGCCCTGGACGATCCAGGGCTGGCGACCCACCTCGGTGACGATCCAACCGCACCACAGCGAGAGCACCGCCGCCGCCCCCGAGATCGCCACGGCGCGCAGGAACCAGACCGTCTTGGGGATGTCGCGGCGCCGCCACCAGACGTAGGCGAACCAGATGCCGAGCGCGATGAACAGCGAGCAGATCCCGACCATCGTGTCGAAGGAGAGGTGCAACAGAGTGTCGGCGGGCGGCTGGTCATTCGGGGCGATCGAGTTCAGCCCGGTGACCTTGGTGTTGGTGCTGAAGCCGACCAAGAAGGAGTCGAGCCCCGGGATCCCGATCCCCCCCTTGACGCCGCTGGCGGTGCAGACGCCGCCGAGGTACTCGGTCTGGTCGGTGCCGGTCTTCTGGATGCACTCCATGCCGGCGAACTTGGCCGGCTGGTTGTTGGCGACTTCGCGGGCGGCGGTGTCGCCGACCAGGAACTGGAGCGGCGAGGCGATCAATCCGATCGTCAAGGGGATCAGCAGGCCGAGTCGGTGGAGGCGGTCGCGGCGCCCTTTCAGCATCCCGGTGGCATAGATCGAGGCGAGAAGGAAGCCGACCACGATGTAGGCGGCGAGGATCATGTGCGGGACCTCATAGGCGGTCGCCGGATTGAGCAGGATCTTGACCGGGTCGGTGCTCACAACCTTGCCGGCGGCATCGAGGGTGAAACCCTGCGGCTGGTTCATCCAGGCGTTGGCGGCGACGACTGAGAAGGCACCGCCGATCCCGGTGATCACCATCGGCACCCCCGACCAGAAGTGAGCCCAGCCGCTGAGCCGCTTCCAACCGTAGATGTAGATGGCGAGGAAGATCGCCTCGGTGAAGAAGAAGAGCCCCTCGATCGCGAAGGCGATGCCGAAGGCGGCGCCGAAGCGGTCCATAAAGCGCGGCCAGAGCAGGCCGAACTCGAAGGTGAGCACGGTGCCGGTGACGGCGCCGACCGCGAAGGTCACCGCCATCGCTTTGGACCAGCGTCGCGCCAACTCCATCGCCTCGGCGTCGCCCCGCTTCAGCCCCAGGTAGTTGGCGATCAGGATCGTCGCCGGCAGGGCTACGCCGAGGCAGGAGAGGACGATGTGAAAGCCGAGCGTGAAGGCCATCTGCTCGCGCGCCGCGAGCAAGTTCGACGCCGACGCCGCCAGTGGGAGCGGGTCGAGCGCCACCATCCCTACTCCTCGCGCCTCGCCTGGCGGTAGCGGCGGATCAGCGCATTGGTCGAGCTGTCGTGGCGCAGCTTCGGCTCGCGACCGGCCGCCAGCTCGGGGACGATCCGCAGGGCCAGCGCCTTGCCCAGCTCGACCCCCCACTGGTCAAAGGAGTCGATCCCCCAGATCGCCCCCTGGGTGAAGACGCTGTGCTCATACAGGGCGATCAGCGAGCCCAGCGTCTCGGGGTCGAGCCGCTCGGCGAGGATGGTGTTGGTCGGCCGGTTGCCCTCGAAGGTGCGGTGCGCGACCAGCTCCTCCGGCGTGCCCTCCTCGCGCACCTGCTCGGCGCTCTTGCCGAAGGCGAGCGCCTCGGTCTGGGCGAAGACGTTGGCCATCAAGAGATCGTGGTGGTGACCGAGCGGGTTGAGCGCGTGCATGAAGCCGATGAAATCGCAGGGGACGATCTCGGTCCCCTGGTGGATCAGCTGGTAGAAGGAGTGCTGCCCGTTGGTCCCCGGCTCACCCCAGTGGATTGCGCCGGTCTGGTAGTCGACCCGGGCACCGTCGAGGGTGACGTGCTTTCCGTTGGACTCCATCGTCAGCTGCTGGAGGTAGGCGGGGAAGCGGTGCAGGTACTGATCGTAGGGCAGGATGGCGACGGTCTGGGCACCGAAGAAATCGCCGTACCAGACGGCCAGCAGGCCGAGCAGGACCGGCAGGTTGGCGGCCAGCGGCGCCTCGCGGAAGTGCTCGTCGATCGCGTGAAAGCCGGCCAGCATCTCGGCGAAGCGGCCGGGGCCGATCGCCAGCATCGTCGAGAGCCCGATCGCCGAGTCCATCGAGTAACGGCCCCCCACCCACTCCCAGAAGCCGAACATGTTCGCGGTATCGATGCCGAACCCACCGACCTCCTCGGCGTTAGTCGAAACCGCGACGAAGTGCTTGGCGACCGCGGCCTCCTCGCCCCCCAGACCGGCGAGAAGCCACTCGCGGGCGGTCCGGGCATTGGTCATCGTCTCCAGGGTGGTAAAGGTCTTTGAGGAGATCACGAAGAGCGTCTCGGCGGGATCGAGGTCGCGGGTGGACTCGACGAAGTCGGTGCCGTCGACGTTGGAGATGAAGCGGAAGGTCATCTCGCGGCGGCTGTAGTGGCGCAACGCCTCATAGGCCATCGCCGGGCCAAGGTCAGAGCCGCCGATGCCGACGTTGACGATGTTGCGGATCGGGCGACCGGTGTGGCCGGTCCACTCGCCCGAGCGAACCCGCTCGGCGAAGACGCTCATCCGGTGCAGGACCTCGTGGACCTCCTTGACGACATCGACCCCGTCGACGATCAGCGAGCGGTTGCGCGGCATGCGCAGCGCCACGTGTAAGACCGAGCGGTTCTCAGAGACGTTGATCCGCTCGCCGGCGAACATCTCCTCGCGGCGCTCGGGTACCCCGCACTCCAAAGCGAGGCGGCCCAGCAGCATCATCGTCTCGTCGGTGACCCGGTTCTTGGAGAAGTCGAGGTAAAGGCCGGCGCCCTCGGCGATCAGCCGCTCACCGCGCGCCGGGTCGGCGGCGAAGAGATCGCGCAGGTGGGTGTCGCGGAGCTGGGAGAAGTGGCGCTCGAGGTCCTGCCAGGCCGCCCGCTCCCGCAGGGCGCTCACGAGCGCTGCGGCTCTGAGAGCTGGGCCTCGATCGTCCTCAGCAGCTCCGACCAGGATTCGACGAAGCTCTGCTTGCCCTCCTCCTGAAGGCGGGCGGCCAGCGCCTCGACCCCGATCCCGGCTGCCTCAAAGCGCGCCAGGACCCGGTCCGCATCGCCGCCGTCAGCAGGGACGAGATCGCCCAGCTCGCCGTGCTCGGCGAAGGCCAGCAGCGTGTTCTCCGGCATCGTGTTGACGGTGAGGGGCGCGGCCAACGCCTCGACGTAGAGGACGTCGGAGGCGTCGGGGTCCTTGGTGCCGGTGCTGGCCCAGAGCAGCCGCTGCGGGCGGGCGCCCGCGTTTAGCAGTCGCTGTGAGCGCTCGGAGTCGAGCAGCTCGCGGTAGGCGGCGAAGGCGCGGAGGGCGACCGCGACCCCGAGCCGGTTACGCAGCTCCTCGGGCGCCTGCTTGGCGACGGCGGCGTCCCAGCGGCTGACGAACAGCGAGGCGACCGAGGCGACGTTGGGGTCGAGGCCGGCCTCGACCCGGCGCTCGATACCGCGCATGTAGGCACCGGCGGCGGCGACGTAGTGCTCGGCGGAGAAGAGCAGCGTCACGTTGATCGGGATGCCGGCGAAGATCGACTCCTCGATCGCGCTCAGCCCCGCCTCGGAGCCGGGGATCTTGATGAAGAGGTTGTCGCGCTCGGCTCTGGCGTGCAGCTGCGCGGCCTGTTCGATCGTCGCCGCGGCATCGTCGGCCAGCAGCGGGGAGACCTCGAGCGAGACGAAGCCGTCGACTCCGTCGCTGCGCTCGTGGACGGCGGCGAAGAGGTCGGCGGCCTCGCGCAGGTCGGCGATCGCCAGGCCGAAGAAGAGGTCCTCGGTCGAGCCGGCGGCGGGCGCGTCGCGGGCGATCTGCTCGTCATAGGCCTCACCGGCGGAGATCGCCTTGTCGAAGATGGTCGGGTTCGAGGTCAGCCCGGTGATCGACAGCTCCTCGATGTAGCGGCGCAGGGTGCCCTCGGCGAGCATCGTGCGGGTGATGTTGTCGAGCCAGAGGCTCTGGCCGATCTCATGCAGCTGTGCGGTCGGTTTCACGCGGCTCCCTTCGAGTCGTTCACGATTTCCCGGACGCCTGGGCGAGCGTCTTGCGCGCCGCCTCGGCGACCCTGTCCGGCGTGAAGCCGAACTTGCTTT
>CAVZSH010000010.1:0-41035 GCA_963777915.1 uncultured Solirubrobacterales bacterium | reverse complement strand
CGCGCGCCGACACTCCGCGCTAGCAACACGCATGAGATCAAACTGCCTCGTGAAGGCAGGGCGGAACTTAGATCCGAAGCGATAGTCCAATGGGCTTGGGCTAGCGGTCCGGCCGGGAGATCGCCGCCGAGATCTGAAGGTGCCCCACATCGTTCGACCTAGTGCAGCGGCGGCAGGTCGCGGACGACGGAGGCGAAGTGACGCCAGTACTCGGCACCGTCGGGACCACCGAGGTCGACCGAGACGCCGGCGAAACGCAGATCGTCGGCGACCGCTTCGAGCACGCGGCGGGCTTCGCTGGCGAGCATGTATTCGGAGAGGTCTTCATTGCGGGGCTCACGCAGCCAGCGCAATAGCACGCGAAGAGCACGAAAGAGCTGCGGCCAGTCCACGTGGAGAGGCGCGCGGGGCAACTCCAAGAGCTCCAACCAGCGCTGGCGCGGCAGCTCGAAGCGCTGCTCGTTGCCGAGCGTCGAGGAGTTGGCGGCGCCGGCGGCGCGCAGCGAGGCGGCAGCCTCCTGCACGTTCCGCTTCGCGTAGCCGGTCGAGGCGGCTAGCGCCTGCACCGACATGCGTGGCGCGTCGACGGTGAGCAGGACGCGAACGACCTCGGCGCGGGCGCTGACGCCGAGCAGACTACGCAGTCGCAGCGCCAGGTTGATCGGAGCCGAGAGATCCGGCTGGCCTGAGCGCCGCTCCGGTTCACGCCAACTCTTGAGGAACTCATACTCAAGAAAGGCGGGGTCGGGATGGTTGACCGGTGCGCGGGCGTCGAGAAAGAGTGGCTCGGTTCGGTCTTGAGGGGACAGTCGCTCCGGAGTCGGCGCGTGAGCCTTGCGCCGCCACTGGCCAACCCAGGCGATTGCCGCCCCGACCAGTGCGCGGTCTGCGTCATCGCAGGCTAAGTTCCGCAGCCGCTGAGTGCTGAGCAGGCGCTCGTTGACGAGCATCCAGTCGAGCACCTCGTCGAAGAGGCGTGGGTCTTCGCGGCCGACCTCGAAACTGAGGAGGAGGAGCGCCTCGGGGTCTACGGTCCAGCGGTCGCGTTGGGATGAGGCGGTGATCATGCCCATCTGCGCCCATTGAACCCAGAGGAAGGAGCTCAGTCCGTGCTGGAGCTCGTCTCTAAGTTCGGCGACCAACATCCTCGACCCCCAGATAGGAGAGCACTTGACCCTGGATCCCCGCGAAGCCCTCGGAGGGATCGTGAGTTCGGGCCCAGGTGGCGGCCGCTCGCAGCTCATCCTCGCTCGGCCGCAGGGCGCGCAGATCGTCCTCGTGCTTGCCGGCGCCCTGATCGACGAGGGCGTAAAGCTTGAAGTGAATCTGGTCATAGCGAGAAGCGAGGTAGACCGTGAGGCTCCCACCGTAGTCGCGGCGCTCGAGACGCTCGAGGAAGCCCTCGGGCAAGCCGAAATCGAGCAGGTCAGCGGGGCCGGCGTTAAGCCACTCGGCCGGCAGCGAGAAGTCCCGAGCAACGCGATCGCGGGCAACGCGTAGCGGCTCGGGCAGCGGCTCCGCGCTATCCAGCTGCTCACCGGAGCGCAGGGCGACGAGGTCGACGTTGCGGGTCGAGCGCTCGATCATTCCCAGCGCCAGAAGGCCCGAGCCGCCGATCACGACGAGCTCGTAGCGTTCGCCTGCAACAGCGAGCTGCTCGCCGAGGGCCGCGAAGATTGCGTCGATGGTTTGCGCATTCGTGATGTCTGACATCTCGAAGCGAGACGATACACATCTTGCTCATGCGGACCGGCAAGGTGCATTGCAGCGTTCCGAGCTGGAACTCGCCCGGTGGCAAGAGAAGTGGCTCGGCTAGACCGGGCCGGGGCCAAGTCGGACGTTTATCCAACCGGCCCGACGTAGATCGCGCCCTCAAAAGACCGAGTACCCGTCAGACGGGAGTTCCGGCGGCGCTCCCGGTGAGCTAGCCTCCGGCGCCGATGCTTCAGCAAGGCGATCGAGCACCCGACTTCGAGCTATCCGACCAGAATGGCGACCGCGTGAAGCTCTCAGACCTGAGAGGCCAGTCGGTCGTACTGTATTTTTATCCCCGCGCCGACACACCGGGCTGCACGATCCAGGCCTGCGGGGTGCGCGACCGAGGCGCTGAGTACCGGGCGGCCGGTGCCCGCGTCCTCGGCGTCTCCCCCGACCCGGTCTCCGACGTGAAGGGGTTTGCCGACAAGTTCGATCTCGACTTCACGCTGCTGGCCGACGCCGACCACGCGGTCGCCGAGGACTATGGCGCCTGGGGCGAGAGATCGATGTACGGCAAGAAGTACATGGGCGTGCAGCGGGCGACTTTCCTGATCGACCCCGAGGGCAAGATCGCAAGGGTCTTCCCGAAGGTCTCGCCCAAGACGCACGACGATGTCGTGCTCGCGGCGCTCGCCGAGCTGTCGGCCGCCTGAGCGCCGCGCTCAGACGCTGAGCACGACGACGACGATGAAGGTCGCATATAGGGCGAACCAGGCGATCACGGCAGGCGTCGTGAAGCGGCCCCGCCGGCGCAGGCACCGAAAGGCGAGGAGGCCACCCACGAGGCCCAGCGCAACCGAAACGGCCGCGTTCGCGCTCAGCGCCCAGCTGGTGAAGAGGAGGCCCATCCCGACCGGGATAGTCGACTGGAAGACCATCGCGCCGGTGATGTTGCCGAGCGCCAGGGAGTCCTTGCCTTCGCGGACCCAGAAGAAGCTGTTGACCTTCTCTGGCAACTCGGTGGCCAAGGGGGCGAGGATCAGAGCGAGGACGACGGCCTGGACTCCGAGATCCTTGGCGATCTGCAGTAGCTCTTCGACGAAGAGGTGAGCGCCTCCCACCATCGCGCCGAGGCCGACCAGGAGCTGGATCGCGCAGAGCAAGAGGCCGGGGTTGCGGCGACGGCCGGGGCGGCGCTCGAAAAGCAGGGGATTGAGCGTCTCATCGGCCTGGACCGCGCCGCCGCTGCGCAGGGTGCGACGGATGTAGAGCGGGTAGGAGAGAACGAAGGCGATCCCGACCGGGATCCGCAGCACCGCGGGCGGCCCCCAAGAGAGCGCCAGGGCGCCCGCGAAGAAGGCACAGAAGAAGAGCAGGTCGCGCTCCAGAGTCGGTGTGTGAGCGCTCAGCTCCAACCCCTGCGTGCGGCGCCCCCTGAAGATGTGAACGAAGAGGCCGACCAACCCCATGGCCAGCGTGGCGAGCAAGAAGGGGGCCCCGACGATCGCCCCGATCGCGACCTGGTGGGACCCGCTGGAGGCACCGAGCAGAGCGACGATCGCGATCAGCGTCTCCGGCATCGCCGTACCGACCGCGGCGAGCAGGCTGCCGACGGCGCCCTCGCCGAGCCCCAGCCGATGGCCGATCCACTCGACGGCGTTGGTGAAGAGCAGCGCGCCGGCGAGGATGACGGCGAAGCTGAGCGCCAGCAGCGCGACGCTCATCGGCTCGAGCTGCGCCGCGCTACTTGAGCAGCGCGGCGCACTTCTGGAGGTCGACCGGCGTGGTCGCCCCCTTCAGGCACTGCAGGTATGCCTGCTGGGCACTCCCCCCGGCGGCCGAGGCGCCGCCGGCCGAGGGGGAGCCGGGGGCCGAGGAGGAGGAGGAGGAGGAGGAGGAGGAGCCACCCCCAGCCGCACCGCTCAGCCCGTTCAGCAGGCTGCCAAGGCCGCTGGAGCCGCCCTTGCCGCTCGCCGCACCCAGCAATTCGATCGGGTTGACCCCGAGCTGCTGGAACAGTTCGTTGAGGGGCTTAGCGCCGGAGGGAGCGTTGATCGTCTGTGGCTGGTTGACGTCGCTGAGCGACAAGTCGAAGGTGAGGTCGACCTTCTTCGGGCCGCTGCTCGATCCGCTCGGCGGTTCGATCTGCAGTTCGCCGGAGATCTTGCGCACGATGTGGTCGCTGCCGACGTAGAGGTCTACGTGGGCGGTCTTCAGGGCGCTTTCCACCTGGCTCTTTGCCTTGTTGAGTTCAGCCGCCGGGGGGATCTGACCGGTCGCGCCGAGCTCGGCGCTGCAGGCAGGGGTTTCGCTGAGCTTGAGCAGCGCGTCGATCGCCCCGGGGACGTTGAGGTCGCCACTGACCTGCGTCGTGCTCGTCCCGCCGACGTCGGAGCTGCCTTCATTGGTGAGATGGTCCATGAAGCTGCCGACCTTCAGGTCGGAGACCGCTTCCTGGCAGGCGGTGGCGCTCGCCGACTTGCTCTGAGCACCGTTTCGCTGCTGGTCTCGTTCGATCGTCGACCGGATGAAGCTGAAGGTCGTAGGTTCGACTTCGTACTCGGTTCCCTTGTAGTCGACGTACGCTTTTTCGGAGAGCAGCGTCAGGCCGCCGTCGAGATTGACGTCTTTGCCGTTGATCGAGCCGCTCGCCTTCGCGGTCAGGTCGAACTCGGGAAGCTGGCCCTTGCCCTCACTCTGGAACGGTCCGGTGAGGCTGACGTTGAGGTTGCCACCTTCGCTCCCTTCGACCTTGACCCCGAGCGAGAGATCAAGGTTGGCGCTCTTGATGCCCTTCAGCGTCGCTTCGTTAACGACCTTCTGGGGGTTTTCGCTGTTGCTGGAGCTGCTGCTGCCGCAGGCGGCGAGCGCGGCACTCAGCGCGAGCAACGAAGCAAGGATGGCGAAGAGTTGAAGTCGGCTCAAGGCGGTACGTCCTCCTGGCTGGCGAAGTGGGCTGGATGAGATCGTAGAGGCTATGGCGAGGCTTCGATGGACGGCGGCTGGTTTTCGCCGGTCAGGTTCAGCGCCAGGGGGAAGAGGAGGGCGCCGAGGAAGATCAGGATAACGCCCGCCGCGATCAGCCAGCGGGCACGGATCAGGTGGCCGAGGAGGCCGATCGCGAAGCCGGCGAGCACCAGCGCGACGTAGGGCCCGGCGCTGTGGGGAAGCAACGCTGCGAGCGGCAAGGCGAGGTCGGGCACCGGGCGGATTATCATCGCCACCATGCCCGATGGCTCCGTCGCCGAGGTCAAGGACGCGCTGGCAAAGGTCGGCTACCTCGCCGACGAGCCGGCTGCGCTGGTCTCCTTCCTCGCCCAGCAGCTCGGCAAGCCGGTCCTGGTCGAGGGCCCGGCGGGGGTCGGCAAGACCGAGCTGGCGAAGGCGCTCTCCCGGGCCAGCGGCCGCGAGCTGATCCGCCTGCAGTGCTATGAGGGCCTCGATGAGGCAAAGGCTCTGTATGAGTGGAACTACCGCAAGCAGCTGCTGCGAATCCAAGCCGGCGGCGAGGCCGGCTGGAATGACGTGCAGGACGACATCTTCAGCGCGGAGTTCCTGTTGGAGCGGCCGCTGATGCAGGCGATAGCCAGCCCCGAGCCGGTGGTGCTGCTGATCGATGAGATCGACAAGACCGACCAGGAGTTCGAGGCGATGCTGCTCGAGCTGCTCTCCGACTTCCAGATCACGATCCCCGAGCTGGGGCGGGTTTCGGCGACGACGATGCCGATCGTCGTGCTCACCTCCAACAACTCGCGCGAGCTGACCGAGGCGCTTAAGCGCCGCTGTCTCTACCTCTGGCTTGACTACCCCGAGGCCGAGCGAGAGATGGAGATCGTCCGTCTGCACGCGCCCGAGCTGTCCGAGACGCTGGCGCGGCGGCTGGTCGAGGTGGTGCAGATGATCCGCGCCCTGGACCTCAAGAAGCCGCCCTCGATCGCAGAGTCGATCGACTGGGCCCGCACCCTGCTGCTGATGGGCGCAGAGGACATCGATCGCCGGACCTTCGAGCAGTCGATGTCGATCATCGTCAAGCACCGCACCGACATCGACCTCGTCGCCGAGCGGGTGGGCGTGAAACTCGCCGGTGCTCCCACGCAGACCGCGGGCTGAGACCGATGCCGGGCTCCCCCTACGGACCGAAGGCCGACGCAGGCCCGCCGGGCTTGGCTGCGAAGCTGCTCAGCTTCTGCGAGGAGCTGCGCGGCGAGGGGGTCGCGGTCGGAACCTCTGAGATCCTCGACGCCTTCGCGGCGCTTGAGGAGGTGCCGTGGACAGCTCAGGAGGACTTCCGCGAGGCGCTGGCGGCGACGATCGCCAAGTCCCAGGAGGACCGCCGCGTCTTCGAGCTGCTCTTCGAGCGCTTCTTCTTCCGCGCCGCCGAGGCAGAGGCTGTAGGGCGGGGCCTGGGCGAGCGGGCAGAGCGCCAGGAGGGCGGCGAGCGTCTCGACATCGACGAGTTGCGCGAGCAGATCCGCCAGGCGATCGTCGCTGGAAACGACGGCGAGATGCGCGACCTGGCGCGGCTCGCAATCGCCGCCTTCGGCCGCCGCGCCGAGGGCTCTGGCGTGGTCGGGGTCGACGTGCAGCGGATCCGCCGCACCCTCGGGCTCTCCGCCGGGAAACAGCCGCCAGCCGCCGACGGCGCCGCCGAGCTGCCGCCGATCGACCGCGACCAGCTGAGTCGCTTCGAGCGCCACCTGCGCCGCGAGCTGGAGCGGGAGCTGATCGAGCGCACCTCCACCCTGCCCCCCGCGCGCCCGCTCGCCGAGCTGGACCGCGCCCTGCCTAGTAGCCCGACCCAGGACCTTGCCGCCGTGCACCGCGCCGTCTCCCAGATGAAGCGGCGGCTGGCGACACTCGGGCACGAGCAGCGCGGGCGGCGCAGGGGTCAGGCGGTCGACGTGCGGCGCACGATGCGCGCCTCGCTTGAGACCGGCGGCGTGCCGCTGCGCCTGCGCTTCCGGCCAAAGCGCCCGCGCCGGCCCGAGATCTACGTCCTCTGCGACGTCTCCACCTCGGTCACCTCGGCCAGCGTCTTCTTCCTCAGCGTCCTGCACGCGCTGCACGACTCCTTCCGCAAGCTGCGCAGCTTCGTCTTCATCGAGCGGATCTCCGAGGTGACCGAGGTCTTCGAGCACGAGCGCGACTTCCGGGTCATCGCCCAGCGGATCTCAAGCGAGGGCGGCGTCGCCGACGTCTCCGGCTACACCGACTACGGCCGGGTCTGGCTCGAGTTCCTCGGCGAGATCTCCGATGAGCTGGACCCGCGCTCGACCGTGATCGTGCTCGGCGACGCCCGCACCAACGGGCGCGAGCCGCACGCCGAGGTCTTCGCCAAGGTTGCCGAGCGGGCCGGGCGCCTCTTCTGGCTCAACCCTGAGCCGCGCCTCTACTGGAACTACGGCGACTCGGTGATGGCCGCCTATGAGCCCTACTGCGACGGAGCGTTTGAGTGCTGGACCACCCGGCACCTGGAGAACTTCGTCAACGTGGTTGCCGGGGGCATCCCGGCCACCGAATAGGCCGCGGCAGGATCTGCGTCAACCGGACGGCGCGCTGGTGGGATTCGCGCCGATCGCGCGAACTGGGTCGCTGGATGAAATTTGCCACTGCTCGTTCACAGTGGCAAGCGATAGAGATACCGGAGAGACCGCCCCTACCGCGGCGCCCAGGCGTCGGGAGAGGCGGTCAGCTCGCCGACAACTGGGGGCAGCTCGCCGGAGACGAGTTCAGCCAGGGTGACGTGCTCTAGGACGGCGCGGAGGTTGGCGCGGACGGCGATCCAGACCTCCTGCAGGTGCTCGGCGTTGCCGCGGTACTCGATCGACTCCGGCGGAGAGGATTGGACGTCGGCGATCGGGCCCTCGACGGCGCGGACGATGTCGGCGACCGTGATCTCATCAGCGGGCCGCGCCAGCCAGTAGCCGCCCTTGGCGCCGCGGCGGGCGCGAACGATCCCGGCGTGCTTCAGCTCCAAGAGGATGTGCTCGAGGAACTGCAGAGGGATGTCCTGCGCCTCGGCGAGGCGCTCCCCCTTGATCGGGCCCTCCTCGGCGGCAGCCAGCTCGGCAGCCGCACGCACCGCATAGTCGGCTTTTGCGGACACCCTCATGCGCGCAGTAAATCAGCCCGAGCGCCGGGCGCTCGGCCGAGCGCCGCCGGCAGCCGGGAGCGCGGAGTGCGCGAGGATACGTGGATGCCCGCCGAAGTCACGGATTTCGCCGCGCGCGGGGGCCCTCCCGCCAACCCGACGGCGCTCCTCGCAGCCGGGGTCTCGATCCGCGGCCTGCGCCACTCCTACGGAGAGCTGCGGACGATCGAGCAGCTCGACCTCGAGACGGCGGCGCACAGCACGATCGGCCTGGTCGGGCCGTCCGGCTGCGGCAAGTCGACCCTGCTGGAGCTGATCTGCGGGCTTCAGGAGCCCTCCGCCGGTGAGGTCAGGGTCGGCGGCGTCGGCGAGGCGCCCGGGCGCCTCGCCCGCTGCGCCTACATGCCACAGCGCGATCTGCTGCTGCCCTGGTTCTCGGCGATCGACAACGCCGCCCTGGCGCTGCGCAACCGCGGCGTGAGACGGCGAGAGGCGCGCCGGCGCGCCGGCGCCCTGTTCGAGCGCTTCGGTCTCGCCGGCTTCGAGGGCGCCCGTCCCGCCGAGCTCTCGGGGGGTATGCGCCAGCGGGTCGCATTCCTGCGCACGCTCGTCGCCGGCAAGCCGGTGCTGGCGCTCGATGAGCCGTTCGCCTCCCTGGACGCGATCACCCGGGCCGAGATGCAGCAGTGGCTGGCGGGGGCGCTGGAGGCCGATCCGCGCACCGTCGTCCTCGTCACCCACGACGTCGAGGAGGCGCTCTACCTCTCCGACCGGGTCGCAGTGCTCTCGGCCCGACCGGCCCGGATCGTCGCCGAGCTGCGGGCGCCGGTGCCACGCTCACCCGACCGGGACGCCACCGTCACCGACCCCGAGTTCATCGCCGCGCGGGAACAGGCGATGCATGCACTGCGGGACGGATCGACGTGAAGATCTGGCTCCTACCCATCCTCCTCCTCGCAGCGCTGATCGGCGCCTGGCAGCTGGCGGCTACAAGCGGAGCGATAGCAACCGCCCTACACCTCGAACCGTTCCTTGTGCCCTCCCCCACCCAGATCGCGACATCGCTCTGGGAGAACCGCTCTCTGCTCGCTGAAAACGCCTGGGTGACCCTGCGGGAGGTGCTACTCGGCTTCGGCTGTGCGCTGCTTGCCGGCCTTGCCTTCGCCGTCGCCCTCCACCTCTTTGAGACGCTGCGACGCGCCTTCTACCCGCTGATAGTCGCCTCGCAGGCGATCCCGATCCCAGCCATCGCCCCGATCCTCATCGTCTGGTTCGGCTTTGGGATCGAGCCCAAGCTGGTGATCGTCGCGCTGATCTGCTTCTTCCCGATCGCCGTCAACGCGCTCGATGGCCTGCGCTCCATTGACCCGGAGGCGACCAAACTGATGCGCACCCTCGACGCCTCCCGCTGGCAGATATTCCGCCGCCTTGAGGCGCCGACTGCGCTGCCCTATGTCTTCAGCGGCGCCAAGATCGCGGTAGCCGTCGCCCTGATCGGGGCGGTATTTGCCGAGGATGCCGGAGCGAATTCCGGCCTCGGCTTCCTGATACAGCAGGACATCAACCAGTTGGAAACGGCGCGGGTGTTCGCCTCGGTCACACTGCTGGCAGCGATCGCGGTCACCCTCTTCGGGCTGCTGGCCTTCGCGGAGCGCCGTGTCCTCACTTGGCGATAGAAAGTAGGCGATGAAGACGTCTCGAACCTTGACAGTGGCGCTTATCGTGGCCCTGGCCGCGCTGGCGCTCGGCCTCACCGCCTGCGGGAAGAAGAGCACCAGCGCCACCGGCCAGGCCCAGCCCTTCAGCTTGATGCTCGACTTCTACCCCAACCCCGACCACGCGGGGATCTACATGGCGCAGAAGCTCGGCTACTTCCGCGAAGCCGGTCTTGACGTCAGCATCAGCGCCCCCGCGGATCCCTCGGCACCAATCAAGGAGGTCGCCGCCGGCCAAACCGACCTGGCGATCTCCTATGAGCCGGAGGTGATGCTGGCCCGCCAGCAGGGCCTCGACGTGGTCGCCGTCGGGGCGCTGGTCAACCGGCCGCTCACCTCGATGATCTGGCTGAAGAAGTCGGGGCTCAAGGGAGTCGGGGAACTGCGCGGCAAGACGATCGCCACCGCCGGCATCCCCTACCAGAACGCCTTCTTGAAGACGATCCTCGCCCGCGCCAACCTCTCCCCCTCCAACGTCAAGGCGGTAAACGTGGGCTTCGGGCTGCTGCCGGCGCTCGCCGGGGGCAGCGCCCAGGCGATGCTCGGCGGCTACGTAAACGTCGAGGGCATCGACCTGCGCGAACGCGACAAGCATCCGGTCGTGATCCCGGTGAACAGGCTCGGCGTCCCCCCCTATGACGAGCTGGTGCTGGTCGCCCAACGCAAGCACCTCGAAGAAGACCCCGAATCGATCCGGTTGTTCATCGCCGCGCTTGATCGCGGCACCGCGGCCGCCGTCAAGAACCCGGCGGTGGCAACCAAGGCGGTGCTGGAAGCCAACCACAGCCTCGAACCGAAGCTGACCGCCGCGGAGGTGAAGGCGACGCTGCCGCTGCTGGAGCCGAAGCAGCACGGCCGGCCCTATGGCTACATGGACCCGGTGCAGTGGCGCAGCTTCATCGGCTGGATGCGCGACAACGAACTGATCAAATCGTTGCCGACCCCGTCCCAGGTGCTCAGCAACGCCTATTTGCCGGGGAGAATCCCCGGCTAGTGGGCAAGCGATCAATCGCTGCCGGGGAGCTGGTCGTTCCGACGATCTGGCCTGTGTCTAGGAGCAGGGAATCGCCAACGGGGCGACCAGGACTCGAACCCGGGATTCCCCTGTTTTTTTGAGACCGGAGCCTTGAGGCGCTCTGCGCCGGATATCCGCTTGATATGTCGTAGCTTCAGGCACTCTTGACGGCGAGTGCCTGAAACGGCGTCGGCAGTTTCAGCGGCGTTCCTCAGCGTGCGTTCTAAGTAGCAGGGGCCCGCAGGCCCAATGCCCGGCTAGCATCGACGAGATGGAGATACTGGTCGTCGAGGACGAGGCGGCGATCGCCGACTTCCTCAAGCGTGGCCTCGAGGCGGAGGGCTACGTGGTCCTCACCGCTCACGACGGCGTCGAGGGAGAGCTGCTCGCCCTCACCCAGGCCGTCGACCTGGTGATCCTCGACCGGATGCTCCCGCGGCGCGACGGGATTGAAGTGCTGGCCGCGATCCGCAGCGCGAAGCCGGTCCTGCCGGTAATCCTGCTCACGGCCAAGGAGGAGATAACCGACCGCGTCGAAGGACTCGACCGCGGCGCCACTGACTACATGACCAAGCCCTTCTCCTTCGAGGAGCTGGCGGCACGGGTCAGGGCCCATCTGCGCCAGCCGGACGGCAAGGCGGCGACGACCCTGACGGCCGGCGGCATACGACTTGATCTGCTGGCGCGACGGGCCGAGCGGGACGGACTCTCGGTGCGCCTTCCCGGGCGGGAGTCCGAGCTGCTCGCTCACCTGATGCGCCACGCCGGGCAGGTCTGCACGCGCAGCGAGATCCTCTCCGCAGTCTGGGGCTATGACCACGACCCGGGCACCAACGTCGTCCAGGTCTATATCGGCTACCTGCGCCGACGACTTGCTCTGCCCGACTCCCCGGTGCCGATCGAGACCGTGCGCTCGGTCGGCTACCGGCTGGCTGAGCCGGGATGAGAGACGCCTGGCTGCGCCTCGGCCTGCGGGGCAGGCTGGCGCTCTCGATCGCCGCGATCGTCCTCATCGCCTTCGGGGTGCTCTACGTCTCCGTCAGCAATGAGATGAGCGATGAGTCGAGGGTGATCAAACACGAGGAGCAGCGCGAGGCCGCCGGCCTGCCCGGGGCGGCGGCAGACGAGGACCGGGGCGAGGGCGATCCGCTCTCGCCGGTCGAAGACGCCCAGGCCGAGGTGGTGAGGACGTTCCTGATCACCGGCGCGATCACCCTCGTGGCGGCGCTACTCGCCGGTTACCTGCTCGCCGCCCGCACCGCCGCTCCGCTGCGGCGAATGGCCGCCACCGCTGCGACGGTCGACGCCGGCGACTTGACCCCCCGCATCGGCTCCGAGGCCTCGGCGGCGGTCGAGGTACGGACCCTCGCCGACGCCTTTGACCACATGCTGGACCGCCTCGACGACGCCTTCTCGCGCCAGCGCCAGTTCGTTTCCGACGCCTCCCATGAGCTTCGCACACCGCTGACCGCAATTCGCGGCCAGCTCGAGGTGTTGGCCCGCAACGACCGAATCGCGCCCGAGGAGGTGCGTCGGGTAGAGCGCGTGGTGCTGACCGAGATGGGGCGAATCGAGCGCCTGGTCGACGACCTGCTGACCCTGGCCCGCCTCGACGAGGCCGCGCCGCTCAAGCGCCGCGAGATCCCGCTCTCGCCCTACCTGCGGCACCTCGCCGAGGATGAGTCGCTGGGCAGCGTCGCGGTCGGCGAGCTGGCGGCCGGCACCCTGCACGCCGATCCCGACCGGCTGACCCAGGTGCTTCGCAACCTGCTCGGCAACGCCCGCCGCCACGCCGGCTCCGGCGGGCAGGTCGCGATCTCCGCCGTGGCGCGCGGCTCGCGGCTGACGATCCGCATCGACGACGACGGCCCGGGGATCGCCCCGGCGGAAAGAGAGCGGGTCTTCGAGCGCTTTTACCGCAGCGAGGTGGCGCGGGACCGCGGCTCCGGCGGCAGCGGGCTGGGGCTGGCGATCGCCCGCTCGATCGTCGAGCTGCACGGCGGGCGGATCTGGGTGGAGGATTCGCCCCTGGGCGGGGCGCGGGTCTCCTTGGAACTCGGTGGGTTCGACCCTCAGCTCGATATGACGTAGGTCTGCTCGCTCGTATGAGAGACCTCTCATGCGAGCGTTAACCGGCCGTAAGCGTGCGTGGACAGCATGGCGCGATGTACACCGAGAGCACGGCCCCTGCTCGCGACGGTGTCGTCGGAAACGCGCGCATCACCGGCGGCGCGGCGGCGATCCTGCTCGTCCTGCTGGCGATCGAGGGGGCGACGATCCCCCTGATCGGCCGCCTGCGCGGCCCCCACATCTTCATCGGAATGCTGCTGATCCCGCCGGTCCTACTGAAGCTCGGCAGCACCGGCTACCGTTTCGCCCGCTACTACTCCGGCAGCCCGCCCTACCGCCGCAAGGGACCGCCGCCCCTGGCGATGCGGCTGCTCGCGCCGGGGGTGGTCCTCACCACCGTTGCTCTGTTCGCGACTGGGGTCCTGCTGCTGGTCGACGGCCCGGGCAACGGCTCCCTCAAGTTCCTGCACAAGGTGAGCTTCATCCTCTGGTTCGCGCTGATGATCGTCCATGTCCTCGGACACGTCCTCGAGCTCCCGGCGCTGACGATGCCCGACTGGCGCAGCAAGGGCGGCCGCGAGGCTGCACTGGCGGGCTCCGGCCTGCGGCTGGCGCTGCTGGGGACCTCGCTGCTCGCCGGCCTCGCCCTAGCCCTCACGACCTACCACCTTGCCGGTCCATGGCTCTCCGGGCACTAAGCCTTCCATGGGCGAGCACGACATCAGCTTTGACGCAATGGGCTCCCATGTGCGGCTGCTGATCGGGGAGCCGGGAGCTGGGATGGTCTCCGCAGCGGAGGCGGCCGAGCAGGCGAAGCGGTTCGTCGCCGAGTTCGAGGCTGCGCTGTCGCGCTTTGAGCCTGGCAGCGAGCTGTGCGCGCTGAACGCCGACCGGCGCGAGCGCGTCCCCGCCTCCGAACTGCTGCGCGAGGCTGTTAAAGCCGGCTTGGCCGCGGCGGAGCGAAGCGGTGGCCTGGTCGACCCGACCCTGGTCGGGGAGATCGAGGCCGCCGGCTATGTCGCCTCGCGGGCCAGGGTGACGGGCGCGCCGCTGAGCGCCGCCCTCGCCGAAGCGCCACCTCGCCGGCCCGCGAAGCCAAGCTCCGATTCGCGCTGGCCCCGGTTCGAGGTCGACGACGCGGAGGGGACGATCACTCGCCCGCCCGGCGTCCGTTTCGACACCGGCGGCGCCGGCAAGGGCCTGGCCGCCGACATGATCGCCTCCCAACTGCGCGGCTACTCTCGCTTCCTCATCGACTGTGGTGGCGACATCCGGATCGGCGGCCCAGACGCCCTCGCCCAGCCCTATGAGGTCTTCGTCGAGCACCCGCTGAGTGGCGAGCGAGACTACGTGCTGCGGCTCGGTTCCGGCGCGGTCGCTACCTCGGGGCTAAACGTGCGGCTCTGGCGCAGGCCCGACGGTCGCTACGCACACCATCTGCTCGACCCCTCCACGGGCGAGCCTGCTTGGACCGGACTGATCGGCGCCACCGCCCTTGGCGCCACCGCGGCGAAGGTCGAGACCCTCGCCAAGGCGGCGCTGCTCTCCGGGCCCGAAGGAGGCCGGGCGATCCTCGCCGAGCACGGCGGGTTGCTCGTCCATGACAGCGGCAGGGTCGAGACGATCGGCCCGCTCAAGCGGAGGATTCGGTTTTCCCGCGCGGTGACATCGGTTTTCCCGTAGACCAACTTGACATGGCGAGCGTGGGATATAGCGTCGCCTCAACCGGTCCAAAGCATCGAAGGTAAGGCGATGACATCCGTAGCACCAGTGGTCTCAGGCGCGCTTTTTGACTTGAATCACCCCGCCCACTACGTGCACTGGCACTTCTTCCAGATGTCGGTGGGCAACGTCGTCGTGATCTTGCTGATGATTGCCGTCTTCATCGCCGCGATCCTCTTGCCCTTCCCGAAGCGAAGGCACGAGTCGTGAGTGAGGGCGAGGGGCGGGACGTCTCCCCCGAGGAGCGCCAGATGTGGACTACTTGGGTGCGCAAGCGCGCGATCGGAGCCCTGCCGCCGGAGAAGCTCCTCCCCGACCGCCAGCCCTCCTATGTGTCCTCCTGGATCTACGTCTTCGGCGTCGTCACGATCGCGGCGTTGATCGTCGTCGTTGCCTCGGGGATGATCCTCGGCCTAAAGGGGCCGGAATGGTGGCACGTCTCCAGCGTCGGGCACTTCTTCAACAGCATCCACCTCTGGGCGGTGGAGCTGTTCTTCTTCGCCATGGTCGTCCACCTCTGGGGGAAGTTCTTCATGGGCGCCTGGCGTGGCGGTAGGGGGCGCACCTGGGTGACCGGCGCGGTCACCTTCCTGGTCGCGATCGGCGCTGCTTTCACCGGCTACCTCTCCCAGCAGAACTTCGACTCGCAGTGGATCGCCACCCAGGGCAAGGACGGGATCAACTCGATTGGGGTCGGCGCCTTCTTCAACGTCACAGACTTCGGCCAGATGTACACGTTCCACGTGATCCTCCTGCCGGTGGCCGTGGTCGCGCTGGTTATCGCGCACGTACTACTCGTCCGCCGTCACGGGGTTGTGCCGCCCTACCCGGCGAAGGCGGCCAAGCCGCCGGCTGCGCCGCCACCGCAGCCGGCGCCGAGCGAGGGCGGTGCGCCGTGAGCGCGACGAGCCCGGCGCCAGCCAGCCCGGACGACGCCGCTCCCTGGCAGGGACCCTGGGTTCGCTATGACCTGGTCAAGGAGTTCGTCATCGCCCTCGTCGCGGTCACGGCGCT
The DNA here is from genome assembly GCA_963777915.1 of uncultured Solirubrobacterales bacterium. Lineage (GTDB taxonomy): Bacteria > Actinomycetota > Thermoleophilia > Solirubrobacterales > 70-9 > CAVUPF01. The sequence continues at coordinate 25,710 of CAVZSH010000010.1, read as the reverse complement.
CGCGGTGGTACTCACCATCCTCTTCTCCTCCCCCGATGATCCGGCGACGACGATCCAGAGCTGGGCAAAGGCGGACCCCGGCGACTTCCTCGCCACCGCGGTCACCGAGCTGAACGGGACCAGCGATGTCGCCACCTACGGCCCGCCCTACAACAACGCCACCGGCGCCTCGCAGAAGATCGGTCCGATCTCGCTCGAGGAAGCGGTGGGCGTCCACATCCCGATCGACACGGCGAAGGACTACGTGATCGAACCGTTAAAAGAGATCCCCTCCGACCCGCGCTTAAAGCTCGCCCTCGCCGCTTACCGGGCGGCGCCCCCCAGTCTGCAGAGCGCCTGGGCCGGCGCCTATGAAGAAGCCCTGCCCAAGGCCCGCTTCCTGCGCGGCGTCCCGATCCTGCCCTCCGGCCGCTACGGCCCGGTCGCGACGATGATGGGCTCGCTGCTCGGGCTGGCCCAAAGCGGCGGGCTGGACGGCGCCCTGGTGGCCGCCAACCACCGCTTCTATGAGACCAACTACACCAAGCCGCTGCTCTTCCTCGCCGGCGGGACATACTTCGAAGAACGCGCCGAATCCCAGCACCTGCTCGGCACCCAGTGGGGGATGATGAACGAGACCGGCGGCTTCCCTGGGCAGGTGTGGCTCTGGCTCTACACCTTCTGGTATCAGATCGAACCGTTCAAGAGCTCCGAAAACGCCGACCTGCTGGTCTTCCTCATCATGGGCGTCCTCAGCCTCGCCCTGATCTGCACCCCGTTCATCCCCGGCCTGCGGACGCTGCCCCGCCACCTGCGCGTCTACCGCGCGATCTGGCGCGACCACTACCGCGAAGTCGAGGGCTGAGCCGGAGCCGCAGCCCGGGTCAGCTTGCCCACCAGCAGGATCGCGGCGGGAACCACTGAGAGGACCAGCACGAGCAGGAACCATGGCTGCCCGGCGTCGGTGCCGGAGCCGACCGAGTGGGCGATGCCAAGAACCCAGAAGAGGGCCGTGAAGCGGTGCAGGGAACGCCAGCGCGACTGGCCGACCCACCCCCGGGCGTAGTAGGAGAGGCCGAGCGCTGCCAGCGCCCAGCCGGCGACGATCCCGAGACCTGTCCAGATGGGGCGGTATCCACTGGTAAACGGGATCGAGATGTCAAAGATGCTCGGGTGGAGGAAGTGGTCGCCGAGCAAGGCTGTTCCGTGGACTGCGACCGCGATCAGGGTGGCGATAGAGAGCGCCTCGTGCAATGCCTTGGCGTCGCCACCGAGGCCCTTTCGCGGACTGCCGCGTCCGCTGATCAGCAGCCCGGCGCCGACCGAGGCACTGGAGAGGACCAGCGCCGCGATCCCCGCGGCGCGGCTGGTAATCCAGAAGAGATGCGGCGCGACAGAGGTCGCGCTCGCCGCAATCACGACGCCGAGGTGATGACGGGCGGGGCCGGTGCGGGAGCGGGGCTCTGGGCGGCTTCTTCGCGAGGCGCCGCTTCTTCGCCCGACGCCGCTTCTTCGCCCGAGGCCGGTTCTTCGCTGGGCGCCCCTGGCGCCACAAGCGGCGCGCTTTCGCCCCTGGGGCGCCGGGATGGACGAGAACCCCGGTGCGTGGAGGTGAGCAGCTTGCGGGTGCCGTGAACGCGGCTCAGGGCCGGGTCGTTGCCGGTCACTAGCTGGCCAAAGACAATCGCCCAGGCAAGCGCGAACAGCGCCAGCGATCCACGAATAGTGCGGCGCCGGATCATCTGCACACGGCGGCGCTTTGAACGGATCTTGGCGCGGGCAAGGCCCTTGGCCTCAAGGCGGTGTACGTCATCCATCGACGGCATCTTCGGTTCGGTTCTCTAAGCAGAGGCGAACACCGCCTTAGAAAGCTCTTAGCCTGCGCGGCGCTATACCTGCTGAGCGCGGCTGTTTAGGCAGCCTGCCGCCGAAGCCTGATTCGTGCGAGCAGCCGTTCCAAGCAAACCCATAAGAGGAGGAAGAGCAGCAGCGGGACTCCGAAGAAGGCGATCACGCCCAGGCCCGAGGCCAGGCTCAGGGTGAGCACGGCAAGGAGGGCCGCCCCGATCAGGTCGACCAACAGTGCGCGGCGGGCACGCGCCGCGGGAGAGATTCGCTGCGGCACGCTCATCTCTTTGGCCCTTCACCGCGGGAGTAGACAGCAAAAAAGTCCCGTTCGTCGGGAGTCAGATAGCGGGTTGGCGGCCGGTAGATTTCCGGCAGCAGGTTGGATGGGTCGACGGCGCCGGGGCGGCGGTAGGAGATGAAGCTGACCCAGTCTTCGTTGATGTCAAGCTCAAGCGCCCTCACCGCCCCGGCGCGGCGGAGGATTTCCGCCAGCGAGCCGACCGTCTGGTAGTTCGCCACGGCGTAAATCAGGTTGCCGTGACGGTCGATGCCGAGTCCCGAGCGCCAAACGCGCACCGCGTTGTTTACGGTAGCCCCCCATTCGGGCCCGTCGCTGAGGTTTGGGTTGAGGCGGCCTTCATAGATGATCGGCGGCAGGTTCTGCTTGGCGAACCAGATGTTGGGACCGCCGGTCGGGCCTCCATGCCAACGCACGATGTCGACCCCGCCGTCGCGGTACTCCACGAGGGTCGCGATGCCGTCGACCATCGAGGCCACGGTGTGTCCGCGGTAGATCAGTCCTGCATTCGAGGTTTCGAGTGGAAAGCCGCCATTGAAGGTCGCGACCACCCACTTCCGCAGTGCCGGCGGCACCTCGGCGGGGCCACGATGGGAGATCTTCGGCGGCTCCGCAAGACCGGGCACGTAGGCGAGGTGGGTCCGCCTTGAGTCGATCCAGGCGACCCCCGCGATGAACTGAGGGTATTCGGGGTCGCTGCGAAAGGTCGTGAGCAGCACCGGCGGTTCGGGACCCGCGTCGGCTGAGGCAGCGTGCCACGCGCCCTCCCCCTTCAGCGCCGGGTGGATCAGCGGTTTGATCCGCGGCGGCCGGTAGGTGTCAGCGGCCTGCTTACCGCGAATTTGGTCAAGACTGGCGGTCACCCCAACCTTGGGCAGGGACTTCAGTGGCGGGCCACCCTTGGCGGGCGCGGTCAGCGTGTAATACCAGTCCTCGATCTGGGAGACGACGCCGTTGCCGCCGTGGGCGCGCATCCACTCGACACTGGCGATACCGAGGCCCACGTTGTGGGGGCCGCCAATCGTCTGCACGTAGGAGAAACCGGCTGGGACGAGGCAGATGGCGGTTGCAAGTAACGCCACACGACGCAGCCGACGCCACGGTGCGAGGCGAGCACGATCGTGGTGCCGGCCGCGCCCGTCTCGGATCTTCAGGAATGTCACGAATCCACCCTTCCGGGTGACGTGCAATCTCTCTTAAGCGATGGCTGAGTGTTTTCTTAGGTACCGATCTGCCGCTTCGCCCCGTCCTCGCGATCGCGTTGTGGTGGTCTTCGTGACCGAGCACCCGGACTATCGTGCCTTGTTCGAGGGATTTCCAACCGTCAAGAGCCTTCGTCGGCCAGCGAGTTCAGGTCGGTGCTGACCCAGGTTGGCAAAAACGGATAGACCATCCCCGCCCGCTCGAACCCGCGGGCGTCGATCAAGTAAAGGGCGACGGTGTGTTCTACTTCGCCCTTGGTGCGCCGCACTTCGATTCGGTACTTTCTCCAGACTGGCTCAAGTCGAGCCTTGGAGCCCAACAGCCAGCGCCACTGGAAGCTTGCCAGGCCAAACCGCTTCATCGCGCTGCGCGCTGATGCCGGCGTGTCCTGCCAGGGATTTACGCTGACGGCGACGACGACCGGGCGCTCGGAGCTGGGCACCATCCGAAAGGCGGCTGCAAGCGCGCGGCCCTCGAGTGGGCACTCCTGGTGGCAATGGGAGTCCATGAAGGTGAGAACCACCGGCCGCCCCCTCAGCGAAGCGAGGGAGAAGAGACGGCCGTCCGAGTCTCGCAGCGAGAAGTTCGGCGCCGGCCGCCGTCCCTCAGGCCAGACCGCCTGGCCGCGGACCTGGAGTGGCGATCGTGCCTGAGCCGAGCCGCCATCGACCAGCCGGTGCAAACCAACACCCAGGCCGACGCCAGCCAGCGCGGCGAGCGCGATGACCAGCGCTGCGATCCGGCGGGACGTTCGCGGGCTCCTCATGTGGCCACCCCGTGCACCGCTGCGGAAATCACGGATGCCTCCTGCTCGCCACCACGTAACAGGCGAGCACGGCGATCAGCACGACGAGGGGGAACACAGTCGAGAAGACCCCCGAGAAGCTCGTCCAGCCCGCGTTCGCGAGCAGCTCCGGGCTCAGTTGCATCTCATCCACCTCCTGTCGACACGGCCTCGACCGGCGCGCGGTGAGCTCTGCGTGAGTTGCGGGGCTCCAGCCACCGATAGGCGATTAGGACAATTGCGATCGTGTAGGAAACAGAGCCCGGCACCCACATCACGCCTGCGGCAAGCTGCTGGTCGGTGAGGGCAGAGATGTGCCCGGGCCGACTCGTCTCGCTCGCGTATGCCGAGTAAAGAGGCGAGGTCGCGAAGGCCAGCACTATCGCCAATACCCAACCAACCACAAGGGTCGACGTCAGGTAAGCGATTTTCCCCAGATCGCTGAGCGATGAGCGCCAGGGCGGCGAGTGGATCACGCGAGTCCAGAAGAGGAGCGCGGTCGCGAAGAAGGTGAGGTGCTCAAGGGCGTGGATAGCCTGCGAGCGCAGGGCGGCGTCATAGAGGGCGGGCAGGTGCCAAACGCAGAAGTTCACGTTGAAGATCAGCCACGAGGCGAGCGCCCCGCCGGCGAAGGCGGCAGTCCCTCGCAGCGGCGCCCAGCGGGCGCTGCGAATGATCTCGCGGGCCATCGCCCGCCGGAACTCGGCCGGGATACCCAGCCACATCCGCGTCCAGGGTCGGGCCAGCGCCAGCAGCGGGGGCGCGACCGCGATCAGCAGGATGTGCTGGATCATGTGCACCCAGAAGAGCTTGTCGGCGAGTTCGTCGATCGGGGAGTCGACCGCGATCAGAATCGCCACGAGGCCTGCGACGAATGCCAGGGTCCGTCCGCGGTCCCTCGCTCGCGGTGCCCGGCGGCTCCGCCGGCTTCCCTGCCAGTAGAGAAAAGCCGCGCCCAGGACCCAGAGCAGCGCCGGCCCGCCAGTCCAGTCGAGGGGCGTGGTCAGGCTCGCCACGATTCAGATCAGGTAGAGGACGATCCACGCGAGCACTCCGATTGCCGCCAGCAGCGCCCAGTACAGGGCGCCGGGGACGAAGCCCTCTGGGACCGCGGCCTCGCGCCCCCGGTTGCGGAGCCCGGCGGCGAAGACCGTCTCCACGCGGTAGAGCGCCATTAGCGCAACCACCACGTAGAGCGCGGTCCAGCCGAAGAAGACGCTTGCATAGCCCCCGCTCCCTGGTCCGAATGGGATATGCGCGTACTCGAATGCCTGCGCGACGCAGCCGAACAGGCCGAGGGCCAGTGAGACGCCCGAAGCAGCCACCCAGGCGCGGCCGTTTCGCGCCGCCCGAGCGGCGTAATAGAAGGTCAGCGCACTGAGGACGAAGGCGGCCACGATCACGATTCCGTACCCGGCTGGCGGTTCGACGCCGGCTGGGCGCCAGAGGCCGTTGTTGTTGAGCGAGCGCAAATAGAAGTAGGCGAAGACGAAGCCGAGGAAGAACATCACCGTCGCGCCTGCGAGCAGCCCGAAACCGATGCGGTCGATACGCTCGTGAAACTCCGGGGTCTCGGCGTAGGCGGTGGGCTGCGTCTGCGCGTGTGTTGCGTCGTCCATCATCACTCTCTTATCCGGCGGCCGGCGCTTCGGCGGGGCGGGGCGGGGCGGGACCGGGTGGCACGCCGTAGTCGTAGGGGTCGGAATCGATCAGCGGCGGACGATCGAAGTTGTGAAGGGGGACCGGGGTCGGTACCTGCCACTCCAGAGACTTCGATTCCCAGGGGTTGGCGGAGGCGGGCTTGCGAACTATGGCCAGCGAGTAGACGACGTTGCCGAGGAAGACGAGCATCGAGGCGCCCAGAACGAAGGCGGAGATCGAGACCCAGTCGTTGAGCGGCTGCAAGTGGGAGGGATAGGTAACCACCCGACGCGCCTGCCCCATCAACCCGAGGGCGAAGAGCGGTGCGAAGGTCGAGTTGAATGCGATGAACATCATCCAGAAGTGGATCTTTCCCAACCGTTCGTTCAGCACCATGCCGAACATCTTCGGCACCCAGTAGTAGATCGCCGCAAAGAACGAGAAGACCAGGCCGCCCATGATCATGTAGTGGAAGTGGGCCAAAACGAAGAAGCTGCCGTGGGTGGCTACATCGCTGGGCACGTCGGAGAGAAAGACGCCGGAGGCGCCTCCAACGAAGAAGTTGAAGAACCAGGCCAGGCAGAACAGCATCGGCACCGTGTAGCGGATCTTCGCTCTCCACAGCGTCGCCATGCCTGCCAGGAACACCAACCCGGTCGGAACCGAGATCGCCTCGGTGGAGAACATGTAGAAGGGCCGCAGCGAGGAGTTGAGGCCGCTGACGAAGAGGTGGTGCTGCCAGACGAAGAAACTGAGCAGCATCACGCCGAGGATCCCCGCCACGGCGATCCGGTAGCCCCACAGCGGTTTGCGGGCGAACACGGGCAGGAGCTCGAGGATGATCCCGAACCCCGGCAGGGCGAGGACGTAGACCTCCGGATGGCCGAAGAACCAGAACAGATTCTGGAACAGGTACGGACTGCCCCCTGCGCTGGAGATGAAGAACGACGTCTGCACGCCACGGTCGAAGGCGACCATCAGCAGGGTGGCGATCAGCACCGGGGCTGCCAGCAGCATCAGGATTCCCGTGCTGATCGCGCCCCAGCAGAAGATCGGCAGGCGCCCCCAGGTAAGCCCGGGGGCGCGCATGGTGATGATCGTGGCGATCATGTTCAGCCCGAGCAGCATCATCGAGAGCCCGACCAGGGCGAAGAAGAAGATGTAGGAGTCAAAGCCGTAGTCGGCCTGGATGTTGAGGGGCGCGTACCCGGTCCACCCGGTCGGGAAGCCGCCGAAGAAGAGCGTCGTGACGAGGATCGTCCCGGCGGCCATCAGCAGCCAAAAGGTGATCGCCTCGATCCGGGGAAAGGCCATCCGCCTCGCGCCGATCATCAGCGGCACGAAATAATTGGCGAACGGGCCCATCACGCCGGAGGTCATGATCCCCATCATCATCGTGCCGTGTAGCCCCACCAGGGTCAGGTACTTTTCGGCGCTGAAGAGCTGTGGCGAGGGCCGCAGCAGCTCGGCCCGGATCAGCATCGCGTTCAGACCGCCGATAAAGAAGAAGAGGCCGACCCCGAATAGGTACTGGATACCGACCACCTTGTGATCGGTACACAGGCCGAAGTAGCGGCCGATTCCCCCCTCCTCATTTTCGGTGTGGGAGCGCTCGCGCCCGAGCATCCTCGCCAGGGGGTAGTTGGCGAAGCCGAGGCCGACCAGAAACCCGATCACGGCGAACAGGTAGCCGAACATCAGCGCGATCTCGTTCTGATTCGTGTCCTCGATGAAGTTGAGGCTTTCGGCATGAACCTGATGGCCCAACCACCAGCCGACGTAGAAGCCGGCGAGCCCCAGCACGATCCCGCTGAGAAGGTTGAAGCCGATCAGGCGCCGCCAGAGCGGCTTGACTGCGATGTCATTGCTCATTCGCCCCTCCTCAACGGTTCGGGGAAGTAGTGCGTCGCATAGGGGGGAAGGTTCTTGGCGGCGGGTGCAAAGACCCGCTGCTGGTGGTGGATCCAGGCGAGGAACGCGGCGTTGCTGACGACTTGGCCGGTGCTGAACATGTAGCCGTGCCAGAGGCCGCAGAGCTCGGAGCAGTGGACTTCGAATGCCTGTTTGGTGGTCGGCTTGGTGTAGGCGATGTTGTCCACACCGGGATTGGCGTCTGCCTTGACCCCGAGCTTCGGCGCCCAGAACGAGTGGATCACATCGAGTGAGGTCACGTGGAATGCGATCTGGCGGTCGACCGGGAGCTCGAGCTGCGCGGTCTCGATGCCGCCGAAGGTCGGGTAGCGGTAGGTGAACTCCCACTGCTGAGCGATCACCTGGACCGGCAGTACCTTGCCCGAGGGCTTAAAGGCGGGTTCCGGGCCCTGGCCGCCGCCGGCCCCGGCGTTGGCGAGCTCGACGGTGCCAAAGACGGCGAGGAACAGCACGATGATCGTCGTCACCACCAGCCAGGAGACCTGGACCCGGCTGTCGTCGCGGATCGCGACGCCTTCCTGCGACTCCGTCCCCCGGCGCCTGAAGACGACCAGCGTGTAGGCGAAGTAGACGAGGATCGCGGCGGCGATCGGGGTGAGGATCCCCAAGAGCACGGTGTCATCGTGGACCTGCCCCGAGGATGCGCTGCTGCCGTTGTACGGGGGGAGCGTCGGCGCGATCACGGCGACAACGATCGGGGTGGCGATCACGCTCAGCACGAACCAGGCGATCACGATCCGGCGCATGTGATTCGGCTCGTTCACTTGGTCATCCTCACGTCACTTCGAGGAAGCCATCCATGTAGCCGATCGTCTGCATCGGCCCGCCGAAGCCGTCGAGGAAGCCCGCCGCGCACGGCACGAAGCACTGCCAGCGATAGCGCCCGGGGCCGCCGGTGCGAATCGTGAAGGTGATGGTCTGGTGGGCCTGGCTCGGCACGCAGGGCCCTTCTTCACATTGGTTTTCTTCTTCTTCCGGCACCCCCCGCAGGGGGACGATCAGGCCGAGCTGGGGCACCGCGAAGGTATGGGAGGCTTCTTCGGGGTTGATTGACCGCATCAGCCTGCCGTCGACCCGCATCGTGTTGCCGACGGTGCCGTGGACCTGGGAGAGGAACGGGTTGCGGAGCCCACTGTCGCCGTCGTACTGGAACAGGGTGACGTGGACCAGCGAGTGCCCCGGGACCTTGAAGATCGTGCTGTGGATCCACTTACCCTGCGGGTTTTGGATCAAATAGGAGACCCAGGGCGGGTTGCCCCCCTGGGGGCCGACCGCCGGCTCCGTCTTGAGCGTCAGCTGGGCCGTGTGGGCTGCAGTCTGGAGGGCTTCAACCGGCGGGGGTGAGCGGAGCAAGTAGGCGACATAGAAGCCAATCAGCGCGGCGACGATGACGACCGCAAGCCCAATCGCCGCAAGTCTGGCCATCAAAGAACTCAGCATCTCGCCCTCTTAAACTGGTAGCTACCCAACAACCAGCGCTCGTCACAAAGTTCCAAAGAGAACTTAGTCCAACCGCCAATCTAAATGCAAGGGACTCGGCACAAAACTTCCGGCGGCGCGGGCCTACGGGGAGAGCTGGGGTCGCCACCAGAAAGGCCCCCTGGGCGATGCCCGGCGCCGGCTCTCGGAGGCTGGCGTCCTTGACGATGAGGCCGTGTCGCGGTCGAGAATCCGAGCTCTCGTCGATCGATTCAGCGCACCAGTTCGCGGCGGCTCTCGCCGCGCAGGTGGGCGGTCATCGGGCGCCACCTACACCCTGAGGGCGGCCGCACTGCTGTTGATCGGTGGCAAGGCCGGAGAGATAATCGGCCGCGGCCTCGCCTTCCCGGATCGGTTTGGCCCCCTTTGGGCTGGGCGCCACAATCACCGCATTGGCGCCAAGCATGGGGATTCTTATCCTCGGCTGTTCGTCATCGAAGCTGAAGCAATCGTCGCTGGCTGGGCTTGCCGGCCCCTGCGGTCGTCCAGGCGCCTCGCGGCCAGCTGCGGGCGTGGCCATAGCGCCAGGGCAAGCAGCACGAACAGGGGGCCTATGTTCGGGTCGGTTGCCGTTCCGGTAGTGAGCGCGCCGAGGCTCTGGCCGAGGAGCCAGTAGACAATCGAGAGCAACGCGCCGATGATCAACGTCTCTCTGCGCCAGCGGGTCCACACGCCCGCGGCGATAGCGAGCGAGAGGGTCGCCAGAACGATCGCGATGACCCTTCCTTGCCCATGGGTCGCATGGGCTAACGAGGTCTGCAGGCTGGCCAGCCAGTGCATCGAGTTGCTGGCGCCTTCGGTCAGGGCTCCGCTGATCGCATCCGGAGGACGGCCTGATGCCAGGCACCACAGCACCGTCGCACTCAGCCATAGGGCCGACCAGATCAGCAGGCCACCACGATCCCCGATCGGACCCCGATCGGCGACTGAGCGCCCATCCTCGCGCGCGGTGGGCCACAGCATCAGCCCGATCAGGCCGTAAAGCAAGACCGCCCCGGGGGCGCCCGTGAGCGGCGAGCCCATGTTTGCGAGGACCATGCCGAAGCCCTCCCCGAACCACCAGACAACGAAAGTCCAGGCGAAGGAGGCGCGCAGAGCTGGCTTTACCGTTGGGCGGTAGAGCAGTCCCAGACCGATCAGGCACTGCACGAGCGCGAACAGCGTGTTCCACAGCGTCAGATGCTGCCCCGCGAAATGGGCGGCCGAGAGGATCGGGTGCCCGATCCACGCCGGCTGCATCTCGGCTGAGGGTTCGATGACCTCCTTAAGGAAGCCGTGGGAGTACATGAATGACTGGAACTGCAGCAATCCGTCTAGCAGCCAGATCAAGCCGAGCGCGATCTGCAAGCCCCTCCGGGTGATCGACACTCTCATGGTTCTCCCTCCCCTCTTCGGCACCACCAGGGCAATGGGACAGCGCCTGCGTGTTTGATCAGGATCGGCCCGAAGAGCGGAAATTACCTGCCGGGGAGAATCCCCGAATAGCGCCATACCCCTTCGCTCAGCAGCCCAGGGACCTCCTGCGGCGGCAGAGCGGGTGAGAAGAGGTGTCCCTGGGCGTAGTCGCAGCCCAGGCGGCGCAGCTCGGATAGCTGCGCCTCGTTCTCGACCCCCTCGGCGATCACGTCGAGCGAGAGGGCGCGGGCCATCCCGATGATCGCCTCGATGATCGCGGTGCGCTCCTGTTCGACCCCGAGCGCGTCGACGAAGGAGCGGTCGATCTTCAGGGCGTCGAAGGGGAAGCGGTTGAGGTAGGCGAGCGAGGAGTAGCCGGTGCCGAAATCGTCGAGCACCAGCCGCACCCCGATCTCGGTGAGCGCCTCCAGGGTCGCCTTTGCAGTCGCCGACTCCTCGACCAGGACGCTCTCGGTGATCTCCAACCGCAGGTGGGCCGGCTCGAGATTGGTTCGCGCGAGGATCTCGGCGACGATCGACGGCAGGTCGCGGTGGGCCACCTGGCGGGCGGAGAGGTTGACGGAGACGTCGAACGGCCGCGCATCCGGGCGCTGATCGTGCCACTCGAGGATCTGGCGGCAGGCACGCTCTTGCACCCAACGGCCGATTGGCTCGATCAGTCCGCTGTCCTCGGCGACCGTGACGAAGTCGGCCGGGTCCAGTAGACCACGCTGGGGGTGCTGCCAGCGCAGCAGCGCCTCCAGTCCGGAGACCTCGCCGCTGCGCAACGAAACGACCGGCTGGTAGTGGAGGACCAGCTCATGGCGCTCGAGCGCGTGGCGCAGGTCGCGCTCGGTCTCAAGGCGGCGCTGGGCGCCGGCTCGCATCTCGGCGTCGAAGAGCTCGCAGCGCGCCCGGCCCCGCTCCTTGGCGCGGTACATAGCCGCATCGGCATCGCGGATCAGCAGGTCGGCGTTGACCGGCTCGCGGTCGGTTGGGCGGGCTACGGCGATCCCGACGCTCGCCGAGACGAAGTGCTCGACCCCTTCCATCGAGTAGGGCTTCGCGAAGGCGGCGGCAACCCGATCGGCGATCGAGACCGCCTCCTCCTCATCGACAAGGCGGTCGATCAGGATGCCGAACTCATCGCCGCCGAAGCGGGCGACAAGGTCGCCGGGGCGCAGGTGGGCGCGGAGGCGGGGAGCGACCGCCCGCAGCAGCGCGTCGCCAGCGTGGTGGCCCATGCTGTCGTTGATCAGCTTGAAGTGGTCGAGGTCAAGGAAGAGGATCCCCACCGGAGACCCTGAGGCGCTGGCCCGGGCCAGCGCCTCGCCCAGCGCCTCGATGAAGCTGAGCCGGTTGGGGAGCCCGGTCAGGGAATCGTGAAGGACCCGGTGGCGCAGCGCCTGGTCGGCAACGTGGCGCTCGATCGCCTCGGCAAGCACGTTCGCCGCGGATTGAAGGAAGTGGACGTCCTGCGGTGTGAAGCGGCCTGGATCGGTCGAGTGGACGTCGAGCACGCCGAAGGGACGCTCCTTGCCGTCGATCATCACGGCGAGGCTGCCGCCGAATCCGAGCACCCGCAGCACTGGCGGCATCGTGAATCGCCGCTCGACGGACCAGTCGCTGACGATCACGTGCAGCCCGGACTCAAGCGCTGCGCCGGCGTGGGAGTCGCGGGCCGCCGAGATGCGGCGACCGGCCCCGGTCACTTGGCCCTCCAGCCCGGCGCGCAGGCGGAGGCGGCGACCGTCGCGGCCGACCTCCCAGATGCAGGCCCCGTCCACCCCCTCGACACCTTCGATCAGGGAGACCGCCGCCCGCATCAGGGATTCAGGGTCACCGTCCTTCAAGGCGCGCTCCCCGAGCTGGGCAACCACAGCCTGCTGGGCGGCGCCGCGCTGCATCTCCTGCTCGGCGATCTTGCGCTCGGTGATGTCGTAGAGCACCCCGTGCCAGATCGGCACCCCCTCCTCGTCGGGCTCCAGCACCGCCTCGTCGAGGATCCAGACGACGTCGCCATCGCGGGTGATCATCCGGTAGTCGAGCGGCGGTGGGTTGCGATCGCCGAGGGTCTCCCTGGTCTCCTGGGAGAGGGCCCGCTCCCGGTCTTCGGGGTGCAACAGCTTTGCCCACAGCCCGGGGTCTGACTTCCAGTCCTCGGGGCTGTAGCCGAGGATCTCCTCCACCTGGGGGCTGACATAGCGCCAGCGACCATGCTCGCCGAGCTCGGAGGTGTAGACGATCGCGGGCAGCCGCTCGACCAGGTGGCGGTAGTCCTCGCCACCGGAGGTGATCTGGTCGAGGAATTCGTCGACCTGCTCCTCGGGCCAGTTCCTATCTCCTGCTGCCCGCTCCATTAGGCGCGGTATCGACAAATCGACGAGTTCCTTGACGGCACCTTCGTCCAGGCACCGACTCGTGCAGGCCGCGGGGCTCAGATCGCGTGGCGGAGCGGCGGCCCCTGGGCAAGGAGCCGATGCAGTCCGACCAAGGTGAGAGTCCCAGCCAGCCCACGGAAGGGGGCATACGGCGCGTAGAACTCCTCGACCTCCTCGACCGTCGCGCGCCGGGCGAGCCCGGCAAGGCGGCCGACCAGCTTGAGGTAGCCGAGGTCGCTGGCGGGAAGCGAGTCTGGGTCACCGCGGCCAAAGAGACCGAGGCACTGGACCGTCCAGGGGCCGATCTCCCGCACCGTGAGCAGGCGTCGGTCGCCAGACTGCGCGGCGAGATCGCAACGCCCGTGGGCGACCTCACGGGCGACGGCGCGCAGGGCGATCGCCCGTCGCAACGCCAGTCCCATCGACTCGAGCTCGACGGGGGCCCGCCCGGCGATCGCGGCGGCGCCCGGGACATCGCGCAATTCCCCGCGCTCCCTGTCCAGCCTTGCACCCCAGCGGCCGACGATGCGGCGCTGGATCCGCGCCGCGAGCTCGGACTCGATCAGCTGCTTGACGACAGCCCAGGCGAGCGCCTCCCAGGGCCAGGGACGGCGACGGGGCCGGAAGTGCGGGCTGCGTCGCAGCAGGGGCCCAAGCAAGGGGTCAGCGCGGAAGCGGCGATGAAACTCGCCGAGGTCGTCATCGACCCCGAGCGCGAAGCGCATCCGCTCGACCGCCACTTCCAGCTGCGCGGAGCCGGCCGGAGCCGCGGGAGGCGAGAGCAGCGTCTGCGGCGCCTCGATCGCGCCGGGGTCGACGGGCTCGGCGCGGATCGCGACACGGTCGCCAGCCGGCTGCCAGGCACGGACCAAGACCGGCCGCTCCTCGACATGGAGCAAGCGGGTGGCGACCCCGGCGCTGACCAACATCACTCGGTCCTCGCCGCCGGAAGCCGGCAGGCGAAACGGCGACGGGGGTCGGACCTCGACTTCAAGCGAAGCCGAGCTGCCCATCACCGTCCCAGCAAGTGGACGTCGACCAGGAATGAGCGGCTGGCGACGACGTTGGTGGGGCGATCGCGACGGCGCGAGAGGCGCCTCGATGTGCGCTTGCGCGAACCGACCGCGCCGACCGCCCGCACTGCGGCGACGGTCGCCGCACCCGCCAGCGCCCCTCCGGCCGCCGCGATCGCGGCGGTGCGAACCTCGCCGCGCAGGACCGGCGAAGCGGATTCCTCATAGCGCAACGGCAGCGCCCGCACCGGCTGGCCGGCGCCGGCCTCGGCGTCCTCCTCCGCCAAGACCTCGCCGTCTACCTCGAACTCACTCACCCACGCGACTCTAACGAGACCTCAGGCCAGCACGGGTTCAGGGGCGCTAAAACCTCGGAACTTGCGGCCTTCCGGCTAGAGCGAGTGCTCGTAGATCCGGTAGCGCTTCACGACCTTGCCGCCCATCCCCTCCATCGCCCGGTTCATCGGACCGTTGCTCTCGAGGATCCAGCCCATCTCGCCGCCTCCGATCGGGCCCGGCCCAGCCGCCGTCTCCAGGTGCTTGAGGTAGAGACCGGCGGCAACGCCGGTATGCCGGTAGTCGTGCTTGACCCCCAGCGCGAAGACGCGCACCTGGTCGATCTTGCTCTTGCCGAGTAGGAACTTGGCCCAGCCGAACGGAAGCAGCCGCCCGTTCAGCTTCGCCATCACCTGGTTGATGTCCGGCAGGGTAAGGGCCGCCCCCACGGCCTCACCGTCCTTTTCGGCGATGTAGGCCCAGTCCTCGTCGAGCACTTGCTTGAGGTTCTTTGCCTGGAACTCGACCTCGGCATCGGTGATCGGGACAAACCCCCAGTTATCCCCCCACGCCTCGTTGTAGACGTCCATAAAACGCCGAACCTCGGCCGCCATGTCGCGCTTGCGCATGTTGCGGATCGTGATCCCTTCGTCACCCAGGGCTTTTTCGGCGGCGGCGTGGATCGCCGGGTCAAACCGCTCGCCCTCCTTGAGGTCGCCGAATTGAAGTTCCCACATCAGCACGTCCATCGCCTTCTCAAAGCCCTCAGCCTCAACCAGCTTCCGGTAGTAGGGCGGGTGCCAGGGCTCAAGGATCATTGGCCGCCGCTCGAAGCCCTCGATCAGGACCCCGATCTCATCGTTGGTGGTGAAGTCCATCGGGCCGAGGATGCGGGAGCGGCCCTTCGACCGCGCCCACTCGGTCGCCGCCCCGAGCAGCGCCGCGGCGACCTCGGGTTCGTTCACGGTCTCAAAGAAGCCGAACATCGCGTCGCTGCCGCCCTGAAACTCGTCCCAGCGCGCGTCGACCTGGGCGGTGATCCGGCCGACCGGTTCGCCATCGCGCTCGGCAAGGAAGTATTCGGCCTCGGCGTGCTCGAAGTAAGGGTTCTTGTCGCGGTTGAGGAACTCCATCCGCTCGAAGGTCAGCGGCGCCACCCACTGCGGGTGGTCTTGGTGCAGGGAGAAGGGGGCCTTGACGAAGCGCTTCAGCTCAGCTCGGGTGCGCACCGGCTGGATGGTCACGCCTCCCATGGGTGCGGAACCTACACTCTTGGGCATGAGCGAGACAGCGAAAGCCCCCGTCAACGTCTTCGCGAAGGCGCGCAGCCACGACCGCCTCGAGCAGCTCGAAGCCGCAAAGCAGCACGACCTCCTCCCCTACTTCCGCCTGCTCACCTCCCAGGCCGGCCCGGTGGTCGAGATGGAGGGACGCGAGACGATCATGCTCGGTTCCAACAACTACCTGGGACTGACCGGCGACGGACGGGTCAAGCAGGCGGCTCGGGATGCCCTGGAGACCTACGGGACGGGGGTCACCGGATCGCGACTGCTGAACGGGACAACGCCGCTGCACGTCGCACTGGAGCGCGAGCTGGCGGAGTGGATGGGAACCGAGGATGCGATCGTCTACACCACCGGCTACCAGTCGAACCTCGGTTGCATCGGGACGATCCTCGAGCCGGGCGACACGGTGATCTGCGACTCCGGGAACCATGCCTCGATCCTCGACGGTTGCCGCCTCTCCGGCGCCAAGCTGCGCCCCTTCCGACACAACCGGATGGACAAGCTGGAGAAGATGCTCGATCGCGCGGCGGAAGACGGTGGCGGCGTGCTGGTCGTCGTCGACGGCGTCTTCTCGATGGAGGGCGACGTCTGTGACCTGCCGCGGATCGTCGAGCTCTGCAGAGCACACGGGGCGCGTCTGATGGTCGACGAGGCGCACGGCGCGGGGGTGCTGGGAGCGCGCGGCGCCGGGACCTGCGAGCTGTTCGGACTGGAGGACGAGGTCGATCTGCGCATGGGGACCTTCTCCAAGAGCCTTGCCTCATGCGGTGGCTTCGTTGCCGGGCCCGCCGATGTGATCGAGTACTTGCGGGTCGCGTCACGCTCCTTCATCTTCAGCGCTTCGGCGGTGCCGGCTGCGGTCGGCGCCGCGCTGGCGGCGCTGCGGGTGATCCGCTCCGACGGACCGCAGCTGTTTAAGGCGCTGCTCTCCAACGCCGAATACCTGCGCGAGGGCCTGCGGCACCTGGGGCTTTCAGTGATCGAGCCAGGGAGGCTCCCGGGTGGCGCGGTCGCCACCACCCCCGTGGTACCGGTAAAGGTCGGCGACGACTGGCAGGCGGTGCTGCTCTGGAAAGCCCTGTTCGACGCCGGCGTCTACGCCAACGTCGCGATCCATCCTGCTGTCCCACCGGGTGGAGCCCTCCTGCGCACCAGTCTGATGGCCACCCACGAGCGCGAGCATCTGGACGGCGCGCTGGGGACGATCGCCCGGGTGATCCAAGACTTTCCGGAGTTGCCGCGGGCGTAACGCGCGGTTATCCGAATTTCAACATCCCCCGTCATAGGTAGTTTCAGGCTTGTCCGGATCTGGACAAGTCCCGGCGGCCCGGAAAAAGCTGCTCTTAGCGAATGGCCCTGTCCGAGTTTCGCGACACCGGGTTGACGCTCACCGCCCGGACGGCATAGCTTGCGACCTCGCCGCGCGCACCCTGGGCGGGTCGGGCGGCGGAGACTTGATCGGCCCAGGCCGGCAGCTCGCGCCGCCAGCCCGCCGCATAAGAGAGATTCCCAGTTAACCGATCCCCTTTAAGGGAGGAGTCCTAGTGGATGCTGCTTCGATCGCCCCTGCAACGATGACCGCTTCCGCCGCCCAGGCCCCGCAGCACATGCAGGCCCTCGAGCGGGCCAACCTGGTCCGGCTCGCCCGGGCGGAGCTGAAGCGCTCGATCGCCCGTGGCGAAATCGAGGCATCCGAGGTGATCCGAGAGTGCCCGTGGGAGACCGAGAGCATGACGATCGCCGAGCTGCTGACCAGCCAACGCCGCTGGGGACGCACCCGGGCGCGCAAGTTCCTCCTCCCCCTCGCGCTCAACGAGAACAAGCGGCTCGGCACCCTCACCCCGCGCCAGCGCCTGCTGCTCGCGACGGAGCTGGCAGCCAAAGGCACGGCGTGCGATCGGGAGGCCGTGCTCGTCTAGCCGCCGCGCAGCCCGCCGGCCCTGAAGCTGAGGCCGCCCGAGGCCCGCTGGAAGGCCCGGCGCAGCGCCAGGAAGGCAGCGAGGAAGGCAGCTGCACCCACCGCTAGGCAGATTGCGAGGATCAAGCCCCCCAGGTAGAAGAGCCCCCCGACGACGAGTACGAAGACGGTGCCGGCCAGCAGGGTGGTGTGGGAGCGGTAACCGGCGAAGTGCTCGCGAACCGAGACCTCCAGGCCGCCGAGGCCGCCGAGCACAACGCCGACTCCGATCGCCGTCGGGATCTGCCCGATCAGGCCGATCACAAGCATCACGATGCCGGCAAGGACGACTAGCTCGGCCAGCGGGAAGCGACCCCAGGGCGCCGGCGGGCGCTCGTCAATCTTGGCCTTCCTGCTCAACGGCCGCAAGCCGTCCGGATAACGGACTTCTGGGTCTCAGGCATAGCTTGGCAGTCTAGAGCCGAAAACTCCCCGCTGGAGTCCGCTGGGCCACGCCTGGAATTGGCACTCACTGGCGCACCACTGGCGCACACTGCGCCCCCCATTGTCGGAGGAAATGTGGGCGCTCGGTGCTCAACCGCATCGGACCCGCGCGCTCGCTACACCTGAAAATCGGCATGGTCCAGCGCGAGTGATCGAGACGGCCGAGGGGCAGGGCGCCCGATGCCGCGAGTTGACATGGATGGATCACCTGAGTGCGGTCCGACACGATTCAGGCGAAAGACGCACGGAAAGTTAGAGCGGTCTGAAGTGGCCAGTAGGGCTGCCTGAGTATCTGTCTATGAGCTGGAACGGCCTTTAGGTGGCTGATGCGTATCCGGTTTGCTCCGGATACGCATCAGGTGGCTAGGCTGCTCTTGCCCTTGGCCGACGAGACCAACCAGCCCACCGTGGGAGAGCAGAAAATCCGGCAGCCCGGCTTTCCGGTGTCGCTCTTTCGCTTCCAGGAGACGATTGATGCCGTCCGTCAACTACATGCCGAGGTTTGTGGTCATGCTGCGGAGCTAGACCGCCAACGAACAAGCCCAGAACAGCTCGCCGCCGTAAAAGCTCTTGATCCAGAGAGGCGCGAGAAATTCAAAAATTGGATTTCGGCCAAGTTTGAGGAGAACCGGTCTCCGACATTAGATTTTGGTCAGCCTGCGGAGCAAGACCTGCGAGTGCTGACTGAGATTTTTGGGGACAATCCCGTCGCTATAGGACAAGCCAATGTGATGCTTGAGCGCGCTCTTGTGTTGGCACCGAGCCGGGAGGCGCTGCTTCGAGCGTCGCTTCTCACGATGGCGGTCGCAGGCTTCGAGGTTCTTGTGGGTAGTTTGGCCGCGCGTCATTACGAGCTTCATCCGGGAGCCATTGGCGAGCAGAAACGATTCTCGCTCAAGCAGGTCGCCGCGTATGACTCCATCGCGGACATCCAAGATGCCGCTATAGCGCATCAGGTCTACCAGCTACTTCAATTGCCGTTAGATGACTGGACCAAGTGGCTTGACCAAGACTCGGGCTTGGGAATCAAGGTCCAGAGCCTTGCCATCGATTACGACGTGCTTGAGGAGATAGTCCAGCGCCGTCACGTCATAGTCCACAACGGCGGGGCGGTTTCAGCGCAGTATCTGGAGCGAGTGAAGCCCAGCGATGATCTCCCCCCGCTCGGATCGCAGCTATTGGTCGACGAAAGCTACCTCAACAATGCCGTGGATCATCTGGATTGTGTCGGGAATCTCGTTGGGACTGGGGTGTGGGCAAAGGACCGCCCAGATGCCGAGGATCAAGCCGTATTTGCGCTCTCAGCTCGTATGGAGCAACTGTTATTCGATGGGCGATGGCTCCCTCTGCGCAAGCTGTGCTCGGTGGGCAAGATGATCGCTTCTGCCGATGTCCAACATCAAATTTTCAAGGTCAACGAGTGGCTCTCCATCAAGCGACTCGGAGGCTTGTCGTCTATCGAGCAAGAAATCGGAGACTGGGATACGTCCGCACTCGGCGCTCAATTCCAACTCGTGCAGCTAGCGTTGCTCGATATGGCAGATCAATTCTTTCGACTGGCCCCCGATGTGCTTGCAAAGGGAACAATCCAGGTTGAGCAGCTTAAGACTTGGCCAGTGTTCGACGAGCTACGGGACGATAGGCGGTTTGCAGGTCTTCTAGGAGGATGAGGAAATCGGCTAATCCAAGGGGGAAGGAGTCACAAAGTGACTGCCTAGTCACTTCCCCTCGATAAGCCCGGGGTATGAAAACGGCCGCACGGAGTGCCCTGCGATTCGACTCGCTGGATTCCCTGCTTGGCAGGAGCACCCCGATCAGAAAAATGGCATCCTCGCGACGGCCGGATCGTCAAACTCGACCTTCATAGAACGGTCCAGCCAGCGCTCCAACACAATGTCGAGATTGAAATCTCTGGACGCGGAACGTCGGAAGGCGAGTGATCTACGTGCAGGCAGTCGAGGACGGTCAGCATTCGCCGCTCTTAAGGCATTCGAGCTGTTCGGTGCGTTCACGCGCGCTGCGAGGCACGAAGGGGTGTTCGATGCGCGTCTGTTCTTCTTCGTGCGCCTGAACTCCCGCTTCCTCCAGCTTGACTACTCCGAAGATCATTCCCACAGCAACAAGGAGAATCACGAGCATCTTGGTGTAGTTAGGCTCAGGCTTCTCGACTTGGACTGGTGGATGGACATGCTCGGTCCACCGCTCGCCGTCCCACCAGCGCAGCCCCATCCCGTCCGGGTTGGAATACCAGCCTGCGATCGGCGATTGCGGTGAGGGAGTCGAAGGCGGCACACTCATGACCTAAGCCTCAGAGGTCGTCCTTGGGATGGTCGGATGGATCATCGTTGACACCCGGAGCAAAACAGTTCCATCGTCGTGCTATGCGCTCCTGCCATTGAAGACGGATCGACTATGCCCCAGAGCAAGCGACCGATCAGGTAGAGCAGCAGCGCACCGACGATCCAGCGCCAGTTCATTCAACCGCTTTCGAGTGGGGGCGTAGCTTGCGACTGGCTCTCGTTCGACCTCATGCAAGCCATATCGGCAGGAACACGCTCAGGCTGTAGAGCTATTCTGCCGCGCCTGAAACCGTCGCGGCCATGCCGCAGCCCGATCGTGTCCTACATAGCTTGGGGTCGGCGCTCCGTGCCCTTCGCGCTGAACGTGGCCTATCCCAAGAGCAACTGAGCCTTGAGACGGGCATCCACAGAAACTACATCGGCGGGATCGAGCGCGGCGAGCGAAGCCCAAGTGTCCTGAATGTTGCCAAGTTGGCCGATGCGCTGGGGATCTCGTTGAGCGAGCTTTTCGGGCGGGCCGAACAGATCAAGCCCCAGCCCTGACCATCCAACGCATCTGTCGATCCGACCGACAGGCAACTTACTATTCGTAAGCGATGGCGCTGCTAGACGACTTCGAGGCCACTCTCGATGCAAGAGGCATCACGGAGGCGCGCAAGCGCGATCACCTGCGGGTGCTCTGCCAGCTCGACGCCTTCCTCGCTCCGCTATCACTTCATGACGCCGAAGGCCCAGACCTCGCTGCGTATCTCTCCAAACGAAGCAGTGACGGCTACGCGCCGAACACACTGAGGAAAGAGCGACAGATGGCACTGTCGTTTTTTTCGTGGGCCTATGAAATGCACCACGTCTCCGCGGATACTTTTCTGTCGGTGCGGTCGGTCCCAACTCCCGACGGTGCGACCAGTCGCATCCACCCTGAACCATATTCATCGAAGGAGCTGCGAAAGTTTCGCGAGGCGATAAATGTGCGCTGGCCGCTGATGGATGATCCAAGAGCAGTGAGATTTGCCCATCGGTGGAGAAAAGAAATCACCCCGTATGCGCGTATTCGCAAGCACGCAATTCGTTTACAACTCGACGCCATAATTTCTCTAGCGCTGAATTGTGGGCTCCGGCGCGGGGAGATTTTCTCGCTGCACCTCGACGACATGCACTACGACAATGCCTACATCGTCGTGCGGCACGGTGAGGGGCAGAACGACCCCCATCACAAGGTTCCTTACACCGACGCCGCGCGCGCGCCTGTGAAGGAGTGGATCGAGTTCCGCACCTGCATCGGCGTGGATCACGAGCGCCCGTGGCTAAACCTGTGGGCAGAGAAGACGGCGCGCGAGCCGATCAAGCCGGATGCCTTCGCGAAGCTGCTCCCCAGCTACGTCGCGCCAGAGCTGAGCTATCGCCGCCTGCGCCACACTTGCGGGATCGGCTGGCTGAAGGCCGGGATGACGCTGTGGGAGGTTCAGAGGCTTCTGGGCCAAGCGACGCTCGGGGACACGCTGCCCTTCGGGGAAACGATCAAAGTTGACTTAGAGCGGCGGGTGAAGCGCCTCCAAGGGACATTTGCGGACGCCCTGGCTCCGGCTGCGTAGGCGTCCCCAGCCCTCAAAAGTCGCACAAACGCACTCTCGCGGTGTTCTAGCTCGCGCCGAAAGTCGCTCCGAAATCGTCAACTTCGGTCGAGTTCGCGCTGAACTAGGTTTGCGCTCGTACATTAGAGGTGTGCGCAAATTAGCTTCTAATCGGCGTCGAAGGCCAGCCGTCTACTACTGCCCGACAAGCCGACCCAAGAAATCGACGTCAATGACCCTGGGTTGTCATGGGTAAGTCCGGCCGATACCACAAACGGCGACTGCGGCCCAGTCGGAAACAGGCGAAGACGCTTTCACAGCGGGAGCGAGAAGCGGGGCTCAGGCCGGATGATCGCCGCGACTACACAGTGGACCTTCCGACGCCAATCACGCAGGCGCGCAGCAGGCAACAACTTCACTACCGAAAGAAGGGTGCGTAGTCCTGAGCGTGACAAACATGATGCGCAGGGACGCGATTCTCGTCGTCGCCTTCCGCAAGAGGGAGCACCAACCCGCAGGGGGACACAACCGTCAGATGGGGGGTCTTTTCCATCCCAGATTTTGTCCCGTCGCAGCCCACTTCGGTGGGGACAGGCGGAGTCGAGGCCGTGAAGACGGCTGCGCTGTAAAGCTGCACCTGGGAGCGTTCGAGACTCCGTGCCGATGGCAAACGGATTCCTCAGTCCCAACGGGACGAGAAACTTGCATCGGCGTACTGCCCCGCTCTAAGCGGGGCAGTACGCCTCCGATCAGCCGTTTTCCTCGAACCCTCCGGGAGCAGGATTTCGAGGGGGCGTCACCATTACTGCGCTCGTACTGGCCTTTGTGCCGAGTGGATTGAGCAGATTGCTAGGTGCGAGGACATGACGACCATCGTGCGCGCTGTCGAGCGCTGGCTGGACACGTTCGGCTATGCGCCTCCTCACGACTTCGAGCTATCCGAGCGGGCCGCGCAGTGACTGCCGCCTTGCCACGCAGCCCACGAGCGCCCGTGCCTCGACTCGCGATGTCGAAGTCTGAGGCTGCCGAGGCCCTTGGGGTGAGCATGGACTACCTCGACGAGCACATCGCCGCCGACCTGCGTTGGGTGCGGCGAGGTCGCAAGAAGCTCGTCAGCGTCGCCGAACTTGAGCGTTGGCTGGAGCGAAGCGCAAGCCGGACGCTCAAGGACGTGGCGTGAAGCGGATTGTGTACATCTGGGGTGCTTCACAGACCGCTCTGGAATGGGGGTTTCCGAGCGTGTGCGCCAGTGATGCGCCAGTCTCCGGAGGTCGCGCCGTGCCTGATCGGGGGATGAATGGAGCGAGGAGTAGAATCGGGGGACCAACAAAACGCCCCCGCGACGCAGACACGTCCGGGGGCATGGCACAGGAGGTAGAAGCTCCCATGCACGCCCAGCGTAACCGCACACCTGGCATCCGCGCTCGCCACCGCCGCACCTGCTCAATCCACGAGGGCGGTCGATGCAACTGTACTCCCGCCTATGAGGCGTGGGTCTTTTCCAAGCGCGACGGCAAGAAGATCCGCAAGACGTTCCCGCGCCTCGCCGAGGCGAAGCTGTGGCGAGCTGACGCCGTGAAGCAGCTCTCCAGCGGTGTCATGCGCGCCCCGAAGCCGATCACGATTGAACAGGCGTGGCAAATCTGGCATGAGGCCGCGCTGGCCGGCACTGTTCGTAACCGCTCAGGCGAGCGCTACAAGCCCTCATCGCTGCGCAGTTATGAGAAAGCGATGCGCCGTCGGGTGCTGCCAGAGTTCGGCGCCGTTCGCCTGGTCGACCTGAGCCGACCGGACCTACAGGATTTCGTAGAGCGCCTGATAGCGATGCACCTGGCCGCATCCACCGTGCAGGTCACGCTGCTACCGCTCCGAGCAATCTACAAGCGGGCCATCGCTCGGGGAGAACTGGTAGTCAACCCTTGCTCAAACGTCGATTTGCCCTCCTCAGATGCGCGTCGGGAGCGCTTCGCCACGCCAGCCGAGGCCGGTGCCCTGATCGACGCCGCTCCAGAGTGCGACCGCGCCCTGTGGGCGACGGCGCTGTATGCGGGCCTTCGGCGTGGCGAGCTGATGGCGCTGCTCTGGAAAGCCGTAGACCTCGCCACGGGGGTTATCCACGTCCGCCACGGCTGGGATGAGCAAGAGGGCGAGATCAACCTCAAGACTCGCTCTGGTCGCCGCCGCGTTCCGATCATTCCTGCCCTGCGCGACTACCTTGTGGATCACAGGTTGCTCACTGAACGCGGAGACGGCTTCGTCTTCGGCCGCGACGCTGATCGAGTCTTCGACCCCGGAGCGGTGACGCGGCGAGCCGACGCTACGTGGGAGAGCGCCCAGCTTGAGCGCATCACCCTCCATGAGTGCCGTCACACGTTCGCCTCGCTGATGATCGCGGCGGGCGTCAACGCGAAGGCGCTCAGCACATTCATGGGCCATGCCAATATCAGCATCACGCTCGACCGCTACGGCCACCTGATGCCGGGCACCGAGGCTGAGGCAGCGCAGCTCCTCGATAGCTACCTGACGGCACAGCGTGAGCAGGCCGAGCATGTGGCGAGGACAGTGAAGCAGGGGGCGCCGCAGCCGGTCTGAATCAGGACGACGCGGCGCTATATTCGATCTCGTACCAGTGGCTGACAGTATCCGGCCGGATATAGACAGGCTTCTCATAACTGCTAAGCGTGAACTTGGCCGCTTTACCCCCGGATAGGGCTTGATTGAGCAAGTCTTCTACCTCGCTCGCGCTCTGCCTGACTGGCACGCCTTTGCCGCTTATGAGGTAGATTTCGGTCGCCACGGGTGATCAGTCTAACGACCGTTACAACTACGCGGCCTCCGCTATATCGACCACACTCGAAGCCTCAACGCTGAAAGTCTTGCCGTCCGAATCCGTGAACGGGACAAACTTTTGTTGGGTACTGAGCGCTACGTTGATCGCTTCGATGACCTCGTTTGGAGCCTCCTGAGCCGTCCGCTTAGTCTCATTGTGGACCCTGTCCTCCGAAGTAATCGTCGTTGGCATTTCCCCTCCTGGCTAGTCGATTTGCGAGGAGCAGCCTATCGGGACACGATTTCTGGAGCCACCCCCTCTGTGATTCCCCGCACGACCTCATCGGGAGGCCAACCGAAGTGATGGTGATAGACGATTAGCATGAACCCGGAAAGGGGAATCGCTATAGCTGGGATATCCGGGTTTCCCGGCGGTTGTTCCTCCATGACCACCAGGTATTGACTCGCGGTGCCCTTGGCTTGACGGCTTAGCCCTGCCTCGGTTGTGTGAATCAGACTGCTGCCCTTGCGATAGATAGCCGTGTAGAGCCCTCTGAATGTCAGGGGGTGTCGCTTCCTTTTCGGCGGCCTACGAAAAGCGGCAGACTGGCTCGACCAGTAGGCGTCAACTTCTTCGGCAAGTTGGGGCAAGGAGCGAGGTTCCGAGTTTGGCTCCATTGCAGCAAGTTCCCGATCCGTTAGGACCTCGATGCCAAAGTCCTTCGCATCGTTGTGCAGCTTTACGGAGCGCCACCGGCTCCATTCTTTCCATGTCTCGACGTTCGCTGCTGGATCAATTCCGAGCCAGCAGAAGGTCGTGGCGTGCTCATAGATCACGCGCAGCAAAACCTGGCCGTCAGCGTTCCTGCCCGACTCGACAAGCAGCGCCAGAGAGTCCAGGAGCCTCCCCATTCGCGCTAGCAACCCGGCAGCGGCAAAGGACCACTTGCCCTCAAGAAAAGCCAGCGGCAGTCGGCTTGCTAGCAGGGCGTTGAACTCATCGGTCGCTTCGCGCAGGTGCGGCGCGGACACGCTGCCTGGCTTGTCTGATTGGCGCTCGACCCGCTAAGTCTGTCGATCAACCCGGACAACTGGCGCATTCACTGGCGCACAGTTCGCTTCAACCGCAGGTTTTTGGGCTTTCAGACTGGCTA
>CAVZSH010000009.1:0-167785 GCA_963777915.1 uncultured Solirubrobacterales bacterium | reverse complement strand
CTGGTCTACGTCGGCGGCGGCAGCCTCGTCAACCTGCTCGCCGTCTGGGAGGCGCACGAGATCGGCGCCATCCTCAGCCTCGCCTGGCGGCGGGGTATCGTCCTCGCCGGTCAGAGCGCCGGGGCGATGTGCTGGTTTGAGGCGGGGATCACCAAGTCCTCGGGCTGCCCGGCCCCCGCCGCCGGGCTTGGCCTGCTGGGTGGCAGCCTCTGCGTCCATTACAACAACGAGCCCGAGCGCCGCGCCGCCTACCTCGACGCGGTCGGCGGCGGGATGCCCGGCGGATATGGTCTCGACGACTACGCAGGTCTGCTCTGGGAGGGCGAGGCCCCCACCCGCCGCGCTCACCGCCCGGCGTGGCGCCCGCGCCTACCGGGTCCGCACCCAGGGCGAAGGGGTCGCAAGTCTGCCCTTCCGGCGCGCTTCCTGCCCGCCCCTGCCCCGGCCGCCCTGCGCGAGGACATCGCGGAGTTTCGCCGCCTCAAAAGCCTGCGCAAGCGTGCCGGGTGGCTGGGTTAGGCATCGAACCTTTCGCCGCTGCTGTACGCGGCAGGCCTGGCACGCGGCCACCCGCCCTGATCCGCTCGAGCCGGAGGCGCTCCCCTACAGGGCCCCGCCGGCGGCGGCCGGGGCGGTGGGGTCGACGCCCTCGCCGGCGCCTAGGCTCTCGCGAGCCAGATACTCCTCGGCGAGCAGCGGGTTGTCCTTGGCTCGCTCGACGATCTTCAGCAGCGCCGAGATGCTCTTTAGACCTCCTCGACCTGCTCCTTGATGAACCACTGCAGGAACTGCTCACCCTGGTAGTCGCCCTCCTCACGCGCCAGCCGCGCCAGGTTGGCGATCTGCTCGTTACCCGCTTCTCCTGGTCAAGCGCGAGCCGCACCGGGGCGACCGTGTCGGGGAAGCCGCTTCGGGGGCCTCGATCCCGGGACCTCGATCGGGTGGCCTGAGTCGAGCAGGTACTGGGTGATCATCATCGCGTGGTTTCGCTCCTCCACCGCCTGGCGGTAGAAGAAGGCGGCGAGCTGGGGCGCGTCTCGGAGTCGTAGTGGACGGCGATCGCGATGTACTGCTGTGCGCCGCGAACTCGGAGGCGACCTGCTCGTTGAGGGTCTTGGCGAAGCTCATCCGCTCCGCAACCCTATCCCTCCCAGCGAAAGCCGGTTGGCGCCGGCCGCGGCTCCAGCGGGCTGGTCGGCGGGCCCGGTCTTCTGGCCCGGTCGGGGTCGTTGTAGCCGGAAGGGGCGACGTTGTTGGGCGTGTCGGATGGAAGATCGAGGCCAGGTACTGGATCTGGCCGCGGCCCTGGCCGAGCTCGGTCTGGCCGCCTCCGTAGGCGCCGATACCTTGCTCCTCGCGGTAGTCATAGGCGTTGAAGAGCTCGCCCACCGCGCCGAAGCGCGAGGGCTTGATATTGACCATCTTCGGCGCCCAGGGCATCGCCTCGATGTCGGCAACCGAGTGGATCGGTGCGTCCCAGGTGACCCGCTCGGCCACCGGGTCTAGGAGTGGTTTGGTCTCTGCGTTGACATCGGGGTCCTCCAGCCAGGCATCGGGGAAGGCTTCGATCAGCTTCGCGTAGAGCGCCGCGTCGGTCCCGACGTTCACGGGCGTGCCTTTGTAGAAGCCCTTCAGGTCGAGCGAGTCGACCGCGCCGGTCTGCGCCAGCGCCGCGATCAACCCATCGTCCCAGTCGTTGGTGGGGTCGAGCTTGAAGCGCAGGGTGGGGTAGACGGCCAGGCGGGCGAGCAGGGGGTCGATCGAGGAGCGCTCCTCGCTGCCGAAGGGCGCGAGGCGCATCGAGGAGACGAAGTCGACCGGCCTTGGCTCGCGGCGGAGGGCGGCGGCGAGGTTGGTGTTTGCCTGGCGCAGCGCCAGGTCGAGCGCCGCCGACTCGAAGGCCCAGCGCCGGTAGGCGCGCGAGACGTCGCGCTCGGGAGCCGAGCTGGGGAAGAGGTCGGTCTCGCCGATCAGCTCGGAGAACTCGGCGAAGGTGCGGCTGCCGCTGAGGCCGGCGGCGGCCCGCCGTCTCGCTGGGCGACGTGGTCGACCGGGTCGTAGGTGACGTCCGCCGACCCCCTCCTGCCCGCCGCCGCGCAGCTTGATGAGCGTGGTCAGCCGTTCGAAGTCACCGAGCGTGAACTCGGGACGCCAGCTCGCAGGACTCGATCTGGAGCGGTAGCTCGGCGATCCGGTCAAAGGTTGCCACGACGCCAGCCTACGAGCGCCCCCGCCCGTCCCGACAGGCGGGCTGCCACACTCGGCACACCATGGAGCACTCCCGGCACGGCTACTGGCTGGCGGAGGCGGGGCAGGTGGCGCTCGCCCCGCCGCTTGTCGGAGAGCGCCGCGCCAACGTCGTCGTGATCGGCGGCGGGTCGCGGGGATGTGGGCGGCCTGGCGATCAGGGAGCTTGAGCCCCAGGCCCGCGTCGTCTTGCTGAGGGCAGACGGCTCGGGCGCGGGCCGAGCGGCCGAAACGGTGGCTTTGCGAACACGATGTGGTTCTCGCTGGCGAGCATGCGAAAGCGCTGGGGCGATCGGCCGTCGCTCGCCGTCGCCCGCGCCGCCGAAGCCGCGGTCGCCGATATCGGGGCGTTTTGCGAGCGGGAGGGCATCGACGCCTGGTTTCGGCGCGGTGGCTACCTCCAGGTCTCCACCGCGCCCGCCCATGATCGGGTCTGGGCGCAAAGCGTGGCCGCCTGCCGCGAGCTAGGCGCCGCAGACGCGGTGCAGACGCTTTCGCCCGCCGAGGTGGCCGCCCGCTGCGCCTCGCCGGCCTTCCGCGCCGGGGTCTTCTTCCAGGCGCGGCGACGGTGCAGCCCGCCCGCCTGGCGCTCGGCTTCGCGAGCGGCTGAGGGAGGGCGGGGTGGAGGTCTGGAGTCCTCGCCGGTGCGCCGACTCCGGGAGAGCCCCGCTGGGGTCGAAGCCCACACCGAGGGCGGCGTCGTCCGCGCCGGTGCGGCTGTGCTGGCGCTGGGGGCGGCGGCGAAGGCTCCCCGAGGGCCGCTTCGCAACCGGCTCACGGTCGCCTCCTCCCATATCGTCCTCACCGAGCCGGTGCCGGATCTGCTGG
Source organism: uncultured Solirubrobacterales bacterium (assembly GCA_963777915.1). Classification (GTDB taxonomy): domain Bacteria; phylum Actinomycetota; class Thermoleophilia; order Solirubrobacterales; family 70-9; genus CAVUPF01. The sequence goes on along the minus strand of CAVZSH010000009.1, from coordinate 164,710 downwards.
AGGAGGATCGGCTGGACGGGCGGCGAGTGCATCACCGACAGCCGCGCCTTGATCGACTACTTCCGCACCACCCCGGACGGCGGATCGCGTTCGGCTGGGGCGGCGGGCGGATCGCGATGGGCGCCCGTCTGGGCGGACGCACCGAGCTGGACCCCGAGCTGGCCTCGCTCGTCGCAGCCCACCTCCGCGCCTACTTCCCGGCTTCGGCGAGCGCCGCCTGACCCATGCCTGGGGAGGGCCGATCGACGCCTCCCCGACCCACCTGCCGCTGGTCGCGCCGCTGCGCGGCGGCCGTGCCTTCGTCGCCGCTGGCTACACCGGCAACGGAGTCGGCCCCTCCCACATGGTGGGCAGGACGCTCGCCTCGCTGGCGCTCGATCGCCGCGACGAGCCTCCCGCCTAGCCTTCGTCGACCCCTCACCCCCGCGGGTGCCCCCCGAGCCCTTGCAGTGGATCGGCGGCGAGGCGATCCGGCTGGGGATCATGCGCAAGGAGGAGGCCGAGCTGGCGGGACGCTCGCCCGACCTGCTCAGCGCCGCGCTCGCCCGCATCCCCGAGCTGATCGGCTTTCACATCGGCCGCTGAAGCCGCCGGTTGCTATCGGGAGGCGGGGACGACGAGCACCGGGCGGTCGGCCAGGTGCAGCAGCTTGTTGGGGGTGGAGCCGAGGATGACGCCTTTCAGGGGCGGGTCGCCGTAGCTGCCGACGACGATCATCCGGGCGTCGCGCTCGTCGGCGGTCTCGGCCAGGGCGTGGTAGCCCTTGCGCGGCAAAAGGACGACCTCGTGGGGGACGCCTGCCGCCTCGGCGTACTTCGCCGCCTCGGCGGTGATCCGCTCGCCCAATTCCTCGACTGCTTCGCGGTGCGTGGGGATCTCGCCGCCTCCGTAGCCTCCCGGCGCGTAACCGAAGACGACCACGATCCGATCGCCCAGCTCTTTGGCCAGCCCGCAGGCTTGATCCAGCGCCGCCCGCCCGCAGTCTGATCCGTCATAGCCAACGATGATCTCGCTCATCTCCCGCTCCTCCCGCGCTCAGTCGGCCATCACCGAGGCTTCGCCAACCACGGTGCCCTCGAGGATCCCCGGGTCGGCGACCTCGGGCTTGCGCTTGAAGAACCTCGGGTAGGCGAAGCTCGCCCGATCATCACCACCACCCCCACCAAGATCAGCCCGACCCCGATCGCCACCGGGACGCCGACCCCGAGGAACGCCACCCCGGTTTCCGTTTCGGCGGGGTTCGAGTAGGTGATCAGCGCCTTGACGAAGATGTAGGTGAGCATCGCGCCACCGAGGAAGGGCGCCAGCCCGACCATGATGAAGTTGCGGACGCTCTTGAAGATCTCCTTGCGGTAGTAGACCGTGCAGGCGAACCCGGTCAGCCCGTAGTAGAAGGCGATCTGGAAGCCGAGGCCGGTGATCGCATCGCCCAGCACGCTGGTGCTGACGTTGATGATGAAGAGGGTCCAGATCAGGGAGACGACGCCCATCACGATCGTCGACACGTCAAGGGTCAGGTAGCGGGGGTGGATCCGGCCGAACGCTTTCGGGATCGACCCGAATCGCGCCATCGAGAGCGTCGTGCGGGCGGTCGGCAGGATCGTCGTCTGGGTCGAGGCCGAGGCCGAGGTCAGCACCGTGATGATCAGCAGCTTGTCGAGCGGGGAGCCGAGGACGTTGTGGCCCAGCGCGCCGAGCACGTCTTCGGAGTTGCTGGTCAGGAAATGGGGGCCGTGGAACGCCTGCGCCGCTGCGGCGACGACGACGTAGATCAGGACCAGCAGGATCGTGCTCATCACGGCCGCCTTGCCTGGGCCGTTGGCGGCGTCGCGCGACTCCTCATTGACGCAGACGCCGCTGTCCCATCCCCAATAGATGAAGACGCCGAGCAGCACCCCGCTGACCAGCGCCGTGCTCCCCCCCGGCAGCCCGAAGGGCGAGAACCAGTCGAGGCCGATATGGACGGAGCCGGCCACGCCGGTCACGTAGACCTTCCACAGCGCGACCGCCGAGAACAGGCTCAGCGTGAAGATCTCGATCGCCAAGAGGACGAACTGGGTGCGGGCTGAGATCTCGATCCCGACGTAGCAGATCCAGGTCATCAGCACGATCCAGATCACGGCGACGATGCTCACGTCGAGGAGGTTTTCGGAGGCCGCGGTGAGGCCGAAGAGCGTAAATGAGTAGACGCCGGCGATGTAGGCCAGGGTGGCCATCACCACGACGTCGGCGGCGACGATCACCCAGCCGGTCAGCCAGCCGAGGTGGGGCCCCAGCGCCCGCGTCACCCAGGTAAAGCTGGTCCCGCAGTCGGGGTCCGCCTTGTTCATATAGTTGTAGGCGGCGGCGATCAAGAGCATCGGGATGAAGGAGATGATCATCACCGCCGGTGCGTGGAAGCCCATCCCGGCCACAGCCGTGACGAAGCCCAGCGTCGCCGCGATGCTGTAGGCGGGAGCGGTAGAGGCGATCCCGATGACGAGGTTGGAGATGTAGCCGATCGCCCCGGTTTTCAGCCCCTTGCTGCCCTCCCTGGCCCCTCCCGCTTCGGGGACGTTCCCGGCGGAGACCGAAGCGCTCTCCACGTGACTCCTCCTTGTCGACCTCTCCGCTTGCGGCGGCGACTTGCGGCGACGTTACGCCCGCAAGGAGGGGGATGCAAGTGGCAAATGACCCAAAAGCCGGAGCGGCGTTTATACGCTCTGTACAAGGTCGACTCTCGGACTTGACCCAATGACCACTTGCATCCGGGCCTTTCTCGGTCTAGCTTTATCCATAACGTCGTAGCAGGAGAGGAGAGTCCTATGGCCACCGCCCCCCAGGCAGTCGACACCGGCCTCCAGGAGTTGGCCAGGCGCCATCTCTGGATGCACTTCTCGCGGATGGGCTCCTACGGGGCCGAGCACGAGATTCCGATCATCGTCCGCGGTGAGGGCTGCTACGTCTACGACGAGCACGGAAACCGCTACCTCGACGGCCTCTCCGGCCTTTTCTGCGTCAATGCTGGGCACGGCCGCACGGAGCTGGGCGAGGCGGCCGCCCGCCAGGTGGAAGAGCTCGACTTCTACACGCTGTGGAGCTACGCCCATCCGCGCGCGATCGAGTTGGCGACGCGGATTGCCTCGCTTGCCCCCGCCGACCTCAACCGCGTCTTCTTCACCTCGGGTGGCTCGGAGGCGGTCGAGTCGGCGCTGAAGCTGGCCCGCAACTACCATCGCATGCGGGGCAACGGTCAGAAGTACAAGACGATCGCCCGTGAGGTCGCCTACCACGGAACCTCGCTGGGCGCTCTCTCGGCGACTGGGATCACCGAGCTGCGCTCCCAGTTCGAGCCGCTCGCCCCGGGTGCCTGCCACGTCCCCAACACCAACGCCTACCGCTGGCCCGAGGACCGCCATCCGCTCTGGGCGGCGACCGCGATTGAGGAGCGGATCCAGTTCGAGGGCCCCGAGACCGTCGCTGCCGTGATCCTCGAGCCGATCCAAAATGCCGGCGGCTGCTTCGTCCCGCCCGACGGCTACTTCGAGCGGGTACGCGAGATCTGCGACCGCTACGACGTGCTGATGATCTCCGACGAGGTGATCTGCGCCTGGGGGCGCCTCGGCCACTACTTCGGCTGCGAGCGCTTCGGCTACCTGCCGGACATCGTCACCGTGGCCAAGGCGCTCACCTCTGCCTACGCGCCGATGGGGGCGATGATCGCCTCCGACCGCGTCGCCGAGCCCTTCATGCAGGGCGACGCCTCCTTTGCCCACGGCTTCACCTTCGCAGGCCACCCGCTCGCCGCGGCGATCGCGATGGCCAACCTCGACGTCTTCGAGCGCGAGGATCTCTGTGGCCACGTGCTAGCCAAGGAGAGCGAGTTCCGCCAGATGCTGGAGAGCCTCTACGAGCTGCCGATTGTCGGCGACGTGCGCGGCGCCGGCTACTTCCACGCGATCGAGCTGGTCAAGGACAAGGAGACCAAGGAGAGCTTCAGCGAGGAGGAGGCCGAGTACCTGTTGCGCGGCTTCCTCTCCGGCGAGCTGTACAAGCGCGGGCTGATCTGCCGCGCCGATGACCGCGGCGACCCGGTCGTCCAACTTGCCCCGCCGTTAATCGCCGACAGCGAGCAGTTCGAGGAGATCCACGACGTCCTCCACAGCGTGCTCGACGAGGCTTGGAAGAAGGTCGTCAAGTAGGCCACTCGATGCTCACCGTCCAGAGCCTGCTCGACGAGCTAGACCTCAAACTGGTGGCCGGGACGCAGGCTGCCGCGGCGCCGGTGCGCTGGGTCCACATCTCCGAGCTGGAGGACCCGACCCCCTGGCTCTCGGGCGGCGAGCTGATGCTGACCACCGGCATCCCGCTCGACAGCGCCGCCAAGCAACGCTCCTTCGTGCGCCTGCTCGCCGACCGCAACCTCGCCGGGCTCGGCTTCGGCACCGGCCTCAGCCACCGGAAACTGCCGAAAGCACTTCTCGAGGAGGCGCGCAAGCGCGACTTCCCACTCTTCGAGGTGCCCTACTCGACCCCGTTCATCGCGATCACCGAGAAGGCCTTCGCCCGCCTCGTCAACGAGCAGTACGAGGTGCTCCAGCGCGGCATCGCCGTGCAGCGGCGGCTAGAGCGGCTGGTCTTGGAGGAGCGCGGGCTGGAGGAGATCGCCGCCACGGTCGCCTCGGCTGTCGGCGGCACCGTGGCGATCCTCGATGGCCGCGGCGAGCGGCTGGCCGGGCGCGGCTTCCGTCGCCAGCTCTCTGCCGACGCGATCGGCGCGATCCGCAAGGAGGCGCTCTCCCACACCGGCGACCGCCACCCCTTCGTCCCCGCCCATCCCTCGGTGGCGGGGCGGGCGCTCGCTCACCCGGTGATCTCACCGGGTGGCGGTCCACCGCAGGCCTGGGTGGTGATCGTCAGCGACTCCGGCGGGCTCGGAGACTTCGAGCGACTCATCCTCCAGCAGGCGGTCGCCGTCGTCGCCCTCGAGCTGATGCGCCGCCGCGTCGCCCGCGAGACCGAGCGGCGCCTCGCCGGGGACGTGCTGGCCGGCGCGCTCGGCGGCCGGATGGAGGCCTCCGAGCTGCGCCGCCGCCTCGAGCCGTTTGGGATCGGCGAGCAGGCCGCCGTCCTCGTCTTCGCGCTCGATGACCCGAGTGCCGCCGAGCCGGCGCTCGAGCGGGCCCTGGCCGCCGAGGACTGCCCGGCCGTCGTCGCCCCGCACGCCACCGGCGGGCGCGAGCTTCTTTGCGCCGTCGTCGATGCCAGCGACCGCGACCCGGTAAACGTCGCCGCCGACGCCTGCAAGGCGCTGAGGGCCGAGCGCGGCGCCGTGCGGGCGGCCGCCAGCCGCTCCGCCCCGCCCGAGGAGCTGCGCCACTCCTTCCACGAGGCGCGCTGCGCCCTGGAGGCGACCGCGCTCGCCAACGGCCACACCCCCGAGGTCGCCTCCTGGCGCGACCTCGGCGCCTTCACCCTGCTGCTCTCGATCCAAGACGACGAGGCACTGGGGCTCTACTGCGACAGCGTCCTCGGTCCGATCGAGAAGGGAGATGAGGACTACGGCGGAGAGCTGCTGCGCTCGCTGGAGGCCTTCATCGAGCAAAACGGCCAGTGGGAGCGAGCCGCCCGCCAGGTCTACTGCCACCGCCACACGCTGCGCTACCGGATGCGCAAGGTCGAAGAGCTGACCGGCCGCGACCTCTCGCGCGCCAACGATCGGATCGAGTTCTGGCTGGCGCTTCGAGCAAGGGAGCTGGTGAAATGAGGATCGGGGTCCCGAAGGAGATAAAGAGCGACGAGTACCGCGTCGCGATCACTCCCGCCGGGGTTCGGGAGATGGTCGAGCACGGCCACGAGGTGCTGATCGAGACGAGTGCCGGGGAGGGAAGCGCGATCGTCGATGCCGACTTCGAGGCGCAAGGGGCGCGGATAGTGCTCGACGCTTCCACGGTCTTTGAGCAGGCCGAGATGGTCCTCCACGTCAAGGAGCTCCAGCCGTCGGAGATCGAGATGCTCCGAGCAGGACAGCTTCTCTTTACCTTCTTGCATCTGGCACCCGACCCCGATCAGACCCGTGGCCTGCGCGCCTCGGGCGCGACCTGCATCGCCTACGAGACGGTCGAGGACGCCCACGGTCGCCTGCCGCTGTTGGCTCCGATGAGCGAGATCGCCGGCAAGATCGCCACCCAGGCGGGCGCTTTCATGCTGGAGCGCCCGCTCGGCGGACGCGGCATCCTCCTGGGCGGCGTCCCCGGCGTCGCCGCGGCAAACGTGATGGTGATCGGCGGCGGCGTGGTCGGCATGAACTCCGCCTTCATCGCGATCGGCATGGAGGCTGACGTCTTCGTCTTCGACAAGTCGATCGATCGGCTGCGCGAGCTGGAGGGCCTCTTCGGCGGTCGTTGCTCGACCGTGTACTCGACCACCCTCGCGGTCGAGGAGATGCTGCCCCGCGCCGACCTGGTGATCGGCGCCGTCCTCGTCCATGGCGCCCGCGCGCCCTTTGTCGTGCGCCGCGAGCAGCTTGCGCTGATGAAGCCCGGCGCGGTGCTGGTCGACGTTGCGATCGACCAGGGCGGCTGCTTTGAGACCTCGCGGCCCACGACCCACCGCCAGCCAACCTTCGAAGTCGACGGGATCATCCACTACTGCGTCACCAACATGCCCGGCGCGGTGCCAATCACCTCAACCCATGCCCTCACCAACGCGACCCTGCCCTACGCGATCGCGCTCGCAGACCTCGGCGTCGCCGAGGCGATCCGGCGCGACCCCGGCCTGCGGCCAGGTGTGAACGTCGCGGGCGGAGAGGTGACCCACCCGGCGGTCGCGGAGGGAGTCGGGGAGAGCTATGTAGCGGTCGAGGAGGCGTTGGGCATCGAGTCGGTGCAAACCGAAAACCCCAAAGCGGAGGTGAAGTGAGAGATGGCGACGGCGACGAGGACCAAGTTGAAGAACTTCATCGGCGGCGAGGCCGTGGACCCGCTCGAGGGCGGTGCCGAAGATGTGATCAACCCGGCGAGTGGCGAGCCGATCGCCGAGGCGCCGCTCTCGACCAAGCCCGACGTCGACCGCGCCGTTCAGGCGGCGAAGAAGGCCTTTGACGGCTGGGCGGCGACGCCCCCCGGAGAGCGGGCCCGGGCGCTGCTGCGGATGGCCGACCTGATCGAGGATCGCGCCGAGGAGATCGCCGACCTCGAGGCCGCCGACGCCGGCAAGCCGCGCAGCGCGGTGCTCGAGGACGAGGTGCCGGTGATGGCCGACAACCTGCGCTTCTTCGCCGGCGCCGCCCGCTGCATGGAGGGGCGGGCCGCTGGCGAGTACATGGAGGGCCACACCTCCTTCATCCGCCGCGAGCCGGTCGGGGTGGTTGGCCAGATCACCCCCTGGAACTACCCGCTGATGATGGCGATCTGGAAGATTGGCCCGGCGCTCGGGGCCGGCAACACCGTCGTCCTCAAGCCGGCAGAGACGACGCCGCTTAGCACGCTGTGCTTCGCCGAGTGGTGCGCCGACATCCTGCCGCCGGGGGTCTTCAACGCGATCGGCGGCCTCGGTGAGCCCGCCGGCGCCGAGCTGGTCACCCATCCCGACGTGGAGATGGTCAGCCTCACCGGCTCGCCGCCGACCGGCAAGTGGATCGCCAAGGCCGCCGCCGAGCGACTGAAGCGGGTCCACCTCGAGCTGGGCGGCAAGGCCCCGGTCGTCGTCTTCGATGACGCTGACATGGAGGCGGCGATGGAGACGATCGCCGGCACCGGCTACTACAACGCCGGCCAGGACTGCACCGCAGCGACCCGCGTGCTCGCCTCGACCGGCGTATATGACGACGTTGTCAACGGGCTAACCACCGAAGCCAAGGGGCTGGTCCTCGGCGACACGATGTCCGCCCAGACCACCCTGGGCCCGCTCAACTCCGCCCGTCAGCGCCAGCGGGTCGAGGGCTTCCTGGAGCGAAAGCCCCCCAACGCCGAGATCCTCACCGGCGGCGTTCAGCCCGACCTGCCCGGTTTCTTCCTCGAGCCGGCTGTGGTCGGCGGCCTCGAGCAGGACGACGAGATGATCCAGAACGAGATCTTTGGCCCGGTAATCACTGTGCAGCCGTTCTCCGATGAGGAGAAGGCGATCGAGTGGGCCAACGGCACCCGCTACGGCCTCGCCTCCTCGGTGTGGACCCGCGACGTTGGTCGAGCGATGCGGGTCGCGGCCGCGCTGCGCTTCGGCTGCGTCTGGATCAACGACCACATCCCGCTCGTCTCCGAGATGCCCCACGGCGGCTATAAGGAGTCCGGCTACGGCAAGGACCTCTCGATGTATGCGCTGGAGGACTACACCGAGATCAAGCACGTGATGATCAACCTGGACTGATGGCTCCGTCAGCTTGATTAGGATCGCCGCCTCGTGACTAGACGACTCGGCGCGATTGCGATCGCGGTCGCGTTGGCGCTGGGATGCGCCGCGCTCACCTTCGACGCCGCGGTGGCCGGCTCGGCGGAAGTTCCGCACTGTGACGGGCGGCCGGCGACGATCGTCGGAACCGAAGGCAACGACGTGATCCAGGGGACCCCGCATGACGATGTGATCTGGGCGGGCGGGGGCAACGACGTCGTCTACGGAGGCGGGGGCAACGACGTGATCTGCGGCGGGCCGGGCAACGACGTGCTGCACGGCGGGCGCGGTGATGACTGGCTCGACGGCGGCCCCGGTCGCGACATCGTGCTCGGCGAACTCGGCGATGACACGGTGCTTGGCGGCTCCGGCAGCGAAGACGAGGTGAGCGGCGGCCTCGGGATCGACCTCGTCAACGGCGGCCCCGGCAACGACGACATCGTCCACGGCGACTATGGCTATGACCAGATGTTCGGCGGTTCGGGAAGTGGCGACATCGCCTCCTTTGCAACCGATGTCGGGGGTCGGGGCAACAGCGGCGTCTGGGCCTCGCTCCCCGCCCACAAGGCGTTCGGCGACGGCCACGACAAGCTCTACGGCTTCGAGAGCCTCGAAGGCTCGGCGTTCAACGACACTCTGATCGGCGACAAGAACGACAACGTGATCAAAGGAGGCCCCGGCAACGACCGCATCATCGGCGGCGGCGGCCACGACGAACTGAACGGCGGCGAGGGGACGGACAGCTGCAAGGGTGGCCCGGTCCGGGTCTCCTGCGGCCGCGAAAAAGGGCCCCCCTCCGGCAGCGCCTACGCCCAGCTCGACCCGACGCCTGGCGGTGGTGGGGGCCTTGAGTTCGTTGGCAGCCCCGGCGCCGACCAGGTGACCGCCGCCTTTAACGAAAGCACGAGCAGCTTCGAGATCACCGACAGCAAGGCGATCGCGGTCGGCGAAGGCTGTGAACACCCCAACCCGGTCGTCCTCGGCCAGATCGCCTGCCCTACCGGCGGCCCCGCCCGTTGGCTGATGGTCGCGCTGGGCCGCGGCAATGACCGTTTCCGGGTCCAGGGGTCCCTGGCCGCGGTCGAGTCCGTCCGCATCTCCGGCGGCGCCGGCAACGACGTCATCTACGGCGGCCCCGAGAACGACCTGATCGAGTCCGGCACCGGCAGCGACCGGATCTACGGCGAGGGCGGCGAAGACGGGCTGATCGGTGGCCTCCCCGGCCCCACCTACCTCTACGGCGGGCCCGGCAGCGACCTGCTGGCGGCGGGCGGCGGCTGCGCCGGCGGCGCCCTGGTCGGCGGCCCCGGCAACGATGACGCCTCCTTCGCCGAGACCCAGGCCCATCCCGGCATCCTCTACATCTCCCTCGCCGCCGGCTACGCCGACGACAGCGCCGTCCGCGGCTGCCACAAGGTCCGCCTGCGCTCCGATGAGAACATCGAGGGCTCCTTCGGCAACGACGTGCTGATCGGCGACAGCGGCGCCAACTACATCCTCGGCCAGCCGGGGGTCGACAGCTTCTACGGTCGCGGCGGCAACGACGTGATCGACGCTCGCGACGATGTCCGCGACGCGCACATCCAGTGCGGCACCAGGGGGCATTCCGCCGGCCTTGCCCTCACCGACACCTTCGATCCTCCCACGATCGACTGCAAGAGGACCATCCACGGCCATCCGGCCGCGAGGCTGAACGGCCTTTGAGCGGCAGCGCCCCGGCCCCGTTCGTGCGGCTAGGCTTGTGAGGATGTCCAAGACAGCGAGCGCAGAGGAGGCCGCCGCCGTGTCGGCTGCGATCGAGCGGTTCGTGGCGGAGACCGCGGTTCCCGGGGAGGCGCCCGAGGTCGTTGGCCCGTGGCAGCGGGCTGCGTTGATCGAGGGGGTCGGCGCGAAGGGCACCGTTCAGGATCTAGAAGGAGGAGCGAGATGGCTGTCGTGAAAATCATCGAGCTGGTCGGTAGCTCGAAGACGTCCACCGACGACGCGGCGAAACAGGCGCTGAGTCAGGCTCAGGGCACGCTGCGAAACATTCGCGCTGTGGACATAGTCTCGACCGGTATCCGGGGCGAGAACCTCGATGAGTACCGGGCGCACGTGCGGGTAGCGTTCCTGATCGAGGGGACCGAGATCGACTGATGGGCCTCTCCAGCGAGGAGGTTCGAAAGCTGGTCGCGGCTGGGGCGCAGCTGGTCGATGTGAGGACAGAGCGCGAGTGGGAGGCTGGGCGGATCGCGGGCGCCTCCCACATCGAGTTGGGCGAGTTGAGCGCCAGGGCGGGGGAGATCGAACGAGGGCGACCGGTTGTCTTTTACTGCCGCGGCGATAGCCGCTCCGATATGGCGGCGGCGGCTTTTGAGGCCGCCGGCTATGAGGCGGCGACGCTGGAGGGCGGCATCCAGGCCTGGGCCGAGGCGGGGCTGGCGCTCGCCCCAGACGGTGCCTACGTCGCCGAGTCGGGCCAGGCCGCGTCGATCCTCCAGGCACGGAAAAAGGCCGCTCAGAGCTAAATACCCGAATCCCAGTCGGGTTTTGCTATTTTTCTCGGCGTGGAGGTCGTCGTCGATCAGCGCAAGGAGCAGCGGGGCAAGGGCCGAACTGGCACGCTGGAGAACCCCGAGTCCTACGAGAACGTCCCCGGCCACGTCATCCCGATCCTCGAGCGCGAGTTCGACGACTTCGACAACGAGGCCGAGCAGTTCCTGGCCGGCGAGCGCCCCGAAGACGAGTTCATCGGCTTTCGCCTCAAGCAGGGCGTCTACGGACAGCGCCAGCCCGATGTCCAGATGGTGCGGGTGAAGCTCCCCTTCGGCGGCGTCACCCCCGAGCAGATGGAGGCCTTCGCCGATGTTGTGGAGCGCTACGCGCCGCTCGACAGGGGCCATATCACCACCCGCCAGAACGTCCAGATCCACCACGTGCCGCTGCGCGACATGGAGTCGCTGCTGCGCGAGATCTCCGCGGTCGGCCTCTCCTCGCGCGAGGGCTGCGGCAACACCGTGCGCAACGTCACCGGCGACCCCTGGGCGGGCGTCGCCGCCGATGAGGTCTTCGACCCGACGCCCTACGCCGGCGCCTACGTGCGCTACTTCGTCCGTCACCCGACCACGCAGCTGATGCCGCGCAAGATAAAGACGGCCTTCACCGGCTCTGAGGAGGACCGGGCGATCACCGGCATCCACGACATCGCCTTCCTCTCGCGCGAGCGCGACGGCGCCAAGGGCTTCGAGGTCAGGGTCGGCGGCGGCACCTCGATTATGGCCCGGGTCGCGCCCACCCTCTATGACTTCGTCGAGGCCGACAGCGGCGACTACCTCAAGGTCGCCGAGGCGGTGCTGCGGATCTTTGACCGCCAGGAGTGGCTGCGGGCCAACCGGGCGCGGGCACGGATCAAGGTCCTGGTCGACAAGATCGGGATCGAGGCCTTCCGCGAGCTGGTCGACGAGGAGCTTCAGGGCGACTGGGTTGCCGATCGCGACTTCGACGTCGAGCGGCTGCGCTTCGACGACGACGAGCAGGCGAGCGCTCCAGCGCCGCCGCTCGCCGCCGCCTCCGCCAACGGCGACCGCTCCGAGTTCGACCGCTTCTGCGAGGCCAACGTGCAGGCCCAGCGCCAGGAGGGCTTCGCTGCCGTCGAGGTGAAGATCGATCGCGGCGACCTCAGCTCAGAGCAGTTCCGCGGCCTGGCGGCGGTCATGCGCGACTACACCGGCGGCTACGCGCGCAGCACCGTGCAGCAGAATCTGGTCCTGCGCTGGGTCCGCGAGGAGGCGCTCTACGACGTTCTGGCAGCGGCTGGTCGCCCTCGGCCTCGGCGAGGCCGGCGCCCGCGAGGTCACCGACGTGGTCAGCTGCCCCGGCACCGACAGCTGCAAACTCGGGATCACCAGCTCGATGGGCCTCAACCGGGCGATCAAGGAGCGCCTCGAAGCGATGGAGATCGCCGATCCGCTGACCAAGCGCATCCACATCAAGATGAGCGGCTGCCCGAACGGCTGCAGCCAGCACCACATCGCCAACATCGGCTTCTACGGCGCCTCGCTGAAGGTGGGGGGGCGACAGATGCCCGCCTACATCGCCCACATCGGCGGCAACTACGAGGGCGGCGAGGTGGTCTTCGGCGCACGGCTGAAGTCGCGGTTGCCGGCCAAGCGCGTCCCCGAGGCTGTCGAGCGTTGGATCCGTCTGTATGAGGCCGAGCGCAGCAGTGGCGAGGAGTTCAATGCCTTCGCCGAGCGGGTCGGCGGCGGGCGTTTCGAAGGCGAGGTTTCCGACCTCACCCTGCCCGCCGAGTTCAGCCTTGAGACGATGCAGCAGTTCATCGACTGGAACCGCTCCAGCCCCTACAAAGTCGAGCGCGGCGAGGGCGAGTGCGCCATCTAGGCGGTTTGCGATGAAGCCACCCCCTGCCACACTTCCCGCTCCGATGCCCACTGCGACCGAGATCGATCAAGAGGCTGTGGCCGCCGAGCTCGAGCGCCGCACCGCGCAGGAGGCGATGGTATGGATGTTCGAGACCTTCGGGGCCGAGCACTACCTCGCCTGCTCGTTTCAGAAGACCAGCTCGGTCACCGCGCACATGGCGATCGAGATCAACCCCGAGGCACGCTTCTTCTATCTGGACACCGACGTGCTCTTTCCGGAGACCTATGAGACCCGGGACCGGCTGGCCGAGCACCTGGGCGTCGAGTTCGACCGCTTCCACAACCTGACCCTGGAGGAGCAGGCCTCCCAGCACGGCGAGGAGCTGTGGAAGCGTGACCCCGACTCATGCTGCGGGCTGCGAAAGGTCGAGCCGATGCGGCGAGCGCTCTCTTCCGTAGACTGCTGGGTCGCTGGCGTCCGGCGCGAGGATTCCAGTAGCCGCTCCGCCACGCCGAAGTTCGGCTGGGACAAGCGCTTTGACCTCTGGAAGCTCAACCCGCTCGCGGATTGGACCGAGCGTGACGTTCTGGAACTACATCCGTGAGCACCACCTCCCGTACAACCCACTCCACGATCGCGGCTATCCGTCGATCGGCTGCACGCACTGTACGCAACCGGTCGGGCCGGGCGCCTCGCCACGCGACGGTCGCTGGGCGGGCGTCGCGAAGACGGAGTGCGGGATCAACTAGCGGCACCAAGGCGCGTCTTCGATTCCCTCCCCCAACCGATTGGTGAGACCAACCTATGAGCCCCACCGAGACCATGACTGAGCGCTCCCTGACCCTCTCCGAGCGCCACACGGCCGACTTCGAGATGATCGCCAACGGCGGCTTTGAGCCGCTCAGCGGCTTCCAGGGCTCCGCCGACTGGGAGTCGGTCTGCGCCCAGATGCGGACCGCCGCGGGTGATTACTGGCCGATCCCGATCACCCTGGCAACCGAGCTCGACTGCGCGGTGGGCGACGTTGTCGAGCTGGCAAGCGATGAGGGCAAGCCGCTCGGCACCCTGACCGTGGAGGAGATCTTCGAGCGCGACCTGCAGCGCGAGGCCGAACAGGTCTACCGGACCACCGATCGGGCCCACCCGGGGGTGGCGGCGATCTACGCCGAGGGCGAGCGCTGCATCGCCGGCCCGATCAAGGCCAGCGCGCTGCCCGATCACGAGGCGCCCTTCATGCGCCGCTACCTGACCCCGGCGCAGACCAAAGAGGCCTTCAAGGAGCGCGGCTGGAAGCGGATCGTCGCCTTTCAGACCAGAAACCCGATCCACCGCGCCCACGAGTACCTGACCAAGGCCGCGCTTGAGACCTCCGATGGGCTCTTCATCCACCCGCTGATCGGCAAGACCAAGGCCGGCGACATCCCGGCCGCGGTGCGGATGGACTGCTATGAGGCGCTGATCGAGCGCTACTACCCGAGTGAGCGGGTGATGCTCGGCGTCAACCCCTCAAAGATGCACTACGCCGGCCCAAGGGAGGCGGTCCTGCACGCGATCGTCCGCCGCAACTACGGCGCCACCCACTTCATCGTCGGCCGCGATCACGCCGGGGTCGGCGATTACTACGGCACCTATGAGGCCCAGGAGATCTTCGCGCAGATCGACCTCGATGAGCTGGGGATCGAGCCACTGATGTTCGAGCACACCTTCTGGTGCAATGCCTGTGAGGGGATGGCCTCCGCCAAGACCTGCCCGCACGAGGCCGATTCTCACCTTCACCTCTCCGGGACCAAGGTGCGCGAGATGCTGGAGGCGGGGGAAAGGCCCCCGCACGAGTTCTCCCGCGATGAGGTCGCCGAGATCCTGATCGACTCCTACAGGAAGGACTGAGCAAGCGATGAGCGATGAGCAGGGCTTCACCCTCTGGTTCACCGGGCTCTCGGGGGCCGGCAAGACGACGATCTCAAGGCTTCTGGAGGGCCACCTCGCAGAGCGCAGCTCAAAGCTTGAGATCCTCGACGGCGACGTCGTCCGCGAGAACCTCTCCAAGGGGCTCGGCTTCTCCAAGGAGGATCGCGACACCAACATCCGCCGCATCGCCTTCGTCGCCGACCTGCTCTCCCGCAACGGGGTAGGGGTGATCACCGCGGCGATCTCCCCCTATGCGGAGATCCGCCGCGAGGCCCGCGAGCTGATCGGCGAGCGCTTCATCGAGGTCTACGTCAAGGCCTCGGTTGAGACCTGTGCGAAGCGCGACGTAAAGGGCCTCTACGCGAAGGCCTTCGCGGGGGAGATCAAGGAATTCACCGGGGTCTCCGACCCTTATGAGGCGCCCGAGAGCGCCGAGGTTATCTGCGACACCGAGGCCGAAAGCCCCGAGCAGTCGGCCGCGAGGCTGCTGGCCTATCTGGAGGAGCGGGGGCTGGTTCCGGCGGCGGCTGTAATCGCCTAGGCCTGGTCCCGAGGGTCGGCTCGGCTAGGGCCTCGGCGGTAGTTGAGGCTCACCGAGGCTGTAGGTGTCATAGGCGCCGAAGCGGGAGAAGGTCTTGTGGGTCGGGCCGTGGTAGTCGGATGAGCCAGTGGGGATGAGGCTCAGCTCCTTGCAGAGAGCCAGCAGGTGGGCGGTCTGCTCCTCGGTGTGTGAGGGGTAGAAGACCTCTATCCCATCGATGCCAAGGACCCGGATCAGCTCCTCGACCTTGGCGGGCTCGGAGATGTCCCAGTAGGGGTGGGCAAGGACGGCGACGCCGCCGGAGTCGTGGATCAGCTTGACCGCCTGCTCGGCGGTGGGCCAGCGGCGCGGCACGAAGGCCTTTGCACCGGGCACCAGGTACTCCTCGAAGAATGGCCCCATGTCCTCGCCCGCCCCAGCGGCGCGGGCGATGTGGGGGCGGCCAATCGAAAGAGCGTCGCCTGACTCCCTGATCGCGTCCTCGAGGTAGATGTCGAAGCCGAAGCCGCGCAGGTTCTCGACGATCTCTCCTGCCCGCGTCACCCGCTCGTGCTGGGCGCGCTCGCAGGCCGGAGCTATGGCCCCCAGATCGACCCAGTATCCGCAGATGTGAAGGTCGTCTGCGAACTCGTGCACGCAGGACATCTCGATCGCCGGCACCAGCTCGACCCCCAGTCCCCCGGCAGCCTCTGAGGCCTCCGGGACCCCCGCGATCGCATCGTGGTCGGTCAGCGCCAGCGTTGTCACTCCCGCCTCGGCAGCCCTTGCGACGACGCCTGCCGGCTCCAACTGCCCATCGGAGACCGTTGAGTGACTCTGGAGCTCGATCAGCACGGAGCGAGCCTAGCCGGGTTGCCCACTTGCGGTACGGGCCGATTGGCCGCCTCGACGGTTAAGGGAGGAGGCGGTAGCAAAGAATGTGAGAGGCGACCAGGCGTCCCAAGGGTGCAGGCAAGGTGAAGCTGCCGGTCAAGACCCGGGCAAGGGCCTGCAGAGCCTTCGAAAGCGGGGGAAAACGAGGTGTCGCTGGCGATCGCATTCACCCCGAACGGTGACACCACCCTCGTCAAGCACACGAAGGTGACGCTGATCAGAGGCCCCACCGCTGACGCCGAGCCTCTGAATAGACTGCGCCGCCGATGAGCGCCAGTCGAGCTACGCATCCATCCCTGGTTCCCGGTGAAAGACCGATTCGCGAGATCCGCTGATGTTCGAGAAGGTACTGATCGCAAATCGCGGCGAGATCGCGATCCGGGTTTCCCGGACGCTGAAGGAGATGGGGGTCGGGTCGGTTGCCGTCTATTCGGAGATCGACCGTGACGCCCCCCACGTGCGGGAGGCCGATGAGGCCTTCCTAATCGGTCCGGCGCTGCCGGCCGAGAGCTACCTCAACATCCGCAGGATCGTCGACACGGCCAAGCAGGCTGGCGCCGAGGCGATTCACCCGGGCTACGGGTTTCTGGCCGAGAACGCCGACTTCGCCCGGGCCTGCACGGAGGCGGGGATCGTCTTCATCGGGCCGCCACCCGAGGCAATCGAGTCGATGGGATCAAAGACCCGGGCGCGGGAGATCATGGCCGAGGCCGGGGTGCCGATCGTGCCCGGTGCTACGGCTCCCGCCAAGGACGTCGAGGAGGCGCGCCGGCAGGCAGAGGAGGCCGGCTATCCGGTCGCCGCCAAGGCGGCGGGCGGCGGCGGCGGCAAGGGGTTCCGGGTGGCGATGACGCCAGATGACTTGCAGGAGGCGTTCGAGGGAGCAGCGCGCGAGGGCGAGAAGTTCTTCTCCGACCCCCGCGTCTACGTCGAGCGCTACCTGGAGGATCCGCGCCACGTCGAGGTCCAGGTGCTGGCTGACTCCCACGGCAACGTGATCCACCTGGGAGAGCGCGACTGCTCGGTCCAGCGCCGCCATCAGAAGGTGATCGAGGAGGCACCAGGGCCGCACGTCGACACCGAGATGCGCGAGCGGATCGGCAAGATCGCCACCGATGCGGCGGCGGCGGTCGGGTACCGCTCGGCGGGGACGGTCGAGGGCCTGCAGGTCGGCGAGGAGTACTTTTTCCTCGAGATGAACACGCGGGTGCAGGTCGAGCACTGCGTGACCGAGATGATCAGCGGGATCGACATAGTCCGCGAGCAGGTGCGGGTTGCCGCCGGCGAGCCGCTGTCAGTCGCCCAGGAGGGCCTTGAGCTGCGCGGCCACGCGATCGAGTGCCGGATCAACGCCGAGGCCGCCGACAAGAACTTCGCACCGGCACCCGGCGCGATCACGACCTACCGCGAGCCGGCCGGGCCCGGGGTTCGCGTTGACTCCGGGGTCGAAGCGGGGTCCGAGGTGACTCCGATGTATGACCCGATGGTCGCCAAGCTGATCGTCTGGGACGTTGACCGCGAGCACGCGACGCGGCGCATGCTGCGGGCGCTTGGCGAGTACGAGATCGGCGGCCTCACCACCCTGATCCCCTTCCACAAGGCGATCCTCGCCACAAAGCAGTGGGCGGAGGGCGAGACCTGCCGCGATCTTATGGAGGATCGCGAGTGGCTGAAGTCGACCGCGCCGGAGGCAGCCGTCCCCGCCGTGGCCGAGGGGGCCGGCGAGGCTCTCGCCCGCGACTACAAGGTCGAGGTCTCCGGCAGGCTCTTCGACGTCAAGGTGATCGGCGAGGCGATTGCAGGGAGCAGATCCCCCACAACCGGCAGGCGCCCACCTATACGTGAGCGCAAGTCCGGAGGAGGCTCTGCCGCCTCCAGCGAGTCCCTTCCATCTCCCCTTCAGGGCACGGTCTTGAAAGTCGCAGTCGAGCAGGGAGCCACTGTCGAGGAGGGCGATTTGATCTGCGTAATAGAGGCGATGAAGATGGAGAACGAGATAACGGCCCACCGTTCGGGCAAGCTCACCTCCTTAAACGTCGCCGAGGGCGCCGCCATCTCAAGCGGCGACGTGATAGCCGTCATCGAGTAGGGGAGCGCACCGGGTCCCGCCCGGGAGTTCAGGATGCGCCGAGCTTTTTCGCCGCCTCGCGAAGGTTTTTGACCGTCGCGCTTGGCGCTTTGCGCCCGTCGAGTTTCTCACCGTGGCGGTTGACCCAGATCACAGGCACGTTCATCTTCAGCAGCGGGGCGACGTCGTTGGTGTAGTTGGAACCGATATGCAGCCATCCTTTTTTGCCGCCGATCCGTCGCGCGCACTCTTTGAAGTGGACAGGGTCGGGCTTGTAGCTGCGGACCTGCTGCGCGGTGACGACAAGGTCTAGTTCGGTGCGCAGATGGCGGCGGGAGATGCCGAGCAGTTTGTCGTCGACATTGGAGATGATCCCGATCTCATAGCGCTTGCCGACCCGGTCCATCGCCGCGTTCGCCTCGCGGAAGGGCAGCCAGTAGGCGACGCTGTTGGGCAGGAACTGAGCCCGCGAGGGCTCGATCTCCCAACCCAGCTCTCCGGCCACCTTGACGATCGTGCGGCGCAGCACCTCGGCGTAGAGCTCATAGGAGCCGGCCATGATCTCAGCCTGCACCTCCATGAATCGCGCCAGGAAAGGGCCCTCCTCGAAGCTGAACCCGTCCTTCTCCGCCTCTTTCCTGCAGGCCTCGACGATCCCCTTCTCCCAGTCGATCAGGGTGCCGTAACAGTCGGTTGTTACCCATTTGATGGTTTTGAGACTGGGAAGAGCCATGAGCGCGAGCGCGGCATTATGCCAATCGGCCCCCGGCCGGGCTTCCCGGTATTTGGCGGGTCGGATAGGCTGCCGCCCCGCGCCCCCGGGCGCGCCCAGCACAAACGACCTAAATGGACCTTCTCGAGTATCAGGGCAAGCAGCTGTTTGCAAAGCACGGCGTCGCCGTGCCGAGCGGTGAGGTCGCCACGACCGTCGAGGAGGCCGTCGCCGCCGCGGAGCGGATCGGCTACCCCTGCGCGATCAAGGCCCAGGTGCTAATTGGCGGCCGCGGCAAGGCAGGGGGAATCAAGATCGCTCAGGATGTCGGCGAGGCCCGCGTCCATGCCGATGCGATCCTCGGCATGGATATCCGCGGCCCTCGCGGCGAGGGTCCCTTCAGGGTGGAGCAAGTGTGGATCGAGGCTGGCTCCGACATCGCCTCTGAGTACTACGCCTCGGTGATCCTTGACCGCGGCGAGAAGAAGCTGCTGGCGATCGTTTCCGCCAAGGGCGGGATGGACGTAGAGGCGGTCGCGGAGGAGGACCCCGAGGCGCTGGTCAGGAGCCACATCGACCCGACTCGGCCATTCGACGCCGCCGCAGCGCGGCCGATCGTCGACGCAGCGGGGCTGGCTGAGGACGTGCGTGACCAGGCGGCTGAGGTGCTGGCGAAGCTGGCGACGCTGGCGGGCTCCGAGGACGCGACGCTGATCGAGGTCAACCCGCTGATCGTCACCGCCGAACGCGATGTAGTGGCGCTCGACGCCAAGGTGACGATCGACAACAACGCGCTCTTTCGTCACGAGGATCTGGCCGAGATCGCCGACTCCTCTGACGCGGACCCCCAGGAGGCGATGGCGAGGGAGAAGGGCCTCACTTATGTGAAGCTCGACGGCAACGTAGGCATTCTCGCCAACGGCGCCGGCCTGTGCATGTCGACGCTGGACGTGGTCGCCCAGGCCGGCGGCGCCCCGGCAAACTTCCTCGACGCCGGCGGTGGCTCCAAAGCCGAGGCGATCGTCGATGCGCTCACCGTGATCAGCTCCGATGAGAAGGTGACGGCGATCCTCTTCAACATCTTCGGCGGCATCACCCGCTGCGACGAGATCGCCAAGGGGATCGTCACCGCCTCTGAGCAGATCGAGCTGAAGGCGCCGCTTGTGGTGCGCCTCGACGGCACCAACTCCGAGCAGGGCTTGCGGATCCTCGCCGAGGCCAATCTCCCGAACCTCCATCAGGAGACGACGATGCTCGACGCCGCGCGCCGCGTGGTCGAGCTGGCGGGGGGGAGCGGCTGATGTCGATCATCGTAGGCAACGAGACCAGGCTGGTCGTCTCGGGTCTGACCGGACGCGAGGGCTCCTTCCACGGGCTGCGCAATCGCGACTATGGCACCGATCTCGTCGCCGGAGTCACTCCGGGCAAGGGCGGTCAGGAGGTGGACGGCGTGCCGGTGTTCGACGCGATCTCTGAGGCCGTCGAGGAGGCGGGTGCCGAGACCTCGATGATCTTCGTGCCGGCGCGCTTCGCCGCCCCCGCGATCGACGAGGCGATCGAATCCGGCGTCGAGACGGTGATCGCAATCACCGAGGGCATCCCCGTGCTCGACATGCTGAAGACTTACTGGAAGGCGAAGGAGGCGGGGGTGCGGCTGATCGGCCCCAACTGCCCAGGCGTGCTCTCGCCCGGCAAGGCCAACGTCGGGATCATCCCTGCCCAGTTCTTCGACCGGGGCAAGATCGGCGTCGTCTCCAAGTCGGGCACGCTGACCTACCAGATCGGCAACGAGCTGAAGCAGGCGGGCGAGGGCAACTCCTCGATCGTCGGCATCGGCGGCGACCCGATCGTCGGCTCGGACTTCATCGACATCCTCACCCTATTTGAGGCCGACCCCGAGACCGAGTTGATCGTCATGGTCGGCGAGATCGGTGGCGACGCCGAGGAGCGGGCGGCCGAGTTCATCGCCGCCGAGGTCTCCAAGCCGGTTGTTGCCTACATCGCCGGTTTCACGGCGCCCCCCGGCAAGCAGATGGGCCACGCCGGCGCGATCATCTCCGGCTCCTCGGGCACCGCGCAGGCGAAGAAGGAGGCGCTTGAGGCCAAGGGCGTGCGGGTCGGCGAAAGCCCGACCGAGACGGCCCGGATCGCGGTCGAGACTCTGCGCGGCTAACACGCAACTCTTGCCCAGCCGGCGTGTCTGGGGAGTAAACGTCGCAAACGAGCGAAGGAAGGGGTGCGGTGTTTTCCAGTCGGCTCAGAGGGCTCAAGCGCTGCGCGTTCCTGGCATTCGTGGCCGCCTTGGTGATCGCCGCTCCGGCCTCAGCTGCGCGCAACGCCTACGTCGCCAACGCCGGCAGCGGGACCGTCTCGGCGATCGACGTGGGGACGAACTCTCTGACCGGGTCGATCACGGTCGGGGCCGGGCCACGCGACGTGGCGATTACCCCTGACGGTCAGTTTGCCTACGTCACCAACGAAGACGAAGGCACCGTTTCGGTGATCTCCACGGCGACCAACACGGTGGTTGGCACGCCGATCGCGGTCGGTGTGGGCTCCAAGCCGCGCGGCATCGCCATCTCTCCCAACGGTCAGGCCGCCTGGGTCGCCGACTCGGGCGACAATACGGTCTCGGTGATCGCCACCGCGACCAACGCGGTGGTTGGCACCCCGATCGAAGTCGGGAGCGAACCCGACGGGATCGCCATCTCCCCCGACGGCACCGCCGTCTTCGTCGTCCAGAAAGGAGGCGATGTCTCGATCGTCAACACGACCGCCCGAACGGTGACCGGCACGGTCCCCGACGCTCTGGGGCCCTCCCAGATCGCGATCGGCCCGCGCGGCGGGCGCGCCTACGTCACCAACCGCGGCTCAGACTCGGTGACCGCCTTCAATCCCGCCAACGGCCAGCTGGCCGGCACACCGATCACGGTCGGCGCCCAGCCGTCGGGAATCGCAATCGGGCCGAGCGGCACGCTTGCCTACGCGGCCGGCTTCGGCGACGGCACCCTGACCCCGATCATCACCGCCACGAGCGTGCCCGGCGCTGCGATCACGGGCTTTACCGGCCCCGAAGGGGTCGCGGTTAGCCCGGGCGGCTCACAGCTCTACGTCTCAAACTCGGGCGGCGGCGCGATCAGCGTAGTCAACACGGCAACCAACGTCCCCTCCGCCTCGATCTCGGTCGGAAAAGAACCCGCCGGCATCGCGATCGCCCCCGACCAGCCGCCGACCGCCTCCTTCCGGGTCACGCCGCAGAAGAGGATCGCCGGGCGAAAGCTCACCTTCCACGCCGGCGCCTCCAGGGACCCCGACGGCACGATCGCCACCTATGCTTGGGAATTCGGCGACGGCACGCACTCAAAGGGCTCAACGGCGACCCTCACGCACACCTACGCGCGGCCGGGCACCTACACGGCCAGCCTCACGGTCACCGACAACGAAGGCTGCTCGACCGAACTCATCTACACCGGGCAGACCGCCTCCTGCAACGGCTCCGCCGCCGCGCACTCTACCGGCACGATCGTCGTGGCCGACAACAAGGGGCCGGAGCTCCGCCTCGCCGGCGCCAGGCGACAGCGCGTCCGCGGCCGGCTCAACGTCTTCGCGCAGTGCCCGCAGGAGGAGTGCTGGGTAGACGCTGGCGGCGTGGTCGTGACGACCACCCTGCGACGGGGGAGGGCAGTGTCCGGGAAGCGGCGGATTGGCTCGACACGGGCGTCGCTCGCGGCCGGCGCATGGAGGAAGCTGCGCGTGGCAGTGCCGCGGGGCGCCCGCCGCGTCGTCCTGCGGGCGATGCGCAGCGGCGGCGCGGCTGACGCCCAGCTGAAGGTGGTAGCTACCGACGAAAACGGCTTCAAGACCACCCAGACGCGCTTCGTCAAGCTGGTCGGCGCCCACCGCCGGCGAGGGCATCGCTGAACGGGTCGTAAACGATGCGAGCGCTGGGGCGTTGCTAGGGTCGAACGCGATGGCCGGCGAGACGATCTCCTTCGCACGTGGCGCGCCCAGCGCCGACATCCTCCCGCACGATGCGGTTCGCGAGGCGGCGGCCGTCGCCCTCTCCCAGGACTGGGAGAGGGCGCTCTCCTACGGCACCGGGATCGGGCATCCCGGCCTCTGTGAGTGGATCGCCGAGAGGCACGGGGAGCTCACCAGCTCCCAGGTGATGGTCGCCAACGGGTCGCTGGAGGCCGGCGCGATGCTGTTCGAGCACCTGCTGGAGCCGGGTGACCGGGTGCTCGTCGAGCAGCCCTCCTACGACCGGACGCTGCTCCTCCTGCAGCGTTTGGGAGTCGAGTTGGTGCCGGTTCCGCTTGAGGCAGACGGGCTCGACGTCGCGGCCGTCGAGGCGGCGCTCGCCACCGGGTCGATCAAGCTCGCCCACGTCATTCCAAACTTCCACAATCCGGCCGGCTGCACGCTCTCGACCGAGAAGCGGGCGCGCCTGGTCGAGCTGGCAACCGAGCATGGCTTCTGGATCTTCGAGGACGACCCCTACCGAGAGCTGCCCTTCGAGGGCGAGGCGCTGGAGACGATGCTCTCGATGGACCGCGCCGGCCGCGTCATCCACGCCTCCTCGTTCTCAAAGACGATCAGCCCTGGGGTGCGTGTCGGCTACCTGGCTGGCCCCGCCGGGGAGATCGCCAAGCTAGCGAAGCGGGCCAACGAGACTTACATCTCGCCCAACATGTTGGGCGAGGCGATCGTGCTGGAGTTGTGCCGCTCCGGTGCGCTCGACCGCAACATCGAGTTCGTCAAGGGTGCGCTGCGCGAGCGCCGCGACGCGCTCGTGGCAGCTCTGCGCGAGCGAATCCCCGAGGCCGAGTTCGTCGTCCCCGGTGGCGGCTACTTCCTCTGGCTCGATCTCGCCGAGGGCACCGACACGGCCGCGCTGCTGGCCGAGGCAAAGGGCGAGGGTGTCACCTTC
The DNA here is from genome assembly GCA_963777915.1 of uncultured Solirubrobacterales bacterium. Taxonomy (GTDB): domain Bacteria; phylum Actinomycetota; class Thermoleophilia; order Solirubrobacterales; family 70-9; genus CAVUPF01. Next base: position 140,949 of record CAVZSH010000009.1, on the reverse strand, counting down.
GTCGCCGGCCCCGACTTCATGCTGGAGGGCGGCAAGAGCAGCCTCCGCCTCTCCTTCGCCCCGGTGGCGGCGGAGCGGATCGCCGAGGGCGTCTCCCGTATCGCCCTGGCGCTGGACCGTGTCCGCGCCGGCTCGCCCGCCTAGCGCCCGTATCGATCCGAGGAGAGGATGAGCTGCTCGGGGATCGCCGCGCGTGGCGGCGGTGCGGGGTCGGCACGGACTGAGACCGTCTCGGCGACGCTGCGGCTGACCCGGTGGGAGCCCTCGGCGGAGACGATCGTCACACCATCCTCGTCTGAGGCCGCGACCTCGCCCTCCAAGCCGGGGTTCAGCCCGGCGTCCTTTAGGTAGTGCAGCAGGTCCTCGGCCTCATTCTCGAAGCGCAAGACGCGCACGGCGGCGCCGACCACGACGTCGGCCAGCAACGAGCCCTGCTCGCGGGCGCCTTCGACGATCGGGTGGCCGTGTGGGCAGGTCTTCGCGTCACCGATCGCAGCCCGCATCCGCTCCTCCAGCACCGGCGACATCGCATGCTCGATCCGCTCTGCCTCCTCGTGTACCTCGTCCCAGGGGATGCCGAGCACGTCGGTGAGGAAGCGCTCGATCATCCGGTGGCGGCGGACGATGTGGCTGGCGTGCTCGCGGCCCGACGCGGTGAACTCGAGCGATTTGTCGGCGCTGCGCTCGACGTAGCCGTCCTCGGTGAGGCGGCCGATCATCTCGTGCACGGTGGGGGGGGAAAGCTGCATCGCGCGGGCGACGTTGGCCCCGGTCATCGGCAGCCCGGCCTCCTCCAGCCAGAACATGATCTCCAGGTACTCCTGCTCGGCTACCGTCGCGGTCTCCTGAGACACGGGCACTCCTCCTCGACTCCGGGTTGGGCTCCGATACTAGAGGGTCGCTTGTCGGCCTCCATCTGCCCGGCCGGGGAGCGATCGCCGTCCATTCTCCGCTCTGAGCGCGGGCTCAGGGCCGCTCGATGAGGGTCGAGACGACCGCCTCATAAAAGCCCTCGCCCATCTGGCCCTCGGTGACGGTGACGTTGTTCCAGTCGGCGAGGGCGGCGCGCAGGCCGGGGTCGCGTTCGGGCCCGTTGGCGACGACGAAGAAGCGCCCGACCGAACTAGCCACCTCCAGGTCCTCGACCGAGTCGCCAACTGCGATGCACTCGTCGCGCTCGTAGGCCCGGACGCGGGCGTGGGCAGCGACGGCGGTGGCCTTGCTGACCACCCTGGGGACGAGGTGGTAGGCATGGGCGGGCCCTTCGAGGGCGGGCATCTCGCGACCGATCGCGCCGTTGTCGAGCAGCCGCAGGTCCTCGTGGCCGCCTCCTCTGAGCAGCGCATTGGCCTCCTCGACGTCGACCTTGCCGCGGAAGAGGTGGGAGAGGACGCGGCCGTAGTGCCAGGGGGAGTGGTATTCGAGCCGCCCCTCGAAGTGCTCGAACAGCAGCTTCGGGATGCCCCGCTCCTCGATCTGCTCATAGACCGTGCCGTTCTCGTCAGGGACCAGCCCGCCGGTCAGCAGCGTCGTCTCGCCGTCGATCGCGAAGGCGCAGCCGGCCTCATAGATGTAGGAGTTCTGGCCCATCAGGCGCGCTGCCTCGTGGACCTGGGGCTCGCGACGGCCGGACATGATCACGACCTCGACTCCGGCCCGGTAGCAGGCCTCCAGGCCTCGGGCCTGGGCGAGGGAGAAGGCACCTTCGGCGTCGCGGAAGAGCGAGCTGTCGGTGCCGAGCAGGGTTCCGTCGAGGTCGGTGTAGACGCACTTCAGGGTCATGGGCGCGGCCGCTACGGTAGCCGACGTGTGGAGACTCGCCGATCGCACCCTCGACCTCGCCCAACCGGTTGCTGTCGGGATCGTCAATGTGACCGTCGACTCGATGTTCGAGGGAGCTCGGAGCGGGACGCCTGAGCAGGCCGTGAGGGACGGGTTGGGGCTGGTCGGAGCCGGGTTCGAGATGCTCGACGTGGGGGCGGTTGCGGCGCGGAGCGGGCCTCCCGTCGATCCGCAGGAGGAGGCCGCGGCGCTGGTCCCGGCTGTCGAGGGCTTGGCCACGGAGGGGGTGCCGGTGTCAGCCGATACCTTCTCGGTCGAGGTGGCGCGGCGGGCGCTGGCGGCGGGCGCGGTCGCAGTCAACGACATCTCTGGAGGCTCCGAGGAGCTTTTCGGGTTAGTGGCGGAAGCCGGCTGTGGCTACGTGCTGATGCATATCGAGGGGCCGCCGCGGGTGGACCGGCCCTGGCGCGATTACAGCGACGTGGTCGATCACCTGAGGGCCTGGTTCGAGGCCAGGGTTGAGTTGGCCCGAGGGCTTGGGGTGGCGGAGGAGCAGATCGCAATCGACCCCGGGCTCGACTTCGACCTGAGCCCGGCGCAGGACCTAGAGGTCCTGCGCCGGCTCGGCGAGCTGCGCTCGCTGGGGCTGGCGCTCTACGTCTCCCTCTCGCGCAAGGACTTCATCGGCGCGGTGCTTGCCGGTTCCTGGGAGGGGCGGCTGGCAGCGTCTGAGCGCGAGTGGGGTACTGCCGCCGCTCTCGCCCTCGCGGTCCGGGGCGGCGCCGACGTACTCCGCATCCATGACCGCAGCTCGTTGCAGGCAGTGAGGGTCGCGGGGCGGATCGCCCGGGCGGCGCGGAGCGCCGTCTAGTGGCGAGGAGCCTCCTGGAGTCGCCCTGGTCGATCGCCATCGACCCGGCCCGCCGCGACGGTCGCATCGTCGCCGAGGGCGCCGAGGAGGAGCGCAAGGTACGGCGGGTGGGCCTGCCCGCCTCGCTTGACCCGGCCCTTGCCGCGGCGCTCGGCGCCGCTGGGATCGAGCGCCTCTACTCCCACCAGCGCCAGGCCTTCGAGGCCGCCGCCTCCAACCTCATCATCACCAGCGGCACCGCCTCGGGCAAGAGCCTCGCCTTCAACTTGCCGGTCCTGGACGGCATCGCCCGCGAGCCCAAGCGCCGTGCCCTCTACCTCTACCCGACCAAGGCACTTGCCCAGGACCAGGCGCGAAAGCTCGGCCAACTGCGCCCGCCCGGCTTGCGCGAGGCGATCTACGATGGTGACACCCCCCGCGAGGAGCGCCCGCCGATCCGGCGCCGCAACAACCTAGTCCTCACCAACCCCGACATGCTCCACGTCGGCCTGCTCCCCCACCACAAGAGCTGGGGCGACTTCATCGCGAACCTGGGTTGGGTAGTAGTCGATGAGGCCCACACCTACCGCGGCGTCTTCGGCTCCCACGTCGCCAACGTCTTGCGGCGGCTGCGGCGGGTGGCGCGTGCCTACGGGGCGGAGCCGCGTTTCCTGCTCGCTTCGGCGACGATCGCCAACCCCCTCGAGTTGGCCGAGCGGCTGGTCGGTGCGCCCTTTGAGCTGATCGACGACGACGGCGCGCCGCGGGCGGGGCGCGAGATCGCGATGTGGAATCCGCCACTGATCGACCGCGCCAGCGGGGCGCGCCGCTCGGCTTTGTCGGAGGCGGCGGACCTGCTGGCCGATCTCGTCTCCCAGGGCGTGCGGACGATCTGCTTCCTCAAAAGCCGTCGCGGGATCGAGCTGATCCAGCGCTTTGCCCGCGACAACCTCGCCGCCCGCGGCAAGCCGGAGTTGGCGGAGCTGATCGCCCCCTACCGTGGCGGCTACACGCCGCAGCAGCGGCGCGAGATCGAGGCCCGGCTGAGCGCCGGTGAGCTGCTCGCGGTTATCGCCACCGACGCGCTGGAGCTGGGGATCGACGTGGGGGAGCTGGACGCGGCGATCTGCGTCACCTTCCCCGGCACCGTCGCCAGCCTGCGGCAGATGTGGGGCCGGGCCGGGCGCCGCCGCCGCGGGCTCGCCGTCTACGTCGCCGGCCATGACGCGCTCGATCAGTTCTTTTGCCGCCACCCCGACGAGTTTCTGGAGCGCCCGGTCGAGGCGGCGATCCTCGATCACTCCAACGAGCAGATCGCCGCTCGCCACCTTCTCGCGGCGGCCTACGAGTTGCCGCTCACCGACGCCGACGAGGAGATCTTCGGGCCAGGGTGGCGGGAGCGGGCGGAGCGGCTGGTGGCGGCGGGGGAGCTGCGTCGTGCCGGCGGGCGGCTGCTGACTCGGCGCAGCGAGTTCGTCGCCTCGAAGATCGCCCTGCGCTCCGCCTCGGCCGACTCGATTGCGGTGATCGAGCGCGACTCGGGCGAGATGCTCGGCCTGGTCGAGGCCGAGCGCGCCTTCACCACGATCCATCCCGGCGCCGTCTACCTTCACCTCGGCCGCTCCTATGAGGTCGAGCTGCTCGACGTTGAGGGCCGTCGCGCGATTGTCTCCCGCTTTGACGGAGACTGGTACACGCGTCCCAAAAAGGAGACCGAGATCTACATCGAGCGGGTGCGCGAGCAGCGCCAGGCGGCCGGGGTCGAGCTGCACTTCGGCGAGGTCTCCGTCACCGAGCAGGTGATCGCCTTTCAGCGGGTCTCGATCTCCGAGCAGGAGCCGATCGACATCGTGGCGCTGGAGCTGCCCGAGCAGAGCTTTCTGACCCAGGCCCTCTGGTACGTGCTGCCGGACCGCCTCAGCGCGACGCTGGCGCCCGACGCCCTGCTCGGTTCCCTGCACGCGACCGAGCATGGCCAGATCGCCGTCCTGCCGCTGATCGCGATGTGCGACCGCTGGGACATCGGTGGGCTTTCCACCAACGTCCACTTCCAGACCGGCCGCGCGACGATCTTCGTCTATGACGGACACCCCGGCGGAGTCGGCATCGCCCGGCGCGGCTATGAGTGCTTCGAGCGCCTGCTCGGCGACGCCGAGCGGCTGGTCGCTGAGTGCCCCTGTGAGGCCGGCTGCCCGTCCTGCGTGCAGAGCCCGAAGTGCGGCAACCTCAACGAGCCGCTCCACAAGGCCGGCGCCCTGGCGCTGATGCGGCTGATGAAAGGTTCCGGGCGGTGAGCCAGGTCTCGGTGATCGGAACCGGCGAGTGCCCGCCGGACTCAGAGGCCGCGCTGCTGGCCGAGGAGGTGGGAAGGCGACTGGCACAAGCCGGCGTCGCGGTCATCTGCGGCGGTCTCGGTGGCGTGATGGAGGCAGTCGCGCGCGGGGCGGCCCAGGCCGGTGGCACGGCAATCGGCATCCTCCCCGGCGCTTCCGTTGCCGACGCCAACCCGCACTGCACCCACGTCGTCGCCACCGCGATCGGCAACGCGCGCAACCTCGCCGTCGTTGCCAGCGGCGACGCGGTGATCGCCGTCGGCGGCGAGTGGGGCACCCTCTCAGAGATCGGCCACGCCCGCAGCCTCGACAAGACGGTCGTCGCCCTGAGCAGCTGGACTCTCACCGGCCAGGGCAAGATGCAGGGCTCCCCCGGCGTCCTCCCGGCCGAGACTGCGGCAGAGGCGGTGCGGATCGTTCTCGACGCGATCTGAGCTTGACGGTGGTTCCGATACGACCGATGGCCCTACTGGCCTCAGGCCACGCCCCGATCATCCAGCGAAAGGCGGCCGCCTAACATGGCCGTCGTGTACGAGGAATCGATCCGGGACGAGTTCACCCATCAGGCCGACTCCTTCGCGCGCAGCTCGGTGATGTCGGCGGTCGAGACGCTGGGCGCTCTGATCAAGCTGGTGCCGCCGGATGAGGACGCTCGCTGGCTGGAGGCGGCCTGCGGCCCAGGCCTGATCGCACGGGCGCTTGCCGGCCGGGTCGGGTCGGTGCACGGGGTCGACCTGACGCCGGCGATGATCGATAAGGCAGCGATCGAGGCGCGGGAAGCCGGCTTGGGAAACGTCACCTTCGCGGTGGGCGATGCAACGAGTCTTGAGTTCGAGGACGGCAGCTTCGACGGCGCCGTGACCCGCTTCAGCCTTCACCACATCCCGGCGCCGAAGCGGGTCGTGGCCGAGATGGCGCGGGTGCTCCGCCCGGGCGGCTGGGCAATCTTCGGCGACCACGTCACCGACGCCGACGGTGCTGCGGCGGCATGGCACCAGGAGATCGAGCGGCTGCGCGATCCCTCGCACTGGGCTTGTCTGGAGCCGAGGCGGCTGCGGGCGATCGGGGAGGAGGTTGGCCTGGCCCTCGACGGCGAGCAGCTGATCCCGCTCGACCTCGATTTCGATGAGTGGCTGAGCCGCGGCTCAGGCGGCCCGGCCGCCGCGGCGGTGATCGAGCAGCTGCTCGCCGAAGCACCCCCGGGTGCCGAGTGCTTCCGCGTCGTCGATGAGGGCGGCGAACGCCGCCTCAAGCTGCGCTATTGGCTTTCGCGTTGGTGGCGCGCGGCCTGACTCACGGCCAGAGCTGGCGCAGGGCGAGGATCGCGAAGGCGTGCGACCAGGCCAACGGGGTGGTGGAGCGGGGGAGGCCAGTGCGGGCGCCGACTCGCTCGGGGAGCATCCCGGTTGGCGTCGAGTCGCGGCGCAGGTCTCCCATCAGCCTCAAGGCCTGGTGCCGCTCACCGAGCGCGGCGAGACTCCAGGCGGTCCAGGCAGTGGGCGCGGTCCACGCTTCGCCGTCGGGCCAGCCTTCGGAGGGGGCGATCCCGAACCGGCCTTGATGCGCCAGCAGCCGCCGCAGCGAGCGGCGGACCAGAGGGAAAAGGGCCGGATGAGGGAACGGTCGCACCGCCCAGGCCGCGGCCGAGTCCAACCCGGATCCCGGGTCGCCGGCCCGCCGCTCCAAGCCACGCCGGCCCGCGAAAAGAGCGTGGATGCGAGCGGCGGGCAGGCCGGATGCGATCGCGTTGGCGAGGTAGTCGCCGCTTTCTCCCTCCTGGTAGTCGGGGCGCTCCCTCCATACGAAGCGGTGGTGGGGAGGCGGCAGGCCGGCGGCGCGGGCGGCGGCTCTGACCCAGCCGGCCGCGTCGCCCTCCGCCGGGCGGCCGGGGACCGGCGAGCCGGTCCCGCGAAACCGGGCAGCCGACCCCAAGCTCAGCCCGAGCAGGAAGCGAACCACCCGCCGTGCCTCTCCGCGGTAGCCAGCCGAGGCGAGGGCGATCGCCACGGCGCTCGCATCACGCGGCCAAACGTAGGCCCACCCTTCCCGGGCCCCGGCGGCGACCGCCCCGGTGCGCCGATCGGCCAGCGCCCGCAGCACAAGCAGAGAGCGCACGTACATCCGCCGCGCCCACCCCGGCGCCCCAGCACCAAGCGCCCGCGCCCGCGCCACCCAGCGGCGCTCGGCCCGGGCTGCCGAGGGCCCGCCGATCGAGCGGATGATCGTGGCGCGGACATCGCCGAAGCGCGCCTCGGTCCGCAGCACGTTCGTCCCGGCGACGTAGCGCTGGCTGACCGAGTTGGCGCGCCAGAGTGGGAGCCGGCGCCCCTTCACCTCGACCCGCGGCACGATCGCGCTGCCCGGCGACACGCTTCCCGTAGCCTGCCGCGCGGCCGGGACGTCGAGCAGCGCCCGCCCAGCCGGACCACCCGCCTGCACGTCAACCACGTCTCCGTATGAGTCGACCGCCGCCGTCCGCGCTCCGTCGCCTACCACCGCCGTACCGAGGAACGGCGGCGCTAGTCCCGGCAGCGCCGGGGGAGTTCGCGGATCGGCCCGCGAGCCCCCCGAGACCGCCAGCCCTCCCGCCACCACCGCGGCGGCGATTACAAGCGCTGCGCCGGCTCGGCCCATGCCCCAATGCAATCAGCCCCTTCGGGCCCGCGGTCGCTAGCCTTCGCCCTGCTCGGCTCTGGCCGCGCGTCCTGCCCAGGCGAGGTAGCTCAGTTGGTAGAGCACACGACTGAAAATCGTGGTGTCGGCGGTTCGATTCCGCCCCTCGCCATTCTCTGCTTGGCAGCTGTGGCTCTCATCGACCCCTGATGGCTTCTACCTGAAGGTCGACGTCCACTAGATGGACACCGGAGTCGGTGATGCCGCCTTCATGGACGAGGCGGTCGTGCCGGTCACAGGCGTCGAGATGCGCGATCGTCGGCGGTAGAATTGACTGCCATGACGGCGAAGGAAAGAGTCCTGGCGCAGGCTCCTCGATGGAGCGAGGAGCAGGCCGAGCTCGCCCTACAGGCTGCAGAGGACGCTCGCGCCCAGCACGAAAACGACACCAAGGGACACCGCGCCCTGATGGAGCGCGCCGCTGCGTTGCGGGCGCGCCAGCCGGAGGTCGCGGATGCAGCCGCGCTGGTACGCGAGACTCGGGGCGAGCTGGAGCAGCGCAGCTCATAGCCTCCAGCATCGTCATCGACGCCAGCGTCGTGCTCGCGCTGGTTCTGCGCGAGCCCCATGCCGAGACGGTCGCCGGTCTGCTCGATCAGTGGGAGGCCGAAGGAACCGAATTGCATGCTCCTCTGCTGGCCCAATACGAGATCGCCAGCGCGCTTACGCGCAGCCGCGTTCGTGGCAGCCTTTCCAGGGAGGACACGGACGAGGCACTGGCGATCGTCGACGGGCTCGATGTGACCTTCCACCTGGCGCCGGACAATGCCCGCACCATCGAGATCGCGGTGGAGCTGAAACGACATTCGGCCTACGATGCCGTCTATCTAGCGCTGGCCGAGCGACTCGATGCCGAGTTGTGGACGCTGGATGGCCCCCTCGGCCGCAATGCTGCCGATCGCCATCGTGTGAAGCTGATCGGCTGACCGTCGATGTCGCTCGGGTCAACGCCAGGTCAGAAGCCCGAATGCAAGCCGGTCCCAAATAGGAGCGCGGTGAGAGCAGGGAAATTCCGAACGGTCGCAGAACCGAAATTTCTAACGCCGCCTGACATTGCCTGAAAATCGTGGTGTCGCCGGTTCGATTCCGGCCCGCGTCAATGCATGCAAGTAGCCTCCTTATGTCGCCAAGTCGTAGCGCTACAATGCTTTGCATGGCTACCGAGACCGCCACCATCCGGGTGACCCGTGAGACCCGCGATCTTCTCGCTCAGCAGGCAGGCGAGCGCGGCGTCTCCCTGTCGGCGATGTTGGCCGACCTCGCTCATGGTGTCGCCCGCGAGGGGATCTTCCGCGCAGAGCGGGATGCCACTCGGGCGGACGTTGGCGTCACCGCTGTGAAGGCCGAGGAGCGCGATTGGGAGACAACCCTCGGTGATGGCGTCGACTGAACCACGGCGCGGTGAGATCTGGCTGGCCTCGCTCGGTGCCGCGCGGAAAGGGGAGCCCGGAAAGAACCGTCCCGCGCTCGTGGCGTCGGTCGATGAGATCTCCACGGGCTTTGAGGACGAGCTGATCGTCATCGTCCCGCTGTCCAGCTCACGTTCGGCCTCACCGCTCCGACCGGAAGTCTCTCCTGACGAAGGCATTGAGCGCACCAGCGTTGCGGTCTGCCGCGGTGTCAGGGCTGTGGCTCGCAAGCGCCTACTTCGCCGGCTCGGCAACGCGAAGGCTGACACCCTTCGTGAGGTCGAGCAGGCCCTCGGGATGATTCTCGGAATTGACTCAGCGTAGGCCGAGTCAACTCTGCGCAGGCGCCTGTTCCTTCCAGCCGGCCATGACCTGCTCGACTTGGGGCCGCACGTACGCGCGCGCCTCGAGCCTGTCGATGCCCGCCATCAGCAGCTCGTCGTACGGCGTATCTACGTGCCGCACCGCGGCGACTACGGCGAGGGTGAGCGCCTCCGGGTCGAGACCGCGACCGGCCGCCGTGCGTCCCACCCGGCCGCTTCCCCGCGTGAAGGCGTGGCGCGAGATCTCTTCGGCGCGATCCCAGGGGCAGCTCGGGTAAAGACGCAGAATCTCTGTTGTCGCCTTCGCTTGGAGTTCTCCGTCCTCCTCCGTTCGGTGCGCTTGTTCGCGAGTCTTGCGCCGCGCTCGCGACTCCTCATCTGCCAGGCATTCGCGCTCGGCCCGGACGAGCGCATCCTCCTCCACCAGGACTCCCTGCCGCTCGTATCGCCGCCGCGCTCGGCTGAAGCGCACGACCACCGCCGACAGGCCACTTGCCTTCTTCGCGCGGCGGGTGAGCGCCGCGTCGCCGGCGGGGAGGTAGACCAGGTGGTCCATCTCGGCGCAGCCCAGGCAGAGTGGCCCCTCGTCCTCCATCGTCAGGAAGTCGCCCGTTTCGGAGCATTCGGCGCAGGCCCAGCTCTGCAGCGGCGAGACCACCACCAAGTCTTGCGCCTTGCTTCCTTGCTTTGCTGGTTCCGCGGCCATGGCCTGTCCTGTGTAGCGGATCGTGCAGTCAGCGCGCAACCCGTAAGGTCGTCACGGTCGCCGTGGCATCGGGCAAAATCGCCGGCGTGAGTTCTCTCGCTCAACTACTCGACGAGTCGAACCTGCGCCGCCTCGCCGGCACCCGCTCCTACGAGCGCGGTGTTGACTACGCGGCCTCCGGCCAGGTGGCGCGACTGACTCGGAGCGAGGCGAGCGTGGAAGCCAGCGTGCAGGGCACCCATCGCTACCGGGTGGAGCTGTGGGGGGAGGACGGGAAGCTGAAGTCCTCCTGCTCCTGCCCGGTGGGACTCAGCGGCGCCTTCTGTAAGCACTGCGTCGCCACCGGCCTCGCGGCGCTTGAGGCGGGCGACGACGCGTCCGCGTCGATCTCTCTCGACGATGTCCGGGATCACCTCGCATCGCTGAAGAAGAGGGAGCTCATCGACTTACTGCTCGAGGAGGCGCGCAAGGACGAGCGCCTCCAGGACTGCCTGCGCTTGCGGGCAGCTACGGGTAAGGACGGCGTCGACATGGCCGCGTTTCGCGATGCGATCGACCGAGCGGTTGATCCCGGCGGCTTCGTCAGCTATGCCGAGGCCTACGACTACTCCCGCACCGTTGACGAGACGATCGGATCTCTTCGAGCCGTTCTCGCCGCCGGGAATGCGGCTGAGGCGGTCGACCTGATCGAACACTGCTGTACGGCAATCGAACGCACCGGCGGGTTGATCGACGACTCCGACGGCCATCTGAGCATCGCCTTCGACAGCCTCCAGCGTCTCCACCTGGAGGCCTGCGAGCGGGCCGACCTCGACCCGGTCCAGCTCGCGGAGCGCCTCTTCGAGCGGATGATGGCGACCGATTACGAGCTCTTCTACGACGCGATCGAGGTGTACGCGTCGCCGCTGGGGGACATGGGACGAAGGCGCTATGCGGAGCTCGTGCGAGCTGAGTGGGAGCGCCTGCCGGCGCTCCGCCCCCAGGACGATCCTCATGCGAAGCGCTCCGCGCCGTTCCTCTTGACCGGGGACGAACTATCAGAACGTAGCGGGCGCTTCCGGATCACTTATGCGATGAAGCTCCTGGCAGAGCAGTCCGGCGACGTGGACGACATGGTCGCCGTGCTCTCGCACGACCTCTCCTCGCCGTACTCATTCCTTCGAATCGCAGAGGTCTACGCGGAAGCGGACCGGGGCGATGAGGCGCTTGAGTGGGCAGAGCGGGGGATGGAGGCATTCTCCGACCGACCCGACTCTCGCCTCATAACCTTCCTGGCCGGTGCCCATCGGCAGCGGGGCGAGCACGATCGGTCGGCGGAGCTGATGTGGAGTCTTTTCGATGCCAATCCAGGCCTTGGCTCATACGAAGATCTCAAGCCCTATGCGGAGGAAGCCGGGAGTTGGGATGAGATGTGCGGCCGTGCCCTCGACGTGCTCCGAGACCGGATCGCCGCTTCGCAGGATGAGCGACGGGCGCGAGGCTATGGCTGGTCCTATCGCGATGCCACCGAGCTCGTTCGCATCCGTCTCTGGGAGGGGGACGTGGCGGCCGCCCTTCGAGACGCACGGGAGGGCGGCTGCCGGCAAGAGGTCTGGCTGGCGCTCGCCGAGGCCCTCGAGGGGGCTGAGCCCTGGGAAGCCCTGATCATCTATCGCGAGCAGGTCGAGCCGACGATTGAACGCAAGACCAAGGCCGACTATGGCGATGCCACCAAACTACTCGTCAAGGTCCGAGATCTGATGATCTGCGCGGGATACGGGGACGAGTTCCCAGCGTACCTGGAGCAGGTCCGAGAGGCACACAAGCGGAAGCGCAACCTAATGAAGCTCCTTGCGGAGCTGGCAGGCTAGCGAGCTGCTCAGCCGAGCTCGCTGAGCAGCTCGCCGACCCGGCGTCCGATCTCCTCCCGGGTGGCGCGGACCTCCTCCAACGGGCGGTCCTTGGGGTCGGGAAGGTCCCAGTCGAGATAGCGCTTGCCGGGGATGAATGGGCACTCGTCGCCGCAGCCCATCGTCACCACGATGTCGGCCCACTCGGCATCCTCGTCGGTGAGCCGTCTCGGCAGCCGCGTCGAGAGGTCGATCCCGATCTCGCGCAGCGCCTCCACCACCTCAGGATGGACGCGGTCGCCAGGGGCTGTTCCCGCCGAGCGGGCTTCATGGCGGCCGGCCGCGTCGCGGGCGAAGAGCGCCTCGCTGATCTGCGAGCGCCCGGCATTTTGGAGGCAGACGAAGAGGACCCGAGCCATCAACGCTCCCCAGCCACGGCCGCTGAGGAGGCGATCTCCTCCGCTCCGGGAGCGTCTTCGGTTGCTCGACTCGGCCGCTGCTCTCCGCGCACCAGCTGGTAGGCAAAGGCCCCGATAGCCGCGCCGGCGATCGGGGCGAGGATGTAGATCCAGAGGTCGTGCAGTTCGCCGGAGACGAGGGCGGGGCCGGCCGAGCGAGCCGGGTTCATCGAGGCGCCGGTGATCGGGCCGCCGAAGAGGGCGTCGAGGCCGATCACACCGCCGATCGCGATCGCCGCGCCGGCGCCGACCGCCCGGGTGTCGGTCGCCACGGCCATGATCGTGAACATCAGGAAGGCGGTCAGCACCGCCTCATAGACGAGGGCGCTGCCGGCGCCGACCGTCGGCAGCGTGGTGCCGAGCGCCGCCGGCTGGCTCGGCCAGATCGCCGCCAGCAGTGCGGCGGCGGCGATTGCGCCGAGCAGCTGGGCGCAGACGTAGGCGAGCGCCTCGCGGGCCGGGAAGTGGCGGGTGAGGGTGAAGGCGAGGGTTACCGAGGGGTTCAGGTGGGCCCCAGAGAGGTGGCCGGTCGCGTAGACCATCGCCATGATCACCAGGCCGAAGACGAGGGCGATACCGACCGTGCCGAGGCTGCCGGGGTGCTCGGCCTCGGTGATAATCGCGCCGCAGCCGGCGAAGACCAGGGTGAAGGCGCCGATCGCCTCGGCGGCGGCGCGGCGGGGGAGGTCGGGGCGAGCGTCCATCGCTCTTCTCAGCAGCAGGCGGGCGCCGCGGAGGCTCGGTTCCGGTGCGCCGGAGCTGCGACTCGCGCCGGAGCTGAGAAGACCTGGCGGATCGCGTCGAGCGCCCCAGGGACGAGGCTGAAGTAGCTGTAGGTGCCGCGAGCCTCGCGCTCGATGAGCCCCGCCTCGACCAACTGCTTGAGGTGGTGGCTGACGGTCCCCTGGGAGAGGCCGAGCAGCGGCTGCACCTCACAGACGCAGACCGGCTCGCCACCCGCCCGCAGCAGCAGGTTGACGATCCGCAGCCGGTGGCGGTCGGCGAGTGCCTTCAGCACCGCCTCCATCTCGGCGGCCCGCGCCTCGGCGAGCGAGGAGCCGGCCAGCGGGGTGCAGCACTCGATCACGGGCAGCTCGGGGATGGTGGCAGCTTAGCAGCATTCATTGATGAAGTTCGATGAATGCAACGCGCTGCTCGCGGCGACCCGTAGGCAAAGCTTATTGAGAAAATATGTCATATTTCTTCAACATTGTCTAAACTGGCTGGCCTCATGCCGAGCGTCGCCGAGAGCAAAGAGCTGGCCGAGAACATCGTTCGTTTGCGCCGTGCCGAACGTGTGCCCGCAGTGGTCGGCGAGGTATCGCCGGTTCGTCGTGATCTGGAGTCCCAACTTGGCCCGACTCTCAGTCGTTCTCGCGCCGCTTTGATCCTCGGGGTGAGTCAGACCGCCCTCGATCGCTGGGTCGACGCCGGGCAGGTTCCGATCGCCCTCACTCCAAGCGGACGCCGTGAGGTGCCACGGCAGTTTGTCATCGAGGTCAGGGAAGCGATCGATGAGCTGAGGAAGAGCGGCCGTCACGGCCATCTCCTCGCTGCCGCATTGGCCGATCGTCGAGACGGCTCGGCGTCCGTTTCGGTGCCTTCCTCAGAGGGACGCCGTCCTCTGTCGCTTCCGCGGTCCGGTCACCAGATCGCTGAGCGGCGCGGCTTGGCCTATCACGCCATCATCGCGGAGCGCTTGAACCAACAGGTGGTTGAAGAGGCGCGGGAGCGGGTTGAGCAGTTGACCTCCGAGGGGCATTTGCACCGCCGCTATGCCAAAAAATGGCAAGAGCTTTTCTCCCTGTCGCTCCCCGAGGTATCCCGCGCGATTGCGGCGGATGATGAAGAGGGACGGGACCTGCGCCAGAACAGCCCGTTTGCAGGAGTACTCAACGAGCAGGAGCGCCGCCGGATTATCGAAGCGATCCGTTGAGGCCGTGCGCCGCCGGGAGCTCGAGCACATCATCCGCGCCGCGTCCGCCGTCGCTGAAGATAACGAGCTCGTTGTCGTCGGGGGTCAGGCGATTCTCGCTCAGTTCCCCGCCACTCCCAAATCGCTGCTCATCTCCCGCGAGGCGGACCTCTATCCGCGCAATCACCCCGAGCGAGGCGACGCGATCGAGGACAGCCTCGGCGACGGTTCGTATTTCGATGCGACCTTCGGCTACTACGCGCACGCCGTCGACCCGGAGACGGCGACTGCGCCTTCCGGTTGGGAGCGGCGCCTGGTCCCGATCCAGAACGAGAACACCGGCGGCGCGACGGGCTGGTGCCTTGAGATCCACGATCTGTTGCTGTCCAAGTGTGTTGCCGGCCGGGAACGCGATTGGGAGTTTGTCGAGGGGGCGCTCCGCCATCGCCTCGCCGACCCCGAGGAGCTCCGGCGACGAGTGGCTGATCTGCCGATAGGAGATGGAGTGCGGCTGGAAGCTGTCGTGCGCATGGTGGAGGGCGTCATCGAGCGGTCTGGGTCGAAGGGGCCTTATCCTTCGTCATCCGAGCGATGAGGCTCGCTCCATAACCGCGGCTTGGCCGCTGATGGCCTCTACCAACGTCCACCGACGCTGATAGGAGGCTTTTGCAATGCAGCTGCCGCGACTCGACCGCCGTGAGCTGGTGGCCATCTACGTCGGTGGGGTTCTCGGTGCACTTGTCCGGGTGGGACTCGCGCAGGCCGCGCCCACCGGTGCCGGTGCCTGGCCGTGGGCGACGTTCGCGGTCAACATGGCGGGGGCGCTGGCGCTCGGGTACATTGTCACCCGGCTGCAGGAGCGGTTGCCGCCGTCCAGCTACCGGCGCCCCCTCCTCGGAACTGGCTTCTGCGGGGCGCTGACCACCTTCTCCACCCTCCAGCTCGAGCTGTTCGGGATGCTTGACACGGGCCGGCTCGGACTCGCCGCCGCCTACGCCGCTGCGACGATCGTCGGCGGCTTCGTTTGTGTCCACCTGTCGACCGCGGCAGTGCGGCGGACGAGGATGGCGCGATGAGCGCGACGACTTGGATCGCCGTCGCCCTGCTCGGTGGTGCCGCGGCGATCGCCCGTTTCCTGCTCGATGCGGCACTCGCCGAGCGGGTCACGGGGCCGTTCCCGGTTGGCACCCTCGCCGTCAATCTCAGCGGCGCAGTAGCCCTCGGCCTCCTTGCCGGCGCCGCCCTGAACGGGGTCGCACTGACCATCGTCGCCGGCGGCGGCCTCGGCTCTTACACGACCTTCTCGACCTGGATGTTCGAGTCTCACCGGCTTGGGGAGACGGGGCGTGCTGAGCTGCTCTGGCTCAACCTCGGCCTCTCGCTGGTCGCCGGTCTAGCGGCCCTGACCCTCGGCCACTGGCTGGGAGGCGCGCTATGAGCGGCCCCCCGGCCGCCATCGCGGAAGAGGCGCTAAAGCTCACCTTCTACTTCGGTGAGCACGACCGCCACCGCGGTCGCTTCCTCTCGGAGGCGATCATCGACCTCTTCGAGCGGCGCGAGCTGGCGAGCAGCGTCCTGCTGCGCGGCGCCGAGGGGTTCGGGGCGGGGCAGCGGCTGCAGACCGACCGCCTGCTCTCCCTCTCCGAGGACCTGCCGCTCATCGCGGTCGCCGTAGACCGCCGGGAGCGGATCGAGTCCGCCGCGGCTGAGCTGGTGGAGATCGCCGGGGACGGCCTCCTCACCCTGGAGCGCGCCCGCTTCGCCGCCTCCGATCGCCGCCCCGAGCACAAGCCCGAGGAGGAGGTGAAACTGACCGTCTACACCGGCCGCGGTGCGCGGTTGGGCACCGCCCCCGCCCACGTCGGCGTGGTCGAGGCGCTGCACCGGCACGGAGTCGCCGGAGCCACCGTCTTGCTCGGCGTCGACGGCACCGCGCGGGGCCGGCGTCTGCGGGCCCGCTTCTTCGCCGCCAACGCCAGCGTGCCGGCGATGACGATCGCGGTCGGCGGGCGTGACCGGATCGCCGCCGCCCTTGCCGAGCTGGACGATTCCCTGGAGCAGCCCCTCGCCACCCTGGAGGCGATCCGCGTCTGCCGCCGGGACGGCCGCTCGCTCGCCCGCCCGCGGCCGCTCCCCGACGGGGAGGAGTCGGGGCTTGGCGTCTGGACGAAGCTGATGGTCTACTGCTCGGAGCGCTCCGAGCACCAGGGCCGCGCCCTGCATCTGGAGCTGATCCGCCGCCTGCGGGCCGAGGGGGCGGCGGGAGCCACTGCGCTGCGCGGCGTATGGGGCTATCACGGCGACCACGCCCCGCACGGCGACCGCCTGGCGGCTCTGCGCCGCCACGTCCCGATCGTCACGGTCATCGTCGACGCGCCCTCACGCTGTGAGCGCTGGTTCGAGATTGCCGCCGAGCTGACCGAGGAGACCGGACTGCTGACCAGCGAGACCGTGCCGGCGATGCGGATCAGCGGCCCCGGCGGTCACCTCGAGGGCGGCTTGCGCCTCGCCGGCCCGCTCTAGTAACCGGTCTGCGCCCGCAGTTTGCGCCGTCCGCCCCCCTCTTTACCTTGGAATGTGAGATGACTCAGCAGGCTCTCATCGACACCTCGGCCCCAGCGAGGGTGCCGCTGCGCGAGCTGGAGGACGGGGCCCCTCTCGCCGGCGTGTTCGCGGTGCGCGAGCGCGAGCTGCGACGCAAGCGCAACGGCGAGGCATGGCTGCGGCTGGTGCTCGGCGATGCCAGCGGCGCCGTCGAGGCGGTCTCCTGGGAGGACGCCGAGGCGCGCTACGCGCTCGCCGGCCCGGGTTCCGCCGTCTTCGTGACCGGGACCTTCGAGGTCAGCGATCGCTGGGGGTCGAAGATCAAGGTCGCGGAGCTGCGGGAAGCCGAGCTTCAAGAGTACCGGGCCGCGGACCTCGCCCCCGCCTCGAGACGTCTCCTGCGAGCGCCTCGAGAGCGACCTGCGGGCGCTGCTCGGGACGATCCAGCACCCGCAGCTGCTGGCGCTGCTCGAGCGTTTCTTCGGCGCCGATGCGGCGATCTGGGCGCGCTTCCGCGAGGCCCCGGCGGCGAAGGTCTACCACCAGGCCTACCGTCACGGGCTGCTCGAGCACACCCTCTCCGTCGCCCAGGCGGTCAGCGCCGCCGCCGGCTTCTTCCCGGGCATCGACCGCGACGTTGCGGTCAGCGGCGCGCTGCTGCACGACATCGGCAAGACCGCGGCCTACAACGATGACCCGCTGGCGATCGACCTCACCGACGCCGGCCGCCTGCAGGGCGAGATCCCGCTCGGCTACTACCTGGTGCGCCGCGAGATCGAGGAGGTACCCAGCTTCGACACCGGGCTGGCCCAGGCCCTCCTGCACATCATCCTCAGCCACCACGGCTCCCTCGAGCACGGCTCGCCGGTCCTCCCCGCCACCCGTGAGGCCGTCCTCGTCCACATGATCGACAACCTCGGCGGCCGGCTCGGCAGCTTCGACCGCCTCGAGCGCGAGCTTCCCGAGGGCGAGGCCTGGTCGAGCTTTGACCGCGCCCTCTCCGGCTCGGCCTACTTCGGCCAGCGCGCCGCCTAGCCGCGCCTCCGCGGCTCGTGAGCGCGCGGCGCTCGCCGTTGTGGCCTGGGCCCGCTGAAGCTAGAGGCGGCCCATGCAGAGCCGGACCTGGCTCGCGTCCCCGCTTGCGCGCTGGACACAGCGGATCAACCTCCGACGCTCGGCGCCGCTGCGTGGGGTCCCGCCCAGCGCCTGTCTGACCTGGCGCTGGACCTGGCGGTCGAGCCCTTCGATCGCCTTGCCGATTTCCTGCACGCCGCTCGTCTTGATCGCGCTGTCTGCCTTGTCGAGCAGCGGTTTTGCCACGAGAAGGTAGCCGGCGAGCGCGAGCGCGGCGATCAGCGCCAGCCGGACGATCGTCGCGGTGAGGCAGCCGAGCGGGATGCGCAGGAGAGCCACGGTGCCGGCCGCACACTATCCTGGCACCCGTGGCGAAGGACACCGAGAAGCTGATCCGCCAGCTCTCTCTGATCTCGTTCCTGATGGCGCAGGGAAGGCCGGTCTCGGCGCTGGAGATCAAGCGTGAGGTGGAGGGCTACAGCGACATGAACGACGACGCCTTCGCGCGCCGCTTCTACGCCGACCGGGCGGAGCTGGAGAGCCTCGGCATCGCACTCGGCGTCGAGAAACCGGGCGAGGGGTTCTTCGAGGCGGAGCTTTACTCGCTGCCGCCGGAGAACTTCTACCTCGACGCGATCGAGTTCTCCGACGATGAGCTGGCGGCGCTCAGCACCGCGCTGCTTTTGCTCACCGACGGCGGCTTCGCCTACGCCGAGCCGCTGCGGCTGGCGCTGCAGCAGGTCGCCTGGGGCCATCCGAACCCGCTCAAGGAGGGCGAGCGCGCCCCGGTCGAGATGGCGATGACCGCCTCGGCCGGTGGCCGCGACCTCTCCCAGCGCCTCTCGAAGATCGAGACGGCGATCTCCCGCCGCAAGACGATCGAGTTCACCTACTACACGATGGAGCGAGGCGAGACCGCGAAGCGCAAGGTCGATCCCTACCACCTGGTGTTCCGCGGCGGGCAGTTCTACCTGATCGGTTACTCGCACGAGCGCGACGCGGTGCGGGTCTTCCGCCTCTCCCGCATCCAGGGCAAGGTCGGCTACGCCTCCAAGGCCGAGCACGACTTCTCCCCGCCGGAGGACTTCGACCGCCGCGACTACGGCCAGCGCGCCGACTGGCAGCTGGGCGAGACAAAGGGGCGCGCGAAGATCTTCGTCCGCGACCGCATCGCCTGGCTGATCGAGCGCGACTTCGGCGCCTTCGGCGAGCTGCGGGCGGCGAAGAAAGCCGACGGGGCGCCCGGCAAGGGCTCGGTCTTTGAGACCGACTACGCCTCCGAGCGCGAGCTGATCGCCTGGGTGCTGCGCTGGCGCCGCAACGCGGCCGTGCTGGCGCCCGAGGAGTTGCGCGAGGAGGTCGAGACCCGGCTCGCGCTGCTACACGAGCGCCACCACAACGGCTTCGAGCCGGCGAAGATCGTCGAGCGGCCGCTGCGCGAGGCGCCGCGGAGGGCGCGCACCAACGGCCGCGGCGAGGCGGCGATCCGCCCGG
Organism: uncultured Solirubrobacterales bacterium; assembly: GCA_963777915.1. Lineage (GTDB taxonomy): Bacteria > Actinomycetota > Thermoleophilia > Solirubrobacterales > 70-9 > CAVUPF01. Next base: position 121,559 of record CAVZSH010000009.1, on the reverse strand, counting down.
AGCGCTTCGCCCGCCTGGTCACGCTTGCCGGCCTCCTGATCGAGGCGGCGAAGAAAGGGGAGCGGCTGGGGGTCGCCGACCTCCGCGATCGACTCGAGCTGACCGACGAGGAGCTGCGCGAGGACGTCGAGCTGCTCAACGTCGTCAACTTCGGCGGTGGCACCTACGTGCTGTACGCGGAGATCCTCGGCGAGGAGATCGAGGTCGACTCCGAGCCCTACGGCGACAACTTCGCCCGCCCGGCGCGGCTGCTGCCGTTGGAGGCGAAGGCGCTGGTCGCGGCGATCGACCTCTTCGGCGACCACCTGCCCCAGGGCGGCCTGCAGAGCGCCAGGGCGAAGATCGTCGAGGCGCTCGGCCACGACCCCTCCGAGGAGGGACTGGAGATCGCGTCGGGGGGCGGTGGGGACGCCGAGGTCGCCCGGCTGGTCAACGAGGCGATCGCCGGGAGCCGGGTTCTCGACCTGAAGTACTACAAGGAGAACGAGGACCAGTTCACCGATCGCTCGGTCGAGCCCTATCGGCTGGAGAACGGGCGCGAGGGCTGGTACGTGGAGTGCTATGACCTGACCAAAGAGGGCGTGCGCCACTTCAAGCTCGACCGGATCAAGGAGGCGAGTCTCTCGGGACGGGCCTTCGAGCCGCGTCCCGAAGTCGAGGAGCTGGCCGGGGTCGAGGGGTGGATGACGCACGGCGAGGTGCCGACCGCGCAGGTCGCCCGGGTCTGGGTCTCGCCGGAGCGGGCACGCTGGCTGCGCGAGGAGCGCACCGTGGTCGAGGAGCTCGCCGACGGCGCCGTCGTGGTCGAGCTTCCCTACGCGGGAACGTCGTGGCTGGTGCGGGAGATCCTGCGGGGGGCGGGCGACCTGGTAGTGCTCGAGCCCGAGGACGCGCGCGAGGCGATCGCCAAAGAGGTCACCGCCTGAGCGAGGGCAGCGCAGCGCGCCCCGAGCCGGCCCCGGGCCATCCGGAGGTACTTTGCATCACTGCTCCCAATCCGGGGCCGATGACGCTGGCGGGGACGAACACCTACCTCTACGGATCGGCGCCGTGCGCGGTGATCGACCCCGGCCCCGACCATGCCGGCCACCTCGCGGCGATCCGCACGGCGGCGCAGGAGCGCGGTGGGATCGGCGCGGTCCTGCTCACCCACAGCCATGGCGATCATGCAGCCGGCGCCGAGCGACTCGGGGTCGAGGTGGTCCTAGCGGAGGACGGCACCGAGTACGGCGGCCTGCGGGCGCTCGCCACCCCCGGCCACGCCGCCGATCACGTCTGCCTTCTGAGCGCCGACGGTGTCTGCTTCAGCGGCGATCTGGTGCTGGGCGAGGGCTCGACCTTCGTCCCGCCCGACGGCGGCTCGCTCGCCGCCTACCTGGACTCGCTGCGGCTGCTGCAAGCCGAGCCGATCGAGTTGATCTGCCCAGGCCACGGGCCGTGGGTGACCGACCCCGCGGCGAAGCTCGCCGAGTACGTCGAGCACCGCGAGATGCGCGAGCGCCGCCTGCTCGCCGCCCTCAAGCGCGGCGAGCGCTCCCGCGAGGCGCTGCTCGCCGAGGTCTGGGACGACGTGCCCGATGAGGTCCGCCCGGTGGCGGCATTGGTCATGGAGGCCCACCTGCAAAAGCTCGAGGCGGAGGGGCGGCTGTCTGGTCGGCTGGCCAACTGATACACAGATGGAGTGAGCATCTTCGACCAGAGGCGGGCGGCGCGGGCGGGGTTGCTGGCCGGGGCCGCCGGCACCGGCATCGCCGCCGTGACGAGTGCCGCCGCCTGGCACTGGCTGGCCCGCCGCCCGCTCCCCCGCCAGGAAGGGACGATCGAGCTGGACGGGCTTGAGGGGCCGGTGCGGGTGCGCCGCGACCGCTGGGGCGTCCCCCACGTCGAGGCTGAAAGCCGCTCCGATCTCTGGTTCGCACAGGGCTTCTGCCACGGCCAGGATCGGCTCTGGCAGATGGACTTCTACCGCCGCGTGGTCAGCGGCAGGCTCTCCGAGATGGCGGGCGAAGAGGGCCTGCCGGTCGATCGGCTGATGCGGACCCTGGGGATGCGCCGCGTCGCCGAGCGCGAGGCTGCGGCGCTTGACCCGGCGCTCGCCGCCGTGCTGGAGCGCTTCTGCGAGGGGGTGAACGCGGCGGCAGCGAGCGCCAAGGCGCTGCCCTTCGAGATGCAGCTGCTGCGGCTCGGCTTTGAGCCCTGGCGTCCCGTCGACATCCTCAGCCTCGGCAAGCTGCTCTCCTTCGGCCTCTCGACCAACTGGGAGCGCGAGCTCTTGCGCTCCGACATGGCGCGGGCGCTCGGTCCCGAGCTGGCGGCCAAGCTCGACCCCGGCTACCCGGCCGCCAACCCGATCGTCACCCAGGAACCGTGGTCGGGTGACGGGCTCGGGCTCGCCGAGCAGATCGACGCGGTGCGACGCTCGATCGGGCTGGCGCCCGAGGCGAGCGGCTCGAACAACTGGGCGGTCTCGGGGGCGCTGAGCGCGACCGGCGCGCCGCTGATCGCCGCCGACCCGCACCTGCCGCCGAGCATGCCGGGCATCTGGTACCAGATCTCCCTGCAGGTCGGCGAGCGGTTCACCCGCGGCTCCTCGCTGCCCGGTCTTCCCGGCCACTACATGGGCCAGAACAACGATGTCTGCTGGACCTTTACCAACGTGCTGGCCGACGTCCAGGACCTCTTCATCGAGAGGATCGAGGGAGAACGCTACCTGTTCGAGGGCGAGTGGCGAGCGCTTCAGATCGTGCGCGAGGAGATCGCCGTGAAGGGACGCGCTGCCCCCGAGGTCCTCGCGGTGCGGATCACCCACCATGGGCCGATCGTCAACGAGGCGCTGGGCGCCGATGACGCCGAGCCGCTGGCGCTGCGCTGGATCGCCCTCGATGCCCCGACCGCCTTTCCCGGCATCTACAGGCTGGATGAGATCACCTCCGGAACTGATCTGGTCCGCGAGCTGGAGGGCCACACCTCGCCCGCCTCCAACCTGGTCTGGGCCGACCGCCACGGCTCGATCGGCTACAAGCTGATCGGTCACCTGCCGCGGCGCCGCGGCGGCTGCCCGGATGTGCCCAAGCCGGGCTGGAGCGGGGAGTTTGAGTGGGAGGGGACGATTCCCTACGAGGAGCTGCCCGAGCTGGTTAATCCTGAGAGCGGCTTCCTGATCACCGCCAACAACCGGATCGTTGGCGACTCCTACCCCCACCACATCACCAGCGACTGGCTCGACGGTTTCCGCGCGGCGCGCATCGAGCAGCTGCTGCGGGCGAGCGAGAAGCACGACCTCGATGGCTTTGCGGCGATGCAGTCCGACGTCCTCTCGATCCCCGGCCTGGAGGTGGCGCGGCGGCTGGGCCGCCTGAGGCCCGCCGCGCAGCGTGAGAGAAGCGCGATCGAGCGGCTGCGCAGCTGGGACGGGCGGCTTGACCCCGACACGGTCGCCGGGACGATCTATCAGGCCTTCCTGCTGCGCCTGGCGCGTGAGGTGGCGCGCGCGGCGATCGGCGACCGCGACCTGGCCGAGCGCTGGCTAGACCGCGCCGACAACGGCTTCATGGCGCACGTCGCCTCCCCCTGGCGCTGGCACTCCCACCTGATGGAGCTCTGGGCCCAAGGCGATGAGGAGCTGATCGGCCGCCCCTGGGAGGAGTTGGTGCTGGAGGCGCTGGGCGGGGCGCTGGATGACCTCGGCGATCGCTTTGGCACCGATCCCGAGGGCTGGAGCTGGGGCCGCGTGCACGAGATGGAGTTCCCCCACCCGCTGGGGGACGCGAACCCGCTGCTGCGGCGGCTGCTGAACCGGCGCCTGCGGGCGGGCGGCGCGCAGGAGACGATCAGCCAGATCGCCTATGACCCCAATGACCCCTACCGGGCGGTGTGGGCGCCGAGCTGGCGGATGGTTGCCGATCCCACCGACCCGAAGCGCTCCCGTTGGCAGGCGTTCACCGGCCAGTCCGGGCACCCGGCCAGCCCCCACTACGACGATCTTCAGGCCGACTGGCTGGCTGGGCGCACCCAGCCGATGGTCGGCGAGGGTCCCTGGCGGGAGCTCCTGCTGGCGCCGCCCGGCGCCTGAACGATCCGTCCCGTCTCAACCCGGATGCTGCAAAGCGCTACCTCGCCGGGGAGGATGTGTTCGGTATGGATATGGCCGATCGCGCTCGACCAGTCGCGCGCGCCGGAGAGCTGGCGTTGGCGGCAGCCCTAACCGCGTTTGTCCTCGCGACGGCGTGGCAGGCGCTCGCCGCTCCGCCCCTGGCATGGGCTGGGGGGCGCGTCGCGGTGATCCACTTCCGCGGCCGCGCCATCAGGACACCGGCATCATGGCCCGTCTACCGGCTTGCCGAGCACCCCGGGATGTGCGTGCGGCTCGACCGCCGTGCCGTCTACCTGGGGAGGCCGGCCGCAAACCAGCGCTGCTCGGCCAACGCCATCGGCCGGCGCCGGGCGATCCTCCTAGATCCGGGGGCTGCGGCGGGGGCCGCTCAGGCCTCGACCGCGCCGGGGGGAGCCTCGACCCCCGGCGGCTCGGCCACCGCGCCCGGATCGGGCTCCCCCTTCACCGGCCTCGGCTTCGATGCCTGCGCCACGCCCTCCTCGCGGACGATGTCGGCCTGGTCGGCCTCCCCCTATCGCGCCCTCGGCATCTACATCGGCGGCGTCAACCGCGCCTGCGCCCAGCCGAACCTGACATCGGGTTGGGTGAGCACCGAGTTGGCTGCCGGCTGGCACCCGATCCCCCTCTACGTCGGCCGCCAGGCGCCGACCAGCAGCTGCGGCGGCTGCGCCAAGCTCGGCTCAAGCAATGCGACCGAGCAGGGGACCGAAGCCGCCGAGAACGCCGTCGAAGAGGCCCGCAGCGTCGGGATCGGGCCGGGCAGCCCGATCTACTTCGACATGGAGGGCTACACGCGGACCACGAGCGCCAGCCGTGCCACCCTCACCTTTCTCGCCGCCTGGACGGCGCGGCTGCACGGGCTGGGCTACAGCTCCGGTGTCTACAGCAGCAGCGACTCCGGAATCGCCGACCTGGCGAGCGAAATCGGCACCGGCTACGGCGAGCCCGACGATATCTGGACCGCGAACTGGAACGGCGAGGCAAACACCCTCGACCCCTACCTCCCGAGCAGCGCCTGGGCTCGTCACCAACGTCTGCACCAGTACCGCGGCGCCCACAACGAGACCTATCGCGGGGTGACGATCAACATCGACAACGACTACGTCGAAGGGGCCACCGTGGGCGCCGCGGCAGCCGGGCCGAGCATCCCGCCGCTTACCGTCTCAGGTGTCAGTGCCACCGCGGGCTCGCTGAGCGTCGGGGTTCGCTGCGGGTGGCCGGCGGGCGAAACCTGCCCCGGCCAGATCCTGATGCGCTCCCGCGTCCGGGTGGCGATCCGCTCCAGGCGCGGACGGACAAGGGTCGTGCGCGTCGCCGTTGCCCGCCGCGCCTTCCGGCTGGCGGGCGGTCGCTCCCACACCTACCGGGTAGTCCTCAACGCCCGAGGTCGCCCACTGCTGCAGGCAAGCGGCAAGCTCGAGGCCCAGCTCGTGGTTGCAATTCCCGGTTCCCGTGCAACGCGAGCGGTCGAGCTCAGGCGGGGCTCCTAGCGGCGTCGAAGGGGGCGCGGCACAGCGGCTGCGCCTCCGCGCTGGGGCCTGAGCGCGGGCTCACTCCTGCTCCGCAGCGGCGATATAAAACGCGGTGACGGCCTCGACGATCGGGGCGGGGGCCTTGGCGGGGGAGCCGGCGTCGAAGGGCGGCTGGGGGTCGTACTCAATCCCGAGCTGGACCGCCTGGGCGACCTCTGGCCCGGCCTCCCGGGCGACCAGGTGCAGCGCCATGTCGATCCCGGCCGAGACCCCCGCGGCGGTGATCGTCTTGCCGTCCTGCACGAAGCGACCGCCGACCGGATCGGCGCCGAGCTCGCGCAGCTGCTCGAGGAAGAACCAGTGGCAGGTAGCCTGCTTGCCCTCCAGCAGTCCGGCGGCACCGAGCACCAGCGAGCCGGTGCAGACCGCGGTCGTCCACCTGGTTCCCCGATCGACCGCGCGCAGCCAGGAGAGGACCGCGTCGTCCTCCATCAGCGGCCGGCTGCCCTTGCCGCCCGGGACGAGGACGACGTCGGGTGCGGTGACTTCCTCGAGGGAGTAGTCGGCGCTGAGGCCGAGCGCGGCGCTGTCGGTCCGCACCTCACCCTTGGCAGAGGCGACGAAGCGGACCTCCCAGCCCGGCACCGAGCGCAGCACCTCATAGGGGCCGACTGCGTCGAGGGCGGTGAGCTTGTCGAAAAGGAGGATGGCGATCTGCATGGGGTAGATCATGGTGGCGCCGGGGCGTCGGTTCCAGAGGCAGGATTGCCAATGTTCGATAGATTACTGCCAATGCACCGGGTGGTTGCCCTCTGCCTCGACGGCCTTGTTGCCTTTGACCTCGCGGCGCCAGCCCAGGCATTCACCTTGGCGGCGCGGCCGGATGGCGCCCCGCTCTACAGGTTCTCGGCCTGCTCGCCGGGAGGAGCCGAGGTGCGCACCACGACTGACTTCACGGTCAAGCCGCGGATCGGCCTCGGCTCGCTCGCTCGGGCGGACACGATCGTCGTCCCCGGCTACTTCGCCGTCCTGGAGCCGCCCCCCGAGGAGGCGATCGCCGCGCTGCGACGGGCGGGCAGGCGCGGCGCCCGCGTCGTCTCGGTCTGCACCGGCGCCTTTGCCCTTGCCTACGCGGGGCTGCTCGACGGCCGGCGGGCGACCACGCACTGGGCCTGGGCGGCCGAGCTGGCCGACCGCTTTGCGGCGATCGACGTCGATCCGTCGGCCCTCTACGTCGACGAAGGCGAGGTGATGAGCTCGGCCGGCCTCAGCGCCGGCATCGATCTCAGCCTCCACGTCATCCGCAAGGATTTCGGCGCGGCAGTCGGGGATCGGGTCGCGCGCCACATGGTCGCGGCGCCCCAGCGGGAGGGAGGCCAGGCGCAGTTCATCAAGCGCCCGCCCGCCGGCTTGGACGGGTCGCTGGAGGCAACGCGCCGCTGGGCGACGGAGCGCCTCGCAGAGCCACTCGACGTCGCCGCCCTGGCCGCCCACGCCGGGGTCAGCCCCCGCACCTTCGCCCGCCGCTTCCTTCAGGAGACCGGCACGACGCCCCTGCGCTGGCTTCTCTCCCAGCGCGTCCTGGAGGCCCGCCGCCTGCTCGAGGAGTCCGACCTGCCGATCGACGATGTCGCCTGGCGGGCCGGCTTCGGCACTGGCGCCTCGCTGCGCGAGCACTTCCGCCGCGTCACGTCGACCACCCCGACCGCCTACCGGCGTTCGTTCAACCTGAAATCTGCCGCGCCTTGAAGCGTGGCGGGCCGGATCGAGGGCCCGCAGGCGATCGCTCGCGCCGCCACCGCAGGGCCCCTGCACCGTGCCGGCCTCCCGCCCCGGCAGAATGCCGCGGCGAGACGATGATCGGACGAGCTTTGCGCGGGGGGTTGGCGGCGGCTTTCGCCTGCGCCCTCGTCCTCCTCCTCGCGCCCGCGGCGAGCGCCGGCTGGCGCCGTTTCGTGCTCGACAATCCTTCCGGCCTCTCTTACCCTCGATCGGTGCGGGTCCTGGGCGGCGCGGTGAGAACGCCCCGCGGCCTGCTCCGGCCCGGGGGGCGCGAGCTCGAGATCCGGCGCGGCGCCCGCCTGGTGATCGACATGGGCAAGGAGGTGGGCGGCTGGGTCGAAGCGCGCGCGAGCAGGGCGCGCGGGCAGATTCGCCTCTCCTACAGCGAGTCGCGCTCACAGCTCCGAAAGGGCGGCGACATGGGCCCCTTGCGCTCCCTCAGCGACGAAACGAGGCACTACGCCCGCTCGGACCTGATCACCCACCGCGGCCTCTTCCGATCGCCCGGGGTCAGGGGCGGTGAGCGCTACGTGCTGCTCGAAGCGCACGGCTCATTTGCGCTTGACTTCCTGCGCGTCCGCAGTTCGCACATCGACCCGCGCCCCAGCGACTACCTGGGCCGCTTCTACTCGAGCAGCAGGCTGCTCAACCGCATCTGGTACGCAGGCGCCTACACGTTGGACCTCGACACCGCGCACAGCCGCGGCGGCACGGTGGTGATCGACGGGGCAAAGCGCGACCGGCTGGTCTGGCTCGGCGACCTGGAGATGGAGGCACTGGTCGGCAGCTACACGGTGCGCCAGATGCCGGCCGCGATCGAACGCTCGCTGGCGATGTTCTCCTGCCAGCAGTGGCCGAGCGGCTACATCCCGATGGCCTCCGACCTCGATATAAGCTGCCCGCGGGGCCTCGGTCCCGCCGACGGGCCTCCCCCCGCGGCGCTTCGCTCCTCGCCGCCCGGGTTGGCCAGCGAAGGGACGCTGCCCTCCTACACCGCGGCCTGGGTGGCGTCTGTCTGCGATCGTTACATGCTCTCCGGCGATGCCCGCCGCGTCCGTACGCTGCTGCCGACGATGGGGCTGGCGGTCGAATACCTGCGCACCCACCTCGGCGCCGACGGACTCTTCCGCGGCGGCTCCTTCGGCTGGGGCGCCTTTGACCCGCTCCAGGAAGCCGACACCTTCACCAATGCTCTCTGGGTGGCGGCGCTGCGCCAGCTGGCGGGCGTCGAGGCCCGCCTCGGCGAAGCCGGGCCGGCGGCGGCCGACGAAGCGACAGCGGAGGAGATTTCCGCCGCGGTGCGCGCCAGGCTCTATGACCCGAGCGCCGGCCTCTTCGTGGGCGGCACGAGCTACCGCGACTACCCTCAGGACGCCAACGTGGAGGCGGTGCTCTCGGGGATCGCCGGCGAAGGCGCGGAAGGGGTGCTCGACGGCCTCGCGGCGCGGCTCTCCAGCCCCTACGGGCCCCTCACCGTCGAAGTCGAAGACCCCTACGCCGAACGCTTCATCTCACCCTTCATCTCGGGCTGGCAGCTGATCGCGCTGCTCCAGCACCACCGCGGCGCCGAAGCGCGCCAGATGATGGAAGCGCTCTGGGGCCACATGGTTCGCGCCGGCCCCGGCACGATGTGGGAGGCGATGGCACTCGACGGGCGCCCATTGCGGCTGGACCACGGCCGCCTCAGCGCCGGCCGCACCTCGCTGGCGCACGGCTGGAGCACGGCGCCCACCTACGCGCTCTCGGCCTACGTGCTCGGCATGCGCCCGACCAGCCCCGGCTGGCGGACCTGGACGGTCGAACCCCAGCCGATCGGGCTACGTTTCGCCCGTGGCAGCGTCGGCACCCCCTACGGCTCGCTCGGGGTCGGCTGGAGGCGGGTGCGGGGCGGGCTTCGGGTGACCGTCGACGCCCCCCGCGGCACCCGCGGCAGGGTCGCCCTGCCCGGCTGCGGCCCGGCCCGGCCCGGTCGCCACACCTACCTGTGCGGCGCCGGCGCGCCAGGCGGCGGGGCATTGGAGCAGCCCGCCGCTTAGAGTCGGATGAAGATGAGCCGCCGTGGGCAGATCAGGTTGAGCGAGGCGGAGCTGGAGGAGCTGCTCGAGGGGGAGCGGGTCGCGGTCATCTCCAGCCTCGGGCCGCGCGGCTGGCCGCACTCGATGCCGATGTGGTTCGTGCCGCGCCTGGGCGAGGTATGGGTGTGGACCTACGCCAAGTCGCAGAAGGTGCGCAACCTGGAACGTGACCCGCGGGCGACGGTCTTGGTCGAGAGCGGGCACGAGTACGGCGAGCTGCGCGGAGCGATGATCGAGGCCGAGGCGGAGATCCACCGCGACTTCGAGGCGGTGATCGGCTTCGCCGAGGAGCTGACGCTGCGCTATGCGGAGGGGATCTCCACGGTGCAGGGCGACGCGAAGGCGGCGCTGGAGGCGCAGGCTCCGAAGCGGGTGGCGATCCGCTTCAAGGCGCTGCGCACGGCGACCTGGGATCACCGCAAGCTGGGCGGGACCTACTGAAGCGAGGGGGCGCTCAATGCCGTCGCTACATGCGCTGCGCCGCGGTGTTGCAGGGTGATGGGCCAGCTACCGTTCCCCGCTTGGTGAAGCGAGCACTGTCAGCCGCCCTACTCCTCGCCTGCCTTGCGGCGGCGACGGTCGCGACGGCGGCGGCGACGAGCCGGGCGCCGGCCGGCGTGCCGCCTGGCTTCTTCGGGATCGTGCCGCAGAACGAACTGAGCGCCGCCGACGCCAAGCGGATGAAGGCCGGCGGGATCGAAAGCGTGCGGGTGCCGGTCTCCTGGGCGGCGATCCAGCCCACTGCCGGCGGTGGCTATGACTGGGGCGGCCTCGACCGCACCGTCGCCGTCGCGGCACGCACCGGCCTGCGGGTCCTCCCCTTCCTCTACTCCACCCCGCGTTGGCTGACTCCCAAGTGGACCACGTTCCCGATCGAGACCACCCGCCAGCGCAAGGCGTGGGCCGCCTTCCTTCAGGCCGCGGTCAGGCGCTACGGGCCGGGAGGCGAATTCTGGGCCGAACACTCCCACGAGGGCATCGACTACGAACCGGCGATCCCCAACCCGACCCCGATCCGGGCCTGGCAGATCTGGAACGAGGTCAACTTCTTCTACTTCGCCTACCCGGTCTCCCCGCTCCGCTACGCGAAGCTTGTCGAGATCTCCGCCAAGGCGATCAAAGAAGCCGACCCGCAGGCGAAGGTGATCCTCTCCGGCCTCTTCGGCAAGCCGACCGCAAATGGGGCGCGAGGCATGCCGGCAGCCAAGTTCCTCAGCGCCCTCTACCGCGTGCCGGGGATCAAGGCCGATTTCGACGGCGTTGCCCTGCACCCCTACGCGGCCGACACCGAAGTCCTGGAAGGGCTGGTCGAAGGCGTCCACGAGGTGATGGTCAAAAACCACGATCGCATCCCTCTCTACATCACCGAGATGGGCTGGGGCTCCCAGAACGATTATCTCAAGGACGCCTTCGAGCAGGGGATCCAGGGCCAGGTCCGCGAGTTGCGCGGCGCCTACAAATACTTGATCACCAACCAGCGCCGCCTCGACCTCCAGCAGGTCTACTGGTTCTCCTGGAAGGACCTTCCCGATTCCTGCGACTTCTGTGACTCGGTCGGCCTCTTCCATGGCGGCCCGGGCTTCCGCCCCAAGCCCGCCTGGCATGCCTTCGTCGCGATCACGAGGTCAACCGCGCGCAGGTAGGCGGAGCCGCTCGGTGACAGAGCGCTGGGTCGGGCCTCAGAGCAGCTCGTCGGCGAGCAGGCCCTCGCGGATGCGGAGTTCCTCGGTGCTAGGGGCAGTGGTCTCTTCGCCACCCGGAGCCGGAGAGCGCAGGACGCCGGCGGCGAGCGCGATGCCGACCGCGACGCAGGCGGCGGCGATCAGGAACGCGAAGCGGTAGCCACTGGTCAGCGCGCCGGCGGGGGAGTGCCCGGCGGCAAGGAGTTCGTTGGTCCGACTCGCCGCGAGGGTGCCGAGCACCGCGACGCCGACCGCCGCGGCCATCTGCTGGGAGACGTTGACGAGGCCCGAGGCGAGGCCGGCATCGGGCTTCGGCACCTCCGACATCGCGAGGGTGATTAGCGGCATGAAGGAGGTGCCGGCGCCGAGGCCGATCAGAAGGAAGGCGGGGAAGAGTTCGGTCCAGTAGTCGGCGTGGATCGGGACGCGGGCGAAGATGAGGAGGCCGGCAAGGGCCATCACCAGGCCCGGGATCAGCGTCCTCTTGGCGCCGAAGCGGCTGAGCAGATGCGGCGTCACCCCGACCGACAGAACTCCGATGCTGAGCGTCATCGGCAGGAAAGCTAACCCGGTGTCGATTGAGCTGTAGCCGAGGACGTGCTCGAGGTAGAGGGCGCCGAGGAAGAACGAGGAGAACATCCCGATCACCAGGAAGCCGCGGACGAGATTGGCCCCGGTGAGGCTGCGCGAGCGCAGCACCCGCAGCGGCATGATCGGATTGCGGATCCGTCCCTCATAGGCACCGAAGGCACCGATCATCGCCAGCGCGACCGCGCCGAAGCCCAGCGTCCGTGGCGAGCCCCAGCCGTAGCTGTCGGTCTCGACGATCGTGTAGACGCCGAGCATCATCGCGGCCGTGATCAGCACCGAGCCGAGCACGTCGACGCCCTGGCGCAGGCCGGCGCCCTCATTCTCCTCGACCAAGACGATGCCGAGCGCGATCGCGGCTACGCCGATCGGGACGTTGATGAAGAAGATCCAGTGCCAGTTGATCGCGTGGGTGAGGACGCCGCCGGCGAGCAGCCCAATCGACCCGCCCCCCGAGGCGACGAAGGCGAACACGCCCAGCGCTTTTGCCTGCTCGCGGGCTGTCGGGAACTCGGTGATGATGATCGCGATGATCACCGAGGAGGCGACCGCGCCGCCGATTCCCTGGACGAAGCGGGCGCTGATCAGCAGCGTCTGGCTGTCGGAAACGCCGCAGAGCGCCGAGGCTGTGGTGAACAGCGCCAGGCCGCTGAGGAAGACCTTCTTGCGACCGACCAGGTCCCCCAGCCGCCCGGCCAGCAGCAGGAAGCTGCCGAAGGCGATCAGGTAGGCATTGATCACCCAGGTCAGGTTGGCCTGGGTGAAATGCAGGTCGCCCTGGATCGAGGGGAGGGCGACGTTGACGATCGTCGCGTCCAGCACGATCATCAGCTGGCCCAAGCAGAGGATCACCAGCGCGATCCAGCGACGGCGGTCGCTGACGGTTGTCGCGGAATCGGTCAGGAATCGTCAATGTAGCAAGGATCATCCCTAGGCTACAATTCACATTATGGTCACCCAGGCCAAGGCCACCTCGGCAAGGTCGACCGTTCTGATCGCCCATTTGGCGCGGGCGATCAACCACCGCTTCGAGGCCGAGCTGGCCCCACTGGGCTTACGCCAGCGCCAGCTCGTAGCTCTCAGCTACCTGCGCGACCACGGGCCCGCTCCGCAACAGGCGATGGCCGAGGCGCTCTCGATCGACCCGAGCAACGTGGTGCTGCTGCTCAACGAGCTCGAGGACGCCGGCCTTGCCACACGGCGCCGCGACCAGGCTGACCGCCGCCGCCACATCGTCGAGATAGCGCCCGCCGGAGAGCGTGCCCTGGAGCAGGTGGGGCGGGTTCTGGACGCGATCGAGGACGACGTACTCAGTGCCCTTAACGCCGGGCAGCGCGACGCCCTCAACGATCTTCTCGACACCGCGCTGGACGGCCAGCTGCCGGAGTGCGCCGTCGAGCTCGCCGCCCGCCCGGCGGCGGAGTGAGCATGTGCGTCTTGTCAGCAATGTTGAAGCCCACCCTGGAGGATCTGAGATGAAGCTTGGACGTTCTCATCGCGAGGATCGTGATCGGCGGGCTGTTCGTCGGACACGGTACGCAGAAGTGGTTTGGCTGGTTCGGTGGCCCCGGCCTCGACGGTACCAGCGGGATGATGGAGTCCCTCGGCATGCGCCCCGGACGACGGAACGCGATCGCGGCCAGCGCCTCGGAGACGATCGGCGGGGCGATGATCGTGGCCGGGGCCTTCACGCCCGCCGCCGCCGCGACGCTGATCGCGACGATGATCACCGCGATCCGAACGGTGCATCTGAAGAACGGCCTCTGGGCGTCCAAAGGCGGCTATGAGTTCAACCTGACGCTGATCGCAGGCCTGCTCGCCCTGGTCGACGGAGGCCCAGGGAGCCCCTCGGTGGACGCCATGCTGGGCACCGGGGAGACCGGACCGGGGTGGGCCCTGGCGGCGCTTGCGGCGGGCGTGACGGGCTCGACCCTGGCGATAGCCGCTGGGCGGCGTCATGGCGGAGAGGACGAGGCCCCAGAAGCCGCTTGAGTCCGCGCGCGCTCAGGTCGAGCTGAGGGAGAAGCACCGGCAGAGCAGTGCATCGCGCCCGGCGACGGCGAGCGCGGCGGCGTGGCCGGGCCGGGCTCGAGGGCCGATAGGCGACGGGCGATGCGAAGTGGGGCGCCGAGGCCGCTGTCCAGGCACTTAACGACCGCCTCCTGCCGGGCCCACGCTTCGTGGAAGGCAGTCGCCTGGGTCTCGGCCGGCGCGGCGGGGTCGAGCCCGCGCTCCGCAAGCGCGATGGCGTCCCGCCCGGAGTCGATCTCCTCGATGTCGACCCCGACTTCGCGCCCCTCCGTCACCGCGATCAGGGCCAGGGCGCCGAAGTGGCTGAGGTTGAAGCTCAGGGTGGCGGTGTGGTCGCCGAGCGTCGGCATGCCGCGATCGCTTTCGGATTCTCCCTCCAGATAGCGGCCGAGCACGCTACGACGCCCAGCGCGAGGCGACCCAGCGGTTGCGGGAGGGGGGCCGCCGCATTCCCTCGGCGTGTTCGCTCTCCGCGGGTGGGAGCAGCTCATGTGAGGGCCAGCCCGGTCGGTCCGGCTCAGCGCGCCAGACGTGGATCTCTCCCGACGGGCGGTTGGGTGGTGGGGCTCGGGTGGCCAGTCCACGTTCATCGTCGGGCTGCTCTGGCTTTCTGCCTGCTAATTGAGCGATGTCTACATGCATTCATTGCAATCAGCGCCGTAAGCTCGCCTCATGAAGCTTCTGCTGGCTACCAATCATCTCGGGCTGGGGGGAAGCGAGTCCTATCTCCTGACCGTCGCCGAGCAACTCGACCGCCTCGGCCACGAGGTGGTCGTCTATACCCCCGAGCCAGGCGGCGGCGTGGCGGTTGCTCTCGACCGAGGGCTCACCGTCGTCGGTGAGGCGGAGCTGCCCGAGGATTGCGATGCGGCGCTGGTCCAAGACCCAGGTGTCTCCTTTCAGATCGCCGATGGCTGCCCGGGCGTTCCGCAGCTCTTCGTCGCCCATAGCGAAACCTTCGATCTCCAGGCGCCGCCTCAGCTCGACGGGACTATCGGCCTCGCCGTGGCGCTCAACGAGAGGATCGCCAGGCGCCTGCGCCGGTTTGCGGTCGACGTGGAGGTCGTGCGCCTGTCCCAGCCGATCGACACCGAGCGGTTCGTAGCGCGTGGGTCGCTTCCCGACACGCCCCGCCGGGCGCTGATGCTCAGCAACACCCCTAATGGCGACCGCCTCGCGATGCTGGAGTCCGCCTGTGCCGATGCCGGACTCGAGTTGACACGGCTCGGTGGGACCGCCGGCCACGCGGCCGATCCGCGCCCGGCCCTGTTCGACGCAGACATCGTCATCGGCTATGGACGCTCGATTCTTGAGGCCATGGCATGTGGCCGTGCCGCCTACGTCTATGACTGGAACGGAGGCGACGGCTGGATCACCGCTGAGTCCTATCCCGCGATCGAGGCGGACGGCCTCGGCGGTCGAAGCGGCCGTGTCATCATCGACCCCGCGCGGCTCAGCGAGGACCTGCGGCAGTACAGCGCGTCGATGGGTCCGGTCAACCACGACCTCGTGATCGCTCACCACCGGGCGGGCGTCCATGCTCAGCAACTGCTCGAGCTGTTCGAGCGACTGGCGCCTCCGACCCGGCGTCCTCACGATCCACTTCAGGAGATGGCACGGCTAGTTCGTCTCGAGTGGCGCGCTCGCGTCGACGTTCAAGCTTTCAGCCACGAGAACGCGCACCTGCGCGGCCTGCTCATGGAGTCCGAGCGGGAGAAGAGAGAGGCCCTTGACAGTGTGCGGAGGGCAGAAGCCGGCCGGATCGAGGCGGTTGCCGCGACCGTGCATGCTTACGAGACCACATTTACCTGGCGTCTGACAGCTCCTCTCCGCGCCGTGGGGCGGATGATCCGCCAGGCTCGCCGTCGCCGATGAGCCCGCCTAGCCGTAGAGGTCCCTGCCGTCGACCTCTCGCAGCCGATCTCGGTAGCGGCGCCACCAGGCATGGAAGAGGCTCACCGTCTCCATGCCCAGGCGCAGGTCTCCGGACAGCTCATCCCGCGCCGGCGTCGCCAGCCAGGCCGTGAGGTCGGAGGAGACGTAGGGTGCGAGCGGACCGTCGCCGATCGATCGGCGGTGCATCTCGACAGCTGGGTCGGAGCGCCAGCGGCGTGCCAGGTGCGGCGCGGACCGCGTCTCCGTTGCGGTCGAGGGCAGCCGCCCCACCTGCGGGGCGAGGCGATCGAAGGCCGCTCTGAACATGCTGTTGTCGCGCTTGACCGCGGAGGTGGTGGAGAGGGCGGCGGTTGCGACTCGGTCGCAAGCGGCGGGGGTGAGTATCTGCGCTCCCTCGCCGAGCAACCCGGTTGGATAAGTCGAGACGCCCCGGACCGTCCGTGTCGCGTAGAACGAGAGGACGGCCTGAGAGGGGTGTCCTTCGAACGGCTTCGAGGAGGCGAGGAACTGCTCGCGGGCGCAAGCCACGATCGGCTCGTGGAAGGTCTCCGTAAGAGCCAGGTAGGCCCTGCCGTAGCGGCGAAGGCTGTCGAACATCTCTCGTCCGGCTTGACGGCCGGGGTGGTGTTCGAGGGTCTCCGGAGAGTAGAAGTGAGTGTCCGACTGAAGCAGGATGTCCATCGCGTAACCGTCTGTGGCGGGGGAGTTGACGCCCTCCAGGCGCCGGGCCAGCGGCACCAGCCAGGCGTGGTCGACGAACTGGTACTCGACCCGGCGTGCCCGCTCCTCCCAGTCCTCCGGGTAGGTGTCGGGGCCGGCTCCCAGCTGCTCGTGGGGAATACCGAGCGCGGCCGCGACCGGGGCCGCCAGGTCCTCCTCGAAGGAGCCTCCCTCGTCGTCGCTAACGGTGACGGCGACCGAGGCGCCGCCGAGCTTGCCGAGTGCGCAGAGCAGGAGCCGGGAGTCCTTGCCGCCGCTGAGCGGGCAGACGACGTCCCCATCCAGTGGCGTGAGCGTCTCCAGCAGCCCGGCGACCACTCCGTCGGCAGCGCCCTCGAGGTCGGTTCCAGGATCAATCTCGGCCCAGGGCCAGGCAGGCGCGTGGCTGCGGCCACGACCGAAGCTCCTGCGCAGGGTCGAAAACGGGCCGAGGCGCCGGATCTCGGCGAACGGCGTGCGCTCACCGAGCGGGTAGCGGAGCGCAATGATCGAGGCCCAGGCGTCCCAATCGACTGAGAGCGGCTCAGGCGAAGCCTGGACGAGTGGATCGATCCGTGAGGCGAAGTAAGTCGCGCCACCGCGGTCGATCCAGTAGATGGGAGCGAGCCCGTTGACCGCCGAGTGGACGAACCGCCGCCGTCCGTCGATCACCACCCCGCAGGCTCCGAGCTGCGCCGCATGGCGCCAGTCAGACGCCCCGCCGCGCCACAGATCGCCCTCGATCCAGCCGAGGCCGCACTCTTTTGGCCCTTTCCACCGAAGCGGCTCCCGGTCGAGTATCAGCATCGATGTCTCGTCCTCGTGGACGAAATGCGGCTGCTTTCCGAGAGCAGCCGCGAGGCGCTGAACATGGCCGCGGTCGTAATTTCCCAGGGCGCCGCACACCGCTGGCCTCCGGCCAAGCGCTGCACCCCTATTCACCAACTCCGGCACCGGTGCAGGATATGACTGCCAAGATTTCTGGGGGCTTGGCTCGTCGAGGCATGCGTGCGGTAGCGTCACCGGGAGTGACGGATCGCTTGTTGATCACCGGGGGGGCTGGATTCGTCGGCTCGAACCTGGCAGTCTCGCTGGCTGGCAGGCATCCCGATTGGGAGGTGCTGGCGTTCGACAACCTCTACCGGCGAGGTTCGGAGTTGAACCTGCCGCGGCTGGAGGAGGCGCGCGTGGAGTTCATCCGCGGCGACGTGCGCAACCCAGAGGACCTGCAAGCCCTGCCGGCGATCTCGGCGATCATCGAGTGCTCGGCGGAGCCGTCAGTCATGAGCGGAGTTGACGGTGACACGGGCTACCTCGTCCACACCAACCTCACCGGGGCCTACAACTGCCTCGAGCTGGCCCGCCGTGATGGGGCCTTCGTCGTCTTCCTCTCGACCAGCCGCGTCTACCCGGTGGCGCCGCAAGTTGCGTTGAAGCTGGAGGAGGCGCCGACGCGGTTCGAGATCGCCTTTGAGCAGGAGGTTGCTGGAGTCTCGCCGGCGGGCATCTCGGAGGAGTTCCTGATGGATGGAGCCCGTACGCTGTACGGCGCAACCAAGCTTGCCGCCGAGCTGTTGATCGAGGAGTATCGAGCCGGCCTAGGCGTGCCCGCGGTGGTCGATCGCTGCGGCGTGATCGCCGGACCGTGGCAGATGGGGAAGATAGACCAGGGGGTGTTCACGCACTGGATGCTCGCCCACCACTTCCGCCAGCCGCTCAGCTACATCGGCTTCGGCGGCAAGGGCAAGCAGGTCCGCGATCTGCTGCACGTCGAGGATCTCATCGACCTTGTAGAGCGCCAGCTGCTGGATCGCGAGGCCTGGGACGGACATACGATCAACGTAGGCGGGGGACGGGAGTGCAGCCTCTCGCTACTGGAGACGACCGAGATCTGTCACCTGCTGACCGGCAACGAGGTCCCGATCGAGCCGGTCGAGGAGACGCGTGTAGGCGACGTGCCTATATATATTTCTGACTGCTCAAGGCTCTTTAGCCTGGATGAGTGGCGCCCGAGGCGCAGCGCCGAGCAGGTTTTGGCCGACATCCATGAGTGGATTGCGGCGGACGAGGCACGAATCGCCCAAGCCTTGAACATCGAAGCCCCTGTGGGGGGAAAGGAGTAAGCGCGAATGCCGGTTGCGATCATCACGGGTGCAGGGGGACTGATCGGCTCGGAGGCGGTCGAGCACTTTATCGCTGAGGGCTTTGACGTAGTCGGCATCGAGAACGATATGCGGGCCAGTTTCTTCGGCCCCGAGTCCTCCACCTCTCATGTGACCCAGCGGTTGGTCGCCGATCACCCCGAGTTCCGCTGGGAGAACACCGACATACGCGATCGCGACGTGATCGATCGGATCTTTCGCGAGCACGCCGGCAAGATCGAGTTGGTCATCCACACCGCGGCCCAGCCCTCCCATGATTGGGCGGCGAGCGAGCCGCAGACCGACTTCTCGGTCAACGCCAACGGAACGCTCAACCTACTCGAGGCGACACGCGCCCACGCGTCGGAGGCTACCTTTATCTTCTGCTCGACCAACAAGGTCTACGGCGACACCCCCAATCGCCTCCCGCTAGAGGAGCTAGAGATGCGGCTGGAGCTGCCCGAGTCCCATCCCTACTACAAGGGGATCGACGCCTCTATGTCGATTGACGCCTCCACCCACTCTCTTTTCGGTGTCTCTAAGGCTGCTGCTGACTTGCTGGTGCAGGAGTACGGCTACTACTTCGAAATGCCCACCGTCTGCTTCCGCGGAGGTTGTCTGACAGGTCCCCAGCACGCTGGCGCCAAGCTCCATGGCTTCCTCGCCTACCTGATGAAATGCACTGTTACCGGTACTCCATACACCGTGTTCGGCTATGCCGGCAAGCAGGTGCGCGACAATATCCACAGCGCCGACCTGATCGCCGCCTTCGCGGCCTTCCACAACTCGCCGCGGGCCGCCGCCGTCTACAACATTGGCGGAGGGCGTTTCAGCAACTGCTCGATGCTGGAGGCGATCGAGATCTGCGAGCGAATCTCCGGTCGTGAGTTGAGCTGGGAGATGGGCGAGGATCCACGCATCGGCGATCACCGCTGGTGGATCTCCGACCTTGCGCCCTACCAGGTCGATTATCCGGACTGGAGGTTGCGCTACGGGGTAGAGGACATCCTGCGTGAGATGCACGAGCAGAACCTCGAGCGCTGGACGGTGAGCACGGCATGAAGCTCTCGGTCGTGATGCCCGCCCAGAACGAGGAGGGCTCGGTCGGTGGGACCGTGGAGGGCGTCGTCGCCGTGCTCGATCGTGAGGGAATCGACTACGAGGTACTGGTTATCGACGACAGCAGCGAAGACACGACGGCCGAGGTCGTTGCGGCGATCTCCGCTGGCAATTCCAGAGTGCGCTGCCGCCCATCGCACTACGAAAAAGGCTTCGGTATGGCGATCAGGGCGGGTCTCGATCTCTTCGAGGGTGACGCGGTCGTGATCACGATGGCCGATGCCTCCGACGACCCCGAGGACATCGTCCGCTACCACCTCCTGCTAGAAGGCGGCTGGGACTGCGCCTTCGGCTCGCGTTTCATGTCGGGCTCCGAAGTCCACGACTACCCGCGCCTGAAGCTGACCATCAACCGGCTCGCCAACTGGTTCATCCGCATCCTCTTCCGCCATCGCTACAACGACACCACCAACGCTTTCAAGGGCTACAGGCGCGAGGTGATCAAAACGATCCAGCCGTTGCTGTCCAAGCACTTCAACCTCACTGTAGAGATGCCGCTGAAGGCGATCGTCAGGGGCCACAGCTACGAGGTGATCCCGATCTCTTGGACGAACAGGACGAGCGGAGTGCCGAAGCTGGCGATGCGCGAGATGGGCAGCCGCTATCTCTTTATCGTGCTCTACGTTTGGCTCGAGAACGCGCTCAGCCGCGGTGACTATCAAGTGCGTAGGCCTGACCGCAAGCAGGAGCGGACCGGCGGATCGATCTCCTCCTAGTTTTCCTTGCGGCCGATCACGAGGAACTGCTTGCCGAGCAGCCGCCAAGCTGGCGGCGTCTTCAGGTAGAGCCGGGTCAACTGCGGCGAGGGCGGCAGTATGCCCCGAAAGGAGTAGGGGAGGTAACGGGGGATGACGACGTTGGGCACGAACCCGGCAGCGTAGAGGTGCTCTCCAATCGAGCGATCTGTCAGCGCAACGTAGTGATCCGCGCAGTCCCAGTAGTCACGCGAACAAACTCGGTAGTTGGGTCCCATAATTGCGATCCGGCCGCCCGACTCCATTACCCCGTGCATCTTTTCGAGGAAGGCCGCGATCGCCTCTTGGTCGGAAAGGTGCTCGAGAAAATTTGAAACGAAGACGCCATCGAAGTGTGCGGTGGGAAGGTCGGCATCCATAATCGAGGCGGTAATCACGGTTGTATTCGACTTGTGGATGGCCTCGGGATAGCTGACAGCGTCGACCGCCCAGGTCTCGGTCGCCGGGACGGCGCCAATGAACTCGCCGCGGCCGGCGGCCGGGTCGAGCACCTTGCGTGGAGCGCCCATCAGCTTGTGAACATGCAGGCTGATCTCGCCCCAGACCGCAATCCTGCTGTCCTGGTCGACTCCGTCGAAGCGGTATTGGTATAAGCGCTCGTAGTTCATCTCAGGCAACTTTTCCCTCCGGAAGTCGCCGTCTTAGCCGCGGACGACGTTGCTTCATCCAGGTGAATGGCGAGATCAATCGTGGCGAGCCGTAGCGGAGGTTAGGATTGGAGAACGGGTCGACTGTCGTAAGGGGCCGCCAACGTTCTCTCAGCCGGTCTTTCTCCCAGTCTTCGACCTCCGTCGAGCGGCTCGAGGACTCGAAGTGGTACATGACGAGGTCGGGGTCGTAGACAGAGCGCAGCCCCTTCGCGTGCATCTTCAAGCAGTAGTCGATGTCGTTGTAGTTGACCGGTAGCATCGTGCAGAAGCCGCCCACCTCCTCGAACAGTTCGCGGCGGGTCATCAGGCAGGCGCCGGTGACCGCGAGGCAGTTCTGGGCGATCCGGACGTTGTTTGCGTAGCCTTTGAAGTCCCCGGCGAAGCCCCGGTAGAGGTGCCCCGGCAGCCCCTGCTCAAAGCGCACGACGACGTGTTGCAGACGTCCGTCCTCCCACACCATACGCCCGCCGACCGCCCCGATCTCTGGCAGGCCCGAGTACATCACCATTCGCTCGATCCAGTTGGGGGTCAGGACCTCCATATCGTCGTTTAGCAGCAGCAGGTGCTCCCCTTTGGCCCGGATCGCACCGAGGTTGATCTTGGAGGAGAAGTTGAAGGGCCGATCGTAGTCAACCACCTTGAGGCGCTCGCCGGCGATTCCGCGCAACTCATCGATGACATCGCCCGGGATGGCGTGGTCGACGACGACGACGATCTCGTAGTTGCCGTAGGTCGAGTTCTCGACGAGGCTGCGGACGCAGTGGCTGACCAGCACCCGCTGCTCGAAGCGGACCTCGCGCACCTGGCCACCAGTGGGGATGATGATGCTTACAAGCGGCTCGTCACGCAGGACGGGCTTGAGGTGGTAGACGCCGGCATCGTCCCCGTCGCGCTCGACCTGGGCGGGAAACCCGATCCGCTCGCAGTGGGCCTGCACAGCGCGCTTCCCCGCTTCATAAGCCCACGGCTTCGCTGTCTCGCCCCCCCAGCGGCGGAGGTCTCGATCATCCTCCAGTGGTAGAGAACGCGCGGCACGTGGAGCACAGCGCGGGCTCGCTCGGTGACCTTCAGCACCAGGTCCCAATCCTGCGAGCCCTCGAACTCCGCATCGAACCCGCCGACCTCGTTCACCAGTGAGCGGCGCATCGCGCTGAGGTGACACGTGTACATCTGCGTGCGCATTCGCTCTGGCGACCAGTCCGGCTTGAAGAAGGGACCGGAGTGATGGCCTTCAACGTCGATCTTGTCCTCGTCGGTATAGACGTAGTCGGCGTACGGGGTGCCAAGCAGCGCCTCGTGGACGTGCGCTAGCGCGTCGGTGTGCAGTTCGTCGTCGTGATCGAGAAGTGCGACGAACTCGCCGCTGGAGATCCCGAGGGCGTCATTGGAGGCGGCGACAATGCCGCCGTTTTCAGACCTGCGGAGAACGCGGACGCGGGTGTCGCCCCGCTGGGCCTGCTTGAGGATCTGGCCGACGTGGGGCGCGGCCGAGGCATCGTCCACCACCACCAGCTCCCAATCGGCGAAGCTCTGTGTGCGAACGGACTCGAGCATTTGCCAGAGTACCTGGGCCGGCGTTTCGTAGACCGGCGTGACGATCGAGAAGCGGGGAGACGACAAGCGCCTAGCCCCGCCGGCGCTGGAGGGCGCGGAGCAGCGGGCTCACCAGCAGCCCGGAGCCCGGGATGCCGGCCTGGATGCGCCCGGCGGCGTTGGTTAGCCGCTGCGACTGGTCTTGGAGGACCGCCAGTTGGCCTCGGGCGGCACCCAGTTCCGCGTCTTTTCCGATCAGCAGATCGCGCAGCCGCAGGATCTCCTCATCGCGCTTGTCCAGTTCCCGCATCACCCGCGGGCGATCCTCGCCTTCGGCGGCTTCGATCCTCGCCGAGCGCGCCTGCTCGCCGATCAGCGCCTGGCGAACGTCGGCGACCTCGCGTCGCAGTTGCCACCAGGCGCGGTCGTACCTTCCGACCGTCTCGGACAGTGGCTCCTCGCGCCTGGTGTAGAGCGTCGCCCACGGCGTGATGAACCAGAAGTCTTGGTCGAGGTCGCGGAGAAAGCCCTCGCGCGCGAGGGCCGCCGACCAGACGTTGGGGGGCTGCACGTTGAGGTGGGTCGCCTCACTGAAGTGTTCCGGAGTCGTCGAGAGCAGGACTCGATCCGTGGAGCGGCAGATGTTCGCGATCACCCGGTCGGTCTCGGCGGGGGGAATGTGCTCGAGGACCTCAATCGAGATGATCAGGTCGTAGCGTCGGTCCAGCGGCTCCGCAAAGGAGGCCACGCGGCAGCGGTCGCGCACCGACTCGTCGACTTGTGAGATCGCGTACTCGGAGATGTCAATTCCCCAGGCGTCGACGCCACGAGCGTGTAGCGCCTCGACCAGGAATCCCATTGCGCAGCCGGCATCCAGGACCGAGGTCGGGTGCAGGTTGCGGACGATGCCGTCGGCGATCTGACCGAAGAAGGTGAGCCAGTGCTCGCTGCGCTCGTAGGGAATCCCACAGTAGTGCCGATAATAATCGGCACCGTAATCGATCTTGTCGCTGGCGCTGGAAGCTTCGATCGGCGTATTCTGCTCCGCCATCAGGCCGAGTCTACTCAGCGGATGGGAGTCTGCATCTCGTCCCACGTCGATCTGTGGCAACCTGCCGCCGATGCCGCCTAGTGAGCAGATTCGGGCAAGGGCCGGGCGCGCGTGATAGGCACCCTGCTCGCGGCCTTCGCTGCTCATTTCGCACTTACAGCGCTCCCAGCCGCCGCCGCCGCTCTGATCGCCGCGCGCCTCGGGGTGAGGCGGGTTCCGGTTCTGCTCGCGATCGGGCTCGCCGCCTCGGGTGTCCTGGCGATGCTCGCCTTCTGGTCTTACTATGGGGGCCACACGCTCGGGGAGTCTTTCTCCTACTTCATCCTGTTTGGCTCAATCCTGGCGCTGACCTGGTCGTTGTACGGCCGCCAGCTCGATCATGCGCTACTGCGGCAGCTAGTGACGCCCTTCGCGCTCTGGGGCCTCGGGTCCTTCTTCCTGATCTTCCTCGGCTTCCTGCACGGCGGCGCCAGCCTGGCACTTCCAACCGCGGCGACGCGTTTCTCCAGCCAGCTTCCCTCGGACAACGACATCCCGCGCTTCTTCGCCGAATGGTTCTACCTTCACGGCCACCACGGGACCCCACCACCCTATCCGGGCGAATGGCTCTTCAGCGACCGACCCCCGCTCCAGGTGGGCTACGTGCTCGCTCAACGACCTTTCTTCTGGGGGGAAGAACCTCCCCACTACGAGACGTTGGGTGTCATCCTCCAGCAGTCCTGGATCATCGGACTCTGGGCGCTGCTGCTGGCGGCGCGGGTTGGCCGCCTGACGCGGACCCTGGCAATCGTCACGGTCCTGGTCAGCGACGTCGCAATCGTCAACGGATTTTTCGTCTGGCCAAAGATGTTGCCAGTGGCGATGCTGCTCGCAGCTGCCGCCCTCGTCGTGACCCCGCTCTGGTCCCGGCTGCGCCGCGATCCCTGGATCGGGTTACTGGTCGGAGCCCTCCTAGCGTTGGCCCTCCTGGCCCACGGTGGCAGCGCCTTCGGGGTCATCCCCCTCGTACTGATCGCCGCCCTCCGGGGGCTCCCGAGTCGGCGCTGGTTTGGCGCCGCGCTTATGGCGGGCGTCGTCCTAATGGTGCCGTGGTCCGCGTACCAGAAGTACGCGGACCCACCTGGGAACAGGCTCACCAAGTGGATGATCGCCGGGGTTCCCAACATCGACAGTCGCGGCTTGTCCGAAACCATAATCGACTCCTACGAAGAAGCAGGAATCGGCGGGACGCTTCACAACAAGGCAGAGAACTTCGTCACGATGGTCGGTGGTGGGCCTATGGTCAACGACCTCTCAAACGCTGCCAACGCGGTCAAGGCTGGCCACCTCGGCACGGCGCTGGCCGAAGTTCGCACGATTCTCTTCTTCTACCTGCTTCCTTCTTTGGGCCTGTTGCTGATCGCCCCATTGGCGATGGTAGTGGCGCGAGGTCGTGGGCGCCTCAGACCCTCTGAATGGGGTCTTGCGCTTACCTGCTTTGCCGTCGTAGCAGTCGGAGCCGTCGCTTGGGGTCTGATCCTGTTCGGGAACGAAGCCGCGAGGACGGTGATGCACCAGGGAAGTTTCCTGCTCCCCGTTCTGGGCCTGTGCGGAGCGGTCTGTGGTCTGCGTGCGACCTTCCCTCACTTCGCGACCTGGTTCGTCGCTATCAGTGCTCTAATCATGTTCGCGATCTACGTCCCCGCGTTGACGCCCCCTCCGGGCACGAGCTACTCGTTCTGGGCGGCACTGTTAGCCGCGACGGGGCTGGCCGGGTTCGTGGCCATCGCGTGGCTCGCGCCTAGCGGCGAGCCAGCCGCTGCTTTGCCGCCCGCAGCGGCGCCGTGAGTCGCCAGGACAAAGAGCCCTTCATATTCTCGAGCGCCGCCGCGACAGGTCGCAGCGTTTCCAGCTGACCCTCCTGAATGTCGTGCGCGATACGAAGCCTCTGGACTTCGTCGGCTAGCTGCTCGACGTGGTGGCGGAAAGCTTTGACCTCGCGTGGCTCGTCCGGCTCGAGCTCAGTCAGGTCCGCAATCGTGAGCGTCACCGGCTTCTTTCGCGCGACCACGACGCCATGGCTCGGCACTCCCTTCTCAATCACCGGCAACAACTTGACGATGTCGAAGGCCCTACCCCAGTGAGCGCGGATCCACCAAGGGGAGTTGATGGCGATCGGGCCGCCCTTGTCCCACGAGTAGCCGTGCATGAGCGGGTTCATCCCGATCTGGTCTTCATCCCATTTCTCGCCGGTCAGTGGCTCGAACATCCCCTCTCCGAGGAAGGTGGCGAAAAGGAGTCCACCGTCGGCGAGTACGCGGTGGTGCTCGAGCAACCAACCAGCCCAGTTGTCGGTGAAGTGGGTGTAGACGCTGTAGGCGTAGATCAGGTCGAAGCTGTCGTCGTCCTGTGGCAGCCCCGGCTTTTCGCCGGACTCAAAGAAATGGAAGGGCGGGGAGAGGTTCGATTGCAGCCAATCAAGGCTGGGCCGGTCAAGGTCGCAGCCCCAAAACTCGGCTTCGCCCGCCTCCGGGGCGAACTGGCGAAGGACCCGCCCGACGCCACAGCCAAAGTCGAGCACGCTCTTGCCCTGCCACGACCAGTCGTCCGGCAGCACGGTTTCGAGCAGTGCGCGATGCATCTTGCCGGTATCTTCGTAGACACCAACTGGGTTCTCCTCGCCCATCGGCCCGATCCGGCGTAGGAGATCGCGAGGCGGCAGTGGAAGGCTGGCCTTTGGTGACGCGACAATCACAGCATAGAAAGCTAGCGCACGGTCGCGTCGCTCAGAGTTCCTCGGCGATACGGGGCGCGTCGCGGTTGAAGATCAAGATGCCGAAGGCGCAGATAGCGACGAAGATGGCTGCTGCCGGCAGCAGGTGAAGCCAGCCACCCGCGGCTTCGACCGCGGTCGGAGCGTAGGGTTGAACTTTGCCGTGGATGAAGGTTGGCGTCTGCGGTTCGTGGAGAACCCAAACCCGAACCTGCTCGAAGATTACCGCCAGCGGGTTCAGCATCAGCAGGTGCTCGTAGGTCGTGTTTTTGAAGGCAGTCACCGGATAGAGGATCGGCGTCACGTAGAAGAGCACCTGGGCGAAGACGATCCAGATGATCGCGACGTTGCGGAAGCGCACGTAAAGCACCGAGAGCGCCATGCTCGTGGTTGCCGTGAAGACGAAGAGGGCGATTGCCGCGAAGGGGAAGAGCAGCCAAGTCCAGGCCGGGTCGACTCCGAAGGCGAGGATGAAGACGAAGACGACGATGAGGTTGAGGCCGAGGTTGAAGAAGCCGGTCAACACGGTGGAGAGTGGGATCACCATTCGCGGGAACTGGGTCTTACGGACGACCCCCTCCTGAGACACCACCGAGGTCACCGAGTTCGAACTTGATTCCTGGAAAAAGGTGTAGAGGACGATGCCTAGCAGCAGCATCACCGGGTAGTGCTCGACCTGTTCGTTGCCGACCTTGAAGACTTTGGTGAAGACAAATAACAACACCCCGAATAGCATCAGTGGTCGGATCAACGACCAGAGGTAGCCTAGGACTGTTCCGAAATAGATGCGCTTGAACTCGGTCACCGACATCAGCCAAAGCAGGTCGAAGAAACGGCGAGGACCGCCGCCGAGAGCCGACGGTCCTCGCACCTCGCGCAACTCCGGGCTGGTAGTTGTCGCGCTCATCGGGGGCCCGGGTTCTCCACCAAGGTTTTGATCGTGTATGGGAGTTCGACTACGCCGTGGGTCGGCGCCGCGCCGAAGACATGGAAGTCGAGCGCCTTTTCGACGTGGAGTACAACGGCGCGTTTGTCGGGATAACGCTTGACCCCAAAGTGAACGAAGTAGCGACCCGGCGTCAGCAGGTTCTCAACCCGAGCGTCGACGGTGACCCTCTGCCCGGCACTGAGCTGTCCCGAGTCCTCGTCGCTGTTTGTCCCGAACTGGAAGACGCCAACGCCGTCCACGTTGGTGATCGTGAATCCGACCTGGATCGCTGGCGTCTCGCGCAGCAACTCGATTTGGGCGAGGAGACGGATCTCCTCCCCACTCTCGATATTCGTCACCCGTTCGCCGGCGACGTTCTCGGCCCAGATGTCGAGCAGTCTCAGGTCCTCGGTGGCGGAGGTTACCCTAGCGCTGCTGCCGCCTTCGAAATTGAGCCGCAAGTACTCGCGGCCGACTTCGCCGGGATCGCCGATGAGCTGGATCTTGCCGTCGCTGAGCAGCGTCGCCCGATGACAGTAGGACTCGACAGTCGACATGTCGTGGGTGACGAGGACGATTGTCTTGCCGACCTCTTTCATCTCGTGGAAGGCGTCGGCGCACTTCTGCTGGAAGGAGGCGTCTCCGACCGCCAGTACCTCGTCTATCAGCAGGACGTTGGCGTCGGCCTCCATCATCACCGCGAAGGCGAGTCGGACTAGCATTCCGGAGGAGTAGTTCTTCAGCTTCAGGTCGGCGAATTCACCCAGTTCGGCGAAATCGATCACGGCGCCGAGACGGCGGCGCATCTCGCCCGGAGTGAGGCCCATCATCACGCCGTTGAGGACGACGTTCTCACGTGCGGTCAGCTCGTTGTTAAAGCCAACCCCAAGCTCGATGAAGGGCGCCAGGCGCCCCGCCATCCGGATCGTCCCCCGGTCGGCTCGGTAGATGCTGGCCAGCAGCTTCAGCAGCGTGCTCTTGCCGGAGCCATTGCGTCCGACGATGCCGAAGAATTCGCCCTGGTGGACCTCGAAGGAAACGCCGTCTAGGGCGCGCAGCTGTCGATAATCGCGGGAGGAGAACGGCCTCACCGCCCGCTCTTTGAGCGAGTCAACCCTGTGTGTGGGGATGCGGAAGGACTTGTGCAGATCCTCGACCTGGATCGCCAGCGGGACGTTGGGTCCCGGCGCGGTCGGTCGTTCGAGGCTGCTGGGGCTTTCAGTTGCGTTGTCGACTGACATCGGGAAAGTTCGCCCGGCTCCGGGAGCGGCCTCTCGGAAGTGGCGAGCCGGAAGAACGCTACCGTCCCGAGGGGGCGTCGGAGCTCGCCGGGAGGCTGTCGCAGGGGATCGTTATGCCGAAGCTCGGGGGTGAGGTGGGGACCCTCACTTCGATGAGGTGTTCGCTTGCACACGACAGTGCTGCCGTCTTCAACGCTTCGCCCCAGGGCGGCTCTCCTCGTCCCTTCGGTTCGCTGACGTCGAAAGAGGTCGCGAGTCCGACCAGCAGGAGCCCGGTCGCCGCCAGCGCCGGCCAGGGCTGTCCCGATCGCCTCCTTTCCCGCGGCAGCGAGTCGATCAGCACCAGCGCCGCGCTGACGAGCAGCATTGCGGGCACGATCGCGTACCGCCCTCCGGCCCCAAAATGAGTTCCCGCTGGCCACGTCATCGGGGTCGCGACCGCGCGTTGGTAGGCCGAGACCACGAACATGACCAACGAGGTCGGGATCGCGATCGCCGCCAGCCAGCGGCCGGGAGCCATGGAGTGGCGCAGCCCGGCGACGAGTGCGATCGCCGTGCAAACGAGCAGCGTGATCAGGAACGGCCAGCCCAGGTGCGCCCAGGCGACACCGCCTAGGTGTTCTCCGAAAGTCGCCCCGTCGAGCACCCGCTGCAGGTAGGCGGTCCAGATGTTGCTGGTCCAGACCGGCGTCACCGACGGTTCGGTGTTGATGGCGATGACCGGGATCTGAACGACGGCTCCGATCACGAAGGATCCGAGGATGAGGAAGTCGCGGCGGCCGCGGGCGACGAGCGCCCGCAGCACCGCGACCGGGGCGAAGAACCAGACGCCGGGCGTGCTCAGGCACGTGCAAAGGATGAACAGCCCGGCGAGGAAGGCGCCGAGGGTTGTTCGCGGTCGCCAGAACAGCAGCCAGAAGGTCGCGACGAGCATGAACCAGGGCACGTAGGCGCCCGATGCCACCGACTCGAGGTTTGCGACGGGAACCAAGACCGTCACCGCGACGAGCGTCCCGCGCAGGTAGGGGTTGCGGATGAAGGCGGCGCTAGCGAGCCAGACCGCCAGCCCGCTGAGGGCCACCACGATAGAGGAGGCGATGGCAATCGCGGCCGCCGCGTCGCGCAGGGGAACCAGCGCTCCGACCTCGCCGATCAGCCGCGAGACGAAGACCAAGTACCCCGCGTAGGTGTCGAAGGCCGAGTGCAGGCCACTCGTCAGGGCGCCTTGGAGGAAGATCTGCCCATCCTCGGCCCAGAGCGCGTCGAGCGCCTCCTTCGGCCCGACACGGAGCAGCTGCAACACGACTGCGAGCGTCAAGAGCGCGAGCAGGATTACCGCCGCTTCAGCGCGACTCAGCCCGCTCCGCTCCGCCGGAGCGGGGGGAAAGAGCGACTCGTTCAGTTGGGCCTGAAACTTGCCGATTGCGCTCTTGAGGGACTCTGGCACACCCGGCACGATATGGCTGGCGCATACTGTCAGGCTTCGACCACGTGACCCAGCCACTCTCAATAGCCGTGGTCATCCCCAGCTGGAACTCGGTCGGGCTGTTGCCGCAGTGCCTCGCCTCGCTCGCCGGCCAGGAGATGGACCTGGAGCTGGTGGTGGTCGACAACGGCTCCGGCGACGGCTCGCTGTCCTATCTCAAGGCCGAGGGGGTGCCACACATCTCGCTGCCGCGCAACGAGGGATTCGCGGCGGCCGTCAACCTCGGCGCGCGCCGCGTCTCGGCCTCGGCGGTGCTGGTTCTAAACGCCGACACTGTGCTGGCACCCGGCAGCGTCACCGCGCTGCGCCACGCGCTCGCAGCCGGCCCCTCGCTGGGCGGCGTGCAGCCGCGCATCCTGCAGCTCGAAGGGGCCGCGGGGGTGACTTCGGACCCGAGCGGCGCCCGCCTCTACAGCGCCGGCCAGGTCCTCACCCCCGGTGGCCGTGCGATCGAGCGGGGGGCGGGCAAGGCGCAGTCTTTCGTGTACCTGACACCGCAAGAGATCTTCGGCGTCTGCGGTGCGGCATGCCTCCTCCGGCGCGAGCTCTTCGATTACCTCGGCGGCTACGACGAGCGCTACTTCGCCTTCTACGAGGATGTCGACCTCAACGTGCGAGCGCGGATCGCCGGGTGGCGCTTCGCTTACGTCCCCGAGGCTGTCGTCTGGCACGTCGGCAACGCTTCATGGCAGGCGGGTTTCCGGCGGCCGGAGGCCGAGAACGCCCGGCTTGTTGCCCGCAACCGCCTCGCCACCCAGGTCAAGTTCATGCCGCTTGCGTCTGCCCCGCGGATCGCCGTCGTCGAGGTCGGCTCGCTGCTGCGGGCCGCGAGCGAGCGCCGTTTTGGGGCCACGCTGCGTGGCAAGCTCAGCGTCCTGCGTTGGCTCCCCGCCCTGATCGGCGAGCGTCGTCGCCTGCGCAACTCTGGCGACCCATCGCGTGCACGTCGTTGGCTCGGCGTTAGAACCGAGTAGCGCGAATTCGAGTGAGGCAGCCACGCGCCGCGTCTCCGTCCGGCTACCCCCGTCGTCGCCTCCGCAACCGCAGCGCCTCGCGGATCGAGATATCCAGCAGCGACGCCTCACCCACCTTGCGCCGCTCCAGCCCCGCACCCTCCCGCCAGCCCCGCACCCTCCCATCGATCCCCTTCGTCGTGCGGTCCATCGCCAGCTGCCCCGCGCAGATCGCCGACTCACAGGCGAGCACCCGCAACGCCGGCCCCGGCCGTGACATCACCCCGTAGCGCCGCAGCATGTAGCCGCGGCTCCAGCCGGTGTGGGCGAACTTGTCGCTGTTGCCCGCGCCCAGGCTCGCCGAGTAGGCATGCACCGCCCGAGCCTCGGGCGCGAGCCGACAACGAGCCCCTGACGCGGCCATCCGCAGCGCCAGATCCAGGTCCTCGTAGTAGAGGAAGATGCGCTCGTCGAAGCCGCCCGCGGCCTCGAACGCCTCTCGCCGGTAGAGCGCTGCTCCCCCGGTCGGTCCAAGCGGGTCGGCCGCTCCTTGCGCTGCCTCGACTGGCTCTCCGTGCAAATAGTCGAAGCCCATCAGCGTGCGGTCGGCGACCACTCCGGCTGAGTCGATTCGGCCCGGCGCAGCTTCCTGCACCAGCACGCCGGCGACCATCTGGGCTCCCTCGCCGGCTGCATCCAGCATCGCCTCGGCGAACCGCGGCTCGCACTCGACGTTGTTGTTGAGCAGGATCACCGAATCGGCTGGGTGCTCGTGCACGGCATGGTTGATCGCCCGGCTGAAGCCTAGGTTCTGGCCCAGTTCGAGTACCGTGACCTCTGGGAACTCCTCGCGCACCAGCGCCACCGAATCGTCTGTGGACCCGTTGTCGATAGCCACCACGTCAACCGGCCGCGTCTGCTCTCGCAGGCTCCGCAGCGCCCGTCCGAGGCGCTGCGATCCGTTGTAGTTCGGGATGTAGACGGCGGGTCGCACGGTTGTTCGCTCGGTAGGGTTGCAGGCTCGCATGGAGCCTTTAAAGGGACTCATCCTCTCCGGCGGCGCGGGCACCCGGCTGCGCCCTATCACCCACACCTCGGCGAAGCAGCTGGTGCCGGTCGCCAACAAACCCGTGCTCTTCTACGGGATCGAGGCGCTGGTCGATGCCGGGGTTACGGAGATCGGGATCATCATCGCGCCGGAGACCGGAGAGGAGATCCGCGAGGCGGTAGGGGACGGGTCGGCCTTCGGGGCGAGGGTCACCTACATTGTCCAGGACAGGCCCGCCGGCCTCGCTCACGCCGTCCTCACCGCCGAGGAGTTCATCGGCGGCTCGCCCTTCGTCATGTACCTGGGCGACAACCTGCTGCGCGACGGCCTCCGCGGCCTCGTCTCCACCTTCCGCGAGGACGAGCCCGACGCCCTCATCCTCCTCACCCCGGTCGAGGATCCCAGTTCCTACGGCGTCGCCGAGCTGGACGGGGAGCGGATCGTCCACCTGATCGAGAAGCCGAAGGACCCGCCCTCCAACCTCGCCCTGGTCGGCGTCTACCTGTTCGGCTCCCTGATCTTCGACGCCGCCCGCGCGCTTAAGCCCTCCTGGCGCGGCGAGCTGGAGATCACCGAGGCGATCCAGGGGCTGATCGACAATGGCCATCGGGTCCAGTCGGAGGTCGTCACCGGCTGGTGGAAGGACACCGGCCAGCTCGGCGACATGCTGGAGGCCAATCGGCTGGTGTTGGAGGAGATCGAGACCCGTCTTGACGGGGACACCGGCGACTCCCGAATCGAGGGCCGGGTGGTGGTCGAGGCGGGCGCCGTGCTCACCGGATCGGTTGTCCGCGGCCCCGCTGTGATCGGCGCCGACGCCCGCATCGAGGACGCCTACGTCGGCCCCTACACCTCGATCGGCGCCGACGTCCGCATCTGCCGCTCCGAAGTCGAGCACTCAATCATCCTCGCCGGCTCCGTGGTCGAAGACCTCGGCACCCGGATGGAGGCGAGCCTGCTGGGCCGCAACGTGAAGCTGACGCGCTGCGACGGGATGCCGAAGACGCTTCGCCTGATGGTCGGCGACAATTCCGAGATCCAGATCGTCTGATGAAAGTTTTGGTCACAGGCGCCGCCGGAATGCTCGGCCACGACGTGATGCTCGCCGCCGGCAACGCTGGCCACGACGTGGTCGGCTTCGGCCACGCTGAGCTGGACGTTCTCGACGCCGCAGCGGTCGACAAGAAGCTCGACCTCGAGCACCCCGATCTGGTTATCCACTGCGCCGCCTGGACCGATGTCGATGGAGCCGAGGGGGCCGAGGAGGCGGCGATCGCGGTCAACGGGATCGGCGCCGGCAACGTCGCCGCGGCGACGGCGACGATCGGCGCTGGCATCGTCTACGTCTCCAGCGACTACGTCTTCGACGGAGCCAAGGGGGCACCATACGTGGAGAGCGATCAACCGGCGCCGCTTTCCGCCTACGGCCGCACCAAGCTGGCCGGCGAGGAGGCGACCGCCGCCGCTAACAAGCGCCACTTCATCGTCCGCTCCTCCTGGCTGTTCGGCATCGGCGGCTCCAACTTCGTTGAGACGATGCTGCGGCTCGCGGCCGACCACGGCGAGGTCCTCGTCGTCCGCGACCAGGTCGGCTCACCCACCTACACCTGGCACCTCGCCTACGGGATCGTCCGGTTGATCGAGGGGATCGAGTACGGCATCCACCACATGGCCGCTGCGGGCGCCTGCTCTTGGTATGAGTTCGCGCGGGAGATCTTCGAGCAGGCCAAGGTCGAGTGCAAGGTGCTCTCGGCGACGACGGAGATGCTCGGCCGCCCGGCACCACGCCCGCCTTACTCGGCCCTCGACAGCCAGCGCAAGCACGCGATCCGGCTGCCCTCCTGGCAGGACGGTCTCGCCGGCTACCTCGCGCAGCGCCAGGCGGAGATGGAGCCGGCATGAAGCTCCTCGTCACCGGCGCCGCCGGCTTCATCGGCTCGACCTATGTGCGGCTCCTCGGCGACGAGCACGAGGTGGTCGTCCTGGACAAGCTCACCTACGCTGGCCGGCGCGAGAACCTGCCCGAGGACGTCGAGCTGGTGGTCGGCGCGATCGAGGACCCGGTGATCGTCCGCGAGGCGATGCAGGGTGCCGATGCGGTCGTAAACTTCGCCGCCGAGTCCCACGTCGACCGCTCGATCGACGACCAGGACGCTTTCGCCCGCACCCACGTGCTCGGCACCGGCGTCCTCCTCGCCGCCGCCCGCGAGCTGGGCGTCGGCCGCTACCTGCAGGTTTCCACCGACGAGGTCTACGGCTCGATCCAGTCGGGCTCCTTCACCGAGACCTCGCCGCTTGACCCCTCCTCGCCCTACTCTGCGACCAAGGCGGCCGGCGATCTGCTCGTCTCCGCCCACGCCCACACCTACGGCCTCGAGGCGGTGATCTGCCGCGGCTCCAACAACTACGGCCCGCGCCAGTACCCCGAGAAGCTGATCCCATTAATCGTTCTCAACGCGATCCACGGCGACCCGCTGCCCGTCTACGGCGACGGTCGCCAGATCCGCAACTGGCTCTACGTCGAGGACTTCTGCCGCGGCATCCACACGGTGCTGATGAACGGCCGGCCCGGTGAGGCCTACAACGTCGGCGGCCCCGACGAGTGCGAGAACATCGAGGTGGTGCGGCGGGTGATCGAGCTGGTCGGCGCCGCGGAGTCGCTGATCGAGTACGTGCAGGATCGCCCCGGCCACGATCGCCGCTATTCGCTAGGCAGCGAGAAGATCCGCTCAGAGCTCGGCTGGGAGGCGCAGGTGCGCTTCGCCGAGGGCCTGGAGCGCACCGTCTCTTGGTACCGCGACAACGAGGAGTGGTGGGGGCCGATCCGCTCCGGCAAGTACCGCGAGTACTACGAGCGCCAGTACGGCAAGAGCTTGGGCTGATGCCGCGGCGACTAGAGACGAAGATCGACGGCGTCGTCGCGCTCGAGCCCGAGGTGCACGGAGATGAGCGCGGCTTCATGGTCGAGACATTCCGCCGCGATACCTGGGCCGAGCTGGGCGTCGAGGTCGAGTTCGTCCAGCACAACCACTCGCGCTCCTCCAAGGACACCCTGCGCGGCCTGCACTTCCAGACCGAGCCGGGCCAGGCGAAGCTGGTCCGCTGCCCGCGGGGGGCGATCTTCGACGCCGTCGTCGACCTGCGCCGCGACTCGCCCAGCTACGGCCAGTGGGACGGTCACGTCCTTGACGACGAGAAGCACCGCCAGCTCTTCGTCCCGGCCGGCTTCGGCCACGGCTTCGCGGTCCTCAGCGATATAGCCGACGTCACCTACCTGCTCTCCAGCACCTATGACCCGGCGACCGAGTCCGGCATAGCGTGGGATGACCCAGACATCGGAGTCGAGTGGCCGGTCATAGAGCCACTCCTCTCTGAGCGCGACAAGTCGGCCCCCCGCCTGGCCGAGGTCGCCGAGACCCTTCCCTTCTAGCAGCCCTTCGCTGCGGTGATTGCGAGGCTGACCGCGAGCTTGGCGCCGATCCCCAAGTAGACCGCGGCATTGAGGAGTGGATTGTGCCCGGGCGCGTCGAAGCGGCGATAGAAGCGGCCCATGCCGCGGTGGAAAGCGATCTCCTGCCGAGGTGCGCGGCGGCTGGAGCTGGAGCCGCCCTTGACGTGTAGCGCTATCCCGGCCGGCTCGTAAAAGATCTTCCAGCCGGCCTGCCAGAAGCGGGCGCACCAGTCGAGGTCCTCCATGTAGAGCCAGTAGCCCTCGTCGAGCAGTCCGACTTCTCGCACTGCCTCAGCACGGCAGAGCATGAAGGCGCCATTGATCGCGTCGACCTCGCCCGGTTCGTCGTCGTCGAGGTGGGTTGCGCGGTACTGGCTGAGCGCCCCGATCACATCCCGGGAGCGGCCGAGTCCCGTGAAGTGGGCCAGGGCGCTCAGCGGTGTGGGGAAGGAGCGCTTGCAGGCGTGGTCCAAGTCGCCGGACTCGGTCACCAGCTTGCAGCCGACCATCCCGATCCGGCGGTCGGAGCGCAGTCGCGCCAGGGCCGCGTCCAGCGTCCCCGCATAGACCTCGGTATCGGGGTTGAGCAGCAGCACCGCGGTCGCCTCGCTCTCGCGCAGCACCAGGTTGTTGGCTGCCGAGAAGCCGATGTTGTCGCGGTGGATCAGCTGCACCTCCGGGAACTCGCGCTCGACCATCTCCGGGGTCGAGTCGGGGCTGCCGCTGTCGATTACCGTCACACCCATCTCGCCGGAGGCCGGATGCTCGGTGAGCGAGCGAAGGCAACGCCGCAGCAGCTCTTGCGCTCCGTGGCTGACAATCGCCACCTCAAGGTCCGGAGGTTCGGGCATTGCCTGCGGTCTCAGTAGGCGCCGTCGCCGCGGACGATTGCCCCTGGCGTGCGCAGGAGGATCGCCAGGTCGCCGGTGACGGAGAGGTTGTCGAGGTAGTCGCGCTCCAGTGCGAGGCGCTCCTCGAAGGTCAGGTCACTGCGCCCGTACACCTGCATCGGTCCGGTGATTCCGGGCTTCACCTCGAGCCGAACCCGTTGCTGCTCGTCGTAGAGGGCGACGATCGCCTCCTCCTCGGGCCGCGGCCCGACCAGCGACATCTGCCCCCGCAGCACGTTGGCCAGCTGCGGCAGCTCGTCGAGGCTGGTGCGCCGCAGCAGCCGGCCAGCGCGGGTCACCCGCGGGTCGTCATGGATCTTGAAGGCGGGCTGGTCGAGCTTTGCCAGATCGACGAGGCTCCCCAGCCGCTCCTCGGCGTCGGCGTCCATCGTGCGGAACTTGACCATCGTGAACGGCTCGCCGTCCTTGCCGATCCGCCGCTGGCAAAAGAGGACGGGGCGCCCCGAGTCGAAGAGGATTAAGAGAGCGATCGCCAGCAGCAGCGGCGCGAGCAGGACCAGCATCGACACCGAAACGACCACGTCCAGCGCCCGCTTCAGCGCCAGTGTGGAGCGTGGCGGGTCGGAGAAGCGAAAGTCGAGAACCGGCAACTCGGCCAGCCGGTTCAGCTCGACCCCAGGCCCCAACAGCCCGTAGTGCTGGGGCAGGAAGGTCAGCCCCAGACCCGACGCCTTGCACTTCTCGATCAGACGCTCGGTCGCGGCCTCGCTCATCTCCCGCTCGGTGACGATCACCCGCTCGACCTCGTGCTCACGCGCGATCCGGGTGAGATCCGCCTCGGCGCCGAGCCGCGACAGGCCCTCCGGTTCGAGGTCGTCGCCACGCTTGGGCGAAAGGTAGCCAACCAGGCGCAGTCTGGTCTCGGGATGTGTGGCGACCCGGCGCGCGACCACCGCGACGGCGGCTGTCGGCCCGATCACGACTCCGGTGGCGACCCCGATCAGCCGCTGCCAGCCGAAGCGCAAGAGTGCCCTGAAGAGAAAGCTGGCGGCCAGAGCGCCGACGCCGACCAGGATCGCGCTCTCGGGCGAGAGCGGTCCCGCCGGGCTCAGTGCCAGCAGCCCGTCAAGCGCCAGCGTACCTAGGGCGCTTGCCGAGATGAGCGAGGGCAACTCGTCGAGGGTGCTGTGGCGGATCCTGCGGTGATCGTTGTCGTAGAGCCCGTGCAGCTTCAGGATCAAGATCCAGACGGGGCTGAACATCACTGCCCAAAACAGAGTGGCGATGTCGGTGGTGGAGGTCGCGGCGGTGGCGAGGCAGAGCGCCGCGACCAACGCGCACCAGTCCCCGGCCGCGAGCAGCCTGCGCAGCAGCGCGCCGCGCCGTCTGGCGCCGGCCACTCCGGTCAGGCCCAGCCGTGCAGCGAGGTCGGTCCTCGGGGATTGGCGCGGCGGCCTCGGCGAGGCCTGAGGTGGGGCCTGTGCCTTGCGGGCGGCGGTCTCCTGCGCGTTACGGGTCACGCCGAGCTCACCCGCAGTTCCCGTCTCCCTGCAGGCAGGGGTTCAGCGGGTTCAGCTGCCGCGCCCGCGCCAAATCCGCTGCGGCACCGGCCGGGTCGCCGGCCTTGCGCTCGGCGCCCGAGCGCAGATAGTAGAGCTGCCAGTTGCGATCCTCGCGGTCGATTGCCTGGGAGAACCGTTCCTCGGCGGTCGCGTAGTCCCCCTGCAGTTCCGCCAGGAGGCCGAGCTGCACGTAGGGCGAAGCTGCCCACGGCTCGATCGATCGAGCCGTGCTCGCGTATCCGACGGCACTCGGCACGTTTCCGCCAGCCGCGGCGCTGCGGCTGGCGGAAAGCTCCCGTTCGACCAGCAGCGGGCCGATCAGCGCGATCGCTGCGATCCAGGCCAGCGCCAGCCCGGCGACTGCCAGGCCGTAGTTACGCCCACCCGCCTTGCGCTCCACGCGGGAGGCGCCGGTGAGCTGCGCGCACCTTACGGCCACCAGGGCACCGGCTGCCAGGAAGAAGACTGCCCCCAATCCGGCGATCTCCCAAAACCAATCGAAGGCTGCGCCGACCGCGAAGGCCAGCATCGCCGCGAACAGCGCCGCGTAGAGATCGCGCTCCGGGTGCGGCGCAGCTCTCCAGGCCGAGAAGCCGGTCCACAGCAGGGTGCCGACCAGGGCCAGCACGAGCAGCCCGCCGATCGCCCCCAGCTCGGCAAAGGCCTCGAGGTAGAGGGAGTGGGCGTCGAGCACGGACCTGTCGATCGAGCGGTGTTGGACCCAGGCGAACTGGTAGGTCCCGGCCCCGATCCCGAGCACCGGCTTTTCGGCGAAGGCGTCGATCGCGACTCGCCAGAAGTCATGGCGACCGGCCCCCGAGAGCTGGTCGAAATGTTGCGCGGGCTGGCTGGGGAACTGGAGGTCGGAGGAGCTGAACTGGCGCCAGGCGCGCCCGCCGACCGCGATCGCGACGCCGATCGCAAGTATGGCTCCGACCAGCGCGATGCGTTTGAGCACGGTTGGGTTGCGCGAAATCTCCACCGCCCGCCCGGCCAGCTGGCCCCCTCTGTCCTCGGCCCGTCGCAGGGCGGCGAAGAGGAGCAGCGAGAGCACGATGCCCGCCAACAGGATCAGCAGCACGGTGGCCCCCTGGTCGACGGAGGCTTGAGTGGCGAGATTGTCGGCCAGGCTGGTGCGCGACTGCACGGCGAGCACCGCCGGCACCGCCCCGAGCGCCCCTGCTGCCAAGGTCGCCAGCAGCCAGAGGCGGTCCTTGGAGAGCACGAGCAGGCAGCCTGCGGCGACGACAAGAGCCAGCAAGCCGCCGCGCGAGTAGGTGAAGTAGAGCGTCAGCAGGACAGCGGGTATTGCGGCGACGGAGAGCCAGCGCAGGGTCCTCGACGCGGCCCGGCGGCTCATCCACAGCAGCAGCCCGATCGCGATCCCGCACATCTCGCCGTTCGCGTTCCAGTAGCCGAGCGGGTAGCGAAGGCGCGCCCCGGTGCCTAGCGCATCGCTCACCTCGAGCACGTGGGGGAGGAGACGGCTGCCCAGGCCTAGAAAAGCCACAAGCGTGACCGCAATTGCCAACCCTTCAGCGAAACGTTGACGCCTCTCGGCGGTTTGGGCGATAAGGAAGGCGGCGAGGAAGAAGCCCAGGTAGACGAGGACCCGATCCGCCTCGATCACGCTCAGTTCCACCGACCCTGACCAGAGGGATGAAAATGCAGACAAAAGCGCCAGTCCGCCGATCAGCCCGCTCGCCCAGTAGAACGGCCGCCGCACGGTCACCCTCGAGGCAGCCCCAAACACCAGCATGCCGACGACGACCAGCCATACCGCGAGGCCGGCGATGTGGCGACCGCTCACTTCGAACCCGCCACCGCCCAGCGCCAGCCCAACGATCAAAGCGATCGGAGCGATCAGCGCCGCCGTTTGGTCTAACCTTGATCGAGATGCACGGGATGCGCCTCCACCGGGCCCGAAACTCGGGCCACTTCTGGCTCCTGTCAGTGTTTGCTCTGTTGGCATTCGCTTGCTTTCCGGTGCTTGCTAGGGCCGATTCAAGCCACATTCAGTACGAATCAGAAAATCCCCCTTCGGCCACCGGGAAGGCGGGGCCTTCGGCCCAGGTCTCCAGCTCTGAATCGGGTCAGGCGGGCGGTAATACCTCGGGTGCTTCCAGAAAGGCATCTTCGGGGGGCGGTCCATCTTCGACGGGCGGCAACGGCGGCAACGGGCAGGGTAGCCCACCCAACGGCTCCGGCAACGGTGCGCAGACCGGCCAGCCGACCGGATCCACACAGGCCGCAGGCGGTGGCTCCTCCCCTCTCGTTCCGATTCTGATCGCGATCGCTGCTCTCGCGGCGATCTCGATCGGTGCGGTGATGATGAGGCAGCGACGCCAGCGCCACGTCCCCGGCTCACCCATCTCGCCGAAGGCGAGCTAACTGGTGCCAAGAGATCGGATGTGCATGACTGGAAGGGCGCGTGCCTTGACGGCAACGTTCGCGCTCGCAATCGCACTCTTCGGAGCGACGGCCGCGGTCGCGGAGGCGCTCCCGAGCAACTTCTGGGGCGCCGTTCCCCAGGCGATACCCACGGCTGAACAGTTCCAGCGGCTGAGGCGCGGTGGGGTCCACAGCGTCCGAATCCCGATCGTCTGGGGCGCGGTTCAGCCGACCAAGGATGGCGCTTTGGACTGGTCTGCCGACGACGCCCTGGTGGCAGGCGCCGCGACGGCCGGGATCGAAGTGCTGCCGTTCATCACCGGCGCCCCGACCTGGGCGGTGCCGGCCGCGGTGGTCGGAGACGGTGTCAGCGTGCCCAGGAACCTGCCGGTCAAGACCGGCGCGCAGCGGTCTGCCTGGGCCTCCTTCCTCGCGCAGGCGGTCGCCCGCTATGGGCCAAACGGCACATTTTGGGCCGAAAATCCCACGGTGCCGAGGCATCCGATCCGCACCTGGCAGGTCTGGAACGAGGAGAACTTCAAGTACTTCGTTGCGAGGCCCAACCCGGCCGAATACGGCAAGCTGGTCGAGGGCTCCTACGCGGCGATCAAAGCCGCAGATCCCGGCGCGAAGGTCCTACTTGGCGGGATGTTCGCCGATCCCAAGGAATCGGAGGGGAAGTCGCCAACCAACTACTTTGCGACCGACTTCCTCGCCCAGATGTACAAGAGGACTCCGGGCATCAAGTCGAAGTTCAACGGCGTCGCGCTGCACCCCTACGCGGGCCACTACCAGTCTCTGACCCCCGAGATCGAAGAAGTAAGGAAGGTCCTCAAGCAAAACCACGACGCCGGCAAGGGCCTATGGATCACAGAGCTCGGCTGGAGCTCCGAACACCCCAGCCATGGCGATGCCTTCGCCAAAGGGCTCAACGGCCAGGCGGCGCAGCTGAAGGGCGCCTTCACGCTGCTCAGGCGCAACCAGCGCAAGTGGCGGATTCAGCAGGTCTACTGGTTCTCGGTCGATGACCAGGCCGAATCATGCAACTTCTGCGACGGCTCTGGCCTGTTCGGCCCCGGCTTCAAGGCAAAGCCCGCCTGGAAGGCCTACGTCAGGTTTGCCGGCGGCACCGCGGGCTGATCGAGCACTCGGCGGGCGGAGCGTAAGATCGGTGGGTTGAGCACCGACCCTGATCCGACCGCGAACCCCGACCCTCTGGCGCCTTTCAGCGCGCCGGTCAGGCGCTGGTTTGAGGACTCCTTCGAGCGGCCGACCCCGGCCCAGGCGGGCGGCTGGGAGGCGATCTCCGGCGGCGCCAATGCCTTGATCTGCGCCCCGACCGGATCCGGCAAGACGCTCGCCGCCTTTCTCTGGGGCATCGATCGGCTCTCGCGGCGCGAGGACACGGCGCCGGGCGTGCGGCTGGTCTACGTCTCCCCGCTCAAGGCCCTCTCCTATGACATCGAGCGCAACCTCCGCGCCCCGCTGCGGGGCATCGGCGCCGAGATCTCGGTCGGCCTGAGGACCGGCGACACCAGCCAGTCCGAGCGGCGGGCGATGCGCAAATCCCCCCCCGACATCCTCATCACCACCCCCGAGTCCCTCTACCTGATGCTCTCCTCAGGGGTGCGGGAGATTCTCGCCAGCGCCGAGGCGGTGATAGTCGATGAGATCCACGCCGTCGCCCAGTCCAAGCGAGGCTCCCACCTGGCCCTTTCCCTGGAGCGCCTCGAGCACCTGACCAGCGCCGATGCGCTCCAACGCATCGGTCTCTCCGCCACCCAGCGCCCCCTGGAGCGGATCGCCAAGTTCCTCGTTGGCCCCAAGCGCGAGTGCAAGATCGTCAACGCCGGACGCACCAAGCAGCTCGACCTGAAGATCGTCGTCCCGGTCGACGACATGGCCGACCCGGGCGCACCGTCCTTCCCGAGCTCTGACGGCACGCCACCCGAGGGCGAGCCCCTGGTCCACCAACGCTCGATCTGGCCCGCCATCTACCCGGAGTTGCTGAAGCTGGTCCGCGAACACACCTCGACCATCGTCTTCGTCAACAACCGCCGCGGCGCCGAGCGCCTGGCAAAACGCTTGAACGAGCTGGCAGCCGGGGAGGCCCCCCAGGAGCTGCCGGCCACGGAGCATGCAGGTGGCTCCGATCAGGGCGATCCCCCACCCGAGATAGCCCGTGCCCACCACGGCTCCCTCTCTCACGAGGAGCGCACGCTGGTCGAGGAGCTTCTCAAGTCGGGCCGGCTTCCGTGCCTGGTCGCGACGTCTTCCCTGGAGCTCGGCATCGACATGGGCGCAGTCGACCTCGTCGTGCA
Organism: uncultured Solirubrobacterales bacterium; assembly: GCA_963777915.1. GTDB lineage: Bacteria > Actinomycetota > Thermoleophilia > Solirubrobacterales > 70-9 > CAVUPF01. The sequence goes on along the minus strand of CAVZSH010000009.1, from coordinate 78,987 downwards.
GGTCGAGTCGCCGAAGTCGGTGACCCGCGGCCTACAGCGGATCGGTCGCGCCGGCCACGGCCTCGGTGAGGTCTCCAAGGGCCGCATCTTCCCCAAGTTCCGCGCCGACCTGCTCGAGTGCGCGGTGGTCGCCCGGGGGATGCGCGAGGGGCGGATCGAGGAGACGGTGATCCCGCAGAACCCACTCGACGTGCTCGCCCAGCACCTGGTCTCGATGGCGGCCCTCGACGAGTGGGACGTCGATGAGGTCGAGCGCCTCCTCACCGCCACCGAGCCCTTCGGCGAGCTTTCCCGCGAGCAGCTGGAGAACGTCCTCGACATGCTCGACGGCCGCTACCCCTCCGACCGCTTCGCCGAGCTGCGCCCGCGCATCGTCTGGGATCGCACCACGGGCCGTATGCACGGCCGTAAAGGTGCCCGCCAGCTGGTGGTCACCAACGCCGGCACGATCCCCGATCGCGGCCTCTACGGCGTCCACCTGCCCGACGGTCGCCGGGTCGGGGAGCTCGACGAGGAGATGGTCTATGAGGCGCGCCCCGGCCAGACCTTCCTGCTCGGCGCGACAACCTGGCGGATCGAGGAGATCACCCGCGACCGGGTCATCGTCACCCCCGCCCCCGGCGCCCCCGGCGCCGTCCCCTTCTGGAAGGGCGACGGGATCGGCCGTCCCGCCGAGCTTGGCCGGGCGATCGGCGCCTTTGCCCGCGAGGCCGTCTCCCGTGACCCCGCCGAGCTGGCCGCCGAGTATGACCTCGACCGCCGCGCCGCCGAGAACCTGGTCGCCTACCTTCGCGAGCAGCAGGCCGCGACCCGGGTCGTCCCCTCCGATGAGACGATCGTGGTCGAGCGCTTTCGCGATGAGATCGGCGACTGGCGCCTCTGCGTCCTCTCCCCCTACGGGGGCCGCGTCCACGCCGCCTGGGGCCTCGCCCTGGCCGGCAAGATCCGCGCCGAGCGTGGCCTTGAGGCCGACGCGATCTGGTCTGACGACGGCATCGTCATCCACCTCCCCGACGCCGATGAGCCGCCGCCCGCCGACTTGGTCATGGTCGAGCCCGACGAGCTGGAGGATCTCGTGGTGCGCGAGCTGTCGGGCTCGGCCCTGTTCGGCGCCCGCTTCCGCGAGAACGCTTCCCGTTCGCTGCTCATCCCGCGCGCCTATCCGGGCAAGCGCACGCCGCTCTGGCAGCAGCGATTAAAGGCGCAGAGCCTGCTCGAGGTTGCACGCGACTTCCCGCGCTTCCCGGTGATCCTCGAGACCTACCGCGAGTGCCTGCGCGACGTGCTCGACCTGCCCTCGCTCGGCGAGCTGCTGGCAAAGCTGCATTCGCGCCAGATCAGTCTGGTCGAGGTTGAGACCCCGACCGCCTCGCCCTTTGCCTCCTCGCTGCTCTTCGACTACGTCGCCACCTATATGTATGAGGGGGACGCTCCCAACGCAGAGCGACGCGCCGCCGCGCTGGCGCTGGACCGCGACCTGCTGCGCGAGTTGCTCGGCCAGGAGGAGCTGCGCGAGCTGATCGACCCCGAGGCGCTGGAGGAGGTCGAGGCCCAGCTTCAGCACCGTACCGAGGGCGGCCGCGCCGGCGATCGCGACGCCCTCCAGCAAGTGCTGCGAAACCTCGGCGACCTCAGTGCCGAGGAGTGTGCCGAACGGGTCGCTGAGGGATACTCGGCTACCTCGATGCTGGAGAAGCTGGCCGCGGAGCGCCGCGCTGCGCCGGTGCGGATCGGCGGCGAGGAGCGCTACATCGCCGCCGAGGACGCCGGCCTTTACCGCGACGCGCTCGGCGTGCCGCCGCCGGCCGGCCTGCCCGAGGTCTTCCTCGAAGACCACCCCGACGCGATGCGAGCCCTGGTCCGCCGCTTCGCCCGCACCCACGGCCCCTTCCCGACCGCTCGCCTCGCCGATCGCTACGGAGTCGATCCGGCGCCGGCTCTACGCGAGCTGGAGCGAGAAGGGGCGCTGGTCCGCGGCGAGCTGCTGCCGGGAGGGACCGAGCGAGAGTGGTGCGACGCCGAAGCGTTGCGCCGGGTACGCCGGGCCAGCCTTGCCCACCTGCGGCGAGAGGTCGAGGCGGCCGATCGCAGCCAGCTCGCCCGCTTCTTGCCGAGCTGGCAGAACGTCGACGCCCACCGTGCCGCCGGCGCCGGCCCCGACCGCCTGCGCGAGGCACTCGTCGCCCTTCAGGGCGTCGCGCTAACCCCCAAGGTCTGGGAGGGAGACGTGCTGGCGCGCCGGCTCGGCGCCTACTCGCCCGCCTGGCTCGATGAGCTCTGCACCAGCGGCGAGGTGGTTTGGCTTGGCGCCGGAGCGCTGGGGCGCAGCGACGGCCGCGTCGCCCTTTACTTCCGCGAGGATGTCCGCCTCGCGGGGCCGCCGCCCGCCAATGCGAAGCTGGAGCGCCCCGAGGGTGAGGTCCACGACGCGATCCGTGAGCGCCTCGCCGCAGGACCGGACTTCTGGCTCGACCTGCTCGCCGACCTCGACTTCGGAGCCGAGGAGCTGCACACCGCCCTCTGGGACCTCGCCTGGTCGGGTGAGGTGACCAACGACGCCTTCTCGCCGCTACGGGCGCCGCGCCTGCGCGCAGTCGCGGCGCCCGAGCGCCAGGGTCGCCGCTTCGCCCGCCGCCGCTCCAGCGCCGGGGCGGCGGTCCAGGGTCGCTGGTCGCTGACCGCGCCGCTCTTCGCGGGTGCCCCTGCAATCGGTCCGCGCCTCCGCGCCCAGGCGGAGCTGATGCTGGAGCGCTACGGGATCGTCACTCGCGAGACCGTCCTCGCCGAGGGGGTGCCAGGCGGCTTCTCGACCCTCTACGCCGAGCTCGGCAACCTCGAGCTGCTTGGCACCGCCCGTCGCGGCTACTTCGTCGAGGGTCTCGGCGGCGCCCAGTTCGCCCTGCCTGGCGCGGTCGAGCGCCTGCGTTCCCTGCCCGCGGCCGCGGGCGAGCACCTGCTGCTCGCTGCCACCGATCCCGCCAACCCCTACGGCGCCTCCCTTCCCTGGCCGAAGCTGGAGGGCGGCCGCCGTCCAGCCCGCGCCCCCGGCGCCCACCTGCTGCTTCGCGACGGCGAGCCGATCGTCTTCGTCGAGCGTGGCGGCCGCGGCATCCTCCGCCTCGCCGAGCTCGACGAGGCCGAGCTGGCGGCGGCCCTGCGTGCCCTCGCGGATGCCGTCTCTGCCGGCCACTTGCCCAAACTCGGCATTGAGAAGCTCGACGGCGAGGCGGTGATCGGCTCCGGGTATGAAGAGGCCCTGCTCGACGCCGGCTTCAGCCGTGGCCCCCGCAAGCTGACCGCCTCGGCTTAACAGACCCAGACGCGATCCCCCTCGCCGTTGGGATAATCGATCTCATGGGGGAGGTCGAGGAGAGCGCGGTCGAGCTGCTGCGGAGCGTGCCGCTCTTCGCGGACCTCGAGGCGGCTGAGCTGGAGAGCTTCTCCCGGGTCGCTGTACCGCGCTCCTTCCCGGCAAGTACCCGCGTCTTTCATGAGGGTGATCACTCCGATGCCTGCTACATAGTCCGCGAGGGCAGTTTCCGCGTCACCCGCGAGCACTCTGACGGGCGTGCCATCACCCTCGCCACCCTCGGCCCCGGCGAGGTCTTCGGCGAGCTGGCGATGCTCGACGGCGAGGCGCGCTCCGCCAGTGTCGAGGCGCTCACCGACGGCGAGCTGCTGGCGCTGCCGGCCGGCGACGTGAGGGCGCTGTTGGCCCGCCACCCCGAGATCACCGTAAAGCTGGTCGCGGCGCTGGTGCGGCGCTTGCGTGCCGCCAACGAACGGATTTCGCACCAGTCCTTCCAGACCGTCCCCAGCCGGGTCGCCGGCGTCCTCTCCCAGCTTGTTGCCGAGGGGGCGCCGCGCGACGGTGATCGCGGCGAGGTGACGATCCGCATGAACCAGGCCGATTTGGCGCAGCTCGCGGGGACCTCGAGGGAGAGCGTCAGCCGCTTCCTCGCCGATCTCGAGCGAGCCGGTGTGGTTCGCTCCGGTCGTGGCCGGGTCACCGTGCTCGACCCGCCCAAGCTCCGAAACTACATCTACTAAGCCGATCGCCGGCCCCTGGCGCGGTTCGGATACTCTCGCTCCGCCATGCGGGGCGGTATCTACGTACTCAACTTCTACTCGGCAGTCTTCATCGACCAGCTGAAGCGAGGTCGAAAGACGGCGACGATCCGGCTGGGGGACAAGAGCAACAAGTATGAGCGCGGCCAGGTGGTCTGGGTGACGGTTGGCTTCCGCCACAGCCCGCGGGAGAAGATCTTCACGGCGGTGATAGATGATGTCGAGGTGAAGCGGGTCGCGGATCTCTCGCCTCGGGACATCGAGCACGACAACCCAGAGCTCCGTCGCCTCGAGGAGACCTCCAACTTCCTCGAGCAGATCTATGGCCGCCCGATCTCCGGCGAGGACAAGGTCACGGTGATCCGTTTTTCCCAGATCGTCGAGCCGCCGGGTGCGCACTTCGGCAACGGAGAGACCCCTCGCCACAACTGATGGCCTCCTGCTCCGAGGTGCTTTCGCTCAGGCGCTCGAACTCGACCTTTCCCTCCGGCCTTCGAGCGGATCGCAGCCGCGTGGGGGGCGCGATTGCATGGGATCTTCCGACTTTTGGGCCACGAGCTGATGGCGGACGGCTGAGAATCGCTATCTTTCGATCTGTTGGCACTCTCACCTAGCGAGTGCCAAAACCAGTTCGAACTTTCTGACCTATAACGGAGGTACACGGATGAAGCTGAAGCCCCTCGGGGACCGGCTGGTCGTAAAGCCGATCGATGAGGAGGAGACGACCGCGAGCGGCATCGTCCTCCCCGACACGGCCAAAGAGAAGCCGCAGAAGGGCAAGGTCATCGCCGTCGGCGACGGCGCGATCAACGAGGACGGCACCCGTCGCCCGCTCGACGTCGCGGAGGGGGACGAGGTCCTCTACTCCAAATACGGCGGCACCGAGGTCACCGTCGAGGACGAGGAGTTGCTCGTTCTGCGCGAGTCGGATGTCCTCGCCAAGCTCGGTTAACCCGTCAACAGGACTTAGAAGAACCAAGGAGGACTGAATCCAGATGGCTCACAAGGAGCTGAAGTACAGCGAGGAGGCAAGGGGGGCCCTGCAGGCTGGCGTCGACGCAGTCGCAAACGCCGTCAAGGTCACCCTCGGCCCGAAGGGGCGCTACGTCGTGCTTGACAAGAAGTTCGGCGCGCCCACGATCACTAACGACGGCGTCACGATCGCCCGCGAGGTCGAGGTCGAGGACGTGTTCGAGAACCAGGGCGCCCAGCTGGTCCGCGAGGTCGCCACGGCGACCAATGACGTGGCCGGCGATGGCACCACCACGGCGACCCTGCTAGCCCAGATCATCGTCCGGCAGGGCCTCAAGAACGTGGCCGCTGGCGCCAACCCGCTGGCCCTGCGCCGCGGCATCGAGAAGGCGGTCGATGAGGTAGTCGAGAACCTGCGTGAGAAGCAGTCCAAGGAGGTTGCGGGCAAGGACCAAATCGCCCGCGTCGCCGCCATCTCCGCCGCCGACGATGAGATCGGCAGCGTGATTGCCGACGCGATCGAGAAAGTCGGAAAAGACGGCGTCGTCAACGTCGAGGAGGGCCAGACCTTCGGCATGGAGCTGGAGTTCACCGAGGGGATGCAGTTCGACAAGGGCTACATCTCCCCGTACATGGTCACCGACCAGGACCGCATGGAGGCGGTGCTGGAGGACCCCTATGTCCTCATTGCCAACCAGAAAATCGGCTCGGTGCGGGACATCCTGCCGGTTTTGGAGCAGGTGATGCAGGGCGGCAAGCCGCTGCTGATCGTTGCCGAGGACGTCGAGGGCGAGTGTCTCGCGACGCTCGTCGTCAACAAGCTGCGGGGCACCTTCACCGGCGTCGCTGTCAAGGCGCCAGGTTTCGGTGACCGTCGCAAGCGGATGCTCGAGGACATCTCGATCCTCACCGGCGGCGAGGTGATCACCGAGGAGATGGGCCTCAAACTAGAGAACACCCAGATCTCCCAGCTCGGCAGGGCCCGTCGCGTTGTCGTCTCCAAGGACACGACCACGATCATCGACGGGGCTGGCGAGTCCGAGGGGATCAAGGGCCGGATCAAGCAGATCAAACAGGAGATCGAGAACACCGACTCCGACTTTGATCGGGAGAAGCTCCAGGAGCGCCTCGCCAAGCTGGCCGGTGGTGTCGCTGTGGTCAAGGTTGGCGCTGCGACCGAGACCGAGATGAAGGAGAAAAAGCACCGCGTCGAGGACGCCCTGCAGGCGACCCGGGCGGCTCTGGAGGAGGGCGTGGTGCCGGGCGGCGGCGTCGCCCTGCTGAACGCCCAGGGTGCCCTGGACCCCGAGAAGCTCGACGATCCCGATGAGAAGACGGGCGCGCGGATCATCCATCGAGCGCTGGAGGAGCCGGTCCGCCAGATCGCCGAGAACTCCGGCCTGGAGGGCTCGGTCGTGGTCAACAAGGTCCGCGACCTGAAAGCGGGCGAAGGATTGAACGCGGCCAACGGCGAGTACGGCGACCTGATCAAAGCCGGCGTCATCGACCCAACGATGGTGACGCGCTCGGCGCTTCAGAACGCGGCGTCGATCGCCAAGAACATCCTCGTCACCGAGGCGGTAATCGCCGAGCCGCCCGAGAAGGATGGCGGCGGCGGAATGCCGGGTGGCATGCCGGATATGGGCGGGATGATGTAGTTCGCCCCAACAGGCGAGTGGTTTTCGGGGGCCCGGCAGATGCCGGGCCCCCGCTACATCAACACCTCTGACATTCGCTTCGGTTGGACTCCGAGCGCCTCGGCGTCGGCGCTTCCTCGCTCGCTGAGCATCGAGACCTCCATCAGCTCCGCCTCTTCCCAGGTCGCAAAGGCCGACTCTCCGACAACTCTGCGAAGGGTGAGGAGCCCGGAGCGGACGAGCGGGAGGGGGAGGTGCAGCAGTGGTCTCGGCCGGCCGGCAGTGCGGCTGACCAGGTCGGACATCTGGTCGTAGGTGAGGGTCTCCGGGCCGGCCAGCTCAAAGCGGGGACGATCGTCGGCGGCAAGGGCGTTGGAAACGCAGCGTGCCGAGTCGGCTGCCCAGATCGGCTGAAACCGAGCTTGGCCATCGCCCGATACCGGGAGGGCGGGGAGGAAGGAGAAACGCTTCAGGAGGGTGATCCAGGGATCGGTGTGGTCATAGACGATCGAGGGGGCGAAGATCGTCGTCTCAAGGGGGGAGGAGTCGACCGCCTGCTCTGCCAGCCACTTGGCGCGGAAGAAGCGGGTGCGCTGGGCGGTGGAGGCGCCCAGGGCGCTGAAGAAGACGAAGCGCCGTACGCCACTTCGCTCTGCCCCCCGCAGCAGGCGGACGGTCGCCAGGCCGTTTAGCTCCTCGATCCGGTGTGGGGGCTGGTCGCGGATCGTCGCCGCCAGGTGGATCACGGTGTCGACGCCGCGCAGGGCCTGGCGCACCAGGTAGGGGTCCGACATCTCGCCGAGGTCCCCGAGCGCGATCTGCACGTCCACGCGCCGCTCCCCCAGCCGCCGCGGCTCGCGCACCAGGCAGCGAACGTCCTCACCACGCTCCAGCAGCAGCGGCAGCAGCCGCGACCCGATGCTCCCGGTCGCGCCGGTCAGCAGCAGCATCGCCGGATCTCGCTGAGCTCGGCGTCTTCCATGCGCAATCGCCAACCCTAGCCGTCGCCCGCGTCGCCTTCCCTCGCCCGGCATCCCTAAAATGTGCGTCCGCGCCTCGACGGGGGCATGGAGCCCCCGTCGCGCACCGAAAAGACGACTTAGGAGAAAAGCCTCGAATGACATACGTCATCGCCGAGCCTTGCATAGGCCAGAAGGACAATTCTTGCGTCGAGGTCTGCCCGGTCGACTGCATCCATCCGACCCCGGATGAGCCCGACTACGACTCGGTCGAGATGCTCTACATCGATCCGGACGAGTGCATCGACTGCGACGCCTGCGTCGAGGCCTGCCCGGTCGATGCCTGCTTCGCCGAGGACCAGCTCCCGGCCGAGTGGGCCAAATACGCCGAGATCAACGCCGACTACTACAAGAGCAAGTCAGCCGCTTGACGCTTGTTTTCTGCGACTACTGTGCGCTCTTGCACGGGGCATGAGACGCTTCCTGGGCGGTCGCTACGATCTAGGCAATGACCAAGGCTGAGCTGCACGAGCAGATCGACTCGATGACCGAGGAGGAAGCGGCGCAGGTCAAACTGATGTTCGCACCTGAGTGGCCCTCCAGAGCCACGACCATCGGGGAGATCTGCAAGCGGACGGGTACGGTGCCGATGAGCTCAGAGGAGTTCGACCGGCACTTCGGATCACTGCCCACCGACGGCGAGGGATAGGTAAGTAGTGAGCGCGGGCGCGGGTCCGCGCTTCGAGGTTCGGGTGGTCGACGAGGTGCTCGCCGAGGACCTTGCTCGTTCCACTCGGCAGCGCGAGCCGCGATTGAAGCAATGGTGGCGACTCTGCGCGACGAAGGCGCTCCGCACGAGTGGCTTCTCCGCTGCGAAGATGAAGGCCGGGATGGAACCCGCCTCAAAGGCTGCGTGAAGCTCTACATCCCGCAGCCCGCCGGCCAGTGGGGAGCGGTGCTCGTCGGTGACAAGGAGGCCTCGAAGCCGGCGCTCGTGCTCGTCGCGGTGGGCGAGCGCCACCCGGCGCGGCCATGGAAGCCAAGCGTCTACGAGATCGCACATCGTCGCTTCAACGGCTGACGCGCTCACTTGGTCTTGTTGCCGCCCACCGGAATCGGCCCGAACAATTGCAATGAGAGCAAGGCCTCTGCGTAATCGCTTGCCGCTCGAGTGAGCGTTGGAGAGCCAGCGCCGGCGGGGCGGTAGGGGCGATGCCCCGTCGAAGTACTTCCTTGAGTCTCTGCTCAGGAGTTGTCACGCGTCGCGACCAAGGCGAGCGAGGGCCCGTTCGAATGTAATAGGTCCTCGAACGCGACCTCCACCTTGGTCCAACCGAAGTGATCAAGTGCACGCATCAGGTCCTCTCGCGATAGCCAATTGCTATACAGCTCAGTCCCGCCGAAAAAACCGGAGATCCTAGCTTCCAGTCCATAGCTATGACGGTAGACATGGTGTCGAAATCCCTTGTATACAACCTCGCGCCCGGGGCTTAGCCTCCCCGCTAGATCCTTGTGCTTCAGCGCGGCGTCGTCGTATATGTGTGTCCACATGATGAGACTTGAGGCCGAGCTTGAAATAAGCTCGATAAGTCGTATCGGCTCTACCATGTGGTACAGGATGCCGCTGGCAATGCAGACATCGAACTGCTCAGAGTTTGTGCTCAGGTATTGCATCAGATCACCGCAAAGAAAGGAGCATCTCCGAAGATCCAGTAGCTCTTTCGTGACTAGGCACTTCAGAAAGGCCATTCTGTTTGCCTCAACTCCAACTATCCGACTCGCACCTGCCTCCTGAGCCATGTAACTGTGGGCGCCCTCTAGCGGGCCTAGGTCGAGAACAGTCTTGTCTTCTATGCCGCCCAGCTGCTCAAACGCCCAGCTAATACGGGAATCGGCAAATAGGCCGACTTTTCCAGCGGCCACCTCACTATGAGGCGGTGGAAACCTCGAGGCCCATCTGTCCGGGACCGCATCAACGGCGTTTTGGGGGGTAGGCGCAGACGTTACGAACTTGTCTCGACGAGCCAGCGCCAGTCCACCTGCTAGCCGACGCGAAAGCTCTACGGCGTGCCCAGCCCGGGCACGAAGTTGTCTCGACATGGCCGATTAAGTTAGAACAAATGGAACATGACGGATCCCGCCTTGGTGAGCTGGGTGCTGAGAAGCCAAGAGTGCGGCGTAGCTGAGGCTCAGCGAGACAAGCTGAGGCGAGCCGAGCTCAGGGGTCGCCCGCTCCGCCTACTGGACAACCGGCAGCGGAGTGCCGCTGATCGCCGGCGGCTCGGCTGCGCCGGGTAGCGCCTGCAGCACAGGCAGCTCTTGGGGGGTGGCGGCGAGGATGCCGCGGGCGGCCTGGCGGATTGCCTGGGAGGCCGGTGAGTCGGGGTCGGCGGTGACCAGGGGGATGCCGGAGTCGGCATGCTCGCGCAGAGCCTCGGAGAGCGGCACCTTGGCGAGCAGCGGCAGGTCGAGCTCGTCGGCGAGGAGCTGGCCGCCCCCCTCGCCGAAGATCGTGAAGCGCTCGCCGTCGGGCGTCGTGAAGCCGGACATGTTCTCGATCACCCCCAATAGCTCGAGGTCGAATTTGGCCGCCATCTCGGCGCCGCGCCGGGCGACCGACTGGGCCGCGGGCTGCGGGGTTGTGACGATCACGAACTTGGCTTGAGGGAGGAGCTGGGCGAGGGTCATCGAGACGTCGCCGGTGCCGGGGGGCAGGTCGAGCAGCAGGTACTCCAGCTCTCCCCAGGCGACGTCCTCGAGGAACTGCTGAATCGCCTTGTGGAGCATCGGCCCGCGCCAGACAACCGCGGCGTTCTCCTCTACGAAGAAGCCGATCGACATGACCGTGACCCCGCCCGCGGCCTCAAGCGGCAAGATCTTGCGCTCGGCGTTGACCTCCGGCTTGCGGTTGACGCCCAGCATGCGCGGGATCGAGTAGCCATAGACGTCGCAGTCCAGGGCGCCGGCGGGGTGGCCTTCGGCGGCGAGCGCCGCGGCCAGGTTGGCGGTCATCGTCGACTTGCCGACGCCGCCCTTGCCTGAGGCTACGCAGATCACGTTTTTGACCTGGGCCAGCGCCCCCTGCGGCAGCTTGCCGCGGCCAAGCGTCTGCTGGAGGGTGCCCTTCTCCTCGTCTGAGAGGACGTCGAAGCCGACCGCGACCTCGCTCACTCCGTCCAGCTCGGAGACCTGCTTGGCGACGGCTCCTTCGAAGTGGGAGCGGATCGGGCAGCCGGCGGTGGTCAGGGATACGACGACCTCGACTCGGCCGCCGTCGTGGACCTCGATCGAGCGGACCATGCCCAGCTCGACGATCGAGCGGCGCAGCTCCGGGTCGATGACCGCGCGCAGCTTCTCGGTGATCTGATCCTTGCTAGGCAGGGGCATCGCCACCCATTCTCGCAAAGGGGCGGGGCGGGTGGGCTCGGGGGTGGGTCCGAGAGGGGCTCCCGCGCTGTCGGGCACCTGAGGGGTGCGGCCAGTAGTGTTGGGTCAGATGTCGAAGGCGACCCTTCACACCAGCGCCGGGGCGATTGTGCTCGAGCTGCACGACGACGATGCGCCGAAGACGGTGGAGAACTTCCGCAAGCTCGCCGCGGAGGGCTTCTACGACACCCTCGTCTTTCATCGGGTTATCCCCGAGTTCATGATCCAAGGCGGTTGCCCGGAGGGGAGCGGTCGCGGCGGTCCCGGCTACACGTTCGAGGATGAGATCAACGACCACAAGATCGCCCGGGGGGCGCTGGCGATGGCCAACGCCGGCCCCGACACCAACGGCTCCCAGTTCTTCATCGTCACCACCGCGGCGGCGCCCTGGCTCGACGGCAAGCACACGGTCTTCGGCGAGGTGACCGACGGCATGGACGCGGTCGAGGCGATCGAGTCGGCAGAGACCGACAGCTCTGACCGGCCGCTCGATCCTCAGGTGATCGAGAGCGTCGAGCTCTCCGACGGGTAGCCCTTCAGCCGTCGTTGCGGAGGAGGGCGCCGGGGCCCAGCTCGCCGAGCCTGGAGTGGCCGCTCAGGGCCATCGTCAGGTCGAGCTCGGCGAGCAGCATCCGCAGGACCGTCTCGACTCCCTGCTCGCCGCCCAGCGCCAGCCCCCAGAGGTAGGGGCGGCCGAGGAGCACGGCGTCGGCCCCCAGCGCCAGCGCCTTGAAGGCATCGGCGCCGCCGCGGATGCCGCTGTCGAGCAGGACGGCGGCGCTGTCCCCCACCACGTCGAGGATTCCCGGCAGGGCGTCGAGCGAGGCGATCTCGCCGTCGATCTGGCGCCCGCCATGGTTGGAGACGATGATCCCCTGGGCGCCGTGCTCGACCGCCTCGCGTGCGTCGTCGGGGTGAAGGATGCCCTTGACGAGGACCGGCAGCGAGGTCATCTCGCGCAGTTGGGCGAGCTTCTCCCAAGTCAGCGACGGGTTGACGTAGACCCCGACGAAGTGGCCGGTCGCCGCGCCGGGATCCTCCTCGGGGGTCTTCTCGAGCTGAGAGCGGAAGACGGGGTCCTGAAGGAAGTTGGCGTTCCCGATCCCTTCAATGAAGGGCAGCCAGGCCCGCTGCAGGTCCCGCGGCTTCCAGCCGAAGATGAAGGTGTCGACGGTGAGGACGATCGCTCCGTAGCCGGCCGCCTCGGCCCGCCGTACGAGGCTGGCCGCGATCTCATCGTCGTTTGGCCAGTAGAGCTGGAACCAGCGCGGGCCCTCGCCGCCGGCTTCGGCGATCTCCTCCAGCGTGGAGTGGGAGGCGGTGCTGGCGATCAGCGGCAGCCCGACCCGAGCCGCGGCGCGCGCCGTGGCCGGCTCGCCGTCCTCGTGGACGATCTTGTGGATCCCGATCGGAGCCAGCATCACCGGAGCCGGCATCGCGGTGCCGAGCACCGTCCGCGAGAGGTCGCGCTCGGCGACGTTGCGCATCATCCGCGGGACGATCCGCCAGCGCCGGAACGCCTCAAGGTTGGCTCGCATCGTGTCCTCGCTGCCTGCCCCGGCGAAGACATAGGCGGCGGTGCGCTCGTCCATTGCCTGCGCCGCCTCCTCCTCCAGATCAGCGAAGGAGACCGGGATCGCTGGCTGCTCGCCCAGCAGGCCGTGGGCGTAGATCTCGCGGAAGTAGTCGCCGAAGTCGGGCACGGCGGCTCGAGACGCTACCGACTCCCCGTGCCCCCCGGTTGTCCAGGCGGCGTCTCAGCCGGCCGGCGGGGCCTCCGCGGCGGTCGCCTCGCCACCGCGCTTCCCGCCGCGACGCTGGCGGAGCGCCTCGCCGGGGCGCCAGAGGCTGACCAGCCCGGCGACCAGGGTGACCAGGAAGATCTGGCCGAGCATCATCTCCAGCCCGGAGACCATCTGCCCGGGCTGGCCCGCCGGGACCAGATCGCCGTAGCCGGTCGTGGTCAGCGTCGTATAGCTGAAGAAGAGGAAGTCGGAGCCCTGGGGGTGAGCCACGCCGGCGAAGAAGGCGCCTCCCTGGATCCGGGCGATCGTCCCGTAGGCGAAGCTGAAGAGGAGCCCCAGCACGGTGTAGACGCTGATCGCGCCGAGGATCGTCCGGAACCCGACTTCCGCCGAGGTGACGACACGGCGCAGGACGGCGCCCATCGCCACGGTCAACAGCCCGATCTGGATCAACGAGGCGACATTGAGCCAGGTGCGCTCGCCGGTTGCGGCCGAGACGGCTGCCAGCACGACGGCGAGCGCCGAGAGCAGTACCGCCGCCCGCACCAAGGTGGCCCGCACCCTGGAGCTGGTCAGCGAGACCACCGAGGTCGCGCTTGTGGCGAGGATCAGCAGTACCGCTGGCCAGCCGCGGTTGGAGAGCAGCGAGGCGAGGACGTAGGTGATCAGTACCAGCAGGAGGACCAGGCCGAAGGCGTCGCTGATCCGCTGCGCGCGCCGCAGCCAGCGCTCGCGTGTGCGTGCACGACGGGATGCCGAGTCCATGTCCGGCAGTTCGGGCGGGGCCGGCGGTTTCCTCCCGGCGCTGCCTGACGCCGATCGGTCTGCTCACATCAGGTTTGCCCCGATGGGCTCCTTGTGACGCAGTCGCAGCGGTTCTCGGAATACCGCCTTGGCCCTTCGAGTGAGGTGCATGTCGAGGACCTCGGCCCTTGAGGGCCTTGCCATCAGAGGGGCAACCCCGTACGGTCGTCGGGCAATGGCGGATGACCCTAAGGACCAGGCCGATCCCAACGAGATCTCCCTGGCCCTTCCGCTCGCCCCCCGTACGCGGCACATCTTTGCGCTCGAGTTCGGCGACCGCAAGGACTTCGACGATCCGAAGCGCGAGTGGCGGCGGCTGTTCTCCGAGATGCTGGGGACGTTCTTCTTGGTCCTTGTCGCGGCTGGCGGCGGACTCCTCCACGCCAAGGGACAGATTGGCCTTGCGGCGGCTGTCGTCGCCCCCGGTCTAATGGTCATGGCGATCATCCTGTTCATGGGCGCGGTCTCCGGCGCCCACCTGAACCCGGCAGTGTCGCTCGCCTTCGCCATGCGTGGAGACTTCCCCTGGAAACGGTTACCGGGTTACATCGTCATCCAGCTCGTCGGCGCGACTTTGGCCTGCCTTTTCTTGCTGGCGGTGTTCGGCAACGTCGAGCACTTGGGGGCGACGCTGCCCGGGCCGGGGTACACGGGTTGGCAGGCGCTGCTGATGGAGACGGTGTTGAGTTTGGGGCTGGTCAGCGTGATCCTCGGCACCGCCTCCGCGGCGCAGAACGTTGGCGCGATCGCCGCGCTCGGCGTCGGCGGCTACATCGCCCTGGCCGGCCTCTGGGCGGCGCCTGTCAGCGGCGTGTCGATGAACCCGGCCCGCTCGTTCGGCCCGGCGCTGATCAGCGGCGATTTCAGCAGCTACTGGGTGTACGTGATCGGTCCCGTTGCCGGGGCGCTGATCGCCGTCGGGTGCGCCATGGTGCTGCGCGGCCGTGGCGGCAGTCCGATCTCGCGGGCTGCCGGGTCAGGCACCCTTGACCCCGGAAGCCTCCGCGAGCGCCAGCGCCTTGCCCACCAGATCGAGTTGGGCGAGGTCGACCCGAGCGCCGTCGCGCCCAAGGAGGAATGAGAGGAGCGCCGCTCGCAGCGACGAACCCCAAGGGGTGACCAGTCAACCGGCATCGCATCGGTCCGCCCGGTGGCTGGAGAGGCGTATGGAGCGGAAGGGCCTGCGCCCTCGCTTCGCTGCCTACGTGATCGTTGCGTTTTGGACCGCAGCGATCGTCGTCTTCGGCGTGGTCGAGCGCCTCGTCGACCCGAGGACCTTCCACTCGATATGGCTTGGGATGTGGTGGGCAACCCAGACGGTCACTACGGTCGGCTACGGGGACATCGTTCCGCAGCAGACGATCGGAAAGATCATCGCCGTATTCCTCATGCTGGGCGGTCTCTCCCTGCTGGCAGTGGTGACCGGAGCGATCACGAGCGCCTTCGTGACGCGCGCGGAGGCCGAGCGAAGGGAAGCGGGGGACGATCCGACGATGCGGGCGCTGCAGGAGATGGCCTCCAAGCTCGAGGCGATCGAAGGGGAGCTCGCCCGGCTCCAACCGCGCCGTTAGGGTTGAGCTTTGCACCCAACGAGGAGGGACCCGATGAGGGCAGGGAGGTATGTGGTTCTTCGCGGCGGGCGTAGTCGGTCTGGCGGTTGCGGGCATCGCGCTAGCCGCGCCCCAGAGGGCTCCTGCACCGGGACCACCTCGCAGACTGGGCGAAGCGTGAGGCTCAAGGTCTCCAAGGGCGGCGCCACGGTGAAGGGGTTCAGAGCCGGGACCTCCACGACTTGCACGAAGGGCACCGCGGTCCGGGAGATCCAGCTTCACGCCAACCCGACTCCGGACATGCAGATCGGCAAGAGCGGGCCCGGCTTTCACAACAACTTCGACTTCGCCAACCTCGGGAGAACCCTGAGCGGCGAGTTCACGTCGAAGAGGAAGGCGACGGGGAGCTTCGACTTCCCGTGCGCCTTTTGACACTCGAGGGAGCTGAAGGACTTCCCTGCGATGTCGGGACGGTTACCTTCGCAGCTTCTGCCCGCTGATTTCGACTGCATCTGCGGCTTGTGAGCCGGGACCTGCTGCTCTTCGCGGCGGTCTTCCTTGCCTGTGCGGTCGAGGGGGTGGAGGCGGTGACCATCGTGCTGGCGGCGGGGATCACCCGCGGCTGGCGCTCGGCCTGGGCCGGGGTGGCGGCTGCCCTGACGGTGCTGGCGACGCTGATCGCAGTGCTTGGCCCTGCCCTCACCACGCTCCCGGCTAACTCGCTGCGCTTGGTGGTCGGCGGCCTCCTGCTCGTCTTCGGGCTGCAGTGGCTTCGCAAGGCAATCCTGCGCGCGGGCGGCTATGAGGCCCTTCATGATGAGGATGCGATCTTTGCCCGGGAGGTCGCCGAGCTGCGTGGGAAATCGGGCGCCGAGGGGCTCGGCATCGACTCGTTTGGCTTCATCGTGAGCTTCAAAGGGGTGCTGCTCGAGGGCCTCGAGGTGGCCTTCATCGTGATCACCTTCGGCAGTAACCAGCACAATGTCGGGCTCGCCGCCGCGGCGGCGATTGTCGCGGTCGCGGTCGTCATCGTCGCCGGCGCTGCCGCACATGCGCCACTCAGCCGCGTGCCCGAGAACACGCTCAAGTACATGGTTGGCGTGTTGCTGACGTTGTTCGGGATCTTCTGGGGAACCGAGGGCGCCGGCGCCGGCTGGCCGGCCGGGGACGCCGCCATCCCGGCGATCGTCGCCGTCACGGCAGCTGCCTCCCTCGGCCTTGTCGCCGTGCTCCGTCGTCGCCATGCCCGGCTCGGTGGGGGCACGGCCCTGGCAGGCCGATGAGCCTGCTCCGAGGATTCGGGCGGTTCCTCTACGAGTTCATCGTCGGCGATGACCCCCTCCTTGCGGGGGCGGCTGTTCTTGCCCTCGGCCTCACTGCTGGGATCGCCGGCAGCGGCGCGGAGGCCTGGTGGGTCACTCCCGTTGCCGTGCTGGCAGCGCTCGCCTTCTCGGTGCTGCGCGCCTCGCGCCGGGACCCTTCCGAGGGTAAAGGGCCAGGGCGGCCGGTGGGCTGAAGCTGCGACGCCCCGCGGCTCTCGGTGCCCGCGAGTCCGGCGCACTTCCACACAACTGAGCGGTATACGGTGCGCGGGTGCCACACACGGTCCGCCGGCTGCTGCTTGGCCCCGCGCTGCCGACGACTGCGGAGTCCGATCAGCGCCTCTCCCGGCCACGGGCGATGGGCGCGTTCGGGCTTGACGCGCTCTCCTCGGTCGCCTACGGGCCCGATGAGATCCTCTACGCGCTCCTCTTGGCCGGAAGCGCGGGGCTGGCGCTGGACCTGCCCGTGGCGCTGGCGATTGCCGCGCTGCTGGCGATCGTCGCCTTCTCCTATCGACAGACCATCTACGCCTACCCGCGAGGTGGAGGCTCCTACACGGTTGCGCGGGAGAACCTCGGGATACGCCCGGGCCTGGTGGCGGCGGCGGCGCTCATGGTCGACTACCTCACTACGGTCGCGGTCTCGGTCACCGCCGGGGTGGCCGCGATAGTCGCCTTCGTCCCGGGGCTATACGCGGACCGCGTCGTCCTTGACGTGGCGCTGATCGTCGTGCTGATCGCGATCAACCTGCGCGGCGTGCGCGATTCCGGGGCGGCGTTCGTGCTGCCGACCTATGCGTTCATCGGCTCGCTTGGCGCGCTCCTGGTGGTGGGCGCGGTGCACCTGATCACGCAGGGCGCCCCTGCTCCTGCGCACCCGATCCCGGCGGCGAGCCAGAGCCTGTCGTTCTTCCTCGTGTTGCGCGCTTTCGCCGGAGGTTGCACGGCGATGACCGGGGTCGAGGCGATCGCCAACGGCGTCCCGGCGTTCAACAAACCTGCCTCCAAGAACGCCGCTGGCACCCTGGTAACGCTGGCCCTGATCCTCGGTGTCCTGTTCCTGGGGGTCGCCGGCCTGGGGCGGGAGATCGTCGCCGTTCCCTCCGACCAGTCCAACGTGGTCTCGCAGATCGGCCGCGCCTTCCTCGGCAACTCTCCTCTCTACTACATGGTCCAGGTGTCGCTTGCGCTCGTCCTCATGCTCGCGGCCAACACCTCGTTCAACGGCTTCCCTCGGCTGGCCGCGGTGATGGCCGAGGACAACTGGTTCCCGCGCCGGCTCTCCCACCGCGGCTTCCGCCTGGCCTACTCGAACGGGATCATCGCGATCGGATCGCTGGCGATCGTGCTCATCATCGCCTTTGGCGGCAGCACTCACGCCCTGATTCCGCTGTTCGCGGTCGGCGTGTTTTTGTGCTTCACGCTCTCCCAGGCCGGGATGGTCCGCCACTGGCAGCGAAAGCGCGGCGAGGGCTGGCGGCGAAAAGCCGCGATCAACGGCACCGGGGCCGTCGTCACCGGCCTCGTCACCTTGATCGTCGTCACCGCCAAGTTCACCGAGGGAGCCTGGATCGTGGTCCTGCTCATCCCGCTGCTGGTCGCGCTCTTCTACGGAGTGAATCGCCACTACGTCGCGGTCGGAGACCGTCTCGCGCTAGACCGGCTACCGGCGATGCGCCACGAGCCTACGGAGGCGATCGTCCCGGTGAGCAAACTCAGTCGGGCCACCGCTGCAGCGCTCGATTACGCTTCCTCGATCAGCGACGACGTCCTAGCGGTGCACGTGGTCGCCGAGATCGGAGGCTCGCCCGAGGAGTTCGCCCGCCGCTGGAGGGAATGGACCGACGAGCGCATCCCGCTTGAGCTAGTCCCCTCCCCCTACCGCGAGGTGGTCGCGCCGCTGGTCGAGTTCGTAGAGGAGCGCGCCCGCCGCGAGGGCAAGCGGGTGACCGTGGTCGTGCCTACCCTGGTCACCCGCCACCCGTGGCAGGAGCCGCTGCACAACCAGCTCGAGTACGCCCTGGCCGTGTCCCTGCTGGGCCGCCCGGATGTGGTCGTCACCTCGGTGTCAACGCGGGTGGACGGCTGAGCGGTTGCGGGCCTCGCTGTCAGGCTCCGCCGAGCTGGGTCGCCTTGACGACCAGCAGGAGGACGGCCACGATCAGATAGCCGCGCATCAGGATCATCGCGGCTTTGCGCCCGCTCGACCAGCGGGGCCGCTCGAGCAGGGCCAGCGGCGGCATCGTCCAGTTGCGCCGCGCCTCGGGCGAGAGCGCGTAGGAGGGGGCGCCGCGCTCGCGCCCGCGTAGGGCGATCACCCCGATCGCCAGCAGGCCCAGCGTCCCGGCGATGCCCAGATAGAGGGTCAGGGTGGCGGCGTTGATCGCCGGGAACAGGGTCGTCGCGACCAGGATCATCGAGAGCATGACGAGGACGGTGACGATCAGGCTGGCCAGCGCGTTCACCCAGGGCCCGTTGACCCAAGGGCCCAATACCTCGCGGTCGTTGCAGAGCAAGAGCAAGAAGACGGTGGCGCTGGGCAGCAGGACCCCGGCCAGCGCCTGCACCGCCTCGGTCATCACGCCGAGCGGGGCGCCGGGGATCAGGACGATCGCCGCGGCGAGACCGATCAGGCCCGAGAAGATCGCGTAGAAGAGCTTTGCCTCGCGAAAGCCGCGATGCAGGGAGTGGCTGGCGCCGAAGACGTTGCCGAAGGCATAGGAGGTGGCGAGGGTCACCGCGCCGGCTCCGATCAGCGAGGCGTTTAGCAGGACGATCGCGAAGATGGCGCCGGCGGCCGGGCTGACGTATCGGCGAAGCTCACTCGCCACCGCGCCGGCATTGGTGTAGTCGCCGTGTGCCGGGGTGCCGCCAAGGCCGAAGGCGGTCACGGCGATCAGGGCCGCCGCTCCGATCACGACGACGAAGGCGCCGATCACCGTGTCGGTGCGCTCGTAGTTGATCCAGCGCGGCGTGATCCGCTTGTCGATCACGTTGGACTGCTGAAAGAAGAGCTGCCAGGGGGCGACGGTGGTGCCGACGATCGCGATGATCAGGAGGATCGAGGTCGAGTTGGCTCCCCCCTCGATTCCCGGGACGACGAAGCTGTGTGCCATCGTGGCAAGGTCAGGGTGGGACATGATCGCCAGCGGGATCACCAGGAAGTTGGCGAAGACGAAGACAAACATGAAGCGCTCCCAGCGGCGAAAGCTGCCGGTCGCCGTCATCGCGATCAGCGCCAGCGCGGCGCCTGGCACGGCGATGTACTTGCTGACGCCCAGGTAGCCGAGAGCAAGGCTGATCCCGATGAACTCGGTGACGATCGTGAGGAAGTTGAGGACGAAGAGGTCCCCGACCGAGAACCAGCCCCAAAAGCGCCCGAAGCGCTCGTTGATCAGGCGCGCATGCCCCACACCCGTCACCGCGCCGAGGCGGATGACCATCTCCTGGTTGACGATTAGCACTGGGACCAATAGCAAGAGCACCCAGAGCAGGCTGGTGCCAAAGTTCTGGCCCGCCTGGGCGTAGGTCGAGACGCCGCCCGCGTCGTTGTCGCCGACCATGACGATCAGACCGGGGCCCATGATCGCCAGCAGGGCCAGACCGCGGGCGCGCCAGCCGTAGCGCTGGCCCGAGTCGCGCACGCGGAGCGTCCCCAGTGCGCCGTGGATGTCACCGATCTGGGCCTGGTCGAGAGCCGCGGCATGCTCAGCGGCGCGCGAAGGGGTTGGCCTGGCCTCAGTCTCTTCCATTGTCATCAACCTCCTTTCCGACCGACGCTCATGGCCGGCCCCTCCGGCCTAAGCCAAGAAGGGAGGGCGCGCAGATCTACCCGCGCGCGCCTGAGAGTGATGACTAGCGCCCGGGCATCAAGGTGCAGGCGCGCGCGAGCGGGGTGGTACTTCGCGGTAGGTCTATGTCGATCACAAGCTCCAACGCCGATCTCCTACACCTTTCAAGTCGCCGTTCTCGGCGACGCGACGAGGCTAGCACGCGCCTATTGAACGCGGCCGGGCCGGGCGCCGCGAGTAGTCGGCAGCAGGCTTGGCTCGCCGCTCAGCCCTGGGCGGCGCGGGCCCGGCGGCGCCACTCTTCGGGTACGAGCAGCTCCAATACGTCATCGACTGTCACAACCCCAACTGCGCGTGAGGCCTCGTCGAGCACCGGCAGCATGGTCAGGTTGAAGTCCGCCATCAGGCGTGCCACCTCGGGCAGCTCCTCGTCGGTCCGCACGCACGGCGCGTCGAGGTCGGCCAGGTCGAGGACTGCTCGGTCCTGGTCGGCGCGGAGCAAGGCGACCACAAGCGCGGCACCGACGAGATGACCCTGCTGATCGGTGAGGTAGACGGTCGTAGCCGCCTCGGGTGGCACCTCGGCCCCCCTGACGAGCCGCAGGGCAGCGGCGACGCTGATCGTCGCCTCCACCGCGACCAGATCGGGGCTCATCAGCCCCCCGGCGGTAGCCGGGTTGTAGCCGAGCAGGGCGCGGATCTTGCGCTGCTTGGCATAGGGCAGCCGCTCGAGGATCGACAGCCGGCGCTCCTGGTCGATGTCCGCGATCAGATCTGCGGCGTCGTCGGGGGCCATGCGGGCGATCAGCTGCGCCGCCTGGGCGTCGGAGCGCTCGCTGATGAACTCGAGGCGGTGCTCCTTGTCGAGCTCCTCGAAGACATCGGCCTCGAGCTCCCGGTCGCTGCCCACCGCCTCGATGATCTCCTCGCCCTCCTCGTGGGATGCCGCCTCGACCAGGTCGGCGATCTGGGCTGGATGCAGGCGGGCGAGATGGCGGCGGCCGAGCCTGAGGCGCGAGCTGGGAACGTGACCGACGAACGGCTCAAGCTCAGACCAGCTGAGGACGGGGGGCTCGGCTGGGCGTGCCCGTCCCCCGAACAGCCGCCGCAGGGCCCTGCGGGGCCTCGGGTCGATGCCGGCGAGCAGCCAGCGACCCTCGATGCAGGCGAGCACGATCTCATGCGCGGTGACGAGGCGCGCCGCCTGCACGTCGATCAGCTTGCGCCCGAGCAGGTCGTCGCGCAGTAGCACCTCGCCTTCGCGGCGCTCGAAGCTCGCCAGGCTGAGCTTCTCGCCCGAGAGGCGCACCTGCCCCGGTTCCAGGGACGCGACGCGCTCGCTGGGGACGAAGAATTCGCGACCCCCGATCCGCGCCCGCAGCCCGGTGACCGGCGGCAGCCCAGGCTCGCCGAGCCGCACGATGAGGTCCTCGACGCGGCCCAGCTTCTCCCCGGCTCGGTCGAGCATGGGACTGCGAATCAGGGAGGACAGGTTGAGCAACTCTGTCACCGCAAGGAGAAGATACGCCAGGCGCTCGGCGCGGGCGGTGGCGGTTCAGGCTCGATCCCCGCCTCAGGCGAGGATGTTGACCGCTCGCGCCGCGACCAGCAGCACAGTCAGTAGCGAGATCAGCGCCTGCACCAGCATCAGCATCTTCGACATCACGCTCATCGGCATTGCATCGGTGGGGCTGAAGGCGCTGGCGTTGGTGAAGGCCAGGTACAGATAGTCGGGGAAGCGCGGCTTCCAGTCGGGGCCGAGGGGCTCGGGGTCGGCCATCTGCGGGAAGAGGAAGTCCCTGGGGCGATGGTCCTCTCGATCCTCCCGCTCCCATGGCCCTCCCCCGTCAAGCTCCCAATACCAGAGGGCGAAGATGATGATGTTTGTGAGCCAGATCATCAACGCGCCGAAGAGCAGGTTGCGGCCGCTCGTCTTCGCCCCTTCGAGCAGGGCCTCGACGAGAAATGCCAGCGACAGCGCGTTGGCGGCGCTGACCAACGCGATCAGGCCGATCGCAAATCGCCGCCGGCGGCGAAATTCGGCACGGTTGTGGCGGGGGGTCGTGATCGCCAGGCCGATCAGCAGGATCGCCTCAAGGCCCGGTACCAGGAAACGGGGACCTGGAGTGACCTTGGCTGGCATCAAAAGCTGCAGCCCGATGGCCGCCAAGACCGCGACCTGGGCGGGCCAGTAGGGCACGGCATGGCGCAGCCTCTCGACATCGCGCTCGGCCGCCGGCTCCTCCCGCTTCAGCCATCTCATCCGCTCGGGCATGCGTCGCTCACTGTACGCGAGGCTTAACCGGGCCTGTCCGTTTGGTCGCCGCACGGATGCCTAAGTCGACCCTGCGCGCCTGGAGCGAGCGCCGCGCTGCTCCGATGCGGAGAGCTGCGGGCAGGAGCTTGACATCGGATTCTGGCGTTGGGCCCTGAGGCCAGCCACACTCGGCGCACCGGCGATTTCTCGGTACGGCACCCGGTCGCCTCTGGCTCGGCTAGACCAGCCCTGGGCTGGCGGGCAGCCGGTGCTGAGCGTGAGCGGCGCGTGCTCACTGCCACTCGGGGGGTGCTGATCTCGGAGCGCCTAGGTTGAGGTAAAAGCTGGGGAGTGGGAGGTTGACTTTCAACCTGCCTATACCTAGTCTATCTAGGTATCAACAACTTCAAAGGACACCTCGACACCCTGATCCTCGCGACGCTCGCTGGGCAGTCGGCTCACGGTTACGTCATCTCTCAGGCGATCAAGCAGAGGAGCGGCGGCGAGTTCGACCTCCCAGAGGGCTCGCTTTACCCGGCGCTTCACCGACTTGAGCGGGCTGGTCTGGTGGCCAGCACCTGGTCCAAGGAGGCGGGCCGCAAACGCCGCGTGTACCGACTGGCAGACCCTGGCCGAAGCAGCCTGGCGGCGCGGCGCGTGGAATGGCGGCGCTTCTCGACCGCGGTTGAAGCGGTGATCGCTTGAGCTTCTCGACAAAACTCGAGCGAGAGTTCGCTGCTTGCGGTGTGCGCCGGGGCGCCCGGCAGCGCGTTGTGCTCGAGTACGAGGACCGCATCGCCTGCGACCCGCAGGGCGCCGAGCGCTAGCGCAAGGCTGTCATCATCAAACCCAAACTCATCTGCATAGGCTCACTCGCGGCGCTCATGTTGGGCATCGCAGCACCGTCTGCATCAGCTGGCGATGCCGGCCGCGTCAATCTCTTTGCCGGCACCGAGCCGGGCCGAGGGACCTATGGAGAAGGCAACAACTTCCCCGGTGCGACCGTCCCTTTCGGCATGGTCCAGTGGGGCCCCGACACGACTCCTGACCAACATCAGGCGGCGGGATATGACTACCGTGACAGGCACCTCAAGGGGTTCAGCCTCACCCACCTCGACGGCGCCGGTTGCTCTCTCTACGGCGACTTTCCCTTCCTCCCGACAACCGATCGGCTCGTCTCCTCCCCGGCAGTTGCAGGCTCGTCTGCCCTCGCGGGAGCCTTCCAGCCCGGCTTTTCCCACGCCGATGAGCGAGCTCGCCCCGGGTATTACTCGCTGCGCCTTAACCCATCCCACGGTGCCGGGATCGACACCGAACTGACGGCGACAACGCGGACCGGGGTTGCTCGTTTCACCTTTCCGTCGAGCCCGCACTCGAGTGTTCTCATCAACGCTGGCGGCAGCGCCAATCCCGACGACTTCGCCGGCGTTCAGATCAATCCCCAGAACAATGAAATCACTGGCTCGGCCTCTAGTGGGCTCTTCTGCAATCAACGGCCTCGCTACAAGGTCTACTTCGCGGCGGTCTTCGGACGTCCGTTCAGCGCCTATGGCACCTGGACTCGCCAGCAACTCAGCCCCGGCTCCGCCTCCGCGAGCGATTCTCGGTCTCCGGCGAGCAATCCAGAAACGACCGCCCAGGCTGGTGCCTATGCGACCTTCGATACCACTCGGGATAAAGTCGTCGTGGTCCGGGTGGGGGTCTCGTTCGTCAGCGTCGAAAACGCGCGCGCCAACCTGGTGGCAGAAGATCCCGGTGGACCCTTCGCGACGGTTGCCACTCGGGCGGAGCGCAGCTGGAACAAGGCACTCGGGCTGATTCGGGTAAGCGGTGGAGAGGCATCCGACGTCGATATGTTCTACACAGCGCTGTATCACGTCTTCACTTCTCCTCGAACCTTTAGCGACGTAAACGGCCAGTACATAGGCATGGACGGCAAGGTCCACAATACGGGTGGGCGCACCCAGTACACCGACTTTTCAGGCTGGGATATCTACCGCAGTGAGATCCAGCTCTTGGCGATCCTGATGCCCGGTCGGGTCGACGACATGGTCGATTCTTTAGTTGCCGACGCCGACCAGAGCGGCTGCCTGCCGCGCTGGCCATATGCGAATGGGCAGAGCATGACCCAGGTCGGAGACTCCGCCGATCCGATCATCGCCTCCGCAGCGGCCTTCGGGGCCGATCGCTTCCATACTTCGAAGGCACTGGCGGAGATGGCAAGTGGAGCGACCCAGCCATGCCAGAGCGAAAATGGAAGCTACGTCGAGCGCCAAGGTTTGAGTTACTACGAGTTGCTCGGATATGTCCCTTACAACCTAGATTCAAGGATTGAAAACGCCGACTCGATCTACCGCAATCCGGAAACCGTCTGGGCGTCGGCCTCAACCACCCTTGAGTACACGACAGACGACTTTTCAATCGCGGAGTTCGCGGCCCGAGTCCTTCATGAATCACAGGCATATCAAACCTTCATCCATCGCTCTGGCACCTGGCGCAAGCTGTATGACCCAAGCACAGGACTGATCGAGCCGCGCTATTCCAATGGCGCCTTCCCGACCCCATATAACCCTCTAGGGGGCTCTGGATTCGTCGAGGGCGATGCGTACCAATACACATGGATGGTTCCCCAGGATCCCGCCGGTCTCTTCCAAGAGATGGGTGGGCGTACCAAGGCGGCCCAGCGACTGAACTTCTTCCTGCGGGAGCTCACGACAAAGAAGAACGCGACTCACACCAACCATGCATTGCTAGGAGACGAGCCCAACCTCGACGTGCCGTGGCTATATGACTGGACGCGACGTCCATATGGAACCCAAGAGGCCGTTCGTCGTGCGATCCGAACTCTCTATAACACCTCGCCATCTGGCTATCCCGGCAATGACGATCTCGGCACGATGTCCGCCTGGTATGTCTTCGGAGCGCTGGGGATTTATCCCGAGGTGCCTGGTGTCGGGCTACTGGCAATCGGAAGCCCGCTGTTCCCACGCGCGGTGATCAGCCTTCCAAACCACAAGAAGACGACGATCACCACGACGGCCTACACGTTTTCAAGACCGAAGTCCTCAATGAGGCATGGCACCAGGAAGCGCAGGCCACGAAAAATAGCCCTACCAACGGCCAGCGCACCCTATATACAGGCACTGCGATTCAATGGTCACGCTTACATCCGGCCATGGACAACCTATTGTGCGCTTGCCGATGGCGCTCGGCTTGCCTATCAACTCGGACCGCGACCCAGTCGAAGATGGGGGCGCTCCGCTGCAGCGCTGCCTCCGTCATTCGGGCCGAGGAGTGCCATGCCGGCAAGCCTGTGTACGCCATAGAGTGCAAGCTGCCCGGGGCTACAGGCACGGGATCGACCGGTTTGCAGAGCGCTCGTCGTTCAAGACCTGGCTGCTGCAGATCCTCGTCGGCCAGCTAGGAACACGGGTATGCGTGAGCATCGAAGTGACGCGATGCCAGCGGTGCGTCGCTCTCGCCTCGACGCCTCCGGGGCGCGGATGTCTCCCCCCAGCACTAGATCGGAGACAGCGAGGGCTGAATCCTCGCGGAAGTGCTTGCGGACACACTCCACAGGAGTCTTGTTCGACTCAAGGTTACATGCGGGCTGAGGATCTGACGGCCGAGACGCAAGAGGATTTCACCGCTCCGTACCGGCGCTGGCGCTCCGAGATGGCCGAGCGTGAGCGTCAGTCTCCAGATGTGCGGTAACCATCGGTTCTCTTTGCTTTCTAGGTCGCTTACTCGGGCGTCTTCCGTCTGGACATGCGATGCCGCTGAGATCATCGTGAGCCGATCTCATCGGCGATAAGACGCGAAGGATTGGTATCGCAATCTTCGGAGAGGGCGGCGGGGCCGGGAAGCGTCTAGGATTGGTTACACGTGTTAGGTCGCTCAAACCTCTCGCCGAAGGTGCTCGGGGCGCTTTACCGTAAGCACCTGTCCGACCCCCGCCAGGAGCGCCTGTTTCTCGGTAACGCTGGCTTTCTGGCGGCGTTCGCCACGGTGCGGGGCATCACCCACTCGATTCGCGCGGGCCGCGGGCCGTTTCGCAACGTCACTCCCGGAGGGCACCACATCCACCACATGACGTTCGGGATCCTCGGGCTGCTGCTCACCGGCTACGCCTGGAACGCCCAGGTGGGCCTTGGGACCGTCCCCGGTCGTCGGTGGGGCTCCCGAGTCTCTGCTGCCGGCTACGGGATGGCCTCAGCGCTCACTCTTGACGAGTTCGCCCTGTGGCTCAACCTTCAGGACGACTACTGGACCAAGGAGGGCCGGGAGAGCATCGATGCGGTGGCCATATTTGGCTCGCTGTTGCTCCTAGCGCTGATGAACCGCGATCTCGTGCGCGAGGCGACGCTCATCGCCACTGGACGCCGGGACGCTCGCGAGCTGCTGTCGCAGGATGCTGACGGGCTGCCGCATCCCGCACAATAGGTCCCAGCTACGCCGCTTCCCCGGCGCTTGAGGGCTGGCAGCGTCAGGCAGTTGCCGTTGAGCGCTTGTGCCCGGGTCGGTCATTGCCATGCGAAGGCCGCCCGGTCCGGCCTCGACACTTGCTTGCTCAGCTTGCTGACCCCGGCGACGGGTGCAGGGTCATGAGGATCTTGTCCTGCGCAGTCAGGTGGCTCTGGATCTCGAGCGCCTCATGCAGTACCGCCTCCGCATCCTTGTACGTCTGTTCGGAGCGCTTGTCGGCTGCTTGTGCTTGGACGTTCTGGCCGACGATGATGATCGGCAGTAACACGAGCTGAAGGAAGGTTTGCGCGATCCAGGCGACGATGACGATCCTGTCGCCGGTCTTGATAGCTGCCGGCAGGCTGATCAGCGCTAGTGCCGTGAACAGGTAGGCGCACCACATCGTGCCGACGATCACCGTGATCAGCACACCGACGCGCTTGTTGAAGCGCCCAAGCAGGCCGCTTGTCTTGTGTTGATCCTCGACTCTGACCGGGCCGCGCTTGGCTCGCTCGCGAATATAGGGATGCGGGTGATACTCGTAGATGCTCACGAATGTGCCTCCTTCTCGACGATGTGCTCCAGAGGTGTGATGATGGCGGCGATCTCGGCTGTAGCGTCCAACTCCAGCGGCAGCGGTCGAAAGCCAGCAGCCCTTTTTGATGTCGACCCAGCGCAGACAGACCATCCAAGCGGCGCCAGCTCAGCCGGCAACCTGCGTAGTAATTGGCGCTTTCTCAACTGCCTGGGAGCCACGTATCTCGTGCGCAAGCGCGCCATGGACCTCTTGGAATTAGATCGCGACACCGCAGGCACTCGACCGCCGACGGGGACGGTGCGTCTAAGGGGCGGGCAATGCCCCAGTTGGATCGACCAGGTCAAAGCTCCGCGTCACAGCGTTAGGGGTTGAGCTTGCCATCGGGTAGTGGCCCTAGCTTTCTGCGCCGTTCTGGCAGCAGGCCTCCCACTACCATCATCGCGCAGCCAATGACAGCAAACCAAGGGCCGTATGAGATTGTGACGAGCCCATCAAGCTGGCGAATGTCGTGAACGAGATGAACGAACTCGATCACTGCGACTAAACCAGCAGTGCCTCCCACCGTGATCCCGGCAGTCCGTGGTTTAGCCCCGACGGTCAAGACGTTCAATGCGACAGCTCCACCTACCAAGACCGCACCCCAAGCTAAGGCATCGCCATGTCCGCTGGCTTGGAGTAGTTGAAGTAAATTCAGATCTCCAAACAGTACGACCTTTACCCAGGTCAAGAATGGTGACACGGCCAAGGTTACCCCGCCGAGGGCTATCAATGTCTGACCTTTTCTCCAACCGCGAGAGCCTTTCGCTCCCCCGACTGCTCCGCCGCTGACATTGCTTGTCCATTGAGCTCCATCCCAAAATCGGTAGGTAGCGACGGAAAGGGGGTCCGGGTACCAACCCGCTGGCGAGGAGCCGGCACCATCCGATGGGGGCTGGGTCGGCGTATTCATTACAGCTAGCGCATCATCTTCGGTAAGCATTTCGAAAGCAGTCCAGGTCGAGGCGCAAGGTCACCGAGAGGCAGGCGGGACTCGATGGTGGCGACTGGTCGCTCAAGGCTATTGAGTTGGAGAATGCGACGAACTCCCAACCATGGCCACGGCCTCGACAGGGCTGGCACGCGAATACGCTCCACCTATATCGCCACGGCAGCGTCACGATCCCGAAGGATCGCTACGGGCATCTGATGCCAGGCGGTGAAGCTGCCTAACTCGGACAGTTGGATCGGGTTGAAGATAACTCAGTCGCCGAGCTTTTCCGCTCTTCGAGCTCGGAGCAGTAGCGCAGCGCCGAGAAAGATGTTGAATACTGCCAGGACTGCGACGCCGATCACCACCGATCCGCTTATGGCACCCACGATAATCGCGATGACCACGACCGTGGCGAAGGCAAGTTTATCGGTACTGCTGGCTTGAGTTTTCATCGGAGTGGAAGCTAGCTGGTTCGCCGGAGCGTTGCTTGGTGATCGGTGCAATTGCGCTTGCTGAGGGTGAGATCGGACGCGCAGGCCGATCTTACTTCAGCGCCTGCTTGCATTTTTCTATTGCAGAGGACTCACGTTCTGCTGCCCCTCCTTCGAGTGCAGCTGCCGTAGATTCGCTCAGTTCACCTGACTTCCGACCTTCATTAATGTGTGTAAGTTCGGTACCCTCTATTGCTCTCGCAGCTTGTTCACAAGACTTGCTGTTCCCACTTGACTGAGCCTTCACTAAGTTGCTGTTGTTGCCAGGTCTGGTGATCCTTCTGCCACTGCCGCAGCCAGCGAATACCAGTAATCCAATCACCGCCATGGCTAGTGAGGATCGACGGACCATCTCGCCTCGCCCTCCGCCGCCCTGACCGCCACGATCCTCACCTTCGGAACTTGCGAAGCTGGCAAGGCGTCCAGCTCGCGGTGCAGTTGCTCTCGGATCCTCATGCGCTCGATGGTACCGGCAGGGCCTGCTTTGCAAGCTGCCCATGCGACGTTTCCCGAGGGCGCGGAGATGTTGGGAGGCACGCTCAAGGTGGGTGCGGTCGCCGCCGCGGCGCTAGAGCGATTCTCGACTTCTCTTACATGGTGTCGACGGCAGGCCACAGGTGTCGAGGACTCACGTCGCGGCCGGTTCTCGGACGACTAGAAGTACTCCAGCGCCGGTCGGCACCAGCGCTTCGCTGACGCGTTCGTCGGCTCGGATCAGCTCTCGGAAGTCGCCTAGCTCTTCGGCATGGGAGAGCACGTTGTCAACCGCCAAGAGGCCACCCGGCCTCAGTACGCGCACCAGGTCCGGCCAGTAGCCGGGGTAGGCCGGACGTTCGGCGTCCAGAAAGATCATGCCCCATTCCGCTTCGGATGCGTCGCGCAGGGTCACAGCGGCGTCCTGGACGCGTAACTCGACTATGTCGCGCAGGCCGGCACGATCGAGATTTAACCCGGCCTGGGCGCTTCGCTCCGGATCGACGTCGACGCTTAGTATGTGCCCCCCGATACTGCGCGTCGCGTCGGCCAGCCAGAGTGTTGAGTATCCGTTTGAGGTGCCTAGCTCCAACAGTGCTCGCGCGCCCGTCGCGCGAACGAGCACGGCCAGCAGCAGGGCGGTGTCGGGCTCGACATTACGCAACCGCTCCAAACGGTCGGCCTTGGCGGCGTCGTGCTGGGCGCCGTAATGTTGCAACTCATCGAGCAAATCGATCAGCCCGTCCTCCATTGCATTCTCTCCTTGTCTCTAGAAAGCGTGGGATTCCAACCCACGATGCCTGACGACGCCTACGGCCATCAAAGGGGAAAGCGCAGTTCGGCACGCTGCGTTTTCCATGTCGCTCCGACCGGATGCTGGCTCCCCAAGCATCGAGGCAAGCAGAAATGAAACCAAAAACTTAGGAAAGGGGAGTAGCTTCGTTGCGCTGGCTCTGCCAAGCGACTCAGTTCGCAGTGCCGGTGCGTCATTCATTCATTCACTCGCTCGCTGGGCTTTACCCCTCTTCCTTCCGTGCGACTCGATTACCGAGGGCAAGGAGGCAAGAGGTAGATGGCCAGCAACTCAGGCTGTCCTTTCGAGCAGCACGACGACGCGCCGAACTTCGTCGATCGTTACCTGTGGTCACGCGACAGCCCCTTCATCTGCGCGGCAATCCCAATGAGATGCGCCACTAACAAAGGAAGCAAGCAATGCCTACGATCATCGTCATGAGCACATCCACCACTGAGCACGACAGCGCAATCATGCTTCAGGAGGACGTCCAGCCGGTCCATCTGGCAAGCGGGCATCACGCGGCTCAACTGATTGAGCGCGTGGGCTGGGCGGTCACCGACGCAAAGACCGCCGAAGGCACAACGCCCTCAGCGATCGCCCGGTGAGGCAAGGATTGCATCGGGCACGAGCGGCCAGCGGTTGCGATTTGCAGCTAGCCTAATCGCGACGGGGGACTGCGACGGCAAGAAGGAAGGAGACACCGTGAATAGCTGGGACCTCAGGGCACTTGATCTCAAGCCTCGGCTTCCCGAAATTCTCTCTTCGAGCGATGCCGCGCGAGCGATCGTGCTCGATCTGGCGGCCGGTGAGAGCCTCGCCGACCACGAGGTTCACGAGCGCGCGTGGCTGATTGTGCTCGACGGCGAGGTTGAGGTCACGACCGCCGCCGGGGATAGCGTGGACGGCGGCGTAGGACTCTTGGTCGAGTTTGCCCCGGCGGAGCGTCACGAAGTCGTCGCCTCTTCGAAGGTGCGGTTACTGCTGCTGCTGACTCCATGGCCCGGCGATGGCCATCCAGGGGCTATGACTATCCGGGAGAAGCTCTATGCGCGCCGCCACGCGGCCAAGCGTGCAGCGTGAAAGCGCCGCAATCCATGCCAGGGCTTTAGGGCCACAAGCCTGACAGCCTAGGCTCGGGATCTAACCTCGTTCCAGGTCAGTAGCCGGCCGCTCTTCGGGTCGATCACCTTGAGCCGGATTGACCGGAGCCCATCGCGGAAAGTCAGTACCGGGACATCGTGGAAGATCGCGATCTCATCGTGAGCGCGTTGGAGGTTGTAGTTGGGGACTTTTGCACTGAGATGATGAACGTGATGCAGGCCGATGTTCCCACTGAAGAACTGGAACACTTTTGGCAGTCTCAGATAGGAGCTCCCGCGCAGTGCCGCTGCAGCGTAGCTCCAGCGCTCGGAGCTCTCCCAGTAAACGTCCTCGAACTGGTGCTGCACGTAGAACATCCACACTCCCAAAGTACCGGCAAGGACGGCGGTCGGCACCTGCACGAGGAGCCAAGCTTGGGGCCCGACGAACCACATGATCGCCCCAACAATGACTACGAGCACTAGATTCGTCTCGATCACGCTACGTCGCTGACGTGGGCGCATCTTGTTCGACCAGAAGCGAGGTCCGATCATCAATGACCAGATCGGGCCGAGCCCAAACATCACCAAGGGATTTCGGAACAGGCGGTACCCTAGGCGCTGCTTCCAAGGGCGAGAGTTGTACTCCTCAAGAGTAAGCGTCATTACGTCTCCGGTCCCGCGCCGGTCGAGGTCGCCGGCTGTGCCGTGATGGACAGCGTGCTTGTGGCGCCAATTCCCAAATGGCTGGAAAACGAGTAGACCTGTGAACCGCCCAAGCCATAGATTCGCTCGCCTATTTGACAGGAACGAGCCATGAGCGCAGTCGTGAAAGACGATGAATGTCCGCAACAGAAACCCCGCTGCCGGGACCGCCAGGGCAAGAGTGATCCAGACCGAGACGCTGAGGGAGAGGTACATCGCGACCGTTAGTGCCAAGTAGGGCACAACCGAGGTCGCCAAGTCGAAGAAGCTGCGCGGCAGCGAGGGCCGCTCATGCGGAGCTATCGAGGCCCGCCAGAACTGATGACTGGCGTCCGAATTGGCAATCGGCAACGCAGGCTCACCGAGAAGGCTGCCGCCGTCATCGAGCCACCGTTCCGCCCACCGCTCGTCGGCTCGCGAATCGTGCAGTGAGCGCTCCTGTATTTGGCCTGACTTGCTCATCGAGTCTTCCCTTCTGCCTTGGCTCTTGGCACAGGATCCCCCGGGCCTCCGCGGCCTGGTGTCTCCGGCCTCATCAGCACCTCAAGTAGCTCTCCTATCTCACGCTCCTGAACGAGCGGATGGCGAAGAGGCAACTCGGGCTTGACCTTGTAGTGGTTTCGGCGTCCATGGCGCTCACGCAGGACGTAGCCTTCCTCGACCAGCTCTGAGAGAACTTTGTGGGCGCTTCGCTCGGTGATGCCGACCGCAGCGGCGATGTCGCGCAAGCGGATGCCAGCATCCTGAGAGACGCAGAGCAGGACGTGGGCGTGGTTTGTGAGGAAGTCCCAGCGAGGGGGTGTTTCGTCCGCCTGTTCTGCAACTTGCTCAAGTATTCGAGAATTAACATTCATGAATAAATGATACACTGCTTTCACTAATCTTGCCCCTGGAGCACACGGAACCTCATTTCCGCAGCGACAGGGGGCTCCACCGAAACGACTCTGCGGTGGGGGCTCGGTCAATCGAGCCAGCACAGGGCCAGCTTGGAGGCCAATCATGGTCAAGATCGCAGCCCAGTCAGGCGACGAAACGGCGGATGTGACGCCGGAGCTCGCGGTGGCTCTCAACACGGCAATGGGAGGCGAGCCGGGCGCCCAAGGTTTTGCGTCCGGGGCGCTTGCTCACAACAGCGATACGGAGACCCAGCCTGAGGCGGAGCGACCATCGCCGATGCCTGCCGCGTCGCCGATGCCCCGGGCATCGGCGCTCCCAGCGGCGTCGCCGATTCCGCCTGCTACTTCTGTGCCCGAGGCTCCACGGCGATCGGAGCCGCCGAGGTAACTCGCCCCATGACCCGACCCGAGCGATCGCCAGCAGCCTGAGCCTGCATTTACTGAGGTGATGGACAATACGGTCCATGTCTGAGAGCTTCAGCGAGCACCTACCGATCGGGCTGTCATCCTCACCCGAGGCCGCGGAGCAATACGAGCCGATCCATCCGGGCTCGGGTCGTCGCCCGCTTCGCAAGCGGCTTATCCGGGTCCTCGCGCCGCTGGGTGCTCTCCTTGCGAAGGCAAAGACGCTCCTGGTCCTGCTTCCGCAGCTCAAGCTTCTAGCTACCTTCGGCTCGATGGCGGTCTCGATCGCTGCTTACGGGCTGCTCTTCGGCCTCCCCTTTGCGGTCGGACTGGTCGCTCTTCTGTTCCTACATGAGATCGGCCACGTGATCCAGCTACGGCGCGAGGGAATCAAGGCATCGGCGCCACTATTCATCCCCTTCCTCGGGGCGATCATCGCAGCGAAGTCGATGGGCAAAGACGCCGCTGCAGAGGCGCGGGTGGGACTCGCAGGCCCGGTCTTGGGGAGCATCGCCACGCTCGTTCCCCTGGGGATCTGGCTGGCGACCGGCAGCGACTTTTGGCGAGCGCTCGCCTACATCGGGTTCTTTCTGAATCTCTTCAACCTGCTGCCGATAGTTCCACTCGACGGCGGGCGGGCGATGGCGGCGCTAAGCCCCGCGGTGTGGCTGATCGGATTGACCGGGCTGCTCGCTCTGACGATCTTCTACCCAAGCCCAGTCCTCTTCCTGATCTTGATCCTCGGCGCAATGGAGAGTTGGAGGAGATGGAAAGCACGCGCAACGCTGGAGAGCCGGGCCTATTACGCAATTCCGACCCGGACCCGAGCGGTTGTCGGCATTGTCTACGTCGGACTTGCTGCCGCGTTATCGGTCGGGGTGGCCGAGACGTACTTGTCACGCGGCATTTGAGAGCGTTTCCTTGCGCAAAGCTAGGCGGGACGCCGCAGAGTTGGGATCTGGTCCGCGCTTGAAAAGCGGCTCAGGGCCCGATATCGAGACGTATCGGATCGGCCCATTGGTTGGGCGATTGCGAGTTGCCTGCGCTCTCCGCCCTCCACACTGTGCTTCGCTCGGTTTAGCCATGCAGCTCGACGCCCATCGCTCAAGCACCGCTGCGCTCGTTCCGAGCTTGTTGCTGTGGAATCGCCCGTCCTCGTCATCGTCGCCAGCCTCGTGGTCGCCGCCGTGCTAGTCGCATTGGTTGCACGCCTTCCAGCAGATTGGAACTGAGCGCGATCGATGCCGTCCCAAAGCGCTCGTTGAGGAGCTCCGCGATGTTGGCTTTCGCTCGCGGCCCCTTTCCAGGCTCCGCTTGCCAATGGGCAGAATCCGGTTTGAAAGGCGGAGGGGGCGGTATCCGGTTCCGCCACAAAAGCGGAGGGGGTGGGATTCGAACCCACGAGACACCCGAAGGCATCTAACGGCTTTCAAGGCCGCCGCATTCAACCGCTCTGCCACCCCTCCGGGGCGTGTGACGAGGGTCGATGCTAGACGCAGCGGCCTATGACTTGGGCCTCAGCTGTTGATTGGATGGTGGGATGCGCCGGTTGCTCGTTCTCGCTTCGGCGATGGTCTTCTTCGACGTCACCTTCTACGCGGCGATCGCCCCGTTGCTGCCGGGCTACGTCGCCCAATTCGGGCTCACTAAGGCCGAAGCCGGGTTTCTCTCCGCCGCCTACGCGGCCGGCACCCTGCTCGCCTCCCTGCCGGCCGGTTTGGTGGCCACCCGCTTCGGCCCCCGCCGCAGCGTTATCGGCGGGCTGGTCCTGCTCGGCCTCTCCAGTCTCGCCTTCGGGTTCGCCCGAGACATCGTTCTGCTCGACGCGGCGCGCTTCACCCAGGGCATCGCCGGGGCGCTGATCTGGTCCGGGGCGCTGACCTGGCTGATCACCACGGCGCCCGACGAGAAGCGCGGCTCGGTGATCGGAACTGCGCTGGGGACGGCTGTTGCCGGCGCCCTGCTCGGGCCGGCGCTCGGCGCGGTAGCTGCGGAAATTGGCACCGAACTGGTTTTCGGTTCGGTCCTCATCATCACCCTCGTACTCGCCTTCTTCGCGTCTCGCCTGCCGGAGGCCCGAGCTCCCGAGGAGCAGGACCTCAGCGAGGTGGCGGCGACAATCCTCAGTCGGCCGGTCCTCGTCGCGACCGCCTTCGTCGCGATTCCATCGCTGATGTTCGGAGCGATCGAGGTGTTGGTGCCGTTGCGGATCGCGGCCCTGGGCGGAGGCCACACCGCGATCGCCGCCGGCTTTATAGCCGGCGCCGCCCTGGAGGCGGGGCTGGCGCCGATCGCGGGGCGCTACTCGGACCGGGTCGGTCGTCGCGCGCCATACATGGCAGGGCTGACGATCTGCGCGGCGGCGATGATGACGATCGCCGTCGCGCAGGTTCTCGGGGTCGTTCTCGCCGGACTGATCCTCACATCGCTCGGCGCCGGCATCTGCTTCGCGCCGGCGCTGACGATGCTCTCCGACGCGGCCGAGTCCAGCCGCCTGCACCAGGGCTTCGCAGCCGGGCTCTCGAACATGGCCTGGGCGGCGGGACAGGTGGTGGGAGGGATCGCCGGCGGCGGTGTGGCGAGCATTACCGGCGACGCCGTCCCGAGCTTCGCCATCGCCGCTCTCTTGCTTGCGACCGTGGCCTACGCCCACCGCGTCCTGGCCCCGGCCGCGGCGCGACCGGCCGAGAGCTAGGTTTAGCCGTCGTGGGGGAGATCTGGCGAAACTGGACCGGGGATCAGTCCTGCGAGCCGGCGGAGATCGTCCACCCCCGCTCTCGCGAAGAGCTGGCCGAAGCCATCGGGCGGGCAGCCGCGGCGGGGCGCAGGGTGAGCGTCGCTGGCTCTGGGCACTCCTTCACCGAAGCGGCGCTGACCGACGGCACCCTGATCGGGGTCGCGGCGCTGAGCGGCGTGATCGACGCCGACCGTTCCTCGGGGCTGGTCAGGGTCGGGGGCGGGACGGTCCTCGCCGAGCTGGGTGAGGAGCTGGCGTGCCTCGGCCTGGCGATGGAGAACCTCGGCGACATCGATCGCCAGACGATCGCTGGAGCGATCTCGACCGCCACCCACGGCACCGGCGCGAAGCTCCGAAACATCTCCTCACAGGTCGAGGCGGTCGAGCTCATCCTCGCCGACGGCAGCGTGCGCGAGCTGAGCGCCGACGCCGATCCCGAGCTGCTGGGCGCGGCACGAGTGGCGCTCGGCGCGCTCGGCGCGATCTCGGCGGTGACGCTGCGCTGCGTCCCCGCCTTCACCCTGCGCCGGGTTGACACACGGCACCCGCTCGAGGAGGTGCTTCAGAGCTTCGGCGAGCGCGCCGACGCCAACGACCACTATGAGTTTTTCACCTTCCCATACGCCGACAGCGCCCTCGTCCTGGAGCGAAACCGCACCGAGGAGCCCCCCCGCCCCCGAGGCCGCGCGGCCGCCTACCTCAACGACGTCGTGCTGGAGAACTGGGCGCTGGAGGCACTCGCGGCGACCGGCCGCCGCCTCCCCACCTCGATCCCGCGCCTGGCCCGCCTCGCCGCCCGCCTCGCCTCCGGCAGCCGGGCGACCGACCGCAGCGACCGCATCTTCGCCAACCAGCGCCGGGTCCGTTTCACCGAGATGGAGTACGCGCTGCCGCGTGAGCACGGCCCGGAGGCGGCGCGCCGGGTGATCGAGTGGGTGCGGACCAACCGCTACCCGGTCTTCTTCCCGATCGAGATGCGGGTGACGGCGGCCGACGACGCCCCGCTCAGCACCGCGCACGGGCGCGACACCGCCTACGTAGCCGTCCACCAGTACCGGGGTATGCAGTGGCGCCCCTACTTCGAGGCGGTCGAGGCGATCATGGACTCCTACGGCGGCCGCCCCCACTGGGGCAAGCGCCACTTCCAGACGGCCGAGACGCTGGCGCCCCGTTACCCGCATTGGGCCGACTTCCAGGCCGCTCGCGATCGGCTCGACCCCTCGCGCACCTTCACCAACGGGTACGCCGCGCGCGTCCTCGGTCCCTGACCGGTCCGACCTTCGCGGACAACTCGAGACCGAGCCGCGGTCAAACGACCTGACTATAGGAAGGCTTTTCCCTCGCCACGGTAGGTGGAGACCTCCTCGACGATGGCGCCGCCCTCGACCAGGTGCAAAGAATCAAAGCGCTCGCAAAGCTCACCTGCCTTGGCATGCCGGAGATAGACCCGCTCGCCGATCCGCAGCTTCGCCGCCGCGCCGCCCAGCAGCGGCGTCTGCACCTCGCCGGCCCCCTCTTCGGAGTCAAGCTGCAGGCCCGGCGGCAACCAGGGGACCGGCAGGCGCGAGGAATCGCCGGCGCCCGAAGCCAGGTAGCCGCCGCCCAGCGCCGTCGCCACGCCGTGGCTCGGCTTGCGCACGATCGGCAGCGCGAAGCCGGCGGCCGGGGTGAGGGTGAAGCGCGTGTAGTGGTCAAAGAGGGCCGGCGCGTAGAAGCCCGAGCCGGCGCTCAGCTCGGTGACCGCGTCCTCGGCCGCGGTCAGCTCGAGGCTGCCGGTGCCGCCGCCGTTGACCAGCTCGAGGCCGGCGACCTCGCCGACGGCGGCGACGATCGCGGCGCGCCGCTCGGCCAGCTCGGCGGTGGAGCGGCGCTGCATGAAGCGGATCGTGGTGCCGCGCAGCCGCTGGGCGGGCGGCCGATCGCCGACCCCGGCGATCTGGCCCTCATACGCCATCAGCGCCACCAGCTCGACTTGCGAGCGTCGCCCGATCTCCTCCGCCAGGGCGACGGCCTGCGCCACGGTGTGGACGGGGGAGCGCTTGGGGCCGACCTTGATTCGCCCTCCCAGCGCCCACCAGCCGGCGTCGACGTCGATGCAGACCCGCACCGGGGCGGCACCGCCGCCCAGCACCGACTCGATCGCATCGAGGTGCTCGGCGCAGTCGACCATGACGATTGGCGCGCCGGCCGGGCTGGCAACCGAGCGCAGCGCCAGCTCCCCGAGCGCGCCGGCGTCGGCGGTCGGGTAGGCGAGCAGCAGATCCTCAAAGCCATGCTCGGCGAGCCAGAGGGTCTCCGGCAGGGTGAAGGTGAGCAGGCCGGCGAAACGCTCGTCGTAGTGCAGGATTCTCTTCAGCAGAGCCCGGCAGCGCAGCGACTTACTGGCGACCCGGATCGGCTTGCCGGCGGCCCGCTCCAGCATCGAGTCCGCGTTGGCCCACATCGCGTCGAGGTCGACGAAGGCGAACGGCGCCTCGACCTCCTCGAAGATCCGCTCGAACTCGGCGTGGGTTCGCCCTGTCGGCGCAGGCACGACTACGAGCCTATCCGGGCCGTCCTCGGACCTGGAAGCGAATCCCGGCGGTATGTTCTCGGTGCTTGGAGAGGTGGCCGAGTGGCTGAAGGCACTCGCCTGCTAAGCGAGTAGGGGGCGCAAGCTCTCTCGAGGGTTCGAATCCCTCCCTCTCCGCTTGTGTCCGGGGCTCCGCTCTGCCGTGCGGGGACCGCGTGTGGCCACGCTCTACAGTCATACGCGTGACAGCACAGCCGAGATCGGCGTTGAGCGAGCGGCAGGGAAGGCGGACGAAGATCATCGCCACCGTCGGCCCGGCAAGCTGGGATGAGGGCACGCTTGAGCGGCTGATCGAGGCCGGCACCGATGTCCTGCGCCTCAACTTCTCGCATGCCGACCCCGAGCGCCACTCCCGCACGATCGACTCGATCCGCGAGGCTGCGAAGCAGGTCGGACGCGAGGTGGCCGTGCTGGGCGACCTGCCGGGGCCCAAGCTGCGGGTCGGCGAGCTGCGCGGCGACGTCGCCGAGCTGGAGACCGGCATGCACGTCACCCTGACGCCACGGGAGGTGGAGGGGGATGGCGAGACGATCCCGGTCTCCTGGCCGGGTGTGACCTCACTGCACGAGGACGAGCTGGTCTACCTGGCTGACGGGGCGATCCGCCTGCGGGTGCGCGACCCCGAGGAGGCGGGGGTCGAGTGCGAGGTGGAGGTGGGGGGGACGCTGTCCTCCCACAAGGGAATGAACGTGCCCGGCGTCGCCGCCGGGCCGGCAGCGACGGAGGGTGATCTCGGCTGGGTCGAATTCGCCGTGAAGCACGGCATCGACCTGCTCGCGGTCTCCTTTGTCTCCTCAGCCGCGGACCTGGCACCAGTCGCCGAGCGGCTTCGCTTGCTCGGCTCCGATATCCCGCTGATCGCCAAGATCGAGAAGCGAGAGGCGGCGGAAAACGCCGAGGAGATCGTCAGCGCCGCGACCGGCGGGATCATGGTCGCGCGCGGCGACCTCGGGATCGAGCTGCCGCTTGCCGAGGTTCCGGTTGTCCAGAAGCGGCTGATCCGCCTGGCCGGCAAGCGGTCCAAGCCCGCGATCACGGCTACCCAGATGCTGGCCTCGATGGTGACCGCCCGCCGCCCGACCCGGGCCGAGGTGACCGACGTCGCCAACGCAATCTACGACGGCACCGACGCTGTGATGCTCTCCGAGGAGACGGCGGTCGGCCAGCATCCGGTCGAGGCGGTGCGGGTGATGGACCGGATCGCGCGGGCGACCGAGCCTGACCTGAGCTATGGCGAGTGGCTGTTCACGCGCACCGACCAGGCAACACAAGACGTCGCTGACTCGGTCGCCCAGAGCGCCGTGGGGGCGGTCTATCGGCTGGGGCTGAAGGCGCTGGTCGTGCCGACGAGGAGCGGCCGCACCGCCCGCCTCGTCTCTGCCCACCGCCCAAACGTGCCGTTGCTGGCGATCTCACCGCGGATCGAGACCGTGCGCCGCCTCAACCTGCTGTTCGGCGTGACCGCCGTGCTGAGCGAACATCAGACCGAGGTGCGGGGACTGCTTGACGACTGCGCTGCACTCGCGGCCCGCCATGGGATCGCGAAGTCGGGCGAGCTGATCGCGATCACAGCCGGCCTGCCCGAGCAGGAGCTGGGCACAAACCTCTTCGAGGTCCACAGGGTGCCCTGAGGTCAAGCTCCGTAGAATCGCCCCCCTCGGGGTCCGGCCCCAGCCTCGCGCCCGTAGCTCAGTTGGATAGAGCGTCGGTCTACGAAACCGAAGGTCACAGGTTCGAATCCTGTCGGGCGCGCTAAGGAGTTACCTGGAAATCAGCCACTTCTAACGCCCTCTCCGTCTCCAGCTTCTGCCCCGTGGTTCCAATAAGGCTCCAATCGCCGCCGTAGGCCACAGAGCCGGATTCGGACCGCGTCAGGCCCACGTCATCCGAAATCGGATAAGAATCTCCCTCACCAGTCACCTACAGGATAGGGAGAAGCATGAGGAACATTCGGATTGCGGCACTTGCATTGATGGCGTTAGCCGCCCTAGTCGCACTAGCGGGTTGTGGTTCCTCCAAGACGCATGGGGAAGAAGGGAGCGTCAAGTTCACGGAACCGGGTGGCGAAACCGGCAAGACGTTCGGCGTCATCGGAAAAGCATCTGAAAAGAGCGTTGGTCCAGGAAACGGCTTCGCCTTCTCATCGCCGCTTCAAAGCTCGGAAAAGAAGACTGTGGGCGAAATCAACGCCGTTTGCATCGCCACTCAGCCTTCACCGGGCAACGCCCTGAGTGGCACCTGCACAGGCACCGCAACGGTGCCCGGCGGTACGTTCGCACTGAATGTTGGAGGCAAAGAAGCCGCTGGCAACCACGTGTCAGGTGCCATCGTTGGTGGGACCGGCAAATACAACGGAGCCGTCGGCAACTTCAACTC
The DNA here is from genome assembly GCA_963777915.1 of uncultured Solirubrobacterales bacterium. Lineage (GTDB taxonomy): Bacteria > Actinomycetota > Thermoleophilia > Solirubrobacterales > 70-9 > CAVUPF01. Next base: position 37,953 of record CAVZSH010000009.1, on the reverse strand, counting down.
GAAGGGTACTGGTGGCGAAAACTCTCCTGAAACACTGACCTTCAACTACATCCTGCCGTAATCCGATCCGTGCCCGACCGCGCAGCCCGTCACTCAGGCTGCGCGGTCGGGCGAATGGCCTTGGTCTGAGTGGGCTAGTGCCTTGCGTCCTCCCGCCTCAGACGCCTTCTTACGGGCTCAGGCGCCGAGAGCTACTCGGAGCGTGGAGGAACGGCTCGCAAGCCCTCGTCTGCAAGGCCAAGGAGGCCCACGAAAACGCGACTACGAGGCGGCTCCGCCAGATGCAAAGGAAGCCGCCACCTATGTCGCCGACGCCGCCGACTTACTTGCCGCCATCGCTCGGAACCCCAACCCTGCTCGGCCCGACACGCCCGAAGCCGCGTGGGGAGACCCCCGTCTGTCCCGCTGTTTCCTCTCGGCGCCGTGCCAGCTGCGGCAGGACGTGATCGCCCGCAAAGGCGATCGTTTGCTTGAAGCTGACGCCAACACACCAAGCACCTTTGGGGTTGCATGCGTCACCATTTCAGAGTGACGGTCGATTGACAGCCCCCAGATTTACGCGCCGACTCGTGCGGTTCGCGTTCCCGTTGGTGGTTTGCGGTCTTGCCTTCGGCTGCATCGCAACTTCACCCGCCCGGGCGGCCTCCTCCTTCAGCCCCTCCTTCATCGCCGGCACGATCGACAACCGCGCCGGCGCCTTCAGCCCCGAGGTCGTGACTATCACGCGGACGGGCGAAGCAGAAGAGTTGGGCTCGATCTCCCTGCAAAACCCTCCGGGCTTGCTTGGCATGCTCTCCAGGGTCCGCATCTGCTCGACGACCCAGGCCGAAGCCGCCCGCTGCCCGGCAAACAGCCGGATCGGCACCGTTGAAGTCGGCCTCGGGCCGGGCTTCAGCCCCTTCTACTCCGAAGGCGGCGTCTATCTCACAGGCCCCTACAAAGGCGTCTCCTTCGGCCTGGTTATCGCCGTCCCCGTTCTCGGCGGCCTCTTCGACCTCGGCGAAGTTGTCGTAAGGGCTACGCTCAGCATCGACCCGAGCACCGCCTCGCTCAGCATTGAAAGCGACCCATTGCCCCAGAGCCTTGACGGCATCCCGCTGCAGATCCGGACGATCCGCCTCGACCTCGACCGCAAGGGCTTCATCTTCAACCCGACTAGCTGCAAGCCCAGCTCGATCCAGGCCACCGTGACCAGCACGACCGGCGCCGCTGCTTCCGCGCAGAGCCGCTTCCAGGCGACGGACTGCGCCAGGCTCGCCTTCAAGCCGAAGCTTTCCCTGCGCCTTGCCGGGCAGGCCAACCGCGGCGCCCATCCCAAGCTGACCGCCGTGCTGAAGATGCCCAGGGGAGGCGCCAACCTCAAGCGCCTCGCCATCACCCTGCCACCGAGCGAGCTGATCGACAGCGCCCACCTTCAGGATCCCTGCCCACGAGTCGTCTTCGCAGAAGGCTTGACCCGCGGCGAACGCTGCCCGCCCGGCTCGGTGATCGGCTACGCTCGCGTCGCCACCCCGCTTCTCAAGAAGCCCCTCGAGGGCCCCACCTACCTTCGCTCCTCAACCCGCAAGCTCCCCGACCTCGTCGCGGCACTGAACGGCCAGATCGACATCGACCTCGATGGCCGCATCGACGCTGTCCACCGCGGCCTTCGCGCCACCTTCGCCGCTCTCCCCGACGCCCCGATCTCCAAGCTCACCTTGACCCTCAAAGGTGGCGGCGAGGGCCTGCTCGAAAACAGCACGAACCTCTGTGCCTTTGCCGAGCACGTGGGCGTGAAGATGACAGGCCAAAACGGAAAGAGGGCCGACGAAAAACCACTCCTCGGCACCAGTTGCGGCTACCGGAAGGCGAAGTAGAGAAGACCGAGCCCAAAGAGGGCAGGAGCCCCTGCGGTGTCGTTCGGCTTTGTCTTTCGACTGGGTGCGGAAACCCAACGGCAGTGGTCGTACGCGGGCCGCTACCTGCCGGTGCGGTCGCGGTGCTTGCAACCCGGCCAGCAGCAGGGCCGGCGCTGGCCTTCCTCCAGCTCCTCCTGGGTTCGCCGAATGCGGCGCTCTCTCGTAGTCGCCTGCTTGGCATCCTCGACCCAGCAGATGAACTCGTTGCGGGCTAAGGGCGTGATGTCCTTCCAGGCATCGAGTGCCGTCGCGTTGGCGATCAGCGCCTTACGCAGGTCCGTAGGCAGTTTATGCACCACTCCACCGGGCACCCTTTGGCCGCTCACAGGCCGATGGTAGTGAGCCGCTTCACCATCCGCTTGCGGAACGCGAGTCAGGTCGCTCTGGTTGATCGGGGGTCGGCGGCGGACCGGACCCGTCAGCCGATCTGCTCGGCGTGCCGGTTGCCGCCTTGATTCGAGGGCGTGTGGAACTTCGTCAGCTCGAGTCGTCCGTGGCTGTCCAGGGGTCTGCACGACCGGATCTCTGCCCGTGCCCTCAAGCTCCACGACGCGATCCACCCAGCGGCCCTCGACCGGCCCCTCGCCCTGCAGCTCGAGTCCGAGCTCGACGAAAAACTCAGTCGCGGCCGCGAGGTCGTCAACGACGATGCCCACGTGGTCCATCCGTTGGATCGTCATGTGCTCGATGGTAAGGACGCTACGCTCGAGCCTTGTCTTTCGTCGGTGTGATTATCTTCATCTCACAGTCCGTTGATCCCGAGTGTTGTTGTCATCGATTCGGCTCCACTTATTGGCATCTTCAATAGCTTCGAAGCTGGTCGGCTGACCGAAGTGGAAGCCCTGGGCAAAGTCCACGCCGTAGTCCTCGAGCAGGGCCAAGGTCTCGGCGTCCTCGACGCCCTCGGCGATCGTCTGGTAGCCGAAGTTGTGGGCTAGGCCGACGATTGCCTCGACTATGTGCTGGTTGGCCTGATTGGTGGCGAGGTCCAGCACGAAATTGATGTCGATCTTCATATATGTGATCGGTAGGTTCTTGAGGTAGGTGAAGCTGCCAAACCCAGTGCCGAAGTCATCGAGAGCGATCTGGCAGCCCATCCCGATCAGCCCGTCCGCAAAGGCAGTTGCCGCCTCGATGTTTGCCATTAGAGCTGTCTCGGTTATCTCGAAGACGAGGTTTGACGGATCGGTTTGCGCGTCGCGCATCGTCCGTTCGATCAAGGGAAGCAAGTCGAGGTGGCCGATCGACTCTGCCGAGAGGTTGGTCGCGAAGCGCTGGCCGCTGGCGGCCAAACGGACGGCTTCGCCGATCACCCAGCGATCGATCTCACCGATCAGCCCATAACGCTCGGCCGTGGGAAGAAAGCTCCCCGGTGCGATGATCTCGCCGCCCGTCCCGATCATTCGCAGCAGCAGCTCCTGGCTCGGCTGCCCCCCGCTCAGCGGAACGATCGGTTGCGAGTACAACGTCAATCTTCCTTGATCGAGCGCGTCGCGGATGCGACCTACCCAGGCGAGGGTGTCCAACTCTTGCTTGACGTGATCCTCCTCCGCCTGCTCGGCGCTGGCATCGCGAAACACGACGACGACACCGCTGACGCTGGCCCCGCTCATTAGCGGCGCGGCTGAGTAGGAGACCGGACAGATCGTTCCGTCCTTGCGCGTAAAGGACTCGTGGGCCATCTGGACGGATCGGCCCTGGGACCTCACCTTGAGCAGCTCGCACTCTTGCTCAAGGTGCGGCGATCCATCCGCATGTTGGAAATGGATCGCGGCGTGCACCGGTTTCCCACGCAGCTCCTCCTCGGTCCAGCCAAGGAGCTTTGAAGCTGCGGAGTTCATGAAAGTCAGCCGGCCCTCGCCGTCGAGGACATAGAGCCCCTCTAACATCGTGTCCATCACGGCAGATCGAAGCCGCTCCGCTTTCTCGCGCCTCGTTACGTCGACGGCGACAACACCGACCCCGAGCAACTCTTTGCCGATGCTGACCGGGTAAAAGCTCGCGAGCCAGGAGCGGCGATCCTGCTCTCTAGGCCCTTCGCGTTCGACCTCGTGGTTGACCACCGCCTCGCCGGAGTCAAGGACAGCGCGGTAAACGGAGCCCATCTGAGCCCAGAGGTCCGGCGCCACCTCGGCGACAGTGCGGCCGATTTGCGCCTCCGCTGGTGTGCCGTTGACTTCAGCGAGGGTCCGGTTGATTCGAACGATGCGGAACTCGCGATCGACGAATGCGAAGCCCACCGGTGCGGTCGACTGCAGAGTCTCAAGCAGGGTCAGTGACTCCCTAGTGTGCCGCTGGGACTCGGCGAGCTCTGTGACGTCCTGAACGGAGCCGATCAGCCGCGAGGGACGGCCGGCGCGCTCCTTTGCCACGGCGGAAAAGGAGCGGAGGACGCGGAGGGCGCCGTCTGGTCTGGCGATTCGATAGGTGAGATCAGGAAGGATGCCAGTGTCACTGGCCGAATCCAACTCCTGTTCGACCCGCTCGCTGTCCTCTGGATGTATTCGCCCGATCACGTACTCCGGTGTGGGGGTTATCTCCCCGGGCTCGAGCCCGAAGAGCCGGAACATGTTGTCCGACCACAAGAGCGCATTGTCATCGAGGTTCCAATCCCAACTACCGATTTGGGCGAGTTGCTCGGCTTGGTCCATCACTGAACGCCTAGGTCGCATTGCGCGGCCTAGGGCAGGCCGACCCGGAGGAACGCCTCCGTTCCATGTAGCGATGGGAAAGGCCTTGGGCATACTTTCGCCCCCTTAAAGGCTCACCGACATTCTCTGTCGACTGATTGGGTGCAACCAGGCACCGCCCGAGTGCCCGATTAACGGAAACCAGAGGCCGGCAAACCAAATGCAGCAATGGTCGGCAAGAGGCAACCGCTTTAAAAAATTATATCACTGGCGCTAAAGAGTAGCTGCAAATCGGCCATGGGACGCGCTGGAAGGCAGTTTGCACGGCAGTCTCAGCATCGGCTCGCCGCGACCTGCCAGGTCTTGCGGGGCACGCTCCGTAGGGCCGCCGAGTCTCTGGCTGCTCCTGCGTGTCAACGCGGACTCGATGGCGGGGCGCTCCGTAGGTGCCTCCAAGCATGAGCACAGCCGGTAGAATTACAACAAACAAGAAGATCGGAGTAGTCGATTCAAGGTGCGGCATTCTCCTGTCGATGTTGGTTGAACACGAGAGCAGACCTTCTCGACTCAGGCACCCTCGTCGCGAGGCGGGTCCGCAGAGCCACGGGACTCCACCGGAGTTAGCCGGGCTACCGAAGGACTGCCACCAGCCGCTGGCTCTCATCGGCGGTAAGTGACGGCCAAAGAAGGAACGTTGTCTGGGCTGCTCGCCCATAAGGAGGGACATTCATGTCCAACTCCAAGCATCTCAAGCGTGGCTGGCTTGCCGGAATCATCCTCGGTATGGCCTCCGCGTTCGTTTTCGTTCCGGTTGCCGCGCAAGCCTCCCCGGTGAACCTCGCTACCGCCAGTCCCTTCGTGGTTCTCGGTGGCTCCACCGTCACGAACACGGGACCGTCGGTGCTTAATGGCGATCTCGGGGTCTCCCCAGGGACTTCGCTCGTCGGCTTCGGCCTCCCCGCCGTCGTCAACGGGGCCACGCATAACAACGACGCTGTCGCCGGCCAGGCTCAGTCCGACCTCACCACTGCCTACAACGTTGCGGCCGGGCAGCCTGTCGCACCTGCCGACGATCTGTCGGGCACTGACCTCGGCAACAGGACTCTGACCGCTGGGGCCTATCGCTATACGTCATCTGCCCAGCTCACCGGTGCCCTCACGCTCAATGCGCAGGGCGACCCCGACGCGCAGTTTGTCTTTGAGATCGGCTCGGCGCTGACCACGGCACCGGCCAGCTCGGTCGTATTGATCAACGGGGCCTCCCCGTGCAACGTCTACTGGCAGGTTGGCAGCTCAGCGACGCTCGAAACCACCACGGCGTTTCAGGGCAACCTGATGGCGCTCACGAGCATCTCGCTGAACAACGGTGCCTCGGTTGTCGGGCGGGTGCTTGCCCGCAACGGCCAGATCAGCCTGATCAACAATGTCCTCGAAGGTTCGCAGTGCGGCACCGGGTCGGTGTCCTCATCTCCACCTGCGTCTCCTTCACCCGTCGTGACACCGACGAGCAGCGGGCCGGGTTCGACTGGCGGGCCCGCGGCAGGTACCGGCAAAGCCGTGCCCACCAGCCACGCAGGTGGTCCTAAGGCCACTCATAGCGGCACCGCAAACATTCGCCGCACACCGCGTGCGGCCTGCACTGCTGGGTTCCGTGCTGCGGTTCGCGGCCACCTGATTAGGCGGGTGATCTTCAGCCTGGATGGCGCGCGTATCGCCAGCCGGACGAGTTCGCCGTTTCAGGTGTTCCTGCCAGCTGCACCAGGCGCTCACAAGGTCGGCGCACGCGTCACGTTTAAGGACGCCACCCACGCCAAGACATTGACGTTCCGCTACCGCGCCTGCGCCTCAGCGGTGCTCCATCCACGCCACGGCCCGTCGCAGTTCACCGGATGACCCATCTGCCCTGCGACTGGTCGCGACTCCCCGGCATCCGCCGGGGGGTTTCGGCGTTGGCGGTGGCTCTCCTCGCGGTTGGCATCGCCTGCGTTCTCGCCGTTCCCGCCGAGGCAACTGGCTTCAAGGTGCCCGCGAGCCAACCTCTTGTGGTGCTTCTGGGCGATCACGTCGCCCGAGCCCAACCCAATACGCGTGCGCGCCGCATCGAATCTGTTGATGCTCGGCGGCCGCTGACGCGTGCTCGGACGGTCCTGCCCGTGCTCGGTCGTGCCAGTCGTGGCGCCTGGGTGCGCGTGCGGCTCCCTGGTCGGCCTAACAGTCACACGGGGTGGATCTCCACCTACCGTACGAGGCACACGGCCACCGAGTGGCACATCTGGGTCAAACTCTCCGCTCGCCGAGTCACGATCTACCATGATGGCCGCGTCCGTCGGCGGTTCCGAGCGGTGGTGGGTAAGCCCTCCACCCCGACTCCACGAGGCCAGTTCTTCGTCGAGGAGGCTCTTGCACTCTCTCCCCAAGAAGCCGGCGCCCCGTTTGCGCTGGCGACCAGCGCCCGATCAAACGTCCTTCAGGAATTCGATGGTGGCCCAGGGCAGATCGCGCTCCACGGGACAGATAACCTCCCCGGCGCGCTGGGAACTGCGGCCTCACACGGCTGCATCAGGCTCAGCACGGGCGACATCACATGGCTGGCAAGGCGCATCGGCAGTGGAGTACCGCTGACCATCACCCGCTAGCAAAGGCCTGATCGCCTGGCGCCGGTAGATGTGTTGTAAGGCCGGCTCAGTGGATGCTCTCGCCGACCGAACGCTCGGATCAAGTTATGTAACCCTTTGGTCGATAACGCAAGTGACGGTCGCCTACCTGCTGATCTCAGCCCCCTTGGACTGACCAGGCCGATACTTGGCCTCGCCTAAATCCATCCAAATGGATTCGAGTACCGGAGACACCGGGCTGGAGTCAAGAAAGCAGGTCAGACATGTGTGGTCAGAGGTTCTTAAAGTTGTTGCTAATCGCCATGTTTTCCTTTGCTGTCCTGGGACCGGTCAGCCTGGCTGCTGCGGCTTGTCACTCCCATCGCGTTCTCCCCTGTGGTCACTCTGCGTTTACGGGCAGCGTTGGCCGCGGCGGAGTTCGGTATACCCGATGTGCTCAGAAGCGGCAGATCTGTCGCAATGTAAGAGGTCTCCGGGGACTTCCCGGAGTCATCGGCAAGGCGGGTGCCCCCGGTCCGGCGGGTTCGGCCGGCGCTGCTGGTCCTTCAGGAGCCCCCGGCTCGCAAGGGGCCGCCGGAGCCACAGGAGCCACGGGCTCCGCTGGTGCCTCCGGATCACAAGGACTACAAGGCGTCCGCGGTGAAATCGGCGCCGCTGGTTCACCAGGAGCCACTGGCTTGCAGGGGGTCTCCGGAACTCCCGGCGCTGCTGGTCCTTCAGGGCCAACCGGCTCGCAGGGGGCCGCCGGAGCCACAGGAGCCACGGGCTCCGCTGGTGCCTCCGGATCACAAGGACTACAAGGCGTCCGCGGTGAAATCGGCGCCGCTGGTTCACCAGGAGCCACTGGCTTGCAGGGGGTCTCCGGAACTCCCGGCGCTGCTGGTCCTTCAGGGCCAACCGGCTCGCAGGGGGTCGCAGGAGCCGAAGGTGCTGCCGGTGCGACCGGTTCTGCTGGGCCAGCCGGCCCGGCCAGCTCGAATGGACTCTCGCAGTACGCCTATGTCTACAACCTAGGCGAAGAGACGGTGCCGCTTGAGGCCGATGTCACCTTCGATACGAATGGAGTTATGACCTCGGGCATCACACATACCCCCGGTGCCGCGGGGATCACCCTCGTGAACTCCGGTATCTACATGGTCACATTCTCGGTATCGGGTACCCAGCCGAGCCAGATGGCTCTGTTCGTCAACGGTACCGTGGTTCCCGGCACGGTCTACGGCTCCGGTGCCGGAACTCAGCAGAACAACGGACAGGCGATAGTTGCTATAGCCGCAGATGGGGTTCTCACGGTTAGGAATCACACTTCCAGCGCGGCGGTCGGCTTGGCCACGCCCATTGGAGGAACGCAGGAAAGTACGAACGCTTCCGTCGCCATCGAGAAAATCGGCTAATCGTCTGATGCTCGACCCCAACCCCAGAAAGACCCAATGTATGCAAACCTTACCTGACCCAATCAGAACTACAAGACCCGGACCCCCGGCGATCTCAAGCCGATTGAGTAGACGCTCGTTAGTTGCAGGCGTCCTCGTCGTGACGAGCCTCGCCGTTACTGCATGTGGCTCATCTGGATCCTCCGCCACACTAAACACCGGGAAGATCGAGCAGGCAATCGCGCGAAGCAGCTTCGCTCAGCGCGGACAGCGAGCTCAGGTGAGCTGCCCCTCGAGTGTGCCCCAGCGAAAGGGACTGGTGTTCTCCTGTATGGCGGTTGTCGGCCATATCAGTACGCGGTTCGTAGTTACCGAGCAGAACGGCGCCGGCCACGTTAACTACGAAGCGCGCTGATCCAACTGAAGAGATCTGCACTCTCGGTTACTGGCACTTTGTTGGTACTACGCTGTGCTGTCTTGGCTCCTGCGGCGCTTGATTGCAGTGCCGCTCAACACTACATTGGTCGACCCCAAGCCGATCGCGCAGCGTCACTCTTGCGCTCCTGCGTTGTGGGGCAGCAACAGATTCGTGACCTACTGGGCAGCGGTCCAATAGCCTTGCGAGTTCAATGCGCCGCCAAGCCCTCCTCTTCTGCCTACTGTGCTGTGCGCTGGCCGGTTGCGGAACCTCTGGAACCAATCGTGCGACCTGTGAGAGCACGGCCGAAAGTCACCTGCACACCGAAGTTGTCCGAATCCACAAAGAGGTAGCGACTGGCAACTTGACTCGTGCTGAGGGTGCTGTTAATGAAACAAATGCGGCGGAAAGGGAGAGCTCAGCCGCGGAAGAATGTGAATAGCTCAAACCAGTAAGGAAGCGAGCACTCAGTACGGCTTGGTGGGTTGGATTCTGCCAAAATGAAACATCTAGAAGCGGAGCCAGGCAAGAGGGCAAGGACTACGAGAGTCAAAGGTATCTCTCACCATGGAAACTGACGCGGCGGCTGCCCGCGAAGCCGTTGGTCATCGCAAGGCGACTCGGGGGTTCGAATCCGTGCCTCCTACGCTCTGCAGTACGGAATCCTGCGTCCCAGGCGGCGGGATCGCGCAGTGCTGCTCTGCAACTTGCGGGCCTCGGGAAGTGGCGCTCAGCGCGTCTGCTGGAGGTAGGAGGTGATTGCCTTTGCGAAGGCGCCCGCAGCGAGACGCTGAAACGAGCGGCGCACGAGCCGTGCCGCGTCGGTGGAGTTGCGCATGTTGCCGCACTCGATCAGCACCTTCGGGACGGTCGTTAGGTTGAGTCCTGCGAGATCGTCGCGGTAGGAGATCCCGCCGCGCCCATCGTATGTGCTCATCGGCATCCCGGTGATCTGGTGGTAGCGCTTGAGCAGCACCCGGCCAAATGCCTTCGAAGCGCCGATCACGTGATCGTTGGGCTCGTCGGCGACTGGCTCAAGGACCGCGAAGCCGCGGCCAGCCGCGGGCCCGCCGTCGGCGTGGATGTCGATCGCTACGTCCGCGTGCGCGCGGTTGAGGATCTCCGCGCGCCGGGTGACGCAGGGACCGACGCCGCGGTTCGTCTTGCGCGTGAGGACGACCTTGGCACCCTCGGCGCGCAGGTCGGCGGCAAGGTAGGAGGCGACGTTGAAGTTGAACTGTGCCTCGGTGTAGCCGCCGTCGGTCTCGGTGCCGGTCGTATCGCACGCCTCTTGCTCGCGTCCGTTCCAGATCAGGTGATCGATGTAGGCGGGATCGGTGTAGTTGCGGCCGTTGTGGCCGGGATCGATACCGACGACCTTCCCGGCGAGCGGCAGCGAGGCGCGGCGCACCGTCAGTCCGGCAGTAGCCGACGTGCCGGCGACCCCCAGACTGGTGAGGACCCACATGGCGAGCGCCGCGATGCAAGGACAACTACTCCGCAAGATAGTGACCCCGATCCTCCCACAGCTCGATAGCAGAGAAACGCCGCGAGCCGACCGATCACAGACGCCGCTCGGTCTCTTGGTCGGTGCTGCCGGCGTAGTAGCGGTCAAGCACCTGCCCGAAGAGCGGCTCTTCGGGAGCCGCAAGGGCGAAGAGGGTCATCGAGGAGCACAGCTTGACTGCGTCGGTCCCACCGAGGATCTCGTCGGCCGACTTGCCACTGACGCCGAGCAGCGCACGCGCGCACTCGAGCAGGCGCGGGCCGAGGACGGCGTGATCGAGGTAGGCCCTTGCCTCTCCGAGCGATCCGATGGCGTAGGTCTGTGCCATCGGGCTGTGGCCGAGGCCGGCGACCTGGGGAAAGACGAACCACATCCAATGGTTTTCCTTGTGCCCGGCCCGAAGCTCGCTCAGCGCGCGTTCGTAGGCGCCCGCCCGGTCCTGAGCATCGATGAAGCGCCCGAGCCGGTAGCGATCATCGGCCATTGGTGGAGGGTAGGAGGCCGGAAAGGCGCGCGGTCTTTGAGGCCGAGCCCACGCCTATTCGCCGCGGCCCTGCGCTGCCTCAACTTCAGACCAAGTGCGCGGCTGAGCTACCTCAGCGGGTGGTAATCGAGCGGAGCCACTGCCCCAATCGATCCCCCGTGTCTCAAGGGGCCGAGCAGATGCTCGACGCGCCCGACCAAAGCCTCCACGGACCGAGTGGCCCACCCGGACGTGACGGCTCGCGGACTGAGAGCCTGGTGTAGGCACGCCGTCCGCCGCAGCGCCCGATCGCACTCGCGCGCAGCTTGATCCTCACCTGGTGAGCGTAGTAGCCGCCGCCTGGCTTGAAGATCGGGTTGCGCCCGTGTCCGATCGCCACCGCGCCTCCCCAGCGCGTCCAATTGATCTGCGTGACCAGGCCACTCGGGTCGCCGCCGTTGAAGATCTGCGCCGGCTTCTTCGTGCCCCAGCCTTCGCCAAGGGGTGCGAATGCCTTCGACCCGAGCACCACGCCGCCACCGGCAGCCGCCGCCAGCGTAGGCGCCGCGAGCGCGGTCACGGTCAGCGCCAATGCCACCAGCCGCCGTACATGTGATTGCGTGGGCATTGAGGTGAGCCTACAGCCCTCCGGGGAGAGGGGCGAAGCCGCCACCTTCAAGCCTGAGTTCGCGTTCGCCCAGGCTCTGAATCGGAAGCGATTGCAGGCAGCGAGGAGATTGCTGCGACGTTGACGAGGCCGTGCCTTCCTTTGCCCGACGACGCGACCGGCCAGCGACCTACTCGCTCAGCTCGGGCGGCATCGCCCGTGGACCGTCGGGGTAGATCTCTGCCAGGCGCTCCGCGCTCATCTCCAGCGTGTTCGCCAGCTCCGGAGGGGCCCCGACAATGAGCCAGAGCTGCTCGGCGCCAGTGTCGTTGAAGAGCTGGCGCACTGAGCCAGGCTCGACCAGGAGGCAGTCAAGCGGCTCGAGGGAAAGGACCTCGCCATCGACCCGCACCCGCCCCTTGCCCTCTAGCAGCAGGTAGAGCTCTTCCTGGTCGCGGTGGCGGTGCCTGGTCGAGACCTGGCTGGGCTTCAGCCGCCAGAGCCGGGCGCCGAGGTTCCGCGCTTCAAGCTGCTTTGCGATGTCGGTGTTGAGCACCGACATCTGGTTTGACGGTCGCCAGTGGAACTCCGCTGCTGTTAAGTGACGGAAGGCCACGGCGATCCTCAGCTCGCGGCGATTGCCGGCTCCGGCGCGACGTCCTCGTCGTGATAGCGCTCGAGCAGGCGGCGCTCCTCATCGCGCCCTGGGAAGCAGAAGAAGACCAGGGTGGTGCCGAGCAAGATGGCGATGATGCCGGCCGTGTAGGCCCACTTGTCGCCCTGCAGGAAGGAGGTCTTCGCCGCGGCGATGATCTGGCTGCTGTAGCGGGGGTACTGGGAGGCCGTGTCGGCGGCACTGGAGAAGGACTTGGTCAACTCGCCTTCGACGTTTTCGGTGACCTTGGCGCCCTGGGGGGAGGAGGCGATTGCGGCGCTGGCAGCCGCCGCGTAGCCGGCGGTGAGCAGGGCGCCGAAGATCGACTGCATAATCGCGCCGCCGAGGTCACGCTGCAGGTCGGCGGTGCCCGACGCCATCCCGGCGCGGGTGACCGGCACCGAGCCGGTCAGCGAGTGCGAGGCCGGGGTCCCGGCGAAGCCGACCCCGATTCCGATAAAGGCGTAGCCGAGGCCGACCTTCCAGTAGGGGATGCCGTCCTTCCAGAGCAGCAGCATGGTCAGGAAGCCGAGCACGCAGAACGCGTAGCCGATCAGCAGGGTGAAGCGGGCGCCGCGCGCCTCGACCAGCTTGGCTGAGCGCGGCGCGACCACCACCATCAGCGCCGCCGCCGGCAGGATCGCCAGCCCGGAATCCAGAGTCGAGTAGTCGAGCACGTTCTGGAGGAACTGCTGGCCGATGAACATCGCCCCCATCAGCGAGCCGAAGACGATGATCCCGGCGCAGGCCGCGACCCAGAAGGTGCGCCTCCCGGCCACCTCGAGGTCATAAAGCGGCGAGTGGGCGCGGCGCTGGCGGATGACGAAGGCCGCCGTCGCGGCGATCGCGATGACCCCGAGCCCGATCGCAAGCGTTCCCTTGCCCGGCACCGGGGCGATATTGATCCCCAGCACCAGAGCGGCGATCAAGAGGATCGAGAGGATGCCGCCGAAGTTGTCGACCGCCTCCGTCGTCTCGTTGACGTGGGCGGGGACGAGGCGCCACGCCATGATCAGGGCGAGCAGGGCCAGCGGCAGGGTGATGAAGAAGACCGAGCCCCAGGCGAAGTGCTCGAGCAGGGCGCCGGAGAGCAGCGGGCCGAGCGAGGCGATCGCGCCGCCGATCGCCGACCACAGGGCGATCGATTTGGTGCGGGCCGCTCCTGACCACAGCGCCGTGATCAGCGCCAGCGTGGTCGGGAAAGCCATGCCGGCGGCGACGCCGCCGAGCAGGCGGGCGACGAAGAGGACGCCGATCGAGGGCGCGAATCCGGCGAGCAAAGAGGCCGGGATCGAGAGCCCCATGCCGAGCAGCAGCATCAGCTTGCGCCCGTAGCGGTCGCCGAGCGCGCCGAGATAGAGCACCGAGGTCGCAAGGCCGAGCGAGTAGCCGACGGCGACCAGGTTGAGCGTCGTCTGGCCGGCGCTGAACGCCTTGCCGATGTCCGGCAGGGCGACGTTCGCCACCGCCAGGTTGAGGTTGGCGACGGCGGCGACCAGGATCAGCGCCGAGAGGACGAGGCCCGCGCGCTTTGGGCTGCTCGACTCCATCGAGGCCTAGATATTGACCAGCAGGCCGGAGGGGCCAAGATTGTGGAGGGGGGTGGTGCCAATCTGGCTCTCACAGCCCCATGACTCATGGATGTGGCCGCAGACGGCGAGTCGGGGGCGTTTCTCCTCGATCATCCGCAGCAACGCCTCGCTGCCGAAGTGCATGCCGGTGCCGTTGGCGTCGCAGTGGCCCTTCGGCGGTGAATGCAGGACGAGGACCGCGCCGGGCGGGCAGGGGGCGAGCATCTTGGCGGCGGCCTCCTCGTCGAGGTCAAAGCTCCAGTCCCAGGGGGTGAGCGGCACCCCGGCTCCGAGGCCGAAGAACTCGACCCCCTCGATCGTCGTGCCCTCCCCGTGCAGGACCGTCGCCGCCTCCCACCCGGACGCCGCCTCGCGCAGGGCCTCGACGGTCTCGTTGTTGCCCGGCACCAGCACGGTTGGCCTCTCGATCGCCGCCAAGGCTGCGATCGTCTCTGTCAGCCCCTCGTGGATCGAGGCGAAGTCGCCCGCCCCGATCACCACGTCGGCGTCGGCTGACATCTCGACCAGGGTGGCCGCCTGCCCCAAGTCCCGGTGCAGGTCGCTGAAGGCGAGCAGCCTCACGTCCGCAACCTATCCGCTCGGCCCGCGCGATCATCGAAGCGGTGCCGCAGCGAGAAAGATGTGAGCTGCGTAAAGAGGCTCTCAAGCGTTGCTTAGCGGCTCTGTGCAGCCGCGTTGCGTGATCGTTTTGAGCGGGCACCAGAGTCCGCCATGGCGGCGCTTGGGTCGGGGGTGGCGATGCTCGCGACGGTGATCTGCCTGGTGCCGCCGGCCTCTCTATTACATGAGCGCGGTGAGCGGCTTTTGCAACTTGAGCTCGGGAACGCCAGCCTCGAGTGGATGCGCGCCCTCGGCGGTTTTCCCCGGCTCAGACCTCGGCGCCGGCGGGCTGTCTGAGCGATCGCCTCGGCCATCGCCGCCGCCGGTTCGGGTTTGCCGCCGCTTCCTCGGCCCGCGCCGCCAGGTCGAAGTACAGGAGCGTGTGGCCGAGCGCAACGTAGGGGACCAGCAGCGCGAAGACGACCGAGCCGAAGACGTTGATCCAAAACAACGAGAGGTTGGCGAAGATCAGCGCGAAGCCGAGCACCGGACCGGCGATGACGCTGAGTAACCAGAGAAAGCCGGCGACGCGGACGGTGTGCCACCAGCGGCCACTGACCAGCCGCGAGCTGCCGCGGAACGCCTCGCGCAGCGGCTTGTCCTCAAAAAGGATCTCCTGCTGGACGAACTGCCAGCCGACGTACTTCCAGACGGCGAAGGGCAGGCCGATCACGGTGATCCCCATCAGGGTCACGCCCAAGGTCACCAGCAGTTGGGCTGTCACCACCCGCCAGAAGCGCCTCACCATTCCGCGGTAGGCGGCGATGAGCCCGGATGCGCCGCCCTCGACAAGCAACCTCACGAAGACGATCACGACTGCTGCAACGACCGCCGAGGCGATCGGCTTTCCGAGCCAATCAATCAGATCGCCGAGCGCCAGGTGCAAGCCCGAGAGGCCGGCCGACCCGTCGATTCGCCGTCCTTCGCCTCCGCCCGTGAGGAGCGTCTTCACAGCCTCCACCGCACCGACGATCGGGATCGCGGTCAGCCCGATCGGGACCAGGGAGCGCCAATGTCGGCCGTAGAGCTGCCGGGCTGCGCGGACCAGCTGGCCGAAGGCCCGCCGCCGCCGCAGCCTGTCGAGCTCCACTGGGGACCACTTCGTCACTCCTACGAAGAGGGCGAGGGCCGCCGTGATGCCGAGGATCGCGAGAATCGCGGCGAGGCGCGACTTCGCCTCGAGGTTGACGAATATCGAGGCCGTCGCGACCGCTCCGCAGAAGGCGCCGGTGACCGCCGGTCCGAGCACCGAGCCGCCTGGGAGCCGTGGGCTGGTCGACCGCTGCCCTTCCATCCAGGTGAACGGTTCCCGCCACTGTGTCTTGGTCGCCGGCCCGGTTGGCCCGTTGTTGAAGCCCTTCTCCCTCTGCCCCCAGTGGCCGGTGTAGGTGAGCCACTTAAAGCGGCCTTTGGCGCTCGGGTGATTGGGAACGAGCAGCGGCTGCACGACGAGGCGGCGCAGCGGTTCGGTCGTGTTGTCGCAGCCGAGTCCCGAGCCGTCCTGACCGTTCTCGACGTAGATCGCGGAGTCATAGAAGGTCGCGTGGGAGCCGGCGGCGGGATAGACGACGGGGTGGGTCCCTTCCTTTTGGACCTTGCCGTCTTCCCAGCCGGCGGTCTCACCGCCACCGTGCTGGAAGAGGACCATCTCGTTTGGTCCGCCGGCCAATGCCGCCCGCGCGTTCGGAGCTTCGAAGGCGATCTGCATCCCCTCCCAGTCACCCTCGTGGACGTTGTTGAACTGGTTGAAGTACCAAAAGAACCAGTACTGCACGACCAGGCCCGGGCGCCCCGCCTGGCGGGCGATGTGGGCGTAGGTGACGGCCGGTGCCTTACCCTCGCGCTTTAGCGCGGCGAAGTCCCTGGCATAGACGCAGGTGTCACCGAGCGGGTCGCCGGGGAGGTCGAGGTAGAAGCGCTCGCCGCGCCCCGCGATGTCCGCCGCGCTCGGCGCCCTCTTCACCACCACGTTGCCCCTGCCCGGAAGCGCCTCGGTCAGCTTCACCGCCGGGTTGCCGAGCACCGTGCTCACCGCGGTTGGCTGGTATTGCTCCTCGGAGGTGTCGCAGGGCGGGTCCTCCTGGGCGCGCAGCATCAGGATCGGCGAGTAGGCATCGACCAGCCGTTGCGCTGGGCTACCCGTCGCGGCAAGCGCCGCTGGGGGCAGCCAGAGCGCCGCGATCGTCGCGACCAGGAGCGACAGACGGCGCCGGGCCATCACCGGGCCAACGTAGCAGCGCCGCCCGCGGATGCCTGGTCGGGGGGCGGTTTCGATAATCTCGCTTTTCTCATGCCCCCCGTTTTTTGGATCGGCCTCGGGATCGCCGGGTTCATCTTCTTGGTTGGCGTCATCTCCGGCGCCAGGTCGCGTACTGCGACGGTCATGACCGGCGCGGCAATCGGCGCCTACCTGGGCATAATGATCGCCTTCCCGTTGCTCGCCATCGGCCTGGCGACAAGCTAGGGCCGCTCCGCATCTCCCAGAGGGCAGAATCGTCTGCCTCGCGAGATCGAAGCAATACAGGAAGGATGCCATGGCTGATGCGATCTCCATCCCCACCGTCACCCTCCACGACGGCACCCGGATCCCCCAACTCGGATTCGGTGTCTTTCAGGTGCCGCCCGAGGACACCCGGCGCGTGGTCGAAGAGGCGCTGGCGGTCGGCTATCGCCACATTGACACCGCCGCCGCCTACCGCAACGAGAAGGGAGTGGGGGAGGCGATCGCCGCCGCCGAGCTCCCCCGCGAGGACGTCTTCGTCACGACCAAGCTCTGGAACGCCGAGCAGGGCTTCGACTCGACCCTGAGCGCCTTCGACGCCAGCCTCGAGCGGCTCGGGTTCGACTACGTCGACCTCTACCTGATCCACTGGCCGGCGCCCTCGGTGGATCGCTTCGTCGAGACCTGGCGGGCCTTCGAGCGGATCCACGCGGAGGGCGGTGCCCGCACGATCGGCGTCTCGAACTTCCGCATCGAGGATCTCAAGCGGCTGGAGCGCGAGACCGAGACCCGGCCGACGGTGAACCAGGTCGAGCTCCATCCCCGCCACCAACAGGTCGAGCTGCGCGCCTGGCACGCCGAGCACGGCATCGCCACCGAGGCCTGGAGCCCGCTAGCGCAGGGTGAGCTGCTCTCCGATCAGACGATTGCCGAGATCGCCGCCCGCCACGATAAGGCCCCTGCGCAGGCGATCCTGCGCTGGCACCTCCAGCTCGGCAATGTCGCCATCCCCAAGTCGGTGACCCCGGGGCGGATCCTCGAGAACCTCGACCTTTTCGACTTCGAGCTGGACGAGGAAGAGATGGCGGCGATCGGCCGACTCGACGCCGGCGAGCGCATCGGCCCCGATCCCAGCACCTTCGTCTCGCCCTAGGCGAGCGCCGCTGGACGGAGCGATCGTCGGTTGACGCCCGTCGCGCCGATGGCTGGCCGGCCTGGGAGGATCAGTGCTTATGAGCGGCGAGACGAAGCGCGAGGCGCCCCGCACCGAGCGGGTACTGCCAGGAGTTTGGCGCCTGCGCCTACCGCTGCCTTGGCCGGGGGTGCCGCACGGCAACGCCTGGGCGCTCGCCGCGGAGGGCGGCATCGTCCTCATCGACACCGGGATCGGTGGCCGCGACCGCCTGCGCCAGTTCGACCTTGCCCTCGCCCAGGCTGGCTTCGGCCTCGAGGACGTCCACCTCCTCGTCTGCACCCACTCCCACACTGACCACTACGGGCTCGCCGCGCCGATCACCGAGGGTGCCGGCTGCGAGCTGTGGATGCACCCCGCCTGGGAGCACGTCCGGCTGCTCGCCGACGATCCCGCCGCGGCGCTTGAACAGCGGCTTGAGGTCGCCCGCCAAAGCGGCGTGCCCGCCGCGGCGTTGGAGCGCTACCGCGAGTCCCGCAGCGGTGACGAGGAGACCGGGATCGATGCGATCAAATCGCCCGACCGCGACCTCCTGCCGGGAGTGGAGGTCGAGACCGACCTCGGCGCCTGGCAGGTACACGAGACGCCTGGGCACGCGCCTTCCCACGTTGTCCTGCATCAGCCTGAGCGCAGGCTGATGATCTCCGGCGACCATCTTCTCGGCCGCACTGTCCTCTTCTTTGACCACGGCCACACCCCCGACCCAGTCGGCGAGTTCCTGCGCAGCCTCGAGGAGGTCGAGCCGCTCGAGGTCGACCTCTGCCTGCCGGGGCACGGCCGCCCCTTCCGTGATCCCGAGGCGAAGATTGCGGAGGCGCGGCGCCAGGTCGAGGAGCTACTTGGCAAAGTGCGTGAGGCGCTCGGCGCAGGGGAGAAGACCGCCTTTGAGGTGGTCGGGGAGATCATCGGTTCCGAGAACCTCAACTCGCCGCTCAGCGCCTGGGCCCTGCAGATCGTCCTCTCCTGCATCGATCATCTCGCGATCCGCGACGAGGTTTCGGCAGTGGAGGGGACCGATCCACAGCAGTGGAGGTCCGTATAGCCTTCGCGTCGATGCCCAGCTTCACCTTTACGCGCGAGGTTGCCGCTTCACCCGAGGTGGTCTTCGACGTTCTCACCGACCACCGGGGCTATGCGGATATCACGCCGATCCGAAAGGTGGAGCTGGAGCGCGAGGGGGAGCCGGCGCCGAACGGGGTGGGGGCGATCCGCGTCCTGCACTCGGTTGGGCCGCCGCTGCGCGAGGAGGTCATCGCCTTCCAGCCGTCCACCCGCTTCTCCTACCGACTGCTCTCCGGAGCGCCGCTGCGCGACCACGTCGGCACTGTCGCATTGGAGCCGACCCCCGCTGGCTCCAAGGTCACCTACGCCGTTCGCACTACCTCGACCCTGCCGGTCGGCGGCGCCGCCGTGGTGGCGGTGGCGAGGCTGGCGGTCGGACGGCTGCTGAGCGGCATCGTCGCCGAGTCCGAGCGCCGCGCCGCGGCCAGCGGCGCCTAGCGGCCGGGCGCGCGGCGCCGCAGAGTTCGCCGCCTGCCTGGGCTCCGGAGAAGGCGAAGGCGGGTCTCACACCAGTCTCTTCAATCTGCGGATTGGGGCTGGCCCCGGACAAGAGAGCCTGGCTCCGGTAACCGGCTCGTGATCAGTGAAAGCCAGACGATCAGCGGCGCGACCTGCACGACGGAGGAGAAGGCGGTCCTGGCTTCCTGAACGGGAAACGGGCCGAGGGGCGCGTGGCCGATGGGCTCTCAGGGTCGTCTCGTACCATGACCGGCTCCCAAGATGACCGGCAAGGATCACTCTCCGGCCGCCAAGAAGGGTCCGAGGGCCCGGCGGTGGCGCCAGCTGGCGAAGCTCGCCCGCGACCCCAAGCGGATGTGGCGCGAGCACCGGCGGCTGACGATCGCCCTCGGGCTCGCCGCCGCCGTGCTGCTGGCCGCCATCGTCGTTGGCTATGAGCTGTTGAAGCGCCCACCCGACGTTCACAACTCCAACGTCGCCTTCAAGCCGCAAAAGCCGCCCAAGCCGAAGGCGAAGACGGTCAACTGGCCGATGTTCGGCCTCAACCCGGCTCGCACCCGCTACCTACCGGCAAAGGGGGTAAAGCCCCCTTACCGCCTGCTCTGGCACTACACGGAGCGCCCCCTGCTCGAGTTTCCGCCGGTCTACGCCAACGGCAAGCTTTACGCGGTCAACAACGACGGCACCGCCTTCGCGCTGGACGCGAACACGGGCAAGGTGCTGTGGCAGCGCCGCATCGGCCTGCTCAACGCCTCCTCCCCCACCTACTACAAGGAACGCCTCTACATCGTCAACCTCGTCCCCGGCCACGTGGTGAAGCTCGACGCGAGGACCGGCAGGGTGATCTGGAAGCGCGAACTGCCGGGGCGTGCGGAGTCCTCACCCCTGGTGATGGGCGACACCCTCTACTTCGGCTGCGAAGACGGCCAGCTCTTCGCGCTCAGCACCCGCAACGGCCACGAACGCTGGGCGACGACCTTGGCCGGGCCGGTCAAGGCGGCGCCCGCCTATTACAAGGGGATCCTCTACGTCGGTGACTACGGCGGCGACATGAACGCGGTCGACGCCGGCACCGGCAAGCTGATCTGGCAGAGCGGCTCGCTCGGTAACGGGTTCGGTAGCGGGGGCGAGTTCTACTCGACCCCGGCGATCGCCTTCGGCCGTGTCTATGCCGGCAACAACGACGGACGCATCTACAGCTATGACCTCAAGGACGGGGCGCTCGCCTGGACTCACTCGACCGGCGGCTACGTCTACTCCGGCCCGACTGTGGCCAGTACCCAGCACGCGCCGCCCACCGTCTACATCGGTTCCTTTGACGGCAACATCTACGCGCTCAACGCAAAGAACGGCGAAACGCGCTGGGCGCACTCGGCCGGGGGGCAGGTGATCGGCTCGCTCTCGGCCGTCGGTGAAATCGTCTACGTGGCGGAGTTCACCACCGGCGGGACCAACGGTTATGACATGAAGACCGGCCGCCAGGTCTTTCACTACAAGACCGGCACCTACACACCAGTGATCTCCGACGGGCGCCGCATCTACCTGGTCGGCTACTCGAGCATCAACGCCCTGCAGCCGTTCAAGCCGAAGCCCAAGCCGGCGAGAAAGGCGCGGAGCGCCAAGCGCGGCAAGGCCACGGGCCCCTAGCGCGAGCCTTCGACCAGCACCGAGGAGTAGCGGCCCCCGCCTACCAGGGCGCCCTGTTCCAGCACCGCCAGCGGCACCCGGACCGGACGGTCGGAGCGCAGGCGAGTCAGGGTGAAGTTGTAGGAGACCGGCTTGGACTCGACCCGGTGAAAGGTCGGCCCGAGCAGGCGAGCGGCGCTGCGCTGCGCCGCCTGCCTGGAGCCGACCAGGTCGATTTCGCGCAACGGCGGCAGCGATCCCTGCGGGTAGCGGGCGCCGAGGTAGTAGCGCAGCGGTTCGTTGCCGGAGAACCTGATCGTCACCACCGCCAGGCCGGGGTGAAGCGTCCCGACTTCCTTCGCCGCGTTTCGCAGGTTCTCGCGCTGAAGCCGGGGTAGGCGGTCGATCTCGATCGTGAAGATCAGCGAGCAGAGGCAGAAGGCGCCGGCCAGGGCGAGCCCGACCCACCCCGCACGGCGCACGGCGAAGCCCGCCGCAAGAACGACGATCAGCGGGACGAAGACCGGGATCAGGTTGCGGCCGTCGAAGTAGTCGGCACCGAAGGCGCCGAGCAGGATCGGCAGCGCCACGCCGGCCAGGCCGATCGCAGCGGCGATCCCGGCGCCGCGCCGCTCCCACGCCGCGCCGCGCCAGAGCAGCAGCGCTAGCCCGGCGACCGCAATCGCAGCGGGGACGCCGAGCGGAATCGGCCCGGGCTGGCGGACGCCGTGCTCGTCGCCGTTGTCATCGCCGAGCAGCTTCGCGCTGGCGCGTTCGAGGCGCTGGGGGAGCGGCTGCTTGGCGATCCAGCCGGCGTGTGCGTTGCCCGCCTGCTCCAGGGCGAGCGGTGCGAGCAGCACCCCGACCGCCGCCACGGCGGCGAGCGCCAGGCCGGTGCGACGCCGGTCGCTCGCCCCGATCAGAAGCCAGATCGCCTCCGGTGCTACCACGAAGGCGGCGAAGTAGTGGGTGGCGATCGCCAGCGCCGAGAACACCGCCCACCAGGTGAGGTCACGCCGCCCGGCGCCGCGCCGGGCGCGGGCGAAGAAGAGGAAGGAGAGGGCGGTAAGCAGGAAGACCAGGGCGTAGGCGCGGGCGTCCTGGGAGAACCAGATCAGCACCGGGCTGACGGATACCATCGCCGCCGCGATCAGCCCGGCGCGGCGCGGCAGCGGCAGCGCGACCGCGCCCAGGTAGACGACGAGGATCGAGGCCGTCCCGGCCAGGGCGGAGAGCGAGCGCAGCCCGACTTCTCCGGTGCCGAAGAGGCGCGACCAAAACCAGGCGAGGAAGTAATAGAGCGGCGGGGTCGACTCGCTGCCGGGGATCGTGGAGAGCGTCTTGAAGAGGCTGGGTTGGAGCACCCGCCCGACCGTGACTGCCTCGTCGTAGCGATAGCTCTGTAGGCCCAGGGTGGAGAAGCGCAGCGCGGCTCCCACCACGATGATCCCGCCGAGCGCCACCAGGTAGGGGGACTGCCGGGCCCGGCGCCAGGCTTCGTTGGGCCGCGAGGCTACGGGGCCAGCCCTCCGGGCGGCGGGGGAGGCGGCTTGGGGGGCGCGGGGGCGTAGGGCGGGAAGCTGGGCACGGAGAGCTGGCGTCGCAGCACCCCGAGGCTGGCCGGGAAGTTCTGGATCCGGTAGGGGTTGGAGCTGCCGAAGTCCTGGTAGTAGACGAGCATCTTGCAGCGAGGATGGCGCCTCGCCCAGACGAAGAGGCGCCGGACAAAGGCCGGGTCATCGCTGTTCTCGACTCCCCACTCGGTGAGCACGAATGGCTTGCCCTTGTACTGGTTATAGAGGTGGGTCAGCGCCTTCCATTCCGGGTAGGGGGAGTAGAAGTCGGTTCCGGCCCAGTCGGTGTAGGCAGCGCCGGGGTAGAAGCGTTCGGGACGGTTTTGCTTTATCGCCGGCGAGCCGCTCGGCAGCGGGCTCCAGATCACCGCGATCGGCGCCGCCGGCAAGGCGCTCGGCAGGGCGCCGGTTTCGCTGCGCAGCGGCGGCAGCCCCGCCTTGGCGAGGCGGGCGTCGATCTTGGCGATCTTGCCGCCGCCGTGCAGGAGGATGTACATGCGGCGGAAGGCCTGCCTGTACCAGTAGGGTCGCTGCCCGCCCCCGCGCAGGTTTCCTTCGCAGTCATAGGCGGCGTAGACGTTGAGGCAGCGGTTCGGCTCGCCGAGCGGCCGGATGTAGGCGCGAATCCCCTGCGAGAAGAACAAGTGGTTGAGTTCGATCAGGTAGGCGTCGCCGTAGCCCTGGGCGATCTCCCGCGGGGTGATCAGCTCGGCTCCGTCGTTTGAGTCGGCCGTGGAGATGTGGAGGATCGGGCGCGCTTCGGCGCTCTGCCAGCGTTTGATCGAGCCGCTCAGGTTGGCCCCCCAGGAGCGGAAGGTCTCGATCACGGCGGGGTGCTTGCCGACCGCTTCGGCGAATTCGCCGAACTGGCTGGAGACCCCAGTGTCTGAGACGCCGAAGAAGACCTGGCCGGCGGGGGGCTGCAGGAGGCCGGCGCTGGCCTCCGCCGCGACGCCCAGCGCCAGCGCGAACGTCGCGGCGATCGCGATGAGTACCTTTGCCTTCCTTCGGACACGGATCATCTTCCCTCCCTTCGACCGGATGGCCCTCCTCACCTCCCTCAACACGCCGAGAGCCAAATGGTTCTTCTGGGCGGTGATCGGGCTCACCGCCCTGGGGGCGTCGATCCGCTTTTCGACCCTCGGGCTGCAGAGCTATCGCCACGACGAGGCGGTCACTGCGGGGCGTGTCCTTGCCTCCAGCCTCTCCCAGACGATGCACCAGGTCTGGGCCGGCGAGTCCACGCCGCCGCTCTACTACTTCCTGGCCTGGCTTTGGATGCATCCCTTCGGCGTGCACGAAGTCGGCCTGCGCTCGCTCTCGGCGCTGTTCGGGACGGCGACGATCCCGGTCGCCTATCTGATCGGGCGGGAGCTGATCGGTCGCCGCACCGGCATCGCCCTCGCGGCGATCGTCGCCGTCAACCCGATGCTTGTCTGGTACTCCCAGGACGCCCGCGCCTATGCGCTGCTCGTCCTGCTCAGCTCGGTTGCCATGCTCTTCTTCCTGCGCGCCCGGCGCACCGCCGCGGCGCGCGACCTCGCCTGGTGGGCGCTCTTCTCGGCCCTCGCCCTCGCCACCCACTACTTCGCCTTCTTTCCGCTGGCGATCGAGGCCGTTTGGCTGGCGCTCACCGTGCGGCCACTGCGGCGGCCACTCGCGGCGCTTGGCGGTGTCGGCTTGGCCGCTGCGGCGCTCGCCCCGATCGCCCTGCACCAGGCGGCTGGCAAAAACAACAACTGGATCGCCAGCTTCGGCATGGCCGGGAGGTTGCGGGAGACCGGGATCAGCTTCTTCGTCGGCGAGGCTGGCCTGCTCAAACACGCCTTGGTGCCGATGGCGCTGTTCGCCGCCGCGGTGGCCCTGTTGGCGCTGCGCGGCGGGGCGCGAGAAAAACGGGGGGCGATCGTGGCGCTGGCGATCGGCGCCGGCAGCATCGCGGTCGCGCTCGCCTTCGCCGCGGCGGGTCAGGACTACGTCCTCGATCGCAACCTGCTGCCGGCGCTGATCCCCCTGGCGCTGATCGGCGCCGCCGGCATCGCCGCGCCGCGCTCGGGCCGGATGGGGATCGCGGTAGGGGTCGGGCTCATCGGCTATTTCCTCGCCTTCTGCGTCTACTCGGACTTCCGCCCCGCCCTGCAGCGCGAAGACTGGCGCACGGTGGCCAGCGCGATCGGTCCACCGCGCCGCCCGCGGGCGATCCTCGTCTGGGAACAGGGAGACGAACCGCTCGCCTTCTACATCGGGGCGGGGGAGACCCGGGTCATGCCGAGGCAATGGCGCCCGGCGCCGCGCGCGGTGAGCGAGGTCGACGTGGTCAGCGGCCGTCCGCCTCCCCGCGGCGCCCGCAGCTCCTTGCCGCCCAGCTTCCATCTGGTGCAGCGCAGCACCCTCGGCCAGATGACCCTGACCCGCTACCGCGCGGCCCGCCCCCAGCGCCTGGGTTGGGAGAGGATCATCCACAACTTCACCGGCTACCGCAATAACGCCGTGCTCCTCGACCGCCCGCGCGGCGGCTGAGTGCCGACGGCGGCTGTTTGCTCAACTCCCACGATGACGCCGAATGTCGTTGGATGGCGGGGACCCGATTCGTCCCTCGCTACCAGCCACGAATCGTCGAGCGGTTTCCTGTCTGGCGAGTCGTCGGCGGCTGGTCGGCCTGCCGAGCCCAGGGTCGCTAGGGCCGAACCTCCTCGCTTGTAGTTTCAGGGTGCCAGGTCGCTCCCGGGGTGACCGTTTTTGCGACCTCTCTGAGCCCAAAGCGCGGCTTCTCAGGCAAGTTCTGCGATACTCGATTTCCAGCCCAGTCGCACCCGAAAGGAGCGGATATGTCCACCGTCGAGACGGAGACGCTTTCTCCAGTCGATACCGCCCGGGAGATGTTTGAGACCGTGCTGAACCAGCGCGACGCCGAGGCGCTGCGCGTCTACTGGGCCGACGATCTCGTCGAGGAGCTCCCGACCGGCACCTACAGGGGGCCGGATGAGATGGCGCGCTACTTCGCCGAGGCCTTCGCTGCGCTGCCTGATTTCCACATCGAAGCCGAGCAGATCGCCGGAGACGGTGAAACTGTCTTCGTAAAGTGGCGAATGACCGGGACCTTCAGTGGCACGCCCTGGCAGGGCATCGAGCCGACCGGTGATTGGATCGAGCTGAACGGAATCGACTGCTTCACCTTCCGCGAAGGGAAGATCGCTCACAATGCGGCGGTCTTCGATCAGGTGTCGTTCGGACGACAGATCGGGATGCTGCCGGCGAAGGACTCCCTCGGCGAGCGCGGGATGAGGGCTGCGTTGAACGCGCGCACAATGCTGAAGCACCGCTTCGCGCAAATGGGCAGCTGAGCCAGCCGGCCCCGGCCCTAACCCGACTGAAAGAAACAGCTGCAAATCGGTAGGTCGGATCGCGGGCGGGAACCGGCGGGTAGCCGAACGCAAAAAGCTTGCTCGGCAGCAGGAGGCGGAGGCAGCTCGGCCGCTACGCCCGCCCTATTCGTAGGTGAAGTAGACCCGGGAGCTGCTCTTCTTGCAGGTGAAGGAAATCGGCGGCATGCCCTCGGTCGACTCCCCATGGCAATGGAAGCCGCCGTAGGACCAGCTGTAGCTGTTCTTATTCTTCACGGCGTACTTCGCGACTTTGCGCGCCTTCTTGCAGCTCGAACCATGCTCCGAGAGGCCGCTGATGTGGTGTGGCGCGGAGCTGCAGCTCGTTGCCGTCGTTTCTTCTGCTTCTTCTGCCGCGGCAACTGCCGGCAGCATGGCGACAACCGCCAGCGCTACCGTCGCGGCAGTCGCGACATTCGCCCAGACTGAAAATCTCCGAACGTCGCTCCTCGCACTCGACTTCTCAATGGATCGCATCGACTTCCTCCTGGGAACGCTCAATTTACCGTCACTGTTTCAGACTTCATGGACGCGAATCTTCCCATGACCGAACGGCTTACGGGTACCCTGGTCACGGGCTGGCTTCCTTCGGATTCCTCTGGGTCCCTGAAGATTCGGGTAGCCCGATCACGGCCAAAGAGGCCGCGGAAGAGCTGCACAAAGCGGACCCCGCGTCGAGCGTCAGCGATCGTCTTCTCCGGGATTGTCCGGAATATCCAGATTTGTCTGGATATTGATCTTTCGTCCGTATTGCCCCATATTGTCGCCACCGAATATCGGACGAGCTTGAGAGGAATGATGATGGCTACCACTGCAGCTAGACCCCAACTCCTCACCGTGAGTCAAGCGGCGGCCTTGCTCAATGTCAACGAGCGAACTGTCCGGCGCTGGATAGACGCCGAAACGATTCCCTACCTGAAGCTGCCAAGCGGGTCCTATCGAATCCCGCAAGGCGCCCTGCTCTCATCGCTGTGCGGCAACTACGACCTGGGAGCGGAGCTTCGCGAGCTCGACGAGCGTAACGCCGAGTTGACCGACGAGCAGGTTCAAGCCGCGCTCGCCGACGATTAGCCTCCGCTGGCCAGCGGAGGCTGCTACCCGCCCATGCCGTTCGTCGTCGTCGACACGAGTGTCTCTTTGCCGGCGACGCTGAGCCCGGGCGGAATGATGCGCCGCTTCTGGATCGTGCTGGCGCTCGGCGCCCTGACTTACGAGATCGAGCACGGCCGACTCGAGCTCGATGAGCTATCCAAGCAAGCCGAGCGTGAAGGCGGTGTTGTGCGTGGAGTCGAGCAGGCTCGCGCCCGCATCGAGGGGGCCAACGACCGCAGGGCTGCTTTGTTGGAGCTGCTGCCACAGGGAACGCCCGACGATTGGGTGGCGATCGGCTCGAAGCCGCTCTTCGATGAGTACGAGCGCAAGTTGAGGGAGAGCGGCACGAAACTCGACCCCGATCTGCGGGAGGAGGACGTTCAGCGCCTACGACGTCAATTCGAGGCCGTCTGCGTCGTTGCGGCCCCTGCCTTCGATCCGGCTGACGTGCCCGTTCTCACCGCAGATCGCAAGGACGACCCGATTCTCTACACGGCGTTGGTCGCCGACGCAGACCTGCTGATCGCCGACGACAGCACTTCGTGCCGGACGGCCATGAAGAGCTTTGGTGGCACGACGATCGCGTGGTGATCGCGCTCAGGTTCAAAACGCTGGTAGCTGAGCGCCTCGATGATCTGGACTGGGGCGGGATCGACGGCTCTTGGCTGGCCGTGGCATATGGCCGGCCAATTTGAATTGAAAGCGGCGGCAGGAGGACACGCGTGCTACTACGCCGCGTCGGCGACAGGATCGTCGGACTGCGAGTCCTTGGCACGCTCAGATGCCCGGCGAGATGCTCAACAGCTGTCGCCCGCGTCGCCCAGCTGAGCGTCGGCTTGGAGTCAGCCGGGCTGGGCCGACGATCAGGCCTCAGGCGGCCGGATCGAGTGCGGGCGTGGGGTGGGCCGCGACTACCGACAGTACCTCGGCGGCGTACTTGGAGATGAAGCTCGGGCCGACGCCGCGGATCGCGCCGAGGCGCGACCGATCGGCGGGGCGGGCGGCGGCGATCGACTTCAAGGTGCTGTCGTGGGCGATCGTGAAGGCCGGCTTGCCCGCCGCGGCCTCCCGGCGCCAGGCCCGCAGCGCCTCAAAGAGCGGGGCATCGGCGGGGGAGAGCTCTGGGGTGGGGGCAGGCGTGCCGGTCTTGTCGGGGCGGCGCGCCTGCCGGACCTCGATCGTCGCGGGGTCCGGCAGCCAGCTCTCGGGATCGCAGACATCGCAGCAGCGCCCCAGCGGCCGGCTGGCCTCGCGGTCGCCGAAGTGCTCGAGCAGGCGCCGCCGCCGGCAGCGCTCCGAGTAGATGAACGATTTGATCATCCGATAGGCGCGCCAGCCCCGCTCGTGGGCGATCGCCAGTTCTGGGTCACCGCTTCGCTGCTCGTTGAAGCGCACCAGCCGCCCCAGGTCAGAGCGCATCGCCAAGAGGACCGCTTTGGCCGGCTGCCCGTCGCGCCCCGCCCGCCCGGCCTCCTGGTAGTAGGCCTCGACGCTGGTCGGGATCGCCATGTGCCAGACCGAGCGCACGTTGGCTTTGTCGACCCCCATCCCGAAGGCGTTGGTGGCGACGATCACCTCGGCCTCGCCGCTCATGAACCGCCGCTGGGTGTCGGTGCGCTCCTCGGCCTCCATCCCGGCGTGGTAGGCGAGCGCCCGCCGCCCGCCGCCGCGCAGCGCCGCGGTGACCTCGTCGGTGTCGCGCCGGGTGCCGCAGTAGACGATCGCCGGGCGGTTCTCGGCCTCGCTCAGCCCGCATTGGAGCAGAGCCAGGCGCCGCGCCTTCGAACCCTTCCCCTCCAGCCGCACCACGTCGAAGGAGAGGTTGGGCCGGTCAAAGCCCGAGCGGACCTGGAGCGGGTCGCGCATCTCAAAGCGGGCGGCGATCTCTGCCGCCACCGCCTCGGTGGCCGTCGCCGTGCAGGCCATCACCGTCGGGCGGCCGAGCCGCTCGGCGATCTGCGGGAGGCGCAAGTAGTCGGGGCGGAAGTCGTGCCCCCACTCAGAGACGCAGTGCGCCTCATCGACCGCGAGCAGGTCGATCCGCCGCTGAGCGATCGCCTCACAGAAGACGGTCGAGCCGAAGCGCTCCGGAGAGCAGTAGACGATCCGAGCCTCACCGCCGCGGACCTGTGCCAGGGCGCCCCGCACCGCCTCCTCGCTCATCCCCGAGGAGATCATCGCCACCGGATGCCCGGCGGCGCTGAGCCGCCGCCACTGGTCGTCGATCAGCGCGATCAGCGGGCTGACGACGATCGTCAGGTCCGCCGAGGCCAGCCCGGGGAGCTGATAGCAGAGGCTCTTGCCGCCCCCGGTCGGCATCACCACCAGCGAGTCGCGACCCCCCAGCGCCGCCTCCACCGCCTCGCGCTGCCCCGGCCTGAAGCGCGCGAAGCCGAGCTGCCCAAGCAGCTCCTCGGCGCGCTCTGCGGTGGCGGGCATCGAGCCAGGCTATGCGCCGGGGTGGATGGCGGTCTGCGGCCGAGCCTTCAGGTTGGCCGCGGGGCGGGGATGGCGCAGGGGGATCGCGGCGAGGACAGCAGGTCAGGGTTGGCGAAATCCCGGCATTCAGCGGTAGCGAGATTGGGCGATGGGCGGCGAGATCAGCTGCCGCTCTCTCGCTCCGGCAGCCAGGGCTCGTTCCACTGGCAGATCCCGCGGGTGAGGCCCTTGGACTCCTCCGGCCCCCAGGTGTGGGGTTGATAGGGATGCACCGGGCCCGGCTTCTCGAGCAATGGCTCGACGATCCGCCAGGTCTCCTCGATCGCGTCCTCGCGGGTGAAGAGCTGGACGTGCCCGTGCAGGGCGTCGTCGAGCAGGCGCTCGTAGGGCTCGGGGTCCTCGCCCGGCACTTTCTCGAACAGCACCTCGAGGTCGGCCGGCTCGAAGGCCTCGGTGCCGGCTTTCTTGGCGAGGAAGCGCAGGCGGGCACCCGGCTTGGGGTCGATCCGGATCGTCATCTGGTTCTGCCCCGGCCGCTTGCCCGAGCCCACCCCCAGGGGTGGCGGGCGCTTGAAGGCGACGCTCACCTCGGTCGCCCTGACCGGCATCTCCTTGCCGGCCCGGATGAAGAACGGGACGCCGCTCCAGCGCCAGTTGTCGATCTCGAGCTCAAGCGCCACGAAGGTCTCGGTACTCGAGTCCTTTGCCACCCCCTTGACGTTGAGGTAGCCGTCGTATTGGCCACGCACATAGTGCTCGGGGTCGGCGCTGCACACCGCTTTGAACAGCTCGAGCTTCTTGTCGCGGATCGAGTCGGGGTGGTTGGCGGTCGGCGGCTCCATCGCGACCAGGGCGAGCACCTGGAGGATGTGGTTTTGGACGACGTCGCGCAGGGTGCCGACCGGGTCATAGAAGCGGCCGCGGTCGGAGACGTCGAAGTCCTCGGCCATCGTCATCTGCACGTGGGAGACGTGCTCGCGATTCCAGACCGGCTCCAGCAGGGAGTTGGCGAAGCGCATGTAGGCGATGTCCATCACCGGCTCCTTGCCGAGGAAGTGGTCGATCCGCAGGATCTGCTCCTCGCCGAGCACCTCGTGAAGCTCTGCGTTTAAGGCCATCGCCGAGGCAAGGTCGTGGCCGAACGGCTTCTCGATCACCACCCGGGCCCCCTTCGCCAGGTCCGCCTCGCCGAGGCCGCGCACCACGGTGGCGAACAGCGAAGGCGGCACCTCGAGGTAGAAGACCGGCCGCTTCGCCCGCCCGATCGCCTTGGCGAGGCGCTTGAAGGTGTCGGGGTCCGCGTAGTCGCCCTGGACGTAGGAGATCCGCTCCGCGAGCCGGGAGAAGACGTCCTCGTCGGGGTTGGCGACCGTCTCCGCGATCGCCTCGCGGGCGTGCTCGAGCAGCTGCTCGAGGCTCCAGTCATCGATCGCCACCCCGACGATCGGGCAGCCCAGCTTGCCCCGCGACTCCAGCCTGTAGAGCGCCCGGAAAGTCATTTTCTTCGCCAAATCGCCGGTGATCCCGAAGATCACCAGCACGTCGGCCGCCGCCTCCTCGGCGTGCTTGATTGTGCGCTTAGCCATCGGGGCCGCAGGCTATCCGAGTGCCGTAGGGTTAGAGCATGGAGCTGGGAATCGTCGGCCTCGGCCGCATGGGAGCCAACATGGCCCGCCGGCTGATGGCTGACGGGCACCGCATCGTCGCCTACGACGTCAACCCGGCGGCGGTCTCCGAGCTGGCCGCCGAGGGCGCCGAGGGCGCTGCCTCACTGCAGGCGCTGGCTTCCAAGCTGAGCGCGCCTCGCGCCGTCTGGGTGATGGTCCCCTCGGGGGAGATCACCGAGCAGACGGTCAAGGACGTGGCCGCGGTGCTCGATCGTGGCGATGCGATCGTCGACGGCGGCAATTCCTACTACCGCGACGACATTCGCCGCGCCGCGATGCTGAAGGAGAAGGGGATCGACTTCATCGATTGCGGCACCAGCGGTGGCGTCTTCGGCCTGGAGCGCGGTTACTGCCTGATGATCGGCGGGCCCGACGGCGCGGTCGGGCGGCTGGACCCGATCTTCGCCTCGCTGGCGCCGGGGGTCGAGTCCGCCTCGCGAACACCGGGTCGCAGCGGCGAGCCGTCTCCCTCAGAGAACGGCTACCTGCACTGTGGGCCCAACGGCGCTGGGCACTTCGTGAAGATGGTCCACAACGGGATCGAGTACGGGATGATGGCCGCCTACGCAGAGGGGCTGAACATCCTTCGCAACGCCAACGCCGGCAAGGTGAAGCGCGAGGCCGACGCCGAGACCGCGCCGATGGAGCAGCCCGAGTACTACCAATACGACATCGACCTGCCCGAGGTCGCCGAGGTTTGGCGACGCGGCAGCGTGGTCGGCTCCTGGCTGCTCGACCTGACCGCGGCGGCGATGCGCGAATCCCCCGACCTCTCCGACTTCGCCGGCCGCGTCTCGGACTCGGGTGAGGGCCGCTGGACATCGATCGCGGCGATCGATGAGGGCGTCCCCTCGCCGGTCCTCACTACCGCCCTGTATGAGCGCTTCTCCTCGCGCGGCCTCGACGACTTCGCCGACAAGGTGCTCTCGGCGATGCGCAAGCAGTTCGGTGGCCACGACGAGAAGACCCAGTGAGCGCGCTGCGAGCCGGGCCGGGCCCGTGGGCATAGAGCTGGAGGTTCTCGCCGACGAACGGGCGGCGGCGCGGCGCGGCGCCGAGCTGATCGCCGCCGCCGGTCGCTCGGCGGTGGCGGAGCGCGGCTCGTTCTCGCTGGCGATGAGCGGCGGGCGCTCACCGTGGGCGATGCTGGCGATCCTCGGCGAGATCGAGGAGATGCCGTGGGCGCAGACCGAGCTGTTCCAGGTCGATGAGCGGATCGCCTCGCCAGGCAGCGAGGAGCGCAACCTCACCCACCTCGTGTTGGGGCTCTCGATCGGGCACCAGTCCGCGCTGCGGCCGATGCCCGTCACCCAGCGCGACCTCGACGCCGCCGCGCGCGAATACGAAAGCGCTCTGCCCGAGCGCCTCGACCTCGTCCACCTCGGCCTCGGCCCCGACGGCCACACCGCCTCGCTGATTCCCGGCGACCCGGTGCTCGAAGTCGACGATCGCCGCGTCGCGCTGACCGAGAGCGCCTACCAGGGCCACCGTCGCATGACCCTCACCTACCAGGCACTGGCCGAGGCCCGCCAGGTCATCTGGCTGATCGTCGGCGCCGAGAAGCGAGATCCCCTGGTCAAGCTGCTTGCCGCCGACCCCTCGATCCCCGCCGGCCGGGTCTCAAATGGCGCGATGACCGTGGTGGCCGACGAGGCCGCTGCGCCCCGTTCCTGACGGCGACGCCAGGCGCTCCTATGCGTCGATCGAGAGCTTGGCCTTCAACTCTTTGAGGCGCCCCAGCCTGGGGTCCTGCTTGCCCACCATCCGCGCCAGCCATCCTTCGACCTTGGCAACGTCCAGCTCGTCGGTAGCGATCAGCATCTGCTCGATGTCCAGCCAGTCCTTCGGGCGGTCGAACATGGCCTTGCAAACGGCGAGGTGCTCTGGCGCAAGGATCGGCAGCGTCGTCCCCGCAAAGGGAACGCGGCGGGCCTCTTCGCGCATCTCGTCGTGGATCGCGTCGTATGCGAAGAAGAGATCGACAGGGTTGTCCCCCCACCACACTCGGCACTGCCCGTCTCGCCGCAGCGCACTCGGGTCGAGGTCCCCGGCATCCACCCCCAGCGGGGCAAGCGCGTCGATCACCGCCTGCCAGCGCTCGCTCGGGGCGAAGACGTTGAGGTCGATGTCGATCGTCGCCCGCGGCTCGGCGTAGTAGGCGAGGGCCAGGGCGCCGCCGACCGCGTGAGGGATCTTCGCGGTGCGGAGCTGCTCGTGTACCGCGATGACCTTGTCCGGAAGCGACGGCTCGACAGCACCGGAGCCTTTGGGGGTTGAGTCGGTCACCTGTGAGTCGACCTCAGCCTCGGGAAGCGCAGAGGCTTGCCTCTTCTCCCGCCAGATGGCAGTGCGTCTGCCAACAGCAGCAGTTCCTCAAGCGCCTTGCCGCGCTGCTTCGGGGTGGCGGCCATCCACTCGGCTGCCGAGCGGGCGGCGTCGGGAGAGGACGCGGGCCCTGCCCACCCACCGCCCAGCGCGTCGATGAGCAGGCGCCGCAGCTTGGGTTCGACCTCTCGTCCCTTCGCCAGCTCGGCGATCAACTCACGCGCCGACCGATCGGCGGGTGCCGCGGCGACCGGAGCGCCGACCCGTCTCGCCATGCTCCGCAATTGCTCAGGGCTCAGCGGTTTTGTCGATCTCGCCCGGGCCTTCGCGATGACCTCATCGGTCAGGTCTCTGAAGCTGGCCAGGGTTCGACTTCGGGGCCCCTTCGAGGTGCTGTGTGACTCCCGTACCTCAAACTCACCGCGCTCAGTCGGGACAATGAAAGCGATAGTGGGTTAATTGTACCACTACTCTGGTACGGGCTCAGGCATGCGCCACCGAGACGGCGTGGTTGCCGACGATCCTCCCCTCGGGGTCCCAGCGGCGCTTCACCTCGGCCAGGCGCGCACAGGTCTCAGGCGGCAGGATCGCGTTGGTCTCGCAGGGGCGCTCGGCGAAGTTGAAGTACCCCCCCTGTCCGGCCCACGGCCGCATCGCCTCCTCGAGATGGTCGAGGTGGCGGTCGATCGCCCCGCCCAGCTCCGGCGTCATCGGCAGGCCGATGCCGAGCATCACGAAGTCGGCGTCGAGCTGGGAGAGGGCGCCGCCGTGCTCGGCGGGGCGGCCCAGCGCGCCGCCCAATTGGCGCAGCTCGGCGAGCAGCAGCGGCGAGCCCGCGTCGGGGCCGGCGGCGCCGACGAAGGCGTCGATCGCCTCGTCGGGCAGCTCGCGGATCAACAGGTGGTGGCCGAGCCCGGGCACCGGGTGCTCGGGGTCCATGTGGATCCTGCTCAGCCCTTGGGCGGGGATCTGGCCGAAGCTGTCGATGATCGGCTCGCCGATCTCTCGCAGCGCAGCGATCGCCCGCTCGCCCTCTGCCTGGCTGCCGATGCAGGCAGCGCCGATCGTCAGCAGCGGTCGGTCGCGAATCGGCTCGGGGACGTTGGGAAGCGGCGGCGGTCGCAGGAAGCGGACGATCGAGCTGACATCCTCGGGCGCGCTCGCAGCCCAGTCGCGGTAGGCGCGAACCGCGTCGGTGCCGAGCTCGGCCGAGAGGAGCAAGGCACCCGCGTAGAGCTCACCGATCGGCAGCAGATCGAGGTGCAGCGCGGTGACGACCGCATAGCCCCCGCCACCGCCGCGCAGCGCCCAGAAGAGGTCGGCGTCGTTGCCGGCGTCGACCTTCCGTGCCTCGCCGTCGGCGCCGACCAGCTCGATCGCGCTGACCCGGTTGCAGGCGAAGCCGTAGCGCCGGCCCAGCCAGCTCAGTCCGCCTCCGAGCGTGTAGCCGACCACGCCCACGTCGGGGGCGGAGCCCGGCAGCGAGCAGAGGCCGTGGGCCTGGGCGGCCTCGCCGAGCTCCAGCGCCAGCACCCCTGCCTCGATCCGCGCCGTGCGGGACTCGGGGTCGATCTCGATGCCGCGCATCCGCTCGGTCTTGATCAGGATCGTCTCGTCGAGGGGACCGAGGGCGAAGGCCCCGTGACCGGTGCCTGCGCGGCGACCTTGAGGTCGTGCTCGGCGGCGAAGCGGATCGCCTTTGCCACGTCCGTGGCGCCCTCGACGAGGGCGACCGCGCTGGGTTGCTGATCGGCTGCCAGGTTCCAGGCGAGCCGCACCTCGTCCCAGTCTGAATCGTCGGGGGTGGCGGTCCGGCCGGCGATCGTCAACCCGGTGAAGTCGCTCATCTAGATCCTCCTCAGCTCAGAGTCATGCGATCGACGGCGCTGCCGCTTCCCACCAAGACGTCGCTGACCATATCCGGCCCGAAGAGGCCGTGCGCGGCGACGCCGGGATCGGCCTCTAGGCGCGCTGCCAGGTCCGCTGGGTCGCCGATCGCACCGCGGTAGTCGGCGATTGCCCCGTCGTCGGGGCTGTGTGGAGCGCCGCGCAGCTCGACCGCCTCGCCGAGGCGCTTGAGGGTCGAGTGCAGGCCGAAGCTGAACAGCTCCAGCGGCACCGGGGCGCTCAGCGCCTCAACCGGCTTTCGGGAGTCGGCGATCACGACGAAGCGCTCGGCCGCGGCGGCGACGATCTTCTCGCGCAGATGGGCGCCGCCGCCGCCCTTGATCAGCCAGCCGTCGGGGGCGATCTGATCTGCTCCATCGATCGCGATGTCGAGCCTCTCCAGCTTGCCGAACTCCTCGACCCCGATGCCCAGCTCCCGGGCCTGGCTCTCGGTCGCCACCGAGGTCGCGACGCAGCGGATCCCGCTCAGCCCGCGCCGCGCCAGCGCCGGCAGCAGGTGGGCGACCGTGGAGCCGGTGCCGAGGCCGACCGCCATCCCGTCGAAGACCAGCTCCGCCGCCGCCTCGGCGGCGAGCCGCTTCTCGCTCTCTGCATCGCTCCTTCCCGCCACGTTCACGGGAATCTATGTGCTTGGCAATAGGATCGAGCCGACGCATGCAGCAGAGCGCCCCGGACATCGACCAGCTCGCCATCAACACGATCCGCACGCTGTCGATCGACGCAATCCAGAAGGCCAACTCGGGGCACCCGGGAACGCCGATGGCGATGGCGCCGGTCGCCTACACGCTCTGGCAGCGCTTCCTGCGCTTTGACCCGGCCGACCCGATCTGGCCAAACCGGGATCGCTTCGTGCTCTCGGCCGGGCATGCCTCGATGCTGCTCTATGCGCTGCTCTTCCTCGCAGAGGTGCAGGCGGTCGATCCCGAGTATGAGGTTGTCGGGGAGCCCGCCGTCAGCCTCGAGGACATCAAGAGCTTCCGTCAGCTCGACTCGCGCGCCCCCGGACACCCCGAGTACCGCTGGACCTCCGGCGTGGAGGCGACGACCGGGCCGCTGGGGCAGGGCGTCGCCACCTCGGTCGGGATGGCGATCGCCTCCAAGTGGCAGGCCGCCCGCTTTAACCGCCCGGGCGCCGTGTTGTTCGACTTCGACGTCTACGCGATCGCCGGTGACGGTTGCCTGATGGAGGGCGTCTCCGGCGAAGCCGCCTCGATCGCCGGCCACCTGAAGCTCGACAACCTCTGCTGGATCTATGACAACAACCACATCACGATCGACGGCAAGACGCACCTGGCCTACGACGACGACGTCGCCGCCCGCTTCATGGGCTACGGCTGGAATGTGACCCGGGTCGGCGACGCCAACGACACCGGGCTCCTGGCCCGGGCCTTCGAGGAGTTCAGGGCCGAGCCCGACCGCCCGACCCTGGTGATCGTCGACAGCCACATCGGCTGGGGGTCTCCGCACAAGCAGGACACCGCCGCCGCCCACGGCGAGCCGCTTGGCGCCGAGGAGGTGCGGGAGACCAAGCGCGCCTACGGCTGGCCCGAGGACGCCCAGTTCCTCGTCCCCGACGGGGTCAGGGAGCGCTTCGCCGCGGGGGTGGGCGCCCGCGGTGCCGAGGCCCACGCCGGCTGGGAGCGGACGCTCGCCGCCTATGCGGAGGGAAACGCCTCGCTCGCCGCCGAGATCGAGGCGATGCAGCGCCGCGAGCTGCCCGACGGCTGGGACGCGGAGATCCCAGGCTTTGAGACCGACGAGAAGGGGATCGCCACCCGCAAGGCCTCAAACAAGGTCGAGAACGCGATCGCCGCCCGTCTTCCCTGGCTGATCGCCGGCTCCGCCGACCTCACCGACTCGACCTCGGTGCGGCTCGACGTCGACGGCGCCGTGGACTTCGAGCCCGCAGAGCACGAGGGCCGCCAACTCCACTACGGGATCCGCGAGCACGAGGCGGCGGCGATCTCCAACGGGCTCTCGCTCTCCAAGTTGCGACCCCTGTGGTCCACCTACCTCACCTTCTCTGACTACGCGCGGCCGGCGATCCGGCTCTCCTCGCTGATGGAGCTGCCCGTGATCCACCTCTTCACCCACGACTCGATCGGGCTGGGCGAGGACGGGCCGACCCACCAGCCGGTCGAGCAGCTCGCCTCGCTGCGGGCTGTGCCCGGCCTCGACGTGATCCGCCCCGCCGACGCCAACGAGGTCGTCGAGGCCTGGCGGGTGGCGATCGACCGTGCACACCAGCCTGTCGCGCTGGTCCTCACCCGCCAGGACGTGCCGGTGCTCGACCGCTCCCGCTACGCCTCGGCCGAGGGGCTGCGGCGGGGCGGCTACGTGCTCGCCGATGCGGCGGGCGGGGAGCCGGAGGTGATCCTGATCGCGACCGGCAGCGAGGTGGCGCTCGCCATCGCGGCCCATGAGGAGCTGAGCGCCGAAGGCGTCGGCTCGCGCGTCGTCAGCCTCCCCTGCTGGGAGCTCTTTGACCGCCAGGAGGAGGCCTATCGCGACGCGGTGCTGCCGCCCAGCGTCAGTGCCCGCGTCTCGGTCGAGGAGGCCTCGACCCTAGGCTGGGACCGCTACGTCGGGCTCGACGGCGAGAAGGTGGGGATGCACACTTTCGGTAGCTCGGCACCGCTGAAGGACCTAC
>CAVZSH010000008.1:0-101974 GCA_963777915.1 uncultured Solirubrobacterales bacterium | reverse complement strand
CCCCCGGAGAGCCCTCCCCCCCGCGCCAAGGAGCCACCCGATCAGCGTCCTACGCAATCTCGAGTCCCGGATCGAAGGTCTCGTCGAGGGGATCTTCAGTCGCGCCTTCAGCTCGGAGGTGCAGCCGGTCGAACTGGCCCGCAAACTGGCCAAGGAAATGGACGCTCACAAGACGGCCTCGATCGAGCGTGTCTACGTGCCCAATGAGTACACCGTCTATCTCTCCAGACAAGACCGCGGCAAACTGGAGGGGTACGAGCGCTCGCTCGAGCAGGAGCTGTCGGGCTACTTGCTGGAGCACGCCCGCCGCCGTGGTTATGACCTGCTGACGCGGCCGGCGGTCGAGTTCAGCACCGACGAGCGTTTGCGGCTCGGAGAGTTCGGGATCCAGACCCGCCTGGTCAAGCCTCCCGCCCACGAGGGGGAGAGGCCGAGCCAGGGCGAGGAGGGCCACACGATGGTCTACTCGGCGGTGCGAGAGCGCGACCCCGGCCGCCCGAAACGGCCCGAGGAGGCGGTTGGCGCCCTCGTCTCCACCCGGGCGGTGGTCTCGCTTGACGATCGCCGCTACGTGCTAGACGGGCCGCGGGCGACGATCGGTCGCTCCA
The DNA here is from genome assembly GCA_963777915.1 of uncultured Solirubrobacterales bacterium. GTDB lineage: Bacteria > Actinomycetota > Thermoleophilia > Solirubrobacterales > 70-9 > CAVUPF01. Next base: position 101,366 of record CAVZSH010000008.1, on the reverse strand, counting down.
AGTCCGCCGAGTGCGTGCTGGGCGACCCCAACGTCTCCCGCCGCCATGCGGAACTGCGCCGCTCGGAGACCGGCGATTGGCAGATCGTCGATCTCGGCTCAACCAACGGCGTGAAGGTCAACGGTCGGCGGGTCCCATCGACCCGCCTCAGTCCGGGCGACGAGGTGACCCTGGGGACCACCACCTTCCTTTTCGACATCGAGCAGTAGCGGCCCCTGGCCGTAGTGTTCTGAGCGTGGCGTACGACCCGATCTCGGTTGCCCTCAAGTTCGGCTTCCTGGCCGTCCTCTACCTGTTCTTGCTTTTCATCGCACGCAGCGCGATGAAGGACCTGCGCAGGACGGTTGCGCCGGCGCCGGACTCAACCGGATTTCACTCCGCGCCGGCCTTCGGCGAGGGGGCGCAGCGAGGTGCCGAAGCCTGGCTGGTCGCGGAGCGCGGTGGAGGGCTGCAGGCGGGCGAGCGCTTCGACCTGATCGGCGGCCTCTCGATCGGCCGCTCCAAGGAATCCGACGTGCAGATCGAGGATCGTTACGCCTCCGGCGTCCACGCCAGGATCTTCTCTCGCGAAGGCCGCCATTTCATCGAAGACATGGACTCGACCAACGGCACCCTCCTCAACGACGCCAGCTTGAAGGGCGAGGCCGAGCTGATCGACGGAGACGTGGTGAGAATCGGGGACACCGGGTTTCGCTTCGAGGCGCATGCGTAGCGATCCTGATCAGGGGGTGTCTCGGTGCTGCAGGTGAGCGAACAGGCGTTCCGCAGCGACACGGGGCGCCAGCGCAACGCCAATGAGGACTCGTTCTTCGTTCGCGCGCCTGTATTCGTCGTCGCCGACGGGATGGGGGGCGCGCAGGCCGGCGAGGTCGCCTCGAAAGCGGCGGCCGAGGCGTTCGATCGCGACCTCCCCGACGCCCCACCCGAGCGGGTTCTGAAGGAGACGATCGAGGCGGCGAACCGGGAGATCCACGAGCACGCCCGAGCCGATCCGTCGCTGGCCGGGATGGGGACGACGATCACCGCGGCGATCGTCGACGCTAGCGGCGAGGAGGTGGGGATTGGTCACGTCGGCGACAGCCGCGCCTACCGGCTGCGCGACGGCAAGTTGGAGCGACTCACCCGCGACCACTCGCTGGTCGAGGAGATGCGACGAAAGGGCCAGTTGACGGACGCCCAGGCCGAGGACCACCCGCAGCGCTCGATCATCACCCGTGCGCTCGGCCCCGAGCCCGAGGTCGAGGTCGACGTGCAGACGGTTCCCGCCCAGCCGGGCGATCTCTTCTTGCTCTGCTCCGACGGGCTGACGACGATGCTCGACGACGAGCACATCGCCCGCATTCTCGCCGCTGCGAGCTCGATCGACGCTGCGGTACGGACGCTGATCGATGAAGCCAACCGGGCTGGAGGTCGCGACAACATCACCGCCCTCGCCTTCCGCCTCGGGGGTCGGGCAGCCCCGGCCCGCTCTCCGGAGGGCGCGACGTTGATCGGCCCCTCTGCGGAGGAGGCGGGGCTGAGCGCCACCGAGGTGCGCCGCCGCGCCGCCGCCGCGGCCGCCAGGGCGCGGCGCGAACAGCTCGCTGCGAAACCGAAGCGGCGACGGCTTCGAACCGCCGCCAAGGTGCTCGTCGTTGTGGCGATACTCGGCGCGATCGCGTTCGGCGCCTGGTATGGCAACCGCCAGGTCTGGTTCCTTGGGACCGACGCCGCCGGCAGGGTCGCCCTCTATCGCGGGCTCCCCTACGAACTGCCCTTCGGGGTCGAGCTCTACGAAGAGCGCTACGCGAGCCCGATCCAGACCGCCTCGCTGCCGCCACGTCGCCACGCCGCGGTCACTGCTCAGGACCTGCGCTCCCGCTCCGGAGCGGCCTCGCTGCTCGAAGAAATCCAGAAGGGCCAGGGGGTGCCGTGAGGTCCGCGCGGAACCGGGAGCTTCTCGCCCTTGTCCCCGTTGCGCTGCTCCTCACGGCCGGCTTTGCCGCGGTCTTCGCTCAAGAGAACGCCCGCCTCGGCAACCTCAGTCTGATCTACGGGGCCTACTTCCTGGCGGTCTGCCTCGCAACCCACATCTACCTGCGGATCCGCCTCCCCGACGCCGACCCCTACCTGTTCCCACTCGCCGCCCTGCTGACCGCCTTCGGGCTGGTGATGATCTATCGGATCGACGCGACCCTGGCCCGCGACCAGGCCAACTGGTTCGTGGTCGGTCTTGTCCTCTTCGCAGCGGCGATCCATTTCTTGCGCGATTACGACGTGCTCGAGCGCTACCGCTACACGATCGCCGCGGTCGGGCTGCTGCTGCTGCTCACGCCGCGCCTGCCGGGGATCGGACAGCAGGTCAACGGCGCCTACCTCGGGGTCAAGGTCGGCCCCCTGCAGTTCCAGCCGACCGAGTTCTCGAAGATCTGCATCGTCATCTTCCTGGCCAGCTATCTGCGCGAGCACCGCGAGGTGCTGATCGTCGGGGCCCGACGGATTCTCGGCGTAACCCTGCCGCCGCTCAAGCACCTCGGCCCGATGCTTGTCGTCTGGGGGGCCTCTATGTTCATGCTCGTCTTCATCCGCGACCTCGGCAGCTCGCTGATGTTCTTCGCCGCCTTCCTTGCCCTGCTCTACGTGGCGACTGGCCGCTTCTCCTTCGTCGTGATCGGGATGGCGATGTTCCTGCTCGGTTCCTGGTTCTTCGCGGCGACGGTGCCCCATGTCGGAGAGCGGGTCGATATCTGGCTCAACCCCTACAAGGAAGCCAGAGGCAACGGCTACCAGATCCTGCAGTCGATCTTCGCCCAGGCCGACGGCGGTCTCTTCGGCAAGGGCTTCGGCCAGGCGCTGATCACGATTCCAGGCACCCACGACGCGCTGCTGCCGGCCGCGCAGACGGACACGATTTACTCCTTGATCGTCAACGAGCTCGGACTCTTCGGCGCCACCGGCGTGATCCTCATCTACCTGCTGATCGCGGCCCGCGGGTTCAAGATCGCGCTGATCGCCGCCGACGGCTTCTCAAAGCTCTTGGCGACCGGGCTGACCGCAGTCTTCGCGATCCAGGCCTTCGTGATCATCGGCGGGGTGACGCGGGTGATCCCGTTGACCGGGGTCACCTTGCCCTTCGTCAGCTACGGCGGCAGCTCGATCGTCGCCAACTTCGTGCTGCTGGCGCTGCTGCTGCTGATCTCCGACCGCGCCCGCCGTGAGGCCAGCGCGCCCGGCCCGGCCGCGCTGGCGCTGGAGGGAGCATGAACCGCCAGATCGTCCAGCTGTTCGGGCTGATCGTCGCCCTCTTCGCGGTGCTGATCGGCTTCACTTCCTACTGGTCGGTGTTCGACGCAAAGGCGCTGAAGAACAACCCCGAAAACCAACGCCCGCTTTTGGAGCAGCAGCAGATCAAGCGGGGGAGGATTCTCGCCGCCGATGGCAGCGTCATCGCCCGCTCGGTGCCGATCGGCCACGGCTCTAGCCTGCGCTACGTGCGCCGCTACCCCGACGGCGCGCTGTTCGGGCATCCGATCGGCTACAGCTTTGCCCGCCAGGGCGACAGCGAGTTCGAGCAGTCCCACAATGAAGAGCTGGTCGGCACCAGCTCGGAATTCGGCTCGATCCTCGACCAGCTGAGCGGCCGCAACCAGGAAGGCGACGACGTCGTCACCAACCTCGACCCCACCGCACAACGGGTTGCGCTGAGCTCCCTGCAGGGGACCGGCTTTGGGGCGGTGGTGGCAATCGAGCCACGGACCGGCCGAGTGCTGGCATTGGCGTCCAACCCTCCCTACAACCCCAACCGGGTTCCCTATGACCTCTCCAAGCTCGACACCAACACAACCGAAACGCCGCTGTTTGACCGCGCCACCCAGGGCAAGTATCCACCCGGCTCGACCTTCAAGGTGGTGACCGCCGCGGCGGGGCTGAACAGCGGCACGATCACCCCGCAAACGACGATCAACGCACCGGGGACGCTGGAAGTCCAGGGCCAGCCGCTGCAAAACGATTACGACCAGAGCTTCGGGCCGATCTCGCTGGACACCGCACTTACGAATTCGGTCAACACCTGGTTCGGCCAGCTCGGCCAGCGGATCGGGGAAAGCACGCTGTTTAACTACATGGACCGCTTCGGCTTCAACGCGACGCCGGCGATCGACCTCCCCGAAGACCAGGTCGAGAAGAGCGGGGTCTTCGAAGGAAAAAACCTGCTCGGTCCCGGCGCTGGGATCGACCTCGCACGGGTGGCGATCGGCCAAGAGCGTTTGGCGGTGACGCCGCTGCAGATGGCCGAGGTCGCCGCGGCGGTCGCCGACCGGGGCAGGCTGATGAAGCCGCAGATCTGGAGCCGGGTCATCGAACCCGACGGACACGTCGTCAAGCGCCTTAAGCCCTCCGAATACAGCCGGCCGATGAGCGAGAAGACCGCGGCGGAGCTGACCACGGCCATGGAAGGGGTCGTGCGGGAAGGAACCGGCACAAACGCGGCGATCCCAGGCGTCGCGGTCGCCGGCAAGACCGGCACCGCCGAAACCCCCGGCAACGCGTCCTGCGGCGGGGGGGCGGCGGAGAATCAGGGTTGGTTCATCGGCTTCGCGCCGGCTCAGAACCCGAAGATCGCGATCGCCGCCACGGTCGAATGCACGACGCAGTTCGGCAACGACGTGGCGGCGCCGATCTTCCGTGCCGTCGCGGAAACGATCCTGCATGGCGAATGACGAGATGAGACAAGGAGGCAGCAAGCGTGCCTGATGTGAGCGAGGGCAGCGTCGTCGACGGGCGCTATCGGGTGCTGAAGCGGATCGGCTCGGGAGGGATGGCGGACGTTCTGGCTGGCTGATGACACGCACCTGCAGCGTCGGGTGGCCCTGAAGGTCCTGCACAGCCGCTTCTCCCAGGACCGCGAGTTCGTCGAGCGCTTCCGGCGGGAGGCTGAAGCCGCGGCGGGGCTTCAGCACCCCAACATCGTCGCCGTCTTTGATCGCGGCGAGTTCGAGGGCTCCTACTACATCGCCATGCAGTACGTCGAGGGCCGCACCCTGAAGCAGCTGAGCGACGCCGGCCTCGACCCCGAGCAGGCCGCCCGGCTGATCCGCCAGGTGCTGGAGGCGGCGAGCTTCGCCCATCGCCACGGCATCGTCCACCGCGATCTGAAGCCGCAGAACGTGATCGTCGACGCCGAGGGCAAGGCGGTTGTGACCGACTTCGGAATCGCCCGGGCCGGCGTCTCGGAGATCACCCAGGCCGGCTCGGTGATGGGCACCCCCCACTACCTCTCCCCCGAGCAGGCGCAGGGGATGGACGTGACGGCTGTCTCCGACCTCTACTCGATCGGGGTGATGCTCTACGAGGCGCTGAGCGGACGGGTCCCCTTTGAGGGCGAGAGCGCCGTCGCGGTCGCGATGAAACAGGTCTCCCAGATGCCGCAGCGGCCCAGCTCGGTCAACCCTCGGGTCTCACCGGCGCTCGACGCGGTGGTGATGCGGGCGCTGGAGAAGGACCCCGGACAGCGCTTCCAGAGCGCCGATGCGTTCATCGCGGCGCTCGACGCGGCGCTTGAGGATTCCCGCCAGCCTGGCGGTGGTACCGCGGCTTTCGCCCCGTTGCCCCCCGTCGTCGCGACTCCGACGGAGAAGGGGGCCGAGGAGCCTGACTCCGATGAGGAGCGGCGCAAGAGGCGCCGCCGCCGTTGGCTGCTGGTCGGGGTTGCCGTCCTGATCGGCGCCCTGATCGGCTTCGCTCTGACCCGCGACACGACGACCGACGTCCCCAACGTGACAGGGAACCAGTTAAACGTGGCGATCTCCCTGCTTCAGCAGGATGGCTTCCCGATCCGCGAAGTGAAGCGGGTGGAACGAGACGCGCCACAGAACACGGTCCTCGAGCAGGACCCGGCTGCCGCGCCACCGGCCGATAAGGCATCGCTGAGTTGCGCCTTCCTGAACTTCTCCTGCTCCAAGCCGGCGGTGACGTTGACGGTGAGCGCCGGCCCGGGCAGCGCCAAGGTCCCGGCGACCGCGGGGCTGGCCAGGGCCATGGCCGAAGCGAAGCTGAAGAAGGCGGGTTTTGGCGTCCAGGTCGAAGACGCGCACTCAACCAGCGTCGCGGTGGGCGCCGTCATCCACTCCACCCCCTCGGCGGGGACTGCGGCGACGCGCGGCTCCGACGTCGTCCTGACCCTCTCCACGGGGCCGAGGCTGGCCAAGGTGCCGGTGCTGGTCGGCAGCCAGCGCTCCGTGGCGGTGCAGCAGATCCGATCCCGCGGCCTGGTAGCCGCCGTCAGCGAAGAAACGAACGCGGCCCCGGTGGGCCAGGTGGTCCGCCAGTCGCCGAGCGCGGGCCGAGAAGCCGTACCCGGCTCGACCGTCTCGATCGTCGTCTCCAAAGGCCAGCAGAAGGTCTCGGTGCCGAACCTGATCGGCCAGCTGCGCTCCGAAGCGGTGACGGCGCTTCGGGAAGCCGGACTCAAGCCCGTCGTCTCCGAACAGGAAACCGAAGCCTCCTCGAAGGTCGGCCACGTGATCGACCAACTCCCGTCCGCCGGCGCCAAGGTCGAAAAGGGCGCCGAAGTGACGGTCGTGGTCGGCAAGCCGTCAGCCGAACCGACCGAACCGACCGAATCGGGCAAGCCGTGATCGCATCGGAGGCTGGAGGGGGCGCCCGGTGAGGGTCGCGGTGCTCTCCGGCGGGCGCTCCTCCGAGCACGATGTCTCTCTGCGCTCGGGAGAGTCGGTGGCGCGCGGGCTGGCCGCGGCCGGGCACGAGGCGGTGCCCGTGAGGATCGGCCGGGACGGGCGTTGGAGCTGCGCCGGGGCGCCAGTCGAGCTGGCCCCGGCCGGCGGGTTGCTGGGAGCGGACGCCGTCTTCCCGGCCTTGCACGGGCCCTTCGGTGAGGACGGCAGCGTCCAGGGGCTGCTCGAGTGGCTCGACATCCCTTACGTCGGCTCGGACGTGCTCGCCTCGGCGATCTGCATGGACAAGCTGACCCTGAAGCGGCTGTTCGCCCAGCGGGGGGTGCCGCAGGTCGAATTCGCCCAGGCCGGCGAGAAGGGCTGGCGCGAGCGCTGCGAGGGGATGGGCTTGCCGCTCTGGGTGAAGCCCTCGCGGCTCGGCTCAAGCGTCGGGATCAGCAAGGTCGAGCGGCTTGCCGACCTCGACGCCGCGGTCGAGCTTGCCCGCCGCCACGATCCCCGCGTCATCGTTGAGGCCTCGGCCGAGGGCCGCGAGGTCGAGTGCTCGGTGCTCGGCAACGAGCGCCCCCAGACATCGTCGCCAGGGGAGATTCTCGCCAACGCCGAGTGGTATGACTTCGAGGCGAAGTACGGCGAGGGGGGAATGGAGCTGACGGTCCCGGCGCCGATCCCCACCGAGCAGGCGACACTTGTTCGCGAGCTGGCCGGGGAGATCTTCGCGCTCGTTGGCTGCTCCGGCCTGGCACGTTGCGACTTCTTTGTCAGGCCCGGTGGCGAGGTTCTCGTCAACGAGATCAACACGATGCCCGGCTTCACCGAGACCAGCGTCTACGCGAAGCTGCTCGAGTCGAGCGGCGTCCCCTACGCGGACCTCTGCGAGCGGCTTGTCGGCCTCGCGGTCGAGCGCCACGCTCGGGCGCGCTCCTATGAGTTCTGAGCTCAGTTCAACAGCTTGATGTCGCTGACTTCGACCAGATAGCCGCCGCTCTGGTCGGGAGCCGGAACGGCCTTCTTGAGCCAGAGCAGGAAGTGGCGGGCCGGATGCTGCAGGCTGCTGAGCTTGATCTCCTGCACGCTGGCAGCGTTGCTCACTTCTCCTACCGGATGCCCCCATCCCGTGATGCCGGTCGGCGGTTCGCCCGCCACGGCGAAGACCTGCGCGTCCCAGCCGGGGGTTGGCGTGCGGACTACCATCTTTGACGGCGTCGCCGGCGCCTTTGTCGTCACGTAAATGCCCGTTCCAGGCTCTGGGCCGGTCTTCGTCCCGGCGAAGGTCGGGGATTCGTAGTGCTCGGTGGACCAGGCGGCCGGATCCGCGTTGATTACTTGCCCGACAGCTTCAGGGTTTTCTTCGCCATCGCCCTCAGGGTTGTAGTCGGTGGCGGACAAGATCGGGATCGGCTTCGCGGAGCTCCTCTCGCCACCACCGCCGAGGCTCCCGTTGCCGATGAAGTGTGCCGCCGTAAGCACCCCTCCGCCGATCAGGATTACAGCGACGATCGTTGCCCAAGACCAGCGGGCGCGACCGGAGAGCTTGCGCTTCGGCGGCGGCACCGCGTCTAGCACGCTGGTCGCCTCGCCGGTGGTGGAGCCAGCCCTGGCCGCCTCGACCTCCAGCGCGGTCGAGAGGTCGTCGATCATCTCGCCGATCTGCTTGTAGCGCTCGTCGAGGCTCTTCGCGGTGGCTCGCTCGACCACCAGCGCAACCGCGGCGGAGGCCTCCGGCCGGCGCCGCTGCACGTCGGGCAGGTCCTCGTTGACGTGTTTCATCGCCACGCCGACCTGGCTGTCGGCGTGGAACGGCACCTGCCCGACCAGCATCTCGTAGAGGACGACACCGAGCGAGTAGATGTCAGAGCGCGGGTCGACCTCACGTCCCATCGCCTGCTCAGGGGCGACGTAGTCGGTTGTGCCCAGCACCCGCCCGGTCGCGGTCATCCCGTCCTGCTCGAGCTGGCGGGAGATGCCGAAGTCGGTCAGCTTCGCCCGACCCTCGCTGTCGATCAGGATGTTCTGCGGCTTGATGTCGCGGTGGACCATGTTGCGGGCGTGGGCCACGGTGAGGCCCCGGGCAATCTCGATCGCGTAGGCGATCGCCTCTTGGGTGTCCAGTGCACCGACCCGAGCGATCCGCTGCTTCAGCGTCTCTCCCTCGACGTACTCGAAGACGATGTAGGGATAGCCACTGTCCTCACCGGCGTCGATCACCGAGACGACATTGGGGTGGGAGAGCTTCGCCACCGCCCGCGCCTCCTGGCGGAAGCGCTCGAGCTGGTCGGGCTGCTCGGACATCTCCCGGTGCATCACCTTCACCGCGACCGGCCGGTCGAGGGTCTCGTCGCGGGCCAGGTAGACGGTCGACATCCCGCCGCTGCCCAGCTTCGCCTCCAGCCGATAGCGGCCGGAGAGCACCGTTCCGATCATCGCGCTTGAGGAGCGAGCCTCCATCTATCCGGGTCCATTGTCGAGCACTCTCGCAATGGAGGTTCTCCGTCGCGCCGAGGTATCCCACTCACGCACGGCGGACTTCACGCGACCCCTTGGTCGCGCGCCCGATCCGCTGCGCCCCGGGGTGGCGACGGCGGAGGATGTCGAGAGCGGCGGCCTCCTCGCCGGCGGCCACAATGCAGCAGAAGCCGCAGCCCATATTGAAGACCTCGTGCATCTCATCGTCCCCAGCCCCCGAGCGTTCCCGGATCAGCTCGAAGATGGGAGGGATCGGAAGCGGCGCGTCGATCTCGTAGCCGACCTCGGCCGCGAGCCGCAGCAGATTGCCGAGCCCGCCCGAGGTGATGTGGGCGAGGCCGCGCACCTCGACCTCGGAGCGCAGCAGCTCCAGCACCGCCTTGACGTAGATCTCGGTTGGCTCAAGCAGCAGCTCGCCGAGCGGCTGCCCAAGGCGCTCGTCGTCAAGCGGGATGTCCTGCAGGGCGGTGCGGGTGAGGGTGTAGCCGTTGGAGTGGATCCCCGAGGAGGGCAGGCCGATCACCGGGTCGCCTGCTCGAACGGTCGACCCGTCGACGATCGCGTCTAGCGCCACCGTTCCGAAGCAGGCACCGGCGAGGTCGAAGCCGCGGATCATCTCGCCGAGCTGAGCTAGCTCACCTCCGGGGATCTCGATTCCGGCGAGTTCAGCGCCGTGCGCCAGGCCAGCCCCGATCTGCTCACAGATCTCGGGGTCAGCGCGCTCGATCGCGATGTAGTCGAGCATCGCCAACGGCTCGGCCCCGACGCAGATCACGTCGTTGACGTTCATCGCCACGCAGTCGACTCCGACCGTGTCGAAGCGGCCGAGCTGCTCGGCGAGGAGCAGCTTGGTCCCGACCCCGTCGGTGGAGAGGGCGATCCCGGTCCGCTCGTCGAGCCGGATCACGCTCGCGTAGTGGCCCGGCAGCGGCACCTGGCGGCTGGGTCGGTCGAGCCGGATCGCGCCGAGTGCCCGGATGAGCCCGGCGACGGCGGAGTCCGCTGCGCCCTGATCGACCCCTGCCTTCGCGTAGGCATCGTTCATCGGGACCCCTCGGGCCAGTGAGCCAGTCGTCGCCGGTGACGATGACCGGGCACCAACGTGTCGGTTGGCGAGCTCATCGATGCAGCTTTGCAAGAACCGCGGCCGCCAGCGCGGCGCGATAGGCGGCGTAGGGCCAGAGGGCCCGGTCGCGCTCGACCAGGCGGATGAGGCGTTGCGAGGCAAGGGTCGAGGCGAACGAGGCGGCGACTCCGACGGCCATCGCGCGGCGCAGCTCGGGCGAGGCGCCGCGGCTTTGGAGTCGCCCGCCCTTCAATGCGGTGGCGCCGACGATGATCGGCAGCGCCACGGTTCGGGAGAGTAGGTTCGCCTGCGCGCGGGAGAAGCGGCGGGCGCGGGCCGCGGCCAGCGTGGCGCCGTTGCGCGAGACCCCCGGCGCCAGCGCCGCCGCTTGGGCAACTCCCAGCGCCAGCGCGTCGCGCCAGTCGACCTCCCCCCGCCCACGCTCTTGCGGTCGGCGGTCGGCGAGTGCCATCGCCGCCGCGCCGCCCAGCAGTCCGACCGCGGTCGCCCTTGGCCCGCCGAGGCGCCGCTCGATCGGTCGCTCAAGCGTGTAACCGACGACCGCCGCCGGGGCGAAGGAGAGCGCCAGCACCGCCGCCCGGCGCAGGTCGAAGTGGCGTAGCTCCTCTGCGATCACCCGCCGCTGGCCGATCAGCAGCGCCGCCGCCGCGCCGGCATGCAGCGCCACCTCGAAGCTCTTGCGGACCTCCGGGTCGATCGCCTCCCATTCCCACCCGAGAAGCCACGGGGCCAGCACGATATGGGCGGAGCTGGAAACCGGCAGCAGCTCTGTCGGCCCCTGGACGACCCCCAGCGCGATCGCGTGCCGGGCCGCGATCCGCCCATCGACCGCTTCGCTCAAGCGCCCCCGGCGCCGACGGGCTCGGTCGCCTTGCCGGGGCCTTGCCCGCCGCCCCGCCGTCGCTTCACGATGCCGTACACGGCCAGCCCGACGATCGCTGCGACGACCAGGTAGTCAAGGATCTGGAGGTGATGGCGCCACTGCTGCCAGTTATCGCCGACCGCCTGCCCGATCAGCGCGAAGCCAAGCACCCAGGGCAGCGATCCGATCGCGGTCAGCCAGGTGAACCGCCAGAACGGCATCTTCGCGAGGCCGGCCGGAAGTGAAACGAAGGCCCGCACGAGCGGCACCAGGCGGGTGAAAAAGACGGTGGCGTCGCCGTGGCGCTTGAACCAGCCGTCCACCCGGGCCAGCCGCGACGGGCTGAGGTGGATCAGGCGGTTCTTCTCCAGCAGGTCGATGCGACCGTAGTAGCCGATCGCATAGGTAAGCCAGGACCCCGCCATGTTTCCCGCGAGGCCGGCCAGCGTCACCCCGAGCAGCGTCTGGCTGCCGTTGGAGACGTCAAAGCCTGCGAACAGCATCACCGCCTCGCTGGGGATCGGGATGCAGGCGCTTCCCGCCGCCATCAGCAGGAACACTCCTGCCAGGCCGGTGCTTTCGACCACGCTGACGCAGAATTCGACGATCGGCCCGGTGATATCGGCGTAGGGCAGTGGAATCGGCATAAAGAGACCCGTGATCCTAAGACCTCAGCCTCTAAACTCGTCCGGTCCATGCAGCGGCTGAACCATCCCGTCTATCGCAATCGGGTGCTCCAGGTGTTCGCCGACGCGGTCTTGCTCGCGCTCTCCTTCTTCTTGGCCTTCCAACTGCGCTTCCTCGACGACGCGCACGGGCTCCCACCCCGATACCAGCTGCTCTTCGCCCAAGCCGTCGGCATCGTCGTCGTCGGCAAGCTGGTCGTCTTTGGTGCCTTCGGGCTCTACCAGAAGTGGTGGCGCTACGTGAGCGGCCGCGACGTCCTCCTCATTCTCCGCGCCGTCGCCTTCGCCAGCGTGATCGTCGTCGTTTTCTTCGCCGTGGTGCAGCCGTTCAAGCACACTCTGCCGCGCTCGGTGGTGGTGATGGACTTCATCCTTACCGTGCTACTGATCGCCGGCGCCCGCCTCGCGGTGCGGTTGATCGTCGAGCGGCCCTCGCGCGGCTCTCGCATTCCCCGGCGCGAGGTGCTGGTGATCGGCGCCGGCTCGGGCGGGCAGATGGTGGTTCGCGAGCTTCAACTCAACCCCAACCTTGGCTCAACCGCGATCGGTTTCGTCGACGATGACCCACGCAAGCGGGGGATGCGGATGCTGGGGCTGAAGGTGCTCGGCTCGACCGAGGACATCGTCGCGATCCTCGACGAAGCCGAGCCCGACGAGGTGGTGATCGCGATTCCCTCGGCGCCGGGGACGCTGCGAGCCAAGGTGGTCGCCGCCTGCCGCGAGCGCGAGATCCGCGTGCGCACCTTGCCCACCGTGTTCGAGCTGCTGCGCGGCGGTGTCCAGCTCAATAAGCAGCTACGCGAGGTCCAGGTCGAGGACGTGCTGGGCCGCGACCCGGTTGTTTTCGAACTCGACCGGGCCGGCGCCTACCTGCGCGATCGGATCGTCCTCGTCACCGGGGCGGGCGGCTCGATCGGCTCCGAGCTTTGCCGCCAGATCGCCCGGGTACGGCCGAGACTGCTGGTGATGCTCGACCATGCTGAGGACAACCTCTTCGAGATCGACCGCGAGATGGTCGAGGAGCGCCATTTCACCAACGTCGAGTCGGTGCTCGCCGATTGCAAGGAGCCGCACCGAATGTTGGAGGTGATGCAGCGCTTCAAGCCCTCCGTCGTCTTCCACGCCGCTGCCTATAAGCATGTGCCGCTGATGGAGGCCAACCCGCTGGAGGCCGTCCGCAACAACGCGATCGCGACGCGGGTCACTGCCGAGACGGCCGCCGCCTCCAAGGTCGAGCGCTTCGTCCTTATCTCCACGGACAAGGCGGTCAACCCGCAGACGGTAATGGGTGCTTCGAAGGCGATGGCGGAGTGGATCGTCGAGTTGGCCGGCCACAGGCACCCCCGCACCCGCTTCGCCAGTGTCCGCTTCGGCAACGTGCTCGCCTCCTCGGGCAGCGTCGTGCCGATCTTCCGCAGCCAGATCGAGCGGGGGGGACCGGTCACCGTCACCCATCCCGAGATGACCCGCTACTTCATGACGATCCCCGAGGCGGTCCAGCTCGTCATCCGCGCCGGCGACATCGGGGCCGGCAAGGGGGAGGTCTTCGTCCTCGACATGGGCGATCCGGTGAAGATCGTCGACCTCGCGCACAACATGATCCGCCTCGCCGGATACGAGCCTGAGCGCGACATCGCGATCGAGTTCACCAAGCCGCGGCCCGGCGAGAAGCTGCACGAGCAGCTCTTCGGTTTGGGCGAGAGTGAGCAGCCGACCGCCTCGAAGCGGATCCGGCGAGCGGTGCGGGATGCGCCGCTCGGCCCGGATTGGGTCGAGTCGACGTTGAATTCGCTTGAGCACCTGGTGTTGGCCGGCGACGAGGCCGATCTGGCCGCGCGAGTCGTCGAGATGATCACCGCACCAGGCGGCGACGCGGCGACGGTCGTCTACGACGAGTAGCCTCTCGCAGCCACTCCGTGGAGCTGATCAAAGAAATCGGCGCTTTCGCCGGCCTGGCCGCGTTCTTCGGCCTCGCCGTGCTCGCCCTGCTCTCCTTCACGCACGGGCGCGACATCCGGCGTCTGCGCGAGTGGGCGGGCTCGGCGCCCGAGCGCGACACGGAGCGCAAGGAGTCGACCTCGGCGGCTGCCGCCCAGCGCGCCGAGGAGCTGCGCCGCCTCGAGGAGGCCCGTACCGCGGAACAGCAGGCGGTCGCTCTGCGCGAGCAGCGGCGCCAGCGCCGCGAGGCCGGCCAGCCGGAAATGGACCGCGGAGAGCGGCTGCGCCGATGGCTCTCAGCCCGCGGCGAGCGGCTGGCGCAGCCGCGTTACCTGGCGGCGGTCTTCGTCGTCGTGTTGGTCGTCGGCGGCGGCATTGCCTACGCGGCGCTGCATGGATCCAGCGGCGTCAAAATCGGCAAGGACGGCAAGAGCCCCGCCGCCGCTTCGAAGCCGAGCGAAATCGAGGTTACGGTGCTAAACGGGACCGCCGTGCCGGGGCTCGCGGCTCGCTACGGCGACAAAGTCCAGCGCAAGGGCTTCAAGCTGGGGGCGGTAACCAACAGCAACTCCAGCTTCGCCAGCAGCACCGTCATGTTCAAGCCCGGCCACGCCCCCGAAGCGCACGACATCGCCAGGGACCTTGGGATCGGCCAGGTGCAGCCGATGACTTCTGAAGTCGACTCGGTCTCTGCCGGGGCTCCGGTCTCGGTGATCGTCGGCGAAAACGATGCCTCGTCGACGGGTTAGCGCGGCCGGCCTGGTCTTCGCGCTGCTCGTCCTCGCCACGGTCGCGGCCTTCGCCTTCTCGCAGCGGCTGAAGCGAGACCCGCTCGTCCTCGACCACGTAACCCTCGGCACCGCCGCCGGACACGCCTTTATGCCGAGCGGGAGCTGCCCCTCCGGTCCCGAGCGGATCCGCTTCCGCGTCACCCACTCCGACTACGCGACCGTTCAGGTGATCCGGCCCCGCGGGGGACTGGTCTTCACCCTTGCCCGCAACCGCTATCTGCCGGGCTATCACTTCTTCAGCTTCTATTGGGACGGCCGCGGCTTTGACGGCGCCATCGCGTCGCCTGGTCGCTACAAGTTGAGAGTCAAGCTGCTCGTCCAGGAACGCAACCTCGTCCTGCCCGGGACGATCCGCCTGCGCCTGAGGCCACCCAACGCCACCGCGGGCTGCAGGCGCGCCGCGAAGGCAGCAGCTTGAGCGGCGTCCTGGCCGGCACCGGCGTCTTGGTCGCGGCGCTAGCCGCCGCGACCGCGATCCTCACCCCGCCGGGGCGCCTGCGCTCGGCGGCGATGGTTGTCGCGCTTGCCCTGGTCCCGATGCTGATCCTCGGCGATCAGTGGCACTCGCACCGGATCCTCGACCTGCGCGACCATCCCGCGCGGCTCGCCCTCGCCCTCGCCGCGACGCTCGCCGCCGCCACCGTCCTTGCCCTCGCCTTCCGCCGATGGCCGCGTGCCCTGCCGCTGGTGATCGTCTTCGTCCTCCCCTTCCGTGTCCCCCTCGAAGCCGGCGGTGAAACCGCCAACCTGTTGGTGCCGCTGTATCTGGTGATCGCCGCGGGCGTGCTTGCAGCGGCGATCCGGGACTGGGGGGCCCGGCCCACGGACTCAGTCGCGCCAGCGGCCGTCAAGTGGCTGCTGAGAGTCTTGGCTGCAGTAGTCGCACTTTATGGATTTCAGGTTCTGTACTCCTCGGACTTCTCCAAAGGGCTGCAGGACGTTTGCTTTTTCTACGTGCCGTTCGCAGTGGCCTTCGTGTTGCTGAGCGATCTCCGGTGGGATCGGAAGCTGTTGACCGGGGTGCTGTGGCTGGTCGCGATCGAGGCGCTGCTGTTCGTCGCGGTGGGGTCGATCGAGTACGCGACCAGGGGCCTGTTCTGGAACCACCAGGTGATCCGCTCGAACGAATTCCACACCTACTTCCGGGTCAACTCGGTGTTTTGGGACCCGAACATCTACGGCAGGTATCTGGCGCTGGCGATCGTGGTGGCGATGGCGGCGCTGCTGTGGGCCAAGCAGCGACGAAACATTGCCTTGCTGGCGGGGCTGGTCGGGATCCTGTGGATCGGCCTCGTGCCGACCTACTCGGAGTCGAGCTTCATTGCCTTGCTGGCGGGGCTGGCCGTGCTGGCGGCGCTGCGCTGGAGCCTGAAGTGGACGCTGGGCGTCGTCGGCGTCGGTGCCGTGGTCGCGATCTCCTTCGTCGCGCTTGTCGGCGGCTCTTCGAAGATCAACTTCGAAAGGCTCAACATCGACACCAGCGGCCGCGCCCACCTCGTCTCCGGCGGCATCCGCCTCTTCGACCAGCGCCCGATCTACGGGTATGGCTCGGGCTCCTTTTCCACCGCCTACCGTGCCCACGCTGCAAAGCACAGGGTCCCGGTCTCCGTCTCCCACACAGAGCCGATCACCATCGCAGCAGAGCAAGGCCTCCTCGGCCTGGCTCTCTACGCAGCCTTGATCCTCACAGCCCTGTGGACGATGACTACGGGCCTGCGGGCATCGATGCCTGGCCTGGCCGCCTTTCACGCGGGGCGGGGTGGGGTGGGGCCCCCAAACCCGCCGAGTGGGCCTGCGGGCCTGCTGGTAGGTCGAGCAGCCGTCCTCGCCGCCTTCGCGGCCCTCTTGGTTCACACCATGGCCTACGCGGGCTTCTTCGAAGATCCGATCACCTGGGTTCTCCTCGCAGTCGGGGCGTCGCTCGCGGCCAGTCCCGCAGTCCGCGACCCCGCGTAGTCTCGCCCCGTGTCGGGCTACCTCCGCCGCCTAGCGACGACCGGCGCCGCCTACACGGCGGCGAGCATTCTCTCGAAACTGATCGCGGTCGCGCTGCTGCCGCTCTACACGCGGCACCTCAGCACCGACGACTACGGCGCCGCCGAGCTCCTCTTCGCCGCCGTCGTCTCGGCCAGCATCGTCGTCCGGCTCGGCCTGATCGAGGCGGTGCTGCGCTTCTACTACCGCGAGGACGAGAACCCCGACGCGATCGTGGGCGCCACCTTCTCCGGCCTCTTCTGGGCCTCGACGATCGCCTGCCTCGTCGCCCTGCCCTTCGCCGGGCCGCTCTCGGAAGCGCTGCTCGGTAGCCACGCTGCCTCCCAGCACGGTGCCGAGCTGGTGCGGATCTCAATCGGCGGCCTCTGGGTGGCGACGATGTTCGAATACCTGCTGGCGCTCTTCCGCCTCGAGGAGCGCGCCCGCGCCTACTTCATCACCACGATCACCAACGTCCTCGGCACGATCGCGCTGACCGTCGTCCTCGTCGTCGGGGTGGGGGATGGGGCCCGCGGCCTCTTGCTCGGCTCCTACGTGACCGGCGCCGTCTTCGTCGTCGCGATGATCTTCGCCCAGCGCCGGCGCCTCACCCTGCGGATCGACCGGCCGCTGCTGCGCCGGCTGCTCCGCTTCGGCCTGCCGACGATGCCCGCCGAGGTCAGCCTCTACCTGCTCAACCTCGTCGACCGCGTCATCATCGTCCAGGTCGACGGGCTCGGCGCGGCGGGCCTCTACGCGGTGGCGGTCAAGTTCGCACAGGCGGTCAATGTTCTCGTCCGCGGCTTCCAGCTCGCCTGGCCGCCGCTCGCCTACTCGATCCGCAACGACGACGAGGCGCGCCGCACCTACGCCAACGTGATCACCCTCTTCCTCGCCGGCTGCACCTGGATGGTGGTCGGGTTGTGGCTGCTGGCCGAGTACCTGGTGCGCATCTTTGCCGCTCCCAAGTTCTTCGACGCCTACGAAGTGGTCGGGCTGATCGCGGCCGCCGTCACCCTCTACGCGCTCTACATGGTGATGGTGGTGATCCTCGGCCGCACCGGGCGCACCGAGTACAACTTCCCGGCGGCGATCGCGGCGCTCGCCTCCAACGTCGCGCTCAACCTGATCCTGGTGCCGCCGCTCGGGATCGTCGGCGCCGGCCTGGCGCTGGTCGCCTCCTACCTGGTGGTGATCGCGCTGATGTACTGGTTCGCGCAGCGGCTCTTCCCGGTGCCCTACGAATGGGGCCGGCTCGCCCGCGTCCTCTTCGCCGGCGCGGCCCTGGTCGGGCTGGGGGAGCTGGTGATGCCGGCCTCGGGCTTCGGCGGCCTGGTCGGGCGCCTCTTCATCGCGCTCCTCTATCCGGCGCTGCTGTTCGCGAGCGGGTTCTTCAGCGCCGAAGAGCGCGGCTGGCTGGCGCGCCTCCGCCACCCCGGCGAGCTGGCCGCGACCTTCGCCTCGATCCGCGCCCGCCCGCCCGCGGTCAAGGGCGAACCGGGCGAGCTCTACGAAGCCGAGCGAATGGACGAGGACTCGCGCTTCTAGGACCGGACCCTGGGTGCCGTCGGGGTGGTCGCGCGCCAGGCTCTCGCCTCCGGAGACCCAGCCAGCTCGTCAATGCGCTCAAGCGCGATTTCGGCCTCCTTGACGTTGCGGCGACTCTCCCCAAACTCAGACACCCTTCCCTTGCGCTCCCTCCCGCAACCCGGTGCCGCGGTTGGGGAGCAGGGCCTGGCGGGCGTGGGCCCAGTAGATGCGGGCGGGGTGGCCGGGGAGGATGGTGGCGGCGAGAGCGCGGAGGGCGTAGGCCCAGGCGGTGAGGGCGCGGACAGCGAGTGCTGCGGGGAGGGAGTGGTGCTTGCGCATGTAGAGATCGCGGTTGCGGTGGAACTCCACGATGCGGGGCAGGCCCGCCGCCAGGTCGGTCGAGAGCTGGTCGTGGTGGACGGCCTCCGCCGCGGGGACGAAGAGGGTGGACCGGCCGGAGTCGCTGAGGCGCTTGCAGAAGTCGCACTCGTCGTAGTAGACGAAGAAGGCCGGGTCAAGGTAGCCGACCTCGGCCGCGGCTTGGCGGCGCACGAGCAGAGCACTCGACTGCGCCCAGTCGACCCGCCGCGTCGATCGCCCCTTGCTTTGAACGGTGATGAGGCGATGCAGGAACACGGCGCCGGCGAGGGCCGTGCCGACCCCGGGGAAGCGCCAGGCGCAGGCAACGGGCTTCCCGGCGGAGTCGAGCAGCTGCGCCCCCGCCGCCGCCGCCCTTGGGTCGGCATCGAGCGCCGCGACCAGCGCCTCCGCCGCGCCCGCCCGCAGCTCGGAGTCCTCGTTGAGCAGCAGGCAGTAGCGGCCGCTCGCCTCGCGCAGCAGGGTCGAGTCGTTCTCCGCCTTGCCGGTACGCCGCTCCAGGGCGATCAGCTGGATCTCATCGCCCAGGGTGCGCACTGCCTCCGCCGATCCGTCCGCGGAGGCGTTGTCGAGGACCAGCACCTCGCTCTCCACACCGGCCGGATGGGTGCGCTCGATCGCCTCCAGGCAGGCGAGCAGATGCTCGCGGCCATTGGTGTTCACGACGCAGTAGGAGAGTGTGGGCGCCACGTGGGCCACGATAATCGCCCACCATGCGGGTTCAGCTCGTCGACCCCTCGGCCTTCACGCCCCCCTACGACCGCGCCCTGGCGGCCGCGATCGCCCGCCAGGGCGTCGAGGTCGAGCTGCTGACCAGCCGCTTCCTCTATGGACCGGTCCCGCCGGCCGAGGGGTATGGGGTCGAGGAGTGCTTCTACCGCGCCGCCGCCCGCCGTGGCCTCGGCGCCCCTGCCCGCCGCGCCTTCAAGCTTGCCGAGCACCTCCCCGACATGCTGCGATTCCGCCGTCGCGCCGACGCCGACGTCATCCACTATCAGTGGCTTACCGTGCCGGCGCTCGACGCGATGCTGTTGCCTTCGAATCGACCACGTGTGATGACCGCCCACTACATCCTGCCGCCGCGCCCGGCGCGGCGGCAGGTCGTCGTCGCCCACCGCGTCTTCGGCCGCATGGACGCGGTCATTGCCCACTCCGAGCACGGCGCCGCCCGCCTTCGTGACGAGGTCGGGCTTGACCCCCGTCGCGTCCGCGTAATCCCCCACGGCGCCTTCGATTACCTGGCCCGGCTAGCGGAGGAGAAGCCGCTGCCCGCCGAGCTGCAGGGCGCCGAAGGCCCGGTCGTCCTCTTCTTCGGCCTGCTGCGCCCCTACAAGGGCCTCGACACCCTGCTCGACGCTTTCAGTCGCCTCGACGGGCCGGAGCTGTGGATCGTCGGCAACCCGCGCATGGACGTCGAGCCCCTTCGTCGGCGCGCCGACGAAGTGCCGGGCCGCGTCCGTTTCCTCACCCGTTTCGTGGAGGATGCTGAGATCCCGGCGATCTTTCGCCGCGCCGACGTCGTCGCCCTCCCTTACCGTGACGCCGAGCACTCCGGCGTCCTTTACACCGGTCTCGCATTCGGCAAGCCGATGGTGCTGAGCGCAGTCGGCGGCTTCCCCGAGCTGGCCGCATGCGGGGCGGCGCGCGTTGTCGCACCTGGGGACCCCGCCGCCCTCGCCGCCGAACTCTCCGAGCTGGCCGGCGACGCCGCCGCCCGCGCCGAGCTGACCGCCGCCGCCCGCCGCGCCGCCGCCGGCCCTTACTCCTGGGGGGAGGCAGCCCGTCGGACGATCTCTCTCTACAAGGAGCTGCTGGAGGCACGCGGATGACCGCCCTCGGCATCGTCTTCTGGGTCTGCGCCGCGTCGATCGTCTACACGCACGTCGGCTACCCGCTGGTGCTGCGGGCACTGGTCGGGTTGCGCAGGCGCCCGACCCTGCGGCCCGGCACCTGGGAGGAGCCGCCTCGCGTCTCTCTGATCGTCGCCGCCCATGACGAGGAGAAGGTGATCGCCGCCAAGGTCGCCAACGCCCTCGCGCTCGACTACCCGCGAGAGCGCCTGGAGCTGATCGTCGCCTCCGACGGCTCCCTCGACGCGACGGTCGAGCGGGCGCTGGCGGCGGGCGCCGACCTCGTCCTCGATCTCCCCCGCGGCGGCAAGATCGCTGCCCAGAATGGCGCCGCCGAGCGCGCCTCCGGGGAGATCCTCGCTTTCTCGGACGCCAATAGCGTCTGGGCGTCCGACGCGCTTCGCCATCTGGTCGAGCCCTTCGCCGACTCAACGGTCGGCTACACCTGCGGCCAGGTCCGCTTCACCGATGCGGGCGGCGGCAACCTCGAGGGCGCCTACTGGCGCTATGAGATGCGCGTCAGGGAGATGGAGTCGGCCCTGGCCGGCGTTACGGCCGGTAACGGCGCGATCTACGCGGTGCGCGCCGCTGCCTACCTCCCGCTCGAGCCCTCCGGCAGCCACGACCTCTCATTCCCCTTCGAGCTGGCCAAGCGCGGGTCGCGCTCTCTCTACGTCCCCTGGGCTCGCGCCGAGGAGAAGATGGTCCCTACCCTGGAGGGGGAGTTCGCCCGCAAGCGGCGGATGATGGTCGGCCTCTGGGACATCGTTGTGGGTGAGGGGATGCTCGCGCCGGGCGGCTACTCGCCGCTCTACGCCTTCGAGCTGGCCTCCCACCGGCTGCTGCGCTACCTGACCCCGCTCCTGCACCTCGTCGCGCTGGCGGCGAACCTCGCCCTGCTCGGGCAGGGCTGGGTCTACGCGGCGACACTCGCGGCCCAGGCCGCCGTCATCGCCGCTGCGATTCTCGGTCGCTGGCTGCCGCTGGCTCCCCTCCGCGTCGCCCGCTATTACGTGATGACGACCGCCTCGATAGCCGCCGGCCTCTGGGATCGCGCTCGCCACGGTCCCCCGGGCGCCTGGGAAAAGGCGGCCGGGACCCGATGAGCAGGGCGTTTGACATCGCCGCCGCCGCGGTTGCCCTGGTTGTCCTCTCGCCGTTCTTGGTGGTCGCAGCGATCGCGATCAAGCTCGGCAGCCGCGGCCCGATCCTCTATCGACAACGCCGGGTTGGCAAGGACGGGCGGGAGTTCGAGATGCTGAAGCTGCGCACGATGGTGCGGGGCTCTGATCCGGTCGGGGTCGGCACGGTCGTAACCCGCGAGGATCCCCGCGTCACCTCCGCGGGCCGTTTCCTGCGCCGCACCTCTCTCGACGAGGTCCCCAACCTCCTCAACGTCCTGCGCGGCGAGATGGCGATTGTCGGTCCTCGCCCGACCATCCCTGCCCAGGTCAAGGACTACACGCCGCTTCAAAACCGCCGCCACGAGGTCCTACCTGGGATCACCGGCTGGGCCCAGGTTCAGGGCCGAGCCGGGATCCCCTGGGAGGAGCGGATCGAGTTGGACATCTGGTACGTCGAGCACCGCAGCGCAGCCCTCGACCTCCGCATTCTCGCCAGGACCTCCTGGCTGCTGATAAGCGGCCACGGCCTTGCTCCGGACTAGGGTTCGGATCGATGACGGAGAAGCCCAAGGTAAGCCTGCGCCGCTTCGAGGCGGACGACGCCGCCGCCGTGTATCGCTGGTTCAACAACCCCGAGGCGACGAAGACGCTGATGGAGCAACGGGGCAGCTTCTCGATGGAGCTGGCGGAGGCCTGGACGCGCCGGGCGATCGAGGACTCGGGCGAGGACCGCAAGTTCGCGATCCTCGTGGAGGGATATGAGGAGCCGGTCGGCTTCACGGCCCTCTACGGGCTCTTCCGCCAGACCGCCCCGGAGCTGGGCGCCCTGATCGGGGACGACGTGCGCGGCAAGGGGGTCGGTCGCCGCGCCGAGGCGCTGACCATCGCCAGGGCGTTTGACGAGTTCGGCGCCCACCGCGTCTATGGGCGCATCCCCGCCCATAATGAGGTGGCGAAGAGGACCGTGGCGAGCCTCGGCTGGCGCCACGAGGGGACGATGCGCGCCCACCTGCGCCGCGACGGCCAACCGGCCGAGGACTGCGAGGTCTGGGGCGTGCTCGCGGACGAGTTCCGCGCTGCGGCAGCGGACATCCTCAGGTGAGCGACGCTTCCACAGCAGAGCTGATCCCCGACCGGGGCGAGGCGGCCGCGAGCGAGGAGTTCTTCCGCTCGCGGCCTTTTCTCGAAGCCGAGGGCGTCACCCACACACTGCGCATCGAGGCCCGTGAGGCAGAGATGCTGGCGCCGCTGATCGTGCGGTCGATTGGCGACGGGCCCGAGCTGGACGCGATCTCACCCTACGGCTACCCGGGGCTGGCGGTGTCCCCCGGTGCCACGGTCGACCCAGCCGTTGTCGACTTCGCCCCGACCGGCCTGATCAGCGCCTTCATCCGCCACCGCCTCGGCGATCCACCGCTCGCCGGTGCCGTCGAGCGCAACGTTGTCCAGATCGCCGACCCCGCCCTGCCTCCCAAGAGCCGCATGAGCGACCGCCAGCAGATCCGCAAGAACCATCGTCGTGGCTATGAGGTCCAGATCGTCCCCGGCCCGGACACCGACCCCGAGCAACGCGCCGGCTTCCGCGCCGCCTACGAGCAGACCATGTACCGCACAGGCGCCGCCGCCCGCTACTTCTTCGACGCCTCTTACTTCGATCGTATCCTCAGCTCCGAGAGAACCTGGCTGGCGGTCGCCCTGGACCCCGACGGCGAGGTCGCGGCAGCCTCGATCGCGGTCCGCAGCGACGACGTCCTGCACTACTACCTGAGCGGCAGCGCCGATTCCCACCTCCGCGATTCCCCGATGAAGAACGTCATCGCGACTCTTGTCGATCGCGCCTCCGAGCTCGGTATCCCGTTGAACCTCGGCGGCGGAATCCGCCGCGGCGACCCGCTGGAGGAGTTCAAGCGAGGCTTCGCCAACCGCGAGGAGCCCTGGCACACCTCCGAGATCATCTGCGACAGGACCGCCTACGAGCGGCTGTCGAGCGGACACGAGGCCGACGTCGGCTTCTTCCCCGCTTACCGGGCGTAATCGCGGTCCCAGGGCCGCGCCGCCCGCAGCGCGCCGAGCACTGCCCGCGTCGCCGGCGCCCGGTTCAGCGCGTAGAAGTGGATGCCCGGAGCTCCGGCGATCAGCAGCTCTGCGCACTGCTGCGCCGCATAGGCGACTCCCAGCTCGAACTCCCGCTCGGGGTCTTCGCCGGCGGCCCGGAAGGCCGCCTCCAGCGACTCGGGGATGGTCGCGTCACACAGCTCGCAGATCCGCTTCGTCTGGGAGAAGCCGGCGACCGGGATCACCCCGGCGAGAATCGGAACCTCGATTCCACGCTGGCGCGCCGCCTCGACGAAGTCGAAGTAGACCCGATTGTCGAAGAAGAGCTGGGTGATCAGAAAGCTCGCCCCGGCCGCCACCTTCGTCTTCAGGTAGGAGAGGTCGGTGTCGAGATCGGGGGCCTCGGGGTGCACCTCGGGGAAGCAGGCGCCGCCGATCGTGAAATCCCACCCCTCCGAGATGAAGGCGGCCAGCTCGGCGGCGCTGCCCAGTCCCCCATCCGGCTGCTCGAAGTCCTCCCGTCCCCGCGGCGGGTCCCCCCGCAGAGCGAAGATATTCTCGATCCCCGCCGTCTCGATTCGATCCAGGGTTGCCGCCAGGCCCTCCGTCGTCTCGCCGACGCAACTCAGGTGGGCCATCGTCTCGTAGCCCAGTTCGTCCTTCAGTGCCCTGGTGATCTCGACGGTCCCCTCCCGGGTCGAGCCTCCCGCACCGTAGGTCACCGAGACGAAGTCGGGCTCCAGCGCGCGCAGCTCCCGGGCAGTCGCAAACAGCTGCTCCGTCGCCTCCTCCGTCCTCGGCGGGAAGAACTCGACCGAGAAGGTGGGCCGCCGCGCGGCGAGGATCTCGTCGATGCGCATCCGCGCAGCGTAACTACGCGAATGCCCTGTGGCGATCTACCCCGTTCCTCGAACAGCGCCTGGATGTCCTCCAGATGCTTGCCCTTCGTCTCGGGGACGAACTTCCCAGCAGAACCAGAGCGTGAAGAGGCCGATCGCCGCGATGACCCCGGTGTCGTAGCCGAACAGCAGCCCGACGAGCCCGGCGATCGCCGCCGCCAGCACCACGTTGCGCCGTGCCTCCTTCGGGACGCGTCAAGGCCGTGGCTCATCCCGACGCAAACCTATCTCGGGCTCGCGGACACCGGCCATCCGTGCCGAGCCGGTCTCAACACCTGTTTTATGCGGATTTTGCGGAATCGCTGCCGATGCACCCCTAGCACTCGGCAACCCGAGGCGCTAGGTTTCGCCCTGCGACTGGGAGAGAGAGGGACCCGCGGAAGCCAAGCGGGATACCGATCTCGACAGGTGACGCGACGAGCTTCTAGCGCGAAGGCTACGCGCAAGGCAGGCGACGAGCGTTATCCCCGGTCGCTTTTTCATGCTCCGAGCGGCCCGTCCGACGGCCTCCATAACGTTGTCCGCGGCCTGGGGGACCTGCCCTCCCCGGCCCGCGACCGGGGCGCCATCTGGGAGCCGGGTGTCGCTGGCGAACCCCGTGAGAGCCGCCGCGACTAGCCCGCCCGCTCCCTATTCCAGAGCCACCGCGATCGTCTTCCCGGCGACCCCACTATCCGACGTCGCGCTCGCCCGCACCCCCTGCGGCTCGCTCTCCGACGGCACTTGCAGGGTGAAGGAGCCCTCCGCCTCCTCGACCTTGAAGGAGAGGGTGTGCGGCGGCTCGCCCCGATCGGCGCCGTGCAGCGCCGCGACGATCCGCTCGGGCCGTGCCTCTCCCGGCGCCGTGGCCTCGAAGCGGTAGGAGATGACCGCGCGGTTGCCGTCGCGGCGGGCGCTCAGCGCCGGGGTCGGCGGGGGCAGCAGGTTCAACGGCTCCACCTCCCCCAGCGGCCTCGCCTCGCGGTGAAACGCCTCCGGCTCCCACCACTGAGGATGGGCCCGCGGTCCCCACGGGCTGTCGGACTCAAAGGACTCGCGCCGTCGGGTCGACCCCCACCGCCCTGGCCACAGGACCCAGCCCGGCCCGACGTCGTCGATCGTCTCTAGCCGCGGCCGCAACCGTGGCCCCAGACCATCGTTGTGGTCGGGGATGACCGGCGCAGCGTGCGAGCCCGCCTGGAAGCGCGAAGCGTGTGACCCGCGTGCCACGTAGAGGACCGGCGCCTCGTCGTCGCGCTCGACCTCGCCCCAGTTCGCCCGCTCGCCCCCGGCGTCCTGAGCGTAGGTGAGCTCCTGCGGCTCGCCGTCGGCGCCGAGCCGCATCTGGACCATCTCCCAGTCGCCCTCGTGCCGGCCGACGCCGAGCAGGCCCTTGTCGCTGTAGTAGTAGAAGAGCCAGTACTGGAGCCAGAGCCGCTCCTCGACGTCGTGGCGAGCGTGCCCGTAGACGACGTTCGCGTAGCCGCCCAGTCGCCGCATCGCCCGAGCGTCGGCGGCGTGTGAACCGCCGCACTCGTCCAGGTAGTCGTCGCGTCGTGCCGCCTGCCCGTCCGGGTAGGAGGGCCCGCGCAGGAAGTCGAGGTCGAGCCGTGCCCCCTCACCGACCGGCGCCGCGGAGGCGATCAACTCGCCGCCCGCCCGGTGCAGCGTGTTGCAGCGTCGGCCTGAGACGAGGTTGGCGATCGTCGCAACCGAGTCCGCCCGGAAGCTCTCCAGCGAGTCGTATTGGAGGACGGGCCGGTGGCGCTCTAGCAGCGCCGTCAGCTGCGGCGAGGCGGACTCGGGGTCGCGCCGTGGCCGCAACGTCCGCTGCGGCCGTATCCGCCCCAGGGCGGTACGCCGAGAGCTCGCAGCAAGCGCCTCCCGCACCCTCCTCTCGCTCATCCAGTCGGGGTGGGGAGGCTCGGGTGGCAGTGGCTCGATCCAGCTGGCCCCGAAGCCCCCGTGCTCGCGCACCGCGGCATCGGCCAGCAGGTAGCCGTGGTTCTCCAGCACCGCCTGCTCGGCGTCGCCGAAGGCGTCGAGGTCGGTGCGCACCGCGGCGATCACCTCGCGGACCAGGGCCGCGTCATACCCAGGTGGGTGCGCCGCTCCGATCTCCCAGCCGACGCCGTCCCGCTTCTCGCTCCCGGCCATCTCGCCCAGCGCCATTCCGGAAGCTCCGAGCACGAACCGTGGTCGCTGTGGCGGCTCCGTGCCCAGCTGCTCGGCCAGCTGGCGCGCGAAGCGCTCCTCCAGCACCGCGCCAGCTCCCTGCCAGGCGATCGGGTTGCGCAGGAGCGTCCAGGCGCGGGCGTTGCGCCGGGCGATATCCCGCATCGGCTCGGCCACCCGCTCGGGCCAGTCTCGGAAGGCGCCCTGTAGGGGCCATGGGACCCGGGCCGCGAGCAGCGCCGCGAGGATGCTCCCCCCGGCCGCCGCGCCCACCGTGTCGAGCTGGGAGAGCAGCCCCAGCTCGTTGAGGCGGGTCAGCGCTCCGAGGTGGAAGAGCGCCGCTCGGTAACCGCCGCCCGAGAGGACGAGCATTGTCTCCCGCCGATCGACGCCCCCGGACGCCAGTCCCTCGAGCCGGCCGAAGGTCGGCAGTTCATCCGCTTCCAAGGCCTCGAACCTAAAGGGATCAAAGAGAGTAGTCAATGTTTTTTGCTGCAAAACTCCGACAGGGCGCCTGTGCGAGGATGGCCGCGATGAGCAGCCGGGAGGTTCGCTACGAGCGGGTCGGCGCCGCCGCGGTGCTGACGATCGATCGGCCCGAGCGGCGCAACGCCATCGACGGCGCCGCGGCTGAGCTGCTGCGCCGCGGCTTTGAGGACTTCGAGGCTGATGAGGGCGCCCGCGTCCTCATCCTCACCGGAGCCGGCGGGGTGGCCTTCTGCGCCGGTGCCGACCTGAAGGCACTTGACCTCGATGTCGACCACCCGGGCGGCCCGATGGGGCCGACCCGCCTGGCTCTCTCAAAGCCGGCGATCGCCGCGGTCGAGGGCTGGTGCCTGGCCGGGGGCGTCGAGTTGGCCCTGTGGTGTGACCTTCGGATTGCCACGCCTGACTCCACCTTTGGCCTCTTCGAGCGCCGCTGGGGGGTGCCCCTCATCGACGGCGGCACCCAGCGCCTGCCCCGCGTCGTCGGCCTGGGACGGGCGTTGGAGCTGATCCTCACCGGCCGCCCGGTCGGAGCCGCGGAGGCCCACCGGATCGGCCTGATCAACGAGATCGTTCCTCCCGGCGAGCAACTTGAGCGTGCCCTGGAGTTGGCCGAAGCGATCGCCTCCTTCCCCCAGGAGACGATGCTCGCCGACCGCCAAGCCGCGATCGGTGGCCTCGGCCTGCCCCTCGCCGAGGGCCTCGCTCTCGAGCATCGCCTCGGTCGCGAGGTGCTCGAGATCGCCGCTCGAGGCGCCGCCCGCTTCGCGGCCGGCGAGGGGCGCCACGGCGAGGGCCTTTAGCCGAAGCCTTCCCATTCAGTCCTCGCGGCCCACGCGGCCCATCTCCTCCTCGGCCGCCGCCGGGCCGAGGTAGGGCATGAGGACGGCGAAGACGAGGTCGGGGAGGATGTGCACGAGGTCTGGGGCGCGGCCGGCGCGGATCTCATCGAAGATCATCGCGCTAGCGCCGCCGATCGCGGAGCGCGCCGCCTGTCAGGCGGCAGGCCCTCGTCTTGACCGCAGCACGCTTGGCTTCCTTAGAGGGGGGTGAAGCGCGCCAGCGCAGCGCGCTAGCGGGCCAGCCCGCCCTCACCCGCCGCGACCCGGACCATCGCCTCCAGAAGCCGCGCGCG
Source organism: uncultured Solirubrobacterales bacterium (assembly GCA_963777915.1). Lineage (GTDB taxonomy): Bacteria > Actinomycetota > Thermoleophilia > Solirubrobacterales > 70-9 > CAVUPF01. Next base: position 73,280 of record CAVZSH010000008.1, on the reverse strand, counting down.
CTTGGTGCGCACCGCACAGGCCTGCGGCAGTCCTCGGCGCCCGTTCGACAGCTGCCGTTGATCCGATAGCCGATAGCGAATCCATGCGCTCAGCGTAGACCCGAGCCGCGGACTGTCCAACCCCTTGCGCGGCCTAGACTCCGCCCGATGAAGATCGGGATCGTCGGCCTCGGCTACGTTGGCCTGCCCCTTGCCGTCGCCTTCGCTGGGGCCGGGCACGAGGTGGTCTGCCTGGACTCCGACCGGCGAAAGGTCGAGTCCCTGAGCGAGGGGCGCAGCTACATCGAGGACGTCGCCGACGCCGCCCTGGCGCCGTTGGGAGAGCGTCTGCGCCCTACTTCGAGCTATGCCGACCTCGTTTCCTGCAGCGCGGCCATCCTCTGCGTCCCGACCCCGCTGAGCAGCTCCCGCGAGCCCGACCTAACCTATCTCCTGGAAGCGGCCACCTCCCTCTCGGAGGTTCTGCAGCCGGACCAGCTCGTGGTGCTGGAGTCGACCAGCTACCCGGGCACGACCCGCGAGCAACTGGCTCCGGTCCTCGAACGCTCCGGGATGACGGCGGGCAGCGACTTCCACCTCGCCTTCTCCCCCGAGCGGATCGATCCCGGCCGAAGCGACTACACCGTCGCGACCACGCCGAAGCTCCTCGGGGGCATCACCGAGCGCTGCGCCGAGCGAGCCCGCGAGCTCTACGCGGAGATCTGCGAGCAGGTGATCGTCCTCTCCACCCCCGAGGCAGCCGAGCTGGCGAAGCTCTTGGAGAACATCTTCCGCTCGGTCAACATCGCCCTCGTCAACGAGCTCTCCCAGCTCTGCGAGCGGCTGGGGATCGACATCTGGGAGGTGATCGACGCCGCCTCCACGAAGCCCTTCGGGTTCATGCGCTTCGATCCCGGCCCGGGGATGGGCGGGCACTGCCTGCCGGTCGACCCCTTCTACCTTGCCTTCAAGGCACGCGAGCACGGCTTTTACCCCGAGTTCATCGAGCTGGCCGGCAAGGTCAACCAAGCCCAGCCGGCGTACTGCGTGAAGCGGATCGAGCGGGCGCTCAACGAGGCCGGCAAGCCCGTCAAGGGCTCCAGGGTCCTCGTCCTCGGCGCGAGCTACAAGGCCGGGATCGGAGACACCCGCGAGTCCCCCGCCCTGAAGATCCTCAGCCTGTTGAGCGAACTGGGAGGCAATGTCTCCTACCACGACCCCCACGTCCCAGCCCTCCCCGAGCTGGGCTTGGCCTCGGTCGACCTTGACTCCGCCCTGGCGGAGACCGACCTGGCTGCGATCGTCACTGCCCACCCGAGCGTCGATTACGAGACGGTCGTCTCGGCGGCACCGCTGGTGGTCGACCTCCGTGGCGTCACTCGGGGCATCGAGGCGAAGGGCCTGACTCGCCTCTAGGGCAACTCCGCTGGCTAATCCACGCCTACCGGATCCCGATCGGCCTGCGGCGCATCGTGGCGTGAGCGCCGTGCGATTTCGGCGACCCCCGGTCACGCTTTGAGCGGCTTCTCCAGCGTATCCTGGCCCTGTGCGGCGTGCCACCGTTCCCGCCTTGGCCGTCTTCGCCGTGCTCGGCCTGATCGTATTCGAGGTGCTCGGCACCGGCTCCCGCAATGCGGCGAAGCCGGCCCCGCCGCTTCCGGCCGCCGTCCTTCAACCGCCGAAGGCGACCCTCGCGACGCTGCGCGGCAAGCCGGCGCTGGTCAACTTCTGGGCGAGCTGGTGTGGACCTTGCCGCAAGGAGGCGCCGGAACTCGAGCGCTTCGACCGCTCCCTGCACGGCGCCGCGCGCCTGGTCGGAGTCGACTACACCGACGGAGAAAGCGCCGCCCGCTCCTACCTGCGCCGTTACGGCTGGACCTTCGGGGTCCTCAGCGACCCCGACGGCATCTACGGCTCTCGCTACCAGATCAGCGGCCTCCCGACCACGTTGGTGCTCGATCCTCACGGTCGGATCGTGGAGAGGTTGAGCGGTCCGCAGACCGTGGCGAGCCTGCGCGCCGCGGTCGATCGCTTGCTCGGTTGAGCCCGCGCCGGGTGACTTTGAGCCCCGGCGGAGTCTGTTGGCTCAAAGAGTCAGTCCCCGGCGACATCTCGCCGCAGGAAGACGAGGCCGCCAGCCGCCAGGGCGGGTAGCGCGTAGAGGGCGCAGACCCAGATCGCGCGTAGGATCGGCGCCCAATCGACCGGGGTGCGCAGCAGCCCCTGCCAGGCGTTGTACTGGGTGCTCAGCAGGTAGGGATGCAGTCCTTCTAGGCCGGGCAAGATGCCGACCAGCTGCACGAGCAGCGAGAACATCAGCGTTCCGACGATCGCCGCGCCGCTGTTGCGAAAGACGGTGGACAAAAATAGTCCGATGCAGGCGATCGCGAAGATCGGGATCAGGTAGACGAGCAGGCTTGCCCCGACGAGCCCCAGTCCCCTCATCGCCGAGACCCGTGTCCCGGAGAGGCTTACCAGCGGGTTAAAGCCCGAGGCCAGGATCCCGGCGAGCAGGGCGACGGCGCCGGTCACGGCGATCGCCAGGGTCGCGTAGCTGAGCGTCGCCAGGGCCTTGCCGGCGAAGACCTGTTGGCGCTCGACCGAGCGGGTGAGGATCGCCTTCAGGGTGTCGTGACGGTCCTCGGCGGCGACGATGTCGCCAGCGACCAGGGCCGTGATCAGCGGGAACATCCAGACAGAGCCGAACAGCAGCAGGACCAGCGGGATCGCCAGCCCGGTGTCGTGGACGTAGCGGCCGAATGCAACGTCGTTCGGCCCCCCGCCCCGGGTGACGAGGGCGACGACGAAGATAATCGGCACCAGCGCCGCGGCGCCCAGGCCGAGGTAGGTGCGCTTCTGGGAGCGCAGCTTGCGCAGCTCCCAGCGATAGACGGTGAGCACGCCGGGTCTCACGTCGCCCCCTCGATTGCAGCCGGCGTCGCCTTTGCCTCGGCACCATCCTGGCCCTCGGTCAGCCGGAAGAAGAGGTCCTCGAGCGTCGCGTGGCGGGGAGTCAGCTCCACCGCGGGCGCCCCCGACTCCGCCAGGGCCAGCGAGAGGCCGGCGACGGCTGCCTCGCTCTGCGCCCTAAAGGTCAGCTCCGCGCCCTCCGCCTCGTCGACCTCGATCCCGGTTTGGGCGGCGGCCACCTGGCGCGCCCTGCCGTCGTCGATCGTCCGCAGCCGGTAGCTGCCACCGGCCTGGCGCCGTAGCTCCGCCAGCGATCCCTGGTAGGCGACAGCTCCGCGCTGGACGATTGCCACGCGGTTGCAAAGTTCTTCGACCTCCGCGAGCAGGTGACTGGAGAGCAGGACGGTGATCCCCTGGCCGGAGAGATCGCGGATCAGGTTTCGCATGTCGCGCATGCCGCCGGGGTCCAGGCCGGTCGCCGGCTCATCGAGCAGGAGCAGCTTCGGCCGGCGCAGCAGGGCCGCGGCAAGGCCTAGCCGCTGGCGCATCCCGTGCGAGTAGCCGCCGACCTTGTCCTTGGCGCGGTCACTTAGCCCGACGATCTCCAGCGCCTCCTCGATCCGCGGCCGCGCTCCGTAGCCGTCCAGGGCGGCGAGCAGCTCGAGGTTGATACGGCCGTTCAGGTATGGGTAGAAAGAAGGGGCTTCGACGAACCCGGCGACGCCCTCCAGGGCGGTGACGCTCTCCTGCGGATCGCGCCCGAACAGCCTCACCGTGCCCGCGCTCGGCCGGATCAGCCCCAGCATCATCCGCAACGAGGTGGTCTTGCCGGCGCCGTTTGGGCCGAGGTAGCCAAAGACGTCCCCGGGCTCGACCCTCAGGTCGACTTCGTCGACCGCGACCAGATCGCCGTAGCTCTTGACCAGGCCCCGAACCTCGATCGGAGGCGCATCCGGCACGTCTCAGAGGCCTCGCGCAGCCGCCTCCGCCGTCGTCGGCGAAACCGAGCCGGCCACGACGTAGTCGACGCCACCCCGGCTGAAGCGGAGCACCGTTCCCAAAGGGGTTTCGAGCTCCGCGGCCTTGGTCCCGTCGATCGATACCGTCGGCAAGCTGAGGCCGCCCGTTTCCGTTTCGGAGGCTCCCTGTCTGCCGCCGGGAGCCGAGGGGGACTCCAGCACCGCGATGCCGCCCAGGCCCTTCCCGTAGGTGAGGAGCGCCCCGGTCTTCTCGCCGACCCGGATCGCACGAACCTCACCCTGCGCCATGCCGGCCACGAACGCGGGGGCGGAGAGGTTGAAGCTGAGCTGCTTCTGAACCGCCGCGGCCCCGGTCAGCGGGCTCGGCCTTGCTCCGCTCCCTTCGCCGGAGCCGCCGCTCGACGGCGAGAGGTCGATGACTTTCGTCCCGGGCGGCGGCGTGATTTCGAAGACCGAGGTGGGCACTTCTTCGAAGGAGACTTCGGTTGCTTCGAGCTGGATCACCGGCGAGCTGTCCCCTTTGGCGTAGAGCGCCGCGCGCAGCGGCGTGCCGTGGACCGCGTCCCAGGCGACCGCGGCCCCTCCCAGCAGGCCGCCATTGCTCTTCGGTTCGATCTGCACCGTGTAGGTCGGCTGCCCGGCGACGTCAGAGGGAGTCGCTCCACTCAGTGTGGAGTGCGCGCCGAGGCGCGAGATCGCCTGTTCGACCTGCTCCAGGGAGGGGGGCTGATGGCTGGAGCCCGACCACCCGTCACTCCCGCTCCGCCCGGGGAGAGCCCCCCGGTAGACCGTGCCGGAGCTGCCGTCATAGATTTCGAAGCGACCTTCGTCGATCAGGACCTGGCTGTCGCCGCCGCCACCTTCGGACTGGAGCTCGAGCCGTAGTCTGCCGTCCGGCGAGGCCCACAGGCGCCCCGATGCCCCGCTTAGAAACGGGTCGGAGCCCTGGCCTTCGATGTTGGAGGCACCGAGGAGACGGTTGGTGAACTGGACGCGGGCGCTGATACCGGGGACGCGCGGAGCGCTCAGCGCGTCGCGAACGGCCACGGGCAGCGACTCGGGGGCCGGCTTCGGTCCCTCTCCAGCCATCGCCATCGCGACGGCGGTGCTGCCGACCGCGACCGCGAGAACGGCGGCGCACAGGGTCAGGAGCCTGCGGGTGGAAATGCGGCGAAGGAATCTCATTACACCTCCGGGAGGCGGTCGGTAGATCGAGGATGGACCGCCTCTCTGAAGATACTCTGAGCCGCTCGGCGCGACGGTGAGAGCTTCCTCACGCTCGCCGCCCTAACGGGCGGGATTTGGGGTGGCTGGCGCAGCCCCGCTGCGCCGCGGCAAGAGCATCGCTCTGCCGATGGGCTGAGCGCCGTCCGTACCTTACGCTGCCCAGGTCCAGGACACGAACAGGTAGGTCCAGAGGACGAGCAGGGGCGCGCAGATAAGGATCACCGCCCGGACTCGCCGGTGTTCGGTCGCCCAGAGCGCCAGGGCGATCCAGAGCGGGAACAGCACCAGCGTGAAGCGCGGAAGCGAGCGCAGCGGCTCGCCTGGCGTTGGCGCCGAGACCGCGAGCACGAGGCTGAGCCCGGCGAGCGCCGTGTAGGCAAAGGGCAGTCGCCTCCACGACATCCGCAACAGCACGGCGCCGAGGACCAGGAAGGCGAGCTCGACGGTGCGCTTAGTGATCAAGCGGGCACTCATATGGGCACCGATCGCAGAAGCGCCGCCGGGCACCGCGGCCACGAGGGCCTTAAGCCCGTCCCAGATCCCCGCCGGAACGCCGCCCAGTGGGATGAAGGTGCGACGCCAGTGGCGCTGTTGGTTAAACGGTGCGAGCGGGTGGCCGAGGTGCAGCTTCAGGTAGGCGAGATAGACCAGCAGCCCGAGTGGCACCGTCGCCACCCAGAGCAGGTCGGGCCCCAGCGCATATCGGGGTCGCCATCCCCCGGCAGGTCGATCGGGCTTGCGGTCCTCGCGCGGCCCATACAGGTAGAGAAGGACCAAGGGGACAACCAGCAGTATGCCGGTGTTGCGGGTCGCGGCTGCAAGGGCGCCGATTAGCCCCGCCACCCACCAGCGCCCCAGCCTCCCGGCGTAAAACGACCCGATCGTCAGCAGCAGGAAGAGCGACTCCGAGTAGACCGCCGAGAGGAAGAACGCCACCGGCAGCCAGGCGACGATCCAGACCGTGTTCCGGGCAACCTCCGCGCCGAATTCGAGCTCGACCAACCTGTGCAGCAGGAAGAGCGCCCCCAACGCGCAGGTCATCGAGATGAGGATTCCGATCAGCACCGCCCAGGCGTTGGCCAAGGGTGCGCTTGCCAGCCCGATAAGCCCCGGATAGAGGGGGAAGAACGCAGTCTGTTCGAGGTGCTGGTAACCGACGTGGGCGATCCCCAGGTACCAGGTCGAATCCCAGCGTGTTGCCGGAGCGATGAGGAGATTGGCGAGCGTGCCGTGAAAGGGGGTCGCCAGATCGCCAGGGTCGAAGATCCGCGCCCCGCTCGGGTGCAGGCCGACGATCGCCGCGGTCAGTATCCCCGCCGTCCAGACCAGCAGGCGCGAGGAGGCGAAAGCCCAGAATGAGTTGCGCAACGCCTCCGGGCGGGAGATATCGAGCCGAGAGGCGTCGGTGGGCCCGGGTTCCACTGGGAGCGGATCGTCTCAGATCTGCGCCCGCGCGCTACTCGTGGATGGGCACCGGTCGACCGCTCATCCGCCGAGCCAGGTGCTCCTCGCCCGGTAGCCCGGCCAGCGCTTCTCCACCCGGAGCTTCGTCTGCGAGCGCTACCGTGGCGTGGAGGAGACGGGCCGGCGAGGAGCGCGCCAACTTAAGATGGCCCGATCCGATCTCATAGCGTGGTTGAAGGGAGCGATGATGGCAACTCGTAACGGAAGTGCTGAATGGAGGGGCGACCTCAAAGACGGCTCCGGCACCCTGAGAGTCGGCGACGGGGTCTTCTCGGGCAGCTACTCGTTTGCCTCGCGCTTTGAGGAGGGGGAAGGCACCAACCCCGAGGAGCTGATCGCCGCCGCCCATGCGTCCTGCTTCGCGATGGCACTCAGCAACACACTCGCCGCCGAGGGGCATGCGCCGGAATCGGTGCGGACACAGGCCCGCGTGCACCTTCGCAATCTCGACGGGGTGCCGACCATCGCCCAGGTCGACCTCGAGGTCGACGGCGACGTCCCCGGGATCGACGAAGACCAGTTTCGCTCCTACGCGGAGCAGGCCAAGCGCGACTGCCCGGTCTCGCGAGCGCTTGCCGGTGTCCCGGAGATCAACCTGACCGCGCGGCTCGGCTAGAAGCGAGCTGCATGCGACGCTGTCTCAGCTTGGCCGATCGGTCGGGAATTGTTGGACGCGATCGGTCGACGGTCCGGCAATGCGAGTATGAGTTGGAGATTCAACCCCGAGAGGGCACCCGCCGATAACTTCGACCATGAGCGTGAGCCCGGCCACGGACAATCGCTAGGGCGGATGTGGTTCGAGCCAAGTACATAGTGCGGAACGCGTTTGTGGTGCCTGTGACGGTTGCGGCCCTGTGTTTGGCGCTTTCCGCGACGGTGGCTGTTGCGGCGGGCGCGCTCGGCGTCAGCGCAGCATCTGCCCGTACAGCCAATCGCAAAGTGCCCGCCGCTCATATCTCTGTCGTAGGTGGGGAAATCGCCGAACCTGGCGCCTTCCCCTGGATGGCGTTCGTATTCGATGCCAAAGGGGAAGAAGCGATTGCTTGCAGCGGAACGGTCGTTGCCCCGAACCTTGTCCTCACCGCAGCCCACTGCGCCGTGAATCTAGAAACGGGCGTGATAAATGAAGCCGCTGGATACCGCGTGGTGACGGGCAGCGTGGATTGGGCGGCCTCCTCCGAACGCCAGGTATCGAGCGTCTCCCAAGTGCTCGTCTACCCTCGTTTCAAGGTCGGCCGGAACTCGAGCGGCTATGGCGACGCCGCGCTTCTCGTGCTCTCCACGCCCACGACGGCGCCGGCAATTCACCTTGCGACTTCTGCAGAGGCCAAGCGGGTGCATATGGGCACGCACGCCTTGATCGCCGGCTGGGGTGAGACCTACTACGGCCAGGCGGAATTGACCGAATGGCTGATGTGGGCGAGGACCGTTGTCGAGGGCAACCGGTGCGAAGGACTTCGGGGACGGATATGCGCAATAGACTTCCCGAAGTTCAAATCTGGCGTCTGCCACGGAGACAGCGGCGGCCCGCTCCTTACATCCGCATCACATGGTCAAGGGCTGATCGAGATCGGTATCACCCAAGCCGTGTTCGGCAGATGCTCAACCAGGCGTCCAGGCGTCTTCACCCGCGCCGATCTGATCTCGCCATGGGTGGATCGCTGGATCTCAACCCTCGATCCCCCCTCGTAATCGCCACCGGCGGTGCGGCTGCGCCATGGCTCGGGCGGAGGTGGCTTTCGCTCGGACCATTGGCCGCTGACCTCCTCCCTTTGCGCTAGCGTCCTGTGGCCGTGGCGAGCTCCCTACGGCCGGGGATCAGGCGTCGATCCCGTTGGCGCCTGCGATGGTGGGTACTCGGCGCGATCGTACTCGTCGTGCTGGTGGCGGCGGCGGCGCGGAGGATTGCGACCGAGGGTACGCCGCCGCTCATCGTCCACCGGACGCTAGCTGCGGACGTCCGTCTTCCTGGAAGCGCGCCGATGCTCGCCTGGCCGCGCGAAGGTCAGGCGGCCGTGGAAGTCGAGGGAGTCGGCAGCTTCGGAACCTCCGGGAGCCACTCCCCGGCGCCGATCGCGAGCGTCGCCAAGGTCATGACGGCCTATCTCACCTTGCAAGAGCACCCACTGGCACCCGGCGAAGAGGGATTCGTGATGAACATCACGCGCAAAGACGTGGAGGAAGAGGAGCAGCGGGTCGCCCTCGACGAGTCCACGGTGCGCGTGAAGGCCGGCGAGCGGATCAGCGAGCGCCAGGCGCTCGAGGCGCTGTTGCTGCCTTCGGCAAACAACATCGCCGCGCTGCTGGCCGTTCACGACGCGGGCGGACTCGGGGCGTTCGTGGCCCGTATGAACTCCACCGCGAGGAGGCTCGGTATGGCCTCGACCACCTATACCGACCCGAGCGGCTTCAACGCCAAGACGATGTCGACCGCAGCCGACCAGTTGAAGCTCGCCCGGGTGGCCATGCGCGAGCCGGCGTTCGCCGCGATCGTCGACAAGTCCTCGGCCAAGCTTCCGGTTGTGGGCCGGGTGATCAACTACAACGGTTTGGTAGGAGCTGACGGGTATGTCGGAGTGAAGACAGGTTCAGACGGAGCGGCCGGCGGCTGCCTCGTGTTCGCAAGGCGGGTCACCGTCGGCGGACGGTGGTTGAAGGTGCTTGGCGTGGTGCTCGGCCAGCGGAAAGGCGCGCTGGTTGAAGCCGCCCTCGCGAGCGCTCAGCGGCTCGGCTACTCGGTTGCGGCGGCTCTGCGCGTGAAGACCGTCCTGCCCGCCGGCACGAGAGTGCTGAGCGCGAGCAGCGCGGATGGTCGGCACACGGTGGCCGCGACCGTGGGAGCTCTGCGGGAGATCGGTTGGGGCGGACTCACGCTTCCCGTTGAAGTGGTCGCTCGCCCGGCGATGGCCGGGCTGCAAGCCGGCGAGCGGATGGCCACAGTCGCCATTCGCGGTGAGAGCGCCGTCAGGACCACCGCAGTGGCCATGGGCTCGGTTGGGGGGCCGTCGCTCGGATGGCGCCTACTACACCTGTTTTGAGCCGCTCCCGCGTCACCGCTAGGCCGCACCAGCCAAGAAGGCACACGAATCCCGCCGCGCCCAAGGCTGTATGAACAGACAAGCTCTGCCGCTAGCCAGGCTTGAGCGGGCAGGTTCTGGATGTCGATCCAGAACCCGACGCAACTCAGGCGTCGCTCAGATGGACGACGAGCTTGCCGGTGTTGGCACCGTCGAAGAGCATGTTGATCGCCTGCGGCAACTGCTCAAAGCCCTCGACGACCGTCTCGAGGGGCTCCAGCTTTCCCTCCGCGATCCAGCCTGACAGCTCGGCGGCCGTCTCTGCCAAGCGATCGAAATGGTCGAGCACGATGAAGCCTTGGACCAGCGCGCGCTGGACGAGCAGGTTGCCGAAGCTGCGTGGGCCCGGCGGAGGCTCGCTGTCGTTGTAGCCGGAGATCAGTCCGCAGAGTGCAACTCGGGCACGAAGATTCAATCGCGCGAAGACTGCATCCATGATCTCGCCGCCGACGCTCTCGAAGTCGACGTCGATGCGCTCGGGTGTTGCGGCGATCAGCTGGTCACGCCATCCTGGGGCCTTGTAGTCGACGGCGGCGTCGAACCCCAGCCGCTCGGTGAGGATGGCGCACTTCTCCGGCCCGCCCGCGATTCCAACTACACGCGCTCCGTCCAGCTTTGCGATCTGGCCGGCGACGGAACCGACCGCGCCCGCAGCGGCGGAAACGACCACGGTCTCGCCGGGTTGCGGGCGGCCAATATCCCTAATGCCGACCCAGGCGGTCAGTCCGGTCATCCCGAGCACGCCGAGAAACGCGCTCGGCGAGACTCCCGGGATATCGGGGACCGGTTGCAGCGGCGTGGCATCCGAGGCGATCATCCACTCCTGCCAGCCGATGAGGCCCTGTACGAGCTGTCCCACCTCGTAGCTGGGGCTCTTGGACTCGACCACCCGGCCGAGTCCAAGGCCGCGCATAACCTCGCCAATGCCAACCGGCGGCAGGTAGGTCGGCGTGTCGTTGATCCACGCACGGTTGGTGGGGTCAAGCGAGATCCATTGTGTCCGGACGAGCGCCTGACCTTCTCCGATCTCGGGAAGCTCCTGCTCGTCGAGTTCGAAGGTGTCTGATCCGATGCGCCCGGTCGGGCGCGCGTGCAGCAGGAATCGACGGTTCCTCATTGGCACAGCTATGACCCTACCGCGGGTTGGCCGCTTAGGTTAGGTGGGGCCAGGCGAACTCCGAGGCTGTTCGATCTGTCGTCCGCGCAGCCGATCTCAAGCCAGAATTGGCGACCTCATGACTATCCGGTTCGCTCAGGCTGCTGCCTTGTCTTGGTGAGTGACGATCTCCCGGTAGGTGCTCGGGCGAGACGCCGCGGTGGTCCACGATGTTGCGCGGGAAGCCCGACCGGCCACAAGCCGACTGCAGGCACGTCATCTGACGGAACCGGATAGTCATGTGCGACCTATCGGCCGCACGACTGCGAAACGCCGAGCCACTTCTCAGGCTGTGTACGCGCTCGTTTCCGGCGAGAGTTCGCTATCTGAGGCATCCCCCTGGTTGGACCCACGGGAGGGCGACACCGCGACGCCGAGCGGTCCGGTGACGACGCGGCCGCTTCTCCGATACCGTCTTCGTTGTTGATAGGTCTAGTCAAAATAAGCTAGCTGATCACGAAAGCATTTCGCTCAGCACCGAGGAGGGACGAATGAGTCAAACCGACGAGCTGCTCGCTAACGCGAAGTCTTACGCGAAGGGTTTCGACAAGGGCGATCTGCCGCTATCGCCGGGCAAGAAGGTCGCGGTGCTGGCTTGCATGGACGCGCGTCTTAACCCTTACGGCCTGCTCGGGTTGAGAGAGGGCGATGCCCACGTAATCCGCAACGCTGGCGGTGTGGTTTCCGGGGATGCGATTCGCTCGCTCGCGATCTCCCAGAATCTGCTGGGCACCGAGGAGATTGTCCTGATTCACCACACCGGTTGCGGCATGCTCACCTTCACCGACGACGAGTTCGCAGAGAAGCTTGAGACAGAGACGGGCGAGCGGCCGGAGTGGACGGCCCAGGCATTCTCTGAGCTCGAGCAGGACGTTCGGGAGGGCATCGAGCGGATCAAGGCAAGCCCGTTCATCCCGCGCACCGACGGGGTCAGAGGGTTTGTCTACGAGGTCGAGACCGGGGCACTACGGGAGGTAGATTGAGGCCCAGCACCAATTTTCAGGGCCACAGTTAGGGTGCTTTCCCAGGCAGGCGCGGTCATTCGAGCATCAGTGCCCTAAGCGAGGAGGCAAGTCCGCGCTGCACGCCTTCTCGCTCTGACCCCCGTCCATCGCGGTGCCCTCCGCTCCTGATCTGCCCATTAACCGACTGGCCTTGTAGTGGAGGAGGTGGACATAGCCGGACTCGAACCGGCGACATCCTGAGTGCGAGCCGAGCTGCCTAACCGGACGGTATTTGAACCAAGACAACGGCGCAGACACGGACACCATCGCAGGCCGGGCGCTGCGGCTGGTTTTAGAAGGCCGACGATTGCGCGATGATGCACGCCACTGCGCACATCATCTGTACCGGTCCCGACTCCAATGCAGCGCCTCGCCCTCCTGAAAGGAGTTGCCACTCGTGCGATACAAGGCCCGGCTCTCAACGGCAATTTTTCTCGCCCTAATCCTGACGGGCTGTGGAGGCTCCAGCTCCGATCACAGTCGCTCAAGCGCGTTCCGAGTCGGGCTCGAGGCGCCGCTCTCGGGCGAACAGTCGGTTCTCGGCGAGGGGATGCTCAAAGGAGCGCAGCTGGCCGCGTCGCAACTCAACAAGCGCGACGGGATTCTCGGCAAGCAGGTTCAGATCGTCCCGATCAACGACGCAGCCAACCCTGCGACCGGTGTGAGTGCGGCTAAGTCCGCCATCGCCAGCGGCCTCGAGGGCGTTATCGGCCCCTACAACTCTGGGGTCGGCATCAAGACTTTGCCGCTTTACATCAAGGCGGGCCTCGTACCGATCAGGCTGACCTCTGATACCTCGACCAACGGCCTCGGCTTCACCCTGCAGCCGATGAGTTACCAAATTGCGCCGGTTGCTTCACGGGCGCTGACCGACTGGCTCGGCGCCCGAACCGTCGCGATCGCATACGACCCCACTCAGAACTACACCGTCTCGGTCTCCAAGGCATTGAAGAGATCGCTCGAAAAGGCCGGCGTCACCGTGACCGCCTACGAGAAGGTGCAGCCGGGCAAGAAGAACTACACCGGCCTGATAGACAAGCTCGCGGCGGGAAAGCCAGACGTTATTTACGCCGCCGTCTACTTCCCCGAGGGCGGCCTGATCGCCAAAGAGATGTACGAGGACAAGATCAAGTCTCAGTGCATCGCCGACTATGCCTCATACGACACCGGCTTCGTCAGGACCGCCGGCGTGCCAGCCGCGCGGGCCTGTCCGGTGGTCGGCGTGCCGGCTCCCGAGGACTTCTCCGGCGCGGCCACCAGAGTAGGCGCGTACCACGACAAGTTCGGCCAGGATCCCGGCACCTGGAGCCCGTACACCTACGATTCACTGAACTTCCTCGCCTATGGCGTAAATAAGGCGGGCGGTACTGCTTCCAAGAAGCTCACCGACGCTCTCAACAGCGTCAGGACATGGAGGGGCTGGACCGGATCGGTCACGATCGACCCCCAAAACGGTAACCGCCAACCCGCGACGGTGGTGATGGTCGATACGAATCCGAAGGGTCAGCTCCACGTCGACCAGGCTTGGGCGAGAGCGGTCGGCGCTCCATACCAGCGATAGGTGCAGGGTCCGCCCAAGCGAAACTGCGCTGGCGGCCTGGGGAGCCAGCCGGGCATTGGACGAACCTGCGCCTCCTGCGGGGTTGGCCTGCACCCCTGAAATCGGTCCGACTCTTATGAGAGTCATTCCCGCCCGCGACAATGGGCAAAGGAGGACCGAAGCAGGTGAAGAGGCAAAAGCACACCCCCGAGCAGATCATCCGCAAGCTGCGGGTCGCAGAGCAGATGCTCTCGGAGGGCAAGACGATCGGCGAGGCAGCGAAGGCCCTGGAGGTCTCCGAGCAGACCCTGCATCGTTGGCGAAACCAATACGGCGGGATGAAGGCCGAAGACGTCAAGCGATTGAAGGAGCTCGAGAAGGAGAACACCCAGCTAAAGCGCCTGGTCGCCGACAAGGAGCTCGAAGTGCTCGCCTACAAGGAGATCTCGGCGGGAAACTTCTGAGCCCGGCCCGGAGACGCCGAGCGGTCTGCATGCTGGTGGACCGCCTCGGCCTCTCCGAGCGTCGGGCGTGCCGGTTCGCCGGCCAGAACCGATCCACACAGCGCCGCCGCCCGAAGCTGGCGCCCGATGACCAGGCACTGCGCAGGGCGCTGCGCAAGATCTCCGAACAGCGGCCTCGCTGGGGCTATCGTCGCGCCCACGGCCACCTGCTCAGCGAGGGCTGGTCCTTGAACCGCAAGCGAGTGCAGCGGGTCTGGCGTGAGGAGGGCCTTCGCGTGCCCGCCAAGGCCAAGAAGCGCCGCCGCCTTGGCACCTCCACGGTGCCGGCGGACAGGCTCAAGGCCGAACACCCCAATCATGTCTGGGCACTTGACTACCAACACGACGCGACCGACGACGGCCGCGAGCTGAAGTTCTTAAACGTGGTCGATGAGTTCACCCGCGAGGCGCTGGCGATCGAGGTCGATCGCTCGATCAACGCCGAGCAGACCGTCGCAGTGCTGGCACGCCTCGCCGCCAAGCGCGGTGCCCCCGCCCATATTCGTTGCGACAACGGCCCCGAGTTGACCGCGGCGGTGCTGCGCGAATGGTGTCGGCACGGATCTACCGGCACCGCCTACATCGAGCCGGGCTCGCCCTGGCAGAACCCCTACGTGGAGTCCTTCAACTCACGCCTGCGTGACGAACTGCTGAACGTCGAGGTGTTCACCTGTCTGGACGAGGCCCGGGTGCTGGCCGCCGACTGGCGCACCGACTACAACGCCAACCACCCTCACTCGGCGCTTGGCATGATGTCTCCCGCCCGATTCGCTGCCAGCTGGCAGCGAATCGGCAACACGAACGTCCCAGTTAACCCCGGACTCTCACTCGGGGTGGACCGATGAACGGGGTCCGGTCAGGGTCAGCTCGTCGTGAGTGTGTACGTTTTGGGGATGAGCGATGGGACGCTCGCACGGAGCTACGGCAAGGTCTTCAACGAGGTTGCGGTCGAGTACGACCGCAACCGCCCGGCCTACCCCGATGCGCTCGTCGACCAAGCATGCGAGGTGGCGGGTATCAAGGACGGCGACCGGGTGCTCGAGATCGGGTGCGGGACCGGTCAGCTGACGCGCAGTCTCCTCGCGCGAGGGCTGCGCGTGACCGCGCTCGAGCCGGGAGGCAAACTGCTCGGTGTCGCCGAGGAGAACCTGAATGATGCGGGCGATGTGGAGTTCGTCCACGCGCGGCTCGAGGACATGCAACTGCGCCGCGGAAGCTACGAGGCGGTGTTCTCGGCGTCCGCAATCCACTGGGTTGACCCCGATCTGAGCTGGCGGATGATCGCCGACGCGCTCGCTCCCAACGGGACGCTCGCCCTAATCCAATACTTCGGCCTCAAGGAGCAGCGCAGCGTCGATGATCAGGAGGCTCTGCTTTCGGCCCTGCGCAGGCACGCGTGGGAGATCGCCGCGACCTGGCCCACCTACCGCGACCTCGATTGCACGATCGCGGGCGTGCAGGAGCGCCGTCGGAACGTCGCGGACGCTTGGGCCTGGCTGGGGAGCTACGACATAGGACGTGACTACGCAGCCGATCTCTTCGAAGATCTACAGCTCGCAACCGTGCCAACCCTGATCGAGCACACCGCCGATGAGCTCAACGCCCTGCTCGGCACGATGTCATTCTGGGCACGACTCTCACCCGACCAGCGCGACGCCCTCGCGAACGAGAATCAATCTCTCCACGAGCGCCGGGGGCGGCCAATCCGGGCGAGCACCATCGCCGCACTCCTCACGGCGCGACGCAGTGTCTCGTTGACGTAACCGGACAACTGATGCCGCTCAGCAGGCACAAATGGGCGCAACCCGGATGCTTCAGGTTATCGGTGCTGCCTTCGGGAATCCGTTGTCTACTCGAAAGCCACTGATTAGCAGGAGCTTTATCTATGGAGCTAGCCGGACTCGAACCGGCGACCTCCTGGGTGCGATCCAGGCGCTCTTCCAGCTGAGCTATAGCCCCGCGTGCGCGGCTGGGAGGATCGTCCCAGTGCCCTCGCATCAGCAAGGATAACCGCATAGGCTTTAGGTTCCCGAAGGGACCAGCGAATGAGCATTCTCGATGAGGCAATCCGGGAGCATCTGGAGCTGAAGCGCCAGCACGGCGCTGGCGACTCCGAGCTGAAGCAGCTCGAGGACGAGGCTTTCGGGCCGCCCGAGCGGCCTGGGAGCGACGGGGCGTCTGACGATCCCTTCGCGGAGGCGCCAACCCAGTTCATCGCGGTCCCGGAGGCGGAGGGGCAGGCGACGGAGACGGCTGAAGAGCCGGAGCTGGAGAGCGAGTTGCGGTCCCGACGCGAGTCTCTGGGGATCGCCGATCTTCAGGAGCCCCCGCCATCCACTGAGCGGGTTGCCGACGAGCCGCCCGCTGCGGAGCCCGCCGCGGAGGAGCAGTCGGCGATGGAGCACGAGATCGTGCCCGAGGGGCCCCAACCGCCGACCGGGCCAACGACCGAAGAGCGGCACGCCATCGCAGAGCAGCCGACCGAGCTGTTCGATGTCGAGGGGGACATTGCTGCTCCCTCCGACGAGGAACTCGCCGAGGAGGAGATGGCCGAGCCGCGCTTGGCGCCGGTCGACCCGCTCGCCGGCTTGGAGGAGGCCGAAGCCGAGGGGAGGGTCGAGGTGAGTGCCCCTGAGGAGGAGGACGCCGAGGAAGACGACTTCTTCGACGAGCAGCGCCTCTCTGACGAGCTGGACCAAGCCCTGGAGGCGCCGGTCGGGGAGGAGTCCGAGGAACCTGAGGCGGAGGCGCCCATAGGGGTCGAGATTGAGAAGGACGATGAAGCCGACGAGGAAGAGGCCGTCGAGGACCTTGCGGTTGAGGACGAGGATGAAGGGGAGCCCAACGCTGAGTCCGCGCAACCCGGAGACGTCCCCGACAGCGACCGCGATGACGATGTGCTCGAGGAGACACCGGATTTTCTCGAGGACAGCGAGGATGACCAGCTCTGGTTCGAGCAGAAGCCTCCTAAGGACTTCGACTTCGACGATTAGCCTGGGGCGCCCCGGGCAGGCACCCATTAATCGGTAGGTTGCTTCGATGGCCGATGCCGCAATCGAAGCGAGTGGTTTGCGCAAGTTCTACGGGGAGGTGTGTGCCTTGGACGGGATAGATCTGAGCGCTTCCGCGGGGACGGTCCTCGGCCTACTCGGCCCCAACGGCGCCGGCAAGACGACTGCGGTCCGCATCCTCACCACTCTGCTGCGCGCCGACGGTGGCAGCGCCCGCGTAGCCGGCCTCGACGTCGAGCATGAGGCGGCCGAGCTGCGCACCCGGATCGGTCTGGCCGGCCAGTACGCGGCCGTCGATGAAAACCTGACCGGGGCCGAGAACCTGGAGATGGTCGGCCGCCTCTACCATCTGTCCAAGGGCGAGCCGCGCCGTCGAGCTGCCGAGCTGCTGGAGCACTTCGACCTGAGCGATGCCGCCGACCGCCTGGTCCGCACCTACTCGGGCGGGATGCGCCGGCGGTTGGACCTGGCTGCGGCGCTGGTAGCTCGCCCGCCGGTGCTCTTTCTCGACGAGCCCACCACCGGGCTGGACCCGCGCAGCCGTATCGGCCTCTGGGAGACGATCGAAGCGCGCGTCGCGGAGGGCACTACCGTCCTGCTCACCACCCAATACCTCGACGAGGCCGACCGGCTCGCCGACCGGATCTCGGTGATCGACCGCGGCCACGTGATCGCCGCCGGCAGCTCTGATGAGTTGAAGGACCAGGTCGGGGGCGAACGGCTCGACGTGACCCTGGAAGCGCAATCCGACACAGAGGCCGCAATCGCCGCCCTGGAGCCGATCGCGGCGGAGCGGCCGGCGATCGCCGACGGGGTCCTGCGCGTGCCCCTCCGCCGGCGCCAGGGGGCGATAGCCGAAGCGGTGCGGCGGCTTGACGAGGCGGGGGTCGAGATCGACGACGTAGCGCTGCATCGGCCGACGCTCGACGACGTCTTCCTCACCCTCACCGGGCGGGCGGCGGAGCGGGCCGAGCAGAACGGGGAGGGAGGGGAAGCGCAGTGAGCGGCCTGCGCAACAGCATCTCCGACACGCTGGTCCTCGCCAAACGCAGTTTCCTGCGCATCCCCCGCGCACCCGACCTTCTGCTCTCCTTCACCGTGCAGCCGATCATGTTCGTGCTGCTTTTCGTCTACGTCTTCGGCGGTGCGATCAGCACGCCCGGCTATGACTACGTCGACTACCTGATCCCGGGGATCATCGTTCAGACGATGTCCTTCGGCGGCTTCGTGACCGCGTTGGGACTCTCCGAGGATCTCAAGAAGGGGCTTGTCGACCGCTTCCGCTCACTGCCGATGTCGCGCGCTGCGGTGCTCGCCGGTCGCACCCTTGCCGACGTCGGCACCAACACAGTCTCACTCGCGATCATGATCGTGGTCGGGCTGATCGCCGGCTTCTCCTTCAGCGCCCCGGCCAGCCACGTTGTCGCCGGAATCGGGCTGGCCCTGCTTTACGGCTACGCCTTCTCCTGGGTCTTCGCCTTCGTCGGACTCTCCTCCTCCTCGCCGGAGGCCTCGCAGTCGATCGGCTTCATCCTCATCTTTCCGCTCACCTTCGTCTCCTCGGCCTTCGTCCCGGTCGCCTCGATGCCGGCGGCACTACAGGCCTTCGCCGAAATCAACCCCTTCACGATCACCGTCAACGCTATGCGTGCCCTCTTTCTCGGCGCGCCCGCCGGGAACGACGTCTGGGGCGCGGTCGCCTAGTCGATAGGCATCGCTGCCCTATTCGCCTTCCTCGCGGTGGCCCGCTATAAGCGTGCTGTCGCCAAGTAGCGACGCCCTAGACTTGGGCGCACGGGGCCATAGCTCAGCTGGCAGAGCGCCGCCTTTGCAAGGCGGAGGTCGCCGGTTCGATCCCGGCTGGCTCCATAAAACCCGACTTCAATGCGAACCCGCGCGTTGTCGGTTGCGCGCTAGGGCGTCAGGGGAGTTGGCTCGGACTGAGGCCGGTCAGCCGGCGGCACTCGCGCGCGAGGTGCGCCTGGTCGGCGTAACCTGCATCGAGGGCGGTCCGAGCGAGGTCGTGGCGCTCGCCGGCGATGAAGCGGCGCAGGCGCAGGATGCGTTGAAGCGTCTTGGGGCCATAGCCGACGGAGGCCAGGAAGCGGCGTCGAAGCTGGCGCTCGCTGAACCCGAGATCCGCGGCCAGCGCCGCGGCGCGCTGAGTTGGATCTTGGAGGCGCACGACCGCCGCCTGAACGGCGAGATCCGGCGGGCCGGCATCCACAAGCCGCGCCGCCGCCGATGCGAGCAGGTGGAGCATGACGTTGGGATCGGCCCCGCCGTGCAGCTCGTCGCGCGGATCGAGGCCCATCGTGGAGATCCCGACCCGGCGATCGCGAAGCTCCGACAACGGGACTCCAAGCGCGGGTCCGCCTGCGCCCGGGAGGAAGCGCGCGCCAAAGATCAACTCATCGGGCTCGGTGATCGAATGCCACGGCATGGTGTCTGGCCCGGCGATGAACGCGCCCTGGCCTTGGCGCCAGACGAGGTCAGTGCAGCCGTCGGGAAACACTCGGACCGCGCCGGAGCCGCGCCTCACCCACAGGCAGACGAGCGAGTCGCGCAAATCAGGCGGCGCTGGGAACTCCCGGTAGCCGTACGTGTCCGTTTCGTTCAAGACGGTGTTCGGTGGGCTTGCTTGAATCGATGCCCATGAAGATCGAGTTCATTACCAGCGTAGCCGTAATCGCCGCTGACCCACCGGAGAGCCGTAGGCTGTATCTGGACGTGATCAGCCTGCCCCTCGAAGGGCAGGGCGACTACTACCACAGCGAGAAGATCGGGGGTTCCAAGCACTTCGGCGTATGGCCGCTGACGGATGCAGCGCAGGCGTGCTTCGGGACGAGCGAGTGGCCGGCTGACCGACCTGTCCCGCAAGCCAGTATCGAGTTCGAGGTGGCCCACGCGAACGCCGTGACCGCCGCGGGGGAGGAGCTCAGGGCCGCCGGCTACGAGTTGCTGCACCCCGCGCGCGAGGAGCCGTGGGGCCAGACCGTCACACGGACGCTCTCGCCCGAGGGACTCATCGTCGGAATCTCCTACGCGCCCTCGTTGCACGAATGAACTGTCCTCGTTCTCCGCATTCGGGCCGCTAGGACGGCTATTCAGCAACCTCGTGCTCCGCTATTCGCCGCCGTCAAGCGCCATCCGCCCGCCGGGGAGCCGCGCGCAGTGGTTCGCATTGAGTCGGGTTGGCTCCACTGACTGAACTAACTCGCGAGCGCCCGCTCGGGCAGATTCTGGTCGGCGTGGTAGCTGCTGCGAACCAGGGGGCCGGCGGCAACCGACTCGAAGCCGATCTCATAGGCGGCGCGCTCGAGGGCAGCGAACTCCTCCGGGTGCCAGTAGCGCTCGATCGGCAGGTGGTCCTCGGTAGGGCGCAGGTACTGGCCGACGGTGAGGATCTGAACGCGATGCTCGCGCAAGATGGCGAAGGCCTCGACCATCTCCTCGAAGGACTCGCCGAGGCCGACCATCAGCCCGGACTTGGTGAGGACCTTCTCGCCGCCCATTTCCTTCGCAAGCCTCAACACCCGGGCCGAGCGCATGAACTGAGAGCCGCGGCGCGCCTTCGGGTAGAGGCGCGGCACCGTCTCGACGTTGTGATTAAAGACGTCGGGACCCTCGTGGAGCACCTTGGCGAGCGGCATCTCCTGGCCGCGAAAGTCCGGGGTGAGGACCTCGACCTTGCAGCCGGGGGCCATCAACCTGATTGAGCGGATCACGCCG
This sequence comes from uncultured Solirubrobacterales bacterium, assembly GCA_963777915.1. Taxonomy (GTDB): domain Bacteria; phylum Actinomycetota; class Thermoleophilia; order Solirubrobacterales; family 70-9; genus CAVUPF01. Next base: position 52,697 of record CAVZSH010000008.1, on the reverse strand, counting down.
ACGAAAGCGCTGGCGCCGTAGTCGGGCAGATCGTCCCGATCGACCGAGGTGATAACGGCGTGGCGCAGCTCCATCCTTTTCACCTGATTCGCGACTCGCAGAGGCTCCAGGGGGTCGTTCCAACTCGGCACCCCGGTCTTCACGTTGCAAAAGCCGCAGCGCCGTGTGCAGATGTCGCCGAGGATCATGAAGGTCGCCGTGCCGCGCTCCCAGCACTCCCCGACGTTGGGGCAGTTGGCCTCCTCGCAGACGGTGTGCAGCCCCCCCTTGCCGATCTCCGCCTTGAGTCGGCGGTAGGTGGGCCCGCCCGGGGCGGGGACCTTCAGCCACGGCGGCTTGCGGGCGCGGTGGAGGGGGATGGCACCGTCGGCCGCAGCCGCTGTCCCGCCCGGCTTGGCGCGGGAGCGGGTGACGTGGCTGCGCTCGGCCGCTGTCGCGGTGGTCTCGGTCATGCGACCCCGAGCCTAGCGCTGTCGAGTCCCAGCGCAACTGGGTCTGTCGCGGTCAGGATGCGCTCGTAGGTCTTCCCAAAGCCGACGGCGACCGTATTGGCAAAGGCATCGAGATCCTGCTCGACGCCCAGCTCGCGGCCCAAAGACGTCACCTGGCAGCCATCTATCCCGCAGGGAACGATCCACTCGAACGGCTGCAGGTCGTTGTTGACGTTGATCGCCAGGCCATGGGTGGTGACGCCGCGGCTGACATGGACCCCGATTGAGGCGATCTTGCGGGCCTCCTGTGGCCCCGCCGCCGAGCCGGGCGCCGCGCCGCGTGTCCAGACGCCGGTCAGGCCCTCGATCGTTGCAGCCTCGACGCCGTGCTCGGCCAGGGCGGAGATCGCCACCCGCTCTAGCCGCCGCACGTGCTCGTGGACGTCATCGTCGTAGGGCTTCAGCGAGACGATCGGGTAGGCGACGAGCTGGCCCGGGCCGTGATAGGTGACGCGGCCGCCACGGTTAGTGTCGCGGACTTCGATTCCCTGCATCCTGTACCACTCGGTTGCCATCGGCAGCTCCTCGGCGGTCGAGCGGCGGCCGCGGGTGTAGACGGGCGGATGCTCAAGCAGCAGCAGCACGTCCGGGATCGCGCCTTCTTGTCGCGCCGCACTCAGCCACCGCTGGGCGACACGCGCCTCCTCGTAGGGGACGATGCCACAGCGCACTACCAGGACTTCCGCGCTCATTCTTGAAATCGTTGCACGGCGCCGCTCTATCCTTGCGGCACCTCCCATGGCCCAGTCCAAGGCTCTCCGACCCGAATGGCTCCCAGCGGTGGCACTCAGCACGGTGCTCGCCGCCGTGATGCTGGCCTGGAACCCGCAGGTCGGCGACCTCGCCGCGCAGGTCTTCCGCACCGAGCTATTTCAGCGTGCGGGACTGGCGATCTGGAACAGCAGCTGGTACGCCGGTCACTACCTGCTCACCTACAGCGTCCTCTTCCCGCCGCTTGCATCGGTGCTGGGCCCCCAGGTGGTGGGAGCGATTGCGGTCGTCGTCTCCGCCTACTTCTTCGACCGCCTGGTGCGCGACCGCTGGGGGGCGGCGGCGCGCTGGGCGACTCTCTGGTTCGCAGCCGGGGTTGTGACGCTGCTCGCCGATGGCCAGCTCACCTTCGCGCTGGGGGTGGCATTCGGGCTCGCCGCTTTGCGCTACCTGCAGGTGGGCCGCTCGCGCTCGGCGCTCGTCGCCGGCGCGGGTTGCGCATTGGCCAGCCCGGTCGCCGCGGTCTTCCTGGCGGGAGTTGTCCTCGCTGGCTCGCTGGAGCGGGGCCGCCCGGTCAACAGGATCGCGCTCTGGGTCGCCGGCGTTGCCCTCATCCTGATAGTCCTCCCCAATCTGGCCTTTCCCGAACCGGGCCAGTTCCCTTTTGCCTTCTCCTCCTATGTGGCGATCCCGTTGTGGTGTGGGGGGGCGCTCTACGTGACCCGGGGGCTGGCCCGCGAGGAGCGCCAGCTCCGCTGGGTCCTCGTCGGCTATGTGCTGGCCTCGACGCTGCTGTGGCTGGCGCCGAACCCGGTCGGCGGCAACGCGGTGCGGCTGGGCGCCCTTTTCGGCGGGCCGGTGTTGGCCGCGGCGTTGCTCGCCCGCCGACCGCGCGTCTCGGCCTGGGCGCTGGCGGCGGTGATGGCCGGGGGCCTCTACTGGCAGGTGACGGCAAGCGTCAGCCAGATCGCCCGTAGCGTCGGCGACCCCTCGACCGCGCCCGCCTACTTTCACCCAGTGTCGAGGTGGTTGCGCGACCATGGCGCCCAGGGCGCGCGGATAGAGGTCCCGCCAACCGCCGACCACTGGGAGTCGGTATACCTGGCGCCCGAGTTCGACTTGGCGCGCGGCTGGCTGCGCCAGCTCGACACCACGCGAAACGACATCTTCTATGACGAAGGCGCGCTCACCAGCCGCTCCTACGGCGAATGGCTGCGCCGCAACGCTGTCTCCTACGTGGCGCTGCCCAACGCCCCGCTCGACTACTCCTCACTGGCGGAGCGGCAGCTGATCCTGAGCAGCCCGCACTACCTGGCGCCGCGCTGGCACTCGGCGAATTGGCGTGTCTACGCGGTTCGAAACCCCGATCCGATGGTCGAGGCGCTGGGGTCGAGCGGGGCGCGAACCCTCTGGGTCGGCCGCCAGAGCTTTGGCCTGGACGTGACCCGACCCGGCGAATTCCTGGTCCGGGTCAGCTTTACCCCCTACTGGTCGATCGAACGCGGCGCCGGCTGCATCCTGCGCCGGGGCGAGTGGACCCAGGTCCGCGCCGCGCATTCGGGCGTCATCCGGGTCTCCGCCAACTTCTCCTTCGCCAGCGCCCTGGGTGCGATGACCGGCGAAAAGGAAACCTGCTCAAAGGGCTAGGGAAAGTGGCTCCTCGAGAAGGGAGCGGATGCGCCCGAGGAACTCCGCTCCCTCGGCCCCGTAGAGGATGCGGTGATCGCAGGCGAGGGTGGCGGACATCAGGTGGGCCACCATCAGCTCGCCGTCGCGAACCGCCGGACGCTCGCTGATCGCGCCGACCGCGAGGATCGCGGCCTGCGGTGGGTTGATCACCGCCGCGAAGTTGTCGATCCCGTACATGCCGAGGTTTGAGACGGTGAAGGTGGCGCCGGAGAGCTCGGGCGGGGTGATCTGGGCGTCGCGGACGCGCTGCGCCAGGGCGCGCGACTCTGAGGCGATCTGGCGCAGGCCCTTGCGGTCGGCGTCAAAGACGGTGGGGACGACGAGGGCGTCGGCTCCGGCGACCGCGACCCCGACGTTGACCCGCGAGTACAGCTCGAAACGCCCGTCGCGGTAGGCGCCGTTGGCGCGCGGGTGCTCGCGCAGGGCGATCGCGCAGGCCTTGACGACCATGTCGTTGAAGGAGGGCGCCGCATCGCCCTCTCCCGCCGCCGCTTTGATCCGCCCGCGCGCCTGGACCGCCCGGCTCATGTCGATCTCGGCGGTCAGGTAGAAGTGCGGCGCGGTCGCCTTGGACTCCGCCATCCTTCGAGCGATCGTCGACTGGAGCTTGCTCAGGTCCTGGAAGGTCGTCTTCCCCTTCGCGGTCTCAGGGGTCCCCGAGCCGGCGGCAGCTGAGGGTGCAGGGGTAGCGGGCAGGGGGCCACCGGCCCCCTCGACATCGGCCTTCACGACCCGCCCCCCGGGCCCGGACCCCCGGAGCTGGGAGAGGTCCAGTCCCTTCTCCTTGGCCATGCGCCGAGCCAGAGGAGACGCCTTCGCCCGTCCATCGCCGATGCTGGGAGTGGCTCCCAACGCCGGAGCTTCGGCAACGGCAGACGCTCCAGCAGCCGCGGCCTTCTGCTTCTTCCTCTCCTTCTTGGACGGCTCCCCAGCCCCGCCAACCCGGGCGATCGTGCTCCCGATCGGCAAAGTCTCCCCCTCCTCGGCGACGATTTCGAGCAGCGTCCCCGCCACATCGCTCTCGTAGACCATGTTCGCCTTGTCGGTCTCGATCTCCACCAGCTCTTCCCCGACGCTGACTGCATCCCCTACCTGCTTTAACCACTGCAGGACAGTCCCCTCCTCCATCGAGTCCGAGAGCCTCGGCATGACGATATCGGGCATCAGATGGACCCCTCCAGCGCCGCAAGCGCCGCCTTCACCACGTGCTCCTCGTGCGGGATGGCGGCCTGCTCCAGTCGCTTGGAGTACGGCATGTGGACGTCCGCCCCGGTGACTCGTTGCACCGGCGCGTCGAGGTAGTCGAATGACTGCTCGGTGATCAAGGTCGAGAGGTTGGCGCCGACGCCGCCGTGCGGCCATCCCTCCTCGACGATCACCGCCCGGTTCGTCTTGCGCACAGAGGCGAGGATTGTGTCGAGGTCGAGAGGACGCAGGGTTCGCGGATCGATCACCTCGGCCTCGACGCCGTGCTCGTGGGAGAGCTGGGTCGCCGCCCGCCCTGCCACCTGCGCCATTTTCAGCACTCCGATGATCGTCACGTCGCTGCCCTCCCGGCGCACCGCCGCCTCGCCGAAGCGCAGCACCTCCTCGTCGCCCTCGGCGACCTCGCCCCGCGTCCCATAAAGCGACTCGTGCTCGATGAAGACGACCGGGTTGTCGTCGCGGATCGCCGCCTTCAGGAGGGCCTTGCCGTCGGCCGGCGTCGAGGGGCAGGCGACCAACAGCCCTGGGACCTGCAGGTAGAGGGCCTCGAGACTGTGAGAGTGGGTGGGGCCAAGCTGGTGCCCGCCACCGCCTGGCATCCGGATCACCATCGGCACCCGCGCCTGGCCGTTGAACATGTAGGGGATCGCGGCGGCGTGATTGACGATCTGGTCGAGCGCCAGCAGCGAGAAGTTGACCGTCATCAGCTCGACGATCGGCCGCAGCCCAGCCATCGCCGCGCCGATCCCGGTGCCGACGATCGTGTTCTCGGAGATCGGCGTGTCGCGTACGCGCCGCTCCCCGAACTCCTCTAGCAGCCCTTCGGTCACCTTGAACGCCCCCTGGAAGACGCCGACGTCCTCGCCCATCACGAAGACGGCCTCATCGCGGCGCATCTCCTCGGCCAGCGCGTCGCGCAGGGCCTCGCGCATACGAATTGTCGCCATCAGTCCTCGACCTCCTCGGCGATCTCCGGCTCGACGCCCTCCTGGGCATCGCCTTGCTCGGCCGGGTTGGGGCGTCGCCCGTCGGGCTGCCCGGCGTAGGCGGCGCCCGCCTCTGCCAGCTCGCGCGCGGTGTCGGGCATTCGGTCCTCACGCTCCCCGCGGTGCGGTTGCGGGCTGCGCTCATCGACGGCGTACCAGCCGCTGTTGCTGTCGAGCACGTAGAGGTGTTCATAAAGAGTGTCAAGCGGAGGTTCGGGGGAGATATCGGCGAACTCGACAGCCGCCTTCACCTCCTGATCGGCCTTCGCGCGCGCCTCCTCCACCTCGCGCTCCCCAAGTACTCCCGCCCCCACGCAGCGCCGCGCGAAGGTCTCGATCGGGTCTTTCTCGCGCCACTCCTCGACCTCCTCGCGCTGGCGGTAGACCTCAGGGTCGGCGGCGGAGTGGCCGCGATAGCGGTAGGTGAAGGCCTCAAGGATCGTCGGGCGGCGCTCCTCGCGGGCAAGCCGGATCCCCTCCGCGACGCTCTCGCGAACTGCGATCACGTCCATCCCGTCTACCCGCTTGCCGGGGATGCCGTAGCCCTCAGCCTTCTTGGAGAGGTCGGTCTGAGCGGAATGGCGCTCGACAGAGGTCCCCATCCCATAGAGGTTGTTCTCGACCATGAAGAGGACGGGCAGGCTCCAGAGTGCCGCCAGGTTCATAGTCTCGCCGAAGTTTCCCGCGTTGGAGGCGCCGTCGCCGAACATGCAGACGGTGACCGCGTCCTCACCCTTGTACTCCGAGGAGAGGGCGAGGCCGGCGGCGATCGGCAGGTTGCCGCCGACGATCCCGTAGCCGCCCATGAAGCGGTTGGTGCGGTCGAAGATGTGCATCGAGCCGCCGCGGCCGCCGCTGGTCCCATCGATCCGCCCGAACAGCTCCGCCATAACCCGCTTCGGCTCGGTGCCGCGGGCGATCGCGTGGCCGTGGGTGCGGTAGCTGCCAATCAGGTAGTCCTGCTCACGCATCACCGAGGCGGTGCCGACGATCGTCGCCTCCTCGCCGATCGCCAGGTGCAGGAAGCCCCCTGCCTTGGCGCGCTGATACTGGCGCCCCGCCTCCTCCTCGAAGCGGCGGATCAGCGCCATTCGGGCGAGCAGCTCGTAACAGGTGGCGGCGTCGGGGAGGTCAGCCATTCGAACTGACCTTAGCTTGCCGCTTCGAGCGCTTCCTCGACTCTGTCATCGCCCCAGAACACCTCCTCGCCGACGGCCAGGGAAGGGACCCCTCGCACTCCCTGCTCGGCGGCGCGGTCGGTCGCCTCGCGCAGGGAGTCCTTGACGACGGCGGTCTGCACGGCTTTGAGCAGCGCCTTGGGGTGAAGCTCGCAGGCGGCGGCGGCGATCAGCACGTTGTCGGGGTCGGAGAGGTCGCGACCGGCGGCGAAGGCCTGGCGGAAGGCTGCGAGGGAGAAGGAGACGGTGCGGCCGGTCTGCTTGGCGAAGGTCGCGACCCGCATCGCGAAAAGAGTGTTGCCGGGCCAGGGCTCGGGCCAGGACAGCGGTGGCAGGCCATAGGCAGAGGCACGCCTTTCGATCTCCGCGATCCCTCCCTGGCGCCCGGGCCCGTTCGCCCACGAGTCGCGCTCGAAGCGCTTGAACAGGCCGCCGAGCAGGACCGGCTGCCACTCCGGCTGCTCCAGCCCCGCCTCCGTGAAGAGTCCGCTGATCCGCTCCGCGGTGAGGTAGGCGTAGGGGCTGCCGAGGTCGAAGTAGAAGGTGGGGCGAAGCTCTGCCACACCACGACTCTATGAGACGTGAAGGGCGATCAGGTGTCGATCAGGGTCGAGATTCGCTAGCGCTGGGGAACCTTGAGCGCCTCGCTCGCGGACCGGCTCCCTACTCTCGCTCGGCCGGCCTGGCGCTGATCGCGTCAACCCGGCCGGCCGCCGATCGCACCTGCTCAAGGTTGCCTCAATCTCGGTATCGGATCGGTTGAGCTAGCGCTAGCGCCAGCGGCCGCTCAAGCGTGGATCGCCCAGCCCTCGACGTCGCGGGCGGCGTCGAGGATCGCCTCGGAGATCGTCGGGTGGGGGTGGACGATCCGCGCCAGCTCCTGGTAGCCGCCCTCCAGGGCCATAGTCGCGACCAGCTCGGCGACCATGTCGCAGGCGCGATTGCCGACGATGTGGGCGCCGAGGATCTCGCCGTAGGTGGCGTCGACGACGAGCTTGACAAGGCCGTCTTTGTCGTCATAGACGGTCGCGGCGCCGACCCCGCCCAGTTTGAGCTTGCCGACCTTGATCTCGTACCCTGCCTGCTTGGCCGCCGCCTCGGTCATCCCGACGCTGGCCACCTGCGGCTGGCAGAAGGTTGCCCCGGCGATGAGGTTCTGATCGACCGGATGGGTCGGTGCGCCCGCGGCATGCTCGACCGCGACGACGCCCTCCTCGGAGGCCTTATGGGCGAGCGCCTTGGCATTGACCAGGTCGCCGATCGCGTAGACCTTGGGGTTAGAGGTGCGCTGGTAGCGGTCGACCTTGACCTTGCCGCTCTCCTCCAGCTCGACTCTCGCCTCGGCGAGGCCCAGCCCTTCGGTGTCCGGTGCCCGGCCGCCGGCGATCAGGAGGTAGTCGACCTCTGCCGAGGAGCCGCCGTAGGTGAGCTTGACTGAGCCCTTGCCGGCCTCGACGTTTTCGACCGGCGCACCGGTGGAGATCGTGATGTTCTGTTTCTTGAAGGCGCGCTCGACGACGCGGACAACGTCGCGGTCCTCGGCGGGGAGGATTTGATCGAGCATCTCGATCAGCAGCACCTCGGCGCCGAAGCGACCGTAGGCGGAGGCGATCTCACAGCCCGAGGCGCCGCCGCCGACCACGGCGATCTTCTTTGGCAGCTCAGGCAGCGACCAGGCGCCCCAGGTGTCAAGGACGCGGTCGCCGAACTGCACGCCGGGGATCGGCAATGAGACCGAGCCGGTGGCAAGAACTACCGCGCCCGCCTCATACACAGTGTCATCGACCTTGACGTTGCCCTCCGCGGTGAGCGAGCCCTCGCCCTCGATCATCGTCACCTTGTTCTTGTCCCAGAGCATCTTGACTCCGCCGGAGAGCGATTCCGAGACGGCGGCGCGGCGCCTGCCGAGCGCGTCCCAGTCGATCGAGGCGCCCTTCACGGTCAGCCCTAGGTCGGCGCTGTTTCGAGCCTGGTCGTATAGCTCCGCCGTGTGCAGGACCGTCTTGGCCGGGATGCAGGCGTAGTTGAGGCAGCGCCCGCCCGCCTTGTCGCGCTCGACCACCGCTGTCTTGCGGCCCAGCTGGGCCGCGCGGATCGCCGCGACGTAGCCACCAGGGCCGCCACCGATGACGATCGAGTCGAAGGAATCGGCCATCGCGCCTGAGCCTATAGAAAGGTCAATCCCGGGGAAGACGCTGGGGCATCTGAATCTGTGCCATCGCCTTGACCATGAAGAAGAAGAAGCCGCCGGAGACTGCGAGCAGGCCGAGCGTGGCGATGATCTGCACGATGGTCGCGGCCTGCACCGCGAGGCCGAAGACGGCACTGAAGATGAGGAACACCAGAACCACCTGGAAGCCGAGCACCGCCCAGTAGCGGGCTCGCCACATGCCCCAGGCCATGATCCCCATCAGCAGGGCAGGTGCCGCCACCTGGGCCAGCTTGGGTTGGTCACCGCTGACCTGTGCCCCGGCCAGGTAGCCGCCGACGATCGAGGCCGCGACCAGCGCCGCGACGACGGCGCCGATCGTCACGACCAGCGGCCGCTCCCCTTCGGCCAGCGGCTCCAGCGCCTCGCGTGCTTCGCGGTTGCGCTCCTCGGCGCGGGCGTAGCCACGCTCCATGCGCTCGCGCGGGGTCGGCACCGCACCTCGCTTGCGCTTGCGCAGCCGCTCAGCCACCGGGAGCAGACTCTCCGACGATTGCCAGGGCCCGTCGCAGCGATTCGGCCGCCGCGGTCGGGTTCTCAGCGTCTCGGATCGCCCGCACCACGCCGAGCCGCCGCGCTCCTGCCTTGACGACCTCCGCGGCGTTTGATGGATCGATGCCGCCGATCGCGAAGAAGGGATGTGACCCGCTCTTCGCCGCGTGTTCGACCAGGGCGAGGCCGACTGCCGGGCGTCCCGCTTTGGTCGGCGTCTCCCAAACGGGCCCCACGCTGATGTAGTCGACCGGCTGCCCCCTCGCCGACTCGATCTGATCCTCGGAGTGGGTGGAGTGGCCGATGATCGCCTCTGGCCCGAGCACTTCCCGCGCCTCCAAGACGGAGACGTCGTCCTGGCCTATGTGGACACCGTCTGCGTCGCAGGCGCTGGCCAGGTGAGGGTCGTCATTGACGATGAAGAGGGCGCTGTAGGTGTCGCAGAGGCGTCGGAAAGTGCGCGCCGAGCGCTCGATCACCTCGCGCCCCAGCTCCTTCTCGCGCAGCTGCACGACCTCGACGCCGCCGCTCAGCGCGGCGCGCAGCAGCGCTTCGGGCTCTTCGCCGCGCGGCAGGGCGTCGCAGACGAAGTAGAGGCGCGCGGTACGCAGGCGCTCGCGGCGCAGCGGGCCATCGGCCTCTGGGGGGGCAAGGCTCATAAGGCGATTATTGCTTGAGGAGCCCGCGAGGGGGGTAGCATCGGTGTCGTACGGGAGCCGAAGAGGCTGAGAGGGTGGCAACGAGGTCACCGACCGTCTGGACCTGATCCGGGTAATGCCGGCGGAGGCAAGTTGACCGAGAAGCGAAGTTACGACGCGATCGTCGTGGGGGCCGGAGTGATCGGGCTCTCCTGCGCCTGGTGCGCTGCCCGGCGCGGCGCGCGGGTCCTCGTGCTCGACCGGGCAGCGCCGCCGGCAGGGGCGACGCGGGTGGCAGCCGGGATGCTGGCCCCGGTCGGCGAGCTTGCCTTCGGCGAGCCCGCGCTGCTCGAGATGACCCTCGCCGCCGCCGAGCGCTACCCGGCTTTCGCCGCCGAGCTGGAGGCTGCGACCGGCAAGGCGATCGGCTACTCGCGGCGTGGCGCACTGCACCTCGCCCTCGACCGCGACGAGGCGGCGGAGCTGCGCCGCCTCCACGATCTCCAGCGCTCGCTCGACCTCGGAGCCGAGTGGCTAGCGCCCCGCCGCTGCCGCGAGCTGGAGCCCGGGCTGACGCCGTCCCTCAACGGCGGCGTGCATGTGCCGGGCGAGGCGGCGGTCGACCCGCGGGCTCTGGTCGCGGCGCTGCTCGCTGCTCTCGCGGCCGAGGGGGTCGAGGTGCGGGCCGAAACCGAGGTCTCCGCGTCGCTGCTCGGCCAAGGGCGGTTGAGAGGGGTGCGGACTTCGGGGGGTGAGGAGCTGCATGCAGCCGCGATCGTGCTCGCCACCGGCGCCTGGTCCGGGCGCGCCGAGTGGCTGCCGCCGGCCGCTCGTCCACCGGTCCGCCCGGTAAAGGGCCAGATCCTCGAGCTGCGCGCCCCAGCCGGCGCTGTGCCGTGCGAGCGGATCGTCGCCTCTGAGCGCGTCTACCTCGTGCCGCGCCCCGACGGTCGCCTGATCGCCGGCGCCACGGTCGAGGAGCGAGGGTTCGACACTGCGGTCACTGCGGGCGGTATTCACGAGCTGCTGCGCGAGGCGTATCGGCTGCTGCCCGACATCGCCGAGATGGAGCTGGTGGAGGCGATGGCGGGGTTGCGCCCGGGGACGCCGGACAACCTGCCGTTGATCGGGCCGAGCGACCTCGACGGCTTGATCCTGGCGACCGGGCACTATCGCAACGGCATCCTGTTGGCGCCGCTGTGCGCCGATGCGGTCGCGGAGCTGCTCGACGAGGGCCGGCTTCCGGATGCGGTGGCGGCCGCCGCCCCCGAGCGCTTCGGCGCACAGGAGCTGGGGAAGGTCCTCCTATGAGGGTCGAGCTGAATGGCGAGGCGCGCGAGCTGCCCGCGGGCGCGACTCTCGAGATCGCCGTGCGCGAGAGTGGCGCCGAGCCGGACGCCCGCGGCGTCGCGGCGTCGCTCGACGGCGAGGTGATCCCCCGCGGCGAGTGGCCCGCGACGGAGCTGCGCGAGGACCAGAGGGTCGAGGTCCTCGCCGCGATCCAGGGCGGCGCCGATGTTTGGGAGCTGGGCGGCCGCGAGTGGTCATCGCGGCTGATCGCCGGCACCGGCGGCTTTCGCTCGCTCGATCAGATGGAGAGCGCGCTGGCCGCCTCCGGCGCCGAGATTGTCACCGTTGCGCTGCGGCGGGTCGATCCGCTCGCCGGCCGCTCCGTGCTGGAGGTGCTCGACAGCCTCGGCCTCTTCGCCCTGCCCAACACCGCCGGCTGCTACACGGCGCGCGACGCCGTCAGCACCGCGCGGCTTGCCCGAGAGGCATTCGGCACCGAGTGGATCAAGCTTGAGGTGATCGGCGACGATCGCACCCTCTATCCCGACGCGGTCGAGCTGCTGGACGCCGCTGAGCAGCTCCTCGCCGATGGCTTCACCGTCCTTCCCTACACCAATGACGACCCGGTCCTCGCCCGCCGTCTCGAGGAGGCCGGCTGCGCCGCGGTGATGCCGCTGGGCTCGCCAATCGGTTCCGGAGCCGGCATTCGCAACCCCTACAACATCGCGATCCTCGCCGAGCGGGCCGGGGTTCCAGTCATCCTCGACGCTGGGATCGGCACCGCGTCCGACGCTGCCCTGGCGATGGAGCTGGGCTGTGACGCGGTGATGGCGGCCAGCTCGATCTTCGGCGCGGCGGAGCCAACCGCGATGGCGAGTGCCCTGCGGCGTGCGGTGGAGGCCGGATACGCCGCCCGCCGTGCCGGCCGCATCCCAGTCCGGACCCACGCCGAGGCATCGACTCCTCAGGAGGGCCTGCCAGAGTTGTCTTGACCTACGATGGGCGCCGCGCCCCTGTAGCTCAGTTGGTTAGAGCGGCGGCCTTTTAAGCCGCGCGGCCCGGGTTCGAGTCCCGGCGGGGGCACTGCAACCGACCATTCTGAAGGGACGCTAGTGCCGGAAGTGTCGGTGCTTGGTGAAGACCATTGCCACCCCGGCCGCGTCGCAGGCTTCGATGACCTCCCCATCCCGTTTGGAGCCGCCGGGCTCGATCACCGAGGTGGCGCCGGCCTCGATCGACGCCTGGGGCCCGTCGGCGAAGGGGAAGAAGGCATCAGAGGCGACCGCCGAGCCTGAGAGGAGGTCGTTGGCCTTCTCTGCGCGCGCGTTCCTGCACTTCTCAACGGCGAGGCGGACGGAGTCGACCCGGCTCATCTGGCCGGCGCCGATCCCCAGCGTCGCGCCGTCCTTGGCGATCACGATCGCGTTGGAGCGGACGTGGCGGACCACGGTCCAGGCGAAGAGCATGTCGCGCCACTGTTCCTCGCTGGGCTGTGTCCTCGTCACTATCTCCATCAGCTCGCGCGGCTCGGGGTCGCCGTCGCGGTCCTGGATCAGCAGTCCGCCAAGCACCCGTTTGGCGTCGCGCTCGACCGGGTCGGGCGCCCGGCGCTCCTCGCCGCAGAGGATGCGGATCGCCTCCTTGCGCTGGAGCACGTCGAGCGCTCTGCCCTCGTAGTCGGGCGCGATCAGGACCTCGACGAAGTTCTCGTTCAGGGCCTCGGCCAGCGCCACCCCGATCGACCGGTTGAGCGCGATCACACCGCCGTAGGCCGACATCGGATCGCAGGCGAGCGCCTTTTCGTAGGCCTCCAGAGCGCCATCGCCGATCGCCACCCCGCAGGGGTTGTTGTGCTTGACGATCACGCAGGCGGGCTCCTCGAAGTCCTCGACCAGGCGGCGTGCCGAGTCGAGGTCGAGCACGTTGTTGAAGGAGAGCGCTCGCCCGTGCAGCTTCGAGACGCGCGAGAGGACGTGGCTGCGGATGCCGGCCTCGGAGTACAGAGCCGCGCGCTGGTGCGGGTTCTCGCCGTAGGAGAGATCGAGCACCTTCTCGTAGGCGACCGCGAGGTGCTCGGGAAACTCCTCGTACTCAGCCGAGAACCAGCGGCTGATCGCCGCGTCATAGCGCGCCGTCTGGGCGAACGCCTCGTTGGCGAGCCAGTGCCGGGTCGAGGCGGAGATCTCACCGCCCGTCTCCTCCAGCTCGGCGCAGACCGCATCGTAGGACTCGGGCTTGACGATCACGGCGACGCCCTGGTGGTTCTTCGCCGCGGCGCGGATCATCGTCGGGCCGCCGATGTCGATGTTCTCGATCGCAACCTCGGGCGTCACCTCGTGTCCGGCGACGGTTTGCTCAAAGGGGTAGAGGTTTACGCAGACAAGATCGATCGGCTCGATCCCCTCGCGCTCCAGCGTCGCCATGTGCTCTGGGTCCTCGCGGCGGGCCAGCAGAGCCGCGTGCAGGCGCGGGTGCAGCGTCTTGACCCGGCCGTCGAGGATCTCCTCCTGGCCGGTGAACTCCGAGACGTCGGTCACCTCCAGCCCTGCCTCTCGCAGGGCCGAAGCGGTGCCGCCGGTGGAGAGGATCTCGACGCCGAGGCCCGCCAGGCTCTTTGCGAAGTCGGCGACGCCGGTCTTGTCGGAGACCGAGATCAGCGCCCGGCGCACCCGGATCGCGCCGTCGCTCACGGCCTCGGCACTGGTGTCTGCGGCAGCCTCAGTCATCGACCACGACCACATGATGGTCGCTCGGGTCGATCCTAGCTCTGCCTCGCGCGATCATGCGGATCGCCTCCGGATAGAGTTCGTGCTCGACGGCGTGGACCGCCTCCTCCAGCGCCGCCCGACTGCGGTCCACCGGGACCGGGACGCGACGCTGAACGATCGCCGGCCCGGTGTCGATGCCCTCATCGACGAAGTGCACGGTGACGCCGGTCACCTCGACCCCTGCCTCCAGCGCCTGCCCGATCGCGTCAAGTCCGGGGAAGGCGGGAAGCAGCGCCGGGTGGACGTTGACGATGCGGTTGCGGAAGCGCTTGACGAATGACCCGCTGAGCAACTGCATGAAGCCGGCGAGGGCGACGAGGTCGGCCCGGAGCGACTCGATCCACTCGGCCAGCACCGCGTCGCGCGCCTGCCGATCGGCGAACTCCTGGCGGGGAAAGACGGCGGTCTTCACCCCGGCCGCCCGCCCCCGTTCCAACGCCTTCGCGTCGGGCCTGTCCGAACCGACCCCGACCACCTCGATCCCCTCGCGCCCGTGCAACCGGTCGAGGATCGCCTGCAGGTTGGTGCCGCTGCCCGAAGCGAGGACGACGATGCGGAAGGCGCTCACCACCGCATCCTCTCGCAACGCGACGCGCCAACCTCCGGAAGTAGGCCTGGATTGGCGAGCTGGATGCGTCCGTCGCGGCCGCAATCGCACTTTGTTTCCACTATTGGGGTGAAAAAGGTTCGCGGTGGGGTTATCGCGAGGCCGGCACGACGGCGATCTCCTCGAGGGCGAACTTTCCGTTCGCGTCCTCGGGATTCCCGAGTGGGTAGCGGCCGGTGAAGCAGGCGTCGCAGTGATCCTCCGCCGGCGTCCCGACCGCCTCGTAGACGCCCTCGATCGAGAGGTAGGCGAGCGAGTCGGCATCGAGCTCGTCGGCGATCTCCTGCACGGTGCGGTTGTGGGCGACCATCTCCTCGCGGGTCGACATGTCGATTCCGTAGTGGCACGGGTGGCGGATCGGCGGTGCAGAGATCCGCAGATGAACCTCGCTCGCGCCCGCGTCACGCAGCATGCCGACGATCTGCCGCGTGGTGTTGCCGCGAACGATCGAATCGTCGACGACGACGATTCGCTTGTCGGCGACGATCTCCGGCAGCGGATTGAACTTCAGCCGTAGCCCGTGCTTGCGCAGCTCCTGACCCGGCTGGATGAAGGTGCGGGCCACGTAGCGGTTCTTGATCAGCCCGTCATCCCGCGGCAGCCCCGAGGCGCGGGCGAATCCGGCCGCCGCCGGGTTGCCGGAGTCGGGCACTGAGATCACCAGATCGGCCTCGACCGGCGCCTCGCGCCAGAGGATCTCGCCCATCCGCCCGCGCACCTGCTGCAGTACCTTGCCCTCGAGGCGGCTGTCGGGGCGGGAGAAGTAGATGTGCTCGAAGACACACATCGCGGGGCGTCCGGTCTGGACGACCTGGCGGGTCTCCAGCCCGCGCTCGGTCAGGGAGACCATCTCGCCCGGGCGTACCTCGCGCAGAAGCTCCGCCCCGATGATGTCGAAGGCGCAGCTCTCCGAGGCGACGACGAAGCGCTTGCCCAGTCGGCCGAGCGAGAGCGGGCGCACCCCGTGCGGGTCGCGGAAGGCGACGATCGCGTGCTTGGTCATCACCACTGTGGAGTAGGCACCTTGCAGGCGCGGCATCACGTCGGCGACGGCGTCCTCGATGAACTTCCCGTCGTGGGAGGAGAGCAGCGCTGCCATGATCTCGGAGTCCGAGGTGCCGCGGAAATCGATCCCGCGCGCCTTCAGCTCGCTCCACAGCTCCACGGCATTGGTCAGGTTGCCGTTGTGGGCGAGGGCCAGCTCGCGGCCATCGTCGCGCCAGACCGGCTGCGCGTTCTCCCAGGAACCGCCGCCGGTGGTCGAGTAGCGGACGTGGCCGATCGCCATGTCGCCCTCAAGCGCCCGCAGCTTCTCCTCATCGAAGACCTGGGAGACGAGACCCGAGTCGCGCAGCGTGGTGATGTGTCCGCCCTCGCAGGTGGCGATCCCCGCCGACTCCTGTCCGCGGTGCTGGAGCGCGTAGAGGCTGAAGTAGGCAAGCCGGGCGACATCGTGCCCGGGCGCGAATACGCCAAAGACCCCGCACTCATCGCGCGGTCCATCGCGGTCGGTCAGGAGCCGCTCGGCAAAGGTCAAAAGCGCGTATTCCTCGCTGAATAGAGAGACGGACGCGCAGGCAGACTGCCTACCGGGGCAGGGTACCAGCGGGCGAGGATCAGCCGATCGCGGACTTCACCGGCAATGCCGCCTTCCGCCAGGTCGGCACCGCGATTCATCGCGGCAGTCGGCGGATCGGCCTCGCCGGCGGAAGCCCTCGATATCGCCCACGATGCCTATCTGTTTGTGATCTGCGCCGCGCCGGTCTCAGCCGCCGTCGCGCTCAGCCTGAGCCGGAAGCGAGCGCCAGGCGCTCGCCGCGCCGGCGAGGTCGACCGTGAGGCTGCGCTCGCCGGCGGCGATCTCGATCGTTGAACCACCGACCTCGCCGATCAGGGTGGCGCCGAGATCCTCCAGCGCGGCACCCTCGCCGCTGACTAAGAAGCCGCCGGCACCCTCCCCGAACAGGGCCTCCTCTGGGGAGCAGCCGCGTTCGCGCAGCGTTGCGAGCTCGACTCGGCAGCCGAGGCCGGCGCCGATCGCGCACTCCGCCAGAGCGCAGGCGAGCCCGCCGTCGCTGACGTCATGGGCGCTGGAAAGGCGTCCGGCGCGAACCGCCTTGCGCACGGTCGCACAGGCGGTCGCGACGGAGGCCAGGTCGGGCTGGGGCAGCCCCGGCTCCAACTCGCCGCGCTGCTTTGCCAGCTGCGAGCCGGCCAGAGTCGGCTCGAAGGGGCCGATCAGGCCGATCGCGTCGCCCGCCGTGGCGAAGGCGCTAGCGGCGACCCGGCCGGGGTCGGGCAGCTCGCCGACCATGCCGATCACCGGGGTCGGGTAGATGGGGCCGTCGGGGCCCTCGTTGTAGAGGGAGACGTTGCCGCCGACGACCGGGATATCGAGGGCATCGCAGGCATCGGCGAGGCCGCTGATGGCGCGGTCGAGCTGCCAGGCCGGGGCCGGCTTCTCGGGGTTTCCGAAGTTAAGGCAGTTGGTGAGGCCGAGCGGCTCGGCACCGACGCAGGCGAGGTTCTGCGCACACTCGAGTACCGCCTCGATCGTTCCGGCGTAGGGGTCGCAGGCGACGCGGCGGCCGTTGCCATCGATCGAGACGGCGATCGCGTTGCCAGCCTCGGGGAGCTGAAGGACCGCGGCGTCGGCCGACTCGGGCCGGCGCACGGTGCGCGAGCCGACCACCGAGTCGTACTGCTCGAAGGCCCACCGCTTCGAGGCGACACTGGGAGAGGAGAGCAGGGCGATCAGCGTCTCCTCGGCCGAGGCGGTGCGCTCCAGCGAGGCCCGGTTGCCGTAGATCCACCCGTTTGGCTCAGCCGGTTTGAGGTCGTAGAGAGGGCAGCCATCGATGAGGACGTCGACGGGCATGTCGGCGAGCGCCTCCTCGCCGCGCAGCACCCGCACCCGGCCGCTGTCGGTGACGACGCCGATCTCCGCGGCGCCGGTCTGCCACTTCTCGCAGACCGCCAGCACTTCGAGCACCCGTCTCGGCTCGACCACGCCGAGCATCCGCTCCTGGGACTCGGAGACCATGATCTCGAAGGGCTCCATGTCGGCCTCGCGCAGCGGCACCCGCGCCACGTCGAGGTCGATGCCGACCCCGCCGGCCGAGGCCATCTCCGTCGCCGATGAGGTCAACCCCGCCGCGCCGAGATCCTGCAGAGAGACCAGCAGCCCCTTTCCCAGCAGCTCCAGGCAGCACTCCAGCAGCTTGGACTCCTCAAAGGGATCGCCGATCTGCACGGTTGGGCGCTTGGCCTCGTCGCCGCCGCCCAGCTCGGCCGAGGCGAGCACCGAGGCGCCCCCGATCCCGTCGCGCCCTGTCGAGGCTCCCATCAGCACTACCGCATTGCCGACCCCGGCGGCGGCGGCGCGCACCATCTCCTCCTGCCTGGCGATTCCGACGCACATCGCGTTGATCAGGCAGTTGTGCTCGTAAGGGGCCTCGAAGTAGATCTCGCCAGCGACCGTCGCCACCCCGATCGAGTTGCCGTAGTGGCCGATCCCGCGCACCGCGCCGTCGAGCAGGAAGCGCGAGCGCTCAGAATCCAGCTCGCCGAAGCGCAGCGAGTCGAGGATCGCGATCGGCCGGGCGCCGAGGGCGAATACGTCGCGCAGGATGCCGCCGACCCCGGTCGCCGCCCCCTGGAAGGGCTCAACCGCACTGGGGTGGTTGTGGGACTCGACCTTGAAGGCGACCGCGTAGCCATTGCCGACGTCCACCGCGCCGGCGTTCTCCCCTGGCCCCATCACCACTCGCTGGCCGCCGGTCGGCAGCCGTCGCAGCAGCTTGCGCGAGTGCTTGTAGGCGCAGTGCTCGGACCAGAGCAGGCTGAACATCGCCAGCTCGACGTCGTTTGGCTCGCGCTCGAGCTTCTTGACGATCAACTCAAGCTCGGAGTCCGTGAGCCCGAGCTCGCGGTGCTTGGAGGTCCCGGCGCTCACGCCGTGGCCTGATTCGTACTCGTGCCTTGGAAGAGGCGAAGCCCGTCGGTCGAGCCGCTCAACGGGTCGACGGCGTGCTCTGGGTGGGGCATCAGACCGAGCACGTTGCCGGCCTCGTTGAGGACGCCGGCGATGTCGCGGGCCGAGCCGTTGGGATTCTGCCCCGGCGAGTAGCGGAAGGCGACCTGGCCGCTCGCCTCGATCGCATCGAGCAGCGCCGCCGGTGCAAAGTAGCGTCCTTCGCCGTGCTTGGCCGGAATCGAGAGCCGCTCGCCGGCGGAGATTCCGGCCGTAAACGGCGACTCAGCGCCGGCGGCGATCAGCTCGACTTGGCGGCAGACGAAGCGCATCTCCGCATTCAGCAGCAGTGCTCCCGGCAGCAGCCCCGCCTCGCATAGCACCTGGAAGCCGTTGCAGATCCCCAGCACCGGCCCGCCCTGCGCGGCGAACTCCGCCACCGCCTCCATCACCGGGGAGAAGCGGGCGATTGCCCCCGCCCGCAGGTAATCGCCGTAGGAGAAGCCACCGGGGACGACGACCGCGTCGACGCCGTCCAGTCCGCGCTCCTCGTGCCAGAGGAGCCGTGCCTCGCCGGCCAGCGAGCAGGCGAGCAGCGCGTCTCGCTCGTCACAGGACCCGGGGAATTGAAGGACCCCCCAGATCACAGGGTCTGGATCTCGAAGTCCTCGATCAGCGGGTTGGCGAGCAGCTTCTCGCAGAGCTCCGCGAGACGCTCGGGATCTTCGGCCTCCAACTCGACCATGCGCCCGACCCGGACGTGATCTACCCCCTTAAAGCCGAGCGCCGGCAGCGCCCGCTCGACCGCCTTGCCCTGCGGGTCGAGGATCCCCTCCTTCGGCCGGATCAGCACCCTGGCCCTGGCCACTAGAAGCCGCGCCCCGTGATCCGCTCGTAGGCCTCGACGTACTTGGCGCGGGTCTGCTCGACGACATCGGGCGGCAGCTCGGGCGCGGGGGGGTTGTGGTCCCAGCCGGCCTGATCGGCCCAGTCGCGCACGTACTGCTTGTCGAATGAGGGTTGCGAGCGGCCGGGCTCATAGACGTCGGCCGGCCAGAAGCGAGAGGAGTCGGGGGTCAGCACCTCGTCGGCGAGCACCACCTCGGCGCCGGCGTGACGGCCGAACTCGAACTTGGTGTCGGCGAGGAGGATCCCCCGCGCCGCGGCGTGCTCGGCGGCGTGGTTATAGAGCTCGATCGAGATCCGCCGCAGCTCTTCCATCAGCGCCCGGTCGCCGATCGCCTGTGCCGCCCGCTCGAAGTCGATGTTCTCGTCGTGATCGCCAAGCGCGGCCTTGGTCGCGGGGGTGAAGATCGGCTCCGCCAGTCGGTCGGACTCAAGTTGCCCCGGGGGCAGCTCGATCCCGCAGACCGAGCCGGACTGGCTGTATTCCTTCCATCCCGACCCCGAGAGGTAGCCGCGCACCACGCACTCGACTGGGTACATCTCCAGCTTGCGTACCCGCAGAGCCCGGTCGGTCACCTCCTCGGGCACGTCCTCGGAGAGCAGGTGGTTGGGCACGATGTCCCCGGTCGTCTCGAACCAGAAAACCGACATCTGGGTCAGCACCTTCCCCTTGTCTGGGATCGCCGTGGGCATCACCACGTCATAGATCGAGATCCGGTCCGAGGCGACCATCAGCAGGTCGTCCCCCCACTCATAGATCTCCCGGACCTTCCCGGAGGAATGAAGCTTCAGATCCTGGACCTCGGTGGGCACGCACCGATGCTAGCTGCCGTCTGAGATGCTTTGTCCGGTGACGCTCCCTCCCGAACCCCGCTCGAGCCCCCTCGTCCAAACGCTGCGCTGGGCTTTCCGCCCCCTTCCCTTCATGCAGGAGTGCCGCGAGAAGATCGGCGATTCCTTCAGCGTCAAGTTCCTCGGCTTCGAGCGGCCGATGGTGCTGATCTCCGACCCCGAGGCGATCAAGGCCCTCTACACCGAGCGAGCCAACGGCCTGCCGCCCGGCCGCAACATCGTGCTTGAGCCGATCATGGGGCCCCGCTCGGTCCTGCTGTTGGAGGGCGAAGATCACCTCGCCCGCCGCAAGCTGATGCTGCCCGCCTTTCACGGCGAGCGGATGCGCTCCTACCAACCGGTAGTCGAAGAGATCGTCGGCGCCGAGATCGACTCCTGGCCGCTCGACCGGGAGTTCCCGATTCACTCGCGGATGCAGGCGGTCACCTTGGAGGTGATCCTGCGGGTTGTCTTCGGGGTCGCCGACGGGCCGCGCCTGGAGCGCCTGCGCGGCTTGCTCGGCAGGGTGCTGGTGGAGACCGCATCGCCCGTGTCTCAGCTGATCGGGCTAGCCACGCGCCGCTTCGGCGGCGGGCCCTGGGCCAAATTCGAGGGCCAGCTGAGGACGGTCGACGAGTTGCTCTACGCCGAGATCGGCGAGCGCCGCTCCGACCCCGGCCTGGCGGATCGCGACGACATCCTCTCGGCGCTGATGGTGGCCCGCTTTGAGGACGGCGAGGCGATGAGCGACTCCGAGCTGCGCGACCAATTGATGACCCTGTTGCTCGCCGGCCACGAGACGACCGCGACGGGGCTGGCCTGGACCTTTGACCTGCTGCTCCGCCACCAGCCGCCACTGCAGCGGCTTCGCGACTCCCTCGAGCAGGGCGAGGAGGACTACCTGCGGGCCACGATCGCCGAGTCGCTTCGACTGCGCCCCGTGATCCCGCTCGCCGGCCGCCGCCTCGCCGTGGAGCTGTCGGTCGACGGCCTCACACTGCCGGCGGGGACCGACGTCACCCCCGCGATCTGGCTCACACACACCCGCGCCGACGTCTACCCCGAGCCCTTCGCATTCCGTCCCGAGCGCTTCCTGGGGGAGGGCCCTGACACTTACGCTTGGATCCCCTACGGTGGCGGCATCCGCCGCTGCCTCGGTGCTTCCTTCGCCGAGTTCGAGATGCGGATCATGTTGCGCGAGGTCCTGACCCGCTGCGACCTGCATAAGGCCAGCCCGGCGCCGGAGCGGGTCGGGCGGCGCAACATCACCCTCTCGCCTCGCGACGGTACGCCGGTCCTCCTCACCGCGCGCCGTCCGGCGCGCGAGCGCGACCTCCTCGCCGCTTAGCCCGCGCTCTTGGCAGCGGCCTTGGCGGCAGGGTGCTCCCGCGCCCAGCGGGAGATCGTCCCCGAGCCGGAGATCACATCGCCGTCGTCGAGGACGAGGATCGGCACCTCGTTGGTGCCGCTCAGCTTCTTGACCTCGGCGCGGTCGTCATCGCGACTTCCCCAGGTCCAGAGCATCATCCGGTAGCCGCCGACGGTCTTCAGCTCGTACTCATATCCCGCCGCATCGAGCGCCTTCCCCGCCTTCGCGCAGGGATGCGCAAGGCCGGGGCCATGAGTTTTCTGCCCGCAGGTGTAGAGAACCATCGCCCGAGCCTACTCAGTCTCGCAGCGCTTCGAGGCGCTCGAAGACCTCGGGTAGGTGGGTGAGGTATGCGCCGTAGTCAAAGACGGCGTCGAGATCGAGATCCGGTGCAGCGTCGGCGAGCAGGTCGCGGAACTCTGCGCCGGTGTCCCAGGCCCGCTGGGCGCTCTCCTGAACCACCCGGTAGGCGTCGTCTCGGGCCATGCCGGACTCGACCAGCGCACTCAGCGCCCGCTGGCTGAACAGGGCGCCGTGGGTCAGCTCCAGGTTCTCCCGCATGCGGTCGACACGCACCGACATCCCCGCCGCCACCTTCGCCGCCAGGTCCTGCATGTAGTCGAGCGCGATCGTCGCGTCGGGGATGATCACCCGCTCGGCGCCGGAGTGGGAGATGTCGCGCTCGTGCCAGAGGGCGATGTTCTCAAGTCCGGTCTGGGCGTAGCCGCGCAGAACGCGGGAGAGGCCGGTGATCCGCTCGGTGCGGATCGGGTTGCGCTTGTGGGGCATCGCCGAGGAGCCCTTCTGGCCGACGCCGAACGGCTCCTCGACCTCGCGTACCTCGGTCCGCTGGAGGTTTCGGATCTCGGTCGCGAAGCGCTCCAGGCCGCCGCCGGCGATCGCGATCCGCGAGGTCAGCACCGCGTGGCGGTCGCGCGGGAGGACCTGGGTGGCGACGTCCTCGCGTCTCAGACCGAGCCGCTCCATGACCCGCGCCTCGACCGCCGGCGGGGCCGAGGCGTAGGTGCCGACCGCGCCGGAGAGCTTGCCGAAGGCGAGCTGGTCGAAGGCGTCCGCGAGGCGGGTGAGGTTGCGGTCGGCCTCAAAAGCGAAGCCGGCCAGTCGCAGGCCGAAGCTGGTCGGCTCGGCGTGGACGCCGTGGGTGCGGCCGACGCAGAGCGTGTCGCGGTGCTCAAGCGCCCGCTCGATAAGCGCCTCGCGGTAGGCGCTGGCGCTGGCGAGCACGATCTCGCCGGCCTGGCGCAGCTGAAGGGCGAGTGCGGTGTCGAGCACGTCGGAGGAGGTGAGGCCGTAGTGGACCCAGCGGCCATGCTCGCCGACTGACTGGGCGACCACGTCGACGAAGGCAGCGACGTCGTGGTCGGTGAGGCGCTCGCGATCCTGCACCGCCTCGACCGTGAAGGTGGCACCGCGGATCGCCTCGGCTGCCTCGCTCGGCAGCCCGCCCTCTTCTGCCCAGGCCTCGGTGGCGGCCAGCTCGACCTCGAGCCAGCACTCCATCTTTCGCCGCGGTGTCCAGACTGCGCCAATCTCCGGGCGCGTGTATCGAGAGATCATCAGCAGTTGATGATTCTCGCTGCCAGAACGCCGGCGTTCTTCGCCCCGTCGATCGCCACGCATGCCACCGGGATCCCCGGCGGCATCTGGACCGCGGAGAGCAGGGCGTCGAGGCCGCCCAGGCTCTTGCCGAGGATCGGCACCCCGATCACCGGCAGGTCGGTGTGGGCAGCGGCGACACCGGGCAGCGCCGCCGACATTCCCGCCCCGGCGACGATCACCCTCAGCCCCCGCATCCTGGCGTTTGTGCAGTACTCGCGGACCAGCTCCGGGTCGCGGTGGGCGCTCATCACTCGCACCTCGTAGCGGATGCCGGCGTCCTCCAGCGCGGCGCCCGCCGGCTGCATCTTCGGCTTGTCGCTCTTGGAGCCCATGATGATCCCGACCAGGGGCTCGTCAACCGCAATCTCCTCGAACGCCTCTTCGACCGCCGGCATCGTCGTCGTGCTCGGCTGCGGCTCCTCTGAGATCTCGCTCATGCTTCCTTCCTAGGTGGGCTGGCTCGGAATCTGCTCGACCGCGCGGGCGGCGATATCGGATCGCATCTGCATTCCGTCGAAGGAGATCCGACTCGCCGCATCGTACGCGCGATCGCGCGCCTCGGCAGGTGTGGCGCCCAGCGCCGTCACGTTGAGGACGCGACCGCCGGCGGTGACGATCTCCCCGCCACAGGCGACGGTGCCAGCGTGTGTTATCTCCGCTAGCTCGGCGGCGGCGTCGAGGCCGTGGATCACCTCCCCCTTGGAGGAGGACTCCGGATAGCCGGCCGAGGCGAGCACCAGCGTCACCGCCCAGTCGGTGCCGAACTCGGCCGCCGCACCTGCAAGCCCGCCCGGCTCGCAGGCCGAGAGGAAGAGGTCGAGGAGGTCAGAGCGTAGCCGCGGCAGCACCGCCTGCGTCTCGGGGTCGCCGAAGCGGACGTTGAACTCAAGCACCCTGGGGCCGTCGGAGCCGATCATTAGCCCGGCGTAGAGGACTCCGCGAAAAGGCAGCCCGCGCCGCGCCATCGCCGCTAGGGCCGGCCGGTGCACAGCATCGACGATCTCTTCGACCTCGGCCGGTCCGAAGCCGGGGACCGGCGAGTAGCTCCCCATCCCGCCCGTGTTCGGCCCCCTATTGCCGTCGAAGATCCGCTTGTAGTCCTGGGCGGGGGCCAGCGGCACCACGTTCTCGCCGTCGCAGAGGGCAAGCAGCGAGAGCTCCTCTCCCTCAAGGAAATCCTCGGCCACCACGGTGGTCTCGCCGAAGCGCCGCTCGGTGAAGAAGACATCGACCGCCTCGCGCGCCGCGGTCTCCGAGGCGCAGACGATTACTCCCTTCCCCGCCGCCAGCCCGTCCGCCTTCAGCACGGTCGGGTAGGAGGCGCAGGCAAGGTGCTCGATCGCCTCCTCGCGGCCGCGCAGCACGACGTGGGAGGCGGTGGGTATGCCGGCCTCGCGCATCAGCTCCTTGGCGAAGGCCTTTGAGCCCTCCAGCTCGGCAGCCGCGGCGCTCGGCCCGAAGGCCGGCACGCCGGCCTCCTTCAACGCGTCGATGACCCCGGCGACCAGCGCCGCCTCCGGACCCACCACGACAAGGCCTACGTCGCGCTTCCTCGCCGCGGCGATGATCGCCTCGACGTCTGCGGCGGCGAGCTGCGGAAGGCACTCTGCCTCGGCGGCGATCCCGGCGTTGCCGGGGGCGCAGAACAGCTCCGGGGAGTGCGTGGAGCGGCCGAGTGCCCGCACGATCGCGTGCTCGCGCCCGCCCCCGCCGAGCACCAGGACCTTCAACTCGCTCCCTACAGCGCCTCGGCGAGCTGGTCTGACCGCAGCGCGGTCAGCGTCTGGCTGGTCATCGTCCCGCGCGAGCCCAGCTCGACCGAGACCTTGGCCATCGTCGTCTCGTCGGGGGCCTCGACGATCGTGACGAAGTCATACTGGCCGAGCGTCGCGTACTGCGCGACGACCTTGGCGCCGATCTGCTCGACCTCCCTGTTGACCTCGGCCACCCGTCCCGGGTTGTTCTTCAGCGTGCGGATGCCATCGGCGGTGAGATTGGTGAGCATCACAAAGGTGGGCATGTTCCTCTCCTCATCTCGCAGGGGTTCGGATCCCTACGTTACGCGAGGAGGCGCGCCTGTCGGCGCGCCCCGAGGCCCTCAGACTCCGATGGCCTGGAGCAGTGAGAGCAACTGCAAGCCATACTTCGTGACCTTGTCCGCGTTCAGCCCAGCACGTCCGTCACGTGCCAGCTGCCGTGCTTGGCCCTTTCCATCTCAAGCCGCAGCTCGCTGGTCACCCCCACCCGAAGTAGAGAGACGCTGATTGTGTAGACGCCACCGCTGGAGGGACCGGCGACGACGTTCAGCACCTTCGCCCTCGGGACCTTGATGCTGGACGGCTGGCGGGGCGGTCGGCGCAGCAGCGAGTGGGCCAGCGCGGGGGTCGTCGTGCTGGCGAACGCGGCGCGGACGCGAGCGCTTCCCTGCCCGATCTCATAGAGGACGAAGGCGTCGGAGAACTGCCGCGCGACGGCTATCGCGGCTGGGCCCGCGGGCTTTCCGGTGATCGCGGGCGCCGAGGAGATCGAAGCTACGCTGCCCTTGGCTGGGCGGCTCGCGGCAGGGGACGGCGCCCGCACCGCCTTCTCGCCTGCAACTTTTGCTGCATCGCCGCCGGCCGGCGGCGCGAGCACGGGGGCAGCGCCTTTGAGGACGTGGACCTGGTGGCGGACGGAAGTGCTGGGTGAGAGCGGTTTCATGGCGATCGCAGGCCTGCTTGGCACCGCGGCCCCCGTCGCAGGGCCGCTGCTGCCCGGCGTCGCCCAGAGCAGCCCCGCCGCCCCGACGATCGCCACCGCCCCGACCGCGAGTGTGCCCAGCGCCAACTCCCGGTTGTCAAAGCGCTCCTGGAGCGGCCAGACCAGGCCCCGCTCGATCGCCCAGGCGGCGCGTTCGAAGGGCCATCTGGCGAGCTCGACGGCTTTGCCGGCCGCCTTCCCGGCGCTCCGGGGAGCGCGGGTCACCGCCGACGCCGCGGTGGCGATCGAGGAGCGCAGCCGCGCGGGCAGGCGGGGCGGGCGGATGGTGGTCAGCATCGTCTGGTCTTGGTGATTCGTCGGTTGGCTATAGGTCGGAGTGTGACTTAGGCAGCTTGAACTTGCACGTTAAACACCAATTGCTTACTATCTACATCAACTTTAACAACATCTCCCTCGCTGAACTCACCCTCGAGGAGCTTCAGCGCCAGCTTGTCGACGAGCTGCTTCTGGATCACCCGCTTCAGCGGGCGGGCGCCGTAGGTCGGGTCGTAGCCGAGGTTGCCGAGCAGAACCCGGGCCTCGCCCGTCAGCTCGACCTCGATCCCGCGCTCTTCCAGCCGCCCGGTCAGCTGGCCGACCTGCAGCTCGACGATCTGCCCGATGTCCTCCTTGGAGAGCCGGTGGAAGATAACCGTGTCGTCGATCCGATTGAGGAACTCCGGCTTAAAGGTGGCGGCCAGCACCTCCTCGATCTGCTCGCGCATCCTCTCGTCGACCGCCTCGCCGGCGATCCGCTCGCTGCCGACGTTGGAGGTCATGATCAGCACCGTGTTGGTGAAGCTCACCGTCCGCCCCTGGCCGTCGGTCAGCCGCCCGTCGTCCATGATCTGCAACAGCGTGTTGAAGACGTCGGGGTGCGCCTTCTCGATCTCGTCGAGTAGGATCACCGCGTAGGGGCGTCGCCGCACCGCCTCGGTCAGCTGGCCGCCCTCCTCGTAGCCGACGTAGCCGGGCGGGGCGCCGATCAGGCGAGCCACCGTGTGCTTCTCCATGTACTCGGACATGTCGAGCCGCACCATCGCCTGCTCGGAGTCGAACATGAACTCGGCCAGGGCCTTGGCCAGCTCGGTCTTTCCGACCCCGGTCGGACCGAGGAAGAGGAAGCTGCCGATCGGACGGTTGGGGTCTGAGAGCCCCGCGCGGGAGCGACGCAGCGCGCCGGAGACCGCCGCGATCGCCTCGTCCTGGCCGATCACCCGCTCGTGCAGGCGCTCCTCCATCTGGAGCAGCTTGCTGACCTCGCCCTCCATCAGGCGGCTGACCGGAATCCCGGTCCACTTGGCGACCACCTCGGCGACGTCCTCCTCGGTCACCTCCTCGGTCAGCATCGTGGCGCCCGAGGAGTGCAGCTCGGCCAGCCGCGCCTCCTGCTCGGCGACCGTCTTCTCCAGCTCCGGGATCTCCCCGTAGCGCAGCTTCGCCGCCCGCTCCAGGTCGGCGTCGCGCTCGGCTCGCTCGGCCTCACGTCCTGCCTCCTCCAGCCGCGCCTTGGCAGCCTTGATCGCGTCGATCGCATCCTTCTCGTTTTGCCAGCGGGCCTTCATCTCGGCGGAGCGCTCGCGCAGCTCGGCCAGCTCGGACTCGATTGCCTCCAGCCGCGCCTTGGAGGCCTCGTCGGTCTCCTGCTTCAGTGCCTCGCGCTCGATCTCGAGCTGCTGGATGCGGCGCTCTACCTCGTCGATCTCGGTCGGCATCGAGTCGATCTCGATCTTCAGTCGCGAGGCGGCCTCATCGATCAGGTCGATCGCCTTGTCGGGCAGGAAGCGGTCGGCTATGTAGCGCTCCGAGAGAGTCGCCGCGGCGACTATCGCCGAGTCGGTTATCCGCACCCCGTGGTGCACCTCATAGCGCTCCTTCAGCCCACGCAGGATCGCGATCGTGTCGCCTATGTCGGGCTCGCCGACGTAGATCGGCTGAAAGCGCCGCTCCAGCGCCGCGTCCTTCTCGATGTGCTTGCGGTACTCATCGAGCGTCGTGGCGCCGACCGCCCGCAGCTCGCCCCGGGCCAGCATCGGCTTCAGCAGGTTGGCGGCATCGACGGCGCCTTCGGCGGCGCCGGCTCCGACGATCGTGTGCAGCTCGTCGAGGAAGAGGACGATCTGCCCCTCGGCCTCCTGGACCTCGGAGAGCACCGCCTTCAGCCGTTCCTCGAACTCCCCTCTGTATTTCGAGCCGGCGAGCAGCGAGCCGATGTCCAGGGCGATCACGCGGCGCTCGCGCAGGCTCTCGGGCACGTCTCCGGCGACGATTCGTTGCGCCAGCCCCTCCACGATCGCCGTCTTGCCGACGCCGGGGTCGCCGATCAAAACAGGGTTGTTCTTGGTGCGGCGAGAGAGGACCTGGATCACGCGGCGGATCTCCTCGTCGCGCCCGATCACCGGGTCGAGCTTGCCCTGCTCGGCCTCGGCGGTGAGATCGCGGCCGAATTTCTCCAGCGCCTGCATGCTGTCCTCGGCGTTCGGAGAGGCGATGCGGCCCGGTCCTTGCGCCTCGGCCACGGCCTTCTCTAGCGAGTCGCGGTCGGGGAGGACATCGGCGAGTCCGGAGCTCTCCCCGGTCAGGGCGATCAGGATGTGCCCGACCGAGATGTACTCGTCGCCGCGTTTCGCCATCTCGGCCTCGGCCTGCTGGAGCGTCTGGACCAGCGCCGAGGACGGCCTCGCCTCCGCCGTGTCCTCGCCGCTCAGCCTCGGCAGCGCATCGAGGGCCTCGCGCGCTCGCGCTGCGATCGCCGTCACGTCCGCGCCGAGCTTCTGCAGGATCGGCACGACCAGGCCGCCTGGCTGCTCGAGCAGCGCCACCAGCAGGTGGGTAGGGGTCACCTCGGGGTTTCGCCGCGCCGCCGCGAGTCGGCTGGCGTCGGCGACGGCTTCCTGGGACTTGACCGTGAATCGGTCCGGTTGCATCAGATTCTCCGCCTGCTCCACAGCTGCCGCTCCAGGTCTTCGGCCCGGCGCCGTATCTTCTCGAGCTCAGCCCGCATCCGCGCGACCCGCTCCTCCATCGCCAGCACCGCCTCAACCCCTGCCAGGTTGAGCCCTTCCTCCGAGGTCATCCACTGGATCCGGCGCAGCCGCTCGACGTCGCGCTGGGAGTAAAGGCGCGTGTTCTTCGGCGAGCGCTGCGGGGCGATCAGCCCCCGTGCCTCATACATCCGCAGGGTCTGCGGATGCATATGAGCCAGCTCGGCGGCGACCGAGATCATGAAGACCCCGCGCTCGGCGTCGAGTCCGGCTTCCAACCGCCGCCGGTCGATGCGAGTGCTCATCGCCGCGCCGCCTCCCGCATCAGCCCCTCGCGCGGGTCGGCGCCGTTGAAAGCCTCGGCCAGCTTCTCCGCCGCCTCGCGCTGCTCCTTGGTCAGCTTCTCGGGGACCTCGATCTCCAATCGGTAGCGGATATCGCCCCGCCCCCGCCCTCTGGGCTTCGGCGCTCCCTCGCCGCGCAGACGCTGGATCGTGCCGTGCCTGGTCCCGGCTGGCACCTTGATCTTCTTGGTCTCGCTCAGGGTTGGCACCTCGATCGTGCCGCCGCGCAGCGCCTCGGCGATCGTGATCGGCACCGTCACCTCGAGGTTGCCGTCCTCGAGCCGTTTGAAGAGCGGTGAGGGGGTAACCCGGGTGGTCACGTAGAGGTCGCCCGGCGGTCCGCCGTGCGGCCCCGCCTCGCCCTTTGCGGCGAGGCGGATCCGCGTCCCGTCCTTGACCCCGGCGGGGACGTTCACCTTGTAGCGCTTGGTCTGCTGGGTGAGGCCGGAGCCCGAGCAGGTAGGGCAGGGGTGCTCGATGATCTGCCCGGCGCCGCCGCACTGCGGACAGGGTTGGCTGATCGAGAAGAAGCCCTGGCTCTGGGCGTCGATGCCGCGGCCTTCACAGCGCGGGCAGGTGACCGGGCTGGTGCCCGGCTTGGCGCCGCTGCCATGGCAGGTGGGGCAGCGCCCCGCCTTCGGCACGGTGACGCTGATCTGGGCGCCGTTGACGGCCTGGTCGAAGCTCAGCTGCACCTCCGTCTCGAGGTCGCGCCCACGCACCTGCTGGGGCTCGCCCCGCCCGCCGCCGCGGCTGAAGATGGTCGAGAAGATGTCGCCCAAGTCGCCGAAGCCGCCCGGACCCGCACCCCCGCCCGGGCCGAACGGGCTGCGCCCGCCACCGCCGAGCCCGGCGAACGCCCCGCCCGCGTCATACTCCTTGCGCTTCTGCGGATCGGAGAGTGTGTCGTAGGCCCCCTGGACCTCCTTGAAGCGCTCCTCTGATTTCGGGTCGTCGGGGTTTCGGTCGGGGTGGTATTTGCGGGCGAGCGTGCGGTAGGCCTTCTTGATCTCCTCGTCTGAGGCCTTCTTGGAGACGCCCAAGACTTTGTAGAGGTCCTCGGCCACGTCCCTACTCGCTGACCACCACGCGGGCCGCGCGCAGCACCTGCCCGTCCAGCCGGAAACCCTTCTGCAGCACCTCGACCACGGTGCCGGCCTCAGCGTCCTCGGCGGGCCGAGTCTGAAGCGCCTCGTGCCAGACGGGGTCGAACTTCTCTCCCGCCGGGTCATAGGACTCGACCCCGGCGCGCTGCAGCGCTGCCTGCAGCTCCCTGTAGGTGAGCAGGATGCCCTGAGCCAACGGCTCCTCGGGCATCTCCTCCGCATCAGGGTCGATCCCGGCCGCCTGCAGCGCCCGCTCCAGGTTGTCGATCACCCCAATCAACCCCTGTGCCAGCTCGGCTTTGCCGCGTACCGATGCGACCTGCATCTCAGCCGCCATCCGCTTGCGGTAGTTCTCGAAGTCGGCGCGGGTTCGCTGCGCCAGCTCGAGGTACTCGTCGCGCTCCTTCTCCAGGGTGGCGAGCTGGTCCAACTCCGCCTCGACTGCCTGTCCTTGCTCCTCGGCTGAGACCTCCGAAGCTTGCTCCTCGCTCATTTGTCCTCGCCCTCGTCCACGACCTCTGCGTCGACAACCTCCTCCTCATCGTCGGCCTCATCAGCCGAGCCCCCGTCGGAGGACGCCGCCTGCTCCTGCGCGGCGGCGTAGATCTGCTCGGAGACCTTCTGGAAGGCCGCGGTCAGCGCCTGCGTCTTTGCGCTGATCTCCTCGACGCTGTCGGAGCCCAACGAGCCGCGCAGGTCGGCGATCGCCGCCTCGATTTCCTCCTTCGCCGCTGCGTCGACTTTGTCGCCCAGCTCCTCGAGCTGTTTCTCGGACTGATATGCGGCGTTCTCGGCGAGGTTGCGCGACTCCGCCAGCTCGCGCTGTCTGCGGTCCTCCTCGGCATGGGACTCGGCGTCTGAGACCATGCTCTGGATCTCCTCATCGGAGAGTCCGGAGCCGGATTTGATCTCGATCTTCTGCTCTTTGCCGGTCCCCAGGTCTTTCGCGGCGACGTTGAGGATGCCGTTGGCATCGATGTCGAAGGTGACCTCGATCTGCGGCATCCCGCGCGGAGCCGGAGGGATGCCGGTCAGCTGGAACTTGCCGAGGCTCTTGTTGCCCGCGGCCATCTCGCGCTCGCCCTGCAACACGTGGATCTCCACCGAGGGCTGATTGTCATCGGCGGTCGAGAAGGTCTCCGACTTCTTCGTCGGGATCGTGGTGTTGCGCTCGATCAGCTTCGTCATCACGCCGCCTTTGGTCTCGATCCCGAGGGTCAGCGGGGTGACGTCGAGCAAGAGCACGTCCTTGACGTCGCCGGCGAGCACGCCGGCCTGGATGCCGGCGCCGACCGCGACTACCTCGTCGGGATTGACTCCCTGGTGGGGGTCCTTGCCGGTCAGCTCCTTGACCCGGTCGCGAACCGCAGGCATCCGGGTCATCCCGCCGACCAGAACCACGTGGTCTATAGAGGCGTCTCCGGCGTCGTCGAGGGCCCGTTTCACCGGGCCGACTATCCGCTCGAGCAACTCGGCGGTCAGCTCGTTCAGCTTCGAGCGGCTGAGTTTCATGTCGAGGTGCTTGGGCTGCCCCTCGACCGCGGTGATGAAGGGCAGGTTGATCTGCGTCTCCTGGGTCGAGGAGAGCTCGATCTTGGCCTTCTCTGCGGCCTCGTAGAGGCGCTGGAGGGAGTTCTTGTCCTGCGCCAGGTCGACTCCCTGGTCGCGTTTGAACTCGACGACCAGCCACTCGACGATCGCTTTGTCCCAGTTATCGCCGCCCAGGTGGTTATCGCCGGCGGTCGACTTCACCTCGAAGACGCCGTCGCCGATCTCCAGCACCGAGACGTCGAAGGTGCCGCCGCCGAGGTCGAAGACGAGGATCGTGTGATCGGCTTTCTCTTTGTCGAGCCCGTAGGCGAGTGAGGCTGCGGTCGGCTCGTTGATGATCCGCTTCACCTCAAGCCCGGCGATCTTGCCGGCGTCCTTGGTCGCCTGGCGCTGGTCGTCGTTGAAGTAGGCGGGGACCGTGATCACCGCGCTGTCGACCGTTTCGCCGAGCTTGGCTTCGGCGTCGGTCTTCAGCTTCTGCAGGATCATCGCGCTGATCTCCGGTGGGCTGTACTGCTTGCCGCGCACTTCGACGCGCACGTCCCCGTTAGGGCCGGCGACGACCTTGTAGGGGACGATCGTCTCCTCCTCTTTGACCTCCGCCTCCTTGCGCCCCATAAAGCGCTTGATCGAGAAGATCGTGTTCTCGGGGTTCATCACCGCCTGGCGTTTGGCCACGGTGCCGACCAGGCGCTCGCCCGAGTCGGTGAAGGCCACCACCGACGGGGTGGTGCGCCCGCCCTCGGCGTTCTCCAGGACGGTTGGCTCGCCGCCCTCCATCACGGCGACGCAGGAGTTTGTAGTGCCCAGATCGATCCCGATCGTCTTGCCCACTTTGTTGCGTACCTCCAGGGGTTTCGTCTTGACTGGCTAGGAAATCTAAGTGTCAGTATGGCAGATTGTGTCGGATTTGCAAGCCGCGACGGAGCCCGTCGAGGGGCTCTGATCGCCAAGCCGCGAGGCGGGGATCCCCGCCTGCTCTCAACCCTCGCCCGCGGTGTGCGCGACGAATTTGGCTACTTCTTCGGCCTGCTGGCCGTTGAGAATGCCGGCGGGCATGCGGCCCGGGGTGGTGGTGGTGTCGACGCCGTGTTCGAGCGCGTTAAGGACGCGGCTTTCGATCCCCTTGATCGTCGCCTGGGCGGTGGGGCCGGTCGGCTGGCCGCTGGGTGCCAGAAGTTCATCGAGGTCTGGCGCGAAGTTGCCGTCGGTCCCTGCCGCATAGAGCGTGTGGCAGGTGCCGCAGTTGGTCTGGAAGAGAGCCTGGCCGGCCTTCAGGTTCGCCGGGACCTTTTGCTCTCCGGTCGCCGCGTCGCCCCGCGAGCGAAAGGCGAGCCAGGGGATGAGGACCGCGAGGACCACGACCAACAGCCCGAAGATGACGAAGGTGCGTTTGCTCATTTGGCGGTGTCTTGGAGCCGGTCCCCCGGGTCAGTCCCGCCGACCGGCGGCGGAGATACTACTGGCGCCCCGGCGCTCGTTGCGGTACCAGGGGCACATCCGGCGCAGCCCGCACTCAGCGCAGCGCGGCTTCGGGCGGCAGACCTCACGCCCGTGGCGGATCAGGTTCATGTGCAGCTCGTAGGCGTCCTCGGGGTCGACGATCGCCAGCATCTCCTCGTGGGCTTGCTCCAGCGAGGCCCCTGGCGCGAAGAGGCCGAGTCGCCCACCGACGCGATGGATGTGGACGTCGACGGGGATCTCCGGAATGCCCCAGCTGAAGATCAGCACGCAGGCCGCTGTTTTTCGTCCCACCCCCGGCAGTGAGAGCAGGAAGCCCAGCGACTCCTGTCGCGGTGCCGCCTCGGTCCAGTCGAGGTCGGGCGGCTCGCCCAAGCGCCGCAGGATCGACTGGATCCGCGGTGCCTTCTGGGGCCCGAGCCCCCCAGGTCGGATCGCCTCTTCGACCTCCCCAAGCGGCGCGTCGCGCACCTGCACCCAGGTTGGAAAGCGTTCGCGCAACGCGGCGAAGGCGCGATCGCGGTTGCGATCGTTGGTGTGCTGGGAAAGCACCGTCTTGATCAGCTCGGTGATCGGATGCCCGTGCGGCTCATTCAGCGGTCGCCCGTATAACTCCCGCAGTCGATTCCGGATCGCCCGCACCCTCCGTCTTTCCGGCCGTTTCCACGTCACGCCGCGCGACCCTAACCCCTGGGCCGTTAACCGGCGAATTACAATGTCCCTGTGTCCCGTGCCTTCGCCCGCATAACGGCCGGTCTGCCCCAGGGGTGGGGCGACGCCGGCCGCCAGCTCGGCATCCTGGCGCTGGTCGACCTCGCGTACGAGTTCGTCCGCGGCATCGCCGACGGCCAGCGCTCGGTCGCGATCGCCCACGGCCAGGAGGTGATCGAATTCGAGCAGTCGATCCACGCCTTCTTTGAGCCCCGCCTTCAGGCCTTCTTCCTACCCGCCCACTGGCTGATCGACTTCGCCAACCAGGTCTATCTCAACAGTCAGTTCACGATCACCTTCGCCTTCCTCATCTGGCTGTACCTGTTTCGCAACGAGTCCTACTACTTCGTGCGAAACATGTTCGTCGTCTCGATGGGCCTGGCGCTGATCGGCTACACGCTGTTCCCGACCGCACCGCCGCGTCTGTTCCCCGAACACGGCTTCATCGACACGGTCAACGCCTTCTCGGGCGTAAACCACGACTCCGCGCTGGCAAAGATCTTCATCAATCCCTTTGCGGCGATTCCGAGCATGCACTGCGCGTTTGCGCTGATGATCGGTGGCACCGGCGTGATGGTCTCCCGCCGTTGGTACACGAGGGCCTTCTGGGCCGCCTGGCCGCTGCTTGTCGCCTGGGTCGTGATCGTCACCGCCAACCACTTCTGGACCGACGCGGTCCTCGGCTGGACCGTGGCCGCCACCTCGGCGCTTGTCGCTCATCGCCTGCTCGCCCGCGCCCGCCCGGAGGCCTGGGCCTGGCGGGCGCGGGCTCCGCAAGAGGCCGAGGCATAGCCTCCGGCGGGGAGATCATTTAGCCTCACGCCAATGGAACCTTCGGCGCCCCCAAGGGCTCCGGGCGGCCGACGCAACGCTCGCCAGGCCCGCAACGGGCAGGAGCTCCGGGCCTACGCTCGCGATCGCCTGATCGAGTCTCGGCTGACTCCCAACGCGATCTCGACGGTCGGCTTGGTGCTGAACCTGCTCGCCGCAGCGCTGGTCACGCAGCGCCTCTTCTTCTGCGCCGGCATCGCCTTCATCGTCGGCTCGACGATGGACACGCTCGACGGGCGCTACTCGCGGATGTCGGGCAAGGGCACCTTGTTCGGCGCCTTCCTCGACTCGACCCTGGACCGGATCGAGGAGGGCCTCGTGCTTGCCGCCGTCGCCGGATACTTTGCCGCCAGCGGCCAGGACTTCGCCGCCGCGATGTGCGTGGTCGCGGTGCTCGGCTCGCTGATGGTCTCCTACACACGGGCCCGGGCTGAGGCACTCGGGGTCGAGTGCAAGGTCGGCTTGGCGACGCGGCCGGTCAGGGTGGTGCTACTTTCGATCGGCTTGGTCTTTGCCAAGGGCGCCGGGCTCGGGCACTTCGAGTTGCTGGCGCCGGCGATCTACGCGATCGCCGCTCTGACCATCGTCACCGTGGTCCAGCGCGTATGGCATGTCAGGAACGAGCTCTCCAAGGAAGCATCCGCCGTCTCCGACGGCGGTGGCCCGGCGGAGGAGCTGTAACCAGTCCAAGCGCCGGGTGTGTTGTGCCACCTAGCGCGATCGAGGAAGGACTTCCAATCTTATGAGCGAGAGCAACGGAGCAAACGGCGCAGGCGACGCCAGCCACGCCGACGAGAAGGTCCGCGTCGCGATCGTCGGCGTCGGCAACTGCGCCAACTCCTTCATCCAGGGCGTCCACTACTACAGAGACGCAGACCCCGTCGAGGAAGTCCCCGGGCTGATGCACGTCGATCTCGGCGGCTACCACGTCGGTGACATCGAGTTCGTCGCCGCCTTCGACATCGACTCCGAGAAGGTCGGCAAGGACCTCTCAGAGGCGATTTGGTCAGGTCAGAACGACACGATCAAATTTGCCGACGTGCCGAAGCTCGGGATCAGAGTCGAGCGGGGCATGACCCACGACGGTCTCGGCAAGTACCTCAA
The DNA here is from genome assembly GCA_963777915.1 of uncultured Solirubrobacterales bacterium. GTDB lineage: Bacteria > Actinomycetota > Thermoleophilia > Solirubrobacterales > 70-9 > CAVUPF01. The sequence continues at coordinate 16,902 of CAVZSH010000008.1, read as the reverse complement.
ACAGAAGATCACCAAGGCCCCGGGAGAGACTGCCGACATCGTCGGCATCCTCAAGGAGACCAAGGCCGACGTGCTGGTCTGCTACCTGCCGGTCGGCTCCGAGCAAGCGACCAAGTGGTACGTCGAGCAGGCGCTGAAGGCCGGCGTCGGCTTCGTCAACTGCCTGCCCGTCTTCATCGCTCGTGAGGACTACTGGGACAAGCGCTTCACCGAGGCCGGGCTGCCGATCATCGGCGACGACATCAAGTCCCAGGTCGGCGCGACGATCGTCCACCGCCAGCTCGCCCGCCTCTTCCACGACCGCGGCGTGCGAATGGAGCGCACCAGCCAGCTCAACGTCGGCGGAAACATGGACTTCTTCAACATGCTCGAGCGCGAGCGGCTGGACTCGAAGAAGATTTCAAAGACCAACGCCGTCACCTCGATCATGGGCCACGAGTTGCCCGAGTCCGACGTCCACGTCGGTCCGTCTGACTACGTCGCCTGGCTGACCGACCGCAAGTGGGCGCACATCCGCCTGGAGGGCAAGGCATTCGGCGACGTGCCGCTAAACCTCGAGCTGAAGCTCGAGGTCTGGGACTCGCCCAACTCGGCGGGAGTCGTGATCGACGCGGTGCGGATCGTCAAGTTGGCGCTCAACAACGGCATCGCCGGCCAGCTCGACGGGCCCTCCAGCTACCTGATGAAGTCGCCGCATACCCAGCGGCCCGACGATGAGGCGCGCGAGCGCACCGAGGAGTTCATCGCCTCCTACGCGCGCGACCGCTCCACCCTCACCGCGACGAAGCCGTCAGGCGCCGAGGCAAAGTCCGAGGCCTGAGATAAGAGCCCGTCCAGCGCGGGCTCTTATCCTGCTTGCTCGTGTCGGCCGGCCGCCTCTCGATAGCCCAGGTCACGCCCTACCGGCGGGGGGCCGCGAGCCCGGTCAACGAGTTCGTTGAGCGCGTTTCAGAGGAGCTGGAGCGCCGCGGCAATGAGGTCCTGATCGTCGCTCCCGGCGATCAGGTCAAAAAGCTGCTCGGGTCGACCCCGCTGGACATCGTCCACGTCCATGAGCCCTTTGCGCCCAGCGTCTCCTCGGCGGCGCTGCGCCACTCCTACTCGCTCAACGTCGCCACCTTCCACGCGCCCCAGGAGCGGGTGCTGTCGACTCAGGTCGCGCGGCCGCTGGTCGAGATCTTCTTCGGCCGCCTCGACGCCCGAACGGTGACGACGCCGGCGACGGCCGAGCTTTTGGAGGCCTACTTCCCCGCCGAGTACGAGCTGGTCGAGCCCGGTGGCCCTGAGCGTAGTTGGGAGCAGGTCGCCGCCGAGCTGGATGCCCTCTATCGACGCCTCGCTGCCCGTCGTCACGACCCCGGCGGCGATCCCGAGGTTCGTCGCCGCATCTCCCGCCGCAAGCTGATCGAGGTCGACCTCCATATGCATACCGACCACTCCCCCGACTGCGCTACACCGGTCGACGTGCTGCTCAACACCGCCCGCGATCGCGGCCTCGGCGCGATCGCGATCACCGATCACAACGAGGTCTCCGGGGCGCTGGAGGCACGACGCATCGCCGAGGAGGCGGGCGACATCAAGGTGATCGTCGCCGAGGAGGTCAAGACGGCCGAGCAGGGCGAGGTGATCGGCCTCTTCCTGCAGGAGAAGATCCCGCGCGGGATGACGATGGCGCAGACGATCGCCGAGATCCGTCGCCAGGGCGGACTCGTCTACGTCCCGCACCCTTTCGACCGTTTCCACTCGGTGCCCGACTACGAGCACCTGATCGACATCGTCGAGGAGGTCGACATCCTCGAGGTCTTCAACCCGCGGGTGGCGCTGACCGCCTTTAACGAGGAGGCCGAGCGCTTTGCCCGCAAGTATCGGATCGTCCCGGGGGCAGGCTCTGACAGCCACGTCGCCCAGGGGCTGGGCAGCGTACGGGTGCGGATCCACGACTTCAACGGGCCCGAGGAGTTCCTCGAGGCGATGCGCGACGCCGACATCACCCGCAAGCACAAGAACCTTGTCTATGTGCAGGCGCTGAAGATCTTGCAGACGGCGGGGCGCCCGAAGGCGCCGAAACGCCGCGTCCCCGACGCCAAGCCGGTGCGGGGTGGGCGGCCGCGGGGGCGCGGCTCGGCGAGCAAGAGCTGATGCAGGCGGCCGGGCGGAGAGGAGCCGCGCCCGACCCGTCAAAGAGATCGTCGGCGATGCCGACCACCGACGATGAGATCCGGGAGAAGTACCTGGAGCGGGCGATTCGCGAGCTCAACCAGCTGACGCGGGAGCTGCAGGAGTGCCCGCATTGCCCGCGCGGCAAGCTGATGCCAGTGCTCGGCTCCGGTCACCCGCAGGCCGACGTCTTCATGCTCAAGTACGCGCCTGCCGTGTCGGAGGTCGAGGAGGGCGTGGCCTTTTACGGGCGCGCCGGCAACGCTCTGATGAAGAGCTTCAAGCGGTTGGGGATCGACCCGCTGGTGGTCTACGGCACGCTCTGCGTCAAGTGCCCGATCGCCGAGCCCGACCTCGCCGCCGCGGAGTGCGTGCGGCGGCTGGTCGAGGAGATCGCGATCGTGCAGCCGAAGATCGTCGTGGTGATGGGGGAGTCGGCTCTGCGCATCCTCAACGGGCTCGAGCTGCCGCTCTCGCGGCCGATCGAGCAGCGCGAGGGGGAGATCCAGGCCTTCACCCCCACCGTCGATGCCCTCTATGTGCCGGATATCGATGACTCGCTGGATGAGGAGGGCGCCAAGCAGCGCTTCTGGCGGGCGTTCCGGATGCTCGGCGAGTGGTACGAGGACCTGCCGCCCTATTAGGGCGCGGCGGACTCGGCGATCGCGGTCATCGGCTCGATCCTGGCGCTGGCCAGGCCCCTGACGACGATCGTGTCGAGGGCGGTGTAGGCGGCGAGAGCGGATTGCACGCGGGGGGGGTCGGCGGCCGCTATGCCAACCGTCCCCGCGGGCTCGCCGAGGCGGGTGAAGTGGTTGCGGTAGCCGTCGTGCAGGTCACGGTAGAAGGACTCCTCTTTGGCAAGGCGCTCAGCGGCGTCAGGGCCGACCGCAGTACGAACGTAGCCGAAGACAGGCGGCGTCTCACGGTCGGCCTCACGGGCGCCGGCCTGCACCTGTCGCCGCGCCCCGGCCGCGAAGGCGGGGGTCATCCAGTTAAAGAAGGCGCCGTCGTACTCGGCGCCTGCCAGCGCACACATCTTCGGCCCCATCGCTGCGAGGACGAGGCGCACTCCCGGCAGCCTCTCGCGCAGCTCGGGGAGGGACTCGCGCATCCTTCGCAGCGGCTTCTCGGAGAAGCCGGCGCCGACGCCCAGCCAGAGGCGGGCCGGGTCAAGGCCTGACCGCCTGAGATCAGCGGCGATCGCCTCCGGCGGAGTGCGGTCGAGGGCGATAACGGCGACGCCGAGGTCGATCCTCGGTGCGGCAGCGCCGAACTCGGCCAGCGTCTCCAGGCCCTTGGCGCCCGGATGGTCGTTGGACCACATCGAAGCGTAGCCCAGCCTCGCGCAGCTGGCGGCAAGCGGTCGCGCCACCTCGGGATCGAGCCCCGCCGCGACTCCGAAGCCGCGGCTACTCACGCTCGAAAAGGGCGACGCACTCGATGTGCGGGGTTTGGGGGAACATGTCGACCGGCCTCACGCGGCGCAGCCTATAGCCGGCCTCGACCAGTTGGGCGGCATTCGGAGCAAGCGTCGTCGGGTTGCAGGAGACGTAGACGATCCGCGACGCCGCGCACTCAATCACCCGCCGCACGATCTTCTGTGAGAGTCCGGCCCTGGGCGGGTCGATGACGAGGAGGTCGGGCTTGCCGGCCTGCTCGATCAGCGGCCGCACCCCGGTGCGCGCGTTGGCGGCGAGGAAGCGGGCGTTCTCGATCCCGTTTCGCTCGGAGTTTCGCTCGGCGTCGGCGATCGCCTCTGGGACGATCTCCAGCCCCCAGACCTCGCCGGCTCGCGCTGCCATCGTCAACCCAATCGTGCCGATCCCGCAGTAGAGGTCGAAGACCCGCTCGGCACCGCTCAGCCTCGCGTACTCGCCCACCACGGCGTAGAGTCGCTCGGCCATCTCGGTGTTGGTCTGGAAGAAGGCGCCATGGGAGATCTCCAGCTCCAGACCGCACAGCTCCTCTCCCAGCCGTTCGGAGCCAAGCGCGCCCGTTGGTCCGTCGGTCCCGCCCGAGGGGCCCTCGATCAGAGTGTGAAGGTCAACCGGGGGCCGTGGGAAGGGGTCGGGCGAGGTGACCAGGCGGGTCTGGATCTGGCCGGTCCGTCGGCCTTCGCGGACGATGAGATTGCGCAGGACGCCCCGCCTGGCGCGCCCGTCGTAGGAGGCGATCGCCTCCAGCCGAGCCCAATCGCGCACCGCGTTTCGAGCCGCGTTGCCAAGCTCGGAGGCCAGTCGGCAGTCCTCGACGTCGACGATCACATCCCAGCGCCCGCGAGCATGGAAGCCGAGCGCCAGCTCGGCGCCGTCGGGCTCGCCGAAGGAGTACTCGAGCTTGTTGCGGTAGCGCCACCGCTCGATCGCCGGCTCGATCTCCTCCAGCTCGAACCCGTCGAGGCCGCCGATCCGCCGCAGGGCATCCTTAACCAGCCCCTGCTTGTGGGCCAGCTGGTGCTCGTATGGGAGGCCCTGCCAGGGCGCTCCGGGGCAGGGCTCGCCGCCGTGGGTGCAGCTGTCGGGGACGCGGTCGGCTCCCGGACGGAGCAGCTCGACTGTCCTCGCCTCGGCGAAGCGGCGCTTTGATTTCGTCACTTCGGCCCGGACCCGATCACCCGGCAGCGCGCCGGCGACGAATATGACGTAGCCGCGCTTTCGCGCGACGCCCCGCCCACCGAAGGCGAGCGAGTCGATCTCGACCTCGAGTAGCTCGCCGCGGGCCGCGGGCCTCTCAGCGGTGGCCTGCTCCACCTAGCTCAGCTGCTTGCGTGCTCGTCGCGCCGCCTGGGTTGCCTGTTTGCGGACCGGCTCAGCCCGCCCACCGACCTCTCTGCGCGCCTGCTTGACCAGTCGTTCCAGCTCCTTCAGCAGGGAGTCGGTCTGCTTGCGGCCACGGTTTATGAGGTCGCCGAGGAGCTTCTCGGCATCCCCGCGCGTAATCCGCCCGCGCCTAACGGCGTCATCGACGACCTCCTGCAGGCGATCGCGGCTCAGCGTGACGCTGCGCTCGAGGCTCTGACGAAAGTGCTCGGCGCTCTTGTCAAGCGGGCTCGCGGCGCGAGAGCCGCTGCGTTTGGGAGATGCTTTTTTGCCAGCGCCGGTCTTGCGGGCCGCCGCTTTCTTCGCCGCCGGTTTGCGCGCGGCAGTTTTTTTCGATTTCGGCCTGGCTTTGCCGGTGGCTGCTTTTTTGTCGGCCATCTGGTGTTGCCTCCTGACTCCGAAGTTGCGCTGTGTGTGGCTAGCTGTGAGTGACTATCTCAATTCCGGTTGCTCGCGGTTGCAAACCGTGCCTCGACCGGGGAGTGATCGGAGAGGCGCAGGGCCAGCCCGCCCTCGCAAAGCTCGCGGCGCTGCGCAGGCCACGGAGTGGGCAGCTCGACCACCTTCAGGCCGCGCGCCAGCAGATGGTCGAGTGCGCCGGCGGCGGTCGGCGCCGCCAGGCCGAAGCGCTCGCGCAGCTGATCAAATACGCCGGGCTCCTTGGCGGGGCGAAGGTTGAGGTCCCCTCCGAACAGCAGCGGGCGCTCGCTGGCCCATGTGCTTGCAGCGCGCGCAGCGAGCAGCACGTCCTCGACCGCCATCTCCCGAAAGTCGTTGGTCGCATGCAGGTTGGCGACGCAGAGATCGGAGGCGGTGCGGGTCAGGGCGATCGCGCGCCGCTCAGGGCGGCCCTCGTGGATCGCCAGCTCGCTTCGCTCGACGATTGCCCCGAGCGGGCCACGCGAGCGGACCAGGGTCAGGTTGGAGCCGCCCTCCCCGGACGCGATCAGATCGGGGTTGAGGCGGGCTGCCGCGGCGCGCAGCGGGCCAAGGCGGTTGCGCGAGGTCAACGCCAGGTGCGCCTCGGCGCCGCAGGCGCGGGCCAGCGCAGCGGCGAAGCGCGGCGGACTCTCCTGCAGCAGCGCGACGTCCCAGGCGGCACCCGCGAGCGTCGCGGCGAACTCGGCCTCGAGGTCGCGGTTGACCTGGACGTGAGTCGCGTTGCCCTCGCTCATTCGAAGTAGCCGCGAGCGCCAAGTGAAGAGCGCGGGGTCCGGCGGGAAGTCGCGCCCGTGGAAGAGGTTCCAGGTGATGGCGGTGAACTGCACGGGCTTAGTATCCGCAGCTTGAAGCGCGATTTCCTCACAGGCGAAGAGTTGGGGGCGTTTGAGCTGGGGAAGCTGCTCGACCGCGCGCTGGAGCTGAAAGCGGGACGGAGAGACGGGGTTGGCGGCGACATCCTCGCCGGGCGCAGCGTCGCCCTCGTCTTCGAGAAGCCCTCGACCCGGACGCGGATCTCCTTCGAGGTAGGCGTCGCCGAGCTGGGCGCGACGCCGCTCGTCCTGCGCGGCGATGAACTCCAGATCTCCCGCGGCGAGTCGATCGGCGACACGGCGCGGGTGCTGTCGCGCTACGTCGACGCGATCGTGATCCGCTCCGCCTCCCACGAAGCTGTCGCCGAGCTGGCGGCCGCGGCCGATGTGACGGTCGTTAACGGGCTCACTCCCCTCCATCACCCCTGCCAAGCGCTGGCCGACCTGCTCACCCTGCGCGAGCGCTTCGGCAATCTCACCGGCCTGCGCCTCGCCTACGTCGGCGACGGCAACAACGTCGCCCGCTCCTTGGCGATCGCCGGGGAGCTTGCCGGGATGGAGGTTGTGGTAAGCGCTCCGCCCGGCTACCAGCTCACCGACGGCCATGGTGCCGAGCTGACCGACGATCCGCGCGCCGCCGTCGCCGGTGCCGATGCGCTCTACACCGATGTCTGGGTCAGCATGGGGGACGAGGCGGAGGCGGAGCGCCGCCGCGCCGACCTCGCTCCGTTCCGCCTCGACGCCGACCTGCTCGCGGCGGCCAAGGACAGCGCCGTCGTCCTGCACTGCCTGCCGGCGCATCCCGGCGAGGAGATCGCCGCCGAGGTCCTCTACGGCGAGCGTTCCGTCGTCTGGGACCAGGCGGAGAACCGCCTCCACGCCCAGAAGGCCCTGCTAGCCACGCTGCTCGAGGCCTGACGATCCCGATGACGCCGGGGAGCGCCGCTGCGGTAGCCTCGGGCGTCCTGATGGAAGTCTCGCAGGCATCCCCGAGCCGGCCGCCCGAGCCTGAAACCGTCCGCGCGGCGCTAGATGCTGCTGCCGAGGTGATTTCGGCGGCTGGTTGCGAGGAGCCGCGTGCCGACGCTGAGGCCCTGGTCGCCGACGCCCTCGATGTCAGCCCCGAGGAGCTCTCGCGCGATGGCACCGGCGAGCTGATGCCCGAGCTGGCGCAGGCGATCGAGGAACGGGTACGGCGCCGCGCCGATCACGAGCCGCTCGCCTACATCCTCGGCCGCGCCCGGTTCCGCAGCATCGAGGTTGCGGTCGACTCCCGGGTGCTGATTCCGAGAAGGGAGACCGAGCTGCTGGTGGGAGTCGCCGCCGAATTGCCCGAGGGGGCGCGCGTGCACGAGGTTGGCACCGGTTCGGGGGCGATCGCCCTCGCCCTGATCGCCGAGCGGCCCGATCTGCGAGTGACCGCCTCTGACCTCTCGACCGAGGCCGTCGAAGCGGCCCGCGAGAACTCCGAGCGGCTCGGCCTGGCGCTCGAGGTGATCGTCGATGAGGGCATGCCTGACCGGCTCGCAGGCGAGGAGATCGACCTCGTCCTGGCAAACCTTCCTTACGTCACCGACGCGACGATCTATGAGCGCTCGCCCGAGATCCGGCGCGAGCCGCGGATCGCGGTGACGGGCGATTGTGGCGAGGACGGGCTCGGCGTGATCCGCGGCCTGATCGGCGAGGCGGGGCCAGGCCAGCGCCTCGCGATGGAGCATGACACCCACCATGGTCCCGCGATGCGCGAGCTGCTGCGCGACGCGACAACGATGCGGGACTACATGGGTGGCGAGCGGGTGACGGTCGGCTTCGCCCCATGAGCGAGCCCTCACCCGGCTCGACCGAGAGCGAGCGGCTGGCCAAGGTCGAGCGGCTCCGCGCCGCCGGCATTGACCCCTTTCCGCACTCCTTCCCCGGCCGCACCCCAATCGCAGAGATCCTCGCCGCGCATGACCCCGAGCAGCTCGGGCCGGGTGAGCATTCGCAGTACTCCTACCGGATCGCCGGTCGGCTGACCGCGCAGCGTAGCCACGGCAAGACCGCCTTCTTCGACGTCCGCGACCTCTCTGGCACGATCCAGGCGTACGCCCGCCGGGACGCGCTCGGGGAGGTGGCGTACAAGCGGATCGAGGAACTCGACATCGGCGACATCGTCGGCGTTGAGGGCGACCTCCATGTGACCCAGCGCGGCCAGCTCGCATTGGGAGTGCGCGAGTGCGTCTTGCTGGCCAAGGCGCTGCGCGACCCGCCCGACCTCTTTCACGGCATCTCCGATGTCGAGACGCGCTACCGCCAACGCGAGCTCGACCTGATGGCGAACGAGCGCTCGCGCGAGGTGTTCGCGTTGCGAGCGAAGGTGCTGGCGGCGATACGCGATCACATGAACGAGCGCGGTTACGTCGAGCTGGAAACGCCGATCCTGCAGCGGCTTACCGGCGGCGCCGCAGCTCGCCCCTTCCAAACGCACCACCATGCGCTCGATCGCCATCTGTTCCTACGCATCGCAACCGAGCTTTATCTGAAGCGCGCCATCGTCGGCGGTTTTGAGGATGTCTATGAGCTCGGCAAGTTCTTTCGCAACGAGGGGATGTCACCGCAGCACAATCCCGAGTTCACGATGCTCGAGTGGTTCGTTGGCGGCGCCGACTACAACGGAGTGATGGTGTTCGCCGAGGAGCTGGTCGCCGACGTTGCCGAGCGCGTCCTCGGTACAACCAAGGTCGAGCGCGACGGCGAGACGATCGACTTCGCCACGCCCTGGAGGCGAGTCTCGGTGCGCGAGGCGATCATCGAGGAGACCGGCGTTGACATCGTCGAGGCGAGTCGCGAGGAGCTGGCCGAGCTGGCCGGGGAGGACGCCGGGCCAGGCGAGGACTGGGCCGGGCTGGTCGACACCCTGCAGGGCAAGTTGGTCGAGCCGAAGCTGACCCAGCCGACTTTCATCGTCGACCTGCCGCTCGCGATCTGGCCTCTGGTCAAGCCGCACCCCGAACACCCACAGCTGCTTGGCGAGGCTTTTGACGGGATCGCCGCCGGAATGGAGATCGTCGGCGGTGGCACCGACATCAACGACCCGATAGAACAGCGCCGCCGCTTCGTCGAACAACGCGAACGCCAGGAAGCCGGCGCGGAGGAGAGCCCGCATCCCCACGACGAGGAGTTCGTGCGCGCCCTCGAATACGGGATGCCGCCGGCCAGCGGCTGCGGCCTCGGGGTGGACCGGCTGATGATGATCCTCACCGGGTCCAAGACCCTGCGCGATGTGATCCTCTTCCCGACAATGCGCGAGGCGGCGGGCGAGTCGAGCCCAGAGGGGCCCGAGCCGCCCTCCTAAGCGGGACCGCCTGCGGACTCGGTGAGCTTCAGAAGGCCGAGCGCAGCAGCCCGCCGTCGATCGGGATCACCGTGCCTGAGATGTAGGCAGCGCGCTCGGAGCAGAGGAAGGCGACGAGGTCACCGTACTCCGCGGGGCGGCCGAGGCGGGCGGCGGGGACTTCTGCCTCTGCGGCCGCTTCGGCGGCCTCTATCGAGCCGGCGTTGTCTGCCAGCCGCTCCGTCGCGAAGCGCCCGGTGGCGACGGTGTTGACGGTGATCCCCTCGGCGGCGACCTCACGCGAAAGCGTCTTGAAGAAACCGACGGCGGCCATCCGGTTGGCGTTGGAGAGGTTGAGCCCGGGGATCGGCTCCCGCGTCGAGCTGGAGCCGACGTTTACGATTCGCCCCCAACCTCGCTCGCGCATCCCAGGCACCACCGCCCCGGCCAGCACCCGTGGCGCCAGGACCAACGAGCGGTAGGCGCCTTCCCAGTCCTGTAGCTCGTGGTCAAGGGCGCCGCCGAGCGGCGGCCCGCCGGTGTTGGTGATGAGAATCTCGACCGGGCCGAGCGTCTCCGCGACTTCGCCGGGCAGCATCGAGACCCGGTCGAGGTCGGAGGCGTCGGCGACGAAGGCGCTCACCCTGCCGTCGATGGCGGCGGCCGCCTCCTCGAGCTTCTCCGCCGAGCGGCTGGAGATCGCCACGCGCGCGCCCTCGTCCGCCAGAGCCGCCGCGATCGCCCGCCCGAGCCCGCGACTCGCGCCCATCACCAGCGCCACACGGCTCTCGATTCCTAGGTCCAAGCCGTCCCTTCGCCGGTCCGTCGTGCGCACCAGGCCGCGAACAGCCCCACGGCCACCAGGGCGCCGAGCCAGTGCAGCCCGAAGACAACCGCAATCGCGCTAACCACTCCTGCCAGCACCGCCCCGACCAGCGCAGGGCCCAACGCCAGCCCCACGACGCGGGCCGTGAGCCACGCGCACAGCAGCCAAGCAGCCGGCCCCGCCAGCCACCCCCAGTCTTCAAAGAACCCGTGCGACAAAAGCGCCGCCAAAAGTGTCGAGAGCAGCGCCACCGCAACCAGCTGAACCACCGCCACCCTCCAGAAGACCTCGAATCTCACGCCGCGGATTCTCCCATCCCAGCCGCCACAGCGAGGGCTGCGCATTCGGGCCGGCTCAGTATTGAATAATTGGCACGCCCCGGGCGGTTAGCTCAGTTGGGAGAGCGCCTGCCTTACAAGCAGGAGGTCGCTGGTTCGAGCCCAGCACCGCCCATCGCATTGCAGAGGGCTTTGCTCTCTCCTTCGGCAGGCGTTCAGCACAGATTCCGAACCCATTCCGAACCTACGCCCGCCTCGTTTCCTTGCTCTCAACTTGATTGCGTGCCTCTTCGATCCAATCCTGCGCAGCTCGAACAGGCTCTCCTCGTGCCGCCGCTATGAGGTGCTGGTAGATGCGGGCGGAGACCATCGGGGAGTGGCCGAGCTGCGCGGCTGTCTCGGTAATTGGTCTCCCCGCTGCAATCAGAATGCTTGCGCAACTGTGACGAAGGTCGTATGGGGGGAACTTCGTTGGGAAGTCGCAAGATCTAGTCGCTGGGGTGAAGTAGCGACGCCTCCAGTGTTCCAGTCGGTTGGCCGCCACGGACCCCCATCGATTGCGCGGGGAATATCGGGAATTGTGGAGTCAAGTGGAGACTATGCGCTCGGCTCTTTGCGAAGGGACGCCAGGCTCGGTGTGTGAGCGATGGGCAACGCAAACAGGTTCCGCCGAGGGGCTCTGCGCAGCACCTTTCGTTTTCCAAGGCAGAGGCAGCCCAGGCCCTCGGCGTCAGCGTCGACTTCCTCGAAGACCACGTCCTGGCAGAGCTGCGCGTGGTCCGGGTCGGGCGCCGGATCCTGATCCCGGTTGCCGAGCTTGAACGGTGGCTCGGCGAGCACGCGGAGCGCGCAATCCCGGGTGCCTGAGCGACTCGATCTCCAGGCCGAGCAGAGCTATCGTCACGGCCCGCCGAGAGCGGGAGCTATGAGCGCCACTGCGACAAGCCCAGATCAGTCCGCAGAACCGCGATCCCTGCGAAAGCCTCGCTACGAGGGAATCAACGTCCGCCACTCCCGCAGTTGCACCTCCAGGGAGGGCGCGCGCTGCAACTGCGACCCCGGCTACCAGGCCCAGGCCTACTCCCGCCGCGACGGCAAGAGGCTACGAAAGACCTTCCCGACTCTGGCTGCCGCTAAGGCCTGGCGCGCCGAAGCTCAAACTGCAATCCGCCGTGGCACCCTGCGCGGGCCTTCGGACATCACAATCGCCGAGGCCTGTGATGCCTGGGAGAAGGGAGTGGGGGAGGGCTCGATCCGAAACCGCTCCGGCGATCCATACAAGCCCTCGGTGATCCGCGGCTACTCCCAGTCGATTCGCCTCTACATCAAGCCCGAGCTGGGCTCCCGCAAGCTCTCCTCGCTCTCGCGAGTCGACGTGCAGGACTTCGCCGATCGGTTGCTGGCCTCAGGCCTTGATCCCTCGACCGTGAGGAACACCCTGAAGCCGCTGCGGGTGATCTACCGCCGGGCTCTGGCTCGCTCAGAGGTGGCGATCAATCCGACCACAGCGCTCGAGCTGCCCGCCTGCCGCGGGCGGCGGCTGCGGATTGCCGATCCAGCGGAGGCGACGGCGTTGATCGAGGCACTGCCGCCGGCTGATCGGGCTGTGTGGGCGCTGGCGCTGTATGCCGGGTTGCGGCGGGGGGAGCTGTGGGCATTGCGCTGGGAAGATGTCGACCTCGACGCCGGGGTAATTCATGTGAGGCGCTCCTGGGACCCCAAGGCCGGGGAGATAGAGCCGAAGAGCGCAGCCGGGACCCGCAGGGTGCCGATTGCCTCGATGCTGCGGCGGATCCTGGTTGAGCACCGCCTCCGGCAGGGAGGTGACCTGGGCACCCGGATCGTGCTTGACGGCGACGGCAAGCTCAAGCACTCAACGACGCTAACCGAGCGAGCCCACAGGATCTGGCGCAAAGCCGGCATTGAGCCGATCGGGCTGCACGAGTGCCGTCATACCTTTGCCTCACTGATGATCGCCGCCGGGGTAAACGCCAAGGCGCTCTCGACCTATATCGGCCACGCCTCGATCTCGATCACGATGGATCGCTACGGGCACCTGATGCCGGGAAGTGAGACCGAAGTGGCGAATCTGCTCGACGGCTACTTGGCCACAGCGGTTTTAGCACCATCAAGGTCATGAAAACTGACCCCCTGCCTGCCCGCGACGATCCCGTCCGCTGCCTTATCCCGTCGCAGGCTGATCGGATACAGTCGGACCGATGACTGAGACCTACACGAGTGGCGTTTGGAAGATCAAACCCGGGGAGGGTGCGGCTTTCGTTCAAGCATGGACTGAGTTCGTCACATGGGCGAGCAGCATGCCGGGCTCTGGGCCGTTTCGCTTAGTTCGTGACTTGGACCAGCCCGATAGCTACCAGAGCTTCGCTCCCTGGGAGAGCTTCGAGTCACAGCAGACATGGAAGGAACTCCCCGAGTTTCGTGAGCGGATCATGCGAGTCCGCAGCCATTGCGAAGACTTCCAACCGAGCACATACGAGCTCGTGACCAAAGTCGAGTAAGGCACTCGATAGCCCTAGGCTGCCACGATTCTCACGACGATGGATCGCTACGTGCACCTGGGGAAAAAGCGTCCACTTTCCGTCTACGGGGTGCTTGCAACAATCATGCTCGGAGTTGCTCTCACTTGTCCGGGTCAAGCGCTGGCCACCTTCCCCGGTGCCCCCGGTCTGATTGCTGTTGCCCGGTCAGCCGATCCGAACAGCTCGAACATCTGGGTTCTCGACTGGCGAACGGGTGCTGCAAAACAGCTCACAAACCAGGATTACGCCGCCGACCCGAACTTCTCGCCGAACGGTCGGTGGATCGCGTTTCGAAGCGACGCTTCCTGGCACGGGTATCTGACTATCTGGGCGGTCCGTGCAAACGGCACTGGGCTGCACCGGTTGATCAAGGGTAAGAAAGACCTGGACGCCGAGTCGCCGGCCTTTAGCGCGGACGGTCGTTGGGTAGCATTCTCCGCTGAACCGCTGGGGCAATACCGGACCCAAATCGACCGCGTTGCCCTGCGCGGTGGTCATCGCCAGATCCTCATTGATCCGGGCCCTAGGGAATACGCGATCAGCCCCGCGTACTCCCCTGATGGCCGGCACCTCGCCTGGGTCGAGGGGTCAGAACTAAGAGGGGAAGAATCAAAGATCATCCTCGGCAACACGCTTGGCCGACATGGTCGGGAGATAGCCACTGGCAGCGAGCCGCAGTTCTCACCCGACGGAGCGAGCATCGTGTATCTCACTGTACCCAGCTGCCCGCAGGGACAGGAAGGCATCGCAATTGAAATCCTCTCGCTTGCTAGCGGACAACACAAGCGGGTGAAGGAATCCTGCGCGAGTCCATACCAATTTGAGGGACCGACGTTCTCTCCTGACGGTACCTGGATTGTCTACAACGCCGGTTCGCCCGAAAAGTCAGAACTTGCGTTTACCCCAGTCCCAGGTGCGATGCCGTCCTTTGCGCCTCTGCCTGGACTCGGCGCCGATCTCCCCGTTGACTACGCGCCAAGCTGGCAGTCTCTGCCGTAACTGCTCGGCAAGCCCAAGGACTTAATGTACTGAGTGGTCAGACCAAACGAGCGGGTGGAGCAAGAGTGGCAGAGGTGGTCCAAATTGGAGGCGGACGTAGCGAGGGCGGACCGTATCCGCATCTGATACCCCTCAGCTACATTCACGATCGCAACAGCAGCTGGATGTTTTCTCGACGCCTTGGCCTCTATCCAGAGTTGGGATGGAGCTTCGGAATCTTGACCGAACGAACCTGGGCCTTGAGCAGCCGGTTACCGGCTCTCTTCTACGAGTGTTTGACAGATTTCGACCGGATCCGCTGGGCGGTCTGGCTAGGGTATGAAATGAATAGGCGCAAGCAGCCGGGACCGCACGTCAGCCTCGGTTTTGAGTACTTCGACCGCACCTACCGGACTACGACCGGGCGGCTCGAGCTACCGAAGCCCGGTGAGCGCTTTGCGGGCCGCCACTGGGTTCGGGTGGTTGGCTCGCGAAGCGCTGATGAACTCCTTTTCCAGAATTCTTGGGGGCAGCACTGGGGCGATGACGGCTTCGGATATCTGAGTCGAGAGTACTTTAAAGCACACGTGAAGAGCACGATCGTAAACTGGAACTCAGACACTGGCCCCTCTCCGCAGATGAACCGTTGCCTGAGGTCGCGGGGAAGAAGCCGCGCAAAGGCTGCGGACTGGCTTCAATGCTGGACTTCGGAAAATCATTTTTGGATCGACGAGCTCTTGATTGACAGCGTGCCTTATACCGCTGTGAGCTGGAGCGTGGTCTCGTTAGGGGACTTCCAGCTGGTCGATGTATATGAGCTGCGAAACCCAAGGCGTGTGGTCGGTCGGTTGCACCTCTATGCGGGCGACGCTGAGACGCCACCATCGATCCGTGAGCTTTTTGTCGCGCCTCAGGTCAGGCGACGAGGGTTCGCCCAGCTACTCGAGGAAGCTGCCGTCGGGCGAGTGCGTGAGCGCGGTGCTGAGGAAGTTGAGATCTGGATCCATGGTGCCGATTTGAGGCCGCGTTGCGCGCCAGCAGCTCGGGGCTTCGCCGTGAGTCGGGGCTACGATCTTGAGTCAATCGACAAAGAGGGCTTGGAAGTGGGAATGATCGGCAGAAGGAGTGTCTGATGACAAAAAGCGGAACGCTGATCGTCGAGGCCGCCAACCCGTATGACTTCAACGAGGGCGAGCTCGACGCCCTCGCCGAGGAACTTGGTGGGGAGCTGGATGGAGTCGAGGTGTCAGTGCACAGACGCACCGAGGAAGGCTACGGCGGACCCTTGCCGGAGATCATTCAGATTTGGCAGGCAGCAGGTGGCTGGGCGGAGGATGCGGTCGCACTTGGAGTTGTGGTCAAGTGCGCTGGCGGATTTCTACGTGAACGATGGCTAGCCGACCGCGACAGCTGTGGCCCAGACGAATGCCCGCGAGGACGGGCGGTCACGATATTCGATGCCAACGGTAAGCCGCTCAAATCGGTACAGATCGACCTACCCGATGGCGAGCTTGTCGAGAGCAAGGACGTGCAGCAAGCGGCGCGGCCGATGCCTGGGGAGAATTAGGCCAGAGCGGTCGCCGGCTTCCGCAATGCGAGAAGCAGGCGGTCCGAGGATGCAATGCGTCTCGCTATTACCCGCTTACACGGCGCGATGGCGTGACATATAGGTTGCCTCCGCTGGTGCGCCGTCGAGATAGCGACGCAGGAGTTGCCGTTTGGGACCGGGGGGCGGAGAGGTGCCGCCCCCGTGGATCGGTTTGCGATTGGCGCGACCCAGCTGGGGCGGTGTCTGGCGGTGATAAGCGGACGTCCCCACTGCTCCCGCGAGAACAAGACGGTTGTCCTTGGCCCCGCCGGGGCGCCGAAATCCGCTTCAGTAGCGGAGGGGGTGGGATTCGAACCCACGAGCCCCCTTGCGAGGGCCAACGGCTTTCAAGGTCGTTCCTAAATGCCGAAGCAATTACCGGCCAGGCGCACGGTGCCCAGTGACGGGTTCGGCCCACCTCGTTTTATTCAGCGATTGGCATCTCTCATTTGGCTAGTAGTCTGCCGCCCATCGGCGACCGAGCTCCTCTGATTCAGGTGATCCTTGGCAGCACTCGCGAGGGGCGCTTCGGCGAGAAGGCCGCAGCGTGGGCCATAGACCGCCTCGGCGCTCGAGATGACCTTGTCGCCGAGCTTGTCGATCTGCGCGACTATCCGATGTCGTTCTATGAGCAGGAACGCCCGCCCGCCCACGGGGACCGCGACTATCCGCCCGAGGTTTCCAGATGGGCCAATAAGGTGGATCAGGCCGACGGCTATCTCGTCATAACCCCCGAGTACAACCACGGCTACCCGGCGGTGCTGAAGAACGCGTTCGATGTCGTCTTCCCTGAGTTCAACCGGAAGCCGATCGCCTTCGTTGGCTATGGCAATTCAGGCGGCGCCCGGTCGATCGAGCAGCTCCGCCTCGTCTCTATTGAGCTTGAAATGGCGCCGTTGCGCCATGCTGTTCACATCCTGCCGGCTGTAATGGTTCCCGCTAGGCAGGCCGAGGAGCCATCGACGTCGAGCTGTTCGCCTCGCTTGACGATCGACTCCGGATGGCCACAACTGATCTGGCCTGGTGGGCCAACGCGCTTGCGCTGGCGCGTGCAGCTCGGACCTAGCCCGAGCTGCACGGTGCTGATCGCTTGAACGTCTGGGTCGCAACCCGCCCCCAGCCCCTGCTCTATCCGCCCGGCCAGGAT
>CAVZSH010000007.1:0-163263 GCA_963777915.1 uncultured Solirubrobacterales bacterium | reverse complement strand
CGGCCAGGCGCCACTCAAGCCCCGGTGCATAGGCGCACTCCGGCAGCCAGAACCCCCCCTCCCAGCCGAACCGCCGCCGGTGCGAGCGGATCCCCGCCTGAAGCTGCAGCCGCAACCCCTGCCGCGTCGCCAGCAAAGGCAAGACCGCATGACTCGCCGCCGAACTCGCCAGCGCTACCCGCCCCGCCTCCTCGGCCTCCCTAAACAACCGCAGCGGGTCCCCCCCGGCCCCGTCCAACAGCTGAAGCGCCAGCCGGTAGCGATCGAGCTCCGCCACACAAGCCTCCCGGCACTCCGCCGGCACCTCCCCCAGATCGGCCTCCGCCGCCCCGATCCGCCAGCGGAGGAGGAATTCCCGCAACCGCTCCCTCGTCCCAGCGTCCTCCAGCTGGTCGGCCAGCACCGGAGTGACGGTCATCGTCACCCGCTCGGCAACCTCCAAGACCGGCAGGTAGGAGCGGATCACCGCGTCAAACAGCCACTCCTCCCCGAACGGGTAGGTGCCGAACCCCTCCACGTAGGGCATGTGACTGTGCAGGACGATCGCCAGATCGCCGGCCGTCGGCTCAGGCATGACAAACGGCGAGAAAGTCCAGCGCCGCGTCGAGCTCGCCCGCCCTGAGCGCGAAGTCAGACGCCGCGATCGCCGGCGTGAACCAGCCGTAGAACCGCTCGGTCAACCCGAGCCGCTTGTGGACCGTGTCCCAGCCCAGCCGAAGTGCGAGCTCATGCACCCTCAGCTTGCGAGCGTGAAAGAGGCCGAGCACCTCGACCCGGTCAAAGCGCGTCTCGCATAGCTCGCGGAACTCGGCAGCCCGGTACTCGCGGACGTGCCACGGGTTGCCTGACTTCTCGGCCCCCGGCGGCGCCAGGGTCAGCAGGTTCGGTGTGGAGATGTAGGTAACGCCGCCCGCCGGGAGCATCGAGCGGAAGTGCTCGAGGATCGCCCCCGCGTCTTGGACGTGCTCGATCGTCTGCAGGAAGACGAGGGCGTCGCATGGCTCGGCGTAGCTCTCGACCAGATCGCGCTCGAAACCGAGGTTCGAGCGCACGTATCGCAGCCGCGCGTGCTCGTGGGCCTCGGGGTTGGCGTCGACGCCGATGACGCTCGCCGCCGTCCCCGCCAGCAGGTTGGACCCATAGCCCTCTCCGCATGCCATGTCGAGGACCCGCAGGCCGGCGACCCGAGCTGCGATCCACTCATAGACAGCCAGGTGGCGCCGGTACCAGTAGTTCTCATCCGGCAGGTCGGGCAGCGTGCGCTCCCCGGTCAGCGGCAGCGGCGGCACCCCGGGGGGCTGGTTTAGCTGGAGGTATTCCTCGCCCACCGAAGGGACGCTATTGCGGGCCTGCGCTCCGTGCATTGCGCCATTCTGCGTAGAGTTCCCGAGCCCGTGCCAGCCTCCCCGACCGCCACGCCGGAGCACATCAAGGAGGTCAACACCCGCTACCACGACGCCGCGGCCGATGAGTATGACGCCAAGTGGGGGATCGACTTCGGCGAGACCGGCCGCGAGCAGGTACGGCTGAAGCTGGACAAGGCGCTCGGCGGGCTCGGCGGGCGGACCTTTGGCGAGGGGCTGGAGATCGGCTCGGGCACCGGCTACTTCTCGCTCAACCTGCTCCAGCTCGGCGTGATCGAGCAGCTGACCGCGACCGACATCTCCGCGGGCATGCTGAGCCGGCTCGCGGGCACCGCGGAGGCGCTCGGGCTGGAGGCGCAGACGGTTGAGACCGAGGCCGAGCAGCTCCCCTTCGAGGGGGAGAGCTTCGACCTCGTCTTCGGCCACGCGGTCCTGCATCACATCCCCGACCTGCAGCGCGCCTTCTCGGAATTCCGCCGCGTCCTGCGTCCCGGCGGCGTGATCGCCTTCGCCGGCGAGCCGTCGCGCTACGGCGACCGCCTCGCCGCTCTGCCCAAGCGGGCGGGGCTGATCCTCGCCCCGGCCTGGCGCGAGCTGGTGCGGGCGCGCCGCCGTGCCGTGCCCGAGGCCGAGCAGTCGGGTGGCCACGCGCTAGAGAGCGAGGTCGACGTCCACGCCTTTGCCCCCGCCGACCTGCGGCGCCTGCTGCGCAACGCCGGCTTTGAGGAGCGTCGCGTCGGCGGTGAGGAGCTGCTCGCCAATGCCTGGGGCTGGGGCCTGCGCACGGTCGAGTCGAGCGCCGAGCCGGACTCGGTCCCCTGGGGCTGGCGCAGCTTCGCCTTCCGCAGCTACATCGCCCTGCAAAAGCTCGACACCCGCCTGCTGGAGCCCCACCTCCCCGCCGAGCTCTTCTACAACCTGCTCGTCTCCGCCCGCAAGCCCGCCTAGGCTGAGGCGCTGGCGGCTCGGCGCACCCGGAACTGCTTGACCCGAGAGTCGAGGCCCTTGAGGCGCCGCTCCCCGGCGAAGGAATACTCGAACCCCTCCCCCGCCGCCTCGCGGGCCGCCACGTCGACCAGGACGCTGCCCGGTTTGGCGATCGCCGTGAGACGGCTCGCCAGGTTGACCGGGCGCCCGTAGTAATCGCCGGTGCGGATCAGGGCGGAGCCGTAGGCGATGCCCGCCCGCAACCGCGGGAAGTCCTCGCCTTCGCGGTCGGCGGCCTCGACCATCCGCAGCGCCGCCTCGACCATCGGCCCTGCCTCTGCGCTGACGAGCATCGCCGCGTCGCCGATCAGCTTCACCAGCCGCACCGGCGGCTCGGCGACCGCCGTCGCCAGCTCGTCGAGCCGGCCGGCGATCAAGCCGAGCTCTTCGGTGGGGACCTCCTCGCCGAGCTTGGTGAAGCCGACCAGGTCGGCGAAGCAGACTGCGACCTCTGAAGTGGCGCCCGGCGTGCCGGAGGCGAGGTCGGCGGCGCCGATCACGTCGCGGCGGATCTGCTCGAGCATGTGGGCCCGCAGCGCGTAGAGCAGGATCGGCTCGAACACCGGCAGCATGTGCTCTGCGGCGGCGGCGAAGCGGAGCGCCAGGTCGCGCTCGGTATCGCCGGGCTGCATCAGGGTACGAACCATCAGCTCGCGGTTGGCCTCGGCGATCCGCGCCGTGCCCATGCCGATCGTCCGCGCCACCTGCACGATTCCCTCCTCCGGGAGGCCGGCGTCGTTGAAGGCCTTCACTCCCCGCGCCGCCTCCACGTCGGACTCGGTCAAGGCTCTTTCGTCGGGGTCCGGATAGGGGATGCCGAGCGCCGCCGTGGCGCGCTGCATCAGGTCGAAGTCGACGCCGGAGATCTCGGCCACCTCGCGCGGCGTATAGCGGGGGCCATCGCCGGCCAGGGCCCGCTCGACCGGGAGCAGGGTGAGGCGCCCGGCTGCGACCGCCTCGCGCAGCTCCTGCACCGAGACGCCCTCGGCCGCCAGCTGCTCGAGCAGCGCAAGGCGGGCCCGGCGGGGCTCGCCCTCGACCCCCTCCAGCAGGCCCTCGGCGTCGAAGTCGATCGCGGGGCGCTGCGCCATGCGCGCCATTCTGCACCGCAGGGGCCGCGGGTGCGGCCCGCTTTAGGCGATCGCCACCGCGCCGCCGCGACGCGGATCCCCGCCGCCGCTCAGCTCGCCGCTCTCCCGATCGCGCGCCACCGCCTGGCAGCCACCGAAGAAGAGGTTGATCTGGGGGCGACGGGCGACCCGCACGCCGCGCGCCTCCAGCCGCGCCAGGGCGGCCACATCGATCCCCGGCTCCGCCTGAACGACGCCGTCCTCGAAATGCAGGCGAGGCGCCCGCACCGCCTCGCCGGCTCCCATCCCCTCCTCGATCACCCGAACGATCGTCTGCAGGATCGCCGAGCGGATGCGGTTGGAACCGGCGCTGCCGAGGCCGAGCTCGATCTCCCCGTCGCGCAGGACCACGGTCGGCGCCATCATCGAGGGCACGCGGCGCCCGGGCGCGATGGCGTGGAAGCCGAGCGGGTTGAGGTCCTCCTCGCCGAGCATGTTGTTGAGGATGACGCCGGTGTCGGGCACGAGGACGCCGGAGCCCGATCCGTTCGAGCAGGTGACGCTCGCGCACATCCCGGTCGCGTCGAGGACGGAGATGTGGGTGGTCGAGCCGAGCAGGTCGGTGGCCGCGAGGTCAAGGCCGGCCGGGTCGAGGAAGCTCGCCGCCAACTCGTCCCCGTAGAGGCCTTCGGCGAACTCCTTGCCGCGGCGGCTGTTGGCGGCGCCCATCGCGGCGACCAGCTGCTCGGGGCCGCTGCGCTCCCCGAGCCGCTCCAGGAGGCCGAGGCAAAAGGCGATCAGGATGCCTCCCGAGGACGGCGGCGGGTTGGTGAGGACCTCGGCGCCACGGTAGGAGGTCCGGATCGGCCGCCGCTCGATTGCCTCATAGCTCGCGAGGTCGCCGGGGCCGAGCGTGCCGCCACCGGCGAGCGTGAACTCGCTCAGCGCGCCCGCCAGATCGCCGCGGTAAAACGGCTCTGCCCCTTCGGAGCCGAAGCGCTCCAGCGCCTCGGCCAGCTCCCCGAAGCGAAAGACTTCGCCCTCGCGCAGCGTCCGGCCCCCGGGTGCATAGAGCTCCCGGGTACCTGCCAGCCGCTGGTGGATCGGGGCGAGGATGTCGAGGATGTATGCCTGCTCGGCGTTCACCGGGGCGCCCTGGCGGGCGAGGCGGGCGCCGGGGCGGGCCAGCTCCTCCAGCGGCACCGAGCCGAAGCGCCCCAACACCAGCTCCAGCCCGGCGGCCGTGCCGGGCACGCCGCAGGAGGCCGGCCCGACGTAGAACGTCTGGACCGTCTCGGCGTCGAAGTGGACCGGCACCGCTACCAGCTCGGCCCCCCGCTCGATCCCATCCTTGCCAGGCGCCGCGACGAAGAAGTCGAAGAGGACGGTCTCCTCGCCGCGGTGGACCATCATGAACCCGCCGGCGCCGAATCCGCTCAGCGGGCTCTCGACCGCGAAGGAGGCGAGCACCGCGCAGACGGCGGCATCGACGGCATTGCCGCCCTCGCGCAGAACCTGCGCCCCCGCCTCGGCGGTCAGCTGGTGGCCGGCGGCGACGACCCCTCTCATCGAGGCGGAGGGTAGTGCTAGCCGGGGAGGAACTCGGGGACGTCGATGCCGAGCTCGCCGCGGCGAGCGCGGCCGGTGTCCTTGGTGCGGCGGATCGTCGGCTCGGCTGCGCGGCGCGCCGGCGCCGGGCTGCCGTCAAAGCGGGTCGCCACCACCGTGACCCAGACCTGGTCGCCCAGCTCTTCATCGACATTGGCGCCGAAGATGATGTTGGCGTCGGGATGCGCCGCCTCACCGACCACCTTGGCCGCCTCGCTGACCTCGACCAAAGAGAGGTCGGGGCCGCCGGTGATCGAGAGCAGGATCGCGCGCGCCCCCTCCATCGAGGTCTCCAGCAGCGGTGAGGAGATCGCTTTCTCGGCGGCGAGCATCGCCCGCCCCTCGCCGTGACCCATGCCGATCCCCAACAGCGCCCGGCCCGCGTCGGACATGATCGTCCGCACGTCGGCGAAGTCGAGGTTGATCAGCGCCGGCAGGGTCACCAGGTCCGAAACGCCCTGGACGCCCTGGCGCAGCACGTCGTCGGCGACTTGGAAGGCCTCGACCATCGAGGTCTGCTGGTCGAGCACCTCGAGCAGGCGGTCATTGGGGACGACGATCAGCGTGTCGACCTCGGCCGCCAGCTCTTCGATTCCCTTGCCTGCCTGGTTGCCGCGGCGGCTGCCCTCGAAGCTGAACGGCTTGGTGACGATGCCGACGGTCAGCGCGCCGACCTCGCGGGCAAGGCGGGCGACGACCGGAGCGGCGCCGGTGCCGGTGCCGCCGCCCGCACCGGCGGCGACGAAGACCATGTCGGAGCCCTTCAGCAGGCGCTTGATCTTGTCCTGCTCCTCAAAGGCGGAGCGGTGCCCAAGCTCGGGGTCAGCGCCGGCGCCCAGCCCGCGGGTCTGCTCGTCGCCGATGTGGACGGTGATGTCGGCGACGCAGAGCTGCAGCGACTGCAGGTCGGTGTTGACCGCCATGAACTCGACCCCCGGGATGCGGGCGTCGACCATGCGGTTGACGGCGTTGACGCCGGCTCCGCCGACCCCAACCACGCGGATCACCGGCTGGTGCGGCTGGCCGCTTCCCGGCGGCTCATAGGCCGGCTCCTCACGGCCATAGCGGGGCGTATTGACGATGACTGAGTCCTCGCGGCGGGGCTTGGGCTCCTCGGAGAAGACGCGTTTCAGACGCTCCGGGGGCGGCTCGACTGAGGACTCCGGAGCGACGGGAGTGGGCGAAGGGGCCTCGGGCTCAGAGGCGCGCTGTGCCTCGACTGGATCCTCGCGGCCGTAGCGAGGCTCCTCGCGTGCGGACTCACCGAACTCGGGAGCCTCGGGCGGATCGGCGGGAACCTCCTCGGAGGTGGAGCGAAAGAGATCGGCGAGGGGACCCTCGCGCATACTCGCCCGCTTACGCCGACTCATTCGCCAGAACCTCCTTCGCCAGCTCCCGATAGTAGTTCGCGGCGCTGCTGCCGGAATCGTACTTGAGCACGCTGGATCCCTTCACTGGCGCCTCGGCGAATTTGATCGCCTTGCGGATGCGGGATTTGAAGACGAGGTCGCCGAAGTTCTCCTCGAGGATTTCCACGGCCTCCTTGGCGTGGACCGTGCGCGAGTCGAGCATCGTCGGCAGGATGCCCTCGATCCGCACCTCGGGGTTGAGGTTCTCTTGGATCATCTTCAGCGTGTTCTGGAGCTGGACCAGCCCGCGCATCGACAGATACTCGCATTGGACGGGGACGATCACCTTGTTCGCCGCGGTCAGCGCGTTGATGGTCAGCAGCCCGAGGCTGGGCGGCGTGTCGATGCAGACGAAGTCATAGTCCCCGGAGACCTCCTTGAGGGCCTTCTGCAGCGTACGCTCGCGGCCGATCTTGGTGCTCATCGCGATCTCGGCCCCGGCCAGGTCGATCGAGGCGACCGCGATGTCGATCTCGCGCTTGACGATGATCTCCGAGATCGGCATGTCGTTGACCAGCACGTCATAGAGGCTCTTCTCGACCTTGTCCGGGTCGATCCCCTGGCTCATGGTCAGGTTCCCTTGTGGGTCGAGATCGATGCACAGAACCCGGTATCCGGACTCGGCAAAGGCAACGGCGAGGTTGAGCGTGGTGGTGGTCTTGGCGACCCCGCCCTTTTGGTTTGCAAAGGCGATTACGTCGGCGTGCTTGACCGCGACCTCGGCCTCATCGCCCTCCCCCACGACCTCGTGGCGGCTGGGAGCGATCAGATCACCCGGCATGAAGCGGGCCGGCTCCTCGGCGTCCGGCGCCTCGACAGGCGGAGCGGCGATCGACCCGGCAGCCCGCTCCCTCGTCGCCGCCTCGATCCGCTCTGCGGGCGCTGGCCTGGAGACGGGGGCCTCGCCGACGGCTTGCGCGGGTGCCGGTCGCGCCGCGGCGAGAGGACCCGCGGCCGGGCGCTCTGAGCGCTCAGGCACCGCCTCTTCCATCCGCTCAAGCTCCTCCATGATCGGATGCGGCTCATCGACGACTTCGGACTTACTCTTGGTCTTGCGGCTGAGGAATCCCATTGCGCGGGTATTCGCATGGGTACCGGCTTTTCCTGCCGCTTGGAGAAATTGCTAGGAATTGCCCGACCTCCCCCGTGCCAGAGCTACTCGACAAGAGGCTTATCTTCGTCACCGGCAAGGGAGGCGTCGGCAAGACGACGGTCGCCGTCGCCCTCGGCCTGCGCGCCGCCGCGCAGGGCAAGAGGACGATCGTCTGCGAGGTCTCCTCCCAGGAGAACGCCTCGCGGATCTTCGAGCACGCCGAGGTCGGCTTTCACGAGGTCGAGATGGCGGAGAACCTCTGGTCAATCTCGATCGACCCCGACGAGGCGATGCGCGAGTACGTGCTGCTCCAGCTCAAGGTGCGGGCGATGCGCGACCTGCTCTTCCGCAGCCGAATCTTCGGCTACCTCGCCGCCGCCACCCCCGGCCTCAAGGAGCTGGTGACGATCGGCAAGATCTGGGAGCTGTCCCAGCTCGACCGCAAGGTCAAGAACGGGCGAAAGTACGACCTGGTGATCGTCGATGCCCCGGCCACCGGTCATGGGGTCGGCTTCCTGCAGACACCGCGCACCTTCGCAGCGATCGCGCGGGTCGGCCCGATCCACTCCCAGGCGCAGCGCCTGGACGGCTATATCACCGACCACGAGCGGACCGGCGCCGCGATCGTCGCCCTGCCGGAGGAGATGCCGGTCAACGAGTCCGCCGCCCTCGAGCACGACCTGCGCGAGGAGATCGGCGTCGCCGTCGACCGCATCTACATGAACGGGCTCTACCCAGAGCGCTTCTCCAAGGCCGAGGCCGTGCGCCTTGCCGAGCTGGCCGAAGGCGAGACAGGGGCGCTGCGCGCGGCGGCGCGCGCAGCCCTCTCTGAGCACGGCCGCGCCCGCTCCCAGCGCGCCCAGCTCGCCCGCCTGCGCCGCCGGGTAAGGGCGCCGGTGAAGACCCTGCCCTTCCTCTTTGAGCCCGAACTGGGGCCCGAGGCTGCGAAACGGCTGTCGGGCAGGCTCGGCTGATGCCCTCGATCAGCGACATCCTGGCGGGCAAGGGCATCTGCATCTGCGCCGGCTCTGGCGGGGTCGGCAAGACGACAACCTCGGCGGCGATCGCAACCGGGATGGCCGCCCGCGGTCTGAAGGTCTGCGTTTTGACGATCGACCCGGCGAAGCGGCTCGCCGACTCGCTCGGGCTGAAGGAGCTGGGCAACGAGGCGAGTCGAGTCGACCCGAGGCTGCTCGAGGCGCAGGGCATCGAGCTCGAGGGCGAGCTGTGGGCGATGATGCTCGACGCAAAGGCGACCTTCGACGAGCTGATCGCCCGCCAGGCGCCCGACGAGGAGTCGCGCGACCGCGTTCTCGATAACCGCATCTACCAGCAGATCTCCAACGCGCTGGCCGGCTCGCAGGAGTACATGGCGATGGAGAAGCTGTTTGAGCTGCACAGCGAGGGACGCTTTGACCTGCTCGTTCTCGACACGCCGCCGACCCGCAACGCGCTCGACTTCCTCGAGGCCCCGCGCCGTCTCACCCAGTTCATCGAGGGCCGCTCGCTGCGGGTCTTCATGCGCCCGACCGGCCTGGCGGCGCGGGTCGCGGGTCGCGGCGCCTCGGTAATGCTGAGTGTCTTCAAGCGGATCGTCGGCTTTGATTTGATCGCCGACCTGGCCGAGTTCTTCAACGCGTTCAGCGGCATGGTCGACGGCTTCCAGGCCCGGGCCAAGCGGGTAAACAGCCTGCTCGCCGACCCCCACACCTGCTTTTTGGTCGTCTGCGGGCCGCAGGGGGAGCCGATCGACGAAGCCGTCTACTTCCACCGCAAGCTGATCGAGGCGAAGCTGCCCTTCGGGGGCGTCATCGTCAACAAGGTCCACTACCCGGCCGAGCGGCTGCGCGGCGACGGCGACGGCTTGCCTGCCGCGCTGGCCGAGCGGCTTGGCGAAGAGGGCCTGGCGCTGCGGGTGGCGGAGAACTTCGCCGACTACCAGGCGCTTGCCGAGCGCGACGCTCGCAATATCGAGCGGCTCGCGGCCGAGCTGCGGAGCAAGGGCGTGATCCGCGTCCCTCACCTCGATGAGGACGTCCACGACCTCGCCGGCCTGGCCGAGATCAACCGCTACCTGTTCGCGACCGGAGCCGAGAGGGTGGCGATCGCCGCCGGTCGCGCTTAACCGGCGCGGCGGCTGTAGTGGTCGTACTCCAGCTCGCCGACCTCCCAGTTCGCCTCGGGAACCGGGAAGAGGTGGCGGACGCGGGGGCTGTCCACCCGCTCGCGGTGGGCGATGTCGTCCGCGATCGCCGGGAAGTCCAGCGTGCTGTGGTCGAGCGAGATCTCATCGAGCCACGGGGTGGCGGTGATGCGAATCTCATCTTCCTCGGGAATCGGCTCCATGATGCGGGTCTCGGGCTCCATGTACTCCTCCTCGGGTGGGGGGGGCGGCTGAAGGCGGCTGTCTGCGGACCCCGCCAGCGCTTCGAGTGGGGCATCTGACGCAGTGACCGCGATCTCTGCGTCCCCCGCCTCCAGGCCGGTGGCGATCAAGGTCTCATCGGCGGCGGTGCTTATGTCGGTGCCCAGCTCGCCGAGGGCGGCGTCGCGCAAGAGGCGGCGCACGCCTTCCTCCGTCCAGCTCGCCAACTCCCGCCGGTGATCGGTCGGCAGGCCGTTCATCAGGGATCGCTCCAGCTCCAGGGCGCGCTCGATCTGCTCGCGAGCCTCGATCCGGTCCAGGGACTCATCGGCAATCAGCGCCGCTGCCCGCATCGGCAGTGTGGCGCCGACCGGGCCGTGGCCCTCCAGCACGGCGCGCAAGGCAAGCAGGTGATCGCTCAACCCCTCAAGCGCTGTCTCGCGCTCGCAGCCCATCTCAAAGCGTCCCACCGCCCAGGCGAGAGCGCCGTCGGGATCGGGGCGGGCCTCCAGGGCGCTTGCCAGCTCGGCAAGCTCCCCGGCCTCCTCCTCGCTCAGCTCATACCCGCCAGGACGGGTCGCGGGGGCGCCGGTGGCGACTCGCCGCCAGCGGCCCTCGCCGGTCGGGGCAAAGGCGTATGGGCCGAGCCCGACGCCGCCCCCCTTGAAGAGGCGCATGACGCTGATCAGCTCTCCCAGCTGGCGGATCGCCTCCGCGGCGCCTTGTGGCTCGCCATCCTGCTCGGCCAGCGCCAGGAACTGCGGCTCCCAGGCCGCACGGCCCATCCCCTCGCTGCGCATCGCCTCGATCGGCGCCTCGATCGCGTCGGCACGGAGCACCCGCACCCCATGCGGCAGTTGAAGTCGGGTCAACGTCATCCGCAGCCCGACCATCGGGACGATCAGGACGTCGGCCTGGTCGGCGTCCCGGGCCTCGGCGTCGAGCACGGCCAGCGCGTTGTCGAGTCGCGCCCGATCAAGTGAGAACTCGGTGCAGCCGTCCCAGAGGGAGGCGATGAAGATCGTCAGCGCCCGCGCGGAGCGCTCAGCGGGATCAGCCGGGACCGCCTCGCCGCGCGCCTCCAGGATAGGGCGCCGCGACGCCGGCCTCCTCGACCGCATCGCAGGCCGGGCCGAAGGCGGGTAGGGAGCGCAGCTCGACCTCACGCTCGAGCACGTAGTGGGAGGTCAACGGCAGGTAGCGGTAGAAGGGCGATTCAGGCCCGGCGTCCTCGGCAACGTCGAAGGGGATCTGATCGCCGCCGGCGACTAGCGCGCTGAAGCGCGTCGCGGCCTCGAGCGCCAGCCGCTTCAGAGCCTCGTTGAGGAGGAAGTCGCCCACGACCCAACGCTTCCGCCCGCCCCGAGGCGCTCCTGCGCCTGCACGGCGCCTTGCAGATCGTGCTCTTTTGGACGTTTGATCTAGACGGCGGCGGGCGCTGGCTCGGCGTCCTCGGCAAACAGCCAGCGCGCCCCATAGGTCCGCATGTCGTCGATCAGCGGCACCAGCGCCTCGCCCTTCTGGGTCAGCGCGTACTCGACACGGGGCGGAACCTCGGGGAAGGTATGACGCTCGACGATTCCCTCCTCTTCCAGGGCCCGTAGTCGCAGCGAGAGGGTGCGCGGGCTGATCCCCTCGAGCGAGCGCTCAAGCTCACAGAAGCGACTGCTGCCGTCGGCGAGGTCGCGGATCAAAAGGAGCGTCCACTTGCCGCAGACCACTTCTGCGGTGCGGCAGACGGGACATCTGGAGTTGCTGAGGGCGCTCATCGCGGAAGGGAGGCATAGGTTGGTCGGATCGCCTCGCTTCAGCAAGTGTAGCGACATAGCTTCACTTACTGAAGCAGTGGGCAAAAGCGCGTGGCGGCGGCGTTTGCGCGCTTTGATGGGCTAAAGCTCAGGCGCGGCCGCTCCGATTGGATAGTCATGACGCCAGCTCGAGCGCGATCGACCCCGCCTGCTCAGGCGGGCTTCGTGCTGATCGAGGTCCTGGTCAGCGCGATCATGATCGTGCTCGTCGCCGGTGCCGTGCTGACGCTGCTGATCGCGACCACCCACTCCGCCGCCTCCGAGCGCACCCACTCCGAGGCCTACGCCCTCGCCCAAGAAGACCAGGCGCGCCTGCGCTCGATGCGGATCTCCACTCTCAACAGGCTGCAGCAGACCCGGTCGGTCACGCTCAACGGGAGCACCTTCACGATCGAATCGACCGGCCTCTTCGTCAACAACACGACCGGGACCGCTTCCTGCACGACGGGTGCCTCCTCGGCCGATTACGTGCGGATCACCTCGACCGTCACCTGGCCGAACATGGGCGCTCGCGCGCCGGCGGTCATCCAGAGCATCGTCTCGCCGTCGAACGGCTCGCTTGACCCGAGCCACGGCACATTGACGATCTCCGCCACCAATGCCGCCGGCACTCCGCTCGCCGGAGTGGGGATCTCGGGAACCGGGGCCGGGACTTTCAGTGGCTCGACCGATTCCAACGGCTGCGCCGACTTCGCCGACCTGCCCTCGGGCAATTACACGCTGACTCCTCACCGCAGCGGGCTTGGTCGACAAGAACGGCAACCCTCCGGAATCAAAGATCGTCGGCGTGATCCCCAGCAGCACCGTGACGGTGTCGCTGCAATATGACCGGCCTGGGGCGATCAGCGTCCCATTCAAATACCGGGTCGGAAGCAGTTCGGAATTCAAACCCGCCTACGCCGATTCGGTGGTCGTCTACAACGCGGAAATGACGACCGCGAAAGCATTCTGGACTCATAGCGTGCGCGGGAAGCAACGGTCAAAGCCACACCCCCTCTTCCCCTTCACCACCCCTGACACGGTTTACGCGGGCGCTTGCGAAAAGGATAATCCGAATCCAAAAAGTGAAGCCAACTCTCCGGGCGCAGCGGCAATGGCGAGCGTCATCGTCCCCGCCGGCGAAGCCGCGCATGCGACAATCCAGCTGCCGGCACTCAACCTGACCGTCACCTACAACGGCAAACCGGTAAGTGATAGTGCCGCGCGTCACGGTCACCGACTCAAATGCAAAGAACCGAATGGAAACTCTGTCGAGCGAATCTACTACGACCAACGCAAACGGCAAAGGACACTACGCCGAACCTGGCCTGCCCTGGGGGAACCATGACATCTGCGCCGCGGCCCCGGTCAGACCGACGAAAAGAAAGCAGCCGCATCGAAAAGCCATCCGCCGTGCGAAGATCTCGATCAACGGCACAGCACTCTACCGCTCCGAACTCTCGGGTACGCCTCAAAGCGAAAAGACGATGCCGTGAAGCGCCGCCGTCACATTCGCGACGAGCGCGGCGCCACTCTGATCGAACTGATGGTGGGGACCCGCGCTGGACTCGTGTTCCTCGCCATACTGACTATGGTCATTCTCGTTACGCTGGACGGAACGCAAGTCCGCCCATGTCGACGCCACCCAGCGCGCGCGCGTCGTCCTCGACGGGATCATCGAAGAGCTCCACTCGGCCTGCGTGGCGCCCCAGATCGCCCCCATATACGCCAAAAGCACCGGTACCTCCCTCGATTTCTCCACCAGAAGGCTCCCAAGTCGCCCCCACCCCCATGCTCAGCATGATCAGCCTCAGCTAAGGCGTCCCTCAGCCAACTCAGTTCCCGCGTACAGGCGGTACGGCGCCGACTGGACCTTCGGCTACCCACGACGACGCAGCTGATGACCAACATCGCCCCGATAGCGCCAAGCAGCTCGATCTTCAGCTACTACGCCTACTCCAACGGCGAACTCTCCGAAACCCCTCTGAAAACCCGCTACGAAGCCAAAGCCGCCCTCACGGTCGAGGTTCGCATCGCCCTCACGCGCCACCCCCAACAACACGCCGGTCGCCGACGGTGGAGCGCGCCGCAAGATCCAGGGCAGCGCCTCGCTGCGCCTCACCCCGCCCTCCTTCAATGAACAGCCGCCGAGCCTGCCGTGCCAGTGAGCCGCGACAGAGGAGAGCGGATTCACCTTGATCTTCACGATGATCGGCCTGGCGCTGATCTCCCTCCTGGTCCTGGCCGCAGTTACCGCCGTCAACGGCGACGCCAAGCTGACCGGGCACGACCTAACCAAAAGCAGGCCTACGAGGCCGCCAAGGCAGGGATCGATGACTACGCCTTCCACCTCCACAACGAAAACGGCTACTGGGCAAATTGCACGAACGTGCCGGCGCCCAGCGCGGTGAACCAAAAGGGCGCGACCGCAAAACGGCGCCGGTGCCCGGCAACACCGGAGCGACCTACGCGATCGAACTGCTCCCCGCCACCGGCCACAAACCTGCGACCCGACCAACGTCTCACACGGCGACCGCGAGCATGCTCGAATCGATGCGGCCGATGAAGGGGACCTTCAGGATCCACTCGACGGGGTTCTCCGGAAGCGCGAAGGTATCGATCATCGCGACCTTCAAACCTGCCAGCTTCCTCGATTACGTCTACTTCACCCAGCTCGAGACCTCAGACCCGGTCACCTACGGCAACGAAGCCACCATCAAAGGCGCCTACGAACAGTGCTCCAAGACGATCCAAGAAGGCCGCTATAACGACGAAATCCCCAACTCTGGCGGAAAGTACTGCGACACGATCTCATTTGTAAGTGGCGACAACATCAAAGGCCCGATGCATACCAACGATGCCTTCGTAATCTGCGAAAACCCGACCCTCGGACGAACCCCAGTGACCCGATCGAAGTCAGCTCCCCTGCGAAAGGCTGGTACTCGACCAAGGATCCCCCATTCCGGGTCAAACTGCAAGGAAACCAACTTCGCCGGCACTCAGGGCAATTCTCCGTTCTACACCCCGCCGGAAACCAACTCCCAGCTCGCCTCGATCGCCGAACCGGCGTTCAAGTACAAAGGCCAGGTAAGGATCTGCCTGAGCGGTACGACGATGACCGTAGGCAACGGGAAATACATGCACGGAAAGGAGCTCTATTCCGGACCGTTTCCCGCCAACGGAGTCGTCTACGTCTAAAACAGCACCTGCACCGGCGCGTATACGCCCTTCGAAACCACCTACCAGGAAACCTCCGAATGCGGCAATGTCTACGTCCAGGAAGCTACTCGGGGCAGCTGACGATTGCCGCCGAGAACGACATCATCATCAACGGCAATCTCATCGATACCAGCGAAGTAGGCATGCTCGGCCTGATCGCCAACAACTTCGTTCGCGTATATCACCCCTTCGAAAACGTCACCAACAGTAAAACCCATCAGACGGAATGAAGCAACGGCCCCGGCTCAATCGAAAATCCGACCATCGACGCCGCAATCCTCGCCATCAACCACTCCTTCATCGTCGACAACTACAACTGCGGGGCTCCTCTGGGAACGCTCACTGTCGAAGGGGCGATCGCACAAAAGTTCCGTGGCGCCGTCGGCACCGGAAACGGGCCAGCACCGGCTATTTGAAGAACTACGAATATGACGAACGCCTGCACACCATCGAGCCGCCGAGCTTCATCGAACCTGGTCAATCGGCCTGGGTGATCGGGCGGGAGACGATCGACTGACCGCCGAGTTTTCCTAATTTTGGGTACTTGCAAGGCAAAGGTTCTGTGGCCGATCGGTCGATTCAAGAGAGTGACCGCAGCGCTCGGCGCCCGCCAGCCCCATGGATGAACCCAAATGCTCAAGAACGAGCCAAGAAAAAGGACACCGCGATTGTGGGCCTCGAGATCGAGGCCGGCAGCATCGCCGCCACCGAGGTGCGCGCCAACGGCGCCGCACGGCTACCGCTACCGCGGTCGCCCCGCTTCCTCCCGGGGCCTTCCACGACGGCGAGGTCACCGACCCCGGCAGCCTCACCGAGGCGCTCCGCGGTCCCTTTCGCCGAGACACAGGCTCTCCCGCCGCGTGCGGCTCGGCATCGCCAACCAGCGTGTCGTGGTGCGGACCCTGCGGCTGCCGACGATCGAGGACCCCAAGGAGCTGGAGGCCGCCGTGCGCTTCTGAGGCCCAGGAGCAGATCCCGATGCCGATCGAGCAGGCGGTTCTCGACCACCGGGTGATCGGCGGCGTGCGGGCCGCCGAAGGCGGTGCCGCCGCAAATCGACGTGATCGTCGTCGCCGCCCGCCGCGACATGATCGCCGCCACGCTGAAGCCCCTGCGCGACGCCGGCCTGGAGCCGTTCGGAGTCGACCTCTCGGCTTTTGGCCTGATCCGCGCTCTTGCCGGCCCAGCCACTCCCGGACCCGATCCAGCCGGCGACGGCGACAGCGTCCTGAACGCCGCCCAATCTGCCGTCCTTTACTGCAACGTCGGCGACGTCGACCAACCTGGCGATCGCCAAGGGACGCTCGTGCCTGTTCACCCGCGTCTCGCCAGTTGGCCTCGAGGGCGTCGCCGACGTCCTCGCCGGTGCGAGCGGGTTAAGCCGAGAGCACGCCCGGATGTGGCTTGGCCACGTCGGCCTAACCCAGCCGCATCGAGACTATCGAGGGGGACCCTGAGACGATCGCCAAGGCACGGGCAGCGAATGAGAGCGGACCTCCTCCCTGCTCGATGAGCTTCGCCTCTCGCTCGATTTCTATGGCACCCAGGAGGCGGCAGTGCCAGTCGAGCGCGTCGTCCTCAGTGGACCAGGCAGCATTATCCCCGGACTCGGGGAGCAAATGGAGCCGATCCTCGGCTTGCCGATCGCGACCGGCCTCCCCGAGCCGCTCTCGAACCTTGACCCGGCCTCCGCCGCCCGCCTAACGCTCTCCTACGGCCTCGCACTGGACGAGTAAAGATGCGCCCCGTCAACCTCATTCCGATCAACCAGCGCCACGGACGGCGCGCCCCGATGCGGGGCGGCCCGCTCGCCTACATCGTCATCGGAGCCCTAATCGCCGCCCTGGCTGGAGTGAGCGTGCTCGTCATCTCCGAGAACCAGATCTCCGAACGCAAGACGGAGGTCGCCCAACTCCAGCAACAAAATGCCGTCGCCAAAGCCCGCGCGGCCCGCTTTGACGCCTATACCCAGTTTCACAACGTCCACGATCAGCGCGTTGCGACCGTCACCAGCCTCGCCGACAGCCGCTTTGATTGGGAACGGGTGATGCGTGAACTTGCCCTCGTCCTGCCGGGCGACGTCTGGCTTACCAACCTCACCGCTACCGACAATCCCCAGGTCAGCCCAGAAGGCGCAGCCAGCATAGCCCTACGCGCCTCGGTCCCGGGACCGGCACTGGAGCTGGTCGGGTGCGCCCGCAGTCAGGAAGCTGTCGCCGGATTCATCCAGGCGTTGAAGGATATCGACGGCGTGACCCGGGTCGGCGTGCAGTCCTCGGCGCTTGGAAGTAATCAAGCTAGCGGCGGCTCGGTCAGCAGCGGTTCCGCGACACCAGCCTCGGGCGGGGGGGCTAGCTCGAGCTGCCAGACGCGTACCTTCATCGCCCAGTTCCAGATCGTCGCCGCTTTCGATGCGGCGCCAGTCTCCAGCGATGCTGCTGGCTCAACCGAAGCCGCGAGCCCCCCGTCGCCGTCGACAACGACCTCTTCGACAACTACGACGCCCGCTGCCTCCTCGACCACGCCCTCGGCGCCCGCTGCCTCTTCGACCAGCTCGGCGGGGGGCTGAGATGAGCTCCGCGAACCGACTGATTGTCTCGATGCTGGTGGTCGCAGCCCTTGCCGTCGCCTTTTGGGTCCTCGCGCTTGGCCCCAAGCGACAGGAAGCAAGCGCACTCGCCGGCCAGGTCGGCCAGCTGCGCGCCACGCTGGCCAAATCGCAACTCAAGGCGACCGAGGCCGTATCGGCTCGTCGCGATTTCCCAACCGACTATCAGCAGCTGGTAGTCCTCGGCAAGGCCGTACCCAACAGCGACGAAACCTCCTCGCTGTTGGTGGTGCTGAACCGGATCGCCAACCATGCGAACCTCAGGTTCAACAGCATCGCGCTCGGGTCTGGCTCCGGTGGCGGCGCGCCGGCAAGCCCGCCCGCGACCACAACGCCGGTGGCGCCGGCGGGCGGTTCCCCCAGCGCAGAGGCGACGGCTGCAACCGTGCCTCCCACTGAGGCATCGGCCTCACTTTTGCCGCTGGGCGCGACAATCGGCCCCGCAGGGCTCGGCGTGATGCCCTACAACCTCACCTTCAGCGGCAACTTCGCTGACGTCGCCGACTTCATCAGGGGTATCGACTCGCTAGTCCACAGCGGCGGGCGAAACGTCGCCGTTGACGGCCGTCTGGTGACTCTGAATGGGTTTTCACTGAACGAAGACCCAGAACGCAGCTTCCCCTACCTCGAATGCAACCTTCTCTGTGACTACCTACCTGACCCCACCAAGCCAGGGCGTCACGGCCGGTGCTACCGCAGCCGCTCCCACGGCCTCGACCGGCGAACTGACGGCGGCCACCACATCCTCAAGCGGTCCTCCGACCCGTCCTCCACGCCAGTCTCCAACCCGCGAAATGAACATGCTCAAGAAAGGCCCAGAGATAAAGCTTTCGGACGCTGCGGGTCCCCAGATGCGCTGGTCGACCTCTTCTATGACCTTCGCGATCGCCATCTGCTACCCCTGGTCGCTGTGCTGGCAGTGGCGATCGTCGCCGTGCCGATCGCGCTGAGCCAAAACTCGGGCTCAGAAAACTCTGCCGCGAACACCCGAATGGCGCTGGCGCTCCCCAGCTCCGTTGCCAACCCCACACGACAACTGGTTGTTGCGAAGTCTACCCCCGGGATACGGGTCTACCGCCGCCGGCTCACCAATCTGCGCGCCAAGGACCCCTTCAAGCAGCAGTACACCAAGAGCGAATCCACGTCCGCGACAGGATCCTCGCTCGGTTCTGGATCCCCCAGCGGCGGCGAATCAAGCACCTCGACCGCCTCAGCACCTCCTTCTAGCCCGGGCACCTCTACATCGCCGGAGACGGAAAGCCATTCACCTCCGGCAACAGGTCGCCTGACCTACTTCTCCTACGCGATCGATGTTCGGGTTGTGCCGGGTCACTCTCCAAGTGAAGGTGGCGCGTCAACCAAGAAGAGCAAGCCATCGGTGCGCCGTAACGTCCCGGAGCTGACCATGCTCCCCAGCCGCAAGACACCGGCGGCGATCTTCATGGGGGTCAGCAAGGACGGCGACAAGGCCCTGCTTTTGCTCTCTTCCGAAGTCGATTCGATTTTCGGCGAAGGGCAGTGCCTGCTCGGTTCGGCGAACTGCCAGCTACTTGCGCTTGAACCCGGGTCTCCGGAGACTCTCGTCTACGGCCCAAGAGATCGTAGCTTTAAGATCGAGCTCTTGAAGGTCCACTTCGTTATCTCAAAAACGCCGCACCGCGCCCCGCTGAGAGGGACGGGGTAATACTAACTGAGCAGAGTCTCATCGCGGGCCTGCCAATATTCCCCGCCTCGGCTTGCCCCGGTTCGCCTCGGGATCTCCCGCCTGTGGAGCGGGCGTCGGTGTACCCATGGCAGCCCATAACTCGATGTAGGCAGCCAGTGGGTGCCGCCTGTCCATTTCACTTTCTTTGTGAGCTAGACCAAGGTCTTGGCTGGTGATCATGAGACCTCAGTCAGCCGAGGGTTGGGTAGGAAGAGTTAAAGATCGTGGCCTCTGAGTCGATTAAGCCCAAGTGATGAGTCTACGAGCCCTGCGGCCTAGCGGACGGCCCCACCATCATGCCGAAGAGCAGGTCGGTCACGGTTCCCAAGGTCAAAAGGAGACGCTCTTCGGCTGTCCGCGCCGCGGATATGGCATGCATAGAGCCTTACAGTTCCGTACGTCCATGCAGCGGCTTCCGACCCAGCCGAACGACAGTGACGAGGCCGGTTTTACGCTGATTGAGCTTCTCGTCGTGATGGTTATTATCGCAGTGCTGGCCTCGATCGCTCTACCATCATTTTTCAATCAAAAGCAAAAGGCCGATGACGCCAAGGCCGAGGAAACGGCGCAAACTGTCCAGATCTCGGTGGAGTCCTGCTTTACAGATAACGACGGAAGCTACGCCAAATGTAATCAAGCGGCCGTCAAACAAATCGAGCCGAGCCTGAGCGGTGGCCCCAAATTCACGGTCACTCCCACCGAAGCAGGTGAAGGCTACGAAATCACGGTCGAAGCGGAAACCACTGGGCACTCATTCGGAATCGACCGCTCCAAGGAAGGCGCATTGACCTATCCGTGCTCGCCATCTGAACAGGGCGCTTGCCCCCACAGCGGCAGCTGGAAAGGCGGCTGACAATCTGTGCATATGACCGCAGTATGCCTGAGCCCAGATAAATTCCGCGGTGCGAGTCCAGTGTGGGAAACTCCGCCAGGGGACCGACTGTTTGAGGTAATTCGACGCCGGACTGGCTCGGTTCAGCCACGACCAGCGCCATCCCTCCTCTTCCGGTATCCAGCGCGCTCTTCGATTAGGGTCTTGGCGACCACCGCGCGGGTCGTCATGCTCTAGCTCTCGGCCATCGTGGCGCCCTTTCGTGGTTCGATTTGGTGATAGCCGACGAGCCTTAGTCCGACAGTGGTCGGAGCATTCTCTGGGCTGCTCTGCGGAGCCGCCTCCGGTGATCGCGAGCTAGTTACAGAATGGCAATTGGGAACTGGACGCTTCGTCCTTGGAAGGTTTCTCCAGCGTGCTGGTCCTGACGAAGAGCTAAAGAGCAGCATCAGGGGCGGGGTCCTGCCGCTACTGCGCCTGAGGATCCGTTAGATGGGCGCGCCGGCGCCCGGCTTCTTCGGTGCACTCGGCTGCCGGTCGGCGACAAAGCGACGGCTGTCCATGTCAACTTGCTCGAGCACCTCACGATCACGCTGAATGTCAGCCTCCGAGCCTCACACTGCCGGCCCCTACGCGTTCCTAGCCGCAGGCGCGGAGCGCCCACCTTGACTCCCTCGCTCGCAGTTTGCGGGCACCGTCAGCGGACGCTTAAAGGCATCATCCTCTTCGCGGGTGAGTCGGTGCCAAGCATCGCTAGTGCTTGCGGGCGACCGTAATAGTTGCCATCTGCTTGGTGCGCCGTGCCGCTACCCGCACCGCGAAGCCGTGAAGCGGACCTGGAGTGCGAGCTGCTGACCAGTCTGCGTGACCCAGAACGTGGCGGGCAACTCGAGATCCATCCTGGAGGTCCCTCCGTGCTGGGATGCCTTTGACCCGGTTTGACGCGAACGAGGGCAAAGGCCTCGATAGCCAACCATGTGGCGAGTACTCGGAAAGCGCGAGATGTCGCCGATCGCCGCTACCAGGGTCGCCGCTGTGATTACATCGATACCAGGGATCGTCATCGGTGACGGATCTCCTGCGAGGGGACCACCGCCCTGGCGATTTCCTGCTCTGCGCACTTCAACTCCGAAACGCCGAAATCGAGCCGGCAGGCAGGCATCGAGCGTCTCTTGCCTCGTCCACCGGCTGCGCGAGCCGGGTGAGCCAAACACGACCGGCTGGCCGAACAGGTCAGTGGCCGGGGCCGCGCGGATCAGGTTGCGGTGAAGGATCGCGTGGACCTCGTTCTTCCATCGCGTGTTCGGCGACCAGGCTGCGGGGCAGGGATGATGGGTCGCCGCAGTGCCCGAGTGGCCTGGTCGGGAATCCAGACCTCGGGTACAGGCCGGCGGACAAGAGCTCGGCAAGCTTCGAGGCGTCGAGCTTGTGGACTTCTCCTTTGCGTGGATGATCACCGCACCTGGGCGGAATTGGTAATCACGATTTCCAGCACGTAGGGCGCCCGGTCTTCATTCCCGAGACTCTGGGCGACGAGCTCCAGCTCTTCGGGGTCGGTGGCAATGCGACCCGCCGAGCGAGCGCTACCGCCCCGGCGATCTCGATCTCGTAGAAGTCGCGGCGCACGTCCAAACCGATCAATCTCATCTTGTCTTCATCTCGTCTGATTGCGTGGGAGACGAGGCGGGCAAAACGACACCTACCGATTCGCGCTCGCAGCGCACCTGGTCAGTCGCAAGGGGTGTCCAGATACACCAGCGGGCTCTCAGCCCATAACCAGCACGAAATGCCCGCTTGCGTTTCTCCCCGGAGCCCCAAACTCGGGAGCAGGACGCTAGGGACGGCGTCGGACGCCTCAACAGCGGCTCGGATTCGATGCCGCAGATGACCTTCCGCGGCGGCCGAAGGCCGATTCAGCATTGGGTTTAGTGCAGATATAGAGCGATTAATTGGTTGCCTACAAGCATCCCCACCAACCCGCCGAGCGCTAGGAAAGGACCAAATGGGATCGCCATCTTGCGAGCTTGCGCCCCATGTCGTGCGATCAGCGTGAGGCCAGCGACCGTAGCGGTCAGCAACCCGACGAGAATCGCCGGCGCCACGGCCCAGCCCAGGAACAGACCCATCACGGCCGCCAGCTTGGCATCGCCGAGGCCCATCCCGGCCGGATAGGCAAACACAATGAGGAAGAGCACCCCGCCAGCAGCCGCGGCCGCCGCTGCGCGCTCGGCTAATCCACCCGGGTCGCTGGGCGCCGCAATCGCGATGCAGATTACAGCGCCGGCAAGCAAGATCTTGTTAGGGATTATTCGCCGCTCAAGATCGGTGAGGGTGATCGCGGCAAGCATCGTCACAAAGACGAGGTCGATCGCGAGCTCCGGTGCAGATGTTTCTCGGTGGACAAGCACGGTAACGCCGAAGGCCGTTCCGACGATCAGCTCGCTGAGCGGGTAACGCGGGGATATTCGAGCAGCACAGCAACGGGCCCTGCCCCGCAGCAGAAGCCAGGAGAAGACCGGGACGTTGTCATAAGCGGCGATCCGCGCCCCGCAGACAGGGCATTTCGAGCGGGGACCAATAATCGAAATCCCCCGCGGTACGCGGTACGCGACTGCGGTAGCGAAGCTGCCGGCGATTAGGCCGGCCAGGAATCCAATCAAGACGACACCAACCATTGGGGCCGAAGTTGTACCCCAAGCGCCGGCTGCCGTCTAGCAAGTCAACTGCGGTGGACCACCCTGAAGCGGCGACTGGCCCCTCTAACCTCCGCATTGCCGACCGAGTCGATCCCTTTCACATGCACGAGATAGGACCTGAAGTGGAGATGGTGCAGACGAAGCGGCGTGTGGCATGACCTCCACTTTCCCCGATTGACTTTGCAGAGGAAAGTGACCCCAAAAGGATCCTCGGTTGTATCGATGAAGCGGAACACCGCCTTGCGTTTGTGGGTCACTGCGCCAGGCGCCATCGTGAACCTGGTGTGGGGCGGAGTCGAGTCCTCCCTGTATACGACGGGTGCCGAGCACGTCGAGCGGCCGCCGTCTGCCCCCAGTGAGTCACCGTAAAAGCTCGTCGAGGTATTGACGGCGACCTGGACCCGCAGGCCAGAAGCGAACTGGGCTGCCGATCCGTTGGTCACTGGGGCACCCGTACAAGCGGCGTTCTCGAAAATTTCAACCGACATCGCATCGGGGGCTGAGCCCGTCACCAGAACCGCACTATCGTTGGAAAGCCCGCTGGGGTCAGTATGCAGTTCGGGGGCAGGCGGTCGTACCGTTCCGCCGGAGCCCGGAGATCCGCCCTGGCCCTGCTCTTCTTCTTCTTCCACCGGAGCTACATCCTGGTATTCGATCGATGACTCCGAGCAGGGCGAGGACACAGTTTCTGCCAGCGTCGCCCTTGCGTAAAATGTGGTCAAAGAATTGTCGGGTACCGAGACCTGAATGCCTTCGGCCGCGAAGGTGGCCGCCGATCCGACTCCGACTGGCTGACCCGAGCAATCCGCGGTCGTGTAGATCGAGACGACCGATTCAGATTCTCCGTTGCCGATCAGGTGCGGGGTATTGTCGTTGGCCGGTGAGGCTGGGTTGATCGAGCTGAAGGTAGGCGGTCCGGGGGGAGTAGTCACCTGACGGTACTTAATACCTTGGCGGGAGCATGGTGAAGAGCCACTTTCCTTGGTAAGCGAGGCATAGAAGGTCGTGATCGAGTCGGGCTCGACTTTCACTTCGATCCCAGCGCCTTCAAGTTCGGCCGCGCTACCTTCTGCGGCGATCGCTTCGGAATCGCTGCAATTGGATTCGTTTGCGTAGATCGTGACCATGCCGGGTGGTTCGCTCGCCATCGTCGTCGCACCGTCGGAGCGCTCGATCAACCTCGGTCCAACAGCCGCGGTAATTACTCCTTCTGCCTCGCCCTGGATCCGAGGTGTCAGGGAGGTGCCAGGAGACGCGGGAAACGTAAAAGTCAGCGCTGGAGGCGCCGGATTGGCCCGCGCCGAGGACGCTAACACAGCTAGTGAGGCGAGGAACCCCAGAGTGAGCAGCCCAAGGCGGCTCGTTTTGCCGAAGGTCCGCACCGGCGCTTGTTTTGAGATGGCTGCCATGAGTCTCAAGTGAGGGCTATCCAGCTAATGGTTTCGACTTTTGGTTTCGACTTTTCTTCGCCAGCTTTTGAGGCGACTTATGAAATCTGGACGAACGCATGAGGGGCGGGCGCAAGGCCCGCCCCTCAAAGATGCGATCACGCATGACCTGTTAGGGCCAAACGATGCTCAGTAGAGCTGATTAACCGTGGGCCCAGCTTTCAGATGCGGGGCAGCCCGCCATGTTCTTTCGGCGTACAGGGGAACGAGAGTTCGCCTGCATTGTTGACAATCTGGAATTTGTCTCCAGTGCTTGATTCAGATGTGATTGTGTATGTCGTTTTACCTAGCCCTGAGAGTGCGATGGTCGCGCTTTTCAGAGTCGGCTCGATTGTCTGCAGAGCACCTATGGTGGCCGCAGTGTATTCGCCTTCGTGTTCGGTCGCAAATGTCTCTATCGCGACCTGGGCGGAATGGGCGTACTCCTTGGCCTTTGCGTCGTTTGCCTTTTCACGCTGATTGAAGAACGCCGGCAGCGCGATCGCGGCCAGGATACCCATAATCAGCATCACAACGAGAAGCTCGATCAGCGTAAAGCCGGCCTCGCTCTCGCCATTTAGCCGGGCACCAACCTTGGCCCGGAGATTCTGGAGAAACATAGGTACCTCCTATGGACCTATCGTTTGCGCCAGAGCCCCGTCGCGTATGGCCACGTGGTGTCCTCTGACCCCGGTGGTAGCCCGGCGGCTCCTAGCTAGGAGCCCCCGAGAGCTGTGCGCCCCCGCCTGACGACGGGTTTGCCTTTTGAACCGAGGCACTGGCAGTTTCATTACAGGTCACTAATCGACCCCTACCAGGCCACCTTTAGTGAATTTAGCCCGATTTTGAAAGAGACCGATTTTTCCGTATGTGGGAGCCGAGAACTCGCCTCACTGATACCAAAAAGTACGGACAATCGATCCGGCAGTGGACGGCCGCCGTCAGCTGGCCGAACGAACGTCCAAATCGCAACCTGGTTCGGCTCAGGCGAACCAGCTCAAGCGCGGCTCAGCGTCTTACGTCACTCCAGACAAAACGCAGCTTAACGGATGTGTTCGTAGATACTAAACAGCGGCAAGTACATCGAGATGACGATGAACCCGACGA
Organism: uncultured Solirubrobacterales bacterium; assembly: GCA_963777915.1. Lineage (GTDB taxonomy): Bacteria > Actinomycetota > Thermoleophilia > Solirubrobacterales > 70-9 > CAVUPF01. The sequence goes on along the minus strand of CAVZSH010000007.1, from coordinate 137,986 downwards.
TGCCGCCTACGAAGACGATCATCAGCGGCTCGATCAAAGCGGTCAGAGCCTTGATCTTGGCATCGACCTCGGCTTCATAGAAGTCGGCGATCTTGCTCAGCATGTGCTCTCAGCTGGCCAGATTCCTCGCCCACCGAGATCATGTGACCAACCATCGAGGGAAAGATCGGGTTTTTCTCAATTGGTCCGGCAAGCGAGCCGCCACGCTTGACCGAGGCGTAGACGTCTTCCATCGCCTGCTCGACCACGATGTTGCCGGCCGTCTGTCCGGTCAATTTGATCGACTGCAGCATCGGCACCCCTGAGGAGACCGAGCCCGCAAAGGTGCGTGACCAGCGGGCCAGCGAGACTTTTTGGATCACGTCGCCGATTTTGAATGGAATCTTCAGCTTGAGGCGGTCCCACTGTGCATGGCCGCCATCGGTCTTCTTCCATTTGATAAAGCCGAAGATGGCGAGCGCCAGACCTGGGATGATCAGGTACCAGTAGCCGGTCAGCGCGTTGGAGACGTCGACGCAAAGCTGGGTGGGCGCCGGCAACCCGGTAGCTTCTTCTGGGTTTTCGGCGGCGAGTTCTTGGAAGATCTTGACGAAGACGGGGATGACGATGACGACTATCGCAACCAGCACTATTACCGCGAAGGTGAAGACAAGTGCCGGATACATCAGAGCCGATTTAATCTGCCGGCGCAGGGAATCGGCCTTCTCCACCTGGTAGGCGATCCGGTCGAGCGCCTCCTCAAGGCGGCCCGACTGCTCACCCGAGCGCACCATTGCCCGGAACAGGCGATCGAAGACCTTCGGGTGCCGCTCCATCGCCTGCTCGAGTGAGCTGCCCGCCGCGACATCCCCCCGCAAGCTGGCAACCGCGTCGCGGATCTCTTCATCCTGAGTCTGCTCTTCGAGCGTTTGCAGGGTGCGAAGCATTGGCATCCCGGAGGCGACAAGGGTCGCGAATTGGCGCGAGAATACTGCCAGCTCGCGCATGTCGACCGCCTGCCAGCGCTTGAAAAGGTCCTCGACCTTAAAAGGCTCATGCTTCTCGGAAACGTCGAGCACGATCAGGCCACGCTGGCGGATCTGCTCGGAGACCTGGGCCTTTGATTCAGCCTCCAGCTCACCAGACGAGGCGACCCCGGCGAGGTCCATGGCGCGGAAGGCAAACGTCGTGGCGCCGGCCATCGTCCTAGGCTTCCTTAGTGTAGACGGGCGCCGGAGGCGCCAGGCTCTGACCCGCCAGACCGCCGCCCGGCATCTGCGCCGCGCCGCCAACCAGCATGCAGCTTCAGCTCCTCAGGCACCGAAGCACGCTGCTCGGCAAGTGCGCGGGTGATCTTCCCCGAGCGCACCAGGCGAGCCAAGTCAGCATCCATTGTCTGCATCCCAACCGCACCGGAAGTCTGCACCGCGGCATAGATCTGGTGGGTCTTGCCCTCGCGGATCAGGTTCGAAAACGCCGGGGTCGGGATCAGTACCTCACAGGCGACGACCCGTCCCCTCCCGTCGGCGGTCGGCGAGAGTTGCTGGGTGACGATCCCCTGCAGGGCGATCGAGAGCTGTGTGCGCACCTGACCTTGCTGCTGAGATGGGAAAGACGTCAATGACCGGTCGACCGTCTGGGCGCTCGACTGGTGTGCAGGGTCGCGAAAACACAGGTGTCCGGTCTCGGCGGCGGTCAGCGCCGGGGATATGGTCTCCAGGTCGCGCATCTCTCCGACCAGGATCACGTCCGGGTCCTGGCGCAGCGCAGCCCCGAAGTCCTAGTGCGAAGTCCGGCGCGTCGGAGCCGACCTCTCGCTGGTTGACGAGGGCGCGTTTGTGAGAGGTGCAGGAACTCGATCGGGTCCTCGAGCGTCAGGATGTGATCCTCGCGCTCGCGTTGATCACGTCGATCATCGCCGCTAGCGTCGTCGACTTACCCCTGCCGGTGGGGCCGGTCACCAAAACAAAGCCGCGCGGCTTTTGGGTCAGTTCGCGCAGCACCTGCGGCACCCCGAGCGTGTCGAGAGCCAGGGATCTCCTGCGGAACCAGGCGAAAAGCGGCGCTGACCGAACCAACGCTGAAAGAAGCAGTTGACGCGGAAACGGGCAACGCTGGGGATCGCGTAGGCGAAATCGAGCTGCTTTATCGTTCTCGAAGCGCTTGCGCTGGTCATCGTTGAGGATGCCGTAAACGACTTCCCGGGTCTGCTGCCCCACCGAGCACCGGAAAGCCCTCCATCGGGGATGATCCTGCCCCGGTCGCGGATCGCCGGCGGGAAACCCAGCGGTGAGGTGGACGTCGGAGGCCCGCGCCTCCACCATGCGGCGCAGCCACCTCGGCGAAGTCAAAGTCAGGCTGTGACACGAAGCACCTCCTCGAGGCTGGTCATCCCGACCCGGACCTTGATGATCCCGTCCTCGCGCAGGGTAAGCATCCCCTCCTGACGGGCCACGGCGGCGATTTCGGGCTCCGCCGCGCGGGTCACTGTCATCTGTTTCAGGCCTCTCGCTGACGCTCATCACCGAGTAAACGCCGACTCTGCCCCGGTAGCCGCCGTGGCCACAGCGCCCACAACCAACTGGTTCGTAGGCCTCGATATCTGCTGCTGCCGCGATCCCCGCCTCCGACAGCGCTGCCGCAGGGATGATCGCCCGGCGCTTGCAATCTGCGCACAGCTTGCGCGCCAGGCGCTGGGCGATGACGCAGTCGATCGGCGAGGCGACGAGGAACGGCTCGATGCCCATGTCGACCAGCCGGGTGATGGCGCCCGGGGCGTCGTTGGTGTGGATCGTCGAGAGCACCAGGTGGCCGGTCAGCGCGGCCTGGATGGCGATCTCGGCCGTCTCCCGGTCGCGGATCTCGCCGACCATGATGACGTCGGGGTCCTGCGCGCAGGAACGCGCGCAGGCCGGCGGCGAAGGTCAGGCCGATCTTGCGGTTGACCTGCGATCTGGTTGATCCCGTCGAGCTGGTACTCGACCGGGTCCTCGACCGTGAGGATGTTCGTCTCGGGTCGGTTGATCTCGCTCAGGGCGGCGTAGAGCGTGGTCGTCTTGCCCGAGCCGGTCGGGCCGGTGACCAGGATGATGCCGTGCGGCGTGTCGACAGGCCTCGCTCGAAGCGTGCCCGTCGCGGCGCCGTCAAGCCGAGTCGTCGAGCGAGCGTTGCGACCGCTCCTTGTCGAGGAGACGGATGACGATCCGCTCGCCGTAGCTGGGTCGGGACGGTCGACGACGCGCATGTCGATGTCGTCGGCCGGCGATCTTGACGCCGATGCGGCCGTCCTGCGGCAGCCGCTTCTCGGCGATGTTCAGCTCGCCATGATCTTCACGCGCGAGACGATGGCGCTGACAACCGCTTGGGCACTGCGCGGCTGCGTCAAGGACGCCGTCGACCCGGAAGCGGATCCGCAGCTCGTCCTCCTCGGGCTCGATGTGGATGTCGGAGGCGCGCTCCTTGACCGCCTGGGCGAGAATGCTGTAGACGAGCTTGATAACCGGTGCGTCCTCTGCACTGGCCTGCATTTCGCTGACCTCGGCGAGGGGATGCTGTCCGTCAAACCCTTCACCCTCCTCCGCCAGGTCCTGCTCCTCGATGATCGCCTCCGCCGCCGCGCTCTGCAGCGTGCCGAGCCGGGCCAGCAGCGCCTCGACGTCCTCCTCAGCGGCGACTGCGATCCGGCAGTCGAGCCCAGTGGCGATCTGGATATCATCGACGGCCAGCACATTGGCTGGATCGGCGGCAGCGACCAAGAGCGTATTGGGGTCCGCGTAGCCGACCGGGACGGCTTTGTAGCGTCGCGCCATCGTCACCGGGAAGAGGGCAGCGGCGGCAACGTCTGCCGTGTAAAGATCGGAGGGTCTAGATGATCGAGTCCGTAGCGCTCAGCGATCGCCCGCGAGAGCTGATCGCTGTTGACCGCGCCCTGCTCTAGGAGCAGCGCCTCGGGCGAGCGCCCCGCCGTGCGGGCAACCTCGATCGCCTCCCGCACGCTGTCCGGCGTCGCGTAGCCTAGCTCGGACCAGGACATCAGTTGTAAATCCGCGCGAATGACCCCGGTTAGACTGGCGGGGTAAGACCAGAGCATATCGCCCTCTTCAGGTGCCTCATCGGTGCGGTTGCGGCTGCGCCACCGGTGCCCGAAACTGGGCGGAGATGGCTCTGGATATTGACTGCTCTCGGAGCTCATGTGACCAGTTCAATTGGGGTGATAGGCGATTTCGGGGCCCTTGTAGGTAGCGCCGTGAACCGCCTGCACGACGCTTTGGGGGGTCTGGGAAGCCAGGTCACTCGAGGCTTGGGGAGTACCGGCGCTAGGCGGCGTGGACGCATCACAACCAGCGCCGGCACCTGCTCGACTTCGACTCCAACCGTGATCGCCGCATAGCGGGCGATCTGCTTGGCCGGGATGACAAAGACGGCGAGCCCGGAGTCATTTTTCAGCCGATCTACCGCCCTGGTGACGATCCGATCTTCGATTCCACCGCGATGAACGATGAGCAGGACAATGGTCTTATCTGCTGCATAGGCGCCCGAAACCGCGGTACGGCGGCGCCGGCACCGAGACTGGGATCGTAGGGAAGCGGCTTGGCTTACGCTGCCCGCTACACCACCCGTGGCGCTCGAGCCTTCTTCGCCGCTGGAGACACTGGACGCTTCTCCCCCAGCGGATGCGCTGGAAGAATCTTCGCCCGCGGACCCTGCGCCGGAGCTCGCTTCGGCCTGGTCGAAGTCGTCGCCTTGGATCCTTCGCTGCTTTCGCCACCCCCTTTGAGCAGTAGAAACGCAGCCGCAACTACGAGAACACCTACCAGGGCGACCTGGGCGATCGGATTGTCGTTCAGCTTCTCCCTCACTGGGGCACCGGCTCCGCGTCGAGCTGCTCGATACCGCTCGCCCGCTGCCCTCCAGCCGCGAGCATCAGCCTGAAATCGTGGGGGCTGGACGCGTACTCCAACGCCACCTGCTCGGAGATGCGACCCTCCATCACATAGCCGAGCAGCGACTGGTCGAAGGTCCGCATCCCGTAGTACTCCCCCTCGGCGATGACCTCAGTGATCTTGCCGGTTTCATCCGGGTTGAGGATCAGGTCCTGGATGCGCCCTGTAACTACCATCACCTCGGCCGCGGCGACTCTGCCGTGCCGCTAAGGTCGGGAACCAGACGCTGGGCGATAGCCCCCTTAAGCGTCGCGGAGAGCATCACCCTCGCCTGCTGTTGGAGGTGTGGCGGGAAGAAGTCGATGATCCGGTTGATCGTCTCGGTCGCATCGAGGGTGTGGACCGTTGAGAGGACGAGGTGGCCGGTCTCCGCGGCCGAGAGCGCCGTACGCACCGTCTCCTCGTCTCGCATCTCCCCGATTAAGATCACATCGGGGTCCTGGCGCAGGACCCGCCTCATCGCCCGACCAAAGCTCTTGGTGTCAGCCCCTACCTCGCGCTGGTTGATGATCGAGAGTTTGTCGGGGTGCAGGTACTCAATCGGATCCTCGAGCGTCACGATGTGCCGGGCCCGGGTCGATTGACGTGGTCGATCATCGCAGCCAGCGTCGTCGACTTGCCCGAACCGGTGGTGCCGGTTACGAGAATGATCCCCCGCGGTTCCTTGGCCAGCGAGCGGACCCCTCAGGTAGGCCGAGCTGGTCGATCGAGCGAATCTCGAAGGGGATGGCGCGGCAGACGATCGAGATCGAACCACGCTGTTTGAAGGTATTGACGCGAAAGCGAGCGACGCCGGGGATCGCGTATGAATAATCGGCCTCCCCGTCCTCCTCGAACTCGGTCAGGGAGCGCACCTCGGCGATGTCGTGGAATGCCTTCTCCGTGTCTTCGGCGGTGAGCGGCGCGTGGCCCTCAAGGTAGGAGAGCTGACCGTGGACGCGAAGGATCGGCGGCGAGGAGACTTTGACGTGGAGGTCGGACCCCTGCCGCTCGACGAGCGTGCTCAAAGCTGAGTCAATGTCGAACATCCCGATCTCTATCGGCCGGGACGATCGATGCCTTAAGTGGCGCTCTTAAGCGATCTCACGCAGCTTCTGGGCCTCGCCCAGGCTCTGCAGCTTCTTCAGGCTCTGGTTCTCGATCTGGCGGATCCGCTCGCGGGTCACATTGAAGGTCCGTCCGACCTCGTCCAGGGTGCGCGGGTGCTCGCCACCGAGGCCGTAGCGCAACTCCAGCACGCGACGCTCGCGGTAGGAGAGGTTCTCCAGTGCTTCCTTCAGCGCCTCTTTGGTGAGCAGGTCGGCCGCCCGATCAAACGGGGACTCAGCCTTCTCATCGGCGATGAACTGGCCGAACTCGGACTCCTCCTCATCGCCGACCGGCTTCTCGAGGGAAACCGGGGCCTGCGCGGAGCGCTTGATCGAGTCGACCTCCTCGGGATCGATCCCGGTCACCTCGGCGATCTCCTCCGGGGTGGGCTCCCGGCCCAGCTCGGTGACCAGCTTTCGCTCGGCGCGGCCGATCTTATTCAGCTTCTCGACCACGTGGACCGGGATGCGGATAGTCCTTGCCTTATCGGCGAGCGCGCGGGCGATCGCCTGGCGGATCCACCAGGTTGCATAGGTCGAGAACTTAAATCCCTTGCGGTAGTCGAACTTCTCCGCCGCGCGGACCAGTCCCAACGTCCCCTCCTGAATCAGGTCGAGGAAGGGAAGGCCCTGATTTCGATAGTTCTTGGCAATCGAGACGACCAGGCGTAGGTTGGACTCGACCATTTTCTGCTTCGCGTCGAGGTCGCCACGCTCGATCCGCTTCGCCAGTTCGACCTCCTCCTGGGCGGTAAGAAGCCGCACCTTGCCTATGTCCTTGAGGAACAACTGCAAGGAATCGGTCGTCATGTCAGGTTTGAGGTCGAGCGCCTGTTTGGGGCGTCGACGGCCTTTTTTGCCGGTGTCTACGGGCATTGCGTCGGCTGCGGCTTTCTGGGCCGGATCCATGTCCTCGACGAGCTCGATCCCCGACTTCTCGAGGTGCCCGTACAGGTCCTCGACGTCGGACTCGTCCAAGTCGACCTCGGAGACCGCCGAGGCGACGTCACCGAAGGTGAGCACGCCGAGCTGCTGCCCGCGCGTGATGAGGCCTTTGACCTCCTCCATCTCTTGAAGCTCTGCTACCAGCATCCTGTCAACTCGTTCCCTTGCGCTAGATGGTTTAGTCCTGCCACTGAAATGCGACCGCAGACCAAAAGTCGCGGAAGGCGACAAAAAGCGGACCGGAGAGCTGGTCCGCGAAGGTAAGTCTGCGCCGATCGCCTATCACTGGGCGCTCAAACGTCTGTTCGTATGGTAGTCGCTTCAGTTTGTGAAGTCAACCTAATGCCCAAATCGATGCGCCACCCCCGCCCCTGGCTCCGCGCCTTCTGGCAACGCGCCTACCGCGAGAACGTCACCGGGCTCTCCGCAATGGTCGCCTACAACCTGATGCTGGCGATCTTCCCCTTCGCCCTGCTGGTCCTCTTCGTCTTTGGGCAGGTACTGAAGATCGGCGGCGTCGAGAGCAGCGTCCTGGGCGACCTCAAGCGCCTCTTCCCGAACGTCGACCAGGGCACTCTGACCGACGTGCTCAACCGGATCGTGGATAACTCGACCACGATCGGAATCGCCGCCTTTTTCGGCTCGCTGTGGATCGGCGCCTCTTTCTGGGGGGCGATGGACACCGCCTTTTGTCGCATTTACCACGTCGAGTGCCGCGGCTGGGTTGAGCAAAAGCGCTTTTCCTTCGTGATGCTCGCAGTCGTCATCCTCTTCATCGCCGCCAGCATCTTCCTGCCGGCACTTGAGAGCGCCATCGCCTCCGGCACCGACCGACTCCCCTTCGGGCTCTCCCACATCAGGGCGATCGACACGGCGCTACTGCTCGGCGCGGCCCTTCTGATCAGCTTTTGGGTCTGCTCCGTGATCTTCTGGGCAGTGCCCAAAGGTCATATGCCGTGGCGCGCAGTCTGGCCGGGAGCGCTCTTCGTCACCGTCACGACCGGCCTCGCCAACTGGCTCTTCCCGATCTACCTGAACAACATCTCAAGCCTCTCCCACCTCGGTTCCACTCTTGGCTTCGCCCTCATCGCCCTGCTCTGGTTCTATCTACTGAGCTTGGCGCTGCTTTCCGGCGCGGTGATCAACTCGCTACGCTTCGAGTTGCAAGACACCGGCGAGATGCCCTACGGCGAGGCAAAGCAAAACGGCGGCTGCGCAGATTGCGCCGGCGAGAGGATCCGGTGAGGGAGCAAGGCGACGCCAGCGCTGGCGCTGCGAGCAGCAGCGCAGTTCGCAGTCAAACCGGGCTCGGAGAAAGGCAAGCGAATCGGTACCGGTGCCCAAGCGGGACCGACTTGAGGTTCCCAATGTCGGCCGCGAACGAAACTTGGAAACCGCTCCACTGCCTCTGAGTATGGCCATAAATGGCCTTCTTTTTCGCCCTCCAACTCGGAAGCATTCAGCCCAGACTCAGATATTTCGATCTCGATCCGATAGGAATCGTATGGACGGCATTGAGGCCCAGGCGCTGATCCGCCTAGGGCATCCTCGTTTCCGCAGCTTTTCGGATGCTCTAAAGCCGGTGCTGAGCGCAATAGCCGACGTCATCCCCGGCGAGATCGTCCTGGGTCGGCTCGAACCCGACGGGCAGGGCTGTCGGGTTGTCGAGGTTCGGGGCCCTGGCGTAAACGGAATCGACAAGGACACTGTCTTGCCGCTGAGGACACGTGCAAACGGCGCTGGCCCGGCCTCGGGAGACGGCCCGGATCTGTCGTCGCCCGCCGAGCTAGATTGCGATTACCTCAAATCGCTGGGTGTAGTTGCGTACCTTGGGATGCCCCTCGAGTTCAGCGACGGCAGGATTGTCGGGATCCTCGCCGTCCTTGACACACGCGCCGACGTCTACGACAGCGCCCACAGGGCATTGCTCGGGATCGCCGCTCGGCTGCTGAGTCACGAATGGGAGAGCGTTGAGCAGCGAGCTGAGCTCCGACGGCTTCGAAGAAGCTCGGCGGCGGGCGCGAAGATTGATGTAGACACCGGCCTCCATAGCCGCGACAGTTTTCTCAACCTGCTGGACCACGAGTGGGCGTTGACGAGCCGGGGAACCGTCGAGTCCGTACTCGTGGCCTTCCGGATCGGCGCGGGGCCGGATCGGGCCCCAAATGGCGATCCGCGAAGCAAGCTGGCGATGAAGATCGTCGCGGAGGTGTTGGAAACAAATGCCAGGGCGACGGATCGCCTCGGTCGGATCGGAGAGGCAACAGTTGCGGCAATCCTAGTCGGCTGTCGAGTAGAGAATGCGTCGGATTTCGTCGACCGCGTCCAGGCCGCGCTGCGGCGGGTGACGGAGGGACACGGCCCGCGAATCGAACTATCCGAAGGTGTTCAAGCGTTGGCCGGAACGCCGTCTCCCGAAGAGGCATTCATGCTTGCAGAAGCGACTGCCCGAGCCTCGGGTGAGCGTCGCAAGTCGGACGCCGTCCACCAACAGGTGAGCGGATGAGCGAGACCGCCACCACCAACCCCGGCCCGAGCGTCTCAGGGCTCGCTCCGAGCGCGATGGGGATCACCCCCCCATCCAACCCCGATCGCCAGGGCGCCTTCCTGACCGACGTAATCGCCGAGCTCGGCTTCGCCGATCAAGGCGCCGTAGAGGAGGCCGTCAACGCAACCCGCCAGTCTGCGAAGACTCCCGAGCGCTATCTGCTTGAAAATGGCGTAATCGACGAGCGGCAGCTCTCGCTCGCAGTGGCCGAGCGAAACTGCCTTAACCACGTCGATCTCGACCAGTTCGAAGTCGATCTGGAGGTCACCAGCCTGATCGATAAGTCCACCGCAATCCGATATGCCGCCTTGCCGATCGCCTTCGCCTCCGACGGAGCTCTACTTCTCGCAATCGAGGACCCGTTCAACATGCTGGGCATCAACGACATCGAGGTGATGACCAGGAACGAGGTCCGACCCCTGATCGCGACTGGGACGCAGATTCAGAGCCTGATCGAGACTCTCCCCGTGCAGGAGCGTCCGACGGTGACCGAATTACCGGAGCTGCCCGCCACGACCACCGAGCCGCACGGAGAGCCGGAACCTCGATCTACGACTACACTTCATCCACAGCCGCCGCCGGAGTTGGCGGCTCCTCCTGAGCCAGCCCCCGAGCAAATCGCTGAGCCACCGCCCTCTGAGGCAGCAACGCAGGGAGGGCACGATTCACGGGGTGGCGAGGTTGCCCGCGGGCAACCTCGATGAGGCAGTGGATAAGCCGAATCCCATGCCTGAAGGCACGGGACCAACCAACAGCAATGACGAAGAGGGCGAGCTCGCAGAGCTCTCGACGGCGCTCTCGGCCATGCACGAGCAAATGCGTAATGTCGGCCGCCTAGTCGAGACGGTGGAGCGTCGGATCGGCGAGCTACACGATGTCGATGACCGCGCAGAGCAGGCGGCGACAACGCTAGCCGACCAGCGTGAGGAGTTTGAGCGCGAGCGGGAGCGGAGCGTCGAGCGCGAGCAGCAGTTGGAAAGCGAGCTTAAAGCGGCACGCGGCGAGCTACACGATGTCGATGACCGCGCAGAGCAGGCGGCGACAACGCTAGCCGACCAGCGTGAGGAGTTTGAGCGCGAGCGGGAGCGGAGCGTCGAGCGCGAGCAGCAGTTGGAAAGCGAGCTTAAAGCGGCACGCGGCGAGCTACACGATGTCGATGACCGCGCAGAGCAGGCGGCGACAACGCTAGCCGACCAGCGTGAGGAGTTTGAGCGCGAGCGGGAGCGGAGCGTCGAGCGCGAGCAGCAGTTGGAAAGCGAGCTTAAAGCGGCAGGCGAGAAGATCGATGCGCTGAAGGAACGCCTATCCAAAGTTCCGGTAGCCGCTCAGCTCGCGAGCTCAGCAACCGAGAAGCTTGCTGAGCTGCAAGGCGTCCTAAAAGACGAGCAGGTCGCAAGCCCATAGCCCGCCGAACCGTAAGCTGTGCACAGTGCTAACTCGTCTGGTGCTGCTCAGGTGTCAGAGTGCCGGCTTCCTCCGCCAAGGTGGCGGTTGCAGGTGACACTGCCAGCCTCGAACACCTGGCTAGAGTCCTCGAAAGGTGCCAGGCCTGCGGAATCATCTCCTTCTCGGCAATCATGCCCCAGCCTTGCCACTTAAAGTGAGACCTGCTCCGGATCACTCAACAAACAAGGCGTGCGGGTCATCCGCGCGATGCTGCTTGAGTGAGCCTACCAGGTGACCTACACCTCACACCGTTATCACAACTGGCCCTGCCCCATTGGCTCCGCGACTACAACGAGGCCGGGCCCGTTCACAACGTCCGTGGGCAGGACAGGTAGCTACTAGCCTCGACCCGCGATAAACGCCTCAGAAAGACTCCGGGAACCTACTCTGGGTGTTGAGCATACGTGTCATGCGAAGGCCCATCCCACTGCAACGACAGTCGATCTCGAAGGTGAAACATGCCGTTACGGGGTGTGCCAGATCAGATCTTCCCTGGAGAGGCGTCGACCGTGGTAGGGACTGCTTGACTTGTGTCCTTTGGCGCTTCGGCGAAGGTAGGATTCGAGCGGTCGAGCCAGTCCCGCAGGAACGCCTCGGTGGCGGCTACGTCAAGAGGCCGGGCGAAGAGGAAACCTTGCCCGTTGTCGCAGTCCTCGTCCTTGAGCAGGGAGAGCTCGCGATGTTGCTCGATACCCTCGGCGATGGTCTGGATCGAAAGGGACTTTCCTAACTGCACCAGGGTGCGGATTAAAGTCTCTCCCTCCTGATAGCGGCTCAACCCTGAGATGAAGGACTGGTCGATCTTCAATGCATCCACAGGGAACCGCTGCAGGTGGGCTAATGATGAATATCCCGTCCCGAAATCATCGATCGCTATCCGCACGCCAAGCGCCTTGACCGCACCGAGGCGTCGCGAGGTCTCCTCGAAATTTCGCATCAGCTCTGTCTCGGTAACCTCGATGGTCAGCTCTGTGGGCTCCAGACCGCTTTCATCGAGCGCCTCTTTGATGTCGGTCGTGATCTGATCGCTGTCGAGCTGGCGTGCGGAGACGTTGACTGCAATGCCGATCGGATATCCGGCCTTCCTCCATTCGGCACACTGACCGCAGGCTTGGTTCAGAACCCACTTGCCGATCTCCGTGATCAGGCCTGACTCCTCGAGCAGCGGGATGAAGCATTCTGGTTGAATCACCCCCCGCTTGGGATGATCCCAGCGGATCAGGGCCTCCACACCGGTGGGACTCATATCACTTAGGTCAATCGTCGGCTGATAGGCGAGAAAGAACTCGTCCTTCTCCAGAGCTTCGAGCAGGTCCATCTCGAGTTCCATGCGGTTTTGGATGAAGTCCTGCATTCCGGTCTCGAACACGACGTAGCGATGCTTTCCGTCCCACTTTGCCCGGTACATCGCGATGTCGGCTTGGCGCAGGAGCTCCTCGGCCGAGGTTCGCTCGCCGATCGCGATCCCGATACTCGCCCTTACGGTCACGCGGGTCTCTCTGCCCTCTCCGAGCTTGAACGGCTGCTCGAGCGCTTCAAGCAGTCGCTCAGCGACGAGCTCAGGGCCGGCTGCCAGGGAGATCTCTTCTGAGATCACGACGAACTCATCGCCACCTAGACGTCCAAGCGCATCGGCGTCGCGGATTACGCCGTTAAGCCGAGCCGCGACGGCCTCCAGCAGTTCATCTCCGACGCCATGACCGAGGGTGTCGTTTATATCCTTGAAGTTGTCGAGGTCGATGAACAGCGCCGCCACCGGGGATTGCTTGCGACGTGAGCGAGCGAGGATTTGCTCAACCCGGTCGAGGATCAAGGTGCGGTTGGGAAGACCGGTCAACGGGTCGTGTGTCGCCAGGAAGGAGAGCTCGTCCTCACGCCGGGCGAGTTTTTCGTCGGTGCGCTGGCGCTCGCTCTCAAAGCACTCACACATCCGCAGTAGGCTGAACTCTAGACTCAGCTGCAAGATGTTGAGTGCGTCGACCAGCGCTTCGGACGGGATTTCCAGCTTGGAGGCACTCTCCTTGATCACCTCGGCCATCGCGTTACGCCACCAAAAGCAGCGCCAGGTCACCTCGTTAAGGGAGGCCGCCCGGTGCACTGCCAGCTCGCCAAAAATCTCCCAGGTTTCTCGTCCAGCCTCGATCGCCACCTCCATGCTCTCCCCCGCGATCCAGCGAGCCACAGCGATCGTTGAGTTGCGACTGATCCGTTCGAAGCTGTCCTGGACCAAAGAGTCGACCTCGTGCTCCGGACCGGTGGTCCGCTCAAGCGTCAGCTCCAGGACGTCCTCGGCGCGCCCCTTTAACTCTTCGCCGAGGCGATGGAGCTCCCATTCGTGCTGCGTCACCGCAAAGGACGGCGGCGCTGGTACTCCTATCCGATTCATTGCCGATCGGGATCGCTCGGAGCTCATATAGCACCAGGCATCGGCGAGCGGCGCTTGCTCCTTTAGGGCTGGGCAGACTGGCTCGAACGGATGGCTGGTCGATTGCAACCAGGCAGGTGGTTGGAGCGCTGCCGCCTCCGCCGTCCCTGCACAAAGCTGAATGCCACCAGAGACGAATCGGCTTTGCCCTCGCGGTGGATTACGGTGTAATAGCGACCGTGGCGAGCGGCGGTAAAGTCCGATCTGCGGTAGTAGAAAACGTGGTGGCGCTCGGGTCCGGAATCGGCCTTCCACCAGACCATGCGATTTTGCGGGTCCTGGCGACTAAACAGTTCGTCGAGTATGAGCCTAATGTAAAGACCCACTGCTTGATCGCAGACGAGGAAAAGGGCACCAGTGGGTGTGAGGATGCGATGCAGGTCGTCCAGCGGAGCGGTGATCCAGTCGAGGTAGTTCCGGACCCCACCCTGCCAGCGATCCTCGACCGGTCCCAGTTCAGCTCGATCTTGCCAACTGCCCTCATGGACCCAGCTGGAAAAAACTGGCGGGTCAAGGTAGACCAGATCTATGCATTCGTCAGGGAGCCCGCGGAGCAGCCGGAGATCGTCTTCGCCCGCAAAGAGACCAGAATCCAGGCCATCCGGTTCCATGAGTGGGGATTCGTCCCTCAGGATTGCTTCGCTGAGGATTGCACGGGTTGTTGCCGACCAGGTACGCCTCTTTTTGTTGTCTTTCGACGGGCATCTGAAATTAAGCCTGATGCTAGTGTGCGGCGCGGTGATACGGACTGGATTACACCGGCGGGTTGCCCTACTGGGACCCGGGAACTGCTGCGAAGGCTGGCTGCACGGATTGCGGGGGCGGCGGCGCGAAGGCCCGGTAGCGCCCTCCGGCAGAGCAGAGCGCCAGCAGAGGCCTCTGAGGCGGCTGGGTTGCAAGCCGTGCTTATGCGACCGCCCGCACTCCTACCTCAACGGTCACCGTGCGGTCCGGTGCGGCCAAGGCAGCCTGCGCGGCGGCGAGAAGCACCTTGCGGTCGAGACCGTAGCGCTCGGCCACCACTCGCAGCGGCTCCTCGCTGCCGAGATCAGGGTAGAGGAGCTGCAGCTCTAGCGGTCGGCCGTCGCGGAGGGCAACAATCGCTCGCGGGTGCGCCTCATCGGCGTGCTCAGCGCCGTCCCGGAGATCAGCACGATCGAGATCGCTTCAGCCTTGCTGTCATAGTCGGCTCGCATCTAAGCCATCTAGGAACGTTGTGATGACGTAGTCGGGATCGTCATCGGCGATGACAACAATGATGGCACGGCCCATGGCGTCCAACTCGATTAGGCGCCGGTTGCCGCGATGATCGATGGTTGACTGGATCGGGCGAGAAATGGCCACGTGTCCACGTCGGCCGGTCCGATCGCATTCAGCCTCATCTCGTTCCTCGCATGCCAGCTGAAGCGCACTTGACCATGAGCCAAGGACAGGCGGATCTCTCCGCTCGGCGGGGATCTCAGCCGTAGCGCTCGCCGATGATCTGGCGAAGCTTGGAGCGATCGTGGCGGGCATGAACGCGGCGGACAGTGCCCGAGCGCGAGCGCATGACCAGGGACTCGGTCGTGGCGCCGGGGCCGCGGTAGCGGACGCCCTGCAGGACGTCGCCGTCGGTAACTCCGGTCGCCGAGAAGAAGACGTCCTCACCGGAGCAAAGGTCGTTGGCAGTGAGGACGCGCTCGAGGTCATAGCCGGCGTCGATCGCGGCCCGGCGCTCAGCCTCATCACGCGCCCAGAGGCGGCCGAGGAGCTGGCCCCCCATCGACTTCAATGCAGCCGCGGAGATAACTCCCTCCGGGGTGCCGCCGATGCCCCAGAGCAGGTCGACCGGGGAGCGGTCGCTGACCGCGAGCAGGGAGGCCGAGACGTCGCCGTCGGTGATCAGACGGATGCGGCCGCCGGCCTCGCGGACCTCACGCATCGCCGCCTCATGGCGGGGGCGGTCGAGCATGACGACGGTGACGTCGCCGACGCTTGAGCCCTTGCGCTCGGCGATCAGTCTCAAGGTCTCCGGGAGGGGGCGGTCGAGATCGAGCAGGTCAGCGATCTCCTCGCCGCCGGCCATCTTCTCCATGTAGACGCAGGGGCCGGGGTCAAACATCGTGCCGCGCTCGGCGAGGGCGATCACGGCGAGCGCGCTGGGCATGCCGAGAGCACAGAGGCGGGTGCCCTCCAGCGGGTCGACGGCGATATCGGCCACCGGCGGGCTGCCATTGCCGATCTGCTCGCCGTTGTAGAGCATCGGGGCCTCGTCCTTCTCGCCCTCGCCGATCACGACGACGCCGTCCATCGAGACCGAGTCGAGCACATAGCGCATCGCGTCGACCGCGGCCTGATCGGCGGCGATCTTGTCGCCGCGCCCGACCCAGCGCGCGGCCGCCAGAGCGGCGGCCTCGGTGACCCGCACCAGCTCCAGCGCCAGGTTTCGATCGGGCTTTGCGCCAGGGTCGGCGTCGGCGGAAGTCGCGGCCATCGGCGCGGAGGCTAGCCAAATTTCCGCGCTGAAGAGGCGGCATGCCTGGCCACGATCCGGACCGCTCGCCCGTAACCGGTCAGCTGGCGCCCCTGCCTATGCCTCCTGCGCCTCGACCTGCGGCTCGGGTGGCTCGATCGCAAGGTGCGGCAGCCGCCGCTCCAGCCATGAGGGGAATATCCAGCTCGCCCGGCCCATCAGCTCCAGGGTCGCCGGCACCAGCAGGCAGCGCACGACAAAGGCGTCGAGGAAGACGGCGCTGGCGAGGCTGAGGCCGAACAGTTTCACGACCCGCTCGTCGATCAAGACGAAGGAGAGAAAGACGCAGACCATGATCGTCGCGGCGGCGGTGATCACCCGGCCGGTCGAGCCCAGGCCACGCACCACGGCCAGCGAGGGATCATGGCTGTGCTTCCACTCCTCGTGAACGCGAGAGATCAGGAACACCTCGTAGTCCATCGAGAGGCCGAAGACGATCGCAAATAGCATCACCGGGATGAAGGCGTCTATCGGGCCCGGTTCGACCCCGAAAATACCGCCCAGCCAACCGTGCTGGAAGATCGCCACGACGACGCCCAGCGAGGCGCCGATCGAGAGAAGGTTCATCAGCGCTGCCTGCAGGGGGATCAGCAACGAGCGGAAGACGACCATCAGGAGCAGCGCCGAGAGCAGCACGACGATCGCGATGAACAACGGCAGCTTGGCGCTGAGCACGTGGCTGAAGTCGATCTGACCGGCGGTCACGCCGCCGACCAGGATCGAGGTGCCGGTGCTCGCCGCGACCTGTGGCAGGCCGGTGCCGCGGAGGCGGTTGACGAGTTCGGTGGTCGCCTGGTCCTGAGGTGCCGAGCGGGGGTAGGCGATCAGTACGGCGGTGCGCCCGTTCGGAGTCAGTTGCGGTGGTGAGACGGAGGCGATATCGGGGTCGGAACCCACCCTTGCCGAGATGCGATCAAGGGCGGGCCGATCGACTGGCCGCGGCAGGCTCGCCACCAACTGCAGAGGACCGTTGAAGCCCTTGCCGAAGCCTTCGGCGAGCAGGTCAAAGGCCCGGCGCGTGGTCTGGCTGGTCGGATCGTTGCCGGCGTCGCTGCTCGCGAGGCGGATCGAGAGCACCGGCGCCATCAACACAAGCATGATCGCGGCCCCGGTGATCGCCGCCGGCCAGGGATGGCGCTGGATGAACAGCGCCCAGCGAGGCCAGAAGCCCGAGGAGGCGGCCTCACCGCCGGCCGTAGGAGGGCTGGCAGCCGACACTTGCGCGGCCCCTCGCGGCGGCGACCGGGGCCCGCGATTCGCTCGCCGAAGCGCGAGAGGAGCGCCGGTAAGACGGTAAGCGCTGCCAGCAGGGTCAGCAGCACCGCAAGGGAGGCGGCAATTGCGACGCCGTAGAGAAAGCTGACACCGAGCGCGAACATGCCCATCAGGGCGATGATCACCGTGCAGCCGGCGAAGACCACCGCCCGCCCAGCGGTGTCCATCGCCGCGATCACCGCTGCGTCGACGTCGTCGCCACGGCGGTGGTTCTCCCGAAAGCGGGTGAGGATGAACAGCGAGTAGTCGATGCCGACTCCAAGGCCGATCATTACCGCCAGCTCGGTGGCGAAGTTGGGCATGTCGACCAGCTGGGAGCCGAAGGCGATCAGCCCGACGCCCGTCCCCAGGCCGAGTAGCGCGGTGATAATCGGCAGGCCCATCGCCACCAGCGAGCCGAAGCTGATCAGCAGCACGACGATCGCCGCGAGCACACCGATCGCGGTGGTCAGACCGAAGGAGGGCTGCTGGGCCTGTTCGATCGCCTGGCCGCCCAGCTCGACCTGAAGCTGGCTCGAGCGGGCCGCCTCGGCGAGCGAGATGACCCTTTCGATCGCAGATTTGGGGAGTTCGTTGGCGCGCTGGTCGAAGTCGACCGTCGCAAAGGCGATCCGGCCGCCCTTTGAGACCTCGTTTGAGCCCGGCGGGCTGAAGGGGCTGACTACACCGCTGACGTGGGGCGCCTTTGCGACTTCGCGAAGCATCGGCGAGATCTGGGCGCGCAGCGCCGGGGTATCGATTCGTCCTCCACTGGCGCGCATCACTATCTGGTCATGGTCGCCCGCCTGTGAGGGGAATTCGCGCTGCAGCAGATCGATGGCCCGCTGCGTGTCGGTCCCCGGCAGTGTGAAGTTGGTGGCCTGGCGGGTGCCGACCGCGCCGGCGCCGATCGAGACAGCGATCAGGATCCCGACCCAGGAGAGGAGGGTGAGGCGGCGGTGGGCGATCGTCCAGCCCGCCATACGGGCCAGGGCGCCGGCCTTTGGCGGAGTTATCTGGGTATTCATGTGGCTTTCACCGCCCGATAGACTAGATTTGCAAATCTTTTAGATTTCAAATACTTTGATTCCCGACGGATTTTTAGCACAGACGTGGCGACGATCGCGACCAAGCCGAAGCAGGAGCAAGGGCTCGATGAGAGCGCTTTCGAACTCGCCACCCTACTGGCCGAGGTAATCCACTCTGCCAAGCGTCGCAGCGGCACGCCGTCTCCAGCGCTGAGGGAGGCGGCCGAACGCGAGCAGCTCGGCCCTCGCCATGCGCCGGTCCTCTTTGCCGTTGCGCTCGATGGCGGGCTCAGCGTCAGCGAGCTCGCCGAGCGGGTGGGCCTGAGCGTGGCCACCACCAGCCTCCTGGTGGGAGAGCTGAGCCGGGCCGGCCTGATCACGCGGACCGAGGATGAGGCCGACCGCCGCCGCACGATCGTCACGATCCACGAGGAGTACCGGGAATCGGTGGGAGTCTGGGTGAGCCAGGTGGTGGAGCCGATGCGGCGCGCGCTCGAGCGCCTTTCGCCTCGCACCCGCGCCAACTTTATGCAGGGCCTGCGCGTGCTCTCCGAGGAGAGCGAGCGCCTCGCGGCCGACGCCGAGGAGTAGGCGTCGAGGCCCCCTGGGAGGGCTGATCGTTGGAAACCTGGGTCGGCCCGCCGCACCCGCGGAATGGTTTTGACGGTCAGGCGAGGCCCAGGCAGAAGACGCATCCTTCTGGGGGGAGGGATTGACCCAATGCATGAGGTTGGATGGCCATCTCGAAGAAGCACGACGACAGGAGCTACCAGCGGCGCGCCGCGCCGAACAGCTCCTGCACGTACCCGGCGACCGAGACCGGCGACATGAAGAGCTGATAGGTCAGCAGGTAGCCGAGGTAGCCGAACCGGTTGCGGCGGACCTTCAGGCCGACCTCCTCGAAAGGAGCGCCGGCTGAAGTGGAACATGATCCCCGCCAGCACCAAGTTGAGCGGCAGGACCGCCAGGGTCATCGGCCCGACGATCGCGAAATTGCCGAACAGCGCCAGCACGATCCCGATCGGGAAGGCGATCGAGTAGACGAGATCGATATAGGGGAAGATGAAGTTGACGAGGACGGCGTGGATGTTCGAGCGGCCCTCGGCCAAAAGCGCCCCGCCGTGCTCGCGCAGCCCCTCGATCATCCCCCGTGCCCAGCGGCGTCGCTGTCGGGCGAATGCCTTGGCGTCTTCGGGCGCTCCGGTAAAGGCGATCGCGGTGCGCTCATAGCCGACCCGACCGCCCTCGCGCATCATCGCCCAGGTGAGGACGATGTCCTCGCCGATCCTGTCCGGCCAGCCGCCGACCTCATTGAGCGCGGCGGCCCGGTAGACGCTGAAGGCCCCCTGGGCGACCATCGTCCCCTGGAAAAGGCCCTGCTGGCGCTTCACCGAGGCGATGCCGAGGAAGTAGTCCCACTCCTGGGCGCGGGTGATGAAGTTGCTGCGCGAATTGCGCACGAAGACCGCGCCCGGCTACCGCCACCGTGTCGGGCGGGGAGATCAACAGCCGAGCGACGATGCGCCGCAGGGAGTCGGGCATCAACAGCGTGTCGGCATCAACAGTCGCCATCAGCGGGGTCCGTACGTGCTTCAGGGCCGCGGTAAGCGTGTTTGCCTTACCTCCGTGGGGAACGGTGAGGACAGTGATCCGAGCGTCGTCTGCTCGGCGCTTGCGAGCCAGCTCGGCTGTGCGGTCTTTAGAGCCGTCGTCGGCCACGAGGATCCTCAGCTCGCCGGGGTACTCCTGTTTGACGACGTAGTCGAGCGTCTCCTCGATCGTCTCCTCCTCGTTAAAGCAGGCGATCACGACGGTGAGTGCCGGAAAGTCGAGGTCGAAGCGAAGCGGCGGCGGGCGGTCGATCAGCAGCGAGGCGATCAGGTTGGCGTTGAGGTAGCCGGGGATGATCGCGATGCCGAAGATCACCGCGATCGCGAGGGGCATCGTGATCGACTGGCCCAGGGTATTAATCCAGGGGAGGGAGAGCCAGAGCGAGAAGCCGGCCCAGGCGATCGCGATCGCGATCACCAACGCCAGCTTGAGATGAAGCGCGACGTAGAGCTGCTTGCGTTCCTGCGGGGTGCGCTCGAGCTCTTTGAGCTGAACGAGACCCTCCAGCTCCCCTGCCGACTCGTCAGCGAGCACGGGCGTAACGCTCCGCTCTGACTGCGGCTCGGCGGTGGGGCTTTGCTGCGACTGGGGTATCGCCATCTCTGAAGAGATCGGCAATACCGCGATCGACCTACAGCGCGAGAGCTACGGACTCGCTCGAAGGATCGGCCCATTGGCGCGTCCAAATCCTGCCGGCCGGGTAATGACCTCGGCTTCGTCTCGCCGCTGAGCGCCAAGCGGCGCTGGTCACACCGGTCTAGACCCATGGATCTTGAGGGCCGCCAGATCCATCGCCTGCCACGAGGCGATCGGGGTCGATGATCTTGCTATGAGAGCCCACCCGGGCATCTGCCCCGGACTGCAGACGGCCTCCGGCGGGTGCCTCCCTTCTGCTCAGGCGTCCATCCGGCTCGTGCGCCAGGCGCCGAGTGAGAGGAAGAGGGCGAGCCAGGCCAAGAGCACGACAAGCGCCACCCCCAGGGACATGGTCACCGTCGTGCCGTGCATGCCGCCGCCGAGGCTCACCGGGCTGAAGTGCACGAGCGCCTGGCTGAGGACGCCCTTGCGTATGCCGCCCAGCGAGGTGATGTTCGCAAGGATCGGGCTGGCCACGAGCTGCCAGCCGATCAGCACGGTCAGCGCCACCGTCCGCGAGGCGGTGAGCGAGGCAAAGCCAACCGCAACGGCGCAGACCACGCCGGTCGAGAGCAGCGAGAAGCCGAGGCCGTTGAGGAGCAGGCTCAGATCGGGGGTCGGCGAGCCGGCGGCGAAGGCGAAGACGCCGACCACGAGCAGCGCGTAGCCGGAGCAGATCACCAGCCAGCACAGACCCAGCGCGGCGGGCACCCGCGAGGCGAAGAGCGCCACCCGGGAGCGACCGGTGACGACCAGATCGCGAAAGACGCCGGAGGACACGTCGCCGGCGCCCGCCTCGACGCCGATCAAGATCGCCGCGAGCGGGCCGAAGAAGACCGCCAGCAAGCGTAGGGCGTCGGGATAGCAACCGAGCCCTCCCGCCGGCCCGTATTTGGCCGGGTCAGAGGAGTGCTGGATCGCCCGCACGATGAAGAAGACGAGCAGCGGCCCGAGTGCCAGCACGAGCGTCCAGACGAGGGTCCCGCGCTTCTTGCGCAGCTTCAGGAAATCGGCGCCCGTCATGCGCAGCGCGATCGCGGTCATCTTTGGACCTCGGCGGGCTGGGCGGGTGAGGTCGGCGGGGGTCTCCTCCAGGCGCGCGGTGACCTCCAGGAAGCGCCGCTCGAGGCTCTGGCGGGCCGGCTCGAGGCGCATCACCCCCACTCCGGCGCCCACCAGGCTCGCGTTCAGCGCCGCTGTGCTCGCCGGCTCGCCGGCGAGCACGACGCGAAGCCCTTCCTCTGAGCGATGAGCCTCACGCACCAGCTCGCTTTCGCCCAGCGTGCGCAGCGCCAGCTCGACATCGTCGACCCCGAGGATCAGCTCGATACTGCGCCCCGCCGGAGGCCAGCTCGGAGATCGAGCCCTGGGTGACGATCTTGCCGCGATCGACGATCGCGGCGGCGTCGCAGGTCTTTTCGACCTCGTCGAGCAGGTGGGAGGAGAGGAACACAGTGCGTCCCTCCTGCTCGACCATCGCCCGGATCATCATCCGGAACTCCTGGATGCCGGCCGGGTCGAGCCCGTTGGTCGGCTCGTCGAGGATCAGCAGCTTCGGGTCGGCGAGCAGGCAGCGCGCCACGCCGAGGCGCTGGCGCATCCCAAGCGAGTACTTCTTGACCCTCTCACCGGCGCGCTCGGCCAGGCCGACGCGGGCGAGCGCCGGATCGATCCGGGCTTGGGCCTGGGGCCCGCGCGCAGCGGCGATGATCAGCAGGTTCTCGCGGCCGCTGAGCTGCGGATGAAAGCGCGGCTCCTCGACGATCGCGCCAACCGACTCCAGGGCCAGACCGCGCTCGGCCGGGACCGGATGGCCGAGGACGCTCATGGCGCCGGCGCTCGCGTGCGTGAGACCGAGCAGCATGCGGATCAGCGTCGTCTTGCCGGCGCCGTTGGGTCCGAGGAAGCCGAAGGCGACGCCGCCCGGCACCCGCAGGTCGACTGCGTCGAGTGCGGTGCGCTCGCCGAAGCGCTTGGTCAGACCGCGCGTCTCGATCGCCGGCTCCGTAGAGCCGGCCTCGGGGTGGTGGTCTGGCGCAGCAGCGGCTTGCATTTGGGCGGTGGGCCGAGTTCGGCTCAGGCGGCCTGGCTATCGCAGGCGTCGTCGGGAGGGCGCCCGGCCGTGCAGCGCAAGGATATTCCTACCCGGCCCCGAGCGGCTCCTGCGACATGGCCTCGGTCGACCATGCGAGGAGCCGGCCGGGAGGGCTTCGGCCTGCTCGCCACCGCCTTGCTCAAGCCGCGGGCGCTTCGCTCTCCCTGCTCGGGAGGGCTGAGCCGGCATGGCGATCGGGTGCGAGGTCGGCGCCACCCCGATGCTCAAGCTCATCGGCGTCCAGCACGGCCCAGCCGACGCGCTCGACCAGCTGGCCCGAGAAGTGCTCTGACTCGAGATCGGTGAGGGCGATCCGCTCCCGGTAAACGACCGTGCTCGGCGCCTCCTCCGGGGTGTCGGCCACTACGAGTATCTGCGGCATGGCTGCCTCCTTCGTTTGGTGACGCGTGCAGCATCTCGACTCCAGATTGGCGTCAGGTCAAAATTAGGTAAAGGTTCGGTGAGGTCCGACGGCGGCGCGCTCTGCAGTCGCTTCGCCGCCAGATCCGTCCAAGTCCAGATCGACCCTCCCCAAGGCATGGCTTTCGGGGTTCGATCCTTCCCTCTGTCGAGCGCCGCTTGGACCTCCAGGCGCTCACCGTGGAGTCGGCGCAAAGCCGACCCGCGCTCAGACCAGCGGGGCCGGAGATCTGACGCCGCTCGACCGGTAGGGTCGAGAGGTGGCCGAGCGCTGGGGTCTGACATTGCCGCTGCCGGGATTGAGCCTCGCCGATCACGAGGAGCACGTGCGGCGAGCCGAGGCGGCGGGCTACACAGACCTCTGGAGCGGGGAGACGAACGGGCCGGACGGGTTCACGCCGCTGGCGCTGAGCGCCGCCTGGACGCAGAAGGCGCGCCTGGGAACCGGGATCGTCGGGGTGTTCCAGCGCGGGCCGGCGCTGCTGGCCCAGGAGGCTGCGGCGCTGGCCGATGCCTCGCGGGGGCGCTTCGCGCTGGGGATCGGCTCCTCCTCGGATCGGATCGTCGAGGGCTGGAACGGCATCCCCTTCGAGCGACCGCTGAGCAAGGTGCGCGAGACGCTCGAGTTCCTGCAAGCGGCGCTCGGCGGCGAGCGGACGGCGAGCGGCTTCAAGCTGGAAAGCGCGCCGGCGCAGCGGGTGCCGATCGTCTTGGCGGCGCTGCGCGGCAAGATGCTCGACCTCGCGGTGGAGCGCGCCGACGGCGCCTTCACCAACTTCCTGCCGCTCGGCGGCCTGCCCAAAGTGACCGCCCAGCTCGAGGGCGCGGCGGAGGGCTTCGAGCTGCTCTGCCGCTTCTTCTGCCTGCCGGGCGAGCGCGCGGCGGTCGAGCCGCTGGCGCGCTTCATGTTCTCCTCCTACATCACCGTCCCGGTCTACGCCGCCTTCTATCGCTGGCTCGGCTACGGCGAGCAGATCGACGCGATGCTCGCGGCCTGGGAGTCCGGCGACCGCCAGGGCGCCGCGGCGGCCGCGCCCTGGGAGCTGATCGAGGAGACGTTCGTCTTCGGGACGCCGGAGGAGATGAGGGAGCGGATCGCGGCTTTCGTCGAGGGCGGCATAACCCTGCCGATCCTCACCCCGATCACCTCGCCCGAGAAGGTGGGTGAGCTAATCGGCGCGCTGGGCAAGGCTTAGGGCGTAGTCGCCGGCGGGATCGGTGAACCAGCCGGCCAGCTCAAGGCCCGCTTCCTCATAGACCCGCTCCAGCCGCTCGCGGGTGAACTTGGCCGAGATCTCGGTACGCATCTCCTCGCCGCTGGCGAAGGCCACCTCCAGGTCGAGGCCCTCGACGCGGACCGTCTGCTCGGCGAGCGAGCGCAAGCGGATGTCCATCCGCGCCTCGGCGCCGTCATAGCGGGCGACGTGCTCGAAGGCGGCCAGGTCGAAGTCGGCTCCCAGCTCGCGGTTTAGGACCGCCAAGACGTTCTTGTTGAACTCGGCGGTGACGCCGCCGGCGTCGTCGTAGGCGGCCTCGAGGCGGGCGGGCTCCTTGACCAGGTCGGTCCCCAACAGGAGGCGGTCCTCGGGGCCGAGCAGGCCCGCCAGTCGGGCGAGGAAGTCGCGGCGTGCCTGTGGGTAGAGGTTGCCGATCGTCCCGCCGAGAAAGGCAATCAGCCTGCCGCCGGCGTCGTTCGGGATGCGCTCCAGGTCGTGCTCGAAGTCGCAGACAAGGCCGCGGACGGCGAGGCCGGGGTACTCCTCGACCAGGCTCTCCGCCGTCTCGTGGGTGATCTCCTCGGAGATGTCGACCGGGACGTAGGTCTCCAGGCAGCCGGCGTCGCGCATCGCGCTCAACAGGTGGCGAGTCTTCGCCGCCGAGCCCGAGCCCAACTCGACGAGCACCCCCGGTTCGCCGGCGGCGGCGAGGATCTCGGCGGAGCGCTCGGCGAGGATCGCGCGCTCGGCGCGGGTCGGGTAGTACTCGGGCAGCTCGGTGATCTGCTCAAACAGCTGAGAGCCGCGCTCGTCGTAGAAGTACTTCGGGGCCAGCTCCTTGGGCTCAGAGGAGAGGCCAGCGCGGATGTCGTGCTCCATCGCCGCGCCGCCGTCGGCGGCGAGGTGGACCTCGATCGCGATCTGATCTGCGGTGGTCTCAGAGCTCAAGTCGGTCCTCTCAGTCCTTGCGCGCTCGGTCTCGGCTCGGATCAGTCCAGGTCCCGCGCGCAGCGAAAGCCGGCGAAGATCTGGCGGCGTTGGGGAAGGTCCCAGTTGCGGAAACTGGGGCGGATCGTGTTGCGCCGGGTAGCCCAGGCGCCGCCGCGCAGCACCTTGTGAGCATCGCCGAAGAAGACCTGGGAGTACTCAGGGTAGGGGAAGGGCTCAAAGTCGGGATAGGCGAGGAAGTCCGAGGCGGTCCACTCCCAGACGTCGCCGAGCATCTGCACCGCGCCGCTGGCGGCTGCCCCGTCGGCATAGGCGCCGGCGGGGGCGGTGCCGAAGCCGAGCTGGTCGAGGTTGGCGCGCTCGGCGCTCGCTCCGGCGCAGGCCGCCTCCCACTCCTGCTCGCTGGGCAGCCGCTTGGCGGCCCAGCGGGCGAAGGCGTCGGCCTCATGCCAGGAGACATGGATGACCGGGTGGGCGAGCTCAAGCGGCTCGCAGTGGCCCATCGCGGTGCGGACCCAGCCCCCCTCCCCGTCGCGCTCCCAGTACATCGGTGGCTCGGCGCCACCCGCCTCGACAAACTCTGCGTAGGCGCCGTTTGTGACCGGCGTGCGGTCGATCTCAAAGGCGCCCAGCTCGACCGTGTGGCGGGGGCGCTCGTTGTCATAGGCAAAGCCCTCGGGCGAGGTGCCGATCGCCCACTCTCCTCCGGCTACCGCGACCATCTCCGGGCCGTCTGGGGCCGGCTCAGCCGCCGGGCCGGGATCTCGCCGCGCCGGCTCATAGCGCTCGACCATCTGCAGCAGCTGCAGCATCGTCTCGTTGTGCTGGTGCTCGTGGGCGAGCAGCATCTCGTAGACGAAGCCGCCGCGGAGCAGGGGGTCGGCGGCTTCCTCGCTCAGATCGACGCCGGCGAGCACCTCCAGGGTGCGCTCACGCACCTCGGCCAGGTAGGCGCGCAGCTCGGCGTCGCGCAGGATCGGCAGCTCGCCGCGGCTACGCCGCGGATTCTCGATCGCGTCGTAGAAGTGGCCGAGTTCGCCGTGCAGCGGCTCGCGGTGACCGACAGTCTGCACCAGCCAGAGCTCCTCGAAGTTGGCGATGTGGCCGAGGTCCCAGGCCAGCGGGCTGAGGATCGGCGAGTAGACGCGGTTGAGCTGAGCGTCATCGAGCGACTCGATCAGCTCCAGGGTCCGCTCCCGCGCCTCGGCGAGGCGCAGCGCAATCGCTTCCTTGGAGCTTGCCGTCACCTCGGTGGCGATCCGAAGACCCTAGCGGGGTCGAACCTTCGGTGTGAGAAGTGAAGGAGGCCGAACGAGCGCGCCGTCGGGAGGCGCGGGGCCGCCGGTAGGCTGCTCGCTCTATGAAGCTCGAGGCTGTTGGGGCGTTGGTCGCGGGCGGAGCCTCCGGACTCGGCGAGGCGAGCGCGCGGGCACTCGCCGAGGCTGGCGCCAGCGTGACGATCGCCGACCTCAATGCCGAGCAGGGCGAAGCGCTGGCGGCGGAGCTGGGACCGAGCGCGACCTTCGTGAAGGCCGACGTCAGCGATGAGAGGGCGACCTCCGCCGCGGTTGAGCGGGCGGCCTCGGCGCAGGACGGCCTTCGCGTCTCGGTCTGCTGCGCGGGGATCGGCTGGGCCGAGCGGCTTTCGCACCGGCGCGGCCCCCACGACCTCGAATCGTTCTCCAACCTGATCAAGGTCAACCTGATCGGCACCTTCAACGTGCTACGCCTCGCCGCGGCGGCGATGAGCGAGAACGAGCCCGACGCGGGCGGGGAGCGCGGCGTTTGCGTCAACACCGCCTCGATCGCCGCCTACGACGGCCAGGTCGGCCAAACCGCCTACTCGGCCTCCAAGGGCGGCATCGTCGGCATGACCCTGCCGGCGGCGCGCGACATGGCCTCCCGCGGCGTCCGCGTGGTCACGATCGCCCCCGGGCTCTTCGATACGCCACTGCTCGCCGCCCTCCCCGCAGCAGCGCGAGAGGCGCTCGGCGCCGGCATTCCCTTCCCCTCCCGGCTCGGCCAACCCGCAGAGTACGCGCAGCTGGTCGGCCAGATCGTCGCCAACCCGATGCTGAACGGCGAGACGATCCGCCTCGACGGCGCCCTGCGGATGCCGCCGAGCTGACGCCTCAGCCGACTCGGCGCAGGACCGGCACCCCTACCCCTCCCTTGACGCCTCCCGGCGCAAGGGCGCGCCGACGCAGAGGCCCCCGAGCGCGCTCAGAGGTTCTGGATCTCGGCGGCGATTTCCGCCGCAGCTTTCTTGGCGTCGCCGAACAGCATCGAGGTGTTGGGCTCATAAAAGAGGTCGTTGTCGATGCCGGCGAAGCCGGGGCTGAGCGAGCGCTTGATCACGATCGCCTGCTGGGCCTGATCGACTTCGATGATCGGCATCCCGGCGATCGGGCTGTTGGGGTCGTTCTTGGCGGCGGGGTTGGTGACGTCGTTGGCACCGATCACCACGGCGACATCGGTGCGCGGCATCTCGGGGTTGATCTCGTCCATCTCCTTCAGCTGCTCGTAGGGCACGTCGGCCTCGGCCAGCAGCACGTTCATGTGCCCCGGCATGCGCCCGGCGACCGGGTGGATCGCGTAGCTGACCGTGACCCCGCGCTTTTCCAGCTCGCCTGCCATCTCCTTGACCGCATGCTGGGCCTGGGCGACTGCGAGTCCGTAACCGGGCACGATCACGACCGAGTCGGCGTAAGCGAGCTTGATCGCCGCGTCCTCGGCGCCGATCGAGGTGACCGGGCGCTCCTCGACCGTTCCCGGGCCGGCGGCCGGGGCCCCACCAAAGCCCGCAAAGAGGACATTGGCGACCGAGCGGTTCATCGCGGTCGCCATCTCCATCGTCAGGATCGTTCCCGAGGAGCCGACCAGGGTGCCGGCGACGATCAGCGCGACGTTATCCAGCGCGAAGCCGGCCGCCGCGGCCGAGAGCCCGGTGAAAGCGTTAAGCAGCGAGATCACAACCGGCATGTCGGCGCCGCCGATCGGCAGCACGACGAGGATGCCGAGCAGGGCCGCGGCGCAGAGGACCGCGATGAAGAGGCCCTGGGAGGCGTCGCTGTTGTTGGCGGCGATGTCGACGCAGGCGGCAAGGATGCCGGCCAGCAGCAGGGCGTTGATCACCTGCTGGCCGGGGATCTTCATCGGCCGGGTCGGGATCACTTCCTGCAACTTGCCGAAGGCGATGCTCGAGCCCCAGAAGGAGACCGAGCCGACCACCGCGGCAAACAGGGTGGGGATCAGCGTTTCGAGCGGGATCGTCTCGCCGAGCGAGATGCCGTGGCGGATCTCAGACCAGGCGATCAGCGCGACCGCGCCGCCGCCGACCCCGTTGTAGAGGGCGACCATCTGCGGCATCGCGGTCATCTGGACGCGGATCGAGGCGACGACGCCGATCGTCGCGCCGATCGCGATGCCCGCCACGATCAGGCCCCAGTTGCCGATCCCGTTGAGGAGAAGCGTCGTCGCGACGGCGATCAGCATGCCGGCGGCGGCGACCATGTTCCCCTGTTTGGCGGTAGTCGGGTGGGTGCCGCGTTTTACCCCGAGGATGAACATCGAGAAGGCGACGATGTAGAGCGCCGTGGCGGCGCTGCCGCCCGGCTTCAGCAGGGCGATCTCGATCACCGCTCGCCTTTCGGGTCGGCATCGTCCTTCGGCTTCGGCTTCTTGGCAAACATGCCGAGCATCCGGTCGGTGACCAGGAAACCGCCGACGATGTTGATCGTGCCGAAGGCGATCGCGATCGTGCCGATCACGTACTCGAGCGGGTCGTTGGCGTAGCCGACGACGATCAGCCCACCCAGCATCACGATCCCGTGGATCGCGTTGGTCTGCGACATCAGCGGCGTGTGCAGGGTGGTCGGCACCTTCGAGATCACCTCGAAGCCGACGAAGGCGGCAAGCACGAAGATCGTGATCTCGGCCATCAGGGTCATTTCGCCGCCCTCTCGTTGCGGATCTGCCCATCACGGGTGATGCAGGCCG
Source organism: uncultured Solirubrobacterales bacterium (assembly GCA_963777915.1). GTDB lineage: Bacteria > Actinomycetota > Thermoleophilia > Solirubrobacterales > 70-9 > CAVUPF01. The sequence goes on along the minus strand of CAVZSH010000007.1, from coordinate 108,892 downwards.
CGGCGAGGATGTCGTCCTCGAAGTCGACCTTGACCTGGCCCTCCTCTGTGATCAGCAGGCCGAGCAGGTTCTCCAGGTTCTTCGCGTAGAGCTGGGAGGCCGGTGCCGGCATCTCGCTCGCCAGGTTGCGCGGGCCGAGCACCCTCACCCCGTTTTCGAGCACCGTCTCCCCGACCCGGGTCAGCTCGCAGTTGCCGCCGGTCTCGGCGGCGACGTCGACGATCACCGAACCGGGCTGCATCGCCCCCACCGCCGCGGCGGTGATCAACAGCGGCGCCGGGCGGCCGGGGATCGCCGCGGTGGTGAGGATCACGTCCTGCTTGGCGGCGTTCTCACCAAGCGCCTCGCGGACCTGCTGGTTCTCCTCCTCGGTGAGCGGGCGGGCGTAGCCGCCCTCGCCCTCGGCGTCGGGGATGAAGTCGAGCTCAAGCGGGCGGCCGCCGAGCGAGGCGATCTGCTCCCAGGCGGCGCGACGGATGTCAAAGCCGGTGACGATCGCCCCCAGCCGCTTGGCGGTGGCGACCGCCTGCAGGCCGGCTACGCCGGCGCCGAGGACGAGGACCTTGGCCGGCGGGACGGTGCCCGCTGCGGTGGTCATCATCCCGAAGAAGCGGCCCGACTCTCGCACGGCGATCAGGGTCGCGGCGTAGCCGGCGGCGGAGGCCTGCGAGGAGAGCGCGTCCATCGCCTGGGCGCGGGTGGTGCGCGGGATCGCCTCCATCGCAAAGCTGGTCAAGCCGGCCTCGGCGAGCGCCCGGTTTGTCTCGGCCGAGGTCCAGGGAGCGAGGTGGCCGATCAGGATCTGGTTGGGGCTGAGCTTGCCGATCTCCTCGGTGGACGGGACGGCGACTCGAAGAACTAGATCAGCGCCCCAGGCAGCGGCGGCCTCGGCGAGCGCCGCCCCGGCCTCGGTGTAGTGGGAGTCGGGATGACCGGCGGCCACCCCGGCGCCGGACTCGACCACGACGTCGACGTGCTCGTTGCGCTTCAACGACTTGACTACGTCAGGGACCAGCGCGACCCGGCGCTCCCCCTCGACGGTCTCTTTCGGAACTCCGATCTTCATCGAAAGCCGCGAGAGCCTATGGCAACCGCTCAGACCGGCGTCGAGACGCCGGTCAACGCCGCCAGGCGCTCGATCGTGTGCAGCTGCTCGCCACGCTCGACGTGGACCGGCGAGACGATCAGCCGGTCGATGCCGGCGCCGCGGAATCGCTCGATCCGCTCCGCCACCTCTTCCTCGCTGCCGACCAGCGAGGTCGCCTCGACGATCTCGTCGGGCATCGCCTCAAAGGCGCCGGCCCGGTCGCCCTCCTGGAAGCGTCGCTGCACCTCGTCGGCTACCTCGCCGAAGCCGAAGCGGTGGGCGAGGTCGACGTAGAAGTTGGTCTTGCGGCTGCCCATGCCGCCGAAGTAGAGGACGAGGCCCGCCTTGACGACGCTCTTCGCCGCCTCCTGGTCGCCGTCGATCGCGACCTGAAGCGACGGGGAGACCTCAAGGTCTGAGCGCTGCCGCCCGCCTTTGGCGAAGCCTGCCTGCAGGTGCTCGCCCCAGGTCTGCTCAAAGGCATCGACGCTGAAGAAGATCGGGATCCAGCCGTCGGCGATCTCGGCAGCCAGCTCGACAGATTTACGCCCGATCGCGCCGAGGAAGACGGGGATGCCGTTGCGCAGTGGGTGGAAGTTGAGCTTCAGCGCCTTGCCCTCGCCTCCGGGCAGGGGCAGCTGGTAGTGCTCGCCCTGGTGCTCCAGCGGCCCCTCGCGGGAGACGATCTCCCGCACCACTTCGACGTACTCACGGGTCCGCCCCCAGGGCTTCGCGTAGGGCACCCCGTACCAGCCCTCAGAGACCTGCGGTCCCGACGGTCCGAAGCCGAAGATGAAGCGGCCGTCGGAGAGCTTGTCGATCGTGGCGCCGGCCATCGCCGCGGCGGCGGGCGGGCGGGCGGGGACCTGCATGATCGCCGCGCCGAGCTTGATCGTCTTGGTCTGCGGGGCGAGCCAGGCGAGGACGCTGATTACGTCAGATCCGTATGACTCGGCCACCCATACAGACTCAAAGCCGGCGCCCTCGGCGGCCTTGACCAGATCGACGGCGTCCTCTCCGGCAGGGCCGATCCCCCAGTAGCCGAGGTTGAGTCCTAGCTTCAAAGACATCCGGCTCGCACCCTATTGAATACTTCCCATGAGCACGACCGACACCGCCTTGAGGCGCGGCCTCTCCAGCGCCGAGGCGGCTGCCCGGCTGCACAGGCTCGGGCCGCCTCCCGAAAGCTCCTCGCGCTCGGTCTCAAGCATCGTCGCCGGCAACGTCTTCACGCTGTTCAACGCGATCATCGGCGTCTTCTTCGTCCTCGACATGGCGCTCGGGCTGTATGCGGACTCGCTGTTCGGGCTGATCGCGGTGATCAACTCCTACATCGGGATCCGCCAGGAGCTGAAGGCAAAGGCGACCCTCGACGAGCTGGCGGTGCTGATCGCTCCGCACGCGAAGGTGGCACGGGACGGCGCGGTGGTCGAGCTGGTGGCGAGCGAAGTGGTGCCCGGCGACGTCGTCCACATCGAGCCCGGCGACCAGCTCGTCGCCGACGGCGAGGTGATCCACACCCGGGGCATGATCCTCGACGAGTCGATGCTGACCGGCGAGGCCGACGGGGTTCGCAAGGGGCTGGGGGAGCGGGCCCTGTCGGGCTCCTTCTGCATCGCCGGCTCTGGCTACTACCTCGCCGACGCGGTCCGCGAGGAGAGCTACGCGGGACGGCTGGCCGGCGAGGCGCAGGCCTTCCGCCATCCCCCCTCGCCGCTGCAAGAAGAGGTCAACCGGGTGATCGTCGTCTGCGTCTACGTGATGATCCCGCTGGCGGCGATCCTGCTCCTCACCCTGAAGTTGCGCAACGTCAGCCTCGAAGAAGCGGCGCAGACGGCGACGGCGGGCCTGGTGACGCTGATCCCGGAGGGAATGGTGCTGCTGATGAGCGTCACCTTTGCGGTGGCGGCGGTGCGGCTGGCCCGCAAGAACACCCTGGTCCAGCAGATGAGCGCGACCGAGAGCCTCGCCGCGGTCGACACGATCTGCATCGATAAGACCGGAACCCTGACCGACGGCGAGCTGCGGCTGGTCGGCGTCGAGGTTGCCGAGGGGGTCGACGAGGCGGCCGCCCACGCCGCGCTGGGGCGCTTCGCGGCGAGCGCCGGCGATCGCAACCGGACCCTGGAGACGATCGCCGAGCGCTTCGCGGGCCGGGCCGCTCGGGTGAGCGCCGAGGTCCCCTTCTCCTCGGAGTGGAAGTGGAGCGGGATCGCTCTGGGGGCGACCGCCTATGTGCTGGGCGCCCCCGATGTCCTGACCGAGGCCGGTGCGCTGACCCTGCCTGTGGGGCTGGCCCGCAAGCTGGAGGAGGAGACGGCGGCCGGGCGGCGCGTCGTCGCCTTCGGCGAATCCAAGGAGGCGCTCCCGGTCAACCCCTCGGCGCAGGCGCCGCCGCGAATCTCCCCCGTCGCGCTCATCGTGCTGGAGGAGACGCTGCGCCCCGACGCGGCCGAGACGATCGCCTTCATGCGCGAGCAGGACGTCGACCTGAAGCTGATCTCCGGCGATGCCCGGGCGACCGTGACCGCGGTCGCCTATGCGGTCGGAGTACCGCGTGAGGCCGGGGTGATCGAGGGGCCAGAGCTCCCCGAGGACCCCGAGGGGCTGGCCGCGGCGGCGCAGCGCCACACGATCTTCTGCCGGATCAAGCCCGAGCAGAAGAAAGCGCTGGTCGCGGCGCTCTCGGAGTCGGGGCGCTACACGGCGATGCTCGGCGACGGCGTCAACGACGTGCCGGCTCTGAAGCGGGCGCGGATCGCGGTTGCGATGGGCTCGGGCGCCCAGGTGACCAAGGGTGTCGCCGACGTGGTGCTGTTGAAGGACGAGTTCGCGCGGCTGCCGGAGGCGGTCGGGGAAGGAAGGCGGATCGCCCGCAACATCCACCGGCTCGGCCGGCTGTACCTGACCAAGACGGTCTACGCGGCGGCGCTGATCCTCCTGGTCGCGGTACCGGGGTTCGCCTTTCCGTTCTTGCCACGACACCTGACCCTGGCCGCGCTGCTGACGATCGGCATCCCCTCCTTCGTCCTCGCCCTTGCCCCCTCGGATGGGCCGCTTTACAGGGGGCGGCTGATCCCGGCCCTGGCCGCCTTTGCGGTACCGGCGGGGCTGGCGACGGCGCTCGGCTCGATCCTCTCCTTCTTCTTGGTCGACACAGTCTTCGGCGGAACGCTGGAAGCAGGGCGCACCGCCGCGACGACGACCCTGATCGTGCTCGGCCTCAGCTTCGTCTTGTTGCTGGAGCGCGGGCCTGGTCGCGAGCACATCGCGATCCAGAGCTACATGCTCGCCCTGATCGCCGGGCTCGGCGCCCTCTTCGCCCTCGGCCTCGCCGCCGCCCCGGTGCGCGACTTCTTTCAGTTGGTCCTGCTCAGCGCCACCCAATGGTTTTTGGCGCTGCTCTCCGCCGCAATCGGCCTCACCTTCGCCAGCCTGCTGTGGAGGCTGCCCCAGATCGAACGGCTGGAGACAACCGTCGAAGTGGAGGGAATCGGGGCCTTCAGCCCTGGCGGGGGGAAAGGACGAACTGGGTGACGATCAGGTTGGCGGCGAGGCGCGGCTCGCCGCCACCGGCCGGGCTGCGCTCGATCTTCACCTCGATCACCACGGTGCTACGGCCGACGTGGAGGGGCTCTGCGACGGCAACGATCTCATCGCCCGGAAGCCCGGCGGAGAAGACATTCAGCTTCAGCTCGATCGTCGTGAAGTCGTGCCCGGGGGGGATGTTGCGGAAGGTCGCCCAGGCGGCGACGGTGTCGCCAAGCGCGGTCCACACGCCGCCGTGGACGTAGCCGCCCGGGTGAAGGTGGCGGCGATCGACGAGGATCCTGCCGCGGGCGTGGCCGTCCTCGATCTCCAGCGGCTCGATCCCAAGGTCGCCCGGGAAGCTGTCGCCGATGAAGGCGCGGACGGTCTCCGGAGTGAGGGTAGGGCGGTCGCTCATCGGCTCGGCACCCTAACCGACTCCGAAGCCCTCCATGCCGTGGTCGCCGAAGGGCTCGTCGCGCTCCCGCACCGCCTCGCGGAAGCCGGCCTCGGCGGCGCGCCGCACGAAGGCATGTCCCTCCTCGGTGTGGCGGGCGATGCCGTCGAAGAAGGTACCCAGGGCCTGGGACTGCTGGAGGCCCTGCGCGAGGATCGACTGGTTGACCAGCAGCTTCATCATCACCAGCTGGTTGACCGGCATCCGCGCGACCCGGGCGAGCAACCGCTCAAAGCGCTCGTCCAGCTCAGCTGCGGGGGCCGCCTCTGTCGCCAGGCCCCACTCCGCCGCCTCCTCGCCGGTCAGCGAGTCGCCGGTCAGCAGCAACCGCTTGGCCCGCATCGCGCCGAGCCTCACCGCCCACATCGCAGTCGTCGGCGAGCCCCAAACCCGGGCCGGCGGGTAGCCGATCTTGGCGTTGGAGGCGATTACCAGCAGATCCGCACAGAGCGCCATGTCGGTGCCGCCGGCGACGCAGAAGCCGTGGACCTTGCAGAGCACCGGCTTCTCGGAGTGAAAGAGGCTCATGAAGCCGCGGACGTTGCGCGACATGAACTGATAGTCGGTGACGGGGTCCCAGTTGGAGTCCGGCGCATGGTTGGCGGCGATCGTCGCCGGGTCAAGGGGAGAGCCGGCCGGCGCCTGCGCCCCGCCGAGCTCCGCCATCTCTCCCTCGGCCGAGGCGACCAGGTCATAGCCACCGCAAAAGCCGCTGCCGTTGCCGGCCAACGCGATCGCGTGGACAGCGGGGTCGAGATTCGCCCGCTCGACGCAGGCGGCGATCTCGGTCGGCATCTGCGGCGTGATCCCGTTGCCCCGCTCGGGCCGGTTCAGGGTGATGCGGGCGACTCGATCGCCGGTCTCGTAGGTCAGCGTCTCAAGTCGGGCCAAGCCGGAGCCTCCTAGTTGAGGCGCTCGACGATCATCGCCTTGCCCTGTCCCCCGGCGACGCACATCGTCTCCAGCCCGACCTGGTGGTCGTCGGTCTCCATCGCGTTGAGCAGAGTGCCCATGATGCGGGCTCCGGTCATCCCGAAGGGATGGCCGAGGGCGATCGCGCCGCCGTGGGTGTTGAGCTTCTCGATCGTGATCCCGCATTGGTCCATGATCGGGATCACCTGGGCGGCGAAGGCCTCATTCAGCTCGACCGCATCGACGTCGGAGATCGTCATCCCGGCCCGGTCCAGCACCTTCTTGATCGCGCCGATCGGGGCGACTCCCATGTACTCGGGCTCGTTGCCCCAGGTGGCGGCGGTGATGATCCGCGCCCGCGGGGTCAGGCCAAGCTCCTCGGCCTTGGTGTCACTCATCAACAAGACCGCGGCAGCACCGTCGTTGAGCGGGCAGGAGTTACCGGCGGTGACGCCGCCGCCGCCAAAGGCCTCGGGCAGCTCTGAGAGCTTCTCCAGGGTCGAGGAGGCGCGCGGCCCGTCGTCCTTGGCGACCTCGGTGCCGTCCGGCAGCCTCACCGGGACGATCTCGCGCTCAAAGAAGCCGTCCTCCTGGGATTTCACCGCCAGTTCCTGGGAGCGCTGCGCGAACTTGTCCATATCGGCCCGGCTGACCTCGTATTTCTTGGCGACGTTGACCGCCGTCTTACCCATCTCTATGTAGGCGTTTGGCTGGCCGTTATTGCCCTGCAGGCTCTCGTTCTGATCGTCGGCGCCGGCCGGCTCGGTGCGCTCGTTGTAGCGGCTCACCCACTCGACTCCGGCGGCGATGTAGACATCGCCCTCGCCGGCCTTGATCGCGTTGCCCGCGTGGCGGATCGCGTCGAGGCTGGAGGAGCAGTAGCGGGAGATGGTGACCCCGGTGACGGTCTGCGGCAGCTTCTCGGAGAGAAGCGAGATGATGCGGCCGATGTTGAAGGCCTGAAGGCCCTGCGGCATGCCGCAGCCGCAGAAGACCTCCTCGACCGTGGCCGGGTCGAGCTCGGGGGTTCGCTCAAGCAGGCGGTCGACGACAAAGGCGCCCATCTCGTCGGGGCGAAGCTGGGCGAGGGAGCCCTTGAAGGCGCGGCCGATCGGCGTGCGGAGGGTGTCGACGATCACTGCTTCGGGCATGCGGTCTATCTCCTTGGGAGCTTGGGTGCGAAAGTGCGGGCCGCAGGGTAGTTGACGCGACTCGCGGCCGCCTTTCTAGGCTAGGTTAGATCGATGCCGCTGGACGGTTTGCGGGCCTGGATCGGAGAGCTGGAGCGCAAGCTCGGTTCCCGCACGCGGGTGGGCTTGGTGTTGGTGGCGATCGCCGTCGGCGGTGCGGGCGCAGCCATCTACCTGGCGCTGGACAGCGCCGAAAAGAGCGCCAGCAAGGCCGAAATCCGGCAGGTTCAGACTCAGGTAGACCAGCTTGGCGGCAGCTCCTCGCAGAGCGCTCAGCTGGAAAGCCGGGTGGCCTCGGCTGAAGCCGAGGCCAAAGGAGCGCAGACGGAAGTCGCCAGGCTTGAGGCCCAGGTCAAAGCACTCCAGGCGCACTCGAAGGGCTCCAAGGCGAGCGGCGCGAAGAAATAGCGCTTGTGATGAAGCGCACGTATGTGCGTGGTCATCGTCCACGCCCTGCGTTACATTCGCCTCAATCCACCTCGCGAGCAACCGCGAGCTTTGCCGCGAAGCGGCAGCGAAAGGAGGCCCCCTCATGCCCGAGGGCTACTGCGTCAAAGAGCGCAAGAAGGTCGAGATCAGAGACGCGAAACAGGTGACCATGAAAAACGGTCGCCCGGCGATCCAGGGTGTGTGCCCCGACTGCGGCACGAAGATCTTCAAGATCGGCAAACTCTAGGAGCCGGTCCCTGAAGCTGCCGCCTCCCGGCGCCGGCGCTCTGCCGGCGCCGGGGTCGCTGCATTTGCCGGACCGGGCCTGAACCCGGCCCGCGGGTTGTCCGTGCCCCGGACAGCCGTGGATCCCTCGCTGCGCGGGCAGTCTGCACGCCAGCGGAGAAGGGCGGGCAGCTAACGGCGCTTTCGGCCCGCGGCACTCGGCGGGACGAGCTCGCGGATCTCCGTCAGGAGCCGCGACGCGATCGCCCCCGGCTCCTCCCCCGGTTGGGCCTGACCACCGGCCGGATCAAAGAAGCGGGCCCACACCCGAGGGCGGCTCGGAAAGCCAGTAAAGGCGGTCGTCCCCTCGATCGCGACGCACACAAGCCTCGCCTCCGGGACATCCAGCGCGAGACGACCGACGCCGCTGCGCGCCCGCAGCACCTTGCCCCGCGAGCGAGTCCCTTCGGGGAAAACGCCGATGCAGGCGCCGGCGCGCAGTTCCTCGACCGCACGGGAAAGGGCGCCCGCATCCCCCGCGCCTCGCTCGATCGGGATCTGGCCCATCCCGTTCAGCACCGGACTCAGTCCCCGCACGTCCCAGAGCTGGGCTTTGGCGAGCGCCTTGATCTGGCGGCGCCGGATCGCCGCGACGCCGATCATCACCGAGTCCCAATGGCTGTCGTGATTGCCGACCAGCAGCACGGGCCCGCTCGCCGGCAGGGCGTCAAGGCCCTCCACCCGCAGCCGCCCCCACGCGGCGGCCGGCCGGCAGACGGCCATCGCCAACCTATACATACCGCTCGGCTCCTTCACAAGGAGATGAGTTCTACTCGACCGCCTTGCGCAGCAGAGGGCACATCGGGCACGCTGAACGCGAGCTGGGGGCCATGAGAGTCACCCCGGCGGCTGGCTTGATGGCCCGCAAGAGGACCAAAGCTGAGGTGGACGCACTCGCGGCATACGTGACGGATGTCACGCAGTCGCCCAGGTAAAGGCGCGAGGGTGGTCGTCTGGCTTCTGCAGCGATCAGCCCGGCAATCGAGTCACAACGCCAAACTCGACTATCTAAAGTGTCATCTGTGTCGCAGAGGCCTCTCGAGTTGATCCTCGCTCGCAATCTTATGTCGGCGCTCTCGACGCCGGCCTTCCTGGTCGACGAGGGCGGATTGCTCGTCTTCTACAACGAGGCCGCCGGAATGCTGCTCGGCAAGCGCTTCGAGGAGCTCGGCACCGTCGGCCCTGCCGAGTGGGGCTCGCTGTTCGGCCCTTTCGATGAGGACGGTGAGCCGATCCCCTACGACGATCTGCCGCTGGTCGTCGCAGTCCGCAACGGCCGCCCAGCGCATGCGAACTTCGAGATCAGCTCCGCCGACGGAGCGCGCCACTCGGTCGAGGTCTCTGCCTTCCCGATCCTCACCCCGCACGGATCTCAGGGCGCAATCGCCGTCTTCTGGCCAACCGCGCCGAGCAATGGGGCTGGGCACTGAGATGAAAATAAAACTCTGGGGCACGCGCGGCTCGATCCCGTCCCCGGGGCCGGAGACGATCCGCTACGGCGGTAACACTTCCTGCGTTGGCGTCACCCTCTCCGACGGCTCGCTGCTGGCGCTCGACGCCGGCACCGGCATTCGCAGCCTCGGCCTGGCGCTGGCCGAAAAGCCGGCCCGACTCAACATCCTCCTCACTCACCTTCACCTCGACCACATCCAGGGGCTCGTCTTCTTCGCCCCCGCCTTCTGCCCGCAGACGGAGATCGTGATCTGGGGGCCGGCTTCTCCAGAGGCCTCGCTACGCGACCGCATCGCCCGCTATATCTCTGCCCCGCTCTCCCCGGTCGAGGTCCGCGAGCTGCCCTGCGACGTCTCCTTCCGCCACTGCCCGCAGACCGAGTGGGAGATCGGTCCGGCCCGGATCCGTGCCGCCTCTGTCGCCCATCGCGGCCCGACCCTCGGCTACCGAATCGACGACGGCGGCAGCTCGCTCGCCTACATCCCAGACCACGAGCCGGCACTCGGCGCCGACCTCGAGGCGCTCGATGAGGACTGGATCTCCGGCTTCGCCCTGGCCCACGAGACCTCGCTGTTGATCCACGACGGCCAGTACGCCGATCACGAGTATCCCGAGCACGTCGGTTGGGGGCACTCCTCCCTCTCTCACGCCCTCTCCTTCGCCCACCGCACCGGTGCTGAGCGCACCGTTCTCTTTCACCACGACCCGCTGCACAGCGACGAGTTCCTTGACGGCTTCGGCCAGGAGACGCGGGAGCGGTGGGCGGAACAGGGCGGGGCCGAAGGCATGATCGAGCTGGGCGCAGAGCGAGCCGAGTACGAGCTGCCGGTGCTGGCGCCGAGCCCGATCGCCGCTGGCTGAGCCGGCCGCCCCTTCCCGCCCGCTACGCTCCTGGGAGATGTCGTCGTCCCCTCGGATCGAGGCCGCCGCGGACCGCTCGGATCTGGTCCGGGGCGCACTCGAAGCGGCGAGGGAAGCACACGCCGGTCAGATTCGCAACGGCAGCGGCGGCAGGCCCTACATCGAGCACCCGATCGCGGTCGCCGAGCTGCTCGCCGAGCACGACTTTCCCGACGAGGTGCTGGCGGCAGCGCTCCTGCACGACGTGGTCGAGGAGAGCTCCGCCGAGTTCGACGAGATCCGGGCGCGCTTCGGCGAGCCGGTCGGCGGCCTGGTTGAGGCGCTGACCGACCCGGAAGAGATCGAGCTCTACGAGCGACGCAAGGACCTACATCGCGCCCAGGTCGAGCAGGCGGGCCCGAGCGCACTGGCGATCTACGCGGCCGACAAGCTCGCCAATATCCGGGCGCTGCGCCGGGTCTACGCCAACCAGGGCGAGGCGGTCGGCGAGGAGCTGAAGGCGCCGCTGGACGTCAAGGTCGCGGTCTGGGATGCCGACCTCGACCTGCTCGCCCGCGAGGCCCCCGAACTCCCCTTCCTCGGCGAACTGGAGGCTCAGCTGGCGGGATTGAGGGCCGATCGGGCGGCAGCCGCCGCGCTCGCGGCGCGCGGCTGAGCGGATCGCCTCGCCCTCGGGCCTCGACATAGGATCGGCGGGATGGGACGGCTGGCGGTAGTGCTTGGCAGCAACGCGCTCGGCTCGCGGGGCGAGGCGCTCGCCGGGGCGGCCGCGGAGCATGGGGCCGCGGTCGTGCAGCGCCACGGCGCCGAGCGTTATCGCCTGCCGCACGAGATCGACCACGCCGCCAACCTCAGAGGCCTGGGCGAGCTGGGCTGTGACCGTGTGCTCGCGGTCGGCTCGGTCGGCTCGCTGGCCCCGAGTCTCCCGGTCGGCAGTCTCATCTGCCCCGACGACTTCATCGCCCTGCACCTCGGCATCACCAGCCTCGAGGACGAGCACGCCCACACGGCCCCCGGGTTCGACCGCCGCTGGCGTGCCGAGGTCGTCTCGGCCTGGGGAGGAGACGAGCCCGCCCTGCGCGATGGGGGCGTCTACTGGCAGACGATCGGGCCGCGGTTCGAGACCCCAGCGGAGATCCGGCTGATCGCTGCGCACGCCGACGTGGTCGGGATGACGATCGCGGCGGAGTGCATCGTCGCCGCCGAGCTGGGGCTCGCCTACGCGGCAATCTGCGTGGTCGACAACCTCGCCAACGGGATCGGGTCGGAATCGCTCGCCCTCACCGAGCTGGAAGCCGACCGCGACGCCAACGCCGAGCGCCTGCGCAAGGCCCTGGTGGCGGTGCTGCCGAGGCTGGGCGCCGTAGGGCCGTGAGCCCCAAGGCCGCGGCGCCGCTGGCGGTCACCGGCGCCATCTTCGACGGCGAGACAGTGGGCCTGCGCTGCGAGGACGGCCGCATCGCCGAGCTCGGCCCGGGGGTCGAGCCCCGGCCTGGCGAGGCAGACGCTCGACGCGGCCGGGGCGCTGCTGATCGCGCCGCTGATAAACGGCCATACCCACGCGGCGATGACGCTGTTCCGCGGCAGCGGCGGCGAGCTGCCGCTGCCGCGCTGGCTGCGGGAGCGGGTCTGGCCGATCGAGGCGAAGCTTCAGCCCGAGGATGTCTACTGGGGCGCCCGCCTCGCCTGCCTCGAGATGATTCGCACCGGCACCACCCGCTTCTGGGACATGTACTGGCACCCGCTGCAGAGCGCCCGCGCAGTCCGCGACGCCGGTCTGCGAGCGACGATCGGCGGGCCGCTGCTCGACGTCGGCGGCGACACGAAGAGGGTGCGCGAGACGGCGCTGCGAGACCTCGATCAGCTGGAGGGACTCGAGTCGGATGTCGGGCGCACCCTCGCCCCCCACTCGATCTACACGGTCAGCGAAGAGCTGCTGCGCTGGGCGGGCCAGCTGGCGGGCGAGCGCGGCCTGCCGATCCAGATCCACCTCTCCGAGACCGAGCAGGAGGTGGCCGACTGCATCAAAGAGCACGGGCTGCGCCCCGCCGCCTACCTGGACCGGCTCGGGATGCTGGGCGAGCGCACCGTGCTCGCCCACGGCGTCTGGCTCGATCGCTCCGAGCTGGAGCTAATCGCCGAGCGCGGCGCCACCGTGATTACTAACCCGGTGGCGAACCTGAAGCTGGCGGTCGGCGGCGTCTTCCCCTACCCCGCCGCGCGCGAGGCCGGCGTCGCGGTGGGCCTTGGCACCGACGGCGCCGGCTCCAACGACTCGCTCGACCTCCTCTCCGACCTGAAGACCTTTGCCCTGGCGCAAAAGCACGCGGCGGGCGACCCGGCGGCGATCTGCGCCGCAGAAGCCTGGGAGATAGCGACGGGCCACCGCGCCCCGCTGCTCGGGGCGGGCACGCCGCTCGCCGCCGACGCGCCGGCCGACTTCTTGCTGTTGCGCCGCGGGGCGCCGGAGCTGAGCCTCGGGAAACTGGCCGACGATCTCGTCTACGCCGCCTCTGGGCAGATCGTCGACACCACGGTGGTCGCCGGCCGAGTACTGATGCGCGGCGGAGAGCTCCTCGGCAGCGAGGAGATCGTGGCCCGCGCGGTCGAACGGGCGCGTCGCCTCGGGCTTGGGTGATGCCACGCTATACCCCCAGGGGGTATTTGATACGGTGGCGCCATGAACGGGGTATTGAGCACGGTCGGCGAAGGCTTGAAGCAGTCCTTCCTGATGGCCTACGAGGTCTGGTGGGCGCTGGTGCTGGGCTTCGCGATCTCCGCGATCGTCCAGGCCTGGGTGCCGCGCGAGCGGGTCGAGGGCGCCCTCTCGGGCACCGGGGTCGGCCCGATCGCCAAGGCGACGGGGCTCGGCGCCGCCTCGTCCTCGTGCTCCTACGCCGCAATCGCGATCGCCAAGTCGCTCTTCCAGAAGGGCGCCTCGGCGAGGGCTGCGCTCGCCTTCCAGTTCGCCTCGACCAACCTCGTCTGGGAGCTTGGGCTGGTTATCTGGGTCCTGATCGGCTGGCAGTTCACCCTCGCCGAGTTCGTCGGCGGCATCGTCCTGATCGCCCTGATGGTGACGCTGCTGCGCTTCTTCGTCTCCCCCAGGCTCGAGCAGCAGGCCCGCGCCAACGCACAGCGGGCCCAAGCCGCTCACCAGCACCAGACCGGGGGCCGGCGGACGTCGTGGCGCAAGCGCCTCGCCTCCAGCGAGGCCTGGACCGACGTCGCCTACAACTTCCGCGGCGACTGGCGGATGCTGTGGAAGGAGATCGCGATCGGCTTCCTGCTCGCCGGCTTCATCGGCCTGCTCGGCAACGGCTTCTTCAACGTCCTCTTCATCGAGCACGCGCCCGCGACGGTGAAGACGCTCGAGAATGTGCTGGTCGGTCCCCTGATTGCCGTGCTCAGCTTCGTCTGTTCGGTCGGCAACGCGCCCCTCGCCGCGGTGCTGTGGTCGGGGGGGATCAGCTTCGCCGGCGTGATCGCCTTCATCTTCGCCGACCTGATCGTGATCCCGATCGTGCTCGCCTACAGGAAGTTCTACGGTTGGGAGTTCGCGATCCGGATCGTCGCCCTGATGTTTGTGACGATGGTGCTGGCGGCGCTGATCGTCGACCTCCTCTTCGGCCTCGCGGGCCTGATCCCGACCGCCCGGCCCAGCCGCAGCGACATCTTCGGCTCGGTTCAGCTCGACTACAAGCTGTGGCTGAACCTGCTCGGGCTCGCCGTCTTCTCCGTGCTGATGGCCCTGGCGCGGCGCGGCGCGGCCCACTCCGACCGCCACACCCACGGTTTGAGCACATTGGACCGCATCGCTTAGGCCAGATCCCCGGTGCAAATTTTGCGTAGTGTGCACGCGGTGAGCGAAACGGCGATCACCGTCAAAGGGCTGCGCAAGTCCTATGGTGAGTATGAGGCCGTGCGTGGGATCGACTTCGAGGTCGCCGCCGGCGAAGTCTTCGGCTTTCTCGGCCCCAACGGCGCCGGCAAGACGACGACGATCGAGATCCTCGAGGGCTACCGACCTCGCAGCGGCGGCGAGATCTCGGTCCTGGGCGTCGATCCCGGCGCGCCAAGTAGAGAGTGGCGCAACCGGGTCGGGCTGGTCCTCCAGGAGTGTGAGATGAACCCGGTGCTGACCGTGCGCGAGACGGTGACGCTCTTCTCCAGCTTCTTTAGTGCCCCCCGGCCGGTCGACGAGACGATCGAGTTAGTCGGCATCGCCGAGAAACGCGACGCGCGGATCGGCACCCTCTCCGGCGGCCAGAAACGTCGCGTCGACGTCGCCTGCGGGATCATCGGCGACCCCGACTTGATCTTCCTCGACGAGCCGACCACGGGCTTTGATCCCTCGGCCCGCCGCGACGCCTGGAACATGATCGAGGGCCTCAAGGAACTAGGCAAGACGGTCTTCCTCACCACCCACTACATGGACGAGGCGCAGCATCTCGCCGACCGGGTGGCGATCCTTCGGGACGGGATGCTGGTCGCCGAAGGAAGTACCGAGGAGCTGGGGTCCTCGCTCGGCCAGCGGACCGTGGTCCGCTTCCAGCTTCCAGACGGAATCCTCGCCGCGGAGCTCGACTCACAGGTCTCAGCGCAGGTGGAGCTGTCAGGCAACGAGGCCAGCTTTGCGACCGACCAGCCCCAGCGCGACGTCTATCGCCTGCTCGGCTGGGCCGATGGGAAGGGCATCGAGCTCGGCGCGCTCGAGGTCCGTCGCCCCAGCCTCGAGGACATCTTCCTCGAGCTGACCACCGAGGAGGGAGGCGAGAGATGAGCGACGCCAGGTTGGTCCTCGTGCAGGCCCGCTACATCCTGCTTGCCCGCTCGCGCGAGCCGCGGGCGATCATCTTCACCGTCGCCTTCCCGATCTTCTTCCTGGTGATCTTCAACTCGATCTTCTCCACCACCCACGAAATCAACCTCGGCGGCGGATTGAAGCTGGACCCGAAGGCCTACTTCACCGCCGGGATCATCGCCTACGCAACCGCCCTGTCGACCTTCACCACCCTGGCAATGGTCCTCACCACCCAGCGGGAGAGCGGGCAGCTGAAGCGCTTTCGCGGCACCCCGATGCCGCCCTGGACCTTTGTCGTCGGACAGATCGGCGCGGCGATCGTCCAGGTAACGGCAATGACCGTCGTACTGATGGCGATCGGCAGCATCGCCTACGGGGTCTCGCTGCCGGGTAGCACCGCGGTCGGCTTCGTCGTCTACGTGCTGCTTGGCGCCGCCACCTTCTGCGCGATGGGTATGGCGCTGACGGTCTTTACCCCCAGCCCCGACGCCGCCGGGGCGATCGGCCCCTTCAGCGTCGTCGTCCTCTCCTTCATCTCCGGGGTCTTCGTCCCGATCGACACCCTGCCCAGCTGGTTGGAACAGATCGGCCGCATCTTCCCGCTGTTCCATTTGGCCGACGGCCTGCAGACCACGCTGGCGCCCGGTGCGAGCGGGCTCGGGCTCAGTGCCGACAACATCGCCGTGCTCGGCATCTGGGGGGTCGCCGCGCTCTTCACCGCCGCCCGCCGCTTCCACTGGGAACCGCAGTCCGCCCGTGGCTGAGGGCCGCGGACCGCGGACCGAGCAGAGGTAGGCACAGACGCCGTCGCGTCGAATCTTCGCGCAACGCTTCCTCGCCCCCCAGATCGTCGAAGTCGAGACCGAGCTGGAGAGCGAGCAGATCTCAGCCGAGGCGCTTGCCTTGCGGGAACTGCGCAGCGTGCAGGAACAGCTGCAGACTCTGGCCGTTGCGGTCGAGCGCATCGCCAATGAGCGCACCGCCGGTAAATAGGCGCCGGCTCAGCCTTCCTTGCCGCGCGCCTCGGCGATCTTCGCCTCCAGCTCCGCCATCACCTCGGGGTCGCGCAGCGTCGTCACATCGCCGAGCGCCCGGCCCTCGGCGATATCGCGGAGCAACCGTCGCATGATCTTGCCCGAGCGGGTCTTCGGCAGGTCCTCGGCCCAGACGATCCGCTTCGGCCGGGCGAATTTGCCGATCCGCTCGGCGACGACGCCGCGGATCTCCTCGACCAGCCCATCGCTTTCCCCGGTGTCTCCCCTCAGCGTCACAAAGGCGCAGATCGCCTGGCCGGTGTCCTCGTCGGACTGCCCGATCACAGCCGCCTCGGCGACTTTCTCGTGGGCGACGATCGCCGACTCTACCTCGGCAGTCGAGAGCCGGTGGCCGGATACGTTGACCACGTCGTCGATACGGCCGATCACCCAGAAGTAGCCGTCGCGATCGCGCCGCGCCGCGTCTCCGACCAGATAGCTCTCGGGGCCAAAGCGGGAGAAGTAGGTCTCGACGAAGCGCTCGTCCTCGCGGTAGAGGCCGCGCAGCATCGACGGCCAGGGGCGCTGCAGAACCAGCAGTCCCTGGCCCTCGGCGATCGGCCTGCCCCCACTCTCCTCGACGACGTCGGCCTTGACCCCGGGGAACGGCATCGCCGCCGAGCCGGGCTTGGTCGCGGTGATCCCAGGCAGCGGCGTGATCATGATTGCTCCGGTCTCCGTCTGCCACCAGGTGTCGACGATCGGGCAACGCTCGCCGCCGATCACCTTGTGGTACCAGAGCCAGGCCTTCGGGTTGATCGGCTCGCCGACCGAGCCCAGCAGCCGCAGCGAGGAGAGGTCGAACTTGGCCGGCAGCTCGGCGCCCCACTTGATGAAGGTGCGGATCGCGGTAGGTGCCGCGTAGAGGGTCGTCACCCCGTAGCGCTCGATTAGCTCCCACCAGATGCCCCTGTGCGGGTAGTCGGGCGCCCCCTCCCACATGACGCTCGTCGCACCGTTGCAGAGCGGACCGTAGACGATGTAGGAGTGGCCGGTGACCCAGCCGACATCGGCCGCGCACCAGTAGACGTCGCTATCGGGCTTCAAGTCGAACACGTATCTGTGCGTCGCGGCGACGCCTGTCAGGTAGCCGCCGGTGGTGTGGAGGATCCCCTTCGGCTTCGCCGTCGAGCCGGAGGTGTAAAGGATGTAGAGCGGGTGCTCGGCCTCCATCGGCTCGGCCGGGCACTCGGGCGCAGCAGCCGCCAGCGCCTCCTCATAGAAATAGTCACGACCCTCGCGCATCGGGCACTCGATGCCCGTGTGGCGCACGACGACGATCGTTTCCAGCGTCTCCAGGTCCCCCAGGTGATCGTCGACCTGCGCCTTGATCGGCGCCGTCTTGCCTTTGCGGCGGGCGCCGTCGACGGTGACCAGCGCCTTCGCCTCAGAGAACTCCATCCGCTCGCGCACCGACTCGGCAGAGAAGCCGCCGAAGACGACGTTGTGGGGGGCCCCGATCCGCGCGCAGGCCAGCATCGCGACGACGACCTCGGGGATCATCGGCAGGTAGATGCCCACCACGTCGCCCTTACCGACACCGAGGTCCTTGAGCGCATTTGCGAAGCGCTGCACGTCGCGGTGCAGCTCGGCGTAGGTGACCTCGCGCTCCTCCCCCTCCTCGCCGCGCCAGTGATAGGCGACCCGATCGCCCCTGCCCGCCGCGACATGACGGTCGAGACAGTTGGCCGAGGCGTTCAGGCGCCCGTCCTCAAACCACCTGTAAAAGGGGGGGTTCGAGTCGTCAAGCCCCTTGCTCGGCTGCCGGTCCCAGTCGAGCAGCTCCGTCGCCTGGCGTGCCCACCAGGCCTCGGGATCGGCGGCAGCCTCTTCATAGACCGCCGCCTCGCTCCACAGCGCCTGCTCGCGGAACTCCGCGGGCGGCTCGAAGCGCTCGACCTCCAGCAGGGCGCTCAGCTCCTGCTCAAGATCGGAATGGCCGGCTTCGATCGCCATCGCCCCTACCGTACCCGGCCGACGCGAACAACAACCCGCGGCGACTCAGAAGGCGATGATTAGCGTGCTGGCGATGCCGGCGAGGATGCAGTAAATGCCGAATGGCGTCAGACGGTTGGTCTCAAAGAAGCGGAGCAGGAATCTGACCGCGAGGTAGGTCGTGAGCGCCGCCGCCAGGGCGCCGACCAGCGCCTGGGAGCGCACCCCGTTCCCGGCCGAGCCGAGAAGTTCCGGCAGCTTCAGGACCCCGGCGGCGCCGATGATCGGCGTCGCCAACAGGAAGGCGTAGCGGGCAGCGTCCTCGTTGGAGAGGCCGGTGAGGAGCCCGCCGCCCATGGTGACACCCGAGCGCGAGATCCCCGGCACCAGCGCCGCCGCCTGCGCGACTCCGATAGCAAAGGCCTGTTTGAAGCCCATCTTCGAGATCCGCTTGTCGGAGTCGCCGCGGTAGTCGCCGGGCCGCGGCGGGCGCCGTCGGAAGCGCTCGAAGACGAGCAGCAACACCCCGTTGAGAGTGAGAAAGATCGCCGCCGCCTGGGCCGAGGCAAAGAGGCTTTGCAGCGGTTCCTCTAACAGCACCCCGATCACCCCGGCGGGGATCGTCCCGGCCACGAGCAGCCAACCAAGCCGCGCATCGCTGTCGGTGGCGCCGATCTGGCGGTCGCGTAGGGAGCGCCCCATCCCCCGGAAGATCCGCATCCAGTCCTTGAAGAAGAAGAAGAAGAGCACGATCGCCGTCGCGCAGTGGGTGGCGACCAAGAAGGCGAGGAAGAAGGAGTCGTTTTGGTGGATGTTCCAGCCGAACAGCTGCGGTGCGATCACCGCATGGCCGAGGCTGGAGATCGGAAATGGCTCGGCGATGCCCTGCAGGGCGCCGAGGACGAGCGCCTGAAAGTAAGAAATGGGTTCCATCGGGGGAGCGGCCTACGCCGGGGCCTTCCCCGCCGGGCCGCTCTGAAACCATGCGAAGACGAAGCAGGCCAGGGCCACCACGAAGGCTGCGATCCCGTGCTTGGCGTGGTGGTGGCTGGATCCCGCTTCGTGTCCGGGGAAGAAAGCCGGCAGCGAGCCGGCCGGCTCGATCCAGTAGACCACCGCGATGACGACGAAGACGATGCCGAGCAGGACGGCCGGCACGATCAGGTTTCGACGCTTTGTCATGGAAGCGGCTAAACCGTACCTGCAGGAGCGGCCTTAGCGCCGCCTACGGGCTCGTCGCCCTCTCCGCCGTCCTCGCGCGTCAGTCCGCGCGCAGGTCCACCGGCCAGGCCCAGCTTCTCCAGTGCCCAGATCACCGCTCCCGAGCCGCTCAGCTCCCAGCGCCCCGCAGCTCCGGCCGGGAAGGCGCGGTGGTTGCGGTGCGCAGGACCCGCCGTCGTCAGAGCGCGCGGCGTCGATCGTCACGACTGCAACCTCTGTCCATTTCTTGTCTCCCTCCCTCGCCGCCGTCCTTGGAGCGTGGGACCGTAGACAGTCGGGCTTGATGGCGCGCCTAATAGCCGGGCGGGTGGCGGGCGATGAAGCCCGCAGGGGAATCGACCAGCGAGGGATGCCAGCGCGGGCCCGGCCCGCCGACGGTGTCGAAGGCCAGACCGGCAATCGTCATCCAGGCGTGTTCGGCGTTCGCGTAGACGGTGATCCAGCGTCCCGGCCCGGGATCGCCCCAGGTCTCCAGCCCAGTCGAGTCGAGCGGGCTGGAGAGGAAACCGCCGCCGTGCAGGGCAAAACTCACTGCTCCGGAGCAGTCATACCCCGACGATTCGAAGGAGGCGTGGCCACCCCCCCAGATGTATGGGGTAGTGGCGATCGAGTTTGCCGCGGCGATCGCCGCCCGCACTGCCGCGGGAGCCGAGGCCGGGGCGCTTGCCTCGCTTTCAGAGATGAAGTGGGCGCTCTCGCCGGGGGTGAGCGGGGCCGGTGCCGAGGTGGGCCCAATCGGCCCTCCCGGGGTCACCATCTGCGAGGTGATCGAGGCGAGGTTGTTGCTCAGCGCCTGTTCGCGGGACTCCAGCGATTCGAGTACCTGGCGGCGCTGGGACTGTGCGGCCTTCAGCTTGGCGAAGCGAGCCTCTGCCGCGGCGCGGGCCGCGGCGATTTCGCGCTCGTTGGCGGCGATCGCGTTGCGGGCGGAACGGATGCGGGCGCGGGCCGCTGCAAGGCTTTGCACCGTGCTCCGCACCTGGTTGCGCAGCGTCTTGACTCGGCTGACAACCGAGTCGTCATAGCTCTGGATCCGGTTCAGGTATTCGGTCTGGGTCGCAAGTTCGGACCAGCTCGCCGATTCGACAATCGCATTGAGGACGTCGGGGCTGCCCGACTCATAGATCGCCACCAGCCGCCCGCGCAGCACCTTCAGGGCGCGACCCAGCTGCGCCCTGACTTCCGCGAGGTGATGTCGCTCCTTGACGAGTTCGGCGGTCGCCTTCTCCAGTTCGGATTGCTTGGCGGCGAGCTGAGCCTGGACCTCGGCCTGGCGCTGGCGCAGAGTCGAGACTTCGCCGATCATCGAGTTGATGGCGGCGTTCTGTTCGGC
Source organism: uncultured Solirubrobacterales bacterium (assembly GCA_963777915.1). Classification (GTDB taxonomy): domain Bacteria; phylum Actinomycetota; class Thermoleophilia; order Solirubrobacterales; family 70-9; genus CAVUPF01. The sequence continues at coordinate 88,364 of CAVZSH010000007.1, read as the reverse complement.
GATCGTCGCCGAGAGCGAGTTCTGGGAGGCCCGCACGTGGGCGAGCTTGCCCTGGGTGTCTTGGAGCTGCTGCTGGAGGTCTTGGGCGGGAGCGCGGCCGTCGGCGACGGTCAGCGCGCAGAGGACGGCGAACAGCAGCGCCGCCGCCAACAGCAACCCCCGCCGGGTCGCGCTCGGATGTGTGTGAGAGAAGAAGGCCCGCATCGATCCCGCCCAAGGCCCTCGCAGGGCGTTGGCAGGGTCGCGCAGGCTAGCGAAATCGCCTCGCAAATGTTAGGAGTTGCTAATAACTTGCAACTTCGGTTGCAGATTGTGCCTGCAAGGAGGAGGAATCGAACAAGCGTTGACTGACTGGGAGGCTAGGGTCAGCGCTGTGATCAACATCTTGGTCCTGGCGGTCATCTCGGCGATCTCGCCGGCGATCCTCGCCGTCGTCATCGTCGTCCTCAGCCGGCCCAATCCGAGGCGACTGTTGCTCGCCTACCTGATCGGCGGGATGCTGGCCAGCATCGCCGTCGGCTTTGCCGTCGTCCTCTCCCTGAACGAATCGCAGCTGCTCTCCGGCTCCAGCCCCGCCACCGACCCGATCGTCAATTTCACGGTCGGGGCGCTGGCGCTGATCGTCGCCTACGTGCTGGCCACCGACCGCGACGCGCGCCTCGAGGAGCGCCGTCGGGAGCGGCGCGCTTCACGGCCTCCCCGCGACCCGTGGTCGGAGCGGATCCTCAGCCGTGGAAACGTTCCAATCGCCTTCGCCGTTGGCGTAGCGCTCAATCTTCCCGGCGCCTTTTACCTCGTCGCCCTCAAGGACATCGCCGAGAACCAGCACGGGATAGGCGAGCAGGCCTTCGCGATCCTCCTCTTCAACGCGATCATGTTCGTGCTGGCCGAGGTGCCGCTGCTGGGCTACTCGATCGCGCCGGAGGCGACGCGGGCCAAAGTCGAGGCGCTCAACGCCTGGATGGCCCACCACGCCCGCCAGATAGTGATAGCCGTCGCGATCGTGGCCGGTCTCTATCTGATCGGGCGTGGCCTGGTCGGAGTCCTCTAAGCGAGCAGTTTGGTCTTCGCCTTCTCGAAGTCCTCGCTGGAGATCGCGCCCTTTTCTTTCAGGTCATTGAGTTTGTGCAGCTCATCGGCGGGCGAGCTGTGGGCCTGTTGCTGGATGTAGGCGTCCATGTGCTTTTTCGCATCCGCCTGCGCCTTGAGCGCCCGGTCGCGCATGCCACTGCCGCGGGCTATCAGGTAGATCAGCGCGGTCACGAACGGGATGAAAACGAGGAATAGGACCCAGACCGCCTTCCACCAGCCGGACAGTTCATGGTCACGGAAGAGGTCTGTGAGGATCGTGATCAGGATCCAGATCCAGATCACGAAGAAGAAGATCTCGAGGGCGAGCAGAAGCGCGTCACCGAAACTGAAGTTGGCGAGCAGCAAAGCGGCGTCCTTTCGGTTGATTGAACGGGAGGCGGCAAGACGCCGCGCTCAGGTGTTCCCCACGCTAACCCCGGCACCTGCCCGGCGCATCCGTATTTTTCGGCTATCCGGTGAGGCGCTGGGAGAAGAGCAGGGCGGCCACCGAGGTGGCGAGGTTGAGACTGGAGACTCCGGGTCGCATCGGGATGCCGAGGCGTGCATCGGCGCGCCCGAGCAGCTCGGCGCTGAGCCCGTGGCGCTCGGTGCCGAAGGCGAGCACTGCGCGGGACGGTAGCTCTCCCGGGCGCAGCTCCTCGCCGCCAGGGTCGATGGCGATCAGCGGCCGGTCGCTGTCGGGCAGCCGCTCAAGTGCCGCCACCGGCAGGGCGAAGTGCAGTCCCGCCGCCCCGCGCACCGCCTCGGGGTTCCAGGGGTCGTTGCGGCCGGTGGTGAACACACCTGCCGCGTCGGCAGCCGCCGCCACCCGCACGCATGCCCCCAGGTTGCCCATGCTGCGGGGGTCCTCGAGCAGCACGAGCGGTGCGGCCCTCGGGTCGCCCAGCGTCGTCTCCACGTCGATCACCGGGCGGCGGGCGATCGCCACCACCCCGGTGCGGGGCGCCTGCGGGACCAACTCCTCCAAGGCCTCCTCCTCTGCCGGGCTGACCCGCGCCGGCATCGAGGCAGATAGGTCGGGGGCAAGCTCCGCCACCAGCTGCCCCAACTCCGCGGGGTCGGCTGCGACCGCCTCGATCACCTCGGCGCCGAAGCGCAGCGCGTGCTTCAGCGCATGAAAGCCCTCCAGCACGACCAGCCCCGGGTCGCGGCGGGCCCTGCGAAACCGCTGTACCAGCTCGCCGCTCACCTGCTCGCCTTCCGCGGCGCCCTTCAGTGGGGGCTCGGCACGCCACCGCCCACGCCGACCGGGCGGCTCGGCGTCGGACTCGGATGTGGGGTGGGAGATGGGGCTGGGTTCGGCGCGGGACTGGGGGCCTGAGCCGCCGCTGGGGCCTGGTTCTTGTTCGACGGCGCCCTGCCCGGCTTGGTCGTCCCGAAGGCTTCGGGACTGTCGGTCGTCGAGCTCGAGGCGGAGCCACCCGCGGTGTGTTCGCTGTGCAGGCTGGAGAGGGTCGGAAGACTGGATGGAACTGGGAATTCGGGGCAGTTGCCGTTCGTGGCTGACTCCATGTAGGAGCGCCAGATCGGGCCTGCCGTCGGCCCGCCGAAGCCGGTCGCTTCGCGCGACTCGGGGTGCCCAACCCAGACCGCTGTCGAGTACAGCGGCGTGTAGCCGACGAACCAGGCGTCGGACTCTCCTTCGGAGGTGCCGGTCTTCCCCGCCTCCGAGGAGCAGCCGATCGATGTATAACCGGCGCCGGTGCCCTGGGTGATCACCCCCTCCAGCAGTTTGGTCACGTCGTAGGCCTGCCCGGGGCTCAGCACGCGGTCGCCCGACTGGGGATTGGGTTCATCGACCTTGCCGTTGGGGAACTCGACCTTGCTGACCGCGGTCGCGTCGTGGTGGATGCCGCCGTCGGCGAGGGTCGCGTAGCCATCGGCCATTTCCAGCGGCGTGACGCCGATGCGCAGGCCGCCGATGGCCTCTGCCGGCACCGATTCCAGCGGCGCCATGATCCCCATTTCGTGGGCGGTCTTGGTCACGTTTTCGGGGCCGACATCGAGGTCGAGCTGGGCAAAGACCGCGTTCACCGAGTTCCAGGTCGCGGTGGCCAGCGACATCACTCCCTGGCCCGGCTCGGCGTTGTTGACGGTCCAGGTGCCCCCTCCCGGTATCTGCAGTGTCAGAGGAGCGGTGCCGTTGTAGTAGGTCGTGTAAGGGTCGATTCCCTGCTTGATCGCCGTCGCGAGGACATACGTCTTGAACGAGGAGCCGGGCTGGCGGTGCGCCTGCCAGGCGTAGTTGAACTGATTTTCGTTCGAGTAGCTCTGCGTAGAGGCGAGAGCGACGATCTCGCCGTTGGTCGGATTGACTGACGCCAGCGCTGCGGCGGGACCGCCGCCGGAGTAGCAGACCGCGCAGGCGTCGACCGCTTCCTGAGCGTGTTCCTGCAGCGTGGGGTCGATCGTCGTGTAGGCCTTGAGCCCGCCGTAGCGAACGGTGTTGATCCCGTACTTGCGGATCAGTTCCTGCTCGACGAGGTCAAAGAGGAACGGGTCCCGGATGACCTGGTACTTGTGGCCGGGGCGCAACCCGAGGCCACGGTGAACGGCGCCTTCGTACTGTGCGGAGGTGATGTAGCCCTGTTCTTCCATCACCTTGAGGACCTCGTTGCGCCGTTCGAGCGCCGCCTTTGGGTCGATGAAGGGGTTGTATTCGGAGGGCGCCTGCGGCAGGCCGGCGATCATCGACGCCTCGGTCAGGGTCAGATCTCGCGCGGGCTTGCCGAAGTAGGTCTGCGCCGCCGCCTCGGCGCCGACCGCGGTCTCCCCCTCCACGGTCCCGTAGGGCGCCGTGTTGAGGTAAGCGGTGAGGATCCAGTTCTTGGGGTGGGCTTCCTCCTCCTCTTCGGCGAGGTGCGCTTCGATCAGCTTGCGCCTGATCGTGTCTTCAGGGTGCTGGATGTAGAGATCGCGAACCAGCTGCTGGGTGATCGTCGATGCCCCTTGGACGGGCTTGCCCCCGGCCAGCAGGTCCTTCCAGGCGGCGCGGGCGATGCCTGCCGGGTCAATGCCGCCATGGTGGTAGAAGTTCTTGTCCTCGATCGCAATCGTGGCGTCCTTCAGAACCTGAGGCAGGGCAAGCGAGGAAACCGGCTGGCGGATGTTGCTGGAAGGGATGAAGCCGATCAGGCTGCCGTTCGCTGCGTAGATCGCCGACGAGCGGCCCTTCTGCACCGGTTTGAGGCTGGAGAGCGGCGGCGCGGAGTCATACACCTTGATCGCCCAGCTCGCCGCCACTCCTCCTGCGACCACGAGCAATCCGCCGGCGAACGCCGCCGCGAGCAGGAGCTTCTTCTTCCAGCTCAAACTGTGCGACCTTCGCCGCCTCCGCCTCTGAGTCGTCATCGGCCCGAAATTGTAGGCGGGGCGCCGATCCGCCCCTTTTTCACGCCCAGGCCTGGGACAGCCCTGCCAGATCTCTTAACAAGCAGCATCAGAACCCGGCTAGGATCGCCACACAGTCGATCGGACCGAGGACGCGAGCTTCGGGAGCGTCGATCGCGGCGCCCGCCCTAGGCAGAGCGATCCGCAAGGCGGAGCAGACCTAGGAAAGGACCGAGTCAATGGCCGCAACCAGGGCACCGAAGCAGGCTCCTTCGCAAGGCGATCGGAGCGCCGGCGCCGCGCGCCCCGCCGATGTCTTCGTCGTCTTCGGAATCAGCGGTGACCTGGCGAAGGTGATGACCTTCAACTCGCTGTACCGGCTCGAGAAGCGCGGCCTGTTGGACTGCCCGATCCTCGGCGTAGCCGTTGACAAGTGGACGGTCGAGGATCTCCGCGCTCACGCCCGCCAGTCGATCGAAGACTGCGGCGAGACGATCGATGACACGGTCTTTAAGCGCTTCGCCGAGCGCCTCTCATACCTCTCGGGTGACTTCTCTGACTCCGGCACCTTCGAGCGAGTGGCGAGCGCGATCAAGGGGGCGCAGAGCCCGGTCTTCTACCTGGAGATCCCGCCCTTCCTCTTCGGCGGGGTCATCAAAGGGCTCTTCGATGCCGGCCTGACCGGCTCCGCCCGGGTCGTGGTCGAGAAGCCCTTCGGGCACGACCTAGCCTCCGCTCAGGCCCTAAACCAGGAAGTCCACCGCTACATCGAGGAGTCCCAGCTCTACCGGATCGACCACTTCCTGGGGAAGATGGGCCTGGTCGAGATCCTCTTCCTGCGCTTCGCGAACACGATGCTGGAGCCCGTCTGGAACCGCAACTACGTCTCCTCGGTCCAGATCACGATGGCGGAGAGCTTCGGCGTCGAGGATCGGGGCCACTTCTATGACCCGGTCGGCGCGCTGCGCGACGTCGTCGTCAACCACCTGATGCAGGTAGTCGCCGCGGCTGCGATGGAGCCCCCCGCGGGGGCGGACACCGCGACCCTGAAAGACTCGATGTTCGCGGTCTTTCGCTCGATGCCCGACGCCGACCCGGCTCATTACGTCCGCGGTCAGTACGACGGCTACCTTGAGATCGACGGCGTGGCCAAGGGCTCGAGCACCGAGACCTACGCGGCGTTGCGCCTGGAGATCGAGAACTGGCGCTGGTCTGGGGTGCCGTTCTTCATCCGCACCGGCAAGGACCTGCCGGTCACCCAGACCGAGCTGCGACTGGTCTTCAAGAATCCGCCCCGCTTGGGCCTCGGCATGGGGGGAAGTCCCGAACCCGACCAACTGGTGATCAAGCTCGATCCCAGCACCGGTGTGCAGATGCTTTTGCAGGCACAGCGAAGCGGCGCACCCCAACCGGAGCAGATCCACCTCGACATGGAGTTCGCAGAAGAGGGCGGCGAGGGGCCGACTCCCTATGAGGTGCTGCTGCACGCGGCGATGCTCGGCGACAGCTCCCGTTTCACCCGCCAGGACAGCGTCGAGGAGACCTGGAGGGTCCTCCAGCCCCTGCTCGACTCGCCACCTCCGGTGCATCGCTACGCCAAGGCCTCCTGGGGCCCGGAGGCGGCCAATCAGCTGGTTGCCGGGCACGGCCGCTGGCATCAGCCCTGGATCGCCTCATGAGCCCCGCCAAAGCCAAGAAACCGACGAAGGGCGCTCCCGGTGAGAGGGGCTCTCACACCACGACGGCTGATACCGCGGCTCCGCAGAGCGCCGCCGCCCCTTCGCCGTTCCCCCCGATCGCCGACTACGCCTTTCTCTCCAACTGCCACACGAGCGCGCTGATCGCACCGGATGGATCGATCGATTGGCTCTGCGTCCCCAGTTTTGACTCGCCAAGCATCTTCGGCAGCCTGCTCGACCGAGAGGCGGGCTCTTTTCGATTCGCCCCCTTCGGGATCAACGTCCCCTCCGCCCGGATCTATGAGCCAGGGACCAATACCCTGCTCACGACCTGGAAGACGCCGACCGGCTGGGTTATGGTGCGCGACGCGCTCACGATCGGACCGACCCGCGGCGTTGACCTCATCACCCCGCACACGCGGCCCCCGATCGACCAGGACGCCGATCACCTGCTGGTGCGAACCGTCCTCTGCCTGGACGGCAACGTCGAGATGGAGCTGATCTGCGAACCGATCTTCGACTACGGCAGAACGATGGCCGAGTGGAACCTCCTCGAGGGCGACCCCCACACCGCGGATGCAAGCGGAGCTGGCGTCACAGTGCGGCTGCGAAGTGACATCGCGCTGGGCATCGAGGGCGAGTGGATTCGCGGTCGACACTCCCTTCAGAAGGGCGAGCAGGCCTTCTGCGCACTGTCGTGGGCAGAGGAGTTCGACTCCCCCACCACGGTGGATGAGGCAAACGGCCGCCTTGCAGCGACAACCGGATTCTGGCGCAACTGGCTCGACGGCGCCCGCTTGCCCGATCACCGCTGGCGCGAGCCGATCCAGCGCTCGGCGCTAGCGATCAAGGGGCTGACCTACATGCCGACCGGGGCGACAGTCGCAGCTGCAACCACCTCCCTGCCGGAGACCCCGGGGGGCGAGCGAAACTGGGACTACCGCTTCACCTGGATGCGGGACTCGACCTTCACGCTTCAGGCGCTGCACTTCCTCAACCTCGATTGGGAGGCGGAGGAGTTCATGCAGTTCGTCGCCGACCTGGAGGCAAACGATGACGGGGCGCTGCAGATCATGTACGGGATCGACGGTCGTCGCGACCTGACCGAGACGACGCGGGACGACCTCTCCGGCTATGCGGGAGCCAGTCCCGTCCGGGTCGGAAACGGCGCCTTCGACCAGCGCCAAAACGACGTCTTCGGCGCGGTTCTGGACTCGATCCTGCTGCATACCCGGCGTAGCCAGCGGCTGCCGCGGCGGCTGTGGCCGATCGTCGAGACCCAGGCCGAGTGCGCGACCAAGGTCTGGCGCGATCCCGATCAGGGAATTTGGGAGGCCCGCGGTCAGCCCCAGCACTACGTCTCCTCCAAGCTGATGTGCTGGGTGGCGCTCGACCGCGCTTCAAAGCTGGCCGAGATCCGAGGCGACTCCAAGCCCACTCAGCGCTGGCGCGCGACCGCGGAGGAGATCAAGCAAGACATCCTTGACAACGGCCTCAAGGACGGCGTGCTTCGCCAGCACTATTCAACCGACGCGCTCGACGCCTCGACCCTGCTCGCCGCCCTCTTCGGCTTCCTGCCGGCAGAGGATGAGCGACTCCGCAAAAGCGTCCTGGCGATTGCCGACGAACTTACCGAGGACGGCTTCGTACTGCGCTACCGCACCGGGGAGACCGACGATGGCATGTCAGGAAAGGAGGGAAGTTTTTTGATCTGCTCGTTCTGGCTGGTCTCGGCGCTGGCCGTCGTCGGAGAGGAGCAACGTGCCCGTGACCTGATGGAACGCCTGCTCAGAGTCGGCTCCCCGCTCGGTCTCTACGCCGAGGAGTTCGACACCGACACCGGCCGCCACCTCGGCAACTTTCCCCAGGCCTTTTCCCACCTCGCCCTGATCGAGGCCGCGGGGCGGATCATCCTCGCCGAGCGGATCGAGGAGATCTCTTGAGCGATTACGACGTGATCGTGATCGGCAGCGGGGCGGGAGGCGGGACGCTGGTCCACCGGCTGGCGCCTTCCGGCAAGCGCATCCTGCTGCTGGAGCGCGGTGGCTGGCTGGCTCGGGAGCCGCAGAACTGGTCGGCGGAATCGGTCTTCGTCGAGAACCGCTACATCTCCAAGGAGACCTGGTATGACGCCGAGGGCGAGGGGTTCCAGCCCCAGGTGCACTACTTCGTCGGCGGCGCGACGAAACTGTTCGGTGCGGCGCTTTACCGGTTGCGGGCCGAGGACTTCGGCGAGCTTCGCCACCACGACGGCATCTCGCCCGCCTGGCCTGTGAGCTATGAGGAGTTCGAGCCCTACTACACGCAGGCCGAGCGGCTATACCAGGTGCGCGGGGCGCGCGGTGAGGACCCGACCGAACCGCCGGCCAGCGCGGATTACCCGTTCGCGGCGGTCTCCCACGAGCCGCGGATCCAAAAGCTCTCCGACGACCTCGCCGCCGCCGGCCTCAGCCCCTTTCACGCCCCCTGCGGGGTGAGGCTGAACGAGACCGACATGCCCCACAGCCACTGCGTTCGCTGCTCGACCTGCGATGGGTTTCCCTGCCTCGTCCAGGCAAAGTCCGATGCCGAGATGCTCGCGGTGCGACCGGCGCTTGAGCACGAGAACGTCACGCTGCAGACCGGCGCGGAGGTCGTGAAGCTCGAGACCGATACCTCGGGTCGAACAGTGACCGGAGTGGTGGTCCGGCGCGACGGAGCAACCGAGAAGCATTCGGCCGAAATCGTCGTCGTCTCCTGCGGCGCGGCCAACTCGGCCAAGCTGCTGCTCGCCTCGGCCACCGCGGAGCACCCCAACGGATTGGCAAACGGCTCCGATCAGGTCGGCCGCAACTACATGTTCCACGCCAGCCAGGCCGTGTTGGCGATCTCCAAGGAAGAGAACCCAACCGTCTTTCAGAAGACCCTCGGCGTCAACGACTTCTACTTCCGCGCCCCGGACTTCGAGTTCCCGCTCGGCAACATCCAGATGGTCGGCAAGTCCCAGGCCGAGATGTACCGCGGCGAGAAACCGCTGCAGACCGCGCTCGCGCCTCAGTTCGCACTCGATGAGATCGCCCGCCACGCGGTCGACTTCTGGCTCTCCACCGAGGACCTTCCTAGGCCCGAGAACCGCGTCACCCTGCGTCCCGACGGCGCGGTGCAGCTGAGCTATAAGCCGACCAACGCAGAGCCCAAGCGGCGTCTCTATGAGCGGCTCAAGTCGATGTTAGGCGACCTGGGGATGCACGAGGACCACCTGTTGGCGCGAAGCGCCTACCTGAGGACCGACATCCCGGTCGCCGGTGTCGCCCACCAGGTTGGCACCTGCCGCTTCGGCGCCGACCCGGCGAGCTCTGTGCTGGATACCGACTGCAAGGCCCACGAGCTAGACAACCTCTACGTCGTCGACACGAGCTTCTTTCCCAGCATCGGCGCGGTCAACCCGGCGCTGACCGCGATGGCGAACGGATTGCGGGTGGGAGACCACCTGCTCGAGCGGCTGGGAGCGAAACAGTCCCCTGGGGCCGCCAGTGCCGGCTGAGCGCGACAGCAAGGGGCGACGCAAGGTAGTCATCGTCGGCGGAGGGTTCGGTGGGGCTGCCGCCGCCCGGGCGCTGCGCGGCGCCGACCTCGCGGTGACGCTGGTCGACCGCACGAACCACCACCTGTTCCAGCCGCTGCTCTACCAGGTCGCCACCGGAGGCCTCTCGGAGGGAGAGTGCGCCGCCACGATCCGCACCATGCTGAAGAGGCAGTCCAACGCGACGGTCTTGATGACCGAGGTCACCGGGATCGACGCCGCCAGCCGATGGGTCGTGCTCGACACCGGGGAGCAACTCGATTACGACAGCCTGATCCTCGCGGGAGGGGCCGAGACTTCCTACTTCGGGCGAGATGAGTGGGCGGACGTCGCGCCAGGGCTGAAGACGCTGGCCGACGCGGTCGAGCTGCGAGATCGGATCTTCGGGGCCTTTGAGCAGGCGGAGCGGGCGAGGGAGGATGCCGCCCGGGAGGAGTGGCTGAGCTTCGTTGTTGTTGGGGGTGGGCCGACCGGGGTCGAGGTCAGCGGCCAATTGGCGATTCTGGCCCAGCACACGCTAAGGCACGATTTCCGGCGCATCGATACCCGCAAGGCCAGGGTGGTCCTTGTAGACGCCGGCCAGCGGCTGGTGCCTGCCTTCAATGAGAAGCTCTCGGCCAGGGCAGCCCAGGAGCTCGCCTCCCTCGGCGTAGTGATTCGAGAGGGGGCTCTGGCGACCGCGATCGACGAGCAGGGCATCGAGGTGAAGGTCGGAGACTCCACCGAGAGGATTGCGGCTCGCACGGTGATCTGGGCCGCCGGTGTCAAGGCTGCAGGGCTCGCCGCGATCGCCGCCCGCGCCACCGGAGCAAAGACCGACCGTGGGGGTCGGATCGAAGTGGGGGAGGATTGCACTGTGTCCGGCCATCCCGAGATCTCGGTGATTGGGGACATGGCATGCCATCCGGGCCCCGAGGGCAAGCCACTGCCGGGGATGGCGACCGTTGCCATCCAGCAGGCCCGCCACGTCGCCAAGGCGATCAAGGCGGGCGGGCCGGGTGCCTCGACCCCGTTTCGCTACTTGGACAAGGGCGCCCTCGCCGTGGTCGGGCGCGGCAAGGCGGTCTGCGAAATCCGCGGCCGCGGGATATCCGGGCGCCTTGCCTTCTACATGTATCTCAGCATCCACCTCTACTACCTGAGCGGGGTGCTCGGCCACCGCATCGCCGTGCTGCGGTCCTGGATCGAGGCCCGCTTCGGCATCCGCGGCGAGCAAGTGATCGAGGCTGAGCTGCCGGCGAGCGCGGGCGAGGGAGCCCTCAAGCGCCCCCGTCGGCCAGCGTGATCGAGAAGGTCGCGGCGAAGCGCTCGCCGGGCTCAACCATCGGCAGATCTGGACCACCGCCGAGAAGCGCATTGGTGGGCGCCGTCATCGGCTCATAGGCAACGACGTTGTCGTCTTCGGGCGCATAGAGCTGGGCGAAGCGATACCCGTCTTCGAGGCGGAGCTCGATGCGCCTGCCGCCGCCTGCGAGGACGAAGGGGGCCCCGTCGGGCGGCGCACAGTAGGCGTCGTCGAAGGTCCTGGAGCCGAGCGGGCCGCCCTCGACGCGAACCGGCTCGCGCCTGCCGGTCGGCAGCATGGCGCGGTCGAGGTCGACTCGCTCTCGCAGCGGCGCCTCGATCTTCCAATCCCGGCGCTCGACGCCCGGCAGCCGCAGGTAGGGATGAAAGCCGAAGGAGACCGGCACCGCAGCCCCGCCGCTGGCGTGCACCGTCGTCGTGATGCTCAGCACCGACTCGCGAAGGGTTGCCTCAAACAGCAGCTCGTGCGGGAAGGGGAAGGCCGCGATCAGCCTCTCGTTGGCGGCAAAGTCAAAGCTCGCCGCTAACACTCCCCCCGCCTCCTGCGCCTCGTGGCGATCCACCCGCCACCCGGCGGCAGCGGCGAGCAGTCCGTGGATCGGCAGCCCGCCGGGGTCCAAGGAGATGGGAAGGCCCTCGAAATCGAGGTTCACCTCACGACCCGCGACCGCAAACCGCCTTCGCCCGAGGCGATTCGCCCAGGGGTAAAGGAGGGGTATACCCATCGTCGAGCGCTCGCGGATATAGCGGCGCAGGCCTCCCCTCTGCCCGAGCAGCTCCTCCCCGCGGTGGCAAAGCGAGCATCCGACCATGCCGGCGCCGGGAGCAAAAGCGACCTCGATCCCTCCAAGCTCCCTACTGCCGAGCGTCAAAGTGCCAACTCCCTCGACCGTCCGCTCAGCGACCATGGCGGCAGGAGATCACCCCGTCCGGACGAGGAACCAACCCCGAGCCCGCAGCGGAGAAGTGTGAGAATCGAATCCCAGATCGCAGCGGAGACACGATGAGCACAACCTCCCCCACCACCGACCTTCCCACCCGGCGCCTCGGCGACTCCAATCTCGAGGTCTCGATCGTCGGCCTCGGCTGCAACAACTTCGGCCGGCGGCTTGACCTCGAGGGCACCGCGACCGTGCTCGACTCGGCGCTCGCCGCCGGCGTCACCCTCTTTGACACCGCCGACATCTACGGGGGCGCCGGCGGCAGCGAGCGGCTGATGGGCGAGGCCTTGGAAGGTCGCCGCAGCGAGTTCGTGATCGCGACCAAGTTCGGGATGGAGATGAAAGGCGCCGACGGCGTCCCCGACGCCCCCCGGGGCTCTCGGGAGTACATCCGCTGGGCGATCGAGGGCTCGCTGGAGCGACTTCGCGTCGAGCGAATCGACCTCTACCAATACCACCACCCCGATGGGATCACCCCGATCGCCGAGACGCTCGCAAGCCTGAATGAGCTGACCGAGGAGGGCCTCGTCGGTGCGATCGGCTGCTCGAACTTCAGCGCCTCTCAGCTCGAGGAGTCAGAGCGAGCGGCGCGCGAGCAGGAGCTGCCGCGCTTCGTGACCCTGCAGAATCACTACAGCCTGCTGGAGCGCGGGATCGAGGCCGATGTAGCCCCCGCCTGCGAGCGCCTCGGAGTCTCGATCCTGCCCTACTTCCCGCTGGCGAGCGGCCTACTCAGCGGTAAGTACCGGCGAGGGGAGCCCGGCCCCGAGGGCAGCCGCCTCGCCTCCGGCGGGGGCAGCGGCAGTGAGGAGCAGTTCGACGTCGTCGAGGCGCTCGAAGCCTACGCAGCCAAGCGCGGTATCGACGTGCTCGACGTCGCGATCGCCGGCCTCGCAGCGCAGCCCGCGGTCGGCTCGGTAATCGCCGGCGCGACGCGGCCCGAGCAGGTGGCCGCCAACGTCGCAGCCCTGCGCTGGGAACCGAGCGCCGAGGACCTCGCCGAGCTCGACCGGATTGCGCCCACGCCGCGGCGCTGAGAATCTCAGCGCCGCTTGAGCTGCTTGGCGAGGCGGCGCATCGCCTTGCCGTTGGAGCGACGCGCGTATGCGCGCGTCAGCGAAGGCGCGAGGCGTTCGATCCGCGACGCCTGAAGCCAGGCGAGCTCGAAGGAGATCCTCGTCTTACCCTCCGGCAGCTCCTCGAGCAGATAGGTGCCGCGGGTGTGGCGCTTGCCCTTCGCGCCGACTCCCTCCTCGACGATTCGGTTAGGAGCCACTTCGACAATCTCGAAGTCGGTCCAGTCCTGCGAGCCGGGGGCGTTCGTCCTCGCCTGCGCCTTGGCGCCGACGCCACGCTTCGGGCCCGAGAACTCCCAGTCCGCGTACAGGTGATCCAGGAACGCCTCGCGATTGGCGAGTACCTCGAGGAACTCATAGACCTCCTGGGTGGGCTTCGGCAAGGTGGCTGAAACGGTCGCCGACTTCATCACCCGATCCTATGGAATAGCAATCGATCCGGTCCCGCTGGACCAGGAATCGGCCTCAGACGGCGGCCTTCTGCAACGGCTGGGCCCTGGACACCCGGCGGGAGAACCTCATCGTGCCGTCTTCGAGCTGGCCGAACCTCAGCGTCGGGACGTCCAGCGCGTAGTTCATCCGCAGCTTCCAGGGCGGCTTGGAGCCCTGTTTTGGGAGCTGATCGATTGAGCGCAGGACGTAGCCGGCCGTCAAGTCGAGGATCGGCTCCTCGCCGATCGAGGGGTCTGAGATCTCCGCCACGCAGCGCTCATAGCGACTGGCGCTCATGTGGGCCAGGAGCCGGCAGACGTACTCGGAGGTCAGGTCGGCCTTAAGCGTCCAGGAGGCGTTGGAGTAGCCGAGCGTGAAGGCGAGATTGGGGACGCCGCTCAACATCATGCCCTTATAGGTCATCCGCTCGGAGGGATCAACGTCCTCGCCGTCAACGGCAATCCGCACCCCTCCCAGGAACAGCAGGTTGAGCCCGGTGGCGGTGACGATCAGCTCGGCCTTGAGCTCGGCGCCCGAGCTGAGCTTGACCCCGGTCTCGGTGAAGGTCTCAACCCGGTCGGTGACGATCTCGGCGCGGCCCGAGCCGATCGCCTTGAACAGGTCGCCGTCGGGCACCAGGCAAAGGCGCTGGTCCCAAGGGTCATAGCGGGGCGTGAAGTGGGTGTCGAAGTCATAGCCTTCCGGCAGGGAGCGTTCGAGGCCCCTGCGAAGGGCTCGCTTCATGAACTCCGGCCGGCGTCGGCTGAGCTGGTAGGAGGCCATCTGCAGGAGCACGTTCTTCCAGCGCACGATCGGGTAGGCAGCGCGATCGGGGAGCACCCTGCGCAGGGCGATCGCGATGCGGTCCTCGGCGGGAAGCGAGACGATGTAGCTCGGTGAGCGCTGCAGCATCGTGACGTGCTCGGCGTGCTCAGCCAAGGCGGGCACCAGCGTGACGGCGGTCGCCCCGCTGCCGATCACCACCACGCGCTTGCCGGCATAGGCGATGTCCTCGCTCCAGTGCTGGGGGTGCACGATGGGGCCGGCGAAACGCTCCGTGCCGGGGAAATCGGGGGCATAGCCCTCGTCGTAGCGGTAATAGCCGCTGCACATCCACAGGAATCCGCAAGTGAGGCGCTCCGTCTCCCCGCTGTCGGAGCATTCGACCTCCACGCTCCAGCGAGACTCCGCGGTGGCGAACTCGGCCGCCACGACCCGACGGTGAAATCGGATCTTCTCCTCGATGCCGTGCTCGGCGGCGGCCTGGCGAACGTAGCTCAGGATGGAGGCGCCGTCGACGATCGACTTGGCATCTGTCCACGGCTTGAACCGGTAGCCGAGAGTGTGCATGTCGGAGTCCGAGCGGATACCCGGGTAGCGGAACAGGTCCCAGGTCCCGCCGAGATCGCCACGGGCCTCGAGGATCGCATAGGTCTTCTCCGGGCAGCGCTCCCCCAGGTGGCAGCCGGCGCCGATGCCGGAAAGGCCGGCACCGACGATCAGCACATCGAGATGTTCGGGTGAGATGTCCATCCGCTGGGGGAGGTTTTGGCAGAGACGCACGATAACCATCCCGCCACGCATCCTCAAAGTACGAAGCAGGCCGGATTCCCCAGTAGGCTCAACTCATGAAGGCGGTCGTCTTGACTGGCACCGGCGGCCCTGATGTCCTCAAGACCCGGGAGACGCCGGACCCTCCTGTCGGTCCCGGCGATGTGAGGATCGCGGTCAAAGCGGCTGGGATCAATTTCGCCGACACGGTGGCTCGCATCGGCCTTTACCCTGATGCGCCGAAGCCGCCCTGCGTCCTTGGCTATGAGGTAGCCGGAGAAGTCGAGTCGGTGGGCGAGGCGGTTGACACCCACAGGGAGGGCGACCAGGTCATTGCCGGGACCCGTTTCGGCGGTCAAGCGGAGCTGGTCACCGTCCCAGCAGCGCAAGCGTTGGCGCTGCCCAAGCGACTCAGCTTCGAGCAGGGAGCCGCCGTTCCGGTCAACTACGGCACCGCCTACGCGGCGCTAGTCGTGATGGGCGGGCTGGGTCACGGCGATCGCGTCCTCATCCATGCCGCCGCCGGCGGGGTCGGGATCGCCGCCACCCAGATCGCCCGCAATTTGGGCGCCGAGATCTTTGGCACCTCCTCACCGCAAAAGCACGAGGTGATCCAAGCCCAGGGGGTAGCCCACCCGATCGACTACCGCAACCGCGACTTCGAGGTGGAGGTGATGCGGATCACGGGCGGCGAGGGAGTAGACGTGATCATCGACGCGCTGGGCCCGACATCGTTTCGCAAGGATTACCGGCTGCTGCGCCCCGGGGGGCGGCTGGTGATGTTTGGGTTCTCGGAGACTTCCAACGAGCGGGGCCGCGACATTCCCGCAGCGCTAAGGGGTCTGGTGAAGATGCCCCTGGCGACGCTGCCCTGGTGGAAGAGCCTCGCCGTGATGAACGAGAACAAGGGGGTCTTCGGCCTCAATATGTTGAAGTGGTGGGACCGCGAGGGAAATCTTGACCGCCTCACCGGCCCGCTGATGGGGGATCTCGAGTCCGGCCGCCTGGAGCCTGCGATCGCCGCGTCATTCCCGTTCGAGCGGGCCGGTGCCGCCCACAGTTTCATCGCTGAGCGCCGCAACATCGGCAAGGTCGTGCTGACCCCTTCCTAGCGCTCACCCGGTGGGTGAGGAAGCCTCACTCACGGTCATGATGAGTATCGAGCGGAGGCTGCTTCGGAGCGGCGTCGTCGTCTTCTTCGGTCTCTGGATCCTCGCCGGACAGAGAGTCCCTGAAGTGCCGGATTCCCGAGCCAAGAGAACGGGCGACCTCAGGGATTCTCTTCGGGCCGAGCACGAGTATCGCGATCACCAACACGATGAGTAGGTGAAACGGGCTCTCAAGACCGCTGAACATTTTGTCCTTCGACTTTTCCCCTCGAGGCAGGGGGGTTGCCACGAGCATGGCAGATGGCGCCGCTCAGGCTTGGCTCCGCGGCAGAGCTTCTTCTTGCTTCACGGCCTGAGGCTCAGTGAGATCCCCTGTGCACAACCTCGCACGAGACGAAGGTGTCGTGGCCCTGGCCGCCGATGCAGGTGTCATAGCCCGATCCGCCGTTGAGAAGGTCGTTGCCGCGGCCGGCCTGCAGGCGGTCGTTGCCGCGGCCGCCATAGAGACGGTCGCTGCCGGGACCGCCGATCAGGGTGTCGTTGCCGGCGCGACCGATCAGCGTGTCGTCGCCGCCACCGCCTATGAGGACATCATTGCCCGAGCCACCCCTCAGAGTCGCGGGAACGGCAATGTCCTTGTCGACGATCTCGGTGTCACCGCCACTGCCGCCGTTGACTTCAAAGCCGTCGACGGCCAGCGCCTGGCAGATCAATTCGTCCTGATCGCCAGGCGGGTTTGCACAGGCCTGGATCCCGACTTCGAGCGGGCCATTGGCCTTGATCACGTAGGTGCGACCGTCGGCGCTGAGCGAGATGTTGATGTCGGTCGGCCCCGGTCCCCCAACCAGGAGCAGCGTGTAGGAGGGAGCAGCGGCCGAGGAACTCGCCTGGGCGCTAACCGTGATTGCGGAGCGAGCCTTGTGGGCTTGTGCCAGCTGGGGAGCTTGGCTCACGGCAACCAGGGAAGCGATGAGGGCGAACCCAAACAGGAAGGAGAACGTCGCAGCCGGTTTACCTCTCAACTTGAGCATGTCTTTGGAGAACATAATCGCCTGGCAAACGCTGCGGTCTTCAGCGCTTGGGCTTCAGCTCGGTGAGCGAGCGGGCAATCCCGAGCATCTGGCCATTGCTCAGCACCTGCACGAGGCTGTTGTCGATCCAGTACACATCGCTGCCGTGATGCCAGGCGATTAACCGAATGTGCCCGCCGTTGGTGTAGACCCGGAAATGGCGCCCGGCGAGGTCCACCGCTTGGCTCGGCCCGCTGAGAATCGGCGGTTCCCGCCAGCCGCCGATACCCTGCAGCCCGAAATAGGCGGTGTAAGCGCCGGCGGGCAATTCCATGACCATCTTGTAGGCGAGGTGGCGCTTGCCGCCCGGATCGCGGAGCCCATAGGTGCGTGGAGCTTCGGCGTAAGTCGAGCCAATCGGGAGCTTCCTGGGGTAAAAGACCGGGAAGTGGAGGCGGTCTTGGGCGCTCGCTGCCATCTGCGCACCTATTTCGGGAGCTTCGCTGAGCCCCGCCGAGCTGTGGACCTTGATTCGTTTGGGCGAGCTCGGCTTTGACTTGCCCTTTGCCAGGTGCAGAGATTCGCCCCGCCCCGTGCTCGGCTGGGCGCCCAGGAACTGCTCGACTACATGATGGATGGCAGACGGGCTCGCGGTCACGTAGTTGGGCTGGTTTGGCACCAACGGTTCAAGGACAGCAGGAAAGGGGATCTGTTTGATCGAGTCGTCTCTGAGTTCGACGAAGAGCCTCAGCAATTCCAGCAGCTGTTCGGTCGAGTGCAGGTCTGAGGTCGTGTACTTGGTGAAGATGTTGATTAGCTGCGTGCGCTGATTGATCAGCTGTTCTGTGGGGACCATCTGGCGAGCGTCGCGCAGGAACTGCTGCTGGCGAGCCTCGCGGACGAGGTCCGTGTCGGTATGGCGATAGCGCACGAACTCAAGTGCCTTTTTCCCGCAGAGCTTCTGATAACCAGGCTGGATGTTGATTTCCGAATATTCTTCGGATGGAGCCACGCCTTCGTTTGAGTGGTAGTAGCGGCGGTCGACGTCGACGTATACGCAGCCGATTGCGTCGACCGCTTGGGCAAAGCCCTGGAAGTCGACGACGAAGAGATGATTGACCGAGAGCCCGGTCACCTGCTTGAGCGTGCGCAGGGAAAGCTCCGGCCCTCCGTCTGAGTAGGCCGAGTTGAACTTGCCGATCCCATAGCCGGGGATGTCAACCTTGAGGTCACGGGGGATCGAGAGCATGTTGATCGTGCTCTGGCTGGGGTCCAGACGGACCAAGAGGACGGTGTCGGAGAGCCCGTTCTTTGAGGTGCTGTTGTTGGGACGGTGATCGGAGCCGATCAGCAAGATCGTCTGCGGCCCGCCGCTGTAGCCCTCAGCAAGGAACCTGTCGACCTTGCTGAGGCGGCCGTTGTGAGCAAGTGCGTGGGCAATGCCGCCCAGATAGTCCAAGATGCTGATCGAGGTCGCTGCAGCTGTGCTGATGATGATCAGCAGCGAGGCAATCAGGAACCGCAGCCAGGTTCGGGGCCGCCTGGGCGGCGCATCGCCAACCGGGGAGGCAGCCTTTGGCGGCAGCTCGGGCGGTGTCGAGGATTGGCCGGGGGTCACGACCGTGCCAGCCGGCGTCTTCTCTTGCCGAGGTTCGGCTGGAGGAGGAGCGGACACCTTGGGCGGGGTATCCCCGGAGGGCTCCTTGCCGGTGTCCGGGAGGCCGGCGGCGGCGGCGAACTGCTCTTCGGTCGGCTGCTCGGAGCGCTCATCGTCGGCTGGAGCGCGGTCAGGGGTCGGCTCTGACTCCGGTGGCAGCGGATTCAATCTTCATGCCTCCACTTCGAACAGCACCTCCAGAATGTTGTCGCGCCTCCCAGGGGCTGGGACTGCAGATCGCTACGGTCGAGGATCCGCAGCCCGCTCTCTAGGGATCTTGACATCCCGTGATCTTGACGGCATCGCATCTCAGCCGTCGGGACCGTGCCGCCCTCTTGAGCTGACTCAATAGCCCGCCGGGTGGCGGGCGACAAAGCCGGTCGTAGTGTCTCCCGCCATTGAGGGATGCCAGCGCGGGCCTGTGATTCCGAGGGGGTCGCCGACGGTGTCCCAGCGCCGGCCGGCGATTACCGCAAAAGCGTGGACAGGACTTGCGTAGACGGTGATCCAGCGTCCCTTCCCGGGGCGGCCCCAGTGCATCATCTGCCCAGAGACAAGCGGCGAGCTGAGGAAGTCGCCTCCGTGCAAGGCAAAGCTGACCGCGCCGGAGCAGTCATATCCGCGAGACAACCACCGGAGGTGGCCGCCCCCCCATATGTAGGGCGTGGTGCGAATCGCGTCGGCGGCGGCAATCACCGCCTTGACCGCGGTGGGAGCGTCGGGTGGAGCAATCGCTTCACCATCGATGAGGCGGGCCTTTTGGACCGGAGCGCAGCCATCTGTGGAGTTGGCCATTCCGCCGGAGTCCGGCGAGCACGGCGTGACCGGCGATTCAGAGGGCGCCGAATTCGAGCCCGGCGAAGGGCTCAAGCCGCCTCCCGAGGCAGCATCCGCCAAGGCTGGCGCCGAGGCCACCGCCACCGTCACCGCAAAAGCACATGCTCCCGCCTTCAGCTCGCTTCGCAAAAACCGCAAACCAGTCTCCTCTGTCGGCCTGCGGGGTTAGCTGTCGGGCTGGCGCTGAAGGAGCCTGCGCCCCCACTCGTGGGTTCGCCCCTGTGTCTATTGGTTCCCCCGCTCCAAGGCTCTACGAGAGCCTCGGATTCGGCTTACCGGTTGTTCAAGCGCGGCAGTGTAGAGGAAACCCGAGGAGATGGCGCACAGGTGCTCCGAATGACCCTTGCCGGATATCGACGGACTGCAGGGCGAGGCGCGTCCGTTGCATCCGGTGCAAGACGGACTCGGGTCGTGCGCTCGGAAGTCGACCAACTGGAGAGCCCGGGAAACCGATCGGCTCTGAGCAGAAAAAAGGGTCTGCTATGCAGACCCTTTTTTTATAGCGGGGGCGGGATTCGAACCCGCGACCTTCGGGTTATGAGCCCGACGAGCTACCTGACTGCTCCACCCCGCGTCGGTACATCCATGCTAGCAACGAGAGGCCTGCCGGTAGGTGGTTGAGATGCCGGCGCAGGGACGCGGGCGAGTCGGCGCTGTCTAGAGTGCCGGGCCTCATGAGCGGGGACGCCCAAAGGGTCGCGGTGATCGACATCGGCACCAACTCGGCGCGGCTGCTGATCGCCGAAGTCGCCGGCGACCGGGTCACGGAGATCGAACGACGCAGCAGAGTCACACGCCTCGGCCGCGGTGTTGACCTCACCGGGCAGCTCTCGGCAGAGGCGATCGAGGCCGCCTGTGAGGCGATCGCCGACTACGTTGCCATCTACCGAGAGGCGGGTATCGCTTCGGTCGAGGCGATCGCCACCAGCGCCGTCCGCGACGCCACCAACGGGGGCGCGTTCGTCGCAGAGCTGCGAGAGCGGTTCGCGCTCTCGGCCCGGGTGCTCGACGGAGAGGAAGAGGCACGGCTCACCTACCTCGGCGCCAGCTCCGAGCACCCCCCGGCCGAGCCAACCCTGGTGGTCGACATCGGCGGGGGCTCTACCGAGCTGATCGTCGGCGCTGAAGCCGAGATCTCCTTCCATGCCTCCTTACAGGCCGGCGTCGTCCGCCACACCGAGCGGCACCTCACCTCCGACCCGCCCGCCGCGGTCGAGCTCGAGGCACTCGCTACCGACGTGCGGGGACTGATCGGGGGCGCGATCTCGGGGAGCGAGGTCAGACCGGAGGCCAGTGCCGGGATCGCGGTTGCCGGCACTCCCACCTCGCTGGCAGCGATCGAAATGGAACTCGACCCATACGACCCCGTGCGAGTCCACAGGCACCGGCTCTCCCTCCCCTCGATTCAGCGGATGCTCTCGCGACTCGCCTCGGCCCCCCTGGCCGAGCGGGTCGAGATCGCCGGCCTGCATCCCGATCGCGCCCCCACGATTGTCGCCGGGGTCGTGATCCTGGTCGAGACGATGCGGGCTTTCGGTCTCGACGAGATCGAGGTCTCAGAGCACGACATCCTCTACGGAACTGCCATCTCCGCCGCTTTAGATTGCGGATAACTACGGCAATGGGGTCCGGTGGAAGTCCTGAGGACTCGATGGACAGGCTGGCCGGATGCGGCGGGACATCTGGGTTAAGCCGATCTTCGAACCCATAAAATTCGGTAGCTCTCAATTACCTACTTTTGAGTGACGCGTAAAAGGGCACCTAGACGAATCGGACAGGCGGGCCGATAATTTGTCGCACCGGGGAAGAGGTAGGGAGCGATCCCTATCAAGACCTCCGGCACAGGGTTCGGGCGATTGCCGCATCATGGCGCCTCCCGCCGTCTGGGCCCATCGAATACATGGTCCCTGAAGACGTACCCCTGCCCGTCCTGAGGGACCAGCCTGAATCGGCCGCCTCGATAAGGGCGGCCGATTCACGTTCAGGCGCTACCGACCGCCCGTCAAATGGCGGATTCGTCTTTCCTAAGCCAAATTCGACTTGCGCGGGTAGACGACCTCGGGATCCGTAAGGATGTTCACCAGGGTTGGACGCCCCGACTCGAAGGCGCGCTCGAGCGCCGGTCGCAGCTCGCCCGGCTCGCGTACCAGGACGCCGTCACAGCCAAGCGATTCGACCATCTGGTCATAACGGGTTTCGGGCCGCAGTTCGGCCGCGACCGAGTAGCCGTAGAGGAATTTCATCGGGTGATGCTCCAGCGCCCAGATCCCGTTGTTGCCCACCACGCCTACCACGCCGAGCCCGTGACGCGCCATTGTGTCGAACTCAACCCCTGCGAAGCCGAAAGCGCCGTCGCCAAGCAGGAGGCATACCTGGCGGTCGGGGTGGGCGAGCTTGGCGCCAATCGCTTGGCCGGGGCCGGCCCCAAGGCAACCGAACGGGCCCGGGTCCATCCAGCAGCCGGGCTCATAGGTGTCGATGAAGCGCCCCGCATAGGAGACGAAGTCACCGCCATCGCCAACCACGATCGCGTCGCGGTCCAGCACCTCGCCAAGCTCCTTGTATACGCGGACGGGGTGCAGGGGCGAGCGCGGGTCCTCGAGCTCACCCTGCTCCTCCTCACGCTTCTCCTCCTCGACCGCGCGCAATGCCGCGAGCCAGGGTCTGCTGTCGGGGTTGAGGCTGGGGGCCAAGGCGCGGATCGCGGCCAAGCTCGCCGCGACGTCGCCGACCAGGTCGAGTTGTGGGGAGCGGTTCGCGGTCAGACCGTTTGGGGCGACGTCGAGCCGAACGATCTTCGTCTCCGCGCCAAAGCTGGCACCGAAGCCGAGCCGGAAGTCGATCGGAACGCCGACGAGGAGTGCCACGTCGGCGCCTTTCAGCCCGGCGCCGCGGGCGCGGCTGAAGACGAGCTCGTGATCAGCCGGCAGGCAGCCGCGGCCGAGGCCGTTTAGGAACACTGGGATGCCGAGCGCCTCGGCGAGGAGACGAAGCTCCCCCTCTCCGTGAGACCAGTAGAGACCGGTGCCGGCCATGATCGCCGGGCGCTCGGCCGCCGCCAGCAGCGCCGCCGCCTCATCAACCCCCTCAGCGGGGCTTGCCGCGGGGACCGCAGGTCGTGCAGGGACCTCCGACTCGGCCTCGCTGAAGACAACGTCGAGCGGGTAGTCGAGGAAGGTCGGGCCGCTGGGCGCCTCGATCGCAAAGTCAAGCGCCGTCGCGGTCATCCCCGCAATCCGTCCCGGCTCCTTCACAGTCTCCGCCGCCTTGACCAACGGCGAGACAAATGGCAGGTGGTCGATCTCCTGTAGGGAGCCCGAGCCCCAGCGCATCTCCGGCGCTCGTCCGCCCAGCACACAGATCGGCGAGCCATTCGCCTGCGCGCCTGCGATCGCGCTGATCCCGTTGGTCACCCCTGGCCCCGCCGTCAAGGCGGCAACACCGAGGCGCCGGGTCGCCTTTGCGAACCCCTCCGCGGCAAACGCGGCTGACTGCTCATGGCGCACGTCAACGATCTCGATCCCCTCTTCGCGACAGCCGTCATAGATCGAGAACAGGTGCCCCCCGGACAGCGTGAAAAGATGGCTGACGCCCCTCGACCTCAGAGCTTTCGCGACAATGCGCCCCCCGTGCTCCATCGGGGGCGAGCCTACCGAGAGTGCCCGGGGCGGGACTCGAACCCGCAAGCCCCCGAGGGGGCAGCGCCTTTTAAGGGCGCCGCTTTTGCCAGTTTCGCCACCCGGGCAGAGCGATGGTATCCCCGTGCGAGCACGCTCAAAAGAACAAGAATTTGCCTTGGAGCGCAACTACCACGCTGGTACGGTGTCTCTAGGTACAGGAAACAACGCCTTCCCTGGAGAGAAAGCTTGGAGGCATCCGCACTAACACACGCCAGTCAACGCGGACTGCTAGCCCGGCGCTCACCGCTGCTCAAGCTGCAGGGCGACGCGCGACTGATCTCGATGGCCCGCAGCGGCAACGCCGGCGCCTTCGAGACGATCGTCGATCGCTACCAGGGCCGCCTACTCGGCTTCTGCCGCCAGATGCTGGGCTCCACCGAGGACGCCGAGGACGTTCTCCAGGAGGTCTTCGTCAACGCCTACAGGGCGATGCTCGCCGACGAGCGCGAGATCAACCTGCGGCCCTGGCTCTACCGGATCGCCCGCAACCGCTGCCTCAACCAGCTGCGCAAACCGACCGCCGACGCGCAGGAATCGATGGACATGGTGCCCGCCGTCGAAGCCTCCTCCACCGCAGAGAAGGTCCACAACCGCGAGGAGTTCCGCCAGCTCCTCGCCGACGTCGGCAAGCTTCCCGAGACGCAGCGCTCCGCCCTGATGCTTCGCGAGATGGACGCCCTCTCCTACGAGGAGATCGCGCAGGCGATGGACACCAGCGTGCCGTCCGTCAAGTCGCTGCTGGTGAGGGCGCGCATCTCTCTCGCCGAGGCGAGCCAGGCGCGCCTGCTGACCTGCGGTGAGGTCCGACTCGAGCTGGCCGAGGCCGCGGAGGGGCTGCGCAAGGTCTCGGGCCCGGTGCGCCGACACATCCGCGAGTGCGAGGAGTGCTC
This sequence comes from uncultured Solirubrobacterales bacterium, assembly GCA_963777915.1. Lineage (GTDB taxonomy): Bacteria > Actinomycetota > Thermoleophilia > Solirubrobacterales > 70-9 > CAVUPF01. Next base: position 64,213 of record CAVZSH010000007.1, on the reverse strand, counting down.
CGCCTTCCGCTCGCAGGTCCACTCCAACGAGAAGATCCTGGCGGCGCTCTCCCCGATCGGGCCACTGCTGGCGCTGAAGGGATTCCTCGCCTCCAAGCTCGGCCTCGGTGGGGCGGGGGCAGGCACCGGAGCGAGCGCCGCAGGCGCCGGCGCCGCAGGAGCGGGGGCAGGGGCGAGCGCCACCGGAGCCGGAGCAGTCGGCTCCTCGGTCGGCGCGGCACTCAGCGGAAGCAGTGCGGCCAGCGGGATCGGCGCGATCGGCGGGGCGATCGGTACCAAGGCGGCCGTCGGCGTGGTGACTGCGGCCGTGATCACTGCCGGCGCGGTCGAGATGAAGCCCCAGGAAAACCCGGCGCCAGTCCCCCGCGGCACGCCCATCGCCCGTGTCAGTCGCAGATCTGCCGCCCCATCCATCGCCCCGGCCCATGTCCTTAAGCCTTCCCCCGAGCCGACGGAAGCGACGGCGGCGGTTGTCCCGGCACCGGTGCCCCCGGCCAAGCCGCCGGTGACAAACCAAGCCTCGACGCCCCCGGCCACCGCCGACGCAGTGGGACAGTCGACCGACACGACGACACCCTCCACGGAGGGTGTGACCGGGGCCTCTCCCTCCACCCCCGCCCCCGGCGCACACACAAGCGGCGGCAGCACAGTCGTAGTCACCGTCGGCGAATCGACCCCGTACTCTCCTCCCGCCGCCGAACCGGCACCCGAACAGGAAGTCAGCCCGACTCCGCCCGAAGAAGCAACCCCACCGGTAGAAGAATCTCCCGCTCCCTGAGCGCAGCGCAACCTTCCACCCGCCCGCAGCCGCGAGCCTTACTGGAGGCCGATCACCTTGAGGCGGCGCATCAGGCAGGTGCCGGCGAACTTGCGGGTGTCCTCCAGCGAGTAGCCGAACAGCTCCCAGTCCTCGACGTCCTCGGCCCAAGGCGGCGATAGCACCCCGTCGGCCACCGGCAGCGCCTCCTCCAGGGTGCGCTGGATCGCCTGCTTGTAGCGCTCGTCCTCGTGGGCCTTCTCGCGCAGGAAGACGGAGCCGAAGGCGACGTGGCGGTGCTCGTCGCGAGCGACGTTCTGAAAGCCTTCGACGAAGGCCGGCAGCGTCCCTTCTCGCTCGTTGAAGTCCATGATGAAGTGCTGCCCGGTGAGGGCCAGCATGCCCTCGATCACCATGTGGTAAAGGGTGATCGCCTCGACCAGTACCTCGCAGTCCTCGGGTTCGCTCGAGAGGCGATCGGTGCGCTTCTTCAGCATCTCGTCGAAGAGGCGGCCGAAGTTCTCGTTGAGGTGCTCGGAGGTCTCGGCGAGCATCTCGGTGAGGCCGTCGGCCTCCAGCACGCCAACCTCGCGGTAGAAGCGCTCGAAGAAGCGGACGTGGCGCGCCTCGTCGGCGATCTGAGTACAGAGGAAGATCCTCTGATCCTCGGTTGGGGCGGCGCGCATGATCGGCCCGAGCTCCTCGGCCACCTTCTGCTCGCCGATGAAGAAGGAGGAGAGCCCATACATGCGCTGGAAGCGCTCTTCGGCGCTGATCCGCTCCTGCCAGTCCTCGCGGTCGCGGCTGAAGTCCAGCTCCTGGGTCTGCCACTGCTGACGCTCCCAGAGCCGGTAAAGCTCCTCGTAGGTGAGTAGCTTGACGTTGGCGGTGCGATCGGCGGCCTCGATCAGCGCCGGATCGGCCGTCGCCTGGAAGTCGGCGCGCTCGGTCCTCGACTGCGTCCCGGATGCCTCTCTAATCTGCACTGTCTGCTCTCCTCGCTCGGGCTGGTGCGGTCAGGGCGAGACTAGCAGTAGGACTGGCCAGTCAGCCAGTTTTCTCAAGCCCTGTGCGTCTCGCCCGGCTGGAGCACGACTACCTTGGCCGCGGTCCTCGACTCCACCTCGGACTTGAAGGCCGCGGCGTCGGTCTCGATCGGCGGGAAGGTGTCGTAATGCATCGGGATCACCGTGCCGGCCCCGACGAACTCCGCCGCGAGCACGGCATCATTGCGGTCCATCGTGTAGTGGCCACCGATCGGCAGCAGCGCTATATCGATCGGGTTGCGCTCGCCGATCAGCTTCATGTCGCTGAACAGGCAGGTATCACCGCCGTGGTAGACAGTCTGGCCGCCGATCTCGATCACCAGGCCGGCGGCGGTCCCGATCGCGGTCCCGTGCTCGGCGCTGAGGGGGGCTTCTGCGGAGCCCGGGATCGTGTTGGTGTGCCAGGCCGGCACAAGCTTGACCCAGCCCCAGTCGAACTCGACTGTGCCGCCGAGGTTGGGATCGCTGACCGCCTCGACGCCCTGTTCCTGGAGCCAACTGGCAAGCTCGACGATCGCCACGCAGTGGGCGCCGGTGCGCTTGGCGACGGGCACCGCGTCGGCGATGTGGTCGACGTGGCCGTGGCTGAGCGCGATGTGGGTCGGATCGACCTCCTCGGCGCTCGCCACCGCCTTTGGATTGTTGGGCTTGAGGAAAGGGTCGACGAGCACGGTGGTCTCGCCCTCGCTCAGCTCGAAACATGAATGGCCGTGGAACTTGATCTCCATAGCTCAGTCCTCTCCTGTGGTGTCTGCGGGTTTGGTCAACTCCTCGTGTAGCGCCCAGCCGACTGCAACTCCGACCATCATCCCCATCCTCGCCTCCTCGGCCAGCAGGGCGCCAACGGCGGCGATCCGCTCGTCGGGGTCGGGCACCGTGGCAGCCCTCAGCGTCTCGGCCTCGTGGGGCTCGCCAAACCAGCCGCCCTCGGCGAGAGCAGTGGCTAGCACCCGCTGCAACTGCGGCGCGGCTCGCGCCACGATTCGCTCCGCCTCGGCGAAGCGCTCGGCGTCGATGAGCCGCTCGATCGCGGTGTCGAGTTCGCTGTCGCTGGGAGCCACAGGTTGCTCAGCCTAATCGGAGGGGCGAAGCGCCGATGCCGCGAGCCCGGCGAGGCCGCCAACCGCGCCGCCGACCAGGCCCGCGAAGACATTCGCGGTCGAGTCAAAGATCGGCAGCGCGAGCAGGACGGCGGCCGCGACGATGACCCCGACCAGGTCGTAGTCCTCCTCGATCGCGTGGTGTACTTCGGTGCGACGAATCGCGAACCAGGCCGCAACCGCTCCCAGCGCCATCCCGTTGCCACCGGCGATCACTGCGATTTCACCCTGGGCTTCGGCGATCCCGTTTGCCGCCAGCATGCCGAGCGAGCCGCAGGCAACCAGCAGCAGGCCGGTGGGGAGGCTCCCCAAGCGCCGCTCGAGCCCGGTCGCAAAGATCGCCAGACCGACCGCTACGACGAAGAGGTAGCCGACGTCGACGTAGGCGAACGGCGCGGTGAGGAACCGCCACCACTCGCCCTGGTAGGGGACGATGAGCCCGCCGAAGGTTGCCAGAGCGCCGCCGCTCGCCTTCTGCACGAGCAGCAGCGTGGCGGAGCCGAGGATCACGGCGAGGGTCGCATAGGGCCGCGTCGGGTCGTGCGAGAAGCGGCTGAGAGCAAGAAAGCCAGGGCGCCGCACCCGTCGCCGCGTGAGTTTTGGCTCCAGCCCGTCGCCGCGGCGCTCCAGTTTCGGCGCCCGCTTGCGCAACCGCGCACCGCAGTAGGGGCACTCGGTCACGTAGGGGCTTACCTCCGAGCCGCAGTTCTTGCAGACGACGCTGAGCTCAGTCTCGCTCATGACCATCCGAGAATAACCCCCCTGCCCCGACCTCCCGCCTCCCTCGCCGGTGACATACTGCGGTCGCACCCGTCTTTGAGGAGGAATCAGCGTGGAGTTGAAGAGCCTGACTGAGCAGAAATCGCTGCTCGCGACCTTGGCGCCCGGCAAGCGCGCTCGCCTGCACAGGCTTCTGTTCGAGTTCGGCCCCGGCAACGGGACGCTGATGCTGCTGCCGATCGACCAGGGCATCGAGCACGGTCCGCGCGACTTCTTCCCCAACCCGGCCTCCAAGGACCCCGACTACCAGTTCCGACTGGCGGCTGAGGCCGGCTACTCGGCGCTTGCCTGCCAGATCGGGATGGCGGAGAAGTACTACCCCGACTACGCCGGAGCGGTGCCGCTGATCCTCAAGGTCAACGGCAAGACCGACATCCCCTCTTCTGCCAAGGCTTTCTCGAGCTGCAACGCGAGCGTCGAGGACGCTGTGCGGCTCGGCGCCGAGGCGGTCGGCTACACGCTCTACGTCGGCTCTCCGCGCCAGGACGAGGACCTGGCCCAGCTGCGCGGGGTGCGCCAGGACTGTGACCGCTTCGGGATGCCGCTGGTCATCTGGGCCTACCCGCGCGGCGAAGCGATCGACGCAAAGGGCGGGGCCACCTCCTTCTACGCGATCGACTACGCCGCGCGGATGGCGATGGAGATGGGCGCCGACATCGTCAAGCTCAACATGCCGAAGCCCTCCGAGAAGGACAGGGACGCCCCCGCCCCCTATAACGAGATGGAAATCAGCCAAGAGGAGGCGATCCGCCATTGCGTGGAGTCCGCCGGCCGCTCGCTCGTCGTCCTCTCCGGGGGCTCCAAGGTCGATGACGAGACGGTGCTTGCCCACAGCCGCATGGTGCTGGAGGCGGGCGGCTCCGGGGTCATCTTCGGCCGCAACGTCTGGCAGCGCGAGTGGAGCGACGCGCTGGAGATCATCGCCAAGATCAAGGAGACGCTGCTCTCCAGCATCCGCCGCACTCCGTAGCGGCAAGGAGCGGCACTTCGCGGCAGGGTGAGCCGCTGCCGATTCTGAGTCCTTCACCGCGCTTTGCTACGGTGCCCCGCGGCCCCGGGCCACCCTGACCCATGCGAATGCGACAGAGCATCTCCCAGTTCGAGACGGCCTTCGAGCAGGAGACCACCTTGGAGCGCCGCCGGCGCGAGCAGCTTCGCAGGCGGGCTGCGAATCGCTCGCGTGCCCGCCGTATCAACCGCACCGAGCAGCAGGGCAAGGTGCGGTTCAGCGTCCTCGCCGTCTGCCTGACGGTGACCGTCGCCGTGGTCGTCCTCGCGATGTTCGAGGCGCTCGGCTTCCTGATGGCCTAGCGACCCCGCGGGGGAGACTCCCGGTTGAATAGACTCGCCCGCCGATGGCCAGACGCTCCCTGAAGCCGCAACTCAACCAGATCCGCGCCTGGGTGCGGCAAGGACGGACCGATGCCTGGATCGCGCACCAGCTCGAGATCAGCACCACCGAGCTGCGCGAGTTCCGCGACCAGTACGACCTCTCCCCCGACGCCGAGGACACCGGCTCCGAAATCGATCTCCGCGACGAGATCGAAGCCGAGATCGAAGCCGCCACCGCCGCGGTAGGTGCCGAGGAGGTCGCAGAGGACGAGGAAACTGCCGAGGACGAGGAGGGCGCTGAGGATGATCGGAGCGGGAATGAGGATGCTGGCGGCGAGAGCCGTCCTCGCCGCAGGCGGCGCCGCGGCCGGCGTGGCGGTCGCGGCCGGCGCAAAGAGCTGGAGGCGACCTTCGACCACGGCGAGACCGACGGCTACGGCCTCTGGCTCGACCCAGCGATAAAGGAGAACCCCGTATACGTCGAGCATTGGGCCGGGCAACGCGAGGTCACGGTCAGGGTCGACCCGGACCAGATCGTGATCCGGCGGGCCGGCGTCGAGGAGCCCGTCGACTCAGACGACTAGCTTCGGCCCGCCCGCGAAGTCGCTGGCGCCGCGCAGGTAGAGCCAGAAGGCTGCGTCGGCAAGTGACTGCGGGTCGGTCTCCAGCTCCGGTGCCGCATCGAGCCCAACCTGAAGGCACCAGTCGGTGCCGCGCCCGTAGAGATCGGCGAGCTCGGCGGCGGTGAAGGTCGGCCCGATCCGCCGCCGCAACCCCTCGCGCACGGCGTCGACTACGCGGTCCGCACGCCGCCGCGTGGCCGGGTCGGCGGGAAGGCCCTGCAGGACCCGCCATCCCTCCTCCCACTGGAAGTATGCGTTCTCTAACGGGTAGCTCACTCGGCCAGGGTACCCAGGGCCAACCGCGGCCCTCTCATGCGGGGGCGTTGGGAATTCGGCGCAGCGGCGCGTTGGCGGGGCCGCAGCCGCTCGGGTTAAGTGACCCCCGCACCTTCCACACCGTTACCGGCCCGCTGCGGAGGAGCGGAACGACGGCTGCCTCACCGCGCAACCAGCCCGCCTCGGGCGAGGAGATCGGGTCGTTGGTGTGGATGAAGTTGAGGAATGGGGAGGTGACGAGGTAGTCGAGGCCGGCGGCGTTGACCGCGGCGCGGAACTCTCGACAGGTGGGAATGGGATTGAACGCTCCGTGCGGTCCCTTGGCGCCCAGGTAGACGACGCGGTTGGAGAGGTCGGGGCCATAGAAGCCGTACTGGAGGAATCCCGCAGTGGTGCCGGCAAGGCCGATGCGGGCGCCGCTCGTGTGGCGCGCCCAGCGATAGGCGGCATCGAGGTGCATGCCGGGGACGCCGGCCTGGAAGCGGTCGCGCAGGTAGTCGCGCTGCACCGGGTAGCCGATTGCCACCACGGTGAGCGCGAGCACGGCAAAGCCGGCTGCGACGGCGCCGCGCCCGGCGCCCCGATGGCGGGCCAGCAGCAGAGCCGCCGGCACCAGCACGACCAGAGCCACAAGCAGCCAGGCGAAGACCCGCGAGGGATCGCGGAGGGCGGCGTCGGAGCGATCGGTGACGATGAGGACGAGGAGCAGCGCGCCCATCAGCGCCCACTGGCGGCGCTCGCCCTCGATGCAGCGCGCCAGAGGCGCCAGCACGATCCCCGCCAGCAGGGCGGGGATGACGAAGCGAACGTTGATCGCGAAGGCAACCGGCGCGCCCTGCGCCCCGGCGGCGCTTAGCGGTGTAAACAGGTAGATGAGCATCCCGAACAGGGCGACGGCGCCGATCCAACGCACGGCGCGATCGCGGCCCCGCAGCAGCGCCAGAGCGGCGGCGAGCACCGCTCCGCCGACCACCAGCGGCCAGAGCACTCCGAATGCCTGATGAAGGCCGGGGGCGAAGTACTCGCGCCAGACGGCTGTGTCTGTCATGTAGTGGGAGATGCTGAAGCCGGGCCGGGCGGTCTGAAGCTGCTCTGGGTGCGGTAGGGATATCGGGCCCAGGTGGGCGATCTCGGGCAGTGGATTGCCCGCGGCGATCAGGTTGCGCAGGTACCAGAAGCCGCCACCGAGCAGGGCTGGCACGAACCACCACATCGCCGCTGCCCGGCGCCTGCCCGGCGGCGCCAACACCACCACGGCCACTGTCAAAGCCGCGGCCATCGCCAGCGCGGTGTCCCTGGTCCCGACGGCGAGACCGCCAGCCAGCCCGGCGAGGGCCAATGGCCAGCCGACCGGGAGGGAGCCTCTCCCCTCCCCCGGCAAAGCCTCACTTGCGCGCTGCTGTGCCCAGGCGTTGATGAGGATTGCGATCGAGGCAAGCAGCAGGGCCGCGGCGGCGAGGTCGTTCTTGGCAGCCCCGGGCTCCCGCACGACCAGCGTATGGCACTCGAGGACGATCGCTGCCGCGGCGACGGTGAGGTGGCCGCGTCCATAAGGTCGCCCGATGCACCAGGCGGCGAGGAAGGCGATCGCCAGCCAGCCGAAGTTGATGAAAAGTGAGAGCGTGTCGCGGTGGGTGAGCAGAATGCCAACCGCGTGCAGCAGCTCGGAGTTCTGGGGGTAGAACCAGTTGGTGAAGACCGTGTCGATGTAGTGGAGCCCGGTGACCGAGTGGCTCTGCACCATGTCCACTGCGAACGGCATGTGGTACCAGAGCGAGTCGAAGTTGAAGATGCCTTGGTCTAGGGCCTGCTTGGTGGTCAAACCCCAGTCTGCAAAGACGACAGCGATGACGCCAACCGTGATCAGGGACATGGCTGCTCGGTTGCGGATCCCCTCACCGGGGGATGGGGGCAGGGTCGTTGCACCCGATCCCGCTCCGACCGCGTCGGCCGCAGATGAGGCGCGAGCCTTCCAGGCGACGATCACGGCAAGCAGCAGGCAAGCCGATACGAGAGTCCCGGCGTAGAAGAGGCTGAAGGTGCCGAGGATCTCGGAGATCCAGATGAGGAGGGCGATGGCGAGGATGACCTCGACCAGGCGGGCGGGGGCGCCCTGCCAGCCAGGGAGCAGCCCTCGGCGCAGGCAGAAGGCGCTGAAGCCGAGCGAGAGGGCGACAGCGCTCAGGGCCGCCGCACCGAGGAGATAAGAGCCGGCGCTAACCACCCCGGGCTCCTGGGCTTCTTAGTTGAGTCCGCGAATGACGATCGGGGTCTCGCCTTCTGCGACCATCCCCTGCGAGCGCGCCTTGCTTTCGATCACGATCGGCTCTTCGGCCGTTTGGACGCGATGATGCAGAATCGTGTTCTGGCGCTGCAGCACGTGTAGCTGCGCTTTGGCCGCGGTCGTCGCCATGTAGGTCTTGACGAAGTCGATCGCCGGGTTCAGATAGGAGTAAAGGACGGCCGCGAGGACGAAGGTCAGCGCGATGCGCCCGACCCGGTCCCAATGGATGCGACTGGCGCCGCGACGGGCGGCGGGCCGCCTGCGGGCGGCCGGGCGCCGCCGCGCGCGGCGGGCGCTTGCGTTTCCCGCGGGGGCGCGCGCAGCCATGTTCGCTCCTTTGCGGCCGAGCCCCACATTCCTGCATCTACTTGGACCGCTGGGGGAATGCCTGCAGGCCGGGGAACTGAGCCGCAGAGCCAAGCTCCTCCTCGATCCGCAGCAGCCGGTTGTACTTGGCGACGCGATCGGTGCGCGAGGGGGCGCCGGTCTTGATCTGGCCGGCCCCGGTCGCGACCGCCAAGTCGGCGATCGTCGTGTCCTCGGTCTCCCCCGAGCGGTGCGAGATGACCGTGGTGTAGCCGGCCTCGCGCGCCATGCGGATCGCCTCCAAGGTCTCGGTCAGGGTGCCGATCTGGTTGACCTTGACCAGGATTGAATTGCCCACCCCCAACTCGATCCCGCGCCGCAGCCGCTCGGGGCTGGTGACGAAGAGGTCATCGCCGACCAACTGGACCTGCGCCCCCAGTCGCTCGGTCAGCAGCTTCCAGCCGTCCCAGTCCTCCTCGTCCATGCCGTCCTCGATCGAAACGATCGGGTAGCGCGAGCAGGCGTCCTCCCAGTAGGCGGCCATCTCCTCGGGGGAGAGGGTGCGGCCCTCATGCTCAAGCACGTAGGCGCCGCCCTTAAAGACCTCGCTACTCGCCGGGTCAAGCGCAACGAAGACATCGGCACCGGGCTCATAGCCCGCGGCATCCACCCCGCCGAGCACCGCTTGCAGCGCGGCCTCATTGGAGTCGAGGTTGGGAGCAAAGCCGCCCTCGTCGCCTCCCGCGGTCGATAGCCCCTGCGAGGCAAGGCTCTTCTTCAGCGCGTGGAAGACCTCTACGCCGACCCGCAGGCACTCCGAGAAGCTCGCAGCCCCCGCCGGCACCACCATGAACTCCTGAAAGTCGACCGAATTGTCGGCGTGGGCGCCGCCGTTGAGGACATTCATCATCGGCACCGGCAGCAGGGTCGGCTCGCCGCCCCCGTAGAGCTCGGCCAGGTAGCGGTAGAGCGGCTGGCCGGAGTCCGCCGCGGCGGCCTTGGCTGTGGCGAGCGAGACGCCGAGGATCGCGTTGGCGCCGAGCCGGCCCTTGTTGGGCGTCCCGTCCAGCTCGATCATCGTCTCGTCAAGGGCGCCCTGCTCTGCGGCGCGGGCACCGGTCAGCGCCGCGGCGATCTCGCCGTTGACGTTGGCGATCGCGCGGGAGACCCCCTTGCCTGCCCAGAGCTCGCCACCGTCGCGAAGCTCGACTGCCTCGAACTCGCCGGTCGAGGCGCCAGAGGGCACCGCCGCCAGCCCCCGAGCGCCTGACTCGAGCCCAACTTCAACCTCGATCGTCGGATTGCCGCGCGAGTCGAGGATTTGCCGCGCGTGGATGGAGGCGATCGCACTCATTGCAGGCGCGGCAGTCTATTGGCCGCGCTGGGAGAGAAAGCGGCTAGGGGGTGCCGGTCGATGTCCCGGTTGCGCCCGGGGTCCCGGTCACGCCTGCGGGGAGCCCGCTCAGGCCGGTGCCGGTGGTCGCGGTGACCGGTTTGAGACCGGCTGGCTGCGGGCGCTGCGGCAGCTGTTGGCCTTTCGGCATGAGGATGGTGACCGTACCGGGCAGGGCGGGCGCCAGCTGCTGGACCGCCGCCGGGCATGCGGCTGGGAGGCCGCCTTTCGGGTGCGCTTCATAGCAGGCGGGCGGTGCGCTCGCCGGGTGTGCAGGACCGGGGTAGTTGGCGCAGCGTTCGATCGTGTAGCCGGCGGCGCAGAAGGTGCGCGACTGCCACTTGTTGCTGTAGTTGCTCACGAACTGGGTGAAGGCTTCCTGCTGGTTTTGCTGAGTGAGCTGGGAGCTGATCTGGGATTTCACCTGGGTCAGCGGCTCGACTTTCTTCGGCGTCGCTTTTTCCACCACGAACACGTAGTAGCCAAGGGATGTCTTGATCGGTCCCTCCAACTGGCCTTTCGGCGCACTGAAGATGTCGCTGTTCAGCGGTTCCTGAAAGCGGCCTTCGGTGACTCCCGACTCCAGGCCGCCGCTGCTCTTCGAGGTCGGTTCGGTCGAATACTTCTTGGCGACCTTCGCCCAGCTCGCCGTTGAGTGGTCCTTTTCGAGCTGGGCCTTCGCCGCTTCGACCTTGGCCTTGTCTTTGTTGAGGACGAGGCGGACGTTGCGCGAAGGCGGTGTCGTGAATTGGGTTGCCCTCGCCGCTTCGTAGTACTGCTGGATCTGGGAGGTCGAAGGCGTCGGCGCACTTTTGCCGATCTGCTGCTGGATCTGAGTGCTGAGCAGTTTCAGCTTCACCCGATCGTTGACGTCGCTCTGGGTGAAATGCGAGGTCTTGAGGAATTTCTTGTAGGCGGCCGCGGTTTTGAAGTTCTGTTTCTTGATCTGGGCAAGTTCGGTGGCGATCTGTTTTTCCGTCACCGTGATTCCCATTTCTTCGGCCTGCCCCTGGATCCAGATCATGTTGAAGAGGTTGCCCAGCGCCGTTTTCTTCAGTTCTTCGTACTGTTTTTCGCCCGGTTTCGGGAGTTTTTTCAGCCCTGTCTGAGACGCAGACTGAAGGAGGGACTTTTTGTATTCGGCTTCGGAGACATGGCCGACGTTTGAGGGGACGCCTTCGACCAGCGCCACGTCTCCGACCGGGACGCTTGGGTGGCCGATCCCCTGGGCGATCGCGAAGCCGGCGAAGAGAAGGACGAAGACCGCGCCGAAGAGGAGCAGGCCGAGCCGCTGCAACGGCGCAGAACCAGATGAGCGCCCTGCGGCGCTTCCGCTCTTTCCCTGGCCCGTCGTGGGTCTTTTGCGCTGGCTCGGACTCACGCAGCGGGCAGCATATCTGAAGACCGCCTCGCGTCCCTTAAGCCCGCGGCCATCGCGAGAACGGCAGCGAGTCGCGCCTCGGGCTCGTCGGGGACACGAACCGCGGCGGTCTTCTCCCGCCATTCATAGACCGCGCCCTCAACCTGCTCCGCCAGCATCCCGGCTCCCGCGGAGTCCAACTCGACCCCGGCGACGCTGATCCGCCCGCCGCGGAACTCGACGCTGCGCGCCCCCGCCAGACCCAGCTCCATCCGCGCCGCCTGGAGCCTCAGCAGGTTCTCGGCCTCCGCCGGCAACTGGCCGAAGCGGTCGTTCAGCTCGTCGCGGATCGCCCGAAGCTCGCCCGGCTCGCGCGCCGCAACGATACGGCGGTGAATGTCGATCTTCGCCGCCTCAAAGGGGACGAAGGTCGCCGGTAGGTAGGCGTCGACGGGGACGTTGAGGCGAACCGGCTCGGGTGCCTCCTCTCCGGCCTCCTCGCCGCCGCCGGCCTCGGCGACCGCCTCGTCGATCATCTGGCAGTAGAGCTCGAAGCCGACCGCCGCGACGTGGCCGGACTGCTCGTCGCCGAGCAGGTTGCCGGCGCCGCGGATGTCGAGGTCGCGCATTGCGATTCGGAAGCCAGAGCCCAGCTCGGTGTGGTCGGCGAGAGTCGAGAGCCGCGCCGCCGCCTCCTCGGTCAGTACCTCCGGGGAGGGGTAGAGCAGGTAGGCGAAGGCTCGCTCGCGGGAGCGGCCTACCCTGCCGCGGATCTGGTAGGCCTGCGAGAGCCCGAGTTGGTCGGCACGCTCGACGATCAGCGTGTTCGCGGTGGGGATGTCGAGCCCGGACTCGATGATCGTCGTCGTCACCAGGCAGTCGGCGCCGCCGCGCAGGAAGTCGAGCATCGTCTCTTCCAGGCGCTCCTCGTCCATCTTGCCGTGCGCTTCGGCGAAGCGTGCCTTCGGCACCAGGCCGCGCAGTTGCTCCGCCACCTCGGGCAGCGAGTCGATCCGGTTGTGGAGGAAGAAGGCCTGGCCGCCGCGCTCGACCTCGCGCTCGATCGCCCGCCGCACCAGGTCTTCGTCGTAGGGGCCGACGTAGGTGCGGACCGGGCGGCGCCCCTCTGGCGGCGTCTCGATCACCGAGATGTCGCGGAGGCCGGCGAGGCTCATCTGCAAGGTGCGCGGGATCGGTGTCGCCGAGAGCGCCAGCACGTCGACCTTGAGCTTGAGCTGGCGCAGCAGTTCCTTTTGTTTGACGCCGAAGCGCTGCTCCTCATCGACGATGATGAGACCGAGGTCCTTGGCGCGCACGTCGCGGGAGAGCAGGCGGTGGGTGCCGATCAGGATGTCCACACCGCCCGCCTCAAAGTCGGCGAGCACCTGCTTGACCTCTGCCGCCTTGCGCAACCGGGAAACGCCCTCGACCGTGAACGGCAGGTCGGCGAGCCGCTCGCGGAAGGTGCCGAAGTGCTGCTGGGCGAGAATCGTCGTCGGCACCAGCATCATCACCTGCTTGCCGTCGGCCGCCGCCTTGACGGCAGCGCGCAGGGCCACCTCGGTCTTGCCGAAGCCAACGTCACCGCAAAGCAGCCGGTCCATCGGCCGCTCCTCCTCCATGTCGCCCTTCACCGCCTCGATCGCCTCGATCTGGTCGGCGGTCTCGCGATAGGGGAAGGCCGCCTCCATCGCGATCTGCCACTCGCCGTCGGGCGGGAAGGCGTGGCCCTTGCGGGCACGGCGCTCGGCGTAGAGGTTGAGCAGCTCGCCGGCGAGGGTCCCGGCGGCGCGACGGGCGCGCGCCTTCATGTTCTCCCAGCGCTTGCCGCCCAGCGCCGAGAGGGTCGGTTCGCCGCCGGAGCCGACGTAGCGGCTCAGCTTGGCGAGCTGCTCGGTGGGAACGTAGACGCGATCCTCGCCCTTGTACTCGAGGTAGAGGTAGTCGCGGGTGACGCCGCCGACCTCGCGAGTCTCAAAGCCGGCGAAGCGGGCGACGCCGTGGTCCTCGTGGACGACGTAGTCGCCGACCCGCAGCTCGCCGAAGGCGAGGCGGCCGCGGGCCGCACCGGGGACGCGGTCCTCGGCGCGGCGGCGCCGGTGGACGAGGCGGCGGAAGGGGAAGACCGCGAGTCGCAGCTCGGGGCTGATGAAGCCCTCGCGCAGATGCGCCTCGGCGAAGGCGAGGCCGGGCTCGGGCGAGAGGCGCCCGCCGTCGAGCAGCGAGACGTCGAGGCGGTCGAGCCCGTAGCGCGCCCGCTCCGCCTCGCCGCGGCGCTCGAAGGCGACGACGGTGCGGTAGCCGGAGCGGACCAGCTTCTCCAGCTCGCCCTCGGCCTCCTTGACGCTGCGCGCCGGCGACTCGGCGCGGGCGGCGCGAAAGGCGTCCTCATCGTCCTCGCCGGCGCCGGTCAGGGAGAGAGCGGCGCGCTCGGCGAGAGGCGCCGCAACATCGACGTAGAGATGGCGGGCGTCATCGGCGTGCATCGCCGTCGTCACGTCCTCCCAATGGTCGCGCAGGGCGGGCTCGATCTCTTCGGCGGCGGCGAGCAAAACGGCGGCATCGCCCGGCACCAGGTCAAGGGGTGCCCTGAAGTGGTCGAGCGGCAGCAGATCGGCCAGGTTGGAGAGCGGCTCGCCCTGCTCGGCCGCCTCCATCGCCGCTAGCTCGGCAAGTTCGCGGTGTTCGGCGTCGAGCTCCGCCGCCGGCGCCAGCTCGACCCGCTCGGCGTCGCCGAGCGAGCGCTGGGTGAAGGTCGAGAACCAGCGCATCGACTCCACCTCATCGCCGAACAACTCGATCCGCACAGCCCGCTCCTCGGTCGCCGGGAAGACATCGAGGATGCCGCCGCGGACGGCGAACTGGCCGCGCTCGGTCACCTGGTCGAGCCGCTCATAGCCGGCACCGACCAGATCCTCCGATACCGCGCCCAGGTCGAGCTCCTCGCCGATCGTTACCGCGAAGCCGGCCGGCCGCAGCGATGCATCGGGAACCGCCTCAGCAAGGGCCGTGGCGCTCGCCACGACCACCGCGTCCTCCTCTTGGCCGAGCGCGTCGAGCGCGTCGATCCGCAGCCCGACCAGATGCGGCGGCGGGGAGATATGGGAGGCATAGCCGGTCCCACGCGAGGGGTAGAAGCGGACGCGGCGCGGCGCCAGGTAGGCGCGAAGGTCGACGGCAAGGTCGCGGGCGGAGCGATCGTCGGCGCTGATGAGCAGCGCCGGGCGACCGGCGAGGCCGCGATCGTCCTCGAGCAGCGCCGCCAGCAGCAGCGGCCGCAGCATCGCCGAAGCGCGCACCGCAACCTTCTCGCCGCCGGCCACCGCATCGCGAGCGCGGCCACTGAGCGCGTGGACGCGCTCGTTCTCGGCGGCGATCTCGATCAGGGGACGGAGGCTCATGGCACGCGAAAAGCCCGGGCACATGGTCCGGGGGGCCAATTCTAGGAGGCGGCTATCTCCCGTAGGGGAGACCGGGCCCCGACCTCTGCCACTCCACCTGGCCCTCGCCCTCGCTTCGAGAACGCCCCTCGACGTCGTCCCACTCGTGCAGCATCCGCTTCAAGCGGGCAACCGCCTCGGGCGGGTGGGTCGCGACCTGGGCAGCAAGCTCGAGCGCGGCCTCCTCGGTCCTTGCCGCCGGGGCGACGCGGTTGACGAGGCCGAGCCGCAGCGCCTCGTCGGCGCCGACCGTGCGCGAGGAGAGCAGCAGGTACTTGGCGGCGGCCAGGCCACAGAGCGTCACCAGGCGCGCCGGCCCAACCGGCACACCCAGCGCTGCGCCCGGGAAGCGCATCCGCAGGTTGGAGCCACCTACCCGCATGTCGCAGGCGACGGCGATCTCCGCCCCGCCCCCCACCACGTCGCCGTGACATACGGCTATCGTCGGCTTCGGGAAGGCGACGATCGCGTCGTAGAGGTCGGCGAAGAGCTGCATGCGGCCTACCTTGCCCTCCTCCCCCAGATCCTCCTTGACGTCGGCGCCGGCCGAGAGGCCCATCTGATCGGAGGAGGTGAGGACCAAGACGCGGACGGCGTCGTCGGTGCGGGCCACCGCGAGATGCTCCAGCATCTCGGCGAGCATCTGGGTATTGATCGCGTGGCGCGCGCCGGGGCGCTGCAGGCGCAGCACCCCCACGCCCCGCTCGTCGACCTCGTAGCCGATCAGGTCTGGGGAATCGCTCACTTTCGCCCCGAACCTAGCTCCTCGACCAGTCGCTCGGTCTCCCCGGTAGCACGATCGATCAGCGCGGCGACCTCCCCGCGGGGCTCACGGAAACGCGAGAGCACGTAAGAGGAGACGACCTCTGGATCGGTGGAGTCGGGTCGTCCCACCCCCACCCGCACCCGCCAGAACTCGGCGTCGCCGAGCCCGCGTTTGAGGCTCTTGAGGCCGTTGTGGCCGGCCAGCCCGCCCCCCAGGCGGGCCTGCACCTCACCGAAGGGAAGGTCGATCTCGTCGTGCAGCACCACCACCCGGTCCAGCCGCGCCTTCAGCGCTCCGCGCGCCGGGCCGGCCGAGTCGCCCGACTCGTTCATGTAGGTCTGCGGCCGCAGGACCGCCACCCGCGGGCCGCCGGGACCAGCGCGTCCTTCGGCGATCAGACCGCCGAACTTCCGCCTGGCCTGCGGCAGCTCCCAGCGGCGGGCAAGCTCCTCGGCAACCTCAAAGCCGATGTTATGGCGAGTCCCGGCGTACTCGCGCCCGGGGTTGCCCAACCCGACGATCAGGATGCGGTCGCCCGCCCTGCTCTCCTCGCCGCGCCCGGCCCGGCGGCGGAACAGGGACAGCGGTTACTCCCCGCCGCCCTCGGCCTGCTCGCGGCCCTCACCCTCCTCGGCGGAGGCCTCCTCGCCGGCGGGGGTCTCGCCCTCCTCGCCGACCAGCTCGGTCTCCTCCTCGAGCGCCGGCTCCGGCTCTTCCTCGACGCGCGGCGGCGAGAGGGTGGCGATGGTGACTTCCTCGGGATCCTCGGCGACGAACTTGACGCCCTCCGGCGCGGTCGCCGCGGAGAGCTGGACGGTGTCGTTGATCTCCATCGCCGAGACATCGACGATGATCCGGTCGGGTATCTCGGCGGGCAGCGCTTCAACCGTGATCTCGCGGGTGACGTGCTCGAGCACGCCGCCGCCTTTGACGCCGGGAGCGGCCTCGGCGCCCTCCAGCTCGATCGCAACCTCGGCCTGGATCGCCTCGTTTAACTTCACCTCCTGCAGGTCGATGTGCTGGAGGCTGCCGCGCACCGGGTGCAGCTGCTGCTCCTTGACCACGACCGGCACGGTCTCGGCGCCCTCGATCTCGAGGTCGAAGAGGGCGTGGCCGTCGGCGAGCACCGTGTGCACCTCGCGCTCGGACACCTCGAAAGGCCTCGCCTCCGAGCCGCCGCTGTAGACGACGCCGGGCACCAGGCCCCGCCGCCGCAGGCGGCGTGACGTCCTGGAGCCGAACTCGGCGCGGGGAGCGACCTTCAACGTTGCGCGATCACCGGGGGCCATCGGACGGGAGAGGATAGAGAAACCGGGCGGAGCGGAGCCTGTGGCAACCTTCCACCGTGGCCGATGACTCGAAGATCCCGAAGGGAAGGATCCGCCGCTCGGCCAAGCTCGGCTCGATCGTCGGCGTACAGGGCGCCCGCTACGCGGGGACCAAGGCGACGAACGTCGCCCGATCCGAGGAAGAGGGGAAGGAGCGCCTGGAGCAGCGCCACCTGGAGACGGCGATGAAGATGGTCGGTGCGCTCGGCCAGATGAAGGGCGCAGCGATGAAGCTCGGGCAGTTTGCCTCCTTCATCGACACCGAGTTCATCCCCGAGGAGTACCGCGAGATCTACCAGGAGCAGCTCGCCAAACTGCGTACCGAGGCGCCGCCGATGCCCTGGGAGAAGGTCGAGAAGGTGCTGCTGGAGGAGTACGACGGCGAGCAAGTCTCCGAGCTGTTCGCCGAGTTCGAGACCGAGGCGTTCGCGGCCGCTTCGATCGGCCAGGTGCACCGCGCCAGGCTGCTCGACGGGCGCGTCGTCGCGGTAAAGATCCAGTATCCGGGGATCGCTGAGGCGCTGGAGGCCGACCTGCGCAACGCCGGGACGCTGGTCCGACTGGCCCGCGCCCTCGCCCCCGGGCTCGACGCCAAGGCGATCGCCCACGAGATTCGCGAGCGGGTGATGGAGGAGCTCGACTACGAGTACGAGGCGCAAAACCAGCGCACCTTCTCCCGCGCCTACCGCGACCACCCGTTCGTCTACGTTCCCGAAGTCGTGACCCGCCTCTCGCGGCGGCGGGTGCTGGTCACCGAGCTGGTCGAGGGCATGGGGTTCGAGCAGATCAAGGAGCTGCCGCACGCCGAGCGCAGCCGCTTCGGCGAGATTGTCTTCCGCGGCAGTTTCGGTTCGATCTACCACCTCCAGCACTTCAACGCCGACCCCCACCCCGGTAACTACATCCTGATGGGCGACGGGCGGGTCGCCTTCCTTGACTTCGGGATGACGAAGAAGCTCGACCGCGAGCAGATTCTGCTCGAGCAGCGCGCCTTTGACGCCGCCTCCCGAAACGACCCCGAGGCGTTCCGCGAGGCCCTGCACGTGCTGGGCTTCGTCAAGAGCCCCTCAAAGCTCGACGCCGAACGGCTGATGGACCACATGAGAGCGGTGGGCGGCTGGTACGTAGAGGATCGCGAGATCGAGATCACCCCCCGGCGGGTGATGAAGATCATCGAGTCGACCAACGACCCGCGCTCGGAGTACTTCGATTTGATGCGGCGCGAGTCGATCCCGGCCGACGAGCTGATGGGCCGCCGCATGGAGATCGGCGTCGTCGCCGTGCTCGGACAGCTCCGCGCCAAGCGCAACTGGCACCGGATCGTCCGCGAGTGGGTCTACGCCGACCCGCCGGCGACCGAGCTCGGTGAGCAGGAGTGGGAGTACTTCGAGGGAAGAGGCGTGATGCGAACCCCCGGATTGGCGAGCCCCGCCTGAGAGGAGAGCAGCGATGAGCAGGATGCGACGCGGTTGGGCGCTGACGAAGAAGAGCTGGGTGCTGTTGCGGGAGCATCGCGCGCTGATCCGCTTCCCGCTCTACGGCGCGGCGGCGACGATCCTGATGGCCGTGATAGTCCTCGGGCCGGGTCTCTACCTGATCGCCGATCAAAAGGCCGCGGTCGGCGCGCCGCTGGCCGTGATCGGCTTCTACCTTCTGGCGGTGATCGGCATCTACTTCAGCGTCGGGCTGGCCGCAGCCGCCGACATGATCTTCCGTGGCCAGGAGGCGACTGTCGCCGACGGCCTCGCAGTGTCGCGCAGCCGCCTCTCCCAGATCGCCGGCTGGGCGGCGGTCTCCACCGTGGTCGCCATCGTCCTCAGCCTGCTCGAGAACCAGGGTGGACTGGCTGGGGCGATCTTCGGGCGCCTTTTGGATATCGGCTGGTCGCTGATCACGTTCCTCGCGGTGCCGGTCATCGCGCTGGAGGGCACCGGGCCCTTTGAGACGCTGAAGCGCTCGGCGAGCCTGTTCAAATCTCGCTGGGGCCAGCAGGTGACCGGCAACATCGCGATCGGCGGCGCGGTCTTCCTGCTTGGTGTGCTGCCGGCTGCGGTGCTGATCGTGCTCGGGATCGCGATCTGGTCCTCAACTGACTTCGGCGGGGCGCTGCTCGTCGTGATCGGCGCGATCGGGCTGGCGATCGCGCTGCTGATCGCCCGGGCGCTGAGCGGGATCTTTGGCGTGGCGCTCTACCGCTACGCGCTCGACGGCGAGGCGCTGGGCGGCTTCAGCGCGGAGGATCTCGACTCTGCCGTGCGCAAGAAGCGCGGGCGCGGCGGCCCGGGCCCCGCACCGACGACCGTCTAAAGCTCGGCGAAGAGGCGCGGGTCGTTCGAGCAGAGGCCGTCAACGCCGCGCTCGACCAGGCTCTTCATCCGATCGAAGTCATCGACAGTCCAAGCGATCAGCTCGACCCCCGCGATCTCGGTAATTCGGGCCAGCCGGCGAGTGATGAGCGGGTGATAGACCCACATCGCGTGGACTCCAAGCTTGGGCAACTCGCGTGCGGCGAGCCCGGGGAGGTTGTGCCGCATCAGCATCAGCGCCGCCAACATCGGCCCTTTCGCCCAGCGCTTGGAGGCCCAGTCGCGAGTGACCCTCGGGTAGGTCCAGCCGCGTCTCAGGTTAGGCTCGAGCTCGCGGATCCGGGCCAGACTCGAGAGCTCCATCGTCGAGACCATCGCCCGCTCCAGCAGGTCGCGCCCGGCTAGCGCCTCCACCAGCTCCCCCTCACGGCCAGGCAGTTTGATGTCGAGGTCGATCTCGACCCGCTCGAGTGGCGGCGAGGCGAATGCGTCGAGCGCCTCCCCCAGGGTCAGCGGCGTGCGCCGTTCTGCGTCTTGCCAGTCGTGTGCAACGACCAGCGGCGAGCGCTCGGCGGCCTCCAGGCGAGGGTGCCCGTCGCGCTTCCAAAGCACGTCAAGCTCGATCGTGTCGACCCCGGCCTCCGCCGCCGCGGCGAAGCTCTCCAGGGTGTTGCCCGGCGCGATCAGGTCGGCGCCCTTGTGGCCGACCAGCCGCAGGTCGTGGGGCGGCACTAGAAGAGCTGATTCTCGCCGGCGAAGATCTCGGAGACCGAGTCGTCGGTAAAGATGCGGCGGATCGAGTCGGCGAAGGTGCTCGCGGTCGAGAGCACGGTGATGTTGTCCGGGGCGCCGGGGCGCAGCGGCACCGTGTCGGTGACGACAATTCGCTCGATGCCGGAGCTCTCGTAGGCGAGGCGCTCGAATGCCGGGCCGGAGAAGACGCCGTGGGTGGCGCAGGCGATCACCCGCGCCGCTCCCTCGTCGAGCACAGTCTGAGCGGCGGCGCAAAGCGTACCCGCGGTGTCGATCATGTCGTCGACCAGCACCGCGGTGCGGCCCTTGACGTTGCCGACCACGTAGCCGATCTCGGCCACCTGCTGGGCGGGGCGCTCCTTCTCCATCACCGCCCAATGGGTGCCGATGCGACGGGCGAAGTTGCGCGCCGTCTTTACCCGGCCGGCGTCTGGAGAGACGATCACCAGCTCCTCGGTGAGGTTTTGGTCGGCGAACCACTGGGTCAGCATCGGCATCGCGGTCATGTGGTCGACCGGCACGTGGAAGAAGCCCTGCACCTGCCCGGCATGCAGGTCCATGGTCAGGACGCGGTCGACACCGACTCCCTCCAGGCACTTGGCGACGATGCGCGCCGAGATCGGCTCGCGCGGCGCCGACTTCTTGTCCTGGCGGGCATAGCCGTACCAGGGCATGACAGCGATGATCCGGTGGGCGGAGGCACCTTGGGCAGCATCGATCATCGTCAGCAGCTCCATCAGCGAGTCGTTCGGCGTCATCCCGGTTTGCTCGTTGCCACAGGTGGACTGGACCAAGAAGACGTCGGCGCCGCGAATCGACTCCTCATAGCGGCAGTAGACCTCACCGTTTGCGAAGGTCTTCAGCGTCACTTGGCCGACGTCGAGTTCGAGCTTGCCGGAGACCTTGCCGACCAGCTCCATCGAGCTGCGCCCGCCGAAGATCATCATCCGCTTCGAGTAGTCATGCGGGATGGCGGTTGCCGCCTGGGGACGCTCCTCGATCGTGCTCACCTGCTCTGCTCCTCGGTCGCCTTTCGCTTCGCGTATCCCTCGATGTTGCGTTGCTCGTTGTCGCTCACGGCGAGCGCACCCTCGGGCACATCGCCCATAATCACCGCGCCGGCGCCAGTGTAGGCGGCGTCGCCGACTTTTACCGGGGCGATCAGCATCGTGTCAACGCCGATGCGCACGTTTTTACCGATCACGGTCCGGTTCTTGCGAAATCCGTCGTAGTTGGCGGTGATCGTGCCGGCGCCGAGGTTGCTGCCGGCGCCGATCTCCGCGTCGCCCACGTAGGCGAGATGCGGAACCTTGGCGTCCTCGCCGATCCGCGAATTCTTGATCTCGACGAAGGAGCCGGCCTTGGCGCCCCGCTCCAGGGCTGCGCCCGGGCGCAGGTATGCGAACGGGCCGACCGAGCAACCGTCGAGGACCTCGCACTCGACCAGGTAGGAGTGAGGGACGAAGACGCACTCGCCGAGTCGGGTGTCGATCAGCGTACTCAGCGGGCCGACCACAGATCCGGCGCCGATCTCGGTGCGGCCACGCAGGCTGGTGCCGGGCTCAATCCGCGTGTCGGCGGCGATCTCGACCCCCGCGTCGACCCAGGTTGAGTCCGGGTCGACGACGGTGACGCCGGCGAGCATGTGGGCCTCAAGGATGCGGCGGCGCGCCTCTGCCTCGACCGCGGCGAGCTCGGCGCGGTTGTTGACACCCATCGTCACCGCGAGGTCATCGGCGAGGTGGGCGGCGACGGAGTGGCCAGCTTCGCGCAGCGCCGGGAAGACGCCTGGCAAGTAGTACTCGCCCTGGGCGTTGTCGTTGGAGAGGCGGGCGAGGGCAGCTGCCAGGGGCGCCGCGTCGAAGGCGTAGGTGCCGGCGTTGATCTCGCGGATCGCCAGCTCCTCGGGGCCGGCGTCGCCGGCGGCTTTGGACTCGACCACGCGCTCGACCTCTCCCGAAGGGCCACGTATGACGCGTCCGTAGGCGCCGGGATCCTCGAGCTCGATCGTCAGCATCGTCGCGGCAGCGCCGGCGGCCAGGTGGGCTTCAAGCAGGCCGGAGATCACATCGGCGGAGAGCAGCGGAACGTCTCCGGAGAGCACCAGCACCGTCTCGCTCTTCTCGATCAGCGGCAGCGCCGCGCGGACGGCGCCGCCGGTGCCGTCAGACTCGGGCTGGACGATGGTCTCGACGCCCTCTGGCAGCCCCGCGGAGATGTCTCGCCCGGGCGAGACGATCGCCGCGACCCTGCCGGCCCCGGCCTCGCGGGCGGCGATGATCGGCCAGGCGACCATCGGTCGCCCGCAGACGGGATGCAGCATCTTCGGCAGCGAGGAGCGCATTCGCGTCCCCTCGCCCGCCGCCATGACCAGGACAAGGGGCGAACTCACCCCGGGATCGTAGACGCGGCGCGGGGATCCTGTCAGTTTGCTCGCGCCAGGTCTTTGCCCAAGAGGGCGACGCTGGTGAGCGTCCAGCCGGCGAAGATGAGGTCGATGCCGACGAGGAGGCCGATCGCCCAGTCGGCGGAGCTGGGGAACTTGGCGAGGACGAGGACGCCGATCAGGAGGCCGGCGACGCCGCTGAGGCCGACCAGGCCGGCGTTCCGCTGGCCCCGAGCGGAGAAGGCGACCGCGATTCGCGTCACGCCCATGAAGAGGAAATAGATGCCGAGGACGAGGGTCAGGGTCAGCGTGCCGTTGTGAGGCTCGACGATCAGGTAGAGACCGACGATCACGGTCAGCGCCGCCCAGACAAGGCGCACGATCACGGTTCCGACCGAGTGTGCGGTGAAGGCGCCGGCAACCAGGAAGGCTCCCGCGATCACCAGGATCCAGCCGATGAAGATCGCGGTCCCGACCGAGGCGACGGCAGGCACGACGATTGCCACGCAACCGATCAGGATCGCCAGAACCCCGACGACCATCAACCCCTTCCAGCTCCGCGCAAGTCCCTCGCGAACCTCGGGATCCATCTCCACCCTCCCCATCTCCATGCAGCGGACCCTAAGCGCCCACACGGACGCGATCAACCCGGCGCATACCAGCTCTCGGCCTCAGCCCGCTCCCGCTCGATCTGGCGCTCATAGAAGCCCACCCACTTGCGAACCGCGTTGTCCGACACCCCGTACTTGCGACCGACAGCGAGGCAGTTAGTCGCCACGATCTCCTCGAGCAGCTGCTCGTACGGGGGTCGCTCGACTTTCCGAATCTCGGGACAAGGCAGGCCTCGGTTACTTTGACTCCTGGGCGCTCCTCTGGTTCCGCAATAGCGAGAGCAATAGCGTTGGGTGCGGTGTTTCGCCCTGAACAGCCCTCCACACCGTTCGCAGTTTCGAAGCGGCGGCGGGCTAGCAGCCGCCCGGCCGCAATGAGTCTCCAGCGTTGCCGCACAGTTCGGGCAGACGATCCGAAGGTTCTCAAGACGATTGTCGTCCCTGACTCCGTTCTTGTGATCCAGGATCATCGACATGTGCAGTCCTCGCCACGTCTCTCCCTGGCCGCAAAGCTCACAGTGCGCCTGCTTCAACCCCTCTTCGTACAAACGCCTCTTTAGATTGCTCCTGGAATACGTCGAATGCTCGACGAGAATCTCGCCGAGGGGCCGCTTGGGCTTTCGAATCCGCTCCATGAGACCTGCATACGGATCGAAATGGTCGGTCGAGATACCCCACAACGCCACGTACTTCTTGAGCGTCGTTGGGTTTCCACCCGTCGGGCAGTAACCCAGATTGCGCAACGCCTCGGCCCATGACTTGGAACGAGCGATCGCTACACGCGCCTCTTCCTCAGTGAACCTCGGCCCCGATCGTGGCATCAAACATATGTTCGCTTATCGATCGGATGGAATCGCAACTGGGGAGCCCGGACTCGAACCGGGATAGCGGGCTCCAAAGGCCCGGGGCTTGCCATTAGCCGACTCCCCAGTGGCTTCAAGCGTAGTGCTAATCAACTGATTTGGTGGAGGCTCCTCACAGGGCTAGCAGCGACAGCAACGAAAGGTAGGTGAGCGTCGCCAGCTCGGCAATCGCGTTCGCCATACTGAACCCGTGCAGGCACCGGCGGAGCCCGTCCTCTTACCACCGCTACTCTCTTCGTTTCATCGCCTCGGCTCTCCGTTTCAGTGACCAAGACGGCTTTCCCGAGCCGGATGTGACATGAGCGGACAAGGTCGGCCCGAGAGCGGCGATCGCTCCCGAGATCTCGCTACTCCTCCGAGGAGCGCGGCACCTTGCCCGCCTCGGCGCCGGGCTCCATGGCCGGGCCGCGGGGGGAGGCTATGCCGAGGACGCGCATCGCCTTGAGGCCGAGGCCGAGCTTCTCGCGGCCCTCGGTGGCAGAGACATCGTGGCCGCAAAGCTCCTTGACCCGCTCGAGGCGGTAACGGATCGTGTGGCGGTGGGTGAAGAGCTGTTTGGCGGTGGCAGCGACGTTGCCATCGTTGTCGAGGTAGGCCTCGACCGTCGCCACCAGCTCGGTCTCGTACTGGTCGTCATAGGCGGAGAGCGGTTCAATCGTCTCGGCATAGAAGCGCTCCAGCTCGCGCGGGTCCTCGCTCATCGCGGGCAGCAGCAGCCGGTAGGCGCCGGTGTCCTCGAAGGCGAGCAGCGAGCGGCCCTCGGCCTCGCCGACGTTTACCGCCAGCCGGGCCTCGCTTCCCGAGCGGTAGAGGTCCACGGGGTCGCCTGCCCGGCGACTGCGACCGATCGTCAGGTGGAAGCCGGCAAGGCTGTCGCTCAGCTCCCGGGCCAGCCCGGTTGCGGCGCGGGCGAGCTGCTCGTCGCCGCCGGCCGGGACGATCACCGCGACTTCGGCGGCGACCTCGCCCCCCCTGGCAGCCGCCAGCGAGCCAGGAGCGAGCGCGCGCAGTGCTCGCAGCGCCAGGGTCATCACCCGCGCCCGCCATTCGCCCGTCTGCGCGGCACGCGGGGCAGCGCGGACGATCAGCACCCCCGCCCCCCGCTCGAGGTCGGCGCCCAGCTCGGCGGCGCGGGCGACGATGTCGCCCCGGTCAGTCACCTTGCGGCCGAGGACGGCCTCGACGAAGGCCCCGGCCACCTCCTCGCTCTCCCACTCCGGCGAGCGGGAGCGCTCCAGCTCCAGCGCCAGCAGGGCGCTCACCATGCGGGCGATCGCTGGGTCGGGCGCGGTCCTTCCGCGGTAGCGCAGCTCACCGACCGCGCTGTCGGCGACCCGCAGCTCGACCGCGGTCACGTCCTCGCCGCCTGAGAGCAGCTTCTGCTCCTGGTCCGCCGAGGCGCCGGCAACCGCGAGCACGGCGCTGGAACGGTCGATCAGAGCGACGCTGGCGTCGAGGACCTTGGCGGCGGCGCGAGCGACAGCGGGCAGCCCGGCGCCCGACTCGACCGCCTCGGCCAGCCGGTCAAGCGCCCCGGAATCTAGGTCAGGAGCCTCGGCCTTTTCGCCTTTTGCAGGCATTTCCTGCCCTTTCGCGGTCGCGGACATCCCGACCATTATCCCTAGCTACTTGCCGTGGAGCAGATTGACTATGTCGTTGTAGTAGTAGACAAATGCAAGCCCGATCACGACCCCGACCACGACTAGGGCGAGGAGCACGAAGATCGAGAGGAAGCCGGCGGCGGTCTTCTCCCAGATCCGACCGTAGGAGCTGAGGGCGGGGACGAGGATCAAGGTGACGAAGGCGATCAGGCTGATCAGCCCCGCGGCCCCGAACAGCAGGTACTGGTTGCCGATCTTGGTCAGCGCGAGCACAGTCACTGCTCTGGATTCTGGCGCACTTGGGAGATGACGAGCGCCACCGCCGCGCAGAGGGTGAATGCCGCGACGCCGAGTGCCCAGCCGGCGCTGACGTCGCTGAGGTAGTGGACGCCGAGGTAGACACGGGAGAGGCCGATCGTCGCGGTCAGTGCGATCCCGGTCGCGACCACCACGGCGCCGCGGGCCATGCCGGGTCGCAAGCGAATCGCGATCATCACCGCCAGCCACAGGTAGAGGACCGAGTAGGCCGCGTGCCCGCTGGGGAAGGAGGAGCCGGAGAAGCCGACCAGCGGGTCGGGCGGACGGGGGCGATCGACTGCCTCCCTGATCGTGTGGAAACCGACCGCGATCAGCGCCATCCCGGCGATCAGGACTGCGAACTCCGTCCAGCGCCTGCGCACGGCCAGCAGGGCCGCGCAGAGGACGGTCAGGCCCCCGGCCACCGCTCCCGAGCCCAAGGCGGTCACCACCTTGGCCAAATCTGTGAGCCAGCCCGCGCGGATGCTTTCGACGACTTCCATCGCGGTGATGTCGCCGGGCGTCGGGCCGGGTTCGTGGCCGACCACGACCGTGTAGGCAACGAGGACGAAGAGGGAGACGGCCAGAGCCGCCATCAGCGAGGTGAGCTCCAGCCCGAAGGTGCCGCCGGGCGTGACCCGGTCCCAGAGGAACCGGAGCTGGGGCGAAAAGCGGCGGGCGGCGGCGATCAGCCAGCGGGTCCCCGCGTGGCGCTCCATCCACCGCACTGCGGCGTGACGGTTCTCTGCGACCCGGAAGTGGCGGATGAGGACAACCGCCCCGATGACGATGACGATCAGGGCGCCGAACAGGAAGGCGCCGGTGCCCGCGTACTTGGCGGCGGTGTCGATGCTGCGCGAGAAGAAGTAGCCGATCAGGATGTGGGCGCTGGCCCAGAGCCCACAGCCGAGGATGCTGTAGGGAAGGAAGTCGCGGTAGCGCATCCCCGAGCTGCCGGCGATGAAGGGCGAGAAGGCCCGCACCAGGCTGATGAAGCGACCGATGAAGATCGTCTTGCCGCCGTGGCGGGAGAAGTAGTCCTCGACCCTTTCGAAGCGCTCGTGACCGATCCCAAAGCGGGGGCCATGTTGGAGGACGAACTCGCGACCGAGGCGGCGGCCGATGAAGAAGCTTGCCGAGTCTCCCGCCCAGGCGGCAAACCAGGCGATCGCGATCAGCAGGTAGATGTTGATCGCCCCCTGCCCGGCGACGGCGCCGCCGAGCAGCATCATCGTCTCGCCGGGGACGATGATGCCGACGAAGGCGCCGGTCTCGGCGAAGGCGAAGACGCCGACCAGCAGATAGGTCCAGGCGCCGAGCGTGTCGGAGGCTTCTTCCAGCAGCCCGTGGAGGTTGAGGTGGCCGAGCTGGCGGCTGAGCAGGTAGTAGCCGGCGATGATCGCCGCGGCGATCGTCGCCAAGCCCAGCCGGCGGCGGTTGCCTGCCAGCTCGCCCGGCAGCTTCACGGCGCCCTCCCGGCCTCGCAGACGATCGCGTCATCGCGGTCGATGCGGGAGGCGGCGTCGCGGGCGGCGGCGAGGTCGGCGAAGAGCCCAAAGGCGGTCGGCCCCGAGCCGGTGAGCAGCGCCGCCGGCGCACCGGTGCCACGAAGGGCGTCCAGGGCCTCGCCGATCTCGGGACGAAGCGCACGGGCGGCGGGCTCGAGGTCGTTGGCGAGTAGGTCGGCGTAGGAGAGTGGCAAGGAGCCCGCGCCGGCAACCGCACGGAGCCGGGCGGCGAGATCCTCCAACTCGGCCTCGCTGCGGCCAAGCCCGAGCCGATCCGCCTCGGCGAAGACGTTCAGCGGTCCTCAGCCCGCCGCCGCCCGGCAGCAGGACGACGGCGTGGGGCACGGGATCGGGAAGCCGCTGCACCCGCTCGCCGGCGCCCTGCACCAGCGCCAGGGAGGGAACGAGCTGCGAGGGCACGTCGGCGCCGATCTCGGCGGCGAGGGCGGGGAGGTCGTCGATCGCGGCGGCGGCGAGGCGCAGGATCGCGGCGGCGTCGGCGCTGCCGCCACCCAATCCGGCCGCGACCGGGATCCGCTTCTCGATCCGCACGCGCAGGGGGGGATGGTCCCAGCCCCGCGCCCGCAGCATCCCCAGCGCCCGGGCGGCGAGGTTCTCATCCTCGATCTCCGCGCAGAGGACCTCGTCGCGCTCGCCCTCGGAGACGTCGATCAGGTCGGCCAGCGCAAGCGGCTCAAACAGCGAGCAGAGGCGATGTAAGCCGTCCTCGCGCCGTGGCCCCAGGTAGAGGCAAAGGTTGAGCTTGGCAGGGGCGTGGACGAGCATCGGAGCTAGGCCTGCGGTCAGGCGTCGGGGTGGAGCTTCGCCGAAAGCGCGACGAAGTCCTCGGCCGACAGGGTCTCGGCACGGGCGTCCTCCGGCAGGCCGAGCTCCGCCAAAGCCGCGCGGGCGGCGGCCATCGCGCCCGGGCGAGCGTGCTCCAGCGACCGGGCGAGGGACTTGCGGCGGTGGGCGAAGGCGGCTCGCACCAGGTCTCGCGTCTCCGTCTCCGCGGCGGGCCCGGTCCGCCGCAGGCGCAGGATCGCCGAGCCGACCCGCGGGCGCGGCTTAAATACGGCGGGATCGACCCTGCGCACGAGCTCGACCTCGCAGGAGATCTGCACCACCGCGCTCGGCGAGCCGTAGGTGCGGCTGCCGGGCGCCGCGCGCAGCCGATCGGCGATCTCGCGCTGGACCATCACCGTCCAGCTCCGCACCGAGGGGAGCTGCTCGATCGTGCGCAGGATGACCGGGGTCGCCACGGCGTAGGGGAGGTTGGAGACGACGGCGGTCGGCAAGGGGCGCAGGGCGGCGAGGTCGAGCTTCATTGCGTCCGCCCAGTGCAGGCTGACGTTGGGGCGAGAGGCGATCGGGGCGAGCGCCGCCCCGAGGCCGCGATCGATCTCGACGACGTGGACCTGAGCTGCGACCTCGGCCAGCCGTTCGGTCAACACCCCCTCCCCCGCCCCGACCTCCAGGACGACGTCCTCAGGCACGAGGTCGGCGTCGCGGACGATCGCGTCGAGCAGGTTGGGGTCGGCGAGGAAGTTCTGGCCGAGTCGGACCAACTTCGGCTACCAGCCGAAGACCGCGCGGGCGTTCGCCTCCACCGTGCGCTCCAGCTCCTCGTAGGTGGTGCCACGGGCCTTGGCGAGGACCCGGGCAGTGGCGATCACGTTGGCGGGCTCGTTCCCCTCGCCCCGCATCTCCTGCGGAGTGAGGTAGGGAGCGTCGGTCTCGACCAGGACCAGCTCGTCCGGCAGCGCGGCAGCCGCCGCACGCAGGTCCTCGGAGTTCGAATAGGTGGCATTGCCGGCGAACGAACAGTGCCAGCCGCGCTCGATCGCGTCCTCGACCCGTTGCGGCGCCGAGAAGCAGTGCAGGATGACCGGGTGCCCGGGTGCCCGCGCGTCGAGGGTGGCGAAGACCTCGTCGATCGCCTCGCCGCCGCCGTCGGGGTCGCGGGCGTGGATGACGATCGGCAGGCCGAGGTCGACGGCGATCTCGATCTGGGCCTCGAAGGCGCGGCGCTGCTCGGCGGGCGTGGCGCTCTCCCGGTAGTAGTCGAGGCCGGTCTCGCCGATCGCCCGCACCTTCTCGTGCCCGGCGAGCCGTGCGATCTCCGCCGCCGCCGCCGCGTCGAATCCGGCCGCCTCGGTCGGGTGATGCCCGACCGAGGCGAACACCCCCTCGTTGCGCTCGGCCGCGGCGATCGCCGCGGCGTTGGCCTCCGCTCCGAGGCCCACGTTCAGCATCCGCCCCACCCCCGCCGCAAGCGCCGCCGCGACCAGCTCGGCTTCCGGCCGCTCGCAGAGAAACAGGTGGGTGTGGGAGTCGATCATCGGGCCGGCGAGTCGATCCTCGGGAAGAGCGGCGCCATGCGCTCGATCCTCTGGCCGCCAGGGCGGGAGCCCAGCTCGGCCAACGCGGTCGAGTCCTCGCCGAGCGCTCTGAGCACCAGCTCGCTGCTGTGCGGCAGGTATGGAACGAGCATCAGTGTCGTCACCCGCAAGCCCTCGAGAAGGTTGTAGAGGACCTCGTCGAGGCGCTCGGGGTCGGCCTCATCGCGGGCCAACTCCCACGGCCTCGTCTCCTCGACGAAGCGGTTGAGGCGTCGCACCAGCTTCCACGCCTCATCCAGCGCCTGGCTCAGCTCGGCACGATCGAGCAGCTCGCAAAAGCGCTCGAGGGCGCCCTCGAAGTCCTCGGCCAGCACCGCGTCTAGCGCCGCCAGCGGAGCGGTGCCGTCGCGGTAACGATCGACCATCGCGGTGATGCGACTGGCGAGGTTGCCGTAGTCGTTCGCCAGCTCGGTCTCATAGCGCGCCTCGAAGCCGGCGGTGGAGATCGAGCCGTCCTGGCCGAAGCTGACCTCGCGGAAGCAGTAGAAGCGCAGCGCGTCGGCGCCGAAGCGCTCGATCGCCTCAAATGGATCGAGCACGTTGCCAAGCGACTTCGACATCTTCTTCTCGCCCATCAGCAGGTAGCCGTGGATCGCCATTCGCCGCGGTGGCTCCAGGTCGGCAGCCCAGAGCAGGGCCGGCCAGATCACCGCGTGGAACTTGAGGATGTCCTTCGCCATCACGTGCAGGTCGGCGGGCCAGAAACGGTCGCTCAGATCCTCCCCCTGGCGGGCGAAGGTCAGCGCGGTGACGTAGTTGAGGAGCGCGTCAAACCAAACGTACATCCGCTGCTCGGGGTCCCAGGGCAGCCGCATCCCCCACTTCAGCTTCGGCCGCGACAGCGAGACATCCTCGAGTCCCTGTCCGATGAAGGCAACCGCCTCGTTGCGACGGAAGTCCGGGACGACGAAGTCGGGGCGCTCCTCATAGAGCCGCTCCAACCGCTCCTGAAAGGCGGAGAGCCGGAAGAACCAGTTTTCCTCGCGCTCGCGCTCCAGGGGGATCTCGTGGATCGGGCAGCTCTGGCCGGGCCCCAGCTCGCGCTCGGTCTTGAAGTCGGCGCAGCGCGGGCAGTACCAGCCTTCATAGACACCCTTCGTGACCCAACCGTTGTCGTAGACGCGCTGCATGATCTCGGCGACCTTCTCGGTGTGGCGGGGGTCCGAGGTGCGGATGAAGAAGTCGTTGGTCGCATCGATGATCGGCATCAATGCTCGGAACTTCTCGGCGTTGCGGTCGGCGAGCTCTTGCGGCGAGATCCCCTCGCGCTCGGCCGCTGTCTCGATCGGCTCACCGTGCTCGTCGGTCCCGGTCAAAAAGAAGACGTCCTCACCGCGCTGGCGCATGTGGCGAGCCAGCACATCGGCGGCCATCGTCGAGTAGGCATGGCCGAGGTGCGGCTCGGCATTGACGTAGTAGATCGGGGTGGTGACGTAGTAGCTCACCTTCGCGCCTCGCGTCCGGTCAGCGCTTTGTAGAGGTCGTTGGCCCGGGTGCCGGTCAGCGCCGCGACGACGCTGGCGGCGGCGCGCGGCCGCGCCCCCGACTGGACCAGGTGGCGCAACGCATCGACGGCGAAGCTGATGTCGGTGTCGTGCTCGACGGAGGAGGCCGGCCCGATCACCAGCACGATCTCTCCTTTTACCTCGCCGCGGAATCGCCGCGCCAGCTCCCCCAAAGAGCCCCGCGCGACCTCCTCGTGCATCTTCGTCAGCTCGCGACAGACTGCGGCCGGGCGGTCCGGGGCGATCGCAGCCAGGGCGGCGAGCGACTCGCCGACCCGACGCGGGGACTCGAAGGCGATCACGGTCTCCGCCGAGCGCAGCACCCGCTCCATCTCGCCGGCGCGCTTCGGCAAGAAGCCCTCAAAGCGCCAGCGATCGGTGGGCAGCCCCGAGGCGACCAGCGCCACCGGGACCACGGAGGGCCCCGGCAGGACGGTCACGTCGAGGTCGCGTTCGATGCAGCGGCGGATCAGTCGAAAGCCGGGGTCCGAGATCGCCGGCATCCCGGCGTCGGAGACGAGGGCGACGATCTCGCCACGCTCGATCCGCTGCGCCAGCTCGGTCGCCCGCGAGGCTTCGTTGCCCTCGTGGTTGGAGACGAGGCGGGGCGCCGGGCCGATGCCGAGCTTGTCGAGCAGGCTGCCGGTGCGGCGGGTGTCCTCGCAGGCGATGTAGTCGGCGCTGACCAGGGCATCGCGGACCCGCGGGGTCACGTCGTCGAGGTTGCCGATCGGCGTCGGGCAGACGATCAGCGCCCCCGGCATCAGACCACCTCCTCCGCCAGCTCGATCCGCGCCATCGCCGCCGCGCCGATCATCCCGGCGTCGGGGCCGAGCTCAGCGGCTAGGACGGGGGTCCGGTTCATCGGTCGCAGCGCCCGCTCGCGCAGCTCGCGCCGGGCCGGCTCCAAAAGCAGATCGCCCGCCGCGATCACGCCACCGCCGACGACGATCGCTTCGGGCTCGAAGATGTTGGCGAAGCTGGTTAGGGCGACACCGAGGTTGCGGCCGATCTCCTCGATCACGTCCACCGCGGTGCGATCGCCCGCCAGCGCCGCCTCGCTCACCGCCTTGCCGTCGATCTCGCGGCCCTCGGCCAACAGCTTGCCCAGCGCAGATCCGGGCTCACGCTCGGCAGCCGCGTGGCCTTCTCGGCCGAGGGCCGTCCCGGAGGCGAGCGACTCGACGCAGCCATAGCCCGGACAGTTGCCCTGACAGCGGGGGCCGTCGAGGTCGATGACCATGTGGCCGAGCTCGGCACCGGCTCCCGTAGCGCCACGGTAGACCTCGCCGCCGATGATCAGCCCGCCGCCGATCCCGGTGCCGACCGTGATCATCACCGCGTTTCGCGCGTTTCTGGCCGCGCCGTAGAGCTGCTCGGCGAGCGCCGCGACGTTGGCGTCGTTGTCGACGAAGGTCGGCAGCCCGGTGCGCTCGGTGACGAGGTCGCGGATCGGGAGGTCGTGGATCGGGAGATTGACGGCGGAGACGGCGACGCCGCGGCGCCGGTCGATCGTCGCCGGGATGCCAAGCCCCACCGCGGCTACCCCCGGGCAGGCTTCCCGTGCCTCGATCACCTCCCGCACGAGCAGCTCGATCAGATCGCCCTCGGTCTGGCCGGTCGAGGCCTCGCGGCTCTCCCAGAGCACCTCGGAGCCGAAGCCAAGGACGCCGATCAGCATCTTCGTCCCGCCCAGGTCGACCCCGATCGTTTCCCCTGCGCTCACGAGTAACTGAGGAGGGGCTGACGGCAGGCGACCGAGGGCATAGGCATGATTCCGGAGTCTTTCATGCCCACCAATGGCGAGCAGCAGCCCCCGAGGCCGCCTGACTACAAGGTCTACCGGTCCCGCAGGAGCCTCCTGTCCCGGTTGCGGACCCCTGACCTCTCTGGTCTCCGAGAGCGCTCGAAGCGAGCCTCGAAGCGCGCTGGGGACGACAAGCCGCCGGGACGGCGGGGGGGCAAGTCGGCCCGCCGCTGGACTCCCCGCCGCGTCCTCAAATGGGTGGCGCTGGCGGCGCTGGGCTGGATCTTGCTCAGCTTCCTCGCCTTCGCCGTGTCCGCCCAGCTGCAGGCGCTGAAGCTCTCCGGCGAAGCCAAGTCGACGCTGCACGGCAACCCCTTCCTGCTGCCCAGCGCCCAGACGATCCTGGTGATCGGCACCGACGCGCGCCCGCCGAACAGCAAGGAACCCGGCGCCGCCCCCTCGCAGAAGTGCTTCGAAAACCAGTCCCATGGCGATGCCCCACAGGGTGTCTGCGAAGCGGGCGAATTCCGCTCCGACACGCTGATGCTGATCCGGGCCGGCGGCGGCACCTTCAACAAACTCTCGATCCCCCGCGACAGCTACGCCGAAATCCCCGGTCAGGCGCCGCAGAAAATCAACGCTGCCTACTCCTTTGGCGGCGCGGCGCTGACGGTCAAGACGGTCGAAAAGTTCCTCGGCATCAAGATCGACCACCTCGCGATCGTCGACTTCACCGGCTTCGAAAACCTGATCAACGCGGTCGGCGGGATCGAAGTCGACGTCCCGCACAGGCTCTGCGCCGAAATCTCCGGCGGCGCCGGCCACGGCCAGGGCGGGATCACGCTGCGGCTGCACCGGGGCGAGAACTCTCTCAACGGCCAGACGGCCCTCGCCTACTCACGGGTGCGCGAGCCAAGCGAATGCCCCGGCCCGGGCAAGAGCGCCTACTCGCTTGGCTATAACGACCTCAATCGCGAGCGGGCCCAGCAGGCTGTGATCAGTGGCATCAAGGAACGCCTCACCGACCCCCTCCGCCTCCCCTACAACTTCATCATGGGACCGATCATCGGCTGGGACGCGCCGAAAGCGTTCGTCAGCGACATGGGCTTCTTCACGATGCCGCAGCTGGTCCTGGCCGCGGGAATCGGCGGCAACCCGCCGGCCCAGGTGCTCTGCGCCGGGGCCAACTCGGGCTGCTCCGAAGGGCCGGAAGGCAGCATCGAAGTGCCGCAGTCGGTGCGGCGTAAGGCTGTGAAGCGGTTCCTGGGCGGCTAGGGACGCCGGCTCAGTCGCCGCCGCTTGACGCCTTCGCCTTCTCGCCGCCGGAGGACTTCGAGTCCGACTTGGAGTCCGAGGAGCTGGGTTTTGAGTCCTTCGACTCGGACGTGCCCTCCGAGGAGCCGCCGTTTCCCGCGCCCTTCTTCTTGCCGTAGTCGGTGTTGTAGAAGCCAGAGCCCTTGAAGTGGACCGCGACCGGGTGAAGGACGCGCTCGGCGGGGGCGCCGCACTCCTGACAGGCGCTCAGCGGCTCGTCGGCCATCCTCTGGATCACGTCGAAAACGTGGCCGTTGGCGCACTTGTACTCATAGATCGGCACGGGTGAGGGATTATCGCAAGGCGACCTATACGGTTCCCGCATGGCAGAGGAAACCGCCCACGGAGTCTCGATGGAGGAGATCGTCGCGCTCTGCAAGCGGCGCGGCTTCGTCTTCCCCTCTTCGGAGATCTACGGCGGCCTGGGGTCGACCTACGACTACGGCCACTACGGGGTGCTGCTGAAGGGCAACGTCAAGGGGGAGTGGTGGCGGGCGATGCTCCAGGAGCGCGACGACATCGTCGCGCTGGACTCGGCGATCCTCCAACACCCGCGGGTCTGGGAGGCCTCGGGGCACCTGGAGGGATTCACCGACCCCCTGGTCGATTGCCGGACCTGCAAGCTGCGCTTCCGCGCCGACAAGCTCGAGGACGGCCGCTGCGGGCAAAAGCCCTCGAAGAGGCCCGGCGAGGGACCCGATTGCGACCTTACCGAGCCACGCCAGTTCAACCTGATGTTCGAGACCCACGTCGGTCCGGTGGCAGGCGAGGGCTCGGAGGTCTACCTGCGCCCCGAGACGGCCCAGGGCATCTTCATCAACTTCAAGAACGTGCTCCAGTTCGCGCGCATGAAGCCGCCGTTTGGGATCGCCCAGATCGGCAAGTCATTCCGCAACGAGATCACCCCCGGCAACTTCATCTTCCGTACCCGCGAGTTCGAGCAGATGGAGATGGAGTTCTTTGTCCCCCCTGAGGAGGAGGAGCGCTGGTACCGGGCCTGGATCGAGGAGCGCGAGCGCTGGTACACCGAGTTGGGGATCCGCCCCGCCTACCTGCGGGTCCGCAGCCATGACACCGATGAGCTCTCCCACTACTCCTCGGGCACCAGCGACATCGAGTACCTCTTCCCGATCGGCTGGTCGGAGCTGGAGGGGATCGCCAAACGCGGCGATTTCGACCTCACCCAGCACGCCGAGTTCAGTGGAGAGAAACTCGAGTACTTCGATCAGCAGACCAAAGCTCGCTACGTCCCGCATGTGATCGAGCCCGCCGCCGGCGCCGACCGCGCCACCCTCGCCTTCCTCGTCGACTCCTACGACGTCGAGGAGGTGGAGGGCCGCCGGCGCACCGTCCTTCACCTTCACCCACGCCTCGCCCCCGTCAAGGTCGCGGTTCTCCCCCTGCTCTCCAAGGAGGGCATGCCCGAGAAGGCCCGCGAGGTCTTTCAGGAGCTCCGCCGCAAGCTCTCGGCCGAGTTCGATGAGGGCGGCTCGATCGGCAAGCGCTACCGCCGCCAAGATGAGATCGGCACCCCCTGGGGCATCACCGTCGACCACCAGTCGATGCAAGATGACACGGTGACGTTGAGGGATCGCGACACCCTGGAGCAGGCCCGAGTCCCGATCGGAGGCCTCGCCGACACCCTGGCCGAACGGCTGGATCAACCCTGGAGCAGCCCGAAGCTGGGCTGATCTCAGCTAACCGACACCTGCCGGCGGCAAACGTCCAATGTCGCCGCTATGCGGGGCCTGCCAGGAACCGCGCTACCTCGGCGGCGTCCGCATCCAGCGCGGCGGCGACCCTGGTGGGAATTGGGCCCAGCGGCTCGATCGTGACCTTTCCGCCTAAGAGCTTCCAGGTGGCGACGGCGCGGCCGCCGACCATCGCAAAGGGGCGGAAGAGGCCGTTGGTGCTGACAATTTGCCCGTGGGGGCCGAGGATGTCCTCGCGAGAGGTCCAGCCGAGCAGCACCGGATCAAAGGCGCCGAGGAGACGCGGAGCTGGGATCTCCTCGACCGGGGAGCGAGCGGCGAGGTCGAGGAGGCCATCGTCTCGCTCCACCAGCTCGGAGGCGATCGCCCCCAGCCCGGCGCGTGCGTCGCGGAGCGGCAGCCCCGCCCATTTGGCGAGGTCGCGGTCGCCTGCCGGACCGTGACCGAGGAGGTAGCGACGGGCCAGCTCGGCGAGTGCCGCGTCGCGCTCGACCCGCTGCGATGGGCCGAGCCAGTCCCGGACCCCCACGAAGGCGTGGTGCTTGCCGGCCATCGGCCCTCGCACGATGATGCCGCGCAGGCTGGCCAGCGCCAGCAGATGGACGAGCGCCTGCCCCTCGGTCCTGACCCCGGCGGAGTCGAGCCGCTCGCGAAGCTGGGCGCGAATCAGCGGGCCCTCCTCCGCGACGGAGCGCTCGATCACCTCTACGCCGCGCTCGGCGGCATCGGGTCCGACTCCCTCCTGGGCAAGGCGGCGTGCGTTGGCGGCAAACAGGGGCGGCGCCATCAGCGCCTGCAGCCAGGGGTAGTCCTCGCTTCGCACCAGATGCAGCGTGCCCCGGTTCAGCCAGGTGATCAGCAGCGAGCGGTCCTCGCTCAGCGCCCGGTCGACGTCCGCCGCCAAGAGCCCGGCCGTGCGAGCCCGGATCGCCAGACGCGCGCCGCGAGGGTCTTGGCCCTGGATCGCGAGCAGTCGCCGGGCCACCGCCGGCGGGTCCTTCTCGAGCCGTCCCGAGAGTCCCTGCGCGGTCAGCCGCTCGGCAAGGATCGCTCGGCTACTCACCCGCCGATCATCGCGAATCGGGAACCGCTAAACCGGCCGGAGCTATGCGGCCTCAACCCTTGCCGGAGATCAGGCCCCAGGCACGGCGGAGCTTGTCGTGGTCGCCTTTGACCAGGTCGGCGCCCCCGATCTCGATCTCGCCGGGATTGGCGCTCGGCTCGGGCAGGCTCGCCGCCGCGGCGGCCTCGATCTTGAGCATGACCCCGCGCTCATACACCTCATCGACTAGGGGGGCGTCCACGAACCGGTGACCGCCGGGAAGGACGCTCTTGTCGAGAATGATGCCCTCGAAGAGGTCGAGGTTCGCAACCGACAGGACGTGCTCGACCCTGCCCAGCTCCTTGCCATCGCTTGCGTAGACGGGCACGCCCTTGTTGAGGCTGAGGTATGAACTCGGCTGACCCAGATCCTCCATCGTGCCCGAGCCTAGCGGACGCATTGCGCGACGGAGCGTGGCGAGCTTAGACTCGGAAGTGGCGATGGGACTAAACCTGGCTTCGATACTCACGGCGAGCACCGAGCGAGCACCGGACAGCCCGGCGATCCGGCTCGGCGAGGCCGAGCTGAGCTATGCCGACCTCGACGACCGCAGCGCCCGCCTGGCGACGCTGCTGCGGGAGAGGGGCCTGGCGAGCGGCGACCGGATCGGGATCATGCTGCCCAACGTCCCGGAGTTCCCGATCTCCTATTACGGGGTGCTGCGGGCCGGCGGCGTCGTGGTGCCGATGAACGTGCTGTTGAAGCGGCGCGAGATCGCCTTCTACCTTGGGGACTCCGGGGCTAGGGCCCTGTTCGCCTGGCACGGGTTCGCCGAGGAGGCGCGGGAAGGCGCCGCCGAGGCCGGTGCTGAGCTGGTCGAGATCGAGCCGGCGACCTTCGCCGCGACCCTGGAGCGGCTCGACCCCGCGCCCGGGCTCGCCGAGACAGCCGAGGAAGACACCGCGGTGATCCTCTACACCTCGGGCACCACCGGCAAACCCAAGGGCGCCGAGCTGACCCACCACAACCTCTCCCGCAACGCGCAGATCTCCGGCGAGACGATGACCGAGGTGCGCGAGGGCGACGTGGTGTTGGGCGCCCTGCCGCTCTTTCACTCCTTCGGTCAGACGGTGAGCATGAACGGCTCGATCCGGATGGGCGCCTGCCTCACCATGCTGCCCCGCTTTGACCCGGGCGAGGCGCTGGAGACGATCCAGCGCGACCGCGTCACCCACTTCCAGGGGGTGCCGACGATGTATGGGGCGCTGCTTCACCACCCCGACCGCGAGCAGCTCGACACCTCGACCCTGCGCAGCTGCGTCACCGGCGGCGCCTCGATGCCGGTCGAGGTGCTACGCGGCTTCGAGGAGGCCTTCGGATGCATTGTCCTCGAGGGCTACGGCCTCTCTGAGACCTCGCCGGTCTCCTGCTCTAACCACCCCGACCGGGAGCGCAAGCCCGGCTCAATCGGCACCCCGATCGAAGGGGTCGAGATGCGCGTCGTCGACGAGGACGACAACCCGGTACCACAGGGCGAGATAGGCGAGATCGTGATCCGCGGCCACAACATCATGAAGGGCTACTGGCAGCGCCCCGACGCCACCGCCGAGGCGATGCGCGGCGGCTGGTTTCACTCCGGCGACATGGCCCGCGTCGATACGGACGGCTACTTCTACATCGTCGACCGCAAGAAGGACCTGATCATCCGCGGCGGCTATAACGTCTACCCGCGCGAGGTAGAGGAGGTCCTCTACGAGCACCCGATGGTTCGCGAAGCCGCCGTCCTCGGCGTCCCGCACGACGAATGGGGCGAGGAGGTCGGCGCAGCAATCGTCCTCCACGACGGCGAGGAGCTCGCCCCCGAGGAGCTCAGCGCCTATGTCAGGGAGCGGATCGCCGCCTACAAGTACCCGCGCGTCGTCTGGTTCATAGACGAGCTGCCCAAAGGCCCCACCGGCAAGATCCTCAAGCGGGAGATCGACGTCCCCGCCTCCGAGTCAGTGTGATCGAGATCACACTTGTCATCCTGGCTGCCCAGCCAGTCGAACGCTAACCTCCCAAGTAGCCGAACCGGAGGCCCACCCAAAGGAGAGAGATGAGCGTCGCAGCCCAAAGCCTCATGCAGGACGTCACTTACGAGGACCTCTACCACCGTTGGGAGCAGGGAAACTGGAGTGCATACGACATCGACTTCTCCGAGGACCGCAACGGCTGGGAGGCGCTCAGCGACATCCAGCGCCGCTCGGCGATGTGGATCTACTCGATGTTCTTCTACGGCGAGGACCGGGTCGCCGACACCCTCGCCCCCTACATCACCGCCGCCCCAACCGAGGAGCAGGCCTACTTCCTCGCCACCCAGCAGGTCGACGAGGTACGCCACTCGGTCTTCTTCCATCGCTTCTTCAAGGAGGTGATCGGGGTCGGCGGCGATTCGCTGCAGGAGACGCTCTCCTCCACCCTCCCCCAGCTGAGCTGGGGCTACCGCGGCGTCTTTGACCGGCTCGACCGGATGGCGGAGGAACTTCGCAAGGACCGCTCCCTGCCCAAGTACGCGCAAGCGATCACGCTCTACCACCTGATCGTCGAGGGCTCCCTCGCCCAGCCCGGACAGCACTTCATCGAGGACTTCTTCGCCTCGGAGGAGTCGATGCCGGGGTTCAGCTCCGGGATGGCAAACGTCTCCCGCGACGAGCAGCGCCACATCGGCTTCGGCGTCAAGGTGCTCTCCGAGCTGCTCGCCGAATCGGAGGAGTGCAAAGCCGCCGTGGTCGAGCTTCTGCGTGAAACCCTGCCCTACGGGGTCGCCGTCTTCACGCCGCCAAACTGGGACCGCGCCTACACCGAGTGCTACGGCTTCAGCCTCGAGGACATCTACGCGTTTGGCCTGAAGCTAATCCGCCAGCGCTGGCGAACGATCGGCTACCCCACCGAGGAGATGCCCCCCGGCGTCTTCCCCTTCGACCCCGAGATGTCAGAGGAGGAGGTCGCCAATCGCCAGATCAAGCTGCTGCTGGCCGGGGTCGTCGGCGCGCCGCCGAATGGCCGCCAGCCCGATTCTTCACCTGAGCTGCAGCGCCTCTACTTCGACATCGTTGCCCAAGCGGCGGACCCTGGCGCCGCCAACGGGTCCAGGCTGGTCTATCAATGGCGATTCAGCGACGCCGACCCCTGGCACCTGGTGATCGAGAACGGCTCGGCCCGGGTCGAGCCGGGCGAGGCGCCCAGCCCCGACCTGGTTCTCGAGACCAGCTGGCGCGATTGGGTTACCTTCACCGGACCCGACGGCAACCCGTTGAAGATGGTGCTCAGCCGCCGGGTCCGACCTCGCGGCAGCCTCCGCGAGCTGGCGCGGTTGCGCAAGGTCTTCCCCGGCTAGCGGCTTAGGAAATCGGCGGCCGCTCCGCAGCCCAGGGACGCTCGGCCTCGATCTGGGCGGCAAGCGACAGCAACGTCGCCTCGTCCCCGGGGCGACCGATCATCTGGACCGAGAGCGGCATACCATCGGCGGCGAAGCCGGCCGGCAGCGCCATCGCCGGATTGCCGAGGTGATTCCAGGGGATGCAGTAGGGGTAGAAGCGGCTCATCCCGAGCACCGTCCACAGCGCGCTGCGCCCCTCCCAGCGGCGCACCGGAAGCGCAGTGCCGCCCATCACCGGAGTCATCAACACGTCGAAGGAGTCAAAGATCGCGTTGAGCCGCGCGGCGTCGGCCTCTCGCGCGCCACGCGCCTGCTCAAAGAGCCGGTCGGGGATCCTCCGCCCCAGCCGGGCGAAGCCGCGGGTGCGCCGCTCGAGTCGCTCCGGATGAGGGACAGTGGCGAAGTCTTCGGCGATTCCGCGTAGGAAGCGCGGTGTGATGTTGTTGCCGATCCCGCCCCATTCGGGGTCGCGCTCCGCGGTCTCATGGCCGAGAGCGCGCAGCAGATCGGCGGTCTCCGCTACGGCGGTTTTGACGACATCTGAGATGGCCGGTGGGGCAGCGGCACGCGGAGCCGCGGTTGAAAAGGCGACGCGCAGATTTCCGGGCACGGTCTTCGCCGACTCGACGAATGAGCGCTCCGGGGGCGCCGGCGCCCCCGGCTCCTTGGAGCCGCCACTCGTGACGTTCCAGCCAGAGCGCGGTGTCGAGCACCGAGCGGCTGACGCAACCGGCGGCGGAGAGCCCGTTCCAATGCTCGAGCAGCGGGGCCAGCGAAAGCCGACCCCGCTGCGGCTTTAATCCGAAGAGGCCACAGGAGGCCGCCGGTATGCGGATCGAACCGCCGCCGTCGGAGGCCGACGCGATCGGGACCAGCCCGGCGGCCACCGCCGCGGCGCTGCCGCCGCTCGAGCCTCCGGGGCTGCGCTGCGGATCCCACGGGTTGCGGGTCACTCCCCAGGTCGCAGACTCGGTGAAGCCACAGATCGCCAGCTCCGGCAGCAGCGTCTTGCCGAGCACAATCGCGCCGGCCTCGCGCAGCCTTCGCACCATCTCCGAGTCGGCGGGGGCGGGATCGGGGTAGGCGTCGGTGCCGTGCGTGCTCAGCTCGCCGGCCAGGTCGACTTCGTCCTTGAGCGCGATCGGCACCCCCAGGAGCGGCCGCTCCTCCCCTCCCTTCAATCGCGCCTCGGCCTGCTCCGCCTCGAGCAGCGCCCGCTCGGCGAGCACGACGCGGAACGAGTTGAGCGCCGGGTCGAGGCGCTCGATCCGATCGAGGTGAAGCCGCACCAGCTCGGTCGGAGAGATCTCCCCGGCCCGTACCATCTCGGCCTGCCTCGCCGCCCCCGCGAAGGCGACCTCCTCATCGGGCCGTCGGCTCTCTCCCGTCATCGGCGGATCCTAAACCGCCGCCCGGGCTCAGGCCTCGGCGGGCTCGGGCTCGGCGGAGCCGGCGCCGTCGAAGTTAAGGTCGGGCAGGATCCGCTCCAGCCAGGACGGCATCCACCAGTTCCATCTGCCTAGCAGGACCATCGCCGCGGGAACGAGGATCAACCGCACCAGGGTCGCATCGAGGGCGATCGCCACCGCGCAGCCCAGCCCCAGCTCCTTGATCGAGGGGACTCCGGTGAGGACGAAGACGGAGAAGACCAAGGTCATGATCAGCGCCGCCGAGGAGATCGTGCGAGCGCTGGATGAGAGCCCCTCGGCGACGGCGCGGCGGTTGTCGCCGTGGGCCATGTAGCGCTCGCGGATCCGCGAGAGCAGGAAGACCTCGTAGTCCATCGAGAGGCCGAAGACGACGGCGAGGATCAGCGGCACGTTGATCGTGTCCAGGGCACCGAGGCTTTCGAAGCCGAGCACTCCGTCGAGCCAGCCCCACTGGAACACCGCGACAAGGACGCCGAAGGCTGCGCCGATCGAGAGCAGGTTCATCAGCACCGCCTTCAAGGGCAAGAGCAGCGAGCGCAGCATCAACATCAACACGAGGAAGCTGAGGCCGAGGATGAAGGCGAAGATCTTCCACATCGAGCCCGTGATCTGAGTGCGCAGATCGGCGGTGCGGGCGGTTTCCCCGCCAACGTCCACCGTGGCAATACGGCTGAGCGCGGCCTTGGGGACGACGCTGTCGCGAAGGCGGCTGACCAGCGAGGCGGCGGCGTCGGACTCGCTCGGGGCGCGGGGGGTGACCTGGATCAGGGCACTGTCGCCGGCGAGGGCGGGGGGAGCGACCGAGCTGACCCCGGGTGTCCCTTTGATCGTGACGGCGAAGGCGGCCAGGGCGGCGCGGGCGGGTGGCCCTCCGGGGCCGGAGCCGCGGAAGGTCGCGAGGATCTGCACCGGATCGGTGCCGCCGCCGAGCTGCTTGGAGGCCAGCTCGGTGCCGATTCGCACGTCGCTGCTCTTGGGGAACTGCGCAAGGGCCTGGGTGCCGGTGCTCAGCGAGAGGACCGGGATCGCGAGGAAGAGCAAAACCGAGACTACCCCGATCACCGAGACCCAGGGCCGGGCCATCACCCTTGTCGTCCAGCGCACCCAGAAGGCCTCGCGGTCGGGACGCTCATCGCGGCTGAAGATGCGCCGGAGATAGTCGAGCGCCCTGGCCACGATGCCGCCCGGCAGCACCCGGTCGCCGAGCATCGCAATCAACGCCGGCAGCAGGGTGGTCGCGGTGAGGATCGAGACGGCGACGACGGTCATCGCCCCCAGCGCCATCGAGCGCAGCGCCTGGTTGTCGACCATCCACAGCCCGGCCAGGGAGATGATCACGGCGAGACCGGAGAAGGTAACCGCCAGGCCGGAGGTGGCAAGCGCCTGCGAGCGCGCCTCCTCGGAGCCGCGACCCGCCTGGCGCTCCTCGCGATAGCGGGCGAGAATGAACAACGAGTAGTCAATCGCAACCCCGATTCCGATCATCGAGGCCATGTTGGTGACGAATACCGAGGTCTCCATCTGCAGCGAGATGAAGTAAATGAGAGCGCCGGTGACGATAACGCTGACGAAGCCCAGGGCCAGCGGCAGCGCCGCCGCCGCCAGCGAGCCGAAGACGACGAGGAGGATCAGGGCGACGATCGGGAAACCGCTGGCCTCCGCCTGGGCGAGGTCACGCTTGGAGAGGTCCTGCAAACCGGCCCAGATCGCCGGCTGCCCGATCAGGTAGGGGGTGACGCCGGCCCGGGCGGCGCCGGGGTCGAGGTCTGAGCGCATGATCGCCGCGGTGTCGATCAGCTGATCGGGGGACCGATCGCTGTGCAGCGGCACCAGGGCGATACCCGTGCGCTGCAACCGCAACGTTGCGAGGCGGGCCGCCGCCGGAGACAGGGAGAGGCTTCCCACCGTGGCGACCTCGTGACGGATCCGACCCACAGCGGCGGCCCGCTCGGCCCGGCCGGCGCCCGGAACGGCCCGCAGCAGCACGGCTATACCGTCGGTCTGGGAGCCGAAGTCCCGCTGCAGGGACTCGCTGACCGCGTTGGATTGGCTCCCCGGAACATCGAAGCCGCCACCGGTGAGGTGTTCGGTCTGGCGCGAGGCGAACGGCAGCGCAAACGCGACTACGGCAACCCAAAGGAGCAAGATCCAGCAGCGCCTTCGCCCCAGAAATCCGGCCAGCCTGATCATCATTCCCCGCATTGGCTGGTTAGCCAGCTTTTCGCATGCAGAGACTGGCGTCTGTGAGGAGCATCACGCCTCGCCCTAGGCGAGGAGCTACTCGGCGATAAGCAGGTATCGCGCCGACGCCGCCCCGGCCGCGAGCGCGCCGCTGTTATCGCGCTCGGTGTCGGAGAGGGCCTGCAGGGCAAAGCCGTCGCCGACCGCAAACAGGTAGGAAACGACCGCCTCGGCGTCGTAGCGGAGGTTCAGCACGCCCTCGCGCTCCTTCGCCTTCAACACCTCGGCGACGTGTGAGCGGGTGCGCTGGAAGAGCTGGCCGACCTCGTGGCGGATGTCGGGGTTGCGCCGCCCGGCGCTGAACAGCTCATAGAGCAAAAGGAAGAAGGCCGGCTCGTTCTCGATCATGTCGGTGAGGCTGGCCAGCAGGACGTCGAGGACACCGTCGACAGTCTTTGCCTTGGAGAGCATCTCATCGAGCCGGGAGATGCGGATCTCGGCGTCGCGGCGCACCACCTCGACCAGCAGCCGCTCCTTGGTCCCGAAGTAGTAGTGCAGGAGGCCGCGGCTGACGCCCGCCTCCGCTGCGACCTGCTCGAAGGTCGAGCCCGCGGCGCCACGCTTGGCGACGCTGTCGCGCATCGCATCGACGATGCGCTGGGCCTTCTCGCCGCTCAGCTCACGCTCTTTGGTTGCTACCTCCACGTGTCTCCAGTCTAGGGCGAGGGGCAGGCGGCGTGCCC
Source organism: uncultured Solirubrobacterales bacterium (assembly GCA_963777915.1). Classification (GTDB taxonomy): domain Bacteria; phylum Actinomycetota; class Thermoleophilia; order Solirubrobacterales; family 70-9; genus CAVUPF01. The sequence goes on along the minus strand of CAVZSH010000007.1, from coordinate 19,603 downwards.
GCAGGGGGCGAGGCTAGGAGCCGTTGATGCTGGTCGCGCTGGTGTACTCGAAGTCCTCCTCGGCGCCAAAGAGAGTGTCCAATACCGTCTTGCGGGCGTCCTCGCTGAGGACGAGCGCCACCGCGCCAGCCACCAAGCCGAAGAGGATGAGACGGCCGAGCTTGCTCCTCTTGCGCTTCCTCGGCGCCTGCAGGCGCTCGGAGGCCTCGCGCAGCGACTCCGCAGCGGAGCGCAGGTCCTTCTGCACCTTCCTGTCGCTGGTCACAGCCTTGACCGGCCCCTTGCCGTTGCCAGTAGCCCGCCCGTAGGCGTGGCGCGCCGCATCGAAGGCACTTCGAAGGCTGTCGCGCAGCTCGTCGTCCTCGATCAGACGCTGCACGTAGGGATTCTCACGTGCGGTGGAATAAAGATCGGTGGCCTGGTTCGCCCGTGTCTTGCTCATGCCCTCTCCTCGCTGGATTCTCCGTGGACCCTCAGGATAACCCCGATTTAGTCCCGGGGCCGAACCGTCAAGCCAGCGCCGCTTCGATCGCCTTTGACACCTCATCCACGTAGACGAACTCCAACTCGTTGCGCTCTTGCTCGGGAATCTCCTCGACGTCGCCCTTGTTGCGCTCGGGAACGATCACCCGCTTGATCCCGGCGCGCTGGGCGGCGAGCGACTTCTCCTTGAGACCGCCGATCGGGAGCACCTGCCCGGTCAGCGTCACCTCACCGGTCATCGCCACGTCGTTGCGGACCGGCCGACCGCCGATCAGCGAGGCCAGGGCGACGGTCATCGCGACGCCGGCCGAGGGCCCGTCCTTGGGCACGGCACCAGCCGGGACGTGAATGTGGATGTCGTGCTTGGCGAACCAATCCTCCTCGAGGAGCGGGTCGACCTCGCCCAGATGACCGCGCACATAAGAGAGGGCCGCCTGCGCGGACTCCTTCATCACGTCGCCGAGCTGCCCGGTGATCGTCAGGCCGCCGGAGCCCGGCATCGCAGTCGCCTCGATGAAGAGGACATCGCCGCCGGTCGGCGTCCAGGCGAGTCCGGTGGCGACGCCGGGATCCTTGGTACGGCGCCGTTGCTCGGCAAAGAAACGGCGTCGCCCAAGCAGCTCGCGGGCGCGCTTGGCGGAGACCTTGACCTTGGCGTCCACCTTGCCCTCGGCGACATCGCGGGCGACTTTGCGGCAGATCGCACCGATCTGACGCTCCAGGTTGCGGACTCCTGCCTCGCGCGTGTACTCCTCGACGATCGCCACCAGGGACGAATCGGAAAACTCGATCTGGGAGGGCTTCAGACCGTTGGCCTCGATCTGGCGCGGAACCAGGTAGCGGCGGGCGATGTGCTTCTTCTCCTCGAGCGTGTAGCCAGCCAGCTCGATCGTCTCCATCCGGTCAAGGAGAGGGCTGGGAATCGTGTCGAGGATGTTCGCCGTGGCGATGAACATCACGTCGGAGAGGTCGAACTCGAGGTCGAGGTAGTGGTCGCGAAAGGAGTCGTTTTGGGCTGGGTCGAGCACCTCCAGCATCGCCGAGGCGGGGTCGCCGCGGAAGTCGGTGCCCATCTTGTCGATCTCATCGATCATGAAGACGGGGTTGCGCGAGCCGGCGTCGCGCAGGGCGCGGATGATCGTCCCCGGCAGGGCGCCGATGTAGGTGCGGCGATGCCCGCGGATCTCCGCCTCGTCGCGGACGCCGCCGACCGAGATCCGCTCGAACTCGCGTCCCAGCGCCTTGGCTATCGATCGCCCGAGGCTTGTCTTGCCGACCCCGGGCGGGCCGACGAAGCAGAGGATCGGGCCGGGCGAGTTGGGGTTCAGCTTGCGCACCGCGAGGTACTCGAGGATGCGGTCCTTGACTTTCTCAAGGTCGTAGTGATCGGCGTCGAGAACCTCGCGGGCGTGGGGGATGTCGAGGTTGTCCTCGGTCCCCTCTGACCAGGGCAGCTCGACCAGCCACTCCAGATAGGTTCGGATGACGCCGTGCTCGGCGGCGGCCGGAGGCAGCTTCTCGAGCCGCGAGAGCTCGCGCTCAGCGGCTTTAAGCGCATGCTCGGGGAGTTTTGCCTGTTCGATCCGCTCGCGCAGCTCGTTGACCTCGGCCTGCTGCTCATCCGCCTCCCCCAACTCGTCTTGGATCGCTTTCAGCTGCTGGCGCAGGAAGAACTCGCGCTGGCCTTTGTCGATCTCCGATTGGACCTGGGATTGGATCTGAGTGCCGAGCTGCACCACCTCCAGCTCGCGGGCGAGGATCCGGGAGAGGTGGCGCAGCCGCTTGGCGACGTCGACCTCCTCCAGTAGTTTTTGCTTCTCCTCGGTGGAGATCCGCAGGGCGCCGGCGATCAGGTGCCCGAGCGCCGCCGGATCCTCGATGTTGGCGACCGCCATCTGCAGCTCCTCTGGCAGGTAGGGGATCTGCTCGATGATCTCCGAGAAGGTGCGCTGGACATTGCGGGTCAGCGCCTCCAGCTCGGCGCTGGGCTTGGCCACGTCGGGCATCTCGGCGATGCGCGCCACCAGGTAAGGCTCCTCGGCTATGTAGGGGCCCAGCCGGATCCGCTGCGCCCCCTGGACCAGGATGCGAAGCGTCCCGTCGGGGACTTTGAGCATGCGGGCCACGACGCCGACGACGCCGACCTCATAGAGATCGGCCGGGCCTGGCTCCTCCTTCTCGGGGTCGCGCGAGGCAACCATCGCCAGCATCCGGTTCGCGCCGAGGACGTCATCGACCAGCTTGATCGAGCGCTCCTGCCCCACAGCCAGCGGCGTCAGCGTCTCCGGGAAGGTGACAGTCTCACGCAGGGGGAGGACTGGAAGCGCGTCGGGTAGCGGCTCGTTGGCGCGGATTGCCTCTTCGGCGTCGATCGGGGACTCGACCACCTCGAGAACCGGGCTTCCCTCCATCAATCGCGTCCGATCGGGACCTGGCGGGTGGTATCGGCTGGGTCTCGCAGCGGCAGCTCGATGCGCAGGATGCCGTCCTCGTAGGTCGCCTTGGCCCGATCGGCGTCCACCTCGACCTGGAGCTCGACGATGCGACGGAAAGGGCCCGAGGGGATCTCGACCTGCTGGTAGACCCGCCCCTCCGTCTCCTGTACCGGCCGACCACCGACGATCGCCAACCTGCGGCCGCTGACCTCGATGCTCACGTCGCCCAGGTCAACGCCGGCAAGATCGACCTTGACCACCGCCCGCTGCGGGTCGCCGCAGTAGTACACGTCGACGTTGGGCGAGAACCCGGTGGTGCGGCGGCTCACGTACCCACCCCGACCCCAGGAATCTCCCAGCATCTGATCCATCTCCCGCCGCATGCGGGCGAAGTTGACAAAGAGATCGCGCTCGGGCACGGTCAAAACATAGCCAGGGCGGCTATGCGGCGCGAGACTCGGAGGCCCAGCGGGGGGAGCGCATCAGAAGCACCGGCTGGCGAGGTGGGACCAAGCCCTCAGGGCGGTTGGGCCTGAAGGTCGCGCAGGGCCCGGCCAGCTCGAGCGCGCAGAGGAGGTTCCGGTGGAAGTAGCAGTCCTCACAGGTGGGGGGCTTGGGCTTGCGCGGCATGGCGGCGCATCTTGGCACCGGGGCGAGGCTGTCGCGACCCCCGTTTCCGCAAATCGCAACCTCTTTGACACAGTCTCGTCACATCTTTCCCCGCGTCTTGCGAGGGCCGCAATCGCCGTCGCTACCATTGGCCCACCGATGGAGGCTCACAATCGCACCGACAAGCTCGCGGCCTCGCCCCAGCTGTTCGAGAGCGACTTCCTCAACTTCTTCTCCCGCGTGCACCCGGCGATCCCGGCGATCGTCTTCGTGCCGGTGGTCGTCCTCATGGAGTGGCAGGGCGCCGAGCGCGGATACGCCGCCTGGCAGCTTCTCCTGCTTACCTTAGGAGGGGTCGCGATCTGGACGCTGACCGAGTACTGGCTGCACCGGCTCATCTTCCACTGGGAGCCAGACAACGCCTTCGGCCGCCGGATGCATTTCATCATCCACGGCATCCACCACGACCACCCCAACGACAAGCTGCGGCTGGTGATGCCCCCGGCGGTCGCGATTCCGCTGGCGGCGCTCTTCTACCTCGCTTTCGTCTTGCTTTTTGGGACGCCGGCCGCCTTCCCGCTGTTCAGCGGCTTCATCGGCGGCTACCTCGTCTATGACTACACCCACTACTACGTGCACCACTTCGTACCGAAGTCCGATCTCGGCAAGCGGCTGCGCGAGCAGCACATGCGCCACCACTTCCAGGATCACCGCTACGGCTTCGGCGTCTCCTCACCGCTCTGGGACGCCGTCTTTAAGACCATGCCGCGCAAGCGCGACCGCTGACAACTCACTCCGGCGCCGGGAGTCGAAGCGCCGCCTCCAGCTCAAAGCGAGCGTCGGGGTCATCGAGCTGGTCGCCGAGCAGCTCGCGCAGACGCGCGGTCCGATAGCGGGCGGTCTGAGGGTGAACGTGAAGCGCAGCGGCCATCGCGACCGAGTTGCCGCCGTGACGGACGTAGGCGAGAGCGGTCTCCCGCATCCGGCCCCTAGCCTTCGGGGTGAGCGAGACCAGGGGCGAAAGCCGCTTGGTAGCGATCCTCCCCGCCAGGGCGCTTCCCTGAAAGAGCAGCAGGTCACCGAGACTGTCCTCGACCCGGATCAGCCCCTCGGCCGGCAGGGCCCCTGCCTCGGAGGCCCGCAGCGCCGCCCGGGCCAAAGACCACGACGACGCGAGCTGGGAGGGCGGGCCGGCCGGGCCGAGTGCCAGCGTGGACCCAGAGGCCGCCCGCTCAAGACTCTCGGCGCGCCCGGGGCCGGCCGGATCGGGAACCAGGATGCAGCCGGCTTCGTCGAGCAGCGCTGCAAGCGAGTCGGCCGGCACCCGCCGGGCCGCAGCGCCCAGGTCCCTCTCGGCGCAGGCGAGAGCGGCGACGCTGCGGGGTAGCGGCCAACCCGCGGTCTGGGCCGCGGCCCGCAGGTCCGCATCCTCAGCCGGTGGCTCGCGGACCAAGAGAGTCGCCAGCTCGCGGCGTCGGCGGCGGCGCCGGTCCTCGACTTCGGACTGGGCCTCGGCATATCCCTCAACCGAGTCGGCCGAGAGCTCGTCGATGTAGGCGAAGATCGACTCCGCCAGCAAGCTCAGCACCTCGGGATCGAGCTGCGCCCTGCGTCCAGCGGCTGCGATCCGCCGCCAGGCCACCCGCGCGCCGACCCGGTATGCGGCCTGGAGAGAGTCCAAGGTTCGCCCCTGGCGCAGCTCGCCGCGGCCGAGGCCGACGTAGACCTCACGCCCGGGCCCGCGGCCGGCTCCGGGGTCGCGGATCAGGGCCACGAACTGGCGCAGCGCCTCGGTGACCCCGGTCTGGATGCCGCGCCCGAACCTTCCCTCCAGCGGCCGTGCGTACTCCGGCACCTCATGGGCGATCGTGGCGAGGATCTCCTCGGTCACGGCTGCCAGCTCAGGCTCGATCACCTCGGCGGCCTCAGTCGGGAGGCCGCGCCATGGCTCGGAGTCAATATTTATCATCTATATAATAGAAACTTGGTCTTAAAATTGGCATCTAGACTAATTCATAGCTCGTTTTCACACGTAAATTGTGTCGATGGGCGAAATGACCAAAATCGAGAAGACCGCCAACCTGGGCGCGGTTGTCGTTCCCTTCCTCGCCACCTTGGCGGCGATCGCGCTGCTCTGGAACCGCCTGGTCAGCCCGGCCGACCTCGCGATCGCGGTGGCTATGTACCTGCTGACCGCGATCGGCATCACAGTCGGCTTTCACCGGCTCCTCACCCACCGCTCCTTCCAGACCTCAAAGCCGATCGAGTACGTCTTCGCCGTACTCGGCTCGATGGCAGTCCAGGGGCCGGTGATCTCCTGGGTCGCCGACCACCGCAAGCATCACGCCCACACCGATGAAGAGGGCGATCCGCACAGCCCCCACGTCGGCCACGGCGACGGGGTGGGCGGGGTGCTGAGCGGCTTATGGCACGCGCACTCCGGCTGGCTGATGTCGACCCAAGGTCGGGCCGACTGGAAGCGCTATGCACCAGACCTCTACGAGGACCGCGGGATGCGCCTGATCGGTCGCCGCTTCGCGGCGCTCGTCCTTCTCAGCCTGGCCATCCCTGCTCTGGCCGGATACCTGCTCAGCGGCACCCTGGCAGGCGCGGCGACGGGGTTGCTCTGGGGTGGGCTGGTGCGGATCTTCTTCGTTCACCACATCACCTGGAGCGTCAACTCCGTCTGTCACTTCCTCGGCAGTCGCCGTTTCAAGACCGAGGATCGCTCGACCAACGTCTTTTGGCTGTCCCTGCCTTCGCTCGGCGAGTCCTGGCACCACAACCACCATGCCTTCCCCCGTTCCGCCGTCCACGGCCTCAAACGGTGGGAGCTGGACCCCTCCGCACTGGTGATCAGCACCATGGAGAAGCTCGGCCTTGCTTGGAACGTGGTGAGAATCCCGCCGGAGCGTCAGGCCCAGAAGGCGATCTGAGCAGAGCCCGACTGGTCTATATGCAAAGCTCTTTTGGAGCAAAGGACAGTCACAGTGACAGTGTCAGTGACTCTGTGCCACACTGCGCCGTGGCAGACGTCTTACTGAAGGAAAGGAAGAGATGGCAAGCATTTCCAACGTACTTGACGAGGCTCGCGAGTTGCTCGAGAAGCGCATCGCCGAACTGGACGAGGAGCGGCATCGCCTTGAGAGCGCCCTCGCGAACCTGGTCGGCAAAAAGAGTTCCACTATCACTACCACCACCCGTCGCCGCGGCCCCGGCCGCCCGCGGGGCTCAACCTCCAAAAAAACCGCCGCTCCCCGTCGTCGCCGTCGTCGCCGTCGTGGCGGCACCCGCGCCGACCAGGCGGTCGGCCTGATCGAGAAAAGCCCCGGCATCAACGCGTCGGAGATCGCCAAGACGATGAAAATCAAGCCCAACTACCTCTACCGGGTCCTCGGCGACCTCGAGAAAGAGGGACGGGTGAAGAAGAAAGGCCGCCAGTACCACGCCGCTTAGAAGTTCGCGGGCAAGCGCTTGCGGGAGGCCGGCCCCGATTTCGGGGCCGGCCTTTTTGTTTGGTCTAGATCAGGTCGAGCCGACTGACAGCGTCGCGCTCCTCGCGCAGCTCGGCGGCACTGGCGTCGATCCGCGTGCGTGAGAACGCCGGAACCTCAAGCCCCTCGACGATCTTCCACTCGCCGTCCTTACAGGCGCAGGGGTAGCCGCTGATGATTCCCTCCTCAACACCATAGGAGCCGTCGGCGGGAACCGACATCGAGACCCAGTCGCCCTCGGGCGTACCGAGCACCCAATCGTGGATGTGGTCGATCACCGCGTTGGCCGCGGAGGCAGCGCTCGACGCCCCGCGGGCGGAGATCACCTCGGCGCCACGCTTTGCCACGCGGGGGATGAACTCGTCGGCGATCCAGGCCTCGTCGTCGACCGCCTCCCAGGCGCTCTCACCGTTCACCCTGGCGTTGACCAGGTCCGGGAACTGAGTGGTCGAGTGGTTGCCCCAGATCGTCATCCTGCTCACAGCGGTGACCGGCTGGCCAAGCTTGTTGGCAAGCTGGGAGATCGCCCGATTGTGATCGAGGCGGGTCATCGCGGTGAAGCGCTCGGGCGGTACGTCCGGTGCATTCGACATCGCGATCAAGCAGTTGGTGTTGGCCGGGTTGCCGACCACCAGCACCCTGACGTCGTCGGCGGCGCCGGCGTTGATCGCCTCGCCCTGAGGCTTGAAAATGCCGCCGTTGGCCTCCAGCAGATCGGAGCGCTCCATGCCCGGCCCACGCGGGCGAGCACCGACCAGCAACGCCACGTTGGCACCGTTAAACGCCTGCTTCGGATCGTCTGAGATGTCGACACGGTGAAGCAGGGGAAAGGCACAGTCGTCCAGCTCCATCGCTGTGCCCTCGGCTGCCGCGATGGCGTCGGGGATCTCCAGCAGGCTCAGCTCGACCGGGGTGTCGGGGCCGAGCATCTGGCCGCTGGCGATCCGAAACAAAAGCGCATAGCCGATCTGGCCGGCGGCGCCGGTGACGGTGACCTTGACGGGTGTGCTCACGGAATCGGTTCTCCTCGAATCGTGGGTTTAGGACCGCTACGCCATTGCCTGCTGGAGGTTCTCCTCGATCGAGGCCAGGAACTCCTGTGTGGTCTGAAACTCCTGGTTGAGACCGACGAGCAGCGCAAGGTCCTTGGTCATCTTGCCGCTTTCGACCGTCTCCACGCAGACCCGCTCAAGTGTCTCGGCGAAGCGCGAGACACCGGGCGTGTCGTCCAGCCGGCCGCGAGCCCCAAGCCCGCGGGTCCAGGCGAAGATCGAGGCGATCGGATTGGTGGAGGTCGACTTGCCCTGCTGGTGCTGGCGGTAGTGGCGGGTGACAGTGCCGTGCGCTGCCTCGGCCTCGACGGTCTGCCCGTCGGCGCTCATCAGGACGCTCGTCATCAGCCCCAGCGAGCCGAAGCCCTGGGCGACGGTGTCGGACTGCACGTCACCGTCGTAGTTCTTGCAGGCCCACACGTAGCCGCCCTCCCACTTCAGCGCCGCGGCGACCATGTCGTCGATCAGGCGGTGTTCGTAGGTGAGCCCTGCAGCCTCGAAATCGGACCTGAACTCATCCTCATAGACCTCGGCGAAGATGTCCTTGAAGCGGCCGTCATAGCGCTTCAGGATCGTGTTCTTGGTCGAGAGGTAGACCGGATAGCCGCGGGCGAGTCCATATCGCATCGAAGCGCGGGCGAAGTCGCGAATCGAGCCGTCGAGGTTGTACATAGCCATCGCGACGCCGCCGCCGGGAAAGTCATAAACGTCGAGCTCGACCGGCGCCCCACCGTCTCTTGGTGTGAATGAAAGCGTCAGGGTCCCCTCGCCGGGGACCACCATGTCGGTCGCACGGTATTGGTCGCCGAAAGCGTGGCGGCCGATCACGATCGGCTTGGTCCAGCCCGGCACCAAACGCGGGATGTTGGCGATCACGATCGGCTCGCGGAAGATGACGCCGCCGAGGATGTTGCGGATCGTCCCGTTGGGCGAGCGGTACATCTCCTTTAGCCCGAACTCCTCGACCCGCGCCTCATCAGGAGTGATCGTCGCGCACTTAACGCCCACTCCGTGCTCCTTGATCGCATTCGCTGCGTCGACCGTGATCCGGTCCCCGGTCGCATCGCGGCTCTCGATCCCGAGGTCGAAGTAGACCAGCTCGACATCGAGGAAGGGAAGGATCAGTTGCTGCTTGATGAAGGCCCAGATGATTCGGGTCATCTCGTCGCCGTCGAGCTCGACGAGCGGGTTCTTGACCGGGATCTTCGCCACCGCCGCGCGATGCTACCTGGCGGGCGCATCGGTCGCGGACGGCGCGAGCCAGGCGCTCGAAGTGACACAATCGAGGCGATGGCAACCGTTGAGCGTTCGGACCCGAGCACACACCGGGTCTTCAACCAGCCGCCTCCGCTGGAGGACTACAACCCCTTCGACGCCGATCGCCCGCTGGTCGAGGCGCTGCGCCGCGAGGGGGCAGAGTGGGCCGAGGGCCGTACCCGGGAGCTGGCCGCGATATGCGGCTCTCATCAGACGATCCGCTGGGGCTTTGAGGCAAACGAGCGCAAGCCCGTCCTGCACACCCACGACCGCTACGGACACCGGATCGATGAGGTCGAGTTCGACAGCTCCTGGCACGAGCTGATGCGGATCGGGGTGGGTAGCGGGCTCCATGCGATGCCCTGGCGCGAGCCGGGGACCGGCGCCAACGTCGCTCGCGCTGCGATGTTCACTCAGCTGATGCAGGCCGAGAGCGGGGTCGGGTGCCCGCTCTCGATGACCTACTCGGCGATCCCGGCGCTGCGCAAGCAGCCGGAGCTGGCCGAGGAGTGGGAGCCGCGCTTCCTCTCGCTGGACTATGACGAGACCTCGGCCCCGGCTGCGGGCAAGAGGGGCTCGCTCTGCGGGATGGCGATGACCGAGAAGCAAGGCGGCTCCGACGTGCGCGCCAACACGACCACGGCGACACCGCTGAACGGGGGCGGCCCGGGAGCCGAGTATGAGATCGTCGGCCACAAGTGGTTCTGCTCGGCGCCGATGTGCGACGCCTTCCTCGTCCTCGCCCAGACCGACTCCGGCATCTCCTGCTTCCTGATGCCCCGCTGGACCCCGGACGGCGAGCGCAACCGCTTCCATATCCAGCGCCTCAAGGACAAGCTCGGCAACCGCTCCAACGCCTCCAGCGAGGTCGAGTTCCGCGGCGCCTGGGCACGGATGATCGGTGAGGAGGGACGCGGCGTGCCCACCATCATCGAGATGGTCAACCACACCCGGCTCGACTGCGTGATCGGCGCCACAGCCGGCTACCGCGCCGGTGTCGTCCAGGCCCTCCACCACACCGCCCACCGCTCCGCCTTCGGCGCCGAGCTGATCGACCAGCCCCTGATGCGAAACGTGCTGGCAGACCTGTGCGTCGAATCCGAGGCGGCAACCGTCTCGGCGATGCGCCTCGCCCGCAGCTATGACGAGGTCGCCGCGGGCGAGGAGGAGGCAACCGAGTTCCGCCGCCTCGCAAATCCGGTCCTCAAGTACTGGCTCTGCAAGCGCGCCCCCTCGCACGCGGTCGAGTGCCTGGAGTGCCTCGGCGGCAACGGCTACGTCGAGGACTCCGGTATGCCGCGCCTCTTCCGCGAGAGCCCCCTGGCTTCGATCTGGGAGGGCTCGGGCAACGTCCAGTGTCTCGACGTCTTGAGGGCGATGGTCAAGAGCCCGGCCTCGGTGGAGGCCTTCTTCTCCGAAGTCCTGGCAGGCGCGGGGGCCGAGCCCAAGCTCGACGCCTACGTCAGCTCACTGCGCAACGAAATCCCCGGCGACCTCGAGACGATCCAGCACCGCGCCCGCCGTATCGTCGAGCGGATGGCGCTGGCCCTGCAGGCCTCCCTCCTGCTCCGCCATGGCGATGAGGCCGTGGCCGACGCATTCTGCGCGTCGCGCCTCTCAGGCGACTGGGGTCAGGCCTTCGGCACTCTGCCTGCCGGCACCGACTTCACCCGCATCATCGAGCGGCACCGCCCATAGCCGCATCGCGAAGCGCCCGACCCACTTGCTCCACGGTTATCACGCCGCTGAGCCGCCCGTCGGCGTCAACCGCCATCAGGGCGCCGAAGCGGCGCAGGTTCTGGTTTGCCAGGAGGGAGTCGAGCGGGGCGTCCTCGCTGACGTGCAGCGCCCCCCGGTCTCGCTCTAGGAGTTCTGAGACCAGGGAGGTGGCGCGCGAGACCTCGGGAACCTCGTCGGCCCGTTCTCGCTCCAGCAGACCGAGGAAGCGGTAGGCGGCGTCGACCACCGGGAACCAGGGCCAGCGGTAGCGAAGGAAGTACTCATCGAGCGCCTGCTCGACGCTCAGCTCGCCCGGGATCGCCACCGGTTCGCGGTCCATCACGTCGGCGACCCGCATCCCCCCGATCCGACTCGAGATCGCCGTCTGCATCGCGGCCCCGCGCGCCGAGCCGTTGATCACCAACCCGATCAGCGCCAGCCAGATCCCTTCGAAGGCATATCCCCCCGCGACCAGCAGCAGCCCCCCGCCGATGAACAGATAGCCGAAGACGCGACCCAGAGTCGCGGCGAAACGCGTCGCCGAGGCCTGGTCCCCGGTCCGCCACCAGGCGATCGCGCGAGCGACGCGGCCGCCGTCCATCGGGAAGGCGGGAAGCAGGTTGAAGACGAGGACGAGGAGATTAATGAAGGCGAGCCAGGCGATCATCGCCAGCACGCCGGAGACACCGGTGCGGCTTTCGAACGGCATCGCCTCCATGAACTGGTGCGGCCCGGCAGCGAGCAGGCCGATCGCGCTAAGGGCGACGACGATCGCCAGCGTCACCAGCGGCCCGGCAACCGCCACCTCGAACTCCGTGGCAGGGCTGTCGGGCTCCCGGTCCATACGCGCCATCCCGCCGAAAATCCAGAGCTGGATGCTGGAGATGCCGATCCCGTGGCGTCGGGCGGCCTCCGCGTGACCCAGCTCGTGCAGGACGATCGACCCGAAGAAGCCGATGGCGCTCGCCACGGCGAGAGCAAAGGGGGCGGTAGAAGAGCTGGGCTGCCCGAGCACGCGCCCGTAGATCGGCGATAGCCAGAAGATCACCAAGAAGAGGACTAGGAACCAGGACCAGTCGACCGCGATCCGGATCCCGCGGACGTGGAAGAGGGTGATCGAGCCACCGCCGAGCATCGCTCAATGGTAAGCGGCCAGGAAAATCCGACCGCGTTGTCGGATTTCTGCTCTATAGCATCCGCGCTCGTGCCCACTCATGACGTACTGGTGATCGGCGCCGGCCTGGCCGGGCAGCGGGCGGCCCTGGCGGCCGCCGAGCAGGGCGTCTCGGTCGGGATCCTCAGCAAGGTCCACCCGGTTCGCTCGCACTCCAACGCAGCCCAGGGCGGGATCAATGCGGCGCTCAACCCCGGCGACTCCTGGGAGTCGCACGCCTTCGACACGATCAAGGGGTCCGACTACCTGGGTGACCAAGACGCGATTGAGATCATGTGCCGCGAGGCGCCGGAGGAGATCCTCCACCTCGAGCACCTCGGCGTCACCTTCCATCGCAACGAGGAGGGGAAGCTCGGTACCAGAGCCTTCGGTGGCGCCTCCGCGGCCCGCACCTACTACGTCGCCGACATCACCGGCCAGGCGATCATGCACGTGCTCTACGAGCAGCTGATGAAGCACTCCGAGCAGGTGCACCGCTACGAGGAGTGGTTCTGCACGGCACTGGCGATGGGCGAGGACGGCGAGTGTCGCGGCGTCGTCACCCGCAACATCGCCGACGGCTCGATGGAGCTGTTCGGGGCGAAGGCGGTGATCCTCGCCTGCGGCGGCAACGGCCAGGTCTGGAAGCCGACTACCAACGCGCTGATCTGCACCGGAGACGGGATCGCGATGGCCTACCGGGTCGGAGCGAAGCTGATGGACATGGAGATGATCCAGTATCACCCGACGACGCTGGCCGGGAAGGGGTTCCTGATCACGGAGGGCGCCCGCGGCGAGGGCGCCCACCTGCTCAACGCCAAGGGCGAGCGCTTCATGGAGCGCTACGCGCCCAACAAGATGGAGCTGGCCTCGCGCGACGTCGTCTCCCGCGCCGAGCAGACCGAGCTCAACGAGGGACGCGGCTTTCCCGATGGCACCGTCGCCCTCGACATCACCGTGGTACCGCGCAAGCGCATCCACGAGGCGCTGCGCGAGATCGTCCTGGTCGGTCGCGACTTCGCCGGCGTCGACATCACCCGCGAACCGATCCACATCAAGCCCGGCAACCACTACACGATGGGTGGCGTCAAGACCGACGTCGATGGGCGTACCGAGATCGCCGGCCTCTACGCGGCCGGTGAGACCGCCTGCGTCTCCGTCCACGGAGGAAATCGGCTCGGGGCCAACTCGCTGCTCGACACGCTGATCTTCGGGCGCCGCTCCGGGGTAGACGCCGCTGCCCGGGCCAAGCAAATCGACGGCTTGCGACCCTCCAAGCAGGCGCTGGAGGCCGAGCAGGCCAACATCGACGCGATCTCCTCACGCGAGAAGGGCTCCGGCCGCCGCGTCTCGGAGATCAAGCTGGAGCTGGGCCAGACGATGGACAGCCAGGTCGCCGTGTTCCGCGAGGAGGCCGGCATCCAGGCGGCACTCGAAACCGTGCGCCGCCTCAAGGAGGAGGCCTCCTTGGCCTACATCGACGACCGCAGCCGCGTCTTTAACCAGGACGTCCTGGCAGCGATCGAGCTCGGCTACATGCTCGACAACGCCGAGTGCACCTGCGTCGGCGCCCTCGAGCGCAGGGAGAGCCGCGGCGCCCAGTACCGCACCGACTTCCCGGAGCGAAACGACGAGGAGTGGCTCAAGCACATCGACCTCCAGCGCAGCGACGATGGGCCGGAGATCTCATACTCAGAGGTGACCATTACCAAGTGGGAGCCCCAGGAGAGGACTTACTGATGGCCGAGTACACGCTGAAAGTCCGTCGCTACCAGCCGGAGAGCGGTGCGGGGCCCTACTGGGAGGAGTTCAAGGTCGAGCTCGACCCCTCGCTATCGGTCCTCGATGGGCTGCTCCAGGCCAAAGACCGCGACGACGGCTCGCTCTCGGTCCGCTGCTCCTGCCGCGCCGCGATCTGCGGCTCCTGCGGGATGAAGATCAACGGCTCTTCCGGCCTCGGCTGCAAAACCCAGATCGGCGAGGCGCACGAGGCCGCCAACCGGCGCAACGGCGGCGCGAGCCCGATCGTCGTCGAGCCGATGGGGAATATGCCCGTGATCAAGGACCTGATCACCGACATGGAGTCGACGCACTGGGCCAAGATCCGCCGCGTCACTCCCTGGCTCCTCCCGCACGGAGCGGCGCCCGAGCGCGAGTACATCGTCGAGCCGGAATCGATGATCGACATCACCCAGTCGATGGCCTGCATCCAGTGTGGCGCCTGCGTCTCCTCCTGCCTCTCGATGGAAGCCGACCCCGACTTCATCGGTCCGGCGGCGCTCGCCAAGGCCTACCGCTTCGTCGGCGACCCACGCGACGCCGAGGCCAAGGAGCGCCTCCACGACCTCGCCGAGGACCCGCACGGGATATATGACTGCACCCACTGCTTTAGCTGCATAGACGCCTGCCCGAAGGGCGTCGCGCCGATGGACCAGATCATGCGGCTGCGCCGCCGCGCCGGCGAGGAGGGCATCGAAGACCCCAACAGCGGCCACGACCACGAGATCGCCTTCGTCAAGATCATCGAGAAGAAGGGGACGCTCGATGAGTCGATGCTGCTGCAGGAGTCATTCGCGCCCGGCGTCAAGGGCAAGCTGAAACCGTCCAAACGGGCGATCAGGGAAATGGTCGGCTCCATACCGACGGCGATCCGCGGCCTCAGGACCGGCAAGATGCGCTCCTTGCCGAAGCTGATCCCGGGCGTCCACCCGAAGCTGCCCGGCGATGCGCAGGACGAGGTGAGGGCAATCTACAAGCACGCCGAGCAACACCACGAGGAATTCAACCTCTACATCAAGGGTGATGAGGGCGATCAGCAGGCGGCGATCGAGGAGGGCCTTGAGCCTGCCGCCGCCCTGCCCGGCGAGGAGGCGACACAGTGAGCGGGGGGAGCCTCAAGGTCGCCTACTGGCCCGGCTGCGTCTCGCGTGGCTTCACCACCGAGCTACACGGCTCGATGGCGCTGGTCGCCGAGCGGCTGGGGATCGAGCTGGTGACGCTGGACCGCGCCAACTGCTGCGGCGCCGGCGTAATCGCCGAGCACAATCAGGAGCTTGCCGACGCGCTCAACGCCCGCACCTTCGCGCTCGCCCAGCAAACCGGACTCTCGATGATGAACATCTGCTCGACCTGTCAGGGCGCGCAGTCAGAGTGCCAACAGCGCCTCGACGCCGACTCCGCCTACCGTGCCCACATCAACGAGGTGCTCTCCGGGCAGGGCCTTACCTATGAGAAGGGCAAAGACGGCTTCACCAACAAAAACTTCCTCTGGCTCTTGGTCGAGGACTACGGTCTTGACCGCCTCGCCGCACAGGTGAAGCGGCCGCTGTCGGGGCTACGGGTCGGCCCCTTTTACGGCTGCTACGTGGTGCGCCCGAAGGAGCGGCTCGGCTATGAGGAGCACCCCGACCGCGACCTCTACCTGGAGAAGGTGATCGAGGCACTCGGCGGTCAGGTGGTCGAGTACGACGGCGCCCGCAAGTGCTGCGGCTTCCCGGTGATCACGATGAACCGCGAAACCTCGCTGCGCCAGGCCGGCACCCACGTCGGCGATGCGCTCGACGCCGGCGCCGACTGCCTCGTCACTCCCTGCCCGCTCTGCCACCTCAACCTCGACATGCAGCAGCCCGAGGCGGCGAAGGTGGTCAACCGCGACCTTGGCCTCGCGGTGCTGCACCTGCCCCAGCTGGTCGGCCTGGCGCTAGGCGCCGAGCCAAAGCAGCTCGGGATGAGCCGCCACATCGCCTCGACCGCCTGGGTCGAGGAGCGCCTCACCGGCGCCGCGGCGACCGCGTAGTTTCGGCCTCAATCGAGGCCGGCCGGGCCGAGGTGGCCGCCCGCGGCCCGGCGGTCCGCTTCCTTGGTGCGGCGGCCGATCCAGCGAACCCCGAGCGTGTCGGTAAGGCCGTGGGCGACGATCGAGACGATCACCGCGATCGCGGCGATGTCGAAGATCAGCTTGCCGTTGCCGACCCCAGACTTCAGCACCAGGAGGGCGAAGAGCATCGAAGCCACCCCTTTTGGCCCAAACCACGCCATGAAGAGCTGCTGGGCCGCAGGCAGCCTGGTGCGAATGAAGGAGAGCAGCACCGCCGCCGGCCTGGCGATCAGGAGGACGAAGGCGACAAAGGCGACGAGCGGCGGGATGTTGTGATGAAAGCCGGTGGCGACGATCAGGGCGCCGAAGACGAAGAAGGTGATGACCTGGAGGATCGCGCTGGCGTTCTCGGCGAACTCGACGAAGCCCTGGGGGACATCGTGCTCGGTGGCGCCCATCGCGATCCCGCAGACGAAGGCGGCGATCAACCCGTTGCCGATCGTCACTTCGGAGAGCCCGAAGGCAACGAGGGCGAAGCCGACCGCGTAGATCCCCTCATAGCGCTGGGTGAGGCCGCCGCCCGGCAGCCGCTGGTGCAACCGCCCGCCGAGGTAGCCGAGCGCCAGCCCGATCCCGGCGCCGATCACCGCCTCCCCCGCCAGCTTGGCGGCTTCCGTGCCTGCGTTGCCGCTCGGCGAGGCGAAGACGAGGAAGAAGAGGACGAAGGGCAGCGCCAGGCCGTCGTTGAGCCCGGACTCGAGGTTGAGCGTGTGGCGCACCGCCGGCGGGACGAGTCGCGAGGCGACCACCGCCGAGGTGACCACCGGGTCGGTGGGGGCGAGCACCGCGCCGAGCAGGAAGGCCTCTGGCCAGCTCAGCTCGGGGAACAGCACCTTCGCGGCAAGGCCCAGCAATCCCATCGTGATCGGCATCGCGATCACCAGCGAGCGGGCGACCGGGCTCCAATGACGACGCAGCAGCTCGCGCTCGACGAACATCCCATCGGAGAAGAGGGTGAGGACGAGCGCCAGCTCGATCAGCTCGACGATCGAATGGGCGGTCGCGTCGACCTGGACCACGCCGGTGGCGGCGAGGCCAATGCCGAGGGCCACCGAGAGCACCGAAGCCGAGAGGACCGTCCCCCGCATCAGCCCGGAGAGAGCCGCAACTACTGCGAGCAGCCCGCCGAAGAGCAGCAGGGCTTCGCCGAAGCCGATGTCCAACGCCTACCCCCGGCGGCCGAGCAAGCCGCGCTCGACCAGCAGCTCGGCGATCTGCACGGCGTTGGTGGCCGCCCCCTTGCGCAGGTTGTCGCCGACCACCCAGAGGTTGAGGGTGCGTTCGCGGCCGGGGTCGCGGCGGATGCGGCCGACCAGCACCTCATCACGGCCGGTGGCGTCGATCGCCATCGGGTAGCGGCCGGCGGCCGGGTCATCGACCACGAGGACGCCCGCCGCCCCGACCAGCAGCTCGCGGCATTCCTCCGGGGAGAGCTCCTCGCGGGTCTGGACGTTTACCGACTCCGAGTGGCCGGTGAAGACCGGCACCCGGGCGCAGGTGGCCGAGATCCCCACATGCTCGTCGAGGTCGAGGATCTTGCGCGTCTCTGCCATCACCTTGCGCTCCTCGGTGGTGTAGTCGTCGCCGTCCTTGAACACCTCCACCTGAGGCAGGACGTTGAAGGCAATCCGGTGGGGGTAGATGTCGACGGGAGGGTCCTCCTCGCCACCGAGCACCGCCAGCGACTGGGCGCGGAGCTCCTCGATCGCCCGCTGACCGGTGCCCGAGACCGCCTGGTAGGTCGAGACGACCACTCGCTCGAGGCCGACCGCGCGGTGGATCGGCGCCAGCGCCATCATCATCACCATCGTCGTGCAGTTGGGGTTGGCGAGGATGCCGCGGTGGCCCTCGGCGGCCTCGGGGTTGACCCCGGCGACGATCAGCGGCACCTCGTCTTGCATGCGCCAGTAGCTGGTGTTGTCGACGACGACGGCGTCGGCCTCGACCAGGCGCGGCGCCCACTCGGCGCTCACCGCGCCGCCCGCCGATGAGAGGACTATGTCGAGGTCCTGGATCGTCTCATCGCTCAGCGCCCGGCACTCCAGCACCGAGCCGTTCCACTCCAGCTCTCTGCCCGCCGAGCGCTCCGAGGCGAAGGGGACGACCTCCGAGGCGGGGAACTCGCGCTCGGCGAGGACGCCGAGGATCGTCGAGCCGACGGCCCCGGTGGCGCCCAGCACGCCGACCCTGTAGCTCATGACTTGACTGTCGAACAGTGCTCGGCGCCGGCGGTCTCCTCGGGGTGCACGGCGTCGGCGCCGAGGTCGAAAGCCTGATGCAGCGCCTTTACCGCGTCGGAGACGCGGTCGGCCGAGATCACGCAGGAGATCTTGATCGGCGAGGTGGAAATCATCTCGATGTTGATCCGCTCAGCGCCGAGCACCTCGAAGACCTTTGCCGCGACGCCTGGGTGCGAGCGCATGCCGGCGCCGACGATCGAGACCTTGCCGATCCGCTCGTCGGTGCGGACGCCGTTGCTGACCCCGCCGAGGCCGGCGACCGTGTCGGTCGCGGTCCTCAAATCGGAGCGGTCGACCGTGAAGGAGAGGTCGGCCAGCTCGTCGTCGCCGACCGGCTCGTTTTGGATGATCACGTCGACGTTGACGTTGGCCTCGGCCAGCGCGGTGAAGATCCGCCCTGCGACGCCGGGCTCGTCGCGGACGCCGGTCAGCGTCACACGGGCCTCCCCGTCGGAGTGGGTCACGGCTGTCACGAAGGGCTGCTCCACGGTCTCCTGCTCGGCAACCACGAGGGTACCGGGGCCGTCCTCGAAGCTGCTGCGGCAGTGGATACGGACGCCGTGGTTGCGCGCGTACTCGACCGAGCGCAGCTGCAGCACCCGGGCCCCTGAGGCCGACATCTCGAGCATCTCCTCGTAGGAGACCATGGGCAGCTTGCGCGCCTTGGCGACGATCCGCGGATCGGCGCTGAAGACGCCGGAGACGTCGGTGTAGATCTCACAGACGCTCGCCTCCGAGCGCCGCGGCGAGCGCCACCGCCGTCGTGTCTGACCCACCGCGCCCCAGCGTGGTCACGTCGCGGCTCTTGGTCGAGACCCCCTGGAAGCCGGCGACCAGCACGATCCGGTCGGCATCCAGCGTCTCCTTGATCCGCTCGGCCCGCACGTCGATGATCCGCGCCTTGGTGTGGGAGGAGTCGGTGACGATCCCGGCCTGGGACCCGGTCAGCGAGATCGCCTCATGGCCCATGTCGTGGATCGCCATCGCACAGAGGGCACAGGAGATCCGCTCCCCGGTAGAGAGCAGCATGTCCATCTCCCGAGCCACCGGCCGCTCAGAGATCTCCAGCGCCTGGGCGACCAGCTCGTCGGTCGTCTTCCCCCGCGCCGAGAGCACCGCGACGACCCGATTGCCAGCCTCCCGCGCGGAAACGATCCGCCCCGCGGCTCGCTTGATCTGCTCGGCCCCGGCGACAGAGGTCCCACCGAACTTCATCACCACAATGTCGGAATTGGCTTCAGCCATGGGAATGGCTGAGGATAGACGCCCGCGCCCACCCACCAC
>CAVZSH010000006.1:0-51123 GCA_963777915.1 uncultured Solirubrobacterales bacterium | reverse complement strand
GCCCACCCACCACTAAAGGGCAGACGCTCAAAAACCGATGGCGTCGTGCGTGGAGCCGGGCTTGACTGACATCCCTAGGGCGGAGCCTGCGGTAAGGGGCCCGGAGCGAGACGAGCGACTGGTCGTCGCCAGCCGCCTGTCCAGCGGCCTCGCCCAGGCGCACAGCGTCGGGGACGTCGCCTCGATCGCGGTGCGCCAGCTGCACAACTCATTCGACTATTACCTGGCCGTCGTCCAGCGACTCGACCCCGACGGCTCGCTGCGGGTCGTCGCGGGCGCCGGTCCCCTGGCTGAAGAGGTGAGCGACTTCCTCGCCCTCGTCCAGCCGGTCGAGGTTGGCGTCAACGGCCGCGTCGCGCGGACCGGCGAGCCGGCGATGGTAAACGACACCCAGCTCGACTCCGACTACTTGCACCGCAACCCCCGTACCGATCCGGGCTCCGAGCTGTCACTGCCGATTCGCGTCGCCGGATCGATCTGGGGCGTGATGAACCTCGAGCAGGAGGAGCGTCAATCCTTCACCGACGGAGACCTGCTGCTCGCCCACATCGTCGCCGGCCAGGTGGGAGCGGCGATCTACCGCTGCCAGCTGGTCGACGAGCTGGAGGGCGCCTTCCTTACGACCCTCGGCGTCCTCGCCGACGCCGTCGAGCTGCAGGACGCCTACACCGCCGATCATGCCAACGAGGTCGCTGCGCTGGCGGTGCGGGTGGGGGAGCGGATGGGCCTCGCCGACGCCGAGCTCGATCGTCTCCGCTACGGCGCGCTGCTTCACGACGTCGGCAAGATCGGCGTCCCCGGCGAGCTGCTGCGCAAGGCCGGCCCGCTCACCGATGAGGAGCGCGCGAAGATGGACGCCCACACTGCGATCGGCGCCCGGATGCTGGAGCGGATCCCGTTCCTCGCCCCCGTCGCCCCCCTCGTCCGCTCCGCGCATGAGCGAGTCGACGGCGGCGGCTACCCCGACGGCCTCCGCGGCGAGGAAATCCCCCGCGGCGCGATGATCATCGCCACCTGTGACGCCTACCACGCGATGACCTCTGACCGCTCCTATCGCAAGGCGATGGACAAGGACGCCGCCACCCGCGAGCTGCTCGCCAACGCAGGCGCCCAGTTCGACCACGCCGTGGTCGAATCCCTGATCGCCGAGCTGGGCTGACGGTCTTTCCAGCCGACCTATGATCCGGCGTTGTTGTAAACGGCGCTTTCGAACCCGCTGACCACCGAGTTGGCTGCATAGCCGAGCGGTTTCAGGCCGAAGAGTTCCTCGATGCTGAGCAGCAGCGAGAAGTGGTTGTAGTAGCTCGATTCGTCGGCGCTGCCGGGTTTGACGAAGGGGGAGATCAGCAGCAGCCCGACATGGCCGCCGCCGCCGCTCGGTTTGACGGCGCCGCCGCCGCTCGGCGGCGCCGAGCTGGCGGGAAGGTTCGGGTATGCGGGCGTGCCGCAACAGGAGCTTGAATCGGCATTCGGCCCGGTCTGTGGCGCCTGGTCTGCGGTGATCGCGATCAACCCGCCTTCCTTGTAGGCGGGCGAGGCTTCGATCTCGGGCACGACCGTCTTCAGGAACGGTTCGGCGGCGGCAAGCCCCGCGGGCTGGCCCGCTTCGCAGGGCACTTCGCTGCCGTCGTGGCAGGCGCTGGGCACGATGTAGGAGAGAGAGGGGGTGCTGCTCGCCGCCTGCAGGTCAGGCTGGAGCTGTTCGAGGCCAACATCGTCCTGGGCGCATTCGGAGCTGCCGGAAAGCGAGTCGAAATAGACGAAGGGGTTGCGCCAGGTCTCATACGCATCGCCAGGGAGCGGCGCCTGGTCGGGGTCGGCGGCCCCGAGGGCCGGGTGGCGGCAGCTGCTCGGCTCCCCGGCGCCGCCGTTGGCGATGCCCTCGACGTAGGCCTTCCAGGTTTTGCCGGCGGCAGTGAGCTGACCGGGCAGCGTCAGGGTCGCCGCCGGATACACGCAGCCGCTCCCCGTGACCTGACCTTCGGCAGCAGCCGTACCGGGGGAGATTTCGGTGTAGTTGGGGCAGTTCGCCGCTGTCTGCGGGGTCGGCCCCTGGCCGCTGATCAGGGCGACCTCGTTGGCCAGCTCGCCTTGGGCCACGGCGTAATAGTTGGACAGCAACTCCCCCTGGCCGCGTAGGGTCTTGGCGAGGTATGGGGCGGGTGAATTGGGGCCGAAGGCTTCGTTGAACCCCTGATCGGCGAGCACGATCATGAACACGTGCTTGACCGACGGCAGCGCTGGTTCGCTGGGGACTTCCGGCGGCGGGGAGGACTTCGGAGACGGTTCGCTCGCTGCTGCTTCTTCTTCTACTTCTTCCAGCGGGACCGTCGCTTCAGGGGCGGAGGCCGCGGGGGCCGAAGCGGTCGCCGCAGGGGCCGATTCGGGCGTCGATTCGGGCGTCGAGGCCGCGGGGCTGCTCGGCGTCGCAGAGGACCCCTCATCGAGCAGGATCGGCGCGATGCCGGCGCTCTGCGCAAATGGGCTGGTGGCCGAGCCGAGGAAGACGCCGAAGGCGAGCAGACCCATTACCACGACCGCGGCGACCCGCGGACCGGGCATGAAGCGCTCCTCAAGGGAAGGCTCATCCGCCGACTCGCCCGTCGCGGCAGCAGCGGCTGCCGCCGCCTCCGCAGGGAGCTGGCCCTCCGCCTTTGCCTCGTCACTTGGCCCCCGCTGCTGCAGGGCACCGATTCGCGCCGCGATTAGTGGCGGCAGCGGGCCGCGTCGCGCCCCGCACTCAAGGCAGTAGCGCTGAGCGCTCCCGAGCGCCGAGCCGCAACCCGCGCAACTCATGGCGCGGGCTGCGTCGCGGTTCTCGTCGTCGTTGGAGGCCGTCACCCTGGGCTATCAGTCTCGCGCCGCCTCGTTACCTCGATGTGAAGATTTGGAGTCCGCAGGGACTACGGCCGGCTTCTTCACAACTCTTAAACATTTGAGACGGACGCTGGGCATGACCATGCAGTGTGTGGCTGCCTTCTTGGCTGACGGCGCACCAGAACACGGGAATGCGTTCCGCAGGATGCGCGGCTGCTGAGATCTGAGCCATGGACTCGATAGACACCTCGACACCGCAAGCGGACCGACCGGAGGGCGACACCTCTCCTGCTCCCTTGGCATATGCTCCGCCGCCGCTGTCGCCGCTAGGCGGATCCACGACATCGGCCGCCGAGCCCACGACACAGGTCATTGCGCCGATGGCCTCGGCTCCGGTCGCGGCAACTGCGGCCCACTCCTCCCTGGTTCCCACAACGGGGGAGCAGTGCCCAGCCTGCGGGGCCCTGATGGCGGCCGACCAGCGCTACTGCCTTGAGTGCGGACAGCGTCGCGGCGAGCCGCGCCTACCCTTCATGGATGCCGTGGTGCTGATGGACGTCGTGGTGAAAGGTCCGAGCAAGGCGCCCCCCGCCCCCCCTCGCCAGCGGCGACCGCGGCTCTCCGCCAACGCCACGCTGATCGCCGGCATCGGGACGCTGCTGCTCGCCCTGGGGATCGGCGTCCTGATCGGGCGCTCGGGCAACCACACGAGTTCGGGCGCCAGCAGCACCCCCGTGGTCGTAAAGGTGCCGGGCAGCGGCGAAGCGACCGGCACGACCGCTCAGACCAACGCGGGCGGAGGCTCGGGCGCCAATTCTGCCGCCAAGGCGAGTAAGTCCAAATCCGGCGCCAGCACCGGTAGCAGCGGCCAGAGTGAAAAAGCCGAAGAAGTCCTCAAACCGGCGAAGGGCGTCAAGCTGCCGCCACCCAAAGCGCAGCTAGGCGAAAAGTGCTCCCACGGAACTTCCGGCTGCAAAGGCGGCAAGTTCACCGGCGAATTCTTCGGAGGAGGGTGAGCATGAGGCCGCCGGTGAGGCAGAGCCGATGACGATCTCCGAGCGCATCCGCGACGGCTTGCGAAACCCGCGCCGCGATGCTCGTGCTCGCGCGAACGGCAGAGGGCCCGGAACGACAAGGACCGGTTCGGGGGCAGCCTCCGCACCACAGGCCGCTGCCCCGCCGGCGACAGCGCCTACCGCCTTGGCTGCGGCGTACGGGTCGGACCTGGTCGTCGACCTGGAACGCCGCCGCGACCAGTTGACCGGCCGGGTCGCGGAGCTGCAGTGGGACCTCGGCGGGCTGGTCTATGAGATGGCGATCCGCAACCGCATCCGGGTCGAGGTGCTGATCCAGCGCGCCGCAGCCCTTCAGGACGCCGATGCCGAGCTCAGCGAGGTCGAGCGCATCGTGCGCATGGAGCAGACCGGCACGGCTGGCACGTGCGGCACCTGTGGGGCGCCGCACAGCAGCGGCGCGACCTACTGCTGGCAGTGCGGCCAGTCGCTCCTCCAGCAGGTCTCGGGCGACTCGATCCTTCGGTCTTAGAATCAGCCGAAGCGGCCCGTCACGTAGTCCCGGGTCCGTGGGTCCGCGGGCTGGTTGAAGATCGTCTCGGTGTCACCGCACTCGATCAGCGACCCCACCCGCTCGGCGCCACTCATCTCGAGGCCGAAGAACGCGGTCTGGTCGGCGACGCGTGCCGCCTGCTGCATGTTGTGAGTGACGATCACGATCGTGTAGCGGCTTTTGAGCGAGTGCATGAGCTCCTCGATCTTTGCGGTGGCGACCGGGTCCAGCGCCGAAGCCGGCTCGTCGAGGAGCAGCACGTCGGGCTCGATCGCGATCGCCCGCGCAATGCACAGTCGCTGCTGCTGCCCGCCGGAGAGCCCGAGCGCGCTGTCCTTCAACCGATCCTTGACCTCCTCCCAGAGCGCCGCGCCGCGTAGGGCGCGCTCGACCCGATCGTCGAGCCCGTCCTTCAAGCCGAGGTTGCGCAGGGCCCAGGCGATGTTGTTGTAGATCGACTTCGGGAACGGGTTCGGTTTCTGAAAGACCATCCCTATGCGGCGCCGCACCTCGATCCGATCGACTCGCTCGCCGTATATCTCGTGTCCGTGATAGGAGATTTGCCCATCGATCTTGAAGCCCGGCACGGGGTCGTTCATCCGGTTGAGGCTGCGCAAGAAGGTCGTCTTGCCGCACCCTGAGGGGCCGATCAGGGCCGTGATCCGGTTGCGGTAGATCCGCAGGTTGACACCCGCAAGCGCCTTCTTGCTCCCGTAGGAGACGGACACGTCACGGATGTCGAAGACCACCTCCTGCGCCACCTCGCGGTGCCTGCCGTTTGACCCTGGAGATCCCGCATGCGGCTGCATACCGGTCTGAATCCGAACGCGGCGAGGGACGGCGGGTACACCGGGAACAGACTGCGAGTTCGAGTCGGAGTTGCTCATGAGGTCAGCTTTGCACGGCTGCGGGCAAGCAGCATCCGGGCTCCTAGGCTCGCCAGCACTATGAACGCGAGCAGCACGAACCCTGCCCCCCAAGCACGGGCGAAACCGGCTGGATTAGCTTCTTCGGAGAGCGAGTAGATCGTCATCGGAATGTTCGGCACCGCTTCGCCGATGTTGAGGCTGTAATGGCTGGCATTGAATATCGAGTCGGCGAGGAGCAGCGGCGCGGTCTCTCCAGCGGCGCGGGCCACGGCGAGCACGGTCGAGGTGACGATTCCGCCGAGCGCGCTGGGCAGGACAACCCCGAGCACCGTGCGCCAGCGGCTCACCCCCAGCGCATCGGCCGCTTCGCGCAGACTGCTGGGGACAAGAAGGAGGATCTCCTGACTGCCGCGGGCGATCAGCGGCAGCATGATGATCGCCAGCGCGATCGAGCCGGCATAGGCCGAGTCGTGATGGTGGTTGACGAGAAGGCCGAAGATGAAGAGGCCGACGATGATCGAGGGTAGGCCGTTCATCAGGTCCAAGGCAAGCCGGATCGAGCGAGCTGCGCGATCCCCGGCGAACTCGGTCAGGTAGAGCGCCACGAGGACCCCCAGCGGCGTCGCAATCGCGGTCGCGAGCAGCACGATCAAGGCGGTGCCGACGATTGCCGGCCCGATCCCGTTGGGCGCGCCCTTGACCAGGAATTCGAAGCTGAGCGCGCTGGCCCCATTCACCAGCACCGAGTAGACGACGATCCCGAGTACCGCGACCGCCCCCACCGCCGCGAGGGTCGCGCTGAGCTCGGCGAGATGGCTGACGAGATTTCGGCGGCGCAGATTGCCCGAGGGGGTCAGCGGAGCGGTCGGATCTGGCACTCCACCGGCGCTCATCAGACGGCATTTCGCTGATAGTCGAAGCGCCTGCCGATCCAGCGGGCGCAGAGGTTTGAGATCAGCCCGATCGCGAGGAGGATGACCCCCAGGTAGAAGAGGGAGCCCAGATACAGCGGCGAGGCCAGCGACTCCGTGAACTGCTCTGCGATCCGGGCGGCCAGCGTGTCGCCGGTTTTGAACAGCGATGCGTGAATTTCGGACCCGGCGCCAAGCACCTGCGTCACGGCGATCGCCTCACCCAGTGCTCGCCCGAGGCCGAGCAGCGTGGCGGCGACCACCCCGGAGGCCGTCGAGGGGAGGACCACCCCGCGCACGACCTCCCACCGGGTCGCCCCGAGCGCGCTCGCTCCGTCCTGGATCTCGCGCGGGACCGTGAGGAAGAGATCGCGTGAGATCGAGGCGATGATCGGGATGACCATGATCGTCAGGATCAGGCCCGCCGTGAAGATGCTGGCGCCGGTTGTTTCGGGGGCGCCGAAGATCGGGATGAAGCCAAAGGTCTTGTGGAGGAAGGGCTCGAGGTGTTCGTGCACGAAGGGGGCCAGGATCAGGATGCCCCAGAAGCCGAGGATGACGCTGGGAATCGCCGCCAGCATCTCGACCAGCGGCGAGACGATTCCACGCACGCCCGCAGGCGCCAGCAAGCTCAGGAAGAGGGCGATTGCGATCGCAACCGGAGCGCCGATCAGCAGGGCCATGAAGGAGCTGACCGCAGTTCCGAAAAGCAGCGAGCCGGCCCCGAAGATGTGGAAGTTCGGCTGCCAGGTCGTTTGGTAGAGAAAGCCCAGCCCGAACTTGGATATCGCGGGAATCGCACCGTGAACCACCTGGTAGCCAACCAGGAGGAGCACCGTGACGCCGAGCAGCGCCGCGAAGGCACAGACGCCATAGAGCAGTCCGTCCCCGAAGCGGTCCGCCTGCTTGCGGCGCCGGCGCGACCGGGAACGTGTGCCGTCGCTCTGAGACGGCGCCGGTCCGAAGGGAAGCCCGGCGCTGGCCGTGGTGCTCATGGCGCGCAGCGTAGAGGAGATCGATCCGCTCGCGCCCCAAATCGATCGGATTTCACGAAATTGAAACAAGTGTGCTTGGTGAGGTGTGCGTCGTTCACAAGTTGGACACAAGTGATTTTCACGAGATTGAAACAAATGGTCAACTCTGCGCCGCGATTCTGGACCGCGCACCAGTCGCATGACCTACGACGCCCGTGTCTCTACGGGACAAAACAAGCCGAAAGGATTTGACTTGATTCGCAATAGGTTGCTTGGTCTCATCATCGCGACAGTCGGGACAGTCGCATGTATGGCGACCGTTTCAACGGCTAGCGCATTTGCCGAACTCAAAGGCGCGGGGTCCACGCTGGTGGCGCCATTGATGGCCAACTGGATAAATGGCTTCGAAGCTCATGAGAACGGTGCCATCAAGGCTTCTTACTCAGCAGTCGGTTCCGGGGCAGGCATCGCGGACATAACCGCGCGGACCGTCGATTTCGGCGCCTCTGATGCGCCGATGACGCCCGAACAGGCCGGCAAATGCGGCAGCTGCGTCCAGATCCCGTGGGCGCTGACGGCGACCGGCGTCGCCTACAACGTCCCAGGTGTCAAGCACGACAAGCTGCACCTCAGCGGGCCGGTGATCGCCGAAATCTATCTCGGCAAGATCACCAAGTGGAACAGCCCCAAGATCAAGAAGTTAAACCCGAAGCTCCACCTACCAGGCCTCACGATCACCCCGGTCTTCCGCAGCGACGGTTCGGGGGACACGTACGCTTTCACCAACTACCTCTCGAAGGTTAACTCGACCTGGAAGAGCACGATCAGCTACGCGACCTCGGTTAGCTTCCCAACCGCAGACGGCGCCGTCGGCGCCAAAGGCAACTCCGGCGTGACCTCGGTCGTCACTACGACTAAGGGCGCGATCGGCTACATCTCGGCCTCCTACATCGAGGCAGCGGGCCTGCAAGCCGCCGCTGTCGAGAACGCAGCCGGGAATTTCGAGTACCCGAACATTCCGAACATCGAGGATGCGGCGCAGACCGTCAAGCATGTGCCTGCGAACAACGAACTGCACATCGTTGACCCGCCGAAGAAGGCGAAGATCGCCTATCCGATATCGACGTTTACCTACTGCATCGTCCCCGACGGGGCGCCAAAGAAGGCCGAACTCGAACAGTTCATCCGCTACAACCTGACGACGGGACAGAAATACGGAGCGGCGCTCGACTTCGCCGAACTTCCGAAGGTCGTCCTCAAAGCAGGCGAGAGGGCGGTCGCATCTCTCTAGAAAAAAAGACTGGCTAGCGGCCGGAGGCGCCGCGGCTATCGGCCGGCACAGGGCTCCCAAGGCCCTGTGCCGGCCTTTTTTGTGGGGAAATCTGGGCGGCTTTCAGGCGTTTCCTGCGGTCCTCGCCCGCTCCTCAGTCGAGAAGGGGGAAGGTCCTCGTTCGCCACGGGTGAGGCTTCCTCACTCGCGCTCAGATCTACAAGCGTGATGGCACCAGAGCGATGACATATGTGCTGTTGGCCCTGCTTGGGCTCGCGGTAGGCGTGCTCGGCACCCTCGTCGGCGCGGGCGGCGGCTTCATCCTCACCCCGATCCTGCTGGTCCTCTACCCGACCCTCTCGGCGGCGACGATCACCTCGATCAGCCTCCTGGTCGTCTTCTTCAACGCGCTCTCCGGCTCGATCGCCTACGCGCGCATGCACCGCATCGATTACCGCTCCGGCGCCCGCTTCGCGGCGGCCGCGATGCCGGGGTCGGTGCTCGGCGCGCTCGCCGTGCGCTACGTCCCGATCCGCGTCTTCGACCTGATCATGGCGGTGGTGCTGGGCAGCGCGGCGATCGCGGTGATCCGGCTTCAACCCCATGCCGAGCGGGCGCACCCGCGCGGCCCAACCGAGGCGCGAGAGCTTGTCGACCGGCTCGGGGCCACCTACCGCTACCGCGTGCCGGTGCGTCGCGGGATGGCCTACAGCGTCTTCGTCGGCTTCCTCTCCAGCTTCCTCGGCATCGGCGGCGGCGTGATGCATGTGCCGATCCTCGTCGGGGCGCTGGGCTTCCCCACCCACATCGCGACCGCCACCTCGCACTTCGTGTTGGTCTTCATTGCCGGCAGCGCCAGCGCCACCCATCTGATCGGCGGCGTCTTGTACGTAGGAAACGGCCTGCGCAGGGCGATCGCGCTCTCGGTCGGGGTGCTTCCGGGGGCGCAGCTGGGGGCGAGGCTTTCCCAGCGGCTCACCGGCCCGTCGATCAGGCGAGTCCTCGGGGTGGCGCTGATCGCCCTCGCAATCCGCCTGCTCTTCTCGGTTCTCGGCTGAGAAAGCCGGTCCAAGCCACCGGGCTCTGCGTCGCCGACCTTGTCTTAAGCGAAGGCCCGGCTGGCGCGACGGCGAAGGTCCGCGTTCAGCATCCCGGTGACCGCGCTGGGGCTCTCGCCCGCGGAGGGGACCGCGTCGCCAATCAGGCCGGTCGCGCGGAAGCCAAACAAGGGGGCATCGAAGCCGGCCTCGCGGATCTTGCGGACCAGCCTCACGGCGGCGGCGGTGTCGGCCCCCGGGCCGCAGAGGACGATCGCGGTCGGCTCGAGGGCGCGCAGGGCGCGCTCCAGCCGCTCGTCGCCAAGCTCGGCGGAGAGCATCAGCACGCGGAAGCCGGCGCGGCGCAGGGCGAGATCGAGTGCCTGGGCGTGAACTGCCTCGGCGTCCTGTCCACGACTTGAGTCGAGCAGTAGGACGCCGGCTGGCCGCGAGGCGGCGGAGGCGAGGCGGCGGGCGCCGTGCAGCCAGCCCATCGCCCAGCGAGCGGCGAACTCCAGCTCCGGCTCGCGGTCGAGGTCGGCAGCCAGCTCGTCGATCGCCGGCAGCAGCAGCTCCTCGACGGTGCGCTCCAGCGGCCGCAGCGCCAAGCTTTCCTCGATCGCCCGATCGGCGGCGTCCTCGTCGAAGCTCTCCAGCGCCGCCAGCAGCGCGCCGCCGGTCGCCGGCGCCGATTGGCGCTGGCGGGCCAGCTCGATCGCGGAGGAGATGTTCCCCGTCTGGGCGAGCGCGTCGCGTAGCGTCTGCAACTCGACCAGTTCGTAGTTGCGGTGGTTGCCGGGAGTGCGCTTCGGGGTCGGGAAGCCGTAGCGCCGCTCCCAACTGCGGAGCGTGTTGGGGCTGACGCCGAGCACCTCGGCTGCTGCGTTTGTCCGGATTCCTGGCATCTGTAGAGAAGTTAGCGGTGCGTCGAGTGGGGATTCGCCGCGCGAGCGCCATTCTCCCACCCCGATTCCAGGTTTACGCCGGTTATGGACAGATTTCGGGGAATCTGTCAGCGATCTTGCAGAGCGCCGACTCCCACTGGCTGGCCGACGGCGCGGGCCCGCCACATCGCCTCGTCGGCGCTATGCAGGAGGCGCTCGGCCTCGGCACCGTGCTCCGGGCAGGCGACGACCCCGGCGCAAATCCCGATGCTGAGGCCTCCGGCACTCTCGAGCTCGTCGAGCATCCCCAGCAGTCGCTCCGCCATCTGCACCCCCTCGACCGTGGTCTGGTTGGGGGCCAGCACGCAGAGCGCGTCCTCCTCCAGTGGGAAAACCTCGTCGACGAGGCGAATGCTGTCGCGCAGCGCCG
The DNA here is from genome assembly GCA_963777915.1 of uncultured Solirubrobacterales bacterium. Classification (GTDB taxonomy): domain Bacteria; phylum Actinomycetota; class Thermoleophilia; order Solirubrobacterales; family 70-9; genus CAVUPF01. The sequence goes on along the minus strand of CAVZSH010000006.1, from coordinate 40,365 downwards.
CACCCACAACGGCCAGAGCCGTCTCACGACCGCCGCCCGAGCCGTCGCGGGCACCCGGCCCCTCGATCGCGAATACGACCAGTCCGAAGGGATGCCCGTAGCGCCTGTTCATCTCGAGCATCTGGTCGAGCCGGCGCCGCATCTGCCCTGCTCGGTAGAGGCCCCGCAGCGGGTCGTGGTCGAGCCCGGCGTCGGCTCGCTCGCAGACGGCCCCGACCGCGGTTGCGGTGACCGAGCCGAACTCCTCCGCCAAGCGACGCGCGGTCTTCCCAAAGAGCTCGGCGTTGCCCCCGCTCAGCTCCTCATTGAGCCTCGCCAGCAGCGAGGCTTGAAGCGAGGAGACCTCGCGCGCCAGCTGGCCCGCCTGGGAGCTGATGCGGGACTCGGGTTCGGATCGAAGGCCGCTCGCCACGACGAGACCCTGTCGAACGGGGCGGACGGCGACAAGCCTAGAACTCGCTATTTACGATCAGATGCTTGTCCAGCTCGGCAGCTAATCGAGGCTGCGGCGACCGGCAAGCGCTTTACCGAGCGTCACCTCGTCGGCGTGCTCGAGGTCGGCCCCCACCGGCAGGCCGCTGGCGAGGCGGGTGACGGCGACTGCTCCTCGCAGCCGCTCAGCGATGTGAAGGGCGGTCGCTTCGCCGGTCGTGGTCGGGTTGGTGGCGAGGACCACCTCGCGGGCTTCTCCCCCCTCGACCCGGCTCAGCAGCTCGGTGATCTTCAGGTCCTCGGGGTCGACGCCGTCGATCGGTGAGAGAGCGCCGCCGAGCACGTGATAGAGGCCGCGGTACTCGTGGGTGCGCTCGATCGGGATCACGTCGGCGGGCTCCTCGACCACGCAGATCATCGAGCGGTCCCGCGTGGTGTCGGCGCAGATCCGACAGAGCGGCCCCTCGGCGAGGTTGAAGCACTGTTCGCAGAGCCCCACCTTCTCCTTGACTTCGCGGATCGAGTCGGAGAGCGCCGCCGCCTCCTCATCGGGCGAGCGGAGGATGTGGAAGGCGAGCCGCTGCGCGGTGCGCTGCCCGATCCCCGGCAGCCGCGAGAGCTCGGCGACGAGGCGCGCCAGCGGCGCGGGGCCCTCGGCGCTCACATCCCGGGGAGGCCGCCGAGGCCGCCCGTGATCCCGCCCATCTTCGAGGACGCCAGCTCCTGGGCTGCCCGGAGCGCCTCGTTGACCGCTGCCTGCACCATCTCGCAGAGCAGCTCGGCCTCCTCGGGATCAATCGCCCCGGGATCGATCGAGATCTCGCGCAGGTTGAGGTCGCCGCTCATCTTCACCTTCACCATCCCGCCGCCGACGCTTGCCTCGACCACCTCCCCTTTGAGCGCCTCCTGTGCCTGCAGCATCTCGTTCTGCATCTGCTGCGCCTGCTTCATCAGGGCGTTCACGTCCAAACCCCCGGGCCCACCGCCTCGTGCCACTTAACCGACCTCCTCCGCGTCGAACTCGCTCTTAAGCCGCTCCACCAGCTCGTCCTCGTCGATCTCCTCCTCGCCGCCAGAGCTCTCCGCGGCCCCCTGCCCGTCGAGCACGGCGTAGACGGGCCGCAGCCGCTCACCGGTCACCGCCTCCAGAGCCGCCGCCATCTGCTCTCGCTTGTCGGGGACCTCGGCCTTTCGCTTGTTGAACGTGGAGCTCGCCGGGAACCCGACCGTAAGCGTCGCCTCGTCGCGATCAATCCCAACCGGCCGCGCCCCCTCGAACAACGCAGCCAACGCCGGGGCGCTCGACTGGCGCAGCTGCTCGAGCACCGCGGCCCACAGCCGCACGATCCGCTCCAGGTCGACCGGGTCCCGATCCACTGAGTCAGGCTCACCTGGCTCGGCGGGGGCTTCTGCCTGCGCCGAGTCACTCTCGGTCACAACTGGCTCGGGCTGCCTGTCCGAATCGGGCTGAGTGTCGTGCTCGCTGGGGCGGGCGCTCGAGGGCTCAGGCTGCACCCCGTGCCTCCCTTTTCCCGTGCTTCCGAGTCCGGCCTCCTTCTCAAGTCGCTCGACCCGTCGCAGCAACCCCTCAGTCGAGGGATCGAGGTCCGGGCGCGCCGCCTTCAGCAGCGCGACCTCGACTGCCATGCGGGCGTCATCTCCCTCCCGCACCGCGCTCAGCGCGGCAGCCAGCTCGTCGATCGTTCGGACCAGGGTCGCGGCGCCGATCGCGGTGGCCTGCGCAGCCAGCCGCCCGGAGTCGGTGGCGGTAACCACAAAGCTGTTGGGCACCTCGCCCACCGTCTGGGTCACGAGAAGGTGGCGTAGGTGAGCGAGCAGGTCGCGGGCGAACTGACCGGGGTCGCGGCCGGAGGCGCTCATCCTCTCGACACTGAGCAGCACCCCCCTGGGGTCTTCGTCGGCCACGGCGTCAACCGCTTCGAAGAGCAGCTCGGCGTCAGCGGCGCCCAGCAGCTCCAGCACGTCGGCGAGCGCGACCCGCTCGCCACCGAAGGCGACCAGCTGATCGAGCGTGCCAAGCGCGTCGCGGAAGCTGCCCGAGGCCGAGCGGGCGATCATCGCCACTGCACCGTCCTCGACCTCGATCCCCTCGGCGCCGGCGACCCGCAGCACCACCTCGGAGATCTGCTCCAGCGAGGGGCGCTGGAAATCGAAGCGCTGACAGCGGTCCGCGATCGTCGCCATCACCTTGTGGGCCTCGGTGGTGGCGAGGACGAAGACGGTGTTCGGCGGCGGCTCCTCCAGGGTCTTCAGGAAGGCGTTCCAGGCCTCCTTGGTCAGCATGTGGGCCTCGTCGAGGATGTAGACCTTCCAGCGGCCGGCGGCGGGAGCGTAGGCAACCCGCTCGCGCAGGTCTCGCACGTCATCGACCGAGCGGTTGGAGGCGGCGTCCATCTCGATCACGTCGATCGAGGTTCCGGCGGCGATCCTCAGGCAGGATTCGCACTCGCCACAGGGGGTGACCGTGGGCCCACCGCGCTCGCAGTTGAGCGAGCGGGCGAGGATCTTCGCCATCGAGGTCTTGCCGGTCCCGCGCGAGCCGACGAACAGATAGGCGTGGTGGACCTTGTCCCGCTCGACTGCGTTGCGCAGGGTGCGGACGACGTGCTGCTGGCCGACCACCTCCTCAAAGGAGCCCGGGCGGTGGCGGCGATAGAGGGAGCGCGACTCGGTCATCGGGGACTCGGGCCAGTGTATCTGCGGGCCATGCGCCCCCCTGAGGGGTCACGGAAGACGCCGGCATCTGTACCTTGCGCCGGTGCCATCGAGGGTCCGAAGCTGGCTGACGCCGCTCGCCTGGGTCGCCGCGGTGACGGCGGCGCTCTTGGCGCTCTTCCCGGTCGGCTTCCCCAACTACGACACGATCTACGCGCTGCTGTGGGGCAAGGAACTCGCCCACGGGGTGAGCCCCGACTACGGCGCGGCCCTCCCCCCCACCCCACACCCGCTCGCCGACCTGCTCGGCCTGGTGACCACTCCGATCGGGGACGCGGGGTCGATCGCGGTGACGATGGTGATCGCCTACGCCTCGCTGGGGCTGATCACATACCTGGTCTACCGGCTCGGCACGCTCTGGTTCGACCGCTGGATCGGCGTCGTCGCGGCGGCGATCGTGATCACGAGGGCGCCGTACCTCTCCAATGGCCTGGTCGCCTACATCGACCTCCCCTACATCGCCCTCTGCCTCGGCGCGCTGGTGATCGAGACGAAGCGGCCGCGGTGTGGATGGCCCGTGTTGGCGCTGCTCGTGCCGGCGGGGCTGCTGCGACCGGAGGCGTGGCTCTTCTCTTTCGCCTACCTCGCCTACCTGGCGCTAGACATCGAGCGAAGGCCGGGCGCGCCGTCGAGAAGGCTGCGCTCCTATCGGCTTAGCTGGCGACAGGAGCGCAGCCCGCGCGAGCTGGCCGCCCTGGCGATGCTGGCCCTCGCCGCTCCGCTCGCCTGGGTGCTGTTCGACTGGAGCACCACGGGCAACCCGCTCTACTCCCTCACCGGCACCCGCAAGACGGTGGAAACGCTGCGCCGCCAGACCGGCCCGGTCGACCTCGTCCTCTACGGGCCGCGCCGGCTCGGCGAAGTGCTCCAGTGGCCAGGGATGATCGGCGCCGCCGGGGGCCTCCTGCTCGGCTTCGCCTTCCTGCGCCGCCGCTCGGCGCTCGGCATCGCCGCCGCGCTCCTCGCCGGGGCGGCCTTCGCCATCCTCGCCTGCGCCGGCCTGGCGATCATCGCCCGCTACACGATGCTCGCGGCGGCGGTGCTCTCCGTCTTCGTCGCGCTGGCGCTGCTCGGCTGGCGCCTGTTGGAGCCCGGCCACCCCTGGCGGCGGCGCTGGCAGCTCTTCGCCGGGATCGTCGTCGCGATGTTCGTGATCTGGCTTCCCAACCAGTGGAGCCTCGACTCCACGGTGAACACCGACGTGACCAACCAGGGCAACATCGAGCGCGACCTCACCCATCTGGTCGAAGCGGGCGCCTTCAAGCCGCTCTGCGGACCGATCGCGGTGCCCAACCACCGCGCCGTCCCCCGCCTCGCCTTCGGCCTGGACATAAAGCCGACCCAGATCATCAGCGCAACCGAGCAGGGCATCCCCCGCCACGGCTACTTCGTCGACCCCGCCAGCTCCTTCGTGATCCACAACTTCATCCTCGACCCCAACGACCCGACCCGCTTCTCGCTAAGGCACCCGCGCGGCTTTCACTTCGTCACCCAAAACCAGTCGTGGAAGGTCTACCGGCGCTGTCGCTGAGGCGCGGCGAGCGCTCGGCACCTCTGGCTGGGCCGAGCGCCTCGCCGATCCCGAGCCCACCTCACCTATCAACCCAGGCGCTCCACCCGCTCGACCGCCTCATGGGTACCGACAGCGAGATCGGGGTCGGCTAGATCGATGCCCGGCGGCAACTCAACGTGCAGATCGCTCGACGGATCGATTCGGACCCGCAGCGAGCCACAGCTCGAGCCGAGCACGTGGCCGCCACGCTTGCGGTCCGCGCTGATGAAGTGCAGGTGATAGCCGCCGACCTCGATCCCCTCGGCATAGCTGGGGAAGCGGAATCCGACCATAGTTCCGTCCACGTCTCTCAGGTCGAAGACGTGCTGCTCGGCGACGACCTCGGCGAGCGGCCGATAGGGCGGTGACTGGCGTGGCACCGAGCGAGCGTGGACCAGCTCGAAGCGACCGTCCAGCCGAACCGCGAAGGAGGCCGCACCGGCGGGGGCAAGCGCGTCGAGTCGGGCCAGGAGCTCTTCGTGGGAGAGCGGGCCCTCGATTGTCCCGTCCACCGCTGGGGCGAACCGGGTGATCACCGCGAAAGGCGTCATCGCGCTGTCCTTGACCAGGTGCATCGCCCCCTCGGCGTCGGCGCGGAAGAAGCGGCCGTCGATGCAGACCATCTCGCCATCCAGGCCGTTCAGCGTGCCAAGGCCCAGGTCACCGTGCTGGCGCAGCTCGGCGAAGCTCAGGTCCCCGTCGTAGGAGCCCTCCAACAGGGCGCCGATCGTCGAGGCCTGAAAGAGGACGTGCGGCTCGTGCTCCGCATGCAGATCCGCCTGCCGCATCGCCTCCACATGCAACGACCTGATCCAGCGCTCGTCCAGCACCGGGCGAGTCTTCCACCTCTGGGCTCGCCATAGCTGGTCGCAATGCTGATCCCGGCCTTTCGCGCATTCAGGCTGAGAAAGTGGACCGTGCACCCGCCCTCGAAGCAAAGTCCCCGGGCGTATCCGTCGCGTTTGGCTCGGGCCGGGCTCGCCTGCGGCACCCGCGGCATCCGCTTAAGGCTGCTTCCTTCCGGACCTGACCTGGTTCGCGTGCCCACGTCGCGCAGGACCCGGCCTTCAACGCCGCCCGCGGCGCACTGACCCCGAAGGCCAGCCCCTCGGAACGGGATTTCGGCCCCGCTAGAGCGGATTGCGGGTTACAGGGCACCGCTGATTCCCCGCCTAGCACGGTCCACTATTGATCCTACCCTGCCCGGCATAGGATCGACCTGCTCCCGTGATCGACGTCGACACATCCTCCTTCTTCGCGATCGTCACGGTCGCCGCGCTGGCGGCGATCACCGTTGTGACCCTGCCTAGCCGTTTCGCGCCTCCGGTGGTCGTGCTCGAGCTGATCCTCGGAATCGCGATCGGCCCCCAGGTCCTCCACCTCGCCCACAGCGACGACTTCATCGCCTTCTTCTCCAACCTCGGGCTGGGGATGCTCTTTTACTTCGCCGGCTATGAGATCGACTTCGATCGGATCGGGGGAAAACCGCTAAGGCTGGGTGCCGCCGGCTGGGCGCTGTCTGTCGCCCTGGCCTACGGGATCGGGGGCGCCCTGGCCGCGGCTGGGATCGTCGTCTCCTTCCTATACACGGGCTCGGCGATGGCGACAACGGCGATCGGCACCCTGATCCCGATCCTCCGCGATACCGGCGAGCTCAAAACGCGTTTCGGCACCTACCTGCTGGCGGCAGGGGCATGCGGGGAGTTCGGTCCCGTCCTGCTCATCACCCTGGTGCTCTCCACCACCCATCCGCTGCACGAGGCGCTGATCCTGATCGGCTTCGTGGTGCTTGCGCTCGCGGTGGCGCTGAGCTCGGTGCGACTTGCCTGGAAAGGATGGCCTGCGCTGGAACGTACATTCGAGGCGAGCAGCCAGCTCGCGGTGCGCATCACCGTGGTGCTGGTCTTCGGCCTAGTGCTACTCGCCAGCCAACTCGGCCTTGACGTCCTGCTCGGGGGCTTCGTCGCCGGCATGATCACCCGAGCCGCCCTCAAGGGTCACGAGCTGACCGTGTTCGAGTCGAAGCTGACCGCCGTCGGCTTCGGCTTCTTCGTTCCCTTCTTCTTCGTCACTAGCGGGCTGGAGTTCGATCTCAGCGCGCTCGGATCGAGCACAGCCTTGCTCAAGCTCGCAATGTTCTTCTGCCTTTTCGTCGTCGTGCGCGGCACTCCGGCTCTGCTCCTTTACCGAGGCGTCCTCAGCGCCCGCGAACGCGCCGCTCTCGCCTTCTACTGCGCGACGGAGCTGCCGCTCGTGGTCGCGATCACGACCCTTGCGATAGACGAGGGGCACATGCGCCCCTCGACTGCGGCGGGCCTGGTCGGGGCCGCAATGCTCTCGACCCTGATCTTCCCCTTCGTCGGCCTGGCACTGAAAAAGCGCGCCGACGCTCAAAACAGAGCCGGACCCACCGAGGGCGACGAGGCCCCCGCCCTCGCCTGACCGGCAAGCCTATGATTGCCCCTCCCGGGCGCGTAGCTCAGTGGGAGAGCGCTCGCTTCACACGCGAGAGGTCGCTGGTTCGAAACCAGCCGTGCCCATAGCCCGCAAACCCGCATCCCTCCTGAGTTTCACGTCAGCCGCCTGAAACGGTAGCGGATTCACGATTAGCCTTTTCGGACCCCGTGGTGTCATTCCTGGTGTCAAACCGGCCGCCGCTGGGGGGCGCTTCGGACTCGTCAGAGAACCGGGTCACTTTCTACCGGGAGCACCTCGGGATGCTCCGATGTCAGCTCTTGCGCCCGTAGCTGGCAGCGAAAGCACGACTGGTACAGGCGTAACGACTTCATCGACCGCCTCATAACGTCGGCCGACAGTCCCGGTGGCGGCTCAGCGTTCCCGAAGTCAAAGTCCGTGCAGAGCGCCGGATAGTGCGCCGTGAACCCCGTGAGGGCGAGCCGGGTTTCGATTCGTCACCGGCGTAGGCACGGCGGTCGATCCCAAAGCCTGCCGCAGCGGCGGATGAGGTAGGCGAACGAGGTACAAGTAAGCGGAGGGTAGCTGGGGCGAAGCGGCTACTCGGTGCCGGTTATCCCGTTCGCGGCCCGCGACTCGCCGAGGATCGGGAACTGGCCGAGAAGCGAGGGTCAGGTAGGGACCTGCTCAAAAGAGGTCCGCAGCGAGCAGGGCAATCCCCAGCCACAGCTTCCCTTGCGTCGCTGTTCGAGCAGCTCCCGGCGTAGGCCCCCCGAGCACATCTCGCCGGCCTTGCCGACCTGCGTACCGGCTCGGGGCCTCAAACACCGCGGCGCGCTCCGGCCCTCCTCGGTCGTGACGATCAGGCTGACATCGCGGTCGGGTGCGAGATGAGTCGTTCATCCGTGTGCTCGAGCTGATCGGCGTCGAGCACAGCCCAGCCGACGCGCTCGACCAATTGGCCTGAGAAGTGGTCGGACTCGAGATCGGTGAGGGCGATCCGCTCCCGATACACGACCGTGCTGGCGATCTCCTCCTGGGTGTCGGTCACTACGAGTATCTGCGGCATGGACTGCCTCCTTCGTCGGATGACCAAGCAACAACCGTAGCATAAAGTTGATTAAGTTGATTAGCTTTATATGTAATTGCCGCCGCGTCGCAGCGGTGTCAGCTGAGCCCCCTTCAGCCAGCGCGCAGAAACAGGAAGATTGCGGCAGCAACGACGATGGAGCCGTCGCCATACGAGGGCTGATCAACGGCGAGAGCGAGAGAAGCCATCAGCAGCACAAACGCTCGCAATCGCGTTCCCGATCAAAGCCGCGCCGGCAAGCCAAACGAGAGCAATTCGCGTTGAGTCGAATCCGTTCTGCGCGCCGCTACTCGCCTGCCAGAACGTGCCGATACCCATCAGAAGGAACGCCATCGTGAATGCGGTTATCGCCACCCCGAGCACACTGTCGCGACGTGCAACCCAATCGGCGATTCCTTGGCGCTGCCGCCGTTGGGAGCCACGGAAGCCAACGGCACCAATCGCACCAGCTCCGATCGCGAGGGCACCTCCCGCGATCGCGATGACTGCGCCGGTCGTAAATGAGGCAGTCGCGCCGTGGTCTGAGTAATAGCGGAGGAAGACGACTTGGCTGATCGTCGCGAACCCGTATGCACCAGCGAGACCGACGGCTGCCCACACGAGCCTGGAATCGCGGCTGAGAGAGTTGGGGGTGGCCCCCGCGGCCTTCGAGAAACCTGAAGATGCAGCTAGCGCAGCGAACATCGTGACGAAAGTCCCCGCTACCTCGAAACAGAGCCCTGCGGTGTAGGTACCCGAATAGTGGTGCGCGATGCTGACTGCAGCCGCGAGTGCTGCGCCGATCAAGCCAACGACGGCTCCGGATGCTGCCAAGAGTGCGCCGATCTCGAGCCTTCTGGCTCTTCGCTCCGCCTGGGACAAGAAGGCGACGCTGCTGAGGGTAAAGGCGGGAATCAGGATGAGGTCGAACATCACCTTGCACCCGGACGCGATCCGAAACCCGGCGGGCCAATTGGTATCGAAGAGATCCACCAAGCCCAGGATGTCGGCAGCCGCAAGCACCGCGACACTACCCGCAAGGATCGCGGCGGCCACCCCCAAAAGCATGTCGCGAGAGTGCCTCGGCCGCGGAGCTATCGGCGGGACGGCTTGCACCCGCGAGAGTATGGCGTTAAGCCATGGATCGGGGCACTCGCCCGGGGCAGGGCAACACTTACTTCTTGGACTGCCGCATCCACCGAAATGCGAGTGCGCGCCGCTGATCCTCAACGCTCTCGCTTCGGACGAGAAGGAGGCGCCGTCGTCCGGGCCACACGCGTGCTGTGTCATGTGGAAGAGTCCACTCGACGCATCAGCTACTCCGGAGCGCTGCGCAGCCCTCGGTGGCGCAGCGGTTGATTTTCGTGTACGTGAAGCCCGTGACCTGGCCGATCTCGCGATAGGAGAAGCCAGCGGCGATCATGCTGAGCGTGCGGCGCTCCGCGGGCTTCAGGGCGGCGAGACCTGAGCGCGCCTCGTCGACCAGCTCGACCAGCTGCTCGGAGCCGGTATCGCCCGAGGGGATCGACTCGGCGGCGAAGCTCCGGCCTGCCGAGTCAGGGGCGGCCCCCTGGCCGGCGCTGCAATCGAGATGCTCTCGGCGGCGTGCAGCCCAGCACTCCCGCTGAAGGGTAAGCGTCAACCAGCCGAGGGGCGGGGAGCCGCTAGCGGGATCGAATTTCTCGACGAATGAGAGGAAGGCGAACTGAACTGATTCCGAGGCCTCCTCGCGGCTTGCGCCGTTCTTCACAGCGATCCGCAACAGGTAGCGGTAGCGCTCGCGGTAGAGCTGCTCGACGAGGGCTCGGACCTGAGCCCGCCTTGGCTTCTCGGCGCTGCTGACGTACATCTCGGACCTCCTCGATCGCTGGCTTTGAGGAGGCCGCGAAGGGCACCGGACGGCGAGCCCGGAACCCGAGCTGCAGGCGAGGGCCGCGAGGAGCCCCGGCGTCAGCCGGGGCTTGCAGGGCTTAACGCCGGTGCCACGCTTCGCGGCCTAAAACCAGCTACGGAGTCCGACAGACCTAGGTCGGCGTTCGGGGTCTGCGCAGGAATGGCGCCGCTGCACGAGATAGAAGACGATTTCGGAGCCCTGTCGGAAGCTACCCGACGCGAGCTAGTGGGCCTCCCCGAAACGTTCCACCCGTAACCCCAACTCACGCCACCCGCCTGCGCCGCTCCGCCTCGGCGAGCCGCCGATCGCGATGGGGGCCGTTGCGATAGGAGATGTGGCGGGCCATCGCCCCGGCCAACTCTTCCCAACTCTCATAGTCGGCGTTCTTGACGACGAACTCCCCGAGCGCCCAGAAGTGGCACTCGATCCGGTTCAGGTAGCTGGCGTAGGTAGGGGTGGGGACCAGCTCCATGTTCGCCTTCGAGGCCCACTCCCTCACCTTGGGCGTCCAGTGGCAAGAGAGGTTGTCCTGGATCAGGTAGATGCGGAGGCGAGGGTCATAGCGCATCCGGATCTGGCTGAAGAAGCCGATCACCTCGCGCTCGCCCTTGCGGGGGCGAAGCCGCCCATGCAGACGATCGGCGCCGACCTCATAGGCGCCGTAGAGGTAGCGGACCCCGCCCTTTCGGTTGTAGGTCGCGCGCAGGCGCTGGGGCAGGCGCTCGGGCGCCCAGCCCGAGCCCTGGTGGGGGATCAGCTGGATCGGCCCCATCTCGTCAAAGCAGACGACGACGCCGTCGGGCGGTGGGTCTCGGTAGAGGGAGAGCACCCGGTCGGCTTTCTCGCGGAAGCCGGGGTCAGGGCTCCACTTCCACGAGCGCGTGCGCTGGTGGGAGAGCCCGGCCCCACGCAGGATCTGGCGCAGGGTCTCCTCGCCCAGCTCTTTGACGACTCCGGACTCGATCAGGTGCGGGCGCAGCTTCGGCAACGACCAACGCGTCAAGGCAACGCCCTGGGTATCGGGGCGGGCACGGGCGACCGCGACGATGCGGTCGCGCTGCGCGGGCGTCGTCTTGGGTGGGCGCCCGCCCCGATAGTCAGGGTCCAGCGAGTCAAAGCCATCCTCGTTGAAGGCGTGGATCACCTTGCGTACGTGGGAATCGTCGGTGCGCACCAATTCGGCGATCTCCGGAGCCGACATCCCGGTCGCCGAGGCGAGCAGGATCATCGCCCGCTCGCGCTTGGACTGGTACTTCGCCCGCCGCGATATCGAGCGCAGCCGAGCGCCCTCCTCGGGCATCAACTCACGAACGAACACCTCTGGCGGTCTCATCGCCACCTCCCGGTTCGGGGACATGGCTGCCTGTTCGTCGCCGGAGGGGAGTTTCCGGTCAAACGTTTACGGGAGGCCCACTAGCAAGCCCCGGGAAGCGTTGAGGGTCGCCGGCGATGTGCATGACCCCTCGAGCGCCTGGGAAAGCGTCGAGAGGTCGTAGGCCCCGCGCGCCAGGGAGGACGGCGAGTGCCACTTGGGGGAACCCGGATGCCTCTGGGGCGCGGGCTCGGGAGGGTTGGAGGATTGGGTCGCGGGGGAAGGCAGCGGGGGGCGGTCGGCGCGAGTCAAGGCGATGACGCGGTGCTGCGGGAAAGGAGAGAGCGCCCCGGGCCCCGAGCCATCGGTGCCGGCGCGGATGGCCCGGGCCGAGGCGTTGGAGCAGCTGCGAGCGGCTTGGGCCTGGAGCAGGGAAGCTCCCCATGGCTCGTGGCGCAACTCGCACTGCCCCCGAGGCGCCGTCTGCCGGACAGGGAGACGACTGCCATCTTGGCGGTGAGCCGGCATGCCGGCGCGGCCAGCTTGGCGGCGGCCGATGCCAGGTCCCGAAATCACTTCTCCCACTTTCAATCTCTCCGTTCCGTGAGCCCCGCTGCCAGCCGCTTCCCGAGCGGCCCTTCGGAACTCTTTTGCTCGTAACCCCGGCCCTGCGGCCGGCCCGTCGGGTGACGGGAATGAACTACTCAGTACATCAACAGCCGGGATTGAAGCACAGAGCGGTCAAGGGGTCAAGAAGTTTGGGGCGGCGGGGGTCGGTGGGAGCGGGTGGGCGGGGGTCGAGGACGGCTCTGGGAGCGGGGGGTGGCGGGGGTTTTGGGGTTGGCGAAAAATCCGGGCGGTTTGAGATCGCGGGCTCGATGCGGTGGTTGATCGGGCGGAACGGGTGACCCGGGGGCTGCTTGCTCGGGTGCGGATATCGGCGTTGGCTTGGGCTGCTCAGTGCCGCCTCTCCCCCACGCCTGCGGTCGGCGGCGCCAACCAACATGAACTGCGTACTACCGCCGCTTCGCTGAAGACTCAGCTCAGCTTGACGCCGACCTTGGCGCCCGGCGCCAGCACCTTGCCCGGCTTGGGGCTCTGCTTCTTGACCTTGGCGCTCTTGCCCTTGCGGCCGCTGACCCTGCCGAGCTTGCAGTCGGCCTTGGTGAGCTTCTTGCGCACCGCCTTCAGTTTCTTGCCCTTCAGCTTGGGGACGGTGCAATGGGCTTCTGCTGCAGGCGCCGGGGTTGGAGCCACGATCGGGGGCGCCGGCGGCGGCGGGGTCCCGTGCGTCGCCGGGGCCGATTCAGATTCGAACGTCCGCGTTGTAGCCGAAGACGAGGGGGATTTCTCCTGCGCCTGTGGCCGCGGATTCTCCGACTTCAGCCGTAGGAGGGAAGAAGGCATTGGTCGATTCACCGTCGACCTCGGCGATGTGGCCGCTGTAGGGAATGTCCAGCTCGAGGTATTCACCGAGGTGAATCGGAAGGCCCGAGGCGAAGGTTTCGATTTCGTTGCCAGCGGGGGTCACGGAACCCGTCGATGCCGTCACCGTGTAGCTGTCATCGCCATTGTCGCGCAGCACGTTGAGTTTGTAGCCGGGCGTCGCGGAGGACCCCCTGATCCGCCAGCGCACAACCGTGCCGTTAACCGGAGACCTGGTCCCCACGGACGGCGCGGCTGCGGTCACCGTCATCTCCCCACAACCACCTTCGCCCACCGGGCTGCAGAATGCCGGGCTTGCTTCAGTGCCCGTGAGAGCCGCCCCGAGCGTCAGCGTTTCGGCCTGAGCGATGCCTGCAAGAGCCAACATTGCGATGCAGGCTCCGAGTGCTGCCAGAATCGCGCGCCGGCGTAGCCTCTTTTTGCTCTTGGGCATGGAGCGTCATCGACAGGCACCGAGCCGATCATGAGCAAGGATCTATGCTGGCCGACTGCGCGGATCGCCGTCCCAGCCGCGGTGCTCGCGGGAGAGGCGCACGGGTGGGGCTTTGAAGGCGATGGCTGCGGTCTGAAGACCGCGCCCCTGTTGCTATCCGAGCTTGACGCTGACCTTCGAACCCGGCGCCAGAATCTTGCCGGGCTTGGGGCTCTGCTTCTTCACCTTGCCAGTTTTCGTCGTGGCACCCTTGAGCTTCTTCACCTTGCCGAGCTTGCATTCGGCCTTGGCCAGGGCCTTCTTGGCCACTTTCAGCTTCTTGCCCGTCAGCTTGGGGACGACGCAGGCGGTGTAGGTGAACTGCTGGGGTGAGGTCGCGGTGCCCGCGACTGTCGTCACCACCACGCTAAGCGGGCCAGGCGCTGAAGAGGATGGCGCCGTCGCCGTGATCTGGGTGTCGGAGTTGACCGTGAAGCTGGAGGCTGCGGCAGAGCCGAATTTGACCGCGCTGGCTTCCGTAAAGTTTGTGCCGGTGATTGTTACCGACGTGCCACCTCTGATCGAACCCTTAGCAGGCGTTAGAGAGGCGAGCGCCGGTGGCGAAAGGACGATGGCAGTGAGGTTGTTCCGCGCTTCTTCTTCGAAGCCTTCCATTGTCGCGATTGCGCCGTCGGCGGCTTCCCCTTTTGCGAAGGCGGCATGGTCGGTCAGGGTGCCGGTTTTAAACGCGCAGGCGTTTGGCACAACTTCGGCGTTGTCGTCATCTACCCCTATGAGGTCGCCAGCCTGAACCGAAATACTCGTCTTGAAGGTATTGAGCGTGCTTGGCGTAAGGGTCTGCGGGCCGTCATGTCCAACAACGAGGTATTTTTCTGATCCCAATGACCGATAGACTTTGAAGGTCAGGGTCTGCCCTGCCCCGGCCGTTGCGTTGGTGCTCCAGGAGGTGATCACGCCTGGCGCGGACACCGTATAGGTGGCTGCTGCTGGACCGATTGGCACGCTGTCATATGGTCCATGGACGCAGTAGGCCGGTGGATTATCCGGCGCCAGCTGCCCAATCGTCTCCGGAGCTGCCTGGACGCTAGCGGCGGTCAGGAGCATCCACGTGCCGAGTGCGGCAAGGACGGGGTAGACGAGGCGAGCAGGGGCATGGTTGATGCCATGAAGGAGCGGGCCTCCTGACGCTCCGGTGCCCGGGGCGATATGCCACGGGCGCAAATAGAACCCCGGACCGAAGGAGGCCCACCAATGAATTCTGTCGGTATCGACCTGCACCGTCGCCGCTCCCACCTCGCCGTGATCGACGGCGAGGGCACCGAGGTGCTCTCGCGGCGCATCGACAACGATCCCGCGACCTTCCTGGAGCTGCTCGGCGAGCTCGAGGGCGAGACACAGATCGCCGTCGAGGCGACCTACGGCTGGGAGTGGCTGGCCGACCTGCTCCAGGGCGCCGGCTATGAGCTGCACCTCGCCCATCCGCTGCGCACCAGGGCGATCGCCGCAGCAAGGGTGAAGACGGACTCTGTCGACGCCCGCACCCTGGCTCAGCTGCTGAAGGCCGACCTGCTCCCCGAGGCCTATATCGCCCCGCGGGAGCTGCGCGACATCCGCGACCTGCTGCGCCACCCGATCGCGCTCACCCAGATGCGCACCGCGCTCAAGAACCGCGTCCACGCCTCACTCGCGCGTCAGGGCATCCAGCAGCGCCACTCCGACCTCTTCGGCGTCGGCGGCCGGGAGTTCCTCGCCGAGCTGGAGCTGCGCGAGCCGCCGAGACGTCGCCTTGGGAGCCTGCTCTCGCTGATCGACGACTTCGGCCGCGAGATCGAGATCACCAGCGCCGAGGTCGACTCGCGGGCTCGTGCGGATGACCGGGTGGCGGTGCTGCGCCAGATCCCCGGCGTCGGCCGCTATACGGCGATGCTGCTGCTCGCCGAGGTCGGCGAGGTCTCGCGCTTCCCCAATGCCCGCAAGCTCTGCGCCTGGGCGGGGCTGACCCCGACAATCCGCTCCTCCGACGGCAAGGCCCGTCTCGGCCACATCTCCAAGCAGGGTTCGCGGGCGCTGCGCTGGGCCCTGGTCGAGGCCGCCCAGAAGGCGATCCTCCGCGAGGGCCCGCTACGGGAGAGCTTCGAGCGGATCGCCGAGCGGCGCACTCCCAAGATCGCCAAGGTCGCCCTCGCGCGCAAGATC
Organism: uncultured Solirubrobacterales bacterium; assembly: GCA_963777915.1. Lineage (GTDB taxonomy): Bacteria > Actinomycetota > Thermoleophilia > Solirubrobacterales > 70-9 > CAVUPF01. The sequence continues at coordinate 24,880 of CAVZSH010000006.1, read as the reverse complement.
CTCACCCTCAGCTACTACGGCTTGCGCGACGGAGAGATCCGTTGCCTAGCGCTTCGCTGCCGGCCGAGCGCGGGGAAGGTCATGGCGACATGATCGCCGCGCGATTGATTGCGCCGCCGGCGCCGAAGAGGATGCGGACACTCGGGCGAGCTCGCCGAAAGTCATGGTCTCCTGGCTGTTGGAAGGACGACCGCACAAGTTGATTGAGCCCCCGAGCACCGCAAGGCACACTGGTCCGCGCTGCGCGACCGGATGGATGACTGGAGCTTCTCCGCGACCCCGCCGGCCTTGGCGGGGAACTGCCCGAGGGCCGTGAACTGGAGGTTGACGAGGCCCGCTCCTTCATGGATGACCTTGGGCGAGATTTTCATGGTCGCCAGGCTATCGGCGACTGCGGCGGGTCAAGGGGGGTGCTGGCCGATCGCGATTGATGTCCGGTTCAAGACGACATGTCCAAGGCGACACGACTCCGAGCAACGTCGGGTGGTCTTGAATTGGATGGCGGCGCCCTCTCGCGGCGCCGTGTCGATCGCGTACCAGTCTAGGTTCTTTGAGTTTTCGGTATTGCTTTTGGCGAGGCGGCTCGTAGGCTCGCCGGCCTACCCAGTCCCAATCCGCCAGCTCGGAGGAGTTGCCATGAAGAAGCGTGTCGCGTCGGTGGTTATCGTTGCTGCAATCGGGGTCGTGGGTGCGGTCGGGGGGGCGTCGGCGAAGCAGCCGGTCGCCACCATCTCGAAGCGGTGTTCGGCGGCGGCCGAAGAAGACTACGGCGCTAGGAACGCGCGGACTCCCGGCGGGGTCAAATGCCTGGACGTTGGCGAGTACTGCTCGCACAAGCCTGGGTATGCGAGGGCCTATAAGAAGGCGGGGTTTCGGTGCAATCGGCAGGGAAGACTAGAAGAAAGGTAGGAGCCATGGCACCAAAGGGACCGATGCTGCCGCGAAAGAACCGTACCGCCGCGCAGGCACGCAAATCCCTCCGCAACAGCGCCTTCCAGGTCGGTGTGTTCCTCGCAATTGAGCGCAATCGCTGCGGAATGCGCCAAGAGGACCTCGCGGCGGCAGTTGGCTGCTCGCAAGGCGACATCTCAGACATCGAGCAAGGCTACCGACCACCGAAGCGCCCATCTGACGCGCAGCTAAAACGCTTGTTCAAAGTCCTCAAGGTCTCCAACCAAGTCGAGCTGCGCGAGTTCCTCAAATGGTGGCATACGCACGGACCGAAGTAAGTTGATGGGTGCGTTGATCGGTTTCACCTCAGAAAAGAACGCGGCGACGCCTAGCTGGATTCGCCGGATCAACCTTTTGTGCCCAGAGGAAGTGGTCGAGTGCTTCGCCTTCCTCGTGGGAGGAATCTGTGGTCAGCGCTTGCTGCGGCGCAAAGCTTTGAAGTGGCGGAGGCCGACGTCACTCGGGGAGGTTCGGGCCGTGTACGTGTGTTGTTGGAGAAGTGGCGAACAATGCCCCGAACTCCAAGGGATCGCTCTTCGAGAGTGAGAGCTGCGGGACCGTTTATCAGTCGGACCACCAGCCGCTAGCCGTTGATTGCAGCCAGGGCCGCGCGGCACTCTGCGATTTCGCGTGTGATGCCATCGGCGCCCAGGCGGGTGGCAGTGCCGTGGGCCTCCTCCAGCATGGATTGGGCTCGGTCGAGGTCCTCGGGCCGGCCCCGGCTGACTAATGCAGCAGCCCATGCGGCGCGGGTGCGGGCGAGGAAGAGGGGAGCGCCAACTCTCTCCTCGATCTCGGCGGCCGCGGCGAAGTGGCCCTCGGCCTCCTCATGGCGCTCCAAGGTCACGGCGAGCGTGCCGAGCGCCCAGTCGACGCTGCCGAACACGGTGCTGGCGTTGCCGCCCAGCTGGCCGGAGAAGGGCGCCAAGAGCTCGTAGAGCTCGGCCGCGCGCTCCACGATTCCAAGGCGAGAGCACACCATCGCCCAGAGGACCATCGCAATCGACCACGCCTGTTCCAAAGAGATGCTCCACAGGTCCTCGGCGAGCGCCAACTCGCGCGCCTCATCGAGGCGCCCGGCTGCGATCAAGGCGAGCGCCGCGCCCGGCCGATGTCCGGCGACGGTGTCGGCTCGCCGGGTGAGCTGCAGCGAGGGCTCGACAAGCTCAGCGAGGCGGCCCTGGAGGAGGCGCACGGCGAATAGCTGCACGCCGAAGACCACCGCGACGTCAGGCTCGCCAGCTGCCGTGCCGGCCTCGGCGGCCCGCATCGCCCAGCGCTCAGATGCCTCGAGGTCGCCCTGCACGAGGCTCCAGGTCGCCTCGCTGACCAGCAAAGCCCAGCCGGAGGTCGGCTGCACCGTCGCGGCCAGGGCTCGCATCGTCGAGAAGCCGGACTCGATCTGCGAGCGATCGCCTGCCTCCAAGCCGGTGAGGACGCGCCAGCCCGCCGCGCGGGACCTGAGCTGATCGTCAAGGCCCGAGGTGAGGTCGATCAGCTCGTCGGCAAGCCGCCGGCGCTGCTCGAGCGTGTCGGGAGAGGTAATCGCCCACATGACGTCAGAGAGAGTGCGGGCAAGGGTGATCTGATCGGCGCTGGCCCGTGCTATCTCGGTCGCCTTGGCGGCCAACTGCCGAGACCTCGAGAAGTCCCCGCTGTAGTGAAGCTCGCTGGCCAGCAGCGCAAGAACCCGCCCCCGCTGCGGATCCTCCTCATCCGGGAGGGCCCGCGCAGCGGCCTCCAGCGCCTGCACCCGCTCGCTGTCCACCACGCCGAGCTGACTGGTGAATCCCCGTGTATTGGCAAGCACGGCGCGGCAGAGCCCATCGACGTCATTCAATTCCCGGGCGAGCCGGGCCGCCTCAAGCAGCGTCTCGCGTGAGGAGGAGTCGCCGGTCTGGCGCTGAGCCTCGCCCAAGCCGATCAGCAGCTCGCAGCGCTCGGCGGCGCCGCTGCTGGGGGCGGCCTGGGCCTGCAGCTCAAGCGCCTGGCGATACCAGCGCACCGCCTCAGCCGGTGCGAGCTGCGCCAGCGCGCGCTCCGCGGCCTGTTGGGCGTAATGCAGCGCCTTGCCGGGGTTGGCGCTCACAGTCGCGGCCGCCCAGTGGGTGGCCAACTCACCCAGACGCTCCCCGGGCTCGTCCCCGCACTGCTCCTCCAGCGCTTCAGCTAACTGTTGGTGAAGCCGGGCGCGGCGCGTGCGGCCAAGGTCCTCATAGAGGGTGTGCTCGACCAGGGCGTGGGTGAAGGTGAAGCGGCCGGCCTGCTCGCCGCTTTCCTGTAGAAGCGATGCCGCGACGGCCTCCTCGAGCAGCTCCAGCAATCGCGCCTCATCGACCTCAACGACCGCGACGAGCAGGTCGAGGTCGAAGTCCCGTCCGACCACCGCTGCCGCACTGAGCGCCGTGCGCGCGTCGGAGCCGAGGCGCTCCACACGCCGCCCGACGACCTCCCGCACGCTCTGGGGAAGACCCAGATCGCTTACCTCGCCCACCAGCCGCCAGCGGCCGCCGTCTTCGTGCATGATCGCGCCGGACTCGGTCAGATGACGCAGCAACTCACCGGCGAAGAACGGGTTGCCGGCGGTCTCGCGCGTGATCTCCCGCGCCAGCTCACGGCCCTCCTCCTCCATGTCCTGCCCGGCGACTGCCTCCATCAGCGCCAGCACATCCTCAGCCTGGAGTCCGGTCAGCTTGAGGCGCTGCACTCCCTGCTCGCGGTGCAGGTCGGCGAGCAGCGCGGTCAGGGGATGCTCGCGCGGGAGATCGGAGTCGCGGTATGTCCCGACGATCAGCAACCGCATCGAAGAACCGGCCGTCACCACGTGGCGCAGCAGCGAGAGCGTCGGCCCGTCGGCCCAGTGCAGATCGTCGAGGAGCAGCACGACCGGCTCCTGCGCAGCCGCGCCCTCCAGCAGGCCCGCCGCCGCGGCGTACAGCAGGTAGCGCTCGGTCTCCGGGTCGCTCTGGCGAGGAGCGGGCAGCTCGGGAACGCGCTCGCCCAGGTCGGGCGCCAACCGCGCCATCTGCCCGCCGTGACGCTCGACGTGGGCGCGCAGCAGCGCTACCGGTGCGTGCGCCACGTAGTGTCGCAGCGCCTGTGCCCACGGCTGGTAGGGCACGCCGATATCCTCGTCACAGCGCCCGTACAGCACGGTCGCGCCCTCCCCGTGGGCGTGCAGCGCCAGGTGCGTGGAAAGCCGCGTCTTGCCCACGCCCGCCTCGCCGCCGATCAGCGCCAAGCGCAGCGAGCCCTCCCGCGCCTGCTCCCACATCTCTGTGAGCCGCTCGCGCTCAGCCACCCGGCCCACATAGCCGGTCGCCGGCAGCTCGCGCAGCCGCTCGGGCAAGGCGACCTTCCCCAACGCGGAGGGCTCCCAGGCAAGCTCGAACGCCTGTACCGGCTCGGAGATGCCCTTCAACTCCAGGCCACCGAGCGAACGGAAGCGATGACCGTCGCGAGAGCCTGCCAGCTGGCGCACCAAGGCGTTGACCACGATCTGCCCGCCCGCCGCGTGAGCGCACAACCGCGCGGACTCGACCACCGGCTCACCGAAATAATCGCCGTCCTCAACCGTGGTGTCACCGAGGCTCACACCGATCCGAACGCCGAGCTGCTGCTCGGAGCGGCGATTGCGCGCCTCGACGGCCTGCTGCATCTGAGCCGCGCACGACAGCGACTGAGCGACGCTGTCAAACACCACCATCAGCCCGTCGCCAAGGTTCTTCACCTCCCGGCCGCCCGCGCGCCCGAGCGCACCGCGCAGCAGCCCGAAGTGCTCTGTGCGCAGCTCCTCCGCAGCCTCCGGCCCAACCCGTTCAGCGATAGCGGTCGAATCGACCAGATCGGTCATCAGGACCGCGACCATCTCTGTGACAGCCGAGCTCACGCGCCAATCATCCGACTTGCTGTAGACCGGCGCAACGACGTCGCCTCAGACCCCGGCGCCGGCGTTGGCTTTGATCAGCCGTCCGCAGAGCATCCGTGAGATGTTGAACAGCAGCTTGGCCGCCAGCGACGGCTCCTCGGCCATCAGCTTGTGGAGCGTCCCATCGGAGAGCGAGAGGATCCTCACGCCGGGCGTGGCGGCGTAAACGTCGGACTGGCGGGGCAGCTCGAGTAGGAACGCCATCTCCCCGAACACGTCTCCCGGCTCGAGGACGTTCACGAGCCTGCCATGGTGGCGAACCTCGAGGGTTCCGTCGAGGACCAGGAAAAGGTTCTGCGAGGAGCCACCCTCCTTCAACACCCGATCCCCAGGGGCGCACTCGATGATGTTGCTGCGAGAGATGCACTCCCTGGTTTCCGCTAAGTCGAGGCCGGCGAAGGCATGGAGCTCCTCCTGGTCGAGGCGCTCGAGGGCGTCCTGCACGTGCGCCCAGTACTCCCTAGGGGCCATGACAGCAGCAGAGCGGACGGCGTCGCCCCGCGTCAGGGCAGCCTCGATCGAGCGCGGCAGGCGGGGACGGCCATCTTCGTCCAGGCTGCCGATCGCCGCTGCCAGGCCGTCCGCGTCCCCGTCGAGGAACACCAGCGGGATGAGATAGCCCGCCTCCTCGCTGTTGATGTTGCGCTCGGCGTACGTCCTGCCTCCAGCCGAGAGGTTCATCGACAAAAGGTGCGGCTCGCAGGCACCGAACACGAGCCGAACGCCGCCGGCTTCGACATCCTCGCGCGCGAGCTCGCGCAGCTCGGAGGCGACCGCCCAGCCCCGCAACTGCGGCGCCACCATCAGCCGCTCGCCGACGGCCATCAGCCGGGCCGGCACCTCAGACAAGAACGGGCCCATGCTGTACTGGTCGATCTGGCGAGGCGAGAAGCCATCGGCCCCTAAGGTCAGGCGCGACGTTCCGACAACCTGGCCGTCCTCACGAGCCCCGTAGAGAATGCTATTGGCGTCCTCGGGCTCGACCAGCTGCTGAACTCGGTGATTCGCGGTTCGATGGTAACGGCCCATCTCCTCGACGTATACGCCATAGCGAAACCGGAACAGCTCCTCGCGGTCCTGCTCCGACTGCGCCCGGAAAACCTCGACAGCCATCGGCACCCCCCGCTACCCGCTGAACGCGGCCAAGGCGGCGCGGCACTCCGCCTCCGCCGCCTCCGGGTCAACGCAGTGGGCGATCGCCGAGGAGCCGACCAGATCGGTCATCAGTACCGCAACCGTCTCCGTAGCCTGAAAGCTCACCGGTCAATCACTTCCGGCTCGGGACGCTAGCGCAACAAGGGTCAAGCAGCCGCCCTGACATGGGATACGCAGCTTAATTGCAAGCCGTCAACCCGCGAACGGTCAGACTCCCTTCGGAGGCCCGACTTTCCGCTTGCCGCCGGGCGCCTCGTAGCCCATGATCGTCATCGTCGCCGAGAAGCCGGCCTCATCGCTCTCGCTGAGCCTCGCCGCGCTGTTGGCTTGAACGCTGAGGATGCCCTGCAGCGCTTGCGCGAGCACGTCGCACGCTTCATTCCAGCCCTCCTCGTCGAGGATCACGGGAGTCCAGCTCAAGTGCCGATCGTCGCGGCGATCGAAGCTGCCGGTCGTGATCGCCTCGACAGCGTCCTCGACCACGTTCTGAAGCAGGGTCGCGCTCAGGCTCCTACGCACCGAAGGGGGAAGCTGCTCGAACTCCAGGTCCATCAGCGCTGCCCTCGAGGTCGCCCGGTAATAGTGCTCGACGGCCCCCCGGCGCGGCTCGACCTTGACCAGCTCGAGGCAGTCGCACTCCTTCAGCACCTTGACGTGGTAGCTGACCTGGCTTAAGCCCTCCTCCAGCTCTTTGGCGAGTTCGTTAGGGCTGGCGACCCGTTCGTTGAGGATCGTCAGGGCCTGGACGCGGATCGGGTGGCCGAGCGCCTTGACCAGTCGCTGATCGACGCCGCCCTTCCTGCCCTTGGTCTTCGTCGCCGCCACCGCTCCTCCGTTCCGTTTCCTGAGTGATCTGTTCGATTTGATTAGAGCACAGCTTTAGGTCGTCAAGTTGCCTTTGCTTGAAACATATTTTACTAGTCGGAGGGTCTAAAGCAATGCAACCGGCCTCAAGGGGGTGAATAGGGTGAAGATCACCAAGACCGAGCACGCCATTCCGATGGTCTCGATCCACAAGTCAGGCTGAGGCTCGCTAGGGCCGGTCTCCTCGCTGGGAGACCGGCCCCAGGATCGAGTGGCTGCGTGCGTCGCGCTCCCTGCGCCGCTCCTCGAGCAGATCGTCCGCACGCGGGCCCGCCAGTCAAGCCGATTCGATGTCAGTGCAGCGGCGTCGGAGAAGTGAGGAGCTCCAGCCAGCTCTGCCCCCCGGAGGGGCTGGCGGAGATGCCTTGAGGTCGCTCTCCGCCTGGCATCTCGCGCTTAAGACCAAGGACGAGTCGACTATTGCGAATAGCGGAATCTGTCAGCGCCTACATGGAGCGAGCGCGCACTGAGTGCCCGAGCAGCCTAGCCCCACGTCGTTCCGATTGGCGTCCCAGTAAAGATGTACGTGCTCGGGGTCGCTCAGTTGCTTGCGGTCTCCAGTCGACAGCTGCACGCAAGAATCCCAGCCAGCTCCAATGTGTGCAGCGCGCGGCTTCTGCAAAGGGGTGATCGTAGGAGTTATTTGGACCGCAGGAGTAAACGAGTCTGCCCGCCGGATCGTCGGCGGGCACAGGAATCTCTTTGGAGAGCGCTCTGGTATTCCCACCGTGATGCGCGGCCACGAGCGAAATGACCGTGTTGGGTAGATCCGTAATGTATTTGTAGCGGGCATCGCCTGGAAGATCGCTTGGTCCTCGGGACCCCACACGACCATCGCCATTCCGCTGTCGTTCCGCGTCGTGCCGGTGCAGTCATGAAGCGACACCGCACAGGGGCCAAAGGTTTGTCGCATCGTGGCAAAGGTCCATGTATACTGACTACTATGTGCAGTTGGACTCAACGCGCGGTCGTAGCCTTGATTGCATGTGGAATGGTGTCGCTCTGCGATTCCGGTTGTTCTGCTTCAGCGTCGAGGACCTGTCTTATCGTGCTGTGAAGTTGGGGCTGTGAGCTTGACGCAGAGTACGCCGCCACCAGCCGCGTCGGGTGCTGTCAGCTCGCCCAACTGGGTCTTGGAAAGGTGGGTGCTGGCTGTCGTGAACAGCTTGCGATACGCCTGCCTTTTCTTCTACGCCATCGACCTTTGGGAAGCCAGGGAATTAAAGAAGCTCAAGGAGCAAGAGGAGCCCGAGATTCCGAAACGCAATTGGGACCTCGGTCGAGCTCTATGGCTCCTAGATGAGTAGTTCCACGGCCGGCGTCGGTAACGAGGAGTCGCAGGGGAGATAGGCAGCGGGGTCGAAGTCGGCGGTGCTCACTACCACCGCCGACCCGAAGGGGGCCACGATGCTCGCCGACCTCGACCTGCTGCTCACCTCTGTGTTCTGCACCGCTGACGATCTCCTGCCAAAGAAGCCAGGAAACGCCCGCAGGAGCTTGACCGACGCCGAGGTCGTGACGCTGTGCGTGGCGCAGTCGATCATGGGCGTCAGCTCCGATGCCCGCTTCGTGCGGATCGCCTGCAAGCGCCTTGGGCACCTGTTCCCGGCGCTGACCAAGCGCTCCGGCTTCCACAAGCGCCGCGACCGGCTGGCCGAGACGATTGAGTGGCTGATCGGTGTCTTTGCAAGCCAGAGCCCTGGCTACTACGACGACCTGCTGCTCGCCGACTCCACCCCGGTGGAGTGCGCCCGCTCCCGCGAGACGGTGAAGCGGGCCGGGGCCAACAGTCTGGGCGGCGCGATCGCAGACGCCGCCGACTATGGCTACTGCGCCAGCCACAGCCGCTGGTTTTGGGGGCTTCGGCTGCACACCTTGATGGCTCCCGACGGGACCCCGCGCGCGATGGCGCTGACCTCTCCCAAGGAAGGAGAGCGCGAGGTCTGCCTGCGGCTGCTGGGGCGGGTCAATCGCAGCGGTCCCGTCACGGTTCTCGGCGACAAGGGCTACGCCGGCACCGAGTTCCAGGCTGATGCCGCCCGCCTCGGCGCGACGATTGTCCGGCCGCAGCGAGGCGAGGAGCCCGGTACCTGGCTCTACCTCGCCCCGATCCGCCAAAGGATCGAGAGCATCTACTGGACCGCGAAGGACATCCTCGCCCTGGAGCGCCACGGCGCCCGCACCCTGCGCGGCCTGCGGGCCCGCATCGTCAGTCGCTTTCTCGCGCTGGCCGCCGCGGTCTCGCTCAACCACCAACTCGGGCGGCCATCGCGGGCTCTGGTCGACTACGTGGCTTGAGTCGTGGAACTACTCATCTAGGCTCGCTGGCGATACTCTTCGCGTTGTGGTGGATCAACCTGGGCGGCAGTGCTGCGAAGCTCTGCGTCGGCGTTGTGGCCGGGTGGCGTCTCTATGAGATTTTGGTGACGGGGTTTGGCACTGCGCTGGGGCAGCAGGCCCAGGTGCGAGCCCGCAGCCTGGTGTCCATCGCGATCTATGGCTTACAGCTCACCCTGATCTTCGCCATCCTCTACCACAGTTTCGCGACCACGGGGTTTGCCTCCGAAGGAGCCAAAACGGGCAGTAGCCTTGTCTCGTCTGACTATCTCTACATCAGTTGGTCGGCTATCACGTCGCTAGGCAGCACCTTCACACCAAGGACCGAACCGGCACGCTTCCTGGAAGTGGCAACCACGACGGCAGGCATCTTCATGCTCGGCGTGCTCTTGGCCTTCGGGATCAACGAGGTTCAGAAAAAGAAATAGGAGCTCAGCCCAGGCGAGCAGAGCTGTGGTGAACGGAGGGGGTGGGATTCGAACCACGAGCCGCCTTGCGACGGCCAACGGTTTTCGAGACCGTCGGGTAATCAGGCGTGATTGCCCGTTTCGGGCCTGAGCTCATGAAGGAGGCCCTCGGCAAAGGGGTCGGGTCGCGGGACTAAGCCGAAAGCATGCGGTCAAAGCGCTTGGCGAAGAGATAGGCGTCCCCGGGCCAGCGAGCCGAGAGGTAGTTGCCGTCACACACCACGAAGGCAGCTGAGTCGTCGCTGTCGGTGCCGCGCCTGGTGGTGCGGGGCCCGCGCTCAAAGCCGGCGGGGTCGTTCAGTGCAGCGATGACCTCGTCCTCTACGTAGGTGGGGTAGTAGCGGCCCAGCCTCCAGGCGGTAAGCATGAAGCCGCCGCGCTCCATGTACTTGGGCAGGCAGGTTGTCCGGCGCCGGGCTATGACGCTTCGGCCGCTGGCCGGGTCGATGCTCCGCGCCAGCACGATCACGCCGTGGCAGATGGCCCCGACCGGGCGGCCCAGGGCCCAAAAGGCGACGACCTTCGCCTGGAGCTCGGGGTCGTCGAGGTACTGGCGCATCCCCCGGGCATGGCCGCCGGGGCGTAGATGCGTAGCTTCGGACTGATCTAGTACGCGCCTTCGGCTCAGTGACTGCGCGGCAGTCTGGGTGCTGCCGTCAACCTCAGGGCGGCGCGGCGGTATTGGGACCTGGAGCCTTGGCGGGAGCTGGCGCAGGCTTACAAGGCAATCGGATCATCGACGCCATGAGTCGAAGAGATGGCAGTGGGTCGAGGAACCGGGGTGCTGGACTTTCGTGGGGCGCTGGTAAGTGGACAAGGGTGACTGGTGGCCCGGCTGGGGGTAGCGGATCAGCTCGCCTCGAGGTACTCGCGCAGAGCCTTGCGAATCACCGAGGAAGTGGCCTCGTGGTCGCGCTGAGCGCGCTGAGCGAGCGCCTGGCGCAACTCGGGGTCGAGGCGAACCGACTCGACACCGGCGGGCCCGGAGCCGAGAGTTGGCCGTCCGACTCGCCGCCTCAACGTCTTCTCGATGTCGTAGCCCGCCTCCGCCTCGGCGGCAAGCTTCTCGACCAGCTCCTCGGTGATCGGGACGCCGCTCTTCGTCTTGCCGTAGCTCTTCTTCTTCGCCATCGTCACTCTTCTTCCAGCAGCGACAGGTACTTGGGCTGCATTCTCATCGCGTGGATCGCCAGCTCCGAGCCGTCCTCCCGAACGATCGTCACGACCTCCAACAGGACGGCGTCGCGGGCCGGCCCCAGATACAGGCGGGTGTCGTCGGCTTGCTTGTCGATGCTCATCGCGTTGTCTACCGCGTGTTCGATGTCCTCGTCGGCGATTCCGTGCTTGCGTGCCGACGGGTGGATCTCCACCACAGAATTGTAATACGAAATCTTGCCGGGGTCGCGCGGCGGCTTGCAGGGCTCATCGCATGGATCGATCGAGCCGATCCGGAACACGATGGAAAGCGAAGCGCTGAACACCGGGCCGCGAGCCGCGGGTGAGCATGCTCGTTCACAGGCTCGCGGGCTGGCAACTCGGATGCTGGTGGTGATCGGGTGCTCAGTACTTGTCCTTTTGGCGGCAGGCCCGGTGCTCGGTCTGCGCGGCTGGGTGTCGAGCTGGCGGCGATTGGGGCGATGGTCATCGCGGACCGCATGCTCGCGCCCAAATTCGATCGGTGGCTGCAGGGGGCGCGGGGTGAGGAGAGCGTCGGGGGGGTGCTGGAGGGGCTGGCCGCCGAGGGCTGGCTGACGATCCACGACGTCTCTCTAGGTCGCGGCAACGTCGATCACATCGTGGTCGGGCCGGGCGGGATCTTCACGATCGAGACGAAGAGCCATCGGGGGCGGATTTCGCTCGACCGGCTGGACCCGAGGTGGCTGAAGCAGGCCTACGCGGAGAAGAAGCTGCTGGAACGAATCACCGGAATCGAGGCTCAGGCGTTGCTGGTGTTTAGCGAGGCTTGGCTGGTCGGTTCGGTGCCGGCGAGACGCGAAGGGGTGACGGTGCTGCCTGCGCGGATGCTGGCCTGGTACCTATCGCGGCGCAGACCGGTGATGTCGGTTGACGAGACTCGGGATGTGCATCAGCGACTGGCCGCGGCGGTTGGACAGTCGTAACGACAAACTCAGCAGTTGAGACTCGTTTGGGCGGGCATCGGGAACAAGTGTCGACAGGACTGACGCCAGCTACGGCCGGTATCGGACGAATCGCCCACGGCATTGCTGAAGGTATAGGTCTTGCCGTGCTTTGAGCCGTGGAAGATGCCGATGCTGTTGAAACCCCGCCGACTCCGTGAACTGCCAGCCGATCGAATGCGTGGCGTGATGAGAGCGGATCGGCGGACACAATACGGACACATCAGCCGGACCAAGGGGGATCAGTCTCGATCGTCGCCTTATTCCTCGAAGAGTGCAATTCGCAGGGGATTCTTGTCCTCGAATACCCCCTTGTTGCCCGCTCATTCCAGGCTCGGAACTGATGAAGGAAGTCCTCGGAAAGGGGATCGGGTTGCTGGACTACGCCGAAAGCATGCGGTCAAAGCGCTTGGCGAAGAGATAGGCGTCCCCGGGCCAGCGAGCCGAGAGGTAGTTGCCGTCACACACCACGAAGGCAGCTGAGTCGTCGCTGTCGGTGCCGCGCCTGGTGGTGCGGGGCCCGCGCTCAAAGCCGGCGGGGTCGTTCAGTGCAGCGATGACCTCGTCCTCTACGTAGGTGGGGTAGGTGCGGTAGTAGCGGCCCAGCCTCCAGGCGGTAAGCATGAAGCCGCCGCGCTCCATGTACTTGGGCAGGCAGGTTGTCCGGCGCCGGGCTATGACGCTTCGGCCGCTGGCCGGGTCGATGCTCCGCGCCAGCACGATCACGCCGTGGCAGATGGCCCCGACCGGGCGGCCCAGGGCCCAAAAGGCGACGACCTTCGCCTGGAGCTCGGGGTCGTCGAGGTACTGGCGCATCCCCCGGGCATGGCCGCCGGGCAGGAGCAGGCCGTCAAATTCGGCCGGCTCGATCCGCCCCCAGGCGAGCGGATCGCGATACGCCGCGTCCTCGCTCAGCTGCCGATAGAAGGAGATCGGCTCAGGCTCGGCGCCGAGCTTGCCGAAGAGGACGCCACTGAGCAGCTTGGGGTCGCACTGTGGAGCGCTTCCTCCCTTTTGCGTTGCGAAGAGGACTTCGTGGCCGCGGTCGGTGAGCAGCCGCCAAGGCACCGCGACCTCGGTCGTGTCGAAATCGCGATCGGGCAGTGGGAGAAGGATGCGCACAAGCCTGCGCCGCCAGGTTGACAGTCCCCCTCACGCCGGTCAAGCGGCGATCACCACCAGGTGGGGAGCCTCGGCGACCCTGCGAGCGGCCGGGGCCAGAGCCGCCGTCGTAGTGGTGATAGCCGGGCCCGCCGCAGAGCTCATCGGCAACGTCATCGGTCCTCGCAGCGGCCAACGGCTTGAGTCCGAGCCAGAGCCAAAGGGGACAAATTGGAACCACATTGGAATCGGCTGGAATCCGTGGGGCATGTTGCCCCATCTGTTGCCCCAGAGGATTAGCCGGAGCAGGTTGGTGGATGCTCATCTGCGGGCGCAGAAGTGACCGCGAAGGCGCCTACTTCAACAGGCGAAGGAACTCGTCGCGGCCGATCCCGGCGTCAGCGAGAATACCGTTCAGCGTCCCGCGTTTAATGTCTTTGGCATGGACCGCGACCGTGATGACGTTCGGGCTGTGGGGGTGGGTGAAGTGCTGGTGGCCGCCCTTGGAGCGAGCGAGCTTCCAGCCCTTCTTCTCGAGGACTCGGATCAGTTGTCGGGGGCGAACCTAAGGTAGCCGCCCGCTCACGCAGCGACGGTGACGCGCTCGATCTGCGCTGGCTGGGGTAGCGGGCGCCCCTCTTCCTCCAGCACTTCGAGATACCCCTCGATGGCGTCCTTGGCCATCTCCAGCGCTTCCTCGCGGGTCTCGCCCTGGGTATGGCAGCCGGGCAGCGCCGGTACGGACACGCTGAAGCGCCCCTCTTCCTCGGGCTGGAGAACGACCTCGAACTCATGGGACTTGGTAGCCATCCAAAAACCTCCGCCTTTTAGCTTACGCGGCTTTTGCCACACCGGGGGCGGTTCCTCGCCGGAGGAGCGGATCGCGCTGGCCATCGGCTCTGCCGCCCCACGCCGCAGGCACCCCCGGCACCGCTCAGTGGGTCATTCAGTGGGTCAAACGAAGCGGAAATCGCCTATTAGTGCCGAATGCTATTTGGGTTTATTTCCCATGTTAGAGCCGAAAGTCGCCTCTGAAGCGAGTTGGCAGAATGGCCTGAGCTGATTCACACGCGAGAGGTCGCTGGTTCGAAAACAGCCGCGCCCATCGGCTTTTTAGAGCCAAAATCTCGGGGTCTGCCATTGAGCTATCGCGCGATCTGTGAGCGGTTATCGTGCATGGCAGCGAACTATGAGCGAACATCACTTTGGCGTTGGTTGCCGTCGATCGCCGCCAGCTGGCGCGACTCATCCCAAGTCCTTCTCAAACTGGACGAATTTGAACCCATCGACCGTGCAGCATCTGTGGTGTCACAGACCGGCTGGCTGTCGCGTCTGGTGAGCATGATCGCTTCCAAGACAGCCATCGTCGTGGGCGGTGGACCCGCAGGGCTCGTCGCGGCCGGCCGGCTGGCCGAGGGCGGCGTTGCTACGACGCTGCTCGAGGCCAGCGCCAAACTTGGCGGCCGAGCCGCCTCCGAGCGTCTCGAGGGGTTCGACCTCAACCAGGGTCCGCACGCCCTCTACGTAGGCGGACCGGCGATGCGCGAGCTGCGCACGATGGGCATCGATCTACCCCGGTGGAACCCGACCTCGCACCGCTCGGTGTTTCTGCGCGGCGGCAAGCCGGCGCGCCTACCGGGCGGATCCCTGGCGCTGGGGCGCTGGCTCATCAGCGTTGCACGTAGCCAGCCCGAGGATCTCTGCAGGCTGTCCGTCGCTGAGTGGTTGCAGCGGACGCTGCGCTCCGAGCGAGCCCGGGCCAGCGCAGGGGCTCTGGTGCGGGTGGCGACGTTTGTAGCCGACCATGACGCCCTCAGTGCCGACGTGGCCGCCGCGCAGCTCAGGATCGGCCTCTTCCCCGGCGTCCGTTACCTCAGGGGCGGCTGGCAATCGCTGGTCGACGCCCTCGCCGCCCGGGCCGAGCGCGAGGGCGCGACGGTGCGCACGGGAGCCGGCGTTCGAGCGGTGGATCGCGCCACTGATGGGTGGGTGGTGACCCTGGACGAGGAGACTCTGCACGCCGAGGTCTTGGTCATCGCCGCCGGTGGGCCCGACGCGGTCGCCAAGCTTCTGGGCGACCGCTCGCCACCCGCGCCAGGGCCGGCCGCCGAGCTAAGTGTGCTCGACCTCGGCCTGAGGAGCCTGCCGCGAGGAGGCCGCAGGTTCGCGCTCGGCATCGATGCGCCCACCTACCTCTCCCGACACTCTCCCCCCGACCATCGCGGCGGTGTCCTGCTCAGCCTCGCCAGCTATGCCCGCCAGCCGCGCGCAGAGCTCGAGGCGATGGCCGACGCCGTGCAGCCTGGCTGGCGCAAGCGGGCGACGCTGCAGCGGTTCCTTCCTCGCATGGTCGCCGTGTCGGCGATCCCGAGCCCGGCCGCCGGCGGGCTCGCCGGGCGCCCGGAGATAGACCGCGGCGAGGGCCTTTACCTGGCCGGCGACTGGTTGGGGTCAGAGGGTTGGCTCGTCGACGCCGCGATATCCAGCGGCGCAACGGCCGCGGCGGCGGCCATGCGGAGCCCGGTGCTGGCGCCGGCATGACGCCGGTGCTTACGCCGACATGACAGGCGACCCCTTCGCCGCTTGCCGTCCGCGTTTGCTGGGCATCGCCTACGGGATGCTGGGCGAGCTCACCGAGGCCGAGGACATCATCCAGGACGCATGGCTGCGTTGGGACGGGGCCGACCGGGATGCCGTGCGCAACCCCGAGTCCTTCCTGGTCACGGTCACGACGCGGCTCGCCCTCGACCGCCTACGTTCGGCTCGCGCCCGACGCGAGGTCTACGTCGGCCCCTGGCTGCCGGAGCCGCTTGTCATCGACACCGAGACCCCGGAGATAAAGGCGATCGAGGCCGAGCGTCTAAACCTCGCGCTGCTTGGCGCACTGGAGCGCCTGAACCCGGCCGAGCGCGCCGTCTTGGTACTTCGTGACGTCTTTGACTTGGAGTACGCCGAGATCGCCGACGTCCTCGACAAGACGCCGGCCAACGTCCGCCAGATCGCCAAGCGCGCCCGCAACCACGCCGGAGACCCGAGCCGCAGGCGTACCGTCAGCGAAGAGGAGCGCCAGCGTCTCGCCGATGCCTTTCTGGAGGCTGCGGTTTCCGGAGAGATCGATCGGATTCGCGATCTGCTTGCAGCGGATGCCGTCATGTACTCAGACGGCGGCGGCGTGGTGGCGGCAGCGCGAAAGCCGATCTACGGTGCGGAGAAGATTGCGCGCTTCATGGTCGGCGTGCAGCGCAAAGCGGACTATCCCGCCGACCCCATCTTCACCCGGGTACTAGTCAACGGCGATCCGGGGGTGCGCCTGGACAGCAGCGTCGACGGCTTCCTCAGCATCATCGCCATCGAGGTGGCTGACGACGCCGTGCAGAGCATCCGCTTCTTCACGAATCCGGAGCGATTCCCGGTCGCGTTTCCCAGGCAAGGCGAACACGAGGCATGAGGGGGCGTGCCATAGCCCGCAAAGCCGCATCAGAGCTTGCGATCCGCCCACCCGTCCCGAGTCGTCGCGGAAGTCAGAGGGATCCATTTCTTCGTGGGAATATTCAGAAGGACAAGCACGGCGTCCTGGGGTGACACTGCTGTCCTTCCGAGGGTTCTTCCGGGAGCAGCCGGGCCGGCCGCTATCGCAGGCCGGATGGCTCTGATGAGACCCTTATCAGCGAGGCCGCAAGAGAACCGAGGAGCGGCGAGGCAACGGGTCAGCCACGCCGGGAGTCCGGCGGCTCCGCGGGCTCGTCGGTGAAGCACAGCAAGGGGTCGGCACTCATCGGTCCTGAAGCAGCCCGAGGACGTTGCCGTCGGGGTCGGTGAAGGTGGCCACCAGGCGGCCGCCACCGACATCGTGCGCGGGCTCCTTCACGGTGGCACCCGCGGCGGTCACCTCGGCCAGCTTCGCCTCGATGTCCGGCACGTGCCAGTAGGCCACCGGCGAGGTCATCCCCTGCGGTCCACCGCCCGGCACCAGCCCGATGTGCTGGCCCTCGGCCTCAAAGCCGACGTAGTAGGACCCGTCGTGCTGCGGCGGGAAGCCGAGCAGGGCGGCGTACACCGCCTTGGCGCTCGCCAGGTCGGACACGGGATGCAGCACGGTCTTGATTCCCTGGGTGGAAGAGCCGGTCATGGTCACTCCTGAAGTCGTGGGTCACATCGACCCGGTGTGTCTTGTCGAGCTTAAAGACGAACGGGAAGCCCGGAAATCAACGTGTCGGGCTGGTCGGCGGGGCCGACCGTGATCCAGCGCATCCGCCGTATGGGTCGAGTGAAATGGTGATGTTCATGGCGGTCACTCTAGCTGCGGCTCGGTGACCGGCGCTTCTCGATTCCTGATCGGTTTGGTCACCTGTTTCGCCACGCACGACGGCCTCCCCGCTGTCGCGCGCGCCTCGTGGCGCCGGTAGGTGCTGGACGGCATACCGACCAGGTCGGTGAAGCCACTGCTGAAGGTGCCCAGCGACGAGCAGCCGACTGCGAAACAGACCTCGGTGACGCTGAGGTGCCACGACGCAGCATCCCTGACGCGACCACGAGCTGGCACAGCTCAGCCTTGTGCCCTGCCAGTTCACCAATCAGACATAGACCGGGCTGCCGTGAACGTCGGCTCGCGCGAGGCAGCGCTCCTCGCCGCCGGGCCAGATCGTCAGGCGGACGTTTGCTAAATCGCCGGCAAGCTCCATCCGAAGCCAGGCTAGGGGCGCATCGGCGCTCGCCCGCTCGCCCGCCTTGCGCAGGTGGGAGATGAAGGCCGCGCGCTCCTCCTTGCCCATGTACTGGGCCACGAAGGAGTGGTAGACGACGGATGCGATGCCCGGCCTGACGTTGAGCAGCCTGCGCGCAATCCAGGGCGCCGCGCCTTCGCGTTCGACCCTGACCGCCTCCTCCTGCTCCGCCAGCGCGAGAGCCGCGCGCATCCGCTCGATCCGGGCCACCTGGTCGGGCCAGATGTAGGACAGCAGGGTGAGCCGCCCTTCCGCGCTGGAGGGGTCCAGCGGCGCGGCATCGCAGCCGCGCCGCTGGACGACCTGCACCGCCGCCACGTCAGGGAACCTCTTACCGTTCAGCTCGAACTCGATCGCCACCGGGGATTCCGCCGGCCCCCAGGAGTAGCCCTCGGCGAGGTAGCGATATCGGTCCCAGCGCAGGTTAAGGCCGGCACTCGCCCCCACCTCCAAGAGCCGCAGAGGAAGGCCGGCCTCGACCGCAACCGTGAGAAAGCCGGCCAGGAGCGCGGCGCATCGTCCCACCTCATTGGTTTGCACGGGACGATCCACCAGCTGGCGCAGGACATCGGCGTTGCGCTCAAGCGTCGCCCTGAACTCCCGCCACACCTCCGTCGGGTCGCGACCGGCATCTCGGTAGCAGGCGGCGAGCTCGGGCTCGCGGCCGTCGAGAGCAAGGCGATTGACGACGCCCATGAAGCGCAGGGCGAGCGCCGATGTGCCCGGGTCGTCCTCATGGCCGCAGAGCACCGTCCAGGTGGGACCACCGGCTTCGAGGTCCTCCGCGGCACAGCGCAGCAGGTGCTCGTAGAGCCGCGAACCGCGCCGCCCGCAGGCCGCGGACTGAGAGCGCAAGCGTCTCGCGATCCTCGCCTTGGCCTCTTCGGCCGCCGCGCTCACAGATTCGCCGCCGCCGAGGTCTCCACGACCCGATTCTCCCAGCCCGCCTTCTGGTCGCCCGCTTGCTCAGTCGCCCTCGGCCGCAGGCCTGCGGCGGATGCGCTTGCGATCTCCGGTTCGGCGCTTTTGCACCAAGCGCCGCTCCCGAGAGGCGGGAGTCGGTCGGGTCGGACGGCGACGGCGCGGCTCCCGAAGCGCCACCGAGAGCTTTTCGGCGAGCCGCTTCAGAGCCAGCTCCCGGTTTCGAGCCTGGCTGCGAGCGTCCTGGGCGACGGCGGTGACCAGCGGGCCGACCCGTTCGAGCAAGCGCTCCCGCTGTGGTCCATCTAGCGTCGCCGACGCCTCGACATCGAACACCGCTTCGACCCGCGAGGCGGTGACGTTGGCATGCTGACCACCGGGGCCGGAGGATCGGCTGGCACGCAACTCGACCTCACCGAGCGGGAGCGACAGCCGCTCGTTGACTCTCAGCTTCTCGGCCACGGGCTCACGCTAGCGGCGCCCGCGGCCCTCCGCAGTTAACCCGACAGCTCGGGGATATAGCGCTCCAGGTGCTCGGCGATCGTCTCGCGGACCCAGCGCTGGGACTCGGGGTCAGCCATGCGGTAGCGACCGAGCAGCATCGCCTGGTCGGAGAGCGGCAGGCCGGCGATCTCCCAACGGACCGCGAGTCGCTCGAAGAGCAGCTCCGAGCGACGGCGCCAGGCGTCCTCGAACGACGTCGCCGCACCGGCCGGGGGCTCGCCGATCTTGGCGATCGTGGTGGCGCTGAGCGACTGGCGAAGGGTAAGGACATTTCCCTCGGCATCGGTGTAGTCAACGGTCGGCGCTTTCTGCGGGGACCGGCGCTGCTTTCGCTTGGCCAACGGCT
The DNA here is from genome assembly GCA_963777915.1 of uncultured Solirubrobacterales bacterium. Classification (GTDB taxonomy): domain Bacteria; phylum Actinomycetota; class Thermoleophilia; order Solirubrobacterales; family 70-9; genus CAVUPF01. The sequence continues at coordinate 5,444 of CAVZSH010000006.1, read as the reverse complement.
CAGAACGCCCGATAGCTCTGGATGCTGATGAAGAACCCGTGCCCGGTCGCAGGGTCGGCGCAGGTCATGCCGGTCGAGCGACTTACGCAGGCAAAGCCGCCAAACCGTGAAGCGGTGCCGTAGGGCAGCGGCGTACCGGTTGGGTCGAGGGCGGTGTCGCCGGCGCAGACGAACCTCCCCGGTCCCGAGCGCCCCACCTCAAGACCCTGGCCGAAGTCGACGACGTCCGGGCAGCTGGCCGGGCGGGACGGCGGCGACCAGTTGCGCTTAGAGATGTCACAGCGGGCGACGCCGTCGAGCAGCACGCAACCGATGACGCCGGTGGGGCTGCGGAAGGTCGAGAGGCGGACGGTTCGCGAGGGGGGTTCTTCTTCGGGGCTTGTGTGTGTCTGAGCGCTCGTCGAGGTGGCAGTGCTCGTCGTCGGCTGCGTCACGGTGACCGTCTTGTCAATAACGGTGGTCGTCGAGCCCCCACCGCCGCACCCCGCGAGGACCAGACCCAGCGCGCAGGCCACCGCGAGGCCGAAGAAGGCACTGAGGGGCGACCGCATCATCGAGGCCACCCTATGCGCGCGCGTCGATCTTGGCCGCCAGCTCGAAATCGGCGGCGGTGAGCCCGCCCTCGGAGTGGGTCGAGATCGTTACCTTGACCTCACTCCAGGAGATCTCCAGGTCGGGGTGGTGACTCATCGCCTCGGCCGGCTCGACCAGGCTCTCGACGAATCTGACCGAGCCGACGAAGTCGCCGCGGTCAAATGACTTGACGATCGAGTCTCCATCGCGTCGCCAGCCCGCCAACTCGGCAAGGCGGGCCTCGATTTCGGCGTCACTCAGCAGGGCCATAGCTTGCCTCTATGCTGCCACGACGGCGACAAGGACGCAATGAGCGACTCCCTCCCCACCCTCTGGCAGATCGACGTCTCCCATTACAGCGAGAAGGCGCGCTGGGCCCTCGCCTACAAGGGGATCGAGCACAAGCGCCGCGCCCCGGTGCCCGGCGCCCACATCCCGGTCGCACTCTGGCTCACCCGCGGCACACACAAAACCTTCCCGGTGATCGAGCTGGACGGGCGGCGGATCGGCGACTCGACCGCGATCATCGCCGCCCTGGAGGAGCGCTCCCCTGAGCCGTCTCTCTATCCCGAGGACCCCGAGCAGCGCCGCCGCGCCCTGGAGCTGGAGGACTTCTTCGATGAGGAGCTGGGACCACACATCCGCCTTCTCGTCTTTCACGAGCTCGGCAACGACCCGGAGCGCTTCGCCCAGTTGATGGAACGCACCGCGCCCGGGCCGCTGGCACGCATGAGCCGCCCCGCCGCGACCTACGCGCGCACCTACACCGGCCTGCGCTTCGGGGTCCGCAGCCCTGAGGCAGCCGAGCGGGCCCGCGCCAAGGTGCTGGTCGCCCTCGACCGACTCGACACTGAGCTCGGCTCCAACGACTATCTCGTCGGCGAGGGCTTCAGCGTCGCCGACCTCACCGCGGCGTCGCTGTTTTACCCTCTGGTCCTCCCCGCCGAGGGTCCTCTGCCGGTGGACGAAGAGCCGCCGGTCGGGGTCGAGCGATTCCGGGCCCCGCTGAAGGAGCGCCGCGGCTATCGCTGGGTTGAAGAGATGTTCCACCGCCATCGCAATCCGTCAAAGACCGGCGCGGCAGCCGCGGTGTCCTGACTGCTGAGCTCTGTCATCGGGGACGAGCAGCCCCAGATCGGCGAAAGGCTGCTCAGGGCGTCAAGACGATCTTCAGCGCTTCGCGTCGATCGTAGAGCTCGTAGGCCTGAGACGCCTCGTCGAGCTTCATGTGGTGGGTGACGAGCGGAGCGGGATCGAGCGCTCCGGCCTCGATCAGCGCCAGCACCCGATCTACGTGAGCGATCACGTTGGCGAGCCCGAGCCGCAGCGTCAGGCCCTTCAACCAGGCGAGCCCGAGCGGCACCTCGCCGCGCCCAGCATAGGCCCCGATCCCCGAGACCGTGCCAGCGTCCCGGGCGAGACTGATCGCCATCTCCAATGGGGCGGGATCGCCTACCGCATCGACCACGATGTCGACGCCGCCATCGGTCGCCGAGCGCACGACCCGCTTCGGGTCCTGCTCGGTGAGGTGGATCGGCGTGGCGCCGAAATCAGCCGCCATCGCCAGGCGCTGCTCGACCGTGTCGATCGCGAAGACCCCGACGGCACCCGCCGCCCGCGCCGCCTGCACAGCGCAGAGGCCGACCGGGCCGAGACCCAGCACCGCGACGGTGTCGCCGGAGCGGATCCCGGCGTGGGCGACGGCGTGGTAGCCGGTCCCCATCACGTCTCCGGCGAACAGGGCGACGTTGGCGGACATTCCCTCCGGCACGCGCCGCAGGGTCAGCTCGGCGCGCGGCACCAGCAGCTTCTCGGCCTGGGCTCCCTGCAAGTCGCCGAGCTTTGCGCCGTGTCCGAAGGTGCGCCCGCGTCGGCAACGGTGGTAGTCGCCGCGCAGGCAGGCGGAGCAGGTGGCGCAGGCTGTGTGGAAGCAGCCGAGCACTCGGTCGCCGACGGCTACGCGCTCGACCTCATCCCCAACGGCCAGCACGGTGCCGACGAACTCGTGGCCGATAGTGAAGCCGGGCTCCACCGGCACGCGTCCGTGGTAGATGTGGAGGTCGGAGCCACAGATGCCGCTCGCCTCGACCTGGATGAGCGCCTCGTCGGCTGCCGTCAGCTCGGGATCCGGCTTCTCCTCGACCCGGACCTCGCCGGGGGCCTGGTAGGTGACGGCGCGCATCGCGCGCAACCGTACCTGTCAGCCGACGCTGACGCCCCCGGGCACCTGGAAGCGGCCGGAGTCGCTGGTGGGGCTGGCGGTCTCTTCGATCCGCGCCTCCAGCGCCAGCTCCTTCTCGAAGTCGGCCGCCTCACCGTGCTGGAAGGAGACGTCCTTGCCCTCGAGCAGCTCGATGAAGATCTCGACGAAGCGGGCGTCGAGCTGCTTGCCGGCGACGCGGCGCAACTCCTGCATCGCCTCATAGGTGGAGGTCGGGGAGCGATAGGAATCGCGGGCCGTCATCACGTCATAGGTGTCGGCGACGGAGATGATCCGCGCCAGCTCAGGGATGTCATCGCCGGCCAGGCCACGCGGGTAGCCCTTGCCGTCGATTCGCTCGTGGTGGGCGAGGATGACCTCGGCGACCGGCCCGTAGCCGTCGAGCGAGGAGACGACGCGGGCCCCTTGCTGGGGGTGGCGGCGGATCAGCATCCAGTCCTCATCCGTCAGCGGGACGTTGGCCTTGAGGATGCGGTCGGGGAGGATGAACTTTCCGATGTCGTGCAGCAGCGCAGCGATGTGGACGAGCTCCTCTTCACGCCGGGAGTAGCCGGCCCGCTGGGCAATCGCCCGCGAGTAGCGGGCCACCGCAGCGCTGTGGCGGGCAGTCATCTGGTCGCGCAGGTCAAGCGTGCGCAACATCGCGCTCAACATCCCAACCTGGAAGCTGGCCAGCTGCTTGCTGCGGCGCTCAAGCTCCTCAGCGCGCTGCTGAGAAAGCAGCAGCTGCCCAAGCAGGTACTGGAAGGTGATCAGCACAATGCCGAATAGGGCGATCGCCGCGATGCCGATCACGTGGTAGATGAAGGCGACTGCAACCGCGAGCATCGCGCTCGCGAACTCAGAAGGAAGGACTGGCGGCAGAACCTGGAGCTTGCTAGAGAAAGGCACTCTCTCGACGTAGCACCCATAGCTCGCGATCATCACAAAGTTGATCGCCAGTACGACTTGGAAGAGCGCGAACACGCAGATATAAAAGGCGGGATCAGAGGGGGTGAGGCCGATTGCCGCGACACCGTGGTGGAACAGGATCCCTCCCACGAGCGGGAAGACCGCGTAGGTGAGGACGTTGTTGAGCAAGTAGTGCCCGTCGTCATGCCACCGCGCCAGCCAGCCGACGAGCATTGCCACGACGCCGATCACCGCGGCAGGGGTGCCACCGAGGAAAACCATTGCTAAGACGAGAGCCAGGAAGGTCCCGGATACCTTGACCTTCGATTCGGTTGAAACGGCGGTGAGGTAGCTGAACAACGAGAAGGCCAGCAGAACCCCAAACAAGGCAAGATCCCAGTTTGCTTCCGGAGCACGCCAGATGCCTATTGCCGCGGTCGCGACGAGCGCGACAAGCTGAGTAGCAATCGCGAGGCTGGTTGGGCGTTTCTTAGCCATCGGGCATGTCGGGTTAGGCGTCGGGAGGGGCAGGCATCACGACTGTGGCTACAGATTCATGGAAGGCGCTCTATTCCCTGCGCACCGCCGACAGTTCTTGCGGGATATGCAATCGGTCGAAACTCAAGGTAGCCGGGGAATTGCTGTCCCGCAAGGCATCTAGCCGTATTGAGAGGTGCTTCCCAAGGCCGGCACGAGCGCTTCGGGATTGCATCGGAAGCGAGCAGGTGCGGGAACAATGGCCCAGAAAACACGAAGGGCGCCCGTTAAAGAGCGCCCTTCAAAGCATCCACGGCATCAATATCGCTGCCGTGAAAAGTCTAGTGATGGAAAAGTCTAGTGATGGAAGCCCATGAAGTCTTTCCCTTCGCTGGTTGGAGCCCTCAAACTGCGCACTGGGCATTGAAAGTCGTGCATTTGCTTTGAGGGTTGTAGCACAGCTTGGCGGAAACTTGTGCATCTGCAGGAAATCTTGTGCATAAATGCGGTAGGACGCATGCCTAGCTATGCGTAGGCCAAGCCTGAGCGATCCTCTACGACAGCCCCTCTTCCGCCGCCTCGCGACGACCTACGCGGTCAACGAGCTAGGCGACTGGATGGGGATTGTCGCCCTCTCGATCCTCGTCTTCGATCGCACCGGCAGCGCCCTGGCGACTGCCGGGCTCTTTCTCGGCACCCGCTTCCTTCCGGCCCTTCTCGCCCCGATCCTCGTCGCCCGGGTCGAGCAGCCGCCGCCGCGCTTCGCGCTGCCGGTCATCTACTGTGGCGAGGCGGCAGCATTCGGAGGCCTGGCACTGCTGGCCACTCACTTCTCGCTCGGCGGGGTGATCGTCCTGGCGACGATCGACGGCGCGCTGGCGCTGACCGGCCGTTCTCTGACTCGCGCCGTGGTCGCGGCTCTGCTGGAGCCCGCGGGGGAGCTGCGGGCCGGCAATGCCGTCCTCAACGTAGCCTTCACCGGGAGCGCCGCGGTCGGCCCCGCCATCGCCGGCCTCGTCGTCGCCGGCTTCGGCGTCCAGTCGGCCCTGCTGCTCGACGCCGCTTCCTTCTACGTGATCGGCTGGATCTTGCTCACCGCCGGGCCGCTTCCCCACGTCGAGCCGGACCCGGGGCGGGTACGCGAACGGGTTCGTGCCGGGCTCGCCTACATCCGCGAGGGGGCGACGTTGCGGCGCCTGCTGGTCGCCCAAGGCGCCGCCTTCGTCTTCTTCGCCGCGGTGATCCCGATCGAGGTGGTCTACGCCAAGCAGACCCTTGGCAC
>CAVZSH010000005.1:0-1287855 GCA_963777915.1 uncultured Solirubrobacterales bacterium | reverse complement strand
GGCTGACCCACTTGCGGCTTCTGGGATGATCAGCGCGCGAGATTCATCCAAAATGGGCCTTTTCAGCTACCTAACTCGACTCGGCGGCCGCGACATGGCGGTCGATCTGGGCACCGCCAACACGCTCGTCTACGTGCGGGGCCGCGGAATCGTTCTCTCAGAGCCCTCGGTGGTGGCGATCGACTCGCGCAACGGGCAGGTCCATGCAGTCGGCGTGGAAGCGAAGCGGATGCTGGGCCGGACGCCGGGGACGATCACCGCGATCCGTCCGCTCAAGGACGGCGTGATCGCCGACTTCGACGTCACCGAGCAGATGCTGCGCCACTTCATCAAGAAGGTTCACTCAAACCGCTTTGCTCACCCGCGCGTTGTCGTCTGCGTGCCCTCCGGCGTGACCGGCGTGGAGAAGCGTGCGGTCGAGGAGGCCTGCCTCTCGGCCGGCGCCCGCCACGCCTACCTGATCGAGGAGCCGATGGCCGCGGCGATCGGCGCCGGGCTGCCGGTCGGTGAGCCGACCGGCTCGATGATCGTCGACATCGGCGGTGGCACAACAGAGGTCGCGGTGATATCGCTCGGCGGGATCGTCGTCTCGCAGTCGATACGGGTCGGCGGCGATGAGCTGGACGACGCGATCGTCGGCCACTGCAAGCACGAGTACAAGCTGGCGATCGGCACCCAGACCGCCGAGGAGGTCAAGCTCGAGGCTGGCTCGGCCTCGACGCTCCCCGAGGAGGTGCGGACCGAGATCCGCGGCCGCGACCTCGTCTCCGGCCTGCCGAAAACGATCACCCTCGGCTCCGAGGAGGTTCGCGAAGCGCTCGATGAGACGGTCGGGCACATCGTCGATGCTGTCAAGGACACCCTTGACCGCACCCCGCCGGAGCTGGCAGGCGACATCATGGACCGGGGAATCACCTTGGCCGGCGGCGGCGCGCTTCTGCAAGGACTGGAGCAACGCCTCCGCGACGAGTGCCAGATGCCCTGTCAGCTGGCAGAGTCTCCGCTGACGTGCGTCGCTGTCGGGTCGGGAATATCGCTTGAGGAGTTCGAGACGATCCACCGCGCCAGCAAGAACAATTCCGGAGCGCGGCGCTTTGCTTAGCTGCCGCTCATGTAAAGCCACAAACTTAGGCCTTCACCGTGTACCGAAAGCAAGTACGCCGCCGTAGGGCGGTGCTAGCACTGTTGATCATCGGCTCCTTCGTGCTGCTGTCGATCACCTACGGGCAGGGCTCCGACGGCTTGCAGCGCGGAGTGGCAACGATCTTCAGCCCACTTCAGGAAGTCGCCAGCCGCGGGCTGAAGCCCGCCCGCGACCTCGTCAACTGGTTCGATCAGACCTTCGACGCGCGCGGCCGCAACAGCCAGCTGGAGGCCGAGCTGGAGAAGGCCCGCCGCCAAGCGGTCGCCGACCAGGCGGCGATCGCCGAAAACGCCCAGTTTCGCAAGCTTCTCTCGCTCGACCGAAACGTCGTCCCCGGTGGCTACAAGCCGGTCACCGCCAGGGTGATCGCCCGCTCGCCGACCGTCTGGTACTCCGCCGTGACGGTCGACGTCGGCAGCGGCGAAGGAGCCGCAGTCAACGATCCGGTGATCGACGGCGACGGGCTTATCGGCAGGGTCGCAGCGGTGACCGGCGGCTCGGCGCAGGTGACCCTGATCTCCGATCATTCCAGCGCCGTCTCGGCCAAAGTCGTCCCGCAGGGGGTGCAGGGGGTGGTGAAGCCCGTGGTCGGCAACCCCGACGAACTGATCCTCGACTTCCTCGACTCGAGCAAGCAGGTCCATCGGGGCGAGACGGTCGTGACCGCCGGCTGGCGCGCCCAGGGGCTCACCTCGCTGTTCCCGCCCAACCTCCCGGTTGGCGAAGTAGCCAGCGCCTCAATCGGCGAACAGGTGGCGCGCCAACAGGTGTCCGTGCGTCCCTTCGCCGACCTGCGCAACGTCGAAATGGTGCAGGTCCTGACCGGAGGGTGGCGCGGGTGATCGTCACCCCGAAGATCCTCGCCCGCCTCGTCGTCATCGTCGTCCTCGGGGTGGTGCTCCAGCTCAGCTTCTTCTCGCAGGTCGCCCTCTTTCACGTCAGCCCCGACATCCTCCCGGCCCTGGTCGTCTCCCTGGGCCTGCTGGGCGGCACCATGACCGGGGTGGTGGCCGGGTTCTCGGTCGGCTTCCTGATCGACTGCCTGCTGATCGAGCCGCTTGGCGCCAGCTCACTTGTGCTGCTCGCCACCGGCTACCTCGCCGGCTTGTTCCGCGAGCGCTTCGAGATCCACAGCCCCCTCGTCGCGCCGCTGCTCTGCATGGGGCTGACCCTGTTCGCCGAGCTGGGGTTCGGGCTGCTCCAGCTGCTTCTCGGGATCGACGCCACGGTCAGCGCCCTGGTGCTGCGGGACGTGCTGATCAAGAGCATCTACGCCTTCTTCCTCGGCTGGCCGATCTACCTCGGCGTGCGGCGCGCGCTGCGACCGGCGCTGGTCGAGGACCCGACCGTGCGCCGCCGCAGGCAGCCGACCGTGCTGGGAGCCTAGGAGGGCCGATGTACCTTCGCTCCGACGACAATCGCCCCAACGGCTTGGCTCTGCGCATCGCCGTCGTCGTCGGCTTTGCGCTGGCTCTCTTCGCGGTGCTCTTCTTCCGCCTCTGGGACCTGCAAGTGCTCTCCGGCAAGAAGTACCTAGAAGAGGCGAACAACAACCGCACCCGCGCGTTCCGGGTCGAAGCGCCGCGCGGGAAAATCCTCGCCCGCAACGGCGGGGCGCTGGTCGAAAATCGCACCAGCCTGGCGCTCCAGGTCAACCTGCAGAAGCTGCCGACGCCGCCGGCGAGGCGCCGAGCCGAGCTGGCCCGGCTCGGGGCGCTCACCCACATGTCGCTGCGCCAGGTGCGCAGGACGATGCACCAGCAGCTCGCGGTGGCCGGTGGCGCCCCGATCACCCTGCGCCGCGACGTCGGCTATGACCTCGTCTACTACCTGCAGGAAAACCAGGGCAGCTTTCCCGGGGTGCAGGTACAGCGCGTCTTCGTCCGTAAGTACCCGCACGGGACGCTGGCCGCGCACGTGCTTGGCACGGTCGGTGAGATCAACGAAGAAGAACTGAAGGAACCGCGTCATCGCAACCTGCAGCCGGGCGACGAGGTCGGCAAAGGCGGGGTCGAGCAGACCTATGACCGCTACCTGCGCGGCAAGCCGGGCATCACCCGCATCCAGGTCAATGCGCTCGGCGAGCCGACCCCCGGCGGGCAGCTGGTCTCCAAGCCGCCCGTCCCCGGCGACAACCTGAAGCTCTCGCTGATGGCCAACGTGCAGGAAGCGGGGGAACAGGCGCTCGCCTCCCGCGGCCTGCCGGGCGCCTTCCTGACGATGAACGTCCACAACGGCCAGATCCTCGCGCTCGGCTCCTACCCGACCTTCGAACCGAGCGTGTTCACCAAGCCGCTGACCCAGGCCCAGGTCAACTCCCTTTACCGCAACCCGCTGTCGCCGCTCACCAACCGCGCCACCGAAGGGCTCTATCCCACCGGCTCGACCTTCAAGCTGATCACCGCGATGGCGGCGCTGAACAGCGGCGTGATCACCCCGGAAACGACGATCGTCGACAACGGCGCCCTGACGGTCGGCGGCGAGAGCTTCCACAACGCGGGCGGCGCAGCCTACGGCGCGCTCACCCTCGTCCCGGCGATCAAGGTCTCCGACGACGTGTTCTTCTACACCCTCGGGCTGAAAATGTGGAACACCAACGCGCTTCAGCACTGGGGCCACCTGCTCGGGATCGGCCGGCCGACCGGGATCGACCTGCCCGAGCAGGAAGTCGGCCTGCTGCCCAGCAAACAGTTGATAGAACGCGGCTACAGACAAGGGAAGTTCGAAGGCCCCTGGTCACCTGGCGACAACATCCAGCTGGCCACCGGCCAGGGGTACCTGCAGACGAACCCCTTGCAGATGGCGATCGCCTACGCGACGGTGGCCAGCGGCGGTACCGTGCCGACCCCGCACGTCGGGATGCAGGTCGATGATCCAGCCGGCCGCGTGCTGAAGGAAATCGAACCGCCGCCGCGCCGCCACGTCAACGTCAACCCGACCTACCGGGCGGCGATCCTCGAAGGCATGCACGAGGCGGCGCAGAGCGCCGGCGGCACCTCCTACGCGGTCTTTGGCAACTTCCCGGTGCCGGTCGCGGGCAAGACCGGCACCGCGGAACGGCTGCCCCATCGCGAACAGTCCTGGTACATCGTCCTGGCCCCGTACCCGAACCCGCGTATTGTCACTGCGGTGACGATCGAGGAAGGCGGCTTCGGGGTCGAATCGGCGGCCCCGGCGGCGCTGCGGATCCTCGAAGCCTATTACCACAAGCACGCCCGCGGAACGGCCGGCCCCAACGGGGGGAGTCCGGGCTGATGTACGCGACCCGCGCCCGCCAGGCTCGTCCCGAGCCGTTCGTCGCCCGTCCCGGCATCGTCGAGCGGCTTGGCCTGCCATACATGGACGCGACGCTGGCGCTGTCCGCGATCGCCCTGGTCGCCTTCAGCGCCTTCGTGCTGAGTCAGGCGACCCTTCACGACGTCCCCGGCAACCCCCACTACTACGTCGATCGCCAGATCGTCTATGGCGTGCTCGGCATCGTCGGGATGCTGGCGCTGACCCGCATCGACTACTCGCGCTTCCGCGAGCTGCGGGTCGGCCTCTACACCTTCCTCTGCGCCAGCATCGCGCTGATCTTCGTCTTCGGCATCGCGGCACGCGGCTCGCGGCGCGCTTTCGAACTCCCCTTCTTCAGTTTCCAGCCATCTGAGCTCGGCAAGCTCCTGCTCGTGCTTGCGCTCGCCGGGTTCGTCATCGATGGCGCCAGGCGCGGTTCTGCGAGGCAGCGCACAGTGCGCTACCTCTGCCTCGGCCTGGCACCGGCTGCGCTCGTCTTCTTGCAGCCCGACCTCGGCACCTCACTGGTGTTCGCGGTCGCAACACTCGCCGTGATGTACTTCGGAGGCGTCCGCTGGACGCACTTCGCGCTGATCGGCGGGGCCCTCGTCGCACTCATAACGCTGGTCCTTGTGGTGGCGCCCGCAGTCGGGACGCCGGTGCTGAAGGGCTATCAGGCAGATAGGCTGACCTCGTTTCTGCACCCCAGCCAGAACCCTCGCAACGCGGGCTACCAGCAGCACCAGGCACTGATCGCCATCGGCTCCGGGGAGAAGACCGGGCGCGGCAATCAGGCCAGCCAAACGGGGCTCGACTTTGTCCCTGAGCGGAGCACCGACTTCATCTTCGCGGTGATCGGTGAGCGCTACGGATTTGTCGGAGCCGCGTTCGTCCTGTCCCTATACGCCCTGCTGATCTGGCGGGCGCTGCGGATTGTGACGCTCTCGAAGAACTCCTACGGGACACTCGTGGCGGGCGGCATCGCCGTCTCGCTACTGTTCCAGGTCTTCGTCAACGTGGGGATGAACCTCGGGATCATGCCGATCACCGGGATTCCCTTACCGCTGGTGAGTTACGGAGGGTCATCCGTGCTCGCGACGTTCCTTGCGGTAGGCGTTCTTCAGAGCATTCACATCCAAGCGCGGCTCGGCCAGAAGGGCAGGTTCGCCTGGTGAATCCCCAAGGGGACCGGCGAATGCGTACCTATCTGAACTGAGCTGACCAAATGAAAAAGACAATCCTGGTTTCTGCCGAGCGCGGCGAGACCCGCGTGGCCGTCCTCGAGTCAAAGGCGAAAGGAGGCCAGCGCGACATCGCCGAGCTCTACATCGAGCGCCGCGGCCGCCGCTCGATCGTCGGCAACATCTACAAGGGGAAGGTCGACAACGTCCTGCCCGGCATGGAGGCCGCCTTCGTCGACATCGGCCTCGAGCGCAACGGCTTCCTGCATGTCGATGAGATCGTTCTGCCCGGCGGCGAGCAGGCGCCGAAGCGTGGCCGGGGGACCGGGCGCCGTATCAACGAGCTGATCAAGCCGGGGCAGGAGATCGTCGTGCAGGTGGTCAAGGACCCGCTGAAGACAAAGGGCGCCCGGCTCTCGATGAACGTCTCGATCGCCGGCCGTTACCTCGTCTACGCGTCACAGGGCAGCGGCGTCGGGGTGAGCCGGCGGCTGAGCGACTCCGAGCGCGACCGCCTGCGCAAGATGGTCGACCGCACCTACAAGGGCCCCGGCGGGCTGATCGTCCGCACCGCCGCCCACGGGGCGAAGAAATCCGATTTCGTGCGGGAGATCGACTACCTGCACAAGCTCAACGAGGTGCTCGAGCGCCGCACCTCGGAGACCAAGGCGCCCAACCTCCTCTTCCAGGAGGCCGACCTTCCGGTGCGGGTGCTGCGCGATGTCTTCCTCAGCGACTTCGAGAAGGCGATCATCGACTCTCGCAAGCAATTCGAACGAGTCACCAGCTTCTTCTTGCGCACCGCGCCGGAGCTGGTCGGCGGAGTCGAGCTTTACGAGGATCGCAAGCCCCTGTTTGAGAAGTGGGCGATTGACAGGGAGATCGCCTCGACGTTGAATCGCCGGGTCGACCTGCCCTCCGGCGGCTATCTGATCATTGATTACGCCGAGGCGCTGACCGTGATCGACGTCAACAGTGGCAGCTTCACCGGGCGCGGCAAAGGCGGCCTTGAGGAGACGATCACCAAGGTCAACACCGAGGCCGCCGAGGAGGTCGTGCGCCAGCTGCGGCTGCGCGACATCGGCGGGATCATCGTTATCGATTTCATCGACATGGCCCGCGCCCGCAATCGCGACAAAGTCCTGAAAACGCTGCGCAAAGCGCTCGACGCCGACAAGTCCAAGAGCTACGTGGTCGAGGTATCGCCGCTCGGCCTGGTCGAGATGACCCGCCAGAACGTCACCGACGGGGTGCGGGAGATTCTCACCGCGCCCTGCCCGACCTGCGCAGGCGAGGGCGTCGTGCTCTCCGCCGAGACGGTGGCGCTGGAGGGCCTGCGCAAGCTGCGCGACATCGCCGCCGAGCACCCCGAGCCCGAGGCCTTCCTGTTGCGGGTCAATCCGAAGGCGGTGAGGGAGCTGACCGATCCCGACAGCGGGCTGGCCGAGCTGGAGACCGAGACCGGCAAGCAGTTTCACTTCGAGGGCGGCGACGCGCTGCCGATTGACACCTTCGACCTGGTCGAGTCGGGTAGCCGCGAGGAGATCGAGGAGCGGGCGCTGCCGTTCAAGGTCGGCGAGGAGGTGTTGGTCAAGATCGATGAGCCGCACATGTACAACGCCGACGACGCGGTCGCCCGCATCGACTCCTACATCATCAGCGTCACCGGCGGCGGTCGCTTTGTCGGGGAGCGAAAGCTGGTACGCATCGAGGAGGTCGCGCGCTCCGCGGCGACCGCCTCGCTGCCGGGGGTGGAGGCGAGCAACGGGTCCGCAGGGGGCGAGGGGGACGGCTCCGAGCTACACTCCGGCGCCTCGCGCAGCCGTAGCCGCGGCCGCAGGGGCGGTCGTGGGCGTTCGCGCGCCAACCAAGGCAGCAAGGACGAGTGAGCATGTACGCAGTGATCGAAAGCGGTGGCAAGCAGTACAAGGTCGAGAAGGGAACCTCTCTCCTCGTCGACCGCCTCAGCGCCAAGGAGGGCGACAAGGTCGCCCTGCGGGCGGTGATGTTCCGCGACAAGGAGGTGATCGCCGAGCCGAAGGAGCTGGAGAAGGTCAAGGTCGAGGCGACCGTCGCCGAGCATCTGCGCGGGCCGAAGATCAAGGTCTTCAAATACAAGCCTAAGAAGGGCTACCGCCGCCGCGCCGGGCACCGCTCCGAGCTGACCAAGCTCGAGGTGACAGATCTCAATCTGGTCACCCGAAAAGCGGCGGAGAAGAAAGAGCCGGCGGAGAAAAAAGCGGCTGGGGCGAAAAAAGCTGCTACCAAAAAACCTGCCGAGAAGAAAGCGGCCAGGAAACCGACCGCGAAAAGGCCCGCTGCGAAGAAGGAGGACTCCGATGGCTCATAAGAAGGGACTCGGTTCCAGCCGCAACGGGCGCGAATCCAACCCCAACATGCTCGGGGTCAAGGTGTTCGCCGGGCAGAAGGTCTCCGGGGGCGAGATCATCGTGCGGCAGCGGGGGACCCGGTTTTGGCCTGGGGACGGGACCGGGCTGGGACGCGACCACACGATCTTTGCGACGCGAGCCGGGACGGTTGACTTCAAACCGTCGCGGCGCGGGCGCACGATCTCGGTTCTTCAAGACTAGGGTCAGGCGGGGAGGGGGTCGGTCTCCGGCCCCTCATCCGACTTTTCTTGTCGAGCTCGGCATACCCTCCTCTGCGGGATGTATGACAAGGCGAAGATCTGGGTAGAGGGGGGCGCCGGCGGGAGTGGTTGTGTCTCGTTTCGCAGGGAGGCGCATGTGCCCATGGGTGGGCCCAATGGGGGGGACGGCGGGCATGGCGGTGAGGTCCTGCTCGTTTGCGACTCATCGCGACGTGACCTTGGCGCTTTGCGTGGCGGCAGGCACTTCCGAGCCGGGCGGGGGCGACATGGGGAAGGGTCCAATCGCCACGGGGCACGGGGGGCGGATGAGCTGATCCCCGTGCCTGCCGGCACCGAGGCAGTCACGGTGGATGGGAGCACGGTGGACCTGGTCGAGGTCGGGCAGCGGGCCGTGGTTGCCCACGGGGGGCGTGGGGGGCACGGGAACAGGCGATTTACGACTGCGACTCGGCAGGCCCCGCGGTTTGCCGAGAAGGGGACCGCGGGGGAGGCGGGGTGGATCGAGCTGCGCTTGAAGCTCTTGGCGGACGTGGGGCTGGTTGGGCTGCCCAACGCGGGGAAGTCCTCGTTGCTGGGGAGGCTGACCCGGGCGGCACCCAAGGTGGCCGACTATCCGTTCACGACCACCTCACCGGTACTGGGGACGATCGAGGGAGAGGATCGACAGGCGGTGATTGCCGACATCCCAGGCCTGATCGAAGGGGCGGCGCAGGGAGCCGGGCTCGGGCACGAGTTCCTCGCTCACGTCGAGCGCTGCTCGATGCTCGTCCACTTGGTCGACCTGGCGCCGTTTGGCGGAGAGCCGGAGTCGAGCTATGAGGCTGTTCGCAGGGAGCTGTCCTCCTACGGCGCCAGGCTCGACAGGCTGCCGGAGCTGGTGGTGCTCTCCAAGCGGGACCTGCTCGAGGCGGATCGGGTCGAGTCGGTCGTGGGGGAGTGGAAGGCGCGGCTTGGAGGTCGGGCGCTCGGCGTCCTGGCGATCTCCTCGGCCACCGGCGAGGGGCTGGACGAGCTGCGCCAGAAGATCCTGATCGCGCTGCCAGAGATCCCGGCTCGGGTCAAGACCCGGGGCGAGCCCGCTGGCGAGTTCGAGGCCGAGCACCGGATCTACAGGCCGGCGGGAGAGGGGGGCTATCGCATCGAGCGCGAGCGCGACGGCGGCTTTCGCATCCTCGGCCGCGGCGTCGAGCTGCTCTTCGAGCGCCATGACGTCTCAAACGAAGAGGCGCTCGCCTACCTGGAGCAGAGGCTCGGCGAGATCGGCGTGATCGCGGCGCTGAGGAAGGCCGGCTTTGAGCCGGGCGACGATGTGCGAGTCGGCGAGAAGGAGTTCGAACTGCACCCCGGTTCCTAGACTTGCTCGGGTCATGACCCTCGTCGTCAAGCTGGGCTCCTCGATCGTCGCCGCCGATGACGGCGAGCTGCGGGTCGAGGTGCTCGACTCCGTTTGCTCCCAGGTGGCAGCGCTCGAGCAAAGGGGCGAGCGGGTCGTGATGGTCACCTCGGGGGCGATCGCCCGCGGGATGCGCTTGATCGAGCTGGCGGTCAGGCCGCGTGCGATGGATGAGCTGCAGGCGGCATCGGCGATCGGCCAGGGCGACCTTTTCCGTGCCTATGAGAGCCGGCTGGCGCGACACGGCACCCGGGCGGCGCAGGTGCTTTTGACCGCCGCCGACATCGCCGCCCGCACCAACTACCTAAACGCTCGCCAGACCCTGCGGCGGTTGATCGAGTGGGGGGTGGTGCCGGTGGTCAACGAGAACGACACGACGGCGACCGACGAGATCAGCTTTGGCGACAACGACTTCCTCGCTGCCCAGGTGGCGGTGCTGCTCGACGCCCGACTGCTCGTTCTGCTGACCGACATCGACGGCCTCCACACCGCCGACCCGCGCCTTAACTCAGATGCCGAGCTGGTCGCCGAGGTCGAGGACTTCTCCCGCCTATCGGAGCTGGAGATCGGCGACCGCACCTCGGCTTTCGGCTCGGGCGGGATGCGCAGCAAGGTCGCGGCTGCGGGGATGGCGAGCGAGGCCGGCATCCCGGCGGTGATCTGCAACGGCACTCGGGGGGGCACCCTGATCGCCGCAGCGAGTGGGGAGGCCGCCGGAACCAGCTTCCCCGCCCAACCTTCGACGGTATCCAGCTTCAAGCTCTGGCTCAAGTACGCGAAGCCGACCCAGGGAAGGCTGGTGGTTGATGCGGGTGCAGCGCGGGTGCTGCGCGAGAGCGGCTCAAGCCTTCTGCCGGTTGGGATCGTCGGTGTCGAGGGCGAGTTCGCCGCCGGAGATGCGGTCGAGGTGGCGGCCGGCGGAGCGGTGATCGGCAAGGGGATAGCGGACTATTCCGCCGCTGAGCTGTCGGGCGTGATCGGCATGAAGAGTGAGCAGGTGAGAGAGCTGCTGCCGCACGCGGCAGATGAGGTGGTCCACCGCGACCGCTTCGTACTCGTGTAGATGAGGGCTTAAAGGCGCCCCGGGCCCTGCTCGTCCCCCCTCTTCGCCGGAGGGGCACCCCAGGCTCCAGCTACCCTTGATCCCTAGTGGCAGTGATGATTACCTCCGTCCCGGAGACCTGCGCCGCCGCCAAGCGAGCGGCGCGAGCCCTTGCCGCCGCTCCCAGCGAGGCCAAGGATGCCGCGTTGGAGGCGACTGCGCAGCTGCTCGACAAGCGGGCCGCCGAGGTTCTGGAGGCCAACGCGGCCGACCTCGCCGACGAGCGGGCCGCCGGGCTCGGTGCGGCGTTGCGCGACAGGTTGGCGCTGAGCGAGGCGCGGGTCGCGGCGATGGCCGAGGGGGTGCGGGCGATCGCCGGGCTGGATGACCCAGTAGGCGAGGAGCTGGAGCACAGGACGCTGGCGAGCGGGATCGACCTGCGCAAGGTGAGGGTGCCGCTCGGGGTGGTCGCAGTGGTCTATGAGGCGCGCCCAAACGTGACGATCGACTGTGCCGCCCTGACGATCAAGAGCGGCAACGCGATCGTGCTGCGGGGGTCGAGCTACGCGGAGCGCTCCAACGCGGCGCTGGCGGCGATCGTCCGCGAGGGGCTCGTCGCGGCGGGGCTGCCGGAGGACGCCGTATCGCTGCTCGCGGGCGGCGGTCGCGAGGACCTGGCCGAGCTGGCGACCCAGGACGGGCTGGTCGATCTGCTCATCCCGCGGGGCGGTGAGGGGCTGAAGGCGGCTTTGAAGGACGTCGCGACCGTGCCGGTGATGTACGCGGCGGCCGGCAACTGCCACGTCTATGTTCATGCCGCTGCCGACCTGGAGATGGCGCGGCGGATTGCCGTCAACGCGAAGGTGCAGCGTCCCGGGGTCTGCAACGCGGCAGAGACGCTGCTCATCGACGCGGCGATCGCCGAGAGCTTCGTCCCCGCCGCCCTCTCCAACCTGCGTGAGGCAGGCGTCGAGCTGTTCGGGGACGAGCGGGTGCGCACGCTGGCGGTCGGCGTCGAGGTTGGCGCCGCCACGGCGCAGGACTGGGACACCGAGTACCTCGACTTGAAGATGGCGGTGGGAGTGGTCGACTCCCTCGATGCAGCGATCGATCACATCAACCAGCACGGCAGCGGCCACTCCGAGGCGATCGTCACCTCCTCGGGGCAGGCGGCGGAGCGCTTCGTCGCCGAAGTCGATGCCGCCGCCGTCTACGTCAACGCATCTACCCGCTTCACCGATGGCTTCGAGTACGGGATGGGCGCCGAGATCGGCAACTCGACCCAGAAGCTGCACGCCCGGGGGCCGATCGGGTTGCGGGAGCTGACGACCATCAAGTACGTGGCGCACGGCGACGGCCAGTTGCGTGAGTAGCGCCGCCGCCGGCATCGGGGTCCTCGGCTCGGCGTTCAACCCGCCGCACCTCGGCCACCTGGCGCTCGCCCAGGAGGCGCTCTGGCAGCTCGGCCTGGCCGAGGTGGTCCTGGTGCCGAGCGGTGAGGCTCCGCACAAGCGGATCGTCGATGACCCGGGGCGCGAGCTGCGGTTGGCGATGACCCGGCTCGCCGCAGCCGACGACGCGCGGTTCTCCGTCTCCACCCTGGAGGTCGAGCGCGAGGGGCCGTCCTACACGTATGAGACGTTGGAGCTGCTTGGGCGAGAGAGAGGCGACACGGAGCTGGTGTTCGTGATGGGGGCGGACGCGGCCGTGGGCCTGGAGAGCTGGCGCGAGCCAGGGCGGGTGGTCGAGCTGGCGCGGCTGGCGATCGCCCGGCGGGCCGGAGTCGCCGACGCCGAGGTCGGGGCTGTGCTGCGCAGCCTTGGCGCCGCGGACCGGGCGACGATGCTGGAGATGCCGCAGTTCGGCGTCTCCTCCTCGGCGGTCCGGGAGCGCGCCGCCGCCGGCCGGCCGCTGCGCTACCTGGTCCCCGAGGCGGTGGCCCGGTTCATCGAGGAGAAGGGGGTCTACGCGTGAGCGCCGTGGACTCCGAGGCGCTGGCGCGGCGGCTGGCAGACCTGGCCGACTCCAAACAGGCCGATGAGATAGTCGTCCTCGACATGCGCGACCTCGTCTCCTACACCGACTTCCTGGCGATCTGCACGGCTCGCAACGAGCGCCAGGCGCGGGCGGTCATCGAGGGGGTGAGGCTGGGGGTAAAGCGCGAGCTGGGTGTCCTGCCAGGCGGCATCGAGGGTGCCGGGGACGCCGGTTGGATCGTCCTCGACTTCCTCGACTGCGTGCTCCACGTCTTCACCGCCGAGGAGCGGGAGCGCTATCAGCTCGAGGACCTTTGGCGCGAGGCGCCGCGCCTGGCGCTGGGCTTGGGCGCGGCTGAGGCTTCGTCGGCGACCGGCGCCTGAAGTCCCTGTCCGAACACCAGTTCGACCCTTTGACGAGCTTCGCGAAATGCCGTCCGAAGGCGCCCTTACGGTGCCGCGCATGGGTAGCTTCAAGAGGGTTCTCCTCGGCTACCGCCGCCCCGATGTGGACGCGGCAGTCTCGGCACGGGACGAGCGGATCAGGGCGCTCGAGCGCGATGCCGAGGGCGCCCTGGCGGGGTGGCGAAGCGCAGCCGAGGCGGCCGCTTGCTCAGAGCAGGAGTTGGCGGCGCTCTCCGGCATGGTGATCGAGCGCGAGCGGGAGATCTACAGCCTCGGCGAGCGGCTGCGCGAGGCCAACGAGCGCCACGATCGCAGCATCGCCTCGCTGGAGGCCGTCTCGGCGCGGCTGGAGGAGATCCAGGCGCAGGCGCGTGGCCAGGCAACCCGGATTCGGATGAAAGCGCTGCGCGAGGCGGTCGAGGTGGGCCGCCGCGCCCAGGAGCTGAGCGACGCACAGCAGCCTTCGGCGGCAGAGGGCGTCGCGGCGTCGAGCCCAAATGGCCACCTCGAAGCCGAGTCGCAGGACCTCTTCGAGGGACTTGTCAAGGTCGAGATCGGCCCGCTCGGCGACTTCTCCCAGTTGGTCGGCTTCGAGGACGCGGCGGGCCAGATCGACGCCACCTCCGAGATCTCGGTCGAGCGCTTCTCCGAGGGCCGCGCGACGCTCTCAATGCGCCTCGAGGAGCCGGTCGAGCTGCTCCGCGAGCTGGAGGCTCGCTCCCCGCTTGGCTTCCACGTGCGCCACACCGCGGCCGACAACCTGATCCTCGATATAGACGAGGATCAGGGTCCCGAGCGGCGGGCCGCCTAGCGCCGGACGGCTGAGAAGCGCCTTGCGCGCCTGGTGGGCAAGGGCTGCTCATTGGTCATCTTCCACTCGCTGCGCTCCTCGACTTCGATTCCCTGTAAGCGAGACGATCGGGTTGTTGCCCGCGTTGAGTTGAGCGAGGCGCCCAAGCACGTCCACGCGCCGACTAGGCGATCCTCGGCGGCCGTCTGAGGAGAGGCCGCCGTCGCTGCGCAGACATTTCCGGGGTCTCGACCTCCGGCCCGAGTTGATTGGACAAGCTCAGATCGGCGCCTTGACGCGCAGCTCTTGTCTGCAGACATATGTTCTCACTCGACTTGAGTGGAGATGATCTCCACGCAGGTCGGGGCGGGATGCCGCTGGGGGCGCGGCGAGTGTCTGGCGGCTGGGGTCTCAGAGGCCTATCCATCCGAGTCGAGTGAGAACATATGTTCGTGTTTGATTCCAATCACAAGGGGAATGTCGCCGAGCTGGCGATCGCCACAGAGGCTGCGCGGCACGGCCTCTCGGTCCTTAAGCCCCTCACCGAGCACGAGCGCTATGACTTGGCGCTCGACCTGGGTGCACGAGTCCTGCGAGTTCAATGCAAGTGGGCCACCTACAACGGGGATGTTGTTCACATCAACGTTGGGCGTTGTCGGACGAGCCGGCGCGGATATGTCAAGGCCACCTACGACGAAAATGAGATTGACGCTCTTGCTGCCTATTGCGAGGCCCTTGCTCGTTGCTATTTGCTTCCGGTCTCAATGATTGCCGGGAAGCATGTAGTCCATTTGCGGACGAAGCCCGCGAAGAACAACCAGAGGTCCGCGATAAACTTCGCCGTCGATTACGAGCTTGGGGCTGTAGCTCAGCTGGAAGAGCGCCGCCCTGGCAGGGCGGAGGCCACGGGTTCGAGCCCCGTCAGCTCCACTCCCAAGCCCGCTTCCTCGACAGCGTTGAGCTTTCCAGTTCGCGACAACTTTGCCGATCTGAAGCAGACGGTAGGCATGGACGAGTTCTACGCCAAGCTCGCCCGCTACGTTCGTCGTGCGGAGACTGGCGGGGAGGTTTTAGTGACACGATGGGGGCGGCCGGTCGCCAGGTTGGGACCCTCGTAACCCAAGCGTCGTTCCTAAACAGTCTGGATCCCGTGCCGATGAGTCAGCGGTGAGCGCCAATCAGCACGTCTTCTCCCGCGGGATGCGCGACACGCGAGAGACCTTCGAGGCCTGGAACGGGCGGCCATGGCCCGTGCTGCGGGGGTGGCTGGCGCTGAGCCTGGCGATCGCGCTGACCCTGCTCCTCGCCGTCTGGTTCGTGGCCGGGCTGCTGACGCCTGACCTGACGCCTGTTCACCTGCCGGGGATCACCGAACCGTCTAACCCAGGCGACCTATTGCCGATCCTCGAGCGAAACGCGCTGGTCCTCGCCTTCCACGCTACCGCTTGTATCGCCGGCTTCATCGCTGGCGCCTCGATGCCGATCGCCGCCGCCCAGCGCAGCGGCTTCTCGCGCTGGCTCCACGTCAAGGCGGGGGAGTTGGCGATTCTCTTCGTCTGCGCGGTGACCCTCTTCTCCCTCGCCACCCAGGCCTTCTACCTCGGCTTTCAAGGCTCGACTCTCGCCTTCCAACTCCACATCTCCCGCGCCGCGCTCATCCTTTCGGTTCTTCCTCACGCCATCCCAGAGTTGACGGCCCTCTTCCTCCCCCTGGCCGCCTGGCTCATAGCCAGCCGCCGCGGCGAGTGGGACCAACTGCTCGCCGCCACCTTCATCACCGTGGCGCTGGCGATCCCGACCCTCGTCGTTGCAGCGACAATCGAGGTCTTCGTCTGGCCCCACATCCTCACGGCCCTCTCGCCGGTCGTCTGAGAAGATCGCCGCCAGTGAGCGGCTACGAACCAAAGGCGATCGAGAACAGGTGGCAACAGATCTGGGCTGAGGAGAGGACCTGGGAGGTCGCCAACCCGGGTCAGCCCGGCTTTGAGGGCTCCAAACCGAAGTCCTACGTGCTGGAGATGCTTCCCTATCCCTCCGGCGAGCCCCACGTGGGTCACCTCAAGGTCTACGCGGTCGGCGACGCTATCGCCCACTTCCGCCGTCGCCACGGCTTCGAGGTCATCCATCCGATGGGCTATGACTCCTTCGGCCTGCCGGCGGAGAACAGTGCGATCAAGACCGGCGAGCCTCCCCGCGAGGCGACCGAGCTCTCGATTGACTCCTTTCGCCGCCAGTTCCGCGAGTGGGGGATCTCGATCGACTGGTCGCGTGAGCTGGCGACGCACACCCCCGAGTACTACCGCTGGACCCAGTGGATCTTCCTGCAGCTACTCGAGCGCGGCCTCGCCTACCGCGCCGAGGCGCCGGTCCAGTGGTGCCCGAAGGATGCGACCGTGCTCGCCAACGAGCAGGTCGTCGACGGGCGTTGTGAGCGCTGCGGGACGCCGGTCGTGCAGCGCAAGCTCGAGCAGTGGTTCTTCCGGATCACCGAGTACGCCGAGCGCCTGCTCGCCGACTTCGGTGCGCTCGAGTCCTGGCCCGAGCACGTGATCACGATGCAGCGCAACTGGATCGGCCGCTCGGATGGGGCGGAGGTCGTCTTTCGCTGCGCGGAGCTCGACCTCGACTTCGGGGTTTTCACAACTCGACCCGACACGCTGTTCGGTGCCACCTTCTTTGTCCTTGCCCCCGAGCACCCCGAGCTGGAGCGGCTGGTTGCCGGCACGCCGGCCGAGGAGCCGGTGCGCGAGTACGTCGACCGGGTCGCCCGCGAGTCGGCCGAGGAACGTGGCGCGGAGGATCGCGAGAAGACCGGCGTGCCGCTGGGTCGCAGCGTGCTCAATCCGGTAAACGGCGAGCAGATCCCAATGTTTGTCGCCGACTATGTGCTGATGGAGTACGGGACCGGGGCGATCATGGCGGTGCCGGCTCACGACACCCGCGACTACGAGTTCGCCAAAACCTTCGACCTGCCGGTTCGCCGCGTGATCGAGGGCGTGGATCCGGAGGCGGCCCGCGACGACGACGGCCTTCCATATCCCGGTGACGGTCCGATGGTCGACTCCGGGCGCTTCGCTGGCAGGGGCAATCGCGAGGCCTACGCGGAGATCGTCGAGTGGCTGGCCTCAGAGGGGCGGGGCCGCTCCGCCGTCAACTACCGCCTCCGCGATTGGCTGGTCTCACGCCAGCGTTACTGGGGAGCACCGATCCCAGTCGTCTACTGCGAGGGATGCGGGGTAGTCCCCGTTCCCGACGATCAGCTGCCGGTCGAGCTGCCCGAGATCGAGGACTACGCGCCGCGGGGCCGCAGCCCGCTGGCTGCCGCCGAGGAGTGGGTTGCCACCGAGTGTCCGCGCTGCGGCGCCGTCGCCCGCCGCGAGACCGACACTATGGACACCTTCGTCGACTCCTCCTGGTACTTCATCCGCTATCTCGATCCGCGCAATGAGGCAGCCGCTTGGAGCCGCTCCGCGGCCGACCATTGGCTGCCGGTCGACCAGTACATCGGCGGGGTCGAGCACGCGATCTTGCACCTGATGTACGCGCGCTTCCTGACCAAGGCGCTCGCCGACCTCGGTCACCTTGACGTGCAGGAGCCGTTCGCAAACCTCTTTGCCCAGGGGATGATCACCCGCGACGGGGCGAAGATGTCGAAGTCGAGGGGCAACACGGTCAGCCCCGGCGAGTACGTCGAGCGCTATGGGGCCGACACCGCCCGCACCTACATCTGCTTCATGGGCCCGCCCGAGCGTGGTGGCGATTGGTCCGACGAGGGGGTGGGCGGGGTCAACCGTTTCCTTGCGAGGCTGTGGAGGCTCTGCGAGGAGGTCGCATCGAAGGACGCCGGCGAGGTCGACGTAAGCGCCGCCACCGGCGAGGCCCGCGTCCTGCTCGCCAAGGCCCACTGGGCAATCGACAAGGTCACCCGCGACTTTCAGCGCGGCTTTCAGTTCAACACCGCGATCGCCGCCGTGATGGAGCTGGTCAACGATGCCTATCGGCTCAAAGACGGCCTATACGGCGAGCCGACCGGCGCCGCCACGGTCCACTTCGCAGCGGCGACCGCAGCTTCGTTGGTCTTCCCGTTCGCGCCGCATCTGGGGGCCGAGGTGTGGGAGCGGCTGAGCGGCGGGCGCGTCTGGGAGCAGCCCTGGCCGGTGGCCGACCCGGCGCTGCTGGTAAGCGACACTGTGACCCTGATCCTCCAGGTCAACGGCAGGCTGCGAGACCGCATAGAGGCTCGCTCCGGGGCGCCCCGCGAGGAGCTTCTGCGCCTTGCCAGAGAGAGCGAGAAGGTGAGCCGGTACATCGACGGCAGGGAGGTCGTCAAGGAGGTCGTTGTCCCCGGCAAGCTGGTCAACCTCGTGGTCCGCTGAGACGCCTTTCGCAGTCTTCGGCTCCGGCATCTGGTACAAAGCGCCCGAATGCTCGTCAGGCGCCTCGGCGAAGCCCCGGTGGAGGAGTGGCACCGCCTCCGCTCTCACGTCCTCATGGACGCGGGAGAACTTGGCTCGCGCAACCTCTCGGTCACCTGGTTGGAGATACCGATCGGGACCGAGCAGGCGCTGCGCTCCCACGAGGAGGGCGAGCAGGTCTATGTGGTCGTGCGGGGGGCGGGCACGATGTCTGTGGCTGGCGACACCCAACCGGTGGGGGAGGGCGACCTGATCCTGGTCCCACCCGCCACCGATCACTCGATCGCCAACGACGGCGAGGGTGAGCTCGCTTGCGTGTCCGTCCAGTCTCCCCCAGTCGCGGTCGCCGAGCTCTACGGCGAGCAGATGGCCGAAGTGTCCGGCTACGAGGATGACGAAAGTCCCTAGACGACCCATCTGAGTATCGCTGGGCCGCGCACCCCTGTCCTTCATGTGCGCAGGGCCCGTCGTCCTCGGCGTCAAGCGAGGCTCGATCGGGTCAGCATGGGCAGCTGAGAGGAGTCGGCCAGGGCCGTCACTAGACTCAGGCCCAATGGCCGAGGAGATGCGATCTCTCTATCTGATCGCCGGCAGCGATGAGGCGAAGATCGACGCCACCCGCGCCAGACTGCGTGCCCGCGCCGAGGGCGAAGGTGGCGCCGCGGCGCTGGAGGTCTTCGAGCCGACCGAGGGCAGAGGAGCACCGGATCACGAGGCGCTGTTGGGAGCGCTCCCGGCGATGTCGCTCACCGAGTCGCGCCGCTACCTGCTCGCCGACGGCGTCGAGCGCTGGCGCGACCACCAGGCCGAGGCGGTTGCCGAGGCGCTCGCAGGACTCCCCCCGGACCTCACCGTGGTGCTGATCGCCCGTGCCAAGGCGCCGGCCAAGCTGGCCCGCGCGGTCAAGGCCGCGGGGGGCGAGGTTCATGAGTTCGAGGCGCCGAAGGCTCGCGACATGCCGCGGGTACTTCTCGCCGACGCCAAGCGGCTCGGGTTCGGGCTCGAGCCGGCAGCCGCCCGGGCCCTGGTCGAGCGGATGGGCACCAACCCGATCCGGCTCGCCCACGAGCTGGAGCGCCTGGCGCTTTGGGCGGGGCCGGGGGGAGAGGTCACCGCCGCCGACCTCGACGCGATGGTCGCCGATACCTCCGAGACCGCCGTCTGGTCGCTCTCCGATGCGCTTCTTGAGCGCGACCCGGCCCGCGCCCTTGAGATTGGCGAGCGACTGATCGAGCAGGGCGAGAACGTCACCGGCCTGGTCTACGGTCTCGCCTCGCGGCTCCGCAGCGCTTTCGCGGCCGCCGCCCAGTTGGAGGAGGGCGTTCCTCCGAGGCAGGTCGAGTCGAGCCTGGCGATGCACCCCTACGCGGCGCGCCAGCTCCTCGCCCGCGTCCGCGACGTCGAGCTCGGCGACCTGCGGGTGGCGACCGAGGTGCTCGCCGACCTCGAGGTCTCATGCCGCGGCGGGGCCGACTACGGCGACGGTCTGGCGCTGACGCTGGCCCTCAGGCGGGCGGCCGGCTGCCCGGTCTGATCACTCGGCGGAGCTGGACGCGAGCCTGGCCGCCCGAGCCTTCTTGCGCGCGCCGGTGTTTCGGTGCAAGGCGCCTTTCTGCACTGCCTTGTCGATCTTCGAGACCAGCGAGCGGTGCTCGACCTCAATCGCGCTCCCCTCGCCGCCCTCCACGGCGCTTTGCAGGCGGTGGAAGTGGGTCTTGACCGTGCTGGTCAACAGACGGTTCTCCGCTCGCTCGCGCTCGCTGCGTAGGATGCGCTTCTTCTGTGAGGCTATGTTGGCCATGAGTCGTGTGCCTGGGCGGGCGCCGAGCCGGCTCCGGGCGGCCGCCGACTATAGCGACTGAGACCAGCTTGGAGACCCCCAGGGCACCCGACACTCCCGAGCGCGATGAGGCCGCGGTGGACTCCGACGCGGCGCTGCGCGCCGCCGAGGCATTCGACCCGGGCGAGGACCTCGTCGGCGAGCCGGCCCCCGGCCGCCAAGCGGGGCGCATCGCCCGCTCCACCGCCTTCTTCTCGATTGCCACCGCTGCCTCGCGAATCGCCGGGTTGGCCAGGGAAGTGGTCGCGGCCGGCTACTACGGGATCAGCGGGCCGATGTCGGCCTTCACGATCGCCTTCCAGGTCCCCAACCTGGTCCGCAGCCTCTTCGCCGATGCGGCTCTCCAGCCTGCCTTCGTCCCGGTCTTCACCGAGCAGCTCCAGCAGAAGAACTACCGGGAGGCATTCCGGCTCGCCTCGACCCTGCTGCTGATCGTGACCATGGTCCTGGGCGCAATCACCGCCTTCTTCGTGGTGGTGGCCCCGGTCGTGATGCCGATCTTCGCCCCTGGCTTTAAGGGCGAGATCCTCGAACTGACCATCACCCTCTCCCGCATCCTCTTCCCGATCCTGATCCTGCTCGGGCTCAGCGGGGTCGTCGTCGGCATCCTCAACAGCTATGACCGCTTCGGCGCCTTCGCGATCGCGCCGCTGTTTTGGAACCTGACGATCATCGCCGTGCTGGTCCTCCTGATACCGGCCTTCCACGGCCGCGACCGCATCTACGCCTACGCGATCGCAATCCTCGTCGGCACCCTGATCCAGTTGTTGATCCCGGTCTTTGACCTGCGCAACACGCCGTTTAAGTTCAACTGGAGCTTCGAGTGGCGCCACCCCGGGGTGCGCCGCGTCCTGCTGTTGATGCTGCCGGTGACGATCAGCCTCGGCCTGATCAACTTCAACCAGTTGATCAACAGTTTCTTCGGCAGCCTCGTATCCGACCAAGCGCCGGCGGCGATCGACAAAGCGTTCCGCATCTATCAGCTGCCGCAGGGCATCTTCTCGGTGGCGATCGCAACCGTGCTCTTCCCGACCCTGGCGCGCTTTGCCAATCGCGGTGAGATCGACAACCTGCGCGCCACGATGGCGAACGGGATGCGCCAGATCCTTTTCGTCTTGGTCCCCGCCGCCGCCGCCATCCTCGCCCTCTCTGAACCGATGATCCGGCTCGTCTACCAGCGCGGCGCCTTCGATCCGGCCCAGACCACCCTGGTCGCCACGGCGCTCTTCTGGTTCGCCTTCTCGCTGCCGACCAACGGCGTCTACCTGCTCCAGACGCGCACTTTCTTCAGCCTCCAGCGTCCCTGGTTGGCGACCGGCCTTGCCGTGGTGGACCTCGTCGTCTCGGCTCTGGCGGCGCTGGTCCTCTACAAGCCGTTCGGCGTGGGCGGGATCGTCGCCGGAACCGGGATCGGCACCACGGCGGCCGTGATCGCCCAGGCGGTGGTGCTGCGTCGCGAGTTCGACGGGCTGGAGCTGGACAAGCTGCTCTCGGCCGCCCTGCGCATCACCTTTGCCTCGCTCGCCCTGGCGGGCGTTGGCTACGGCGTCTGGCACGTCCTGAGCCAGGCCCTCGGGTCGGGCCTGCTCGGCCAGATCGTCTCTCTCGGCAGCGGCCTGGCGCTCGGTGCCGCCGTCTACTTCGCTCTCGCCAAACTCCTGCGCATCGCCGAGCTGGAGCAGATATTGCGCCTTCTGCGTCGCCGCTAGATGCTCGACGTCGGGCGCTATCTGCTGGGGGTCACAGAGCTCGCGGTGCTCGTCGGCTTCTCCACGCTGGGAGCCGCGGCGCTGCGCTCGCGGTTACTGCCGAGCCTCTCGGGGCCGCCTGCCTGGCTGGCGACCGCTGTCGTCGCGCTGACGATCCTGATCTGGGTTGCCGAGCTGCTGGGCTCCTTTGGCCTGTTCAAGGCCTTGCCGTATGTGGTTGGCGTCATGGTGGCCGGATTGGTGGCGTGGGCGTTCGGTCGCGGACCGTCGGCTCGGGGTTGGCCCTCCCCGGGCCGCACGCTGATCCGGGCACCGGGACGTCGCCCCCCTACGGAGGAGGCCTCACCCCCCGTAGCCCCCGCCAGGGCATCCCACACCGACTACCCCCGCGGTAAGAGCGTCTCTGTGTCGGCGCTCACGGTGGTGAGCCTGCTGGTCACCCTGGTCGCGGTTGCCCGCTTTGCCGCCGGAGTGCGATTGCGCCTCAGTACGGGGATGACCGGGTTCGATTCGACCTGGTACCACGGGCCGCTTGCGGTTGAGTTCTTTCAGACCGGGAACACGTTCGACCTGCACTTCATCGCACCGCAATACCTGGCGTGGTTCTACCCCGCCAACGCGGAAATCCTCCATGCGGTTGGGATGGTCGCGTTCAATCGCGACATCTTGTCGCCGCTGATCAATTTCGGCTGGTTTTCGGGGTGCCTGCTAGCCGCCTGGTGCATCGGGCGGGCGTATCGGGTTGGGCCGGTGTCGCTGGCCTTGGTCGCGGTTGCACTGAGCGTTCCGGTGCTGGGGGATCAGGCCGGGGAGGCTCGGAATGACCTGGTCGGGATCTTCTTCTTACTCGCCGCCGCTGCGATCGCCGTCAACGCATGGGAGGCTAGCGCGGATCGAGGGCTCTCGACCGGGGTGCTCGCTGTCGTCGGGCTCGCGGCCGGGCTGGCGGCCGGGACCAAGCTCAACTTCGTGCCCCCCGCGGTGGTGCTGGTGATCGGCTTGGTGGCGATCGCGCCCCGAGGGGGACGGTGGCGCGTCCTTGTGGCCGCCGGCCTGCCCGCCCTGGCTGGAGGCGGCTACTGGTACCTGCGCAACCTGATCCAGGCGGGCAGCCCGTTTCCCTGGGTGCGCCACCTGGGCCCGATCTCTCTCCCGGCCCCCGGACAGGCGCTGGGTGGCCGCGAAGCCCACAGCGTTTTCGGCTACCTGACCGACGGCTCGGTCTGGTCGCACTGGTTCCTGCCGGGGCTGCACCAGGGGCTCTGGATCGTCTGGCCGCTGCTCGGCGGGCTGGCGCTGGCGGGGTTGCTGCTCTGCCTTGGGCGTGGCGCGAGCCCGCTGCTGCGGGTCTTCGGAGTGGTCGGTTTTGCCGCCGCGCTGACCTGGCTGCTCGCGCCGACCTCGGCAGAGGGGCCGGCCGGGATGCCGCGCGGCTTTGAGTCCGCGCTGCGCTACCTGACCCCGACCCTGGTCCTCGGCATGGCGCTGCTGGCGATCACCCCTCCCCTGAGGGAGCGGATCCGGGGCTGGGCCTCGGCCGGCCCCCAGCGGCGCTGGGCGGTGCCCGCCTGGGCGCCGGTGGCACTCGGGGCGCTGCTCTTGGCGGCGTTGGTGTTCGGCTACCGAGAGCAACGCAGCTACCTCCAGCACCGCTACGCCCATCCCAGCTTCACGACCCAGGGCCTCGATGCCGCCTTTCGCTGGGCGCGCTCGATCTCTGGCGCGCGCATAGCCACGACCAGCACCCGCCTGTACCCGCTGTTCGGAACCGAGCTCTCGAACCATGTCCAGTACGTCGGCATCGAGCGCCCCCACGGCGGCTTCGTCGCTCCCACCACCTGCCGCTCATGGCGCCGCCAGATCAACGCCGGACACTACGAATACGTGATCGCCAGCCGCGATCGCATCGAAGCGGGCAAGCCGGTCTATCCCCCTGCGGCTCAATGGACCGAAGGTCCAGGCGCCACCGTCATCATCCGCAGGCCACCCACGGTCGTCTTCCACCTCACGACCCCACTGAGCCCATCGTCATGCCCCAGCGATTAGCCGCGTCTTCGGCGGGTGGAGTCGGTGGCGTCGAGCCCATTCGTGCAGCCGCCATACTCCGGCCGGCCCATGGAGCGCATCCGCAACTTCTCGATCATCGCCCATATCGACCACGGCAAGTCGACCCTGGCCGACCGCATCCTCGAGATCACCGGAGCCGTCGACCCGAAGAAGATGCGTGCCCAGATGCTCGACTCGATGGACCTAGAGCGCGAGCGTGGGATCACGATCAAGGCCCAGGCTGTGCGGGTCGATTACCGCGCCTCCGACGGTGAGACCTACCACCTGCACCTGATCGACACACCAGGGCACGTCGACTTCTCCTACGAGGTCTCGCGCAGCCTCGCCGCCTGCGAGGGGGCGCTGCTGGTCGTCGACGCCGCCCAGGGGGTCGAGGCGCAAACCGTCGCCAACACCTACTTGGCGATCGAGAACGGGCTGGAGCTGATCCCGGTGATCAACAAGGTAGACCTGCCCGGCGCCGAGCCGGAGCGCGTCGCGGGAGAGATCGCCGACCTGCTCGGCGGCGACCCTGGAGAGTTGCTGCGGATCTCGGCCAAGACCGGGGAGGGGGTGATCGAGGTGCTGGAGGCGATCGTCGAGCGCATCCCGCCACCGCAGGGCGACCCGGCGGCGCCGCCGCGTGCCCTCATCTTCGACTCCGAGTTCGACCCCTACCGCGGCGTGATCGCCTACGTGCGGATGGTCGACGGAATCTTCCGCAAACGCGAGCAGGTCCTCGCCATGCAGAACGGCACCGAGGCCGATATCGACGACATCGGCTTCTTCCGCCCGCAGATGTCCCCCGCTCCCGGCATGGAGGCGGGGGAGGTCGGCTACGTGATCACCGGCATCAAGGACGTCGCCAAGCTGCGGGTGGGTGACACGCTGACATCCCTCAGGCGGCCCGCCACGGAGCCGCTCGAGGGATACCGCGAGGTCAAGCCGATGGTCTTTTGCGGGCTCTTCCCGATCGATACCGACCGCTACGAAGACCTTCGCGACGCGCTTGACAAGCTGGCCCTCAACGACGCGGCCCTCTCCTATGAGCCGGAGACCTCCGACGCGCTCGGCTTCGGCTTTCGGTGCGGCTTCCTCGGCCTCCTCCACATGGAGATCGTGCGCGAGCGGCTGGAGCGCGAGTACGGGCTCGAGCTGCTGGCGACGACCCCGAACGTGCGCTACGAGGTCAGGCTGATCGGCGGTGAGGCGATCGAGGTCCGCAGCCCGACCGAGATGCCCGACCCGGGCTCGATCCTTGAGATCGATGAGCCCTACATCCGGGCGACGATCATCGCCCCCTCCGGCTACGTCGGCGCGGTGATGGAGCTCTGCCAGAAGCGCCGCGGCACCCACGTCGACATGCACTACCTCAGCCCGCAGCGGGTGCAGATCCGCTACGACCTGCCGCTGGCCGAGATCGTGCTCGACTTCTTCGACTACCTGAAGTCGTCCACCCGCGGCTATGCCTCGCTCGACTACGAGACGATCGGCAACCGCCCCGGGGATTTGGTCAAGCTCGACATCCTGCTCGCCGGCGACAAGGTCGACGCGCTCTCGGTGATCGTCCACCGCGACTTCGCCTACGAGCAAGGCAAGGCCTTGGTCGAGCGCCTGCGCAAGACGATCCCGCGACAGCTGTTCGACATTCCAGTGCAGGCGGCGATCGGCTCGAGGGTGCTGGCGCGCGAGACGGTGAAGGCCCTGCGCAAGGACGTCACGGCGAAGCTCTACGGCGGCGACGTCACCCGCAAGCAGAAGCTGCTGAAGAAGCAGAAAGCGGGCAAGAAGCGGATGAAGCAGGTGGGGCGGGTGGAGGTGCCGCAGGAGGCGTTCCTCGCGGTGTTGGAGATCGACGAATAGATAGGGTGCCCGCGATGGCGATCAAGGCGGAGGCAGTGGGTAAGGAGTGGCCGGCCACGACGTATCAGGTCGGCAGGGAGAAGATCAGGGAGTACGCGACGGTGCTCGGGATCGAGAACCCGGTTCACTTCGATCGCGCCGCTGCGCAGGGGGCTGGCTTCCGGGACGTCGTCGCACCGCCGATGTTCTGCGTCGTCTACAGCGCGCCGGCGCTGGCGCCGGCGATGTTCGACCCCGAGGTAGGGATGAACTTCGCGACGATGGTGCACGGCGGCCAGGAGTTCGAGTGGAGCGAGCCGGCCTGCTCCGGCGACGAGATAACGACGATCGCGAAGTGCCTGGAAATCTTCGAGAAGGACGGCAAGGGCTTCTACGTCTTTGAGTCCAACTCGGTCAACCAGGATGGCGAACAGGTGGTGCGGGGCGTCTGGACCAACATCGTCAGAGGGGTGTGAGGATGAGCGAACTGAAGGTCGGAGACCAGGTTCCGGAGCTGAGGGTGACACCCGACAAGTACCTGCCGCACCGCTACGCGGGTGCGTCGGGGGACTTCAACCCGATCCACATCGACCCCGAGTTCGCCAAGGCGGTCGGATTGCCGGGAACGATCCTGCACGGCCTCTACATGATGGGACTCGTCGCCCGAGCCAACGCGGCCCTCGCCGCGGGCGACCCAAGGGCGCTGAAGCGCCTCTCGGTGCAGTTTCGCGGCATGGGCACGCCAGAGCAGGAGATCGTCGTAACCGGCACGGTCAAGTCGGTCGAGGGAGATCGAGTAGTGATCGACACGGTCGCCGCCCAGGGCGATAACCAGACGATCCGAAACGCCGAGGCCGAGGTCCAGCTCTAGCGGTTCCTAGAATGGAGAGCGATGCTCTCCACGCGGCAAGAGCTGATCCTTCACTTGGTGGTCGATTCGTATCTCGTCTCGGCGAAGCCGGTCGCGTCCCGGGAGATCGCCGAGAGGCCTGATGTCCAGTGGGGGGCATCAACGGTTCGGGCGGAGTTGGCAGTGCTGGAGGCGGCGGGATACCTGACGCATCCGCACACCTCGGCCGGCCGCGTACCTACCGATGTCGGCTATCGCCGCTACGTCGACACGCTGGTCGAGTCGGGAGCGCCTGCGGTCGGGGCGCGGGTTGAGCTGGAGCTCTCATGGTTGCGCCGCGAGGTAGACGAGGCGATGCGGGAGACAACGACCGTTTTGGCCAAGGTCACTGACCTGATGGCCCTCGCCACCGCGCCACCGCTCGGCGGAACCCTCTACACGCACGGTGCCGCGCGGCTTCTCTCTGCGGAGCACTTCGCCGACCTGCCGCGGATCGACCGGCTGATGACCGCGCTGGAAGGCCGAGCCGACGTGCTCGGGATGCTGCGCTCCGCTTTGGAGGAGAGCTCGGTCTTCTGCTGGATCGGCGACGAGAACCCTCAGCCGGAGCTGCGCTCGGTCAGCGTCGTTGGCGCCAACTACGGTCTCGGCCACCGCAACCTCGGCTCGGTCGGCGTGGTCGGGCCGCTGCGGATGGACTACGCGACGGCGATCGCCTCCGTCCAGGTCGCCGCACGCGAACTCTCGCACTACTTCGAGACCGTCTACGGCGACTGATCGCGGATGCCGAGCGACTACTACGACGTCCTCGGCGTCGAGCGGGGCGCCTCCGAGGCGGAGGTGAAGAAGGCGTTCCGCCGCCTCGCCCGCGAGCTGCACCCCGACGTCAACGACCACGACCCGGCGGCGGAGGAGAAGTTCAAGGCGGCGGCCGAGGCCTACGAGGTGCTCTCCGACCCCGAGCGCCGCAGCGTTTATGACGCCTACGGCCACGAGGGCCTGCGATCCGGCGGCTTCCCGCCCGGCGGCGCCGGCTTCGGCTCGATCGAGGACATCTTTCAGGCCTTCTTCGGGGGCGGGCTCGGCTTCGAAGTGCGGCGTGGCCCGATGCGCGGCCAGGACCTGATCCAGGCGGTCGAGCTGACCGCAGTCGAGGCGATGCTCGGCCAGACGGTGAAGGTCCCCAGCCACGAGGGTGAGCGCGAGATCGAGATCCCGGCCGGCACCCAGCACGGCGCCCGCTACGGGCTGCGTGGCCACGGGCTGCCGGGGTCGGGCGGCGGCCCGCCCGGCGACCTGGTGATCGTCATCCACGTGGTCATTCCCTCCAACCTCTCCGAGCAGCAGCGCGAGCTGGCGGAGAGGCTGGGGGAGACGCTCGGGCCCGGCAACCTCGGCTCTCGGCAAGGCGGCGAGGAAGGGTTCTTCTCCCGCGTCCGCAGAGCCTTCGGTTGATCCGCCTCGCGGTTCGTTGCTCCCCGGGGCAGGCCGATCTCGTCCTCGCCGAGCTGGTGGTGCTGGCGCCAAACGGGGTCGAGGAAGAGTTTGGCCCTGGCTACGTCGAGTACGCGATCTACGGCGGCGAAGGAGAGCTGCCAGAGCTTGGGGAGATCGAGGCCGCGGTCGGCGAGGAGCGGATCGCGGTGAGTGCGACAGAGGTTCCCGATGACTGGGCCGATCGCTGGCAGGATTTCCACAAGCCGCTCCTGGTTGGCAGCCGCCTCTGGTTGCGGCCCTCCTGGGAGGAGCCGCGCGAGGGCGCGGTCGACCTCGTCATCGACCCCGGCCGCGCCTTCGGCACCGGTGCTCATCCCACGACCCGCCTTTGCCTGGAGCTGCTGCTCGAGCTGGAGGCGACAGGCGAGGCTTGCGGCGCGCTCACCGACCTCGGCACCGGCTCCGGCGTGCTGGGGATCGCCGCCGCCAAGCTGGGCTGGGAGCCAGTGTGGGGCTATGACCACGAGGCACCGGCGATCGAGGCCGCGGCAGCCAATGCCGCGGCCAACTGCGTCGTGGTCGAGTTGGAGCGCCTCAACCTGCGCGAGCGCCTGCCCGCTCTCGCGCCGACGACCGTCGCCAACCTCACCGCTCCGATCCTGGGCGCTGTCGCCGCGCGGCTGGGCGATGCGAGCGTCCCCCGCACCATGGTCTGCTCGGGCCTGCTCCCCTCCGAGCTCGACGCGCTCGCAGCTGCCTTCGCCGCCGTCGGTCTCGTCGAGGCCGAGCGCCGCCACGACGGCGACTGGGCGGCTCTGCTGCTGCGCCGAGCCTGAGCGAGGTCGCGCTGGGCTTTGGCATATCGTTGCCGCGATGCTGGCGACGATCACCGGCTACAGCGTCGGTCTTTTCATCCACGTCTTGGCCGTCGTCTTGGCCTTCGGCCCGACCTTCGGCTACGCGCTGTTCTTCTCCGTGGTGCCCCAGTTCCCGCGGGCGACCCCGGCGATCCTCGCCGGGGTGCAGAAGACCGACCGCTACCTGGTCAACCCCGGCATGATCGTCCTGCTCCTCGCCGGGATCTACCTGCTCGCCGAAGGGCCCTGGAAGGGCAGCGAAACGTTCGTCGGCGTCGGCATCGCGGCGATCATCGTCCTCTTCGGCCTCCAGCACGGGTTCTTCCAGCCCCAGGTCTGCAAGGCGAAAGCGCTGGCCGAGCGTGATCTGGAGTCCGGTGAGGTGCTGAGCGAGGAGTTCCTCGCCGTCTCCCGGCGGATCGGCCAAGTCGGCACCTTCGCCGGCCTGATCGTCGTCGTGGCGATCTTCTTCATGGTCGTCAAACCCTGACGCCCCTGTCCGTCCTGGCCCCCCAACTCGATGCCTCCCTGCCGATCGCGATGTTCGACTCCGGAGTTGGCGGACTCACGGTGCTGCATGAGTGCCTGGTCTCGCTGCCTGAGGAGGACTTCGTCTACCTCGGCGACACGGCGATGTTCCCCTACGGGACGCGCGATCCCGAGCAGCTGCGGGAGCGGATCGGCCGGATCGCCGGGCTGTTGCTGGGCGGCGGCGCCAAGCTGCTGGTGATCGCATGCAACACGGCGACCTCGATCGGCGAGGACGTGGCGCGCGAGGTCGCCGCTCGGCGCGGGGTGGACGTTGTCCCGGTGGTCGAGCCGCAGGCCGAGATCGCAGCGGCGATCACAGACAGCGGCAGGGTGGGCGTGCTGGCGACGCCGAACACGGTGGAGAGCGGCTCCTACCGCCGCGCCCTGGAGGGCCAGGGCCGCGCCCTGGAGGTGACCGAGGTCGAGGCGCCGAACCTCGCTCCCTTTATCCAGGACGGCTCCCTCTTTGACGAGGAGACGATGGCGATGGCGCGCGCCTACTGCGCGCCACTGA
This sequence comes from uncultured Solirubrobacterales bacterium, assembly GCA_963777915.1. GTDB lineage: Bacteria > Actinomycetota > Thermoleophilia > Solirubrobacterales > 70-9 > CAVUPF01. Next base: position 1,257,996 of record CAVZSH010000005.1, on the reverse strand, counting down.
AGCGAGCCGGGGTCGACACCCTGATCCTCGGCTGCACCCACTACCCGCTTGTCGCCCCGATGCTCCAGCGTATCCTCGGCCGTGACGTGCGTCTGATCAGCGGCGGCCACGCGGTCGCCGCTGCCGCCCAGCGGGCGCTGGAGCGCCGCGGCCTCGGCCGCGAGCCCGACCGCGAGGGCGCCTATCGTTTCCTGTGCACCGGAGATGCCGACTCCTTCCGTGACCTCGGCACCCGCTTCCTACAGATGCCGTTGGGGGAAGTCGAGGCGGTCTCCCTCCCGGACGACGACGCCTCTACCCTTAGACGATGAGCGAGACGATCCTCGAGTTGGTCCAAGCGGACGTGCGAACTGCGATGAAAGCAAGGCAGCGCGAGCGCGCCGCGGCACTGCGGATGGTGGTCGACGCGCTCCAGCAAGATGCCAAGCTGGGCAAGGGCGATGAGGTCGCGGTGTTGCAGCGGGAGCGCAAGAAGCGGTTGGAGGCCGCGGAGGCCTTCGAGCAGGCGGGGCGCGCGAAGCAGGCGGCTGATGAGCGCCTCGAGGGCGAGCTGATCGAGGCCTATCTCCCCACGCAGCTCTCTGAGGAGGAGCTGGAGGAGCTGGTCGATGCCGCGGTTGCCGAGACCGGGGCCAGCGAGCCCCGCCAGATGGGCCAGGTGATGTCGGCGCTGATGCCGAAGCTAGGCGGTCGGGCCGACGGCAAGCGAGTCAGCGCGGCGGTGCGAGAGAAGCTTGGCGCGTAGGCAGCTGACCCTCGACAACAGCGTCGCCGCGGAGCTGGCGGGCTCTGAGGACGCCGTGCTGCGGGCGCTGCGTGGTCGCCTTGACTGCGAGTTTCACCTGCGCGGCAACGTCCTCACCCTGGACGGGGACTCCGGCGACGTGCAGACCGCGGCAACGGTTGTCGATGAGCTGGTTGAGCTGATCGAGCAGGGGCACGAGGTCGCGCCGGGGACGATCGAGGCGGTGACCGGAGCGCTCGACGCGCACGAGAGCCCGGCCGCGATCCTCGAGGACGTGGTCTGGCGGCACCGCAACACCAAGGTCGCGCCGAAGACCCTCAACCAAAAGCGCTACGTCGACTCGATCCGTCGTCAGACGATCACCTTCGGGATCGGCCCGGCCGGCACCGGCAAGACCTTCCTCGCGGTGGCGATGGCGGCGGCGGCGCTGGCCGAGCGCCAGGTGCAGCGGATCATCCTCACCCGACCCGCGGTCGAGGCGGGGGAGCGACTCGGCTTCCTGCCCGGCGACATCCAGGCCAAGGTCGACCCCTACCTGCGGCCGCTCTTTGACGCCCTCTTTGACATGCTCGACCCCGACCGGGTCAACGGCTACTTCGAGCGCGGCGTGATCGAGGTGGCGCCGCTTGCCTTCATGCGTGGCCGCACCCTCAACGATTCCTTCGTCATCCTCGACGAGGCGCAGAACACAAGTCCCGAGCAGATGAAGATGTTCCTCACCCGGCTCGGCTTTAACTCGCGGATGGTGGTGACCGGCGACATCACCCAGATCGACCTACCGACCGACCAGCGCTCCGGCCTGATTGCGGTCCGCGACATCCTCGTCGAGGTCAAGGACATCTCCTTCGTCCACTTCGGCGGCGAGGACGTGGTCCGCCACAAGCTGGTGCAGCGCATCGTCGCGGCGTACGGGGAGCACGCCGAGCGCGAGTCGCACCGCCCGCGGTGAGGGGGGTCGATCTCTCAGACGTGCCGGCGGACCTGCGCGCCGCCGTCGCCGCGGCGCTCGACCGGGCCGGTGTCGCCGACGGGCACCTCGCGGTCGAGCTGGTTGGCCCGGACCGAATCCGCGAGCTGAACCGCGAGCACCGCGGCAGGGATGCCCCCACCGATGTCCTCGCCTTTCCCCTTGACGGCGTCGGCCCCACCACCGGCCCGCGCGAGCTGGGCGACGTAGCGATCTGCCCCGAGCACTGCTCCGACATCGTCGAAGCGGCGGTCCACGGCACCCTGCACCTATGCGAGATGAATCACGAGACCGACGCCGGAGAGATGCTCGCGCTCCAGGCGCGGGTGATGGACGGCTTGCGGTGACCCGAGCCGGCTTCATCGGGCTCGCCGGCCGTCCTAACGTCGGCAAGTCGACGCTGGTCAACGCGATTGTCGGCTCGCGGGTGGCGATCGTCTCGGTGCGGCCGCAAACGACGCGGCGGGCGATCCGTGGGGTCGCCACCGATCTCGAGTCCGGTCGCCAGCTCGTGCTCGTCGACCTGCCGGGCGTGCAGCGCCCGCGCGACGTCCTCACCGAGCGGATGCAGCGCCGGGTCGAGCGGGAGCTGGCCGACTCCGATCTGGCGCTGATCGTCGTCAACGGCGAGGAGGGGGTGGGGCCGGGCGATCGTTTCATCGCCAGAGCCCTGCTGGGCGCGGGCAGAAGACTGCCGGTCCTCTGCGCGGTGAACAAGTCCGACCGGGTGGGACCGAACGAGCTGGTGCCCGTCCTCGCCGCGGCTGCCGAGCTCGAGGGCGTCGATGAGGTCTTCCCGATCAGCGCCCGCAGCGGCGCCGGGCTCGAGGCGCTGATCGGGCGGCTGGGGGAGCTGCTGCCGGAGGGTCCCTACCTGTACCCGCCCGAGGACCACAGCGACCAGTCGAGCGAGGTGCTGCTCGCCGAGCTGATCCGCGAGCAGGTGCTGAACCGCACCCGGGAGGAGATTCCCCACTCGGTGGAGGTCTCGGTGAAGGAGATCGCGCCACGGGACGACGGGCTGGTCCTCGTCCGCGCCGAGGTTTGGGCGGAGGCCGAGTCCCAAAAGGGCATCCTGATCGGCAAGGGCGGCGCCAAGGTCGGCGAGATCGGTGCGGCGGCCCGCCGTTCGCTTGAAGGGGAGCTCGGCGCCAAGGTCCACCTCGACCTCCAGGTCCGCGTCCGCCGCCGCTGGCGCCGCGACGAGGACCTGCTCGACCGCCTGGGAATCGAATAGGCGCTGCCAACTACGATTGTCTGATGTATGAGGGTGTTCAATTCGACGAGCGCGGCCTGGTGCCATGCGTCGCCCAGGATTTCTCCAGCGGCGAGGTGCTGACTCTCGCCTATATGAGCGAGGAGTCGCTGCGGCTGACCGTGCAGAGTGGAGAGGTTCACTTCTACAGCCGCTCGCGCGAGGAGATCTGGCGAAAAGGGGAAGCCTCAGGGAACGTGTTGCGAGTGCGCCAGCTCCGCTATGACTGCGACGGGGACGCGATCGTCGCTCTGGTCGAGCCGACTGGCCCCGCCTGCCACACGGGGGGGCGCAGCTGCTTCTATCGCGCGCTCGGGAGCTCCGGGCCGACCGAGAAGGATGCCCCCCCGGTGCGCGGTGAGCCCTTCCCCCTCGCCCACGAAGCGCTGGCGAGCCTGGAGCGAACCCTGCGCAGCCGTGCCGCCGAGCGCCCTGAGGGCAGCTACACCGTGAAGCTGCTCGACGACCCGAGGTTGATCGGCGAAAAGGTCGAAGAGGAGGCCGAGGAGGTAAGCCGTGCCGCGCGTGAGGAGTCAGATCAGCGGGTAGTCGAGGAGGCGGCCGACCTGCTCTACCACCTCAGCGTCCTGCTGGCCTCGCGCGGGCTCCCCCAGTCCGCCGTGATGGAAGTGCTCAATGGCCGTCGCGGCTGAGTCTGCATTGCAGTTGGAGCCGAGCTTGGAGGAGGCGCGGCAGCTCGCCGAGCAGGGCAACGTCGTCCCAGTCTGCGCTCGCATCGTCGACGATTGCGAGACGCCGGTCTCGGCATTTCTCAAGCTGCGCGCCGGCGAGCCCGAAGGGGCGCCCTGCTTTTTGCTGGAGTCGGCCGAGCAGGGCCAGGTCGGTCGCTACTCATTCGTCGGCTTCAGGCCGCGCTCGGTGCTGCGCTGGAGCAACGGCGTGCTCTCGGAGTCCGGCGGCGAGGACTGCGAGGCCCCGGATCCCTACGCCGCGGTGGCCGAGCGCCTCTCCGCGTTCCGCCTCGCCCCGGTCGCGGGCCTACCGCCCTTCGTCGGCGGTGCGGTTGGATTTTTCGGCTATGACCTGGTGCGCACGGTCGAGCCGCTGGGCGAGCCCAACCCCGACCCACTCGGTCTGCCGGACATGGCACTGATGGTCACCGACGCGATGCTGGTCTTTGACCACCTGAGTCACGAGCTGACGATTCTCGCCTGCGCCTTCGCCGAGTCTGAAGGCGGCATCGATGCCGCTTACGCACACGCCGCCGAGCAGATCGCCGATGCCCGCCGCCTCCTGCGCGGCGCGGTGCCGGCACCCGAGCGGCCTGCCCTCGCCGAGCCGCCGCATTTCACCTCTAACATGGAGCGCGAGCGCTTCGAAGCCGCGGTCGCGCGGATCGTCGAGTACGTCCACGCCGGGGACGCCTTGCAGGTAGTTCCCTCGCAGCGCTTCTCGGCCCCGGCCCCGGTCGAGGCGTTCTCGATCTATCGCGGTCTGCGCGCCGTCAACCCTTCTCCCTACATGTACTTCCTCGAGTTCGGTGACTTCCAGATCGCCGGCGCCTCGCCCGAGCCGCTGGTCAAGGTTCACGGCAACCGGGTGGAGACCCGCCCGATCGCCGGCACCTACCCGCGCGGCGACAGCGAGGAAGAGGACCGTCGCCTCGCCGAGCGCCTCATCAATGACCCCAAGGAGCGGGCCGAGCACGTGATGCTGGTCGACCTCGGTCGCAACGACCTGGGCCGGGTCTGCGAGTACGGGACGGTGAGCGTCGACGAGCTGATGGTGGTCGAGACCTACTCCCACGTCCTGCACATCGTCAGCCAGGTCTCAGGAAGGCTGCGCGAGGGGGTGAGCGCGATGGACGTGCTGCGCTCGGCGCTCCCGGCCGGCACGCTGTCCGGTGCCCCGAAGGTCCGCGCCATGCAGATCATCGACGAGTTGGAGCCGGTCAAGCGCTGCTCCTACGGCGGCGCGATCGGCTACCTCTCCTGGAACGGCGATCTCGATACGGCGATCCACATTAGGACCGTCGTCGTCAAGGACGGCCAGATCCACGTGCAGGCGGGCGGTGGCACCGTCGCTGACGCAAAGCCCGCCTATGAGTACAACGAGTCGGTGAACAAGGCGAAGGCTGTCTTCCGCGCGGTTGAGCTCGCCTGCCAGCAACCCGATTGGCCGTAGCGATGCGCGTCCTGATCATCGACAACTACGACTCCTTCACCTACAACCTCGTCCAGTACCTGGGCGAGCTGGGGGCGGAGATCGAGGTCGTGCGCAACGACAAGGCGACGGTGTCAGAGCTGCTGGAGCGTCGTCCGGACCGCCTCGTCGTCTCGCCCGGTCCCTGCACGCCCGCCGAGGCGGGGATCTCGGTCGAGGCGATCCCCGCCTTCGCCAATGCGGGCACGCCCGTGCTTGGGGTCTGCCTCGGGCACCAGGCGATGGTCGCGGCGTTCGGCGGGCGTGTCATCCAGGGCGAGCCGGTCCACGGCAAGGACGCCGAGGTCGCCCACGATGGCAGGACTATCTACGCCGGCCTGCCGAGCCCGCTCCTTGCCGGGCGCTACCACTCGCTAGTCGCCGACCCCGACCTGCCGGCGGAGCTCGAGCTGAGCGCCAGGCTGGACGATGTCGTGATGGGCGCCCGCCACCGCGAGCTGCCGGCCGAGGGCGTCCAGTTTCACCCCGAGTCGGTGCTGACCCCGCAGGGCAAGCACCTGCTCGCCAACTTCCTCGGGGCGGGCTGATGCCCAACGACGTCGTCACCCGCGCGATCGACGCGGTCTGCGGCGGCGACCACCTCACCGCCGACCACGCCTCCGCGGTGCTGGCCGAGATCATGGAGGGGCGCACCGACCCGGTCCAGACCGGCGCTTTCCTGATCGCCCTTCGCGCCAAGGGGGAGACGGTGCCCGAGCTGGTCGGCTTGGCGCGGACGATGCGGGTGCTCGCTACCCGGGTCAGCCCCGAGCGGGCCGAGCTGGTCGATACCGCCGGAACTGGCGGCGGCCCCTCGACCTTCAACGTCTCCACTACGGCGGCGCTGGTCGCCGCGGGCGCTGGCTGCGCGATTGCCAAGCACGGTAACCGCTCCAACACGAGCAGATGCGGTTCGGCCGACCTGCTCGAGGCCCTGGGGGTGAACATCGATCTCGGCCCCGAGGCGGTCGCCCGCTGCATCGACGAGGTCGGCTTCGGCTTTATGTTCGCCCCCCGCCACCACGCGGCGATGGCCCACGTGGCCCCGGTCCGCAAGGAGCTGGGCGTGAGGACGATCTTCAACTTCCTCGGCCCTCTCACCAACCCGGCCGGCGCCGAGCGCCAGCTGCTCGGCGTCTCCGACCGCCACTACCAGGAGTCGATCGCCGAGGCGCTGGTCGGTCTCGGCTCCGTGCGGGCGATGGTGGTCGCGGCCGAGGACGGTGTCGACGAGCTCTCGATCTCGGCACGAACCCGGGTGATCGAGGTCGCCGACGGTGGCACCTCGGAGTGGTTCGTAGAGCCGGGCGCGTTCGGGTTGATCGAGGCCGACCTCGGCGAGGTCGCCGGCGGCACGCCGGAGGAAAACGCAACCGCCTCGCGCGCCGTCCTGGATGGTCAGGGGGGGCCGCGCCGCGACTTCGTCCTGCTCAACGCGGCCGCCGCGATCTACATCGGGGGCCTTGCCGCCGACCTCGGCGAGGGGGTCATCAGGGCTGCCGCCGCCATCGACTCGGGCGCCGCCCGTCAGGTTCTCGACCGTCTGATCGAGACGAGCGCCAAGCTCAGCGACTAGGCTCGGTCGGTCACGTGAGAACGATCGAGCAGCTCATCTCGGCCGCCCGCCAGGGAGTGGAGCGCCGTCGCAGCGAGGTCCCCCAAGCCGAGCTTGAGTCCCGATTATCCGAGCGGCCCGGGGGTTGCGCCTTCGGCGAGGCGCTGTCGCGCCCCGGTCTCTCCCTGATCGCCGAGTTCAAGCGGCGCTCGCCCAGTGCCGGGGAGATCTCTGCCGCGGCCCAGGTGGCCGATCAAGTCGGTGCCTATGAGAGGGGGGGTGCGGCGGCGCTCTCAATCCTCACCGACGAGGTCCACTTCGGCGGCTCGCTCGACGACCTGCGCACCGCCCGAGTGGCCTGCGATCTACCGATCCTCCGCAAGGACTTCATCATCGATCCCTATCAGCTCTACGAGGCGGCGCTCAACGGCGCCGACGCGGTCCTGCTGATCGTCCGCGCCCTCGACGATCGCGCCCTGCGCTCGATGCACGAGGAGGCAGGCGCGATCGGTCTCGAGTGCTTGGTTGAGGTACACGACGCGGTGGAGTTGGAGCGGGCGCTGGAGTTGGGTGTCGACGCGATCGGGATCAACAACCGCGATCTCGATGAGGGAACGGTCGAGGTCTGCACAACCTATGAGCTGATCCCGGGCGTGCCCGCGAGCAAGACCGTCGTCGCCGAGAGCGGCTTTTCGACGCGAGCGGAGCTGGCGGAGCTGGAGCGGGCGGGCGTCGACGCAGTGCTGATCGGCGAGGCGCTGATGGAAGCCGCCGATCCCGAGGCGAAGGCCCGTGAGCTGACCGGAGCCCGGGAAAGCGCCCGTGAGCGGCCTCTTCACTGAGTGGTCGCCAAATTTAAGAAGTCTTTTAGGATCGTTTAGGGGCGACTCAACGCGGTCCCGGATGATTGCCAGATGATCCACAAGGCGCAGCGCTTCTTCCGCACCCCCTTCGGCTCGGCCCTTTTGGGCGGCGCGGTCGTCGGCGTCTTCGGCTGGATCGCGATCGCCGCCGGCTGGATCGATGCCCAGGGCGGCTCGACCACGACGTTCGCAGCGCCACTGGCCACAACGACCGCCAGCAAGAGCGGCAGCACCAACGTCGTCAACCAGATCTACCGCCGCGACGGGCAGGGGGTCGCCTTCATCCAGGCCGAAATCCCGGCCAAGCGCTCTCCTTCGCCGTTCGGGGCGTTCGGGGAAGAAGAAACCGAAAAGGAAGGCGGTGGCACCGCGACCGGCTCCGGCATCGTGATCGACACCAACGGCCACGTCCTCACCAACAACCATGTGATCGCCGGCGCCAACCACATCCAAGTCAAACTGGGCGCCTCCAACACCGCCTATGACGCCACCGTGGTCGGCACCGACCCGGCGACCGACTTGGCGCTGCTCAAGGTGAATGCCCCGTCAGACCAGCTTCACCCGCTGCCGCTCGGCAACTCCTCGAAGATCGAAGTCGGCGACCCGGTGGTCGCGATCGGCAACCCCTTCGGCCTCGATCGCACCGTGACAAGCGGCATCGTCTCGGCGCTCCAGCGCCAGATCCAGGCCCCCGACGGCTTCTCAATCTCCAACGTGATCCAGACCGACGCGGCGATCAACCCCGGCAATTCCGGCGGCCCGTTGATCGAAGCTGCCGGAAACGTGATCGGGATCAACTCTCAGATTGAGACCGGTGGCAACGGTAGCGACGGAAACGTCGGCATCGGCTTCGCGATCCCGATCGACACTGCGCGAGAAGAGATCAGCCAGCTGGAGACCAAGGGCAAGGTCCAGCACGCGTTCCTCGGCATCACCGGGACCAGCGTCACCCCGGCCCTGGCGCAGGCGGTCAACCTGCCGGTCAAGGAAGGCGTGCTCGTCCAGGAAGTGGTCAAGAACGGCCCCGCCGACAAGGCGGGCATTCAGGGTGGCACGACCGCGGCGACGATCGACGGCGCCAACTTCAGCCTCGGCGGCGACATCATCACCAAGATCAACGGCAAGAAGATCTCCTCGATGGACGAAGTAGTCAACATCGTCAACGCCGCCAAGCCAGGAGAATCGGTCGAAGTCACGGTGCTGCGTGGCGGCTCGACCAAGACGGTGAGCGTGACGCTAGGCGAACGTCCCGCGTCGATCCGCGACGCTCAGTCTGGGTCGATCGGGCCGCTGGGCCGCTAGCTCCCCTACCCTGAGGGGGTGCGGGTAAAGATCTGCGGAGTCACGAATCTGGACGACGCCGCCGAGGCGGTGCGCCTCGGGGCGTGGGCCGTCGGGCTCGTCCACTACGAGCAGAGCCCGCGGCGATGCGAGCCGGCTCGGGCGGCTGAGATCGGCGCCGCGTTCCGGCGCAAGTGCGAGGTTGCCGGCGTCTTCGTCAACTCCGAGCTGGAGGAGGTCGGCAAGGCGGTCGAGAACGCCGGCTTGACGATGGTTCAGCTGAACGGGGAGGAGGGTCCTTCGTTTTGCGCAGAGGTGGCGCGCCGGACGGGGGTCAAGGTGGTGAAGGCGGTTCACGTCGCCAGCGCCGCCGACATCCACGCCGCCGAGGCCTACCGCACCCATTTCCATCTCTTTGACCGGCGCAGCCGGGGCCTTTGGGGCGGGACCGGCGAGCGCTTTGACTGGGGGCTGCTGGCCGAGCGCCGCTCAGCGGTGCCGGCGATCCTCGCCGGCGGCTTGCGCCCCGAGAACGTCGCCGAGGCGATCGCTATTGCCCATCCCTACGCGGTCGACGTCGCGAGCGGAGTCGAGGCCGATCTCGGCCGCAAGGACCACGCGGCGATGGCCGCCTTCTTTGAGGCCGCAGAGGCCGCTAGCGTCCCCGCTGCATGAGTGCGGTCGAGGAGCGGTTCGGCCCCTACGGGGGCCGCTACGTGCCGGAGACGCTGATCGGGGCGCTCGACGAGCTGACCGATGCTTGGAGGGAGGCACGCGAGGACGGGCAGTTCCAAGGCCGGCTCGCCCTCCTGCACCGCGACTTCATCGGCCGCCCGACGCCGCTTTACCGGGCAGAGCGGATCTCCGAGCGAGCCGGGCGCACCGTCTACCTGAAGCGCGAGGACCTCGCCCACACCGGCGCCCACAAGATCAACAACGCGATCGGCCAGGCGCTGCTCGCGCAACGGATGGGCAAGCCCCGGGTGATCGCCGAGACCGGCGCCGGCCAGCACGGGGTGGCGACGGCCACCGCCTGCGCCCTGCTCGCCCTGGAGTGCGTCGTCTACATGGGAAGCGAAGACATCCGCCGCCAGGCGCCCAACGTCGACCGGATGCGGCTGCTTGGGGCCGAGGTGGTTCCGGTGGAGTCCGGCGCCCGCACCTTGAAGGAGGCGGTGAGCGCCGCGATCCGCGACTGGGTTGCGAACGTCGAGACGACCCATTACGCGATCGGCTCCGCGGTTGGGCCGGCGCCGTTCCCGGCGCTCGTCCGCGACCTTCAGCGGGTGATCGGCGATGAGGCGCGTGAGCAGGCGCTCGCCGTCGAGGGATCGCTTCCCGCTCGGGTGATCGCTTGCGTCGGCGGTGGCTCCAACTCGATCGGGATCTTCACCCCGTTTCTCAACGATGAGCGGGTGGAGCTGGTCGGGGTCGAGGCCGCGGGGGAGGGTTTGAAGAGCGGCCGCCACGGCGCCTCGCTGCTCGCCGGCAGCGCCGGCGTCCTGCACGGCTCGCTCTCCTCGGTGCTCGCCAACGAGGAGGGCCAGATCCTCGAGGCGCACTCGGTCTCCGCCGGCCTCGACTATCCGGGGGTCGGCCCCGAGCATGCCTACCTGCGTGACACAGGTCGAGCCAGCTACTACGCGGTAACCGACGCGCAGGCCCTGGCCGCCTTTGCCCTGCTCTCTCGCCTTGAGGGGATCGTCCCGGCGCTGGAGTCCTCCCATGCGATCGCCTGGCTCCTGGAGAACGGCGGGGGGGACGGATTCGACGTTCTCTGCCTTTCCGGCCGCGGCGACAAGGACCTCGCCGAGGTGATGGAGCGCACCGGTGACTGAAGCGACCATGACCGGGATCGAGCGAATCGCCGCGGCCTTCGACGCTGCCCGCGCCGAGAGTCGCGCCGCGTTGATGCCCTACATGATGGCCGGCTACCCCGACCGCGAGTCCTCGCTGGCGATCGCCGCCGCCTACTCCGACGCGGGCGCCGACCTGATCGAGTTGGGCGTGCCCTTCTCCGATCCCCTTGCCGACGGCCCGACGATCCACGCCGCCGCGACCGCGGCGCTGGCCGCGGGCGCCACCCTGGACACCGCCCTGGAGGCCTGCGCGTCGGTCGCCGAGCGAGTGCCGGTAGTCCTCATGGTCTACGCCAATATGGTGTTGGCGCACGGGGGGGCGACCGAGTTCGCCCGCCGCGCGGCTAAGGCCGGCGCTACCGGGGCGATCATCCCCGACCTGCCGCTCGGAGAGTGGGATGAGGCTCGCTCGGCGCTCTGCGCCGCCGGGCTGGCGCCGGTGGCACTGGTTGCGCCGACCACCCCGCCTGGGCGCCGCGCCAGGATCTGCGCCGCCGCCCGGGGTTTCGTCTACGTCGTCTCCACGGTTGGTACTACGGGGGAGCGGGACGAGCTTCCCCCCGGCCTCGCCGAGTTGGTCTCGGCGACCCGGGCGGAGTCCGAGGCACCGGTGGCCGTCGGCTTTGGGATCGGGACGCCACAGCAGGCCGCCCAGGTGGGAGAGGTCGCCGACGGCGTGATCATCGGCAGCCGGCTGGTCCGCGCCGCCGCCGAGGCTGGTTCCCCAGAGGCGGCCGCGGGAGCGGTCGCCGCCTTCCTGCACGAGGCGCGCGTCGCCCTGGCAGGCTAGGATCAGCGCCGCATGGGACTGGTCGTAACGCTCTTTCTGGCGCTTGCCGCGATGACGGTCTCCTACGCCCTCGGCGAGGGCGGCCCGGTTGCCGGACTCGTCCTCTTTACCGTGCTGCTGATCGGCGCCGGGATCCGCATCTCCCACCAGCCGAAGTCCTAGCGGCGCCTCAGGGCAGCTCTAAGCTGGGCGAATGCGTATCGGCGTGCTCACCGGTGGGGGCGATTGCCCAGGGCTGAACGCGGTGATCAGGGCGATCGTCCGTAAGGGGGTCGGCCAGACGGGCACGAGTTTGTCGGTTACCGGAAGTCTGGCTTGGGCCGCTTGAGCGTGACCACGGCCCACTCGGGGTGCCCGAGGTGCGCGGCATCCTGCCGCGCGGCGGCACCATTCTCGGATCCTCGCGAAGCAACCCTTTCGCCGTAGACGACGGGCCAGTCCGGATCGTCGAGAATCTGGCGGCGGCAGGAGTCGATGGCCTAATCGTGATCGGTGGCGAGGACACGCTCGGCGCCGCCTTTCGCCTCCACGAACAGGCCGGGATCAAGGTCGTCGGTGTGCCGAAGACGATCGACAACGATCTCAGTGCGACCGACTACACGTTTGGCTTCGACACCGCCGTCAACATCGCGATGGAGGCGATCGACCGCCTTCATACCACCGCCGACAGCCACCACCGAGTGCTGATCGTTGAGGTGATGGGACGCAGCGCGGGCTGGATTGCCTTTCACGCAGGTCTTGCCGGCGGCGCCAACGTGATCCTCATCCCTGAGCAGCGCTTCGACGTCGAGCGGGTCTGCGAGCTGGTCGGGAGGCGCTTCGCAAGCCACTTCGCCCCGATCGTGGTCGTCGCTGAGGGCGCTCGACCGCGGGCGGCGTGCCGGAGCCTGACGATCGAGAGCTGGACGCCTTCGGCCACGCTGCGCCTCGGTGGGATCGCCCGATGGCTTGAGGGCGAGATCGAGCAGCGCACCGGCAAGGAGACTCGCGCGACGGTGCTCGGGCACGTGCAGCGCGGTGGCACCCCGACCGCCTTTGATCGGGTGTTGGCGACTCGCTTCGGTCTGCACGCGATCGATGCCGTCAACGCTCAGCGTTGGGGGACAATGACTGCTCTGCGGGGAACCGACATCCATCTCGTTCAGCTCACCGAAGCGACCGCGGAGCTGAAGCTCGTCCCCGAGTCCCTCTTCGGAGAGGCCGAGTTATTTTTCGGCTGAGACGGCGCTTCGCCTCCGCTCTTGCCCTGCTTGTGCCGATCGCAGCGCTCGCCGGATGCGGGGGGGGGGGCGGTGTATCAGAGGGGCTACCGTGACCGTCTATGTCAGTTCGCCCCTGCACGGTGCCCGGGCGGCCGCCGGGAAGGCGATATGCGCCGGGGCCCGCCAGGAGCTTTCGCGCAGCGGCGGCCGAGCCGGCGACCTGCGGGTCCAGGCCGTCTGCCTCGACGACACGGGGGGCGCCCCAAGGTGGAGTCTCGCCGCGGTTGGCGCCGACGCCCGCCGCGCGGCTGAGGATTCGACCTCGGTTGGCTACATCGGTGAGCTCGATCCCGCCGCGACGCGCTTCTCGCGGCCGATCCTCGACGCTGCGGGGATCGCGCAGATCGCCGGCCGCTCCGGACGCGCGGCGATGGCGGCCATGCTGAAGGCGATCCGAGAATCGGGCGGCTCAGGGGAAGTGCGAGAGGAGGTGCGCGACCGCCTCAACCACCGCTAGAAAGCAGGTCTCGCAGCGCCTCGTCGAGGTCGGGGTGTACGAACTCGTAGCCGAGGTCCTGTGTCCTCCGCGGCGCCACCCGCTGGCCCCCCTTCAGCACCGCGGCGAACTCGCCGCCGAACATCAGGTCGAGGGCGAATCCCGGGACGGGGACCACGGCCGGGCGGCCGAGGGCGCCCCCCAGGGCCTTTGACAGCTCTTGGTTGGTGACCGGGTTGGGCGCCGTGGAGTTGACGGTGCCGCTCACCTTCTCCTCGTTGAGCGCCCAGAGCAGGACCCCGACCTCGTCGTCGATGTGGACCCATGACATGTACTGCTTGCCGCCGGCGATCGGGCCACCGACCCCGAGCTTGAACGGCGTCAGGAGCTGGGCGAGCAGTCCGCCGCCGGGGTCGAGCACGTGCCCTGTGCGGACCACGACAAGGCGCACGCCGCTGCCCTCGATCTCCCGCGCCGCCTTCTCCCACTCCCGCACCACCTCGGCGTCGAAGCCGTCGCCGGGCTCGGCGGACTCATCGACGATCGCCGCGCCGCGGTCGCCGTAGTAACCGATCGCAGACTGGCTGACCAGCACCGTGGGCTTGGACTCCAGCGAGGCGATCGCCCCCACCAGGTTGTGGGTCCCGGTGCGGCGGCTCTCCATGATCCGACGCTTGGCGTCGTCGGTCCAGCGCTGGTTGACCTTCTCGCCGAGCAGGTTTACGACGCCCTCGACACCCTCGAAGGCCTCGGCTGGAGGCCGTTCCAGGGTCGGCTCCCAAGCGTGCCAATCGACCAGCGGGTTACTGCGGCGCACCCGCTCGGGGTCGCGCGTCAATCCCACCACCTCCTCGCCCCGGACCAGCAGGGCGTCGCAGAGCGCCCGCCCGATGAAGCCGCTGGCTCCGGTGACGAGGACCTTCACGAGGGCGGCGGGACCTCCACCGTCGAGAAGGTGCCTGTCTCCTCGCTGAAGCGAGCGAGGCCGGCGCGCTTGGCCTCCTCGACCACCGCTTGCGCCACTTTCGGCGCGACCTCGCGATTGAAGACGCTGGGGACGATGTACTCGGCGGACGAGCTCGTCGTCGGCTTGACGACCGCGGCGATCGCGTTGGCGGCGGCGAGCTTCATCTCCTCGGTGATCGCGCGGGGCGCCGGACGTCGAGGGCGCCTCGGAAGATGCCCGGGAAGGCGAGCACGTTGTTGATCTGGTTGGGGTAGTCGGAGCGCCCGGTGGCGATGACCGCGACGTAGGCCCGCGGTCGTCCTCGGGCATCACCTCGGGCGTTCGGGTTGGCCATCGCGAAGACGATCGCGTCGTCGGCCATCGAGGCCAGCGCCTCGGCCGGCGATGACCGCGCCGGGGCCGGAGAGCCCGATGAAGACGTCGGCGCCCTCGAGCGCCTCGGCGGGCTGGCCGGAGAGCCTCTCGGGGTTGGTGCGCTCCGCGTACCAGCGCTTGATCGAGTCCATCGGCCCGACCGTGTCCTCGCGCCCGGTGTAGAGCGCGCCGCTGGCGGTCGCAGCCGACGATCGTGCGCGACGCCGAGGCGAGCAGCATGTTGGTCGTCGCGACGCCGGCAGCGCCGACGCCCGACCACGACGACCCGCAGCGTCCTCGGTCGGCTTGCCGACGATGCTTCAGCGCGTTGAGCAGCGCCGCCGTCGACGACGATCGCGGTGCCGTGCTGGTCGTCGTGGAAGACCGGGATGTCGAGTCGACTCCTGCAGCCGTCGCTCGATCTCGAAGCAGCGCGGGCGCGGAGATGTCCTCGAGGTTGATGCCGCCGAAGCCCGGGGCGATCGCTGCCACCGCCTCGACGATCTCGATCGGCGTTCTGGTCGTGTCGAGGCAGATCGGCCAGGCATCGACGCCGCCGAACTCCTTGAACAGCATCGCCTTGCCCTCCATCACCGGCATCGCCGCCTCGGGCCCGATGTCGCCCAGCCCGAGCACGGCGGTGCCGTCGCTAACGACCGCGACCGTGTTCTGCTTGATCGTGCAGGTTCCAGACCTTGCCGCGATCCTCGGCAATCGCCTGACAGACACGCGCGACGCCGGGCGTGTAGGCCATCGAGAGGTCGTCGCGCGTCTTCAGCGGGTACTTGTTGTGCATCTCGATCTTGCCGCCACGGTGCATCTGCATCGTGCGGTCGACGTAGTCGAGCACCTTGGCGCCCCGGGTCGAGCCAATCGCCCGCAGGATCCGCTCCCAGTGCTCGCGGTCTTGGGCGTCGATCGTGAACTCGCGCACCCTCTTTCCCTCGCTGCCGGCGCCAGGCACCAGATCCACGCCCTGCAGCTGCCCGCCCGCCTCAGCGATCGCAGCGGTCAGTTTTCCGAGCGGCTCTTGGCGCGCGTCGAGCTCGACCCGGATCGTGACGCTGTACTGGGCGCTTACGGCCATGGCGGCTATCGAATCAGATTCGGCCTGCCTGCCCGCGGCCGCCCGGGGGCGCTGCCCCACGAACTAGGATCGAGGCACCGATGAACCTGGGATTCCTCATCCTCGCCGACTCGAGCGAGGCGATCAACGGCAAGGTCTACGCGCTCGGAGCGGGTTGGAACGAGCTGCGCCTGCCTTCGCTGCCACTGGAATACTCCTTCGGCATCGCCCTCGCCGTCGACGTCCCGTGGAGCGAGACCAACCGCCCTCACGCGCTCTCGCTCCACGTCCAGGGCCCCGACGGCGAGGTGATCGGAGAGGAGTTCACGATGCAGTTCGAGGCCGGCCGCCCCCCCGGCAGTGTCGAGGGCGCCGAGCAGCGCATCGTCGTCTCCCTCGCCACGAGCCTCGCCTTCTCAACGACCGGTCCCCACGCGGCGGTGATCAGCGTCGGCGAGGAGGAGATAGGCCGCAGCCGCTTCTACGTGCGCGAGGTACCCCAGGAGATGACCCCGCCGGAGTTGCTGCAGTAGTGGGCGACGGGCGCGCGCTCTTCCTGATCGACGGGAACTCCCTCGCCTACCGGGCGTTCTTCGCGCTGCCGGAGTCGATTGGGACCAGCGACGGACGACCGACCAATGCGATCTACGGGCTGGCATCGATGCTGGTCAAGATCATCGCTGAGCACCGGCCGGCGGGGGTCATCGTCGCCTGGGACGCGGGGATGTCGGGGCGGGAGGTCGCCTATGACCTCTACAAGGCGCAGCGACCGCCCCGCCCTGACCTGCTCTCCGAGCAATGGCCGCACCTGATGCCGCTGGTCGAGGCTTTCGGCTACGCCAACGTCAGGGTCGAGGGGTATGAGGCCGACGACGTGATCGCCTCGCTCGCCAGGCAGGCGCGCGAGGAGGGGATCGCGGTGATGATCGTCTCCGGCGATCGCGACGTCTACCAGCTTGTCGGCGATGGGGTTCGGGTGATGAGCACCACGCGCGGCATCACCGAGACCAAGATCTATGACCGTGAGGCGGTGATCGAGCGCTACGGCGTGGCGCCCGAGCTGGTGCCCGACCTGATCGGGCTGAAGGGCGACAGCTCCGACAACATCCCCGGCGTGCCGGGGATCGGTGAGAAGACCGCGTCCCAGCTGCTGCAGAGATTCGGCTCGCTGGAGGGGGTGCTGGCCAACATCGGCGAGGTCTCCGGCGCCAAGCGCAAGCAGAACCTGCTTGAGCACACCGAGGACGCCCGCGTCTCGAAGCGGCTCGCGACGGTGATCGAGGAGATCGATACGGGCGTCGATCTGAGCGAGGTGATGGCGGCCGAGCCCGATCGCGGCGTCCTGCGCGACTTCATGCGCGAGTTCGAGCTGAGAGCGGTGATGGAGCGACTCGAAGAAGCCCTCCCCGAGGGCGAGGCTGTGCCCGGTCGCAGCGTCGAGAGGGAGCTGGAGGTCGAGACGGTTGCGGGAACGCCCGCTGATCTGACCGATGGCCCGCTGTCCCTGGCGATCGAGGGCGAGCGCTGGGCCGCCGCCGCCGATCGCGTCCTGACCGGCAGCTCGAGCCTGGACGAGCTAGTCGTGGCGCTGGCCGGGCGCCCGATCCTCGCTCACGATGCGAAGTCTCTGGGCGGAGGACGCCATGGCCTGCTCGCCGCGGCCGCCCGTGAGGGGGTCGAGCTCGACCTCGCCCACGACACGATGATCGCCGCCTACCTGCTCGAGCCCCAGCGTCGGGCCTACGAGCTGATCGAGCTGGCCGCCGACGCCGGGATCGGCATCGCCGGGTCCGGGGCGGAGGATCGGGGTGATGCGGCGAGCGGACAGCTCGCGTTGGGCGAGGCGGGCGAGGTGAGTCTTGAGCCGGCCGAGGAGGCGCGTCTAGTCGCGGCCCTGGCGGACGCCCAGCGGCCACGTCTCGAAGGGCTCGACCTAGAGCCCCTGCTGCACGGGGTCGAGTTGCCGCTGGTCCACGTTTTGGCGGCGATGGAGCGGGAGGGGCTGAAGCTCGACGCCGAGCGCCTCGCCGAGGTCGGCGCCGGCTTCGGCGAGCGGATCGTCACGCTCCAGAGGGAGATCTTCGAGCTGGCCGGGCACGAGTTCACGATCGGCTCCCCGCAGCAGGTCGGTCAGGTCCTCTTCGAAGAGCTCGGGCTGACCCGCAAGCGCCGCGGCAAGACCGGTTTCTCGACCGACGCCCGCGTTCTCGCCCAGATCCGCGACGAGCACGAGATCGTCGAGAAGATCGAGTCCTGGCGCGAGCTGACCAAGCTGAAGAACACTTACCTTGACTCGCTGCCAGACCTGATCGACCCTGACACCGGCCGCATCCACACCACCTTCAACCAGACCACAGCCGCCACCGGCCGTCTCTCCAGCACCAACCCCAACCTTCAGAACATCCCGATCCGCACCGAGCTGGGCCGCCCAGTTCGCGCCTGCTTTGTCGCCGAGCGCGGCGCCCGGCTGCTTTCCGCCGACTACAGCCAGGTCGAGCTTCGCGTCCTCGCCCACGTCGCCGAGGAGGAAGTGCTGAAAGATATCTTCAGGGCCGGCGACGACGTCCACGCCGCCACTGCGGCGGAGGTCTTCGACATCTCCCGCGAGGAGGTCGATGTCGGCCAGCGCTCGAAGGCGAAGATGGTCAACTTCGGGATCGTCTACGGGCTGACCGGGTTCGGGCTTGCCGATCGCCTCAACATCCCGCGCAAGGAGGGCGAGGAGTTTGTCGCCCGCTATTTGGAGCGCTTCCCCGCGGTCCGCGCCTTCCGCGAGGAGGTCGTCGAGCGGGCGCAGGCCGACGGCTACGTGACGACCCTGATGGGTCGTCGCCGCGCCATCCCGGAGCTGCGCTCGGGCAACCTCAACACCCGCCGCCTCGGCGAGCGGCTCGCCGTCAACACGGTGATCCAGGGGACCGCCGCTGACATCATCAAGGTTGCGATGGTCGGTTGCCAGCGAGCGCTGGCCGAGGCCGCAATGGGGACCCGCCTGGTCCTCCAGATCCACGACGAGCTGCTTTTCGAGGGCCCGGTGGGGGAGATGGACGACGCGGTTGAGCTGGTGCGCCGAGAGATGTGCGCCGCCTATGAGCTCGACCCGCCGCTCGAGGTCGACGTCGGCATCGGCAAGGACTGGCTCGATGCCAAGTGATCGCGATGGCGGAGAGCGGCCGGAGACGAGAAGGGGCTATCTAATGGACCACCGGAGCCTGCTCGTCATCCTGACCGCTGGCGCGGGCGGGTTGATCGCCCTCCAGGCACCTATCAACGCCGGCTTGGCGAGGGCGACGGGTGGTTTGCCGGCGGCGCTGGTCTCGTTCACCATCGGCGCGGTAGCCCTCGCCGCGATCGTCGTTCTCAGCGGCGAGGCGGGCGGACTCTCCTCGACCTTCAGCGTCAGCTGGTACTACCTGCTCGGTGGTCTGCTCGGCGCCGTATACGTCGCAAACGCGCTGGTCGCGGTCTCGGTCATCGGTGCTGGCGGCGTCGCCGCGGCAACCGTCACCGGCCAACTCACCGCGGCGGTCGCGATCGATCGCCTAGGCCTGTTCGGCCTGCACCAGGTCCCGCTCAGTCCGGGACGGATTGTCGGCATCGTCCTGCTGTTGTTCGGGACGGTCTTGATTGTCCGCTGAGGCGGCGAACTCCGGTGGGGCGATCCGCAGGTAGTGGGTGAAGGACCAATTGACGAAGCGCTTGGACCCCATGAGGCGGAGCAGCGGACCGAGCAGGCGCGGGGGAACGCGGGGGATCAGCCGCTGGACGAGCAGCAACGAGCGGAACTTCCACTCGTGGGAATCGTTGAACTCGGCATAGTGGGCGGCGGCCATCTCGCGGCTCTGTCGACCCTCGACGACGCCGCGCAGCTCCCGCCCGAGCGCGATCCCGAAGTAGAGCGCCGTCCTGATTCCCTCGGCAGTCAGCGGCAGGCAGTGCCCGGCTGAGTCGCCGGCGAAGAAGACCCCGCCCTCGGTCACCCGGCGCAGCTTGTGGGGTATCCAGTTGCCCTGGTAGCCGAGCCGCTCCTGCCCCAGGTCCTCGGCGAGAAGCTCGGTTGTCTCGCGGACATGGAAGCGGGGGTCGAAGGAGCCGATGCCAATCCGCAGCTCGTCCTTGGCGGGGAAGGACCAGCCGTAGCCGGCGGGAACGTAGCGGCGGTCGATCCAGATCTCCAGATCCTCGCCGGCTCCCTTGGGGTGGACCTCCAGCCCGCGCGAGAGCGGCGCAGCGGGTGGCTGGTAGCCCTCGCCTGTGGCCAGCACCCGTCGCCAGCCGAGCGCGTCGACGATCAGCGGAGAGGCGAGCAGGCCACGGTCGGTCTCAATCTGGCACGCGCCGCCGGCGCTGGCAGCGACGGCGCGACCGTTCACCTTCGCGGTCTCAAATCGCGCGTCACAGTCGCTCCAGAGCAGTTCGCAGAGCTCGCGGTAGTCGAAGGTCGAGAAGGTCCAGGGGAGGCGATAGCGAGTGTCGCCGTGGGGGGTGTGCATCAGCAGCGAGTCGAAGCGCTGGCGCTCGGCTCCCATCAGACCCAGCTGTCGCAGCCACTCAGTCGGGACGCCGCAGGCGGAAGTCTGGCGCTCGCCGATCTCGTAGCGGTCGATGACCATCACCTCGGCTCCCGAGCCAGCCAGCTCGCGCGCCACGGCCAGGCCCGCGAAGCTCGCTCCGCAGACCAGCACGTCGTAAGTCCCGTCGAGCGGAGTCCGCTCCTGACCACGCTTTGTCGCCCGCACCGGCATTGCGAACGATTCTGCCATTATTCGCCGCCGTGTCCGCCACCGACACATTGACTGCCCCTGCAACGGCCGCGCCTGAGGGAACGCCCGTTGAGGGATCCGAAGGCCTGCTGCTCCAGGTCAATGGTCACGTAATCCCCAACTACGCGGCGACGATGGTCTCCTTTGACGAGGGTGACGTCGTCAACGGCAAGGTGGTTCGGATCGACAAGGACGAGGTTCTGGTCGACATTGGCTACAAGTCGGAGGGGGTCATCCCCTCCGGCGAGCTCTCGATCCGCAAGTCCGTAGATCCCGCCGAAGAGGTCGAGCTGGGCGAAGAGATCGACGCCCTCGTGCTCACCAAAGAGGACGCCGAGGGGCGGCTGATCCTCTCCAAGAAGCGTGCCCGCTTCGAGAAGGCGTGGCGCCGGATTGAGGCCGCCGCCGAGTCGGGCGAACCGGTCGAGGGCAGCGTGATCGAGGTGGTAAAGGGCGGTCTCATCCTCGATCTCGGGGTGCGCGGCTTCTTGCCGGCCTCCCTGGTCGACATCCGCCGCGTCCACAACCTCGACGAGTTCATGGGCCAGACGCTCGAGTGCAAAGTGATCGAGCTGAACCGCAGCCGCAACAACGTGGTGCTCTCGCGGCGCGCCGTGTTGGAGGAGGAGCGCAAGGAGGTCCGCGAGCAGATCCTCGGCCGCCTGGCGCCCGGACAAGTGGTCGAAGGCAAGATCTCCAACATCGTCGACTTCGGCGCCTTCGTCGACCTCGACGGGATCGACGGCCTGATCCACATCTCCGAGCTCTCGTGGAGTCACGTGAACCACCCCTCCGAGGTCGTCGCGATCGGTGACACGGTACGGATCAAGGTGCTCGACATCGATCGTGACCGCCAGCGAATCTCGCTTGGCCTCAAGCAGACCCAGGAGGACCCCTGGCAACGTGTGGTAAGCACCCACCGTCCCGGCGATGTCTTGGAGGGGGTCGTGACCAAGGTCGTCGCCTTCGGCGCCTTCGTGGAAATCCTGCCGGGCGTCGAGGGCCTGGTCCACATCTCCGAGCTCGCCGACCATCACGTCGAGAACCCCAGTGAGGTGGTCGAGCCTGGTGCCACCCTCAACGTCAAGATCCTCGAGATCGACGAGGAGCGCCGCCGCCTCTCCCTCAGCATCAAGCGAGTCGAGGACCAGAACATGCCAATGCAGGACCTGGGCGACCAGATTCAGGCGGCGGAGGCGGCAGATGTCGCCGCAGAGGAGACGCCCACCGACGCCGCCGAGCCCCCCGAAGCGGACAACGAGGAGCGCCCTGAGGCGGACAACGAGGAGCCCGCCGAGGCGGACAACGAGGAGCCCGCCGAATCCAGCGAGGCAGAGGACCAGGCAGATCAAGGCCCTCAAGCAGATGGCGCGACGATCGACGCTCCTGGCGGCGAAGCTGAGGAGGCTTCGGTAGATGAGGCGCCGCCTTCATCTGCCTCCGATCACGACCTGACTCACTCCGAGCCAGAGGAGGCGACTGCCGCTACAACCGACCCTGAGTCGCCCTCCTCCGAAGATCTCTCCGCCTCCTAGCCCCAGGCGATGTCGCTGACTATCGGCCTCACCGGCGGTATCGCGGCCGGGAAGTCCGAGGCGCTCGCTGCCTTCGAGCGGCTCGGCGCGGCGACGATCTCAAGCGATGCGGTGGTCCACGAGCTGCTTGACTCCGAGCCCCTGCAGGGTCGCCTCCTCAAGCGTTGGGGCCCCGCGGTAGCGCCTGCGGGCAAGGTCGATCGCAACCGCATCGGGGAGATCGTCTTCGCCGACCCCGAGCAGCTCTCCTGGCTGGAGCAACAGGTCCATCCCCTGGTCGGCGAGCGGATCGGTGCCTGGCTGGGCTCGCTTCCCGCCAACGCTGAGATCGCGGTAGTCGAGGTCCCGCTGCTGTTCGAGGCGGAGATGGAGGACGTTTTCGACACCACGGTCGCCGTCGTCGCCGCAGAGGAGCTGCGGCGCTCGCGTGCCGAGGCGCGTGGCCACGCGCTGGTCGATGAGCGCGCCGCCCGCCAGCTATCGCAGCGAGAGAAGGCCGACCGCGCCACTCACGTGATCGAGAACGACGGCACGGTCGAAGACCTGGAGCGCTCGCTGTCCGCACTGATCGAGACCCTGAGGGAATGAGGAAGTGGGCGATCGGAGGCGCTGCCGTCGCCGCCGGCGTAGCGGTTGCCCTGCTGCTCGGCGTGGTCGGCGACGTTGACTACGCGCTTCAACAGCTAACCCTGCCCTTGCACCACGAGGACATCATTCGCCAGCAGTCCCAGGAAAAGGGCGTCGACGCGGCGCTGATCGCAGCCGTCATCTACTCGGAGTCGCGCTTTCGTGAACAGACCTCAAACGCGGGGGCGCGGGGGCTGATGCAGATCACCCCGGCCACCGCCAAGCAGATCGAGCGGCTCAGCGGCGGCACGACCTTCAAGCTCGCAGACCTCTCCGACCCCGAACTCAACATACGCTACGGGACGTTCTACCTGCGCCAGCTGCTTGACCGCTACCGCGGCAACGAGGTTGCCGCGCTCGCCGCCTACAACGCCGGGCCGAGCAACGCCGACAAGTGGGGTGGGGCCTCGCTGACGCTCGAAGCCATCCCGCTGACCGAGACCCGCGCCTACGTCGCCGAGGTGCTCGAAAAGCGCAAGGCCTACCGCGAAAAGTACGCGAAGGAGCTGGGCTACTGAGCGCCGGGGCGCCCAGGCCACGCGTCACCGCCCTGGCGTTGGCGGTCGGCCTGGTGCTGGCCGATTCCTCGGTTGTCGTTCTGGCGCTGCCGCAGATCTACCGCGAGCTGGGCACCAGCGTCGCCGGCGTTACCTGGGTGCTGGTCTCGTTCAATCTGGTGATGGCTCTGGCCGCCGTGCCCGCCGCCCTGGTGGCGCGCCGGGTAGGCCCGGGCCGAGCGGCGGCGGTCGGGCTCGCCGTCTTCGCTGGAGCTGGGCTCTCCTGTGGCCTCTCCGATCAGCTCTCGACGTTGATCGTCGCTCGCTGCGTGCAAGCGTTGGGTGGCGCCGCCGCGGTTACTGCGGCGCTAGAGCTGCTCCCGGCGACGGTCGGCTCGGAGCGGCGCGCCGCCGCGGTCTGGGCGAGCGCCGGCGCCACCGGCGCCGCCCTCGGCCCGGCGGTCGGCGGCCTCCTCACCGAGTTGGTCTCCTGGCAGTCGATTTTCCTGCTCCAAGCGCCGCTGGCGATCGCCGCCGCGGTGCCGATCCTTACAGTCGCCAGGCACGAGGCGGCGACCGGGATCGTCGAGCCCGGGCTGCGCAAGACGGGCCGGCCGCACCTGCTCGCCAACCTCGCGCTGGCGATGGTCTCGGCGGCGATCGCCGCGGCACTCTTCCTCCTTGTCCTACTGTTGATCGAAGGCTGGCGGTTGAGCCCAATCACCGCCGCGATCGTCATCTCGGCCATGCCACTCTCTGCCCTGGCTGGCAGCCGCATCGGTCACCTGGTCCCCAGCGCCAGGGCGCGCGCCGGTGCTGGCGCGATCCTCGTCTGCGGCGGGCTGGCCGGGCTGGCGTTTCTGCCCAAGGCCGAGGTAGCATTGACGCTGCCGCCTCAGGTCCTGGTCGGGATCGGGCTCGCCTTGGTGCTCTCGGCGCTGACTGAGACCGCACTGCGCGGGCGGGCGTCGCAGGCTATTCACGGCGGCTGGACGATCTCGGCCCGTCACGCCGGCGTCGTCATCGGCCTGCTGGCACTGACGCCGATCTTCACCGCCGACATCGCCCAGCAGCGCCACGACGCGATCGAAGCCGGCACCGCGGTTGTCCTCGAATCCAGGGTCGAACCGCTGCTGAAGATCCAGCTTGCCCAGCGCATCGCGGCCCGGATGGCGGCGGAGCGGGGGAAGGTGCCGACGATCGGCCCCGCTTTTGAACCGCTGCCGAGCGATCCCACCGAAAGGGCGGCGGTGCTCCAACTCCGCGGCGAACTTCAGGATCAGCTCGATCGGGGCGCCACCCACGCCTTCAGCCCCTCCTTTCTGCTCGGCGCCCTGCTCGCCCTGCTGGCCCTGCTGCCGATCGGCCTGGCGAGGAGGGTGGACCTATGAGCGATGTGCTGAGGGGGCGGTTGCTGGTCAGCGGGGCGCTGATCGCCGCGATTGCACTGGTTGGCGCCTACCTCGCGGCGGGCGGCTCCTCCTACGTGCCGGAGAAGACCCAGAATCCATGCAAGCAGAGGCCCTGGGGCAACCCGGAAGGGATCCAGGCGATCGCCGAGCAGTTTTCCCTCTCGGCGCTCGACGGTGCCGCCTGCAAGCTCGGGGTGACACGGGAGGCGCTGGCACGGGCCCTGGCGACACCACAGTCACGCGCCAGCTTCAGTCGCCGCTACGGGATCGACGACGCGAAGCTTGCAGAAGCGATCCGCGCCGGCCTGTTGCGGGCGGTCGGCGACGCTGAAAGGGCAGGCGCCCTCAGTCCCCTCCTTGCCGCTCCGCTCCGTACCGCGGTTCAGGAAGTCCCGATCGGCAGGGCGATCGGGCTGATCCGCGACGCGCGCTCCTTGCTCGAAAACGTCCAGACCTTCCTCGGCCCGGCCGGCGGTCTGCTGCAGCAGTTCCTGCCCTGAGTCGAGCGTGGGCGCCTAACGCGCCGCCTCGATCTTGAAGCAACTCGGGCGAGGCAGCCAGTGAATGCCGGCGCAGAGCTCGGCGGGCGTGGTGTCAAGGGCGCCGGCGAGCTTGACGATCGTGCCGAGACGCGGCTCGCGCCCGCCCCGCTCGAGCAGTGAGATCTCGGTCCGGTGAAGCTCGCAGCGGAAGCCAAGCTCCTCCTGGGAGATGCCCTGTCTACGGCGTGCCTGGCGCAGGTTGGCGGCAAAACGCTCGCGCGGTTCCACGCAACCGATCTTCGATCTCTGAAGACGAAAGCTCTACAGACAAAACATCTCTCGCGCCGGTCAGTCGCGAGTCGCCTGCCAGACCCAGAGCATCGCCAGCGGCTGCAGCGGCAGCCTCGCCCACAGCGTCCAGCGAGGGATGCGCCTCAGGTCGAGCCCCGGAACCTGCTCGGGGTTGGCCGCCATATGGAGGTTTGCTGGGAAGACCGCCGCCAGCAGGCCGAGCAGCCACCAGCGTGCGAAGCGGCGGCTGCCGCGGGGCAGTACCGCGATGCCGCCGACGACCTCGGCGACGCCGCTGAGCACCACCGCCTCGCGACGGAGCGGTAACCAGGGCGGCACGATCGATTCATAGCTGCGCGGGATGACGAAGTGCATCGTGCCGGCGAAGGCAAAGAAGCCGGCCAGCAGTCGTCGCGATCGAGCCATCGACCGAGCAGTCTCGCATGTCTGCTCAACGGCGCCCAGAAGCCGGCGCGAGGCCACGCTATCGTCACCTTGGTGCCCGAGTTCAAGCTCAACCCGGCCTACACGCCGACCGCCGACCAGCCGCAGGCGATCGCCGGGCTGGCCGAGGGGCTGGAGGCCGGGGAGCGCTTCCAGACGCTGCTCGGGGCCACCGGGACCGGCAAGACCTTCACGATGGCCGCGACGATTGCCGCCGTCCAGCGGCCCTCGCTGGTGATTGCCCACAACAAGACGCTCGCCGCCCAGCTCTGCAACGAGTTCCGCGAGTTCTTCCCCGAGAACGCCGTCGAGTACTTCGTCTCCTACTACGACTACTACCAGCCGGAGGCCTACGTCCCGGCGCAGGACCTCTATATCGAGAAGGACTCCTCGATCAACGACGAGATCGACCGCCTTCGCCACGCCGCCACCGCGGCGCTGTTCGCCCGCCGCGACGTGATCATCGTCGCCTCGGTCTCCTGCATCTATGGGATCGGCTCGCCGCAGGTCTACAACGAAAAAATGCAGCTGTTCAAGGTCGGAGAGGAGATCGACCGCGACGAAGTGCTGCGCAAGCTGGTGAAGATGCAGTACCAGCGCAACGACTCGGTGCTGGGGCGCGGCAGCTTCCGGGCGCGGGGCGAGGTGCTTGAGATCATGCCCTCCTACGCGGAGTCGGCTTACAGGATCGCCCTCTTCGGCGAGGAGATTGAGGGAATCCAGCACTTCGACCCGCTCACCGGCGAGGTGCTCGACACGATCGACCACGTCTCGGTCTGGCCCGCCTCTCACTACGTGACTCGCGACGAGACGCTGGAGCGCGCGGTCGAGGAGATCCGCGCCGAACTGAACGCGCGCACCGCCGAGCTGGAGGCTGAGGGCAAGCAGCTCGAGGCGCACCGGCTGCGCCAGCGCACCGCCTACGACATCGAGATGCTGAAGGAGCTGGGCTTCACCTCGGGGATCGAGAACTACTCGCGGATCCTCGACGGCCGGCCCGAAGGCAGCCCCCCGCACACGCTGATCGACTACTTCCCTGAGGACTTCGTCGTCTTCGTCGATGAGTCCCACCAGACGATCCCCCAGATCGGCGGCATGTACGAGGGTGATCGCTCGCGCAAGCAGACGCTCATCGACTATGGCTTCCGGCTGCCATCGGCGATCGACAACCGGCCGCTCAAGTTCGCGGAGTTCCTCGAGCGGGTCGACCGGCTGGTGATGGTCTCGGCGACGCCGGGCCCCTTCGAGCGAGCCGAGTCGACCCGGATCGTCGAGCAGATCGTCCGCCCGACCGGAATCATTGACCCGGCGATCGAGGTGCGCGAGACGCGCAACCAGATCGACGACCTGATGAACGAGATCAAGGCGCGGGCTGAGGCCGGCGACCGGGTGTTGGTCACCACCCTGACCAAGAAGATGGCCGAGGACCTGACCGCCTACCTGCTTGAGTACGGGATCAAGGTTCGCTATCTGCACTCCGAGGTCGACACGCTGGAGCGAATCCAGATCGTTCGCGACCTACGGCTCGGCGAGTACGACGTGCTGGTGGGGGTCAACCTCCTGCGCGAGGGGCTCGATCTGCCCGAGGTCTCGCTGGTCGCGATCCTTGACGCCGACAAGGAGGGGTTCCTGCGCGGTGAGACCAGCCTGGTGCAGACGATCGGGCGCGCCGCCCGCAACGTCAACGGCCGGGTGCTGATGTATGCCGACCGCGAGACCGACGCGATGCGCGCAGCAATGCGCGAGACCGACCGCCGCCGCGCGATCCAGCTCGCCTACAACACCGAGCACGGGATCACCCCGGAGACGGTCCGCAAGGGGATCTCCGAGATGGCCGAGTTCCTGGCGATGGAGGATCGGGCGCCGCGCCGCCGTCGCCGCCGCCGCAGCGAGGACTTCGCCGACCCGACGGAGCTGGAGCGCACTATTGTCGCCCTCGAGGAGGAGATGCTCGCCGCTGCCGACGACCTCCGCTTCGAGGAGGCGGCCCGCATCCGCGACGAGCTGAAGGAGCTGCGCCGCGACCTCGATGGGATGCGGGCGGGCGCCTAGGCCAGCAGCTTCGCGGCCTTGGCCGAGTCGGTATGGAACTCGCCCAGCACTAGCTTGCCGTCCTGGAACTTCATCACGTGAACGTAGGGGGCCTCGAAACTGCCGCGCTCGTTGCCGGCGCGCTGCGTCCCCCTGACCACGATGTAATCGCCGGCGTCGATGAACTCCTCTGGCTCGACGCTGAACGAGGACCAATAGCTGGGGATCTGGGCGAAGTTGGCGATGATCTGCTCACGGCCACTGGTTCTCCCCCCGAGCGGAAGCTCGTCTGAAGTTACCCAGACAGCGTTCTCTGCGAATGACTCCTGAAGCGCCGCCAGGTCTCCGCGGCCGAAGGCCTCATATGCGGATCGGGCTGTCTCGACGTTTGACATCTTTCCTCCTCAATAGCGAGTCTCCCTGTCCGCTTTCGCACGCTAACGTCGTTCGGGCTTCGGCGCAAGGCGAGGGGAACAACCGTTCGCCTGCGTAGAATCGGGCGCAGTGGCAGCTTCTGAGCAAATCGTCATCTCCGGCGCCCGTGAGCACAACCTCAAGGACGTCGACGTCGAGCTGCCGCGCGACGCATTGATCGTGATCACCGGGCTCTCTGGCTCGGGCAAGTCGAGCCTCGCCTTCGACACGATCTACGCCGAGGGGCAGCGCCGCTATGTCGAGTCGCTCTCCGCCTATGCGCGCCAGTTCCTCGGCCTGATGGAGAAGCCGGACGTCGACTCGATCGAGGGGCTCTCGCCGGCGATCTCGATCGACCAGAAGACGACCTCGCGCAACCCGCGCTCGACGGTCGGGACGGTCACCGAGATCTACGACTACCTGCGCCTGCTCTGGGCGCGGATCGGCACCCCCCATTGCCCCTCATGCGGCGAGCCGATCGCCGCCCAGTCCCAGGAGCAGATCGTCGATCGGCTGATGACGCTCGAGGAGGGCGCCAAGTTCATCGTGATGGCACCGGTCGTTCGGGGTCGCAAAGGCGAGTACGGGAAGAGGTTTGAGCAGCTGCGCCTCGAGGGTTACTCGCGGGCCAAGGTTGACGGCGAGCTGCGCCGTCTCGACGAGGAGATCGTCCTCGACAAGAAGTTCAAACACGACATCTCGGTGGTCGTCGACCGCCTGGTGATGAAGCCGGATCTGCGGCGGCGGCTCTCGGAGTCGGTCGAGGCGGCGGCGGGCCTTGCCGGTGGCTTGGTCGAAGTGGAGCTCGTCGACCAGGGAGAGGCAGGAACCATGCTCTTCTCCGAGCAGTTCGCCTGCCTGGGCTGCGGCACCTCGATCCCCGAGCTGGAGCCGCGAATCTTCTCCTTCAACTCGCCCCACGGCGCCTGCGAGCGCTGCCATGGCCTCGGCTTCCAGCGCGTGATCGATCCCGAGCTGGTTGTTCCCGACCCGACTCTCTCGCTGGCCGAGGGGGCGCTGCAGCCGTGGAACCGCGGCGTCACTGCCTACTGGCGGCGGCTGATCGCCGCGGTCGCCGCGGAGTACGGTGTCGACATCGAGAAGCCGTGGGCGAAGCTGAAGAAAGCGGAGCGCGAGGTCTTCCTCTTCGGCACCGGCGGCGAGCGCCACCGGGTCACCTACACCAACCGCTTCGGCCGGCGGCGCTCCTACAACGTCCGCTTCGAGGGGATCGTCAACCACCTCCAGCGCCGCTACGAGGAGACCGACTCCGAGACCAACCGCGAGCGGATCGAGGGCTACATGGCCGAGCAGCCATGCCCCGAGTGTAAGGGAGCGCGACTGCGGCCACAGACTCTTGCGGTCAAGGTCGGCGGGATCAGCATTGCCGAGTACAGCGCGATGTCGGCACGGGCGGCGCGCGAGTGGATCGCGGCGCTGGAGATGACCGAGACCGAACGGGCGATCGCGCGACTGATCGTGCGCGAGATCTCCGAACGACTCGCCTTCCTCGAGAACGTCGGCATTGGCTATCTCTCGCTGGACCGCTCGGCCCGCTCGCTGTCGGGCGGCGAGGCGCAGCGGATCCGGCTGGCGACCCAGATCGGCTCCAGCCTGGTCGGGGTTATGTACGTGCTCGATGAGCCCTCGATTGGCCTGCACCAGCGCGACAACGAGAAGCTGATCGGGACCCTCGACCGTCTGCGTGACCTCGGCAACACGGTGATCGTGGTCGAGCACGACGAGGGGACGATGATGGCGGCCGACCACATAGTCGACCTCGGGCCGGGGGCCGGTGAGCACGGCGGCCATGTGATCTCCGAGGGCCCGCCCGCGAAGGTCGCCAGAGACCCGGCCTCGCTGACCGGCCAGTACCTCTCCGGCAAGCGCCGGATCGAGGTTCCCGTGCAGCGGCGCGAGCCGCGCGGGTCGCTGCTGGTGCGCGGCGCCCGTGAGCACAACCTCAAGCGAATCGATGTCGAGATCCCGCTCGGAGTCTTCTGCTGCGTCACCGGGGTCTCGGGCTCGGGTAAGTCGACCCTGGTCAACGAGACCCTGCACCACGCCGTCGCCAACCGCCTGCACCAGGCGAAGCTGCGACCCGGCGCCCACGACGGCATCGACGGGCTCGCTCAGATCGACAAGATCATCAGCATCGACCAATCGCCGATCGGCCGCACACCGCGCTCCAACCCCGCGACCTACACCAACGTCTTCAACCACATCCGCCAGCTCTTCGCCCAGACCCAGGAGGCGCGGGCCCGCGGCTATAAGCCGGGGCGCTTCAGCTTCAACGTCAAGGGTGGCCGCTGCGAGGTCTGCCGCGGCGACGGCCAGATCAAGATCGAGATGCACTTCCTGCCCGACGTCTACGTCCCCTGTGAACAGTGTCACGGCAAGCGCTACAACCGTGAGACGCTGGAGGTGCGCTTCAAGGGCAAGAGCATCGCCGACGTGCTCGAGATGTCGGTCGAGGATGCGGTCGAGTTCTTTGAGAACGTGCCGAAGATCGCCCGTCGCCTGCGCACCCTGCACGACGTTGGGCTCGACTACATCCGCCTCGGTCAGCCGGCGACGACGCTTTCGGGGGGCGAGGCACAGCGGGTGAAGCTGGCGACCGAGCTGTCGAAGGTTGCCACCGGCGACACCCTCTACATTCTCGACGAGCCGACCACCGGCCTGCACTTCGCCGACGTGCAGCGCCTGCTCGACGTGCTCGGGAGGCTGGTCGACGCCGGCAACACGGTCGTCGTGATCGAGCACAACCTCGATGTGGTCAAGACCGCAGACCGGCTGATCGACCTCGGCCCCGAGGGCGGGGAGGAGGGAGGGGAGGTGGTCGCCACCGGCACCCCTGAGGACGTTGCCGAAGTTGAGTCTTCCTATACCGGCCGCTACCTCGCCGCCCTGCTTGAAGCGACCAAGCCGAAGCGCGCCGCCCGCAAGCGCCGTGAGCCGGTCGCGGCCTAGGCCGGGCGGGCGAAGAGAAGCGAAGCGCCGATCGCCCCGCCGAGGTCGCCCAGTGAGGCGACCCGAACCGCCGGAGGCCGCTCGTCGACGAAGAGGTGCTTGGCCATCTCCTTGGTCAGCGCCTCCATGTAGCGCTCGCCGAAACGGACGCCGAGCCCTCCACCAATTATCACTGCTTCGGGATCGAGTAGATTGACCGCCGAGGCGATGCCGGTGCCGAGGGCCTCGATCGCTCGGTCGAGCAGATTCTCGGCAAGGTGGTCTCCGTGATCAAGAGCCCGCTCCCAGATGCCGCTGGTCAGCCGGTCGCGGTCGTGTTTTTGCATCAGCTTGAAGAGATCGGTCTTGACCCCCTCCGCATGCTGGCGCCTCGCCTCGGCCTCCATCGCGGCTCGTCCAGCGTAGGCCTCTAGGCAGCCCTTGCGCCCGCAGGGGCACTTGGCACCGCCGCGCTTGACGACCATGTGGCCGATCTCGCCGGCGGCGCCCCGGCCCAGCCACGGCTCTCCGCCGAGCACCAGTCCGCCGCCGACTCCGGTGCCCCAGAAGACGCCGATCAGGCTCTGGAACTCCCTGCCGGCACCGAGGTGGAACTCGGCCTCGGTAGCGACCTGGACGTTGTTGCCGACCCGCACCTCGGCGCCGAGGTCTTTCATCAGGACTTCGGCGAGCGGGAAGCTGTTGTCCCAGCCGGGCAGGTTGCGCGCGCCGGAGACGACGCCGCTTGCCTCGTCGACGTCGCCGGGCGAGCCGACGCCGACGCCATCCAGTGCGCTGGTCTCGACCCCGGCTTCACCGGCCGCCTCGCGCAGCGCGGCGACCATCGCGTCTGCCACATCCTGCGGCCCGCCGCTGGTCGGAGTCGGCTGGCGCGACTCGCCCAAGACCTTACCGCCGCCATCGACGATCGCGGTCTGGATCTTCGTCCCCCCTAGGTCGATGCCCCCGCGCATCTCGTCTTTGGTCGGACTCACGCTCGATTCCCCTCCTGGCCGGATTGCGAGCCGACCCTACTGCGGGAGGCTTTGGAAAGCTAGGCGCGTGTCCGAGCTACGGAGCTGGAGGCTGTGGTGGGCGAAGCGCCGCTGGTATGAGCGCAACCGTCGCCGCCTGCGTCGCTGGCGGCTCGCCCGCCACGCTGCCCGCGGGGGCTTTTTCATCCGACGGCCGGTCGAGGGCGAGGTGCTGGAGGCGCTTGAGGAGGGCCGGCTGAAGATCGGCGAGGGCACCCTGCTCGAGCCCGGTTGCTGGCTTACCCTGGCGCCTCAGGCGAGGATCGAGATCGGAGCGGGCTGCTTCCTTAACCGCAACACGATGCTCGCCGCCTACGAGCGCATCGCGATCGGTGACCACACGATGTTTGCAAACGGCTGCTTCGTCGGCGACGCCGACCACCGCTACGCCGATCCCGACACGCCGATCACCTGGCAGGGCTTTACCTCGAAGGGCCCGGTCGAGATCGGTTCCAACTGCTGGTTCGGCGTCAACTGCGTTGTCACCAGCGGCGTCAGCATCGGCGATCGTTGCGTGATAGGCGCCAACTCCGTTGTCACAACCTCCCTGCCCTCAGGCGTGATCGCAGCTGGAGTCCCCGCGAAGGTGATCAGGCAGATCGAGTGGAATGGGTGAGCCCTACTACGGCAACGGCTCCCAATCCCACGCCTTCTGCGACGCCAGGCTCTCCTGATCCAGGTATCGCCTGAACTCCGCCAGCTCAGCTGGCTCGACGCTGTAGACGTGATCGGGTTCTGGGAAGTGGCGGGAGCGGACCTCGTCGGTGTACTCGCCCAGCCCTCGCACCATCTCCTCGTGGATGTCGGTGTAGCGCTTGACGAACTTGGCCATCCGGCCTGTGGTGATGCCCAGCAGGTCGTGAAAGACGAGCACCTGCCCGGAAGTGGCAGGGCCTGCGCCTATCCCGATCGTGGGGATGTCGAGCTTCTCGACGATCGCCTCCGTGATTGCGGCGGGGATGGCCTCAAAGACGATCGCGAAGCAGCCAACGGATTGCAGCGCCAGCGCGTCCTCGCAGAGCTGAATCGCCCCTTGGGCCGTCTTGCCCTGGGTCCTGTAGCCCCCGAGCGCGGTGGCGGTCTGCGGCGTAAGGCCGACGTGGCCCATCACCGGAATCCCCGATCGGACGATTGCCCGCGCCCGCTCGACCGAGGTTCCCCCAGCCTCCAGCTTCACGACCTGGCAGCCGGTCTCCTTGACGAGTCGCTGAGCGCTTTGGACGGCGATCTCGTTGCTGGCCTCATAGCTCCCCATCGGCATGTCGCCGACCATCAGCGGCGCTCGCAGCCCACGGCGAACCGCCTTGCCGAGCATCACCATCTCGTCCATCGAGACGGGCTCGGTGCCCGGGTAGCCGAGGACTACCATCGCCGCGGTATCGCCCACCAAGACGATGTCGACGCCGGCCTCCTCAGCGGCCCTCGCCGAGGGATAGTCATAGGCGGTGACCATCACGATCGGCTCGCCCGCTTTCTTCATCTCGGCAAGGCGGGGCAGCGTCACCGGCTTGCGCGCGGCTGGCGCCGCGGCAGCCTGTCCACGGACGCCCCTGCTCATGAGAGGAGCACCTCCGGGTGGCTGTCGACGGCGACGGCTCGGTTGGCGTCGTCGACATGGACGACGATTGGCGAGTAGGTCTCCAGATCGCTCTCGTCGTAGGCGCCGAAGGAGGCGACGATGATCCTGTGGCCGGGGCGGGTCAGGTGCGCCGCTGCACCGTTTACCTGCATCGTTCCCGAGCCGGGCCCACCGTCGATCGCGTAGGTGACGAAGCGGGCGCCGTTGTCGATGTCCCAGACGTGCACCTGCTCGTTGGTGATCAGATCGGCACTCGCCATCAGCTCGGTGTCGATGGTGATGCTGCCGATGTAGTCGACGTCGCAGTCGGTCACCGTTGCCCGGTGGATCTTCGACTTCAGCATCTGCCTCTGCATTTAGCTCCCCTTTGCCTTGTTCAGGGTTGGATCAGGACGTTGTCGATCAGGCGAGCACCGCCGACCCGGGCGGCGAGCGCGATGAGCACCGGCCGGCCGTTCAGCTCGCCAACCGGGCGGAGCTCCTCGACGTCGCATGCCTCCAGGTACTCGGGCTCGATGCCAGCTGCTTCCAGCTCGTGGCGAGCGGCGGCGAGGCCTGCGGCAAGCGACTCGGCTAGCGCTCGCTTCTCGGCGGCGCGCAGCGCCCGCGGTATCGCCGTCGCCCGCTTCCGGTCCTCAGCGCCTAGGTATGCGTTGCGGGAGCTCAGCGCCAGGCCGTCCGGTTCGCGCACCGTTGGCAGCACCTCGATCCGCACCGGGAAGTCGAGGTCACGCGCCATGCGGCGGATCACAGCCGCCTGCTGGGCGTCCTTCTGGCCGAAGTAGGCGACCTCGGGCTGGACGGTGTTGAAGAGCTTCGCGACCACCGTGGTGACGCCGTGGAAGTGGCCGGCACCGCGATGTGCCGGGTCGCCGCACAGCACCTCGGTCAGGCCCTTGACCTCGACCTCGGTGGAAAAGCCCGTCGGGTAGACCTCCTCCACCGGCGGCGCGTAGAGAAGGTCAACGCCGGCCTCCGCGGCGAGGCGCGTGTCGCGCTCCTCGTCGCGGGGGTAGCGGT
The DNA here is from genome assembly GCA_963777915.1 of uncultured Solirubrobacterales bacterium. Taxonomy (GTDB): domain Bacteria; phylum Actinomycetota; class Thermoleophilia; order Solirubrobacterales; family 70-9; genus CAVUPF01. The sequence goes on along the minus strand of CAVZSH010000005.1, from coordinate 1,223,355 downwards.
CGAGGTCCTCGCCGGGACCGAACTGAGCCGGGTTGACGAAGAGGCTCATGACGATGACGTCGCACTCGGCGCGGGCGGTGCGCAGCAGCGAGAGGTGTCCCTCGTGCAGGTAGCCCATGGTCGGGACGAGACCGACCGAGCGCCCAATGCCGCGCGTTTCGGCCAGCGCGTCGCGCAGCTCGGCCTTGGCGCGAACTATTCGCACGCCGTCGTTTCTCGCAAGCAGGGAGTCGCTCAGTCGGGGTTCCATGGGGTCCATGCCCTTGGGGTCACGGCCTCAAACGATTATAAAGGCTCCGTATGCCGATCTATGAGTTCGAGCGAAAGCCAGCGGAACCGGGCAGTAATTTTAGGTCAGATTTGGCTCTAATAAGCCAAATCTGACTAGTTTCGGAGACGCCGTTTTGGGTCTCGAAAGGGCTGGGGGCAACGCTCAGGGCAACGCGATGCAGAAGCGATGTAGTCGGAAGGACCCTCCAGAGGTCCTCGTAGCAGTCCGCGTTACAACGGCAGCACTGTGGGGCGCATCGCTTTTTCTCGGCATCGAGTGAGAGTGATGTCGTGGCGGCGCCTCACGGTCGCCGCCCACCACCTACGCGAAGCCACTGGTCCAGCTCCGAGCGACGGGCGATCAGCGCCGAGCCGTCGTGGTGGACGGGGATGCGCCGCGCCGAGGCGAGCGCGTAGACGCGCGAGCGGGGGCTGTCGATGTAAGCGGCGATCCTTTCGGCGCCGCGCAGCCAACCGTCCTCCTCGGGCTGAGCACCTCGCTTGACTATCAGCTTCGGCGGCTCGTTCGGCGATGCGCTCGACCAGCTCCTCGGAGACGTCGAGGCGCAGAGCGCTCACCGGCGGTTGCTCTCGTCTCTCTGGCGCCCTCTGACGCCCCTCGAAGCGGATCAGGCTCGCCGGTATCGTCTCGTGGCACCGCGGGGGGCCGAGGGCCGGGCTGCAGATGCGTTGCGGTTGCATCTTCCATTGGCGTCTACAAGACGCAGGAGGGGCACGATTCGACCCACCCCACCGCCCGTCCGCCCCTTCGAGCGACACCCACGACGAGAAGCGTCGTCCGCATTAGCCCGAGTTCGTGTCCGCTTTCCTCGAGGAGCGATCCCATCTGGAGGCCATGAATCGACTGGCGCCACTGTTGGCCATGCAACGCTGAGCGAGAACCGGAGATGTGTAGGCGATGGCCCAAGAATCGACGCTGAGCGAGACGCTCCCGCGCGAGCCGGCAGAGGCGCGGCTCTCCCGTCTCTACCGCGACCACGGCCGGGAGATCACCGGCTACGCGTTGCGGCGCGCCGCCGGCCCGGAGGACGCAGCCGACGTCGTCGCCGAGACCTTCCTGGTCGCCTGGCGGCGGCTGGTGAGGTCCCGGTCGACGAGGAGGCGCGGCTCTGGCTCTATGGAGTCGCGCGGCGAGTGATCGCCAATCAGCACCGCGCTGAGCGGCGGCGCACCAAGCTGGGACGGCGTCTCGCCGAGTCGCTGCGGACCGAGCTCGCGACCGACGCCGTGCCGGGTGGCGAGGCGGCGGAGGTCCTGCGGGCGATGGCGCGGCTCGGAGACGAGGATCGCGAGCTGCTGCTGCTCGTCTCCTGGAGGAGCTCTCGCCGGGGCAGGCGGCGAAGGTCCTGGGGATCTCCTCGCTCGCAGCACGCAGTCGCCTGCATCGCGCCCGGCGTCGGTTGCGGACCTTGCTGGCGCAAGGCGAATCGGCGGTTGGTCGATGCCTGGCACTCGACAATGTGGAAGCAAGATGAAGACGCGCGAGATAGAGCGGGCGCTCGCCGTCGCTGACCCAGTCGGCGGCGCGCGGCTCGACGGGCTTGATTTCAAGGCGATGGAAGGCGAGCTGCTCGCCGATCTGGACGACGAGCAGCCGGCTCCCTCGCAGCCTGGGGCCGACGTCTCCGCGGCGCCTCGTGCTCGCGCTGGGCGCCGCAACTCTCGCCGTCGCCGTCACCGCCCTCGTCGTCCTCAGCTCCGGGTCCTCGACCCAGCCGGCCGCGGCGGAGGTGCTGCGACGGACCGCCGCGATCGCTGCGGCCGGGAACGTCGCGCCGGCGCCGCTGCCGAAGGAAGGCCAGTTCGTCTACGCGAAGGCGAAGCTGCTCGAACTGCGCGGCTGGACGGCGGGCCGCCAGGATGCGAGGGGGGACCGCTGCACCGGCGCGGCGCGCCCGGCACCTACACCGCGCTCGTCCCGGTCGTGCTGGAAAGCTGGAGCGGGCCGAGCGCGGGGCGCGAGCGCGAAGTCATGGGGGCGCCCCAGTTCATCTCGCCGGCCGAACGGCGGCGCTGGCAGCGGGCAGGCTCGCCGCTGCCGGGGACCTTCGACCCGAGCGGTGCAACGCCAAGACGACGTATTCCTCATCAAGGGCGGCGGCCGCGTGCTGGAGGCGCGGCGCGGGGTCTACGACGTCCAACGCCCGAAGCCGCCCGGTCGCGCTTCGGTCCCAACAGGGGGCTCCCGCTGGTGAACAAGCTGCCGACCCGCCCAGAAGCGCTCCGCCACGCGGTCCAGCGCAACACCACCAAGGGTCTCGGCAGCGCGGACGGAAGCCGATGAACGTCGAAGAGACCATCGAGGCCCTCTTCAGCATCCTCAGCAATCCAAGCGCGACCCCGAAGCTCCGCGCCGCCACCTTCGACACCCTCGCCGAAATGCCGGGGATCGAGGTGAAGACCCACGCCACCGACCTCGCCGTCCGCAAGGGCGACGCGATCGTCTTCGACGACAAGGACGGCTTTGAAGACGAATACATCTTCGACCCGGACACCACGGCGGTCCTCGGCGAGCGCAGCGTGCTCGTCCACCCCGACGACCGGATCTGGCAGGACAAAGGCCTGCCCCCCGTTTGGTGTTCCGCGACTCCGCCTACCTCCGTTCGCGCGGTCGTCGACTCGACCCGCCAGCGCGGCTCCGCCCCCCGCGCTGGCGCGTCCTGAGTCGGGGCGCCGGGCGGAAGCGGGCGAGGTCGAGTCGCGCGCGCGACTACCCGTCGACGGCTGGCCTGGACCGCGGCCAATCTGTAACCCTCGGATGTGCTCATGGAGGTCAATGCGAATGGGGCCTGTCCCACCAAGGTGCTTGCCGCGAACCGGAAACGGCCCTATATAGCCCCACCTGGCAGCCTGGTCTCGGACGCGGTCAGGGCCGATCCAATGCTCCAGCCGGTAGCTCTTGAGATAGGCCGGGACTGACACCTCCGAGAACCGTTTCTGAGGCTCCGGTCAATAGAGATCGTTAGCGACTTTGACCTCTGACAGCGCCGTGATCGCCGACTCGATCGACAGCCCCGCGAGCTTTGCGCTCGGTGTTCAACGCCGCACTACGATCCAATCCACGGCTACCTGCAGCGGCGAGTCGGCCGCGACCTGGCCGACGAACTCACCGCACAGACGTTGCCTCATCGCTTTCGATCCGCGCATCCTGCTTCGACACTGCTCGTCCCAGTGCCCGACCTTGGCTGTTTGGCATTTCGACGTATCTCCTTCGCCGTCATCGGCGCCAGGAGCGTCGCCAGCTACAGGCCTACGTAAGAACCGGGATCGATCCGATCGCCGATGCCTTCCAAGCGGTTGAGGTTCGGCTCGACGCGGCGCGGATGGGACGCGAGCTGGCAAGCTCCTTTACAAAGCTCTCCCCCGAGGAGCTCGACGTCCTATGCTTATGCATAGGCAGCTCTCCTACGCCGAGATCGCCCAGACGCTCGACATCCCGGTCGGGACCGTCCGGTCTCGCCTCTCGCGTGCCAGAGGCCGGGTTCGCGAACTACTTGAGCCCGAGCGGGCAAGTACAGAGTGCAAGCACTCCGAGAAGACCGAGGCCGATGATGGACGAGATTGAGCTGATAAGAGGACTCCGCGCCGACCTGCCGAGCGCTCGGGCGGAGAGTCACGAGGCAGCACGGGTGGCCCTCCTGCAAAGGATCGAGAGCGGCGATCGCCCAGCGTCGCGTGGAAGTGCGACGAGGAGGAGAACCCGGCGCGCAAGGCTTCTCGCGTCCGCAGCCAGCGCCCTGATCCTCGCCACGGTCCTACCGATGCTCCTGCTCGGCGGGAGCGAAGGTGGGGTCCAGACGGCCGCCGCCAAAGCCCTGCGGCAGGTGGCGGAAGTGGCCGAGTCTCAACTTCCCCCTAAACCCCCCCGGCCAGGTCAGTACCTATTCACGCGATCTAAGGTGGCCTACCTCGAATACTCCTTGCAGGAGGGCCCGGGGGTGGCGGCCCGGATACGGCGTGAATTCAAGCACGTCTTGCATACCGACCGGGGGATCGAGGTTCCCTCCTGTGGTACTTCGTCTCCCAGAACCGCGAGATGTGGCTTGACTCGAAGGGCTCGGGTCAGGTGAGCGATGTCAGCGGCAGTTCGAGCCTCCTCTCGGTCCGTCAGCGGGCTGCCTCGGTCGCCGCCGCTCCCCTCGGCTGCCCCGGGCCGGCCCGGTCAACGTAAAGAGATTCGGCAAGCTCAGTCTCGGTGCCCTTTACTTCTCGCGCCTCTCGCAGCTACCCACCGAACCGCATCGGCTGAGGAGGTGGATCGAAGCGCACAAGGTTCCCGGAAGGCGGGCCTGACCGCTGCGGGAACCACCTCTACTGGTTGCGCCCCCTCAAGTCAGGCTACGCCCCGATCTTCAGCGCTGTCGCTTCCTCCTCAGGAGAGAGCTTCGCGCGCCCTGAGCTACGCGCGCGCTCTACCTGTCGCCTCCGAACTGCCCGGCGTGCAGCTGCTCTGCACGTCACCGATCCCGTCGAGCCGCAAAGATCGGGTCGCGTATACCGACGCCACGCATGGCGAGCGCCTTGAGCTGATCTTCGACTCCAACTCGACCTTGCTGGCGAACGCAATGTCGTCGACCTCGTCGAGGCGGTCGGGGATCGCGGTCCCTGCGGGCACCGTGGTCGGCTATACGCTCTATCTGGCCTCGCGGTTGTTAACTCGATAACCGCTCCCTAGTAGACGCGATCAAACCGCAGGAGATCTCACGAACTTAGCCGACCCTGTCTGTCATTCTCTTCCCCGCTTCACCAAGCCCACACCAGTCCCTCGCCTTCTGTTCTTCCGCTGCCTTCATCCCAAGACATACCCCATTGCGCTCCTCTGCCTTCTTCAGTCTTTCCTGATTCCCTCTTTTCTCACCTTCCTAGTCATCTCTCTGCCTCTGACCTGCTCTGTCGCACTTGCCCCGTCCACCGCCTCGCCGCTTGCCTTATCCCTTCACCTACACAGCCGCCGACCCCATCCTATCACCTATGGTGGTTGGGTGGGGTCGGCGGCGATCTGCCCACCTCAAACCCCATTGGCAAGCGGCGAGGCGGCGGACTGGCGGTCCGTGGTTTCGTCCAGTGTTTCGTCTGCTCCTCTCCCCAGCTTGGCGAAGCAGCGGAGGCCGACCTACTCGCACCGCTAGCACCGCCTTCCCGTGACCGTCAAGGGCGCTTCGCGCCCGACCCCCGAGGGGGTTGACGGCCCCGAAGGCGGTGCTTGAATCGCAGGTAGGTCGGCTTGGGCAAAACCACCAATCGACGGCGTCGTGACTTCGGGAAGTGTCTCGAAGCCGTTCTGCGCCTACCTCGCCCGAGAACGACCTCTGATTGAGGCTTGTGCTGAGTATTACGATCTCTTCCTATGAGGCGCAGAGGGGAGTCCTTCGCCATGAGTCGCAGAGGCTGGCTGGCATCGGTGATCGCGATCGCGAGCGTTGACGACCGGTTTGGCGTCGCGGCGGTATCCGATCGGTGTCCTCGAAATCCCGACTTGTGCGCGAATCTGAGCGAGCCAAGTCAGCGAGCAGCTATCATGCCCGTACGCTCCGATTCTTAGCAGCCGGAGGCGGTGCGTCATCCCGAGACGGCTGCCACGGCATGAATTGGCGCCGGTCGCCGTCAAGCCTCTGGGGCAATATCTCCACCGTTGGTGGGGGCGAGCCTTCTCCCCTCAAGGAAATCGACGATCGACTTCGATCGAAACATGGCGATCGATGCCGCCGGCATCCCGCGCTGCAATCCGAATATCCAGTTCGAGGAGATCGGCCCTTGGGGGTCGATCTGCAAAGGCTCGATCCTCGGCGAAGGTAGCGCTCGCTTCGAGATCGCCCCCAGCGAATCATCACCCATGCTCGTCAATGGCATGGTCAATGCCAAGCTGGTCCTCATCTACCGCGGCATCAGTGGAGACGGCGTTATGACCCTCTTCGCCAACGCCTATCTCAAGGCTGCCCGCTCCGGTTGTGCTGAAGATCAAGCTCGAAGTCAGGAAGATCCACAAGGGACCATACGGCTTGCAGGTGGTAGCGAAAATTCCGATCACTTGAGGGCGGCCTCGTAGCGTTGCTGAACTTTCATTTAGAGATCAAACGGCTCTTCAAGTACAAGGGCACGAAGCAGAGCTTCGCGCTCGCGAGATGTCCCAACGGCCACCTAAGCGCCAGTATCACTGCCGTCTTCACCAACGGCGACCGAATCCTCGGTGCTTTGATTCGGCCCTGCGTGGCGAACGGTTGAGCGATAGAACGACGATCGAGACTTCTTCGCGAGCGCGGTGTTTTCTGCATTGCGGTGGGCGGCGCCAGCCGACAGGTCAACGCCGGTGAGAAGGGCGTATGGAGCCATGCGTTATCGCGCCCCTACTCGGTCCTCTTGCTAGTTCTGGGCGCGCTGCTTACGCCATTCTGGCTCCCAGGCATTGCCCAGGCCACGCCTGGCCAGATCACCGAGTTTCCAGTTCCTAACTCCACCCGGCCTGATGCCATCACTGCCGGTCCTGACGGCAACCTGTGGTTCACCGATGGCTACGGAAGCGCCATCGGCCGCATGACCCCGGGTGGGGCACTCACCGAGTTTCCGGTCAGCCTTGACCAGATTGACCAGAGCAGCGGGATCACCAGTGGTCCTAACGGCAATCTCTGGTTTACGGCGTCCGCCATTCCCAGTGGAAATGGCGCCATCGGTCAAATCACCCCCAGCGGTGAACTGACCGAGCTTCCTATCCCGACACCTGAAGGCAAGTCCGGGGCTGGTGGTATCGCGACTGGCCCGGAAGGGAACCTGTGGTTCACCCTATTTCGGGGAAATGCGATCGGTCGCATCACCCCCGCTGGGCAGATCACCGAGTTCCCGATTCCGACTCCTGCCAACCCGAAACTAGCCCAGCGGGAAAGCTGGCCAACGGCCATCACGCTCGGCCCCGACGGAGACCTCTGGTTCGTGGACCAAGGCCGCTTCAGCATCGGTCGCATCACCCCGAGTGGGCAGATCACCGAGTTCCCGATTCCGAGCATGGAAAGCTCGCCGGAAGCGATCGCGGCTGGACCCGACGGAAACCTCTGGTTTACCGAGCCCCAGGCGAACCAGATCGGCCGCATCACCCCAAGCGGATACGTCACCTTTTTCCCAATTCCCTGCCCCTTGAGCTGCCCCGCGGAAGCGATCACGGCCGGCCCGGAAGGGAATCTGTGGTTCACCGAGCCGGGCACCACACCTGCGATCGGCCGCATCACCCCGAGCGGAATAGTCACCCAGTTCGCGCTTCGCCCCTCCGTCAATGAAGGAACCACGCAGCTTCCAGGAATCACAACCGGGGCGGACGGAAACATCTGGTTCACGTCACAGCTGTGGGAAGAAGAGGGGAGGCGCAATCCAGAGCCGATCCGAGAATCCATAGGCCGCATCACGCCTGGTCTCTTGGCAGTCGATATCGAGAGCGAAGACACGTCGGTTCGTCATGGCTCGGCGAAGATCAGGCTTGGCTGCGTGGGCGGGCTGGCGCACAGCGCCTGTCGCGGGGTACTCCGTCTGAGCCGCAGAATCGGAGGCAAGGCGACCACGGTCGCCCATGCCGCTTACAGCCTTCGCTCAGACGAGAGCAAGAGTTTGTCTCTACGCCTCAAGCCAGGAGCGCTCCACGCGATATCACGCAACTATCCACAGTTAGGACAGGTGCATGCGACCGCCACTGTGACGGGTGGTCAAGGTGCGGTTCGGGAGATCCTTCTACGGATTGGGCTTCGATGAGCGGCCGGGAGAGAGTGGGGACCGGAATTTTTCTGAATCTCGAAGTTCCGCGCAGTCTCTTGGCATGCCTCCTAACACTGGGCGCGCTGCTTGCGCCGCTGGCGCATGCGGGCGGAGCTTGGGCTGCCCCAGCGCCGATCACAGAGTTCGCAATCCCGACTGCAAGCAGCTCGCCGTGGGCTATCGCGCCAGGTCCAGACGGCAACCTGTGGTTCACCGAGGAATCTGGGAACAAGATCGGCCGCATCACCCCGAGCGGCCAGATCACCGAGTACCCAGTCCCGACCGAAGGCAGTGACCCGCATGGGATCACGGCCGGACCGGACGGCAGTATGTGGTTCACGGAGGGCTTGGCGAACAAGATCGGTCAGATCACCCCAAGCGGCAGGATCACCGAGTTTCCGATCCCGGGCGTCGAAGCCGGGCCCGCCGAAATCGCAGCGGGACCGGACGGCAACCTCTGGTTCACCGAGGGGAACCGGATCGGTCGGATTACCCCAAGCGGCCAGATCACCAGCTTCCCACTCGCGACGGAAGGCTCGACGAACGGGATCACGGCGGGACCGGACGGCAACCTTTGGTTCACACATGACGGGCCCGTCGACAAAGAACTTGTCCGCAAAGAAAGCTGGATCGGGCGGATCACTCCGAACGGCCAGATCACGGAATTCCCGGTCCCGAGCGAAAACGCGCTTGTCGGGATCACGGCGAGACCGGGCGGCAGCCTTTGGTTCACCAATGGCCACAACATAGGTCGCATCACCCCAAGTGGGCAGATCAGCGAATTCGCGGTCCCGGGCGGCAGTTATTCCCTGAGAATCGCCTTGGGACCCGATGGAAATCTATGGTTCACCGGGGGGAATAGCATCGGTCGCATCACCCCGAGTGGGCAGATCACCGAGTTCCCGGTTCCGACCAACAACAGCATTCCGGAGGGAATCGCGGCCGGCCCAGACGGCAATCTGTGGTTCACCGAGACCAGCAACGTCGGGAACAAGATCGGGAGGATTACGCCCGGAGTGCCGGGTGTCCAAATCGGGGACACACGCGCGCTCGTCAGCCACGACATGTTGACGCTCGAACTCGCCTGCGCGGGCGGCAGCGCGGGTACCGCCTGTCGCGGCGCCCTCCGCCTTCGCATCCGGGTCAATCGGCGTTTCCATCGCCGACGCCTCACCAATTCGAAGGCGTTGGTGATCGCTCGCGGTCGCTACAGCCTGCCCTCTGAACACAGCGGTCGGATTGTGCTGCGTCTGGGTCGCCATGCGCTTATCCTGCTCACCCGCCATCACCGGCTGCGCGTGAGCGCGACCGCCACCGTGTCGGGCGGTCAGGGGGCGAGCCGCGAAGTCATCCTGCAGAGGCTGGCGCACCGCAACAGGCGCCAGTGGGGGCACGTTCGGTGACCAGCGGGCCTCGGGAAAAGGCTGTCGGTACGCGGAAGCCGAGGTTGCCAGCGGGTCGCTCGGTGTTCCTCATCGCGTTGGCTTTATTGCTCGTTCTGTTAGCGCCCTCCGGCAACGCCTCGGCCGCGACGGAAAAGACGACCTTCTTCTCCCTGTCCTCGGCGGCCGCGCGCGCGGTGGCGATGACCGCGGGTCCTGACGGGAACGTGTGGTTCGCTCGGGTCATCTACTACTACTCCTACGAAGACGAGATCGGTCGAGTCACTCCCAGCGGGCAGGTGACCGAATTTCCCCTCCCCTCAAAGGAACCCGGCAAGTCCGGATTGCCGGCGATCGTCACGGGTCCAGACGGCAACCTCTGGTTTACCGAGAGCATTGCCAACCAGATCGGCCGCATCACCACTAGCGGGCAGATCACCCAATTCCCCCTCCCTCATGGCGAAAGTAGGCCGGTCGGGATCACCGCCGGCCCCGACGGCAACCTCTGGTTCACCGAGCAAGCCGCCGACAAGATCGGTCGTTATCACCCACGAGCGGCCAGATCACCGAATTCCCGCTGCCAGGCTCCAACAGCCAGCCGGACATGATCACCGCCGGCCCCGACGGCAACCTCTGGTTCACCGAGAGCGGGGCCGACAAGATCGGTCGCATCACGCCATCTGGGGCGATCACGGAATTCCCGCTGCCTTTCGGCGGAAGTCCGGCTGGGATTGCGGCGGGCTCAGACGGCAGTCTCTGGTTCACCGAGAGCGGCGCGAAAGAGATCGGCCGCATCACCACGGGCGGCAAGGTCGTGCAGTTTCCGGTTCCGACGAAGACGGGCACAGGGGCGATCGCCGCGGGACCCTCCGGAGACATCTGGTTCACCGCCGGCAGCGAAATCGGCTCGATCTCCCCGAGTGGGCAGACTACTCAGCCTTCCTGCCTCCGCGCTGATTGCAGTCTTCCCCCTCTCTCGCTCGCGGAGGGCCCAGAAGGGGACCTGTGGTTTGGCTCGGATACCGAAATCACCGAAGGGGGCGGAGGCACCGCGCTCTTGGCCGCCAACGCACCGGGAAACGTCGGCAGATTCTTCCCGCCGCCGCTGACCGTTGCGATCCGCCCCCACGCCAAATCGATGGCCGGTGGGCTGACGGATCTCAGGCTGAGTTGCGCTGGCGCTGCCGCTGGCACCAAATGCCGCGGCGTCTTGCGGTTGACGCTGCGAGCCAAGCGACACTTGCCTCGTCGCCATCGCAGGGCGCGGCGCATCGAGACGGTCACCCTCGGCCACCGCCACTACAGCCTCCCGACCGGCGCGTCGAGGTCAGTCGCATTGCGTCTGACCGGCGAGGCGCTCGTACTGCTCTCCGAGCATCAGCTGCTCCACGTTCAGGCGATCGCCACAGTTCGGGGTGGAAAAGAGGCGTTCCGTCGGCCTATCGTTCTCCGGTAGCCACCATCACAAAAGCATCGCCAAGGGCGCGTTCGATGAGCGGTTCGCCATGGAGGCGGTGGCGGATGCTGGGGCCGATGGCCCCTGGGCGTCTGCGGCGACCGAAAGCCGCTGAGCACGGCGAACCACGTGCTCGATCGGCATATGCCAGAGCGTCGCTTGCCCCGCTTGCCCGCACGCCGCCCTGCGGGTGATAATCCGCAGGATGAAGAAGCTGGCAGGAAGGAGGCGGTGATGGCGAAGCTGACCAAGACCTCGACCGCTGGCATCTTCCGCCGTCACGCCAAAGACTGCGACGGCAGGGGGCGCTGCGAGTGCTCCTACGTGCTGGTCTGGCTCCACCGCGGCCAACAGCACAAGGAGACCTTCGCCACCTTCGCCGAGGCGCGTGAGGCGAAGGGAAGCCGCGAGGCCGGCGATCGTCGACCGACGTCCAAGATCCGCTTCGACAACTACTTCTCTGAGTGGATCGAGAGCTACGCGGGACGACGGCTCGGGGGTTCTCGCAGACCAGTCGCGAGGAGTACCGCCGGGTGATCGGTGGTGAGCCGGCGAAGCGCTGGGGTACCTGGAAGCTCGCCGATGTCGAGCCCGCCGACGTTCGGGCTCTGCTGGGTCTGTTGCGCAGCCGTGGAGCCTCGACATCGGAGATCCGCAAGACTCGCGCAGCGCTCTCGGCGCTGTTCGCCACGGCCGTGGAGGATGGCCTGCTGCGCTTCAACCCGATCCAGGGAGCCCGCGTCCCCGCCGCGAGGAGCACCGAGGGGGCGTTGGACGAGCACGCCAAGGCGCTGACGCGGGAGGAGCTGGCCCTGTTGCTAGCGTCAATCCCTGAGGACTGGCGGCTGTTCTTCGAACTTCTGGCTCACTCCGGCCTGCGCATCTCCGAGGCTGTGGGCCTTACATGGGAGCACCTGGACCTCGGCGACAGCCCCCGCATCAAGGTCCGCGAGCAGGTCTACCGAGGCAGGCGCCGCCGGCTGAAGAGTGGCGCCGGCAGGCGTGACATCCCGCTCTCGGCGGGGATGGCCGCGCGAGTCCTGGCGTATCGGCGCGATAGCTTCCGCGGGCCGCAGGCGCCGGTCTTCCGGTCGCCGAGGGGAGGCCCGCTATCACCCCCGAACGTCGGCCGGGACGTGCTGCACCCGGCCAGGGAGGTCGCGGGGATGCCATGGGTCACCTTCCACTCGTTCCGCCACACCTGCGCGTCGCTGCTCTTTGAGGCCGGCCGCAACGTCAAGCAGGTCGCCGAGTGGCTCGGGCACACGGATCCGGCCTTCACCCTGCGCACATATGTGCATCTGATGGACGCCGGAGTCGGCGATGCCGAGTTCCTCGATGAGGCCGTCGCGCCAGCCTCAGGGCAACGCCAGGGCAACGCGATGTACGGAAATGGCCGCAAATCAGCTGATGTGCAAAACGCCTAAAATGGCTCTTTAGAGCCAAAAAATGCGCCATCCGTAAAGGGCAGAAAACGCTGATGCCGATCTATGAGTTCGAGTGCGAAGAGTGCGGGAATCGCTTTGAGGAGCTGATCCGCTTGGATGCCGGAAGCACCCCATGCCGGGCATGTGGTTCGGAGCGGACGCGCCGGTTGCTCTCGCCCCTCTCCCCGCCGGGGCGCCAGCCGCGCGGCGCGAGCATCAAGTCGGACGAATCGAGGCGCGGCGAGCGCGAAACGGCGCGCGCTCAGCGCCTGGCAGAGACGAAGCGCAAGCGCGCGGCCGGAGATGTCCCGCCGCCGCGCCGCCAGAAAGGATCGCAGTGAGCCTGTCCCCGGAGGAGCGCCGCGCACGGCTCGTCAAGCTCTACAAGGAAGTCCAGGTATGTACCAGATGTCCCCTTCACCAGACCCGCACCAAGGCTGTCTTTGGGGCCGGTGACGCCGATGCTGACCTGATGTTCGTCGGAGAGGCGCCGGGAGCCGAGGAGGACCGTCGGGGCCTGCCTTTCGTCGGTCGCGCTGGACAGCTCCTGGGCGAGCTGCTGGAGGGAATCGGAATGTCCCGCGAGGACGTTTTCATCGCCAACGTCCTCAAGTCGAGACCCCCGGGCAATCGGGACCCTCAGCCCCTGGAGATAGAGGCCTGCCGGCCCTACCTGTTCGAGCAGGTGCAGATGATCGAGCCGAAAGTCGTTTGCACGCTGGGCAACTTCGCCACCAAGTTGCTCAGCGGCAGCCCGGCTGGGATTACCAAGGTGCGGGGGACGCCGCAGGTGCACGAGCTGGGCGGTCGCGCCATCTTCCTGGTGCCGCTCTTTCACCCGGCCGCGGCGCTACGTACCCCGGCGGTGAAGGAGACCCTGCGCAGTGATTTCGAGCGCCTTCCGGAGTTACTCGCAGGACCCCCGCCGCACTCGGCGGCTGAGATCCACGAGGCGATCGAGGCCCAAGACGACAGCCCGCCACCGCCGCCTCGGGTCGACCAGCTCGACCTGTTCGGCTAGGCGCCGGATGGAGAAGGTCGAGAGCCGCTCGGCTGCGGAGACGGAGGCGCTCGGAGCCCAGATAGCCGGTCGGCTGAGACCCGGCGACGTGATCGTGGTCAGCGGCGAGGTCGGCACAGGCAAGACGACGCTGATCCGCGGCGCCTGCCGGGCGCTCGGGGTCGAGGGACCGATTACCTCCCCGACCTTCACGATCGGCCAGCGCTACGCCGGGCGGCTGCCCATCTCTCATCTCGACCTCTTCAGGCTGGAGAGCCTCGACGGCGAGGACCCGGCCCTGCTCGACGACTATCTCGGTCCTGACGGGGTCGCCTTCCTGGAGTGGCCTGCCGTAGCGGAGCCGCGCCTCGAGCGCCCGGCGCTGGAGGTGCGGCTCCGCTACGCAGGTGGGGATCGTCGCGAGATCGAATTCGGCTGAGCGGCTGTATTAACCCGAGTTCTTCAGCTGCTGCTTGGCCTTTTCGATCGCTTCGTTGGCCTCGCCCTTGGCTTCGTTCAGCTTCTTTTCGGCTTCCTTGCTGACCTTGTCGCCGTTGAGCCCCTTCTGGGTCTTTTCGATCGCTGTGTTGCCCTTGCTCTGGACTTCCTTGAGCGTCTTCTGGCCTTGATTTGTCGCCTTGTTGAGCTGCTTTTGGCCCTGTTCGAGAGCCTTGTTGACTGCTTCCTTGGCTCCGCTGACTTGGTTGCTGATGCTGTTGGAGGTGCTGCTTCCTCCGCAGCCGGCCAAGACCGCGCCGCTCGCGGCTATTGCCAGCACGGCCGCGAGCTGCGTCGCCCTGTGGGTGAATCTCCTCAACGCGGGTCTCCTTTCGGGACGAGGGGGCCAAACCTTACCCCTGGATGCGGCGCATCCACCGGCTCGGAGGCGTGTTCGGGAATGTGAAAGGGCGCTGTAGCATCGGCTCTCAAACTCGATCCAGAAGGGAAGGGATTTCCGCATGAAGGGACTGAAGGCGCTGGCGGCAACGGTGTTGGGGGTTGCCCTGCTCGCCGCCGCGGCGCCTGCTTCGGCGGGGGCGGTGGCCTACAAACACTACGTCGGCTGCGGCCTCACTGAACAAACGGCGCCCGCCCGGGTCTGCCCGAAGAAGAGTAAAAAGGGCGCCTTCTTCGAGAGCGTCAACGCCGATGTCTTCTACACCGTCTGCGTCAAGTTCCCGAACGGAAAGCACTTCTGTAAGAGCAAGCAGGAAGCGACCAAAGGGCAGTTGTACGTGAACGAAATCACCCACGACGTCATCCCCGGCAACCACAAAGTGACCTGGTTCGTCTCGGGCAAGCGCGTCGGCTCCTATTCCTTCACGGTCGGGAAGTAGCGTCGAGCTGGTAGTCGTCGGTTTCGACACCGCGACCGGCGACACTGCCGTCTGCGCCGCGCGCGGTTGCGAGGTGCTTCACGAGTCGCTGCTGGGTCTCTCAGCGGAGGGCAAACCCCGGCACGCAACGGTGCTGTTGGACGAGGTGGAGCGCGCAGCCGCCGCGGGCGGCGGCTGGGGGGCGATCGGTCTGATTGCGGTCGGCCTCGGGCCGGGTTCGTTCACCGGAGTGCGGATCGGGATCGCCACAGCACGGGGCCTGGCGGCCGGCACGGGCCTGCCGTTGACCGGCGTCTGCACGCTCGATGCGATCGGCCGGGCGCTGGCCGAGCGAGGCGGCGGCGGGGCCGGCCGGCTCGCCGTTCTCGACGCCCGTCGCGGCGAGCTCTTCGCAGCGCTTTACTCGGCGGAGCTGGGCGAGCGGCTCTGGGAGCCGTTCGTAGCCTCGCCGGCCGATCTCGCCGCGCGGGTCGCCGAGCTGGCCCAGGCTCCGCGGGCGGCCGGATCTGGGGCGCTACGATTTCGCCAAGAGCTGGCCCGGTGCGGCGTCGAGGTGGCCGACGACGACGATCCCGTTCACCGAGTCGCCGCGCGGCACATCTGCGCGCTCGCGGCGAGCGGCGAGGCGGGGGACGCCGACCCGCTCGCCCCGATCTATCTGAGACCCCCCGACGCGGTGCGGTGGCATGAGCGAGACACTGTCCAGACAGCCGAGTGAGATATCCCGCGAGGTGAAGGTGAGGCGACTCGCCTACAGCGACCTACCTGCCGTGATCGCGATCGAGCGGCGCTCCTTCCCGACGCCTTGGTCGCTGGCGATGTTCGTGCTGGAGCTCTCCAAGCCATCCGGGATCTGCCTCGCGGCGACCGCCGGCGAGGAGCTGCTCGGCTACGTCGTCTGCTCCCGCTACGACCAGGTTTGGCATCTGATGAACGTCGCCGTCGGACCGGAGCATCGCCGTTCCGGAGTCGCCGGACGACTGATCTCGCGGCTGATCGAAGAGGCGCGGGGGAAGTTGCCCTTCACCCTTGAGGTGCGGGTCTCCAATCTCGCGGCGATTTCGATGTATGAGCGCTTTGGCTTCCGCTCCGCCGGCGTCCGCCCTCGCTACTACCACGACAACGGCGAGGACGCGCTGATCATGTGGCTGGACTAGCTTCCTTGATCCTCGCAATCGAGACCTCCTGCGACGATACATGCGCAGCCGTCCTCGATGGCCCGCGCATCCTTGCCAATGTGATCTCATCCCAGGCCGCTGCCCATGAGCAGTTCGGGGGCGTCGTGCCGGAGGTCGCCTCCCGACACCACCTGGAGCTGACCGCGCCGGTAGTTGAGGCCGCCTTCAAGGAGGCGGGCGCCTCGCTCAATGAGGTCGAGGTGGTGGCGGTCACCGCCGGTCCCGGCCTGATCGGCGCCCTCCTGGTCGGGGTCAGCACCGCGAAGGCGATCGCCGCGCCGCGGCGGCTGCCGCTGATCCCGGTCGACCACCTTCAGGGCCACGTCGCCGCCAACTTCCTCGAGCCCAAGCCGCTGGAGCCACCGTTCCTCTGTCTCCTTGCCAGCGGCGGGCACACCCTGTTGACTGCCGTCCGCGACCGCCGTGGTCACGAAGTTCTCGGCCAGACCCTCGACGACGCCGCCGGGGAGGCGTTCGACAAGGCGGCCCGCATGCTCGGGCTTGGCTACCCCGGCGGGCCCGCCCTGGAGAGGCTGGCGGCGACGGGCGACCCCGCTGCCTTCGAGCTGCCGGTGGCGATGGCCCGCGACCCCGGGCTCGACTTCAGCTTCAGCGGCCTCAAGACGGCGCTGGTCTACCGCTGTCGCGAGCTCGGGCCCGAGGGGGTGAGGGAGCGGGGCGCCGATCTCGCCGCCTCCTTTCAGGCCGCGGTCGTCGGCCAGCTCGTTGCCAAGCTGGAGCGTGCTCTTCACAGAGGAGGATGGGAGGCGGTTGCGCTCGGTGGCGGGGTGGCGGCGAACGGGCCGCTGCGCGAGGCGGTGGCCGCGCTCTGCGATCGCCTCGGGCTGCGGCTGAAGCTTCTCCCGCGCGAGCTCTGTACCGACAACGCGGCGATGATCGGCTCGGCGGCGCGCTTCGCTGAGTCGATCCCCTACCCCGACTACCTTTCCTACGATGCCTTCGCCTCCGAGCCCCCGTTGGTCGCATGGCCGAGGTGATCGTCTACTCGCGTCGCGGCTGTCACCTTTGCGAGGAGGCGCTCGATGCGATCCTCGCGCTCCCTTCCGAGGGCCTTCGATTTGAGCTGCGCGAGGTCGATATCGAGGGCGACGA
Organism: uncultured Solirubrobacterales bacterium; assembly: GCA_963777915.1. Classification (GTDB taxonomy): domain Bacteria; phylum Actinomycetota; class Thermoleophilia; order Solirubrobacterales; family 70-9; genus CAVUPF01. Next base: position 1,206,437 of record CAVZSH010000005.1, on the reverse strand, counting down.
GGCGTTGCTGCGGGCCTACCTGGAGCGAATCCCCGTGGTCGAGGTCGACGGAGAGGTCGTTTCCGAACTTTCGCTCGATGAGGCGGGCCTGCGGGCGAGGCTCGATATCGTGAGGGCGGATGGCGCAGGCGATCGAGGAGCGTGACGTGGCCGAAGAGCTGATCGTCGACGGCGAGAGGCTCTCGCTCGGCGTCGCGGCGCGGCTCTCGCGCTACCTGCAGGTCCTCACCCAGGCTCGCAAGATGGGGCGGGAGACGATCTCTTCGCAGGAGCTCTCCGAGTACACCCACATCAACCCGACCCAGATTCGCCGCGACCTCTCCGGCTTCGGCAAGTTCGGCAAGCGGGGCGTCGGTTATAACGTCGACTCGCTGGTCGCCGAGATCCGCAAGATCCTTCGAACCTCCGGCCAGCACAACATCGCCCTCTTCGGGGCCGGCAATCTCGGCCAGGCGATCGCCAGCTCCGACATCTTCGCCGACCACGGTTTCCAGATCGTCGCCATGTTCGACGTCGACCCCAGTGTCGTCGGCACCGAGGTCGGCGGCATGCAGATCCGAGATTTCGGCGACCTGGAGGCGATCGTCTCCGAGGAGGAGATCGTGGTCGGGGTGCTTGCCGTCCCCGCCGCTGCCGCCCAGGACGTCGCCGATCGCCTGGTCGAGTCCGGGGTCAAGATCATCTTCAACTACTCCGAGCAGCTTCTCCAGGTGCCGCCGGAGGTGACCGTTCACACCTCCAGTCCCGCTGTCGACCTGCTCTACGCGCTCTACTTCTACCTCGCCTGATCCTTGTCCCTCGACCTCGACCTCGTTCGGGAGAGATTCGAGTCCTCCACCGACTTCACGGTTGGGCTGGAGGAGGAGTTTGCGATCCTCGACCCCGCGACGCTCGAGCTGGAGCACCGCTTCGAGGAGGTCTACGCGGCCTGTCAGGTCGACGAGGTGCTCGGCGGGTCGGCGGCCGGCGAGCTGATCGCCTCCGAGATAGAGATCCGCTCGGGGCGCTCGGAGAGCTTCGTCGAGGCGCTGGCGAGCCAGCGCGAGCGCCGCGCCCGGCTGTTCGAGCTGACCGCTGGCATGGACCTGGCGCTGGGGGCGATGGGCACGCACCCCTGGGCCAGCTACCTCGACCAGCGGATCATCGACACCCCGCACTACACGCGCCTGCGGCACGAACTGGGCTGGATCGCCCAGCGCAACAACACCTGGAGCATGCACGTCCACATGGGAGTGCGCGGCGCCGATCGGGCGATCGCCGTCTGCGACTGGATGCGGGAGCTCTTGCCGCTGCTGCTCGCGGTCTCGGCAAACTCGCCCTTCCTGGACCGCCGCGACACCGGCCTGCACACGGTTCGCACCGAGATCTTCACCCGCACCTTCCCGCGCTGCGGCATCCCGTCCCCGTTTGGCGACTGGAATCGCTACGCCGAGTTCGTCGGCATGTTGGAGCGGACCGGGGCAATCGTCGAGTCAACCCAGCTTTGGTGGAGCGTCCGCCCCCACCATCACTTCGGCACCGTCGAGGTGCGGATCTGCGACGCGCAGACCAGGGGGGACGAGTCCTTCGCCCTCGCCGGGCTGATCGCTGCCTGTATCGCCCAGACAGCGCTCGATTACGACGAGCGGGGCTATGGGGCCGCCGGGGAGCCGCTCGCCGACCGTGAGATCGAGGAGAACCTCTGGCGGGCGATCCGCCACGGGATGGGCGGCAAGACGATCGATTTCCGGCGCGGTGAGGTGGTCGAGTTCAGGGGGGCGCTGGATTCGGTGCTCGCTTGGACCGAGCCGGCCCGCTCGCGGCTTGGCATCGAGGTTGGGCTGCCAGAGCGAAATGGCGCCCAGCGAGCCCGCGAGGCGCTCGACGCCGGGGTCCCGATCGAAGACGTCTACCGCGAGGCCGTGGGGGAGACGAAGCGCACCTACACCGCTGTCGAGCGGGCCGCGAAACCCGCGTAGTGGACCGGTCGGGGGACGAGGGCGCCGCGCTCGCATATAGACTCCCGCGCCGCTAAACCAGCCGGAGGAACCTAACTTGACCAAGTTCTTGACCGATTACGGAGTCGTCGTCGCGCTCGTCTGCGCCGGGGCGGCGGTGCTGTATGGATTGGTAATCACCCAGCGACTGCTCGCGAAATCGCCGGGCAACGAGCGCATGCAGGAAATCTCGGGAGCGGTGCAGGAAGGCGCCAAGGCCTATCTCACCCGCCAGTACACGATCATCGCCGCCGCCGCGGTGCCGCTCGCGATCGTGCTCTGGATCCTCCAGGACTACAAGACTGCGATCGGCTTCGTGATCGGCGGCTTCCTCTCCGGCTCGGCCGGCTTCATCGGGATGAACCTCTCGGTACGGGCCAACTCCCGGGTCGCCGAGGCGGCCCGGGGCGGCGTTCCGCCGGCGCTCGACGTTGCCTTCAAGGGCGGCTCGGTCACCGGCCTGCTGGTGGTCGGCCTGGCGCTGTTCGGCGTTGCCGGCTACTACGGCCTCCTAGTCCTCACCGGCAGCACCGACAAGCAGGCCGTCGACGCGCTGATCGGCCTCGGTTTCGGCGGCTCGCTGATCTCTGTCTTCGCCCGGCTCGGTGGCGGCATATTCACCAAGGCGGCCGATGTCGGCGCCGACTTGGTCGGCAAGGTCGAGGCTGGCATACCCGAGGACGATCCTCGCAACCCGGCGGTGATCGCCGACAACGTCGGCGACAACGTCGGCGACTGCGCCGGCATGGCAGCCGACCTCTTTGAGACCTACGCCGTCACTTCGGTCGCCGTGATGCTGCTCGGGGTGCTTACCTTCACTGGCGCCGGTGGGGACTTCTCGCGCAATGTGGCGATCTTCCCGCTGGTGATTGGCGGCGTTGCGATCATCGCCTCGATCATCGGAGCACTCTCGGTGCGAACCAAATCCGATCGCGTCGAGGGCGCGCTGTACCAGGGCCTGATCGTCTCAGGGATCCTCTCGATTGCCGCCTTCTACCCGATTACTAAGTGGCTGATGAGCGACCCGGTGCGACTCGGCCTCAGCACCGCGGCTAAGACGGTGACCACCACGGACCTCTGGCTCTGCGCCGTGATCGGCGTCGCTGTCACGGCCCTCCTCTTCGTAATCACCGATTACTACACCTCGACCCGCTTCCGCCCCGTGCGGACGATCGCCAAGGCCTCGGAGACCGGCCACGCGACCAACATCATCCAGGGGCTCGCCCAGGGCTTTCAGTCAACCGCTGCGCCCGCGCTTGTCCTTGCGCTGGCGATCCTCGGCGCAAATCAGCTGGCTGGCATCTACGGCATCGGTGTCGCCGTGATGGCACAGCTCTCACTCTGCGGCCTGATCGTCGCCCTGGACGCGTTTGGCCCGATCACCGATAATGCCGGCGGCATCGCTGAGATGGCGGACCTGCCGGAGGACGTGCGCAACGTCACCGACCCACTTGACGCGGTCGGCAACACGACCAAGGCCGTCACCAAGGGGTACGCGATTGGCTCTGCGGCACTTGCCGCTCTGGTTTTGTTCGCCGCCTTCAAAAGCGAATTGGGCGATCACGCTCCGGCGGGCTTCGACCTCAACAGCCTTTTCCGCCTGACCAGCCCCGAAGTGCTGATCGGGCTGATTGTCGGCGGCATGATGGTCTACCTATTTGTGGCGCTGGCGATTGAGGCGGTCGGCCGCGCTGGCGGCCAGGTCGTCGAGGAGGTGCGCAAGCAGTTCCGCGAGCACCCGGGGATCATGGAGGGAACCGAGAAGCCCGAGTACGGCAAGACGGTCAGCATCGTCACCGCCGCCGCCCAGAAGGAGATGATCCTCCCGGCGCTGATCCCGATTGCCGTGCCGGTAGTCGTCGGCCTGCTCAGCGTCAATGCGCTCGGCGGCCTGCTGATCGGCGTGATTGTCGTCGGCCTCTTCGCGGCGATCTCGATGACCGCCGGCGGAGGAGCCTGGGACAACGCCAAGAAGCTGATCGAGGATGGCGCTCACGGCGGCAAGGGCTCCGAGGCCCACGCCGCCTCGGTCACCGGCGACACAGTCGGCGACCCCTACAAGGACACCGCCGGTCCTGCGATCAACCCGATGATCAAGGTCGCGAACATCGTCGCGATCCTGATCATTCCCATCGTTCACTTCTGAGCTCTCACCCGCCACTCAACGTCTCCGACTTCGAGAGGCTCGCCTCTCAGAATCTGGAGGTGGGGGCGCTGGGGTACTTCGCCGGGGGCGCTTGCGATGAGGTGACGCTGAGGGACAACGTCGATGCCTGGCGACGGTGGCGGCTGCGGCCACGTGTGCTCGTCGATGTGAGTGAGGTGAAGACCTCGGCGAGCGTCCTAGGCTCTGAGGTCTCGATGCCCGTCCTTGTCGCACCGGTGGCCTACCAGCGGCTGGTGGACGACGATGGAGAGGTGGGGATGGCCCACGCCGCGGCCACCGCGGGGACGGTGATGTGCGTCTCAACTCTGGCGACGGTACGGCCGAGCGAGGTCGCCGCCGCAGCACCGGCAGGGCGGCGCTGGTTCCAGCTCTACTGCTTCAAGGACGGGGGTCTCACCCGAGCGCTGGTGGACGAGGCGGCCGGCTCGGGCTTCGAGGCGATTGTGGTAACCGTCGACGCACCGCGTGGAGGCCGCCGCGAGCGCGACCTGCGAACCGGGTTCAAGATCCCGAAGGGACTCGGCGTGCCGAGCGTGCAGGCTGCCCTTGGGGTCGACCGTGAGGTGACGATCGAGGAGACATTCTCGCTGATGGATCCGGCGCTGAACTGGCGGGACCTAGAGGATCTCGTCTCGGAGTGCAGGCTCCCGGTAGTGGTCAAGGGCGTGCTGACTGCCGAGGACGCGGCGCTCGCAGTCGAGCACGGCGCCGCCGGCGTCGTCGTCTCCAACCATGGCGGTCGCCAGCTCGACTGCGTGCTGGCGAGCGCCGATGCACTGCCGGAGGTGGTCGATGCCGTCGAGGGACGGGCCTCCGTGCTGGTTGACGGCGGCGTCCGCCGCGGCAGCGACGTCGCCGTCGCGCTCGCCCTGGGGGCCGATGCCGTAATGGTCGGGCGCCCCGCCCTTTGGGGGCTGGCTGCGGCCGGGGAGGAGGGGGCCCGGCGCGTGCTGGAGCTGCTGCGCGACGAGTTGGAGCTAACCTTGGCCCTCTGCGGCTGCCCCTCGCCCGCTGACCTGGACCGCGTTCACGTTCAGAGGGCACCCTAGAATCGCGACGATGGCATCGCCAGAGGGGATCTACCGCGGTTCCGTCCGGGCCTTCTCGCTCGTCTTCCTCGCGCTGGGTCTGGTGATCCTCGTTGCGACCCTCGCCGCCGGCGGCGGGCCCCTCTCGGTCGGGGTGGTGATGGGTGTCGCCTTCACCGCGGTCGGTGGGGGGCGGCTGTGGGCAGCGTCCCGGATGGATCGGTGAGCGAGCCGGAGGCGGAGCGGTCGCACTCGGCGCCGCTGCTTCGCCGCGGACTCGGCGTCCCCTGGCTCTTCGCCACCGCCTACTCGGCCGTCGGCTTCTCGATCTACTTCGCGCTCGGGGTCGTCGCCGCCCGCGGCCTCGGACTCACCCCGTTGATTTTCCTTGCTGCCGGTCTGCTCTTTGCGCTAACCACTCTCAGTTATGTCGAGGGCGGTGCGATGTTCCGCGAGCGCGGCGGCTCCTCCACATTTGCTCGCCACGCCTTCAACGAGCTGATCGCCTTCATCGCCGGCTGGGCGATCCTGATCGACTATCTGATCGTGATCGCACTGGCGGCGATCTCGGTTCCCCACTACCTGGAGCCGATCTCTCCCAGTCTCGGCAGGCCCGGCTTGGAGATCGGAGTGGCTGCTCTCGTCATCGTCGCCGTCAGCGTCCTCAACGTCCTCAACGTCACCGGGCGGGGGCGCCAGCGCTCGCTCGCCGTGCTGGCCCTCGCCGACGTCAGCCTCCAGCTTGCAGTGATTGTGGTAGGCGTCCTCGCTGTCTGGCATCCCGCCCGTCTGACCGCCCAGCTCGATCTACTCACCAGCCCAAGCTTCAAGGACATCGTCTACGCGGCGGTCGTCGCGATGCTCGCCTACGCCGGCATCGAGGCCGCCTCCGACCTTGCCCCCGACATCAACGTCGAGCCGCGCGACCTGAAGCGGATCGTCTCGCTCGGAGCGATCGCGGTGCCGCTGGTCTACGCCGGGATGGCGGCGATCGCCCTGATGGCGGTGCCGGTGGTGGCCGGCCCCCACGGGCCGGAGACGGCGCTCGGCGGCCGCTACGTCGAGGCACCGGTGCTGGGCGTCGTTTCCGCCTTCCACCCATCCGGGGTCGCCGACGCGATGCGCTGGATGGTCGCCCTGGTCGCAACCCCGGTGTTGTTCTGGGCAGCCAGCATCTCGATGCTCGGCGTCTCGCGCCACATCTACACACTGGCGATCAACCGTCAGATTCCTAGCTGGCTGGGAAAGCTCAGCAGGCGTCACGCCACTCCCTATGTCGCGATCGCGATTTCCGGCGCGATCGCGATCGGTCTCGTCGTGCCGACCAGCGTCGAGCTGTTGGCCAGTATCTATGCCTTCGGCGCAACCCTGGCGATCACCGTCGCCCACCTTTCGATCATCCGCCTCAGGATCAAGGACCCCGATCGCCCGCGACCTTTCCGGATCCCGTGGAATGTCCCATGGCGCGGCGCCAGCCTTCCCATGCCGGCGATGCTCGCGGCGCTGATTAGCGGGCTTGCCTTTCTCAGCGTGCTCGCCTACCACGATGTCGCCCGCTGGGTAGGGATCGGCTGGATGGCGTTCGGTCTCCTCTTCTACGTGGTCTACCGCAAGGTCTTCGAGGAAACGACGCTTACCAAGCGCGTCTCGGTCACCGAGCAGGCCCTCACCAAGCAGGCGCCGGAGGTCGCCTTCCGCAACATCCTCGTGCCGGTCTTTGGGACCGAGCTGGACGACGATATAGTCGCCACAGCCGGACGTCTCGCTGCGGCAGAGCAGGAGGAGGCGGAGGCTGAGCGCTACGACTCCCACCTCGACATCGTTTACGTGGTCGAGGTTCCGCTGGCGATGTCGCTGGACGCGGAGCTGCCGCCAGAGCGGGAGGAAGCAGCACGGCGCGCCCTCGGGCGGGCCAAACAGGTCGGAGAGGAGTACGAGGACGTCGAGGTTAGCGCCGAGCTGGTGCGCGCACGCAACGTAGGGGCCGGGATCGTCGAGGCGGCGCGGCGCAGCGGCGCCGAGGCGATAGTTGTCGGAGGCGAGCCGCCGACCAAGATCAAGGGTGGGGCGACGCTAGGCGGGATCGGTGCCGCCAAGCCCGCTGAGATCGGTGCCGCGACCGAGTACGTGCTGAAGAAATCCCCTTGCCGGGTACTCCTCACGGCGCCACCGGAGACCGTACCTGCGTCGGCGGCCCAAGCCTCTGCGGCCGACTAGTATCCGGCTATGTTCATCCTGATCGTCGGCTGCGGCCGGGTTGGATCTTCGGTCGCTCGGGCGATGTTGCGCGAGGGCCATGAGGTTTCCTGCCTCGATGAGGACCCGGAGTCCCACGCTAGGCTCGAGGTCGGCCTCGAGAAGGGCTGGGAGGATCTTGGAGGCCACTTCACGGTAGGAGCCGGCCTGGAGACCGAGGCGCTGATCGCCGCCGGGGTCGAGCGCGCCGATGCCTTCATCGCCTCTACAGACGGCGACAACACCAACATCATCATCGCCCAGATTGCCCAGCGCCGCTACATGGTGCCGACGGTGATCGCGCGGGTGCTCGATCCGCTGCGGGCCGAGTGGTACCAGCGCCAGGGACTGCACACCGTTTGCCCGACCCGGGTCGCGATCGACATGCTGGAGAACGCGGTCCGTGAGGGCGCCCATAGGGGCGGCGGCGGGCCAGGCGACTCGGCGGAAGCCGCCTGAGGCGACGAGGGGAGCGGGGAGTCGCATGTACATAATCGTCGTCGGAGCGGGCAAGGTCGGCTGGAACCTTGCGCGGGAGCTGCTCGACAAGGGACACGAGGTGACGGCTATCGAGAGCAACCGGCGCCGCTACCTGACCGTCGAGCAGGAGCTCGAGCACAACATCTCCTACGGCGACGCCTCGGAGCTGTGGGTTCTGGAGCGGGCCGGAATCCAGCGGGCAGACATGGTGATCGCGGTCACCGGCGATGACGAGGACAACATGCTTATCTGCCAGGTGGCCCGCGAGAAGTACCTCGTCAACCGGGTGATCGCCCGCGTCAACAACCCCCGCAACCGTCAGCACTTTGACCTGCTGAACATCAAGCCGTCTGTCTCTGCCACCGACCTCATCCTTCGCTTGCTCGAGCACGAGGTGCCGGAGTACGGGCTGGTCCACCTGCTCGACCTGCAGGAAGAGCAGCTGGAGATCATCGAGATGCTGCTCGGCCAGGACTCCGGGGTGACCGGACGCCGAGTCGGCGATCTGCAGATGCCCGAAGGCAGCCTGCTGATCTCCATACTGCGCTCAGGCAAGGGATTCGTCCCGGGCCCGGACACCGTTCTGGAGGCCGGTGACGAGGTGCTCGCAGTGCTCGACCCGGGCAGGGAGGATGACCTCAAAGCGCTCTTTGGGCCGCAAGGGAACGGTAGGGCCGAGGATGGCTGATCGTGCGGTCGACTTCCTGCTCATAGGCGGCGGCATGGCTTCCGCCCACTGCGCGGCAGAGCTGCGGCGGCGGGGGGCGGAGGGATCGATCCTCCTGGTCGGACGCGAGCCCGAGCCCCCCTACGAACGGCCGCCGCTCTCCAAGGAGTACCTTCGCGGCGAAGCCAAGCGCGAGGACGCCTATGTAAATCCTCTCCCCTGGTATGAGGAGAACCGGGTTGACCTGCTGAGCGGGCGCAACGTGATGACGCTCGACCCGGCGGCGGGGACTGCGAAGCTTCAGGGTGGCGAAGAGGTGTCCTTCGACAAGGCGCTGCTCGGCACTGGCGCGACGGTCAACATCCTCCGTGTCGAGGGAGCCGAGAACGAGGGCATCCACTATCTGCGCGCCTTCGGCAACTCGGACGCGATCCGCGCTGCAGCCGAGGCGGCTGAGCACGTGGTGCTCATCGGCGGCAGCTATATCGGCACCGAGGTCGCCGCCTCGCTCACCGCCCAGGGTGTCGAGTGCACGATCGTGACGATGGAGGCGGTAGCGCTCTCACGGACCTTTGGCGAGGATGCCGGCCGCTGGTTCCAGGGGCTGATCGAGTCCAAAGGCATAACCGTCCATGGCGGCGAGGAGCTGGAGGCCTTCGAGGGCGACGGGCGGGTCAGGGCGGTGGTGACAAAGAGCGGCTTGAGCGTCGAGTGCGACGCGGTCGTGGTCGGCACCGGCGTGCGCCCCGACACGGTGCTCGCCCAGCGGGCGGGCATTGATGTGGGCGACGGGGTCATCTGCGACGCAAAGCTTCAGACCTCCTCCTCGGACATCTACGCCGCCGGTGACTGCTGTTCGTATGAGAGCGTCGTCCACGGTCGGCGGCTGCGGGTCGAGCATTGGGACGTGGCGATGCAGCAGGGCATGCACGTTGCCCGCAACATGCTCGGCGAGGACCGCGACTACGACGTCGTTCCCTACTTCTTCAGCGACCTCGCCGATTGGGCGAGCATCGAGTACATCGGCCCCGCCGCCGAGTGGGACGAGGAGATCTGGCGCGGCAACCGCGATTCCGGTGAGTTCTCGGTCTGGTACCTGAGCAACGGCAGGGTGGCGGGCGCTCTTAGCGTCGGTCGCTCTGAGGATCTCGCCGAAGCTCGCCGCATGCTCGCCGATGGCGTTGACGTCTCCGCTCACACGGTCCGGATAGCCGACCCGGCCAGCGAACTCTCCGAGATTGGCGCCTGACCTTTCGCCCTGGCCCTCCGGTTATCCTCCGGTGTCTCCTTGCGGCCTGGTGTAATGGCAGCACGCCTCGCTCTGGACGAGGTAGTCGGGGTTCGAGTCCCTGGGCCGCAGCTCCGGGCCACTTGGTTGGTCAACTCCCTGACGGGATGAAGCCAACCGCATGGTGTGCAACCGCCATCTGAGCTTGATCGGAGGATGGATTGACCTGCGCCGCTACCTGCAACCGCCCATGCGCCTGATTGCACGAACAGACTGCATTGCCGTCGCATCGCTCGCTGCGGTCGGGAGGTTCAAAAGGGTGACCGGAGGCGAACATCTCACTTGGCTGGCCATTGCCGGATATGTTGCCACGGCATTGCTCGTGGTCGGGGTGTTCGTCGCCCACCGGAGGAGAGAGCGCCGTGCCGCCAAGTTGGCCCACGACAGCGGAGGCGTCAAGAGCGAGAGGAGGAAGAGCTGAATGGACGGGCAACTGCGCTACTCGGTGATGGGCGTTCAAGTCATCACAGCTATCGACCGAGGCGCATCACACGATGTAGATGAGCTGCACGAGCAGATCGACAGCGGCGGCCTGTTCCTGTGGCTTCACGAGAGGGAGCCGGAAATCGATCAGAGCCTCTATCAAGATGAGGATCGAGCGGCAATGCTGAAGTTCTTTCAGCGGCTGGGCAGTGCCGCGGACGCGAAACGCAAGTACGGAGTTGAGGAGAACGGATTGTGCCTCCTCCTCGCCTATTGCTTTGAGGGCGTCCAGCACGAGGGACGGGCCTGAGAATCTCCCCCCGCCTGCTCACCGACTGCCCGACTCGGCGAAGTCATGGTGCGCTGACCATGAGCCTTGAATCGGCGCTTCGAGCTTTCAAGCAGTGTCCCTGGCGATCTTGTGCGGCAGCCGTACGGTGGCGAGCAGCGTGGCCCAGCTGCCTTCAGCGTTTGACGCTGAAGTCGAGCGTGCAACGAACCGCATAGATCGGCCTCTGGACGCGACTGGGGCTGCATGGCGTTGCGGTTTTGAGCTCTGCTGAATCGCAGCTTGACAATCCCGACTTGAGACCGCATTGAATTTGAGCGAAGTGTGTTACTAAAGGCACAATGATCCGCTATCGCTTTGACGACTTCATCGGGTACGCCCGGACCAAGCGAGGCAGGGAGAACATGGCACTGACCGCCATCGCCGCAGGTTGTATTGCGGGCATTGTCGTGATCGGGCGCATCTGAGCCCCGGGAGCGACCTCCCCGACGCTAAAGGTTCTCGTGTGGTAGGCCCGCACGCCGCCGCGGGCGTGGAGTGGCGGGGCTTTGGACTGTGGCAGGTGGCTCGATCGGTCCGAACCCACAGGCAGCATGGGCGAGGCAGCGATCTTGTCCCTGCTGGGCGGATGGATCAGCCGCTGGGTGGCGCTGAGGCGGTTGGGGAGGTTGGGCATCACGATGCGAGCCCGTGGGCGCAGCGAAAAAGCCCCTGGCCGAGTGTCCAATCGCTCTGCTAGCGTCGCCCCAGATGCGACCACGAAACTGCCTGCTCGCGTTGCCTCTTGCCGCCCTCGGCATCGTCGGCTGTGGTGGGGGAGGGGGTGGATCGACAGTGTCTACCGCGGCGACGACGGCGTCGACACCGACTCCCGCCGCGCTCAGCAAGGCTGAATACATAAAACAGGGCGATGCGATCTGCGCCGAGGTGAATGCGGCTGTCGGCTCGGTCGGCTCTTCGTCGAGCTCTGGCTCAGCGAGCAAGGTCAGCCAAGTCGACCAGGTGTCGGATATCTACACGGGCATGGTCAGCAGCCTCAAGGGGTTGGGAACGCCTCAAGGCGGCGGCGACTCTGAATTCATCTCCGCCGCCGAATCCCTCTCCAGGGCGGAGGGCGAAGCAAAACTCGCCGATGAGCGGAGCGACAGCAGCGCACTCAGCGCCGCCGAGACAAGCGCGACCTCGGCGCTCACTGCCTTCCAGACGGCGGCGCAGGCCTATGGATTTAAGAATTGCAGCGAAGGGCCGAAGGCGCCTTCGGCCTCGCCCGGCTCGACGACGCCGTCCTCGTCGAACACGCCTGAAGCGACGAGCGCGCCAGAAGCAGCTCCAGAAGCCGAACCGACGCCGAGCGCCGGTGGGGCCGGCGAAGCTGGGGGGGCGACCGGGGGGGCGACCGGCGGCGGGACGTCTGGGGGGGGCGGCTCGTCTAGCGGTGGCACCGGGTCCGGCGGCATCGGCCCCGGCTAGCACTCAGCTGCCCCCGAACTCGGGTCCGCCGCCGAGCCAGCCTATGCGGCTGAGGACTGCGCCCATGCGCCGTAGAGGCGGGAGTACGGCCCGCCGGCCTCGATCAGCTCGCCGTGGGTGCCCTGCTCGGCGATCCTGCCGCCTTGCAGGACGACGATCTTGCCGGCGCGGCGGATCGTCGAGAGGCGGTGGGCGATGACGATCGCCGTGCGGCCGGCCAGCAAACGCTCGAGACCGCGCTCGATTGTCTTCTCGGTCCGCACGTCGACATTGGAGGTTGCCTCGTCGAGGATCAGGATGCGCGGCTCGGCCAGCAGCGCCCGGGCGAAGGCGACAAGTTGCCGTTGCCCCGCCGAGAGCTGGACGCCGCGCTCGCCGACCTGTGTATCGATTCCGTCCGGCAGGGCAGCGACGAACTCGCTCGCCCCGACCGCGCGGATCGCCTCCCCGATTTCCTCGGGGCTAGCCTCCGGGCGTCCGAAGGCGATGTTCTCCCGCACGCTGCCGGAGAAGAGGAACCCCTCCTGAGGGACGATCCCAAGCTGGCGACGCAGCGCCAGCTGCTGGACGCCGCGCAGGTCGTGACCGTCGACCTGCACCCGGCCTTCCTGTGGGTCGTAAAAGCGCGCCACCAGCTTCGCGAATGTCGACTTTCCAGCTCCCGTCGCCCCGACCAGGGCAAGCGTCTGGCCGGGCGGGACGTGCAGGTCGACTTCTCGCAGCGCCCACTCGACTTGTTCACCCCGCTCCTCCCGCTCCAGCGCGTCATCGGCGTAGGCGAACGAGACTCCCTCCATCTCGATCTCGCCGCGCAGCGTCCCTGGGTCGATCGCGCCCGGGGCATCGACCATGTCGGGCTCGGTCTCGAGCAGGTCGAAGATCTTGTCCAGCGCTGCCATTCCCTGCTGGTATGTCGTGTAGAGCTGGGAGAGTTCCTGGATCGGTTCGAAGAAGGTCGCCAGGTAGCCGACGAAGGAGACGACTACGCCGATTTCGATCGCGCCCTCGATCGCCTGGCTGCCGCCGTAGAGCAGGATCACCGCCGTACCGACCGCGGCGAGCATTTCGACGGCCGGGAAGTAGGCGGCGTTCAGGTAGACCGTCTTCATGTTGATCGCCCGGTTCTGCTCGTTGAGGCCAGTCATCACCGCCTTGTGGCGTGGCTCCTGGCCGAAGCTGCGCACGACCCGCATACCGCTCAACGTCTCCTGGAGGTAGGCGGTCACCGCCGCGATTCGCTCCCTGGTCGCCTTGTAGGCACCCGCCGAGACGATGCGGAAGACGAGGCTGGCCACCGCCAGCAGCGGGAAGGTGAGGAAAGTGACCAGGGCCAGCTTCACATCCAGTGCGAGCAGGATCACCACCACCCCGACCAGGGTCAAGGTGCTCGAGAACATCGTCACGACGCCATCGGTCACGAGCTGGTTGAGCGCCTCGATGTCGTTCGTGATCCTTGAGATCAGGACGCCGGGGCTGCGGCGGGTGAAGAAGCCGATCGACATCGACTGGATGTGTGAGAAGAGCCGCTCGCGCAGATCCTGCAGGGCACGGGTCCCCACCCAGCCCACCAGGTAGGTCTCGGCGTAGGTGCCGACCGCGTAGAGCATGGCCGCGGCGAGGAAGGCGGCGACTGTCAGGTCCAGCGTGCCAAGGTCGCCGGTCTTGATCCCCGAGTGGACGGCCGAGTTGACGATGGTGACTGCCCGGCCGGCGAGGTAAGGGGGGACGAGGCCGGCCCCGGTCTCGATCAGCAGGGCGATGAACATCAGCGTCATCCGCCCGCGGTAGGGGCGCAGCAGGCCGATCATCCAGCGCACCTTGCGGGCCCGCTGGTCCTGGCCGCGGAGGAGCCGCCAGAGCGCCGAGAAGAGCAGGAAGACCTCCCGGAACCGGTTGGGGTCCGGCGAGTAGGCGGCCTCCTCGGCCTCCATCTCCTCCTCTGCTCGGATCTCCTCGCGCCCGCTCACAGTTGGGCCAGTGGCTCTCTTTGCTCGAGGTCCCGCTGCAGGAAGACGGAGTCGGCAAGGCCATGCTCGGCGATCTCGACGTAGAAGCCGCAACGCTCCAGCAGCTCCTCATGTGTGCCGCGATCGACGATCCGCCCGCCGTCGATCGCGACCACCTCATCGGCCAGCGACACGGTCGATAGCCGGTGGGCGATGATGAATGTGGTGCGTCCCGCCATCGCCTCCTGCAAGCCGGTCTTGATCGCTGCCTCGGTTTGAGCGTCTACCGAGGAAGTGGCATCGTCGAGGATCAGGATTCGGGGGTCGGCAAGCAGGGCGCGGGCTATCGCAATGCGCTGGCGCTGGCCGCCCGAAAGCGTCAGACCGCGCTCACCCACCCTTGTCTCATAGCCATCGGGCAGCCCGCGGATGAAGCTGTCGGCCTGGGCGCGTCGAGCCGCCGCTTCGACCTGTTCGCGGGTGGCCTCGGGATGGGCGTAGGCGATGTTCTCGGCGACGCTCGCGGTGAAGAGGAAGCTGTCGTCGGCGACGAAGGCGATCTCAGAGCGCAGCGATGTGACGTCGACCTCACGCACATCGGCACCGTCGACCAAGACTGCTCCCTCGCTGGGGTCATACAGCCGCGCGATTAGCGCCACCAGGCTGGTCTTGCCCGAACCAGACGGACCGACCAGAGCTATTGTCCTGCCGGCCTCGACGTGGAGGTCGACGTCGGTCAAGGCGGGCGCGGCGCCGTCGTAGCGCAGCGTCACCCCGCGCATTTCCACCTCACCGCCGCCCTCTGGCAGAGCGGGTGCGTCGGGCGGGCTCTCGATCGCTGGGTCGCGGTCGAGGATTTCGAACATCCGGTTGCCCGAGGCGACCGCGCGCTGCGCCATCGCCATCGTGACGCCGAGCATCCGCATCGGCCCGGCGAGCATCCCCAGATAGATATAGAAGGCCGCGAAGTTGCCGAGGCTGAGGTTGCCGGCGATCACCTCACGGCCCCCAATCAGCAGTACAAGCGCGACGCCGACCTGCGGCAGCAGCCCGATTAAGGGCGAGAAGAAAGCCTGCAGCCGGGTCGAGTAGATGCTCTGGTCAAAGACCCGGGTGACAGCCTTCCGGAAGCGATGAAGCTGGTATTCCTCGCGGGCGAACGCCTTGACGATGCGGATGCCGGAGATGTTCTCCTCGGCCTCCGCGGTCAGCTCAGCGATCCGCTGTTGCACCTCCTGTAGCGCTGGGCGGGAGACGCGGTTGTAGCGAGAGGCGGTGAAGACGACGAGTGGCGCCGGCGCCAGTGCGATCAGCGCCAGCCAGGGCTTGATCACAATCATCACAACGCTGGCCAGGGTGATCGTCAGCAGGGCCTGGGTGATGAAAATCAGGCCATAGCCGAGGAAGAAGCGGATCGACTGAAGGTCGACGGTCGCGCGCGACATCAGCTGTCCGGTCTGCTGGGAGTCGAAGAAGCCCAGCTCCAGTCGCTGAAGGTGCGCGTAGAAGAGCTGGCGCAAGTCGAATTCGACCGCGAGAGAGACCTTGCCGGCGACCAGCCGTCTCACCATGGTCAGCCCCATCCTCAGCACGCTCGCCCCGACGATCGCCAGCGCGAGCGGGAGAAGGTCGGTCTTGTTGAGGCTTTGGATCGCGTTTACCGCCCGGCCGATCAGCAATGGAATGAGCACGGATATCCCCGTCGCCAGCCAGGCAAAAACCAGCGACCCCCAAAGCTCGCGGCGGTAGGGGCGCAGGAAGCCCATCAGGCGGCGGTAATTCCCCATCGACCTCACTATACAAAGTGAAGTATTGGTCCCGAGACACGGACCGGCGGCGCCGGTCTTCGGTGCGTGCGCCTATTCGAGCGCCGCCGCTGCCCTGGCGCTGGCGACCATCCCCTTCTTGCATGGGCTAATCCCGCCCTGGCCGGGCGGGGCCAGGATCTCGAAGTTTGTGACACCGTGGAAGGGCGTCATCGTCCCGTTGTTATTGGCCAGGCTGATGACGATGTGGTAGAAGCCCGGCGGCAGGTTGTGGTAGTAGATCACCGGCCGCGTCGCGGGCGAGTAGCTGCCGGCGACGTGAAGCCGTTCGGCGAGGACTCCGTTGGGTCCCGAGTACCGCGGGTAGTCATAGGAGGCCCCCAGCAGCCTGCCGCTGCCGAGCGGGTTCTTCAGCGCCTGGCGAAGCCGTTTAGCCCCAACGCAGTTGGGGACCCGGTGTAGCTGGAAGCGGATATGGCCCTCGTCCAGCTCGGGCTCGCGGCCGAATTGCTGGGGGGAGAGGCTGAAGTTGTCGATCGCCACGCGAACGATGACCGCGCCATTGGTCTGACGCTCGCCGTTGCGTGGCGATATCACGCCGACGCTTGGAGCGCCGGGGATCGGAGGGAGCTTGTGCTGGGGAAGCCGCTGGTGAAGTTGCTTCAGGGCGCTGTTGCCACCGCCGCCGGATGTGAGCACGGCGATGAGCGCGACGGCCACCACAAGGGCGACCGCGAGGATGGTGATTCTGCCCCGCATAGAGTGGGGGAACATTACGCGCCCGGCCGCTCTCTGACGCGGGTCGCCGTGTTGACCTCAGGGACGCCGACTAACGTGTCTGGCATCTCCGCGGCGTAGCGAGCCCCCATCCCGAAAGAGCAGGCCGACGATCCTCAAGACCAAGATCCCCATGCTCGGCGCCGGCCTTGCGCTTCTTCTGGCTGTCGCGGCTCCCTCCGCGTCCGCCCAGGGCTTGGCCGATCACGTGAAGCTCTTCGCCGGCACCAAGCCGGGTGCGAATACCTATGGCAGCGGTCACAACTTCCCCGGCGCCACCGTCCCCTTCGGGATGGTGCAGTGGAGCCCCGACACGAGTCCCGAAAACGGGGTCGGCGGCTATGACTACCGAGACAATCACCTCAAGGGGTTCAGCCTCACCCAACTCAGCGGCGCCGGCTGTGCTCTCTATGGCGACTTTCCCTTCCTGCCCACGACCGAGCCGATCGAATCCTCGCCCGCGGGTAGCGGCTCCTCCCTCGCCACGCAGTTCCAGCCGAGCTTCTCCCATTCCGGCGAGCAGGCCCGGCCCGGTTACTACTCGATGCGCCTCAATCCGGTGAACGGGGAAGGGGGGATCGACACGGAATTGACCGCGACGACTCGGACCGGCATGGCCCGTTTCTCCTTCCCCGCGAGCCCGCACTCAAGCATCCTGATCAACGCCGGCGGTAGCGCCCAGCCCGATGACTACGCGAGCGTGCAGATCAATCCCGACGGGCGCGAAATCGATGGCACCGCCTCCAGCGGCTTGTTCTGCGGCCAGCGGCCCCGCTATAAGGTCTACTTCGCGGCGCTCTTCAGCCGTCCCTTCGCCGCCTATGGCACCTGGCAGCGCAACACGCTCAGCCCCGGCTCGACCTCGGCCGCCGACAGCCAGACGCCTGCGAGCAATCCGGCGACGACGGCCGCCGCCGGCGCCTACGCGACATTCGAAACCACCGCAAACCCGGTCGTGCTGACCCGGGTAGGCGTCTCCTTCGTCAGCGTCGAAGACGCCCGCGCCAACCTCGCGGCGGAAGACCCCGGCCTCGCCTTCGGCGCGGTAGAGAAGCGCGCCGAACGCACCTGGAACACGGCCTTGGGGCGGATCCAGGTCAGCGGCGGCCCCCCCCGCCTGATCAACATGTTCTACACCGCGCTCTACCACGTCTTCATTGCGCCGCGGACCTTCAACGACGTCAACGGCGACTACCTCGGGATGGACGGGCAGGTCCACAACACCGGCGGCCGCACCCAGTACGCGGACTTCTCCGGCTGGGACATCTATCGGACTGAGATCCAGCTGCTCTCGATGCTTGAACCCGAACGCGCCGCAGACATGGTCCGCTCGCTGCTGGTCGACGCCGCCCAGAGTGGTTGCCTGCCGCGCTGGCCCTACGCCAACGGGCAGAGCATGACGATGGTCGGTGACTCCGCGGACCCGATCATCGCCTCGGCCGCGGCCTTCGGCGCCGGAGGCTTCAACCGCCCTGCGGCGCTGAGAGCGATGGTCAAGGGGGCGACCCAGCCGTGTCAGAGCCCCAACGGCTCCTACGTCGAGCGCCAGGGTCTCGGCCCCTATGAGGCGCTCGGCTACGTCCCCTTCGACATCGATTCCCACACCAGCAACTCGGACTCGATCAACGGCAACCCCGAAGACGTCTGGGGGACTGCGTCGACGACGCTCGAGTACGACGTCGATGACTTCGCGATCGCCCAGTTCGCAGCCCGCGTCCTGCACGATCGCCCCGCCTACGGCGCCTTTATGCGCCGCTCGGGCAACTGGCGATTGCTCTATGACCCGACTAGCGGCCTGATAGAGCCGCGCTATGCCGACGGCGAATTCCCCAGCTCCTACAACCCCCTCGAAGGAGAAGGGTTCGTCGAGGGGGACGCCTACCAGTACACCTGGATGGTGCCCCAGGACCCCGCCGGCCTCTTCAGCGAGATGGGCGGGCCGGCCAAAGCGGCATCGAGGCTCGACTACTTCCTGCGCGAACTGAATGGCAACGCTCATACCGAACACGCCCTGCTCGGCAACGAGCCGACCCTCCAGACTCCCTGGCTCTATGACTGGGCGCAGCTTCCCTACCGCACCCAGGAAACGGTGCGCCGGGCCCTGCGCAGCCTCTACAGCACTAGGCCGGGTGGCTGGCCCGGCAACGATGACCTCGGCACAATGTCAGCCTGGTACGTGTTTGGGGCGCTCGGCCTCTACCCGGAGGTGCCTGGAGTGGGGCTGCTGGCGATCGCCAGCCCGATGTTCGGACGGGCCTCGATCGCAATGCCGAACCACAGGCACGCGGTGATTACCGCCAGCGCCTACAGATTCGTCAAGCCGACGCCCCAGCAGGGTAAAAAGCACGGCAAGCCGCCGAAACCGCGCAAAATCGGCCTCAGCCCGTCGAGCACCCCATACGTGCGCGAAGTCCAACTCAACGGCCACGTCTACGGGAAGCCCTGGATGACTTATTGCACGCTCGCCGGCGGCAGCCGCGTCGCCTTCCAGCTCGGCCCGAGCCCCAACCGCAGGTGGGGCAGCTCCGTCGCCGACGCGCCCCCATCATTCGCCCCGGGCCGGCGGATGCCGAAGAACGCCTGCACGCCATGAGGTCGGTCGCCCGTGCGCTTTATCCTTGCTTTACCCGCCCTTGAAGGCCACCTAACCAACTCCGTCGAATCTCTAGCCACGTGGAAACCTCCGCAGCCACCGTTCCGGCTGCCGCAATCGGCACGGACACCCAGCGCACAGCGCCTGCTCGCTCGACTGTCCTGTGGGTCGTCGCTGGGCTGACCGCGCTCGGCGTCGCGATCCGCTTCTCGACCCTCGGGCTGCAGAGCTACCACCACGATGAGGTGATCACCGCGGCGCGGGTAATTCCCGGCAGCTTCGGCCACATGCTGCATGAGGTCAGGACAAGTGAGTCAAACCCACCGCTTTATTACGTGCTCGCTTGGGGGTGGGCGAAGGTGTTCGGGGTTGGAGAAGTCGGCTTGCGCTCGTTCTCGGCGCTGTTCGGGGCGGCCACCATTCCGATCGCCTACTTGATCGGGCGGGAGCTCTCGGGGAGGCGCGCCGGCTTCATCACCGCCGCGCTCGTCGCAGTCAGCCCGATGCTGATCTGGTACTCGCAGGAGGCTCGCGGCTACGCCCTGCTGGTTTTCTTCGCTGCACTGTCCCTGCTGTTCTTTGCGAGGGCGTTGCGCACCCGGGAAAGCCGCGACCTGGTCCTCTGGGCGTTGACCTCGGCGCTGGCACTTTGTAGCCACTACTTCGCCTTCTTCGCCGTGTCGGTCGAGGCTGCCTGGCTGCTGATCGCGTTTCGCTCGAGCTGGCGCCGCGTCGTTCCGCCGGTTGCCGGCGTCGCTGTAGTAGGGCTGGCGCTTGTGCCTCTGATCTTGATCCAGGCCAATCCGGAACACATCGGCTGGATCCACCACACACCGCTGCCCACTCGTCTCTGGGAAAGCGGGGTTGCCTTCCTTATTGGAGAGACCGGCAATGTGATCGCGGAGCCGCCGCGGATCCATTACGCCCTGATCCCGGCCTTGCTGATCGGTCTCGCGTTCCTCCTTGTTGTGATGCGCGGAACGCCGCGGGAGAAGCGTGGGGCGGCGGTCGCCGCCGCCGTTGGGGCGGGGGTCTTGCTGTTGCCGCTAGCCGCTGCCCTGGTCGGCAAGGACTACATCGAGTCTCGCAACCTGCTGCCGGCCCTTGTCCCACTTGGCGTCGTCGCGTCGATCGGGTTCGCCGCCAGCGGGGCGCGCCGGGTCGGGCTGGGCCTCGCGGTGGCGCTCTGTGCCTACTGGCTGGTCTTCGACATTCTCGTCACCCAGACCCCGAGCTTGCAGAGGCTTGACTTTCGCACGATGGTCGAACGGGTCGGCCCGGCGCACGTGCCGCGGGCGATCGTCACCTGGAAAGTCGGCGTCGACACGGTCGACTACTACCTGGGAGACGGCGCCCAGCGGTTTTCGGCGGGCAAGCAGCAGGTCAAGGAGGTCGACATTCTCAGCAAGCCGCTCGCTTCGGGGTTGCAGTCCGTCTACCTGCCGCCCCCCTTTCGCCTCGCCGAGCGCGTCAAGACCGCGCGTATTACGCTTAGCCGCTACGTGTCGAATCGACCGATTACAGTCTCATTCCACCGCCTATATCACCTCTCGACGGGCTTTGGGCGCAATGCGATCCTGATCGACGGGCTCCCGGCGCAGGCGACGGTGCCGCGCTACGCTGCCCTGGACGGAGGCTCGCTGGGCTCGGTGCCCCTCGGCGGAGCTGGTGGGCAGGTACGACGATGAGCGCCTCGGAACTCGCCTATCGGCTGGGGGCAGCTGCCCGGCACCCCGCAAACTGGTGGCAGTTGCTCAAGTTCGGAATCGTCGGCGTTTCCGGCTACCTGATCAATCTCGCCATTTTCGCCGTCTTGGTCGACAACCTCGGCGTACACCACGCGATCGCCGCGATCGGCGCCTTCTGCGTAGCCGTTACCAACAACTTCCTCTGGAACCGCTACTGGACCTTCGGCCCGGGCGAAAGCCACCCGGCTTTCCAGGTCTTTCGCTTCTTCGCGGTCAGCCTGGCCTCGCTGGCGATCAACCTTGTTGTCCTTGAGGCGCTGGTCGCCGGCGCCCACATGGGCGACCTCTCCGCCCAGGCGATCGCAGTCGCCGTCGCGATGCCGTTCAACTTCCTCGGCAACAGGCTCTGGACCTTCGCCTGAGGGTAAACTCAGCCGCTTCCGCGCCCGTAGCTCAGTGGTCAACGGCCTCTGCAAGGAGGCCAAAGAGCATCGGTCTTTCCAACCGAAGGTCGTGGGTTCGATTCCCACCGGGCGCATTCCGTCTCCTTCCGCGTCGTGCCGTTTTTTGCCTCTGCCAAGCGGAATCTCGGTAGTCCTCGCAAATCTCCGTTCCGCTCGCTTCCAGGCGCTGCCGACCCTCGCCAGCCGCTGACTGCTACATCAGTGCTACATCCGCCGCCCCTGAACACAGGCCGGTCGACGCTGCCAAGGCCCTGAGATCTCGCCCCTGACGGCAGCGCTCCCCCCGCCCTGGGCGCGCAGGACTCCCACCGGATAGCACGCCAAGCGTGCTGTGGATCGCCCATGCACGCCCAGACGGAGAGCACTCAGGCCCGGTACAGCGGCGCCGTATCCCTCGCCGCGCTCCGCGGCCTTGCCCTCTACCTGCTGACCCTCTCGGCAGAGGCTGTGCTCGGGGTGCCGGTCCGCTGGCTCCTCGCCTACCTCGGCGCCGCGATCGTGGGGGCGTTCGTCCCCCTCGGGCTGAGCACCGAGGCGATTGCCTGGCTCGCCGCCCTCACGCCGATCGCCCTCTCGATCGCCGGTCTCCTTCTCCCGTGTCGAGGCCGGTTGTGGGGGCGGCGGCTCGGCGCGCGCCGCCCCAGCGCCGAAGAGGCCGCCGTGCTCGCCGATGCACTGGCGCTGCTGCGATGCGTCGATCCGAGCCTTCCAGGGCCCGCCGGTCTCTACGTCCTCGACGACCCGCTGCCGGGCGCCGCGGTCAGGGGCGCTGCCGTGGTCCTCAGCCGTGGCCTGCTCGAGTCTGAGTCCCTTGCCGCCGTGCTCGCCCACGAGCTCGGCCACCTTAACTCATCCGATGGCCGCCTCACCGAGGCGCTCAACCGCCTCGCCCTCTGGGATGACCCGCTCGCGCCGGCGCGAGCGCAGGGCGGGGGAGAGGGTCGGGTGGAGGTCTACGAAGACCCCCGCGGTGGCCTGTTCTGGGGCCTACTGCGTTGGACGCTGCGCCTCGCCGGCGGCAGCTTCGCCCAACGCCTCCTCGCGCCCCTCTGGGCCGCCCACTGGCGCTCCCGCGAGTACGCCGCCGACGCCTATGCCGCCTCGCTCGGCCAGGCCGAGGACCTCGCCCGTCACCTCAGAGATCAGGAGCTGCCTTTCGACGCACCGCAGCCCGGCCTCTTCTTCAAGGCCTCCCAGCACCCGCCCGTGGCGCTGCGCATCGACCGCTTGCTCGCGTCCCCAGACCTGGGGTATCGGAATGAGGTTGGCGCGCGTCTTGGGAGCGATGACCAAGCCACAACGCCGCCCCGTCCCTGGTCAATGAACGCTCGCTGCGGCGGGCGGCCTGCGAATCGACGCGGAAGGAGTCAGTAATGCCATCAACGAGAACCGAGCGCGTTCTGGTCAAGACGGGGCCGCTTCGCTGCCCGGAGTGCGTCAGTGAAGACGTGGCGCAGTGCGGCGATCCCGGCGGGGCCGAGCTTCGGTGCGGCAACTGTGGCGAGCGCTTCGGGCCCGACGCGGCGCTGCTGTGCCTGGGCGAGCTCGACACCGAGACCTCGCGCGACTCCCTGGCCCTCGACCGCTTGGCGGAGTTCCTCTACGCCGATCCAGAGGAGTTCCCGAGCGGCGCCGATACCTGCGAACGGCTCGATCAGGTGCTCACTCAGACGGGGCGCGGACCGGTGGATCGGGAGGCGACCTGACGCCCGACTACCAACAGATGATCTGGCTCACCTTCCCCGCCGACCACGAGCGGGAGGCGGAGCTGCTCAAGAGTCGCCTGCGGCAGCGCAACGCGCTGTTGACGAGGAGGTCGGCGGCGCGAGTGTCGCGCCGGAGGCGGACCTCGAACAGCTCGGAGAGGGGAGTTCCATGTTCAAGCTAAACGAGGAGAGGTTGCGAGCGGCGCTCGCAGACCCCGCCGAGGACGACATCAAGCCACTCGATCCGTGGCCTTCGGGTGTTGATGACCTCGACCAGCTGGTCGACAACCTGTTGCTAGACGAGATCGTCGAGCGAGAGACACGGGGAGCGAGGATCGAACGTCTTCCCGTTGTCCGAATATGAGCCCACGCCGCTGATCGCGGTCGGGCCGGGCGGCTCCGTCTGCCTGCTCGGCGGCGAGGTCCGCTTCGGTGAGGAGCGCCCGAGCGACCCGTTCGAGGCGACGATCGAAGTGGTGAGGAATGTGGTCCAGGACGCCAACGCGCTCTACGCCTCACTCGTGGCCCTGATCGACGAAGCGCAGACGCCACTCCTGGCCATCGCTCGGCTCGCCGACCACCAGCGCCCGCGCCCCGAGGCCCCCGGCGATTACCGCGAGGCAGTCGACGCTCGCCTCGACTAGATCGCTCTGGACGCGGGACTGGCTCTGAAAGCCGATGTCTTCCGATTGTCAACCCACTCCCAGCAGCAGCTGACCGCGAAAGGAGCCCACGATGGGCGCTGATCTCATAATCGCCGCTCTTGTTATCGACAACCAAGGGGAGCCCGATTTCAAGGCGGGCCATAGGACAATCGAGCGCCTCGGGGCGAACGACATCGACGTGCTCGACGAGTTCGCCGACGACGATCCCAAGACACCAGAGGGCCTGGAGCGGATCCGCGCCGCCCTCGGCGAGGACCTCGATGAGCTCCGGTGGTCGCTGGATGAAAGCCGCGAGGTCGACTGGATCGACGTGCGTGGGGCAACCGTCTACCTCACGGGCGGCATCAGCTACGGCGACTCGCCGACCGACCTCTTCAAGACGATCAGCCGCCTACGAGCCGCCAAGGGCGTGCTGCGGGCGGTCGGCTTCGAGAACGAGCCCTGAGCGGACACACACCCCCAGCGCTTCCTTGCGCAACCCCGCATCTGCCGCTACCCTGGCTGTCCGCTCCGGCCCCAAGGCACTTCAGGCCGAGCGAGGGGGGAAGCACCGAAGCGAGCAGCGGAGAGAGGTTTCCAGCGTCACCTGTCGCTATCAGGCCGGCACGCCGCGCCCGAGAACCGAGTCGCCGCAAGTCATCCCTGCCCGCACTCATCGCCTCAGAACACCGCCAACTTCTCGTCGCCCTCACCAGCCGAGCGCACCACCGCTCAGCGCCCCAATAAACGCCTCCCGCACTGCCGGATCGCAATGCTCCGCCTCCAGCGCCCGCTTCTCGGTGTCTGGGTCCGCCCCGGCGGGGTAGTCGCGTCTCGGCCCGCACCCGCGCGGCCTGGAGGAGCGCCCATCCCACGGCTCGCCCAGGGATGATGCCCGCGTGGCCGAGCCCCCGCTCTACATCTGTGACCTGGACGGAACGCTGCTGCGCTCGGATGCGACCCTCAGCGACTTCGCGCGGGACGGTCTCAATCAGCTGATCGACGCCGGGGTCTACCTGACCGTCGCCAGCGCCCGTGGCACGGCGGGAATGCGTGCCCTGCTGACCGGAGTTCGACTGGAGCTCCCGGTGATCGAGCTGAACGGCGCGTTCATCTCCGAGCTGCGAAGTGGCCGCCACCTCGCCAGCAGCGTTCTCTCTGAGCGCGACGCCTGCGCCGCGCTGGAGGTGATCATCTCGACCGGGGTCGACCCGGTCCTCTCGACCTGGGACGGCCGCCGCGACCGGGTCCACTTCGGCGCCCGCACGAACGACTCGATCATCTGGTACGTGGAGGAGAAGCGCAGGCACCGCGATCCCCGGCTGGCGCCCTGCGAGGACCTCAGGGCGATCGCCAAAGCGGAGGCGGTGGCGCAGATCACCACCTTCACGCCGGACCATCAAGCCGCCGCGTTGACCGATCGGCTCCGTGGCTCGATCGGCTCGGAGGCGACGGTGCATGGCGCCGCCAACGTCTACCGGCCCGGCTGGAGCGAAGTGACGATCCAGCACCGAGCCGCCGAGAAGGGGGCGGCGGTTCCGGCTCTTCTCGAGGCTTGCGCCATGCCTGATGTAGAGGTCATCGCCTGTGGCGATCACCTCAACGACCTCGGCCTGTTCGCCGCGGCGACGCACAGCATCGCCCCGGCAAATGCCCACCCGACCGTGCTGAAGAGTGCCACGGAGCTCGTTGGCTCAAACGACGAAGACGGGGTCGTGCGCCACCTGCTCGCCGTCCACGCCGGATTCCAGTAGGTATCAGCGCCATGCCCTATCGAGACTCCTACCTCTGGCGGCTGCGACAGGCGGTGGGCAACAACCTTGTCCTCATGCCCGGGGCGATGGTCGCCCTGCAGCGCCAGGACGGGCGCGTCCTGCTGACCAGGCGCACCGACGACGGAACCTGGTGCCTGCCCGCCGGCGCCGCGGAGCCGGGTGGGAGCTTTGCCCGCACGGCGATCGACGAGCTGGCTGAGGAGACCGGGGTCAAAGTCTCCGAGCGCGACCTGGTCCCGTTTGGCTGCCTCTCGGAGGCCGAGGCGCACACGATCCACTACCCCAACGGCGATGTCACTCACTGCTTCGCCCTGCTCTTTCTGGCGAGGACCTGGCAGGGAGACCCCAACCCCGATCGGGAAGAGTCGACCGAGGTGAGGTTTGTCGATCCCGCTGCGCCTCCCGAGCCGCTTCATCCTCCAGCCACACAGGCGCTCGAACTGCTGGCGGCCTATCTCCGCTCGGGCTCCTTCCAGGTGCGCTGACCAGACTCAGACGGCAGGTCAAGCGAACGATGGCCAGATCCAGGAGGCCCGTTGTAGGCGCTGTCCGTATGGCCTGCCTCTTGGCACGCCCATAAGCTGGCGGTCGATGTCCCGCGACGACCTCTACGCCTCTCCCCTGGGGGCGGCCTACAGCGCCTACATGGAGCGCCCTCGCCTCAGCCGCCTGATCGGCCGTTCCATATGGGGCGGGGACACAAGGCCCTATTACGAGAGCATGGCCGCGGTTGGTCAGGTCCCTGACGGCGGAATGATCGTCGACTGTCCGTGCGGCGCGGGGCCTGCCATGCGTGCCCTCCGAGCGGATAGCCAGATCCGCTACGTCGCAGCCGACCTCTCGCCCTCGATGTTGCGCCGGGCCAGATCCCGCGCCGCCTCGCGCGGCCTCCGCGAGATCGAGTTCGTAGAAGCCGATGCCACCTCGCTGCCCGTCGAGGACGACGCGGCCGACCTCTTCTTCTCCTACTGGGGCCTGCACTGCTTCCCCGACCCCGAGGCGGCCCTCGCGGAGGCAGCCCGCGTCCTTCGGCCGGGCGGGCGCCTGGTCGGTACCAGCTTCGTTCGCGGGGACAGCATCCGCCAGCGCCTGATGGTCAGGCCGAACGTAGGCGCCTTCGGCAGCGTTGGCACAGAGGAGGAGGTCATCGAATGGCTGCGGAGCGCCGGGTTCGCGTTGTCCAGCAAGGCGCGCTCCGGCCTCTACCTCTTCTTCGACGCCGTTACCACCGGAACGGAGCCAGTCAGCTGACCGTCGCCGGAACGGCTCACGGCGATTCGACCACTACGAACCAACGGCCCTCGTAGAGAACCGAGCCGCTGTCCAGCTCCTCGACGAGCTGCGCTGCGCTGAAATAGCGCTTGAAGACGCTGAACTGCTGCCCGCTGTTGAGCGTCCGCTGCTGTTCTCGCTCGACAGGCTGGCGGTCGGGCCGCTGCGCAGAGTCAACGACGATCAGCTGCGGTGCGACCCGGTGTGCCTCGGCCAGGAACCGCTCACGCTGGGGCTCCTCAAGGTGACCGTAGAAGTGTCCGGTGAAGACGCGATCGAAAGAGCCGTCCGCGAAGGGCAGATCAAGCGCGTCGCCACAGATGAAGTTCGCCGCCGGCATCCGCTCACGGGCAATCGCGAGCATCCGCTCGCTCTGGTCAAGGCCGGTCACCTCGCCGCGAAGGTGGCGCGTCAGAAAGCCGGTGCCGCAGGCGACATCGAGCGTTCGGGCTTCTGGGAGGGAGGCGATGACGCGCTCAAGCTCTTGAAGCTCATCGTCCCAGTGGGGGCGCTCCAATCCGTCGAAGCGGCCCAGCCCGAGGTACCACTCGTCGTACTCCGTCGCCCGCGTGTCGTAGTACTCCTTCACGAGACGGGAGGCTACTTCGATCGGCCGGGGCAGCTCACGCTTCCCCGATCAATGTCTACTGGTTGCTCCTCACAGGCGGCGAGCGCCACGATGAACGGCTCCCGCACCGCCGGATCGCAATGCTCGGCCTCCAGCGCCCGCTTCTCGGTGTCGGGGTCGGCGCCTGCCGGGTAGTCCCGCCCTGGCCCGCAGGCGAGCGGCATGGAGGAGCGCCCATCCCAGGGGGCGCCGGGAAACGTCGCGTCGATCACGATCCGCTCCCCGCCGATGAGCGCGGTCAGGTAGCGATGCACGTCGACCAGCCCCACCTGCGGCACCGCTTGCGCGATCCAACCACCTTCCTCCTCATCGTTGCCTTACTCGCCCTGGCAGCCCTTGCCTCCATCGTCTCTCAGGGCGCCTCGCTGACGCCGTTGCTCCTCATCGCCGGCTACTTCACCGCATTCCTCCTGCTCGCTTCCCTCCGTCCCCACTGACCGCAGTCTTCTGGCACCATCTGGCAAATACCTCTCCGCCGAGAGAGCGTTAGGCCGATTCCGCGCCTGAGTCCGATGTCGTGCGCTCAAGGGCCCGCCGGCGGGCGGGCCGCTGGGCGAGCCGCGCCAGGTATTCCCTCAGGTTCGCAGGCAGCTCATCTGCGAAGCCGATGCGCTCCGTAAAGGCCAGCGTGCCCCCGACCAGCACGTCAGCCACCGTGAAGCGCTCGCCGACGAGGTAGTCGCCGCCATCAAGGGCGTTGGACACTGCACCCGCAGCCTCATCAAAGCGCCGTCGCGCGGCGGCGGCCCGATCGGGGTCGCGCTGGGCTTGCACGGCGGCTTCGACCAGCGGTGGCTCAAGCTCGGCTGGCGCGAAGATCGTCCACTGGTAAAGCAGCGCCCGCTCGTGGGTCCCGGGTGGCGGCGCCAGGTCTGCGTTGGGATGCAGATCGGCGAGATGCAGGCAGATCGCCGCCGATTCGAAGATGAACCCATCCTCGTCTTCGAGCACGGGCACGCGACCCAGGGGATGGCGTGCGCGGTACTCCTCGCCCTCGCCCTCCTCTCGCGTGATCATCACGATCTCATAGGGCTCGCCGAGCTCCTCGAGTATCCAGGCGACGCGGATCGGCCGCCCCGCGTGCTCTCGGTGAAAGAGGCGCATCGTGCGCAGCACGATAGTGACTGGGGGGAGAGACCTGCAGCCTGACCGCAGGGCCGGCACCAGGCCAGCATCGGCGCCGGCAGCACCGTCATCCTTCACGTTGCGGAGGCGGCTTCCTCCCTACCAACGACGTCTCGCTGAACACCCGGCTCAGCGCTCATCTGCCGCCTCCATCGCTTGCGACTAGCGCCGGACCGCGAGCTTCAACCTTGAGGTCGTGGGCCGGCTGGCTGCCCTGGTGCGGCGCACCAGCCGTCTTGGTTGTGGCGGACCTGCGGTGATTTCGCCGGCCAGCAGCGCTTTCAGCCGCAGCGCCCCGCGCGCGCCCAGGCCGGCGGTGGGGGATACGTAGCTGTGACCCGAGCCGACCCGCACTCCTTCGGCCGCGCGCAAGGCGTTGGCGTGCGAGTCGAATGACTCGCCCGAGCTGGCAATCACCTTGTGGTTAGCCGCGACCATCCGCCAGCGCCACTTGCCCTGGATGTCTTCGAAAGCCTCAAAACGATTCACCTGCATCTCCGATCTACTATGGGAACAGATGTTCGCATGCGACCCGGCGGAACCGTTGGCTGGCCGCGATCGGCTTCTCGATCGCCTACTCGTCGCTGACCGTGAGTCCCAGCTTGCGCGCCGCCTTGCGCAGGCCGTCGTCGAAGCTGGCGAGGAGACCGGCGTGCTGCTGCGCCGCCACCAGCACGCAGCAGTCGGGCAGCTTCAGACCCGTGTCGGCGCGCAGCTGCGCCAGCCGGCCCGGCGCGCCCTCGCCCAGCTCTAGTTCGCTCACGCTCAGCCGCCCCAGCGCCGCCTCTGCCTTCTTCAGCTGGCCCGCCCGCGCCGGGGCGACCAGCGTCTCCGCCAGCGTGATCGCGCTGGCGCCCAGCGGCTCGGCGCCGCTTGCCTCCAGCAGCGCCCGCGCGCTGTCGTGGTGCGGATCGCGCCCGTCCAGATGGCCGATCAGAACGCTCGCGTCGAGGACGATCACGCCGGCCAGTCTTCGCGCAGCCGCCCCAGCTCGTCCGGCTCATACACCCCACTCAGCGCGCCGGCCGTCTCCGCGACGGCGGCCCGCCGCGCTGCCTCCTCGCGCTCGATCGCGTCTCGGCCCGCCGCCGCGAGCCGCAGCAGCAGCTCCTTGCGGTCGAGCACCTGCGGCCAGCGCCGCTGTGCCTCGTCGAGCAGCTCGCTGACCGCGCCGCTGTCGGTCACGGTGTAGCGCGGCTTCGTGGTTGGCATCGGACAAGTGTAGCACCTCTATCTTCAGGTGCCGCACCACTTCGCCTGGCTGCGCCACGGCCGGCAGAGGAATGCCATCGCCGCCTTGCCCGCTCCTTCACGTGACAGCGTTGGCCTCGCTGAAGACCAAGAGCGATTACGCCTCCATCCCCGTGACCCGCCCGATCCTTGCTCGGCGACTACCCCGAGAATGACCGCATCGAAATGTCCCAGCTTCCCGCTACGCGGAAGCGGCAGCGCTGGGTAGTGTGCCAGCCGTGCAGCCACCCGAGACGCGTTACGCGACGCGACCCGACGGGGTGAGCATCGCCTACCAGGTGCTCGGCGAGGGTCCACTCGACCTCGTGTTCTGCTTCGGGTTCATCTCGCACCTGGACCTCCAGTGGGCCAGCCCGGAGATCACGCGCTTCTTCCGGAGACTGGCATCTTTCAGCCGCCTGATCCTCTTCGACAAGGCGGGCACAGGACTCTCGGACCCGATCGCCCATGTCGCGACGCTCGAGGAGCGGGTGGACGATGTCCGGGTCGTGATGGATGCGGCGCACTGCGAGCGTGCGGCGCTGTTCGGCGAGTCGGAGGGAGGACCGACCGCCATGCTGTTCGCCGCCACCTACCCCGACCGCACAGCGGCCCTCGTGCTCTACGGAACGCTGTCCAAAGGGAATCCAACGGACGACGAGCTCGCCCAGCAGGGTCTGAGTCGCGCTGTCCTCGACGAGAAATACGCACAGTTCGACGAGATGCTGGCGAACTGGGGGCAAGGCCTGAGCTTCGCGCTGTTTTGTCCGAGCCAGGACACGCCGCTGGCTCGACGCGCCGCCGGCACGTTCGAGCGGGCGGCCGTCTCGCCGGGCCTGGCGCGAGCGCTCATCGACACCATCAGACAGGTCGACATCGCTCCGGTCGCCGCGAGCATCACGGCTCCCACGCTGCTGCTGCACCGACGCGAGGACTTCGTCCCAGTGCAGGGCTCGCGCTCGCTCGCCGCCATGATTCCCGGCGCGCGTTACGTCGAGCTCGATGGTACCGACCACGCCTACTTCAGCCAGAACTCAGAAGCCATCCTCGATCAGACACAGAGGTTTCTGACAGGCAGTGCTGGAGGCGGTGAGCCCGACCGCGTGCTGGCCACGATCGTCTTCACGGACATCGTCGACTCCACAAGGCGCGCAGCCGAGATGGGCGATTCGGATTGGCGCTCAACCCTGCAGCGTCATGAGCAGCTCATAGACAGCGAGGTCTCTGGCGCAGGTGGCCGCGTGGTCAAGTTCCTCGGAGACGGCGCACTGGCCACATTCACCGGACCTGCTCGAGCCATCCGCGCCACGAAGGAGATTCTCGCGGCGGCGCGAGGCCTCGGGTTAGAGTTGCGGGCGGGGGTGCATACCGGCGAGTGCGAGGCGATCGGCGCTGACCTCGGCGGCTTGGCGGTGCATATCGGCGCGCGTGTTTCCGCCCTGGCCGCTCCGGGGGAGATCCTCGTCTCCGGGGCGGTCAAAGATCTTGTGGCCGGCTCCGGCCTACGCTTCGCCGACCGCGGTGAACACAAACTGAAGGGGGTGCCGGGCGGCTGGGCACTGTTTGCGGTGTCGGAGACCGACGAGCAACCCGGCCCGCCGCTAACCGCACCGTTAGAGCACATGACGATGGCCGACCGCGCCACGGTGCTGGTCGCACACCGGGCGCCGGGCGTCCTGCGCGCCGTCGCTCGCGTCACACAGAGATCGAGATAGACGCCAGGGATTTCTCTTGGTGGTCCAAGCCGTTGCGCGGGAGCCAGGCGCCAACGCCGCCAGCCTCCCATGCACCCCCGCGCCTCCTCTACCGACATCACCGGTTTCCGCCGCGAGATGTACCAGGCGAGCATTCGCGCCGGCAGCACCGTCACCCCCTCCCGCCGAGCTGGCACCGACCCGATCAGCCACGCCTCGCTGAACACGAGCAGCCCTCCGACGTCATGCCCAGTGATCTCTTCGATCAGCTTCTTCTCCGCGTAGGCCTGCTTCAGCATCCGCGCCTCGACGTGATCGACCCTGACCTTGCCTCTATTGGCTTTGGTCTCGATCGTGAAGATCCCGCCTGGTCCGACCACGACGTAGTCGACGGCCTACTGCGCCTGTTTCTCTAGAACCTCGCCCGGCACCCTTTCCCGGCCACCGTTCAAAGCAGAACTGTAGGAGATCCGAACCTCAATCCCACAGAACGCCATCGGCCGCCGGAGGACGCAGACGCTGAATCTGCTCGTCGACCGGCACCCATCCACGTCCTTCTTGCCGTAGCAGACCAACGTCTTTGATCGCATTGAGATCGCGGGTTAGCGTCTTCTCGGTCTTCGCGGCGTAGGCGGCGGCAAGCCTCGGTGTCAGTTCGGGGATGGCCCGCTTGGCGATCGGCTCGCCCGACTCGTGGTGCGCCCGAGATACGTCGAGGACCAAGTGCAGGCGCCTATTATCCGTGTCGCCCCGTCTCTCGCCAAGCCGCTGGTAAACGAATTGCTCCCAGCGGTCCTCGAATTGGACCGTCCTAATCACCTCGAGCTGTTCGCGAAGCTGATCAACGAATCCTCGCACGGCATAGTGGATGAAGGACACGACGCCGTCCTGGCCCTGACTCGATAGCGCCAGTTGGCGGTAGTAGTCGGATCGCGTCAGGTTGTAGTGGTTGGACAGCAGCTGGCAGGTTGGGACGGGAAAGCCGGCGGCGAGCAGGATCTGCAGCTCGAGCAGCCGAGCGGTACGCCCGTTGCCATCTCCGAAAGGATGGATCCAGGCCAGGTAGAGGTGTGCGAGGACCGCCTTGACGATCGCCAACGGAGCGACCAGCTCGGGCTGCTTTTCGGGGGCGTCGAACTCGCCTCCGTTCAACCAGTCGCACAGCCGCTCGAGGAGGTGCTCGGCGTCCTCGGCCGGGGCCGCGCGGTATGGGCCGACGACGACAGAGTGTGTGCGGATGCGGCCCGGCACAACGTCCTTTTCCACCTCCAGGCCGTCGAGGATCATTCGGTTGTATTCGCACAACCTCTCGACGCTGAACTGCGATTGAGGGTCGGCGAGGACCTCCTGGCCCACGACGTTGTATGCCTGCAAGACGTTGTCAATCTCCTTCTCCAGGTACTCCCGTGACGGCGGTAACTCGAGCGTGCGGTCGAGGATCCGCCTCACCTCCTCCTCGGACAGGGTGTTGCCCTCGATCGCCGTGGTGGCGAGAAAGCCTTTCGCCAAGTAGACCGCGAGCAGCTCTTGCGCCGCACTTGGCGATAGCAGCGAGCGGCCGACGTGCAGGCTCTTCGACTTTGCCTCGCCCAGAAGGACCCACGTCGCTGAGGACATGCGCCTGAGGTCGAGGCCGAACTCGATGTGCGGGTGGCTATCGCGGTAGGTGCGAGGGGAGCTCATCGAGCAGATTATAGAGCACTATTTGTCCAGATAGGTGTCCGGCGAGATGTCCAATGTCGGTATCCCGCCTGTCCAAGGCGCTTCCGCATCGCTGTGCGGGGCAAGCAGGCTCGATTGCGCGATTCCTCAGGAGGCCGGTTAGCCATAGATTTCTGTCCGCCGCCGAGAAGGCCCACCTACGCAGCCAGGTGGGCCAGCGCAGGCGGCGCCTGCCTCAATCGCCCCCACCAACCTTCCATGCAGCCTTCGCGCCTCCTCCACCGACATCTTGGGCCGGGCTGCGAGCTTCCTGCGCGACCCATCTGTCTCGCTTGGTGCTGGCGCAACACCACCGAGACTTGGTCGGCGTCATCCGTCAGCGACCGGCGTTAGGTTTGGTCCATGCTCAGCGCCGACAAGAACGCCGACGTTGTCGCCCTTCCCTGGACGTTTATCGGCCTATTTACTGGTCGCTATGCATTGCAATCCGGCAAACGCACCTTCGATGTGCGCTGGAAGCGGCCCTGGGTCGAACGTGCCCGCGCGCTCCAGATGGAGGAGCCGGTCGTCCTCCTGGAGCTTGGCAAGCGCCGGTACTGGTGGTTTCACGACTGCATCTACTGGGAGGACGACAGCCTCGCTGTCGATGATGTCAAGGCCCTTGTCCTTCAGCGCGAGCGCAAGGCGCAGCGCTCGCTTCAGACTGCCCACAGCCTGATGCGTGCCGAAGAAGAGGGACGACCGACACGGGTGCCGGTCCCGGTCGAGGTGCGGCGAGCCGTCTTCGAGCGAGATGGAGGTCGCTGCGTTGAGTGCGGGTCGAACTTCGACCTCCAATACGACCACATTCTCCCGGTCGCCCACGGCGGTGCGACGACTGTGGAGAACCTCCAACTTCTCTGTGCTGACTGCAACCAACGCAAGAGCGACTCCCTGTAATCGCGCACTCCGCTACTCCCCGGCAGGCTCCGACTCTGCCTCGCCCGGACCAAGTGCATCCAACGCCCTCACCTCTCTTGCCCGCCCTATCTGCTCCAACGCCTCCGCCAGCTGAACGTAGGCCGCCGCTGCGTTCTCGCACTGATTCGGCATCTTGTCCTCAGTCGTCGCCGCGCAGCCCAACCGCACCAGCACGTCCGGGATTGAAGCCTCCGGCACGCTCGTCAACGTCGCGCCTCGGTAGTTACTGAGGATTGACTGCACCGCCTTGGGCAGTCGTCGCGTGTCGACCTTCCCGTCGGCGTACAGGAACGGGAGGTGCCAGCTCTTCGGATCTTCTTCATCGCCCACATAGGCGAAACAGCGGGCGGGCAAGCGGTACTTTGGGTGTAGCGGCTCCTCGGCGACCGCGAGCACGCCCTCCGCGCCGAACGCCCCTTCCCAGTCCGCTGGCAGTGTCGGTGCCTGTGTCCGCTTTTGCGAGGGACGGTAGATCCCGTGCCTGCTGATCCAGAACAGCTCCTCAGCCGAGCGCGAGGGCTCCTCTCCGTCCAGCGTCGCATAGCAGCGAGGCTGGAGGCCGCCATGGCCATCCGCCGCCGTGTCGTGAATCACCTCTGCCGCGTAGATGACGTGGCCGTCACTGACCGCGACGTTATGCACCTTCTGCTCCCTCGCGTATCCACAGGCTTGTTGCAGCGCCTGCTCCGCTGCGCGTGGATTCCCCGCCAATGCGCCCGGCCGCTTCGCCTCCACGATGAGGTGCTTGACGCCGAGCCGCGTCAGCAGCATGTCGGCGTAGCCGACCTGCATGTTGACGTCGGCGAGCGGCCAATCCAGCACCTTCGTGAACAGGTCCTCGAGGATGTTCTCAGTCACCCGCTCCGCCGCGTGGCCGTAACGCTCTCGCTGTTGCAGCCGTTCCCGCCTGCGACCCTGGAATTCCTCCCAGGCTTCGCCAATCTGCTCACGGCAGCGCTGGTACGAAGCGAGCTTCTCCGGCGCCTCCACAGCGCGCCGATCCTAATCAGTCATCGGCCTCTCTACAAGCCCCGGGGTGGAGAGCACTCTTCGACGCTCTCCTCGCCCTGTGCTCCACGCAGCCAGCGATCAAATTTGGGCTCAGACACACGATTTGCGACGACCATCGCCCCGATCACCGCCAACTCGACCCCGATCAGGGCCGGGCCGCGAAGCCCAAGCAGCGGACCAGCGCTCAGCAGGATCAACAGCAATAGCCCGAGCACCACCAACATGCGCGTCGCCAGCTCGTGAGCGTGCGAACGGGCATGCTGACCGGCCGCCCGCGGCTCGGTATTCAGCGATTCGATCTCCATCGATCACCTAATCGGCTTGCCGCGTATGCCTCATGAGTCCTGTAACGACAAGGAGTGGCGTTGGATACGACATTGCCGTATCGTCTCGCGGCGTGTCGTCGATCCGGTTTCGTCTCCTCGTATCGCTCTTCGCCGCCCTCGCTTTGCTTGGAGTTGCCGCTGGCCAAGCAGGCGCATCTCCGGGCGCCTACCGGGTGGTGATCGTCGAAGCAGACGAAAAACCCCCCCTTGAATTGCAGAAACAGCTCGCCGCCTTCCCCGATGTCGCCTCAGTCGAAATCCTCGATGCCGGCGAAGAAGGTGGCACGGAAACCCCTACCGCCGCGAAGCTCGAGGGTTATGACCTTGTGATCAGCATGAGCGATGACCGCTACCTGGATCCGACGGCCTATGGCAATGCTCCGCGCCGACAAGAATGCCGACGTGGTCCAGCTTTCGTGGACCGTAGTCGGCATGTTCACCGGCCGCAACGCGCTCCAGTCGGGCAAACGGATCTTCGACGTGCGCTGCGAGACGCCCGTTCGTTGAAGCCTCGACCCCGCCGGGGTTTCGTTTTCCTCGCGTGACCCGTGAATACCATCGGATCGGCCGGTCCTCACCGACTGCCGAGGGCCGGGGCCGGCGCGGCCGGTCATGAGCCGATTACGTTCATGGCATCGACTTCGCGGTGCATGCCGGTTAGGGTCGCAGACATGGGGAGGATCGCCGCTCTCATCTGTGCGTTCGTGCTGTTGGTGCTGGGCTGCGCCACCACCGCCGCCGGCGCCGGCGTTGTCCCGGTCGAAGGGAAGTGGCACGCGACCACCTCGGCCGGCCTGCCGGTGAGCTTCGAAGTGAAGGAAGGCAACGTCCTCAACGCCCGCTTCCGCTTCAACTGGGGCTTTTGCGGCACCTACGAATCGCACCTCCCCAACACCGACCCGATCGACGCCAACGGCCATTGGAGCTTCCTCGACTCGAGAGGGCAGACGATCGAAGCGACGTTCGTCGCCCCGGATCGGGTCGAAGGTACGGTGGTCGCGGTCGAACGCGAGTTCCCGAGCTGTCCTCACACGCGGGCCACCTTCCTCGCCGAACCGGGCGGAGTGCCGTTCGAACAGGCGCCAGCCGTCGTTCGCGCCAACGTCCCCACCCGCCGCCTCATCCACGAGCCCACGAGCATGCTCCTCAAGCGCGACGGCTCCCTCCAGCTCTACGGCCTGCGCTGGAGCGGCTTCGGCGAATCGACCGCCCATGCCACCGGGCACGCCTACCTGCGCGGCGGCTGCCGTCGCTGCCCGAACCGGGTGGTGAGGCGCCCCCGCGTCACCGTGCTCCTCAACGAACTGACCCAGCAGGGCGACTACAGGGTCTACCTCCACCTTCGCTACGACCTCCATGGCCCGATTCCCCGAGGCTTCTCACACCACGGCTCGCGGATCCTCGAATAGCGGGGGAGGGGCGACTCGAGGGTCTTTGCCAGACGAGTACCACGCGACTTGGGTGACAGCGGGACGAGCACAGGCGACTCAAGGTGGTTGCCAGGGCCTTCACCCCTCTCTCGGAGAACTAATTTGTGACTGCGAGAGGGGTGAAGGCGGGTTTTGAATAAACCGCCGCCTCCTTGGCTTTGCCTCTGGGGGCGGCGGGGGATTGTGCTTCCCGGTGGAACACTCTGGGCCGCCTGATCCGCGCTTCGCGCTAGTACAGGCGAGCGTTCCGCAGGCCCACCATCGCCAGCCCAGCCGTTCCGTCCCTCACCCACCCGACCATAGGTCGGCCCCCGCCGACCTATTTGCCAAAAAGCGCCGCCCGCTGGCGCAGTCACCGCGCCGCAGGTGCGGGGAACCCCGTAGGGGTTGACGGGTGTGCCGAGCATGACGTTGAGATCGGAGGTGAAAGTCCTGACCTGGAGCCCCAACAGGGGGAATCCAACATCGATGAGGCAAGGGCTCGGCCCGGAATCGACCGGGCGGCACGTCGGCGGACGGCTTGGCCGGCGGGCTTCCGTGAGGACGGGTCTGAAGGAAGCCGTAGATGCGCTGTGGTCGCGAACGAAAGTGAAGCGCCGTGAAGGCGTCCGCCGGAGGGTGAGCTGGCTCGCGGCAGCAATGCCCTGTTCCTGTTGCTCTGGCGGGCGTATTGGCGACGCGATCGCGGCGAAATCTCAACGCCTTACCTCGGGAGATCTGCTGGGTCCCGGCGAGGTTGGCCGGTAGGCCGGAGAACGAGAGGACGACGGTCGATGGCCCAGCAGAAGTCGGAGGACCGCGTAGTACCGGACGGCGGGGTAACGCCCGTCCAGCCCGACGGGTCGAGCCCAGGCGGGCAAGGGAAGGCGGTCCCGGTCGAAGAAGCGGCGTCGCAGCTGCGATTGCCGAT
Organism: uncultured Solirubrobacterales bacterium; assembly: GCA_963777915.1. GTDB lineage: Bacteria > Actinomycetota > Thermoleophilia > Solirubrobacterales > 70-9 > CAVUPF01. Next base: position 1,168,807 of record CAVZSH010000005.1, on the reverse strand, counting down.
CGCGACAGCAGAAGTCCCGCAAGGGAGCCCTCGTGCGATGGGGGTGCCGAAGGCGATCGTCAACCCGCGGCAGTGCGCGCCCGCGATGATGGATGAGGTCGTCGAGTCTTTGGACTCGGCGTTGTCGAAGGTTGTGTCGAACAAGGGTGCTCCTGGCCCTGACGGGGTCACGGTGGCGGCGCTGCGAGAGCAGTGGCCGTCCGTGTCGCCGGGGTTGCGCCGTGACCTGCTGGAAGGACGTTGGCGTCCGGGCGAGGTTCGCCGGGCGCTGATCCCGAAGGCGGGCGGCGGGCAGCGCGGGTTGGGAATCCCGAACGTGGTCGATCGGGTGGTGATGGAGGCCGTGAGGCAGGTGCTCGAGCCTGTGTTCGAGCCGACGTTCCATCCGTCGCGTCACGGGTTTCGACCTGGTCGCAGTTGCCACACGGCAGTGACCGAAGCCGCCCAGCACCTGCAGGACGGATACGAGTGGGTGGTTGACGTCGATCTGGAGAAGTTCTTTGATCGCGTCAACCACCAGCGGCTGATGGCGCGGCTCGCGCGGCGAGTCGGGGATCGGCGGCTGCTCGTCCTGATCGGCAGGTTGCTGAGAGCCAAGGTCGTGTTGCCGGACGGTGTTGTGATCGGCGTCGATGAGGGCGTGCCGCAAGGCTCGCCGCTCAGCCCGCTGCTCTCCAACATCGTGCTGGACGAGCTCGACCAAGAGCTCGCCCGGCGTGGTCACCGGTTCGCCCGCTACGCCGATGACTGCAACGTCTACGTGCGCAGCGAGCGGGCCGGGTTGCGGGTGATGGCCGGCCTTGAGCGGTTCATCGGAGGGCGCCTGCGCCTGAAGATCAATCGCGACAAGTCCGCCGTCGCCCGACCGGAGGACCGCCACTTCCTCGGTTTCTGCCTGCGGCGCGAGCCGCAGTCGGGGACGGTGGAGGTGCTGCTCTCGCAGCGCACCAAGCGCAACGCGATGGCACGCATCCGCGAACTCACGCCACGATCCTGGGGAGGCACGCTGCATAGCTGCATCCACAGGATCAACGTGTGGCTGCGCGGTTGGCACGGGTTCTTCGGGATTGCCGCGGCTCGCGAGGAGTACGTACTGCGTGCGTTGGACGCCCACATCCGTCGGCGTCTGCGCGCGATCGTGCTCAAGCACTGGAGACGATCCAGGACGATTGCTCGCAACCTCATCAAGCTCGGTGTCAGGCGGCAGAGCGCGTGGGGTCAGGTCTACGCTGGACGCAGGTCCACGTGGGCCCTCAGCCACGTCCCGGCCGTCGATAAGGCCATGCCGGTGGAGTACTTCACCGAGCACGGCCTGACCCGACTGGTCGATCTGCACCGCGATTGGCGCCGAGACATCATCGCCCCAGGTCGAGCGCAAATGGTGCTCGACTGGCGATAACGCGAGGCCGACAACCGGCCGGCGGCGGGGGTCATAACCCGCCGTCCCGAAGAGCCGTGTGCGAACAGCGCAAGCACGGTTCCGTGGGAGCCGGGGCGGGTAACCGCCCCGGCTACCCGACCGCCAGCGGGTGGCGCTAGCTGTTTCATCCGTCGACCTGGGCGTGTTCGGTTCGAGCTGATGGACGCCGTGACACCGGCCTGGTCCGTGGCGAGACGGTTGCCGCCCGAGACTCCCTTTCTCCATCCGCCTCGATCGACCTAACGGAGCACTATTAACCAAAGACCCAGACCAAGAAGGATGCCCACCACACCTTCCTCCCACGAGGAAGGCGAATTGTGGAGCACGAGCCTCGGATGAGGATTGTGAAGGGGCTTGTCCTAAAGTTCTGCGACGCAGTAGAAAGCAGAGCGTCCCCTCAGCGTCACAACGTGCCGAGGGGACGCAAGATCGCATTACTAGGGTGCGGTCACTGCATACGTGCCTTCTATCTCATAGTTCGATCCGGCGGTCGGCTCGACATAGAGCAAAGCGCCGAAATGGGGGGTTTCGGACTCAAGATCCACGCCGGTGGTGAACCCATTGTCATCACGGTCCTCATAGACGCAGAGGTTCCCGGGGGCAGCGGTTGGTGCGCTTGTCGTCCCAGGGCATTGCGTCGTAGAGGAGCCTCCTTTTTTGATGAAATTGGCCGTCGGAGTGAAAGTCAGCGGCAAGGGGTAGGAGATAGAGGTGTTCGGGGTGTAGGCGCCTCCTGCAGTCGAGGCGGTTCCGTTGAATACGTACATCCCCCGCTCGGTCTTCCCCGACGGCAGGGTTTCAACCAGGGGTCCGGGTTCGCCTCGTTCACCCTTTGCGCCCTTCGGGCCTTCCTTGCCCGGCGCTCCTGTCAGTGTCGATTTCGCCGCCTTGCTCAGTTTCACCGGGGTTACCGCTTCCTTCTTGATCTGCTTGGTCCCGACCGAGTTCTTGCCGAGCTTGAGCTTGGTCGCCGCGAAGGCCGCGCCCCCGCCGAGCAGTAAGAACAGGCAGAGCGTCGAGATCACGTTGGCATAGGTGAGCTTGCCTCTGAGGCGTCTCATGTTTGCCTTCCTTTGGAGTTGTGGAACGGGCGCTCAGACCCTATGCCGCCGGCCGGCATGCCCGCAAGGCCCGACTGGACGTCCGATTGACGCAAAGGAGATGAAAGTGAGCACAGGAACCCGTCCGATCTGCGGCTCAGACCTCTCAGGGCGCCGCGCAGACGCCCTCACCCGCCCGAAGAACCGCGGATCTCGGTGGCGTCAGCTCAGACGCTTTCCCCTCAGCGCACCAGGGGCACCACGCAGCGGTATTCCTTCGTGTCGATCGCATTTGTTTCATTGATTTCCCCGCTCTTGGAGACTGTGATCACGGTGTAGGAGTTGAGCCCCGTCACGGTGTTGATGTCGTCCGTCCACTCGTCGGTCGACCCCAACGGAATCCGATGCGAAACGAATGCCAGCTGGAAGGCCTGCGGCAGCGTTGCCCCCGCGTTGCCACACGTTTCCGCGGCGGATATCGCGGTAGCCGCAGGGCGCGGAGCGGTTTCCCAGCAACCGCCGAGCAAATCCTGAGTACCGGCGGGACAGCCTGCTTCGTGGCCGTCGACTCGGACGGACTCGAGGGCGTTGACCGTCGATTCCGAGTTCTGCGCTGTGCGCGCGTTGACCGCTTCACCGGCGAGCGGCACCAGCCCTAGGCTCGACTCCTTGACCTGCTTGCCAGTCACCGTATTCGGCTTCAGCCGGTTGCCGGGGATCGACTTCACCTTGATCGTCTTGCCGTTGATCTTGCCACTGTGGCCCGCCGCATAGACGGTTCCCCCCAGCGCGACGAACAGGGCGATCAGCGAGATCACCAGGGCCGGCGAGGGCCGTCCGATTTGCTTGAGCATCGTTGCCTCCCGTGGTTGCGGATCAGCAGGGCGCCCGGCTCGCCGTGGCGGCCACGCACGTATGGAAACACCAATTCGAGCAATTGGCGCGGTTCTCCTGCCGGGGAGAGTTCTTCCGGCTCTCCGCTCACCCCGGCGATGGCCTCCCGATCGCCAGGCAACCTCGCGCCGCCGGTGCCCGCCCGCCGCTCGTCCAGCGCCGGCGAATGCGACACGGCTCACCTCGAGCCCGAGCCCGGCGCTGGCTGGCCCGGCGCAGATGCCCGTCCCGGCCCGCGCAGCGCTCGCGTCCTCGCCACCGGCATCGACACCCTCTCGCCCTGCTGGTACGCCGAGCCCGGCTCGCCTCTGGCGCGGGCGATGCGGGCGCTGGCGACCCAGCAGGTCGGCCGCGCCTGGCTTATCCCAGAATCCGTCGGCGGCTACCGCGTGGGTTGGTTCGTCCACCCTGGCCTCGTCTTCGCCGAGGGCCGCTCTGGCGAGACGCTCTGTGCCGCCGCCGAGCTATCCGACGCCTTGCGTCGACTGGATTCTGCGCTCGAAGACCTCGGCGTCCCGATCGCCGGCGGCGCTCGCGCCGGCCTTCGTCGCCTCGACGTCGCTGTCGACATCCGCATCGACTCCGCCACTGAAGGCCTGGCTCTCTTGGAGTGCGTCAGCGCAGCCTCATTGGGTTCCAGAAAGCTCGTCGCCTACCGTGCGCAGGGCTGCGTGGAGAGCGTTCTCATCAACAGTCGTGCCGGGCGCACCCTTGCGCGTCTCTATGACAAGGGAGTCCAGAGCGCTGCCGCTCCCCGCGGGCACTGGCTTCGTCTTGAGGCGCAGTGGCGCCTGCCCCGCGGGCAGCGCCTCGACCCCTCCGAGGTCGACCCGGCCCTCCTGCGCGAGCGCTTCGCCCGCCGCTTCGACCCGCTCGGCCAGGCGGCCGGCGCCTTTCGCCTCGGCGGCGTGGAGGTTCTCACCGAGCGCCTCTCGGCGGCGCTCACCTCTGGTCAGCTGGCGCCCTCGCGCGCCCGCTCCCTCGCCGGCTACCTGGTGATGCGCAGCGCCGGCATGCCGCAGGGCGCCAGTCGCACCGCCTATGAGCTGGAGCGCGAGTGCCGCCGGCTCGGCCTCTCCCTGGCGCTGCTCCAGCCTGGGGAGCAGCGCCAGATCGACCTCGTCGCAGTCCTCGCCGAGTGCCTGGCGGCAGAGGTATGGCGCTAGCCGCCGATCTTTAGCGGCGGCGCCATATCTAAACAAAAAGACGAGAGCTTTTGTGTTGCGAACTCTTTAGTGCTCAGCTTTTATTTGAGGCGATGGATACAGCAGGGGTATCGATTCGCGTCGCTGATGCGTCTTGCTGGCAGAGGGGCTGAACCAGCCCGAACAGCCCGCGATCGGGCACTTCACGAAGGAGCGCAGGCATGGGAGTTCGACGCAGTCGCCCGGACAGCCGTAACTCGATCTCGGCAGGTGTCCTCCCGCTGGTGCTCGCACTGACCTGCGCGCTGGCGGCCGTCCTCGCTCCGCCTGCGCGCGCCGCCGATTACAAGATGTTGCTGTGCGCGGGCAACAACGGCTCCAACTCCTACGCCACCTCGACCAACACGACATCGCCGAGCAACCCTGGCGGCATCTTCACCTTCGCCAACCACTGCGGTCCGGCGCCAGACCCGGCTGGGAGTGCCGCCTTTCTGACGATCTACGAGCACGAACAGTCCGGCAATGCCGGCGTCGACGCCTACGGCGACATCTCCTACGAAGTTCCGCCCTGGGTGGCGATCCTCGCCGCCGGCGGCTACACCCGCGAGCCGAACGACTTCAACCAGGGCTGGCGCGCCCGCTTTTGGGGCGAAAACTTCGACGGCACCGGCTTTCAGATCCTCACCCAGGGAGCTGGCCTCTCAAACTCCGGCGAACAGGCGGCGCCGACCTCGGTCTTCACTCCGCACCTCTGGCCGTTCGGAACCTACGGCTACTTCCGCCGCTTCGTCTTTGAGCTGGAGTGCGTGCGCCCCGCCGGCTGCGAACGCTCCGGGGTCAACGAGGTCGACGCCAACACCTTCGTTCTCATTCTCGCGGACGTCTCCCCGCCGGCGGTCGGCTTCGACAGCAGCTCCTCGCCGCTTCTGGCGGGCGACTGGGTGAAAGGCAACCAACCGGTGGAATGGGGCTCCTCCGATCAGGGCTCGGGCCTGCGCGACGAACGGCTTAGCGTCGACGGCGCGCAGCGCAAGGAAGTCAGCTACGCCGGCGAGTGCGACACGGGCAGCTCGCAGGTGGACGGCGAATTCGCACGCGTCTTTTCGCCGTGTCCGACCGGCGGCCCCTACCAGGGCTCCTATGTCCTGGAAACCGCGGGCCTCTCCGACGGTACCCACAACGTGAAGATCTGTGCTCAGGACTTCAGCCAGTTCCAGGCTCTGGGGGCGACTCCGGAAGAAACCTGCGAACAGCGCACGATTCGCACCGACAACACGCCGCCCGGCATTCCCGTTGGGCTGAGCGTGACCAGCTCCAACCCGGCCCGCTACCTGAGCCACTTTGGCGCCCAGTTCTCGCTGCCGCCCAACCAGGGCAGCCCTATCGCCGCGGTCCACTACGAGGTCATCAACGCTGCGGGCGAAGTCGTCGTCCCTGAGCAGACCTACTCGGCGATCAATCCGACCGAAGTCCCCAAGATCGAAGGGCCATCCCAGCCCGGCGATTACCGTCTCCGCCTCTGGCTGGAAGACCAGGTCGGCTTCGAAGGCCCGCCCGCCACCACCCAGATCCCTCACGACACCACGCCTCCAGCCGCTCCACAAGATCTTTCGGTGACCCCGCCGGGCACGCCGCGCAGCGTCGAAGGCTTCGACCTGCGCTGGCACGACATCACCGACGCCGGCTCGCCGATCGACGCCGCCCACTACGAGGTGTTCGACTCCGCTGGCAACGTCGTCGTTCCCGAGCAAACGGTCTCTGGCGAAGGCATCCAGGCGATCAAAGACCTCGAAACGCCGCCCGGCCGCGGCGAATACACCCTGCGCCTCTGGCTCGAAGACGAAGAGGGCAACGTCGGCGCTCCGGTCAGCGCGCCGCTTGCCTATGACTGCGTGCGCTCCGAAGTCCCCGGCGGGCTCACCCTCACCGCGGCGTTCGGCGGCGCCTCTTCCGAAACCGTCCAGCAGGGAGGTGGCGGTGTGCTGAGTGGTGCCTTGCACGGCGCCGGGGGCGGTGTCGCCAACGCTCCGCTCTGCGTCTTCAGCCGCGTCCTCTCCGGCTCCGAACGTGAATTCGAAGGGATTGCGCTGAGTGGGTCCGGCGGCGATTACCGCTTCCCCGTCGCGCCTGGGCCCTCGCGCCAGCTCAGCGTCATCTACCGTCCCGACCAGCGCGAGCTGAGCGCCACCGCGACGCTTCAGACCGTCGTCCACCCGACCCTACGGGCTCGCCCTACGCTCGTCCGCAACAAGCACTTCGTCTACTTCGAAGGCCAGGTCCCCGGCCCCGACAACGACCACGTGGTGGTCGTCCTGCAGGCGATGGTCGGTCGCCACTGGCGCACCTTCCGCCGCTACAGCACCCGCGATGACGGTCGGTTCGTGCTCGGTTACCGCTTCAGCAGCACCTTCTACCCGACCACCTACAGGTTCCGCGCCCAGGTGCGCGAAACCGTCGGCTACCCCTACCTGGAGGGCAACTCGCACCAGCTCGCGCTGCGCGTCTTGCCGTAGGTGCGGGAGTGCCCGCGGTCCGGGGCGCGGAGCACGGCCTGAGGAAGTTCACTGTGGGGGTATCGATTCGGCTCGCTCCTGCGTCTTGGGAAGAGAAGGCGCAACCCGCGAGCAAACGAGCTGACCATGCACCACGACGATCTGATTCCCGAAGCCCTGCCGCCGATCTGGACGGTGGGCATCGACCTCTCGGCGACGAAGAAGCGCACCGCCGCCGCCACGATTCAGTGGGGCGCGGATCGGGCGACCGCCGCGGCGCCCTCGCTCGGGCTCGGCGACGAGGAGCTGGTCCCGCGGCTCGCCGCGGCGCAGTGGGTCGGGATCGACGCCCCCTTCGGCTGGCCGCAGGCGATGGTCGAAGCCCTCCACGAGTACGCGACCCACGGCCGCTGGCGACAAGGAGTCCTTCCGCTATTGGCGCACCGCGCAGCTGCGCGAGCACGCCTTCGAGCGCTCGGGGTCGCGCTTCGACCGCGCCGGCGCCGATCGCGTCATCGAGGTCAACCCCGGCGCCGCGCTGCTGCTCTGGGGCATCGAGCGCGGTGCGTATAAGTCGAGCCAGGACCCCGAGCGCCTCGCCGCCGAGCTGGGCGCCCGCGCCGAGCTGCTCGCGGCGATCGAGGCGAAGGCCCCCTGGTTGCAATGGGCCCCGGGTGCTCGCGAGGCCTGCATCGAGAGCGACGACGCTCTCGATGCGCTGCTCGCGGCGCTGATCGCCCGCGCCGCGGCACTCGGTCTAACGGTGCCGCCCGGCGCCGACGACCTGGAGCTGGCCCGCCGCGAGGGCTGGATCCACCTGCCCCAGAAGGACAGCCTGGCGGCGCTGCTGGCAGGGGCCGAGGACGACGCGGAGATGGATCTGGCGGGCAGCTCGTCGCTGCCGGTCTGGGCGTAGCTCGGAGAAGGTTCGGCACAACCATCACCGGGCGCCCTTGGGAGCGGGGGAGACTTGGACCGGCAGCCTGGCGTCTAGCCACGGCTCGACGCCAGGCTGTCGGAGGTGGAGTGGGGGAGGGTTCGGCCGCGGCTGTCCGAGTGGCACTACCCCCTCGCCGATATCCGCACCAAGCCCGTCTAACAGACAACCCCCCACAGATATCGGTACAGCATCCATGAGATCCCAGCCTCAGCACCGCGTCGCGTTTGCTCCGGTACGCTTCGCTTCACTCCAAAAACGTTCACCTACCTTCGTAACGGAGCCCGGCTCCGGCTTCCCGGTCCTCGCTGAGGGGTCTTGCACGCCGGAACGGGTCCGGGCTCGGGAGGCCCGCGGGAGAGGAAGGTCCCATGAAGTCCAACGCAGCATCCGCCAACGACAGCTTCAGCGCAGCGCCTCGCGCTGCTCTCCACCTCCTTCCCGGCTACGAATCGCGCCTCCGTCTCGGCTCGCGACCACCGACCCGCGCCACCGCCTCCGACAAACAGCGGGCCCGCATCCTTGCCGCCACCGCCGAGCTTCTCGCCGAGTGCAGCTACGGCGGCCTCGCCGTCGTGCCGATCGTCAAGCGCGCCCGGGTCAGCTTCAAGACTTTCTACAAGCATTTCAGCGGCAAGGAAGCGGCCTGCCTCGCTCTCTTCGACGCGACGACACAGCGCGCAATGCAGGGGGTGGCGGAGGTGCTCGCCGCCCAAGACGGTCCCTGGCCCGACCGTCTCGGCGCGGCGCTGGGGGCCGTGATCGATACGGCCGCCGCCGACCCATTTGCCGCCAGGGCCTGCCTGGCCGAGGCGCTCTCGGTCGGGCCGGCGGGGGCAGAGCGCCAAGAGCGCGCCCTTCAGGCGATCGCCCGCTTCCTGCGCGAGGGCCGCGACCTCTCCCCGTACGGGACCGAACTACCCGAGAGCTTGGAGATAGCCCTCGCCAGCGGTTTTGCCTGGACGCTCCAGCAGCGCCTCCTTGCCGGGCCGGCAGCGCGGCTCGGAGATTTCTTCCCCGAAGCGCTCCGCTTCCTCCTCGCCCCTTACCTGGGAGAGGCCGAAGCGGAGCGGCTCGCCGCTCGAACTTTGCCCGAGCCGCTCGCAGCTTCGAGAGAGGCGGGGGGATGAAGCCCCCGCCTTCCGCCGCCGCGCTTCCCGCCGCCCTCCGCGGCCGGCCGGCCGGCCGCAGTCCGCTGCCCGCCGAGGTGCGCCAGGCCCACCAGCGCGAGCGCGTGCTGGACGCCGCCACCGAGGTCTTTGCCACCCGCGGCTACCGCGCCACCACCGTCGATCACCTCGCGGCCGCCTCCCACACCGGCGTCGGCACCTTCTACTCCCTCTTCGACGGCAAGGAGGACTGCTTTCTGCGGGCCTTGGACAGCGCCCTCGCAACGGCCGCCCAGCACCTCGCCGCTGCGCTCCCCGTTGACGCTGATTGGCCTACCCAGGTCACCACCGCCCTGGTTGCGCTCCGCCGCCTGATCGAAGCCGAGCCGATGCAGGCCCGCCTCCTTCTCATTGAGGCCCAGACCGCCGGTCCGGCCGCCCTTCAGCGCTATCAGTCCTGCGTCGAGCAGGCCGCCGCGCTTCTGCGCCGCGGCCGCGCGCTTCCCCCCCGCGGGGCCGAGCTGCCCGAGGGCCTGGAGTTCACCTTGGCCAGCGGTGTGGCATGGGTGCTGGGCCAGCGCATCGGGGATACCGAGTCAGGGTCCCTCGAACAGCTTTGCGCCGAGCTTGCCGACTTCTTGCTCGAGCCCTACCTTGGCCGCCAGGTCGAGGCACCTGTCGCCGTGCCTCGCCACCGCCCCGCCGCCGCGACTCCCCTCCCGGCGGGCAGCGCATCGTGACCGCAGTCCTCGCCGCCGTCCAGATTGCTCGGGCCCGCAACGGGCCTGAGCCGACCGCCCCCACCCGACGGTTCGCCATCAGCGCCATAGCCCGCGCCGCGAGAAGAAGCTTCCCTCAAGCACGACGGACCTCGCTTGAGCAGTTTGTCGTCATCCCTTGTCCCTGGCGGACGGCGGCAAAAGGGGCAGCCCGGTTTTCCCTGGCCGGGAGCTCCAGATCAGTAACCGAAGCGGTCCCGGGCCTCGGAGAAGCTCTCTCTTTCTCCGCGGCCGACCGCGAAGGCGCAGTGGCCCCCGGGCGTCAATGGGGCTGTCCCAGCCTCGGCGCCCGGGGCCTCTGCATTTCGACGCCCCGCGCTGCGGCACCGGCCCGCCGCTGATCCGCCCCGGTTGCCTGCCCCTGCTCGCACTCGGCGCACGCGCTCGCCCATGACCGAGGTTCTCGGCTCCGACCAGATCGCTCCGGCTCAGGGCGAACGGTACCGACCCCAGCGCCTGCCGCCGACCACGCACGACATCCCGGCCGAGTCCCCGCCCGCCCAGCACGACTCACGCCGGCAGCTGATCGCCGCGATCGCCGAGGTCTGCGCGGAGGGCGACTACGCCGACGTCACAATCGCCGACCTCGCCACGCGCGCCGCGGTCTCGACCGCGACCCTCTACGGGCACTTCGACAGCCGCGGCGATTGCTTGCTTGCCTCCTACGAGATGGCGCCCCATCTCCTCAAGCTGCTGCTGTGGCCATACGTGGGGTCCAAAGAGGCGACGCGGCTGGCGGGGGAGAGTGGGGAGACCTCCGGAGCGTCGCATCGCCAGCTTGGCGCTCATCCTTCCGGCGGTCGCACGACTCGAAAGGGTAAAGGCTTGGCCCGGTTTCCCCGCCCCGCCCCGCCCCGCCCGCCCGCCTTCTTTCCACTCCGTGGCTTGCAGGTATTTATTGCCTCCCAGGCACCAAGTTCCTTTATCTTAAAAACGAGCACTTGACTCAAGATACGGAATCCTTTATCTTCTCCCCGACGGCCTTCTGCTGGAGGCCAGCAGCACCAGCACCGCAAGCATCGACTGGGGGGCCGCTCGGGAAGTGGCCGGCAGAAGGAGAGAGTTGAAGTGAACACTTGGATTCGGGACAGTGAAGCGGCCTCGGCCCCTGCCGAGCGACCCACACTGGGTCTCGGTGCGGCGGCACCCGAGCCCTTCGGGCCGCCTGCGCTCACCACCAAAGCTGCGCCCGTCGACCTGTCCCTGGCAGACGGCGCATCCGGAGCCCACACGTTCCCTGTCCCGGGACGGGCTCCCGAGAACAGCGACAGTGCGGGTGGCCCTCATGACCTCGGGGTGCTCCCTGCTCCCGCCGTCAGGGCCGCCCGCATCTGTTCGCGTTCGTTTCCAACCAACGTCCGCCCGCTCTCCCTGGCAGGCGGCGTCACCGATCAGCACGCGGGCGGCTCCGAGAGCACTGGGCACTCCTCCCATAGGCCTCGGGCCGCCCGCAGCTGCTCCACCTCTACTGCCTTTGGCGCCCACCCGATCGCCGCCAACGCCTCAGCTACCGCCGACCGCGCCTTCTCCGTCATCGCCCCGGCCCACACCGGGAACGGAGCCCCCGCATGACCCCCGTCGCTACCTCACAGCTCGGCCGGCCCCACCACGAAGCCGAGCCGGTCGGCACCGCGGCGCAACCGACCGTCAACGGTCACGAGCCGGCAGCCGAGCAGCCGCGCCAGCGCCACGTACTCGGCGTCATAGGTCTTCGCCCAGCCGAACTCCTCGGCGACCTGCCAGGCCGCCTTCGCAAGGCCCTCGGGACGGCGCTCGACCACCTCGATCTTCCCCGTGAGGAAGCGCTCCAGCCCCTGCTCGGCCAGAGCGAGGGAGATCTCACGGCCGAACGCCATCGAGTGGAGCACCGACGGGACCTCGCTCCACAGCAGCGCCGGGGCCACCAGCTCGCCGTCGCCGAGCGCGGCACTCGCCTGATCTCCGATCCTGTCGATCGCAAGCTCGACGACGAGACTCGCGTCGACGACGAGCACGCCGCTCAGTGGCTTTCGCGTGAGCGCCTCACCGCTGCCGCGACGTCGGGCATCGGCTCGCCGGTCAGTGTCTCGCCCCAGCCCTCGGGCAGGGGCACCGTCTGTCTCTTTTCATCCGGCTCCCCCGCGACCACGATCTGCGCTCGCGCTGCCCTCGCCTCGTCGAGGTCGAGCACGTCGCGGATCAGCTTCTCCTTCGCGGTCATGCCGAAAAGGGTAGCGCCCGCATCCGCCCCCCCAAGCCGCGCCGCAGTCACCTCGGCCGCAGGCCGAGGCGCGACAGCGACCCCGAGCGCTCCTGGCGCGAGTGGGTTGACGGCGAGCGCGGCTTCACACAATCGCGCTAGGTCGGCAGGGCCAGTCGCTCGCCTCGCTTCCTCCGATCATCGCACCCCCACCGGCGCACCTCGCCCTGCCGACCTACGAGCCGCAGTGGCAGTAACCGCTCCGTCCCCCGCCACCGCCCCAGGGACCACCACCTCCGCCTCATCCCTAACCCACTCCCCCCTGTCCACCGCGGCAGCTAGTAGGTGGGCAGGGGGGAGTGGGGGGGAGACCGCCACCACAGGGACCACCGCCCACCCCTCGTCCCTCCCCGCCCTAAGTGCTGCCGTTGCCGTTCCCGCCTCGTACAACCGAGCCGCCACAGAGACCACCGCCAACGCGCGCACCACCACACCCGCATTCCAAAATCTTGCCGTACCACTCACCGCAGCATCCGCCGCGGACCCGCAGTCCCGCGCCGGCCTCATTCAGGCAGTCAACCCAGTCGGACGGGGATGGGTTCCCGGTCCGACTGTCGTCAACAAAACCGGCCGGATGATCCCGGCGGACACTACAGAAGGAGAAAGAGCCTGATGTTCTCGAAGCTACACCAACAGTTCGGCAGCGCCGGCCTGGTGCTGTCTGTCGTCGCCATCGTCCTCGCCCTCGCTGGCGGCGCCTACGCCGCGGGCGGCGGCCTCAGCTCCAAGGCAAAAAAGGAAGTGACCGCCATCGCCAAGAAGTACGCCGGCAAGCCCGGCACCAACGGTCTCACCGGTGCAACTGGCCTCGCCGGAACCAACGGCACCAACGGAACGAACGGAACCGCTGGCACCAACGGCGTCAACGGCAAGACCGTCCTCTCCGGCTCCGGCACACCGCAGGAAGCCGAAGGCGAACCCGGAGACTTCTACATCAAGACCGGCTCCAGCCCCCAGATCTTCGGGCCCAAGGGCGCCGGCGGCTGGGGCTCCGGTACTTCGCTCAAGGGCACCGCCGGTACCCCTGGCGAAAACGGCAACGGCGTCCTCAATGGCGCCGCCGCCCCCTCCAACGCCGAAGGCGTCAACGGCGACTTCTATATCGACACTCACACCGACGAAATCTTCGGCCCCAAGCAGAACGAAGAATGGCCCACTCCCGGTACTTCCCTCAAAGGCGAAACCGGCTTCACCGCCACCCTCCCCAAAGGCCAGACCGAGACCGGCGACTACGTGATCACAGACGATGCCGAAGCTCGAGCTGAAGAATCGGCCGTGTTTACCACAATCTCATTCCCGATCCCCATACCCGCGCCACTTCACAACAATGTCTCTGAAAAACACGTCTTTTTCATTCCAGCTGGAGAAGCGGACACGCTCGATGCCGAACAATGCCCCGGCACCGAGGAAGCGCCCAAGGCTAAGGAAGGCGACCTCTGCATCTACGGCACCGGCTCGTCGTATAACGAAGAATCTTTGCCCTTTGAGAAGGCTAGCCCACCTAGCGACTTCGTCGCATTTGGAGCGGACACCAGCGGGACGATTCTCTCGTTCATAGCCAAGCCTGAAGAAGCATCCGTCCACAACTGCGGCGTTTGGGCGGTGACCGCCGGATAGCACTCCTCAACCAGGCCTTCTCCCCGGGGCGACCTCACAGCCCCGGGGAGTCTGGTCCTCTAATCCACACCCACAACACACAACCCCGAGACACATGCGCAACTCCACTCGAAAGCCACCAGCGTGACCCACCCAGAGTCCCCACTACGACGACAGCCGTCCCAACCGTCGCACCGCACCGGTTCCCACCCCAGGCTCCATGCCTTCTTCGCCCTTCTGGGTCGCGCGCCCGCCGCTCCGTCAACTTGCCCCTCCCTCCTCGCCGCCCGTGCCCGCCGCCTCGCCCCTGCCCTCCTCGCTGCCGCTTTGCTCGCCCTCACCGCCACTCCGGCCCTCGCCGCCGAGCCGCCCACGATCAAGAACACCTCTTACTCCGACCCCACCACCACCTGCGTCACCCTCAAAACCGAAATTAACGCCGGTGGCCTCGCCACCACCTACCACTTCGAATACCTCACCGAAGCGCAGTTCACCGAAGACCACGAATCCTTCGGCGCCGGTACCGAAAAGACCCCCGAGCTCACGGACCCTTCCGCCGAAGAGGGCCCCTTCCACCCCTTGAGCGCCGAACTCTGCGGCCTCACCCACTCCACCAACTACCACTTCCGCGCCGTCGCCACCAACTCCCAGAGCCCCCCCGGCGGCACGCTTGGTACTCCTGCGACCTTCATCACCCTCAACGGTCCCAGCCACGAACTCACCGCCACCTTCGGCGACGCTCGGCCCACCACCGCCACAGCGCCCACCAACCTGCGGGACCCCTACCCCCTTTCCGGCCCCACCGACGTTGCCGTCGACCAATCGACCGGCGACCTCTACGTCACCGACCCCGCCAACCACCGCGTCGAGAAGTTCAGCCCAACCGGCGAATTTCTCCTTATGTTCGGCCAGGAAGTCAACAAGAACGGATCCGACGTTTGTACCGCCGCCGAAGAATGCCAGCCTGGCGTCCCCGCGCCAGAAACAGAACCCTGCGCCAGCCGTGGCAATGGCACCAGTTGCGTCGACGTCACCGACGTTGACCCCGGTCAGTTCGACACCCCCACCTATCTCGCCGTCGACAACTCACACGGTCCTTCCTCCGGCGACGTCTACGTCGCCGACACCGGCACCGGCCTCGTCCAGAAGTTCGACTCCTCCGGCCGCATCGTCTCCAGCTGGGGCGACGGCGAAGGCAAGGGTCAGGAAGACGGCCGCGACGCCACCGACCTGCCATTTTTCGGCGCCCTCGGCGGAGTCGCCGTCGATTCCGAAGGCCGCCTCTACGTATACGGCTTCGACTACAGCACCGATGTCTGGGAATACCAGCAGACCGGCGCCTACATCGGCTGGCGACCGCGCCATGTTCCCGTCTTTCCCAGCCAAGGCCCAACGACCGAAGGCACTCCACTGTCCATTTCCTCCCTCATCGCCTTCGATCCCTCCGACCGCGAGTACTACCAGTCCACTGGCGCTGCTATCGACCACTACGGAGCATCTTGCGATTTCGCCACCGAGGAAACCACCAACGAATCCTGCCAGCCCATCGATGTCTTTGGCGCCGGCCAGCTCACCGGTGCCGAAGGCATCGGCCTCAAAACCGCCACCCACACCGTCTACGTCGCCGATCCGGGCGCAGATGAAGTCGATGCTTTCTCCGACATCCGCCCCCAGGTCACCACCGCCCCCCCTACCAAGCTCACCGAAACAACCATCACCTTCGCCGGCCATGTCGACCCCGAAGCCGAGGGGATAGACCACGGCGAAATCACCGGCTGTCGCTTCGAATGGGGCCTCACCACTGCCTATGGCCACACCGTGCCCTGCGCACAGTCCACGCCGTACTCCACCGCCGAATCAGTTACCGCCACCATCACCGGCCTTACCCCGATCGTCGATTACCCCATCGGCACCAAGTACCACTACCGCCTTCTCGCCGAAAACGTCAAAGGGGCCACCGGAGAAGGTCACGATGAAACTACTGTCACCACCGCGGTGCCCAAGATCGAAGGGGTCTCCTCCTCCCATCTCACTGCCACCTCCGCCCAGCTCGACGCCACCATCAGTCCCAACGGCCTTCCCACCAAATACCACTTTGAATATGGCACCACCACCGCCTACGGCGAGTCCACCCCGGAATTCGAGGTCGAAGGCGACGAATCACAGCTCTTGGAACTCCACAGGGTCGCGGTCCCCATCGATGGCCTCCAGCGCGGCGTCACCTACCACTTTCGCCTCCTCGCCGAAAACGAACTCGACGCCGGCCACCCCGTCGCCTCCGAAGACCAGAACTTCGAATTCTTCCCTCCCGCCTGTCCCAACTCCGCCGTCCGCCAGCAGACCGGCTCCGCCTACCTCCCCGACTGTCGCGCCTACGAGCTCGTCTCCCCGGCCAACGCCAATGCCACCCTCCTCTACCCCGGTGGCCCCAACGCCGGTCAGGCCACCAGCCCCTCCCGCTTCTCCTACACCGGCCAGTACAGCTCCCTACCTGGCACCGACACCATCGAGACCGGCGGCGACCTCTACCTCGCCACCCGCACCGATACAGGCTGGGTTTCAAGGTACATCGGCCTCCCAGGCAACGAGGCCGGCTGCATGGGCGGCCCACCCACCGACCAGACCTCCAAGGACGACAATTACAGTCCCCCCTGGCTCACCGATACCGTCCTCGCCAACCCCTCCATGAGCGAGGTTCTCAACTGGGAAGAGGGCGACCCTATCAACTGCACGGGGCTCGGTTTCCAGGATGCCGACTACAACCTCTCTCCGGCCTCGACCGCACCCTATCTGTGGAGCTCCGAAGGAGCTCTCCAGCGCCGCCTCCCAACCGACTTTGACTCCCTCCCCGCCGCCGAAGCGGCCCTCCAGTGCCCCAATACCGGCATTTCGGTAGGGGGGTGGATCTGCGAGAGCGAAAGCACCGCCTCCCCCGATCTCACCCACCTCCTCTTCTCCTCCAACCAGATGGACTTCGCCGAAGGCTCCGAAGCGGGTCAGGGCCTCACCGTCGCCCCCGGCTCCGCCTACGACGACGACCTCGCCACCGGCAGGGTTCAACTGATCTCCAAGCTGAGCAACGGCAATCCCATCCCCCAGGACCCCTCCTTCGCCACCGCCCCTCGCCTCGAAAGCGCTCATGAAATCATCCCCGGTGGCGCCGAAGAGTTCATCCGCTTCCCCGCCGTCTCCACCGACGGCTCCCACGTCCTCATCTCCACCGCCACCGGCTATACCGGCTGCGGCCAAGGTTTCCGCTACCGATGCCCGCGCCCCTCCGAACTCCCCCTGCACCTCTACATGCGCGTCAATGACGCCGTCACTTACGAGATCGCCGAAGACAAGGCCACCGGCGAACCCGCTGTCGTCAACTACGTCGGCATGACTCCCGACGGCTCCAAGGTCTTCTTCACTTCCGAACAGCACCTCACCGGCGAAGACACTGAACACGCCGGACCCTCCCTCTACATGTGGAGCGCCGAAAAAGCCGCTGAAGAAAAGGAACCCCTCACCCTCCTCTCCAAGGCCGCTCCCGGCAGCCCCCCCGGCGCCGGCGACTCGGCCGAATGCCAGCCCGCGCTCGCCAAGGTATACCGAAACGCATTCGAAGAAGGGGGGGGGCCGAACACCGTACACCCCTACCCACTCACACCGGAAGCCCCTTGGACCTCCGGCTGTGGCGTCCGCGCCATCGACGTTTACCCCTACTCGGCGTTTAGAGCCGGAGCCGGTGGCAACGGAATCTCCGACTCCGCCGTCGCCGCCGACGGCGACATCTACTTCTACTCCCCAGAGCAGCTCGACGGCGACCGCGGCGTCCCTGGCCAGGAGAACCTCTACGACTACCGTGAAGGCCAGCCGCGCTACGTCACCACTCTCGACCCAGAACGGACGTGCATTGAAACGTCTCAAAGGGAAGCCTGTACCGAAGGGCCGATCGTCCGCATCGAGGTCAGCCCCGATGACTCCCATATGGCCTTCCTCACCCGCTCCCGCCTCACCTCATACGACAACGCCGGTTACCTCGAGATGTACTCCTACACCCCCTCCACCGAAACGCTCATCTGCGACTCCTGCAATCCCGACGGTAACCCCGCTACCGGCAACGCGGAAGCCTCGCAGGACGGCCTCTTCCTCACCGATGATGGCCGCACCTTCTTCTCCACCGAAGAATCCCTCGTCCCCACCGACACCAACGAAGGCGAGGATGTCTACGAGTACGTCGACGGACGCCCCCAGCTCATCACCCCCGGCACCGAGCCCGCCAAGCGTTCAGCGCCTTCTATCGCTTCCGGGGCAGAGACCGCCGGCCTTGTCGGCGTCTCCGCCAACGGCACCGACGTCTACTTCTCCACCTTCGCCACCCTCGTCTCCGAAGACCGAAACGGCGACTTCCTCAAGTTCTACGACGCCCGCACCGACGGCGGCTTCCCCCAGCCCCCGCCCGTCCAGCCCTGCGCTGCCGCAGAAGAGTGCCACGGGCCCGGCACCGAAGCCCCGACCCTCCCCACCCAGGGCACCGCCGCCACCCTCGCAGGCGGCAACGCCATCCCCGAAACCCACTCCAAACATCACAAAAAGCACAAACGTAAGAGCAAGCGCCACCACAAGCGAGCCGGTCACAAGCGCGGAGGTAAGAAGTGATGCGCTTCCGACACAACTCCGCTTGTACAACGACTCCTGTGCAGGGCCAGCACAACCTGACCCACGTTGGCGCAACGCAAACCCAACAGCCGCCTGCCACCCGCATAGGGCGACCGCAGGGAGCCCTGGGCGGAATTTATTCATCCCAGCCTTCAGCCGGGCCCAGTCACGATCTGATTCCTTCCTGGGCCCTGCCGACCACGCTGAGTTGCCTAGTGCTCCTCGCAGTCGGTCTTCTCCTCCCCGCCGCCGCGCATGCCTCTATTCCGATCTTTTCCTTCGACACCCAACCCTCCACCACCCAGGCCGGCGCCCACCCCGATGTCGATTTCTCCTTCCAGGTCGGCAACCGCCAGCAGAACCCCGAACCGTGCGACTGTGGCGACCCCCGCAACGTCGCCGTTCGCCTCCCCACCGGCCTCATCGGCTCCCCCTCGGCTACCCCTAAATGCACCATAGCCCAGTTCGCCTCCCGCCAATGCCCCGTTGACTCCCAGCTCGGCGTCTCAGAAAACCGTTTCAACATCAGCGCCGGATTCAACAGCGGTTTCGCCACCGGAGGCTTCCTCGCACCCGTCTTCAATCTTGTCCCCCCGCCCGAACAGCCCGCCCTCCTCGCCTTCGAAACGATCTTGGGCACCCCCGTCTTCATCGACGTCAGCGCCCGCACCGACTCCGACTACGGCGTCGACGCCACCGTCTACAACATCAACCACAGCGTCCCGCTGAGCATCTCCAAGACCATCGTCTGGGGCGTTCCCGCTGCCCCCCTCCACGACTACCTCCGCTTTGGCTTTGAATCGGGAACTGTCCTCGAGGTTGGCTTGGAATCGCAACTTTGCGATGCCGAAGGCATCGAAAGCACCGACGACCCCGCCACCGCCTATCAGTTTTGTGAAGGGGGTCAGGTCAAGGGGGCCATTGCCGGCGGTCGAGGTATTCCCTCCAACAGCCCCGAAACCCCCTTCTTCCAGAACCCCACCACCTGCGGCGAGACCTCCCTCTCCACCACCCTCGGCGTCCTCGGCTACGAAGGCGGCGAATCCGAAGCCTCCTCTCCTTACCCCGCCACCACCGATTGCGCCCAGCTCACCTTCAACCCCTCCCAGTCGATCGAACCGACCACCACCGCCGCCGACAGCCCCTCCGGCGCCGAATTCCGCCTCACCGTCCCCCAGTTCGAGAGCCCCTCCGTCCCCTCGCCCTCCGAGCTGAAGGCCGCTGTCGTCACCCTCCCCGAAGGCTTCTCCTTCGCCCCCAACGTCACCAACGGCAAGCTCACCTGCTCCGACGCCCAGGCCCGCTTCGGCACCACCGAAGAAGCCCAGTGCCCCGAAGACTCCAAGATCGGCACGATCTCCGTCGAAACCCCCGTCCTCCCCGCCCCCCTCCCCGGCGCCGTCTACCTCGGCGAACCAAAGCCCGGCAACCGCTTTCGCATGATCCTCGCCTTCAACGGCTTCGGCGTCCACGTCAAATTGCCCGGCACCGCGACTCCGAACCCCAAGACCGGCCAGATCGTCATCTCCTTCCAGAATCTCCCCCAGGCCCCCTTCTCCTACTTCAACGCCCACTTCTTCGGCTCCGAGCGCGGCCCCCTCGACACCCCCACCCAGTGCGGCACCTACGAAATCACCAACGAATGGACCCCCTGGGACTCCGCCCTTCCCAATCAGACCTCCCACCAGTTCTTCACCATCGACGAAGGCCCGGGCGGCACCCCCTGCCCCGATGGTCCCCGTCCCTTCCACCCCGGCTTCCAGGCCGCCTCCGCCTCCAACACCGCCGCCGCCCACACCGCCTTCTCCCTCGACCTCACCCGCCAAGACGGCGAACAGAACCTCGCCTCCCTCAAGCTCACCACGCCCCCCGGCTTTGCCGCCACCCTGAAGGGCGTCTCCTACTGCCCCGAAGCCGCGATCGCCGCCGCCCAACTGGAAAGCCACACCGGCCTCCAAGAGCAAGCCAACCCCAGCTGCCCCGCCTCCAGCTACGTCGGCGAATTCACCACCGGTGCCGGCCCCGGCACCCATCCCCTCTACCTCCCCGGCAGGGTCTACCTCGCCGGCCCCTACCAGGGCGCCCCGCTTTCCTTCGTCTTCATCACCCCCGCCGTCTCCGGTGGTTATGACCTCGGCAACGTGGTCGTCCGCGAAGGCCTCGACGTAAATCCCGAAACCGCCCAGGTCACCACCGCCGGCGCCCCCCTGCCCCAGATCTTCCAGGGCATCCCCCTCCGCCTGCGCTCGCTCCTTGTCAACCTCAACCGCCCCGGCTTCGCCCTCAACCCGACCGACTGCAACCCCCTCGAAGTCACCGCCGATGTCTTCGGCTCTGAAGGCGCCGAGTCCACCGCTAAACAGCACTTCCAGGTCGCCAACTGCGACTCCCTGTCCTTCGCCCCCAAGCTCACCATGGGCCTCTCCGGCTCGACCGTGCGCGCCGGCAACCCCGCCGTGCACGCCGACATCTCCTATCCCAGCGGCGGCTCCTACGCCAACATCTCCCGCGCCGCGGTCACCCTTCCTTCCACCGAGCTCGTCGACAACGCCCACATCTCCGACCCCTGCACCCGGGTCCAGTTCACTGAAGGAAAGGTCCCCGGTGAAAAGTGCCCACCGGGCTCCGACGTCGGGTTCGCCAAAGCGACGACTCCGCTGCTCGAAAAGCCCGTCGAAGGCCCCGTCTTCCTCCGCACCGGCGGCCACAAGCTCCCCGACATCGTCGCCGCTCTGAACGGCCAGATCGACGTCGCTCTAGACGGCCACGTCGACACTGTCGAAGAAAAGCTCCACGGCGAAAAGGTCTCCCGCATCCGCACCACCTTCGAAACCGTCCCCGATGTCCCCGTCTCCAACTTCACCCTCACCCTCGACGGAGGCAACAAGGGCCTTCTCCAGAACAACACCAACCTCTGCAAGCACTCCCTCCACGTCACCGCAGACATATCGGGTCAAAACGGCAAGACCGCAAACCAAAGCCCAGTCATGAGCACCCCTTGCGCCAAGAAGAGGCGCAAGGGACACAGGGCTTCCAGAGTCCACCACAACCGGAGGGCTCACCGATGAGGGCTAGGAAGCTCAACATCTTCCGCACCCTCGTCAACCTCCGCCGTAGCCGGGAGTGGGGGAGAGGCACGACAGGCGTCGGCACATCTTGCGCCGGAAATACCAAACCCAACCACGTTGGCGCAACTACTCCGCAACAAGGAAGCGCCTACCCGTATAGGGCGACCGCAGGGAGCCCTGGGCGGAATATTTATGTGAAAAACCAGCCCTTCCCCAATCCCCGATCACGATCTGATGAATTTCGGGGATTGGGGAAGGGCCCTGCCGACTCCGCCGAGTCGCCTATCCCTCGCCCGACCGAGGACGCCGCACCGCGCAGCTCCGTTGCGGGTGCGCTCGGGCGCACCCGCAAGCGCGGGGCCGTCGTATGCGTGGCTATCGCGATGGGGCTGCTCCTCGTCGCTGCCCCCCAGGCCCTTGCTCTTACCCCCACTACGGGCTTCGCCACTCGCTCTGACACGCTCGCCACCCTCAATGGCGAAGTCAACCCCGAAGGTGTCCAGGTCACCGAATGCTTCTTCGAATACGGCGAAACCACGTCCTACGGCAACACCGCCTCCTGTGTCGTCGACGGTGGCGGTGAAATCGGCTCCGGCACCTCCGCCGTCCCCGTTCAGGCCGAACTCACCGGCCTCACCCTGGGGCATAGGTACCACTACCGCCTCATCGCCGCCAACGCCGCCCCCGAAACCAAGGAAGGCTCAGACCAGGCCTTCACCGCTGGCGCCAGCCACACCTTCTCGACCTCCTTCACCGGCCCCGAATCCGCCCCCCTCTCCAGTCCCGACACCGTCGCCGTCGATGAATCCACCGGCGACGTCTACGTCTCCGACCCCGCCAACTACCGCGTCGAGAAATTCACCCCCGCAGGCGAATTTATCCTCATGTTCGGCATGGAAGTTAACAAGAACGGCTCCGACGTCTGCACCGCCGCCGAAGAATGCCAGCCCGGTACCCCCGGCTCCACCCCCGGCGCCTTCGCGCGCTTCTTTCCCACCGAATACAGCGGCCTTGGCAGCAACCTCTACCTCGCCGTCGACAACTCCCACGGCCCCTCCGCCGGCGACGTCTACGTCGGCGACTCTGCTGACGCCCTCGTCTCCAAGTTTGACTCCGAAGGCCATCTCATCGCCACCTGGGGCCACGAAGGCCAGCTCGACGGGGTCGGCGATCCCGGCGGTCGCTTTGGTCTCCCGTTACCCTTGCAGGGCATCGCCGTCAAGCCCGAAGGCACTCTCATCGTCGCTGGCGGCGATGGTCACTTCTACGAGTTTGCTCCCGACGGCTCCTTTCTCGATGCCGCCTACGCGGGCGGACACTCCGAGGCCTTCTCCGGCATCGCCGCCGATGCCGGGGGCAACGTCTACGAAGTCAACTTCGTAGAAGCGGTCAACGCCATCAGCTTGGTGCTCTTGCCTGGGACCTTGGATATCCACCAGCCCGAACAGATTGGTATCGATGAAAGTACCTCCGATGGCCCCTTCGACTCCCCTCTTGCGATCGACCCCTCAACTCGTAACCTCTACGTCCTCGACGGCGCCCAGGTCCGCGAGCTCTTGCCCACCTGCTGGGAATCGACCTGCACGCCCATCGACACCTTCGGCGCCGGCCAGCTCAACAGCCCTCGTGGGCTGGCGGTTAACGCCGCCACCGGCTCCGTCTACGTCGCCGACGCCGGCGATCACCGCGTCGCCGTCTTCACCGCCAACCCCTACCTCCCCGCCGCCACGCCCACCGCCGCCACCGCCGTCACCGCCACCGCCGCCACCCTCCACGCCACCGTCGATCCCGCCGGCGCTGGCCCGATCACCGGCTGTAAGGTCCAATACGGCCCCGAACCCACCGACGAGCGCCAGACCCTCACCATCGGTGCCACCGGCACCGCTGACCTCACCGCGGGCTCCCGCGAAGTCACCGGCCTCACCACCTCCATCGGCGCCTTCCTCCCCGGTGAGACGATCGAAGTTCCCGGTGCCATCCCGGCGGGGACCGTGATCAGCGCCGCTCCGGCCGGCCGCCTCGTGCTCTCGGCGCCCGCCACCACCACCGCCACCGCTGTTCCGCTCGCCGCCAAGCCCAGCGGCGGCAGCTACACCCTCACCTTCGAAGGCCATACCACTGGGCCGATTCCATATAACGCCACCGATGGGAAGCTTCAGCAAGCCATCACATCTGTCCTCGGCCACAACACTTCCTTAGGCGTCGAAGTAGCCGCCACGGTCGGCGGTTCCCCCGGTGGGCCCTACAGGGTCGAATTCATCGGCTCCCTCGCCGACACTAACGTGCCCCAGATCACCGCCGATCCCTCCGGGCTCACCCCCTCCGGCGCCACCATCACGCCCGCCACCGCCACCCAGGGCCAGGCCGGCTGGACCGCCGCCACCACCACCTCATGTGAACCTCAAGCGCTGCCCTACTCTGAATCCGAGTTCACCGCTGTCACCGCCCAGGCGCCCGCCCTCGCCTACGCCACCACCTACCGCTTCCGCCTCCTCGCCGAAAATTCCAACGGCACCGACACCAGCTTCTCCGAAACCTTCACCACCCTGCCCCACGCGCCCGTCGTTGGCGCCGAGTCGGTCGCCAAGGCCTACGCCGACGCTGCCCAGATCGACGCCCAGGTCGACCCCGGCGGCGGCGACACCGCCTACCGCGTCGAATACGTCACCCAGGAACATTTTGAAGAAGAAGAATTCGCCCATGCCGAAGAGAGCCCAGACCTCGACGCCGGCTCCGCCAAGACCCCCCAGGCCCTCAGCGCCCAGCTCACCGGCCTCGCTCCCGCCACCGTCTACCACTACCGCGTCTTCGCCTCCAACGAATGCGAAGCGGGGGTGCAATGCAAGGCCGAAGGCGAAGCCCACACCTTCACCACGCTTCCCTCCGGCATACCGACCAACGATCCCTGCCCCAATGCCCACGTCCGCCAGCAGACCTCCGCCGCCCAGCTCCTCGACTGCCGCGCCTACGAGCTCGTCTCCGCCCCCCACACCGCCGGCTACGACGTCGAGTCCAACCTGATCGAAGGCCAGGCCCCTTTCGCAGGCTACCCGCAAGCCAAGACCCCCTCCGGCGAACCGAAGCTCCTCTACGGCATCCACGACGGCGGCGTCCCCGGCATCGGCGCACCGACCAACCACGGCGTCGACCCCTACGTCGCAACCCGCACCCCCGAAGGTTGGAGCACCGAATACGTTGGCCTCCCCGCCGCCGGCATCCCCTCGACCGCCCCCTTCGGCTCCCCTCTCCTCGCCGCCGACCAAGACCTTGACACCTTCGCCTTCGGCGGTTCCGGTCTCTGCGCTCCCTGCTTCTCCACCGGCATCGAAACAGGTATCCCACTCCACAGCCCCGGCGCTGAAAAGCCCGTCCAGGGCATGGCCGGGCCCGAAGAACCAGCCCCTTCGGCCAAATCCGACGGCTACGTCGCCGAGCCCCTCTCCGCCAACGGCTCCCACCTCATCTTCGGCTCGACCTCCGCCTTCGTAGAAGGCGCCAACGACAACGACGGTAACGTCTCGATCTACGACCGTGACCTGAAGACCGGCGAAACCCACGTCGTCTCCAAGGGCCCCGAAGGCGCCAACCTGAAATGTCTCCAGGGCAGCGCTGCCTGCCACTCACCTGGTGATCCCGACGGCATCGCCGAGCTAGCCATCTCCTCCGACGGCTCCCACATCCTCCTCGCCCAGAAGGCATCGGCCGACGCCGACAACGTTTACTGGCGCCTCTTCATGGACGTCGACGATTCAGAAGAAACGATCGAACTCATCCCCAAGAGCGCCAAAAAAGGCGTCCTCTTCGACGGTATGACCGAAAATGGCTCAACGGTGTTCTTTAGCTCTGAAGAACACCTCACGGCTGAAGACACCTCCCACACCGGCGCCGACATCTTCATGTGGTCCCAGAAGGGAGAAGAAGAAGGCACGCCGCTCAGCCTGATCTCCACCGGCGATACCGCCTCCTGCGACCCGGTCTCAAACTCAAACGGCCCACACTGGAACACCGTCGGCTCCGCCGAAAACTGCGGCGCCGTCGCGATCGGCGGCGGTGGGGGAGTGGCCTCCGAATCCGGCGCCATCTACTTCCTCTCACCCGAGACGCTCGAAGCAGGGCACGGCGCACTAAACCAGCCCAACCTCTACCTCGCCGCCCCCGGCCAGTCCCCCCGCTTCATCGCCACCCTTGAGCCTGACAACCCCCTCGTCCTCGACTCGGTAAAGGAATCCGGGGCCCGCCACACCGCCGACTTCCAGCTCACCCCCTCGGGCGCTTTCGCCGCCTTCCCCTCCACTCTCGCCTTGGCGGGCCACGAAGAAGAAACCGCCGGCCACACCGTTCTCTACCGCTACGACGCCTCCACCGAAACGCTCGCCTGCCTCTCATGCACCCTCACCGGCCTCCCCTCCGAAGGCGACTCCAGCCTCGCCTCTGACGGCCTCAGTCTCACCGACGATGGCCGCGTCTTCTTCAACTCCGACGCCCCTCTCGTCGCCACCGACACCGACGAACGCGCCGACGTCTATCAGTGGGAGCCCGAAGGCGCCGGCAATTGCATCGTGAAAAGCCCGTCCTACAGCAACGCCACCAAATCCTGTCTCGCCCTCATCTCCGCCGGCACCTCCGCCTTCGATTCCGGCCTATTAAGCACCGATGCCTCTGGCAAGGACGCCTACTTCTTCACCCGCGACAGCCTCGTCCCCCAGGATGAAAACGGCCCCACGGTGAAGGTCTACGACGCCCGCGAAGGCGGCGGCTTCCCCTATTCCCCCCCGCGGGCCGACTGCAAGGCCTCCGACGAGTGCCACGGCGCCGCCAGCCCTCCGCCCCCGCCGATCGAGGCCGGCTCAGAAGCCGGCACGCCCCACAACGCCGAAGAAGAACCCAAGGCCAAAACCTGCAAGAAGGGCTTTGTTCTTAAGCACGGTAAGTGCGTAAAGAAATCCAAGTCACATAAGCACCACAAGAGAGCCAACCACAAGCGCGGTGGTAAAAAGTGAACTCCCTCCGACGCACTCAGGTTTGCACGTCAACCACTAATTCCTCCAGCGCCTCATTCCCTAAGTCGCCCACCCCCAAAACAAAGGTGGAGGGGAGCCAGGCAAGATCAGGCGTCTCGATCGCGAGCGCCGGACCAAGCAGGGCGAGGACGCAAGGAGTCGGAATAGCAGCGCTATTCCGACGACTGAGGACAAAGCACTGCGCAGTGTCCGCCGCCGTGATCGTGGCGGCTGTCGCCGCCTGGATTCCTTCCACCGCCCAAGCTAGTGAGAACATAACCTCCTTCAAGACCACCCTCCTCGAAGCCAACGCCCCGCTCGGCAGCGTCGCCGCCTCCGGCATCGTTGCGGCTCAGCCCAGCGGCGAAAGCTTCACCATCGAAACGCGTGGTGGCCCTGTCGACACCGTGGACGTCTCTCCCTCGACCACCTACACCAGGGCCGTGCCCGTGACAGGCGAACCGGCTCCGACCCTCAGCAACATCGACCCCGGCGACAACGTCGGCGTCGCCGGGACCCTTTCAGGCGCGACTGTGACCGCGACTGGCGTTGTCATCTCGACCCCCCAGGCCGGCGGGCACCCCGACCTCATCACCTCCTTCGCCCTCGAACGCCCCGGCGCCCCCGAAGCCGCCAAGAACGTCATCTTCAACGCCCCCACCGGCGTCTTCGGCAATCCCCGCGCCATCACCCAGTGCCCCGCCTCCGAATTCGCCCTCGACCGCTGCCCCTCCGACTCTCAGGCCGGCCTCATCACTATCCATGCCAGTTACGAAGGCAACCCAGACAAGCTTCTCGGCACCGCCCCGATCTTCTCCATCGTCCCCGAGCCCTCAGAAACTGCTCGCTTCGCCTTCGTCGTCCCGATCCTCGACATCCCCATCTCTATCCCGGTCAACGTCCGCACCACCTCCGACTACGGCCTCCGCTTCACCGTCGCCGACATCAGCCAGCTCACCCCCTTGGCTGCCGTCAAAATGACCCTCTGGGGCTTCCCCGCCGAAGAAACCCACGCCGTAGAACGTTTCCCCAAAGGAACCGAAGGTCACCCGACTGGCTGCGTAGGCGAAGAAGGTACCGCCTGCCTTCACGAAGAACCCACCCGTTCCAGCATCCTTCCCCAACCCCTCACCGACAACCCGACCGCTTGCTCGGGCCAGCGACTGACCTCGACTCTCGAAGCCCAGACCTACGCCGACCCCGGTAACCATCCCGCAACCGAAGCCACCTACCCTCCGATCGAAGGCTGCGAAAACGAGGTCTTCAAGCCGGTCCTCCAGGCCTCCCCGACCACCAATCAGACCGACTCCGCCTCGGGACTCAACCTCGACCTCAGCTCCCCCCAGTTCCTCAGCCACGCCTCCGAGCCCTCCGAGATCAAATCGGCCACCGTCACCCTGCCCGCAGGCTTCACGATCAACCCCGACGCCGCCGACGGTCAGACCGAATGCACGGAAGCGCAGGCCAACTTCAACTCCGAAGGCCCTGCCGAATGCCCCGACACCTCCAAGATCGGCACCTTTTCGATCGGCACCCCGGCACTACCGGAACGCCTCGAAGGCTCTGTCTATCTCGGCGAACCCAAGCCGGGCGACCAGTACCGCCTCTTCGAGACCGCCTCCGGCTTCGGCATGAACATCAAGTTCGTCGGCTCGGTGAAACCGAATCCCGAAACGGGACAGCTAACCGCCTACTTCGAAAACCTCCCCCAGGCCCCCTTCGAAGACTTCCAGCTTCACCTCTTCAGCGGCGAACGGGCGTTGATGGCTACCCCGACGTCCTGCACGATCTACACCGTCAGCGCCGAGTTCTACCCCTGGAACTCAGGCCTCGCCGAACAGGAATCGAGCCAGACCTTCGGCCTCGACGAAGGCCCCCACGGCACCGAATGCCCCGGCCAGGTCCGTCCCTTCTCCCCAACCCTCGAAGCGGGCACCTTCGACGCCACCGCCGGCGCCTTCAGCTCCTTCAACCTCAAGCTCAACCGCGAAGACGGCGACCAGGACCTTGGCAAGCTCAACTTCACGCTGGCCCCGGGCCTCTCCGCCAACCTTAACGGCGTCACCTACTGTCCCGAAGCCGACATCGAAGCGGCGAAAACAACCTCAGGACGCGCCGAGCAGGCCGACCCCAGCTGCCCGGCTTCCTCTCAGATCGGCACCACCAATGTCGCCGCCGGCCCCGGCATCCACCCCTTCCACGCTACCGGCAAGATCTACTTCGCGGGCCCCTTCCAAGGCGCGCCCCTCAGCCTCGTCGCGATCACCCCCGCCCTCGCCGGCCCCTATGACTACGGCACCGTCGTGATCCGCGTCGCCCTCCACGTCGACCCCTCCGATGCCCACGTCACCGCCGACTCCGAAATCGTGCCGGAAATCATCGGCGGCATCCCGCTCCGCCTCCGCTCGATCCAGGTCAACATCGAACGCGAACGCTTCATGATCAACCCGACCAACTGCTCCGAATTCCACACCGTCTCAGAAGGAGTCGGCGACCAGGGCACCGCCGTCGCCTTCTCTTCGCCCTTTATCGCCGTCAACTGCTCGACCCTGGGCTTCGCCCCGAAGCTGACCATCGCCCAGCTCGGCGGCCGCAAGGCGACACGGCGGGCCAGGCAGCCGAGCCTCCAGTTCAACCTCAACACCACCCCCGGCGACGCCAACCTCAAATCAGTGGCCCTCACCCTGCCCAAGTCCATACATATCGACCAGGAACACCTCGGCAATCTCTGCGACCGCTCCGAACTTGCCTCAGACCAGTGCAAGGGCAAAACGCAGCTCGGCACCGTGATCGACGAAACCCCGCTGCTCGAAAAGCCCCTCGAAGGTCCCGCCTACGCGGTCTCGGGCTTCAGCGTCCTGCCCCACGTCGTCTTCATCCTTGGCGGCCAGGTGACGGTGATGCCCGAAGGGATCTCAACCACGGTCTCCGGCGGCCGCCTGCGCACCGTGATCCCGGTCATCCCGGATGTCCCGATCGGCCACTTCCGCCTCACCCTCTTCGGCGGCTCTCACGGTTACCTGGAAAACACCGAAAGCCTCTGCGGCTCCCCACAGGCCTCCACCGTCGAAATCGACGCCCAGAACGGTAAGAAGCTTACCCAGCAGGTCAAGGCCAAGACCGCCTGCAAGGCCAAGAAGAAGACCAAACGTCACAAGGTCAAGCGCCGCCGCCGCGGCAGGCGCTGAGACAGGACACGGAGGTGTCCTGTGAATCCACGGCGCGCCAGGCGCGGGGTCTTGTGGACCTGAAGATGCCGACGACGAATCCAACCCTGAACCCGAGATGCTGCCAAAGCTCAAAGGCAAGCTGACCTACGCCAACCTGATGGCGACCGTCGCCGTCTTCATCGCCCTGGGCGGTAGCGCATATGCAGCCCTCCGCGTCCCCCCCAACAGCGTCGGCACCCGCCAGTTGAAGGCCGCCTCGGTCACCACCGGCAAGCTCGCAGGCGGCGCGATCACCGCCGCCAAGGTCGCCGAACACTCGCTTACCGGCCAGGACTTAGACCTCCCCGCCCTCGGCACCGTCCCCAGCGCCGCAAACGCCAACACTGCCGACAACGCCAACATGGTCGGCGGGCACGCGGCTTCCTGTCCGGAAAGTTCCACCCTGATCCGCGGCCTCTGCTTCGACTCTCACGCAAACCCCGAAGCCCCCAACCTCGAGGCCGCGGCTGAGGACTGCGCCGCCAAGGGCGGCTACCTGCCGAGCCCGATGGAGCTCTACTCGACCCAGGGCACCCTCCAGCTGGGCAACGGCCTCAGCGCCTCCCAGCACCAGTTCACCGACACTCTCTACAACACTCCCGGCATCAGCAACAGCTACACGACGATCGTCGTCAACGGCAACGGCTCCCCCCAAGAACAGCCCCCCGGCGATCCCTCCGCCTACTACTGCGTCTACCCGCTGCTTCGGTAGGTGCGGGGCGATGAGACGCACACCACGAAGGACCGCCGCGATCGCGCTGATCGCCACCGCCACCCTCCTTACAGGGTTCGCTTCGATCGCCACCGCCGCCCTCACCCAACACGGCGACCTCTTCCTCACCTTCACCGGCGATCTCTCACCCACCTCTCTGCCCCGCCACACCCTGGCCCCGATCTCGGTCAGCGTTTCGGGCACGGTCAGGACCCCCCCCGGCACCAAGCCCCCACCTCTGCGCCAGATCGAGATCGAGCTCAACCGCAGCGGCCACCTCGAAACCACAGGCCTGCCGATCTGCCACGCAGCCCAGCTGGCAGGGACCACTTCCGCCCAGGCCCTCGCCGTCTGCCGCGAAGCCCTGGTCGGCTCCGGCACCTATGCCGCCCGCGCATCCTTTCCCGAACAGGCGACCTTCCCCGCCAAGGGACACATCCTCGCTTTCAACACCTTGAGCGAAGGCCGCCCGGCGATCCTCGCCCACATCTACGGGACCAACCCCGATCCCGGCACCAGCGTCATGACCTTCTACATCCACCACCCCGCCGGCGCCTACGGCACCCAGCTGATCGACAACCTGCCGCCATCGCTCAACCACTACGGGTACGTGAAGCGGATCGCCCTCACCCTGCACCGCACCTACACCTACCGCGGCCATCTCCACAGCTACCTCTCAGCCGCCTGCACCGCCCCCGCTGGCTTCTCGGTCGCCCTCTTCCCCTTCGCCCACGCCTCGATGCGCTTCGAAGGCGGCGCATCTCTCGCCTCGACCCTGATCCGCAGCTGCACCGTCAAGCGCTGAGCTCGGGGAGCCAACCGACTTTGAAGACGAAGACAACCATGAAAGCAAGGAGCCAAGAAGGATGATCAGAAAGCTGCGCGACAATCTCACCTACGCCAACGTGATGGTCACGATCCTGGCCTTCGTCGTGCTCGGCGGCGGCGCCGCCTACGCCGCCTTCAGGGTGCCTCCCAACAGCGTCGGCTCCCGTCAGCTGAAGGCCAAGGCGGTGACCGGCGGCAAGATCGCCAACGGCACGATCTCCGGCGGCAAGCTCGAAGCGGAAACGATCACCGGCGCCAACATCAAGATGTCGGCGCTCGGCACAGTCCCTTCGGCCGCCAACGCCGAAAGCGCCGCCAACGCCGCCACCCTGGGCTCAGAACGCCACACCGCCTCCTGCCCGGCCGGCACCACCCTGATCCGGGGCCTCTGCTTTGAAACCTCCTCCACCGAAGCCCCGAGCCTGAAGGCCGCCGCAGAAGGCTGCGCATCGAAGGGCGGCTGGCTGCCCACCCCGATGCAGCTCTACTCGACCAAAAACATCCTCTTCCTCGGCGACGGCGTCGGCACCGAAAAGCGCTTCACCGACGACGTCTACAGCGTAGTCGGCGGTGGCAATTACACCACGGTGACGGTCGACGGCGAAGGGGCGATAGCAGAACAGTCGATCACCGCCGCGGCGCGCTATAGCTGCGTCTACCCGCTGGTTCGCTAGGACTCAAAAAAAGCAAGAGACCGAAGTTGGGGCGAGAGCCGCCACTTCGGTCTCTGAAGCCCCGCGCGCAGACACAATGGCAACCCGGATCAGCTGCATAATCCCCGACCCCAAAGACCCGACTAACCGCATAGTCGGCGTCGGCGGACTGTTCGGCTGGACCGCGCGGGAGGACGTGGTCATCGGCGAGATCGAGGACGGCGCCAACTACTACGTGGAAGTAGGTCACGAGCACGTAGTTGTGGTAGTCGTCGAGCAAGGCGGCCGCAAGTACCTCTGCACCGATCCCGAAAAGACGACCGAAAATAATCTCCTCTCCCTACCGCATTGCACCTGAGCCGGGAGCATTGAGCAGCGTCAACTACTGATGTGAAGCAGCTTTCGACGCCAAATGCCCTCCCACTGAAGCCACTTGCCTTTCTTCGGGGCTGTTCTCTGCGTGGCTTGGATACGCGGAGCCAGAATCGGCTCGAATGACTCAAGCAGCCCTGACAGCTCAGCCCCGGCAAAGAAGCGAACCGCCAGGCCGGCCTTCGGCCCCTCCAGATACTCGACAGTGAAAGCGCCATTTGGGACTCGCTCGATTACACGATGACGATGCTGGATGTCCGTCCCAACCGCATTGACGCGAATGCAGAACAGTCCGCCAGGTAGAACGCGCCGCGCAGCCTCCCAGATGTGCGCGTGAGCCTCTGCCTTTCGCCCATGCTGAAAGACCTGGATGCCGATCACGATCGAGAAGACAGCTTCCGGCGTAAGTGCCGCCAGCTCGCCCGCCTGCCCGCGGGGCGCCACGGGCTCCCGCGCTCCTTCGTGACCAACAACCAGCGCGAGCGGATCATCACCGCGCTCGTCGACACGGTCGCCGAGCGCGGCTACAACGCCACCACGGTCGGCGACATCACCAAGGAGGCGGCGGTCTCCCGCCGCACCTTCTACGAGCACTTCGCCGACAAGGAAGCCTGTTTCCTCGCCGCCTACGAGCTCATCACCGAGCACATCCGCAGCTCGATGCGCTCTGCCGCGGAGGCCTTCGCAGAGTGGCCCCAGAAGGTCCGCGCCGCCCTGGCCACCCTGCTGCGCTTCCTCTCCGCCGAGCCCGAGCTAGCCCGCCTCTGCATAATCGAACCGATCGCTGCCGGCGGCGAGGTCGCCGCCCGCCACCAGGCCTCCATGCTCAGCTTCGCCGAGATCCTCAAGTCGGGCAGGCCGCAGCGCAGCGATGAGAGGCCGCTGCCCGAGGCGACCGAGGAGGCCCTGGTGGGGGGGATCGTCACCCTGATCGTGCGCGAGATCAGCGCCGGGCGCACCGCGGAGCTTCCAGAGCTCCTGCCCGACCTCGTCAAGCTCACCCTGGCGCCCTACCTCGGCGGCGAGGACGCCGAGCGCCTCGCTCAGAGTTCCTGAGCCGCCAGCGCCTCGCTCTCAACGTCACCGCCCCCACCGGCACAGGGGAGAACTCTGTCAATGATCATCGAAAAATGTCGGTCGATGGTCACCGAAAAATGTAGGTCGGCCTCCCCGTTCAGCGAGGCGGTCCGCGTGCCGGCAAGCCACTCACTCCCCGTCTCCCTTCTCGCCCTCGCCTGAGCCTTCCAGCGCCTCGAGGCGGCCCTTCAGCCGGTAAGAAGGGCCGTTGATCGTCAGCACCTCGGCGTCGTGCAGGAGCCGGTCGAGGATCGCCGCGGCGAGTACCTCATCGCCGAAGGTCTGCGCCCACTCCCCGATCGCCTTGTTGGAGGTGACGATCGTCGAGCCGCGGGTGTAGCGGCGGTTGACGACCTGAAAGAGCCGGTTTGCGTCGTTGCGGTCCAGCGGCAGGTAGCCGGCCTCGTCCAAGATCAGCAGCTGCGGGCGCAGCAGCTGGGTGAGCTTGGAGGAGAGCTTGCCCAGCGCGTCGGCTTTGCGCAGGGCGCGGATCAGGTCGTCGAGGGTGCTGTAGCGGACGAGGTGGCCCTGGGCGAGGGCCTCCATCGCCAACCCCACGGAGATGTGGCTCTTGCCGACGCCCGGCGGGCCCAAGATCAAGCACGACACCTTTTGCTCGACGAAGCGCAGCGAGCGCAGCTCGGCAAGCCGCTTGGGGTCGAGCTCGGGCTGGAAGGAGCAGTCGAACTCATCGAGCGTCTTGTGGTGGGGCAGGCCGGCCATCTTCAGCCGCTGGGAGTAGCGGCGGCCTTCCAGCACCCCGACCTCGGCCTCCAGGACCAGGTCCAGGAACTCGCGGTAGCCGAGGTCCTCTGACTCGGCGCGATCGACCAGCTGATCGGGGGACTCGGCGATCCCGTGCAGGCGCAGCTCGCCTGCGTTGTGGCGGATCCGCTCGTTCAGCATCTCAGCCACGGGCCACCTCCGCGTAGGCGTCGAGCGATCGGCGGTGGACCGGGGCCTGAGGCAGGGCGCCGAGCACCGACGCCAGGCTGACCGAGCGCTCGACGGGGTCGGGCAGGGCAACCCGCTCGCGCCCCCGCGGATGGCTGCAGTAGCGCTCGCCGGAGAGGATCGAGTAGACCTCGATCTCTGCGGCGCCGAGGCGCAGCTCGACCGTCTCGCCGGGCTTTGCACCACCGATCGCGTAGCGGCGCCCCTCGAAGCTGATCAGCCCGTCGCGGGCGACCTTTCGCTGGGTGCGGGCGACCACCAGATAGGGGATGCCCGGCACCGCGCCGAGCGCAGCGAGATCGCGCTCGGCGCGCACCGCGACGATCTCAGAGTGGGTGCCGTGCACCCGGCGGCGGGCGATGTCGGCGTTCCAGTCGGCCCAGCGGCGGTTGGCCTGCTCGTAGTCGCTGAAATCGTGCGCTCGCAACAGTCGCTCGCGCACGTAGGAGACGTCGGACTCGACCTTGCCCTTGGTCTGGGGGCGGTAGGGCCGGCAGAGGCGCAGCCGGAAGCCGTAGTGGTGGGCTGAGGCCAGCGCCTCGGGGTGGTAGAGGCGTTCTCCCTCGCGATGTTCATGGCCGACGTGGGAGCGGATCACGGTCTTGGTGCGGTCATAGAGGATCTCTGCCGGGATGCCGCCGAAGTGATTGAAGGCGGCGCGGTGGCAGGCCCAGAAGGTGACCAGGTCCTGGGAGCCGACCAGCCCGAGGAAAGCGTCACGTGAGTGGCCGAGGACCATGTGGAAGCCGTAGAGGGGCAGCTCCAGGCCGGAGGTGGTGCGGATCGGCTCCTCGTGGGACCAGTCGACCTGGGCCTGGTGGCCGGGGGCGGTCTCAAAGCGCTCAGAGACCGGCTCGGGCGCCTTGGGGCGGGCGCGGTCGACGTAGCGCTGGACGGTGGGGTAGCTGCCGGTGAAGCCGTAGTCGCGGACCAGGTCCTGGTGGATGCGGGTCGATTTCAACCGCGGCTCCTTCGCCAGCCACTGGTCGATCGTCGGTTTGAAGGGGTCGAGCTTGGAGCGGCCGCGCCGGCGCCGGTAGCGCGGCTGGGCGCCCTCGGTCAGGTAGCGCTTCACGGTGCGCCAGTCGCGGCCGACGATGCGGCCGATCTCTGCGTAGCTCAGTCCCTGGCGGTGCAGGGCTCGGATATCCATGAACTCCTCCTCGTCGATCAACTTGCCTCCTTCAGGTTCGCCCGATCGGGCGAACCTGAAGGAGCTACCAGGCGGTAGAGGAGGCCGAAGCCGCAGCTTGCGGGATGGACCTACATTTTTCAGTGATCACGGAACGACAGTTTTGCGTGATCAGACACAAACTCTCCCGCGCCGGCTCTCTGGAGGGCGTGGGGGATTTCTCACGTACCTCAGACAACTGGCGCCGCGCCGGCGGCCGCTGCGTTCCTGCTCGGGGCGGCAAGGCGGTCCTGCGTCAGATCCCCTTCACGGCCGCCCTCGCCCTGCTCCACGGCATGATCGGCGAACGGATCGGGGTCGTCGTCAACCTGCCGGGTTACTTCTCCGATTGCGGCTTTCACGCCCGCCTGCAGCGAGTGGAGACGCTCGTGGGTGACGACGGCCCGGTCCTGATCGTCTTGGAGCGCGGCCAGGGCATCGCGCTCAACCCCGCCGAGCTCCAGTCCTTCGTCGGCCACATGCCGGGCCTGCCGACCGCGCCGTGGCTCGAGTTCCACATCGGCCACCACGCCTGCCTGCTGATCGAGCCGCTGGCCGAGCCGGTTCAGGACTAGAGTTCAAACGACGGTCAAAACCCTATTCGCAGGGATCTTCGCCTACCCGCTCGACCGTGTTCTGGTCCTCGTTGCCTGCCTGGTCTCGCGCGCGCACTACGAAATAAGAGGGTTCGTTCAAGGGCGGAGTTTCGAAGCTCGTGACGCCGGGTGCCGTCGTCCAGGTTGGGTGGGAGAAGTCCTCGCCGCCACGGGTGTGAGAAAGGTAGATGTCGTAGACGATTTGCGAACTTGGCGTGACGCTGTCCGTGGCAGCCTTCCAGGTGAGCTCGAACGGCACCGGCCGTGGGATTGGCGAGCAGGCGAACGCCCCCTCCAGCCCTTCGAAGCTGGGTGGCGTCCCGCCGCCGGACGGCCGCTGAGTACCAGACAGGACCACGAAGGAGAACGAAACTGCGTAGGCGGGTTCCTCGACGAGGTTGCCTTCCTTGATGGTGGCGGCAAAGGTTCTTATCTCGATCTGGCTGGACGAGCAGTCAGGGGCATTCGGAACCCACTCCGCGCTTACCTCGGAGGAACGCTCGTCTTCTGTGTAAACGGCGCCGGCCACAACCGTTGCGTTGCCCGGTTCTACCCCGCCTTCCAGAATGAAGCACCAGGTGCCGGCGGGCTTCCCCACGACCTCTGTCCCGTAGGCATTGCTATGCCCCGCAAGGGCGACATTCTTGCTGCGCGCTGCCTGTAGCGCCGTGAAGCCGGCGGGGAGTTCTCCACATCCGTTGCAAGGGGGTTCCACGTAAGCGTATGCGCGAGCGTCTCTTGGAACGCCCTGGGGGCCAGGCCCTGGCCTCCAGTTGGTCCGGCTGGCCCGGGAACGCCCTGCGGCCCGGAGGGACCGCGTGGCCCTGAAGCACCAAGCAAGCCGCGTGGTCCGCGGTGTCCGCGCTTCAGCGTGAGGGCATGATGCTTGGCTGGGGGTGAGTTTCCCGCAGAAGCCGCATAGCCGGTGCCGCCCAAGGCGACGAGCAGCGCAACAAACGCCAGAGCCGTAGCGGGGGACGGCCAACGCCTAGGGACCGCTCCCCTCGGAAGCTGGAAACCCATGCTCTCCTTATACCACCGACTGTTTCTCTCGCGGCTACTCACCTTCCCCGCCGCCCAAAACTGTGCCCAGCAGGAGCGACGGCCCGCAGCTCTGCCACGGCGCGCTTTCGGGCCTGCCGCGTCGGCTCGACTATGCCCACCTTCGCCTCGGCCCGCTCGTCCCATTCCAGCGCGTCGAGGTCGGCGACCAGGACGTTGATCGCGCCGTCCCGGCGCTCCAGCCGGCCACGCGCCCGGACCAGCGGCGCAGAGCGGACCAGGGCGCGGCGTCGCTCGTAGACCGCCGAGGGAACGATCAGGTTGACGGTGCCGCGCTCGTCCTCGAGCAGCATGAAGGTGATCCCCTTCGCCGTCTCGGGGCGCTGGCGGGCGACCACCATCCCGGCGACCTCGACCGTGGCGCCGTCGTCTATCCGACCGAGGTTGGTGCTCTTGGCGACGCCCTTGCCGAGCCCTTCGCGCAGCAGCGCCATCGGGTGCTCCCCGAGGTTGATCCCGGTCGAGCGGTAGTCCTCGACCACTCGCTCCCAGCGCCCCAGCGCTGAGAGCTCGGGCGCCGGCGGCGGCTCGAAGTCGAGGGGGAGCTGCGTGGCGGCGCCGGCCGCCTTGGCGGCACCTGCGACTCCCAGGCGCCAGTAGTCCTCGCGGCGATGCTCGGCCTCCTCGGCACCGAGGGCGAGACCGTCAAGCGCTCCGGCCCAGGCCAGTCGCTCCAGGCTGCCGCGGCTGGCGCCCGAGCGGCTGGCGAGATCCGCGATGCCCTCATAGGCGCCGCCGCGCTCGCGCTCGGCGACCAGCGAGGCTATCTCCTCCTCGCGGACGCCCTTCACATAGCCGAGCCCGATCCGCACGATCAGGCCACCCTGCTCTCGCCCGACCTGGCAGAAGACGGCGCTGCCGTTGACGCTCGGCGGCGCGAGCCGCACACCTCTGCGCTGCGCCTCGTGGGCGAGGGAGTCGGGAGGGTAGAAGCCCATCGGCTGCTCGTTTAAGAGCGCGCAGAGGAACTCCGGCGCGTAGTGCTCGCGCAAGTAGGCCGACTGGTAGGCGAGCAGCCCGAAGGCGGCCGAATGCGCCTTCGGGAAGCCGAAGCCCGAGAAGCCCTGGATCTGCTCCCAGACCCGCTCGGCGATCGCGGCCGGGACGTCGTGTCCTTCGGCGCCGGCGATGAAGCTCTTGTGGTGGGAGCGGATCGCCTCCTCGGAGCGCTTGCGGCTCATCGCCCGCCGCAGCCCCTCCGCCTCTGCGGAGCTGAAGCCCGCCAGCGCCATCGCCACCTCGATCACCTGCTCTTGGAAGACGATCGTACCGAGGGTGTCCTTGAGCACCGGCTCAAGCCGAGGGTGCTCGTAGGGGACCTCGTAGTCGGGGTCCTCGCGCAACCGCTTGCGGCGCTCGATGTAGGGGTTGATCGCGCCGCCCTGGATCGGGCCGGGCCGCACCAGCGCCACCTGGACGGTGAGGTCGTCAAGGTCCTGCGGCTGGGTACGGGGCAGCATCTGCATCTGCGCTCTGGACTCGATCTGAAAGACGCCGGTCGTCTCCGCGGCGCGTATCGACTCGAAGGTCTCGGGATCGTCGAAGGGGATCCGCGAGAGGTCGATCCGTTCGTCCCTCACCCGCTCGATCTCGACGACGCAGCGCTCGACAGCCGAGAGCATCCCCAGCCCCAGGAAGTCGATCTTCAGGAAGCCCGCATCCGCGCAGGAGTCCTTGTCCCACTGGACGATCTGGCGCCCCTGCATCGCCGCCGGCACCACCGGGCAGACGTCGATCAGTGGGCGGGTGGAGATCACCATCCCGCCGGGATGCTGGGAGGCGTGACGAGGTAGCCGCATCGCCTCGCCGCAGAGTTCCACCAGCGAGCGCCAGCGCGGCGAGGCGGCCCGCTGCGCGCCGATCGCCGCGACGACGTGGCTCTCGATCTCCCCGGCCTCGCCGTGAAAGCCGGCGCTCCGCGCGACCCGCTCGATCTCGCCCGCCGGCAGCCCCAGCGCCTTGCCGAGGTCGCGGACCGCGCCGCGCGGGCGGTAGGTGGGGAAGGCGGCGACCAGCGCCGCGTGCTCGGCGCCGTAATGCTCGTGGATGCGGGGGATCAGGACCTCGCGGATGTCGCGGGGGAAGTCGATGTCGATGTCGGGCATCGACTCCACCTGGTCGTTCAGGAAGCGACCGGCGAAGAGGTTCGCCTTGACCGGGTCGACGTGCGACAGCCCGGTCAGGAAGCAGACGATTGAGCTGACGCTGGAGCCGCGCCCGCGCCCGGGCGGCAGCACCGAGCGCGCCGAGTCAGGCCCGCGCACCTCGACGGCAACCTCGCGGGCGAGCTCCAACAGGTCGCGGTGCAACAGGAAGAAGCCAGAGAGACCGAGCCCGCGGATCGTAGCCAGCTCGGTCTCCAGGCGCTCCTCGGCCTCGCGGCGATGGGGCAGCCCTGCGTAGCGCTCGGCGAGCAGCGCCCGGCACGTCTCGGCGAGCCTGCGGTCGGCGCCAGCGTCATCGGAGCCGGGGTAGCGGTAGTCGAGCTGCTCGGTGAGGTCGAAGCGCAGCCGCTCGGCCAGGCGGGCGCTCTCTGCCACGGCCTCGGGGTGCTCGGCGAAGCGCAGCGCCATCCCCTGCGGCGAGGCGAGCGCCGCGCTGGAGTTGCCGCGCCGCAGTGGCTCTGACTCCTCCAGCGAGACGCCGTGGCGGACGGCGACGAAGGCGTCCTGCAGGTGCGAGCGCGAGCGGCGGTGAGCGTGGGCGTCCCCGGTCGCGACACAGGGCACCCCCAGCCGCTCGGCGAGCCCCGAGAGCCAGCGATTGCGGGCGCGGTCGTGGCGCTCATAGGGGCGTTGAAGCTCGACCCGCAGGCACTCCGGCCCGAAGGCATCGAGGAGGTCTCGACCGAGTCCTGCCGCGATGGCCCGCTCGCCGCGCTCCCAGCGGCCGGCCAGGACGCCCTCGCGGGCACAGCCCGAGAGGCAGACCAAGCCCTCGGCGTGCTGGGTGACGAGCGCCAGCTTTACCCACGGCAGAGTTGCGTTGCGCTTGGTGTTGTCGCGGGTGTGAGCGTGGGCCGCGGTGATCAGGCGGCAGAGGTTGCGATAGCCGGCCGGGGTCTCGACCAGGAGCGTCAGGTGGGCCGGCTCGCCGCCCCGCGGCAGCGCCACGGTCAGCTCCGCGCCGGTGATCGCCCGCATACCGAGGCCGTCGCAGGCGTGGGCGAACTCCACCGACCCCCAGACCCCGTCGTGGTCGGTCAGCGCCATCGCGGGATAGCCAAGCTCTGCGGCCTGTGCGGCGAGCTCGGTCGGTGTCGAGGCGCCGTCGAGGAAGGAGAACGCAGAGTGAGCGTGCAGCTCGACGTAGGGGGCAGTGGTGCCCATCAGGCCGGTTGGCGCTGCCAGCGCCCGGTTCGCACGTCTCGAAAGACGGTCGCGCCCCGGCCGTCGGCGAGAACCAGCTCGAAGTAGTGGCGATGTAGAGGGCGCTCCGTCCACCAGCCATCCTCGACGATCCACTCCTCGCGGATCGCCTCGACCGCCGTTCCGTCAAGCGCGCACGGCGCCCCCCTCTGGTCGATCGAGACCGCCGCCTCCTGCGGCGAGTAGACGCGCCGTGCCTGGCTCATGGTTCCGGGAAGGGGCTGAGCAGGAAGCGGCGCTCGGGCAGCCGCGAGCTCGCCTCGACCTCGATCACCCGCAACAGGGCCTCCGGGCCGGCGGCGGCGCGTACCTCCCGCACCGCGGCGGCGAGGCGCCGGCGTCGCGGCTCGGCCCCCTTCAGTGCGAGCTCAAGCTGGTCAGGGGCCTGCGGCCCCAGGGCGAGCGCTCGCAGCTGCAGCGTCCTCGCCGGCGCCGGCAACATCTCGAGCCTCGGGGCCAAGAGCGAGTCGATCGTCCGCGCCGATGCGGTCGGCCGGCCAAGCCCCTGCTCGGCGCTCCAGCTGCCGCCGGAGTCGAGCCGGGCAGAGAGCCGGAGCGCCAACACGGTTCTCCCCTGCCGCGCAGGAACGGCGAGCAGGCGGTCGACCAGCAGCTCCAGGGCATGATCGAGCTGGGCGCCCGCGGTGCCTTCGGGCAGCTCGATCTCGGCGGCCACCTCCTCACGTGGCGCCCGCGGGCGAAGTGGGGTGTCCTCGCCGCGAGCGAGGCGCAGCGCCCGCAGCCCGATCGGCCCAAAGCGGTCGGCCACCTGATCGGTGCAGAGCCCCGCGAGCTTGCCGAGGCTGCCGAGTCCCAGGCGCCCCAGGGCGGTGATCAGCTCGCCTTCCTGGCGCTCGGGCGCGGCCAACCGGCCCCTCAGCGTCGCGACCGAGAACGGGCGAAGGAACTTGCCGAGCGCGCGCTCCGGGACGATCGCCGCATCGCCTCCGGGGCGGACGCTTCGCGGCAGACGCGGCCCGCGATCGGCGGCGAGTAAGGAGGCGAAGCGGGTCGGGGCCGCGGCGATCCGCACCGGCAGCTGCGCCGCCTCGCGTGCCGCCGCCATCACACCCGCCGGTTCGCCGCCGTATAGCCCCGTCAGCCCGTCGAGTACGAAGAACGCCTCGCCCTCACGCCCCGACTCGACCGCGGCGCCGATCCCCTCGAGGCGATCCACCATCGCCTCCCACAGCTCGGCGGCGCGAGCGGGATCGGCCGGGAGCAGCCGCAGCGCGGGGCAACGGGCGAGCGCCTCTCCCAGCGCCATCCCGGGGTGGACCCCCTGGGCCTCGGCGCGGCGCGATACGTCGCCTACCGCCCGCCTCGCACCGGGCAGCGGAGCGAGCGCGGCCGGCTCGTCAAGAGGCCGGGCTGAGGAGGCGGCTCGGAGGGCGAACCGGGGAATGAGGACGCAGGCAACCATCGAACACCTGTTCTCACTCGACTTGAGTGGAGATGATCTCCACGCAGGTCGGGGCGGGATGCCGCTGGGGGCGCGGCGAGCGTCTGGCGGCTGGGGTCTCAGAGGCGTATCCATCCGAATCGAGTGAGAACACCTGTTCGTATGAAAGCAGAGGCGTCAAGGGGCGGGCTGCAGGGAGATACCGCTCCGAGATCGCCCGTGGACCAGCAGGGGGCGAATCCCCATCGCCCGACTCTCATCCCGCCGTCCGACCACCCAACCCCGCTGCGAGTCGCCGCCACCTCGATGCTCGCACGCTCCGCGTGCAGGTCGGGGCAGCGGCTCCCGCAGCGGGCGGGGCCACCGAGAAGGAGGAAGACAGATGGACCTGCGATGCCCCGAGTGCCGCCGTGCGCAAGCGAGCGGCACGATCGCCCCGGGTAGCCGCATCGAGTGCGAGAGCTGCGGCGCCTCGTTCACCCGCCAGCAGGCGCTTGCTTCGTGGACCGCTCTCGCGCGGGGATCCTGTGCGGCCCCCGCTCAGGAGCTGTTCTCACTTGACCGCTGCAGGGCTGCGGCCGGCCTCGCCGACCCCGAAGGCGTGATCACGGCGGTGAGCCCCGACAGCGACGCCGACGAGCTCAATGCCCTCGTCGATGACGCGCTCTTCGCCCGCGCCATCCGCCGCGCCCGCGCCAATGCGTGCCTCTCGGTCTACCCGCTCTCGCTTTCCGATCCCGAACCGATTCTCGCCGTCAATCCGAGCAATGGCCCGACCTTGCTCGGCTGGTCACTGACATTGCGACAGCGCGACGGTGAGGGTCAGGTCGACTTCACCGTTCGCACACTGGCCGAGATAGTCGATCAGGCCAACGCGCTCGCCAGCACCTACCACGCCGACAGCGCCCGCCTCGACCGCATCGCCTCCTACCTGAACCGCCCCGGGCCCAGGAGCGATGGCGACCTGCGCGAGGTGGTGGCGAAGGAGCTGCGCGAGAGCGGCCGCGAGTTGCTCGAAGGCTCCGACGGCATTGAGCTGGCGTCGGCCCTCGCAGCCGGGGCGAACTGACCCTGCCTCCGTCTCATACCTGCGTACAGACCAACCGCGCCCCCGCGGGAGCCGCCGCCCCGATCCTCGCACGCTGCGCGTGCGCTTCGGGGACAACGGCTCCCGCCCGAGGGGCCACCGAAGAGGAGGACGCGATGAGCAACTCAACCGTTCGGGCCGACGACACCGAGCCCGACCTGAGCCGCTCGTTACAGGTCGTCATCGAGGAGAAGACCGCGGCGATCGCCGAGCGTGCGAGGTGCGGTCACGAGCAGCTCGACGCCGAGGACTCGCTGACCTATCACGTCCGGCTTGTCCTTGACAACGATGAGGTCCTCTACCAACACCGCTGCGAGCTCGTACAGGAGCACCTCGCGGCGCAGGACGATTGCCCGATCTGCGAGGGCAGCGGCGAGGGCCCGATCGCCTCCGAGCAGGACTGCGATCACTGCAACGCCACCGGCTTCCTTAAGCGCTGCCCGCACCAGCTCGGCGATCGCCTCAAGGACTTCTGCGAAGAGCTGGTCGGCCTTGAATGGGAAGGCGATGCCGGGTCTGGCCTCGCCCGCGAGGTGCTCTCGACTGCCCTCGCCTGGGTCGATTGGACAGGGCTTGCAGAGGCCTACATCGAGAAGGAGAGGGAGGCCGACCGCGATGGTTGAGCGCGCGCTCACCGAGAAGCCCTTGGTGGGCAAGGACTTCCTCGACGCCGCCCGGCGCCGCGCGGGCTTCCTCGCTCGCCTCGCTCGGATGAGTCGCGAGGAGCGCCTGCGCGCCTCCCGCTATGAGTTCGATCATTGGGAGCTGCTTCTGTGGAGCGCCCGCTACACCGAAGAGGTACCTCTCGTCAACGGCGAGTACGAGTTGATAGCCCTCCACTTGGCCGATCTCGATGTAGGGATCGATTGAAGGTGACCAAAAGCGACGATAGATGGCCACAGTGAGGCCACTCCGAAGGGGTAGTTGGCCAATCCGCCAGGACGCTGGCCTTGAGGCGCTGTCGCGGAGCCAAGTCACCCGAGCACTCACGGCCAATTGGCGGTCTTGCCCCTTGTGCGAGGGCCACGAGGTCGCCCGATTGGCCATTTATACGCAACCCGAGTGGCCATCTTCCTTCGATTCCTACACTCGATTGAACCCTCGGATGAAAGACTCGCTCCCATGCCACGCATAAGCAGCTTCTACGGGATCGTGATCACGATGTACTTCAGCGATCACGGGCACCCGCACTTTCACGCTCGCCATTCAGACGGCGAAGCCAAGGTCCGAATCGACGATTTGGAGCTGATCGACAGCAACCTTCCCCGGCGGCAGATGCGGTTCGTGTTGGCCTGGGCAGAGCTCCACCAGGACGAGCTCGAAGAGAACTGGCACCGGGCCCGTGCAGGTGAGACACTTCATGAGATCGAGCCACTCCAATGACCGGCCTAACGCCTGACATAACCGCAGCCACCGTTGTTCGCCACGGCGTTCTCAGCCTTACCTTCGCCGATGCCCTTGAGGGCGAGGTCGATGTCTTGGAGCGCATGCGCGGACCCGTCTTCGAGCGGGCTCGCACCCCTGAGGGTTTCGCCGAGGTGACCGTCGACCCGGAGATCGGAACCGTTGTCTGGCCCGGTGGCGCGGACCTGGCGCCGGACACGCTTTATGAGCGCGTTCGCGCCGGCGTTTGGCCAAGCCCCAACATGGTGGCCTGACCCCCTCTCCTCCTCACGGACTTGACCGTCAAGACTAAGATGATCCGTGTCACCGAGGTAGAGCCGCTCGATGGCCCTTCACTGCGCCTGCGATTCAACGACGGATCAGAGCGGGTCGTTGACCTCGAAGGCGAGCTCTGGGGTCCGGTTTTCGAGCCGTTGAAGACCGACCCCGACCTGTTCCGTCAGGTGCGGGTCGATGAGGAGCTGGGGACGATCGTCTGGCCAAATGGCGCCGACATGGACCCCGACGTGCTGCATGGCTTTCGCGAGCCGGCCTG
Organism: uncultured Solirubrobacterales bacterium; assembly: GCA_963777915.1. Lineage (GTDB taxonomy): Bacteria > Actinomycetota > Thermoleophilia > Solirubrobacterales > 70-9 > CAVUPF01. The sequence goes on along the minus strand of CAVZSH010000005.1, from coordinate 1,124,014 downwards.
ATCTGCGCGCCACGCTAATTCGCTGCGCTTTTGGTTTAGTGAGCGCTGGAAGGCTGCCCGCCGCCATCCTTGGCGCTACCGTGGAGGCGTGCCCCGTACCCCGCTTCCCCTCCGCTTCCTCATCGACGGTCGTCCCGTGGGCGGCCAAACGCTGCACTGCGACGCCGGTGCCGCGGTCCTGGTCCTGACCAGCTGCTCGGCCGATCTTGGCTTGGAGTTGCGCAGCGCTTATCTAGCCGGAGAGGGGCGAGACGAGGTGCTCGTCGCCGAGAGCGCGATCGTCGGCGCCGGCGACGCCGAGCTCGACTCGCGCATCCTCGCCCAGCCCGCCGAGGCCCTCGTCTACCTTCGCCGCCATCTCCTCTACGACCACCTCCAGCGCCTCCAGGACCTGGCGCAGGCGGCTGGGTGGAAGCTGGCTGTCGAGGGTACCGACGACGCTGCAGCCCAGCTCGACCCACTCGCGCCGCACGTCTGAGAGCCGAGGCTCTCGCCGGGGGCGAACTGTCCCTCCTCCGCTCTTAAGGGAGCGGACAAGAAAACGCCCCGGCCGGCCCTCGGCATGCCCCCTGGGGCCGACGCAGGAGGTTGTGCTCCCGTGCAGGAGAACCGTTACCCGCGCCGTGAACCCTCGCCCCCGAGCTCCGAGGACGCGATCCTCCAGCGTGCGGCGCTGACCTTCGTCCTCTCCATCCGCCCGACCCACCTCACCCAGGGCGAGCTGACCGGCGTCCTCCCCGATGACCTCGAGAATGCCGCCCAGCGCGACGCGGTGATCCGCGCGGTCGACGAGCTCGCCGCCTCCGGCCTCCTGCACCGCGACGGCCACTTCGTCTCACCGACCCGCGCCGCCCTTTACTTCAATCGCCTCGTCCTCGCCTGATCTCCCCTTCGATCCCGGGAGCCCCGGCATGACCCGCCGCCACCCTCAGCGACCGGCGGCGTCGAGGTCCTCGAGGTCGGCAAGGTCGCGGGTCCGGCCCGCCGCCCGCTTCATCTCCCGCAGGTCCTCGACCGAGCAGACCGCGACGCTGACACCCAGGACCTCCGCGTCGCTCGATCGCGCTCGCAGCTCCACAAAGGTAGGCACGCCCTCCAGTCCTTGGACGATGTCCAGCCTGCCCAGCTCCGTCTCGATCGCCACCTGCTCGCCGGTTGCGAGCAGGGCTGCGATCGAGGGCGCGCTGCCAAGCAGCGCTTCACCACTCTGCACGTGGCCGCCGGCGGCGACTGCGACCTCGGCGACGCGGCTCAGGTTGGCCGGATCGGGGTCGACCACCACGTCGATGTCCTTCGTCCCGCGCACGACACCCCAGGCGTTTACTGCCAGCCCACCGATCAGGACAAACTCTGCGTTCGCCTCCGCGAGGCGCTTCAGCAGTTCGTCGAAGGCCGGTCCGCTCAAGCCTTGCGCGCGGCCCCCGCGAACCGCATCAGCTTGTGGCTCAGGGCGATCCCCTCCGCCAGGTTCATGCTGATCGGCCGCCGCGCGTCTTCGCGTAGCCGTCGCACCCGCACCGTCTCGGCGGTCTCGGCAGGGGAGGAAGAGGTCTTCTCGCGCCGCTCCACAGTGACGAAAAGCCTAGCGCCAGCCATCGCCTTCTCCGCTGCTCCTGAGTACCGCTCTCGCCGCGGCCGGCCCGCCGACGGCCGCAGGATCGCACGCTTTGCGTGCGGGGCGGCCGCATGGCGACCCGGCCGACACCGACGCGAAGCCTCACCGAGTCCCGCTCCGCAGCCCTCGAGCGGCTGCTCGCCGCCGAGGGCGGCCACCTGCTTGCCCACGCCCGCCGCCACGCCCAGCGTGCGGCCGACGCCGAGGAAGCGCTGCAGTCCGCCTACATCCTCTTCCTGGAGCGCTACCAAGGCGGCTGCGACCCGCTCGCCTGGCTCTACACCACCGTCAAGCGCGAGGCATGGGCGATCCGCCGCCGCGGATCGCGCCGCCGCGAGTGCGGCTTCGCTGGCCTCAAAGAGAGCGGCGAGTCCTATGACCTCGCTGAGACGCTTGCCGCCGATACCTCAGACCCCGAGCAGCGCGCGCTTTGGCGCGAGCTGCACCGCGAGCGCCGGGGCGCACTCGCCGCCCTGAAGCCTGCCGAGCGCACCGCCCTGCTGCTCGGCGCCCTCGGCTACACCTACCACGAGATCATGGCCCTCCAGGACTGGAGCTACACCAAGGTCAACAGGTCTCTGGCCGAGGGCCGCGCCGCGCTGCGGGCGCTCGAGCGCGAGCAGCCCTGAGACTCCCTGCGCCTGTCACCAGTCGGTTGCTCTGCGGCCCTCGCGAGAGGCCTCGGAGCTGCGAACCGGGCTGCGGTCGAGGCAGGGGCCGCCAGGGTGCGCACCCACTTCGCTTGCCAGAGCCCCTTGAGGCCGAGAAAGTGACGCTGACCCCGCCCCCTCACGATTGTGAGTGATCGGGGTCAGCGTCACTTTCTGTGGGAGGAAGGCAAGCGAAGTGGGTGCGAGGTGGGATTGGGATGTTGTGGGTCGAGTAGCAAGTGCAGTCCAGAGTGGGGGAGAGGTGGATTGAGACAGATGGGTTGAGATGTTGGTGGCGGTGATGGTGGTGGTGGGGTGGGTGGTGATCGGGTCGGGCTTGAGCAGTGCGGGGCGGTGGGTGCTCGGGATCTGGCGGCGGCCGGCGTCGGACCGGCTCGGGGTAGGGCTGCAGGCACGGCGCTGGCGGGGCGTCTCTGGCCGTCTCCGGAGGGTGCTTCAGACGGCTTGACGGTGGCGGCGCTGAGACGGTTTGGTCGTTGCGGCTGCTCGCGGCACTGCCACCTGGCCCGTGAACCGGTGGATCGGGGCAGGCCCATCCTCGCACCGGCACCGAGGACTGCAAGGCCCCACAAGGGGGCCTCCTTCGGCCCCTTCGCCTGCGGCTTCGGGGTTCCGTCCTCGGATGTCCGGTGCGACGGGCCTGCCTCGTTCGATCCACCGACACGGGAGGTTTCGATGACCGAGGTACAGCTCGACCTAGACGCCCTGAAGCGCGAGGGCACCGAAGTTGCCCGCTACCGGGTGTCCGCCGGCGAGCGGATCGTGATCGGCCGCCGCGGCGCCGGCGGCGCCGAGATCGTCGACGTGCCGGGCGGCGCCGAGGGGCGCTGCTACCACGTCGACCACGGCTACCGCGAGGGGGCCGGCCTGGTGGCGTTCGTCAAGGACTACCTCGAGCAGGCGGCTCGCCTCGATGCCTGCCCGATGAGCCGCGAGGCGATCGGCGCCCTGCTCGGCCAGGGCGACGAGGACCTCTACACGGTGATGTTGGAAGCGCTGTAGGAGGCGGTTGGAGCGAGGCGGCGCGGCCCGCTGCTTCGCTCCTTCGCCCCGATTTTGCCCCCTGGGGAGGGGGCGGGCGCGAAAGCGAAGAGCGGGCCCGCCGGGCCCCGGAAGGAGGATTCGAATGAACAGCATCAACCTCTCAGGACAGCTCGACACCGAGCCGCGGCTGATGGGGATGCCGGGGCGCGATGTCTGCGAGTTCTGGCTGGCCGTCTATGAGCGCCGCGAGGAGCACACGCTCTACGTCAAGGTGCTGAGCTTCCGCGCCCTCGCCGAGCAGGTCTCCGAGCGTCTGCACAAGGGCGACTGGGTGGCGGTCGGCGGCTACCTCCGCTCCCAGCGCTGGGACGAGGGGACCCGGCGGCGGCTCTACGAGCACACCTTGACGGCGCGCCACGTCGACTTCGGGGTGCGGGCCGATGGCGAGGAGTCGGGTTGAGATGGGCGATCGGATCGCAGGCTCGGGGCGTAGCCCGGCGGCATCTGCCCCGTCCGTCTGGGTGCCTTCCGAGGCCGGTGGGCGGGCGTTTGCAGCTTCACTCCATTTTGCCCCGCCGGCTCACCGCGCAAGGTCGCTGCGCTCCCTTCCCCTCGCTGCGCTCGGTGCGCGACTCGCCTTTTTCGGGGCTTTGTCGCTACGCATACAAACACCAGCCCCACCGGGCACGGAAGGAGATCCAGATGAACAAGGTAGAGCTGCAGGGCCGCCTCACCAAGGACCCCGAGCTGAGCGATCGCTCCGGCACCGCCGTCTGCGACATGCGACTCGCGGTCAACGGCCCAGGCAACACGCCGCCGCTCTTCATCGACGTGGTCGCGTTCAAGGACCGTGCGATCGAGTGCGCCGAGAGCTTCAGCAAGGGCTCTCGGGTCGAGGTCCGCGGCGCCCTGCGCTACTCGGAGTGGGAGTCGACTTCGACCCCCAAGGCGAAGCCGCAGAAGCGCTCCAAGCACTCGGTGATCGCCGCGGAGGTGAAGCCGGCCGCCTAAGCGCAGTACCGCAGGACCGAGAGGCCCGGCGCCAGATGGCGCCGGGCCTCTCTGCACGGGGTGTCCCCAATCTTTGAGCTGGCGCGTCTAAAGGAGTGAAGATGCCAGGAGGAAAGAGAACCGATCGGATCAGCCCTCGCGATATCGAGGTGCTCGAGTTCATCGCCCGCCTCGGCGTGGCGCCGCGCAGCGCCGTCGCCCTCTGGGCCGGCACCGCCCGCACCGTGACGATGACCCGCGAGCGCCGCCTGCGCGAGGCCGGCCTGATCACGGTGGCGCCGGGCTACGGGCTCAGCGACCGCCTTGTCCTCTGCACCAGGGCCGGCCTGCGGGCGGCCGGGCGCGCCGAACTGAGCACCGCCCGGGTCTCGCTGGCCAGGATCCCTCACGAGGCGCTCGTCGCCAGGCTCGCCGCCTTGCTGGAGCGCGGCGGCGAGCAGGTGCTCTGCGAGCGCGAGATCACCGCCCGCGAGGATGCCGAGGGGAGCCGCCTTTACTCGGCGGCGCTCTCGGCGGGGCACTTTCACCGTGCCGACCTGCTCCGCGCCGGAGCCGACGGCGAGCCCACCGAGGCGATCGAGGTCGAGCTCAGCACCAAGGGCGCGGCGCGCCTCGATCAGATCCTGCGGGCCTGGCGCATGGCGGTCGCCGAGCGTCGCCTCAGCCGGGTCATCTACCGCTGCGCGCCGCGCACCCGCCGCTTCGTCGAGCAGGCGGTCGAGCGCACTCGCACCGCTGAAGCGATCACGGTGCAGGGGCTGTAGCCCGCCGCTCGCGAATCGGACCGCAGTAGGAGCGTCGGTGGGTGGGTGGCGATCGCAATCGGCTCCGCTGCATCGCTGCCTGCCCGGGCTTCTCAGCTGCGCTCCATCTTGCCCCGCCCCTCGCCCGGCGCAAGGGGCTTCGCCCCTTCTCCTGCGGTGCGCCGGGCTGCGGGGCGGGGCGTGTCGCTTCGCAATCGAAGCCGGCCAGGCCGGCGAAAGGAGCCCGAGATGACCAACGCCACCCAGCAACCGCCCAGCGCCAAGCAGCTGCGCTACCTGCGCAGCCTGGCCGCCCAGCGCGGCGAGTCGTTCAGCTACCCGCATTCGGCGGCCGACGCCTCGGCGGAGATCGAGCGCTTGAAGTCGCGCCGCCGCGGCAGCTACGTCGAGCGCCGCATCGAGCGTGAGCAAGTCAGGCGCGACATGGCGAGCCGCGGCGATGACGCTTCGGTCCGGGAGTTCGAGATCGTCGGCTGGGGGTCCTCGGCGCGCTGGCGCTGAGTGCTCGGCGGGCCCGCGGGCCGATTCTCGCCGCACACCGGCCCCATCGAAAAATCTGCCGCCGGGGTGGGACCTTTTGCCCCTCCCGCGCGTCTTGCCGGTGATGAAGGGCTCACGCCTCCCGATCGCCGCCGCTGCGCAGGCCCCCGTGCTGCACAAGCTGAACGCCGCCGCCGCGCTGCTCACGGTGCTGGTCGTCCTTGTGGCGCTGGGCGCGGTGGCCGGCATCCTCTCCGCGCTGTGGCTGCGCCACCGGCGCCTCAGCTGGACCTGGGGCCTCTTGCCGTTGGCACCGCTGGCGCTGATCGCAGACCTCCTCGCCGGCGGCGCGCTGGGGCTGGGTCAAGTGGTGAGACCGCTCGCGGTCTGCATCGGGGGAACAGCCGGCAATCTCGGCTGGGGCATCCAGGCCCAGCTCGAGGACCGCCGCGCCGGCGGTGATCGCGAGGCCGCCACCGCCGAGCGCCGCGGCCTGCTCGACCCGCTGCGCCGCCGCCACGCCGAGCGCGGCACGCGGGTCGAGCGTGCCTTGGCAGAGGGCGTGCCGATCGGCCGCACCAACCGCGGCGAGCTGGCGATGGTCGGCCGTGGCAGCGCCCGCTCGGGGTGCCACGTGCTGATCGCAGGAGCCAGTGGCGCCGGCAAGACGAGCACGCTCGGCGCGATGGGGGTCGACTACGTCACCCGCTCGGGCTTCGGCGCCGTGTTGATGGAGGCGAAGAACGACAGCGCCATGCTGGAGGCGGCCGAAGGCGCCGCCGCAGCGCGCGGCGTGCCATTTCACCTCTTCTCCCCGAGCGGGCCGAGCGGCTATGACCCGCTCGCCCACGGCTCTGTCGATGAGCGCTCCGAGCGGCTGATCGCTGTGGAGAGCTGGGGCTCTGCCGACGCCGGCTTTTACCGTCAGGCCGCCTCGCCCTTCCTGCGCCTCGTGCTCCGTGTCCTTGACGCCGGCCCCGAGCCGGTCACGCTCGCCAGCGTCGCCCATCACTGCACTCCCGACGAGCTGGTCAACCTCGCCTCCCGGGGCGGCGATGCCGAGGTCCTCGCCGAGGCCAAGCAGGCGATCGCCGCCCTTCAGGGCGACCAGCAGCGCGCCGTCTCGGGCCTGCGGGCACGCCTGCAGAACCTCGCCTCCTCGGACTTCGCGCAAGCCTGGCTCGATCCCTCCAGCGGCGCCCCGAGCTTCGACCTGCGCGCGGCGATCGCCCGGCGCGAGGTCGTCTACTTTCGCTTCGACACCGACCGCACCGGCAACATCGGCCGGGCGATCGCCCAGATGGTCCTGCTCGACCTCGGCGCCGCCGCTAGCGCCCTGATGGACCGCGGCGTCGGCACCTTCGTCGCGATCGACGAGTTCGGCGCGCTGGAGGCGCCCGCCCTGGAGCGCCTCTTCGCCCGCGGGCGGGCCGCGGGGTTCAGCGTCGCGGTCGGCACCCAGACGCTCGCCGACTTGCGCGAGGCCGGCCCCGCGGTCCGCGAGCGGATCGGCGCGACGATCTCGGCGCTCATCTGCCACCGGGTCGGCGAGCAGGCCGACGCTGAGTGGGTCGCCGAGCTGATCGGCACGATCCCGACCTGGCAGTCGACGATCCGCACCGACCGCTTCGGGCGCCCCACCGCGGAGGGCACCCGCACCCGCGGTTACCGCTTCGAGGTCAACCCGTCCGAGCTGCAGCGGCTGCGGGCCGGGGAAGCCTACGTGGCCCAGCTTGACCACGGCGACGGCCAGCGCAGCTCGCGGGTGCGGGTGGTGCCCGCCTGGGAGCGGCTGCCGGCGCTCCGGCGAAGAGGTTGAACACCCAAATCGGGGCCAAGGCCCCCGAAAGAGAGGAAGCAGATGAACACGGTGACACTGATCGGGACCCTGACCAAGGACCCCGAGATGCGAAACGGAGGGAGCTCGAAGGTGTGCGCGATGCGCGTCGCCGAGAGCAACGGCTCCAAAGACTCCCCCCTCTACATCAACGTCTCGGCGTTCGGCCGCCAGGCCGAGACCTGCGAGCAGTACCTGAGCAAGGGCCGCCAGGTGGCGGTGGTCGGGAGGCTGCGCTTCCGCGAGTGGGAGTCCGACGGCGGCGCGAAGCGCTCCGAGCACTCGATCGCCGCCGATCGGGTCGACTTCCTCGGCGGCGGCCAGCGCCGCGGCGGCGGCGAGGGCGGCGAGGACGATCAGGGCTGAGCCCGTCCCTGGCACGGCCCGGTGCGTTGGGCGCCGGGCCGTGCTCGGTGGCTTTAGAGTGGCGAGGTGGTCCTCGCTACGTGTAGATGTAGAGGGGGGTATCGATTTGGGCCTTGAGTGCGTCTTGGTAGTGATGAATCCGGTTCACCGGCGCAAAGAGAGTCGCCGTAGCGCTGTGGGGCGCCGGCGCGGTCGCTGATGGAGGCGGCCTCGGCGATCCTGAGCGAGCTGCCTGCCAGGCGGCAGGCGCGCAGCTTCGAGCGTGAGTGCGAGCGGCTGCGCCCGCTCGGCGAGGCCTATGTGATCAAACGCTTCGGCGGCTCGCTGAGCCACGCCGACGCAGAGGACGCGGTGGCGGAGGTCTTGATCCGCCTCCACCGCCAGGTCGCCGAGGGCGAGCCACCGCGGAACCTTCAAGCGGCTTTCTTCACCAGCGTCCGCAACGCCGCGATCGACCAGCTGCGCCGCCGCGCATCGCGCCCGACGGTCGGCTTGGAGGGGCTCGTCGAGGCGAGCACCGAGAGCGCGAACCCGGTCGAGCGCGCCGAGCACCGCGAGGACGCGGTGCGCCTGCAGGAGGCGCTGGCGCGGATGCGGGGTAACTACCGCGAGGCGATCCTGCTGCACTTCGGGCTCGGCCTCAGTGTGCCCGAGGTCGCCCGGCGCCTCGGTATCAGCGTGCCGGCGGCTAAGCAGCTCCTGCTGCGCGCCACCCGTCAGGTGAGAAAGCGGATGGAGGCGATCGAGGGTCAGGAGTTCTGTCCCGAGATGCGCCGCCTGGCGCGCCGCTCGCTGTTCGAGAAGCAGGCGAGCGGCTTGGCCAGCGAGGCAGAGGAGCAGGTCCTCCACGCCCACTTCGAGCACTGCGGCTCCTGCCGCTCCTTCCTCACCGCCCTCCATGAGAACCTGAACGAGCTCGGCGGCGCCGCGCTGCTCGGCGGCGCCGCGACGACTCACCTGGGCGCCGCCGCGGCCGGCCTCGATCGCCTCGCGCGCTGGTTCGGCGCCGCGGCGCACACCGCCCAGGGGGCTGTGGCGAAGCTCCGCTTCGCCGCCTTCAATGCGACCGGCGCCTTCCAACCCGGCGACGCCGGCAGCGCCGGCGCCCTGGCGGGCACCGGGCAGAAGCTCGCCGCGGTCTGCACCGCCGGGGTCGCGACCACCGCGACCTGCCTGGCGACCGGCATCGTCGGGCCGGGGATCGGGATCAGCGCCCCGTCGCCCGCCGCTCACCACTCGCCGCCGGCGCAGGTGAAGGCGATCTCCGAACCGATCTCGCAGGCGCCATCGGTACCAAGCACCCCTTCTGCCCCCGAACCGAAGCCCGCGGCGCCGCCCGAGTCCAGCTCCAGCTCCTCGCAGGCCTCCGAACCCAGCTCGACGCCGACGCCGCGTAAGACCCCGACCCAGGAGGGCCAGGCCGAGTTCGGGATCGAACCCAGCTCGACGCCGCCCCCCGAATCGGCGCCCGCCCCGCAGGCATCGACGTCAGGCTCGGGCTCTTCTTCGTCTGGCAGCGGCTCGAGCTCCGGCGCCGCCGCCAAGAGCGGCACCGACTCCTTCGGCTTCCACGGCTGAGCCGCCCGCTCGGCCGCGGGCCCGTCCCTGACGAGCGCCCTGCCCGCCGAGAGCCGACCGGGCCTTCGCTATTCTTTACCTATGGCACTCAACGTAAAGCCTAACGGTGGCGTGCGGCGGCGCGCCCAGACCAAGGTCTCCTCCAAGCACCAGGTGACGATTCCCCTCGCCGCCTTTCGCGGCGCCGGGCTCAAGCCCGGCGACACGCTGAGGGTCGAGGCGCAGGGAGCGGGACAGATCGTCCTGACCCGGGTCGAGGAGCTGCTCGATCGCTACTCCGGTTGCCTTGACAGCGGTGGCGGCCTGCGGGCTCGGGTGCAGGGGCTCCGCGAAGAGTGGCGGTAGTCCTCGACTCCGACGCGGTCGTCGGCTTTCTAGATCGCTCCGACGCGCTGCACAAGCAAGCCGACGCGGCGATCCGCAAGCTGGCCGCAAAGCAGCCGATCCTCGTCTCGGTCATCACCTACGCGGAGCTCGTCACCGGCGCGCGGCTCGGCCATCACGACGAGGAACGGGTCAGCGGTTTCTTCGCCGAGGTCGTCTCCCGCATCGTTCCCGTAACAGTCGAGATCGCCGATCGTGCCGCCGAGCTGCGGGCTCGGGCCAAGGCTCTGAAGATGCCCGATGCCCTGATCGTGGCGAGCGCCGAGACCGAGCTCGAGGTCGAGCTGTTGCTGAGCGGCGATCGAGACCTCGCCAAGCTCCGCGGCCTACGCTGCAAGGTGCGGCTGCTCTCGGCGCCGGGCTGAGCGGACTCCCGGCGAATTAGATAAAGCGCCCCGGCGGGCCGGCAGCGACCGTCGTTTCCTTGGGGTGTATCGAATCGGCCCGCCCCTGCGTCTTGTCGCCGAAGGGAATCGACGATGGGACGAAAGCAAAACGACGTCTTCGTGCTCGGTGAGGAGGTGCTCCTCGCCGCGCCGGTCGCGACGGCCGATCCAGATCCCGTCGCAGCGCGCGACGATCGACAGCCCGACGGTGAGACCTCAGCGCCGGCACCCGCCCGCCCGCTGGCTCAAGTTCTGGCCCCCCGCCGGCTAGCGGTCCTCGGCCTCGGCGCCGCGGCCGCAGCGACGCTCGCCGCGCTCGAGTTCTCCAATGCGGCCCACCGCCAGCCAAGCCAGACGTCAGCGTCCTCGCCGCTGAGCGCCGGCTCGGCGGCGAGAGACCAGGCGCCGCCCACCGATCCGGCGCCGCCCGCTTCCACCGTCCCCAAGCCGGAGCCGCGGCACCGCCACCGAGCGCCGAGGCGGCCGGCTCGGGACAGCCGTCGCGGCGAGCCAAAGCGCAAACCCACTCCAGAGAAGGCGCCTCTCGGCTCAGCCGTGGAGGCCCCGGCCCCGCCCGTGAGGAGCGCGGCGGGCCCGGCTCCCGCCACCCCGCCCCCGAGCCCGTCGCCACCCCCGGGTGGCGACGGGCAGGGTGGCCGGGAGAACTTCGGCTTCGAACGCTGAGGATGAGCGCCGCGGACCACAAGAGGATCGGCTTGGGCGCCCTGCTGGGCGGCGGCGCCGAGCAGAGCCTGCGCGCCGCCCGGCTACGAGCGCTCCTCCCGCGCTTTCTGGCCCTCGCGGTGCTCGCCGTCCTGCTCGCGCTCGGCCTGCGCTCGCTGCTCTCACCGCCCGGCGCCGCGATCGCCCGGCCGCGGAGCGGCGCCGACGCGCCCAGCCAGGACTTCGCCCTGCAGTTCGCCCGCGCCTACCTGACCTATGACGCCGCCCGCCCCGGAGCTCGCGCCAGGGCGCTGGCGCCCTACCTGCCGGCGGGGCTCGAAGCCGGGGCGGGCTTCACCGCCGCCGCGGGTGCCCAGCGCGTGCTCTGGGCCGAGGTCGCCTCCGATCAGCCGGCGCTGATCGGAGGCCGGGCGATCACCGTCGCCGCGCAGCTCTCCACCCAGGCGGCGCCCGTCTACCTCGCGGTGACCGTGCGCCACCCCGCCGGGCAGCCGCTCTCCCTGGCCGGCTACCCCGGCTTCGTCGGGGCGCCCTCGATCGACACCGGCTCGGCGGCGGTGGCGGGCGAGCAGGTCTCCGACCCGGCGCTGCTCGAAGTCGTCAAGCGGGTGATCCGCAACTACCTGGCCCGCTCGGCGGCCAACCTGAGGGCCGACCTGACCCCCGAAGCGACGGTCACCCTGCCGACCATCGCCCTGACCCTGCAGGGCGTCGAGGCGGTCGACTGGGTCGGTGCCCCCGGCTCCGGCGCCGTCCTGGTCACGGTCACCGCCGCCGACGCCCACGGCGCCACCTACACGCTCGCCTACGAACTCGGGATCGCCTCTCGCGAGCGCCCCTACGTCGACTTCATCGAGGTGATCCCGACCGGGAGCTGAGCCATGCACCGACCACAAGGAGGTAGGAGATGAAAGCAAGGATCAAAACCATCGCGGCGCTCGGCGCCCTCGCCCTGGCGCTGAGCGCCGCCGCCCCGGCGGGGCCTGCGTCGCTGCCCGGCGCGCCCGCCGCCGCGCAGGCGGCGGTGAGCAAGTCGCTCTCCGCCTCCGAAGGCGGCGGCAACGTGAGCGGCGCCGGCACCCGCTTCAGCACCCTGCTCAGCGGCTGGGCGGTGCCGGTGCTGACCGTGCTCGCCGGCTGTTTGCTGGTCGGGGCGCTGGCCTCGCGCAACCTCGGCACCGCGGTCGGGATCATCCTGATCACCCTGCTCGGGCTGATCTTCCTGCTGGCGCCGAGCTCGATCGAGTCGCTCGCCAAAGAGATCGCCAACACGGTCCTCTGAGGCGCCGATGCCCGAGCCGCAATCCCGCAAGGTCGTGCGCTCCTACCGGGTCGTCTTCCGCCGTCGCTGGCGGATCTACCGGCTGCAGAACTGGCGCCTGCCGCTGCCCGGTGGCCTCGAGCTGCGCAGCATCGGCTACTGGCTCGTCTGCCTGGTGGCCCTCGCCCTGCTCGCCGACCTGCCGCTGATCGGCCTGGCGGTCGGCGCGCTGCCGGCCTCGCTGCGCCTGCTCGCTCTGCCGATCGCCGCCGCCTGGGCGCTCTCGCGCTGGGAGCTCGACGGGCGCTCGCCCCACCGCGCGCTGGCCGGCCTCGCCGCCTGGCGGTTGCGCCCTCGCGTCCTCGCCGCCCTGCGCCGCTGTCCCGCCGAGGGCAGCGAGCCGGCGCTCGCGGCGAGGGTGGCGATCGCCGCCGACCTCTATGGGCCGAGCTACCCGCGCGGTCGCCTCCGCGGCCCGGCCCGGGTGCTCTTGCGCTACCCGGTGGCGGTCACGCTCGAGGGCGTCCCGCGCGGCGCGGGCGCCGGCCGCGCCGCGCGGGCCGCGAGTGCCCGCCGCTGGCGCCTGCGGCCGACCGGCGGCGGGCCGCTTCACAGCGCCAAGACGCTCGAGGTCCCCGCCGGGCGGACGGTGATCTTCGAAGCCGGGCCGGAGCCGCGGTGAGGCCGCCGCACTACTTCTTCTGGGGCAATCTGGTGCTGCGCAGCCCGAGCGAGGCCTGGGCGGTCTATGAGCTCGAAGGCCAGAGCTACCCCGGGCTCTCCGAGCAGCGCAAGATCGAGGTAGGAGAGCGCCTCGAGGCGCTCTCCTACTCGATCGCCGCCGACTTCCAGATCCTCCGCGTCGCCCGCGCCTTCGACGCCGAGGCCTACGTGCGCCGCGCCCTCACCACGCTCGATCCGCGCCACGGCCGGCGCCAGCGCTTCGCGGCGCACCTCGCCGAGCACCGCTCCGAGTTCGAGCGCCGCGAGGCGCTGCGCCCCGAGATCTACCTCGCGGTCCGCCTCGCGCCGCCCGGCGGCGCCGGGCCGCTGGGCGGCGCCTTGGAGGGAGCGGCGGCGCTCTGGGGGGCGATCGCCGAGCGGCTCGGCTTCGAGCAGGCCCGTGGCCTCGGCGCCGCGCAGATCGCCGCGCTTCGCCGCGAGGAGGAAGCCGCCTTCGAGCGCATCCTGGGCTACCTGGAATGCACCCGGGTCGGGCCACGGCGCCTCGCCGCCCTGATCCGCCGCGCCTACACCCGCGGGCTCGGCGAGCCCGACGACGATCGGGCCTTCGCCCCGCAGGCGCTGAGCTTCCTGGACGCCGGCGGGGAGGAGCGCTTCGAGCCCTACGGCTATGACCTGCTGCGCCTGCACGAGAGCCGCGTCACGGTGCAGCGCCGCTCGCTGGAGATCGACTCCGAGCGCGGCCGTGCCCACCAGGCGCTCCTGGTCTTGGGCGCGATGCCCGAGGAGGCGCTCGTCCCCGGTCCCGCCGCGGAGCTGATGTTCGCGCCCCTGCAGCTCGACTTCGCGGTCGACGCGACGCTCTCGGTCGAGTTCCTCGCCAACCCCGAGGCGCGAAAGCAGGTCGCGAAGCGCAAAGTCGACGCCGACCAGATCGTCCGCGAGGAGTCCGCCGGCGAGCACCGGCCCTCGGTCGAGTCCGCCGAGCGCCCCCACCTGGCCCGTGAGCTCGAGGCGGTGCTCGGCGGCGGCGATCGCCCGCCGCTGCTTCGCTCGGCGCTCTGCCTCGCGGTCGCCGGGCGCAGCTCCGAGCAGCTCGAGGAACGGGTCGAGCGCCTGCGCGAGAGCTACGGACGGGTGCAGCTGCATCGCCCCGGGGGTGAGCAGCACCGCCTCTTCCTCGCCTCGCTGCCGGCCGTCCCCTTTCCCCTGCCCGAGTACAAGGAGCACCTTTTGCCCGATCAGCTCGGGGCGATGGTCCCGCACGCGATCAGCCACGCCGGCTCGGCGATCGGCCCCTACATCGGCCACACCCTGGGCGGCGAGCGCTCGCCGATCCAGTTCGACCTTGCCGAGGCCTGCCAGCGAAACCGCCCGCCGACCTGCCTGCTCACCGGCAGCCTCGGCTCGGGCAAGACGATCTTCCTGGAGCTGGCGGTCTACCAGGCCTTCCTGCAGGGCTCGGGGCCGATCGTCGACATCGACCCCAAGGGCGATCACCGCCTCGAGGCGCTGCCCGGCATCGCCGCGGCGATCGAGACGATCGAGCTCAGCCCCGAGGAGCGCTACCGGGGCCTGCTTGACCCGATGCGGATCGGCGCCGAGCAGACCCGCGAGGACCTCACCTACAACTTCTTGGTCTCGATCTTGCCGGCTCCGGTCAAGCCCGAGTGGCAGACCCAGCTGCGCCTGGCTATCTCCGAGGCGACGGCGGAAGGGGCGGGCAGCACCGGCGAGGTGCTGGCGCGGATGGCCGCCTCGCCGAGCACCGAGGCAGGCGAAGCCGCCCGGGCAGTGGAGGCCCACGCCTCCAGCGGCCTCGCCAAGCTCGGCCTCGGCTCGGGCGGGGGCGAGCTGGCCGAGGTCGGAGATGCCCAGGTGGTCTCGCTGCGGATCAAAAACCTCACCTTGCCGCTGGCCGGCACGGCTCGCTCCGAGCTCCTGGAGGAGGAGCGGATCAGCCTCGCGGTGCTGCGGCTGCTGGCTGCCTACGCGTTGCGCCTCTGCGCCACCGACCCCGCCCGCCATGCGGTGCTGGCGATGGATGAGGCCTGGGCGCTTACCTCCGATGCCCAGGGCCGCGCCCTGCTGGAGCGGATCGCCCGCATGGGCCGCAGCCAGAACATCACCCCGATCCTCGCCACCCAGATGCTCGGCGACGCCGCCGAGCTCGAGCCCCTGGTCGGGGCGCTCTTTGCCTTCGGCGTTGAGACCGAGGCCGAGGCGCGCAAGGCGCTTTCGCTGCTGCGTCTCGACCCCGATGACGATGCGGCGACCCAGCGCCTGCTCGGCTACCGCGCCGGGCGCTGCTACTTCCGCGACTTCTCGGGCCAGGTGGCGCCGATCCAGATCGACCCGCCGCCCTGGCTGCTCGGCAAGCTCGACACCACGCCGCGACGCGAAGCGCCCGTCGCGCCGCGCGGCTCAAGTGATGAGCACGGCGATGAGCCGGCGGCGTGAGCGCCGGATTTGCCTGGCCGCGGCGTTGCTCTGCCTGGCGCTGGGTTGCGCCGCGCCGGCGGCGCGCGCCGCCCGGTCGGACGGCGGCGGCTCGGCGGCGCCCGACAAGCACAAGGCTTCGGGCGCCACCGCCGCTGATGGCGGCCAGCTGCTTGAACCGAGCCGGGTCGGGAGCGGCACGCTGGCCCGCGAACTCGGCGCCAGCGGTGAGGTCGACCCGATAACCGGGCTCGGCATCCGCAACCCGGTCTGCGGCCAGCTAGCCCAGATCCGCGCCCGGGCGACCCGCCTCTCCTGCGAAGCAAACGGCGCCCCGGAGAGCGAGTACCCGACCTCCAACTACGGCTTCGACATCTTCATCAGTACGGGGGTGACCCACCCGGTCAACGACATCATCTACGGCTTCGACACGGTCTTGAACGGGATCTGGCTGGGGCTGCTCTTCGTCTTGAAGCTGGTCCTCGAACTGCTCGGCCTCGCCTTCGGTCTTGACCCCTTCGCCGGCGGGCGGACGATGAGCCACGTCACCGCCGTCTTGGCTCGCCTCTACGCCGCGATCACCGATCCCTGGCTCTCGGCCCTCATCGTCTGCGGTGGCATCTGGTTCGCCTACAAGGGCCTCTTGCGCCGCGAGTTGGCGGCCGGGGTGGGGGGGACCCTGGCGGCGATCGCGATGCTGATCGTCGGCCTTTGGGTCGTCCACCAGCCGGGCGAATCTGTCGGCCGAATCGCCGGCCTCTCCGACGAAGCGGCGCTCGGCGTGATCAGCGCCCCGCAGTCGGGCTCGGTCTCGCGGCCGACCGGCAGCTTCGCCGAAGCGATGTCGGGCACTTGGTCGCGGCTGGTCGAAGTGCCCTTCGCCGGCCTTGACTTCTCCGATCTGAAGTGGGCGCTCGGCCCGCCGCCGCCCGAAGCGGTGCAGAAGGCAAACGAAAAGTTCTGCGCGGACTTCGGCGCCCTTGCCCTGCTCGCGGTGCTCTCCAACTTCGGCGACACCCAGGCCAAGGAAGCCTGCGCGAGCTTTGCGCGCAAGCGCTACGGACGGCCGCGCAGCGTGATCGAGCTCTACCTGCGCTCCTCGCCGGGCAGTCCGGCGCGCGAAGCACTGTGGAGCTACTTCAACGGCAACTCCGCCTACAAGGCAAAAGTCGCCGCCCAGGGCGGCGGCGGGGTGCTGACCCGGCTCTCGATGCTGGCCCTCTTCGCCCTGGCGCTCGGCGGCGCGATCCTGCTATTGGCCTGGCTCGCGATCCGCCTCTTCACCCAGGCGGCGATCGCCTTCGTACTTCTGCTCGCCGCCCCGTTCGCGCTCTTCTTCCCGCTGCTCGGCGATTCCGGCCGGCGCGCCTTTAAGACCTGGGGCCTCACCCTGCTCGGCGC
This sequence comes from uncultured Solirubrobacterales bacterium, assembly GCA_963777915.1. Lineage (GTDB taxonomy): Bacteria > Actinomycetota > Thermoleophilia > Solirubrobacterales > 70-9 > CAVUPF01. The sequence goes on along the minus strand of CAVZSH010000005.1, from coordinate 1,107,469 downwards.
CACGGTGGCCAAGGTGATCTACGCCGCCTTCCTCTCGGTCGTCCTGCTCGGCATCTCGATCCTCGGCCAGGTCGACGGGCGCTCCGGGAGCGCCACCGGCTTCCTGCTCTCGGCCGCCTTCGCCTGGGCCGTCTTCCTGAAGCGGGTCGATCTGATCAGCTGGATGAGCATCGGCGAGGCCGAGCGCGCCGAGCACGGCTTCCCCGGCAAGATCGCTGCCTTCACGCTCGCCAGGCGGATCTCGCGCTCAAGCGGCGGCGCGCTGCAGGGGGTCGCCCGCCGCAGCGGCGCCTGGAACCGGGCCCGCAGTGCCGAGCGCGGCGCGGCGACCCGGGAAACGGCGAGCACCTCGCTGCAAAGCAGCGCTCGCGCCCTTGCCGATCAGCGCTACCGCGAGGCCAAGCAAACGGTCGGCGAGGCCGCGGAGTCCGACCGCGCCCGGCCCTCTCAGCCGCAGGCCGCGCAGCTAGAGGGTGCGGCGGCGGGGCGACAGCTCGCCCCTGGGAATGCGGAGGGGAGCGGGGGAGGGGGGTCCACTCGCGAGCGCTTCGAGCAGGCCAAGGCTCTGGTTACCCGCGCCGACCGCAACCAGCGCCAGACCGGCCAGCGCTGGAGCGAGCGCGACCTGCAGCGCTTCCGGGCGGAGGACCGCGAGATGCTGCGCAGCTCACGCGATCTGGCCGATCACGCTCACCGGGCGGGTTATGACCGCGCTGACTTCGAAGCCCTGCACGGTCCCGAGCGCGAGAGAGCCGAGGCGGCGATCGAGAAAGCGACCAAGCGCGACCGCCAGCGCCTCGACGTCGCCGAGAGCATCCCCGGCCGCGTAATCGGGCGCCGGCGCCAGGCGGCGGAGGGCCTGCGCCAGCGCCGTGAGGGAGCCGGCCCGAGGCGCCGCGAAGAGCTGCGGAGGCTGCGCCACGAGCGCCGCGCCGCCGCGGATCTGGCGCTTCGCCGCAACCTCTCACGGGGCGGTTGAGCGGTGCGGCGGGACGAGCGCCGCCGCGTAGCGCTCTTCGCCTTGGTCTGCGCGGCGCTGATCGGCGCGGCGCTTGCCTTCGGATCGGGCGGCGAGCAGCTCGCCAACCCTGCGCCACAACCGCCGGGCGGCGGCACGGCGACGGTTGCGAGATCCAGGGCCCGTGTCGCCGTCGAGCGCAATGAGATGGGGCTGGAGCGAGAAGTGCGGGCGGCGGCGCGGCGCTTCTTGGCCGCCTTCCTGCGCTATGAGGTCGGTGAGATCGGCCCGGGTGTGAAGCGCACCCTGCGCCACGCCGCGACGCCGCGCTTCGCCGCTGAACTGCTGGCCGGCCCGCCCGCTCCGCCGAGCGGCGGCTTCCCGCCGCGCGTGGCGCTGGGCCCGGTCGCGGTCGCCTTCGTCTCGGCGATCCCGCCCCGCGCCGTGATCAGCGGCGCCGCCCGACGCGGCGGCGCCCCCGAGCAGTTCTCCTTCGTCTTCGAACGCCGCCGGCGGAGCTGGTTGGCGAGCGCTCCGGGGCAGTGAGTCGCGAGCAGCGCCCGCGGCGCTCGCCGGGCGAGCTCGAGGCCCGCACCCTAGGCGTCGCCGCCCGCAGCGCCGTGCGGGCGATCGCGGGATGGAAGATCGCCCTGGCTGCCGCCGTGGCGCTGCTGCCTTTGCTGCTCTTCGCCAGCCTCTTCGTCGCCTCGGGCTCCTCGGCCGGCGCCGGACAGAGCTGCGTGGTGCGGGGCGCAGGCGGCGACGAAATCCCCACCAACTACGTGCCCTGGCTGGAGAAAGCGGCGACTAAGTACAAGCTCGGTCCCCAGGGCTTTGCGATCGTCGCCGCGATCCACAAAGTGGAGTCGGATTTCGGCCGCTCGCCGTTGCCCGGTGTGCGCTCGGGAACCAACTCGGCCGGCGCCGCCGGCCCCGGCCAGTTCCTCTTCTCGACCTGGGCCACCTACGGAGTCGACGCCAACGGCGACGGGCGCAAGGACATCTACAGCGTCCCCGACTCGGTCTTCGCTACCGCCAACTACCTGCACGCCTCCGGCGCGCCGGGCAATTGGCCCGCGGCGATCTTCGCTTACAACCACGCCGAGTGGTATGTGCAGGAGGTGCTCGAAATCGCCCGCGGTTTCGGCGCCACCGAGGTCTGCACCGCCTCGGCCTCCGCGCAACTCGGCGAATTGCCCACCGCTCGCCTGGCTCGGGTCGAATACGTGGCCAAATGGATCGAAGCGCGCCGCATCCACTATTGCTGGGGCGGCGGCCACGCGGCGAAGCCCGGCCCCTCCACCGGCACCTACTGCTGGAGCGCAGACGGCCGTCAGGTCTTCGGCTCCGGCGAAAAGGGGCTTGACTGCTCTGGCGCCGTGCGCTGGCTGCTGGTCCTCGCGGGCTATAGGGACCCCGGGCCGATCGTCTCGGGAGATTTCGCCGGCACCTACCCAGCGGGCCGGGGACAGCACGTGACGATCTGGTCCAACGTCGACCACGTCTTCCTCGAAATAAACGGGCGCGACTGGGGTACCTCGGACGCCAACTTTGCCCACGGCCCCGGCTTCGGGCCGCAGTCGACGGCGGGGTTCGTGGCGAGCCATCCAGCGGGACTGTGAGATCTGTAGTCATCGCTGCCGAATCCGTTGGCGCCTTGCAGCCTGCGAGCTAGCGCCGATAGCTGCGTCGGCTCATCGACCGGTACTGAGCGAGTATCCGCGGATACGCTCGCAAGTCATCCAAGGCGAGCATCTGGCAGTCAGGGCGAGGGCGCTTGCCTACCGCGCGAAGCAGCAGCAAAACCCCCGGTTGACGGAAGGTCCGCAGCAACGGCTCTTCGAGGTGCTCCGCCGTTCCTGAACTTTGCTAGGCGCTGAGGGGTTTGGCGGGGGTAAGCCCGTGGCGGCGCATCACCTCGCCGGCCTTGGCGGGATCTGGGGGGCCGCCCTGGGTGGCAGCGATGATCGCGGCCATCTCCTCGAAATAGGCGGGGCCGAAGACACCGGGGCTGGCGATCGCGAGGAACTTTGCGTCAGCGTGGCCATGGTTATCGAAGCCGTGGACCTGGCCACGCTGTATGCACAGGCACCCACCAGGTCCTAGCTCGTGCGCCTCGCCGTCAACGGTGAAGGTCGTGACGCCCTCCAGGCCGTAGACGGTCTCCTCGAAGCCGTCGTGGCTGTGGGGGAGGGGCATTCTGGCATCGGCGGGGACGTCGCACTCGAACACCGTGGCGCTGCCGCCGGAGTCCTCGGCCTCGACGAGAAAGCGGATCGCAAATGCTCCGATGCGAATGGGCGGTCTGGTTAAGTTCATCTGAGCCTCCTGGGCAATGTCGCGCCTGATAGATAAAGCACCTTGATCACGTTGCCCTCCGGCTGCGATGCTAGCTCCACAGGGTTGGTTTGCTGAGCACATTCACTTGGTGTGCTGGCCTCGGCGAAGAGCCGCCCGTCCCTCAGCCAGGCACCGATTGACCTTGGTATATGTCCACCCAGTCAGCTCGCAGATCTCGCGGTAACTGTAACCAAAGGCGAGGAGGCCCAGGGCTTCACGCTCTTGCGGCTTCAGCGCGGCCAGTCGGGAGCGCATGCCGGCGAAGTCCTCGGCGTCTTCGGCCAGTTGGTCGGGGCGCTCAGCGGGGTCGCCCAGAAGGTCGGGCCGCGAGACGCTCTCGGTTACGCCACCCAACTCGACGCTCAGCTCCCCGATCTGGCGCTGGCGCCGATAGATCGCCCAGCAGCGACGCTTGAGTGTCAGGGTGAGCCAGGCCAGCGGTGGGGCCTCGCCGGCAGGGTTGAAGCTGTCGAGGAAGATCGCGAAGGCGTCTTGAAGCGCCTCCTCGGCTTCTTCTCGGCTGGCGCAGTTGCGCCGCGCGATCGCCAGCAGCCGGGCGCGATGCGCGCCGTAGAGCTGCTCGGCAAGTGCGGTAGCGCTCGCCGACGCTCCCGCTCGCTGAGCAGGCGTGGCTTTGGCCATCGTGGGCCTCCCTCCGTCGCTGAGTTGACGAAGGCCGCGAGGCGCCGGTCAGGCGATCCCTGCACCCGCAGGGCCGCAGGAGCCCCTGCTCGCAGGGGCTTGCAGGGATCGCCGCCGGCGCGATAATTCGCGGTCTGAGCTCTCAGCGACGGAGGGACCGGCGAGTGGCGTGCGCTGCTCTGCAGCGCGGTGAGCACGGCCCGGTGTCGGCGGCTTGACGCCGGGCATGCGGCTCGCCAATTCTGGCACGCAAGCGTGCGTTGGCTCGCCTATGCATGCCCAGGCAGAGTCAAGCCAGGTCACGAGGTCATCACGCCACGGCTACCGCGAGCCCAGCTCCGAGGAGCGCTCCGCGCTGCGCCTGCTCTCCGAGCAGGCCGCGATCCCGCTCGACCAGCTAGCGCGGTTCCTTGGCGGCTCGCTCGGAAAGGCCGTGGCTTTGGTGCAGGGCCTCGAAGATGCCGGTTGCGTCGAGCACCGGCGCTTCTTGGTTCGCGACCATCCTTGGTTTTGGCCCAGCCGTCGAGGTGCTGGCCTTGCCGATACGGGCTTTCACTACAAGAGCCCTGATGTCGCGCTCCTCGCTCACCGGCGCGCCGTCAACGAGATCCGGCTCTACCTTGCCGAGCGGGCGCCGCGGGGACGCTGGATCTGCGAACGGACGGTCTACCGACAGCGCGACCCCGAGGACCATCTGCCCGATGCGGTCCTCGAGATCGACGGCGAGCGCCACGCGATCGAGGCCGAGCTCTCGACCAAACGCAATGAGGAGATCAGGCGCATCGTCGCCGAACACAGCAACCGCTACGACGCGGTGCTCTACTTTTGCGGTCCACGCCCCTACCTGCTGCTGAAGCGCGTCCAGGCCGAGGGGCGCTGGCCGAAGCTGGCTGTCCGCCGAGTTCCCCAGGGGGAGCGATGCTGAGGCGTCGCAACTGCTCGACCGCGAGCATCGCGCCCGCCACTCCCGATGGTGCCGTGCTCGGCCGCCGCCTGGCGGGCGAGCGGGCGCTGCCGATGAATGGGCCGAACCTGGTTTGGCCCTTCGAGCAGATGCGCCGCCACGCCGTGATCCTCGGCGCCTCGGGCTCGGGCAAGACCGAGACCTCGATGCGGATCGCCCACGAGGTCGCCGCCAAGAGCGAGGCGCAGGTCTTCTACCTCGACGCCAAGGGCGATCGCGGCTCGGCGGAGCGCTTCTGTGGGCTGATGGGAGCCGCCGGGCGCCGCGCCCGGGTCTTCCCCAACGAGCCCTTCGATGCCTGGCGCGGCGATTGGCGCGGGATCGCCAACCGCCTGCTGGAGGTGATCCAGTTCGCCTCCGAGGGACCCGCCGCCTACTACCGCGACATCGCCAAGACGGCGCTGCAGCTGGCCTGCAACCACCCCGATGGGCCGCCGCGATCGAGCGCCGAGCTGCTGGGGCGCCTCGACTACGAGCTGCTGCTGAACGCGCACGGGCCGAGCACCGCGGTGCTCTCGCTGCCGCGCGACAAGGTCAGCCAGGTGCGGCTGCGCTACCAGGCCTTCTTCGGTCAGCTCGGCGCCGCGCTTGACGGCGAGTGGTCCTGGGAGGACGCCGACGCCGCCTACCTGCTGCTCGACTCGGTCGCCTTGGGCGAGGACACCGCGGGGGCGGCGAGCCTGCTCTTCGCCGACTTCGCCCACTACTTCAGCCAGCGCAAGCAGCGCGAGCGCTTCTGCCTGCTCTTCGCCGATGAGTTCGCGGCGATCGCCGGCTCCTCCGACCTGGCAATCAAGGTCGAGCAGGCGCGTGGCTTCAACGCCGCGATGGTGCTGGTCCCCCAGACCCCCTCGGGGATGGGGACACGCGTCCAGCGCGACCGCATCCTCGGCTCGGTGGAGACGGTGATCGTCCACGCCTTGAACGACCCCGGCGCCCTCGCCGAGCTGGGCGGGATGAAGCGGGTCATCGAGCTCACCCACCGCTACGAGGAGGGCCTCTACGCCCGGCAGGGGCACGCCCGCCAGGAGCCGCGCCTCAAGGTCGACCCCGACGAGATCCGCCGCCTCTCGGCCGGGACCGCCTGGGTGATCCGCCGCGGCCGCGCTGCCAAGGTCGCGATCGAGGGGGCGCCCGGTGGGGAGCGGGCGGAGCTGCCCGCGCCCCAGCCGCTCGACCCGCCGCTGGAGCGGGCCGAGGTAGCCACGCCGAAGGAGATCTCCTACCTCGACGAGGAGGAGGGCTGAGCGATGGGCGTGAGTGAGCAGCAGGGCGCGCCGGCGATCGCGCCGCAGCGGCTCGGCAAGCTCGGCGGCGGCCCCGGCGCCCGCGAACGGCCGGTGCTGCGCGCGCCCGAGCCCTGGGAGTTCGAGCTGCTGCGCCTGCTCGCCGAACAGGGGGCGATCCCCTTCGACCAGCTGGGGCGATTCCTTGACGCCGAGGAGCGCCAGGCCGCCAACGTGGTCAAGCACCTGACCAAGGGTGGCTATGCCGATTACGGCCGCACCCTGCACGGCGAGCCGCACTGGGCCTGGCTGACCGCCCGTGGCGCGCGACTTTCGGGCATGGGTTTCGTACCAGGGTCGCCGAAGGTCGGTGCGATGGCGCGCATCCGCGCGGTGAACGAGGTTCGTCTACACATCACGCGGCGCGCGCCGGAGGCGCGCTGGGTCTGCGGGCGCAGCGTGGTCCGTGAGCAAGGCCTGAAGGGCATGCGGCCCAATGCCGTCGTCGAGATCGGCGGCGAGCGCCACGCGATAGTGGTCAAGCACGGTTTCCCACAGGAGCGCGAACGGGAGCTCGTCGAGACCCAAATGGCCCGCTACGACGCCGTGATCTACTTCGCCAACCCCAGGCCGCGGGCGCTGCTGGAGCGCCTCAAGGCCGAGCACCACTGGCCGAAGCTGGTGATCCGCCCGATCCCGGGGCCGAGCTAGCGTAAGCAGCATTCCAGAGCCAAAAACCCGGCGCGGTAGAATATCCCTACCTGGCGGTTCAGTTCGAACCCAGGGTAAGGAGAGAGGAGATTGCGCACCACCGCCGCCGGCCGTTTTTTGGCCTGGCACGCCGCGTCCATCGACCGAGCGGCGCCGCCTCCGCTTGTCGCTGGCAATTGCTGATGCCGAGCTCCTTGCCAATCGCCCACCGATCGCTTACAGTATGCGCGTATGAGTCGCATAACACTCAGCCTTCCCGACGACTTCGCCTCCGCGTTGCGACGCGAGGCTCGGCGCCGGCACATCTCCGTCTCGGCCGTCGCCCGCGAGGCGCTCGCCGAGCGCCTCGATCTCACCGGCGCCAAGCGCGAGGTTCCCTTCGCCGCCCTCGGCCGCAGCAGCGACGGCCGCACGGCCCGCGAATCCGACCGGGTCCTCGCCGAGGCCTTCGAGAAGCGCGATCGGCGTGGGGCCGATGGACGTCGCGGTCGCTGACGCCAGCGCTCTCTACGCGGCTGCCGACGCCGACGATCCGGATCACGGCGGCTGTCTTGAGCAGCTTCAACGCGACGATCTGCGCTTCGTCGTCCCGGTCCTGGTCCTCGCGGAGGTGAGCTACCTTCTCGGCGAGCGCCTGGGCGCCAAGGCCGACGCGGCGTTCATGCGGGCGATGGCTGCTCAGGAGGTCGAACCACCCACCCCCGAGGACTTCACCCGCATCGCCGAGCTGATCGAGCAATACGCCGACTTCCCGGTTGGTGGCGTCGACGCTTCCGTCATCGTCCTCGCCGAGCGCCTCGGCACACCGCTAGTCCTCACCCTCGACCGCCGCCATTTCGCTGCCGTTCGTCCCAAGCATTGCGACTCGCTCCAGCTGCTGCCGGCCTGAGCCGGCTCAGGCAGTAGACCGCCAGTTGGTCGACGCCGCCCTCCGCTGTTCTGCTGCTGCCGTCGCCACCACCAGCCTGGCACCGGCGTCAGGTCGGTGCCACCAGCGCCATCGGCGTCCCAAGCCCACCCATTCCGGGTGTGGTGGACATGGGACGCAAATCCGAGCCAATGCTGGGGGCGAATCCGCCTCGCAAACGTCTTAAGGGAATGAAGAGCCCAATCGAGGAGACCCACTGGCCGCGTACCCGTATCCCGTCTCTAATGACTTTGACCCCGGCGCCTTGCGGCGAGGTGCGGCTCCCTGCGGAGCCAGGGTGGGACGAAATGGGCCTCGCCAACGTCTTGCTGGCGATCAGATCATGACCGGGCTTTCGATTCAGACTCAGCGGCGCGCCTTCTTCACCTCCGAGACGCTTGCCTCCTACCTGCAGGTCTCCGACCGGCTGATCCGCAAGTGGGTGGCCGAGGGCCGCCTGCGCTCCTACAAGCTCGACGGCTGCCGGCGCTTCGATCCTGCCGACGTCGACCGCTTCGTAGCCCAGTTCCGCGACCGCCGGGGCGCCGCCGCATGAGTCGCCGCCGCCCCGTCGGTCACCCGCCTCGCCAGACCTCCTACAAGCGCACCTACCCCGATGGCCGAGTCGTCTGGATCGCCCGCTACTTCGGTCTCGACGGCAAGCCGTGCTATGCGAAGCCGCGCTGGAACGGCGGCAAGGCCAGCTTCGTGCGGAAGAGCGACGCTCAGCGGGCAATCGACGAGGCGCTCGCGAGCCTCAACGGGCAGGGCCCGGAGCAGCCGCAGACCATCGGCACCTACTTCGAGGTCTGGCCGAGCCGCCACCCCCGCTCCAAGCGCACCGACAAGACCAACACCGATCACATCTCCTATGTGCTTGACGTTGAGATCGAGGGACGGCCGCTGCGCGACTGGCGCTTTGACGAGTTGCGCCGCTGCCACGCGCTGGCCCTGGTGGACCACATGCTCCGCGTCGAAGGCCGCGCTATGCAGGGTGTCCGCACCATCCTCAGCCCGCTCTCGGCGATGACCGAGGACGCGATCGGTGACGATGCCGCCGAGACCAACGCCTTCATCGGCGTGCGCCTGCGCCGCAACGACCCGCGCATCCGCAAGCCGCCGCGCAAGATCAGGGTCTGGAGCTTCGAGCAGATGCGGGCCTTCGCCCTCGGCGGTCGCCCCGAGGTGCGCGCCGCCACCGAGGTCCCACCGTCGAAACAGGCCGCGAAGCGCCGCGGCGCCAATGCAGAGGCGCCGCGTTTCTACTCGCCTCACGACTACGAAGCGCTGTTGCTGATGCCAGGCTTGACCGGGCTTCGGCTCGGCGAGTTCCTCGCCCTGCGGCGCACCGACTTCGACGGTGAGCTTTTCAGCTTCCACTTCACCGCCCACGAAGGCGAGTTGATCGAATCGAGCGAGCAGAAGAACCACGAGCGCAAGGTGCCGGCTCCGCCAAGCCTTGCCAAACTGATCCAGTCGCAGGCGACGCGGATCGACACTGACCTCCTCTTCCCGACACCGACCGGCAAGCTCTGGCGCGAGCGCAACTTCTACCGCGACGTTCTGGGAGCCCGCCCGCCTCGCGACCGGACTCGACCCGACGCCACACGAGTTCCGCCATTCCTACGTCACGCACCTGCGGGCGGCGGGTGTCGACGACGCCGATTTGGCGCTCGTAGCGGGGCACACGGTGAAGACGATGATCTCCGTCTACACCCACGCGCTGGAGCGAAGCCACGACGCGATCAGGCGGGCGATCGGCTGATCGGGCTCCATCGGCGCCGCTACCATTTGTTCGCGATGACTACAAAGGAGCGACTGCACAAGCTCGTCGACGATCTCTCCGAGCAGGAGGCCGAGGCCGCCCTGGTGATCGTCGAGCGCCGTCGGGAGGACCCGATGTTGCACGCCCTCGCCGCCGCCCCTAGCGACAATGAGCACTCCGCCGCGGGTGAGGACGCCAGCGCCGCGGAGGCACTCGCCGCCTACCATCGGGGCGAGGCCGTTTCCTCGGAGGACCTACGCGCCGAGCTCGGCCTCGATTGAGCTCGAGTTGGTCTCATGAGGCGACGCCGCCCGCTCGGCGTGACCTGAAGCGACGAGATCCACCGGTTCAGCGTCGAATCCTTGATGCTCTCGATCGCTTCGTGGTTGACCCCCGCGCGGGCGAGATCCGAAAGCTCGATGCCGTCCAATGGCGCCTCCGGGTCGGCGATTGGCGCGTTCGCTTCAGCTTCGACGACGAGCGCCAGGTGATCGTGATTCTTCGCGTCCTGCCGCGTGGCCGAGCTTATGACCGATGAGTACTTACGATCATTGCTACATAAGTGCTACACAAGACCCCAACTGAACCATGAATTGGCTTTATAGAGCCGTTTGCGCCACCCGAAGGCCACGATCTTTCCAACCGAAGGTCGTGGGTTCGATTCCCACCGGGCGCATTTCTGCATTCCGTGTCGCGCCGCTTTTCGTTCGGGGAGGACGCTTCTAGAGATGCTCCGGTCGGAACCGATCCTCGGGTCGTCCTCCTCGGCGATCACGCAGGTCGGTTTGCGCTGGAGGAGATGGCCAATCGAGCTCAAGGACGAGAGCCTGCTGGTGATCCAGGCGATGCCGCTACGCGACCGCTGCCGAGATCAGTATGAGGAAGTGCAGAGATGGCGAAGGTGAAGGCAACCCCCAAGAACCCGAAGACGAAGTCTGGAGCAAAGATCACCCTGCGTCGGTCGTCTTTCGCTAGTCGGAGGCGATCAGGCGGGCAATCGGGCGATTGACGTAACTGGCGCCGCAAACTTCATCTGTGACCACCGGATATCTTAGATATAATCGAACTATGGCCAAGGTCCTCGTCTCTTTCGACGATACCCTGCTGCGACGTATCGACCGCAGCGCAAGGGCGAACGGCCAGTCGCGGAGCGCCTATCTCTCGCATCTGGCGGTCAGCGACGCAGCCCGTGGATCGGGGCCTGGGAAGACGCCCGGCGCCCGGGCCGCACTTCGCAAGCTCGATCGACTCTTTGCCGCTGCGCCCGCGGGCGACTCCACTGCGGCGATACGCGCCGCACGGGACGCACGTTGAACGAGGCCGTCCTCGACGCCTCCGTCGTCCTCAAGTGGTTTCACTCTGAGGGTGAGGAGCACCTCGACGCGGCGCGGCATTTGCGGGGGTGCTTCGAGGCGGGAGAGCTTCGCGTGTTGGCCCCCTCTCTCCTGTGGCTTGAGGTCTTGAACGTCGCCGCTCGTCGCTGGGGCTGGACAAAGGTGCAGCTGAAGCAGCTAGCCGCTGCATTGCCAGAGCTCGGCTTCGAGCTGATCGAGCCGGACCTCGCTGGCGTTGCTCGCTGGGCCGCCGATGGCCTGACGGCATACGACGCGGCCTACCTCGCCGTTGCCGAGCAGGCCGGCGTACAGCTCATTACGGACGACGAGCAGATCGTCGACATGGCGTCCGACCTCGCGATGGCGCTCAACGGCACGAGTAGCCAGTTGACTGGAAGGTAGATGACGACCAAGCAAGCCACCTATGACGCCGGAGCGGTGGAGGCCGCCCGGCAGGAGGCGTGGTCGCGACGCGGTGCATTTGAGACGCCTGCGCTCCCCGATGGGCTGCCCGGAGTCTACGTAAAGCCCTCCAGCCCGTTCACCTCGGGCAATCTTCATATGGGCCACGTGCGCGACTACGCGATCGGCGACGCCTATGCGCGCTTCCGCCGCGCCCGCGGCGACGCCGTGCTCTTCGGCTTCGGCTTCGACGCCTTCGGCCTGCCCGCCGAGCTCGCCGCGATCGAGCGCCGGGAGCCACCCGCCGAGTGGGTCGGCCGCAGCGGCGAGAGGATGCTCGCTCAGATGAGGCGCCTCGGCTTCTCCTTTGACTACAGCCGCGTCTTCTACAGCTCCGACGAGGGCCAGTACCGCTGGTCGCAATGGCTCTTCCTAATCCTGCTAGGCACCGGTTTGATCTACCGCGACGACGCCACCGTCGACTGGTGCGATCACTGTCAGACCACGCTTGCTGCGCTCCAGGTCGAGGACGGCCGCTGCTGGCGCTGCCACAACGAGGTCCGCCTCATCCGCCGCCCGACCTGGTTCCTGCGCATCGCGCCCTACCTTGAGGAGAACGATCGCAACCTCGACCAGCTCGAGCGCTGGGACGAGCTCTCCCTCGCCACCCAGCGCTACATCCTGGGGCGCAGCGACGGCGTGGAGTTCGACCTCGAGGGTCCTACGGGCCGCGCCCTCACCGTCTTTACCCCTTACCGGGACTCGATCGGCGAGGCACGCTTCGTGCTGCTCTCTCCCCGCCACCCAGACATCGAGGCGTGGGCCTCGGGACCTGGCGTCGGAATCGAGCTGGACGAGATGCGCTCTGGCGGCTGGGAGCGCAGCGCCCGCGACGCCTCGGTAGTGCCGTCAATCGACACCGGGGCATCGGTCATGGGCCCAGAGGGTGGCGAGCTTCCGGTCTTCGTATCGCCGATCGTCGACGCCCGCTACGGTCCGACAGCGGCGCTCGGAATCCCCGCCGTCGATGAGTCCGATGAGGAGATCGGGCGGCGGATGCCGCGCACCCCTGTCGAGCCGCCAGCCGGAGCCACGCGGGCGCCAACCGAGCCGCGGGAGGCCATCCGCTATCGCGCCTCAGACTTCTCGATCTCCCGCCAGCGCTACTGGGGGACGCCGATCCCGGTCATTCACTGCGAGCGATGCGGGCCCGTCCCGGTCGCCTTCGAGGAGTTGCCGGTGCGCCTGCCGCGTGACATTGAGCCGACCGGGGAAGGCAACCCGCTCGCCGAGCGCCCCGACTTCGTCGATGCTCCCTGCCCACGGTGCGGCGAGCCGGCCAAGCGCGAGACAGATACCCTCGATTGTCACTTCGACGCACTGTGGCTGTGGATACCCGCCGCTGTGCCTCCCGAGGACCGTGAGGAGAAGATGTTCGTGCACCCCGACCTGCGCCGGTGGCTGCCAGCCGAGCGCCTAGTCGCCGGAGCCGACAGCGGCGGCTTCGTCTTCGACCAGCGAGTCATCACCAAGGCGCTGCGCGACATCGGCCCACTCTCCTTCCTAGCCGATGGCGAGCCTTTCGCCGGCTGTCTCTTCCACGAGATGGTGATCGCCGAGGGGCGCAAGATGAGCAAGCATCTCGGCAACGTGGTCGACCCCGACGAGCTGGTCGAGCGCTACGGCGCCGACACGGTGCGCCTCGCCGTTCTCTACGCCGCCGGGCCGGCGAAGACCCTCAACTGGAACGATGGCGCGATTCGCTTCGCCCGCCGTTTCCTGCTGGGTGTCTGGGACTACTCGCAGGAGCGTTTCGCCGCGGCGGAGGGGGTGCCGGCCGCCGACGCGGAGACCGCAGCCGACACCGAGTTCCTGCGCGAGCGCCTGCGCAAATGGTGCCAGAACGGGTTGGAGCGGATCACCGCCGATCTCGAAAACCTGCAGATGCACAAGGCGGTGCGCAACGTAACCCGCCTTTTTGAGCGGATACAGGACTTCGAGAAGCGCGTCATGCAGCGGCGTGGCGCACTGTGCCGCGAGGACGCCGAGGCCCAGGTCGCGGCGCTCGTTCTGCTCGCCCAAGCGCTCGCCCCCTTTGCCCCGCACGCCGCCGAGGGGTTGCTGATCGCCGCGGGACATGAAGACGGTCCGGGTCTGCCGGGGCCGTGGCCAGAGGCTTCCGCTTTCGACGCTGTGGAGTCCAAGCCTCTCGCCGGCTGACAAAATGTCCAAATTCACGCCAGGATTTCACCAACGCCCCGCGGCCCTCTAAGCTGATAGGCAGAATCTCGCTATGGCTGAGGGGTTGCCGACAGATCCGATGGGGGCCGAGTCTTCGCGTACCCGCTCTTGCGCGACGGAGCTCCTCTGCCGCGACTGCGGCTACCGCTCGCCGCTCACCGAGACGACCTTCCGCTGCCCGGACTGTGACGCGGGCCTCGACATCGACTACGACTATGAGCTGGCCAGGGCGCGGCTGGCGGAGCGCCCGCCCGCCCACCGCCAGCCCAACATCTGGCGCTTCGAGGAGCTGCTGCCGATCATCGACCGCACCGCCCAGGCCAGGGTCGGCCAGTTCTCCGGACAGACCCCGCTGATCCGTGCCGAGCGCCTCGGTGCCGAGCTGGGCCTGCACAACCTCTACTTAAAGGACGACTCGACCAACCGTCCCTCGCTCTCCTACAAGGACCGCGTCGTGGCGATCGCCGTCGCCCGGGCGCTGGAGCTGGGCAGTGCCGAGATCGGCTGCGTATCGACCGGCAACGTCGGCACCGCCACCGCCTCGCTGGCCGCCAAGGCGGGGCTCAAGCCCTACGTCTTTTACCCCGCGAACCTGGAGCGGGCCAAGGCGCGCAGCTGCCGCGCGCTCGGCGCCCAGGTCTGCCAGTTAAACGGCACCTATGACGAGGCCAACCGCGCCTGCCGCGCGCTGGCCGAAGCGAGCGGCATCCAGTTCGCCAACATCACCCTGCGGCCCTTCTACGCGGAGGGGGCAAAGACGCTCGCCTTCGAGGTCGCAGAGCAGCTGGGCTGGCGCTCGCCCGAGCACATCGTCATGCCGGCGGCGGGCGGCACCCTCTCCTCGCGGGTCCACAAGGGCTTAAACGAGCTGGAGATCGTCGGCCTCGCAAAGACCACCGAGACCAAGCTCCACGTCGGCCAGCCGACCGGCTGCTCTCCGATCGCGACGGCGATCCTCACCCAAAGCGAGCAGATCGTCCCCCAGCAGCCCGAGACGCTCGCCCACTCGCTGGCGATCGGGGCCCCCGGCGACGGCCCGCTCGTCCTTGAGGCCGTGCGCAGCCGCGGCGGATCGGCGGCGGCAGTGGCCGACGGGGAGATCATCACCGCGATGGAGCTACTCGCCGCCACCGAGGGGGTCCTCACCGAGCCCGCCGGTGGCACCACCCTCGCCGCGACGATGAAGCTCGCCGAGCGCGGTGTCCTTGACCCGAAGGACACGGTCGTCATCGTAATCAGCGGCAACGGCTTAAAGACCCTGGCCGAGCAGCCGATCAGGCCCTGGCCGGAAATGGTCCCCTGCGAGACCGTCGCGATGGAGGAAGTCGTGATGGAGTTCCGCCACGACGGCGTCGCCGCGCCGAGCTGAGCTGAACCCGCCGAGCAGTCACTGAGATCGCCCTCTGTGCAGGGAGCTTTGCGGCTCGGGGTGACGGGCGATTGCGACGCCGAGGCGGGGCCTCGGTGCGTTTTAAGTTGTTCATCAGGCTGGATTGGCATGCTGCCAGATCTGTTGACTCGCACCCACGCCTTCATCGGCGCTCTGGTCTTGCTCGTCGCCGGGCTCATGCTGTGCTTCGACGGGACCCGAGACGGCGACCTGTACCTGCAGATGCTCGGCGGACGGCTGATCGCCCAGCATGGGTTCACCAGCGTCGATCCGTTCCCTACGATCGCCCAGGGCAGCTCCTGGCTCAATCAGCAGTGGCTCACCGAGCTGACCATCTACCAGGTGGCCCAGTTGATCGGGGTAACCGGCCTGACGATCGCCTACGCGGGACTTCTGGCTGTGCCGCTCGCCCTGCTGCTTTGGATCTGCCGACGCAAGGGCCCGGCGATGATGGTCGCCCTGGCGGCGCTCTACTGCCCGGGACTGTGGGTGATCATCCATCCCCGGGCCGCGGGTTTCACATTGCTTGCTTTCTCCGTGGTCGTCGGGATCGTTGCGCTGACTTGGCTCGCGCCGATGTCGACCCCCGGGGCCAGTCGGCGCTTTCGATTCGGTATACCGGCGATCCTTTTCGTGTTCGCGCTCTGGGCGAACCTCCACGGAGGATTCATCGCCGGCCTGCTTCTGATCGGCGTTGTCACTGCCGGGCTGGCGCTAGATCGAGTGCGCGGGTTGTCGGAGGCCGTCGGTGCCCACCGACTCTTCGTACTGAGCCTGACCGGCGCACTGGCGGCGATCACGGTCACCATTGCGACCCCACTTGGCGCTGAAATCTGGGCCTACATCCTCAGCTTCCGTAACCCGGCGATTGCATTTGTGAGCAGCGAATGGGAACCCGCTCTGGAATCGCCCCTGGCGATGGCATACCTGGCGATTGCCGCCGGATTCGCCGCCTGGCTGTGGTCCAGGGTATCCGCTCCCAGGCCGCTCGGCCCGCTGCTGGTCACTGCGGGCTTCCTCATCTTCGCGGTCCTTGCGCTGCGCAACCTGGTCTTCATCGGCCCAGCGCTCGCCCTTCAAATCGCCGTCTCGGCTCCTGACCGCGAGGTGGCCGTCCCTCGTCCGTTGGTCGGGCTGGCCGTCGCGGCAGCCGCTTCTGCCGCGCTGGTCTGGGTCACAACGGTCGGCCCAGCGCGCAACGAACAGCCTTTGGGCTCGACACTGGTCAATTACGCCACCGAGCATCCCCCCAGCCAAGGGCACATCGCCAGCTACGCGAGCGTCGGCTCCTACATGTTGTGGCGCTCTCCGCGGACACCGGTCGAGCTCGACGGGTGGCTGGAACACTTCTCAGCGGCGGAGCTTCGCGGGACCTACGCCGTGCTCGACGGGAGGAGGGCCAATCCCACCCGGCTCGTCTCGCGGTTGCACATCGGCGCAGTGATCGCCGACCGCAGCGTCGCGATCAGGGCCCTGCTCAACCACGGTTTCGTAGCGAAGTTAACGACGCCGGACGGTGCCTATCTGATTCGTCGCTCTCCGGCGCTGAAACCGCGCGCGCTTGGCTCTGCGTAGCGCGTTGCCTATCAAGCCGTTCGAGTCCGGTCTGCGGGTTGCAGCGCGGCCTCGATCGCCTCGGCGAGCTCGTCTGCCTCGCGCTCCTTCAAGGTGCTGGTCGTGACCCGGATTGCGCGCTCGCTCTGCAGTCGGTAGGGCGCCCCCGGGGAGACTGCCCAGCCCCGCTCGAGCAAAGACTGCACGACCGGCGCTTCCTCAGGAACCGGAACCCACACCGTGATGCCCGTAGATGTCTGGGCCTCGATCCCATGCTTGGCTAGCGCATCGACGAGGCAATCCCGGCGCTCGCCGTATACCTCCGCGGCTCGCTCCAGGGTGGCGGCCACGCTCGCGCTTGACCACAACATCGCGACTAGACGTTGAAGCAGATGGCTGACCCATTGGGGGCCGACCGCCTGGCGGCCGCGAACCCGGCTGATCGTCTGGGCATCGCCGGCAAGGAGGGCGAGACGAATGTCAGGGCCAAGAGACTTTGCCACCGAGCGGGCCGCCACCCACCTTGCCCGGCCGGTCGTCAACGACAACCGCGGCGACCCGGCGATCGGCCCTAGGTGGTCGTCCTCGACGACCAGCGCGTCGGGCGCGGCGTCGAGTACACGACCCAGCTCCTTTGCCCGCGCCTTGTCGAGCGATGCCCCGGTGGGGTTCTGGCCGCGCGGGTTGACCACGACTGCGGTGGCGCCTTCGCCAAGGGCCTCAGCAAGGACCGCCGGGACCATCCCCTTCTGGTCAACCGGGACCGGCCGCAGCGCCAGCCCCAGGGCGCGCAGGAGGTCGAAGAGGCCCGCAAAGCCAGGGTCTTCCACGGCGACGACGTCACCCGGCCGCAGCTGTGCCTGCAACGCCCGCTCGATCCCGTCGAGGGCGCCGCTGACGACGGCGATGTCCCCAGGGTTGATTCCGTCTTCCGCGAACTCCGCCTCGGCCAAGCAAATCAGCGCGGAGATGGCCGGCTCGCCCCCATAGAGCTGGTGGGGCGGCTCGATCCGGCGCAAAAACGGCCCCAGGTCGGGGAGCAAGGTGGGGTCGGGGTTGCCACTCGCCAAGTCGCGAGCTCCGGCTGGGATCGCCGACCCAAGCCAGGCTCCCTCCACCGGCGGGCGCCAACTTACATAGGAGCGACTCCGCGCCCTTGTCACTACGAGACCCCGGGAGCGAAGGTCTGCGAGCGCCGCAGCGACAGTCGTGGGGCTGACCCCGAGCTGCATAGCGAGCCGGCGAACCGCGGGCAGCTGATCGCCGGGGCTGAGGGCGCCTTCCTCGATCGCCCGCTCGACGCTCGCAGCAATTTCCCGAGCGCCATTTCCAGATATTCGATATTGTGTCAGCTCAGACACCAGATTGTACTGTAACAGAATGACTTTAACACCGAGAACGAAACTGCGCAGGAAGCTGGGGCGCGGCTCCCATGACGGAGAGGTCATCAAGGCGATCCTCGATGAGGCACTCGTATGCCATCTCGGAGCGATCGACGAGAGTGGGTATCCGGTGGTCACCCCGACGCTTCACGTGCGGGTAGGCGAGCACGTTTACGTTCACGGCTCGGCGGCGAGCCGCACGCTGCGCACAGCGGGTCGGTCGGAGGTCTGCCTGACCGCAACCCTGCTCGATGGCCTGGTTCTTGCCCGCGCAGCCATGCATCACTCGGCGAACTACCGCTCGGTGATGCTCTTCGGCTGCGGCCAACAAGTCGAGGACGACGGTGAGAAGCGCGGCGCGCTAGAGGCCCTCATCGAAAAGCTTGTGCCCGGACGTTGGGCGGACATTCGGTTGCCGACTGACAAGGAGCTGCGCGCCACTTCGGTTCTAAGGATTCCGCTGGAGGAAACCTCGGCGAAGATCAGAAGCGGCCCGCCGGTCGATGATGAGGCCGATTACGAACTGCCCGTCTGGGCGGGAGTGGTGGGCCTGCGTCTTCGCGCCGGTGAGCCCGAGCCCGACGAGCGGCTCGTGCCTGGTATCGAGGCTCCTGAGTACCTCAACTCTCCCTTGAGGAGTGCGCAGCGTCGCTAGGGTGAAGTCGATAGTGGGCAGAATCCCCCGGCCAGGCCGGCGATCGAGGATGACCACGAGGTGGCTGTCGAGGCGCTTGCGCTGGCGTTTGCCGATGACCCGGCCTGGGCGCATCTGCTCCTCGACCCAACACGCGAGCCGAGCTGCTTCTCGCCTTCCTCACCGCCGAGATCGAGAACCTGATCCCCGAGCCCCCCGGTGCCGCGGCACCCGGTACCTGCACTACCAGGGAGTCGAGCCGCGCCGCCAAGGTACTGCCTCGGCGCAGCGTTGCTAGCGCCGTGCTTGCGCTGTGTGACCGTGACGGCACCGAGATACCTGCTGGTGGGCCGCTGCTCCGCGAGATGTGGCGTGACCCGGCTACTGCCGCATCCCGAGCGGACTCAGTCGACGGGATTGGAGGGGAGCGTCTGATTATCTGGCTCTCGTTGTAGCTGCTATCAAGCTTGACAACGCTCGAATCTCTCCCACAAAACCGCCACCGACTCCATGCCAAACCCGATCCAGCACCAAAAGGCCGTCACCTTCCGCGCGCTTCACAAGGGCGAGCCATTCGTGATCCCGAACCCCTGGGACGCCGGCTCGGCCAAGGTCCTGGCGGGGCTCGGCTTCAAGGCTCTGGCGAGCACCAGCTCCGGCTTCGCCTTTACCCTGGGGCGCCCGGACGGAGGCGTCACGCTCGAGGATCTGGTAGGCCACGCTCGGCTGCTCGACGAAGCGAGCGACTTGCCGCTCTCGGTCGACCTAGAGAACGGCTTCGGGCCTGACCCCGAGGATGCCGCGGCCGCGATCGGCAGGATCGCTGAGGCGGGCGCCGTCGGCGGCTCGATCGAGGACTATGACCCGGAGGGCAGGATCTATGAGGTCGAGCACGCCACCGAGCGAATCGCCGCCTCCTGTGAGGCCGCGTGCCGTCTCGAGATCCCCTTCACGGTGACGGCCAGGGCCGAGAACCACGTCCGGGGGAATCCCGACCTCGACGACACGATCGTCCGCTTGCGGGCCTATGAGCGAGCCGGCGCCCATGTCCTCTTCGCACCCGGGTTGCGCAGCGTGGATGAGATTCAAGCTGTGGCGGAAGCGATCGGTCGACCGCTCAACGTCCTCGCCATCCCCAGCCTCTCGCTGAAGGAGATCGTCGAGGCCGGCGCGCAGAGAGTGAGCGTAGGGGGGAGGCTCCTCTGGGCTGCGGTCGGAGCCATGGCTGTGGCAGCCGAGCGAATTCGCGACCACGAGGACTTCTCATCTCTACCCGAACCGACCCAGGTCGCGGAGTGGCTCTCGGGTTGAGTGTAGGGCCCGGGCTCAAAGCTCAGCGCATGCTGCGGCCACAACATTCAGACCGCCACCTTCGGTCTGCTTGAGGAAGCAGACGCGGAGGAGCTCTATGCGCTAATCGACGCCAACCGCGACCATCTCAGCCGCTGGCTGCCGTGGCAACCAGCCAGACCTTCGAGGACACGCTCGGGTTCATTCGGAAGACCACAGGCCAGTTGAAAGAGAACAATGGATTCCAGGCGGCCATCGTCTATGAGGGAAGCATCGCCGGTGTGGTCGGCTACCACTCCGTTGATAGGTCCAGCCGCCTGACGAGCATCGGGTACTGGCTCGGCGCGGAGCATCAGGGTCGGGGAACGATGACCGAGGCGGTAGGAGCTCTCACTGATCACGCACTGTCGGTCTGGGGGCTCAATCGGTCGAGATCCGGGCTGTGGTGGAGAACCGCCAAAGTCGGGCAATTCCCGAGCGGCTGGGGTTTCAAGAAGAGGGCACCCTGCACGCGGTGGAAAGAGTTGGCGATCGCTTTCTCGACAACATTGTGTATTCGATGCTGGCAGCGGTTTGGCCTTCGACGGCTATAAGGCGGCTGGGCTACACAGTTTCTTCTCGGCCACGCGCCTGGAGGCGAGGTTTCCGGGCGTTGTCATCGCGACGACCTCGCCTAGCGCCAGCGATCGCGCCCACTCGATCGCCGCCAACGCGGCCTCGGTCGCCAGGCCTTCGCCCTCGCGATCTGGCTCGATCACCCAGGGCAGCTCCACCATCGGCTCTCCTTCGACCGCGGTGCACTGCAAGCCGCCGCGACCCAAAAACAATCCGCTCTCCCTATCGAGGAGCGCCCAGGGTCCGAATCCGTGTTCGTCCCAATGGTGGATGTCTTCACTCAGCATTGCCCCTACCTGAGGGGCGGTGAAGGCTGGCAGCGGCGGCGGGCGCAAACGCACTCCTACGGCCGGTTTGAGAAAGAGAGCCACGTAGGCCGGCTCGCCAGCCGCAGCCCGACGTCCAGCTCTTGCATCTTGCGCAGGCGCCCGAAGCGCTCATCCCAGGCCCCGCTCTCCAGATCGGCGGCGAGTCGTCGTCGGCCCTCTTGCCTGGCCTCCGCAGACAACCGCTGCCACACCCACATCGGCTGCACAACCTTGGCGTCGAGGAACAGCTCGGGCCGAGCCCATAGCGCCGCGAAGAAATGGTCACTGCAATCTCGCGGGACCGGCAGCGGCAGCTCCTTCGCCGCAGGTAGCGCCGCCGCCAATCGAGGGCTTGAGGTGGGGTCGGTCTTCGCCCGGACCATCCCCGGAAAGTACTCGCGGACGATCCATAGATCCCACAACACCTCGGAATCGAAGGTCACCACCACGATGCGCTGCCGCGCGACACGGCGCAGCTCGGCCAAGCCAGCGTCGAGGTCAGCCCAGTGGTGGACGCTCAGCACCGTCATCGCCACGTCGAAGCTGCCATCGTCGAACGGCAGAGCTTCAGCACGTGCCTGCACCACGGGCGCGGACCCAACGGGCCGCTGGGCGATCATCTCGGCTGATGGCTCGACCGCGGTCAAATCTCGGTCGGTGGGCTCGTAGGAGCCGGCGCCGGCGCCGACGTTGAGAACCTTGATGGCGTCGCCGAGGGCGGCGTCGATGCGGGCAGCGATCCGCGGGTCGGGACGGCGTACCTCGCTGTAGCCGCGCCCCAGCCGGTCGTAGGCGGTTCTGTTCATCGATCGGCCCTCTGTCCCGAGCCTCTGCCCTCACTGAAGTGCTCGAGGCCGTCATCGGGGATCGCCTCCCAGGTTGGTGCCGAGGAGACCCATTGGCGCCAGGAGGGACGGATCCCAGGGTCGCCGTCGATGGCGCCCAGCCGCACACCCACCATGCCATTGCCCTCGGGGTCGCCGCTGAATAGGTGCCCGCCGCAGTTCGCGCAAAACGACTTCGGCTGCCCGTCGGGCGGGCGCCATGTTCGGATCATCTCCGCTCCCTCGAGGATCTCGAAGCCCTCGGCTGCCACTCTCGCATTCAGCGTCGAGGTCGTGCCGCTGCGACGCTGGCAGCGCTCACAATGGCAGTAGCCGGCAGTCTGGAACGGTGCGGTTACCGCGAAGCGGACCGCTCCGCACAGGCATCTCCCTTTCAGCGGCGCCTCGGGTGAAGGCATGGCGAAAGGCTAGTCAACTCACCTCTCGAAACGGAGTCTCTACCGTGGGGAATATGCCGGATGATCCCAACCTGGACGAGTTCGAGTCTCTGGTCGCCGACGCGATCGACGCGCTTCCCGAGGAATTCCAAAAGGTGCTGGAGGGCGTCGCGGTGATCGTCTCCGATCGCGGGATCGAATCGCACGCCTACGGCCAATACTTCGGCGATGGCGTGGCACGGAATCGCTACGAGGACCGGATCGTCATCTACCGCGACACCCTGGAGCGCGACTTCGGCCACGACCGCCGACTGCTCGCCCGCCAAGTCGAGCGTACCCTGCGCCACGAGCTGGCGCACCACCTCGGCTGGAACGAGCGCGGAGTCGGAGGTCTCGGCCTCTGATTAAGCCTCACGTGGCCTTAGCCTCGCGTTCGCGCCTTGCGCTCGGTGATCCTCTGGCCGCCTTCGACCATCAATCCTCTTCTTGCTCGCTCGGAATACCCCCATCGTCGAGCTGGGCGAGCCTTGCGGAGCGGCGCACCCGCTGGGCGACGAATATCCCTACGACGAGGAGTGCTCCGGCGATATACCCGGCGATGCCCACGATTGTGTAGATGCCGCTTCCGGCTGCGTAAACGCCCATGGGCCGCTGAGGGTAGCGGCGATCAAGTCGCTCAGCGCATCCATGTCGCTGTACTGATTAGCTAGTGCACCACTGTGATAAAGTGTGATTTAATGGCACAGCAGCTTGTCGCCTCCCAGATAAGGCCCACTCCGTTTTCGACCGATCCAAGCGACGAGCTGCCGGTCGGCGTGCAGCTGACCTGGCGCTTGCGAGCGTTGATTTGCACCGGCGAGTGGACGAGCGGCGAGCGCCTGCCGAGCCTCCGCCACCTGGCCGAGTGGGCAAGTGTGAACGTGAACACCGTGCGGGCGGTCTACGAGGGCCTCGAGAAGGAGGGCCTGGTCATCAGCCGCCAAGGCCAGGGCACCTTTGTTGCCGCCGGAGTGGAGCCTTCTCCTCAGCTGGAGGAGATCGCGACCGATGCGCTACGACGGGCCCGCGAGGCGGGACTGAGCCCGCGCGACCTCGCGATCGTGGCGTTGGCCTGCGCAAGTATTCCTGGGGCAGCGGAAGAGGACGTCCCTGCCGAGATGCCGGCCGAGCCCTCTGACATAGCCGACCTGGACGAGGCGATCGAGGTCCGCAACGAGCTGCGGAGGCAGATCAGCAGGCTTGAGGCCGAGTTGGCGGCCTATACCCGCGACTTACCGAGCGAGCTGCCGACCGCGCGCCGCTCCGCCGAGGCCCACATCGCCGATATTGAGGAGTTGGAGCAGACGCGGGACACGATGATCGCAAAGCTCTCCGAGGCGCAGAGGGCCGCCGAGCTGCGGGCGAGGCGGGAAGGTGAGGCCCGCGCCAGCCGTAAGAAGATCATCGAGGGCTATCGGAGTGAGGGAACTCAGCCGAACGCTGGTCCTCTCGGCAGGGCGATGAGCTTGTGGCGGGCAAAGTCCTAGCCCGCGGACTCCCCCCCGTCAACGCGGCCTTTACCGAGGTGGGGGACATGATGATCCTCACGGCGCGGACGGTCGGCTCTGCCGTGCGCCCGCCCTACCCCTACGGGGAGGAGTTCATCGGCCAGTTCCTCTTCGCCCTGCAGCTCTGCTGGTTCCCGCTGCTGATCTCGACGGTGGCCATCAACCTTGGCGCCCCAGGTTTGCAGGCAGCCAACTTCCTCACCCTGATCGGTGCCCTGGACCGGCTCGGCGGCTTCTTCGTCTTGGCCGCGATCCGCGAAATCGGGCCGTTCGTGACTGCGGTCGTCGTCGCCGGCGTCGCCGGCACGGCGATCACCGCCGACCTCGGCGCCCGCAAGATCCGCGAGGAGCTCGACGCGCTGCAGGTGCTCGGCGTAGACCCGATCAAGAACCTGGTCGTGCCGCGATTCCTCGCATTGGTATTGATCACCGGGCTGCTCGACATCTTCGCGCTGGTCTTCGGGCTGAGCGGCGGGATCCTCACCGAGCTCCTCTACCACCAGTCGCTGGGCGGCTTCATGGCCACCCTCTTCTCCAATGCCTCGGTCACCGACCTCGCGGGCTCGGTGATCAAGTGCACGATGTTCGGGGCGATCATCGCCGTCGTCAGCTGCTACAAGGGGATGACCGCCTCCGGGGGGGCGGCGGGCGTCGGTCGCGCCGTCAACGAGGCGGTGGTGATCTCCTTCTTGGGGGTCTTCGCCTTCAACTACGTCTTCACCCAGACCATGCTCGCCACCCACCCCGAACTGCAGACGGTCCGGTGAACGCCTGGCTCGAGGCCCTGCTTGCCTGGCATGACCCCTCCGGACAAGTGCCCGATTCGGCTCGCGGGATGGCCAGCGTCACGCTGCTCTGGAGAAAGCCCGGCAATGAAGAAGTCCGCTCACGACCTAGTACCGACGGGACGGCGGACAGAAGATGAAGCGAGTTCATAGGCGAAGGACGATGATCATCGCGCTTGCAGCGACCGCCGCGCTGGGCTGTGCATCGGCGGCCACGATCCTCGCCGCTGACCACGCGATCACCGTTCGCGCCGGCAACCTAGTGTTCCAAGGCGAAGCTGTTTTCCGCCCGCAGGCGCTGCCCAAGGACAAGACGGCGCCGATCAGCTTCCACGGAACCGCCTCGGTGGCAACCGCCAACGGCAGCCACGTCCCACCGGCCCAGACCGTCCACCTGCAGATCGATAAGCATTTCAGGATCGAATCCACCGGGCTGCCGAGTTGTACGGTCGGAAGGATCGAGGCCACCACGCCCTCCGAGGCGATGAAGGCCTGCGGTCCGGCCCTGATCGGCAGGGGCTCCGCCACTGCCCAGGTCGAATTCCCCGAATCGCTCCCCTTCAGCGCCAAGGGTCCGATCCTGGGCTTCAACGGCCCGACGGTCGGCGGGTATCCGGAGATGCTCTACTACGTCTACGTTGACGTGCCGGCGCCGACCGCCATTGTCGTGGTTGCCAAGCTCTCCAAAGACACCGGCAAATTCGGCTACAGGATCTCGGTCGCGGTCCCTGAGATCGCCGGTGGCAGCGGCTCGTTGACGAGCTTTGACCTCACGATTAACCGCAAATGGACCGTCAAGGGCCAGCGGCACTCCTACCTGAACGCAGAGTGTCCGGACGGCCATTTCTTTGACCAGTTCGAAGCTATCTTCGCCGGCGACACCAGCCTCAGCGGCATCCTGGTGAGCAGCTGTCAGTCGAAGGGTTGAGGCCCAGGCTGCCAAGCACAAGCGAGGAGTGGGAGGGGCGCCCAGACGCCCCTCTCCTCGACGACACCTTTCCCCACCCTTCACGGTGCGCAGGGGGACAGCTCTCAACCGGCGCATCGACGGTCTTCGACGCCCGCTTGCACTCGGGCATCGGGGAAAGGCCCCCGTCCATATCCCTCCTGGAGGGGCAGCGGGTCGAGACAAGGCGGGGCCAGCCCGGGTTCTCTCCATACCCCGGGCCGCCTCGCCGTACTTGCAGCTTCTGTCGTCGCCATCGCGGTCGCGGCAGGACAGTCCGACTTAGAGGTCGAATTGCGTTCTCGCCTAGATTGTCGGTATGACCGACCCGCCCAACGTCGAGGGAGTCACCCATCGCCAGGTACGGGCACGCGGAGTCGAGTTCCACCTCGCCGAAGCTGGCTCCGGCGAGGATGTCGTGCTCTGCCTGCATGGCTGGCCGCAGCACTGGTATGAGTGGCGCCACCTGATGCCGGCCCTCGCCGACCGCCACCGCGTGCTGGCGCTCGACCTGCGCGGATTCGGCTGGTCCGACGCGCCGAGCGATGGCTATGAGAAGGAGGAACTGGCAACCGATGTGCTTGCCGTGCTGGACGAGCTCGGCCTTGAGCAGGTGAAGTTGGTCGGCCACGACTGGGGCGGTTGGGTCGGCTTCCTACTCTGCTTGCGGGCGCCACAGCGCTTCGAGCGTTTCCTCGCCCTCAACATCCTCCCCCCTTGGGTGAGCGCCAGGGCGATGATCCCCCACCTCTGGCGCTTCTGGTACCAATGGCTGATCCTCTCGCCAGGGATCGGCTATGGCCTGCACCGCAGCGGTAAGTTCGTGCCCAAGGTGCTGGTTGGTGCCTCCACCAGGCGCGAGGCCTGGGACGAGGAGACGCTGAGCGCCTTCGCCGAGAATCTCGCCGAGCCCGCCCGGGCTAGGGCCGCGGTGCAGATGTACAGGGTCTTCAACCTGCGCGAGGCGCTGCCGATCATGCGCGGCCGTTACGCCCACCAGCGGCTGGAGGTGCCGACCCGGCTCCTCTTTGGGACCGACGACACCGCGTTGCGGCCTGAGATCATGGATGGTTACCAACGCCACGCCGAGGACATGGAGGTCGAGTTGGTTCCTGGCTGCGGGCACTTCATCGCCGACGAGCGCCCGGACCTGGTCGCGGAGCGGGCACGCGAGTTCCTCGCATCGGCCTAGGCTAGGTGTCACCTCGCCCAACCGTTGCCCCACGAGTCTGGCGCCCGATCGATAGCCCTAACAGCCGGCATCACCTCAAGGCCAGCCACGACCATAACCTGTGCGGGCAGAGAACCTTGCCGTCTCGGTCTTCTTTTAGTTGTTCCAGTTAGAAGGCTTGGGTCGCCGCCCAGCGAGATCGACGTTTCGCATTGCCGCACTGAGGTCCGGACGGTTCAGAGCATGCCTGGGACCGCTGGTGGGTGAGTCGCTGATCTGGGGCACTTTCGCTGATGCCCACGCCTATCTGCGCCCCCACCAGCGCCGTTTCGTTGAGTTTCGGAGCGGCGCAGGGCCGAATGGTGAGCCGACTCGACTGGAGAGCAGGCGGGCGAACGCCTTATCTGTGAGCCGGTCGCCAGCAAGAGGCGGGTTGGTGTCCTCCTCTTGCTCCACCGGGACGGTTACGAACTCCACGCCGCGATAACTGAACATCCAGTGAGTGCCATCTGGCGGTTTCACGTCGAGACTGACGGACCACCGATCAGCGAGTGGTCTTGCTGTGACGCTCCAAGCGGCTGGCGTGCCAATCACTCGAAAGACGTATCCGGGGGTAAGCCAGCATGCGAGGCATGGTTCGTCGGCCAGCCAAATAGCATCTGGCTCGGGTTTCGCGAGTTCGCGTAGCACCCGCTCGAACGCCGCGCGGACACCGGACAGTGTTCCCGTCTGAGGCTTGGCGTGAGTTTCCATGTGCTGACGAATGGCAAGGATGCGGGCGTCCTTCACGATGGCGCGAGCCTATCCGCTTGCCGGTCCTCGCACCTAGGCAGCACTCTCGAAAAGACGCCTGCGGGCCTCCTCCTCGGCCAAGGCAGGCATGGGCTCGGCACAGAGGAGTTGCTCGGATCTCGCGCAAATCGCCAGCCACGGCTTCGAGCGCGAGGGCGCGCGAGCAGCCCCCTGGTTCCCGCCTACTGCGCCGGGTTGGTGCAGGGCTCCAAGTCCCGGTGGTGCGCTTTCATCGTCCTGCCGTCCGCTTCCGGCGACAGCATCTAAGGGATGACGCTTACCTTTGCTGTCGACTGGCCGACGATTGCCTCATTGGCAACCGCGGGCGGCACGCTCGTGCTCGCCGTTGCGACCTTTTCCTCAGTGCGTTTTGGGCAGCGCTCGATGCGCATTGCGGAACGCTCGACGGCGATTGCCGAGCGGGCGCTGCTGCTCGGGCTGCGGCCAGTGCTCGCTCCTTCGCGCGTGACAGATCCACCCGAGATGGTCCGCTTCGGCGAGGGGCGGATGGTGAGCATCGAGGGCGGCATGGCCGCTGTCGAGCGCGAGAGCGAGAACTACTACTTCGTGATCCCGCTTCGAAACGTCGGCAACGGCCTAGCGGTTCTCCAAGCCTGGAGCTTTCTGGCGCGGCGCCCGGAGATCGACACCCCGCACGCCGAGCCGGCCGAGCACCGCCCGCAGACACGTGATCTGTACGTTCCAGCAGGCGACACGGGCTTCTGGCAGGGGGCGATACGTGAACCCGACGATCCTTTCCGCGAGGGTCTGGACGAGGCGTTCCTGGCCGGTGGGGTCCTGACCGTCGATCTGCTCTACGGTGACCATGAGGGTGGCCAGCTGACGATCAGCCGATTCATCCTGACGCGTGAGGAAGATGGCCATTGGCATCCCGGCGTGGTTCGCCACTGGCCGCTCGAAGGAATCGACCCACGCGGGCGCTAGCGGCGAGCGCGGGCGCGGAATGCGCAGCTCCGGAACGCTGTGCAAGACCTCCATGTGTCAGGGTGGCATGGCCTCCAATCGCTCGGCCGCCGCTTCTGCGTCGGACGAGAGTCAGCAGCGTCGAGGTTTGCTATTGCTACTGGCGAAGAGCGGAATCGGATATGACGATCAGGAGGGATCGATGGCCGGTGAGGTCTCATTTTTCGAGCTCGGGGTCAAGGATCCGGCCTCGGCCCGCGAGTTCTACGGCGAGCTGTTCGGATGGCAGATGGAACCCGGTCCCTTGGGCGAGAAGCACGGCTTCCAGATTAAGACTGAGAACCTCAGGGGCGGGTTGCACGGGGGCGATGAGGGCGCAAGTCCATACCTCTTCTTCAAGGTTGACGACATCCAGGCCGCCGCTGAGCAAGTGCGGGAGCTCGGCGGCGAGGCCGAGTTCAACGAGCATTCCGGACCCGGCCCGTCGGGGACGTTCGCCTTCTGCAGCGACAATCAGGGTTCGAGGTTCGGCCTGCACCAACCGCCCTCCTGAGTAGCGCACGTGCCTGGCCTAGCCGCCGGACTCGAGGCTGATCAGGAACATCCGATCCGATCGGCTCAGCGCCTCCGTCGCCGCGTTTCCCGACGCCGAGATCGTCCACGTCGCTATACATAACTACGTCATTCCGTAGTCTGCTCACACGAGAGACCCCTGTCTCATAGGAGCCGTTCTGGCGCGTTCTGTGCGGCTACGGCGCTTGGCCTCCTCTTCACGCTCTTTCGGTGGCCACCGGCGCCTGAGCCGCTGAAAAGCTGTCTGGGTCGGGAAGCCCTCAGCGCGGCAGTGTCCACCGCAGTAGTGGGCATTAGAGCGACTGCTTGAGAGGTTGTGTCCGCAAGTCGGGCAGCGATGGTCGAGTCACAACGACGAGGCTCGCACGGACCGCGAAATGGCTCCGCGATTCGGATAGGGTCACGCCGACCAGTCAACGCAAGGAGGCATCGATGCATCGCAGACTTATGGGCGCACTTCCGATTGGCGCCCTTCTCTTCGCCGGCCATGGTGGCGGGCTGCGGTAGCAGTAGCAGCAGCACGACCACGGCAACGACGGCCGCAATCTCCAAAGCCGAATTTGTGGCGAAGGGCAACGCGAGCTGCGTGGCTGGCGAAAAGAAGCAAAACGTCGAATTCATGGCCTTTGCCAAAAAACACGGCATCAGCGAAAAGGAAGAACCGACCAAGGCCCAGCAGACGGAACTCGTTGACGCTGTCTTCGTTCCCAACATCCAGGCTCAGATCGATTCCGTTAAAGCACTCGGAGCGCCAAGCGGCGAAGAACAGAAAGTAGCCTCAGCACTGGAAGCCGCCCAAGAAGCGCTGAACAAGGTCAAGGCCAAGCCTGAAATTGCGTTCGGCAAACCAAGCCCGTTCAAGGCAGCCGGAGAACAGCTCCACGCGCTTGGACTTACGAAGTGCGCAAAAGAAACCTGAGCAGGTCAAAACCTGGTGACGAGCAGAAGGGCGCCTTAGGCGCCCTTCTGCTGTTCGTACGCCCGGCATGGGCAGCAGCTCGGGGGTGCAAGTCCCCCGTGGAGCAGATGACCGTAACCACAAGCCGAAGCCAACTGCGTCGCCGCGAGGCGGGGTGGGAAGGAAGGTGGAGGCGAAATCGCGACCCGAGGAACACGAACCGCATAGAAGGCGAGACGACCTGGGCGAGGCGGCGAAACACGCCGAAGCCCGTGGTCATCAAGAGGCCGTCACGTAGATGCGGCGGGTGCGCGAGGAAGGTTGCTGCCCTTATCCGGGGAGATGCGAACGCCTCGGCCGAAACCGCTCGCGCTTCCGCCTTGGAGAATGCGATGAAGAAGGACCTCCCCGGGTGACACGCTCGTAGTCACCTGAACACAAGCCCCAAGGAGGCCCCACATATGTTGCACGCTGGGCCGGATCTAAGCCGCAAGAAGATTGACGTCTGCCTGCTCTCCGACGAAGGCGAGCTGGTGGCGGAGTTCACCTCGCCGCCTGACCTCAGCGGCCTGCGAGCACTCGCCCGCCGGGTCGCCGAGCACCGCGAGCCGGTCCGGGCGGTGATCGAGTCGATGACCGGCGCCCGCTTTTGCCACGACATCCTCGAGCGGCAGGGCTGGGATGTTTTGACCGCCGATGCCCAACGGGTCAAAGGCCTGGCGCCGGTCGCCTGCAAGACCGACCGCATCGACGCCCGGGTGCTGGCGCTGCTTTCCGGTGCCGGTGGTCTGGCTTCCTGCCCCAGGGCCCGCCGCGAGCGCGAGCTGGCTCGCTTTCGCTTGCATCTTGCCAAGCACCGCTCGGCGCTTAAGAGCCGCATCCACCCGACCCTGATCAACTTCGGTGTGCTTGCCCGGGCGCTAGAGCGCCAGCGCCAGGGAAGACGCGGGCACCGTCGGCACTGGGAGCAATGCCCGGAGTAAGCCAAACCCGAGCGTTTGAGCTGTTCGGCGGTTGCGTGGCGTGGGAATGTCCACGTGCATGGGCGGATCTGCCACGGCGAATCTGATCAACGAGCCCGGATTCGCAGATACTGCAACGTATTCCAGCACGCGAGATGACCGAGGAGGTCGCTATGTATCAGGCAGAATCCGGCTCGGCGACTGCGAATCGACCCGCTCCACCCGTTCGGCGCCACCTTCTTGCCGTCCTTGCATTCGGGCTCTGCACGCTGCTTGTCGGGCTTCTGAGTACCTCGTGGGCATCTGCTGGTGCCCCAGCGCGGGAGTCCAGTAAGGGGCTGGATCTGACTGGCGTTGTCACGAAGGTCCAAAAACACCGAGTCGAAGAAGAAGAGAGCGAAGAATTTCATTCGACCATCGACCTGCTGTCTGGGTCCAAGAACGCGGGAACGCTCGACACCGACGACTGTAGTTCCTTGGCCATACATTTCCTGATCTGCTCAGGGAAGGCTTCGGTGGAGGAGTTCGGCTCGGGCCTCTTCTTTCATATCGAATGGCCGTGCCCCGAGAACGGCATCTCGCCCTGCTCATCGGTTGGGCACGGCATCCTGTCCAAGGGGGCGAAGACCATTGCAACGATCAAGGTCAAGACATCGCTCTCCAATTTCATGAAGCTCCACAAGAGGTTTTCGGTCGAGATTCAAAGGGGAGCCCCTAGGATGCCGTGACGTGCGGATTAGGCATCCAGGCGTCGCGGCGCAAACCCAGTCCCGAAGGCAAATGCGCGGGGGTGTGGCCGGAGTGAGTCCACGCAAGACGCTCGCCGGGGTGGCCTAAGAACTCGAATGCCGAATGAATCTCAACGACGACGACCCCGGAGTCCGGGGTGTCACCTGCGCTAGCGGCCAAGGCAATGCCCCATGGGCCTTGACTGGCTAGGGCGTGTCGGAGGTCTCTCCGTGGCAGACCAGCCAGACCTCCGATTCGCCGAAGAGCGTGGCGCGGATCGAGACCGCCCGTGTTAAGAGCCTGGGGGGAATCGACCTTTAGTTTCCTCGGATACCCTCCTGCGACCAGCAACGGCAACAGCGGAAAGGCTCGGCAGATGATTCGTGGCAGAGGGTGGGCGATTGCCGTTTTGGCCTTGTCCTTGGGTTGCCTAGCGATGTGGGCGCCCGGTGCGGGCGCAACGCCGAAACACCGACACAGGCACAAACCGGCGCCGGAAAGACTACTCGGCTACCGCTCTTGTCAGGGGTTGCTGTCGATATCTGACTTTCCAGGGACAGTCAGGGAAGAAGTCAGCCCAGAAGAACCACGCGGTGTGACGTTGTGCAAGTTCGTGCCGCAAAGCTCCCTCGACGAACCTGACGTTGGTGGCTACGACGAATTGATCGTCTCCTCGCGCTCGGTCTATCTGCACAAAGGGAAACCTCAAAACCTGCTCGAAGGCCCGCTACAAAAAGCAGAGGAAGCGGCAGGCGAGAAATTCACCCACCTTCATGGGATCGGCACCCGCGCTGAGATCGTGGAATCCACCGGAAGCTATGCGGGTCTCGTCCAGGTCCGCAACGACGTATTCAAGATCGAGAACGCGGATGCGCAGCCCGTCGGGTTTCAAGGTTTGCTGTCACGGGTGGCTCATGAGCTAGCCCCGGGAGGCAAATGAGCGGCCAGCAGAGGTTCGTGCGTCGGCGTGGCGCACCTCGCGCCCTCTGTGCGCTTACGCCGGCTTCCAGCCGGGGGTTTCTTCACGCTCCCGTAACCATCGACCCCCAAGCCGCTTAGAAGCCGTCTGAGCCGCGAAGCCTCGCACGGCAGTGGCACCCGCAGTAGCAAGCGTCTGCGCGGCGTCCTGAGAGGTCTGATCCGCAGATCGGGCAGCGACGTTGGCCGGTCACAGGATAGGATTCTGCAGACCAGTTACGCAAGGAGGTTTCGATGCATCGCAGACTCTTGGGCGCACTCCCGGTTGGCGCCCTTCTCTTCGCCAGCCTGGTGGTTGCGGGTTGTGGGAGCAGCAGCACAACCACCACCACAGCAACAACAACGACGGCAGCGCTGACGAAGGCTGAATTCGCCAAGCGGGGTAATGCCATCTGCAAAGCGGGCAATTTGGTTAGCGAAAAAGATGCTAAGGCTCTGCCCAAGAACGCTTCCAAAAGCGAATTTGAAAAATACGTGACCGATATGGTGGTCCCCAACATCCAGAGCCAGATCGTAGGAGTCGCAGCGCTCAGGGCTCCGGCTGAATATGAAGCGACACAGAAGGAACTCGTTAAAACGGCCCAGACTACCCTTAACGAAGTCAAAGCAAAGCCGTCTCTGCTGGAAACGAAAGGTCTCTTTGCATCGACCCACGTACTGGCGCTCAAGCTCGGCTTGACAAGCTGTGCCGCAGAATCCTAATTTAGGTTCGATTGGTCCTACAGAGGGCGCCCAAGTGGCGCCCTCTGTGGTTGTTCTCGCCATTACTCCAGGCTCGAACTCCACGATTCGCCTTCCTCGGCGCTGGGACGTTCGACCCAGAGCGGCCGATGGGTGGGCTGCGCTTTTCTGACGGCTTCTCCATGCGGATGGACTCACTTTGGACTCACTCGCGCCGAATCGGCCGCGATACGAACGACTCTAGAAAGCCGAAAGCCCCGCTTGAGCGGGGCTTTCGTGGAGTGCCGGAGGAGGGACTCGAACCCCCGACACGCGGATTATGATTCCGCTGCGGGGCTTGCCGTCAGTTGCGGCTGTTCGATCTTTTCCCTGCTAATAAGCGGTTTTTGGTGATTCGGCGGTTTTCGCGTTTGCCGCTCTTTTCGGACCTTGCCTTGCCACCCCCTTGCCACCCCCAGGGGCGACAGCCTCATCGAAGAAGTCCGCGTCTCCAACTCCATCGTCCATCAAATGCACGTAGGTCCGAAGGGTGAAGCTGGGATCTGCGTGTCCAAGCCACTCCTGCACCTGCTTGATGTTGCGGCCGGTGGCGAACAACATCGAAGCGCAGGTGTGGCGGAAGTTGTGGAACGAGACGGTCGAGCGGCTCTGCGGCTTGTCCTCGCCGTCTTTGTCTTTGACGACGACCTCAATC
Source organism: uncultured Solirubrobacterales bacterium (assembly GCA_963777915.1). Classification (GTDB taxonomy): domain Bacteria; phylum Actinomycetota; class Thermoleophilia; order Solirubrobacterales; family 70-9; genus CAVUPF01. The sequence continues at coordinate 1,073,904 of CAVZSH010000005.1, read as the reverse complement.
TTCAAGCCGACGCTCTTTGCAGCGGGCGCCAGCACTCGCCGGTACACATTGGCCGGCAGCAGCTCCGTACCTGCCTTGGACGCGAACACCGGCGTCTTCGGTCCTCGGTAGTTGTCGCGGCGGTGGGCAAGGAGTCGCTTCGCCATCCCCTTCGAGAGGGGGATGTCGCGCTTTCCGGCGCCGCTCTTCAGCCGCTTGCGCTGGCCCTTATAGAACTGCTCACGGACCCTGATCTTCGGTTTCTCGCCAAGGTCAAGGTGCTCCCAGCGCAGTCCAATTGCCTCGCTGATCCGCAGGCCCGTGTGGGCCAGGAACTCGAAGAAGAGTTGCCAGTCCTCTGGGATCGCCGCCAGCAGGATTCCCAGCTCAGCCTGGGTCAGGGCCTTGGTCTTCTCTTCTGGCGGCTCCTCTTCTTGCGCCGCTGGAATCCGGACGCCGAGGATCGGATTAGAGGGCCGAAGGCCGTCCTCGACGGCGGTGGCGAACATCACCGAAAGGGCGGCTCGAAGCTTCTTGATCTGTGAAGTCGAGCAGCCGTCCTCGCGCATTTCGGCGAACAGCTCACGAACGTCGGCAGGTTCAACGTCGGCCAGCTTCCACGTTTTCCACTGCGGCAGCGCGTGGGCCTTGATCGGCCGTTCGTACTCCGGGCGCGTCGTCTCGGAGAAGCCGCGCGAGGTGCGCCCGGCGTAGCCCTTGATCCAGCTGGTGAAGTAGGGGCCGAAGAGGATCTTGGATACCGGGCGCTTCTCGCCCGACTGTCGACCTCCCTTTTTCTCGCGCGCCTCGGCCATCGTGGCGAAGGTTTCTTTGTGCTGTTGGCCTCGGTGCTCCCAGATGATGACGTAGCTGGAGCCGCGCCTGTAGATGCCGGGGTAGCGGGTCGTTTCGAGTTTGGCAGCCATCAGCTTCTCCTCTCGCTCGCGGCTCTCGCCGCCCTGTGGATGATGCCCCACAGGGCGGCGGGCTCGCAGGCGGCTTGCTTTGCATTGGTTCTCCGGTCGACAACTTTCGAGGCGTCGCCTCGCTCTATTCCTCTAAGACGTAGCGGGGCACCGTTTCGCCCCCTCCGACCGAGCCCGCTGGGAAGCTGGGTGTGCTGTGTTCGCATTCATCCACATCCACAACCCCGAGGCGTGGACCGCCGCGGGTACCTGGGCAACTTTCCTCGTTCTCCTTGGCACCCTCCTCTACGTCATCAAGCAGGTCAGAGAGGCGCGGGAACTACGGCGGGAACAGTTCCGCCCCTGGGTAACGGCCAGCTTTCACTTCCGAAGCAACTTTGCCTTCATTGCGGTTAAGAACCTCGGAACCACAGCGGCGCGGAATGTTCGGCTCCGGTTCGATCCTGAACTTGCCACGACGTTGAGCGGCGGCATCGGCAAAGTCGCAATGCTCTCGGAGGAGACTCCCGTGTTTGTTCCGGGAGAGGAGCGACTCATCTTGCTCGACAAGGTTCCCGACCGCTTGGACAGCGACCTGCCCAGACGACATATCGCGCACGTCGAATACAGCGACCATCGTGGCCACGAACTTCCCGTTGAGCAGTTCGTCCTCGACTTCGGCCTCCTCGACGGTGCCCGGCTTCCCGACAAGGGGATGCACGATCTCGTCGAAGAGGCCCAGAAGATTCGCGAGCGGTTGGTGTCGCTCTGGAAGTAGCACACGACCCCGTGGGGAGCGTCAGACCGACCCACCCTGAAAATGCTGAGGCCGCCTTGCGGCGGCCTCGCTCCCTGTTGACGAAACGACAGAGGGATTGCTTGGAATCATAGGCTTGCGTTTGAGGCTGCGGGTCGGGTGAATTCGGGCTCATCTAGCGGTGGAATTGCTACCCTGTCGTCACTACCTCCAAGCCTTCGGGACTGGAGGTCTGAGGCCGCCGAGAGGCGGCCTCAGCGTTTCTCGGCTTGGTCCCAGCCTGGCGGGCGGTGGAATGTGCCCTGAGCGTCAGACATTTCAAGCGGAAGCTGGCTGGCGGCGAGCTGCGGCTCCTCGATGCGCTTGTAGGCCCCGGAGGGAAGACCTTCAGGAGCCAATCGCCGGTTGCGGTGCCTGGAGGGGTTGAGGACCACGACGGGGAGGCCAAGGGTCTCTCGAACGTATTGGATCGGCCACTCAAGGTCCGAATCGTTTGAGAGCACCGCTGCCTGCTCGTAGCGAGCATTGAACCCGTCGACCAGGAGGTGACTCCCGAGATTGACATCAGAGCCCTTCTCCTCCGTCTTCCAGACGCGCAGCCTGGGGATCGGATCGGACTGCATCTTCAAGAGGCCGCTCCCTGCGAAGGCAATGCGAGACAGCCAGACCGCCCTTTTCTCCCGCCAGCCGAGAGGCTGCCCAACCTTGCCAATCGCAAGCGCGTGGAAGACCCTGCGCCGGTTGAAGAACCCGAACTCGAGCTTGACGCGGGGAAGGGTATCCATCGCCCGCAAATACGCCTGCTGGTGAGTTGGTGCGCCGGGATCGTGAGGCAAGCCCTTGATGCGAGCGGTGAAGTACTTGACCTCGATGACCTCGTCGTCGGGGAGCAAGGCGTCGCTCAGGGCGGCAGGGTCAAGCCATCGGTAGGGGGTGTCCCTGAGTGCCCGGTAGTAGAGGTTGAAGCCGTCGACGTAGACGATCGTGCGCACGCCGCGCGACCCTACCCACTGCGCTGGTCACTGTGCCCATCGCCCGGCGGCCAGACCCTCACGATCTCCGCGCTGCGCTTCGCAGCCGGGTCGATCACGACCGCTTCGCCGACCCCCAGCCGCTTGAACTGGTCGGGGCCGACCAGGAACTCGCGCTCACGGGTCCGCGTCCCCTCACCCTTGCCGATCATCGCCCCCGTGGCGCTGACCCGTTGGGTGGTCGACCAGCCTGGAACGGTGCCCGCCATCCGGGCAAGGCGCTCGGCTGAGTCGGGATCGCCGATCCGGTGGGCGATCGTGAACTCGACGTTTGAGAGCACCTGCTCGGTGAGGGTGTCGGAGGGGTCTCCTGGCCGGGCGCCGCGCAGGTCGGCGAGGCTCTGGGTGCCAAGGTGAAGGCTCAGGTTCGCCGAGCGGGCGCGGGCAAAGAGGCGGGACACCTGCTCGGCGGCGAGGGCTGCGAACTCGTCGATCACAACGAGGCCGCCGACTCCCGTGCCCTGAAGATCGGCGGTGAGCCCGACCAGGTCGATCAGAAGCGCCGCGGCAACCTGCTTGGCGGCCATCGGGTAGCGGTCGGCGTCGAGGTTGAAGTAGAGAACGTCGCCGCAGCGCAGGGAATGCACGAGGTCGATCTGCTCACCCTCCCCCAGCGCCGGGTCGAGCCAGGGTCCAAGCTCTGAGTCGGCGAGCACCGCGAGGCGGTCCCTACCTCCCCCGAGGTCTGTCTTGCCGCGCTCCGAGAGCCCATCGACGTAGGAAGAGACTCGCTTGGCGGTCTCCCCGCCTACCTTGGTGGCGAGTGCGTCAAGGCGCTCGGGGTCCATGTGGGCGACGATCTGGGAGATGGTCGGGGGCCACAGCTCCGCCGCCTGCATCGTTGAGAGCACATGCCCCAACAACCGCTGGGTCGCCAGCTCGTAGTGGGGCTCAGACCACTGGTGGGCGGCGAGCGCCTTGTCGGCGATCTCGGTCGGCCCTCCCCTTGCGAGGGGGTTGTAGATGGTGGGACCGGTGGGAGTCCACTCGATGAAGCGCGAGCCGGCGCGATGCGCTGATTCGCAAGCGACGGAGCGCATGTAGCCGTCTCCCTTGGGGTCGATCACGATCGCCGCGAAGTGGGAGAGCACGTAGGGCGGGATGAACCCGGCCAGGGTGACGGTCTTGCCCGAGCCGGTGGCGCCACTGACGAGCGCATGGACGCCGCGGTTAAGGCCGAAGGGCACCCGGCAGACGCCGCCACGACGGGCGCTGCCGATCGCCAGGCGCTCTCCCTTGAGACGTTGCCGGCTGGCACCGCGTCCCTGAAGACGCGAGAGCGCCCAGCGCAGGGGTCCGCGGGCATCGCCGATCGCGCGCGCCTCCTCACCGCCGCGCTGGAGGACTTCGGCATGGCCGCGGGAGCCGTGCCAGATCGCGGTGGCGGCGGCAATTGCCAAGACCAGCCCGACGTGCCAGTCGATGAACCAGACGACATAGGCGAGCGGCACTCCCCAAAGCGCCCAGGTCCAGCGCAGCCCTCGGCGCTGGAGGGCACGCAGGGCGAGGAAGCCGATCAGAAGGCCGGCGATGACCGGGTAGGCGAGCGCCCAGAGGTGGGCGCCAATGTCGAGCGCGACGTTGCCCTGGCCCGGAGTCACCGGGGCACCGCCTCGAAGATATGGACGCGCTCCTCTGCCCGCATCTCAGCGACCGCCCGCTCGACTGCCCTGCGGGTCGAGCCCGGCTCGCAGTAATAGCGAACTTCGGAGACCCAGCTCGCTCGCCGCCAGGCCCGGATCACGCCCTTGAGGCGTCGGGGGGACTTTGAGGTCAGCTCGACCTCGATCGCGATCGTCCCCTCCTCCGTGAGGATCGCGAGGTCGGGGCGGTGAAGGCGGGGTGAGCCGTCAAGCCACTCCCCGACTTTGGCGGAGGCGATCGGGCGCTCTTCGATCTGCTCGGCGAGGACCAGCTCGCGCTCGGTGATGACCTGGGAAGGATCGAACTCCTCACCGAGCAGCTGCGCGGTGGTGGCGCAGCGCAGCCAATGGTCGGCGGAGCCCGGCGAGGGGACGGCGACAGGGAGGCCAAGGCCGGCGTAGCGCAGACCGTCTCGGGTGGCCCGTAATAGCCTCGGCTCCGAGCGCAGGAGGTCGAGGCGCTCCAGCAGACCGCGTTCGATGCAGGTCGCTACGCGGTTGTAGGTAGCGGTCCTGCCGACGCCCATTGCGCTCATCACATGCTCGATCGCAACTATGCCATGCCGCCCTATGTAACGCATCAGCTCCAGATCGCGACAACGCCCCGTCACCATCGGTTTGGGCTCCATCGGAATCTGTCCGATCACCGTCTCCATCCACCCACAAGACGGAAATCAGCCCCATTTGGTCCCACCTGGTTTTCGTCTTTTCTGTTTCTTTTTTTCTTTTCTCTTTTTTTTTCTCTCTCAATCACCTCTCTGTCTCTGCTCTCTGACCCACCACTGCAATCCACCCCCGCACCGCTTGCCACTGCTTCACCAACACAGCCGCCGACCCCGGTCTCCCACCTATGGTGGGGGGGCGGGGTCGGCGGCGATCGGATGCATCAAAACGCGGTGGCAAGCGGTGCGGGGGTGGATTGGCGGTCTGTGGCTCGGTTCAGGGTGTGGTCCGGCCCTTGGCGGCAGCGCTCGCGTTCAGCTCGGAGTCGCGTTGGGCGGTGGGTTCGCTGCGTTGAGGGGTGTCCGGTCAACTGGGAGCGGAAGCAAGCCTGCACACGGGTCCACGCCGCCCCTGGGACGATTGTCGAATCGACCGGGGATGATTTGGGACCGGCGTCCAATGCCCACTCCAAATGATCGGGAGTAGGATGCCCGCCGATGCTGGCGCGCCTCGGCCGCAAAGTTGCTTCTAGGTCTCTTCTCGACGCCGCATGATTCCGCTCGCCTTTAGCTGGAAGTTGACCCTCGACCTGAGCTTTGAATGGGCCACCGTGACCTCGATCACGCTGCCGATGCTGATCGGCGTCGCGTACTTCGTGCGGGTCGGGAAACTGCGAGAGGAAGGCCGCCAGCCCTCGATCTTGCGCCAGGCGAGCTTTGCCTGCGGCATGGCGATGATCGTCTTGGCGACGGTCGGCCCGCTCGACTCCCTGGCCGACGACTTCGTCTTCGGCCACATGATCCAGCACACGATCCTCTTCGACGAGGCGGCTCTGCTCTTGGCGATCGGCCTCACCGGCCCGGTCCTTGTGCCGCTCCTGACCAAGCCGGGGCTCAGGCACCTGAAGGGACTTATGCACCCGGTTGCCGCCGTGGTCCTCTGGCTGGTGGTGATGTACGGCTGGCACCTGCCGCCCTGCTACCAGCTCGCCGCCGAACACGAGGGCGTCCACCTCTGCGAGCACGCCAGCTTCATCACCGCCGGGGTCGTGATGTGGCTGGCGCTACTGGGGCCTTTCCCCAAGCCCGAGTGGTTCGGCAACGGCGCCAAGGCGATCTACGTCGCGGTCATCCACTTCTCCACGATGGGCCTAGCAAACATCCTGATGTGGTCGGGCACCGTGTTCTACCCCTTCTACAGCGCCAGCGACATAGCTCATGGGATCGCCCCGCTGACCGATCAGAGCCTCGCCGGGGTCGTGCTGATGATCCAGAGCGGCATCGTGATGTTCAGCGTCCTCATCTGGTTGGTGTTGCGCTGGGCGCGGGAGGACACCGAGCGCCAGGAGCTGATCGACCTTGCCCAGGAGCGCGGGATTGAATTAGACGCCCGCCGCGCCGGGCGTGCGGTGGCCTCGGGGCGGGCTGAGGAACTGCGGAACCGCTTGCTGTCAAATGGAGGCGGAATACAGAATCCGGACCCGGGCTGAGCCAGGTTGGGATGAGCAGATCGAGAGGTAAGGGACTACCGGCGAGCACCGGCGCATTGAGCCTTGTGGCGATTGCAGTCGGCTGTCTGGCGATTTCGGGCTGCGGCGGCTCCTCCGGCAGCTCTGCGTCAGAACCCGCTGCGTACGGGACCGTGATCGACAAGCAGGTGCCGAGCAGTCTTCGCCAACTCCCGCTTACCAACCAGCACGACCAGAAGGTCGATCTGGCCTCCTGGCCCGGCAAGACCGTGGTGCTGGTTCCGTTCCTGACGCTGTGCAGCGACATCTGCCCGTTTACGACTGGCAACCTGGTGCAGGTTGAACAGTCGTTGCGCAACGATCATGCAGCCTCACAGGTGCAGATTGTCGAGCTGTCGGTAGACCCCAAACGCGACATCCCGGCTCGGCTTGCCGCCTACGCGAAGCTGACTGGCGTTCGCTATCAGCTCGTCACCGAGCCGCCGAGGGAGCTGGCCGCGCTCTCCAAGTTCTTCGGCTTCACCTACGAAAAAGTCCCCGAGGGCAAGCCCCCTTCGATTGACTGGTGGACTGGCAAGCCGCTCACCTATGACATCAATCACTCCGACAACTACTTTGTCATCGACCCAACTGGTGCCGAGCGGGTTGTGCAGAGTGCCGCACCGGACTTTCATGGGCAACTCAACCCCAGGATCTATCACTTCCTCAGCGGCTTAGGCCTCTACCACCTCAACCACCCGAAGCACCCGGACTGGACGCCCAAGGATTTGCTGGGGGCGCTCGGACTCATGCTGCATCGGAGCCTGCCCGTCGATATCAACCTCGGCTAGCGAAGGCCGGCGGAGAGCTGCCGATGCCTCCTTCGATAAGGCTGGTGGTCAAGTACTCACGGTTCACCAGCTGCGGCACCCGAACGGGCGATAGCTGCCCCCGCTTCACTCGGCACGCTGGCCTCTCCGGAGCGCTGCGCGGCTCTCCCGCACTCCTCTTGCCTGAAATCCGCACGCGGACGGCGCGCATCGACTACGGTCGAGGTGGTGATCTTTGACTTCCGCTACAAGAATGCCCAGGGCAAGTGGAAATCACTCGGGCACCGCAAGGGGCTTACCCGGGATGCCGCATTCGCTTCCTGGGAGGCAGGACCCGCTGCCCCCATCTCCGCAACCGAGTACATGTCTCGACCGCGCGACGGGAGGACCCGGAGCTGGGACCTGTTCAGGCGCCCCAAGGAGACCGTCGAGAGGAGCGGACAGGGGCGCCTGGGTCGGCGTTTCTATGTCTTCTGCAGCGCCGCACTCGATGACAGGGTGATCGCCAAGCTCGCCCAAAAAGGGTTCTACTGGGGGCCAGGATCTCCAAGGAGGAGCCACCCCCACGGGGCAAGCCGCCTGCAACATTTCCTGACCGTCGAGGCTGGGAGTGGCGAGGAGGCTGTCGAGCGCGCTCGCGGGGCCGTGCTGGGTGCAGGCGGCAAAGCGCCCGACTTGACGCTCGTCGGGTCGAAGGCCAACTGAGCGACCCTGGGCAGCTCACGGACCGGCTGAGGAGCTCGCGCGACTCGCGCCCCGCCAATGCCATTGCGCGAGCTGCGCTCGCCATCCCATCGGCGATTGGCGGGTTTGTCTCTATCCGCGAAGTGCGCAGAGAATCCAGGCCTACGACAAAGTTTTCCACGCCGGGGTGAGCGCTCTAACTGGCGATCGCCGTCTTGCGCTGCCCGCCGCGGGTTGAGCCGCCCGCGCCGTAAAGCCGATAGGCCGCTGCGACGGTGGCAGCGCTACTCGACCGGCACCTCGAGCGCGTCCCAATCGGACTGGCTGACGAACTTGGTCAGCTTCGTCCCCTCATTCTCGGCGCGCAGGGCGTAGCGGACGCTGATCTTCCCATCCTTGCTCTCCCGCTCATACGTCGTCTTGCGTACTTGCGAGTCCGGGATGCTGACCTTCTCTCGTCGCTTCACATCATAGAACTCGGTCGCCATCTGGCCCCTCCTCTCCTGCCGGGCTGCGCCCGGCGGTCTTGCCTGTCGTTCACGCCCTACTCTCCTTCGTGCGCATCGACGGCTGGCGATAGGGAGCGTGCTTTTTCCCGCAGTTTGCGGAATAGAACCCAAGCGGCGCCTAGCGGTTGGCGGCGGCAGCCGCTAGGTTGCCGCCTGCGACTGGGAGAGACAGGTTCCGCGGAAGCCAAGCGGGGGACCATCTCGAAGGTGGCGCGACGAGCTTCTAGCGCGAAGGCTACGCGCAAGGCAGGCGACGAGCGTCATCCCCGGTCGCTTTCTCGTGCTCGCTGGGCCGGGCTTTACGCCGCCGGTGCCGGCCTCGGGCCGCCTATCGTCCCAGAGCCGTGTCCGCATCGCTCACTGGAGAACCTCTCCTTGCTGATCGCTTCTACTGTCGGATGCGAGAGCGAGTCGGGAGCGAGGGAAGACTGTCGCAGCTCGTCCTATGCAAGAGCGAGCTGGTCGTCCTCCAAACGCTCGCGTTTCGCCAGTTGCGCAAGCGAGCTGTGGTGTTGGTGAAGACGCCTCGTCTGCCTGGGGAAGCAGGACATTCGTGGGGACTTGCCGTCGCGTCTTGCGGGTCAGGCACAGCAGTTGTCGTGGCAGGTATCGAGCGGCTTGCCGGGGAGCGGCGAGGTGGCACAACAACCCCGGCCGTGCCAGGTCTGGCGGCCCTCGTTGAGTGCGAGCGCTGCGATACCGAGCGCGACGGCGGGATCGGCCCACCATAGGCCGAGGGCGGCGTTAAGCGCTAGGCCAGTGAGCACTCCCGCGGCGAGGTAGGCACAGAGCATGTTCTGAGCACCCTCGCCGGCGGTCGCGCCTGAGCCCAGGCGCTGTCCGATCGCCTGCTTGGTTTTGCCGAGGAGTGGCATGACGATGATGCTGGAGATTGACAGGCCGATCCCGAGCCAGCTCGCTCGGGGATGCTCGCCGTTGATGAGTGTGCGGATGGCGTCCTGGGTGATGTAGGGAGCGAGCAGGAAGAATGTGATCGCGACGAACCGCTGAGCGCGGCGCTCGGCGTGCTCGGAGAGCCGGCGGGTGCCGCTGAAGCGCCAGATGACGATGATCGAGGCGAGTCCCTCGATCGCGGAGTCAAGGCCGAAGCCGAGCAGTGCGACGGAGCCGGCGAGGATCGCGGCGATGATCGCGACCCCGCCCTCGGCGCTCATGTAGGCGAGGCTGAGCCAGGACAGCGCCTTCGCGCGGCGGATCAGGCGCTCACGCTCGTCCAGCTCGGGCCGACCCTGCGGCCGCGAGGCAGGCCTCGGCGCGCCGAGGGTGGGCAGCTCAAGCGACGGTGTCATCGTGTCACCTCAGCCAGTTCGATGTTCGCGTCCAGCAGCCGGCGACCGTCGTCGCTCAACGCAAAGAAGACGATCCTGTGCTCGCGCCGCGAGCTGGCCAGTCCGGCGCCGCGTAGCCTGCGCAGGTGGTGGCCGACCAGGTTCTCCGCACGGCCGGTGATCCAGGCCAGGTCACAGACGCAGAGCTCCTCACCGTCGCGGAGTGCGAGCGCGATGAGCATCCGGGTCGGATCGGCGAGCGCCTTCGCCCGCCCTGCGGCCCGCTCGGCGAGGCCCGGTTGTAGGCGCCGGCGGATTGCCTCGGCGCGCGGCAGGTCCAGGCACAGCAGGTCGCGGCGTTCATCGTGCACGAGCTCAGCCTAACGCACGTTGTGATGAGGATCATCCAGGCCGGGTTGTTGAGACCGAGCGCAGACAGCGGCAGACTTATTTTCAGCTACACAACAAAGTTTTATTTGGCATGGTATAACTTTTTAATGGGGTCACCAGATTTGCTTTCGGCATCGGTGCAGGACTACGCCAAGGCTGTCTATGCACTCGAGACCCGTGGCGGCTCGTCGGTATCTACGAACGATCTCGCCGAGCGCCTCGGGGTAACGCCCGGCTCGGTGTCGAGCATGATCCGCAAGCTCGCCGAGGAGGGGTTGGTCGAGTATGAGCGCTACCGTGGCGTGCGGCTGACCGAGGAGGGCAGGCGCGTGGCCCTGGAGGTGATCCGCCATCACCGCCTGCTCGAGCTGTTCCTAGCCGAGGAGCTCGGGATGTCCTGGGATCGCGTCGATGCCGAGGCCGAGGTGCTCGAGCACGTGCTCTCAGAGGAGCTTGAGGAGCTGATCGCGGCGCGACTGGGCGACCCGACCCTCGACCCGCACGGCGATCCGATCCCGACGGCCGAGTTCGAGATCGACGAGGGCCAGACCCAGAGCCTCGACGAGCTAGACGTTGGTGCTGTGGGGCGCTTTGTGCGCGTCTCGGACTCCGACCCGGAGATGCTTCGCTACCTGGCCGAGCACGGCATCACGCTGGGCACTCGACTCGAGGTCAGAGACCGCCAGCCGTTCGGAGGGCCGGTGTTCGTGCGCTTCGGCGAGCACGAGCACCCGATCGGCGGGGAGTTGGCACGGGCGATGCGGATCGAGCCCGAAGAGCACCGGCGGTGAAGCCGGTGCCGGACGATCCGGTCCCAGCGCTTGAGGGCGCCGTCGAGGGCGCCTCGGTAGCGCTACCCGGGGAGCTCGGCGGGACGCTCGCGGGCCAGAGCGCGCTCGAGCAGCTGCTGGCCAAGGGTCGCGTGCGCGCGACGATCATGATGCTGGGCCCGGCGTTTGTCGCTTCGATCGCCTACGTCGATCCGGGTAACTTCGCCACGAACATCGAAGGTGGCGCGCAGTTCGGCTACCTGCTGCTGTGGGTCGTGTTGCTGGCGAACGTGATGGCGATGCTGATTCAGTACCTCTCGGCCAAGCTGGGGATCGTCACCGACCGCAACTATCCCGAGGTCGTGCGCGAGCGCTTCCCTCGCCCGTTTACGTGGGGCATGTGGGTGCAGGCGGAGATCATGGCGATGTCGACCGACGTCGCCGAGTTCCTAGGCGCCGCGCTCGGGCTGAACCTGCTCTTCGGCGTGCCGCTGCTCCCCGCCGGGCTGATGACCGGCGTGATCGCGTTCGCGATCCTCGAGTTGCAGACCCACGGCTTCCGCCGCTTCGAGCTGGCGATCACCGCGCTGCTCGGCATCATCTTCGCGGGCTTCCTCTATGAGACGCTGCGCATCGGGCCCTCCACCCACAGCTCGCTGCATGGGCTGCTGCCGGGCCTGCACGGCGTCACCTCGCTCTACCTCGCCGTCGGCATCATCGGCGCGACCGTGATGCCACACGTCATCTACCTGCACTCCGCGCTGACCAAGGGCCGGATGCCTTGCCGCAACGACAAGGAGCGCGGCCGCGTGCTGCGCTTCGAGCGCCTGGACGTGATCATCGCACTCGGCCTCGCCGGCCTGGTCAACATGGCGATGCTCGCCGTCGCCGCGAAGCTCTTCCACACTCCCGCCCTCTCCGGAATCACGACGATCCCTGAAGCCCACGCCCAGTTCGGGCGCCTCGTCGGCGGCACCGCCGCGCTCGCCTTCGCGGTCGCGCTACTCGCCTCCGGCGCCTCCTCATCCAGCGTCGGCACCTACGCCGGCCAGGTGGTCATGCAAGGCTTTATCAACGTCCGCATCCCGCTGATGCTGCGCCGCGCGGTCACGATGATCCCCGCCATCGTTGTCCTGGCGATCGGCTTGAACCCGACCAGCGTGCTTGTCCTCAGCCAGGTCGTGCTCTCCTTCGGCATCCCCTTCGCGCTCGTGCCGCTGGTCATGCTGACCAGCCGCCGCGATGTCATGGGGGTCCACGTCAACCGCCACACCACCACGATCATCGCCTGGAGCGTCGCAGGCATCATCAGCGTGCTGAACGTCTTCCTGCTCTACCAGCAGTTCTTCATGAGCTGAGCACCACTGCAGGGCACGGCGCGTCGACCAACCGCGCCACGGCCCGAAGGCAACGAGAATCCGGGCCGGGTGACACACTCCCCGCTCACCCGCGCATCCGAGCGTCCCTACGCCCTCGGCGAAGACTGTTGAGTTGGACGAGGAGGAGTAGGTGCCCGCAGTCGCACTACCGAGTGAGTGTCTATGCGCGAAGGCGGCAGCCGGGTCAATCCCCATCAGTTGCCTACGACGCTCGGAGGCCCGACGAGTCTGCTTGCGTCTTCACTCGACACGCTGGCCTCTCCTGAGCGCCGCGCGACCCTCGGTGGCGCAGCGATTCACCTTCGTGTAGCTGAAGCCGGTTATCTGGCCGATCTCGTGGTAGCTGTAGCCGAGCGCGATCAGCGAGAGCGCCCGCCGCTCGTCGCGCTTTAACTCGGCCAGGCGGCTGCGCGTTGACGCGACCTCCTCGGCAAGGTCGAGGAGGTCGTCGGGGTGGCGGGAGGAGCCACCAGGCAGCTCGGCGTCTGAGCACTCTCCGTCACTCTCGGAGCGCTGTTGCCAGCCCCGCCGCTGGAGTCGGTAGAGCGCCCAGCAGCGGCGCTTCAGGGTCAGGGTGAGCCACGCCAGCGGCGGTGCCTCGCTGGCGGGGTCGAAGCGGTCGAGGAAGAGGATGAAGGCGTCCTGTAGCGCCTCCTCGGCTTCCTCACCGTTGGCGCCGTTGTGCCGGGCGATGTGCAAGAGGTAGTTGCGGCGCTCGGCGTAGAGCTGGTCGGCGAGCGCCTGGACCTGGGCGCGTCTGTTCTGCTCGGTGGTGCTGGCATACATCTCGAACCTCCTCCGTCGCTGGCTTGACGGAGGTCGCGAAGGGCACCGGACGGCGAGCCCGGAACCCGAGCCGGAGGCTCGGGCCGCAAGGAGTCCCGTAGGGACTTGCAGGGCTCGACGCCGGTGCCATGCTTCGCGGCCGCAAAGCCAGCGAAGGAGGAGGTCGAAGAGTCGGCGCAGCAAAGCAGGGGAGAACGTCAGATCAGGCAGGCCGTGGCCCGCTCAGCACCTGGCGCGCTCTGCCCCTAGCGCATTCATTGGGTACACAGCAGCCGCCTATCACGCCGAACTCGCCCTCCAACGACGAAGACAGTCCCGATCACGTCTTCCGCCGCACCTCGCAGCCCCACTTCAGACCCGCCTCAGGTCACCCCATCGGTCGCCTAGTCCCCGCCCTCGGAGCGGGGGGAGGGAACAACAAGGGTCGTCTGTTTCGTCCGGAGAACCTTGCCGGTACCAAGCTCGACCGTCATCCACGCTTGCCGACGCTTGCCGTCCGTATCAACAATCCGCTGTAGCGGTGCGAGGATTTCGTGCCAGGTTTCCTTTGTGCCGGGCTCCAGCCGGTGAGGGAGCGTCGGGTTCTCGGGATCGGCAAGACGGGCGAAGCCCCACCCATCCTGAGTGTTCGCTGACACGCTCTCGACTGAGACGGACATGCGCCCGACATTTCTAACATCGACAATCAAGACCTCTTCGATGAAGCCTCGCTCGTGCATCATCGCGTAGTCGTTTGCGCTGGGCTGTATCGGCCCTGACATAAGTGCAGTGCCCGTTGCGTCTCGGCGAATCGCACCTCGACGCATTGCAACTCGCACGCGACTACCGGACAGCATGAAGGTCGCCGCTTGCCATCCCAGAGAAGCGAGCGCTAGTGCCACTCCAACTATCGCGACGACGAGGGTGAGGATTTCGAGGTGGGAGGTCGCGCTTGGGGTCACCTCAGTTCATCAGATTCCTCGCGCATCGAACTCTTCGCCATGTGTGAGTCGCGAGCGACCTCCGAGAACTTCATGGCGCGCCTCCATTGCTTGCCCCTGCGCCGAAAGCGACGATGACATCGCTCAGCTCTTGAGGTTGCAGTTCGCCCATCGCCTTCTGAGGCACCTTGACGTATGACCATGTGATGTCGGTCAGCAAGGTCGCGTTCTCGCACCAGATTGTCGCCGCCCGATCCTTATGGGCGACGTCGATGTTCTCCTGACCCTTCGTCTCTATTACGTGGTGTATGCCGTTGCGATCGACCGCAATGAAATCCGGCTCGTAATAGCGAAGGTTCGTAGCGCTGTCGGTGTACTCGATCGTGAACCCGAACCGTCGTGGCAGCTTAGCGAAGGACGTCACATCCTTTGCATCCTGGAGGAACTGGGCGAACTCCCGCTCGAACTCGTTGTCTGCCGCCACCAAGTTGAACACTGTCTTGCTCGCCTCGAACGTGGGTCTAGAGAACGGGAACGGCTCCGTCTCGGAGAGCGGACGACCAGGGTGCTCAAGCGTCGGAGACAGCTCCTCCACCACGAGCCCACGCAGGACTGCGGCGAACGTTTTGACCGTGACGTACTGGGCTACGCTTGTCGCGGTCGCTCGAATGACCGCCTTGTCGGTGAGGTCGACGGTCTCACCGAACGCTCGATCCCGAAGGAACTCACGAACCTTGGGAACCAGCGCTGCGAACTGTGACGGGAGCTTCACATCCTGGGCTATTCGCTTGGAATAGTACGAGATGACCTCCTCTGCGGTCTGTGGCTCCGGGATGGTGTACTCCCGTTCGACGAGCTTCTCCAGCGTGATGAGGTCTACGCCCTCATAGTGGAATTGCTGCGCCGCTGTATCGCCTTCCTTCTTCGGCAAGCGAGGGCACATGAGCTTTGAGACGTCGATCCCGGCGATCTCCTCAGAGAGGGTCTTCTTCCTCGCGAGAATGGGGCTCAGTACCGGGATGGAGAGGTCGTAGTCGAGCTTGCGCTGATCGGGCTCGATGGTCGTGATGACCACCGGCTCTTTCGGGTCGAACGTGTCGAGTGTGATGTCCTCGTCTCGTTCGAGCTGCTCGACGAACTTGAGGAACGCTGGGTTTCCGATCACGTCCACCCGCTCGACATAGGACGGCGAACGATCCGCGAACATGAGACGGAGACCACGTCCGATCGTCTGCTCCGGGAGAATGTTCGCTTTGGACGTGTAGGGGCGGAGTCCCACGATGACGGTGACGTTCTGGACGTCCCAGCCCTCACGGAGCATGAGCACGCTTACGATGGCGTTGACCGGGCTCTGCCCTTCGTCCACTCGCCGGGCGACCTCTCGTGCTGCGTCGAGGTATTTCTTCGAGACGTTGCCGCTGCGATCTGTGTGGATAACTAGGAGCTGTGCCTCTCCGCTGTCCGTCGGTCCGAACTCGGTCGGGTACTTCACTCGGAGGTAGTCACCGACGTCATCGGCCTCGGCGGTGTTGGTGAGCATGACGAACAGCACTGGCTTCTTGCCGAGTGGCTTGAGCTGGTCGCGGTACTCTCGCCAGCGTTCTACTCCAGCCGTGAGATACCCCTGGTACTTGACGCTTGCCACGTCGGACCTGGCCTCGTCGAGCCCGGCGGTCACACCCTTCATCGGCTGCTTGACAACGCCGTCGATGATTGCCTGCTTAAGCGGGTAGTCAAAAACCGTCCAGGTGAAGAGGCCGCCCTTCTGATATCGAGGGGTTGCCGAGAAGTCAAGCTGTCCGATGAGCCCGGTGGCGTTCTCGTCATGGAGTCGGCGGATGACCTTGCTCCACTCGCTTTCCTCGTCGTGGAGATGGTGACCCTCATCATTGATGACGAGGGCTGGCGCTCCACGAGCTGCGATCCGATCGTCGAAGTCTTCGACTGCGGTTGTCGAGGTGGGCGGCACCGGCCCGAGCACATCCGCCATAGCCTCCGGCTCGTCGGTCTCTGCAATTCCGGCTCGGTCGTAGAACTGCTGGATGTTCGTCAGGTACAGGGCACCCTGCGAGCTTGCTCTCTCCGGGTCACCCCGCATGTAGAAGTCCATTTCCCAGAAGATGCGAAGCTCCGGGGGGATGATCGGGTCGGTCTTGAAGACACGACCCCCACCGAAGTCGGAGCGCAGGCGCTCGAACACAATGACGTTGGGGGCAACGATGAGGAATGTCTTCGCGTAGTCGTCGCGCCCTTCGGCAACGGCATTGAAGTACTGCCAAGCGACGATCAGGGCCATCACCTTCGTCTTGCCAGAACCCGTCGCCATCTTGATGGCGTACCGAGCAAAGTCGTCGTATTGCAGGACATGGATGCCCGGCACCTTGGCGAAGCGCTCGACAAGGTCCCTATGGCGTCGAACCTTCTCTACCTCGTAGAGCCATGCGAGCGTCTCCAGCGCCTCTCGCTGCGCGTCGTAGTATTGGAAGGGCCGACCGCCTGGACGATGGTCCGTCGAGAACCAGTAGTTGAGGAGCGCCTTCGTCGTATCCGTGGCGCCCTTGTATTTCCCCCGGCGCCACTCCTTGACCGCCTTGCGGATCTCGGGGACACACGGCGCGGTGGTAACACGCGCAGTAAGGAGGTCTTCCTGTTCGCCTTGCGGCTCGGCTGCCTTACGCGCCACGGCCCGCGACCTTCACCGACATAGTCCTTGTCGTGTCGTTACCGAGGATGTCGATGACCTTGACGACGACCGCGTACTCGCCGGGCTCTGGGTACCCGTGATCTGTCGACAGTGTGAGGTCTCGAGACTTCCTCGTGCGGTATGCCTGCCACTCGTTGTGGAACGTGTCGGCCTTGTTGTCCCAGTCCACCGCCCAGTAATCGATCCACTTGGACCAGTGTGTGACCGCCTTCTGCACGTCCGCAGGTACGTCATCCAACGGAATGACGAAGTCCTCCAATGTCAGCGTGACCTTCCGGCCAGACCGCTTCAGCTTGACTGAGAGCGCTGCTAGCTCGAAGAATCGGACGTTGCCTTGTTCCACCGCTCGCTTGTCAAGGATCTCGCGTGGGATGCGAACAAGACGCAGATTGATGCCCGCTTTCTCGGCATCTTGACGAGCGATCTCGTTCAGTTCAAAGGCAAAATCCCAGCCAAGAATGTCTACGCTCTGCTCTTTCGGAGCGCCCTTCCCCGTCCCTACCACTTTCCGAAACTCAGCAACAATCTGTTTGACATCTCCACTTGTCACTGGGGCGTCGACGGTTCCGATGTGGACCATCCGGCCTTGTTTGAGCCCATGAAGCCACGAATGCCCCGCAATCGGTGAAGCGTGGTAAAGGTCGAGTACGAACGTCCGGTAAGCTGCGGTTCGGCCTGGTGTCGATCCACCGAATTCCGTCTGTTGCCAATGTTGGCGTTCGTACTTTCCGAGATTTTGAACCACGAACGGTTGGACATCCGGTGTCGAAAGGAGTCTTTTTCGAGTCGTATGTATCGAGAATCGGCTCAAGTCGCATCCGATCCAGCGACGATTCAACTGGTCAGCAGCTACGACGGAGGTCCCGCTGCCGACGAACGCGTCCAAGACGAGATCACCTTCGTTGGATGATGCCTTGATGAGCTTACGCAGTAGCTGCGTCGGCTTCTGCGTGGGATAGCCAGTTCGTTCCAAAGACGACTGATTCTCAATCGGCAGAAAAAACGAGTCGTTCGGCGGCATCCCGTCTCTTAAGTAGTCTCGGACGACAAGCTCAGGATGCGTCTTCTCCCACTTCGGATCGACGTCCTTCGCGCCTTTGATGGGGCTGTCCTTGAGAAAGCGGCCGCTCAGTCGGTAGGCACCCTTCTCATCTTGGTATCTGTACTTGGCAATGGTAGCTGGTGACAATGGTTGCATTACCTCAGGGTCTGACCAGTTGAAGGTCCAGTGATCAGACTTCTTGTAGAAAAGAATGTCATCATGCTTGCGGTTCCAAAAACGATCCGAAGAGTGTCGGGTTTGATAAGACCAGACGACGTTGTTGAGGAAATTAGTCTCGCCAAATACTTCGTCGAGCACTACTTTGGCGTAGTGCGACATTCGCCAATCCAAATGCACGTATAGGCTGCCTGTTTCGGCCAGAAGCTCATATAAAGTACCCACGGTGTCGTAAAGCCACGAAAGGTAAGAGTCTCGGCCACCGCCCCACGTATCTCGGTATGCCTTTTGCTCGATAACACTCGGAGGGCGGGTGAAATCCTCATCGTCGATGCTGGTACGAACTGAGAAGTCAGCACCTGTATCGAAGGGCGGATCAATGTAGATGAGATCGACTTGACCGGCAAGCTCCGACGTGAGGGCTGGCAGGACATACTTCTTATCTCCCCAGACCAGCCGGTTACGCCACTCTCCGGATTTTTCTCCTTCTAGGAAGTCAAGCGAGCGCTGCCGCTCTTGGGCCGACTCGTTGACCGTCTCAACCGTCTGGAACGGTAGAGAGATGCGTGGCGGAGTAACTCGCCGACCCTCTGCGTCGTACTTTCCTTCCCAAAGCAGCTCAGGCATTGCCGTCCGCCGATGACCGACTATCCAAGTGCGCGACTGGAGCGGCCGCCAAAGCGATCAGGCCGCTGGGAGTAGCGACGAAAAGCAGGACTAGGACCAGCATGGCCCCGAATGTCGATCCGGCGTGCCTATCCATAGCCGCGCGATTCTAACCTTCTTTCGTTGCGAACAGGCGCGCTGGCAACAGCCCTAGCGCTGGGAGCGGGCGAGACCTCCCCCCGGCCGTAGATAGTGGCGTAGCCGCTTCCCGCTTGCTGTCAGCTGATCCATCTTCGGCTCGGCAATAAGGAGTGCTCGGGCTAGGCAATGGGGAGGTTTGGAGCGCAAATCCTTGAGCACGATGATCACGCCAACCTCATGTTGGTCGAGCATTTCAAGGATCTCTCGATCAGCCTTACCTCGGTCGTGCGTGACCAGAACTGCTCCATTGGTGGCACACCACTTACAGTTGGTCTGATCCTTGCTGCCTGTTGGCGGAGCACCTCCATCACCTACCGTATGTGCGACTAGATCGAGGGCGCTTAAGGCAGTGGCGACCTTCGCCCCACCGGGGAGGCCCTCATCGAATAGCAGCCGCTGCAAGTCGGCCTCTCGTCAAGCTAGTTGTGAAGGGCGGAAAGTCGGTTCTCGAACATCAACGCCGCGTTGGCCTGCTCGGCCGAGATCCTTAGATCAGCGGCTATCTCGCTGACGGTCGCATAGCTCGTCATGTCCATCACGGCCTCAGTTGGGATGCGAGTACCCTCGATCACCGGTTCTCCGAACTGCACCCGAGGGTCTATCAAGACATGCTGCACCGGCATCCAATAGGACGCGGTGCCATCGTCATAGCGAACATGCGTGAGTCGCTCTTTCACGGCCTCTCGCATCACCTGTTGGCCCCGAAGCTCTGCCGCCTCGAACTGACCGCCAGCAATCAGCTCATCGTCAACGAAGATGCCTCGACCGTCTGTCTGAATCTCCTCGCTCACGAAGGGCCGGTCGGTGTTCCACTTTTCCCGCAGGTAGGTCTCTGCATCGCGGATATCCCCAGTCCGGACACCCCTGCGCTTCAACTCCCTGACGACGAACAGGCTGATTAGGTCCCCGAAGCTATAGTCGGGACGCCTACGGCGGTGGCCGACGGGGTTCAGTACATCGGTTAGCCAATCGAGCACATAGCCGCCGTCTTTGGACTCCCCGCTGAGCGCCAAATAGGCGCGCAGACTTGAGAGGCTGTATAGCCCCTGGCCTAACTCAGTTCCGCGCTCTAGTCCGGCGATGGTCAGTTCGCGCCCCTTTCTCAACTTTTGCGTGCTACTTCGACGCGAATCCGCGAGGACCCTTGTAAGCAACGCTAACACGAAGCTTCTCACTCGCTCAGGACAGCTCTTTTCCGTCCGAACTGCGATCGGCGCCGACGAATATGCGAGCCGGGCGGAGGGGTACCCAACGGCGCTCCCGCACGTCTTGCAGGCGGGATGAAGCGAGACGATGCCGGAGAGATTTGCCGACGCCGCGACTTAGAACCGGTGGTTTGGCAAATCGAGATCCACGACAAGAGGCGGTAATGGAGCGGGAGGGGCACAACGGCAGCCTCACGAGCGCGCTGACCCTCGATGTTGGTGATGAGCTAGTCGAGCGCATTGCCGAGCGCGCCGCGGAGCTGCTTGTCCGACGGGAGGACCAGAGCGCCGAGGACGGCTGGCTGCGCGGCGCCGACAAGATCGCCGACTACATCGACAGCCCCCGCTCGCGCGTCTACGCTCTCGCCTCGGCGCGGCGCATCCCAGTCCACCACGACGGCTCGGCGCTGATCGCCCGCCGCTCCGAGCTGGACCATTGGCTGCGAACGGGCGGCGGTCGGCGGCCGTAAGAACTCCGTCCGGTCGGCCGCGAAAGCCGGAGCAGGGCAAAGGTTGTATCGGCCCTTGCCGCCGACACGGCGCGCCTTTTGAGCATTTCAGCGCCGGAACCTTGCCACATCCCTTGCCACCCCCCTAAAAATGGCCTCCAAGGACCACTCATTTGGGAAGAAATTTGGCTCTGTGAAAGGGATGCCGGAGGCAGGACTCGAACCTGCGACACGCGGATTATGATTCCGCTGCTCTAGCCAGCTGAGCTACTCCGGCGGGGACGGTGATGGTAGCGATGGGGTATGGACGGCTGGTGCTGCGATTCTTGGGCTATGCAGCGTAGGCCCGGTCAGGCGCCACAGACAGGATGGTCGGCTATGCGCCCGGTGTTTGTCGCGTTTTTGCTTGCCGCAGACACATTTGTGGTCGCGACCCTCGCGCTCACTCGGCCGCGTGGCTGGGTAGCCCCATTAGTTGCCTTTGGGTCCATACTCGTCGGGTTGGTCGTCTTCGAGGCGTGGTCAGTTCGACACCGGCACGACGACGACTGACACCACGCTTCCATCTGAAGGTATGGCGGGCAAATGGCGAGGCGTGCCGAGTCGGCTGTGACCGTGCCGCCACCCATTGCGGCGGGCCGGTCGTGCCGGCCGCATGCGTCGCTGGCTAGGGTTGAACTCACAGTGAGCGCGGAGCTCGACACGGCGGTGGTGGCGGTGGTCCGGGACTGCCTGGGGGTGGCTCCCGGGGAGGAGGTGCTGGTCGTCTGCAACCCGGCGACCGAGCCGCTCGGCGCTCTGATGCGGGGCGAGGCACAGAGGGCCGGTGCCGACGCGGTCCTAGCCGTGATCGCCGAGCGCGATTCGCACGCCGCGGAGCCGCCTGGGCCGGTCGCGGCGGCGATGGCCGCCGCCGACGTCGTCCTCGCTCCGACCGTCCAGTCGCTCTCCCACACCGCCGCCCGCAAGACGGCCAGCGAGGCAGGGGTGCGCATTGCGACGATGCCCGGGGTAACGAGGGAAATGCTCGCGCGGGTGATGAGCGCCGACATGGCCGAGCTGCGCCGCAGGGGCGCGGCGGTCGCGGCCGCCCTTAGCCGCGGCCGCGAGGCGCGCATCACCTGCGCTCGCGGCAGCGATCTGCGGCTCGGTCTAGAGGGTCGCCATGCGATCCCCGACGCTGGCGAGCTGACCGCCTCGGGCGCCTTCGGAAATCTACCCTGCGGCGAGGGATTCGTCGCTCCCCTGGAGGGGACGGGGGAGGGCACGCTGATCGTCGACGGGTCGATCGCCGGGGTTGGGCGGGTCGAGGCGCCGGTCACGCTCACCGTCCGCGGCGGCCATCTGACCGAGTCCACCGGCGCGGCTGGCGCCACCCTTCTGGAGCTGCTTGGCGCTTACGGGCCGGACGGGACCAACGTCGCCGAGCTGGGGATCGGTACCAATGAGAAGGCGATCCTCAGCGGAAACATTCTCGAGGACGAGAAGATCCTCGGCACTGTCCACGTCGCCTTCGGTGCCTCGGCGGCGATTGGCGGCACGGTCCAGGTGCCGGTCCATCTTGACTGCGTGGTGCTCGAGCCGAGCGTGGAGATCGACGGCGAGACGATCCTCCGCGGCGGCGAGCTGCTCCTTTGAGATGGCGCTGCTCGGCGTCCCCAACGTCTCCGAGGGGAGCGATGCCAGGCAGATCGCCGACATGGAGGCCGTCTTCTCCCGCGGCGCGACTCTGCTCGACCGCCACTCAGACGCCGACCACAACCGCACCGTCTTTACGCTCTCCGCCGAGCCGGGGCCGTTGCTCGATGCCCTCGTCTGGGGCGCCGAGGAGGCGGTCGAGAAGATCGACATGAGCGCGCACAAGGGCATCCACCCGGCGATCGGGGCGCTTGACGTGTGCCCGGTCGTCTGGCTCGACCCGGCCGAGCGCGGCGTCGCCCGGACCGAGGCGATCGAGGTCGCCGACCAGATCGGCGGGCTCGGCATTCCGGTCTTCCTCTACGGCGAGCTGGCGAGCAGTCCTGGGCGTGCCGAGCGCGCCTACTTCCGTAACGGCGGCCTGCCCGAGCTGTGGCTGCGGATGGAGGCCGGCGAGCTGCGGCCAGACCGCGGCCCCCATCTACCTCATCGCACCGCCGGCGCCACGCTTGTCACTGCCCGCCCGCCGCTCGCGGCCTTCAACGTCGTGCTGGACGACGGCGACTTCGAGGTCGCCCGCGCCGTCGCCGCGAAGCTGCGCGAGTCGGGGGGAGGACTGCCCGGCGTCAGGGCGATGGGCTTATCGCTTTCCGACGGCTCCGTCCAAGTCTCGACCAACATCCACGACCCGCTCGCGGTGCCGCTGGCGGCGGTCGTCGAGCGGGTGCGGGCACTAGCCGCCCCGCTCGGCGCCCGCCCGGTCGAGGCCGAGCTGGTCGGCCTCGCTCCCGAGGGGGCGCTGGTCGGCTATCCCGAGGACGTTCCGATTCGCAGCTTCGACCCCGATCGCCACGTGATCGAGCGACGGCTCACGACCTCAACCGATTAGATTCAGTTGGCTCATGGCCCAGACCAGGAAGAAGCGCCGCCGCAAGCACCGCGGCACCCAGGGCGGCCGGATCGACACCAACCGCCGCACATCCCGGCCGCGCAGCCGCGAGGAGGCGAAAGCCCGTGCCCGCGCCTCCCGCAAACCCGGCCCGAAGGTGGACCGGCCACCGACCTGGCGCGGGGCGGCCACTCGCGGCATCGCCGCTGGGGCCATCTTCACCGTCCTCCTCCTCGTGATCTTCAGCCGCCCCCTCGGCGCTTCGCTCGCCCTCGGCGCCTTCATGCTCGTCTTCTACATCCCGGCGGGCTACTACATAGACATGGCGCTGTGGCGCCGGCGGGAGCGGGCGCGGATCCGTGCCCGGGAGGATTCGTGAGCCTCGATGTCCGCATGCTCACGGTTGGCCCGATCGCCGAGAACTGCTTCATCGTGCGCCCCGAGGACTCCGACCGGGCGCTGATCGTCGATCCCGGCGAGGAGCCGGAGCGGATCCTGGCGCTGGTCGAGGAACTGGGCGTCTCTGTCGAGGCGATCCTCCTCACCCACTGTCACTTCGATCACATCGGCGCGGTCGCTCCGGTTGCCGCGGCAACCGGAGCGACCGTCTACTGCCCGGCGATAGAGGCGCCGATGCTCGCCGACATCATGGCTTTCGTTCCGTATGAGGGCTTCGGTCCTTATGAGAGCTACCGGGCGGACGAGCAGGTGGGCGGCGGCGAGGCGCTTGAGCTGGCCGGGATGGTGGTGAACGTAATCTTCACGCCCGGCCACAGCCCCGGCCACGTCACCTATTCGGTGCGCGGGGAGGACGCAATCTTCTCCGGCGACGTGCTCTTCCAGGGATCGGTCGGGAGGGTCGACCTGCCCGGCGGTGACTGGGGGACGCTGCTTGAGTCGATCCGCGCTCTGACCGAGTCCCACCCCGACCGCACGTCGGTCTACCCCGGCCACATGGGGACGACGACGCTGGGAGCCGAGCGCGCCACCAACCCCTTCTTGGCCGAGCTGGCGCGATAGCCGCCCGCCGCAGGTAAGGTCGCGGCCAGCATGGCCAGCAAGTACCAGGCGCCCCGCGGGACCTTCGACGTACTGCCTGAGCAGGCGCGCGCCCGGGCGCGGATCGAGCGCGTCGCCGCGGCAATCTTCTCCCGTGCCGGCTATGAGCCGATTGCCACGCCAGCCTTCGAGGACACCGAGCTGTTTGAGCGCGGGGTCGGACGCTCCACCGACATCGTCCGCAAGGAGATGTTCACCTTCGAGGACAAGGGTGGTCGTAGCATCACCCTGCGCCCGGAGGGCACGGCGCCGATCTGTCGCGCCTACCTCGAGCACGGCATGCACAAGCTGGCGCAGCCGGTCAAGCTCTCCTACCTCGGCCCCTTCTTCCGCCACGAGCGCCCCCAGGCCGGGCGCTACCGCCAGTTCCACCAGCTCGGCGTCGAGGCGATTGGCACCGCCTCCCCACTGGCCGACGCGGAGGCGATCATGCTGCTCTCCGACCTGCTCGCCGAGCTGGGGGTTCCCGGGGTGCAGCTGCGGCTGGGGAGCCTTGGCTCGCTGGAGTCCAGGCGCGCCTACCTGGAGGAGCTGAAAGCGCACCTGCGCGCCCACGAGGGCGAGTTGTCCAAAGACGTGCGCGAGCGGATCGACGCTAACCCGCTGCGCGCGTTTGACTCCGAGGACGAGGGGACCCGGGCGGCGATGGCGAGTGCGCCGACAATCGTCGCTGGCCTGGAGGGCGAAGACGCCGAGCACTTCGCCGAGGTGCTGGCGCTGCTCGACGCGGCTGGGATCGCCTATGAGGTCGATCCCAGCTTGGTGCGCGGTCTCGACTATTACACGCGAACGATCTTCTCCTTCGTCTGTGCGGGCCTCGGGGCCCAGTCGGAGATTGGCGGTGGCGGCCGCTATGACGCACTGATCGAGCAGCTCGGCGGACCTTCGACCCCGGCGGTTGGCTGGGCCGCAGGGGTCGAGCGCATCCTGCTGGCGCTTGACGAAGACGGCGAGCCGGCCGGACGCGACGCCTTTATCGCGGTCGCCGAGGATGGGGACAGGCAGCGGGCGATGGCGCTGGCAAGCGAGCTGCGCCACGCCGGGCTGTCGGCCGAGCTGGACCTCGCCGGACGGAGTCTCAAGGGTCAGCTCAAACACGCTGATCGGATCAACGCCCGGCAGGTCTTGATCCTCGAGGCCGACGGATCGGCTCAGCTGCGCGAGATGAAGACCGGCGCGCAGCGCCCGGTCGACCCCGCGAGGCTGATTGACGAGATCGCCGGAGGGGAAGCGTGAGCGAGGCGCCGGCGCTTCGCGCCAACCGCTACCGCGACACCTGGTGCGGTCAGGTGTTGGGGGATCAGGTCGACTCGGAGGCGCGGGTCGCGGGCTGGGTCCATCGTCGCCGCGACCACGGTGGGCTGATCTTCATCGACCTCCGCGATCGCACCGGCCTCGTCCAGCTCGTCTTTAATCCAGATACCTCCGGCGATGCTTTCGAGCTCGCCCACAGGTTTCGCGCCGAGGACGTGTTGAGCGCGGCCGGGACGGTGGTACGGCGCTCCGATGAGACGATCAACCCGGAGCTTGCGACGGGCCAGTACGAGCTGAAGGTGAGCGCCGCCGAGTTGGTCGCCGACGCCGATACGCCGCCCTTTCAGATCGAGGGCTTCGCGGGGGAGGCGGGGGAGGACGCGCGGCTTCGCTACCGCTACCTCGACCTGCGCCGCGAGCAGATGCGCGATGTTCTGATCTTGCGCCACCGGGTGACAGCGGCGGTGCGAGAGTTCCTCGACGGCGAGGGCTTCGTCGACGTCGAGACGCCGGTGTTGACGCGCTCGACCCCGGAGGGCGCCCGCGACTTCCTCGTCCCCAGCCGCCTTCAGCCGGGCTCCTTCTACGCGCTGCCGCAGTCGCCGCAACTCTTCAAGCAGCTCTTGATGATCGCTGGCTTTGAGCGCTACTACCAGATCGCCCGCTGCTTCCGCGACGAGGATCTGCGCGCCGACCGCCAGCCCGACTTCACTCAGATCGACATCGAGATGTCCTTCGTCGAGGTCGACGACGTGATCGAGGCGAACGAGCGGCTGCTCGCGCAGGTGTTCGAGCGAGTGGGAGGGCCGTCGCTCGAGCTGCCGATGAAGCGGCTTCCCTATGACGAGGCGATCTCGCGCTTCGGCACCGATCGCCCCGACACCCGCTTCGGCCTCGAGCTGGTCGACCTAGCCGACGCCCTTGCCGGGACCGAGTTCAAGGTCTTCCGCGACGTGATCGACTCCGGCGGCGCCGTCCGCGGCCTTAACGCCGGCAGGCGCGATATGCCTCGCTCCGCCCTCGACGGCCTCATCTCCCGCGCTCAGGAGTTGGGGGCGAAGGGCCTTGTCTGGGCCTTTCGCGAGGGGGACGGATGGCGCTCTCCGACCGCGAAGTTCCTCTCTGTCGCAGAGTTGGCGGCGCTGAACGAGCAGCTCGGCGCGCGAGAGGGCGACCTGCTGCTCCTGATCGCCGATCGGCCCAAGGTCGCGAATGCGGCACTCGCCCAGCTTCGTCTCGACTTGGCGGCTGAGTTCGACCTCGTCTCAGAGGGGTCGAACGAGCTGCTGTGGATCGTCGATTGGCCGCTAATGGAGAAAAACGAGGATGGTGTTTGGGACCCCCTGCATCACCCCTTCACCTCGCCGGCTGGCGACTTCGACTCCGACGACCCCGGAGGGGCGCGCGCCCTCGCCTACGATGTGGTCTGGAACGGGCAGGAGATGGGCGGCGGCTCGATTCGCATCAGCGATGCAACGCTTCAGGCGAAGGTCTTCGCCGCGCTTGGGATTGACGCCGCCGAGGCAGAGGCGCGCTTCGGCTTCCTGCTCGAGGCGCTGCGCTACGGTGCCCCGCCCCATGGCGGAATCGCTTATGGGCTTGACCGCATCGTCCAGCGCCTCGCGGGCACCGAGTCGATCCGCGATGTGATCGCCTTTCCCAAGACTGCCTCCGGAGCCGACGCGCTGACCGGCGCCCCGGCTCCGGTCGATGAGGCTCAGCTGCGCGAGGTCGGCCTCCAATTCCGGGCCGGAACGTCCGATGAAGGAGCGATAGCGGTGGCCCTGCGCGACTGGCTTCCACGATCCTGGCGTCCCGCCCCCGGCCCCGGCAAGACGCCGGTCCATGTCGATGACTCTGTCTTCGACAGCTGGGAGGTCGTGCGTGACTTCGGCGAGGTTCGAACGGCGCGCGCCTGGCACCAGGCGCTAATCGAGGCTGGCATCGAGGCGGTCCTCACCGCCGATTGGCCGCTCGACCGCTTCGGTCGCGGCGACATCGCCCTGCGGGTGCCGCCAGAGCGCTGGAGCGAGGCCGAGCTGCTGCTCTCCAACCTGGACTGAAAGCTATCGCCGTGCCGCCCGGGCGCTGCTACGGTTGAGTCGAGGCTCGAGCCCGTTCGCGAGCCGTCTCACCGTTTGACCCAACACAAACGGCGCGGGAGCCGAAGTCCTCCCTCCCCTCGGGGTCGGGGGCAGGCGCCCACCTTCACTGGAAGGGATCAAAGCCAGAGGCGGCAACGGTGGGCTGGGGCCTCGCCTGCGCTCTACCCTTAGGCGAATGCGCCGAGAGATTTTTGAGCAGCACCTAAGTGACCGGAGCCGGCTGGGGCCGGCGCTTCTCGACGCCTTCTCCGGAGCAGCCGGGGGAGCTGCCTGCGGCGACCTGGCGCGGATCTCGCTGGCACTGGACGCTGGCGCCATCGTGGATGCGAGCTTCGACACGGAGGGATGCGGGGCGATGCGGGCCGCAACTGCGGCGACCGTCGAGCTGGTGTGCGGCGGGAGCGTCCTCGACGCCGCTCGGATCGGCGCAGATGAGGTCAACGCCGCGATCGGCGGGCTGATCCCGACGAAGCTCCACGCGGCCCAACTCGCGGCCGACGCGCTGCACCGGGCGCTGGCGAGCGCAGCCGCGTCGGCCGAGCGCCTGGCGGCGCCTGGCGAGCGGCGGGTACTGGTCGCGATGTCGGGCGGGGTCGACAGTGCCGTCGCTGCGCTTTTGGAGCGCGAGCAAGGGGCGGAGGTGATCGGCGTGACGGTGAAGCTCTGGGCTGATCCTGAGACCGACGGCGCCAAGGCCTGCTGCTCCCCAGAGGCGGTGCTTGGTGCCCGCGGGCTCGCCCACTCACTCGACATCCCTCACCTCACCCTCGACCTCGAGGAGGAGTTCCGACGCCGCGTCGTCGGCGAATTCGTCTCCGGCTATGCGGCCGGGAGTACGCCGAACCCCTGCATTCTTTGCAACGGGGAGGTGCGGATCGCGGCGATGATCGACCTGGCGGACCGGCTCGGCGCCACCCACCTCATCACCGGCCACTACGCGCGGATCGTCGACGACGGGGACGGGCCGCTGCTCGCGGCGGCGGTCGACGAGGCCAAGGACCAGAGCTACATGCTGGCCGCGTTGCCGCCAGATCTGCTCGGGCGCCTGCGCTTTCCGCTCACCGAGCTGACCAAGCCCGAGGTGCGGGAGATCGCCGCCCGCCACGGCTTGGCGGTGGCCCGCAAGCCGGAGAGTCAGGACCTCTGCTTCCTCGCCGGGCAGGGCAAGCGGCGCTTCCTGCGCCGCCACGGTGGCCTGGGTGAGCGCGAGGGTGCCCTGCTCGACCGCTCCGGGCGCGAGATCGGCCGCCACTACGGCCACCACAACTTCACGGTCGGGCAGCGCCGCGGGATCGGGGTCTCCGCCCCCGAGCCGCTCTACGTGCTCGCCACCGATGCCGCCTCCAATGCGGTCACGGTCGGCACCCGCGAGGAGCTTGCGACGCGGAGGGTACGAATCCACGACGCCGTCTTGCACCGCGACGGCGCCAGCGTCGACGCGGTAAAGCTCCGCTACCACACCCGCCCTCTTGCGGCCGCGATATCGGCGGTGCAGAGCGGCCGCTATGCGAGGCTCGACCTGGAGCTCTCCGAGGTCTTCGCCGGCGCCTCCCCGGGTCAGACGGCGGTATTGCTCGCCGGCGAGGCGATCGTCGGTTATGGCACCGTCGCCACTGCGTCCTGACGCCGCTCCGAGCGCGGGCGGTCGTGACTTAGGCTCTCCCCTTCATGAAGGCTCAGGAGATCCGCGACACCTACCTTTCCTTCTTTGAGGACCGGGGCCACAAGATCGTCCCCTCGGCCTCGCTGGTGCCCGCCGCGCATGACCCGTCGGTGCTTCTGACCACGGCTGGGATGCAGCCTTTCAAGCCCTACTTCCTCGGCCGCGAGGAGCCTCCCGCCCGCCGTCTCGCCGACGTGCAGAAATGCTTCCGCACCACCGACATCGAGGAGGTCGGAAGCACAGCCCGGCACCTCACCTTCTTCGAGATGCTCGGCAACTGGAGCTTTGGCGACTACTTCAAGGCCGAGTCGATCCCCTGGGGTTGGGAGCTCTCGACGCAGGGCTTCGGCATGGACCCCGGGCGGATCTGGGTGACGGTCTTCGGCGGCGACGAGGAGCTGGGGCTAGGCCCCGACGCCGACGCGATCGAGATCTGGCGTGCGTTGGGCCTGCCCGACGAGCGGATCGTTCGGTTGGGGCGTGAGGACAACTTCTGGCAGGCTGGGCCGGCTGGGCCCTGCGGTCCCTGCTCGGAGCTCTACCTAGACCGTGGTGAGGCGTTCGGCGCCCCCGGCGAGCGCCCTGGCGAGGACACCGACCGCTTTCTCGAGTTCTGGAACCACGTCTTCATGACCTATGACCTCGCTGCGGATGGCGCCCTGACTGAGCTGCCTATGCGCAACATCGACACCGGCATGGGGCTGGACCGGATGGCGGCGATTCTCCAGGACGTCCCTTCGGTCTTCGAGACCGACCTGTTGCGGCCGCTGGTCGGCCTCGCCGAGGAGCTGTCCGGGCGCTCCTACGGCGAGGGGGGCGCGGTGACCCGCGCGATGCGGATTCTCGCCGATCACTCCCGGGGTGCCGCCTTTCTGATTGCCGACGGGGTCGTCCCCTCCAACGAGGACCGCGGCTATATCCTGCGGCGGATCCTGCGGCGGGCGATCCAGCAGGGGCGCACACTGGGCCTCTCCTTGCCATGGCTGGGCCGCTTCACCGAGCGCACGATCGAGATCATGGGGGAGGCATACCCCGAGTTGGTCGCAGAGCGCGAGACGATCGCCGGCTGGGTCGGTGAGGAGGAGGAGAGCTTCGGCCGCACCCTGGAGCGGGGGACGGAGCTGCTGGAGCAGCTGGTCGCCGAGGCAGAAGAGTCCAGCACCTCATGGATTGACGCCGCCGATGCCTTCAAGTTGCACGACACCTACGGTTTCCCCTACGACCTGACCAAGGAGCTGCTCGCCGAGCGCGGGCTATCGGTCGATGACGCTGGCTTCGAGGAGCTGATGGAGGAGCAGCGACAGCGGGCCCGGGTCGGCGCCGCCACCGCGCATGGCTCCGAGGGCCGCCACGAGCGGGTGATCGCCTTCGCCGCCGCGGCGCCACCGACTCGCTTCGTCGGGTATGAGACGCTGCGCGCCAGCACCGGGCTCGCCGCGGTAGAGGTAGAGGACGGTCGGGCTCTGGTCAAGCTGGAGGAGAGCCCCTTTTACGCCGAGGGCGGTGGCCAGGTCGCCGACTCGGGCATGCTGCGCTGGAGCGGGGGGGAGGCGAGGGTGCTCGACGTCTACCGGGTGGGCGAAGACCAGGCGCTCGAGGTCGAGCCCAAAAGCGGCCCGGTGAAGGCCGGCGTCCCGGTCGAGGCCGAGGTCGACCGCGAGACCCGCCATGCGACTATGCGCAACCACACCGCGACTCACCTCCTACATGCGGCGCTGCGCGAGCGGCTGGGCGCGCACGTCCGCCAGGCCGGCTCCGCCGTGCGTCCCGACAAGCTGCGCTTCGATTTCACCTACGGCAAGGCGCTCAGCCCCGAAGAGGTGCGCGAGGTCGAGGACCGCGTCAACGAGTGGGTGAAGGCGAGCCGCCCGGTGCGCTGGCTGAACATGGCGCGGTCAGAGGCCGAGCAGCTGGGAGCGATGGCACTGTTCGGCGAGAAATACGGCAAGTGGGTGCGGGTGGTCGAGGTCGACGGCGTCTCGCGCGAGCTGTGCGGGGGCACCCACGTCGCCAACACGGCAGAGATCGGCATCTTCAAGATTGTCTCCGAGGGCTCCAGCGCCGCCAACGTGCGGCGGATCGAGGCGCTCAGTGGACCCGCGGCGATCGACTGGTTCCGCGAGCGCGAGGCGCAGCTGCACGAGGCGGGCGAGCTGCTCGGCTCCCCGCAGGACCCGCTCGCCGCTGCCCGCCGCGCCGCGGAGCAGCTGCGCGCGGCGGACAGGGGGGCCCAACAGGCCGAGAGGCAGCTGCTCGCCGAGGAGGCGGACCGCCTTGCAGGTGAGGCGAATGAGGCCGGCGGCCTCAAGCTGCTCGCGGCCCGCGTGTCCCTCGCCGACCAGAGGCAGCTTCTTGACCTCGCCAACCGGATCCAGTCGAAGCTCGGGGCCGGCTCCGCGATCGCGATCGGCGGCGCCGAGGGTGAGAAGGTCGGGCTCGTCGTTCTCCTCTCGAAGGAGGCGGTTGGGGCCGGGCTCTCGGCGGTGGCTGTGGTTCGCGAGGCGGCGACGGTGATCGGCGGCGGCGGTGGGGGACGCGACGACATGGCCCAGGCGGGGGGCAGGGACGCAGCCCGGCTCGACGAGGCGCTGGCGACGGCTCGGCAAGCGATCGAGGCGGGGACGAGTTAGGAATGCGGGTTCTCGCGCTCGACCACGGCACGGCACGGATCGGCTGCGCGATCTCCGATCCCAGCGGCACCCTCGCGACCCCCCTGCCGGTGATTGAGCCGCCGGAGCCGCGCTCGGTGGCGGAGCTCGTCTCCGAGCGCGGGGTCGAGCTGGTCGTCGTCGGGCTTCCGCTCCACCTCAGCGGTGAAGAGGGCAGCCAGGCGGCGCTCAGCCGCACCTTCTGCGGCGAACTCGAAGCGGTCCTCGACATACCGGTCGAGACTTATGACGAGCGGCTGACGACCCGGATGGCCGAGGCGAGCCAGCGAGAGGGGGCAAAAGCGCCAGCCGACTCCCTCGCCGCCGCCCACCTCCTCCACGCCTACCTCGCCGGCCGGGCGACGGTCCGGGAAGGCGAGAATGACTGAGGACTGGCTCTTTGAGAGCCCCCCTGCCGACTCCGACGACAACGAAGCCACCGCGCGGGAGCTTCGTAGGCGGGAGCGCCAGAGACACCGTCGCCCTTCCGATCGTGGACGAAACCGAAGGCGCTGGGTCCTTGCCGTCATCGCGATCGGCGCGGTCTCCCTCGCAGTCGTGGGAGTCGGCCTGGCGCTCTATCGTCACTTCAGCCGCTCCTCTCCCGCCCCGGTCGTCCAGGCGGTGGGCACGGTGACGATTCCCGAGGGCTACAGCCGACCTCAGGCCGCCCAGTTGGTCAAAGAGGACGGGTTGCGAGGCAGCTACATGGCAGCGAGCGTGCGCTCCCCCGATCTCGATCCGGCCCGCTACGGCGGCGCTGACCCCCGCAGCCTCGAGGGCTTCCTCTTTCCCGACACATTCGATCTGAGGCGGCATGCTCCCGTCTCCGAACTCGTTCAGCTCCAGCTCGAGGACTTCAAGCGGCGGATCAAGGGCGTCGACATGCGCTATGCACGCTCCAAGAACCTCACCCTCTATGACGTGGTGACGATCGCCTCGATGATCGAGCGAGAGGCTCAAGTGCCGGGGGACCGCAAACTGGTCGCTGCGGTGATCTACAACCGCCTCCGCGAGGGGATACCGCTGGGCATCGACTCGACGATTCGCTTCGCGACCGGTAACTACACGCGGCCGCTGACCGAATCTGAATTGGCGACCCACTCGCCATACAACACCAGGCTCCACACCGGCCTGCCGCCGGGGCCGATCGACAGCCCCGGCCTCGCCTCGATCGAAGCGGCCGCCCACCCGGCCAAGGTCGACTACCTCTACTACGTGAACAAGCCGGGAACCTGCGGCAAGCTCGCCTTCTCCGCCTCCTACGCGCAGTTCCAGCGCAATGTCGAACGCTACAACGCGGCCCGCGCTGCGGCTGGCGGCAACTCCCCGACCACCTGTCCCGAATAGCCGTGCCGCGCCTCGCCGTCCTCGGCTACCCGGTCGGCCACTCGCGCTCCCCCGCGATCCACAATGCGGCGCTGGCGGCGTTGGGGATAGATGTGGAGTGGAGCTATGAGGCGATCGAGGTCGCTCCCGACCGTTTCGAGGAGCGGGTGCGGGCGATGCCGAACGAGGGCTTCGCCGGAGCCAACATCACTGTCCCCCACAAGGGCGCAGCGCTGGCGCTCGCCGACGAGCTTTCCGGAGTGGCTCGCGAGATTGGGGCTGCCAACACGCTGGTCTTCGCCAGCGGTGAGATTCGCGCTGAGAACACCGACGCGGAGGGGCTGCTGAGGGCGCTGCCGGCCTCCCCGGCCGGGCGCCGAGCGTTGGTGCTTGGCGCCGGAGGGGCCGGGCGGGCGGTTGTCTGGGCCCTGGTCCGGGAGGGCGCCGAGGTCGAGGTCTGGAACCGCACGGAGCTGCGCTCCCGCCACCTCTGCGAAGAACTGGGAGGGCTGCCGGTGGCCGATCCCGCCCAAAGTAATTATGAGCTGATCGTTAACACGACCGTGGTCGGCCTGGGCGGGGAGGACCCCTTCGAGGAGCTGCCGCTTGCGGCCGGGGGCTTCGCAGCCGCCCAGACCGTAGTCGACATGGTTTACGGGGCCGAGCCGACCCGCCTACTGGGGGCCGCCGGGGCCGCCGGGGCGACGGTCGTAGACGGGATAGAGATCCTCGTCCAACAGGGTGCGCTCTCCTTTCGCATCTGGACGGGCCGCGAGGCGCCCCTCGACGCGATGCGCGCCGCTGCCCGCGGCTGAGGTCGTGCCCGCCGCGCCGATAGCCTAGGCACGCAGATGAGCGGCTTCAGGTTCACAACGGCGGGAGAGTCGCACGGCCCGGGGCTGGTCGCGATCGTCGAGGGCATGCCCGCGGGACTCGCACTCGACCGCGATACGCTCGACCGCGATATGGCGCGCCGCCAGCTCGGCCACGGGCGTGGCGGGCGGATGAAGATCGAGGCCGACGCGGTTGAGGTCCGCTCCGGGGTCCGCCACGGCCGCACCCTCGGCAGCCCGATTGCCGTCCTTGTCGCCAACCGCGACTACGCCAATTGGGAGGAGCGGATGAACCCCTGGCCGGTCGAGGCCGAGGTCGACGAGGTTCACCTACCGCGGCCCGGGCACGCCGACCTGGTCGGCGCTCAGAAGTACGGCCACAGCGATATCCGCAACGTGCTGGAGCGAGCGAGCGCGCGCGAGACCGCCGCCCGCGTTGCCGCCGGCTCGCTCGCTCGCGGCCTCCTCGCCGCGCTTGGCGTCAGCGTTCACAGCCACGTCACCCAGATCGCGTCGGTGAGGGCTTCCGAGCGCCCCGACCTCGGCCCGGAGGACTTCGCGGAGGTCGACGAGGACCCGGTGCGCTGCCTCGACTCCGAGGCGAGCGCGGCGATGGTCGAGGAGATCAACCGCCTGCGCAAGGCGAACGAGAGCCTCGGCGGCAGCTTCGAGGTACGCGCCTTCGGCCTCGTCCCCGGGCTCGGCTCCCATGTCTCCTGGGAGGAGCGCCTCGACGGTCGGCTCGCCGGTGCGGTTGCTTCGATTCAGTCTGTGAAGGGGGTGGCGATCGGGGAAGCTTGGGACGTCGCCGGGCGACCCGGCTCGGAGGCGCAGGACGAGATCTTCTTCTCGCCGCAGCGCGGCTATCACCGCGAGACCAATCACGCCGGCGGGCTCGAGGGTGGGATGACCAACGGCCAGCCACTCTCGGTGCGGGCGGCGATCAAGCCGATCTCCACCCTAACCAAGCCGCTGCGCTCGGTCGACACCGAGACCGGCGAGCCGGCACAGGCTCTGCGCGAGCGCACCGACTCGACCGTCGTCCCCGCCGCGGCGGTCGTCGCCGAGGCGATGGTCTGTCTCACCCTGGCCCGCTGCTACCGCGAGAAGTTCGGCGGCGACCACATCGACGACGTGCTGGCGGCGGTCGACGCCTATGAGAAGCGCATCGACTGGCGTGGCTAACCGCCCCGCTATCGTCTTCATTGGCTTCATGGGCGCCGGCAAGTCGCTTGCGCTGGAGGTCGCCCGCGAGGCCGGGCTTGCGACTACCGAGGTCGATGGGCTGATGGAGCGCGAGCTAGGGCTGCCGATTGCGGCGGCCTTCGAGCGCGACGGCGAGGAGGCGTTTCGCACTCGCGAGGCGGAGGTCGTCGGCTCGCTGCTTGAGGGTGCCGACGGCGGCGCAATCGCGCTCGGCGGTGGAAGTGTCCTCTCCGAGCGGGTGCGCGAGGCGCTCTCCCGCCACGTCGTCGTCTGGCTGCAGATCGATCCCGAGGAGGCATGGCGGAGAATTGCCCACACCGACCGGCCCCTCGCCCGCAGCGCCGAGGACGTTGCGCGCTTGCTGGCTGTGCGGGCGCCGCTCTATGAAGAGCTCGCCGATGCTGTGCTGCCGATGGGCGATCCCGAGATTGTCGATCGTGCCCTGCCATCGATCCGGGCACTCGCCGAGCTGCCGTCGGGGACCCGGATGCTCTGGGCGTCCAGCGCCTCGGGTGAATACCCGGTCCTCGTCGGTTCTGGCCTGTTGGGGGCCGGCTGGTGGCCCCTTGAGAGCCGCCGCTTCTGCGTCACCGACGCCACCGTGGCGGGCCTCTACGCCGAGCGGGTCGAGCCGCTCGCCGCCCGAATTGAGGTTGTTCCTGGCGAGCGGTCAAAGACTATGGCCGAGGCCGAGCGAGTGCTGCGCGATCTGGCTCGGGCCGGAATGACCCGCGAGGACCACGTCGTCGCCCTCGGCGGCGGCGTGGTCGGCGACCTCGCCGGCTTCTGCGCCCACACCTACCAGCGTGGCGTTGCGGTTGTCCAGGTCCCAACCACTCTGGTCGCGCAGGTCGACTCCGCTTACGGTGGCAAGACAGGAGTGGACTTGCCCGAGGGCAAGAACTACGCCGGCGCCTACCACCTTCCCGCCGCGGTGCTCGCTGATACCGGGGTGCTGGTGACGCTGCCACGCGAGGAGCTGGCGGCAGGGTTCGTCGAGGTGCTAAAGACGGGGTTGCTGGCCGGCGGCACTCTCTGGGAGCGGGTGCGGAGCATCGTGGCGATCGATCCCACCGACCTCGACGAGGTCATCTTCGCCTGCGCCCGCTACAAGTGCGAGGTGGTTGCCGAGGACGAGCGCGATGCCGGCCTGCGTGCCGTCCTCAACCTCGGTCACACGGTCGGACACGCGATCGAGGCGGCGAGCGGCTACGCTCGCTATCGACACGGGGAGGCGGTCGGCTTCGGCCTTCTGGCGGCGCTCCGACTCTCTGAGGCGCCGGCGCTCCACGACGAGGTCGAGGCGACCCTCCGCCGCAACGGTCTCCCCGTCTCCCTCGCCCCCGAAGTCGATGTCGAGGCCGTCCTCGACGCTCTCCAGCGCGACAAGAAGCGCACCGCCGCGGGGGTCGGCTTCGTCCTGCTCCCGGAGCCCGGTGACCCCCGCGTGGGACAGTTCGTCGATCCGAGTAGGGTCCGCGAGGCCGTGGAGGAGCTGCGCCGGTGACCACCGCCCACAACCGCGTCGCGGTGCTTCACGGCGTCAACTTCGACATTCTCGACCGCCGGGACCCGGCGATCTATGGCGGCCTCTCGCTCAGCAAACTGGAGACGAAGATCCAGAACTGGGGCCGCGAGGTCGGCCTGGATACGATCTTCTTTCAGACCAATGCCGAGGGCGCGTTCGTCGAATACCTGCACCGGCTGCCCGACACCGCCGACGCGGCACTGGTCAACGCCGGTGCCTGGACCCACTACAGCCGAGCGATCGCCGACGCGCTGGAGGTCGCCGGTCTTCCCGCGGTCGAGGTCCATCTCTCCGACGTCGATTCTCGCGAGGACTGGCGTAAAGTGTCGGTCTTCGACGGCTTGGTCTTGGCGAAGGTCTCAGGCAAGGGCGCCGACGGCTACCGTGAGGCGCTCGCCCTGCTCTCCCGCCAGCTCGGCGCGGGCGGGGATTGATGCGCGGACGCGGTGACCGCCTCGCTGCCCTGCTTGCCGAGCGCGAGCTTGACCGGATTCTGGTCACCGATCTCGTCAACGTTCGCTACCTGACCGGGTTCGGCGGCACCAACGGGGCCTGCATCTGCGGCGAGGGAATCCGTCTCTTTCTTACCGACTTCCGCTACAGCGAGCGCGCCATCGCCGAGGTCGAGGGCTGGGATGTCCTCACGATCGATAGCGATTGGCTGGCAGGGATCGCCGAGCACCTGCGCGGCCGGACCGGCTTTGAGGACGACCACGTCTCGGTCCGCACGCTGGAGCGCCTCAGCGAGAAGCTCGCCGAAGGCGTCGAGCCGGTCGCCGCCGGTGGCATGGTGGAGAGGCTGCGGCAGGTCAAGGACGCCGGCGAGCTGACCTCGATCGCCGCCGCGGCCGAGTTGGCCGACGACATCTGGCGCTGGAGCCTGGAGCGCGGTTTCGCCGGCCGCACCGAGCGCGATGTCGCTCGCGCCGCCGAAGCGCGGATCCGCGAGCTGGGGGCCGACCCATCCTTCCCGGCGATCGTCGCCGCCGGCCCCAATGGCGCCCTCCCTCATGCCGAGCCGGGTGAGCGCGAGATCGGCCGCGGCGAGCTTGTCGTCTTCGACATGGGGGCCGAGCTCGACGGCTACTGCTCCGACGGCACCCGCACCTTCGCTACCGGCGAGCCCGGCGAGGAGGCTCGCAAAGTCTATGAGATCGTGCGCGAGGCCCAGGCTGCGGCGCTCGGCGCGGTGGCCGCCGGCGCCGGAGGCGAGGAGGTCGACGCCTTCGCG
Organism: uncultured Solirubrobacterales bacterium; assembly: GCA_963777915.1. Taxonomy (GTDB): domain Bacteria; phylum Actinomycetota; class Thermoleophilia; order Solirubrobacterales; family 70-9; genus CAVUPF01. Next base: position 1,036,155 of record CAVZSH010000005.1, on the reverse strand, counting down.
CGCAAGGTCATCGAGGCCGCCGGCCACGGCGAGCGCTTCGGCCACGGGCTGGGTCACGGCGTCGGGCTCGAGGTGCACGAGGCACCCCGCGTCTCGCAGCGCTCCCAGGATGTGCTCGAGGCCGGCGAGGTGGTGACGATAGAGCCCGGGGTCTACCTGCCCGGCCGGTTCGGGGTGCGAATCGAGGACCTGGTCATCGTCACCGAGGAGGGGTATCGCAACCTCAGCGGCCTGTCCAAAGAACTTCAGCTGGTCGAATAGACGTTTGGCGCAGTCGCTGCAGACCTAAGCCCTTCTGGGCGGTGGGTCGATGGCTGTTTCGTGGACTTCTCGATCAGTTCCCTCGCGGCCACCTCGGCCGCGGCCGACGGCGGCCTTGACCAGCCGGCCGAGTCGCTCGCAGGGTTCCGCCAGGAGGCGCGCCGCGAGCGCCTCCTGGACATGGAGCGCCGGGTCCGTCGATACCGCACCGCCTGCTTTTTGATCCTCGCCCTGGCACTGGCCTCGGTTGGGCCGAAGGTGGGGTGGTGGTGGATGGCGCCGCTCGCCGTCGGTTTCTGTGGCTTCGCCGTCACCGATCGGTTCATGCGCGCCAGCAGGCGCCCATGGCTGTGGGTCGCAGGGGCCTGGGGTGCCCTACCACTGCTTCTCGCCGTTGCCGTGATCGCCACCGGAGGCCCCACCAGTCCGGCGCTGATGTGGTTCGCGCTGCCCGCTGTCACCCTCGGCGTCCGTTTCGACCCTTGGGGGATGGTCGTCGGGACGGTCTACATCCTCCTGCTCTTCCTGCTCAGTGGCGTCGTCGTGGACCCAGTCGCCGCCGCCCACCACAGCGAGACCCTGATCGCCACCGCGGCGCTGATCCTCAGCACCGTCATTCTCTCCGGGGCGCTGGTCGAGTCCGACCGTGCCCACCGCCGCCGCTCCACCCTCGACCCGCTTACCGGCCTCTTTAACCGCAATGCGCTGGAGCAGCGCCTTGCCGAGCTCGACGGTCAGCCCTGCGACGCGGAGGGGGGCCTCTCACATGCCCTGCTGCTCTGCGACCTCGACCACTTCAAGCGGGTTAATGACCAGCTTGGCCATGCCGCGGGAGACGCCGTCCTTCAAGACGTCGCCTACGTGATGCGAGCGGCGCTGCGCGCCGGCGACTCGATCTACAGGGTCGGTGGCGAGGAGATCCTCGTCGTCCTGCCGGGCGCCGATCGCGAGGACGCCCTGGAGGTCGCCGAGCGGCTGCGGAAACGGGTTCGCGAGCGCCGACCAGTTGGGGTGGGGATAACGATCAGCATCGGAGTGGCGGTCTCCCGCCCCGAGACGGTAGACACCGACGACCTTGTCGCTCGTTCCGACGCGGCGCTCTACGCCGCCAAGGCGGAGGGTCGCGACACCGTTGTCCTCGACGGCAGCGGCGCCGTCGCGCTCAGCGGCTGAGGTCGACGCCCTCGCGCAGCCGCAGGGCGAAAGCGGCGATCAGCTCGATAGTTGCCTCGACGTCGGCGAGGTCGACCATCTCGACCGGCGAGTGCATATAGCGCAGGGGGATCGACACGAGGCCGGTCGGGATGCCGGCGCGGGAGATCTGGAGCACGTCGGCGTCGGTGCTGGTGCCGCGTCCGCTGGCGCTGATCGTATGCTCGACTCCCGCCTCCGCGGCGGCCTCGACCAGCAGTTCAAAGACCTTGGGTGAGAGGGTCGAGCCGCGGCCGATCGCAGGTCCCGAGCCAAGCGGGTGACTGCCGACCTCTTTCTCATCGACGCCCGGGGCGTCGGTGGCGTGGGTCACATCGACCGCAATCGCCAGGTCCGGCTGCACCTCGAAGGCCGCGGTACGTGCACCGAACAGGCCGATCTCCTCCTGGACCGCGGCGATAGCCGCGAAGCTCCCGGCGAGGCCGCCGCGCTCCTGGCAGCGTCGCAGCGACTCCAGCGCGACGTAAGCGCCGAGCCGGTTGTCCATCGCGCGCGAGACCAGCCGGTCGCCCGCGACGCGCACCGGCTCCGCGGCGATCGCGACCGGGTCGCCCACTCGCACAAGAGCCGCTGCTGCGTCGCGGTCGGCGGCGCCGATATCGATGTGCAGCCCCTTCAGCTCGACCACCTTCTTGCGCTGGTCGGGATCGAGCAGGTGAATCGGCTTGCGCCCGACCGCACCCGGCACTACCCCGCCCCTACCGCGTACCTCAACCCGCTGTCCGACCAGGATCTGCGGATCCCAGCCGCCAATCGGGGCGAAGTAGAGGAAGCCCTTCTCGTCGATGTGGGTGATGAGAAGCCCGATCTCGTCGATATGGCCGACCACCGCCAGCAGCGGCACCGCCTCTCCGAGGCGGGCGATCGAGGAGCCGAGCCCATCGGTGGACAGCTCAGCGAAGGTGGCGGCCTCGCGCCAGACCGCGGTCGCTGGCTCCTCGTATCCGGAGGGCGCGGCTGCGCGCAGCAGCCTGTCAAGCAGCGCGGGAGTCTCGGTCACGGCCCGCAGTATGTCGAGTCGAACAAGCCTCCGCAGCAAGGCTCAAGAAGAAGCCAAGGGGGGCGCCTCACCCTGGTGGCGAACCCGATCGCGAGCCTCGCCGTAGCCGCGGGTCTCGTAGGCGATCATCGCCCAGATCAGCAGGTTGGCGATCGCGATCGTGGCCAGCGCGGGAGTCTCGGTGGCGACCGGGACGAGGATCAGCAGCACGATCGCGAGTAGCAGGCGCTGCCGGTTGATCGTGCGCACGTGGCGATAGCGGAAGGCGACGTGGCCGAGCAGGTATATGGCGAGGCCGCCAAGTAGAGCGAAGGCCGGGACGGTGCGCAGGTGAGCGCTGAAGTGGCCGATCGTCGTCTCCAGGCCGAGGGCGACGAGCACGATCCCGGCGACGATGCTCAGGTGGATATAGGAATAGGAGTCGCGGGCCAGCTCGTTTCGCTCGCGGCCCTCCACGGTGCTGGCGAGCCGGCGCCCAGCGACCAGCGCGACCACGTCGAAGTAGGCCCACCACATCGCCGCGACGAGGGCGACGCCGAGCACGGCCGCGGCACCGATCCCCAGGGTGAGCGAGTGGGCGGCGCCGACCCCGATCGCGACGATCGACTCGCCGAGGGCGATTATCACGACCAGCCCGTGGCGCTCGGCGAAGTGGCCGGGGACCAGCTTCCAGCCCTCCGAGCCGAAGAAGTAGGGCCCGGCCATGTCGAGAAAGAGGGCGAGCACCCACAGGGCGCCTTGGGGCAGGCCGTTGAGGAAGGAGGCGGCGACCAACAGCACGACGGCGATTGCGGTGCTGGCGGCGAGCCCAAGCACCGAGTGGCGCAGTGCATCGTCCTCGGGGCTGGCGAGCATGAAGAGAGCGATGTGTGCGCTGCGCACCACCCCGTAGAGGAGAGCGAAGGCGAGGGCGAGGCTGCCGAACGCCGCCGGCACGCAGATCGAGACGATCAGCAGCGCCGCCATCGCGCCGAACATGATCAGCCGGACGGTGCCCTCCTCTGGGTCAACGACGCTAGTCAGCCAGGCGTAGCCGACCCACGCCCACCAAAGCATCCCCAGCACCAGTAGGCCCTGGGCCAGCCCGGGCCAGGTCGGGTCGTGGGACATCAGTGCCGTGCACTGTGTGATCGCCAGCACGAAGACGAGGTCGAAGAACAGCTCCAGCGGGGTCACCCGCTCGTCCTCGCGCATCACCGCGGTCAGGCGGGGGGTCTTGGCGGCGGTTGAGGCTGCGATCGCGCAATCCTTGCAAGCCGCTCCTCCCGGGCGTCTGGTGCCAGGCACGGGACAGTCGAATACGGTTACGGATATCGCCCGGCCCACGAAAACCGCGCTGATCACCGGAGCCTCCAGCGGGATCGGCGAGGCGACCGCAAAGCGCCTTGCCCGCGAGCCCGGCGCCGAGCTGGTCCTCGTCGCGCGGCGAGAGGAGCGGCTGCGGGCGCTGGCCGAGTCGCTGCCCTGTCGCGCCACCTACGTCGCCGCCGACCTGACCGACGCCGACGCGCCCGCTCGCGTCCTCGCTCACGTCGAAGAGCGTCACGACGGCATCGCGCTGCTGGTCAACAACGCTGGTGCCGCCTGGCGCGGCAGCTTCGCCGAGTCCGGCTACGCGAACGTCCATCGTCACATGGAGCTCAACTTTGACGCCGTCGCCCGTCTCACCGAGGCCCTGCTGCCGTTGCTGCGCCTTTCGGCGCCGAGCGCGATCGTCAACGTCGCGAGCACCGCCGGTCGCGTCTCCCGCGCCCATACGGGCGCCTACTCGGCTAGCAAGTTCGCCCTGATTGGCTGGACGGACTCGCTCTTCTTCGAGGAGCGCTCTCACGGCGTCCACGTCGGCCTGGTCCTACCAGGCTTCGTCGTCACCGAGGGCTTCCCGGCGACTGAGCTTCGCGAGAAGGCGCTGACCCGGTGGATCGTCTCCAGGCCGGAGAAGGTCGCCGAGGCGATCCTCGAGGCCGGACCTGGCGGCAAGGCTGAGCGATACGTCCCGCGCCCCTACGCCCTTGCCGCGGTCGCTCGTATCCTCGCGCCGGGCCTCGTCCGCCGCGTACTCTCCGGCGGCGCAGCCTCCAGCCTCACCACCAGCACGGCGGCCGAAGTCAAGAGCCGCCCACCCTCAGCGCCGTAACGGTGAGGGAGGGCTGGCGCTGAAGGCCGAAGTTGTAGACCAGCCCCTCGTTGGGTCTCGTTGAGCTACGTCCGACCAACGGGGGACAGCCTAAATGCGAGACCCTCCTCGCCGACTCGCTACGCTGCGCGACCGTGATATCAACCAACCAGTTTAGGTTCGATAAAAGCTACACATTTGGTCGGACAGATTGGCAACCATGCAGGTACATTCAATGATCGAGAAGCGCCCGGACGGACCACCGTCTTCGGCCGAGTAGCTGCGCTCTGTAGCGGGTCTGGCCGCGTACAACCCTCGCTTCTTCATGCATTTACGCGACAGTCCGGATTTGATCCGTCGGCGAGGCTCTGCGCCGCCTACGCGGCGATTGGATGGCCGCTTGAGTCCCTGGCCTCGATCCGGGCGCCGAGGGGCAGCTGCACAACGTCAGCCGCCCTACGACGGCCATGCTTCAAGAAGAAGGCCGCCGCCGCGAGAAACAGCGCCGCGATGCCGCCGACGTGCTCGGGGCGGACCAGCAGCTCGTGCCCATCGGGGTAGACGATCACAACCGGGTCGCCAGCGAAGAGGGCCTGAGTCGCCATCTCGCCCTGATCGGGATTCCCAGCCGAGATGAAGTGCGCCCGGTTGGGGTAGCGGGCGGCCAGCTCCTCATCGCCGATGCTGGCGATGACTTTCTCCACGGCTGGATCTATGTTTGGCTTGTGGGTCATGGCTCTTCCTGCCATCTTCGCACGATCTCCGCGGCCTCAGCCTTGGCTTTGCGGATCGCCGCCGCCATTGCATCGTTGACCGACTTGAACTCCAGGATCGTCGGCGCCTCCTTGCCCTCGCTGCGGGTATAGGCGTGCTCGTGGTGCTCATCGACGTTGTCGGCGTTGTCCCAAAGGCGCACCGTCGTCCACTCAGCGTCTTCAAGCACCTCCAGGGTGATCGCGTAAGAGATCGGCGGCGGCGCCTCGCTACGCCGGAAGCGGATGCGGGTGCCCGGCTCCAGGTCTATGAAGACTTCTCGCCCGACAGCGACCACGTACGGAGCCTTTCAGAGTGATCGCCAGCAGTGCCGTGTTGTGGTTGACAAACTTTTATGTGATCCCTCCTACTGCGAGATCGCCGCGCATCGCGGCTAGACCTACTCCAAGGTCGACCGCTGCCTGGCTGAGGGACGGCTCTCCGATAGGCCAGCGCGTCGAAGGGCTGACGAGGAGGACAGCGTCCCGTCGGGACGTTGGCGGATGTCTTCGACTACTACGCGGAAGCGCCGTCCGCGTTCATTCCTCAGGCGGACGTTGAAGGTGCCGAGCGCGACCCGCCCGCCGCGTCGCTGCGCTTCGACGATGGTTGGAAAGCCCTTGAAGGCGGCTGATGCACTCTGCGCCGCCGCCAGTGCTGCACCGACGACCGGACCAGACTCGGCGCGAGCGCTGGTGAGGGTCCATATGTTGCTGAATCGGGCCGAGAGTGGAGCAGCGCTGCTATTGCTTGCAATTTTCTGAATATTATGGATACTAAGTTTGATGCAGATGGCACCACCGGAGATCCATCGAGATCTTCGCGCCCGGTTTCTCATCGCGCCGATCGCGGTCGCAGTTGCCCTCCTTACGGCAGTCCTGTCCCAGCCCGCTGAGGCATCGAAGCCGCCTGTCAATCGCAAGGGGAGGATCTACGCCTGCTCGCGCTCGACGGGCAGGGGCAGGGGCAGGGGAACGCTCCGCCTTATCCACAATGGCAAGCGGTGCAGGCGCGGCGAACGCAGGGTGATCTGGAACGTGGGAGGCCCCGCTGGAGCGCCGGGCTCGACCGGGTCCCAAGGACCGGGCGGGTCCAGTGGGCCCAGCGGGCCACAGGGTTCGCCGGGCCCTCAGGGCCCTGGCGATAAATCGCTGGAAGCCTTGGTCAAGGCGCAGGGCGAACAGATCGAAGCCCTGACTCAGAGTCTGGGGTCGACCGAATCCCTGCTCCAGGGTTTCACCCACACCCAGCTGCTCACCGCGGTCAACAGCGGCCCGAAGCTGAACGGCATCAGCGCAGCCGAACTGGGCGAAGCCGTCGGCGCTGCCGGCAAACTCACCGGGATCGGAGCCGCCGAACTGAACGGTGCGATCGGCAACTCCGGCAAGCTGACCGGCCTCAGCGCCTCCGAACTCACCGCCGCGGTAAACGCCGCTCCCAAGCTGAACGGGATCACGGCCGCCGACTTAAACGGCGCGATCGACAACGCCTCCAAGCTGTCTGGGATATCGGGAGCCGAACTGACCGCCGCCGCCAACAACGGCCCAAAGCTCACCGGGATCAGCACCTCCGAACTGAACAGCGCCATAGGAGCCGCCGGCAAGCTGACCGGCATCTCCGGCGCCGAACTGAACGCCGGCCTCGCCAACGCCAACAAGCTGGCGACGATCTCCGGCTCTGAACTAAGCGGCGCGATCGCCGGCTCCGAAAAGCTCACCGGAATCAGCGCCTCTGAGCTAAACGGCAGCCTCGCCAACGCCTCCAAGCTTGCCCTGATCTCCCTGCCAGAACTCATCACCGCGGTCAACAACGGTCCCAAGCTGAATGGAATCGGAACCGGCGAACTGACCACCGCGGTCAACAACGGCCCGAAGCTGAACGGGATCAGCGCCGCTGAACTGGGCGAAGCCGCCAGCGCCGGGAGCAAACTGACGGGGATCAGCGCCTCCGAACTGAACGGCGGCCTCGCGAATGCCGGCAAGCTGACGGGGATCACGGCAAACGAACTCAATGGGGCGATCGGCAACGCCGGCAAGCTCACGGGTATCAGCGGCTCTGAACTGGGCGGAGCTGTCTCCGGCGCCGAGAAGCTCAAAGGAATCTCCAACTCCGAACTGAGCGCCGCGATCGCCGGGGCGGAAAAGCTAGGCAGCATCACCGCCTCTGAACTGAACGCCGGCCTCGCCAACGCCAACAAGCTCACGGGTCTCTCGGCCCCCGACCTGACCACCGCCGCCGGCAACGCTCCCAAGCTGAACGGGATCAGTGCGGGTGAACTGAGCACTGCGGTCAACAACGGCCCGAAGCTGAACGGGATCAGCGCAGCCGAACTGGGCGAAACCGTCGGCGCGGCCGGCAAGCTCACCGGCATCTCGGCCTCCGAATTGAACGCCGGGCTGGCCAACGCCTCAAAGCTGACGGGAATCACCGGCTCAGACCTGAACGGCGCAATCGCTAACGCCTCGAAGCTGACGGGGATCTCCCCGGGCGAACTGAGCGGCGCGATCGGCGGTGCCGAAAAGCTGAACGGGATCAGCGCTTCTGAACTGAACGGCGGCCTCGCCAATGCCGGCAAGCTGACGGGGATCACAGCGAACGAACTCAATGGGGCGATCGGCAACGCCGGCAAGCTCACGGGTGTCAGCGGCTCTGAACTGAACGGGACCATCTCCAACGCCTCCAAGCTGGCCACCATCTCCACCGCGGAACTGAACAGCGCAATCGCCGGCGCCGAAAAGCTCGACGGCATCACCTCGGCCGATCTCACCGGCGCGATCGCCGGCGCCAACAAGCTCAACGGCATCACCGCATCTGAACTGGGTGGCGCCGTTTCAAACGCCTCGAAGCTGACCGGGATCACTCCAGGCGAACTGAACGGCGCGATCTCCAACGCCTCCAAGCTGGCGAGCGTCTCCGGCTCCGAACTGAGCACCGCGATCAACAACGGTCCCAAGCTGAACGGGATCAGCGCCTCCGAACTGAACGGGGCGATCGCGAATGCCTCGAAGCTGACCGGCATCAGCGCAACGGAACTCGGCAATGCGATCGCCACTATCCCGAAGGTCGAAGCGCTCTGCACTCGGACCGCGACCCTGACGACCCAGTCCAATGCCCAACTGAGCGTCCTGAGCGGACTCGGCCTCGGTGGAACCATCCCGCCGGCCCTGTCCCTCGTCGTCCCGACGCTGCCGGGCGCCCTTAGCTCCTTCGCCTGTCCTTAGGAGAGACGCGGAGGGAGCCGATGACTCCCCTCTTCAGCCGACCTAACCGCCATTCAGCGCCGCATGACCGGGGCTGTCAAGGGCGCTTTCCACCCTGATCCCGCAAGGTTTTGACAGCCCTGCCATCTGTAGCTGACAATGGTGCCCTACAGGCACCCTTGTCGCCTCCGTCAAAGGCACCGACGGATGGGAGGTTCAAATGTATTCAGCAGACCGCAGTCGCTCAGAGGTTGGCGAGCTTGCCGAGAGGCTCTATCGCGATTGGCGCCGGCTGCTGCTCGCGATCGCTCGACAAAACGCCGCCAGCCACGCCGACGCCGATGAGGCGATAAATGAGGCGTTCGTCTCCTTCATCTGCCACTTCGACTCCGACCGAGGCGCACCGCCTATGGCCTGGCTCATCCTGACGCTGAAGCGCGAGTGCTGGCGAAAGCACCGCCGCGAGCATCTGGAGCGCCGCGCCGGCCAGGAGTCTGAGCGCGGGGGAGAGGAGCTGGGAGCGGTGCTGGAGTCGCTTCCCTCCCTTGTACCGGGTCCAGAGCAGCGGCTGATCGAACGCGAGGGCGCCCGTGCCCGCCTTGCCTATCTCAAGCCCGATCAGCGCATGGCGTTTCTCCTGCGCGCCGCCGGCTACTCCTACATCGAGATCGCCGCTCATCGCGGCTGGACCTACTCCAAGGTCGACCGCTGCATTCGCCGGGGCCGCGCGACCATGCGCGAGCTGGCCGCTTGAGCGTCTATCCGTCCGCGGTCGCTGAGGATCGAGCAGAACGGGCCGCGGCGCCGTCGACTTCGGATAGCCTGCCGGTCTCAGGGTGGCGGCGAGGAGCGGCAGATGAGTCCACGCACCGAGTACGACCTTGCCCTCTCCGACGCGGCGATCGTCTACGCCCGCCTCGACACCGAGCGTGGAGAGGCGGTCAGCTACGCCGTCACGCTGGTCGCCGAGGAGGATGGTGAGCTGCGGACCGTGCGCGTCTACGACAACGCCCACGGCGGGCCGGAGATGCACCGCTACACCCACGCGGGCGAGAAGGGGCCGGGCGAGAAGGCCCCTGGGGCATCTGCCTCCGAGGGGTTTAACATGGCCTTGGACCTGATTTCGAGTGGCTTTCAGGAGATGATCGACGGATGGCAACACGGGTAGACAGCACTGCGGCAAGCGAGGCTTCGAGCCTTGCCTTCGAGCGCTTCCGCACTGCCCTTGAGGGGCGTGCCGGCGACTATCCCCGCGGGGCGATCTTCGTCCCCTCCGACGCCCCCTATACCCGCAAGACGCTGCTGCGCGCCCTGCGAGAGGGGCAGCCGGCGGTGGTCATCTTCCCCGACGGGCAGGAGCGCATCGTCCACGCGGAAACCCCCGCCGAGCACAACAGGGCCTCTGGGTTGCGTTCCCGGCTCACCGCCTTGCGTGGGCGTCTCGCCTCGACCTGATTACCTGCCGCGCAGCTCGTGGACGAAATCCACCTTCACATCCGTCTTGATCCGCGTGGTGGCCCGCTTCACCGCCGCCTGGCGCTCCGCAGGGTCGGTGATGCGCGGGCGCTGGACGCGGCTTTTCCAGTCCCCGTTTGGAGAGATATGGCGACCGCTGGACGCAGCCCGCGCCCGTCGGCCGGTTCCGTTGCTTTTTGCCTCTCGCGTTTTCATCAGCCAGTCGATTGTACTGACAGGACAGGCACCGCCTTCTCTATACGGGTCTGAGGCTAGGGCGACAGTCGAGGTGGGCACATCGCCTTGTCCGAGCTGCGGAGGGCACCCCACCGGCAAGTTGCCATTAGGACCCGTGCCGGGTAGCTTCACCGGATGCTGATTATAGACCGCGATTCGGGGACGTTCCTCTTCAGTAGATCGCGCCCTGCCCGGATAGACGAGGAAAGTGGACTGGTTGTTGAGGAGAAGCCGCCCGGAACGCTCCTAACGCAGCTATGGGCACCGATCGACTTTGTGACCGCCCCGTTCGAGCGGGGGACTTCCCCCACCGAGGAGTGGTCGACGGTGGTCGTGATGGCTTGGGTGATTGACGATGAGGGCGAGGAGCGCGATTTCAACCTTGCCGCAGATGACTACGACCAGATCACCGCTACCTCACGCGAGGTCTTCGGGGAGGATTTCAGCACCCTAAGCTTCGTCGCAGTGGAATCGGGACTCTCGGTTGCGGAGGAGTTCCCAGAAGCAACGCCAGAGGTAGTCCGCAATGCCATTCAGGCTCGCCAAAAATCGAGGCTCAATGGGGTGCAGAGTGTCGTCGACGTGCTCAATCAAGCGGCAGGCCACAACGTTTGGCTGCGGCTCTACGGCGGTGATGCCATTGCCGGCAAGCTGACGGGATTCGCAGAACAGGGAACCTGCGTCGTGCTCGACAAGCCGACGCGACTTAAGGCCGCTGCCGAGTCAACGGAGAGCATCCCGATTAGCACAATCGCTGCAGCTAGGCCCGTGGAGGGGAAGGGGAAGATCCGAAACTTCGACGATCCTCTCTTCAGGAACTACATGGATCAGACCCAACGGCCGGTATGCACCGCCCCTCAGCTATGGCAGGCGCTCTGTCCGAGCTGTCGCGAGGTTGTGAGGCCACCTTGGATCTCCGGCCCGTGCTGGTCCTGTCGGGCTGGCGATGTTCGGGACCAGTATTGGCAGGTCTCGGACGATCAGCTCGAAAGTCTTCTTGCCGCACGAGCCGAATGGCAGGAGCTGCACGTAGTGGTTGAGCAGGCCACCGATGGTCATTGGGAAGCAGCCTTTAAAACTGCTGACGGCGAGGGAGTGGAGACTGGACTCTGGGGTGTTCAGTCCGCCCACCCAACAGTGATGTCAGCGAAAGACGCGGATCGACGAAAGGCGCTCATTGAGCTTTTAGAGCTGGCAGAGCTCCACGGCTTCTACTTGAATCCCCCTGAAGATCCCGGAGTGCCACCGACGGAGTGGCGTGCTCGCTCGGCGCCCGATCCCGCCGTTGATGCGGGGTCGTAGATAACGGAGCCTCGTTTGAGAAGCCACGCGAGCCTTGAGATTCGCGACCTTTTCGACCCCGACGACCTCGTAGACCGGTGGGTCTTCATGCTGGCCGCGACCGTCGCGGACCTCGCAACCATGCAGGCCACTTTCAAAGATTCGCTGGACGCTGACGGCTCTCCGTCGGCGCACACTCAGTATCTACACCGGCAGCTTGCCGCGCGGATGGTTGAGGCCGACCGGGTAGTCAAGGCGATTCGCGCTAACAAGAGCGTCGAGAAGTTCGTCGAGCGGGCCGGTGCGGCCGACCCCGCAGACTGGCTGTGGCGCAAGTACACGCCCGCCGACGGCTCGAAGAAGTCCGAGATCAACGAAGTCTTCCGCAGTGATCGGCACCGGGCGGTCCACCATTCGAAGCTCAACGGGGAGGAGCTTAAGAAGACGCTCACCGACGCTGCGGATGAGAAGGCACGCATCGCGGTGTACGACGAACTGCGTCGGTGCGTGATCGAGTTTCCAGAGGCGGCAATCGTTCGCTCGATATATGGCGACGTAGAAAACTCCGCCGCCGCTCGCAAGGCGCTTAAGAGGCGCGCAGCGCTCGCCCAGGCCGCGCTTGGTCGTTTCAAAGAGCTTTTCGACGCTGCGCTCGCCGCCCAGTGCGCCCGCAAGAAGATTGACCCAGCTCGGCTCTACCACCGCATGGATGGAAGCACTGTGCGGGGCCACGATCCGGACGACTAGCGGAGGCCGCGACCCGTGCGGTCGGAGCCTTGGTCGCTGGGGAAACTGGCCGGACCTATCGGCTAGCCGGTCGGAAGTGAGCCAGCTAAGGATTCCGCACTACGGACTCCGCACGCCTCCGTTCTCCGTGACCAGCTCAAATGGCTGCGCGAACTGGCGGCGGGATGAGGCTCGCTCCGAAGCCCCGCAGCCGTCGCGCCCAATTGCCAAACTTGCCTTGCCGACCTACCTGCGATTGAAGCGCAGCTCGGGCGGCCGTCAACCCCCTCCGGGGGTCGGCCGCAAAGCGCCCTTGACCGCCGCCCTGCGCCGCGCTTTTTCTGCAAGTAGGTCGGCAAGGACGACCCCTCTGGACCGCGACCAAGGGCGGACAGAAGGACGGATGCAGACCCGGAGCAGCAATCCGCCCCCGTGCCCTTTTCCTAAGCGGTTGAGAGCGCACTTCGGCAGCCGACCACGCCCACTCACCATGAGAAATACATAGGTGGTGAGCGGTCGTGGTCGGCTGCCGAAGTGCTGGTAGGGCAGTGAAAGGGGCACTGGGGCGGATTGCTGGTGGTGCGGTGCAGTGGGGACCGGGGACGGGAACGGGGGAGGAGCAGAAAAGACGAAGCTGGGGGGACCGAAAAGTGGGTCAGCTTCGTCTTAGTTACATATGGATGCCGTGATCGAAAGCAGCGTGGTTGAGTCCCGGAGGATCGCGCCGGGGAGAAATCGCGACCGGGAGCTGATCCGCTACGTCGGCCGGCACGGCGTGGTGCGGATCGCCCAGGTGATGACGGCGATGCAGGCCGGGCGGACCGTCACCTACGACCGGGTCGCTGTCTGTGTCGAAGCGGGCCTCTTGGAGCGCCTTGACCTCCTTTGCTCCGAGCGGGGTCTTCTGCGAGCGACCCGAGACGGCTTGCGCTATGCCGGCCTCGGCCTCCCAGTCGCCTCCGTTTCGCCCGGCGCGGTCGATCACTGGCTGCGCTGCGTTTCCACCGCGCAGCTGCTCGGCCGCCACTTCGGCCACGATCGCGTCCTGACCGAGCGCGAGCTGGTCCTGGCCGAGCAGATCGAGGGGCGCCCGATCGCCAGCGCCAAGGTCGGGGAACTCCCCAACGGCGCTCCGCGCTTGCATCGAGCAGACCTCGCCGTCCTCGCCGAGGGCGGAACGATTGCGATCGAGGTCGAGCTGACCCCGAAGTCGCCGCAGCGCCTGCAACGCCTGATCCGCGCTTGGCGCTACGCCGTCGGGTTTGGCGTCGTGGCCGAGGTCCACTACCACTGCGCCCCCGGTCAGACCCGCCGTGCCGTAGAGCGCGCCGTCGCCAAGGCCAGCGCCGAGCAGTTCATCGCGATCGGCGAGGCGGTGTCGCGGTGACTTTGGTGCTCAAACAGCGCAAGGCTGGCCCGATTGCTTTGCAGAAGGGCATCGACTCCCTGATTGCCTGCGAAGAGGCCCGCTATGGCGGGCGCTGGAAGCTGCTCTCACCACCCGACGGGCTCAAAGGGCCCGGCGCGGTGGGGGCCAGGAACGTCGATCGCCTCCAGGTCGTCGCTCCAGACAACCAGGATGCGCTCGGCCGGCGGCGCTCCACGGGGCCGTCTGCGAACGAACACATGGCGGATCATGCCCGCCAGCAGGTTGCGTAGGCCGTGGCGGTCGAGATCGGCAAGCGAGCGCTGTGCAAGCTCCCGCGCCTCTTGAGTGGCAAGGGCGAGGTCGCGGGCAGCTCGCCGGCCTTCGCGATTGTCGATCCGCACGCGCAGCGCGTCCTGCCAGCCCTGCTCGCCGAGCAGCCTTCGCGCCTCGACATCGGCCGCGAACTTTTCGACCTCCAGCTCGGCCGCCGCAAAGGCTTCGATCGCGGCGTCGCCCTGGGCATCCACCTCCGTTTGCCCGATCAGCAGGTCCTGTTGGCGATCTCCCACCAGCGAGGTGACGTATCCCTCGACGTGCTCAGCCGAAATGACCGAGGAGCCAGGGCAGCCGCGTGTAGAGCGCGGGCAGCGGTAGACCGGGTAGTCGCCCGATGCGCCGCCGTTGGCCTGGCCGCCCATCGCATACCGGCAGGCGGCGCACCGGATCAGCCCCGTGAGCAGGAACGGCGAGGCAGCCTTGCGCTGTTCGCGCGGCTCGCGCTGGCAGCGCTGCCAGGTCCGCTCGGTGGTGAGCGGCGCGTGGGCCTCGGTATTGACGAGCTGCCCGTGGCGGACCTCCCCGAGGTAGACCCGGCTCTTGAGCCAGCGACGGATCTCGCCTGAGTTCCAGGGCGCGCCGCCGTGGCGGGGAGCCTCCCGCGTGATCCAGTGGGCCAGGGCCGTGTCGCCGTACTGGCGTGTGGAGCCACGATCGAACAGCTCGGACATCGGCGGGCCGTGGGTGGGGGAGGGAACCAAAAGCCCTGGCCCGGTCGGGCCACCCAGCGCGGCCGAGTCGACCGGCGAGATGTGGGTGGGTTTCGTCGGAACGGGCTCGACCTTCAGGTAGCCGTTCGGCGTCGGTCCGATGTGAGCGCCGCGGGCGATTGCGCGGGCCTTGGCCGTTTTCCAGCGCGTCTTGGCCTGGTCGAGGAACAGCTCGGCATTGCTCAGGAAGCTCCGCAGCATGTAGCGGCCCTCGTCGGTGCGAGGGTCGATGCGCTCATGACAGGAGGCAAAGACCTGATTGCGATCGACGATTTCGCGAATGATCTTCGAGCCGTCCGCAGTGGAGCGGGCAAAGCGGTCGACGCTCATCACGACGATGCCGTCGGAATCTCCCGCCTCCAGGCGGTCGAGCATCGCCTGAAAGCCCGGGCGCTCGGTGTTGCCGCCGCTGAAGTCCTGGTCGTCGTGCCAGGCCGCGATCGACCCGCCGAGTTCGGAAGCATAAGCCTCGATCGACTCGCGCTGCACGTCGGGGGAGATGTACCCTTCGCCCTCGCGGCCGCCGACGCGGCTCACACGGATATAGCCATCTAGTCTCAATTCCACCCTCCGAGAATATGCAAGTTTCTACAAACCAATTCAAGAACGGCAGCCACATCGAAATTGACGGGACGATCTTCCGAATCATCGAGTTCCAGCACGTCAAGCCAGGCAAGGGCGGAGCGTTCGTGCGGACGAAGCTCCGCAAGATCGACGACGGATCGGTCCAGGACAAGACGTTTAGGGCGGGGGAGAAGTTCCGGCCGGTGAGGACCGAGTCGCGCAAGATGCAGTACCTCTACGATTCCGGCGACGCCGCGGTCTTCATGGACAGCCGCGACTACGAGCAGGTCGAGATCCCGCGCGAGGCCGCCGGTGAGGCGATGCAGTGGGTGCTGCCCAGCGCGGAGGTCGATGTGCTGTTTGTCGACGAGCGGCCCAGCGATGTGCAGGTGGCCAGCGCGATCGACATGAAGGTGACCCGCACCGAGCCCGGCGTCAAGGGGGACACGGCATCCGGCGGCGGCACCAAGCCAGCGACGCTGGAGTCCGGCGTGACCGTCCAGGTGCCGCTGTTCATCGAGGAGGGCGAGACGATCCGCGTCGACACCCGAAGCGGCGAGTACGTATCCCGCGCCTGAGTGGCTCACCGGGCCACCGGAAGCGGGAGAATAAAGCGTCAATGCGCAGGTCAGACCAACGCCGCGACGCAGTCTTCGCCTGCTACCAGCGCGACATCACCGGTCGCCCGCTCGATGAGCTCCTCGTCGACTCCCGTCCCTTCACCCGCGAGCTCGCCGAAGGAGTCGAGTTCCACCGCGGGGCGCTGGACGCGATCATCGCCCGCCACGCGAAGGGCTGGGACCTGGACCGGATCGCCCCGCTGGACCGCAACCTGATGCGGGTTGCGCTTTTTGAGATCGAGCACGGTGACGCGCCGACCGAGGTGGCGATCGACGAGGCAGTCGAGATCGCCAAGGAGTATTGCGGCGCCGACGCTCCCGGTTTCGTCAACGGCATCCTCGGCGCTGCCGTGCGTGAGGGTGTGCGGTGAGCCGGCTGCGCGAGATTTCCAAGCGCCTCCAGGCGATCGCCGTCGAGCTGGAGGGTGAGCAGTCCGATGGCGAGCGCGCCGCGGAGCTGGCCCGCGAGGCGGCTGAGCTCTCCGCCGAGGCGGTAGAGGAGGCGAACCGTCGCATGCGTGAGGCCGATGCTGAGTGAGCGGCGCCTCCCGCCGCCGATGTACCCCGAGGATCTTCGTTCCCTTGTCGACGCCGCCCTCGACAGGCTGCGCTTCTCGACGGCCTCGCCGACGGCCGGGCTGGAGGAGGCGATGCGCTATTCGCTGCTGGCCGGTGGCAAGCGTGTCCGCCCGGTCCTCACGCTTGCGACAGGCCGCGCCCTCGGCGCCGACCCTCGGCGCCTCCTCCCAGTCGCCTGTGCGATCGAGCTGATCCACACCTATTCGCTGATCCACGACGATCTGCCGGCAATGGACGACGATGAGTTGCGTCGCGGTTTGCCGACCTCCCATGTCAAGTTTGGGGAGGACGTGGCGATCCTGGCCGGCGATGGTCTCTTCGCCGAAGCGGTCCGACTCTTCTGCGAGCAGCCAGGCGAGCCAGCTCGGATCCTAGGTGCCCTGCGCGAGCTGGCGAGCGCGACGGGTGTCGATGGGATGGTGGGAGGCCAGTACGTCGATGTCGCTGGTGAGGAGACCGACGCCGAAGGCCTGCGCTCCCGGCACGTTCTGAAGACCGGGCGGCTGATCGCTGCAAGCGTCGGCGTCGTGCTGGTGCTGGAGGGCCTCGACGAACCTGAGACAATTCCTTACCGCCGGTTCGCGAGCGAGCTAGGTGTCCTCTTTCAGATCGTCGACGACATCCTCGACGTGACCGAGAGCGACGAGCAACTCGGCAAGCCTCATGGAAGCGACGAGCGACATGGCAAACTCACCTACGTCAGCCTCTTCGGTCTCGACCGGGCGCGCGAGCTCGCCTCTGAGTCTCATACGAAGGCGAGCGAGGCGCTCGCCGGGGCCAGCGGCCAGACCGAGGACCTGAAGCAGGTCGCCGACTACATCTTCACCAGGCACGAATGACCAACACACCGCAGACGCCAGAGCACGAGGCGCAGAAGGCGCTCAAGCCGCTGCTCGGGGGGATCGACGGCCCGGCCGACCTCCACGACCTCGACGACGATCAGCTCCAGCAGGTCGCGCAGGAGATGCGCACCTACATCATCGATACGATCGGCGAGATCGGCGGCCATTTTGGCGCCAACCTCGGCACCTGTGAGCTGGCGGTCGCCCTCCACAGCCTGCTTGACTCCCCCCGCGACAAGATCCTCTGGGACGTCGGCCATCAGGCCTACCCGCACAAGATCCTCACCGGGCGCCGCGATCGGCTGCCGACCATCCGCCAGCACGGAGGCCTGGCCCCGTTCTGCTCGATCCTTGAGTCCGAGCACGACATCATGGGCGCCGGCCACGCCTCGACCTCGATCGGCTATGCGGTCGGACTGAAGGAGGCGATGCGCAAGGGGATCGGAGAGGATGGCAGGGTGGCCGCTGTGATCGGCGACGGGGCTCTGACTGGCGGTGTTGCCTATGAGGCACTGCACGCGGCTGGCGGCCTGCAGACACCGATCGTGATCGTCCTCAACGACAATGGGATGTCGATCTCGCCCAACGTTGGGGCGCTCTCGCGCTACTTCAACCGAGTCCGCCTCAACCCGCGCCTCTACCACGCCCGCGAGGGGGTCGAGGACCGACTGACCAAGCTGCCACTCGGCCTCGGCCGCCGGATTGAGCGCCTCGGGCCGGAGATCAAGTCGGCGATCAAGGCCTACTGGGCGCCGGGCCTCTTCTTCGAGGAGTTGGACCTCGCCTATATGGGCGTGATTGACGGCCACGACGTGCACGCTCTGCGGGCGGCGCTGCGCGAGGCGTTCGAGGCTGACCGCCCGGTCGTAGTCCACATCCACACTGTTAAGGGCAAGGGCTTCGCCCCCGCAGAGGAGGGTGGTCTGGAAGGCATGGAGCGCTGGCACGCGGCCAAGCCCAACTCGATCGTGAACGGGTCGCCCGCGAAGCCTGTTCCGGTCAAGGAGTCCGATTCGCCGGACTCGATCGCACCGGAGCGGCTGGAGAAGCCGCCGCCCGCGAGCGCTCCGCCTCAGTACACGCAGGTCTTCGCTGAGGCGATCGTCGCCGAGGCCGAGCGCGATGAGCGGGTGATCGGGATCACCGCGGCGATGGCGGGCGGGGCCGGCCTACAGAAGCTCGCGGACGAGGTCCCCGGCCAGTACTACGACGTCGGCATCGCCGAGCAGAACGCGGTGCTGCTGGCCTGCGGGTTGGCCCTCCAGGGGGCAAAGCCGGTCTGCGCGATCTATTCGACCTTTCTCCAGCGAGCTTATGATCAGATCATCCACGACGTCTGCCTGCAGGAGCTCGACGTCACCTTTGCAATGGATCGGGCCGGGCTGGTGGGTGACGACGGGCCGACCCACCACGGTGCATTCGACATCTCCTACTTCCGGCCAATCCCAAACGTCGTCGTCATGGCGCCCCGCGATGAGGCGATGCTGGTCCACATGCTGCGCACTGCGCTGGCCCATCCCGGCCCGGCTGTGCTTCGCTACCCGCGCGGTGCGGCCGAGGGGGTGAAGATGCCGGCGGAGCCGAAGGAGATCGCGATCGGAAGCGGGGAGCTACTGGCGAGCGGGGAGCAGGTGGCGCTGCTCGGCTACGGCTACGGAGTCGCCGTTGCGCGAGAGGCGGCGGAGATCCTCGCCGCGCACGGCTTGCAGCCGACCCTCGCCGACGCCCGCTTCGCCAAGCCGCTCGACGCCGAGCTGGCGGAGCGGCTGGCGCTCGAACACGACTTGGTGGTGACGATCGAGGAGAACGTGTTGCCTGGCGGTTTCGGCTCGGCAGTCCTTGAGCACCTGGAGGACGCCTTCGCCGACCGCCGCAGCGAGCGCGCGCGAGTCCTGCGGGTCGGCCTGCCGGACCGCTACGTCACCCACGGCAAGCCGACCTTGCTGCGAGCCGAGGCGGGGCTGACGGGGGAGTCAGTGGCGGAGCGAGTGCTGGCGGCACTTCACTCCCCAGAGCCGGTCCTTGGCTGAGTTTGAATCAAAGCGCTCAATCGAATAGTGTTCCGGTCGGCTCTTCGGTGGCACCTAGCGCTTTCTGGGGTCGCCAGAGGGAGAAGAGGCCGGTATCTCTACGTATGTGGGTCCGAGGGAGAGGTAGCGGGCCCAGATTCGGGTCAAGTCTCCGCGGTTCGGCCCCGCGGAGACTTAACCCGCCTCGGCGAGGATCGCGTAAACCCTGCGCCGAGTCTCGTCCAGCAGTTCGCGAACACGCCGTCGCTGATCCTCATCGCCAGCGTGGAAGACCTGGCCGAAGGTGTGGTTGAGCTTGAGGATCGAATCGCGAAGTCGGATCGCCTCCGGGTCAGCCCCCGCACGCACCGCGTCCCAGGGTGTCTCCTCTCCGGAGCGGGAATCCTGCTCGGCCTTACCGGCGTCGGTGAGCGTGAAGCGACGCTTGCCGTCGATCTCCTCGCCGCGGATGAGATCGGCGTCCTCGAGCATCTGGAGAGTGGGGTAGATCGAGCCGGCGCTCGGAGTCCAGGTGCCGTCAGTGCGCTCCTCCAACTCTTTGATCATCTCGTAGCCGTGCATCGGTCGCTCGGCCAGCAGTGCCAGCACGGCCGTGCGTACGTCACCCCGCCTTGCGCGCGGCCCGCCCCGACCTCGGCCTCTGCCGCGGCGCCCCGGGTGGCGGGCGAACTCCTCGCGAGCATGCGGTCCGCAATGTCTCGAATAGTTACGATTATGCATCTCTACCTTTCTATCGTGAGCTAACGCGATATATCGTAACAAATGGATGCGCTGACCGGTCGGAGCCGATCCGCTCATCGTCGGGGCCCCTGCGTGGGTCGGCTCAGCCGGTCTGCTGTGACCAGCGATCGGCAACGCGGATGCCGTCGCCGCCCTCGGGCTTGTCGCCGCCGACAGCAATCAGCTCAAGGCCATCGGGGCCGGCGTCAAATCCGCGAACCACATTTGGGGCGACGCGGACCACGTCCCAGCGGCGGAGCTCGACCACCTCGTCATCGAGCCTGATTCGTCCGGATCCGTCAACGACCACATAGGCCTCCTCCTGCGCCTCGTGCCGGTGGCCGCCCTCGGCGCGGAAGCCGGGCCCATAGCGGAAGTAACTGATGCCGAGGTGCTCGGAGTCGAGGTGTTTGCGAGCGAAGCGGGCCTCGATCTCGTCTCCTTCGAAGGAGTCCTCCACATCCATCAGGTTCTTGACCGCGAAGTCCGACACCAAGACTCAGTCTAGGGGGTGGTCGGTTTCGGCCCCATCGGGTCGGCGCGCATTCATCGTTGATGGGCCCGCTTTCCGAACTCCGAGGCTCCGGAGCGGCTGTGCGATCTCGTTAGCCCAACAGAAAGCGCTCCGCCCAGGGCGAGGCGCTTCTGGAGTTACTCGGCAGGCCGCGCCGGGGGGTCGCGCAACACCGTAGTCAGCTGAATCCTGCCCTCGCCCCGCCGGGTCTCCGGCCTACCCGGGCCGAGCGCGGTGCTACCCAACAAAGCTCTACCCACTTCACCTAACCCATGGCCAGCCAGGGCCAGGGCCTGCCCTCGCCAAACCGCGGGCCTGGGCAGGGCAGGTTGGTCTGGGTCACCACGGAATCTCACGACGACACCGTTCACCGCGATAGTGTCGTCCTGTGGGCGACCCAAATGGGATCGAGGCTCTGACCGAGGCGATCGACCGCTACAACGACGCCTGGAACTCCCAGGACCTGGACGCGATCATGGCGATGCACGCTCCGGACATGGTGTTTGCCAATCACACCGCGGGAGAGTCCGCTAATGGCGACGCGGTGCGGGATCACATCGCGAAGATCTTTGCGACCTGGCCCGACATGAAGTTTGCGACACGGCGGCTATACGTTCGTGAGGGGCTTGTCGTCCAGGAGTGGACGGCGACCGCCACCCATTCCAATTCGATGCGACGGGGAAACCTCGTTGCGCCTCCCACGGGAAAGACAGTCAGCTGGGACGGAATTGACTCGATCCCCTTCGAGGACGGGTTGATCAAACGCAAGGACGTCTACTCGGACTCCGTCTCCATTCTGCGCCAGGTCGGGCTGCTCGACTAGGTCTTCACCGCTCTCCGTCTCAACCCGCCCTCGCTCGACAAGCCTAATTTGGCTTTGTAGAGCTGCCTACAACAGAAAACGCCCCGCCTAGGGCGGGGCGCTTCTGGGGTTACTACAGGGAGGAGAGATATGTATCTCTATATATGTGGATCCGTGGGAGGTAGGTGGGCTCTCATGTGCCGCGGGCGCCCGCCGTGGGAAGCGACGGGGACCATTGAGCGGCGACGAGCCCAGCCAGGAAGTCCTTTGGTTCTGCTTTGCATCGTCAGCCTCACGCGAATCCTTTAGGAGCATACGAACGTATGTGCGATTTGTGTGTGAGTGGGGTCACAGACGCTCCGTCACAGCAGACCAAGCGAAGCTCAAGCAGCGGTTAAAAGACTGTTGCAGGCGGTCCTAAGACTCCGATAAACGGCCAGTTTCGGGGACGGCTGTACCGTTCTGGCGGTGAGGAAGGCCCGGATAGACTCGGTTTTGGCGGAGCGGGGGCTCTTTCCGTCGCGCTCCGCGGCAGCCGGCGCGGTGCGGGCAGGAGAGGTCCGCGTGGGTAAGGACGGGCCTCTCGCGTTGCGGCCGAGCCAGCTGGTCGAGCCCGGGGCGGCGCTAATCGTCGACGAGGGTCCTCGCTATGTCTCGCGCGGGGGCGTCAAGCTCGAGAACGCCCTTGAGGTCCTTGGGATCGATGTCTCGGGGCGCGACTGCCTTGATGTCGGCGCCTCGACCGGTGGCTTCGCTGACTGCCTCTTGCAGCGCGGCGCCGCGCGGGTCGCCGCGGTTGACGTCGCATACGGCCAGCTCGACTTAAAGCTGCGCGAGGATCCACGGGTGACCGTGATCGAGCGGCTCAATGCGCGCGAGCTGGAGCTTGCCGACCTGCCGTTCGCCCCGGGGCTGGTCACCGTCGATGTCTCCTTCATCTCGCTGGCCAAGGTTCTCCCGGCGCTCGCCCGCTGCCTCTCGCCCGGCGGTGAGGTGCTGGCAATGGTCAAGCCGCAGTTCGAGCTGGGTCGCGGGCGGGTTGGCAGGGGCGTCGTCCGTGACCCTTCCGATCGCCGCGAGGCGATCCTCGCAGTTGCGAGCGCCGCCCGCGACCTCGGCCTCTCGATTAGGGGGTTCGCATCCTCGGGCCTCCCAGGGCCAAAGGGGAACCGCGAGACCTTCGTCTGGTGCGGCGGCGGGGGAGAGGAGGTCGGCAACCTTGAGGCGTCGATCCTCGCGGTAGAGCCGCAGCGATGAAGACCGCGGCGCTGATCACCCATTCGCATCCGCCGGCCGCCACCGAGGCTGTAGCGGTGGCGGTTGCGGTTGCCCGCGAGGCCGGCTGGCGACTTATCGCCACCGGCGAGGAGCTGGCCAAGCACGGCGCCGCGGCTGAGGGCGCCGAGGAGGTTGACGGGTTGTCCGGGCGGCCGGACCTCTGTCTGGTGCTCGGTGGGGACGGCTCGATCCTTCACGCACTCCGCCGCTTCGCCCGCAGCGGGGTCCCAATCTTCGGCGTCAACTTCGGCACTGTTGGCTTTCTCGCCGCGGTCGAGCGCGACGAGGCCGAGGTGGGGATTCGCCGCGCCCTCGCGGGGGAGGTCGAGACGGTTGAGCTGCCCGGGCTCGAGATCGCCATCGACGGCGAGGCCCGCATCGCCCTCAACGACGTCACCTTCGCCCGTCGCCCCCGGGACCGGGTCGCGAAGCTGAGCTATCGGATCGCCGGTGAGGAGGTGGGGCACGTCCGCTGCGACGGGCTTGTTGCTGCGACCCCCGTGGGCTCGACCGGCTACAACCTCGCCAACCAGGGCCCGATCCTGGCTTGGGGGGTGGAGGGCTACGTGGTCAGCTACATAGCGCCGCACTCGCTGACGGCGCGCGCTCTCGTCGTTGCCCCCAAAGACGTGCTGCACGTTGGCAACGCGAGCGGGCGCGAGGCCGTTGACGTCGCAGTCGACGGCGAGCAGATCGGTGAGTTGTCGCCGGGTGCCGCGCTTGAGGTCCGCTTCGCGGACGGAGTCGGGCGGCTCGCGCAGCTGCCGGGGACAAGCTTTTACCAGCGAATCCGCGAGAAGTTCGGACACCTGGCTGTGTAGCGGCCCCCAGAGCCGAGGTTGTCGGGTCTATACCCTGCGGCCAGTCGAGTCCTATCGGAGGTTGCATGGAGCGCAAGTGGTGGACCCTCATCCTGATCTCGATCGCGACGTTCATGCTGCTGCTGGACATCACGGTCGTCAATGTCGCGCTGCCCTCGATCCAGCGCGAACTCGGCGCGAGCCTCTCGAGCCTGCAGTGGGTGGTCGATGCCTACTCGCTGACCCTTGCCGCGTTCCTGCTCACCGCGGGCTCGCTCGGTGACCGCCTCGGCCGGCGGCGCGTCTTCTCGATCGGGTTCGGGATCTTCACCTGCGCCTCCTTTCTTTGTGGCGTCTCCGGCGATGCGACCCTGCTCAACCTGGCCCGTGGCCTGCAGGGAGTCGGCGGGGCGGCGATGTTCGCCACCTCGCTGGCGCTGATCGGGCAGGAGTTCCACGGCGCCGACCGCGCCACGGCGTTCGGTGTCTGGGGTGCCACGGTTGGCGGCGCCGTCGCGGTCGGGCCGCTGGTCGGCGGGTTGATCACCGAGCACCTCGGCTGGGAGTGGATCTTCTTCGTCAACGTCCCGATCGGACTGGTGGCGATCGTCTTGACCGAGCGCAAGCTCGTCAACGTCGCGGCGCAGGACGCTGCGCGGATCGATCTGCCCGGCGTGGCCAGCTTCTCGGCGGCGCTCTTCCTGTTGATCTTCGGGTTGATCCGCGGCAACCCCGATGGTTGGAGCAGCGCCACGATCCTCATCTCGCTGATCGGCGCCGGGGTACTGCTGCTTACCTTCCTGGCAATCGAGCTGCGCAGCGCCAACCCGATGCTCGACCTGACCCTGTTCCGAAAGCCTGCCTTCAACGGCGTCTCCGCCGTCGCCTTCGGGCTCTCCGGCGGGATGTTCGCGATGTTCCTCTACCTGACGCTCTACATCCAGGAGGTGCTCGGCTACTCCCCGCTTCAGGCCGGCATCCGGTTCCTGCCGCTGACCGTGCTGTCGTTCGTCGTCGCCCCGATCTCCGGCAAGCTCTCCGATCGCATCCCCGTGCGCATCCTGCTCGGGGTCGGCCTCGCCACCGTTGGGGTGGGGCTGCTGCTGATGCACGGGCTCACTCCTAGCTCGGGCTGGACCGCCCTGCTCGCGGGCTTCATCTTCGCCGGAACCGGGGTCGGGATCGCCAATCCCGGCATCGGGTCGGCGGCGATCGCGGTGGTGCCGCCTGCTAAAGCGGGGATGGGCTCGGGGATCAACACGACCTTTCGCCAGGTGGGCATCGCGACTGGCGTAGCGGGGCTCGGCGCTGTGTTCCAGTCCCAGATCCACTCGAAGCTGGCCGAGATCCTTCCCCACGCTCCGAAGGGACTGGCGGAAGTCGTCTCGGTCGGCGGCTCCCGGGCAGCCGTCGCCGTCTCGCCGCCAGGCGTGCGGGCCAAAGTCGCCCATGCTGCGACGGTCGCCTTCGTCAGCGGGCTAAACGAGATCCTGCTGATCGCTGCCGTGCTCTCCTTCCTCGGTGCCGCCCTTGGCTTCGCCCTGGTTCGCTCACGCGACTTCTTCCAGCCGGCCGCCGAGGCGGAGGCCGCGAGGGAGGCTGTGGCGGCATAGGCTCAGGGGAGAGTCCGTCGCCTCTCGGTGCTAGACAGGGTGCGTGCTGCGTGAGTTGAGGATCGAGAACCTGCTGCTGATCGAGAGGGCCGAGCTGAGGCTCGGCGAGGGGTTGAACGCGATCACGGGGGAGACGGGAGCGGGAAAGACGGTGCTGGCGCACGCCCTCGACCTCTTGATGGGCGGGAAGGCTCGACCGCAGATTGTTAGACCCGGTGCGAAGGAGGCCTGGGTCGAGGGGGTCTTCGATCTTCCGGAGGGGCTTTTGGGCGAGCCTGAGATGGCAGAGATCGCGGAGCTGTTGCCCGAGGGATCCGATGAGGTCGTGCTGGGT
This sequence comes from uncultured Solirubrobacterales bacterium, assembly GCA_963777915.1. Taxonomy (GTDB): domain Bacteria; phylum Actinomycetota; class Thermoleophilia; order Solirubrobacterales; family 70-9; genus CAVUPF01. Next base: position 1,010,803 of record CAVZSH010000005.1, on the reverse strand, counting down.
CGGCGGGTATCTGCGAGCGGGCGGACGAGCGCTTTCATGGCGGGCCGAGCGGCCGCGGCGGGGGATCTGAAGTCGCTGGGCGGGCGGCTGCTCGCCTTCTACGGCCAGCACGAGCATCGCAAGCTGACAATCTCCTCGGCGCAGATGGAGGTGCTCGACGGGTTTGCGGGAGTCGAGCACCTGGAGGTGCGGCGGCTCTATCGGGAGGCCCATCGAGAGTACGGGGCGCTCGCCGCCGAACTGGAGGAGTTGCGGGGACGGGAGGGCTCCCGCGAGCGCGACATGGACCTCTTCCGCTATGAGCTCTCCGAGATCGAGGAGGTAGCTCCGGACCCCACCGAGGAGGCGGAGCTGGGCGCCGAGCGCGAGCACTTGCGTCATGCCGAGCGGCTGCGGGAGGCGGCGGCGGGCGCCTATGCGAGCGTCGCTGGGATCGACGAGGATGGCGGCGGGGCGGCGAGCGCGTTGGCGATAGCGGAGACGCTGCTGCAAGGCGCCGGCGGGGTCGACGCCGGCCTGGACTCGCTCTCCGAGCGTCTCAGCGCTCTCGTGGTCGAGCTGGGTGATGTCGCTTCGGAGTTGCGCGACTACGCCGAGGGCCTGGAGGCAGACCCGGGGCGGCTCACGACCGTCGGGGAGCGGCTCGAATCGCTCGATCGACTAAAGCGCAAGCATGGCGGCAGTGTCGGATCGGTACTTGCCCATGCCGAGCGCTGCCGGGAGGAGATCCGCCGCCTGGAGGGCAGCGAGGAGCGGGCCGCCGAGGCGGAGGCTGCCCTGGGCGAGGCGGAGCGCAGGCGCGAGGAACTGGGAGCGCGGCTCAGCAAGGGGCGCGCCAAGGCGGCGGGCCCCTTGGAGAAGGAGGTCGCGAAGGAGCTCGAGGGACTGGCGATGCCTGGGGCGACGCTCGAGGTCGTGCTGGAGCCGCACCCGGAAGGCTTTGGCGTGGGTGGGCGCGAGACTGTCGAGTTGCGGGTGGCGCCGAACCCCGGGATCTACCCGGCGCCGCTCCGAGACGCCGCCTCCGGGGGCGAGCTCTCCCGGGTGATGCTTGCGCTCAGCGGTCTGTCCGAAGGCGGCGGCGCCGGCACCCTCGTCTTCGACGAGATCGACGCTGGGGTTGGCGGCAAGACGGCACGGATCGTGGGAGAGAGGCTGCGGGCGCTGAGCGAGGGCCGCCAGGTGATCTGCATCACCCACCTGCCACAGGTCGCTTCCTTGGCCACCACCCATTTCCGGCTGGAGAAGGACATCGCGAGGAAGCGGGCCACAGCGACCGTGCAGCGCCTCGACGGTGAGGGCGTGGTTGAAGAGATTCGCCGGATGCTCGGCGGCGAGCGCTTTGATGAGGCGGCCACTCGCCACGCCCGGGAGCTGCTGGCGGCTGCGTAGAGTCGGCTTGCCAGCCTGCTGCGCGGGGTAGTCTCACACGGTGACTAGCGCATAATTGTTTGCCGCTTGTTCAAGCGGTTTGCGCGCCAGCACCGGACGCAGTTGCTCGTCATAGCCCTCGATGGCGTGCTGGCTCGGCACAGGCTCAATCCAACGCTCGTTGCCGATCAACTCGACATGGGCTTTTGAGGGTATGCCGCGGTGCAGCACGAAACTGTCAAACAGTCCCAGCAGTCTCGCCCGTACCGCGTCAACACCCTCGGCGCCGGCGACCCGCCCGGCTATCGCGGCGCGAATCGCGGCTAGGCGCTCAAGCACCTCCTGCTCGGCGTCGTTGATCTTCGTGCCAGCCTCGGCCTCGGCCAACTGCTCGGCGAGCCGGTCGCGCTCGGCGGCGGCGCCCGCCAGCTCGGACTCCAACTCGGCCTTGAATGTGAGCCAGTCGTCAACTGGCAGAGCGCCTCTCTTGTAATCGCTCCGCACCCTGGCGAGAGCCTCCTCGGCGCGCTGAGCGGCGCGCTCAGCGCTATGGAGCATTGACCTGGCCCCTGCGACCCGTTGGTTGACGGCCTCGCGAAGCCGCTCGCGGGTGGCGTCTAGATCGAGGCTCGCCTCTGCGAAGTAGGCGAAGATCGCCTCGTCGACATGGCGTCTGGGTATTGGCGGCATCGAGCACGAGGTGCCGTCCTGGGCGCGACCGTGGCAGCGGTACCGATCGCCTTCGGATCGCGGCACCATCGCTCGTCCGCACTCCCCGCAGCGCAGGAAGCCCCTCTGGAGTAGGTGCGGCGCAGGCCGTCCGCGGGACTCTCGGCATGAGCCCGTGTTCAGCAGCACTTGGATCTGATCCCACTTCTCCCGCTCGACAATCGATGGGTGCGTGGCTTCGATCAGCGCACCGTCGGTCCCCCGGATCAAGCCGGCGATGGCAGGGTTTCGGAGAAGCCGCCTGACGGTGGATTGATGCCACCTGCCAGTGCCGCGCTTGGTCGGGATGTGGTCGTCGTTTGCGGCTCTCGCAATCGCCGCCTGTGTCTGCCCGGCCAGCAATTCGCTAGCCATCCGATCCACCACCGCAGCCTCGGCGGGTTCAGGGTGCAGGATGAGCGCCCGCGGATCAGGGTCGTCGGCATCCGGCCCGAGTACGTAGCCATAGAGAGGTCGGCCGATGTAGCCGCCATCAGCGCGGCGTTTCGCCAGTCCTTTCTTGGACCCGAGCCCCTTGCGGCGGCTGTCCTCGTGGGCGCGCTGTCCCATCATGGCGATGTAAGCCACGTCGCCAAATGTGTGGTCGTCCTGCACGCTGCGCAGCGTTACCCCAGCGCGGCGGCACTCGAAAAACAGCTCGACTAGATGGCGCGCCTGTTTGCCGTCCCCGCGCGCCAGTCGGTCACTGTGCCAGACAAGCAGGCTGCATTGAAGGCGCTTTGCGTGAGTCAGCGCGGCGGCGAGCCCCGGCCCTCGGTCAGCGCTATATGCGCTCGCGTTCTCGTCGGAGTAGGTGGCGACGACGTGCAAGCCCTCGGTCTTGGCAAATGCCTCGCAATCCTCAATCTGGCCGGGGATGCTCTCGTGGGGGTCGGGACTTGACTTTGCCCCGAAGATCACAACGTCGTCGGTTGCGACGACGTTAGGCTTCTCTTGCATCAGGACTCAACCTCCTGTTGCCATGCCGGGAGCGGTTTATGCGCTGCCCGGCTTTTCGTTTTGGTCATAGCCCAGGATACGTCCCGCGGCGGCGGCGTGGACGGCTTGAACGATCGCGGCGGTGTGCGAGGTGGCCCCCGTTTTGCGGAGCTTCGCGAGGTCGCGGCAGAGCTGCTTGTACTGGGCCCTGCTGGGGGTGATCTCTATGCGGGGGTTGGCACCCTGTGTTCTGTGTGTAGCGACGACGACCGCCTCGGGCGGTGTCGCGGCGCTGCGCGTCACCGCGACACCGCCTCGCCGATCGCGATCCGCAGGATCGACGTGGCGAGCTTCCTAGCCATAGCTCGGCCTCTCCACCGCCAAGTCGAAACGGCTCTCGCGCGAGCGCTCCGCCTGTCGCGCGAGGCGCTCGGCGCCCTGCCGACTCAGCTCGTCACCCCGCAGAGCCGGCGAGGCGGAGCTGAGCCCGAGGATGCCATCGCGCAGCTCCAGCGGCTCGACCCCGACGAACTCCTCGGCGATGGTCCGCCGCACGGCGCGCTTGATGCAGGGAAGCGCTTGTGGTGAGCAGAGGTAACGCACGCAGCCAAGCTGCTTTTCGTTGAGCGAGCGCCGCCAGGCCCGGACCAGGCCGTCGAGGCGGCTGGTTCCCTTGCTGGTCAGCTCGACCTCGATCGCCTCGTTGGGGTAGCCGAGCAGGATCAGGTCGGGGCGGTGCTTGCGGTCACGGCGCAGCTCGATCGAGTAAAGCCGCTCCCCCGACAGCCGCTCGGCGGCGAGGATCTCGCGCTCGGAGAGAACCCGCCGCCCGGAGACTTCGAGCTGGGCGGCGATCCGGGCAGCGACCGCGGAGTGGTAAAGGGTCGCCGGGGAGAAGCTCGGCGTGCTGAGCTCATTGCGGTGGATCACCCGCAGGCCCCGCCGGGTACAGAGAAGCAGTCTGCCGATCTCACCGATTCCCGGCCACACCTCAAGAAGCCCGGCCTCCCGCAAGCGCCGCACCCTCGCATACGTGACCGCCCTCCCAGTCTCTGACCACAGCGCCACAACATGCCTAGGGACCATCCCAAACCTCGCCACAAACTCCAGAACCTCAAGATCCCTCTCGCTTACCCGCTCTGTCCTTTTTCCTCCTGGCATCTACTCCTATGACGCTCACCGACCTAGTGCCGATACCCCGCAGCCACTTCGCCTCCTTTCACTCCTTGCCCGACGACGCAGCCGACCACGTCCTCACACATGGTGGGGGGGCGTGGTCGGCTGCGTCCAAAGGGCTCAAACCGCTCTGTGAGGCGAAGTGGCTGCGGACGGTTTTTCTGGGGCTTTTTCCGTAGCTGAGGGCGGTCTGATGGCTGATTGCCCGCCTACTGTCAGGGATAACTTCGCGCATTACGTCGGCGTTGGCACGAAGCTGACCCCGGACATAAGTACGCTGGACACAGGTGAGCCGGGAAGTCTGGTCGGCGCCATGTCGCCGACCCCAGATCTCCGATGCCAATTCTCGCCAGTGCGGTCTTCGCTCTCTCCGTCCTCCTGACCCTAGGCGCGGCGTCCTCCTTTGCCGACCGGCTCGACCATCTTGCCCCTCGCCTGGGCCTGCCGGAGGCCCTGGTCGGGCTGCTCACCGCTCTTGCTGCGGATGCGCCTGAGATCTCCTCGGCGCTAATCGCTCTGGCCAAGGGCGCCAAAAGCGTCAGCCTCGGCATCGTGCTCGGCTCAAACGCCTTCAACCTGGCAGCTATGATCGGCCTCAGCGCACTCTTGGCCGGCTCGGTTCGCATCGAACGACGCTCCTTAGCCGTGGAGGGCGCGGTGGGCCTGCTTGCCGCCCTGCTGGCAGCCGGCGTGGTCCTCGAGCTATTGGCTCCGGCCCTTGCCCTGCTGGCGCTTGCCGCGGTCCTGGTCCCATACCTCTTGCTGTTGGTTCGGCGCCCGCCGAAACCCGGCCGCGTCGCCGGGCCCATAGCGCACCGCTTCCGCCAGACTCCGATCTGGCGCCTGACCTCGACAATCCTCCTCGCGGTGGGACTGATCGTGGCGGGAAGTGAGGGCATGGTGCGCTCGGCCCTATCGTTGGCTGATCAATGGCACCTTCCCACCGCTTTGGTCGGCGTCCTGATCTTGGCGATCCTCACCAGCCTGCCGAACGCGTATACGGCCGTCCGACTTGGCGCCAGCCATCGCGGTGCCGCCCTGGTCAGCGAGAGTCTGAACAGCAATACGATCAACCTGCTCGGCGGGGTAATGGTGCCAGCTCTGCTGATTGGACTTGAGCCCGCCTCGGGGCTCGTCCGCTTCGATCTCGCCTGGTTGATCGTGATGACTCTCGTGGCGCTCCTGCTTCTCACTCCTAGGCGCGGATCGGGTCGCGGAGGCGGCGGCTTGCTGATCCTGTTGTATGTGGTCTTTGTTGCCGTGCAGGTGTGGAGCGCCGCCTAGCCGGGCAGATTGGCAACCCTCTCCCTCCCCCCATACGATCGCCGGATGCTCTCAACGCAGGCCCTTGGGCGATGGTCGCTGGCCCACCACCGTCATAGACCGCTCACCGCGGCGCTACTCGTGGCCTTCCTCCTCGCCGCGGCGGCTGGCTGTGGCTCGATCGCGGCATCAGCAGGGACTTTCGCTACCACTCAGCCCGGGGTGCTCACGGTGGCCACGGCGGCAGTGCCGAGCGCGGGCTTCTGGGAAGGGACACCGGGCGATCCGACCGGCGGCTTCGAGTACGAGCTGGCGCGGGAATTTGCCGCTCGCTTTGACCTCGGTACCGTACGCATCCGGATCGTTCACTTCCACCGGATCGTGGAAGGGCACCTCGGCGGCGCCGACATCGGGCTGGACCTGATCACCCCCACTGCCCAACGCGAACGCTACCTCGAATTCTCCGCCCCCTACCTGAAAGCCGCGCCGACAGTGGTCGTTCGCAGCGGGACCGAAGTGCCGGACCTGGCCGCTGCCCAGGAACTGCGATGGGGAGCCGTGCGCTCGACCACTTTCGTAGAAGACATCTCCGAATCGATCACCCCCGAGCGTCCGGCCGTGCTCTTCGACGGCCAACAAGAAATGCTCGCCGCGCTTGACGCTGGCAAGATCGACGCGGTGATGTTCGATCTCCCGCTCGCGGTTGCGACCGCGCGGCTTTCGGGAGGTCGCCTCGAAGCGGTGGCCCAGCTGCCCGAACACGAGGCGATATCAGTCGCTCTGCCCAAGGGCTCCCCCAACCGCCAGGCGGTCGATTCGGCGATCCGCGCCTTCACCGCTGACGGAACGATCGAAAAGCTCTTGAACCGCTGGGTGGGCAGCGATGCAGCCAACGCCGAATCGGCGATCCCGCTCTTGCAGACCACGCGATGATGTTGCCCGCCTTGCACAGCCTTGCCGCGATCACGCTCAAGTCTCCGAGCGGGTCCGCCTGGGAGTTCCTGGTGCTGTTCGTCGTAGTCATCGTCGGCCCGCCGCTGATGCGGCGGGCCCGCGTCCCGGGCATCATCGGGCTGCTGCTCGGCGGCTTCGTGATCGGCCCCTACGGGCTCAACCTGATTGGCGCCGGCAACACGACGGTCCCGGACCTCGGGCAACTTGGGCTGCTCTACCTGATGTTCGTCGCGGGGGTCGAGCTCGATCTCACCCTGGTCCGAGTCCACCGCAGCGCCGTCATCACCTTCGGGATCGTGACCTTCCTGCTGCCGATGGCGTTCGGCACCGCGATCGGCCTCGCCTTGGGCTGGACCGCTCCGGCGGCGCTGCTGCTGGGAGCGCTTCTCTCCTCCCATACGCTGCTGCTCTATCCCGCCGCGCGCTCCGCGGGCCTCTCGGCCGACCGCGGCGTGGCAACAGCGGTCGGGGCGACGGTCCTCACAGATACCGCGGCGCTGATCGTCCTCGCGGGCGTCTCGGGCTCCCAGCTCGAGGGTGGCTCGGGGGCATCGATCGCGCTGCAGATAGTCCTCGGCCTGACCGTGTTGCTGATCTTCACGATCGGTCTTCTGCCGCGGTTGGTGCGGCTGGCATTCCGCTACCTGGGCACCGATCGAGTCGTCCGCTACCTGCTCGCGGTGGCCGCCTTCCTGGCCGCCGCGACAGTTGCGGACATCTTCGGGATCGAGCCGATCGTCGGTGCCTTCTTCGCCGGGCTCGCGCTGAACCGCCTGGTGCCCAACGAGGGTCCGCTGATGGATCGCATCGACTTCTTCGGCTCCGCGGTCTTCGTGCCTGTCTTCCTCGTCTCCGTCGGCATGCTCCTCGATCCGGCCGTGATGGTCGAAGGCGAGACGCTGAAGCTGGCCGGCCTCTTCATCGCGGCCAGCGTCGGGGGTAAGGCGATCGCCTCGGCCTTCGCCCGGGTCGCGCTCGGGTATTCCGGTCCGCAGGCGGTCTTGATGCTGGGATTGACTATCCCCCAGGCAGCGGCGACCCTGGCGGCGACCATCGTCGGCTACGACATCGGCCTCTTCGACCAGTCCGTGGTCAACGCGGCGCTGGTCCTGATCCTCGCCTCGATCGTGGTCGGGACGCTACTCGTCGAGCGCTCGGTGAAGGTCGTGCCGCCGCCACAGACGGCCTCCGAGCGGCTGGGCGCACGCATACTCATCACCCTTGTAGATGCCGCCCAGGCTCCACTCGGGTTCGCAATCGCGGGCAGGATTGCTGCTCCCGACGGTGGCGTGGTCCACGGCCTCCTCGCCCGCTCGCGCCAGGAGGCCAAATCGAGCGATGGGGACCTCGCCCAGGTCGAGGCAGCCGGTTTTGACGCCGGCCTTGACGCCGAGCCGAAGCTGCTCGTCAACGACTCGCTCGCCGAAGGCGTTGTCAACGCCGCCACCGAGGCCCGAGCCTCTCTTGTATTGGTCGGGCAGCCTTCGGTTTCGGGAGCCTCCGCCTTCGGCAGCGCTGGAGAGGCGGTGGCCGCGGCGCTGGCGTCGCCGGTGGCGATACTGGTCGGCAAGGCAACTTCGATCCGAGTGGTTGAGTTGATTAGAGGGAACGCGGATGGCGTCGAGCGCGCCTCTGAGGCAAACAGACTGGCGACTGAGCTTGCCCGCCGGCTCGGCGGCGGGCGGATCACCGTCCGCGAGGCCGATACACCCACCCATCCGCAGGCCCTCATGCCCGGGCAGCTCTGTGTGCTGTCGGCAACTTCATGGGAGTTGCTCGCCCAACGGGTCGATCCACCTCCAGGTGCCGCGGTCCTGATCGTGCCCGACACCTAGCTCCAACTGCTTGCGGCCATAGGATCGCCCTCGTTCACGTGATCCACGTCGACGCAGCATCGTTCTTCCTGATCGTGCTGAGCGCCGCGGTCGCGGCAGTCACGGTCACGGTACTTCCAGGGCGGATCGCGCCGCCGGTGGTCGTGCTCGAGTTGGTGCTGGGGATCTTGATCGGCCCCCACGGCTTCAGCCTCGCCGCCACCGATGAATTCAGCCGCTTCTTCTCAAACCTCGGGCTTGGGATGCTCTTCTACTTCGCCGGCTATGAGATCAACTTCGAGCGCATACGCGGTGCTCCGCTTGAGTTAGGCGGATTCGGCTGGCTGCTCTCCGTCGCGCTTGCATACGGCATCGGAGGCGCGCTCTATGCGGCTGGCGTCATCGATTCGGTCCTCTACACCGGCTCGGCAATGGCCACCACGGCGATCGGGACACTGATCCCGATTATGCGCGACACCGGCACCCTGCGGAGCAGGTTCGGCACCTACCTGCTGGGGGCCGGCGCCGCTGGGGAGTTCGGGCCGATCCTCTTGGTAACGATCTTCCTCTCGACCGACCACCCGCTACAGGAGGCGGCGATCCTGATCGCCTTCGTTGCCCTTGCTGTCGGCGTGGCGATCGTATCGATGGACCTGATGTGGAAGGGCTGGCCGGCGTTGCAGCGCAGCTTCGAGTCGAGCAGCCAGCTTGCGGTCCGCATCACCGTGGTCCTGGTCTTCGGCCTGGTCGGCCTGGCCAGCCAGCTGCACCTCGACGTCCTGCTCGGCGGCTTCGTCGCCGGGATGATCACCAGGTTGGCCCTGACCGGACACGAGCTGGAGGTGTTTGAATCGAAGCTGACCGCGGTCGGCTTCGGGTTCTTCGTCCCTTTTTCTTCGTCGTCAGCGGGATGAACTTCGACCTCCAGGCTCTAGGCTCGGCGACCGCTCTGGCCAAGCTTGTGATGTTCTTCGGCCTCTTCTTGGTGGTGCGGGGGGCGCCGGCCCTGCTGCTCTACCGCAGGGCGCTGAGCGGCCGCGAGCGGGTCGCCCTTGCCTTCTACTCGGCGACCGAGCTGCCCTTGGTTGTTGCGATCACGACCCTGGCGGTTAACGCCGGCCACATGAAAGCCTCGACGGCCGCCGGGCTGGTTGGCGCGGCGATGCTCTCGACCCTGATTTACCCCCTGGTCGGACTCGCCCTCGAGAAACGGGCTGGCGAGGGAGTTGGCTCCAACCCAGGCGGCCTCGCCCAGGCACCCGTCGGCCCCTGAGCCCCCAGGAAGGGGCCGCGCCGGAGTCGAATGCCCCCCGTATGGACACCTCGGCCGCGTGTCACAAGCCTGACACGCGACTTGCGCTGAGCGGCTCGAAGTCCGACCAAGAATGCATGGTTTCCCCTGGAGTCATCTGCGGTTTTGCCGCCGTCGACGCGGCGCTCCTTGCCCAGGCGATGCGAGCCTTGCACGACTATCGCCAACGCCAAGAGCGAGCCCATCACCGAGATCCCTGGCCCTGATCGAGACGCTCGAAGCGCTCTTCAAGCGGACAGCTCGGTGAGCTCGCGCGGAGGCCCGCCGAGAAGGCGCCACCCCTGCGGCGCGCGTTCTACCCTGCCGTCCTTTGCCAGCGCAGCCATCGCCGTGGAGACTGTTGGGCGGCGGGCGGCGACCAGATCGCCGAGCAGCGTGTGAGTGAGCGGCATATCGAGGGTCGCCCCCTCCGGCCTCATCCGCCCCCAGCGATCGGCAAGGTGCCAGAAGAGCATGTGCAGCCGCGTCTCGATCCGCGGTTGATGGACGATCGCCATGTTGATTGCCAGGTAGCGAGAGCGCAGCAGGGCCCGGGCGACCAGTTGCGTGGCCACCTCGGGATAGGGCGAAACCCGCTGGGCAAAGCTCCCGCCGAGAACGGCGATCTCGATGTCGGTGATTGCGTTCCAGACGGGCTCGAAGGGAATGCTTGCTACGGCGCCCACGGTCTGCCAGGGACGCAGCAGATCGCCGGGGCCGAGAAGCTCGGCGCCAAAGCGGCCTCCCTGGCCAACCCGGCGGACTAGGAATCCGGAGAGCAGCAGCAACCCATAACCACCGGGGTCCGGGCTCTCAAACGCTGTGGACTCCCAGCTGCCACGTCCGATCTCCACCACTTGGGCGCGGCAGTCGGCCTGGGCCGATTCCCGGCCGACTCGATCCAGGCCCGCTGCCAGCTCTCTGTCATAGGCAAGGACTTCGATCAAGGGCGCGCTCATCAACCCCAAGTGTGACCGAATACTCCTGAGGTCTTTCGGTGCATTCGCTCGATCGAACGGGCTGAGTTCGCTGCGCGCGTAACGGACCGAGCGCTCGATGGACTGAACGTTGAACATCCTTCCCCAATCCGAGGAGCTATGAGATGAAAGCAACGACTCGCGTCAGCGCCGCATTGGCTGCGGCAGCGGTTTTGCTTGCCTGCACGTGCGGATCAGCGAGCGCCTTTGGCGCTCGCCCAGGCCATTCGTTCGGCCATCCCTTCGATCCCCGATCGGACCATCCTGTCTTCGTCCAGACCGACAATACGTCGGGCAATCAGGTCGTGGCCTACGACCAGACCGACAATGGCAGCCTTACCCAGGCCGGCGTCTACAACACCGGTGGACTGGGCGGAACGCTTACCGGCTCTGTCGTCGATCACCTCGCCTCGCAGGGCTCTCTCGCCTACGATCGCGAGAACGGCTTGCTCTACGCCGTCAACGCCGGCAGCAACACGATCTCTGTCTTTGCCGCTTTTGGCGATCACTTGGCCTTGCGCCAGGTGATCAGCTCTGGCGGGTCATTCCCGGTCAGCGTCGCCGTCGATCGCGGTCTCGTGTACGTGCTGAACGCCGAGGAAGGCGGATCGGTACAGGGCTACGCGGTCTTTTCGGACCGCCTGGTCCCGATTCCGGGATCTAACCGAGCACTCGGCCTCAATCCCACCGAAACCCCCCAGTTCACCCACACGCCCGGCCAGGTCGCCTTCTCGCCGGACGGCTCCCAGCTGATCGTTACGACCAAGGCCAACGGCAGCGACATAGACGTCTTTGGTGTGTCGCCGTTCGGGCGCTTGTCCAAAACGCCCGTCGTCAACTCTGAGCCAGGCGCCGTCCCCTTCGCGGTGGCGTTCGATCAAGAGGGGAATCTGGTCGTGGCCGAGGCGGGCACCAACTCGCTGGCGAGTTTCGCGCTCGGCGGTAACGGGACCGTCACGCAGCTTGACTCGGTGCCAACGGGTCAGGAAGCCACCTGCTGGGTAGCCCGTGCCGGCCGGCATTTCTATGTCTCAAACGCCGCCAGCGCCTCGATCAGCAATTTTCAGTCCAGCGAGGGCGGGCAGCTGCTCACCCTCTTGGGAGACACCGAAACCGATCCCGGCACCGTTGATGCCGCAGTGTCAGCCGATTCGCGGTTCCTCTACGTGCAAACCGGCGGCGCCGGAGTAGTGGATGAGTTCGCAATCGGGGCGCAGGGAGCACTGAGCAGAATCGGGGCGATCACCGTCCCCGGAGCCGCTGGCGGCGAGGGCATCGTCGCCCTTTAGAGGCATGTCAGGTGGGCTACGGCGCCTTAAGAGAGGCGCCGTAGCCTGCTCGGCGAGCATGAACCTCAAGGGAATTGATCCCAGTGTGTCCCCTCGTCTCCAGGCAAAGGTGTCGGTTTGACCCAGGTCTTCGCCACCCTGCGCCGCAAGCATCGCAGCAAAGCTGCGGAGCAAGATCACGTGCTGGTGGCGCGCTTGCGTGCCGGCGACGAGCAGGCCTTCGTTCAGTTGGCCGCTCGCCATCACGGGGCAATGCTGCAGTTGGCCTCCTCGTTCGTGCCCAACACGGCGATCGCCGAGGAGGTGGTTCAGGACACCTGGTTGGCTGTCCTGCGCGGGATCGACGAATTCGCCGGGCGCTCCTCGTTCAAGACCTGGCTTCTGCAAATCCTTGTCAATCGGGCTAGGAGCACCGGCGTGCGCGAGCATCGAAGTGTCGCGATCGGTGACGCAACACCTGCAGTGGATCGCTCTCGCTTTGACGCGTCCGGGGCGTGGATGGCTCCCCCGCAGCACTGGATCGAGGAAAGCGAGGATCGAATCTTCGCGCAAGGGCTTGCCGACAGGCTCCGCAAGACGCTGGAGCAGCTTCCCCCGCGCCAGCGCGAGGTCCTCATCCTCAGAGACGTCGACGGGCTAAGCAGTCAGGAGGTCTGCGAGGTGCTGGAGATCAGCGACGGCAACCAGAGGGTCCTGCTGCATCGAGGGCGCAGTCAACTGCGACGAGCGCTCGAGGAGCTTGCGACGGCATGAAGATGCTGCGGCGAAAAGAAGAGTTGGTATGCCAGCAGGTTGTCGAGCTGGTAACCGACTACTTGGAGGGCGCGCTGTCGCGATCACAGCGGCGGCGCTTTGAGGCACACCTGGCCGGTTGTGAGCACTGTGCGGAGTACCTCGCGCAGATGCGCGCCACGATCCGGCTAACGGGCCGTCTGGGAGCCGAGGATCTAACTCCCGAGATGCAGGAGGATTTCACGGCTCTGTACCGGAGCTGGCGATCTGAGGAGGACTGACATGCCGGGTCCGCCCATTTGAGAACGCCACCAGGCGAATTGTCAGCTTTCTGACGAAATCGGACGGCAAGACCCTCTGCGGCGCTCGGCGGGCGCCGCCAGTCCTAAGTTCTATCTATGGCCAGCAGTCTTTCGAGCAGGATGAGGCTCGGCGTGGGCGACGCGACGAGCGGATATCTGCGATCCATCTTGGGCGGCGAGTCGGGGCTGCTGGTCGCCTTCGCGCTCCTGGTCGGAGCCGGCTCTGGTCTAGGAGCGATCGTTTTTCGCTATCTGATCTTCACCTTCACCGAGCTCTTCACTGGCCACCGAGATCCGAGTGCCCTCGGGCACTTCACCAACCCGCACCTGCCGTTCCTCGGTCCTTTTGTCGTGCTTGTGATTCCGGTGGTTGGCGGCCTGCTCTACGGCCCGCTCGTCTACCGCTTCGCACCCGAGGCCCGCGGCCACGGCGTCCCCGAGGTGATGCTCGCCGTCCACAGCAACGAGGGGCGGATCAGGGGCAGGGTCCCGGTGGTGAAGTCGCTCGCCTCCGCCCTTTGCATCGGCGCCGGGGGCTCGGTAGGCAGAGAGGGCCCGATCGTCCAGATCGGCTCGGCGCTCGGCTCGGCGCTCGGCAAGGTAAGCCGCCTCTCAGCACAGGAGCTGCGCCTGCTCGTCGCCTGCGGCGCCGCGGGGGGTATCGCCGCCACCTTCAACGCTCCAATCGCTGGCGTCTTCTTCGCCTTGGAGCTGATCCTGCGCAACTTCCAGACGCGCTCCTTCAGCCTCGTGGTGCTGAGCTCGGTGGTGGCGACCGCAGTCGGGCGGTTGGCCTTCGGCACGGGCGCGTTCCTTCACCTGCCGACCTTCCACGTGGTTTCGGCTGCCGAGTACCCGCTCTACGCGATTCTGGGACTTTTGGCTGCCTTCGTCGGGGTGGCGTTCATCCGAGCGCTATACGGAACCGAGGATTTCGCCGATCGGCTCTGGCGCGGACCGGCCTGGCTACGGCCGGCGGTCGGTGGCGTCCTGCTCGGCGTCCTGCTGCTCGCCCTGCCAGAGATGTATGGAATCGGCTACCCGGTACTGGAGCGGGCAATCGGTGGGCGCTACGGGTTCGACCTGCTGCTCATTCTCTTGATCGGCAAGATTGCGGCCACAAGCCTGACGATGGCGATCGGCGGCTCGGGAGGGGTGTTCGCCCCGTCTCTGTTCATGGGGGCGATGTTGGGCAGCGCCTTCGGAATCGGTGCCCACGAGCTGCTACCAGCTGCAACCGCTGGCGCAGGCGCTTACGGGCTGGTCGGGATGGGAGCCGTGTTTGGCGCCGCGGCGCGGGCGCCGATCACCGCAGTGCTCATCGTCTTTGAGCTGACCAGCGACTACGCGATCATCCTGCCCTTGATGCTGGCGGTGGTGATCGCCACCGGCCTCAGCCATCGCCTCTCCTCATCCTCGATCTACACCCTGAAGCTGAAGCGGCGGGGGATCGATATCGAGCGCCCGGCGCTCGCTGGGACGCTCAGCGCGTTACAGGTTTCGCAGGTGATGCGGACAGCGCCGGAGGCGCTTCCAGGTAGCGCGGGATTAGCGGAGATAGCCGCTCGCTTCGCACAGGGATCAGACGCCGCGCTGCCGGTGACCGACCAGCAGGGCCATCTACTCGGAGTGCTTGCGGCCCGTGACATCGACCGCCAGGCAGTCAGTGGCGAGCATGTCGACGCCGCGTCGTTGGCTCAAGTGACCCCGGAGCTCCATGCCGAGCAAGCGTTGACCGATGCAATCGAGCTGCTCTCCGACGGGGGTTGGGAGGGATTGCCGGTGCTCGCAAAGGGGAACATCACGATGGTTGCCTGGATCGATCACCGCGACGTTATGCGCGCCTATGCGAAACAGATTGAACGCAGAACCACGTCCGCCGACGCCGATTCACACTCGTAAAGCAAGCCCAGGCTGGGTGTCAAGCGGAGTGGCGACTTTGAGGCCAAGCCCACGCAAACCGACGCAGCTCGTAGTCGAGTATGTGGCAGCCAGTCGCGAACCGGGGAAAAAGATTGCGCTCAGGGAGTCCAAAAAAGCAGCAGCGACTCGGCACCAAAAGCCTGCCTTGACCCCTAGCCGGTTCTGGTGCCGAGCGTTTCCCTGTGGGGGCGGCATCGAGTCGCCCTCCTGGCTACCGTCGCGCTCCCGGCGCCCAAACTAGCTTCGTATGGGCGGCGGGTCGAGACATGCGTCAGAATTCTGACCTACGCCCTGCCGCCGCCCTGGTCAGAGGGCAGGCGACTCCCAGGCACTACGTGCTCGGCTCGGGTCTCTGTCAATTGCGGTTAACCCGTATCGAAACCGTGGATTCCCCTCTTGCCGCGCTCGCGGTTGAGGAATAGATCTGTGGAAGACCACCACCCTCAAACCGCAGGAGGCTCCATGAGAAGGGTATTTGAGATCGGCGGCATCGTCGCCGCAGTCGTTCTGGTCGGGTTTGGCATAGCCGCGATCGTGATGGGCGCAAACGGTCGGAGCACGGTCAACAGCACCTTGTCCGAACAGAAGATCGTCGGCACACCCGACATGACGCCAACTGCGATCAAGGAAGAGGCTGCCAAAGCGGGCCTGAACACCTCCAAGCTTCCGATCCCGAGCTGCTCGGTGGCCGAAAAGACGGTCAACAGCGGCTCAGCCGCGCGCTGCTTTGCCCAGTACATGACGATCCATGCGCTGGAGGCGACCAGCGGCCTTTACTACTCCCAGATGCCGCGCTACGCCACCGCCAACGGCAATGGCACCGAAGAAGAATCAAAGGCGCTGAAAGCAGCGGACGGTAAACCCGAAGAAAATCCTGCTCGCAACGTCTGGATCCAGGAGACGGCGCTCGCCACGGCGCTAAACACGAGCTACATGGCCGATCAGATCTCGCTGTTTGGGATCGTTGTCGGGATCGCCCTGCTGCTGAGCGGGCTCGGCTTCGCGATCCTCTCGATCGGGGGGGCGCTGCGAAACCCCGATACCGCTCTGAAATTCCTGCGCCCACGCGATCACGCAGACGGCCACAACGCCATTCCGTCGGCCGCTTCTTAAACGCACACGCACGCCTCTGTCGGCAGCGGGCCGCTCACCACACGGCCCGCTGCCCGATCGTCCGAGAAGATGCCGCTCGATGGCGGACTCAACGAAGAAGCCGAGTATCGGACTAGCTGCAGCACTCAGCATCGGGGTGGGTGCCATGATCGGCGCAGGGATCTTCTCCATCCTTGGTGTCGTGGCGAGCATCTCGGGCTCTGGCATGCCCATCTCTTTTGCAATCGGAGGTGTGGTCGCCGGTCTCGCCGCCTACAGCTACGTTGCTCTCGGAACGACGTTCCCGAGCGTAGGCGGTGCCGTGACCTTCTTGGTTCACGGATACGGCGAGGGAGTGACCTCTGGCTCTCTTAGCATCTTTCAGTACTTCAGCTACATATTCACAATTGCCCTGTATGCAACCGGGTTTGCTGCCTACGCCGCAACCTTCATCGATCTCCCATCCAAGGTGTGGGCAGTGGGAGTGGTGTTCGCCTTCACCGTGATCAACTTTCTCGGCAGTCGAATCATGGGGCGCGCCGAGACCATGATCGTGATTATCAAGGTCGCAATCCTCGCTGCCTTCATCGCGGCTGCGTTCATCGCACTACCAGGGAGAGGACTCCCTCGCTTGTCCCCCGCCAGCTGGCCGGGTCCCGTTGAGGTCTTGACCGGTGCCGGGGTTTTGTTCGTTGGCTATGAGGGCTTCGGCTTGATAACCAATGCTGCGGCAAACATGGCGAAGGTCAAGCGCGATTTGCCGCGTGCGATCTACGGTAGTGTCGCGATCGCGACGGTGATATATATATTTGTTGCCATCGGTGTGGTGACCAACGTGCCATTGAGTGTCCTCAAAGGACTTGGGGATTCGGCCCTGGCCGTCGCAGCAAAGCCCTCTCTGGGCCCGCCGGGCTTTAGATTGATCGCCGTCGCGGCTCTGCTCTCGACCGCATCAGCGGTGAATGCCACTCTGTTTGGATCGACGAATGTCGCCTATCAGATCGCCAAGAACGGCGGCCTTCCACCAGCGTTTGATCGCAAGCTCTGGGGTCGTGACGTTGAGGGACTCTTTATCACCTCTGGGTTGGTGCTCGTGTTCGTCCTGTTATTTCCCCTGAGTGCGGTTGCCTCGATGGGAAGTGCAGCCTTCCTCTTGGTGTACTCGGCGGTCAATATCGGTCACGTAAGGATCCTAAAGAGCACGGGCGCCAAGGCGATACCCGTCGTGGCTTCGGCCGTCACCTGTGCTTCTTTGTTCGTCGTCCTGTTCGATCACATGATCGTGGCGGTACCCACGTCAGCGATCGCGCTCGGTGTCACGCTGGTGGGGAGTTTCTTGTTTGAGATCGGGTATCGCCGTAGCACCGGGCGAACGTTCACAGCCCTCGTCACGCAAACGGAGTCGTCTCCTGCTGCAGTGGTTACTGCAAGCGCTCGATGAGAATACCGTTCCAGTGTACCGAGAGATCCAACTGCAGCTGGATGAGGAAAAATGGCTTGCGGCGCCAGTTCCATGCCCATGGACCCACCTGCGGAGGATTCACCAAATCCCACCCGACCCTCCCCAAAACTGCTGGAGGGAGAACGGATAGGGCCTCCCAAAGCTGGAATAGCCGTGACAAGCAGACTGGCGGACCGACGTTACCTCTCCGAGGAATCGCTCGCCCTGTGTCCTAGATCAGCCAGCCGACCGACAGGGCGCCGCAGAAGGCGGCGAAGGCATCGCTGGGCTTGCCCCTGGTGGCGATCGCCGCCTCGCGGTCGAAGACCACGGTCTCCGGCAGCGCCCCCAGCTTCGCCAGGCACCGACCCATGCCCCAGAGGATGTCGGGGGCCTGCTTGGCGAAGCTCAGGGCGGCGGCCCTTAAGAACCCAAGCTCTGAGGTGACGACCCAGCCCCTTCTCATTTGCCCGTGACGGATCGGGATCTCGCCCTTCGGCTCCCAGGGGTCGAACTGACAGATCTCGGCCGCCCGGTAGACGGTGCGCTGGTAGGTGCGCTTGGGGGCAAAGCGCGGGCGCACCTCGCGCAAGTAGGTGTCGAGGATTGTCTTGCCTCCCTCATAGCCCAGCTCACAGATCAGCTCGCGGATGCGGGTGTTGGGATGCGCGGGTCTGAACGCAAGATGCGGCCGATCTCCTCCTCGAAGGGGTCGAGCTTGGAGGGCGCACCTAACGGCAGTAGCGCGGCGGCTGATCGTCTGAGAGGGCGCGGCGGATCGTTTCCCGGTGCAGGCTGGTGCGGCGGTGGATCTCGCGGATCTCCACCCATCCCTCCACGTCGATCACCTGTTCCTCCTTGCCTCGATCTCTTCGATTGGGCGAGGTCAGGACCCGGCCTGACGCCTCCCGCTGCGCGGGGGGTAAATTTTGGACCGGCGCAGGTGGTCCAGTATTCAAAAACCGGCGCTTACATCGCTCGTCGCGCTAAGCGAGTGACGCGCTTCGCGCTATCGAGTCTCGTCGCTGAAAAGGACGCAGGGCTTCTACGCAGCCCTTCGGTAGGTGATCGCGAGGTCGTCGCCCCAGGTCGAGCCGTCTTTCGACAACGTCGAAAGACCGGTGATGGTGTTGCCGTCGTCGCTGAAAGTGCCGGTGAACCGTTGCGAGAAGCCGGGCGCATCGCGCGAGAACCTCCATGCCCCGTCGCTCAGGCTGACCGCGTAGACCCTGTAGACGCCGCGCGAGTCGAAGTAGTGCATCGAGAGCTGCTCATCGGTGACGCCGAATACCGCCATCGCGTCGGGAAACTCCGGGTGATCGGTCACCGAGCGTTGAATTAGGAACCGCTTGCCCTCGAGCCACTCGAACGTGCTTCGGCCGCGCACCACCGTGGAGGGATATATGGGATGAGTTGCCTCGGTCGTCCAGGTGCCGACGAGCGCCTCGAACGGGTCAAGCTCGGAAATCGCAGCGTGTTGTTGCATCTGATCGCCGTCGCCCATGGGACCACCTACAGGCTCGGAGTCGCCACCGGCGCGTGCGTGACCGGAGGGACCGGGGTAGCGGCTGGCGAAGCGGGAAGCGCGGCCGGCTTCTCGGGCTTGCCCCGGGGTCCAAACTCGGCAATACGATGCCACCAGGACACCCGCCGCTCGATCAGATGGTCGACGCAGAAGCAGCTCGGAGCGGTTTCGTAGTCAAGCGCAAGCAGCCCCATGAACACGACGGCGTAGATCACCGCAGTGCCGATATCTGTCGAGCTGCTCGAGTAGGGCCCACCAAAGCCCTCGCCCACCGCCCAGATCAAGACGCTGAAGAGCGCGGCGCCGATGTAGGTGAACTTGCGCGCGAAGCCGACCAGCACAGCAGCCGCGACCATAGTCTCGATCACCGCGGTGGAGTAGGCAAAGAATCCAGAGTTGGAAGCGACGCTGCTGATCCAGAAGTGAAACCAGCCGTGCAGCCATCCGGGCTGTCCCTGGGCGGCTTCCCTCACCATCGATGTCAATCCATTACGAAAGGCGGGCTCCCACTTGAGGGCGGCGTCGATCAACCAGATCAACCCGAAGGCGATTCGAAACACG
The DNA here is from genome assembly GCA_963777915.1 of uncultured Solirubrobacterales bacterium. Classification (GTDB taxonomy): domain Bacteria; phylum Actinomycetota; class Thermoleophilia; order Solirubrobacterales; family 70-9; genus CAVUPF01. Next base: position 991,445 of record CAVZSH010000005.1, on the reverse strand, counting down.
TCTTTCGGGCGACAGTTGGCGCGAACGCGCTGCACGGTCCCAGCGGCCATGAGTGGCCTCCAAGCTGGCTCTGAGTCTCGATCGATCGAGTCTCCACCGCAGAGTCTTATCGGTGGAGGCCCCTGTCGCTGAGGAATGAAGTTCCTTGGACTCCAGGGGCGAGGTTAGTGAAGGGCAATGTATCAGTTATTCATGAATATTAATTCTCGAATATATGAGTAAAGATCGGTCCGCCAGGTGAGTCTGCATCTCGTGCCACAGTCGTGCCACAGTCAGACACGATTTCGGCCGATTACAGCCGGAATCAGCCGGAAAGATTTGGCTTTAGCATGCCATTTTCCGCTTGCCCATGAGGTGCTTCGGAGTTCTCTCCTCCCTGGCAGCGCTCGGTGCACTGCCAGTTTCGCGGCGCCCTTTGCCGCAATCGACCATGCAGTGGCGAGTATCGTCGAATCGGTCGTCCCTCGTCACCCCTCTCGAAAGCGTTGCCGACGAGACAGTGCCGAACGGCTGAGCGTCCGCGTGCCCGACAGTTGCGCGGGCCACTGCGCCAGTCGAATGGACGCCGGTCCGAACTACGAGAGGAGACCTGCCGTCTCTATTTAAGCCCCGAGGCCGGGATCTCGCCCGGCCTCGGGGTTGTATCGAAAGTTGGCGAAAGTTGCGGCTAGTCGTGACCAGGTCCGCAGTCGAGTCGCCTACTTCAGGCAATCGCGTCGGCAAGAAGCGGAACGGCCTCCTCGATCGTCAGCACCACCTTGGTGTCGTACTCGATCCACTGGGTGTAGTTGAGAATGTTGCGGTACGCTCCCGCGACATCATCAGTCTCTGAGACCACCACGCCATTGCCGCCGTCAGCAGTTACGTAGTGAGCTTTGACGCCGGGGCCAGTTCCCTCTTTGGCGAAGACGGCCATCAGCTCCTTGGCCTCATCTTTGGTCAGGTGCGGCTTTATCTTGTACGTCGTGACAAAAAGCATATTGCCCTTTCGCTTGTTTGGATCTCAACCTCCCACATAATCCCTCGGGATGCTGCAGCGCCAAATTTGGAGTCGGGGCGACGCGACACTTCGCTATCCGGCTGCCGATTCGGATCCTCAAACGGTGCCGACCCGCTTCCTTCGCGAGAAGGGACTGATGAGCGAGACGGCCTGCCACCTGGCCGACCTCACCCAGTCGCCAGCTCGCGCAGCCGGGCGCGACCCTCGCTGAGGCACCGGTTCGTTTTGGTGTACGTCCACTCGTTCACCTCGCTGATCTCGGCGTAGCTGTAGCCGGTAGCCATCAGGCTGAGGGCGCGGCGCTCTGCTGGCTTCAGGGCAGCGAGGCGTGTCCGGGCGTCTTCGACTAGCTCGACCAGTTGCTCGGGGCCGGTGTCACCGGAGGGAATCGACTCTGCGGCGAAGCTCCGCCCTGCCGAGTCCGGGGCGGCCTCCTGGCCGGCGCGGCGGTCGAGGTGGGCCTCACGGTGAAGCGCCCAGCATCGACGCTGCAATACGAGTGTGATCCAGGCCAGGGGCGGGGAACCGCCGGCGGGGTCGTACTTTTCGATCAGCGCGGAGAACGAGAACTGGAGAGCTTCAGCGGCGTCCTCGCGGTTGGCGGCGTGCTTGACCGCGATCCGCAGCAAGTAGGGATAGCGCTCGCGGTAGAGCTGCTCGGCGAGCGCCTGGACTCGCTCGCGCCTGCGCTGCTCCTCGGTGCTGGCGTACATGTGGACCTCCGTCCGTCGGCCTTGACGGAGGCCGCGCAAGGCGCCGGACGGCGAGCCCGGAACCCGAGCCAAAGGCGAGGGCCGCAAGGAGTCCCGTCAGGGACTTGCAGGGCGCGGCGTCCGGCGCCAAACTGCGCGGCCCAAAGCCGATGGCGGAGGTCGGTGAAGTCAGCGTTGCGAAGCTAGGCAGCAGCAGAGATCGCAAGCGGCGTCCACTGGGCGTCCTCCCAGTGTCGGTAGAAGGTCTGCGGATCGAACAGATGGAACTCGGTCACAACCGACAGGCTTACGCAGGCTTCCGCGCCCGGATGATCGCCGAGGCGGCTTTGTCGTGGACCCGGTGGGTCTCAGTGACCTCCACGTCCTCAAGCCCAGCCGCAAATAGGGCCTCCTCGAACTCGCGCTGCGTCAGCGCCCCGGCGATGCAGCCGGTCCACTCGGCCATGTCGGCGCGGGTGGCGGCGTCCATGTCCTCATCGGCGATCACGTCGGAGACAGCGAAATGGCCGCCTGGCTTCAGCACCCTCGCTGCTTCGGCCAGGACCTGCGGCTTGTCTCCCGAGAGATTTATGACACAGTTGGAGATCACCAGGTCGACCGTCTCGGCGGGCAGTGGGATCGACTCGATCTCGCCGCGCAGCCACTCGACGTTCTCGACGCCCGCCTTGCGCTGGTTCTCACGCGCCAGGGCGAGCATCTCATCGGTCATATCGAGCCCATAAGCCTTGCCGGTCGGGCCAACGCGCTTGGCAGATAGCAGCACGTCGATGCCGCCGCCGGAGCCAAGGTCAAGCACCGTCTCTCCCGCGTTTAGATCCGCCACCGCGGTTGGGTTGCCGCAGCCCAGAGAAGCCATCGTCGCGGTGTCGGGTAGCTCACCTCGGGCCGTCTCGTCATAGAGGGAGGCGCCGAACACCTTGGCCTCCTCGTCGGTGAGCGTGGCGCTGCCGGGGCCACGGCAGGAGCTGCCGGCGTCGTTGTCTTCTCCGACGCTCTGCGCCGCCGCGGCGTAGCGGGTCCGCACGGCCTCGCGGATCTCATTTGTGTCGCTCACTTGGTCAGCCATGTGGAGAACTCCTTTAGGGCATCGGGGATCACGTAGTAGTAGGCCCAAAGACCAGGGCGCTCGAAACCGACGATTCCCGCCTCGCGCAGAACCTTGAGGTGATGGGAGACGGTGGGTTGGGAGAGATCGAAGAGGGGAACCAACTCACAGACGCAGACCTTGCCGGCGTGCTTTTGCAGCACGTCGACCAGTTGCAGGCGGATCGGATCGCCGAGCGCCTTGGCGATCGCCGCCATCCGCTGCGCCTGCTCGCGCTGCACGTCGGGGTAGACGACCGGCTCGCAACAGGGTTCGCCAGCCGGGCGCTTGGTCTTTGGCTCCAGCTCCAAATCGACGGGCATCAATCTACTTATATCTATTGAAATCACGTCTGTCAATGCTTAGGATCGCGGCACCAGATGAGCGAAGTCGCCGTAATCACCGACATCCACGGCAACTTGCCGGCGCTTCAGGCGGCGCTGAGTCGCGTCGAGGAGATTGACCCCGACGGTCTCTACTGCGGTGGCGACCTGGTCGGCTATGGCCCCTGGCCCAACGAGGTCTGCCGCACGATCGAGGAGCGCGGGATACCGACGATCTACGGCAACTACGACTATGCGATCGCTCGCGACGAAGAGGACTGCGGCTGTGCCTACATCACCCAACACGACCGTGACCTCGGCCAGCTCTCGGTCGATTGGACCCTTGAGCACACCGACCAGCGCTCCAAGGACTTCATGCGGGAGCTGCCCTTCGACCTCCGCTTCGAGCTGGGCGGCAAGCAAGTCCGCCTTGTTCACGGCTCACCGCGCAAGGTCAACGAGTATCTCTTCGAGGACAAGCCTGCGCACACGTTTGAGCGGATCGCGGCTGGAGCAGACTGCGACGTGCTGGTCTTCGGGCACACCCACAAGCCCTGGATTCAGGAGTACGGCGGCGTCCTCTTCGTCAACTGCGGCTCGGTCGGCAAGCCCAAGGACGGCGATCCGCGCGGCGCCTTTGCAGTACTTAAAGACACCGATGCAGGCGTCTTAGCACGGGTCGAGCGCTTCGGATATGACGCGGAGCTGGCCTCAAGGGAAGTCAGCGCGGCCGGCCTACCGACCGAGTTCGCCGAGAAGCTCTTGGTCGCGGCATGAGGAGTTGTAGGCCGTGAAGTACGTGCTCTTCGTCTGCACCCAAAACGCGGGGCGCTCCCAGATGGCCCAAGCGTTCTTTGAGCGCTACGCGCCACCTGACATACACGCTGAGTCGGCGGGCCTGGAACCCGCCGATCACATTCATCCGGTTGTGGTCGAGGCGATGAGGGAGGTCCAGATCGACCTCTCAGATCGGCGGCCCAAGAAATTGAGCGTCGAGATGCAGCGCCACGCCGACCTGGCTGTGACTATGGGCTGCGGGGGGCGCTGCCCCTACGTGCCAACCGCGGTCGTGGACTGGGAGATCGAGGACCCGGCCGGTAGACCGATCGAGGAGGTACGGGTGATTCGCGATGAGATCGCCGGGCGGGTCGAGGACCTGATCTTGGAGCAAGTTGAAGAGATCCGCGCCGACGGTACCGCGCATTCAGTTCGTCTCGAGGGCCTCCTTCCGACCTTGATCCAGGAGTTCGACGGGCTTCGCGATCCAGAGGAGATCCGCGCTTGCGCTGATGCGGTCCTCTCCCACTACGACGGCGCCCCGGTCAGAAGCCACGTGCTCACGCTCGCGCACCGACGCACCCGCGAGTGCCTGCGCGCTGAGACTTGCTATGAGCTGGCGGGCGCCCAATGAACTCGGCCCCGCTTTCTAGGCGCCTCTTTGCCGAGTTCCTCGGCTCTGCCTTCCTCACCGCGACGGTGATCGGCTCGGGGATCGCCGCGTCGCAGCTCTCACCCACTGACGTCGGCCTCCAGCTATTTGAGAACGCGGCAGCGACGGCGGCCGGCCTCTTCACCTTCATCCTGATGTTCGGGCCAGTCTCCGGCGCTCACTTCAACCCGGTCGTCTCGCTGGTTGACGCGAGTTTCGGCGGTCTGCGCTGGCGCCACGCCCTCGCTTACATTCCCGCCCAGGTCGGCGGCTGCATCGCGGGGGCGATCACCGCGAACGCGATGTTCGCACTCTCGGCGATCAGCATCTCGACCAAGCACCGTGCGACACCGGCGCATCTGCTGGCGGAGGTGATCGCGACCCTCGGCCTGATGCTGGTGATCTTCTCCCTGGCGCGGACCCGGCGGGGCTCGCTGGCAGCGGCGGCGGTCGGCGCCTATATCGGCGCCGCCTACTTCTTCACCAGCTCGGCCAGCTTTGCCAACCCAGCGATCGCCATCGGACGGATGTTCTCCGACACCTTTGCCGGTATCGCTCCCTCCTCGGTGCCCCCCTACATCGTCGCGGAGTTGATCGGCGGGGCAGTGGCGATCGGCGTCATCCGTGCCCTTTATCCCGACATCACCCCAGATGAGGCAGCCGAGATCATGCTGCCCCACGACGAGGACGGCGCTGGTCGGGAGCCGCTGGTAACCGTGAAGGACGCGAGCTGACAGTTCATACGCACCCGAGACCCATGCGCCTGCTTGAACGATGGCGCCGGAAGGAGAAGTTTTGAAACAACGTCTTTCCCTCATCAGCCCTGCCAAGCGGGTAGTCGTGACCGTTGCGGCCACGGCCCTGTTGGCGGCGGCAGTCAGCCCCCCGCTGTCAACGGCTTCGACGGCGCAAGCATCATCGAAGGTCCCGACCATCTACATCAAGGGATCTAGCGCGAAGTCACTCCGTTTCGTGGGGCCAAATACGATCAAGGAAGGGGAAGAACTGCGGATCGTCAACGACACCAATGCTCACCATGTCGGCCCGCAGACGTTCTCTTTGGTCGAAGAATCCGAATTGCCGAAGACTGAAAAGGAGCGCAAACTCTGCCTTTCCAAGGGCCACATCTGTAAGGCGATCGAGAGCTGGCAGGGCATTAGGCGAAATGGGCCTGCAAAAGTCAACCCGGTGGAAGCAGGGGAAGAAGGGTGGAGCACTCTGGGGACCAGCAAGACCAAGGGCGACTCCTGGTTCACCGGCGACAAGCCGCACGCCTCATTCCAGCAGCGGGTTCACGCAGGCGCAACCACCGGGCCTTTCACCCTGTCATTCATGAGCGCGCTCGATCCTGCCTTGCGGGGACAGATCACGGTCGAACCTGAATCCCAACGAGAAGGCTAAGCCCCGAAGTTAGTTTCGCCCTGGGTCGCCGAGGAATCTCGGGGACCAGGGCGTGGTGGTTGGAGATCGACCTTCCGAACCACATGCCGCTGGCCAGAGTGGACCCGGAGCGCCTCAAGGCCGAGCACCACTGGCCGAAGCTGGTGATCCGCCCGATCCCGGAGCCGAGCTAGCAGCAAGCCCAATTCCAGAGCCAAAAACAAGGCGCACTACAATCACGCTGATCGAGGCTCACGCTTCAGCAACTGTCGAAGCTCCGCGGCCAGATACAGCGACCGGGCGGCTGGTCGGTGAACGTATTGAGCCCAAGCCCGCTAACCATCAACCCCCAGCGTGATTGGCCCGAACAAATAGGCTGAGGTGGTGGCCACCGCCAGTCGCCGTCGTTTTCCCGCGCTGCTCTCGCGTCGCAACGGGGTCTTGACCGCGGAGGCGATTCACGGAACAGCCCGGCTCGGCCGCCGCACCAAGCACCTGGTCAAGCGCCTCGGCCCAGGTGATGTCGCGGTCATCGATCACCTCAACATCGACCGGATCGCAGCCGAGGAGCTGATTGCGGCCGGCGTGCGGGCGGTGCTGAACGCGTCGGAGTCCTCAGACGGGCGCTATCCCAACACCGGTCCGCTGATGCTGGTCCGAGCCGGGATCTGCCTGGTCGACGTTCCTGGCGATTGCCTCTTTAAGCGGCTGCGCGACGGGGATCCGGTGACGATCGAGGACGGCGTCGTCCGCGTCGGGGGTCAGGAGATCGCGAGTGGCCACATGCTCGGGGGGGTCGAGCTAGAGCGCCGGCTCGACGACCAACGCCAGCGGGTGAACGAGGCACTTGCCGACTTCGTCGAGAACACGGTGGCCCATGTTCGCCAGGAGACCGACCTGCTGACCGGCAGCATCGAGTTCCCCGCGACCCGGGCGTCGTTCCGCGACCGCCACGTGCTGATCGTCGTCCGCGGCGATCGCCACCGCCGCGACCTCAAGGCGCTGCGCGCCTACATCCGCGACGTCCGCCCGATGGTCGTGGCGGTCGACGGCGGCGCCGACGGAGCTCTGGAGGCGGGGATGAAGCCCGACCTGATCCTCGGCGACATGGACTCCGCCAGCGACGAGGCGCTGCGCTGCGGAGCCGAGCTGATCGTCCACGCTTATCCAGACGGACGGGCGCCGGGGCGCGAGCGCCTGCTGGAGATGGGCCTCGAGCACACGCTGGTCCCGGCTGCAGGGACCAGCGAGGACGTGGCGATGCTGATGGCCTATGAGAAGGGGGCGGCGCTGATCGTCAGCGTTGGCGCTCACTTCAACTTGATCGAGTTCCTTGATCGCAAGCGCGGCGGAATGTCCTCGACCTTCCTCACCCGGTTGCGGATCGGCGAGAAGCTGGTCGACGCGAAGGGAGTCAGCAGGCTCTACACCCCCAGCTCGACTTTCGGCCCCCTCGTCCTCTTTCTGATCGCCTTCGCGATCCTGCTGACGATCGTCGTGGTCACCTCCCCGGCCCTCGACAACGTCGTTCAGCTCATCTGGCTGAAGATCAGGATCTGGCTGGGTCTGTAGCGGCGTGGGGGGCGACCATCTAGCCTTCGGCCGCTGATGGGTTACAGCGCGCGCTACCACGCGACATCGCTGATCGCGGTCTTTCTCGCCCTGGCGATCGGGATCCTGATCGGCGCGGAGTTCGGCGGCGCAGCGCTCAACAACACCCGGAAAGACCTCGAGCGCAGCCTGATCGGCAACCTCCAAGACGCTCGATCCCGGGCCGACCAGCTCAGTGGCGAACTGGGGCGGGCCAACGATTTCGCCGAACGCGTCTATCCGGTGCTTGTCCACAACCGGCTGGCCGGCCGGCGGATCGGGATCGTCGCCTTGGGGGGGCTGCCGAGCAACGTCTCATCGGCGATCGAAGCGGCCTTGGGGCCGACCGGGGCGCGACTGGTTGGAGTCGGGGTGGTGCGGGAGCCGGTCGACTTGCGCTCGCTGGCCGGCGACCTCGCGAAGACCAGGTTCGCCGACCTCCGGCGAAACCCGGAAGCGGTCACCGCGCTCGGGGCCGGTATCGGACGCCAGCTGGTGCGCGGAGGCACCCTTGTGGAACTGGTTCGCAGCTCTTTCTTCTCGCGCGCCAGCGGCAACTTCGGGCGCCTCGACGGGGTGATCGTGATCCGCGATCAGCCCGAAGGCATGGGACCGGTGCAGCACGCCGCGGCTGCGCGGCTGGAATCGGCGCTGATGCACGGGATCACGGCGACCAGGAGGCCGGCAGTCGGAGTCGAGACCTCCACGGCAGAACCCTCCTCGGTCTCCTTCTTCCAGGGCAATGCACTCTCCAGCGTCGACGACATCGACATGGTCGCGGGGCGGGTGGCGATGGTCTTCGCGATGCTCGGGGCGGAGGGCAGCTTCGGCGTCAAGGGGAGCGCCAATGGCCTGCTGCCGGACCTGCTGGCGTCCGGGCGCTGAGCCGATCGTGTACTGGATCGGCTTCCCTCTCTCGATCGCCCTGGCGCTGGCGCTTGTCCCGGCGGGGGCACGGGGGCTGGCGGAGGCCGGGCTGGTTCGGGAAAACTACCGGGGGGCACGGCTCGCCTTCCCGCTCGGTGCGGTGCTGGCGACAGCGGCGCTGGTCGCGCTCGCCCCGCTCGCCTTCCTCAACGACCGCGCCGATCTCGAACTGCTCGACCCCGAGTTGCGCCGCTGGATCCCCTATGTGATTGGGGTCGCCTTCCTTGGCTTCCTCGACGACTCCCTCGGTGGGGGGGAGGCCGGTGGCGCGCCACGGGGGTGGCGGGGGCACGCGCGGGCGCTGAGTGAGGGGCGGCTCTCGACCGGCGCGATCAAGGCGATCGGGGCGGTGGCGCTGGCCGCCTACGTGGTCTCGGGGCAGGGGCTGGAGTCGTGGCACTACCTGGCCGACGTGGCGCTGCTGATCCTTACCACCAACCTCTTCAACCTGCTCGACCTGAGACCCGGACGCGCCGAGAAGGGACTGGTCCTTATGGGCGCCGGCCTCTGCCTTGGCGCGTGGACGCTGGCGCCAGTCGAACTATTGGGGATCTTCGCCGGCCCGGTTCTGATCGGCGCCTGGCTCACGTTGCGCGAGCGGGCGATGCTGGGAGACACCGGCTCCAATCTGGTCGGGGCGATAGCCGGCGTCTGGCTGCTGACCACGCTCGACGGGACGGGGCGGCTGATCACGCTCGGGGTGGTTGTCGTGCTCACGATTTACGGCGAGATGCGCTCTCTTTCGGCAACGATCGAATCGGTTCCGCCACTGCGCTGGCTAGACTCGCTCGGTAGAGGATGAGTAGAGCAAGGCAAGGAGACACCCGCTTCATCTTCGTCACCGGCGGAGTAGTCTCGGCTCTCGGCAAGGGCATCGCCGCCGCCTCGATCGGACGACTCCTCGTTTCGCGCGGCTTTCGAGTCCAACTGCAGAAGTTCGATCCCTACATCAACGTCGATCCGGGGACGATGAGCCCGTTCCAGCACGGCGAGGTCTTTGTCACCGAGGACGGGGCTGAGACCGATCTCGACCTCGGCCATTACGAGCGCTTCACCGACGAGAACACCGCGCGCGCCTCCAACGTGACCGCCGGCTCCGTGTACAACTCGGTGATCAAGCGGGAGCGCCGCGGCGACTACCTCGGTGCCACCGTTCAGGTGATCCCCCACATCACCGACGAGATCAAGCAGCGCATCCTGATCGTCGCTGAGTCGCAGTCGGTCGATTTCGTGATCACCGAGATTGGCGGGACCGTCGGCGACATCGAGTCGCTGCCGTTCCTTGAGTCGATCCGACAGCTCTACACCGACCTTGGGCCGAAGCGCAGCATGTTTGTTCACCTCACCCTGGTGCCCTACGTCGGGCACGCCGGCGAACTGAAGACCAAGCCAACCCAGCACTCGGTCAACGAGCTGCGGCGAATCGGGATTCAGCCTCACGCGCTGGTCTGTCGCTCCGAGGGGCGGCTCGACCGCGAGATCCGCAGTAAGATCGCCCTCTTCGCCAGCCTCCCGGTCGACGCAGTCATCTCCGCCCACGACGTCGACAACATCTACAAGGTGCCGCTCGTCTTCCGGGCGGAGGGCGTCGACGACATCGTCCTCGACCACTTCGGGATGGAGGCGCCGGCACCGGACCTGCTCGAGTGGGAGGCGATGGTGCGCCGCGCCGACGCCGCCGAGGGCAGGGTGCGGATCGCCCTGGTCGGCAAGTACGTGCAGCTCGCCGACGCCTACAAGTCTGTGATCGAGGCGCTTGAGCACGGCGGCTTTCATCACGGGGTCGAGGTCGAGGTCGAGCTGGTCGACTCCGAGAACCTCGACCCGGAGCGACTGGAGGGCGCCGACGGGATCCTCATCCCCGGCGGCTTTGGCGAGCGCGGGATCGAGGGCAAGATACAGGCGGCGGGAATCGCTCGCGAACGTGCGATTCCCTACCTGGGGATCTGCCTCGGGATGCAGATCGCCGTAGTCGAGTTCGCCCGCGCCTTGGCCGGGATGGAGGGCGCCAACTCGGCGGAGTTCGACCCCGAGACGCCGTTTCCGGTGGTCGACCTGCTGCCCGAGCAGAAGGAGGTCTCCGAGATGGGTGGCACGATGCGGCTTGGAGCTGACCCGGTGAAGCTGCACGAGGGCACGCGGGCGCGGGAGATCTTCGGCGAGGCGGTTATATACAAGCGCCACCGTCACCGATATGAGGTCAACAACCAGCTACGGCGCCGGCTCGAGGACGAGGGTCTTGTCTGCGGCGGCACCTCTCCCGATGAGCGTTTGGTCGAGATGATCGAGCTGCCCGACCACCCCTTCTTCATCGCCTCCCAGTTCCACCCGGAGTTCAACTCCCGCCCCAACCGCCCCGAGCCGCTCTTCCGCGAGTTCATCGGGGCGGCGGCGCGCCACGCGGGAGAGCGCCCGGCAGACGGTCGCGAGCTGGAGCCGGCCGAGGACGCTGACATCGGCGTGCACCACCCGGGCTGACCGGCTCGCGCGGGCCTCTCTAGCCTGTCGGGGGTGGAGGAGGCGAGTTCACGGTTGCATGAGACCTTCGTCAGGCTCTGCGAGATCCGCAGCCCGACCGGGGAGGAGCGCGAGGTCGCCGACATGGCGGCGGCCGAGCTGCGGGCATTGGGGCTGGAGGTGAGCGAGGACGACTCGGCTGGTCCCGCCGAGGCTGGTGCCGGTAACGTCCTCGCCAGACTGCCAGGGCGCGACAGCCGATGGGTGATGTTTTGCGCCCATCTGGACACGGTCCCGCACGATGGGCAGGTCGAGGTGGTGCTCCAAGACGGCGTCTTTCGCAGCCGCGGCGAGACGATTCTCGGCGCTGACAACAAGGCGGCGGTTGCGGTCTTCATGGAGTTGGTGGCGCGTCATGCCGACCAGCCGCCCCCGGTCGGGATCGAGCTGTTGCTCACTGTGGCCGAGGAGCAGGGACTGCGGGGAGCGAAGGCGTTTGACTCCTCGGCGCTACGCTCGGAATGCGGTTTTGTGCTCGATCACGCGAGCGCAGTCGGGGAGGTGATCGTTACCTCCCCGACCCAGCAAAAGATCCTCGCTGACTTCACCGGGGTGGAGGCACACGCCGGCATCCGGCCCGAGGGTGGCAACAGCGCGATCGTCGCAGCTGCGGCTGCGATCTCCCGGATGGAGCTGGGGCGCCTCGATTCGAAGACCACCGCCAACGTCGGCCTGATCTCCGGCGGCACCTCAGGCAACGTCGTTCCCGGCCATTGCTGGATCCATGCCGAGGCCCGTAGCCTTGACGCTGGACGCGTTGCCGCGGTGGCAGGGGAGATCGCCGACGCCTGCACCTGGGGGGCGAGCGCACACGGGTGCGACGTTGACGTGCGGATCGAGGAGCTGTTCCGCGGCTATAGGGTGTCCTCCTCCTCGCGGGCGCTCGTGCTCGCCGAGGCGGGGCTGCGCGCCGCAGGGGTCGAGCCGCAGCGGACCTCTACCGGTGGCGGTAGCGATGCCAACGCGTTGCGTCTCGCGGGCTTTGACTGCGTACTGCTCGCCAACGGCACCGAGGCCAACCACACCGCTGAGGAGAGCGTCTCGGCGCGTAACCTCGACGCGATGCTCGAGGTCTGCGAGGGGATCGTCGCCGCGGCGGCCGCGGGCGCGGCGTGAGCGGTCGGCTCGAGCTGCGGCGAGGTGTCGTCGTCGCTGCGGACCCGCTAGCGGTCGAGGTCGACGGCGAGCGTCGCTCCGCTTGGGCGGACACGAAGCTCCTGGGGGAGATGTATGAGGGCGATGAGGTAATCGTCAATGTGGCCGCCCTTGACCTCGACCTCGGCTCCGGCGGCTTCGACGTGGTCCACGTCAACCTGACCCGGGGCCTGGCCGGTGGCGGGGCGGGCACCGAGCACGTGATGAAGCTCAACTACACCTCGCTCCAGCACCCGGTTGAGACTGTGGAGGGCGTGGGGTGTGGGCGACCGATCTCGATCCTCGTACTTCCCCTCCATGGCCACCTTGCTCCTGCGGCTTGGGCGGCTGCGCAGGCGGCGCCCGGGCTGCGGGTCGGCTACGTGCAGACTGGAGGAGGGGCGCTGCCGGGTTCGCTCTCACGCGACGTCACGCAGCTGCGCGAGCAAGGGCTACTTTGTGGCCACGTCACCGCAGGGCCCGCATACGGGGGCGAGGCGGAGGCGATCAGCGTCCCCGGCGCCCTCGACGCCGCCGCCGGTCTTGGCTGGGATGCAGTGCTGGCCGGGCCTGGACCGGGGATCATCGGCTCGGCGACGCGGCTCGGGCACGGCGGGACGGCGGCGCTGGAGACCGCCCACGCGGCGCTCGCCCTCGGGATGCAGACCACGCTCTCCCCCCGCCTCTCGGCGGTCGATCCGCGCCCGCGCCATCGCGGCGTGAGCCATCACACGCTGACCGTGCTGGAGCTGCTGCTCGCCCCCATCGAGGTCGCCGCTCCAGAGGGGGAGGAGGAGATCGCCGCCAAGTTGGAGTCTGCCGGTGGGGGGCGGCACCGATTGCAGTTGGGGGCGGTTTACCTCGAGGACTACGCCGATAGCGATCTGCCGTCCCAGACGATGGGAAGAAGCTTGGCTGAGGACCCACTCTTCTTTGCTGCTGCCCTTGCCTCGGGTCGAGTCCTCGGCTCATCCGCGGCTGGCATCGAGGGACGGGGGTCGAGGGCGTAGGCCCTGTCCGCAGGTCCCGCCGACGCGCTCGGCGGTCACGCGCACAGTCCCTTGCGTCTCAAGGGTTGTGGATGAGCGGCGAGAACCTGCCCGCATGGCTGTTGCGATAAAGCCCTCATCGCCGTCCGCGCCCAACGCCAACGCTGGCGCCAAGGCCCGCTTCGAGGGCCTCGTCCTCGACTTCCTCTCCTACCTGGAGTTGGAGCGCGGCCTCTCCCGCAACACCCTGCACGCCTATCGCACCGACCTCTTCCAATACGGAGAGTACCTCTCCGCCCACGGCCTCGACGCGCTGAAGGCGCGTCCGGCGGACATCGGCGAGTTCCTCGCCGACCTGGCAACCGGCAACGGTCGTCCCGCCTGCTCGGCCTCGACCATCCACCGTAAGGCCGCCTGTCTTCGTTCCTTCTATAAGCATCTACGCCGCGACGAGCTGATCGCCGACGATCCGACCGCGGCGCTCAACGCGCCGCGTCGGGCAAAGAAGCTGCCCCAGGTCCTCAATTACTCCGAGGTCGGGCTCCTGCTCGCCACCCCGCGCGGCGAGCAGTCGACGACCTCGCGCGATCGGGCGCTGCTGGAGACGATGTACGCCTGTGGGCTGCGCGCCTCGGAGACAATTGGCCTTGAGGTCGGCGACCTCGACCTTCGCGAGGGCTTCCTCCGCGCCCACGGCAAGGGCTCCAAGGAGCGACTGGTGCCGCTCGGTCGTCAGGCGATCGCCGCGATCAGCGTCTATATGAGAAGCGGGCGGCCGAAGCTGGTCGGCGAGCGCCACGAGCCGAAGCTGTTCGTCAACTTCCGAGGCGGCCCGCTCTCACGCCAGGGCCTCTACAAGATCGTCCAGCGCCACGCCCGCGCCGCCGGGCTCTCGGGCCGAATGAGCCCCCACACACTGCGCCACAGCTTCGCCACCCACCTGCTCGCCGGGGGCTGCGACCTGCGCGCCGTGCAGGAGATGCTCGGCCACGCCGACATCTCGACCACCCAGATGTACACGCACCTCTCCGGCGAGCAGCTCAGGGACGTCTACTTCCGCAGTCACCCGCGCGCGAGCGGCTGATAGAACCGGGCGATGCCCGAGCTGCCCGAGGTCGAGACCGTCTGCCGACAGCTCGAGCCCGAGCTGTCGGGACGGAGGGTCGAGCGCCTCGAGGTGATCGACGCACGCTGGTCGCGGCCAGTGATGCCGGCCGCGCTTGGCGCCGCGGTCAGCGGGAGGACGATCCGGGGCCTGGGGCGCCGCGGCAAGTACCTGCTGCTTGGGCTCGACGGGGGCCAGACCCTGGTAATGCACCTGCGGATGACCGGCAACCTGGTCCTGGTCGAGGCAGGAGAGAAGCTCGATCCATCCGCAGGGCGGCGGCTGTATGAGGGCGAGCGCTCCGCATCGGAGCGCCACCTGCGTGCCCGCTTCGGGCTCGACGACGGTCGCGAGCTTTGGTTCACTGACCCACGCCGTTTCGGCGAGGCGTTCCTGATCGAGGACGCCGACCTCGAGAAGCGTTTCGAGCGGCTCGGGGTCGAGCCGCTCTCTGCTGCCTTTACGCCAGAGTCACTGGGTGCGATGGCGGCGGGACGCACCGTGCCGCTCAAGTCGTTCCTGCTCGATCAGTCCCGCATCGCCGGGGTGGGCAACATCTACGCCGACGAGGCGCTCTTCCGGGCTCGCCTTCACCCGCTCTCCCCTGCCGGCTCGATGCGGCCCGAGCACCTCGAGGCGCTGCGCGACGCGGTCATCGCCGCGCTGGAAGCGGGGATAGAGGGGGGTGGAGCCTCGATCGATGACTACCGTGACGGTCGTGGAGAGAAGGGCACGATGCAGGACGAGTTCCTCGTCCACACCCGCGAGGGCGAGCCCTGCTCATACTGTGGCGGGCCGATTGTCAGGATCGTGGTCGCCGGACGCTCCACCTACTACTGCCCGAGCTGTCAGGTGCGGCTGCGGCGGCGGCCCCGCCGCCGTCCGGCCCGTCGGTCACCTTAGTCACGATGCCCGGCACGACCCTAAAGACGGAGGCGGTGGTCCTGCGCAGCATTCGCTACGGAGAGGCGGACCGCATCCTGCACCTCTACTCGACGGCCCGGGGGCGGATCGGGGCGATCGCCAAGGGAGCGCGACGGCCGAGGTCCCGCTTCGGTGGCCGCCTCGAGCCGTTCTTCCGGCTCGACCTGATCCTGCACGAGGGCCGCGGCGAGCTGCTCACCGTCACAAACGTCGCCACCGTCGACGGCTACCCGCACCTGCGCTCCTGTGGGCCGGCGCTGAGCGCCGGCGCCCGCGCCTGCGACGCGGTGTTGCGGCTGCTCGACTCGGCTGAGCCCAATCCCCCCGCCTACAACTTGCTCTGTCGCTACCTGGCGCTGCTCGACGACCCCTCCCAACCGAGCGCCGCGGGCCTTGAGGCTGCACTGGCCTTTCGTCTCAAGCTCGCCCTGGCGGCCGGCTTTGCCCCGGAGCTCGCCTCCTGCGCGCGCTGCGGCGAGGCCGAGCACCTCAGCGGCTTCTCCGGTGCCGCCGGCGGGGTCGTCTGCGCGAGCTGTGAGGCGGGCTCCTTCGAGTTCTCCGGAGAGGCGCACCGCTTCATGGTCGAGGCGCTCGCCAGGCCCCTGGCAGAGGCCCCGGCGGCGGCGGAGCGGGAGCTGCGCCAGGTCGAGCGGGCAGTGGGCGAGACGCTCGAGCACCACGCTCACGTGCAGTTGCGCGCCGCCGCGTGAAGAGCCCCGTAGGATCGGTCGCCTTGAAGGTCACAGCCCCGCTGGAAGAGCGAGTCCGCGCCTGGGAGGCCGAGTTCCTCTCTGACTTGGCGACCCCGTCCTATCCCGCGCGGCGCCGCGCGGAGGAGCCCGACAGCCCGATGCGCACGCCCTTCCAGCGCGACCGCGACCGGATCGTCCACTCGAAGGCGTTCCGTCGCCTCAAGCACAAGACGCAGGTCTTTGTCGCCCCCGAGGGCGACCACTACCGCACACGCCTGACCCACACACTGGAGGCGTGTGGGATCGCTCGCACAGTAGCCCGGGCGCTCGGCCTCAACGAGGATCTGACCGAGGCGATCGGGCTCGGTCACGACCTGGGCCACCCGCCCTTCGGCCACACCGGCGAGGAGGCGCTGGACACGGCACTGCGCGAGCGCTGCAGCGGTGAGTTCAAGCACAACGTCCACTCGCTGCGGGTCGTCGACGTTCTGGAGCGCGACGGCCAGGGACTCAATCTCACCGAACAGGTCCGCAACGGCATCCTCAACCACACCGGGTTGCACAAGCCAGCGACCCTGGAGGGGCGGATCGTGAAGCTGGTCGACCGCGTCGCCTACATCAACCACGACATCGACGACGCGCTGCGGGCGGGGATTCTCGGGCCCGCCGACCTGCCGAGCGCCGAGATAGAGCTGCTCGGGCCGACCGGGTCTAAGCGGATCGACACGCTGGTCGGTGACATAGTCGAGCGCTCCTCCAAGGCCGGGGACATCGTGCAGAGCGAAGAGATCGGCGGCGCGATGCTGCGCCTGCGCAAGTTCATGTTTGACCGCGTCTACCTCGGGCCGGCGGCGCGCGGCGAGCACGAGCGGGTCCATCGCACCCTGCGTGGCCTCTTCGACCACTACCTTGAGCATCCTGGTGAGGTGCCGGAGTGGGAGCCGGGCGCGAGCGAGTGCCAGCGCGTCACCGACTACATCGCGGGGATGACCGATCGCTACTGCATCGCCAAGTTCACCGAGCTGACCATCTCCGAGGAGGCGAGGTTCTGATGGCACTGATCTCGACCGAGAGCCTTGAGCGGGTCAAGCAGTCGGCGGACATCGTCGAGGTGATCTCCGCCCACACCGACCTACGCCGCCAGGGTGCCCGCTGGGTCGGCCTCTGCCCGTTCCATGAGGAGCGCACGCCGTCATTCTCGGTCGATGCCCAGGAGAAGCTCTATCACTGCTTCGGCTGCGGGGTCGGCGGCGACGTGATCAAGTTCGTCGAGGAGAAGGAGGGACTCGGCTTCGCCGAGGCGGTTGAGCTGCTCGCCGATCGATACGGGGTCGAGCTGGAGCGGGAGCGGGAGGACCCGCGGGCCGAGGCGAAGCGCCAGCAGCGCCGCCGGCTCGAGGAGCTGCTCAACCGCACCGCCACCTTCTACGCCGGCTACCTCTGGGAGTCGAAGGAGGGCGGCAAGGCGCGCGATTACTTGGCCGCGCGGGGGTTGGGGGAGGAGGTGCTGCGCCGCTTCGGGGTCGGCTATGCGCCGAGCGCCTGGGACCAGGTGCTGCTGCGCGGTCAGCGGGCGGGGTTCAAAGTCGAGGAGCTGCGCGGCGTCGGCCTGGCTCAGCGGGGGCGGGGGGGAGGCGAGTACGACCGCTTCCGTTCGCGGATCATGTTCCCGATCCGCGACCGCCGCGGCCGGGTGCTCGGCTTCGGTGGTCGGGCGATGCGCTCCGACCAGGGCGCTAAGTACGTCAACACCGCGGAGACCGACTTCTTCCACAAGAGCCGGATGCTCTACGGCATCGACCTGGCCAAAGCGGCAATCGCCCGGGCTGGGCACGCGGTCGTGGTCGAGGGCTATACCGACGTGCTGGCGCTGCACCAGGCCGGTATCGAAGAGGCGGTCGGGGTTATGGGTACCGCGATCACCGACGAGCAGGTGGCGGCGCTCTCGGGGATGGTCGAGGAGGTTGTGCTGGCGCTCGACGCCGATTCGGCTGGCCAGGAGGCGATGCTGCGCGCTCAGCGGGTCGCGGCAGGGCGCAAGATGCGGCTGCGCGTGGCGGCGATGCCGAAGGGGGGGGACCCGGCGGAGATGATCGCGGCCGAGGGCGGTTCTGAGCTTTTCGGGGCCCTGGTCGAGGGCGCTGTCGACCTTCCCGCCTTCCAGGTCGGTCTGGTTTTGGATCGCGCCGACGTCTCCTCTCCGACCGAGCGCGACCGGGCACTCTCGGAGGCCGCTCCGATCCTTGCGGGAATGGGAGAGACGGCAAGTCGCGACGACCTGGTGCGCCGCCTGGCGGAGCAGCTCGACTTGGAGCCCTCGATGGTGATGGGTCGGGTCGTGGCGGCGCGGCCGGCGACGGGCGGTTCCGCGGAACTGATCGATCGCCAAGGGGGGGGCGCATCTCCGACCGGGAGCGTCCGCCTTGCAGCCGAGCTGACCTCGCG
Source organism: uncultured Solirubrobacterales bacterium (assembly GCA_963777915.1). GTDB lineage: Bacteria > Actinomycetota > Thermoleophilia > Solirubrobacterales > 70-9 > CAVUPF01. Next base: position 973,193 of record CAVZSH010000005.1, on the reverse strand, counting down.
CGAGCGCCGCGAGCGGGCGCTGCTGGCGATGTGCGTCGCCCTACCAGGCGAGGGCAGCGAATACCTTGCCCGCCTCACCGACGATCATCTATCGCCACTTGGTGCGCGCGCCGCTGCCTGGCTTCGCGAACATCCCGAGGACCCGGCCTCCAACCTGCCGCGCGAGGACGACCAGCTGGCCGGCTTGATCGCCGAGCTGACCATCCTCGCTCACGACGAGCCTGCCTCCGCCGAGGCGATGGAGCTCAATTTCCTCCTCCTCGAGCAGCGGCGCCTCGAGGGCAAGATAACCGCGGCCGGCGAGAAGGGGGAACGCGAGCGTCGCGCCGCCCTCAGCCGCGAGCGCGCCGCCCTTGTCGAGCGCATAGCCCGAACCGAGCGCGTCTGGAGTTGATCCCAATTACGAACAGGTGTTCTCACTCGACTTGAGTGGAGATGATCTCCACGCAGGTCGGGGCGGGATGCCGCTGGGGGCGCGGCGAGCGTCTGGCGGCTGGGGTCTCAGAGGCGTATCCATCCGAATCGAGTGAGAACAGGTGTTCGTCTTTTCGTCCGACCGGCGCGACATATTGTCTGCATAAAAAAGCAGTTCTTGGAGGATTGCCTAGCACAGGGAATGTCATTGGAGGCGATTGGCGAGAAGGCGGAAAAGCATCCGAGTACGGTGGGCTACTGGCTGAAGAGGAACGGCCTGTCTGCTTGCAACGCCGATCGACATGCGCCGAAAGGGGTGATCGAAAGAGGTCGGCTGGAGCCTCTGGTCGACGCCGGTTTGACGTTCCGCGAGATCGCCACGAGGCTTGACAGGAGCGTAGCGACCGTCCGGTACTGGATGGGCAAGTACGAACTCAGAACGATCCGTCGGCGCTTGCCGAGGTCTGTTGACAGTCCCAAGAGAGTTCAAATGAAATGTCCGCGCCATGGGTCAACCGAGTTCGTCCTTGAGGGGCGCGGCTACTACCGGTGCGTCAGCTGCAGGGCCGAACGGTGACGAGACGGCGACGAAGCGTCAAGCGAAAGCTGGTGGAGGAGGCCGGCGGGCGGTGCATGGTATGCAGCTATTCTCGTTGTCAACAGGCTCTCCAGTTCCATCATCTGGATCCAGGCTCAAAGGAGTTCCACCTCGGGCAGCAAGGCCAATCGCGCTCGCTGGCCAGATCACGGGCAGAGGCGAGAAAGTGCGTCCTGCTCTGCGCTAACTGCCATGCCGAGGTTGGGGCTGGGTTCATTGAGTTGTCGGTAGATTCCAAGATGGAGGTCTAATCCGAAGTAGCAGTTTTTGGATTACACGATCCGGGGTAGCTCAACTGGTAGCAGCGCTCGGCCGTTAACCGAGAGGTTGTGGGTTCGACTCCCACCCCCGGAGCTCCTCTCCCGTGGCCCGGCGGTACGCGAGGCTCTCGACCAGCTCGGCGCCGCGGACGGCGCCTTGGTGGTCGCGCGCCCAAATTGCCAATTCACCGGCGCGCTTGGCAAAGGATTGCTCACCGAGCAGGCGGCGGGTGGTCCAGCGCAGAGGGGCCGGTCGGCAGAGGCGCCAGGGGAGAGAGAGGCCGGCACCGGCCCAGGCGACCCGCATCGCGGTCTCGCTCATATCTCCCGTAATCGGGGAGACGAGCACCGGTGTGCCGACGCCAAGGGCACGGGCCACGGTGCCGTGGCCACCATGGGATACGACGAGAGAGGCCAGCGGCATGAGTTGGTTATAGCTCAGCCATTCGACCAGGATCGCGTTTGGGGGGACCTCTATCGGGCTCTGGGGCACGACGCGATTCGTCGTCGCGACGACCCGAACCGGCTCCTCGGCGAACGCCTTCAGAGCGGTTCGCACCAGGTGGTTCTCTGAGTCATGTGCAGTGCTCGGGGCGACCAGGATCAGGGGCGCGTCCCCCGGCGGCAGCTCGATCTCGTCGTGCGGCTGCTCGAACGTCATCGGACCAGTCACCTCCACCCCCGCTGGCCAGCTTCGCGGGTACTCGAGCTGGGGAAAGGTGGCGACCAAGGCGAGGTCGGGGCTTATACCGCCGTGGATTCGCTCAAGTGGCGGTAGGCCCAGCCGCGCTCGCTGCACGTTGAGGTCGCGCCGCCCACGCTCGAGCCCCACATTCAGCGCTTTCTTACCGCCCCGCCAGATCGCTCGTCCGAGCGGGGTGCGCGGACGGCGGAGTCCCACCGCGAAGAACGGCATCCCCGGCTCGACTACCGGGAAGATATGGGGGATCAGCGTTGCCAGCGGAACCCCCGCCTTCTCGGCGGCCAAGGCCGGCGCCAGAGTGAGGATGTCGCTGACGGCGACGTGGGGGCGCATCTCCTCCAGTAGCGGTAACAGCGCCCGCGCCGCCTCAGCCGCGTGGTCGCCGTCCGCTGAGTCGGGGCCTGGCGGCGGGAACATCCGGTATTCCTCCGCCGCCCTGAATCCGAGCCCAGCGCCCTCGACCGCGCCGCGTCGCTCCTCCCAGGTCTCGACCAGCACCTCGTGCCCGCGGACCGCGAGCGCACTTCCCAGCGAGATCGCTGGGAAGGCGTGACCTGGATCGCCGAAGGCGGCGACCAGGATGCGCAGCGACTCGCCGTCGCCCGTCGCCCGCGCCACGCCGCGGGCGTCAGGGAGTGTCGAGCCCCTCACCGGGCCGCGTAAAGACGATCTCGGGCACGTGGCAATTTGGCGACGTGCGCAGCAGAAAGCGCACCGCCTCGCCAAGATCGGAGGGTTGGATCATCTCTGCGGCCGGCACCTGTCCCTTGGCGAACTCGGTCATCGGCGTGTCGACGAAGCCTGGCGCTAGCGCCGTGCACTGGACTCCGGCGCCGCCAGCCTCGCGGTGAGTCGATTGGGTGAAGTTGATTACCGCCGCCTTGGTCGCCGCGTAGATCGAGAGCCATGCCTGTCCGCCCTTGCCGGCGATCGAGGCGGTGTTGACGATCAGTGCCTTGCTGTGCTCTGCGCCCGCTTCGCGCAGCATCGGCAACCCCTCGCGGGTGCCGAGAATCAGCGCACGCAGATTGACTGCGAGCTGCATGTCGAGGTGTTTGGTCTGGATCTCCTCCATCGGTGCCCCGATCCCGACGCCCGCGTTGTTGACCAGCACGTCGAGGCGGCCATAGGCGTCGCGATGCTTGGCAAAGACCCCGACCACTTCTCCCTCGTCAGTCATGTTGGCGGCGACGCTCTGAACTTCGATGCCGTCGGCGCGCAGACCTTCGGCAGCCGCCTCCAGCTTCTCTGCTCGGCGGGCGGCAACGGTCAGCGCGTATCCGTCCTCACCGAGAGCACTGGCGATCGCCAGGCCGATCCCGCTTGAAGCCCCGGTGATCAGCGCCGCTCGCTTCGCCAACATCGTTCTCCTCTCCTAGGTTCGCGCGCACCCTATATGCCCGCTAGCCGCAGCGACCGCAGGGGGCCCGGTGCAGCTCCACCCTCCCTCAATAACATGCCGCCGATGCGCCCCAGCCGTTTCGTCATGGTCGCTTTCTGCCTGCTTTCAGTGGCGGCTTTGATCGCCGGATGCGGTGGCGGCTCAGGGTCTTCGACCTCTACGACCACGGTCTCGTCCGCGGCGGAAGGCCGTCCCGCCCCGCCGAAGAGCGAATTCCCAAGCGCCGATGGCAAGACGCTCAAAGAAGTGCTCAAGTCCGCCGAAGGCCGCTCCAGCCTAGTCGCTGCGCCGACCGGCGAAGCCTTCTACCCGGGAGATAACCGCTACCCATTCGAAGTCTTCCAGCCCGATCGCACGCCGGTAGCCAACACCAAGGTAGCCCTCTACATCGCAAAGGCGCCGCCCAAGTCGCGCAACGGCGTACCCACGCATGCCAGGCCGCTCAGTCAGCCAGCCACCGGACCCTTTCCGGCTGCGATCGAAAGCCTTGCGACCAAGCCCGCCTTTCGTTCCCAGACTACGGCTCAGGATCCCAACGTTGCCACTTTCGTCTACACAGCCGAAGTGGAATTCCCGAGCGACGGCGAATGGCGGGTCCTGGCGCTGATCAAACAGGAAGGCAAGACGACTGCGGCGGTGCTGCCAGTTGTCACGGTTGGGGAATTTACAGCGATCCCGCGGGTTGGCCAGAGAGCGCCACTAATCCACACGCCGACCACGGCGAGCGTCGGTGGCGACCTCTCCAAGGTCACCACCCGCGCCCCGCCGGACACCCAGAACCAGGTCGACTACGCGGAAGTTCTCGGAAAAGAGCCGATCGTCCTCTTGTTTGCGACCCCCAAGTTCTGCCAGAGTCGGACCTGCAGCCCGGTCGTCGATGTGGCCGAGCAGGTCAAACGGCTCTATGGCGACAAGGTGGCATTCATCCACATGGAGATTTACAACGAAAACAACCCGAGCAAGGGCGTGCGGCCCCAGGTGAGGACATTCCACCTGCCCAGCGTGCCCTGGCTCTTCGTAATCAACCGTCACGGCACGATCCGCTCCGAGATCGAGGGCGGCTTCGGCGTCGCAAAGCTGACCCAGGAGGTCAAGGGGGTGATCGGCGAATGAGCGAGACAACTGGCTCCGACGCTGAGCTGCTGGACTCGTTCGCCGAGGAGGCCCGCCGTCGCTGCGACGTGATCGCCGCCGGCTTGGCGACCGAGACGAGCGACTTCGAGACGATGCGGGCCGAAGCCCATGCTCTCAAGGGCACGGCAGCCGTAGTCGGCTTGCGCCGCCTCGCCGAGCTTGCCGGCCTGATGGAGTCAGACCTTGCCGAAGCAAAGAAGACCGGCGTCATCCGCGGCGGCCGCGCCCACCAGATAGCCGACGCCGCCAAGGCGCTCGCAGAGGGAGCCGTAGCCGCCGCGGAGGGCAACGAAGAGCCCCCCGATGTCGGCCGTTCCCTCGCTCAGCTCTTCAGCGCGTAGCGCTAGTCTCGCCCCTTCGGGGCGGTAGCTCAGCTGGTTAGAGCAGCGGACTCATAATCCGTCGGTCGCTGGTTCGAGTCCAGCCCGCCCCATTAAAAGCCCTCTAAATAGCCATATTTAACAAGTGAGTTTTGTGACAATTTCGAACTTTGTCCCAACTTTGTCCCGAAACCTTTATAATCGAGCGCCAGATGCGCCCCCCGCAGCCCCGCCCGATCTCCGGCAACGTCTTCCAGCGCAAGGGAAGGCGCGGCTCGGTCTGGTACGCGAAGTACCGGCTTCCCGACGGCCGCCAGCAGCAGAAGCGGATCGGACCGGCTTGGACCGAGAAGAGCGCGGCTCCCGATGGCTACTTCACGAAAGCCGGCGCGAGGACCTTCCTGGACGAGCTGCTCATGCAGGCCCGCCTCGGGACGCTGCCCGGGTTGGTTCAGACTGGCAAGACTTTCCGCGATGCCTCCGCCGAGTGGCTGACCTACTGCGAAAACGTCCGCGATTGCAAGGGCTCGACGATGCGCGACTACAACAACATGGTCCGTGTCTTGGATCGCGAGTTCGGCGAGCGCAAGATCGAGTCGATCACCTCCGAGGAGATCGAGCTCTGGGTCGGCAGCCGTCGGGGCTCGAACAGGACCCGCCAGAAGTACGTGGTCTGCCTCGGCTCGATCTTCAAGCGGGCGATGAAGGTCTACGGGTTGCCGCGCAACCCGGTCGACATCGTCGAGCGACCGCGAGTGCGGCGTGCGGCGAAGATCGACGTGCTGCGCCCTGAGGAGGTTCTGGCGCTGGTCAGGGCGGCAGAGGACGGGCGCCACCGAAAACCACCCGAGCTGCAGCTCGGGCCTCGAGGAAAAGGGGTGCTTCACCGCCAAGACGAACAGGATGCCGCGATCTTTCACACGGCGGCCTTCGCGGGGTTGCGTATGGGGGAGATCCTGGCCCTGCGCTGGCGAGACATCGACTTCGCTCGCCGCACGATCCACGTCCGGGAGAACTGGACCCGCGGCGAAACGACGACGCCAAAGAGCGGCGCCGAGCGAGCCGTGCCGATGGCCGAGGAGGTCGCCAAGCGACTTGCCGGGATCGGGCAGCGGGATCACTTCACGGCGGAGGACGATCTCGTCTTCTGCACGAGCGGTGGGATGCACGTTGGATACAAGTCCCTAAAGGACCGCTACCGCAGCGCCCTGAAGGCGGCGGAGCTGCGCGAGGACTTCCGCTTCCACAATCTCCGCCATACCTTCGGCAGCACGGTGATCCGCTACGCCGACTCCCGCGAGGTGATGGAGTGGATGGGCCACGCCGACCTCACGACGACGCGGCGCTACCTCGCCTTCGTCGATCGCGAGGACGCCGCGAAGCGAGTCTCCGAAGCCTTCCGCCTCGAGCAGCCCCAGAACGCGGCGGGAGAGCCCGTTGCCTGAGGCGGCTGAAATTGACCCAGGCCATGCGGCACCTCAGCTTCGGTGCCGGCGCCCGTAAGTGTGATCCGCAACCCAGTCCTCCAAGCCCGAGCGGGTGAACCTCAAGCCGCGATCGCCGATCCGCACGTGAGGCAGCCCACGAGAGCGCACCAGCTCATAGAGAGTGCTGCGGGGCACGTGCATGAGTCGTGCCGCCTGGTCGGCATCGAGCAGCGGCTCTCCGAGTAGCTGCGGTTCGCTCATCGTTTCCAAGACGCGCGAGAGCGCGGATAAGTCCCACCTCTGCGTGCATGCGGTGTTCGGCTGCTACAGGCAACGAAGCCGGCATTCGCCCCGTCTGCCAGAGATCTGGCGGCTCGACCGATCGAAGATGGCGAAACCGGGCACACCCCAAATATTTAGTAGATAGAATCTAGACTATTCAATTATCTTCTTGACCGCCGATTGCCAACTCTGATCGAGTGCCCGTCAGACGTTCCCCAAGATTCCATTTCGCAAAAAAGGAGTCGTCGCCTATGCAGTCACTGGCGCATCGCATCATTCGGGTTGGACTGCCCACGCTTCTGCTGCTTGCTGCAGATCCTCTCCGCCGGCGATCGCCAGCCTCTCACCGATCCCGTCGCACAGCGGGTCCCAGACGCCCCGCGGCCAGCGGCGCTCCTGCTGAGCTCTCGAACTCCGACGATGCCCGCCTTCGTCACAACCACCAAACTGGCTTATGTATCTGTCGGAACGGGCATCCTCAGGCTGTTCCTGCCGAGAAACCGGAGGCCCGGACGATCAACCGAAGCATCGGAATCTCGAGGACGGCGCTTGCGGCCTTCGCTTCCTTCTTGGTGCTTGCCGGCCTCGCGGTTGCCCCGGCCGCCGCCAGCGCGGAAGTGACGCCAACGGAAGTCAGCGTCGCCTACTCAAGCTCGTTCGGCTCCGAAGGAACCGGCAATGGCCAGTTCCATTCCCCGGGAGGCGTCGCGGTCGACTCGCACGGCAACGTGTGGGTCCTCGATGCTGGCAACGACCGGGTCGAGGAGTTCAACGAAAAAGGCGAATTCATCAAGAAGTTCGGCAGCGAAGGCTCGGGCAACGGCCAGCTCAGCTTCCCGACCGGGATCACGGTCGACTCCAAAGGCAACGTCTGGGTCGCCGATACCTTCAACAACCGGGTCGAGGAGTTCAACGAAAAAGGGGAATACGTCCAGAAGTTCGGCACCAAAGGGACCGGCAATGGCCAGTTCTCAAGGCCCGAAGGCATCGCGATCGACTCCAAAGGGGACATCTGGGTTACCGACAGCGGCAACAGCCGGATCGAGGAGTTCAACGAAAAAGGCGAATTCATCAAGGTCGTCGGGTCGAAAGGCTCCGGAGCTGGCCAGCTGGACGAACCGGCCGGGATCACGATCGGCCCCGGCAACAACGTCTGGGTCACCGATACCGAAAACGACCGCGTCGAGGAGTTCAACGAAAGAGGCGAATACGTCCGCAAGTTTGGCTCATCAGGCTCAGGTAACGGTCAGTTCTTGACACCCGCGGGCATCAAGATCGAATCGCGCGGCAACGTCTGGGTCACCGATACCCACAACAACCGGGTCGAGGAGTTCAACGAAAAGGGCGAATACCTCAACAAGTTCGGAACCGAAGGCACCGGCGCCGGACAGTTTCGATTCGAATATCCGAATTGTCTCGCGATCGCCTCCAACGGGGACATCTGGGTCACCGACACCCTGAACGACCGAGTCGAGAAATGGGAAATCTTCGGCGGTGCGGCCTACGTGAGCTCCTTTGGCTCTGAAGGCACCGGCAACGGCCAGTTCAGCCGCCCCGGAGGCACCGCGGTCGATTCGCACGGCAACCTCTGGGTCATCGACAGTGGAAACGACCGAGTCGAGGAGTTCAACGAAAAGGGCGAATTTCAGAAGGCCTTTGGATCGGGCGGCTCTGGGAAGGGCGATCTTCATTACCCGACCGGGATCACGGTCGACTCCAAAGGCAACGTTTGGGTCGCCGATACCTTCAACTATCGCATCGACGAGTTCAACGAAAAAGGCGAATTCGTCCTCACCTTCGGCAAGGAAGTAAACAAGACCAAGGTCGAAGCCAAAGGCACCGAAGCCGAAAAGAACCTCTGCACCGCCGCCTCGGGCAACACCTGCCAGGCCGGGACAGCCGGCAGCGGCAACGGCCAGTTCTCAAGTCCCGAAGGCGTCGCGATCGACTCCAAAGGCGACATCTGGGTCGCCGACGCCGGTAACAATCGCCTTCAGGAGTTCAACGAAAAAGAGGTATTCATCAAGGTGGTCGGCTCGAAAGGCTCCGAAGCGGGCCAACTGGACGAACCAGGCGGCATCGCGATCGGACCCGGCAACAACGTCTGGGTCGCCGACACCGAAAACAACCGGATCGAGGAGTTCAACGAAAAAGGCGAATACGTCCGCACATCCGGTTCAGAGGGCACACGCCAGGGCCGTTTCGCGGCCCCCCAGGGCATCTCGGTCGACTCGCACGGACACGTCTGGGTCGCTGACACTTGGAACAGCCGCGTGGAGGAGTTCAACGAAAAAGGGGAATTCATAACCCTGTTCGGAACCGAAGGAACAGGTGCCGGCCAATTCAAGTTCAACCACCCCAACGGCCTCACCACCGACTCCAAAGGCGACATATGGGTCGCCGATACCATAAACAACAGAATTCAGAGGTGGCAGACCCGCCCGCACACGACGATCACCTCGCCTCATCCGACCTACACCAGCGGCGAAACGTCCCAGGTCACGTTCACGTCGAGCAAGCCCGAATCGACCTTCAAGTGTTCGCTCGACAACGCAAAAGAAGAAGCGACCGAAAGCTGCACCTCTCCTTACACCCTCCCCGAACACCTCAGCCCGGGATGGCACACCTTCGTCGTAGCCGCCACCGACAAGGAAGGGGACACCGATGCGGCGCCGGCAAAGTGGAAGTTCAACCCCGCGATCTACCCGCCGGCGCCATCGACGAGCAAGCTGGTCTCCCCCGAAGAGGGCACGAAGTCCTCGAGCTACTACACGCTGCAGGCCGAATGGGGCGCCCCGCCGAAAGAAGGCGGGCCGACGGGCGTCAGCTTCCAGTTCAAAGGTCCCGACATGAAGGCCTTTCAGACCATCCCGGCCGAATACGTGAAGAACTCAAAAGGCAACCAGGTGAGCTGGCCGCTTGCGGTCGAAAGCAGTCCTGGTAAAAGCGAAGCGGTCTACTTCGACGCCAAGGAATTTACCTACAGCACTCCAGAATTCCCCGATGAGCACTTCAAGCTCGACGAAAATACCGAATTCCGCGCCGTGTTCGACGGCAATCCCGAAGCGGCAGGTGCGAGCGTGCCGGTCACCACCCCGTTCGACGAACACTTCAGCAGCTCACTCGATGCCACCGAAAAGATCGGCCCGGCCACGGTCGACCTGGTGAGCGGCGGCTACACGGTCAGCAAAACCGACGTTCTCGATTCCCGTGCCGGGATCAGAAGCCAATCTGGAATTCTCCAGAACCTACGAATCGGGGTTCGACGAACCGGGGGAGAAACTGCTCACCTTGGGCTATGGCTGGCAGTCCTCGGTACCCGTCGAACGAGAAGCCGAAGGCGAAGCCTGGACCGAACTGCGCGAAGAGCACGAAAATGAAGTAAAAGCGGTCTACGAAGAAGAATGCTGGACGGAACACAGTGAAAAACACTGTGAAAACGTGAAGGTTGAAGAAGCGATCCCCGCAAAGAACTGGATCGAAATACTCAACAACGAAGGATCCTCCGTGTCCTTCGAAATCGTGGGCGGCAACTACGTCGCTCCCGAATACGCGAAGGAATACGTCCTTACCAAGAATGACGAAACCTTTAACTTGGCAACTCCAGAAGGATCTCACACGGTATTCACCAAGAACGAAAGCGGCATCGTCGGTTCCTACCGCCCGACCTCGGTCTCCTGGCAGGCGACGAAAAAATCTGTGACGATGGTCTACGAACATGTCGAAGGCATCGGCCCGCTGCGACTCTCTGAAATGATCGCACCGTCCGCCGCGGGCGTCGAATGCCCCGAAGGAACATCTTACAAAACGCCCGGCTGCCGCACGCTCACCTTCCAGTACACTAAAAGTTCGGAAAGTCCCTGGTTTGACCGACTTGAATCAATTACCTACCACAACGCGACCGGATCGGGCTCTGAAGTGGTCGCTAAGTACGCATACACCGGCAAAGGCTTTGAAAGCCAGTTGAGCGAAGAGTGGAATCCACAGATATCCCCCAACCTGAAAGAAAAGTACACTTATAGCTGGCCTTGGCTGAAGTCTGTAACTCCGCCAGGCGAAGAACCTTGGGAATTCAACTATTACCGGGAAGATGAATATGAAGGGATGAAGCCGCTGAAGAGCGTCAGCAGGGCCAGCCTGCTGGAAAGCCCCTCAAAGGCCCAGACCACGCTCGTCTACGGCGTGCCGATCAGCGGCAGCAGCGCTCCCTACGAAATGAGCCCCACCAGCATCGCGAAGTGGGGCCAGACCGACTACCCGGTCGAGGCGACGGCGATCTTCCCGCCGACTCAGGTGCCTGGGGAACCGCCGAGCAGCTACTCGCAGGCGACCGTCAAGTACATGGACCCGAAGGGATCGCTGGTCAATACGGCATCCCCGGAAATGCCCGGGGCGGGCGGACCATCGATCACGACCACGGAAACCAATTCCAAAGGCGACGTCGTGCGAGAACTCAGCGCCCAGAATCGGCTGACGGCGCTTGGCGCCGGCGAAGGCTCGGCTGCGCGCTCTGAGGAACTTGACACCCACTCCGTCTACTCCGCCGACGGCACGCAGATGCTCGAATCCTGGGGCCCGCTGCATCCTGTGCGGCTCGAATCTGGCGAATCGCTCGAAGCCCGCACCCACACGACGAACGAATACGACAAGGAAGAGCCGAAACTCAAAGAAGGGGAATCTGCCGCGGATCTGCCGACCAAGGAAACGATCGCCACCGACATCCCCGGCAAAGAAGAAGTCGAACCGCGCATCACCGAAACCCACTACAACTGGGAACTGCGAAAGCCCGAAGAAGAGATCGTCGACGCGGGTAAAGAAAGCGAAGGACATCTTAACCTGACCACGGTCACCAAGTATGAAGAATCCACCGGGTTGCCGATTGAAACACGCCAGCCCGCCGAACACAAAGTGGTCGAAAGCGCGCATACAACGAAGACGGTCTACTACTCGGCAAAAGAACAGTCGCCCGAAAGCGTCTGCAGGAACAGGCCGGAATGGGCCAACCTGCCATGCAAGGTACTACCGGGTGCGCAGGCAAGCCCTGCCGAAGGCAATCCTAAACTGCTGGTGAAACGGTTCGCCAAATACTCCGCGCTTGGGGAGCCGACTGAAGTCATAGAAAGCCCGGGGGGGTCCGAAGAATCGGGCAAGACCAGGACCACGACCATGACTTATGACGAAGCCGGGCGACTGGTCAAGAAGAAGCTGAGCGGTGGCGGCACCTCGATCCCTACGGTCGAAACGATCTACAACTCGAGCAACGGCAAGCCCGAAACTCAGAAGTTCGTCTGCGAAGCGCCGGAAAGCTGCACGGGCTTCAATGCGGAGGCTGTGAAGACGACCTACGACAAATTGGGCCGTCCCTCCGCCTACGAAGACGCCAGCGGTAACAAATCGACCACCACCTACAATCTGCTCGGCCAGCCGTATGTCGTCTCCGACGGCAAGGGGACGCAGGAATTCACCTATGACGCGACCTCGGGGGCCCTGGTCAAACTGATCGACTCCGAGGCAGGCTCCTTCACGGCCAGCTACAACGCCGACGGCAACATGACCACGGAGGGGCTGCCGAACGGCCTGGACGCGGAAACGACCTACGACGCCACCGGTTCGCCGGTCAAGCTGCGCTACCAGAAGATGACCGACTGCATCAGCGAATGCACCTGGCTGAGCTTCGAAGAGGAACGCTCCGCTCTGGGCAAGATCATGAAGCAGACGAGTACGCTCTCTACCCAGCAGTACTCCTACGACAAGGCCGGGAGGCTGACGCAGGCCGAGGAAACCCCGGTCGGCGGCTCCTGCACGACCCGCGACTACAGCTACGACGCCGACTCCAACCGCACCGCGCTCGTCACCCACGAACCCGAACCCAAAACCGGCGCGTGTGAACCGAAATCCACGGGCACCAAACAGGAATACAAATACGACACCGGTGATCGGCTGTATGGCGAAGGCATCACCTACGACAACTTCGGCCGCATCACCAGCCTGGCGGGCAAAGACGCGGGCGGCAGCACGCTCACGACCAGCTACTTCTCAAACGACATGGTCGCCAGCCAGGCCCAGGGCGCCATCACCAACACCTTCCAGCTCGACGCGGCATTGCGCCAGCGCCAGCGCGTCCAGACCGGCGGGTCTCAGGAAGGCACTGAAGTCTTCCACTACGCTGGCGAATCCGAATCGCCTGCCTGGACGGAACGTGGCTCGACCTGGACCCGCAACATCACCGGCATCGGCGGAGAACTTGCGGCGATCGATGAAAGCGGCAAAGAAGCGGTCCTGCAGTTGACCGACCTGCAAGGCAACGTTGCCGCCACCGCCAGCCTCAATCCGATGGCCACTGGAACTACGGCGAAATTCCGCTACGACGAGTTCGGCAACCCGATATCAGGCAGCGCCGGCCGCTACGGCTGGCTCGGCGGCAAGCAGCGCCGCACGGAACTGCCCTCGGGCGTGATCCAGATGGGGGCAAGGAGCTATGTGCCGGCCCTGGGGCGGTTCTTGTCTCCCGATCCGGTCGAAGGTGGGTCGGCCAATGCGTATGACTACTGCGATGGGGATCCCGTGAACAACTCAGACTTGTCCGGCGCGTTTAGTACCAAGCGAGCGAATCGTCGAGCTCATGACCTAGCACGTCTTCACGATATAGAAGAAGCCACCGAGGGACAACTTGCACGAATTCAGGACCATCCTGGCTCATACAGTGGAAAGGTTGCTAGAATGCATGCCGCTTCGATCAGTGCGTTCCAGAGGGCCAGGCCAATTTTCAAGGAAAATCACGGCTGGGGGAAGGCCTGTCAAAGGGGATATAAATCAAGCATGAGAGAAAGCCGGGAACATGAGGGCGTACGAGGTAACCAACCAGTTGCCACAGCCTCGTTTCTTGATGCCCCTTTTGCTCCCGAACCGCGATTCCGATTTGCAGCCGCCGTTGAAGGGTGTGCCACCGAAGTCGAAAACCTTGCCGAACAAGAAACCCGCGCAGAACGCTAAATTCCATTCTCATATGCGAGTGCAAATAACCCATATTCCCGGTCGATTTGCGGGTTTCCTCACTGCAGCAGTGCTTACCTGCTGTATGGGCTCAATATTGCTTATGAGCGCGCAAGCCGGCGCTAGAGCCACACGTGCCAGAGCGTTGTCTGCACGAATGGACCGAACTGTTCGCGCGTTTCCATATAGCCGCTTCATTGTGCGTGGGACACACAAATTCAAACTAATTATTTCTGGAACGCCGCAAGGCGTCCAACTAATTGCGATACGCCGGAGTGAAGCTGTCCAATACGTAACTTTTAGCGGATACGCCGACGGGTCCGGGCTCGATGCCAATTTCGGCGGCCTCGGCCATATCGCCGTGAGATTTCACCCTATTGGTCGCTACACATCCGGTCCTCTGCCGGGCCAGCTTGGAAAGTGTCAGCCACTCGGCCGTCCAACTGAGCGTATCGGCAACTTTACGGGCAGCATAGAGTTTCACGGCGAAAATAACTTTACAAGGGTCCGGCTGCACCACGCTCAAGGACGCGCTGGGCCCAGTCGGAAGCTCAGGTGTCCAACTAGTCGATCGAAGAGTGTCAAGGTGCCCCCTACAGTGGAGGCCCCAAGCTTAAAAGCGCACTTCCGCCACGTGTCGTTTCTTGCCGGGGCAGGCATCCTTTCAGAACTTCGAATTCTGAAGGAACATGATTTGCTAGATTCGTATCTCGTGCTTCCCCGCGGCCCGGGCGTGCCGTTTGCGGCAGAATCGCGTGAACTGCAGAGAGGAATGCTCGTCTCCCGTGTCGTGATGGTAAAGGGCAGCAATAGCTCGTTTATGGCCGATATAGGTGCTCAGACTGCGCAAATCGAACCGCCGGCTCCCTTCGAGGGCATGGTTACATTAAATGAGTGCCCCGTCACAGAATGGAGAGGACGAATGAGCGTGAGGTTTCCCGGCAAAAACGTAAGGCTAGCGCCTCGAGGGGGGATCGGCTCAGCGACTCTGAAGCCTAGACGAGGATGTCCGGACGTGTAGCTCAAGAGCTCCTCAAGATCCTCTTCAAACAAGCTTTGGTCACCTAAAAAAGCCGCACGCTTTAGTAGTCAGTTGCCTACAAGGCAGTGAGTACGAGTGGTCCTTCGAAATACAGGTACAGGCAATACCTGACCCTGGTTACGCTGCTGTGCTCCCCGAAAAGGCATTTTCCCTCAGCCTAAGCGCACGGAGTGCATGTCGAGCCTGAGCACGTTAGAACCTTTTGTACATGACTATTCTGGAGTCCAATGAATTGGCCTGCTAAAGCTCTAAGACGTGGCCTCTATTCAGTCGTCGCAGTTGTGGCACTCTATTTTTTGCTTACTAATATCCTAAACGTCGCGCCAGATTCCTTGCAGTTAGTTCCGGCGTCCGATTCATGCAACCAGCATCGCGTGATCGCATTAGGACACAGTCCCAACGATATCCCATGGACAGTCACGGGCTGGATACGCGAAGATTTCCACAGCTGCAAGACGTGGCTGTTTGGTGTGGAATTCATCCCATCCGATAGGCCAAGTGCAAGCTTTAGTTCCGGGTGGGGTATTCCCGCTGGTGGACATCTGTCGAGCGGCTTTACATTTAGCGGTTCTGACGCCAATGAGGGCTCTGAAAGAGTGTTCGCCGGTGTGGCTGGTGTGCGTGTAAAATCTCTACTGTTGACATTGAGTAATGGCCAGCAAATCAGAATACATCCACTGCTTCCGACACTTGCGCTTCGAGAGCAATTCGTTTGGCTCAGAGACATGCGGTACTTTGTTCAGTTTTATTCCCCCGGTCCTCATGTAAAGCTAGTTACGGCTCGTAACGTCAAGCGCAGGATTGTTGGTAAAAGTGGCGGCGAAGAAGGCTTTTTTGAAGGACACTGCTCTCCGGTCGTAAGCTGCGTGAGATGACTTCGGCCGCATCACTTAAGCAGCAGCGGCCCACTAAGCACTCGTAATTCGCTCAACAGCCAGCATCTGTCGAGGCGGCGGATGATCTTGCGTCGGCTATGGCAGCAGCCCTTCGGCGCTTTCGGTAGCCTCTCGACCTCCACCTTGGCCCGAAGGGTTCGAAGGTGGCCGAGACTTCGTTGGCCCAGGACACCGAAGCTGGCGACTATAGGGCTTGGGGATCAGCCGTATTACTACGCCCGACCGCCCCGCGCCAAGGCATGCCCCTGACCATGGGTGAGGGTGGTGGGGCGGGGCAGGTCGGGGCCGTCTATTCCGCGGCGGGGTGGAGTACGCAGAGGGTCAGATATCTGACGTAATCCCCATCCATCGGCTCGGGGATGACGCCAACGGACGCTGACAGCGAGCCGCTTGTTAGCATCCCCACGAAGGCGTGAGGGTTCACGCGCCGTCTTGGGAGGGCAGATGCCGACGCGAAGGTACAACCGAGTGGCCGGGCTCAAGTTCGGGAAGAGACTGGCGTTGTGTGCGGCCGTGACCGCGCTGTCGATCGGCGCGGCAGCGCCGCCTGCTTCAGCGCTCATCACGAGCGCCGGACAGCTCTACGCGTTCGGCGATAATCGTTACGGCGAGCTGGGCACAACCACCAACAGCGGCACCTTCGAACCGAACCCGACACCCACCCTGGTCACGCTGCCGGGGGCGAGTGGGCCGGTGACCCAGGTCGCCGCTGGCTACGAACACAGCCTTGCGCTGACCTCGACCGGGCAGCTCTATGCCTTCGGCTCGAACCGCTACGGCCAGCTCGGCACCCCCAGCAACAGCGGCACCTTCGAGCCGAACCCAACCCCGGTCCTCATCACCTTGCCGGGGGCCAGCGGACCGGTGACCCAGATCGCGACGGGGCGCTATCACAGCCTTGCGCTGACCTCGACCGGGCAGCTCTATGCCTTCGGCCTGAACGAAGACGGTCAGCTGGGCATCGAAGCCAACAGCGGCACCGAAGAACCGAACCCGACACCCACCCTGGTCACGCTGCCGGGGGCGAGCGGGCCGGTGACCCAGATCGCCGCAGGTGCCCGTCACAGCCTGGCGGTCACCTCATCCGGCGAACTCTTTGCTTTTGGCTCGAACTACTACGGTCAGCTTGGCTTGGAGACCAACAGCGGCACCGGAGTACCGAATCCGACCCCGGCCCGCATCACCCTGCCGGGGGCCAGCGGCCCGGTGACCCAGGTCGCCGCTGGCGCCGATCACAGCTTGGCGCTGACCTCGACCGGGCAGCTCTATGCCTTCGGAGAAAACGAGTACGGCCAGCTGGGCAGCGCCACCAACAACGGCACCGAAAGCCCAAATCAGACCCCGACCATACTCACCTTACCGACCCGCGAACCGGTAACCCAGGTCACCGGCGGCTATAGCCACAGCCTGGCATTGGGTTCCAGCGGTGAACTCTACGCATTCGGCTCGAACTACTACGGCCAGCTTGGCAACACCATCCGTGTCGGCTTTTTCAACGCGAATCCGTTCCCGGCCCTCGTCACACTCGGCCGGGTGGTGCAGATCGCCGCCGGCTCCAGTTACAGCCTGGCGGTGACCTCAAGTGGGCAGCTCTACGCCTTCGGCTGGAACCGCTACGGCCAGCTGGGCAGCGCCACCAACAACGGCACCGAAGAACCGAACCCGACCCCGACTCCGGTTGACTTGGGGACCGGGACGACGATCGACACCGTGGCGCTTGGTCCATGGTCCGATCACACTTTGGTCGTGGTCGCCGACCTGGCGGTGACAAGCGACTCACTGCCGGCCGGGCGAGTCGGTGCCCCCTATAGCACCACCGCGATGGGGCAAGGCGGAACCGCTCCGTACTCCTGGCAGGCGAGAGGGCTGCCGGCCGGGCTGAACATCGACCCCGCCAGCGGTCAGATCCGCGGCACCCCGACCGGGGTGGGCACGACCCAGGTCACGCTGAGCGTCAGCGACAGATTCGGGGTTCTCGCGCAAGGTGCACCCCTCACTCTGCAGATCGAAAGCGCGGCGAGGAAGGCAGCACGGCCCACGATAAGCAGGCTGCGACAGTCCCACGCCCGCTGGCGGGAGGGAGGTGGTCGCGCCAAGGTGAGCTCGGCGGTAGGCCGCAGTGGGACGGGGGCACCGCTCGGAACTATCTTCACCTTTAAGCTGAACACGAAGGCGACGGTGAAGTTTGCCTTCGCTCCGCGAAAGAGAGGACGCAGATCCAAGCGCTCAGCAGTCGCCTCTCTCAGCTTCACCGGGCGCCCCGGCACCAACCGGGTCGCCTTCCAGGGCGACATTTCACGCTCCGAGACGCTCAAGCCGGGCAGCTACAAGCTCACCGCCACGGCGAGCGCCGAGGGCTCGCGATCGAAGCCGAGATCGCTCAGCTTCACGGTTGTCCGCTAGGGCCGACCAATCGCGTTCGGGGGCAGAATCCCGGGTGCATTTGGCCAATCCGAGCGAACCACTGAGTTCCGAAGACGCGACCTGCGGGGCGCGCAGATGGGCTCCGAAGCCGCCCAGATCGGGCCGCATCTGTGATCCTTCAGCGGCTCGACCGCGGGAGCGCAGGTGGCTCTAGGATGCGGGATTCATACTGATCGGCGCTCACGTTTCAGCGGAAGGCGAGGCTCCGCGGCCACCTACAGGGATCGGGCCAAACAATTGACGCCAGACTAAAGTTAACCGGTGCATCACAGAGGGCCGGGCGGCTCTTCGCGCTGCGAGGTCACTTGAATGAGCGTTGGTGCGGCACCGCAAATCGTCGAGCCACCGCTGACGCATATCGCGACGTTATCCGTCCCAGCGGGCAGGCCCAATCAGACCATCAAGCCCACTCCCGGGCTACGGAAAAAGCCCCAGAAAAACCCTCCGCAGCCACTTCGCCTCAGAACTGGGTTTGAGCCCTTTGGACGCAGCCGACCATGCCCCCCCACCATGTGTGAGGACGTGGTCGGCTGCGTCGTCGGGCAAGAGGGGGGAGAGGCGAAGTGGCTGCGGGGTGTATCGGTTCTCTGTCGGTGTGCGTCTTAGGAGTAGATGCCAGGAGGAAGAAGGACAGAGCGGGTAAGTGAGAGGGATCTGGAGGTTCTGGAGTTTGTGGCGAGGTTCGGGATGGTTCCCAGGGAGGTTGTGGCGCTGTGGGCTCAGACTCGGAGGGCGGTGTCTTATGCGAGGGCGCGGCGCTTGCAGGAGGCCGGGCTTCTCGAGGTGTGGCCGGGAATCGGTGAGATCGGTCGGATTCTGCTCTGCACCCGCCGGGGCCTGCGGTTAATACACCGCAACGAGCTGAGCACGCCGACCTTCTCCCCGGCGAACCTTCATCACACCGCGGTCGCCGCGCGAGTCGCCGCCCAGCTAGAACTCTCCGGGCGGAAGGTTCTCTCCGAGCGCGAGATCCTCGCCGCCGAGCGGCTCTCGGGAGAACGCCTCTACTCGATCGAGCTGCGCCGCGGCCGCAAGCACCGCCCCGACCTGATCCTGCTTGGCTACCCCAACGAGGCGATCGAGGTCGAGCTGACCAACAAGGGAACCCATCGCCTCGACGGCCTGGTGCGGGCCTGGCGGCGCTCGCTGAACGAGAAGCGGCTTGGCTGCGTTCGCTACCTCTGCTCGCCGCGGGCACTTCCCTGCGTCGAGCGGGCCGTTAGGCGGACCATTGCCGAGGAGTTTGTCGGGGTCGAGCCGCTAGAGCTGCGCGACGGCATCCTTAAGCTCAGCGCCACCTCGCAGGCTCTGAAGGGTGACGAGCTGAGCCGGCAGGGAGCCGAGCGCTTGGCGCGCCAAGCGGAGCGTTTGCACGAGCCCCGTTTCGGCTTTGGTGTGGAGAGGCCGGGTTTTGACTAGGAAGCTCGCGACCTCGATCCCGCGGATCGGGCTGACCCCGCTCGGGGCGTTGGCTGCGACCCCAATGTTGTCGCCCGATTTTGCGGCTCTAGTCGTTATACGCATCCGAGGATGCCCCTAGAGTGGGCGTCATGAACGTCGCAGAGCAACGTCGCGAGGAAGCGCACTTCCGCAAGGTGGAGGGCGCGATGCTCTACATCGAAGACGCCGCTCGCCGCCTCGATGAGACGGCCAAGGAGCTGAAGAAGGACGGGGCGCCGGCTTACCTGATCGCGGCTCTGGAGACCGCCGCTGGTGCGGCACGAGCCGATCACGCGCGGTTGATGAAGTCGGTCTACTGGCGAGCGCCCTCAAGCGACCAGGGCGAGTTGATCGCGGCTGGCGACGAGCAGCAGCGCCTCGCGTCCTAGTCGGCCCGGGGATGCCCCTCAGCGGCGAGGAGATCAGAGCCAACCTAACGCGGCTCGTCGCGCGCTGGAGCGTGCGAGACGGCTACGAGCGCGGCGAGGCCCAGACGTTCCTCACCGAACTCTTCGATTGCTACGGGCAGCGCCTTACTGATGTCGCCGAGTTCGAGCGCTTTCAGGCCGGCGGCTTCGTCGATCTGATCTGGCCACGCGTCTGCATCGTCGAGATGAAGTCGGCAAGCGAGGCGAGCCGGCTTTCCAGACATCGCGAGCAGGCACTCAGCTACTGGCGCGAGGCGGCCGACGCGGAGAAGGGAATCCCCGCTCCCGAGTACGTGGTGCTCTGCGCCTTTAAGCGCTTCGAGGTCTGGGAGCCGGGCAAGTTCCCGAAAGCGCCGCAGGTCAAGTTCGACCTCGACGAGTTGCCCGACCGTTACACGTCGCTGCTCTTCCTGACCGGCGGCGAACCAGTGTTCAACGCCCGCCAGGAGGGCGTCACGCTTGAAGCCGTCGGCAAGCTGGCCGATCTCTTTCAACAGATCGAGCAGCGGGGCGAGGGGGATCCGCAATCCCGGCGCCGCTTCGTCTTGCAGACGGTGTGGTGCATGTTCGCCGAGGATCTGGGCCAAATCCCCGGGCAGGGGTTCACTCACGTCATAGACGACCTGATCGCCAACCCACGCCGCTCAAGCGCAGACGACCTCGGTCGTCTGTTCGAGTACCTCGACGACCCGAGCCCCGAGCGCCCGACGCACGGGCTCTACGCCGGCGTGCCTTACGCCAACGGGTCGCTATTCGCAGAGCCGAGCCGCATCGACCTGACACCCGAGGAGCTCACGTTGCTCCGGGAAGTCAGTGCCTCGAACTGGCACGAGGTCCAGCCCTCTATCTTCGGGTCGCTCCTCCAGGGGGTGTTCGGGCACGAGAAGCAGTGGCGCCTCGGCGCCCACTACACGCACGAGTCGGAGATCCAGAAGATCGTCGTGCCAACGATCATCGAGCCGTGGAGTGAACGGATCGAGGCGCTGTCGAGCTATAAGGAGGCGCGTAAAGCGCAGGCCGATCTCCTCAACTACGTCGTGCTCGACCCAGCCTGCGGCTCCGGCAACTTCCTCTACCTCGCCTACCGGGAGCTGCGTCGGATCGAGGCAAAACTGGCCGCGCGTGCGGTTGAGTTGGCGCGCGCCGAGGGCAGGCCGGCCCAGGAAGGGCTCAGCGCCTTCTTCCCGCTTCAGAACATGCGCGGGATCGAGATCGAGCAGTTCGGCGTCGACCTGGCGCGGGTGACTCTGTGGATGGGCCATAAGCTGGCGGTCGAGGAGCTCGGCCTCGATGAGAGCACGCTGCCGCTCGCCGATCTCTCAGGCATCCGCCGCGCTGACGCGCTGCGCGCCGAGTGGGGCGAGGCGAACGCGATCATCAGCAACCCGCCTTACCACGGCTCCCAGAATCTGCGCCAGATTCTCGACGAGGACTACGTGGAGTGGCTGAAGGACCATTTTCACGCGGGCCTCAAGGATCTCTGCGTCTACTGGTTCCGGCGCGCGGCGGACCAGATGCGACCCAACGACCGCGCCGGCCTGGTCGGGACGAATTCGATCAGCCAGAACCGAGCGCGCGGGGCGAGCCTCAACTACCTCATCGAGAAGGGAGGTGTGATCACCGATGCCGTCTCGCGCCAGAAGTGGCCGGGCGAGGCGGTGGTCAACGTCAGCATTGTCAACTGGGTGCAGCAGCCGAACGAGCCGCCGCAGCACTTCATGTTGGACGGCGAGCCGGTCGAGGGGATCAACACCCGCTTGCGGGAGTCGAAGCTGGCGATCGAGGAGTACGAGCCGCTGCCGGCGAACCTCGGCCGCTCATTCCAAGGGCCAATTCCGGCTGGGAGCTTCTACCTGGAGCCCGACGAGGCAAACGAGATTCTCGCCCGCGATGACGCGAACTACGCCGACGTCGTCCGGCCCTACTTGATCGGAGACGACATCACCGAGGAGTCTGAGCAGCAGCCCCGGCGCTTCATCATCGACTTCGGCTTTATGGCTCTGGAGAAGGCGATGAAGTATCCGGCCGCATTGGAGGTGGTGCGTGAACGGGTGAAACCCGAGCGGGACGTGAATCGGGACAAGGGATTTCGAGAGCACTGGTGGCGCTTCGGCCGCCCTCGTGGTGAGATGAGGAAGGCGATCAAGCCGCTGCTTCGTTACATAGCGGGCAATCGAATCGGCAAGCGCTTCCTCTTCTGCTGGGCAGATGCCTCGGTTTGCCCAAGCGACCTGACGGTCGTCTTTGCCTTCGACGACGACTACTCGATTGGAATCCTTACGTCCTCGATTCATGGAGCGTGGGCGCACTCGGAGTCATCGACCCTTGAGGATCGCCCGCGCTACACGCCGACCTCATGCTTCGAGACCTTTCCTTTGCCGCAGCCCGACCAAGGCGTCCGTGACGAGATCGGCGAGATCGCCAAGCGCGTGATCGAACGGCGCCAGGCGATCTGCGTCGAGAACAGGATTGGCCTCACCGACCTCTACAACCAAGTCGATGAAGGCGCCTGGTCTGAGATCGGCGACCTCCACCGACAGCTCGATGAGGCGGTGGCCAGCGCCTACGGCTGGGAGCCCTCCGTTGCCCACGATTTCCTAGAGATCAAGGCCCGCTTGGCCAAGTTACATGCAAGCGTGATCGACGGAGTGCCGTATGACCCCTTCGGCAGAGCTTGAGCATGTAGGTCAAACGTCCTGTCCGATAGTTACCGTTGCTGCATGGCTTCGCAGGAGTATCCGTATACCCCGGCAATCACCCGCCTGGAAGAGTTGTTCGACAAGATCCCGAACCTTGGACTGCCTGAGAAACTCACCAAAGATTGGCTGAAAGGACTGGGCTATACGAGCAGCAATGATCGACAGAGTCTTGCCGCAATGCGCCGTCTAGGGATGATTGGCACTGCCTCTAAGCCCACCGATCTATACCGGGCGGTAAGGAGCAAAGACCGCAAGACGGTTGCCGAGGGGATCAAGAGCGCGTATCGGGAGCTCTTTGACTTGTATCCGGATGCCGAGCGCAAGGACTCAGAGGCACTACAGAACTTCTTTCGCTCGAAGGTTTCGGCAGGAGAGCAGGTACAGCGACTTATGGTCCGAACGTTTCTGGTCTTTTGCAAGTATGGCGATTTTGGCCAGGCTGCTGAGGTGCCCAGGGTACCGACCCCGGAGACAGCGCCCAAAAAAGCAAGCAAGTCAAACGGCTCCAGATCTGGTGGCCCTAGCTTGGTGCAAGGTGGCGGATTGACGCTCAACGTGAATATCCAACTTCAGCTTCCCGCTTCCGCTGACGGCGATGTCTACGACAAACTGTTCGCGGCGATGGGCAAGCACCTAAAGGGACTCGCACACCTAGAATGACGGATCGCTTGCTCGACGAAGCGTTGCGTCGAGTTGCCGATCTAGAGGTCGATGCAAGAAGCCTCTTGGGTAAATATGAGGCAGCGCCTGAGCGAGTAGTCACGCTTGAGCAGTCTTATGATCGGCTCAGTGCCCTCTCGGTTGACCAGGACGAGTTGTTTCGGGAGGCGCTACGGGCTGTCGAGGCTGGCTTGTTTCGGGCGGCCCATGTCCTTGCATGGGCTGGGTTTGTTGACTTTCTTCACAACTATCTGTGGGACCACTATCGGGCGGGGCTTGTCACTGAGCGGCCCAAGTGGTCCTTGACGAGCGCGGAAGATCTGAGAGAGCAAACCGACCACAGCGTTATTGAAGCGGGGAGACAGATTTCGGCATACAGCAAGACCCCAATGAAGGCACTGCATGGATTGCTCAATACTCGCAACGAGTGCGCACATCCGTCTGATTTCTTTCCAGACCTGAACGATGCGCTTGGATACATGAGCAGTTTGTTCAAGCGAATTGACTTCCTGCAATGCAAAATTTTGGGTCCTTAGAAATTTGTGGCCGCTCATGTTCGTCAGCTACTGGGTCGTGGAACCTGAAACTTTGTCCCTAAATTTGTCCCCAACTCCACCGAACTCCCTGAATCTCCTCAGATCACTCTCGCTCTAACGTGCCAAATTCGGCTTGCTAGAGCCATTTGCGGCGACTCATAATCCGTGGAGCGCAGGTTCGAGTCCTGCCCGCCCCATAGCTTCAGCGCCAACTAGCTAACCGAAAGGTTGCTATGTGCCCAGATCGTTTCCTCGCCAATGAATGAACTGGTGCGGGCCTGTGCCAAATCTTTCTATCCGGTGGCCTTGATAAAAGAACCGATGATGGCCGAGAAGCAGCCCAAAAGAGCTAAATCCAATGCGAAAGGGGAGGCTGCCCCAAGGAAAAAACGGACCTATGTCAGCCAATCGGATGTCCCGAGTCAGTCGGTGGAGGACGCGCTCCGGGTGGCCAGGGCGCTAGCCGATGAGTACGGTAAGGAGTCGACCCGCCCCATAGAAGTAGCGAAGGCGATGGGGTTGACTCCCAGCGCAGGCCCCTTCAAGACGATCACTGGCGCGTCGATTGCGTACGGCTTCACGGAGGGTGGGTACAACGCCGAAAGAATCGCTCTGACAGAGCTGGGCCGTCGAGCAATTGCTCCGACAGAGGAAGGGGACGATCTGCAGGCCAAGAGGGAAGGGTTCCTGCGCCCCCGGGTGATCAATGAGTTCTTGACAAAGTACGACGGGTCGAAACTTCCGTCAGAAGCAATAGCCAAGAACGTGCTCGAGACGATGGGCGTTGCCGGGGCTCACACCGGCCGCACTCTCAAAGTGATCCTCGCGGGCGCTCAGAAATTGGGCTTGCTAACCGATTTCAATGGAAACCCTTGGGTCAACCTTGACGCTGCCCTTCGCCAAACAGCAATAAATGAGAATGACGACGATGAGGACGTTGAGGAGTCCGACGGGGAGGCGAGCCATTCAATTGCGGAGGAGCTGGAGGGCGAGCCTCCTCCTGAGCCGGCGGAAAAGCATCTTGAGACAAAAACGCGGCCCAATGTTCTCTTTGTTGGGCATGGAAAGAACAAGAAGCCCCTCAATCAGCTCACTGCCCTTCTGGGCAAGCTCAAGATCCCGTACTTAGTGGCCGCCGCCGAGCCGAATAAGGGTCGTCCTATTCCGATCAAGGTGCGCGAGACGATGGAGCAGTGCGGCGCCGGCATCTTGATCTTCAGCGCGGACGAGGAGCTTTTCGATAAGGATCAGAACTCAGCCTGGAAGAACAGCGAGAACGTTGGACACGAGCTTGGGGCTGCTGCAGTCATGTACGACGATCGGATCATCATCTTTAAGGAGGAGTCGGTCTCATTGGCCAGCAACTACGAGAGCATCGGATATATCGAGTTTGAGAAAGACAAATTGGATGCAAAGTTGGCCGATCTACTCACCGAGCTTGTGGCCCTAAAGATCCTGCAAGTGCAGGTCGGCGAATAGCTAACTAGATGAGCGTCGCCGTCATGTGGAGCCTGGATGTATTTCGCTCCTGTGAGCTCAGCCACGTGAAAGTCGTAGGCATCGTCATCGTTGGGCACGCCCAGTCAGCGGGCTACGCCAGGCCTGAGGATGGAACTCACTGATTGCAACCCCAGGGTGGTCGTAGGAACCCGCGACGATGGGCTTGGCGCCGCCATAAGTTGTTCTCGATGATCCTTGTCGCTGGTCACGGCGGGGGTCGTCCTGCCCGGGGGCAGGTTCCTGACTTCGATACATGGCCGATCTACGTGAAGGCGGACACGGAAACCGAGGTAGGGGCCGTCGAGGGGCGATACGCGATCTCGATTTAGTGGTGCTTGTCTCTCAATCGTACCCTTCGAGTTCTGCAGTAGGCCGAGGCGTCCTCGGTCGTCCAGTTGGTTCAGCGTTGATTTGCGGAGGGGCCGGTCGGGCCGATACCATGCTGGCGTGGCTCAAGCGACCAAGCTCAAGAAATCCGAGGTTGAGCGCCGTCGCGCCGCAGCGGAACGGATGCGGGGACTCTTTGCCGATGTGGCGCCTGATCGCAGCTTGGTTGACGAGTTGATCGCCGATCGCCGGGCCGAAGCTGAGGCCGAGAGCCGCGAGTCTGCGACTCACCCACGGCGCCGCGTTGGCTGAGAGCCGTCCGGCGTCGGTCCTCGACGCGTCAGCGCTAATGGCGGTTCTTCACGCTGAGGATGGTGTGTCGGTTGTGACGAGGGCGATCGGGGAGGGAGCCGCTGTCAGCGTCGTCAATTGGGCTGAGGTCCTGTCCAAGCTTGCGGAGGCCGGCAGAGATCCGGAAGCTGCTGCTGCGGAGCTGCGCCGGGCGGAAGGGTCGGCGTCGGGCCTTGATGATCGAGCCGCTGACAGCAGCCGATTGTGTTGCGGTCGCTCGGCTTCGCCCAATGACCAGAGCACAGGGACTCTCGCTGGCGGACCGGGCCTGCCTTGCGCTGGCCGAGCGCCTCAGAGTTCCGGCGTTGACCGCCGACCGCAAATGGCTAGAGGCAGACGTTGTGGCGGAGGTTCAGTTGATCCGCTGAAACTTTGTCCCGAAATTTGTCCCCAACTCCACCGAACTCCCTGAATCTCCGCAGATCACTCTCGCTCTAACGTGCCAAATTTAGCTTGTTAGAGCCATTTGCCGCGACTTATAATCCGTCGGTCGAAGGTTCGAGTCCTTCCCGCCCCATCACTTTGTGAACAGATCATCTACCGCCCTGCGGAAAGAGTCAGGATCGATCGCAGGGAAGCGGTAAAGCTCGGGCTCGATCGCTTTGAACTGAATAAGGGCCTCGGCCGAGTTCACCAAGCCGGAGGCGATCATCTCTTGGACGTCCCGAATGTCCTGAACGTGTCCCCGCTCCACCTTTGAGAGCGCCTGGGCAACCGGATCGAAATGATGGAATGAGAGCTTGCCCTCTCTGCGGATCAGAGGACTTCGGTCCTCCCATCCCTTCGGCAGAGGGATGAAGTCCGATGGTGCTGCCAGCTCGATATTGAGGTTCAACTCCTCCTTCAGTCGAGGTAGCTCACGCAGAATCTCATCGTGATCGGGAATGAGCTTGATATCAACATCGATTGTGGTCTCCCGCCAGCCGTAGAGAACCGCGGTTGCGCCGCCGGTGAGATAGACACGACCGTCAACCCAGACGGCTTGCCCAAGTTCACGCATGAACTGCTCGATGCGCGTTGAGTCGGCTAGTTCGCGCATGCAGCCGCCCGCTCGAAGCTGACGAGACGGCGGATCAAGGCGTTATAGGCGGAGTGAGCGGCGTCGCCCTTCTCCCGCACAAGGAGCAAATAGAGTTTGTGCTCCGGAGACAGGATCGGCGAGGACAGCTCAATACCCACCGATTGCAGGCGCGGGGCGCCGATCGATACGAGCAGGGACTCGGCAGATTCACGACCCGCATCCAAGTCTGCGACCCCTCGCTGGACCAGGCCGGCGCCGGGAAGCATCTCCAGATCCAGCAAGGTAGTCATCCTCCTGAGGGTAACGACCGCGGGCCCGTTGGCGGATGAGATGCCCTTCCCAAACTGCTACACATATTGTGTTAATTCGTGTACACCACGCTGGACGACGCCGACCCCGACGCCGTCCGCATCACCGAAATCCTCGATGCGATTCCGGGCGCCTGGGAGCGGACGCAAGAGACGCTCGCGCGCTGGCCGCTCGAGGCGGGGGTCGAATTGCGGCGAGCGGTTCCTCTCGGGCTCAATGAGTCGAACAGGAACTGCTCATAGCAGCCCTTGGCATGTGCCGAAGCCCCGATCGTGGCTACCCAGAACGGCGTGGTTGGTTTGAGCCCAGTTCTCCTTCAATGGTCTCGGTAGACGAACCTGCCACCCAGTAAAGCGGTGATGGTGGCGAATCGAAAGCCGCGGGAGCGAAGACCTCGGATGACTGCCGGCAGCGCGGCGACGGTCTGGGGGTGGTGGCCGCCATCGTGCATGAGGATGATCGAGCCCGGTTGAGCTAGATCGACGGCGTTGGAGCGGATGGCCGCGACTCCAGGGTGCTTGTCGTCCCGGGAGTCGACATCCCAGAGGATCATCTCCAAGTGGTTACGCCGTGCTGCGGAGACGACCTTCGCGTCGATCAGCCCATAGGGGGGGCGGAAGAGGCAGGGGGTAAAGCCGGTGGCAGCCTTGATTCGGCGATCTGTTCCTCGAAGCTGGCCGTATCCGGGATCGCGGGGATGGGTAAAGGAGTGGTTTCCGATCTCATCGCCACTCGCGAGGATCTGTCGCATCAGCGCTTCACGATGGGGAACGTGGCGACCCTCCTCGAAGAAGGTGGCGCTGGCATGGAGGCGATTGAGTATCGAGAGAATGCGCGGCGTGTAGGTCAGGCTCGGTCCGTCGTCGAAGGTCAGTGCGATCACGGGGCGAGAGCGCGATCCGTGGTTTACTACGCCGCCGCTGCCGTCCCTACAACCGACGACTTGGCGCGCGCGCGCCCGGGCCGGGGTGTCTCCGTTTCTGCTCGCCGAGTTCGCCCGGTCGACACTCATGCTGCCGCAGCCGATTGTCGCGAGCGCCAAGGCGATGCCGGCGGTCCTCAGCCACAGCTCGAAGACCCTCCGCTCCCATCGTCCACGCGAGCGGGCGGGGTCGACCCTGGGCGGGCAATCGTCGGGCTTGGAGTCTCTCGGGGCGCGTACTTCCTGAAGTTTCTTACCGATCTCGGGTGCCCTCCGTGGCCATTGCTTGTCCGCCTTGGACGACCCCACACTCCCAGGATGAACGTAATCCATGGCGGCGTCGGTGTCCACCTTTTAGGAAGAGCATAGGTCGGCTAAAGGATGGCCGGGTAGCGTCGCTCGCATGAGCAATGCCAAGTCATATGAGCGAGTCCTAAGGGCGCTTGTCGCCGAGGCTAGTGTCGGTCGCATCGCCCGGGTGGTCAGCGACGGTCAGGAGGACGCGGGCTGGGTCAAGGCGGGCCCTCGCGGCAGCCGGGCGTGGATCAACGGCAAGGAACTCGGCGATCCCGACCCACGTTTCGCTCACCTCGGACCCAGCCACGACTAGCGCAGTGCATCGCACCCCGCCGGGTCGCCTCCTACTGGCGGACCTGGCAGTCGCGGGTAAGGGTGGTGGTGAGCCGCTGGCCATTGGCGAAGGAGAAGCTGCCCTTGGCGAAGTTGAAGATCGCGCCCGGGAACCCTGCGGGGGCAGCGCAGCTTGCGCTGAGGAGGCTCCGCGGCAGGCCCCGGTAGCGGTATCGGCGGCCTATTTCGAGGTCGATTTCGGTCACGTAGCCAAGTTCCCCCGCTATTTTCGGGATCTGTGAGGAGAGGACGGTGCCGAAGGCGCCCGCGCTCTGTTTGATGACCTTGAATGGCAGCACGAGGGTTACCTGCGCCGGGCTGGCGACATATAGGTGAAGGAGGATCTCAGGCTGGCCGTTGCTTCTACCGTTGAAGGCGAGCAGCCTGCCACGGACGGGGACCAAGGGGAGGCTCGGGAAGTCGACGTCCGCGCCGAAGTTGCCCCGGCCGATAAGGGCGTGTCGACAGCGCGCCAGGGCGGCCTGGCTGGTGGTCGATTGGAGCAGTTCGATCGGGCAGCTCGGAAGGCCGCTTGAGAAGAGCTTTCCGTTGCGATTTATCGCAAAAGAGACCTGCCGGAGCTGGGGCGGCTCGCTACCGTTGACGGTACCGATTGAGCCCTCGATCCGCACGGTCACCGGGACAGGGCGGTTGCGCGGCAGTGAGCTTGGGGAAAAGCCCCCGTCGAAGGCCACCCGCAGGCCTTCGCTCTGAGTCAGCTCACCGCGCGCGACGCTAGCGCTGAGGAGCGCGGCGAGGAGAAGGGCGATCGGGATGACGAGGCGGCGTTGCATAACCGTAGTCCTGAGTCTACGGACGCTAGGCTCGGCCCTTGGGAGAGTCGCCCCACCGGTGGTTCCCGCAGCAGCGTTAGTAATTCGCTCCCGATGCCTGCCTGTTTTGCGGTCATTGTATCCGCCCTCGTGCTTGAGACGACAGCCACCGGACCTACGGCCAAGGCCTGGCCGATGGCTCCAGCGCCAGGTTCGTAGGATCGCCTGCCTGCGCGCGCCTCAGCCGTGGTCGGCCGGGTAGGCCTCAGCCACCCCCGCCGGCGCGGTCGGCCGAGTGGGCGACCTGCTCCGCCCGGTGGCGGACTTCCGCGGCGGCATCGCGGGTGGCGTCGAGCGCCACTTCCCTCACCGCGGTGACGCCCTCGCTCGGCTTGCCGCCGACAATGTCGCGGAAGGCGTTCTTGAAGCGCTCGGTGCGGCGGTCGGGATGGAAGCGCCGCTCGGACTTCGCCTGCTTCGCGGGCCGCCGCCCGCGGTACAGGCGCCGCGCCCAGGGGGAGTTCGGCTTGCCGACCCGCGCGGCCCCGTAAATCGCGATCGGGAAGACGAAAAAGCCGATTACCCCATGCAGGATCCGCTGCTTTGCGAAACAGATCGCCACCAGTCCGAAGATGATCAGCGCGGCCGCGATGCTTCCGATCACCGCCTCGACCGAGCCAGTCTCAAAGCTGAGCGGGCTGAAGCCCAACAGCATCAACATCATCCCGGCTGCCGCGATCACCGTTGCGTCAATCGAGCTGCGGCCCTGCTCGGCCCAATAGACATCGTCGAGGTAAACCCAAAGGGCGAACTCGTCAATGGTGAGGCCGCCGCCGACGCCAAAGAAGAAGGCGCAGATCTCTGCATAAGGGCTGTGCCCGAGCACCGCGAAGCCAATTGTGCCGGCGATCATCATCGTGACGATGCCGAAAACGAGATGGTGCAGGTGGACGCCGCCGTCGCTGACCACGCTGCCCGGCCACCACGGCACCCTGTCGCTGCGCATCAGTCGGGTGCTCATCCTGATGAAGGCGAAGGAAAGGATGAATCCGCTCAGGACCAAGAACAGGCCCTGCTCGTCGTGTTCGACCAGCTGGTTCCAGAAGTTCGAGAAGACCGAGGCGGAGCTCATATGCGGCGCGGAGTCGAGTGTAGCCTTGGCCCCACCCCGTCCTTCTCGGCGATCAGGTCGAGCGTGAGCAGCACTGCTGCCACGGCGTAGATCGGGGCCAGCAGGATGTTGGAGAGGGACTCGGCGACCCAAGTCCCCAGCAGCGAGTGGCCCAGCAGGCGGTGGGCGATGCCGGCCGTTAGCCCCGCGATCCCGTCCCCTGCCACCTCGATCGACCCCAGCACCAGGAGCACCGCCCAAAACTGCTCTCGCACTAGGTCCCAGCTGCGCCGAAAGGCGCCCCGCACGCTACGTCTCTCGATCTCGACCACCGGCCCGGCCAGCCCGAACCAGACGAAGGCGAGTACCCCGGGGGCGAGAAAGAGGATCAAGCCGGCCGCGACGATCAGCCCGTAAAGCAGGTCGACGGCGATCAGCCTGCGATAGTCGAGCCGGCGGGAGATCTCTCGCACGGAGGGCGCCCGGTCGTACTCGGCGTGGGTCAGGGAGATCGCCACGGCGCCGCTGTAGAAGACCTCCCCGATCAGCCCGGTGACCGTCAACGCCATGACCGCGCCGATTGCCGCGGCGAGGGGCAGACCGTTGGAGACGCTGAGCGACCCTAATTCGGCGTTGACGGCGATCGCGTCAATCATCCCGAGGGGCACGAAGACGACCACCGCCAGCAACAGGAGGGAGGGCGCCCGCCTCGCGTAGGTGCGGGCGATCCGGGCGTAGATCGATATCGGCCTGATCCGCGCGGCCACGCTAGCGGCGCCGGCGCCCGGACTTGACCCGGCCTCGTGCCTCCAGCTTGGGTCGCGAAGACTCCGAGGCCGGTACGCGCCGCACCTCGCTCAGCTCGGGAATCAGTAGCTCTTCCGCGCAGCGCCGGTGCCAGTGGTGGTGGTCGGTCCCGCCGAGCCGGCGCACGAACTGGACCACGGTGTGCTCGGTCCCGATCTCGATCTCGCCGTGGCACCCTGGGCAGCGGTAGAGCTTCTGGGAGATGCCGCGGATCAGCCACGCCTCATCGCCTTCGTCGGTGCGCCCGCGCAGGCTCCACCTGATGCTGGGGAGCCCGTCGTGCCGGCTTGTCGACTCCATCGCTGCGCTCATCCAACCAGATTGGAAGGGAAAGCACGAGGCCCGGCGAAATGGACCGCCGTGACCAAGACCGCGACGAAGTCCCCTCAGCTCAAAAGCCTTTCCGAGTACATCCAGGAGCGCTTCGATGAGTTCTCGCGCTCCCAGAAGGATGTTGCCCGCTACATCGTCGACCACCTCGACGAGGCAGCCTTCCTGACTGCCGAGGAGCTCGCGCGTAGAGCGAGCACCTCCTCATCGACCGTGGTGCGCTTCTCCCAGGCCCTCGGCTTCGAGGGCTATCCCGAGCTCCAGCAGGCGGCAATTGAGGAGTACCGCAATTCAATCGCCGGCAGCAACGGCGGCAGCGGCTCTGCAGGAGCGCTCTTCTCCTTCGATCACTCCGAGCTGGAGGGGTCGCTTGGCGCCGACTACGCGAACCTGGAGGAAACAGCGCGCAACCTCACTCGCGAGCAGGTCGACGCTTCGGTCGCGGCGCTCGCCAACGCCCAGCGCGTCGTCATCGTCGGCGTTGACCAGATGGCCTTCTTTGCCAGCTACCTGCGACACACGCTCAGCTTGCTCGACATCCGCGCGGAGATTGTCGCCAGCACCGGCGGTGAGTCCCTCCAGCGTCTTGGGCGGATCGATGAGGAGACGCTGGTCATCGTCCTCTCGGCCGGCCGCGCCCACCCGCTGTTGTTGCGCGCGATGAAGCTCGCGCTGCATCGGCGTGCCCGCACGCTGGCGATATCCGACGCTTCGTTGTCTGAGGTCGGCGAGCACGCTGAGCTGACTCTCTACTTCTCCTCGAACAGCCCATCTTTCGCACGGTCAAACACGGCGCTGATGGCGCTCGTGCAGGCGCTGGCTCACGGTCTCTACGCGCGGGATGAGGCTGCGCACAAAGACCGGATTCGCGCCTACAAGCTGAAGTAAGACTTCCTCCCCGTATATTGGGATCATGACCGAGCGCGCCACCTTCAGGGTGAAGACCGGCTTGGCTGAGATGCTCAAGGGTGGGGTGATCATGGACGTGGTCACTCCGGAGCAGGCAGAGGTCGCCGAGGAGGCTGGAGCCTGCGCTGTGATGGCCCTGGAGCGGGTTCCAGCGGATATCCGCCGGGACGGGGGGGTGGCCCGGATGTCTGACCCGGCGATGATCAAGGGGATCCAGGCGGCGGTGAGTATTCCGGTGATGGCGAAGGCCCGGATCGGTCACTTCGCAGAGGCCCAGGTGCTGCAATCGCTTGAAGTCGACTATGTCGATGAGTCGGAGGTGCTGACCCCGGCAGATGAGCGCAACCACATCGACAAGCTCGCCTTCGAGGTCCCCTTCGTCTGCGGCGCCACCAACCTCGGCGAGGCGCTGAGAAGGATCGGCGAGGGCGCGGCGATGATCCGCTCCAAGGGTGAGGCCGGCACCGGAAACATCGTTGAGGCGGTCCGCCACATGCGCGAGATAACCGCCGCTGTGAAGAGCCTCTCCCAGCTCGGTCCCGAGGAGCTTGCGGGGGCAGCCAAGGAGCACCAGTCACCGCTCGAAGTCCTCCGCGAGGTCGCCGAGGCAGGGCGCCTGCCAGTGCCACTGTTCTGCGCCGGTGGAATCGCCACCCCCGCCGATGCGGCGCTGATGATGCAGCTCGGCGCCGAGGGCAACTTCGTCGGCTCGGGGATCTTCAAGAGCGCCGACCCGGAGCGCCGCGCCCGGGCGATCGTCGAGGCGACCACGCACTTCAACGATCCCGAGCGGGTCGCTGCAGTTTCGATCGGGCTGGGAGAGGCGATGGCGGGGTTGGAGATCTCGGAGTTGGCCGCGGCCGACGCACTGCTCCAGGATCGCGGTGCCTGAGCTGCGCATCGGCGTCCTCGCCATTCAGGGCGGGTTCGAGGCGCACGTCCGAATGCTGCGAGGGCTCGGGGCAGACGGGCGTGAGGCTCGGAGTCCCGAGGATCTGGTTGGGCTGGAGGGGCTGGTGATCCCGGGTGGCGAGAGCACGACGATTGAGATGGGGATCGAGTCGGGTGGGTTGAAGGATGCAATCCTCGCTCACCATGAGGCCGGACGGCCGATCCTCGGCACCTGCGCCGGATTGATCGTCTGCGATGACGCCCACCTTGGCCTGATCGATGCGACCGCAGAACGCAATGCCTTTGGCCGCCAGCTGCAGAGCTTTGAGGCCGAGCTCAAGGTGGAGGGGATTGGTGAGGAGCCGTTGCGCGCCGTCTTCATCCGCGCCCCCTGGGTGCAGCGGCATGGACCGGAGGTAGAGGTACTCGCTTCCCATGGGGGCCATCCGGTGGCGATCCGTGAGGGCGGCGTCCTTGCCTGCGCCTTTCACCCCGAGCTGACCGATGATCCGCGCTTCCATGCGCTCTTCATGGCAATGGCGACGAGCGGCCGCGAGCGCGCCAGGGTGGAGGCAATGAGTTGAGGGACCCGAGGGCAGAGGGCCTGGCGAAGATCCTGGTCGGGTACTCGACACAGGTCAAGGAGGGGGAGGTCGTCTCGATCGACAGCGAGAACGCCGCCGCTCCGCTGGTACTGGCGGTCTATGAGGAGGTACTGAAGGCGGGCGCCAACCCGATCCTCAACGTCTCCTTGGAGGGCCAGTCGGCTGCCTACTTTAAGTACGCCAGCGACGCCCAGCTCGGCTGGATCTCACCGGTGGCGGAGTGGATGGTCGAGCACGCCGACGTGCGCATCGCAATCGGCGCCAGCACCAACACCCGCGAGCTCTCAGCGGTTCCGCCGGAGCGACAGACCCGTCGCCAGAGCGCCACCGGAGACCTGCTGGCGCGGGCGATGGAGCGCAGCGCCACCGGCGAGTTCCGCTGGTGCTACACGCTTTACCCGACCAGTGCCTACGCCTCTGAGGCGGAGATGAGCTTGGCCGACTACGAGGACTTCTACTACGGCGCCTGTCTGGTTGGCGCCGATGGCGACCCGCTGACCGCCTGGCAGCGTGCCTCGGCTGAGACGAAGCGACTTGCGGAGTGGATCGAGGGCCACGAGGAGGTCCGGGTGAGAGCGCCTGGGACCGACATCACGCTGGGAATCGCCGCTCGGAAGTTCATCCCCTGTGACGGCCGCCACAACATGCCCGACGGCGAGTTCTTCACCGGGCCGGTCGAGGACTCGGTCGAGGGCGAGGTGACCTTCCACCTGCCGGCGGTGATCGGTGGGCGTGAGGTCTCCGGAGTGCGGCTTCGCTTCGAGTCGGGCCAGGTAGTCGACGCCAGCGCTGAGCGGGGCGAGGAGTTCCTGGTCAAGCTGCTCGACACCGACTCCGGGGCGCGCCGCCTTGGCGAGCTGGGGATCGGCACCAACTACGGGATCGATCGAGGCACCCGCGAGGTCCTGCTCGACGAGAAGATCGGCGGGACCGTTCACATGGCGGTCGGCCGCAGCTACCCGGAGTCCGGTGGTGAGAACGAGTCAGCAGTTCACACCGATCTCGTCTGCGACCTTCGCCTCGGCGGCAAGCTCGAAGTCGATGGAAATGTGATGCAGGAAGACGGGAAGTTCGTCGTCTGACTATTGGCTTGGGAGCGGTGAGCCGGCCAGGATGAAGAACCAGACGGTGAGCGCCAGAGCGGCCAGCAAGACCGAACCCATCAGCACTGCCTCGACCACCGTGGTGGTTTCGGCGGTAGGGGAGGTGTCGCGAACGCTCTTCAGCCAGGCAGGGCGCATCGAGGCGAAGCGGTTGGTGCCCGTGATCCTCACGTAGAGGTTGTTGAGTCGCCCGATCAGCCAGGCGACGACGAGCACGGAGACTATGATCCCGACCGCGACGACCATGTAGGGCCCACCGCTAGGGAACTGGGTATGGGAGACCTTCGAACCGATGTAGATCCAGCTCAGCGGGATAGCCGTCCATAGCGAGAGAGCCGCCAAGAGCATGGCGACGAAGACAATGCCCGCCGCCAGACCCCGGGCGGGGTTGTGGCTGTGCGATCCGGCTGCCATCTCTGGCTCCATAGAATGACAGGCCCATGTCCGGGCACTCGAAGTGGTCATCGATCAAACACAAGAAGGCCGCGGCCGACGCGAAACGCGGCCAGCAGTTCACAAAGCTGGCGCGTGCGATCACCGTTGCGGCCCGTGAGGGCGGAGGTGATCCCGATGCGAACCCCTCCCTCGCCACCGCGATCCAGAAGGCTCGCGATGCCTCGATGCCGAAGGACAATATTCAGCGCGCAGTCGACCGCGGCAGCGGCGCCGGCAGCGACGGTGAGGCGATCGAGCGGATCGTCTTCGAGGGCTACGGGCCAGGCGGCGCCGCGGTCCTGGTCGAGACGCTGACCGACAATCGCAACCGCACCAGCGCCGACGTGCGCCACGCGTTCACCAGGCATGGCGGCAGGCTCGGCGAGCCGGGCTCTGTCGCCTGGATCTTCGAGATGCGCGGCGCGGTCGTCGTCGACGGCGCCCGCTACGGCGAGGACGACCTGATCGCTGCGATCGACGCGGGCGCCGAGGACGTGCAGGAAGACGGCGACACGCTGCGGGTTCTCTCGGGCCCCAGCGACCTGACGGCGGTGCGCGAGGCGCTTCAGTCCGCGGGCGTGCAGATCCAGTCGGCCGAGGTGGCGATGGAGCCGAAGAGCACGGTGGAGGTGGGCGAGGGAGACGCGGTCAAGCTGCTGCGTCTCCTGGAGGACCTCACTGAGCACGACGACGTCAGTGAGGTTCACGCCAACTTCGACATCCCTGAGGAGATCCTGCAGCGCGTCGCCGCCTGAAGGCATCCGAGCCTCTTCCCAGAATCAACTGACATGCAGGTAGTGATTGGCATCGACCCAGGTGCCGCCAACCTTGGCTTCGGAATCGTGCGGGTCGAGGGCAACCAGATGGTTGCCCTCGATGGCGGCGTGGTCGAAACCGGGCCGGAGCTGGCGATCGAGTGCCGATTAGAGCGCATCCATCGCGCGCTCGCCGAGCTGCTTGTCCGCCACGAGCCGAAGGCAATGGCGATCGAGGAGGTCTACTTCGGCAAGAACGTGCGCTCGGCAATGGCTGTTGGTCAGGCTAGCGGCGTCGCGATGCTCGCTGCAGCGCAGCGCGGCGTAGGCTGCTTTACCTACACGCCGCAGGCGATCAAGATGGCCGTTTGCGGATCCGGTGCCGCCGAAAAGCACCAGGTTCAAAGGATGGTTGGGACGCTGCTCGCCCTCCGCGAGCCGCCCGACCCCGACCATGCGGCCGATGCGCTCGCGGTGGCGATCTGCCACGGCGCCCGCACCGGCCAGCGCGAGGCGATCAAGGCGATAGCCGGATGATCGCCGCGGTCCGAGGTGAGGTGATGGTGCGCCGGCCCGATCACGTGGTGATCGACGCCGGCGGCGTGGGTTACCGTCTCGCGGTCTCAGCCGAGACCCTGAAGGCCGTCCCCGCGACGGGGCGCGAGGCTTTCTTGCATGCTGAGCTGATCTCCCGCGACGACTCGCTCGCCCTCTACGGTTTTGCCTCCGAGGAAGAGCGCGATCTCTTCCGCGAGCTGATCTCGGTCAGCGGTATCGGGCCCAAGGTGGCGATCGCCACCCTCTCGGGTGGCGCCGCCCGAGACCTGTTGCGGGCGATCGCGACCGGTGACGCGAAACGCTTCCAGGCGGTCCCCGGGATCGGCAAGCGGACCTCGGAGAGAATCATCGTCGAGCTGCGTGAGAAGGTCGCCGGAGCGTTGGAGGAGGAAGTCGCGATCACCGCGGCAGGCGCCGCCGACCCCCGCGCGCTCGCCCGCGATGGCCTCGTCAACCTCGGCTACGCGCCGCTTGAGGCCGAGCAGCTGCTCGACGGAATCGAGGGCGAAGGCCCCGAGGCTCTCGTGGCGGCAGCGCTGCGCAAAGCAGGGACCTCGCAGAGCAAGGCATGACCGAGTCCCCTGACATCGGCGTCAACCGCATCCGTACCCCTGGCCTTGAGGATCAGCCGGGAGTCCGCATCCACGACGCACGTGCCGACTCGCCAGACGAGGATCTGGACCGCTCGCTGCGCCCGCCCACCCTCGCCGACTTCGTCAACCAGGTGCAGGTGACCGAGCAGCTCGCGATCTTCATCGAGGCGGCGCGAGGGCGGGGCGAGCCGCTCGACCACGTCCTGCTGGCCGGGCCGCCGGGACTCGGCAAGACCTCGCTCGCCCACATTGTTGCCGCCGAGTTGGGTGTGCCGATGGTCCAGACCGCCGGCCCTGCCCTGGAGCGCAAGGCCGACGTCGCCGCCTTCCTCACCTCACTGGAGCCGGGCAGCGTCTTCTTTATCGACGAGATCCATCGCCTCGGCCGCGCCGTCGAGGAGACCCTCTACCCGGCGATGGAGGACGGGGAGCTCCCCGTCGTGTTGGGCCAGGGCGCCGGAGCACGTACCGTGACGCTGCCGCTGCCGCCCTTCACCCTGGTCGGCGCGACCACCCGCGCCGGCCTACTGACCACGCCGCTTCGAGACCGCTTTGGCGTCTGCCATCGCCTCGAGCATTACGACCCCGGGCATCTGGCGAGGATCGTCGAGCGCTCAGCCGGGATTCTCGGCGTCGAGATCGACGCCGAGGGGGCGGCGACGATCGCCGCCCGCTCGCGGGGCACGCCCCGAGTCGCCAACCGTCTGCTGAAGCGGGTCAGAGATTTCTCCCAGGTGAAGGGCTCGGGCGCGATCGACGCCGAGGTCGCCGTCGCCGCCCTGCAGATGATGGAGGTCGACGCCGGCGGCCTTGACCGCAGCGACCGCGTCCTACTCGACACGGTTGCGAGGAAGTTCGCCGGTGGCCCGGTTGGACTCTCGACGCTTGCCGTCGCGATCGGCGAGGAGCAGGACACGATCGAGGACGTGCTTGAGCCCTACCTGCTCCAGCAGGGCATGCTGAAGCGCACCCCTCGTGGCCGCGTCCTCACCCAACGAGCCTACGAGCATCTCGGCCTTCCAGCGCCCGAGAGCGCGGCGAGCCTCTTCTAGCGGACGCGCGCTTGTAGCCTGTTGTGAGATGCCGTTCTTCATCTGCCCCAACTGCGGCCACAGGGACCTCAGCGGTGAGCGGACGGCCGGCTTCAGCGCCCGTCCCAAGGGGTGCCCGAAGTGCGGTTTCGGCTTCGTCTTTGAGCTGCTTGACGACTACTACCCGGCCCCCAACGCGGCCTTCTTCGTCTGCGATAAGCAGGAGCGGGTGATCGACGCAGGCAGGGGCAGCTTTGAGCTGACCGGCCTGACCGACGAGGACGTGATCGGCCGGCCGGTGCGCGAGGTGCTCGGCCTGAGCTGGATCGACGAGGGCGACGGCGGCGAGGCCGCCGACACCAATGGCGATGGCATCACCGATCCGATCGAGACCTCGTTGGAGTGGGGCGTTCGCTCGCTCGGCAAGCGGGTCTCCGTCAAAGCCGAGGGCGACCTCCCGGCGCAGGCTGTCGCCGACCTCTTCCCGGCATACGACGACGACGGCGGCCTGCTGATCGTCCTCACTCCCGAGGGCTAGGGGCGGGGGCGGGGAGATGCGGGGAAGACGCCGACACCTGTTCGTGCTGCTACTCGTGCTCGGTCTGCTCATCGTCTCAGCCCTGGTCATAATCAACCAACCGACCCGGCTCGGGCTCGACCTCAAGGGCGGCGTCCAGTTGGTCTACCAGGGGGAACCGACCGGCCAGGTGAAGACAGTGAGCGGCGAAGACATCGACCGCTCGATCGAAATCATCCGCGAGCGGATCGACACGCTCGGCGTCTCTCAGCCTGAAGTCTCGCGCCTGGGCACAACCGAGATCTCAGTCAGCCTTCCCGACATCACCAACGCCCAGCGGGCGATTGACACGGTCGGGACGACCGCGCAGCTCTACTTCTATGACTGGGAGCCCAACCTGATCGGCCCCGAGAAGGCGATCGGCGGGCATCCCGGCCAGCAGCCTCCCGCCACCGCGCTGAAGCAGGCGAGGGCTGAATGGAAGGCGGCAGGGCGCAACACCTTCAACGGCTCTGAGAATCGGCAGCTGATCGACGATGGCGCCTTCCCGACCGCCTATGACGCCGCCCTGCTGGCCGCAAAGCAGCCCCCGGTCGCCAACTGCGCGACCTGTTCAACCTCCAGGCCACGCTACTACCTGTTCGAGCGCAAGACGCCGCACAAGCTGATCGCCGGGCCCGAAGACAAAAAGCAGGGTCTCTACGTCAGCCCCACCGGTCAGAAGCGTCCCCGCAACGGGATCGTGGTCAGGGTGCCCGCCGGGACTGTGCTTGTCTCCGAACAGCCGACCGAACGCTCCGGGAAGACCGATCAGACGGCGGAGCCCGGCTGGTACGCCCTGAAGGACCGCCCGGCGCTCTCGGGCACCGACATCACCGAACCGAAGCAGAACACCGACCAGAACAACCAGCCAAACGTCACCTTCGGCTTCACCGAAAAGGGCCGGGAAGCCTTCCAGGAAGTGACCCGCCAGATCGCCCAGCGCGGGCAGGCGCAGGCGATCGGCCCGGTCAGCACCGAACAGGCGGCGGCCCTTTCCGGCCACTTCGCGGTCGTCCTTGACAACGAAGTCAAGACCCGGCCGATCATCAACTTCGCCCAGAACCCCGACGGGATCGAAGGGCGCACCGGGGCGGAAATTTCCGGCGGCTTCAACAGCATCCAAGACGCGCAGGAACTGGCGACGATCCTGCAGATCGGCGCCCTGCCGATCGACCTGAAGCTGATCAGTCAGACCCAGGTCTCGGCGACGCTCGGCGGCCAGGCGCTCCACGAGGGAATCAAGGCCGGGATCATCGGCCTCTCGCTGGTCGTCCTCTTCCTGCTCTTCTACTACCGTTTCCTCGGCCTGATCGCGACGGTCGCCCTTGGCGCCTACGGGGTGATCTTCTTCGCTTTGATCAAACTGATCCCGATCACCATGACCCTGCCGGGGATCGCAGGGTTGATCCTGACGATCGGGGTCGCGGCCGACTCCAACATCGTCATTTTCGAGCGAATAAAGGAGGAGGTGCGGGCTGGGCGCTCGATGTCGAGCTCGATCGCCGCCGGCTACCGCCGCGGCATCGCGACGATCATCGACGCCAACGTCGTCACCCTGCTGACTGCGTTCATCCTCTTCGTCCTGGCTACCGCAGAAGTGAAGGGGTTCGCCTTCACCCTGGGCGTCGGCACGATCGTCTCACTGCTGACCGCGGTCGTCTTCACCCAGGCGCTGCTCGGCACCATGAGCCGCTCCCGCCTGCTGCGCTCACCGAGCGCACTCGGCGCCTCCGGCAAGGGGATGCGCTGGCACTTCGACTTCATGGGCGCCAGCCGCTGGTTCTTCACGATCTCGGGAACGATCCTGCTGATCGGCGCGATCGCCCTGGCGACCAAGCAGCTCAACTTCGGCATCGACTTCAAGTCCGGCACCAGGGCGACGGTGGCATTGGTCAAGCCGACCGACGAGGAAGGGGTGCGCGAAGCGCTCGGCACGATCGGGGTCAACAACGCGCAGATCCAGCAGGTCTCCAACCCGGTCCTCGGCAGCAACGTCTTCCAGGTCGAGACAAGGGAGCTGGGCCCGAGCCAGGTGAAGGACGCAAAAGCGGTGCTCGCCTCCAAGTTCGGCATCGTCAAGAACGGTTTCGAAAGCACCAGCGTCGGGCCGACCTTCGGCCAGCAGGTGGCGAGCAGCGCCTTCAAGGCGCTGATTTTCTCGCTGCTGGTGATCTGCGGATACGTGGCGCTTCGCTTTGAGCCGAAGTTCGCCGTCCCGGTGCTGATTGCGCTCTTCCACGACATCCTGATCACGGCGGGCA
This sequence comes from uncultured Solirubrobacterales bacterium, assembly GCA_963777915.1. Taxonomy (GTDB): domain Bacteria; phylum Actinomycetota; class Thermoleophilia; order Solirubrobacterales; family 70-9; genus CAVUPF01. The sequence continues at coordinate 931,754 of CAVZSH010000005.1, read as the reverse complement.
TCTACGCGTTGACCGGGAAAGAAGTGAGCAGCGGTACGGTCGCCGCATTCCTCACGATCCTTGGCTACTCGCTCTACGACACGATCATCGTCTTTGACCGAATACGCGAGAACATGCCCCGAATGCCCCGAGCGGCGTTCTCGCAGATCGTCAACCGTTCGATGAGCGAGGTGTTGACCCGCTCGCTGGCGACCAGTTTCTCGACCCTGCTGGCGGTCGGCTCGCTGCTGGTCTTCGGCGGCGCCACGCTGCAGGACTTCGCCTTCGCGATGCTGGTCGGGATCGCCTCGGGCACCTACTCGTCGATCTTCATCGCCTCACCGGTGCTCACCGCCTGGAAGGAACGCGAGCCCGGCTTCGCCCGCCGCCGGGCTCGAATCGCCGAGGTCGAGGGCCGGGTACCGGCCTTCGCCGATGAGATCGAGCTGGCCAAGCTCGGCGAGGAGGAGGGTGACGAGCAGATCGCCGCCGGCCTCGAGGCAAAGGAGGAGCCAAAGGCAAGCGCGGTGGCCACGGTCGAGCGGCCGGGGGACAGCGAGCGGGTCAGCCCATCTGCGAATGGCGAGCCGCCGCCGGCGGCGGCGGCCGATCCGGTAGCGGCCGAGCGCCGCGAGCGAGACGAGCGCCGCCGCGCCCGTCGTCAGCAGCGCCGCAAGCATGGGAGGAATCGCTAGCTGATGGCGCTGCTCGTATGGTTCACGATGGGAATCGCCCTCTGGCACTTCACGGTGTTCCTGCCCGATCGCTTCTGGCAGGGCATAGTCGGCGCCTTCCTCGGCTCGGTAACCGGTGCGATCGTCTTCGGCGCGATCGTCGAGATCGCGACAGGACGGAGCCTCGGCAACACCGACCTGCTGACCGCGCTGACCGCCGTGCCCGGCGTTGCGATTGGCCTCGCTGTCGTTTACGCCGTCGACCTGCGCTCCAGGCAGCGGGCCGAGTAGGCGTCCTTCTCCTGCATTTTGCGCTGCGAGCGGGTGTGGAATCCGTCCCAGCCGCTTCTTAGCCTGAGTTCGTGTCGAATTCCCTGAAGGCCTACCGGGCCGAGCCCTTCTCCTACCCCGAGGTGCGGGCTCTTGCCGACGAGCTCGGCCTGAGCGAGCCGGTGGCGATTACCCTGGTTCGGCGCGGGTACCGCACGCCGGAGGCAGCGCGGTCCTTCTTGGAGGCGGATGAGTCCCACGACCCGGCGGCGTTCGGCTCGATGGGGGAGGTCGTCGGGCGGGTGCTCGCCGCGGTGCGCGAAGGCAGGCGGATCACCGTCCACGGCGACTTCGACGTCGACGGCGTTTGTGCCACCTCGATCCTGGTCGGCGCGTTGCGCGATCTGGGAGCCGAATGCGACTGGCTTATTCCCGACCGCCTAGCCGACGGTTACGGGCTCAGCGCCGGAAACGTCGAGCGCATCGCAGAGCGCGGAACCTCACTGCTGATCACCGCCGATTGCGGGATCACGGCGTTCGATGAGGTTCGCCTGGCGCGGGAGATGGGGATCGAGACGATTGTCACCGACCATCACCAGCCCGGCGAGGTGCTGCCCGACTGTCCGATCTTGCACCCGGCGATCGACGGCTACCCGTTCGCCGAGCTGTGCGGGACGGCGGTTGCCTGGAAGCTGACCTGCGCCCTGCGCGAGGCGGCTGGAGATTCCACCTACCCCGGAGACGACCTCGACTTGGTCGCCCTGGCGACCGTCGCCGACGTGGTGCCGCTGATCGGCGAGAACCGCTCGCTGGTGCGCCGCGGCCTGGAGGAGGCGCGCCGGGCGCGCCGCCCTGGCCTACGGGCGCTGCTGGCCGCCGCTCGCTGCGAGCCGACCCGCCTCGACGAGGGCGACCTCGCCTTCCGCCTCGGTCCGCGGATAAACGCCGCCGGGCGGCTCTACCGCGCCGACGCCGGGGTCGAGCTATTCCTCACCCACGACGATGCCCGCGCCGCCGAGATCGCCGCCGAGCTGAGCCGAGCCAACGACGAGCGGCGCGGCACCGAGCGCGAGGTCGACGCTGCCGCCGAGGCAGCGCGCCGCGAGCTCCCCGATCGGCTGCGCGAGGCCCCCGGCCTGGTCCTCGCCGGCGAAGGCTGGCACCCCGGCGTTGTCGGGATCGTCGCTTCGCGCCTGGTCGAGCGCCATCAACGCCCGGTGATCGTGATCTCGCTCGATGGCGAGGGTGGAGGGCGTGGATCGGGGCGCAGCATTCCGGGCTTCGACTTGCTTGCCGGGCTGGAGGCCTGCTCGTCGCACCTGGTCCGCTACGGCGGGCACCGCGCCGCCGCCGGGTTGGAGCTGCACGCCGGCAACCTCGACGCCTTTCGCGAGGCGTTCGTCGCCCACGCGACCGAGCTGCTCCAACCGGAGGACCTGCGCAGGACCGAGCGGATCGACGCGATGGTCGGCGGCGCCAGCCTCGGCCTCGATCTTGCCGAGGAGTTGGGGAAGCTCGCGCCGTTTGGGATGGGCAATCCCGGGGTGAGGCTGCTCGTCCCCTCCGCCAGGGTCCGCGACGTACGGGGGATGGGGGAGGGCGACAGGCATTCCCGCTTCAGCCTCCACAGCGGCTCTCATCGAGCGCTCGGAGTAGCTTTCGGGCGCTCGGGGCTGGGGGTTGGCGAGGATCAGCCGGTCGACGTCGCGGTGAGGCTGGAGGTCAACTTCTGGAACGGCTCGGTCGAGCCCCGGGTCGTTCTGAGCGAACTCTACCCGCAGGCGCCCGCGGCGAGCGAGGTTGACGGCCAGGCCGAGGCCGAGGGGTGGTGGGGGCGATTTGAGGTCGAGCTCGCCGCCGACCTCTACAAATGTCCCCCAGCTGCCGAATCCCCTACCGGGGAGCCGCAGCGGCGCGCGATCCGCGGCGCCAACGCTCCCGCGGCGACGGTCTTCGAGCTGCTCTCCAGCGGTGCTGCTGTCCTCGCCCTGGTGGCCGACGCCCCGCGTCGCGCCGCACTGGCGCGCGACGGCCTTGCGCTTGTCGACTACGCGGAGCTTGAGCGGGAGCCCGATCTAGCGCGCGGCTTCGACCACGTCGTCCTCGTAGACCCGCCGCCCTCCACCGCCCTGGAGCAGCTTGCCTCGCGGCCCACCCGGACAGGTGGCTACCTGCACCCGGCATGGGGGGAGGCTGAGCGCCGCTTTGCACTCCTTGTACTTGAGTCGCGCTACCCCCAGCGCGCCGAGCTGGCCGCGATGTTCAGGGATCTGCGCGGCGCCGGTGAGGTGGGTGGCGAGGAGTTGCGGAGAGCCCTGCAGGGAGGCGGTTCTCACCTGCGTGCCCCCGAGGTCGCCGCCCGTTGCTTCCGCGTCCTGGCTGATCTCGACCTCGTGCGGGGCACGCCTTCCGGCGGCGACGGCGCCGTCGGGGTCGTATCCTCGGAGGAGACCGAACTGGAGTGCTCGGCCGCCTTTCGCGCCTACCGAGCCCGCTATGAGGAGGGCAAGCGATACCTCGAAGGACTCAAACAGACGTAGAGCACAGCGAGCTCCTCGCCGACCTCTTCGCCGTGGTCGAGGAGTTCGACTCCTCCCCGAGCGAAAACGCCGCCTCCGCCGGTGACACCGCGCTCGCCGTCGCCACCATCAATCGCGATGCAGTCAGGCGCGCCTTCGAGTTCGCCTGCGAGCGCCACGGCGACCAGATGCGGCGCTCCGGCGATGAATTCATCACCCATCCGGTCGGCGTCGCCCAGGTCTGCGCCGGCATGCGGCTGGATACCGAGACGCTCTGCGCGGCGCTCCTCCACGACACGGTCGAGGACACCAGCGCCAGCCTGGCGGAGATCCGCGAGGAGTTTGGTGAGCAGGTCGCCCTGCTGGTCGACGGCGTCACCAAGCTGACCGGGATCACCTTCGAGAGCCGCGACGAGCGCCAGGCCGAGAACTACCGCAAGATGATGGTGGCGATGGCCACCGACGTCAGGGTGATCCTGATCAAGCTAGCCGACCGCCTCCACAACATGCGCACCCTCGGCGCGCTTCCCAAGCAAAAGCAGTTGGCGAAGTCGCGCGAGACGCTCGAGATCTACGCCCCGCTCGCCCACCGGCTGGGAATCCACGCGATCAAGTGGGAGCTGGAGGACCTCTCATTCGCCACCCTGCACCCGCGCAAGTATGCGGAGATCAAACAACTCGTCTCCCAGCAGCGCAAGGAGCGCGAGGCCTACGTGGAGGAGGCGGGGCGGTTTCTCGCGGACGAGCTGAAGGAGGTCGGGATCGCGGCCGAGATCTCCGGCCGTGCCAAGCACTTCTACTCGATCTACACGAAGATGACCAAGAAGGGTCGCGAGTTCAACGAGATCTTCGACCTCACCGCGATGCGGGTGATCGTCGGCTCGGTGAAGGACTGCTACGGGGCGATTGGGGTGATCCACTCGCTCTGGAAGCCGCTGCCCGGCCGCTTCAAGGATTTCGTCGCGATGCCGAAGGCGAACATGTACCAGGCCCTGCACACGACGGTGATCGGCCCCGAGGGCAAACCGCTCGAGATCCAGATCCGCACCGAGGAGATGCATAAGCTGGCCGAGTACGGGATCGCCGCTCACGTCGCCTACAAGGAGGGCAGCGGCGGCGATCCGCGGCGCGAGAAGATGACTTGGCTACGCCAGCTGGTCGAAGCGGAGGGTGAGCAGGATCCGACCGAGTTCCTGGAGTCGCTCAAGGTTGACCTCTTCGAGGACGAGGTCTTCGTCTTTACTCCGAAGGGCGAGGTGAAGAGCCTCTCGGCCGGGTCAACCCCGCTCGACTTCGCCTACGCGGTCCATACCGACGTCGGCCACCGCTGCGTTGGCGCCAAGGTCAACGGCAGCATCGTGCCGCTGCACTACCAGCTGCGCTCCGGCGACATCGTCGAGGTGCTGACCGCAAAGCAGAACCGCGGCCCCTCGCGCGACTGGCTGAAGCTGGTGCGGACCAGCCGTGCCCGCAACAAGATCCGCGCCTGGTTCAAAGAGGAACGGCGCGAGGATGCCGAGCGTCACGGCCGCGAAGGCCTCGAGGAGGCGCTGCGCAAGCGCGGCCTACCGATGCAGAAGCTGGCGATGTCGCCGTTGCTCGCCGACGTGATCCGCGAGATGGGCTACCGCAAGGCGACCGAGTTCTACATCGCGCTCGGTCAGGGCAAGGTCTCCACCAAGCTGGTCGCCAACAAGCTGATGCAGAGGCTGAAGGCCGGCGAGGCGGTCGAGGAGGAGCCGGCCGGGCTGATCGGCGGTCGCGAGGACGAGGCCCGCCGCACTAAGGACGCCTCCAACTACGGGATCGCTGTAAAGGGGGCCGACAACGTCGCGGTGCGTCTCGCCAAGTGCTGCCGCCCGGTTCCCGGGGACGAGATCGCCGGCTACGTCTCGCTCGGGCGCGGCATCACCATCCATCGCGGCGACTGCAAGAACGTGAAGGCGTTGAAAAAGGCGCCGGAGCGCTTTGTCGAGGTCGGCTGGGACGGTGAAAACGAGTCTTCTTACCGAGTCGAGCTCCAAGTCGACGCCTACGACCGCACTCGTCTGCTCGAGGATCTCTCGCGTACCTTCGCCGAGGCTGGCATCAACATCCTCGGCGCAAGTTGCACCACCAAGCACCCGATGGTGAAGAACAGGTTCGTGGTCGAGGTCGGCGACACCGAGCAGCTCAAGCAGTGCCTTACCCGGCTGCGGAACGTGGAGTCGGTATTTGACGCCTACCGGATCATCCCGGCGGCTTGAGCCCCCGCCTCAGGCGAGGATCGTGAGCGCGGCGGGGTCGATGCGGAGCTCGACCCGCGTCCGCTCGCCGATGTGGTCGCCGTCTACCTGAACCGGGAAGGGGCGGGTCTCCCCGTCCTTGTCCTCGGAGATCGAGGCCACGGTGGCGGCGGTGACGTCGTCGAAGTGCGCGACCTGGCGGTGGCGCGCGGCGGGGTGGCGCCGACTGAAGAGGCGGGCGATCAGGGTCGGCATGTCGCGTTGCGCAGCGCGCTTCAGCACCGCCATCGAGAGCGTGCCGTCGTCAATCTCGACCCCCTCGCAGACCCTGATCGGGCGGCTTGCGAAGTAGGTGAAGGGCTCGGAGTTCTGGGCAAGGGCCGTAACCCCCTCGACTGATTCGCCGCCGTCGGTCGCAACCTGCACCCGCACGGGGTTGTGCAGGTAGCGGCGGTAAAAGGCTGAGATCCCGGCCCAGCTGTAGTAGTAGGGGCCAGCCCTCGCCTTCAGCTTCGGGTGGGCATCCACCCGCTCGACCACCGTGGCGTCGATCCCCACCCCGCAGGAGAAGACGAAGCGGCGGTCGTCGATCGCTCCGAGGTCGATGCGGCGAGGCGACCACTCGTCAGCCAGCGAGAGCAGGTGCTCGGTAGCGTCGACGACATCGTTGGGGATGCCCAGGGTGCGGCAGACGACATTGGTCGAGCCGCCGGGTAGCATCGAGACCGGGACGTCGGTGCCGACGAGCCCGTTGACCACCTCGTTCAACGTTCCATCGCCGCCAAAGGCGACGACGATGTCGTATCCACCATCGCGGGCCTCGCGGCCGATCTCGGTGGCATGGTTCTGCGCCTCGGTTGAGACCGCCTCGACCTCATAGCGGCCCTGTAGCGCGTAAACAACGAGGTTGCGCAGCCGGTCGGAGACCGTTGTCGCATAGGGGTTGACGATGATCAGCATCCGCCGCTTGGCGGCGCGGGTTCTACCCGGTCGTTTCATACCGGATCACCGCCCCGTCGGCGACTTCGCGCACCCTGCTCTCGTTGACCAGCAGGTCGGCGTGCCCGATCACCTCCGAGAGGGTGAGGAATGCCTGGGTGACGGCAACGTTGCCCCAGATTGCCTGTGCCAGCTCATAGCCGCTGCGCTGCCGCTCGGCGATCAGCCCGTAAATCTTCTCCTTACGACGCTCGTGCTTGGCGAGGCGGTCGTCGATCAGAGCGACGTGGTCGACGATCGGCTCGCCGTGGCCGGAGAGGACGATCTCGGCTGGCATCTCGCGCGTCTGGCGCATCGACTCGATGTAGGTGACGAGCGCCTGGGTGCGTCGCTCCGACCCGTCGAGGGGACGGGTAATCAGCGGGTTGGAGGAGATGTGGGCGATCAAGTGATCGGCGGCGATCAGTATGCGCCGCTCCTCGTCCCAGAAGACGGTGTCTGACGGGCTGTGCCCGGGGCGGTGGAGGGCCTGCAAGGTGCGATCGCGAAAGCGGATCTTCTCGCCGTCGCGCAACGGTCTGGTCACCTCAGCCCGCGACCCCCAGCCCCGGAAGCTGCGCGAGACGCTTTGCAGCGCGGTGGCGACCTCCACTGGGATGCCGTTGCGCAGCATAAGCTCGACCGCGAACTGGTCCTCGCGCTCGGCGTCCTCGCCGAAGTTCGCCAGCCGCTCGGCGGCGATGCCGATCGCCGCCACCTCGGCGCCGGAGTGCTGGGCGATGATCTCGACCAGCCCCAGGTGATCGATGTGCTGATGGGTGACAATCACCAGCTCGAGGTCGTCGATCGAGTGGCCGCGCTCGGCGAGCTGAGACTGGAGCTCGTCGAGCGCCTTGCCCGAGTTGGGGCCGGTGTCGATCAAGGTCAGCGGATCGTCCTCGAGCAGGTAGCAGTTGACCCGCCCGACCGCGAACGGGGTGGGGATGCGGAGGCAGCTGATGCCGACCAGCGCCGCCTGCTCGAGGGCCTGCTCTGAAGTCAGGGTCATGAGCGGATGAGGCTCAGGAGCTCGTCCCTCCTCGCCTCCATGTCCTCGCGGGAGACGAGCGACTCAAGGTTGAGTCGCAGCAGCGGCTCGGTGTTGGAAGGTCGGAGGTTGAAGTGCCACTCGGGGTAGTCGATCGAGATCCCGTCGAGGCGTCCAATCACACCGTCGGCGTAGCGCGCGGCGATCTCCGCAAGCTTTGCCGCAGGGTCGGCGACCGTGGAGTTGATCTCGCCGGAGATGAAGTAGCGCGAGCGGAACTCCTCCATCAGCTGGGCGAGGCTGCGCCCATCGGTCGAGAGCAGCTCCAGCATCAACAGAGCCGGGATCGTGCCGGAGTCAGCACACCAGAAGTCGCGGAAGTAGTAGTGGCCGGAGACCTCGCCTCCGAAGGCGGCGTCCTCCTCGCGCATCCGCGCCTTGAAGAAGGCATGGCCGACCCGGGATAACGCCGAGCGCCCACCCTCGGCGGCGATAAGGTCGGGTACCGCCCGGCTGGAGCGGGGATCGAAGAGGATCGTCGCTCCGGGGCTCTTCGCCAGGGCCGCCCGGGCAAGTAGCGCGCAGACGAAGTCACCGTCGCAGAACTCGCCGGTGCCATCGATGAAGAAACAGCGGTCGGCATCCCCGTCCCAGGCGATGCCGAGGTCGGCGCCGGCGGAGCGGACCCGCTCGACGATCATCCGCCGGTTGCGCTCCAGCAGTGGGTTGGGCTCGTGGTCGGGGAACTCGCCGTCGGGCTCGAAGTACATCTCGTCGAGGTCAAGTCCCAGTCCCCGCAGGATCGGCCCGACCATCGGCCCCGACATCCCGTTGCCCCCGTCCACCACCAGCTTCATCGGCAGCACCTTCTCGGGGTCGATGAAGGAGAGGGCGTGGGCGCGGTACTCCTCCCAGATGTCGACCTCCTCGAGTGAGCCGCCGCCCGGAGCGTGTCCGAGGCCGGACTCGATCTCGCGCCGCACGTCGCCGATCCCGGCGTCGCCGGAGAGGGCCAGCGCCCCCTCGCGGACCAACTTGACCCCGGTGTAGGCCTTCGGGTTATGCGAGGCGGTGACCATCGCGCCGCCGTCCAGCCGGTGCGAGCCGACTAGGTGGTAGAGCATCTCGGTAGCGACCATGCCTGCATCGAGCACCGTTGCGCCCTCAAAGATCAGACCGTCGCGCAGTTCCGCAGCCATCGCGGGCGCGGTAAGTCGCATGTCGCGTCCCAGCCCGATCCGAAGCTCGTGCGGCTGCTTGCCGCGCAGCCGCGCCAGAACCCGTGCGAAGGCGCGCCCGATCGCCTGCGCGGTCGTCTCGTCCATCTCCGGGCCATAGAGCCCGCGGATGTCGTAGGCCTTGAAGATCTCCGGCGGTGCGAGGGGGGGCGGCTCAGTCAAGGCTCCCCTTCAAGGCCTCGTAGCTCTGCTGCAGGGTCTGGGGCATGACTTTGGTATCGGCGATCACCGGCATGAAATTCGTATCGCCGCCCCAGCGGGGGACGACATGGAGGTGGATGTGATGCTCGACCCCGGCGCCGGCGACGCGGCCTTGGTTGAAGCCGACGTTGTAGCCGTGGGGATCATAGGCTTCCTCCAGTCGGCCCATCGCCTTCTGGGCAAGCGCCATCATCTCCGCCACGGTCTCTGGCGGCAGCTCCTGCAGCCGCCCGATGTGGCTGTAAGGCGCGACCATCAGGTGTCCATTCGTGTAGGGAAAGAGGTTGAGGATCACGAAGCAGCGCTCGCCGCGGTGGACGATCAGGTTCGCTTCGTCATCGTCTGCCGCCGGCTTGGTGCAGAAGATGCACTCCTCCTCGATGTCCTTGGACGCGTCCTTCACGTAGGCGAGGCGCCACGGCGCCCAGATCCGAAAGTTAGCCACGGGCGAGGAATCCTATGGTCGAAACGCCCCTGGTAGGCTTACTCACAACATAAGCGCCACATCTAGAGGGGTGGAGGGACTGGCCCAGTGAAGCCCCGGCAACCACCTCGGACCATCGGTTCGAGGGGAGGTGCCAAGTCCAGCAGGTCAAGCACCTGGAAGATGTGGGGAAAAGTCCGGTCGGACCTCTGCCCCACACGAGGCGGAGGTTTTTTCGTTGGCGACGGAAAGAGGATCGGATGTCACTTGAAGGCTTGAGGTGCAAGGAGTGCGGTGCGGCCTATGGGCTGGACGCGAGCTACGTCTGCGAGAACTGCTTCGGTCCGCTCGAGGTGGCCTACGACCACACCTCGCTTGACCCGATCGAGGCCAAGCGCCGGATTCAGGCCGGTTCCCAGGGGATCTGGCGTTACGCCGACTTCCTCCCCTTCCAGGGGCGCCCCGGCGATCCGCTGGAGCCCGGGCTGACTCCGCTGCTTCGCGCCGACCGGCTCGCCGAGCGCCTCGGCCTCGACGCCGAGCTATGGATCAAGAACGACGCCGCTAACCCGACCCACTCCTTCAAGGATCGGGTCGTCGCGGTCGCTGTGGCGAAGGCGCGGGAGCTGGGATTTGAGACCGTCGCTTGCGCCTCGACCGGCAACCTCGCCAATGCGGTCGCCGCCCACGCGGCGGCGGCGGGCCTCACCTCCTACGTCTTCGTTCCCGCCAACCTCGAGGAGCAGAAGCTGCTCGCGACTGGCGTCTATGGCACAAATCTGGTCGGCGTGCGTGGCAACTACGACGACGTCAACCGGCTCTGTACCGAGCTCGCTGAAAGTCGCCCCTGGGCCTTCGTCAACGTCAACCTGCGCCCCTACTACGCTGAGGGCTCCAAGACGCTCGCCTATGAGACGGTGGAGCAGCTCGGCTGGAAGCTTCCGGACCGGGTCGTCTGCCCGATTGCTTCGGGCTCGCTGTTCACAAAGGTTGGCCGCGGCTTCCAGGAGTGGCTCGACTTGGGGCTCGTCTGCGGCGCACAGCCGGTCTTCAACGGTGCCCAGGCGCAGGGTTGCAGCCCCGTCGCTACCGCCTTTGCCGAAGGTTGGGAGGTGTGCAAGCCGCAGCGACCCGAGACGATCGCCAAGAGCCTTGCGATCGGCGACCCTGCCGACGGGCCCTATGCGGTAGAGCAGGCCCGGAAGACCGGCGGCGCTATCGACGCAGTCACCGACGAAGAGATCCGCGCTGGCATCCGCCTGCTAGCCGAGACGACCGGGATCTTCACCGAGACGGCGGGCGGGGTCACGGTCGGCGTGCTGCGCAAGCTCGCCGAGCGCGGCGACATCGAAGCTGGTGAGCGGGTCGTCGTCTACATCACCGGTGAGGGCCTAAAGACTCTTGACGCAACTCGCGATAGCTTCCAGATGCATGAGATCGCCCCCGATCTCGCCAGCTTTGAGTCCGAGTTCCGTCAGGAGGTAGCAGTCTGATGGCAGTTACGGTGAAGATCCCGACCCAGTTGCGCGCGGCGACCGGCGGAGAGGCAGAGGTCGAGGTCTCCGGCGCCACCGTCGGCGAGGCGCTCGATGCGGTATTCGACGCCCACACTGACCTGCGCGAGCGAATTACCCAGGACGGCGACCTGCGGCGCTTCGTCAACGTCTATGTGTCCGGCGAGGACATCCGCTTCCAGCAGGGCTTGGACACGGCGATCAACGAGGGCGACGAGGTCACGATCCTCCCGGCGGTCGCCGGCGGCAGCTGAAACCGCCCGCGATCATTCTCTGCGGCGGGCGGGGCACGCGGCTGCGCGAGCGGACCGAGTCTGTGCCCAAGGCGCTGGTCGAGATCGGAGGTCGGCCGATCCTCTGGCACGTGATCGAGATCTACGCCGCGCACGGCTTTGAGCGGTTCCTGCTTGCCACCGGTTACCTGGGGGAGATGGTCGAGGACTTCGTCGCGACGGTGCAATGGCCGAACGGGGTCTCGGTCGAGTGCGTGGCGACCGGGCTCGATACGCCAACCGGGGGGCGTATTGCGCTGCTCGCTGAACGTCTCGGAGGCGAGACGTTTTGCACGACCTACGCCGACGGGGTCGCCGACATCGATCTCAGCGCTCTGCTCGGCCTCCATCTCTCCCACGGCGGGCTGGCGACCATGACGGTGGTGCGGCCGCGCCTGCCATGGGGGGTCGCCAGGCTGGATCGCGAGGGCCGGGTCGAGGGCTTCGTTGAGAAGCCTCGCTCAGAGCACTGGATCAACGGTGGCTTTTTCTGCTTTGAGCCGGGCGCGCTCGACTACCTCGACGAGGAGAGCATCCTGGAGCGCGAGCCGCTGGAGCGCCTCGCAAGGGACGGACAGCTTCGCGCGTACCGGCACGAGGGCTTTTGGGATTGTATGGACACCTACAAGGACGCGGTCATCCTCAACGACCTCTGGCAGAGCGGCAAGGCGCCGTGGACGGCAACGGTGACAGCGGGAGCGCAGCCGCAGTGAAGCGAGTCCTCGTCACCGGTGCCCACGGTTTCGTCGCCTCGCACCTGGCGCGAGCACTACTGGAGCGGGGCGACGAAGTCACCGCCTTCGGTCTTGCGCCGTCGCGCGCCTCCGGGCTCGTGCTGCAGGGGATCGAGGCCGAGGTCGAGGCGGTCGAGGGGGACCTGCGCGACGCCGAGCTGACCTGGGCGACGGTCGACTCGGGCCCCTATGACGTCGTCTTCCATCTCGCCGCGCAGACGCTGGTCGGACCGGCGATGTCCGACCCCACCGTGACCTTCGAAACCAATGTGCGTGGTACCTGGACCCTGCTGGAGGCCTGCCGTCGCGCTGACATCCCGGCGGTCGTCGTCGCTTCCTCCGATAAGGCCTATGGCCCCCAGGAGCGGCTGCCCTACCAAGAGGACATGCAGTTGCGCCCGGCCTCGCCGTATGAGGCGAGCAAGGCGGCCGCCGATCTGATCGCGCTCAGCTATCGCCCCGCCTATGGCCTGCCGGTAGCTGTCACCCGCTTCGCCAACGTCTATGGCGGCGGTGACCTCAACTTCTCGCGGCTGATTCCGGAGGCGATCGTCGCCGCGCTGCAGGGCCGCCGCCCGACGATTCGCTCCGACGGCAGTCCGCAGCGGGACTTCCTCTACGTCGATGATGCGGTAGCCGCCTACCTGGCGATCGAGCACGAGGTCGGCGCCGGCGGCCCGGCGGCAGGCGAGGCCTTCAACGCGGGTGGCGAGCGCCCCCACTCGGTCGCCGAGGTCCTGGGGGAGATCGCCGCGGTAGCGGGAGGCGGCCTTGAGCCCGAGTACCACGGCACCGGCAGCCCCGCGGGAGAGATCGACCGCCAGTACGTCGACTCTTCGAAGCTGCGGGCGCTGAGCGGTTGGCGCCCGGAGGTCGAGCTGCGCGACGGCCTGCGCCGCGCGCTTGAGTGGTACCGAGCCAATCCAGGGGTTCGTCCCTGATGTGTGGTCGCTTCACCATCGCAGCAAAGGACACGAAGAAGATCGCCGATCGCTTCCAAGTCGAGTTGGAGCGAGCCCTGGAGCGTGGGGGGGACGGCGCTGCGCCGACACCGAGCCGCGAGCGCGCCGAGCGCGCCGCCTCGGCGCTTGGCCGTTTCAACGTCGCTCCGACCCAGGAGGTACTGACGGTCCGCTCCTCGCCCGACCCCGAGGAGGCGGCGCGGGGCGAGCGCGAGGCGCGGCTGATGCGCTGGGGGCTGGTGCCGCGCTGGGCCAAGGATCTAAAGGTGAGCTACCGGATGATCAACGCCAAGGCCGAGAACCTGACCACGAGCCGCGCCTACGCTCCCCTGATCGGCAAGTTCCGCCACCGCTGCCTGATTCTCGGCGACGGCTTTTACGAGTGGATGCGGGCCGAGGACCCAAAGCAGCCGCGCCAACCCTGGCGGTTCACGGTCGATGGGGGAGATCCGTTCGCCTTTGCCGGGATCTGCACCCGCAAGGAGTGGGCGCAGGAGGACAACGGCGTCGAGGGCGGCTGGCTCTATAGCTGCACGATCATCACCACCACACCGAACGAGCTAGTCGCCAAGGTGCACGATCGGATGCCGGCGATCCTGCCCGGGCGGGAGGCCGAGGCCGCCTGGCTGCGCCCCGACCTGGAGTTGAAGGAGGCGATAGCGCTCTGCGCGCCTCTGTCGGCCGCGCGAATGTCCAGCGCCCCCGCCAACCCGAGGCTGAACAAGGTAGGCAAGGGCATCGAGGGACCGGAGCTGCTCCGCGCTCCCTAGGCGATCTCCAGCGAAATCGCGGGCTCGGGGACAATCATCACCGCTGCCCCCGGCGGTGGCTCGGGCGGCTTGGCGAGCAACTGCCAGGAGGCTACCGGCATGATGCAGAGCTGCCCGGGCCGGAGGCTCTCGACCGCGGCGCCGTTCCCAGCCGATGGCTCGAGGCGGCGTCCGGCGAGCCGCGACGCCAACTCAGCCGCGAGCCGCGAAGCGCCCGAGCTTGCTCCGTCCGAGTTCGATCCTTCTCCGCTCAGCAGACTCACCTCGCCCAGCCGCTCCGCCTCCCCGATCAGGATCGCCACGGCGGCAGGAGATGCCGCTGCGACCGCCTCTCCCGAGCTTCCGAAAGCCGAGGCCGCCTGGGCTGAGCCCTGCCCGACCAGTACCAGCGATGCCCTCTCCTCCGCAGCCGCGTTGACGATGCCCTCGGCGAGGGATTCGTGGACGAGTAGGCGAGGCTCAGGGTCGAGGTCGGCGGCGAACCCGGCCGCGGCGAGCTGTGAGAGGCGGCCATTGCTTGCTTGCGCCTCGGCGGGGGCGCAGGAGAGAAGGCCCCGCACGATTCCGTTGTCGCGGGCCGCGATCCGAGCGCCGATCGCGAAGGCGAGCGGCGCCTGGGCAGGATCCTCAAGCGTGACCAGGATCCGCACGCCGAGCCGCTCGCCGATGCCTGTCGGTGGGGGCACGGTCGGCGCGGCACGCTCGACCAGCACAGTGCCGACCACGATCGAGACGAGGATCAGGACGAGCGCCGCGTTGACCACAGACTGGTCGAAGAGGCCGATGTTGAAGCCGACTATCGTCGCCGCCAGTGTCGCTGCCGCCTGCGGTATCGTCAGGCCTAGCATCAGCACCGTCTGCGGTCCTGAATAGCCCAACCTCAGCCGGGCGAAGCCGGCGGCGATCGCCTTGCCCCCGAGGCTGGCGAGGATGAACAGGGCAGCTAGCTTCAGCGTCTCCCCCTGGACCATCACGCTGGGCTCGAGCAGCATTCCGACTGAGACGAGGAAGACGGGCACAAAGACCGCGGAGCCGAAGAAGTCGATGCGCTCCATCAGCGGACCTTCATTGGGGACCAACCGGTTGAGGGCGAGCCCGGCGAAGAAGGCGCCGACGATCCCCTCGATGCCGAATGTCTCCGCCAGGGTCGCCGCCGCGAGGAAGGATGCGACTGCGAGCAGGTAACGGACGATGCGGTCTGTGCCGAGGTAGCGGAAGGCGAGCCGGGCGAGGCGCGGCAAGAGCCCCAGCGTGAAGGCGAGCAGGACCCCAAGCCCAAGCGCGATTTGGAACGCGATCGATTGCGGCGAGCCGCCGTCGAGCTGGGAGCCCGAGACACCCGCCAGCACGATCAGGGATGCGGTGTCGGTGAGTACGGTCGCCCCGACCGCGGTCGCCACGCCGGGGTCGGCCGAGAGCCCCGCGTCGCGGACGGCTGGATAGAGGAGCAGGGTGTGGGAGGCGAGCAGCGAGCCGAGCAACAGCGAAGCCGGAAGCGCCCAGCCCAGCCCGAAGCCGACGGTCGCCCCGAACAGCATCGGGAGCGCGAATGTGACAAGGCCGAAGGCGATCACCGCGCGCCGATGGACCCTGACCAGGGCCAGATCGAGCTCGACCCCGGCGACGAACATCAGGTAGAGCAGTCCCAGCTGTCCAAGCTCGGGCACGGTCGTGTTGCCGGCCCCGATTAGGTTGAGTCCGTAGGGCCCGATGGCGTAGCCGCCGATCAGCAGTCCGATGATCCCGGGAATCCGGGCCCGCTGCATCAGCGGCGGTCCGATGATCACCACCAAGAAGAGGACCAGGAACTCCCAGGCGGGCCCGGTCGGCGAATGCAGGGAGATCGATGCGAGGGGGCCTGTTGAGAGGATGCCCGACATCAGCGCGTGGTGTGGAGCAGGGGCAGGGAGCGCTCGGCGTTCGCCGCGTCGGAGCCGACCCACCTTTCGAGCAGGCTATGGATGGTGCCGTTGGCGATGAAGTAGCGGATGGCGGAGCTCACCGCCTGGGTGTTTTCAGATCCCTTCGGCAGCGCGGCGGAGATGCGCTCGGAGCTCGGCAGCTGGGCGACCGCTTCGAGCCTGCCATTGGATTGGTCCGCGATCGCGACCGCGAGAGGGAGGTCGAACATCACGGCGTCGACCTTGCCAGCCCGCAGGGCGGCCATCAGCTCGCGCTGTCCGTCATAGATTCTGACCGGGGCCTGCGGGTCGATCGAGCTCTCGATCGCTTCGACGAATGTGGTCGCGCGGACCGCGCCCCAGCGCAGTTCCTGCGCGGCCGCCAGTCGGGCACTTCGGTGCCGCTACGGACCACTACGGTTGGCGGCGAGCTCAGGTATGCGGTTGAGAATTCGAGCACGCTTTCTCGCGATTCGGTGGGCGTGACGAGATCCAGCGCCAGGTCGGCCCCGCCGAGCTGCCCGCTGACGATCCGGTGGAAGTGGATGATCTTGATCTGCACGGATCCCAGGCCGAAGCGCGAGGCGAGGTCCCTCGCCAGCTCATACTCAAAGCCACCGGTCGGATGGCTGGGCGTCCCTTCCCAGAACCCGGCGCTTGGCATGTCGGAGGTCGCCACCGTGAGAACCCCCGGCCTGGCTGGCGTGAAGTTGCCGGCCGAGCCTGAGATTGAGCCGCAGCCCGTCACGCATAGGAGCGCGATCGCCGCAGTCAGGGCGTGGGCTCGCGGGCGCGTCGCGAGGGCGATCACGGCTGGCCTACCCCCGGCGGGAGATTCTTTCGGACCCCTCCATGACGCGCCCGACAGGATTCGAACCTGTGACCTCCGCCTCCGGAGGGCGGCGCTCTATCCAGCTGAGCTACGGGCGCAAGGGCTGGCAGTCTAGCTTCGCGTGCTCGACGCCCCGTCGCGTAGGCTCGCTGCGATGGACCTCTCGGTGAACTTCCTCGGCACCGGCGGATCGGTGCCTTCGGCGCGGCGCTCGACCGCGAGCGTGCTGGTGGCTCGCGGAGGCGAGCGCCTGATGTTCGACTGCGGAGAAGGGACGCAGCGCCAACTGCAGCGCTCGCTGGGATTGATCCAGGTCGACGAGATTTATCTCACCCACTTCCACGCCGACCACATCCTCGGCTTGCCCGGTCTACTCAAGACATATGACCTGACCGACCGCCAGGAGCCGCTCACCGTCTATGGCCCACCGGGCCTGCGCGACCTCTTCGCGACCTTGGGCCGGTTCGTTGGCCGGCTCGGGTTCGAGTTGAGCCTGGTCGAGCTGGCAGCCGGCGACGCGGTTTCTCGCGACGGCTATGCGATGCGGGCCTTCAAGGTCGAGCACAGCGCGCGCGCCCACGGCTACGCACTGGTCGAGGAGGACCGACCGGGCCGCTTCGATCCCGAGGTGGCGCAGAAGCTCGGCGTGCCCGAAGGCCCCGCCTTCGCCGCGCTGCAGCGCGGCGAAGAGGTCGAGGGATCATCAGGCCCGGTTCGCCCTGAGAGCGTCATGGGAGGATCGCGCCCCGGTCGCACCGTCGTCATCACCGGCGACACGGCGCCGTGCAAAGCCACCGCAGAGGCAGCCCTCAACGCCGAGCTCCTCATCCACGACGCCAGCTTCGCCGAAGAGGACGCGCAGCGCGCTGCGGAAACTGGCCACTCGACAGTCGGCCAGGCCGCCGCCGTGGCTCGCGAGGCCGCTGTCAAGCTCTTGGCGCTGGTCCATATCTCCTCCCGCTATCACGTCGGTGCCGTCCTAAAAGAAGCCCAGGGAGTCTTTGAGCCGGTTATTGCCCCGCGCGACTTCGACATCGTCGAGATCCCCTTTCCCGAGCGCGGCGAGCCCAAGCTGATCCCGAACGGAGCCAGGAGTCGCGACGCGGTGGGGGGCATATCAGCGGCGCCTCCCCCCGGCACCGTGGAGTGATTCCTGCCCGCTGGAGCGCCGAATTCGCCCATCGAAACTGGGCATAATCCTCGCAAATACGGACCCCGACCCGGTCGCCATCCCCGACCGCTGGTACTCTCACCTCGTCCTTTAACCCGGTCCCGAGAGGCCAGGAAGGAGCAATAAAGCAGTGAGCGAGAAGGTCGTGCTTGCGCACGATGATCTGAGGCGGACGCTGCGGCGGATCGCCCACGAGATCGCCGAGAAGAACCCAGCCCCAGAGCGCTTGGCGATCGTCGGGATACATACCCGCGGCGCGCTGCTCGCCCGCCGCCTCCAGGCGTCGATCGGCGAGCTGAGTGACGCCGAGCTGCCGATCGGCGACATCGACATCTCCTTCTACCGCGACGACGTCGGCGCCATGGCGCCCTCCTCTTCACCGGTCGTCCACGCCTCCCACATCGACTTCGACCTCACCGGACGCACCGTCGTCCTGGTCGACGACGTGCTCTTCACCGGTCGCACCGTGCGGGCCGCGATCGACGCCCTCTTCGACTACGGTCGCCCCGAGCGGGTGCAGCTCGCCGTGCTCTGCGACCGCGGCCACCGCGAGCTGCCGATTCGACCCGACTACGTCGGCAAGAACCTGCCGACCGCGCGCCCCGAGCGGGTCAACGTCCGTCTCGAGGAGAGCGATGGGATCGACGAGGTGACGATCTCCGAGCCGCTGGCAGCGGAGGTGCCGGCATGAGGCACCTGCTGGCAATTGAGCAGCTCTCGCGGGAGGAGATCGAGGCGATCCTCGACCGAGCCGAGAGCTTCGCCGAGGTCGGTCGCCGCGACATCAAGAAGGTGCCGACCCTGCGGGGGCGCACCGTGGTCAGCCTGTTTTATGAGTCGAGCACCCGCACCAGCAGCTCCTTCGAGCTGGCGGCGAAGCGCCTCTCGGCGGACCTGATCTCGGTGAAGGCGGCCGGCTCCTCGGTCGATAAGGGTGAGTCTCTGAAGGACACGGTGGCGACGCTCTCGGCCTACGATCCGGCCGCGATCGTGATCCGCCACCCCTACGCAGGCGCCGCCCAGCTCGTCGCCGGCTGGACCTCCGCCGCCGTCGTCAACGCCGGCGATGGCAAGCACGAGCATCCCAGCCAGGCGCTGCTCGACGTATTCACGCTGCGAGGCCACCTCGACTCGCTGGAGGGGAAGCAGATCTGGATCGTCGGCGACGTCCTTCACAGCCGCGTCGCCCGCTCCAACCTGATTGCCTTTCGCCGGATGGGGGCCGAGGTCACGGTCTGTGGCCCGCCGACCCTGATCCCGCGTGGGATCGAGGAGTTGGGCTGCGGGGTCTCCCACTCGCTCGACCGGCTCGGCGAGGCCGACGTGGTCTACGCGCTGCGGATGCAGCACGAGCGGATGAGTGAGAGCTTCGTCCCCTCGCTCCGCGAGTACTCGACCCACTTCCAAATCGATTCGCGCAGGCTCGGGCCGCGCCAGCTGCTGATGCATCCCGGCCCGGTCAACCGCGGAGTCGAGCTGTCTGGCGAGGTTATCGACTCGCCGCAGTCGCTGATCGCCGAGCAGGTCGCCGCCGGGCTGGTGGTAAGGATGGCGATCCTCTATGAGCTGCTGGCCGGGGGCGGGCGGCCGGAGCCGGTCGAGGCCGACGGCGCCGAGCGCCCGACTCCGATAGGACAGCCGGCGTGAGCCTGGCCGAGGCGCTCGACATGCGCTCCGGCGAGGGCGCGAACGTAGTCTTGCGGGCGGCGACCGTGCTCGATCCGGCGGCCGGGGTTGAGGGCGTCTACGACGTGGTGGTCCGTGCCGGCAGCATCGCAGAGCTTGCGCCTCCCGGCTCGGTGTCGCTCGACGGCGCCGAGGTCGTCGAGGCCGAGGGCCTGCACGCCTTCCCGGGGTTCTTCGATCCCCACGTCCACCTCCGCACCCCTGGCCATGAGCATAAGGAGGACATCGAGACCGGCAGCCGCGCGGCGGCGGCGGGCGGCTACTGCGGGATTCTCGCGATGGCCAACGCAGAGCCGCCCGTCTCCACCGCCGCGGATGTCGGCGCGCTGCGCGAGCGGGCCCGCGCTGAGGCCTCCATCCCGGTTGGTTTTCTCGCCACCGTGACCCGCGACATGAGTGGAGAGGAGCTGACCGAGATGGCCGAGTTGCGCGAGGCCGGCGCGGTCGGCTTCAGCGATGACGGCCTGCCGATCGCCAACGCCCGAATCATGCGCAGGGCGCTGCAGTACCAGCGGCTCTGCGGTGGCACGATCGCCCTCCACGAGGAGGACCCCGACCTCTCCGGCGACGGGGTCATGCACGAGGGCGCGGTCTCCGCAGCGCTCGGCCTGGCCGGCATCCCCTCGATTTCGGAGTCGACGGCGATCGCCCGCGATGCCGCCCTCGCCTCCTATGAGAGAGGGCGGATCCACGTCCAACACCTCTCGGCAGCCGAGTCGGTCGAGGTGGTGCGGGTGGCGAAGGCAGCGGGGGCGCAGATCAGCGCCGAGGTGACTCCGCATCACCTCTGCCTCACCGAGGAGGTCGTCCGCGACCTCGACGCGCTTCGCTTCAAGATGAACCCGCCGCTGCGCGGCGAGCCCGATCGCGAGGCGCTGATCGCGGGCCTGCGCGACGGCACGATCGAGTGCATCGCGACCGACCACGCGCCGCACACGATGGAGGAGAAGGAGGTTCCCTTTGAGCAGGCTGCGATGGGGGTGACCGGGCTGGAGACTGCCTTCGCGGCGATCCACACCTACCTCGTGGTTCCCGGAAGGCTCGACCTCGGCCTTCTCGTCGAGCGGATGGCGGGCGGCGCGGCTCCCTTTGGCCTAGAGCGGCCCTCGCTGGCGCCCGATAGCGAGGCGAACGTCACCCTCTGCGACCTCGCCGCCGAGTGGACGGTGGGGGAGGACGGCTATGAGAGCCGCTCGCCCAACTCCTGGTGTGCGGGGCGCAGGCTGACGGGGCGGGTGCTGATGACCATTGCCGGGGGCCGGGTCGCCTATCGACTGCGGAGCTTCTCGCTGGGGGTCGCAGCATGAGATCCGGGGCATCTCTCAAGCCGGCCCGCTTGCCGATCGCGGCGAGCCGATCGTCTGGAGTTGCGGCTTGAGTGCCTCCTCTGCCTACGTTCTGCTCGAGGACGGCGCCCGCTTCGATGGCGAGCCGTGCGGCCACTGGGGGGCGGTAACCGGAGAGGTCGTCTTCAACACCGCGATGACCGGGTACCAGGAGGCGGTGACCGATCCCTCCTACGCGGGTCAGATCATCACCTTCACCTATCCGCTGATCGGTAACTACGGTGTCTCAGCCGCGGCGATGGAGTCCGAGCGGATACACGCCCGCGGGGCGATCATGCGCGACGCCAAGAACCGCGAGGACGTCGCCACCGCCGAGGGCGGCTGGCTCGATTGGCTGTCCGACTGCGGCGTTCCCGGGATCAGCGGCGTCGATACGCGAGCGCTGGTCCGCCATATCCGCGACCGCGGCGCGATGCGGGGCGGCATCTTCCCCGGCGAGGTCCCCGAGGCCGAGGCACGGGCGATGGTCGGCGCCGAGCCCTCGATGGACGGCGCCGACCTCGCCCGCACCGTCACCCCGCCCGAGCCGGTCCGCTTTGCAGGCGAGGGCCCCCACGTGGTCGGCATCGACACCGGGGTGAAGATGAGCATCGTCGGCCAGTTGCGCGCCCGCGGCTGCCGGGTCACCCTGCTGCCTTGCGCGACTCCCGCCGAGGCCGTGCTGGCTGAGGACCCCGACCTGGTCTTTCTCGCCAACGGCCCCGGCGACCCCGCCGCACTCGGCTACCTCGTCGACACGGTACGCGAGCTGGTCGGAGTGCGCCCGATCTTCGGTATCTGCCTCGGCCACCAGTTGCTCTGTCGTGCGGTCGGCCTGAAGACCTACAAGCTGCCCTTCGGGCATCGCGGCGCCAACCACCCGGTCAAGGACCTGCAGAGCGGCCGGATCGACATCACCTCCCAAAACCACGGCTTCGCCGTCCAGGGCCCCGGCGGGGAGCCGCGGATCGAGGGCGAGGAGCCGGTTCGCTGGGAGACCGACTTCGGCGTTGCCGAGCTCTCACACCTCAACCTCTACGACCGCACAGTCGAGGGGCTAACGCTGCGAGAACGTCGCGGGGGCGAGTGTTCAGTACCACCCCGAGGCGGGTCCCGGCCCCCACGACGCCCGCCACCTATTCGACCGCTTCCTGAACCTCGCCCATGCCTAAACGCACCGACATCGAGAAGATCCTCTTGGTCGGCTCTGGTCCGATCGTGATCGGCCAGGCGGCCGAGTTTGACTACTCCGGCGTGCAGGCCTGCAAGGTGCTGCTGGAGGAGGGTTACGAGGTCGTCCTCGTCAACTCCAACCCGGCGACGATCATGACCGACCCGGAGTTCGCCACCGCTACCTACATCGAGCCGCTCCTCTCTGGCCCGCTGACCCGGATCATCGAGAAGGAGCGGCCCGACGCGCTGCTGCCGACGCTCGGCGGCCAGACGGCACTCAACCTGGCGATGGCCCTTCACGAGGACGGCACGCTGGAGCGCTTCGGGGTCGAGCTGATCGGCGCTGATGCCGCCGCGATCCGCCGCGCCGAGGATCGCGAGGAGTTCCGCCGCACGATGACCGATGCCGGCCTTCGCATCCCCTGGTCGATCACTGTCAAGAGTCTCGGCGAGGTCGAGGCGGCGCTCGCCGAGGGCCACATCTCCCTGCCGGCGATCGTCCGTCCGGCCTTCACGATGGGGGGCCAAGGCGGCGGTGTGGGAGAGACCGAGACCGAGCTGCGCCAGGTCGTTTCTGAGGGCCTCGCGGCAAGCCCGATCAACCAGGTGCTGGTCGAGGAGTCGGTGCTGGGCTGGGGCGAGTTCGAGTTGGAGGTGATGCGCGACCGCAACGACAACGTCGTCATCGTCTGCTCGATCGAGAACGTCGACCCGATGGGGGTCCACACGGGCGACTCGGTCACGGTGGCGCCGGCGCAAACGCTCACCGACCCGCTCTACCAGGAGCTGCGCGACCAGGCAATCGCGGTGATCCGCGCGGTCGGAGTGGAGACCGGTGGCTCCAACGTCCAGTTCGGCGTCAACCCCGAGAGTGGTGAGGTAGTCGTGATCGAGATGAATCCGCGCGTCTCGCGCTCCTCGGCCCTGGCCTCCAAGGCGACCGGCTTTCCAATTGCCAAGATGGCGGCGAAGCTCGCGGTTGGCTACGCCCTCGAGGAGATCCCCAACGACATCACCCGCGCCACCCCCGCCTCCTTCGAGCCGACGATCGACTACGTGGTGACCAAGGTGCCGCGCTTTGCCTTCGAGAAGTTCCCGGGCGCCGAGGGCCGCCTCTCCACCCACATGCAGAGCGTCGGGGAGGCGATGGCGATCGGTCGTACCTTCCGCGAGTCCTTCTCCAAGGCGCTTCGCTCGCGCGAGCTTGACACGGCGCCCGAGCTGCCGGAGGCCGACGAGGCGCTGCTCGACCGCCTTAAGGCGCCCTGTCCGGAGCGCTTTGACCTAGTCCTGGAG
This sequence comes from uncultured Solirubrobacterales bacterium, assembly GCA_963777915.1. GTDB lineage: Bacteria > Actinomycetota > Thermoleophilia > Solirubrobacterales > 70-9 > CAVUPF01. The sequence continues at coordinate 908,622 of CAVZSH010000005.1, read as the reverse complement.
GCCTTTCGCCGCGGGATCGGCGTCGAGGACGTCCACGAGCGCTGCCAGGTTGACCGCTGGTTCCTACGCGAGCTGGAGGCGCTGGCCACGGAGGGCGACGGCACCGACGGCCTGCTGCGCACCTACAGGGCTGTCGACACCTGCGCAGCCGAGTTCGAGGCGGCGACCCCCTATTACTACTCTGCGCACGAGCGCAGCCGACCGGGCGGAAGGCCGGTCTCCGAGGTCCGTCGTGGCGAGCGTGACTCGGTGGTCATCCTCGGTGCCGGCCCCAACCGGATCGGCCAGGGGATCGAGTTCGACTACTGCTGCGTCCACGCTGCGATGACCGTCCGCGAGCTAGGCCGCGACGCGGTGATGGTCAACTGCAACCCCGAGACGGTCTCCACCGACTACGACACTTCCGACCGCCTCTACTTCGAGCCGCTGACCGTCACAGACGTGCTTGCCGTCTGCGAGCAGGAGAACCCCGAGGGAGTGATCGTCCAGTTTGGCGGCCAGACTCCGCTGAAGCTTGCCGGGGAGCTAGAAGAAGCCGGGGTGTCGCTGCTCGGCACCCCGGTCGAGGCGATCGATCTGGCCGAGGACCGCGGTCGTTTCGGCGCCCTGCTGCGCCGGCTCGGCATCAAGCACCCGCCCTATGGCACTGCGCTCTCCGCCGAAGAGGCGGCGGTGATCGCCGAGGAGGTCGGCTTCCCGCTGCTGGTGCGGCCTTCCTACGTGCTCGGCGGCAGGGCAATGGAGATCTGCTACTCGACCGCGGACCTCTCCGCCTACCTGGAGGCGCACGTCAAGGCCGACCAGGAGCATCCGCTGCTGCTCGACCGTTTCCTCGAGAACGCGATCGAGGTCGACGTCGACGCGCTGGGCGATGGCGAGCAGGTCTGGGTCGCCGGCATCATGCAGCACGTCGAGGAGGCCGGCGTGCACTCGGGAGACTCCGCCTGCGTGATCCCGCCGATGAGCCTCGGCGAGGAGATGCTGGAGGAGATCCGGGCGACGACGGAGCAGATCGCGCTCGATCTCGGGGTCATCGGGCTGATCAACATCCAGTATGGGGTCGCCGGGGGCAAGCTGCACGTAATCGAGGCCAACCCACGCGCCTCGCGCACCGTCCCCTTTGTCTCCAAGGCGATCGGCGCTCCGCTAGCCAAGCTTGCCTGCCGCCTGATGCTGGGGGAGAAGCTCGTCGACCAGGACCTGCCCGAGGCTCCGATCGGGCACGTCAGCGTCAAGGAGGCGGTGCTGCCCTTCGCCCGCTTCGCCGGTGCCGACTCGGTGCTGGGGCCGGAGATGAAGAGCACTGGCGAGGTGATGGGGATCGCCTCCGACTTCCCGACTGCCTTCGGCAAGGCCCAGGCGGCGGCTGGGGTCTCGCTCCCCACCGAGGGCTCGGTCTTCATCACGGTCACCGACACCGACAAGCCGGCTGCGACCCAGATCGCCGCCCGCTTCCACGACCTCGGCTTTGCGGTGATCGCTACCGGTGGCACCGCCCAGGCTATCTCGGCGATGGGCGTCCCGGTTACCCCGATCAACAAGCTCGGCGAAGGCTCGCCGCACGTCGTCGATTTGATCCGCGAGCGCCGCTGCGACTTGGTCATCAACACCCCGACCGGCTCGGGAGCGCGCGCCGATGGCTATGAGATCCGCAGCGCCGCGGTCCGTCACAGCATCCCCTGTGTGACGACGATGACCGGTGCCTCGGCTGCCGTGCGCGCGATCGCCGCGTCGCGGGATGGGGCTGAGGTCCGCTCCCTCCAAGAGATCCACTCCTCCACGAGGGCCACGCAGTCTCGATGACCGCACCGATCGGTCGGCGGCTCTGTCGGGTCGCCGAGAATCGTGCTTCGGGCGGCTATCGAGTCTTCTCGCTGCACGACGAGGAGGGGCCTGAGCCCCGCTCGGGGCAGTTCTACATGCTCGCTGCCGAGCGCCACTGGGAGGAGCGCTCCCAGCGGCCGTTCTTGCCCCGAGCCCTCTCGGTTGCAGACATCGCGCCCTCCGGGGCCAACCTGCGGCTCGACTTCCTGATCGAGGGGATTGGCCCCGGAACCGAGCGCCTTTGCAAGCTGGAGGTGGGGGAGGGGGTTTGGATCAACGGGCCGCTCGGCAACGCCTTCTCCGAGCCCCGAGAGCTGGCGGCGGGGGCCGCGGGCGCGATCTTGATCGGCGGCGGTGTCGGCATCGCCCCGCTGGCGCTGCTTCGCCGCCGCTTCGCGGCCCGCAACATCCCCCTTCGCGTTCTTCTCGGCTTCCGCGACGCAGCCCACTCCGGCGGGATCGAGGATCTCTTCTCCTGCTGCGAGGTGGGCCTTGCCAGCGAGGATGGCCATGTCGGACACCGTGGCTACGTCACCGAGCTGCTTGCAGCGATGCTCGACGGCGACGACGCAACCAGCGCCGCGGTCTACTCTTGCGGCCCGCCGGCGATGTTGGATGTGGTGCAAGCGATGTGCGCGCAGCGCGGCGTTGCCTGTGAGCTGGCGCTGGAGGCCCCAATGGCCTGCGGTTACGGCGCCTGCTTCGGCTGCGCCGTTCCAAGGCCCGACGGCGGCTACATTCGCCTATGCGTAGACGGCCCGGTGGTGAGAGGTGCCTGAGCTCTGCGGCATCGAGCTTCGGCACCTGGTGATCAACGCGTCGGGGACCTTCGACGCGATCGCCGCCCGGCGGGTATACGGGGACGCGCTGCTCGAGTCTTTCCCGTTCTCGGCGTTTGTCTCGAAGACGATCACGCCCGAGGCGCGAGCGGGGAATGAGCCGCAGCGGATCTGGGAGACGCCGGCCGGGATGCTCAATTCGATCGGGCTGCCCAATAAGGGGCTCGACGGGTTCCTGGCGGAGGACCTACCACGGCTCGCCGAGCTTCCCGTGCCGCTGATCGTCTCGGTGATGGGCAAGAGTCGGGAGGAATTCTCCCGCCTTGTTTCGGCGGTCGCTGAGCGTGAGGAGGTCGCCGCGACCGAGCTCAACGTTTCCTGTCCCAATGTTCACTCCGGTCTGATCATCGGCGAGCAGCCGGCCGAGACGGCAGCGCTTCTGGAGTCGCTGCGCCCACTCACGGCGAAGCCGCTGATCGTCAAGCTGACCCCGAACGTGGCCGACCCCGCGGCGATTGCCGCCGCCGCCCAGCAGGGAGGGGCCGATGCGGTCTCGCTGATCAACACCTTGAAGGCGGGCGCGATCGATCCGAACACCCTGCGAACCGGGATCGCGGCTGGCCACGGCGGCCTCTCGGGCCCGGCTGTGCGGCCGATCGCGATAGCCCAGGTCCGCGCCGTCGCGGCCGCCGTCGACCTGCCGATCGTCGGCATGGGCGGTATCTCCAGCGGCGCCGACGCGCGCGAATTCCTCACCGCCGGGGCGGCGGTGGTCGCGGTCGGGACCGAGAGCTTCAGGGACCCCCTCGCCGGCCGCCGGATCGCCGAGGAGCTCTCCTCTGGATTCACTGAGCAATTGGAGTGAGCCCTCAAATCTCGACCTCGACTCGAGGTCGAGCTGAATTTGTCCCGAAATGGGGAGGAAGCCCTTGCGCGCTATCAACCCGCGGCTATACTCGCCGCCCACATGCCCACCCCAGTCAAGACCTCAGCCGCGGCCCCCGAGCGGTCGCTGGACCAGAGGATGGAGGCGCTGAAGCGGGCCAACGACATCCGTACCGCCCGCGCCAGGCTAAAGAAGGACCTCAAAGCGGGCCGCGCCGGCATCCACGCCCTGCTGCTCGACCCACCCGAGTACGTGTTGACGGCGAAGGTCTTCGACATGCTGCTGGCGGTGCCGAAGTATGGCCGGGTGAAGACCAACCGGATCCTCAACCAGTGCCGGATCTCCCCCTCGAAGACAATCGGGGGGCTCTCCCAGCGCCAGCGCGCCGAGCTGGTCTCCCAGCTTCGCCGCTGAAGGTCAAGCCGAGCGAGCATCGCGGCGCCCCGCCGGCTCCCGCACCAGGAGCCCGCCGCGCTCCCTTCGTCCGATCGACCTGCTTGGTTTTTGAGGGCGTCTCATGTCGAAAGTCTTTGTCATCACCGGCCCGTCGGGCGTCGGGAAGGGGACCTTGATCTCCCGGCTGCTCGATCGGGTGCCGGATCTGGAGCTCTCGGTCTCGGCGACGACCCGGGCGCCCCGCGCGGGCGAGGTCGACGGTCGCGACTACCACTTCCTCTCTCCGGGGGAGTTCGACCGCCGCATCCGCAGCGAAGACTTCCTCGAGTTCGCCGCCTACAGCGGCCAGCGCTACGGAACGCTGCGCTCCGAGGTCCAGCGGCGGCTCTCGGCCGGACGCTCGGTGGTGCTCGAGATCGAGGTCCAGGGGGCGCGCCAGGTGCGCGCCGCGATGCGCGAGTCGGTGCAGGTCTTTATCGCACCACCTGACCCGGCCGTCTTGCGCAAGCGCCTGCTCGCCCGCGGCACCGATTCGGGCGAGGCGATCGACGCCCGACTCAAGGTCGCCGAGCAGGAGCTGGCCGCCCAGGACGAGTTCCGCTACCGGGTTATCAACGACGATCTCGACCGCGCCGCGGCGGAGCTGGAGCAGATCGTGCGCGCCGAACTCGGCCTGCCACTACACTCCGGTGCCGGATGATCAAACCACGTGTCGACAAGCTCTTGGAGCACACGGACTCCCACTACGCCGCGGTCGTCGTCTCTGCGAAGCGGGCGCGCCAGATCAACAGCTACTTCCACAACCTCGGCGAGGGCAGCTTCGGCGAATACGCGCCGCCGATGGTCGAGACCCCGCGCGACAGGAACTACCTCTCGATGGCGCTCGAGGAGCTTGCCGAAGGCAAGCTCAAATACGAGTACCGCGCCTGAACAGCCGCCTCTCCGGCGCGACCAGGAGGAACCGATGGCCAGAGTCCTGCTTGGCGTGAGCGGCGGGATCGCCGCCTATAAGTCACTTGAATTTGCCCGCCTGACCACCGTTGCCGGCCACGGGGTCCGGGTCGTGATGACAGAGGCGGCCACCCGTTTTGTCGGCGCCGCCTCCTTCGAGGGGATAACCGGAGCGCCGGTGCTGGTCTCAGAGTTCGAGCGCGATCCACTGCGCGGCGCCTTCCCGGGCGATCCCCTGCCCGAGCACGACCCGATCGGCCACCTCGAGCTGGCCGCGAACTGCGACGCCTACTTGGTCGCGCCGGCCTCCGCCAACACCCTGGCCAAGCTCGCCGCCGGGATGGCGGATTCGATGCTCACCAGCTCCTTTCTCGCCTGCGTCGCCCCGCGGCTCCTCGCCCCGGCGATGAACGGCCGGATGTACGCCGATACGGCGACCCAGGCGAACCTGGCGACGCTGCGTGAGCGCGGCGTCGCGGTGATCGAGCCGGAGGAGGGTCCGCTCGCCTCGCGTGGCGAGTTCGGTAAGGGCCGCCTGCCAGACCCCGCCCACCTGTTGGCCCGCGTCGAGGCTGCCCTGCCGAGCGGGAGTCGCCCCTGGGACGGCCTCCACGTCCTGATCACCGCCGGCGGCACCCGCGAGCCGATCGACCCGGTCCGCTTCATCGGCAACCGCTCCAGCGGTCGCATGGGCCTGGCCCTCGCCGCCGCCGCGGCCCGCCGCGGCGCAGAGGTGACCCTGATAGCGGCCAATGTCGCCCTCCCGGCCCCGCCCGGCATCCGCCGCATCGACGTGGAGACCGCCGACCAGCTTGGAGGGGCGGCCCGCCGGCTCTTCCAAACATCTCAGGTCCTTCTGATGGCCGCTGCTCCGGCTGACTTCCGGGCCTCCCAAGTGGCGAAGAGCAAGCTGAAGCGCCAGGACACCTTCGACCTCCACCTACTGCCAACGGAGGACATCCTCGCCTCCCTCGCCGCCAGCCGCGCCGAGCACCAGACCATCGTCGGCTTCGCCGCCGAGCACGGGGGTGAGGGGATCGACCGAGCCCGCTCGAAGCTCTCCCGCAAGGGGGCCGACCTCATCGTCCTCAACGATGTCTCGGACCCTTCGATCGGCTTCGAGAGCGGCCAAAACGCAGTGACCCTGATCGACAAGAGCTCTGAGACCGTTGTCCCTACGGCTTCCAAGGACTCAATCGCCGACACGATCCTCGAGAGAGTCGACCAGCTCAGAGCGATGTCGGGCCTGCCGATTCGCTGATCCGCCCAAGCTGAGGCTGGTGGAAGAAGGCCTGGGCCCTGGCCGCCAAAGCCCCTGACGCCCAGGGCATCGTGCAGGGCCTAGGACGCACTCCACGCGGCCGACAGGACACGCCGGCCAGGCGCTTTGTCCCGAAGTCGTCCCCGTCTATACTGCCTCCAAGCTTTTACGTCCCTACCCGGTGTCGAGAAGTGGGCCTGGCCCACTTTTTTTTCGGCCCGAACCAGCCATGCAAGACATCAAAGATGACATCCACCAGCAGCTCGTCGAACTCGACTCCGAGATCGACCTGGTCGCCGTGGAGCGCCCCGGCACCGACGCGCTGCGAATCTTCATCGATCACCCCGGCGGCGTCGACCTGGCGCTTTGCGAACGCGTGACCAAGCACCTCAGCCACCTCACGAACGGCTACTCGCTCGAGGTTTCCTCGCCGGGCCCCAAGTACCGCGGCGCCAGTCACGTTCCCGAGACCAAGGAGCAGCTCCAGTGAGCAAGGAGATTGTCGAAGCAGTCAAGGCGCTCGAGCAGGAGAAGGGAATTTCCGCCGAGAAGTTGATGGACGCCCTCGAGGACGCGCTTCTCTCGGCCTACAAGAAGACTCCCGGTGCGGCCAAATACGCTCGGGTCGACCTCGACCACGAGACCGGTGACTTTCGGGTCTTCGAGCTAATCCTCCCTCCCGAGCTGGAGGAGAAGCTTTTGGCCGAGGCTGCCGAGCTTCAGGAGGAGGAAGAGTCGGAGATCGACCCCGAGACGGGGGAGCTGCGCGAGCCCGAGGAGCCCGAGCTGGATCCGGAGATGATCGCGCCCTATGAGGACCAGATCACGACGCGCGACGTCACCCCCGACGACTTCGGCCGGATCGCAGCGCAGACTGCTAAGCAGGTGATCCTCCAACGGATCCGCGAAGCCGAGCGGCAGATGATGTACGACGAGTATCAGGACCGGGTCGGCGAGCTGATCACCGGGATCATCCAGCAGTCCGACAAGCGCTACACGCTGGTCCAGTTGCGCGAGCGGGTTGAGGCGCTGCTGCCCAAGTCCGAGCAGGTCTACAACGAGCGCTACGACCACGGGATGCGGGTCAAGGCGGTAATCACCGACGTCTCCGACTCGACCAAAGGTCCGGCGATCGTCGTCTCGCGGCGCAACTCGGAGCTGATCAAGAAGTTGTTCGAGCTGGAGGTTCCCGAGATCGCCGACAAGCTGGTCGAGATCGTCGGCGTCGCCCGCGAGCCCGGCTATCGCTCGAAGATCGCGGTCATCTCCCACGCCGACGGCGTCGACCCGGTCGGCGCTTGTGTGGGCCCGCGCGGCTCGCGGGTGCGGATGGTCGTTTCCGAGCTGCGCGGCGAGAAGATCGACATCATCCCCCACAACGACGAGCCCGCCCGCTTCGTCGCCAAGGCTCTCTCGCCGGCGCGGGTGCGCGAGGTCATCGTCGACGACGGGGAGCGCCAGGCGACCGTGATCGTTCCCGACGATCAGCTCTCGCTGGCGATCGGCCGCGACGGCCAGAACGCCCGCCTTGCCGCCCGGCTGACGGGTTGGCGGGTCGACATTAAGTCCGAGACCGAGTTCTCCCAGGAAGATCAGGAGGTCGAGTACGAGGGAGAGGAGCAGTCCGACGGACGCTGCATGGCAGTGCTCTCCAATGGCCGGCGCTGTCCTAACGCCGCGGTCCCCGGCTCCACCTATTGCGGGCTGCCGCAGCACCAGGCGCTCGCCCGCTTCGATACCAGCCAGGTTGCGATCTTGGCTCCCGTCGCCGAGGCCGAGTTGGCGATTCTCGCCGACCCCGAGGCCGATGAGGGCCAGGTCTCCGAGATCGTCGCGCGGGCCGAGGCGGAGTTCGTCGATGAGGTGGAGGAGGCTGCGGCTGGCAGCTCAGAGTCCGAGCTCGGGGGTCCTGTCGCGAATGACGGGGAGGCGCCACAGGAGGGGTCCTCCTCGACCCCTCCATCGGCACCACCCGCGGAAGAGGCATCTGAGTCCGCTGCGATTCCTATCGTCGAGCCCGCCGACGGAGTCGCAGCGAGCGATGATGAGGCCGATGCGGAGTCCGAGCCGGTCGCCGAGGAGGCTGAGTAGCGCGAGTGGCTAAGAAGCGCGTCCACGAGATCGCGAAAGCGCAAGGGGTCAGCAGCAAGGAGCTGCTGGCGGCTCTGAAAGTCGCGGGGGTCAAAGTCAAAGCTGCAGCATCGAGCGTCGAGGAGGCCGATGCGTTAAAGGCGATCGCGGTCGCCAAAGGCGATGGGGGGGTCGCGGTCAAGGCCGAGGCGAAACCCAAGCCGACCGCCAAACCTTCCCAGCCCTCCAGCAAGCCGGTACGCCCCGGCGGGCAGGCATCCAGCCCCCCCGCCGGCGGGGGGGCTGGCACAAAAAAACGCCGTGTCGTGATCGATTCGCAGGCCGCTCGCCGCGATCAGATGGGCGGGCCGCCACCGCAGCGACCGCCAAGGCGCCGCGGCGGGCGTCGGCGCCGACCGCTGTTGGAGGAGCCGCCACCCCAAGCCGAGTCGCCGGCCGAGCCCGAGGCGACCATCGTTAACTCTGGCGCGACCGTGCGCGAGGTTGCCGAGTCGCTTGGCCTGGCCCCCGCTGAAGTGATCAAGAAGCTGATGACGATGGGCGAAATGGCGACCCTGACCCAGACCCTCAGCGATGACTCGATCAGGACGATCGCCGACGAGTACGACCGCAAGATCGAGATCGTCACCGCGGCCGACGAGGAGCTCGAGGCACCCACCTTCACCGATGCCGAGGAGGATCTCGCCGACCGGCCGCCAGTGGTGACGATTATGGGCCACGTCGACCACGGCAAGACCTCGCTGCTCGATGCGATCCGCGAGACCGAGGTGGCAGCGGGGGAGGCCGGCGGCATCACCCAGCACATCGGCGCCTATCAAGTCCACCACGGCGATAAGACGATCACCTTTCTCGATACTCCTGGTCACGCCGCCTTCACCGCGATGCGTGCTCGCGGCGCCAAGGTCACCGATGTCGCCGTCGTCGTCGTCGCTGCCGATGATGGCGTGATGCCGCAGACGAAAGAGGCGATTGACCACGCCCGCGCCGCCGACGTGCCGATGCTGATCGCCGTCAACAAGATCGACAAAGAGGGCGCCCAGCCCGACCGTATTCGCAACGAGCTCGCCGCCGACGGTCTCACCCCGGAGGAGTGGGGCGGGGACACCGTCTACTGCGACGTCTCCGCCAAGACCCGCGATGGACTCGACAACCTGCTCGACATGATCTTGCTTGTCTCCGAGCTGGAGGAGCTAGGGGCAAACCCCGAGGCCCCAGCCTCGGGCACGGTGATCGAGTCTCAGCTTGATCCCGGTCGCGGCCCCGTGGTCACCGTCCTGGTCCAACGCGGCACACTGAAGGTCGGCGACTCGCTTGTCGCCGGGCCACAGTGGGGGCGGGTGCGGGCGATGCAGGACTTCACCGGCGAGCGGGTTGACAGCGCTGGCCCAGGAATGCCGGTCGAGGTGCTGGGATTCGACGGGGTCTGCGAGGCCGGCGAGTTCGTCCAGGCGGTCGAGAACGACCGCCTCGCCCGCCAGCTTGCCCAGGAGCGCGCAAACCGACTAAAGACCGAGGCTCTGGCTCGCCGTCAGGCCCGTAAGGTCAGCCTCGAGGAGGTCTTCGCCCGCGCCCAGGAGGGGGAGATCAAGGAGCTCAATATCGTCCTCAAGGCTGATGTGGCCGGCTCCCTGGAGGCGCTCCAAGACGAGATCGCCAAAGTGCCCCAGGAGCAGGTGGCGATCAACATCATCCACTCACAGACCGGCGGTATCAACGAGTCCGACGTAATGCTCGCTGCGGCCTCAAATGCGATCATCATCGGCTTTAACGTCCGCCCCCTTGCTGATGCCCGCCGCGCTGCCGAGCGTGAGGGCGTCGACGTGCGCACCTACTCGGTCATCTACAAAGTCACCGAGGATCTGCGCAACGCGATGGAGGGAATGCTGGAGGCGGTCGAGGTCGAGGAGACGGTCGGCGAGGCCGAGATCAAGCAGACCTTCAAGGCTTCCAAGGTAGGCCGGATCGCAGGCTGTGTGGTCACCGAGGGCAAAGTCACACGTGACGCCAACGTCCGCCTGGTTCGCGAAGGCACTGTGGTGTGGACCGGCAAGCTTGGCTCCCTGCGGCGCTTTAAAGACAACGTGTCCGAGGTCGAGGAGGGCCAGGAGTGCGGTGTCGTCCTCGACGGCTACGCGGACGTCAAGGAGGGTGACGTGCTCGAGTTCTTCCAGACCAAGCAGGTCGAGCAGACGCTGGAGTAGGATGGCTACCGCTCGCATGCGGCGCATCAACGAGGTGCTTCGCGAGGTGGTCGGCGCGGCGATCGGCAGCGAGTTGAGCGATCCCCGTATCGGTTTCGTCACCGTGACATCGGTCCAGACCAGCCCCGATTTGCGCACCGCAAAGGTGTACGTCAGCGTGCTCGGCTCCGAGGAGGAGCGCGAGGCGACGTTGAGCGGGCTGCGCTCATCACGCGGCGTGATCCAATCCAAGATCGCAGCCGAGACCAGAATGAAGCGCACGCCGACCATCTCCTTCCATTACGACGAGACGATCGAGCAGGGCGTGCGAATCTCGCGTCTGCTGGAGGAGGGGAGATGACGGGGGAGCCGGTGGACCTTGCGGCCACAGAAATCGAGCTGGTCGCCGCCGAGCTGCGCTCCCGCGAGCGCTTCCTGCTCACTGCCCATGAGGGCCCCGACGGCGATGCCCTCGGCTCGCTGCTGGGCATGCACCATCTGCTCGCCCAGCTCGGCAAGGACTCGGTGATGTTCATGGCGGCGAAGGAGTTCCCGCTGCCGATCGAGTACCGCTTCTTGCCGCTGGAGGAGGTGTTCCACGAGCCGCCCGCCGACATCGCCGATCGCGCGGTGGTCTTCCTGGACTGCGGCAACATCGACCGGATGCCGCTCGACTTCCTCGTCGAGGGAGGCAACAACGTGATCAACATCGACCACCACCACGACAACACCCGCTTCGGCGATTTCAACTTGGTCGACACCGAGGCCTCGTGTACGGCGGAGATTGTCTATGAGCTCGCCGTCCTGCTCGGGGCCCGGATCACCAGGGAGATGGCCTCAGCTCTCTACGTCGGGCTGGTCACAGACACCGGCAAGTTCATGTACGAGAACACCGACGCCCGCACCCACCGGATCGCCGCCGATCTGATCGAAGCCGGGGTCGAGGTCGACGACACCTACCGGCGCCTCTACGAGCACGTGCCGCTGGAGAAGCTGCGACTGGTGGCTCGGGCGCTGGAGGGCATCCAGCGCCACTGCGCGGGTCGCCTCGTGCTCACCTATATAACGGCGGCCGACTATGACGCCACCGGGGCCGGCGAGGAGATGACCGAGGGGATTGTCGATCACCTGCGCTCGGTCGAGGGCACCAAGGTGGCGGCGGTAATTCGCGACCTCGGCGACCGGGGACGCGCGGCGCGCAAGGTCAGCCTGCGCTCGAGCGAGGGCGACATCGACGTCTCAGCGATTGCCCGCAGGCACGGCGGCGGCGGCCACAAGCGGGCGGCTGGTTTCTCGACCGACCTCGAGCTCGATGGGCTGGTCTCCTTCCTCTGCGACGAGGTGACCGCACAGCTCGGCTCTTGAGCATGGCTGCCCGGGAGGCCGCGGGCTCCGTGCTGCTTTGCGACAAGCCGGCGGGGATGACCTCACACGACGTGGTGGCGCGGGTGCGAGGGGAGCGCGGCTGCAGGGTAGGTCACGCTGGAACGCTCGATCCATTCGCCACTGGCCTGCTGGTGCTGCTGCTCGGCCGGGCGACGAAGCTGCAGCGCCACCTGGTGGGGATGCCTAAGACATACCTCGCGACGGCTCGCCTCGGCTGGTGCTCCAGCACCGGCGATCCCGAAGGGGAGCTGACCGAGACCGGGCAGCTGCCGGTATCGCTGCAGTTGCCTACGGGCACGGTACGCCAGCAGGTGCCGATGACCTCTGCGGTGCGGGTTGGAGGGGAGCGGCTCTACCGCAAGGCGCACCGCGGCGAGACGGTCGAGACGCCGCTGCGCGATGTTGAGGTCTACCGGGCCGAGCTGCTCGACCATGACGCCGGCAGCGCGACATATGAGATCGAGTGCTCAACCGGCACCTACGTCCGCACCCTTCTCGAGACGCTGGGGGACGCCTATTGCTCCTCGCTGCGTCGCACCGCGATCGGCCCCTTCGAGGTCGAGGACGCCGGTGAGGAGCTGGGCCTGGACCGCGTCGCAGAGGTTCTCCCCGAGGCGATGCTTCGATGAGCATCGAAGTCACCAGACTGCCCGGCGCGCAGCCGCGGCCCCGCCACGTTGCGATCGGCACCTTCGACGGCGTTCACCTGGGCCACCGGGAGGTGATCGACGACGCCGACACGGTCCTCACCTTTGATCCCCACCCTCTGGAAGTACTCCACCCGACGGCGCTGCCGAAGCTGATCATGCCTTTCGCGGTAAAGCGCGACGTGATCGAGGGCTTGGGAGTGCGCGAGCTGGTTGTTATCCCCTTCGATCGCGAGTTCGCAACTGTGTCGGCCGAGGACTTCGTCGAGCGGATCCTGGTCGAGCGGCTTGATGCCGAGCGGGTCTCGGTCGGGGAGAACTTCCGTTTCGGCGCCAGGGCGGAGGGCGATCCCGAGATGCTCGCCTCGCGCCCAGAGTTCGAGACCCGGGTGGTGCCGCTTGTCGAGGTCGACGGCGAGACCGTGTCGTCCACCCGGATCCGGGCTCTGGTTGCGGCTGGTGACATGGTCAGCGCTCGGCGCTGCCTTGGCGCCCCCTTTATGGTCGAGGGGACGGTGGTGAGCGGCGATCAGCGCGGCCGGGAGCTGGGATTCCCGACCGCCAACATCGTTCCCGACGATCGCCTCGCGATTCCGGGGCACGGCGTTTACGCGGCCTTCGCCGACGGCGTGCCTGCGGCGGTCAACGTCGGCGTGCGGCCGACCTTCGAGACCGGGCGCGGGGTCCTGATCGAGACCTACCTGATCGACCGCGACGAGAACCTTTATGGCAGGACTCTGCGGGTCGCCTTCGTCGAGCGCCTGCGCGGCGAGAAGCGCTTCGCCGGGGTCGAGGAGCTGATCGCCCAAATGCGTGCCGACGTTGAGGATGCCAGGCAGGTCTGTGCTAGCTTCACCGACCCGCAATGAGTCTGACCAAGGAACAGAAGTCTGAGCTGATCGGCAAGTACGGGCGCTCCGCCGAAGACACCGGCTCGGCGGAGGTCCAGATCGCGCTACTGACCGAGCGGATCAACGACCTGACCGGCCACCTACGCGAGCACGGGAAAGACCATCACTCGCGGCGTGGGCTGCTGATGTTGGTCGGCAAGCGGCGCCGCATGCTGCGCTACCTCGAGCGCAACGACCTCGAGCGCTACCGCTCCCTGGTCGCCGAGCTCGGCCTTCGTCGCTAGACCGACGTTTCATCCCTCGGTCTGTAGTCTCTCTCGGGACAGAGAACGAGAGTTCTGAAATGCAAGGGGCCGCCAACCGGGCGGCCGGAGGTACGACATAGATGAGCATGTTTGACATTAGCCGCGTCTCGGTGGATGTCGGCGAGAGCCAGATTTCCTTCGAGACGGGCAAGCTCGCCAAGCAGGCGAGCGGTTCGGTCGTCGTCCGCGCCGGAGACACGATGGTCCTCTGCACGGCGACGATGGGCAATCTTCGCGACGTGGACTTCCTGCCGCTCACCGTCGACGTCGAGGAGCGGATGTACGCCGCGGGCAAGATCCCCGGCTCCTTCTTCCGCCGCGAGGGTCGCTCCGGCGAGAAGGCGACACTGACCGCGCGGATGATCGATCGGCCGATCCGCCCCCTCTTTCCCAAGGGCTGGCACTACGAGACCCAGCTCGTCGCGATCCCGATGTCGGTGGACCACGTCCATCCCTACGACATCTTGGCGATGAATGGCGCCTCCGCGGCGCTGGCCATCTCTCCTGTCCCGGTCGCCGCCCACGTCGGCGCGGTGCGGATCGGCAAGCTCGACGGCGACTTCGTCGTCAACCCCCCCGAGGAGAGCCTCGACGAGCTCGACCTGGACCTGATCGTCGCCGGCACCGACGAGGCGATCCTGATGGTCGAGGCCGGCGCTGGCGGCGTCACCGAGCAAGAGATCCTCGACGCGCTCGACATCGCCCATGGCGAGATCAAGAAACTCTGCGCGGCGATGGATGAGCTGCAGAGCAAGGCCGGCAAGGAAAAGCTGGAGATCGAGGCCCCGAGCATCGACGAGAGCCTGATCGGCGACATCCGATCCTCCCACGGCCAGGCCCTGGTCGACGCGATCGCCACCGAGGGCAAGCTCGAGCGCTATGAGGCGATCGACAAGGTCAAGGACGAGGTCGTCGCCAAGTACGCGCCCGAGACCGACGACGCCGACGCCGGACGCAAGGCCGAGGTCGTCGCCGCGTTCGATCAGATCGAGAAGGACACGATCCGCAAGGCGATCGCGGTCGAGAAGAAGCGCCCCGACGGCCGCGCCCAGGACGAGATCCGACCGATCGAGTGCGAGGTTGACATCGCCCCACGCGTACACGGTTCGGCGCTGTTCACCCGCGGCGAGACGCAGATCCTCTCCAACGTGGCGCTGGGCACGACGCGCATGGACATGCGCCTCGACACGCTCGGCCTGCAGACCACGAAGCGATTTTGGCACCACTACAACTTCCCGCCTTTCTCGGTCGGAGAGGCCGGCTTCATGCGCGGGCCAAAGCGTCGCGACATTGGTCACGGTGCGCTTGCCGAGCGGGCCCTGGCGGCGACGATTCCCGGCGAAGAGGAGTTCCCCTACGTGATCCGCGCTGTCTCAGAGACGCTGGAGTCAAACGGCTCCTCCTCGATGGGCTCGGTCTGTGCCTCCTCGATGGCCCTGCAGGCCGCGGGAGTCCCGGTCAGCGCCCCAGTCGCCGGTGTGGCGATGGGCCTGATCAAGGAGGGCGATGACTACATCGTCCTCACCGACATAGCCGGTGTCGAGGACCACCTTGGCGACATGGACTTCAAGGTCGCCGGCACCGCGGACGGGATCACCGCCCTGCAGATGGACATCAAGATCACCGGCGTCACCTTCGACATCCTCACCGACGCGCTGGAGCAGGCGAAGAAGGGCCGCCTCTTCATCCTCGGCAAGATGGCCGAGGCGATCGACGGCCCGCGAGAGAAGCTCTCCCCGCATGCGCCGGCGATCGAGTCGATCAAGATCGACCCGGAGAAGATCGGCGCTGTGATCGGCAAAGGCGGCGAAACGATCCGTGGGCTCTGCGAGGAGTTCGAAGCTGAGATCGACGTCGAGGACGACGGCACGGTGCGGATCTACGCGCCGACCAGCGAATTGGTCGAAGCCTGTGTCGCCCGGATCGAGTCGATGACCAAGGAGGCCGAGATCGGCGATCGCTACGACTCGGCCAAGGTCGTCAAGACGACCACCTTTGGCGCCTTCGTCGAGTTGGTTAAGGGCACCGACGGCCTGCTGCACATCTCCAACGTGAAGCCGGGCGAGCGGGTCGACTCAGTCGACGACGTGCTCAAGGCCGGGGAGGAGATCGACGTCACCGTGGTCGAAGTCGACAAGGAGCGCGGCCGGATCGGGCTGCGCCTCTCCAGCGACCCCTCGGTCGAGGGAAAGTCGGCCGAGGAGCTGGCCGCGGTCGGCTCCGGCGACGGAGGCTCGCGGCGCAACGGCGGCGATCGCGAAGGGCGCCGCGGGGGTCGCGACGGCCGCCGGCGCGAGCGCGAGCCGCGCAGCTAGGCATTGGGCGCGCCGAATCTCACTGCGATGGGCTCGGGCGTTCGGGTTGTGACCGAGGAGGTTCCTTCGGTTCGCTCCGTTGCGCTCGGGCTCTGGGTGCGGACCGGCTCTCGGGATGAGTCCTCATCCCAGGCGGGGGTCTCGCATTTCCTCGAGCATCTGTTGTTCAAGGGCACCGAGCGCTTCTCGGCGATTGAGATCTCCGAGCGCTTCGACGGGCTCGGCGCCTCAGTCAATGCGGCGACCGGCAAGGAGACGACCCACCTTCACGCCCGCTTCCTCGATGAACACACCGAGGAGGTGTTCGACCTCCTCGCCGAGATGCTGCTGGCGCCGGCCTACCCTGAGATCGATTCCGAGCGCGACGTGGTGCTGGAGGAGATCGCGATGTATGAGGACGAACCGCAGGACCGCGTCCACGACTTTCTCGCCGATGCCGTCTTTGGGGAGCATCCGCTCGGTCGCCGGGTGCTGGGCGAGGCAGAGGTGATCGCCTCGATCCCGGTACCCGACATCGATGCCTACCACCGGGCTCGCTACACCGGCGATGAGATCGTCGTCGGCGCCGCCGGCCATCTCGACCACGAGCAGATCGCCGAGTTGGCCCAGCGCCTCGTCTCCCCCCCGGGGGGCGGCAACGGCGACGCCGTCGCGCAGGAGCCAGACGGCGCCGCACGCCTGCGATTCCACGAGAAGGACACCGAGCAGTACCACATCTGCTTCGGGGCACCGGGCCTGAGGCGTGACGATGAGCGCCGCTACGCGCTCGCCGTCCTCGACTCGATCTTCGGCGGCTCGACCTCCTCGCGGCTCTTCCGCGAGGTACGCGAGAAGCGCGGGCTTGCCTACTCGGTCGGCTCCTACAGCGAGCAATACACCGACTCGGGGCTGGTGGCGACTTACGTCGGCACCCGCGAGGACAATGTCGAGGAAGCCTGCACGATCATCGGCAAAGAGCTGCGGAGGCTGCGCTCCGAGCCGGTCTCGGCGGAGGAGCTCGCCCGCGCGAAGGAGAACGTAAAGGGCCGGCTCGTCCTCTCCTCCGAGTCGACCGCGGCGCGGATGACGCGGATCTCTCGCGCCACGCTGTTCGGCCTCCCAATCGACAGCCTCGACGAGATGTTGGCCAGGGTGGATGCGGTCACGGTCGAGGAGCTGACCGCTCTGGCTGCCGAGCTCTATGGTGCCGAGCGCCTCTCGGCCGCCTGCGTCGGGCGTGCTGAGGACCGCTTTCGAAGGGCGCTGGCTCCCGTCAGCGAGACCCTTCTGGCCGCATGATCCGCGTTGCCGTCTGCGGAGCTGCCGGGCGGATGGGCCAGGCCGTCTGCGAGGCGGTGGAGGGGGCCGATGACATGGCTCTTGCTGCCAAGGCCGACCCCGTGCTGGAAGTCGAACTTGGTGAGGTACTCGGCGACGCCGACGTCGTCGTCGACTTCACCACCCCCAGCGTCGCCCTTGCCAACCTGCGGGCCTGCTTACTCGCTGGCGTCCACGCCGTGGTCGGGACGACCGGCTTTGACCTCGATGCCGCCCGGGCGGCCAGCGAGTCGGCGGGCTCCGGCGCCAACTGCCTTGTGGCCCCGAACTTTGCGATCGGCGCGGTGTTGCTGATGGAGGCGGCACAGCGGATTGCACCCCACATGCCCGAGTGCGAGATCGTCGAGTTGCACCACGACCGTAAGCTAGATGCTCCGTCTGGCACCGCGAAGCGAACCGCGGAGTTGGTCCGCGGGGCCGGAGGAAACGTCCACGAGCCGATCCACTCGGTTCGCCTGCCAGGCCTGGTCGCCCATCAGGAGGTTATCTTCGGCGCCGAGGGGCAAACCCTCTCGCTGCGTCACGACTCGGTCGACCGCCGCTCCTTCATGCCCGGCGTGTTGCTCGCCGTCCGCCGTATCTCCACCCTTCCCGACCGTTTTACGGTCGGGTTGGAGACGCTGCTCTAAGAGGTCGGAGCGGATACCCTGGCTTCGGTGAAGGCAATCCAAGGTGTGATCACGGCGATGGCGACCCCCTTTGATGAGGGCGGCGGCGTCGATGAGGCCGCTGCGCGCCGCCTTGCCGCCAGCCTGGTCGAGCAAGGCTCGCACGGAGTGGTGGTTGCGGGCTCTACCGGTGAGGCTCCGACCCTTACCGACGCCGAGCAGATCTCCTTGTTGCGCGCGGTCATCGAGGAGATCGGTGCCGAGGCGACGGTGATCTGCGGCACCGGTACCAACGACACTCGCCACTCACGCGAGCTGACGAAGGCGGCAGAGGAGGCGGGGGCGGACGCCGCGCTGGTCGTCGCCCCCTACTACAACAAGCCAAACAAGGCGGGATTGCGGGCGCACTTCGAGGCGATCGCCGAAGCCGCACCGGAGCTGCCGCTGGTCCTCTACAACATCCCCTCACGGGTCGTCATCAACATGGAGCCGGACTTTCTCGGCGAGCTCTCCTCGATCGACAGCGTGGTCGCGGTGAAGCAGGCCAATGACGATGAGCTCGGCCCGATCGAGGGACTAGCCGTGCTGACCGGCAACGATGACACCTTCTTGGCGACACTGGAGTTCGGGGGGGCCGGCGGGATCCTGGTTGCCTCACACATCGTCGGTGGGCGAATGCGAGAAATGTGGGACGCCGCCCAGGGCGGAGACCTGGAGCGGGCTAGGGAGATCGATGCCGGCTTGGGCCCGCTGTATGAGGGGCTGGCAGTCACGACCAACCCGATCCCGATCAAGGCGGCGCTGGAGATGACGGGCCTGATCCCCTCGGGGCGCCTGCGGCTGCCGCTGGTTCCGGCCGACGCGGAGCAGCGGGCGACGGTGGAAGCGGCGCTGGAGAGCGCCGGTGTCCCGGCAATCCTCTAAGCCATCAACGAGACGATCGGTGGACCGCTAAGTGGCAGGCAAGAAACTTCGGGTGCTCCCCCTCGGGGGCCTGGGGGAGATCGGCAAGAACATGACCGTCGTCGAGTACGGCGGTCGGATCGTCGTGGTCGACACCGGGTTGATGTTCCCGACCGCCGAGATGCCCGGGATCGACCTGGTCTTGCCGGACTTCTCCTACCTGCGCGACCGCGCCGACGACATCGAGGCGATCGTCCTCACCCACGGCCACGAGGACCACGTCGGGGCACTGCCCTACGTGCTGCGCGAGATCGGCGAGCCGCCGGTGATCTACGGCGGCCGGCTGACGATCGGGATGGTGCGCTCGAAGCTCGACGAGCACAAACTCTCCGACGCGCCATTGGAGGAGTTGCCTGCGGGGGAGAAGGTCCAGCTCGGCCCCTTTGGCCTCGAGCTGATCCACCTCTCGCACTCGATCCCTGACATGCGCGCCGTCCTGCTCGGAACGGAGCTGGGCTCAGTGCTGATCACCGGCGACTATAAGTTTGACCAGACGCCGGTCGACGGTCGTCCGGCGGATATCTCGCGCCTGGCCGAGGTCGGTCGCGACGGTCTGCTGCTGCTCTGCGGCGACTCGACCAACGCCGATCGGGCCGGGATCTCTCCCTCGGAGTCGAGCGTCGGCCCGGCGCTGCTGGAGACTTTCTCCTCTTGCGAGGGTCGCATCATCGTCACATCCTTTGCCTCCAACATCCACCGCGTCCAGCAGGTGATCGACGCCGCGGTGAAGCTCGACCGGCGGGTAGCGCTGGTCGGCCGCTCGATGCGCAAGAATTTCAACATCGCCTCTAGCCTTGGAATGGCCGAGGCGCCTGCCGGCCTCTTTATCCAACCGCGGGAGATCGAGAACTTCTCTGACGAGAAGGTCGTCGTGATCTCGACCGGGAGCCAGGGGGAGCCGCTCTCGGCGCTGCGCCGGATGGCGAACAACGATCACCGCGACGTCGAGTTGCACTCCGGCGACACCGTCGTCTTTTCGGCGACCCCGGTGCCCGGCAACGAGCGGGCTGTGAACGAGACGATCGACCGCATCTATGAGATCGGTGCCACCGTGGTGACCGCTAAAGACGCGCCGATCCACGCCTCCGGACACGGCGGGCAGGAGGAGCTGAAGTTGATGATCAACCTGACCAAACCACGCTACGTGTTGCCGGTGCACGGCGACCATAAGCGCCTGCGGTTACACGCTGAGCTGGCGCACTCGGTGGGGATCGACCCGGAGGACGTCTTTCAGGGCCGCAACGGAATCCCGCTGGAGATCAGCGAGAGCGGGGCGCGATTCGGCGAGGACGTCCACGCGGGCACGATCTTCGTCGACGGGGTCGATATCGGTGATCCCGACGATGTCGCCCTGCGCGATCGGCGCGAGATCTCGGCGGACGGCATCTTCATAGTCGTCGCCACGATTTCCTCCGATGACGGCAGCGTCGTCGCCGACCCAGAGGTCATCTTCCGGGGCGTCGCCTTCCTCGATGAGGCCGACGCCCTGGTCGAAGAGCTGCGGGACGTGATCGAAGACTCGCTGGACGAGGCCGCCGCCGCCGGCACGCGAGAGTTGCCCCTAATCCAAGAAGACTTGCACGACGCGGTCGGCAAGTTCGTCTATGAGAAGCTGCGACGCCGCCCGATGGTCCTCCCGGTGGTCGTCGAGGTCTGAAGAAAAGGCCGCCGGGCCCAAAGGGAGGGGGAGGGCCCGGCGGCAAGTCGAGCCCGCCGGGGTGGTGTTGGGGAGATCCCCGGCGGGCCCGTGTGTCTCGTCCGCTGGGGAAATTAGGCCGGGGCTTTAAAGCGCCTCTAAAGGCCTGCTAATCGCCGGCTCAGACTTGGCGAGCGGCAGGCGGACGCGGAACAGGGCGCCGCCCGAGGCCGACTCCGCCGCCTCCACTCGGCCGCCGTGTGAGCTGGCGACGGCGCGGACGATCGCCAAGCCGAGGCCGGTGCCGGGACCGGCCGCAATGTCGGCGGGGCCTGCGCCGCGTACGAAGCGGTCGAAGACCTGCTCGCGAAGTTCGGGTGGGATTCCCGGCCCGTCGTCGGCGACCTCTAGGAGGGCAGCGTCGCCACTGGAGCGAAGGCGCAGCTCGATGTGGGATCCCGGCTGGGTGTGATGGGCGGCGTTGTCGAGCAGGTTGACGACCATCCGATGCAGTTCGTCGGGGTTGCCATCGATGAAGATCGGGTGGCCGTTGTCGATGCTCAGCTCGCGTTCCCCCAGTACCGGCGCGACCTCGACCGCGGCATTACCGGCGATCTCGGCGAAGTCGCAGCGCCGGCGCTCTCCGATCCGGCCGGCGTCGGCGCGGGCAAGCAGCAGCAGGTCGCCGACCAGACGGCTCATCCGGCGCGAGGAGCGCAGCGCCGAGTCGATCATCTCGCGGTCTTCCGCCTGGCCCGGAGCCCGCAGCGAGGCCTGTAGCAGCTCGAGGTTGGCAAGCACGCTGGTCAGGGGAGTGCGCAGCTCATGCGAAGCGTCGGCGACGAACTCGCGTTGCTTTTGCATCGCCCCCTCGCGCTCGGCTCGAGCCGCGTCGAGTGAGCGCAACATCTGCTCAAGGGTACGGGCCAGCTCGCCGATCTCATCGTCGGCTCGCGGTTGGGGCATGTTGCGGGAGGGGTCGCGGGTGTCGGCGATCTCGCGGGCAGTGGCCGTAAGTGAGGCGATCGGGCGCATCGCTCGGCTGGCGATCGCGAGCCCGGACAGGCTGGCCAGCAGAGTGCCACCGAGCACGCCGGCGGCGATCAACAGCCAGAGCCGGCTGACCGTGGCGTCAATTTCCTCCTCGCTGCGTGCGTACTGAACGTACCCGACGACGGTCCCGCCGGAGTCGAGCACCGCCGCCGCCGCGATGCGGAGCGGCCCTCTTTCGGTGATCCCCGAGCTGACCGGGCCGAGGGGCGCATAGTGAGTGCGCGGCCACGAGGCCAAGACTTCGCCGTCGAGGTTGAGCACCCGCGCGGTGGCGTCGTTTGCCAGGGAGTAGTCGCGCAGACGCGGGCTGAGCACAAGCGGGGTGCCTTCGGCGGTGTCGATGAAATGCGTGTTGGAGGCCAGGGTGGAGGCGCCACTGTGCAGCTCCCGGTTGAAGTCGCTACGGACGCGTTCCGCCGCGAGGTCGCCGATCACGGCGGCGAAGACGATCAGGATCGCCAGGGTCAGCCCAGCTGAGGCGGCCGCGAGGCGCCAGCGCAGGGGCCAGCCCCCGGGGCGCCAGCGGACGCGTCGACGCGCGCTTCGATTGGCGCTCGCCGGCACGCCTACTCCTTGAGTACGTAGCCGGCGCCGCGTTTGGTGTGGAGTAGCCGCGGCTCTTCACCTGCCTCCAGCTTTCGCCGCAGGTTGGAGATGAAGACGTCGATCGTGTTGGTCGCCGCCATCGGGTCATATCCCCAGACCTCGTCCAATAGGCGCTCGCGAGAGACGACCAGGCGCTGGTTGCGCATCAAGTACTCAAGCAGCTCGAACTCGCGGTTGGTCAGCTCGATCTCGCGATCTCCGCGCCGCACCTCGCGGGTGTCGGGATTGAGTAGCAGGTCGGCGACGCTGAGGGACGCAGCTCCGCGCGGCGGGCGGCGCCGCAAGAGGGCGCGTATCCGGGCCAGCAGCTCCTGGCGCTCGAAGGGCTTGACCAGGTAATCATCGGCGCCGCTGTCAAGGCCGGCGACGCGGTCCTCGGTCTCGGCGCGGGCGGTCAGCATCAGAATCGGCACGTCGCCCTCGGCGCGCAGTTGCTTGCAGACCTCGACACCGTCGAGCCGGGGGAGGCCGAGATCGAGGACGACGAGGTCTGGGACGAAGCCGGCGGCGACATCGAGCGCCTCTACGCCGTCCGCTGAGGTGCGGACCTCATAGCCCTCGTTGCGCAGCGATCGGCGCAGGACATCGGCGATATCGGTGTCGTCCTCGACCACGAGGACGCGGCCGCCAGCGGGCTCGCTGTTGGTCAGCATGGATTGATGTTAGCCCGGTCTTTATGCGGCTCAAGGCGCTTTTACCACGAATTTAAGCCACCGGTGCCCTTCGCCGATCGTCCGGCGTAGGCGAGGACAGGCAAGGCTGAGCCTTGCCTTTTTCGTGGAGAGGCCGGCTTTCGCCGTGCGGCCCGTGCGGAAAAGTGCAAAGCGCTGCACTCCTGCCTGCGCTCGCACAAGGCGATGCGCAGGGGTGGATGGATGGGCGTCGAACCGTGTGCCTATGTTCGTGCGTAAGAAACGGCGCGCCCCTGCGCGGCGGTCCAAGCGGAGAGCCAAGCCTCATCTGCCCAAGCCTCACTTGCCGGGCGGCCTGGAACAGCGGCACCTGGACCTGATCGGGCTTTTTTTCATTGCTTCGGGCGTCTATCTGATCTTCGTGCTCTTCTTTGGCTGGGACGGGGGAAAGGTTGGGTATGGGGTTGAGACCGGGCTGACTTACTTGTTCGGGAAGGTAGGGGCGCGGATCTTCACTGTCTCGATGTTGGTGGTCGGAGGGGTGTTGGTCACCGGGACCTCGATCTCGGCTGTGTTGCGGGGGCTTGGGCGCGGAGTTCGCGGCCTCTTTCGTGGCGGCAGCGATGCAGCGCGCACGGTGGCTCGCACGCGCGCCTCCTGGCAGACGCAGCGCGAGACGCGGCTGATGGACACCGAAGCGGGCCCGACCGATGTAATGAGCGCCTATCCGGAGGAGGATGAGCTCGAGCCTACGGTTGCCCTTGTAGAGGATGAGGTTGACGAGGAGGAGGAGGAGGCTCAGGGCTTCCAGCAAGAACTTGGCGGTATCGAGTCCTCTGAGGGGGAGGCCGAGGTGGTCGATGTGCGGGCCGAGCCTGTGGCGCTTACGCCGATGGGCCAGGCACGTGGGGTCACGATGTCCGAGGAGGTCGATTACCGACCGCCACCCGCGAAGGTGCTCGAGAGGGGAAAGGGGGACAAGGGCCCGGACCCGCGCGACCACGAGACGATCGGCCGCAAATTGGTCGAGACGCTCGGCCACTTCGGCGTCGAGGCGCGAATAGTAGGCGTGGTCAGCGGCCCGCACGTCTCTCGTTACGAGTTGCGCCTCGCGCCAGGTATCAAGGTGAAGAAAGTCACCGAGCTGACCAACGACCTCGCCTACGCGCTCGCCTCGACCGATATTCGCATCCTCGCCCCGATTCCCGGCAAGCAGGCGGTCGGAGTCGAGGTGCCGAACACGCGGCGGCGGATTGTCCGCCTCGGCGATATCTACGCCGGGCGCCCGGAGAAGACCTCGCCGCTGGTCGCCTGGCTGGGCAAGGGAATCGACGGAAACGCCGTCTGGACCGACCTGGCGAAGATGCCGCACGTGCTGGTTGCCGGCACCACCGGCTCGGGCAAGTCGGGGTGCGTCAACGCGATCCTCTCCTCGATCCTGATGCAGGCCTCACCCAACGATGTGCGCCTGGTCCTGGTCGACCCCAAGCAGGTCGAGCTCAACCACTACGAGAACATCCCGCACTTGCTGACCCCGGTGGTGACCTCACCGCGCCTCGCCGCCAACGTACTCGCCAACCTGATCGGGGAGATGGAGAGCCGCTACGGGATTATGGGCGAGGCGCGCTGCCGCAACCTCGGCGAGCTAAATCGTGCTCGCCTGAAGTCCGGAGAGGCGACGCTTCCACACATCCTCTGCGTGATCGACGAGCTCGCCGATCTAATGATGGTGGCCCCGGCCGAGGTCGAGGACTCGATCATCCGCCTCGCGCAGAAGTCTCGCGCCACCGGGATCCATCTGGTGCTTGCGACCCAGCGTCCCTCGACCGACATCATCACCGGCACGATCAAGGTGAACATCCCGGCCCGGATCGCCTTCGCCGTCTCTTCGCAGACCGACTCGCGGGTGATCCTCGACCAGGGCGGCGCCGAGGCGCTGCTGGGCCAGGGCGACATGCTCTTCCGCGGGGCGGGGACCTCCAAGCTTCAGCGCGTCCAAGGGGCATTCATCACCGAGGACGAGATCGCGCGGATCACCAAACACTGGGCCAGGCAAGGTGAGCCGGAGTTCGAGGCGGAGCTGCTGGAGACTCGCGAGCAGGTCGTCGAGGAGGGGGTCGAAGCGGACTTCGACCCCGACAGCGACGACCTGCTCGACGAGGCGATTCGGCTCGTCGTGCAGACCGATACCGCCTCGGTCTCGATGATCCAGCGGCGCCTGCGAGTCGGCTACACGCGGGCCGGGCGGTTGATCGACATGCTCGAGCGGCGCGGGGTGATCTCTGGGTATGAGGGCTCCAAGCCTCGCCAGGTGCTGATAACCGAGGCCGACCTGAGCCGGGTGCTCGGGGCAGAGGCGGTTGCCCCGCCGGTCGGTGTCGACGTTGACACCGAGGCATAGTTCAGGATTCTTTACGCCGAGCCGAGCCAAACGGCCACAATAGGGAGGTGGACACGGGCATTGGAGCCACTCTTCGCGAGGCGCGGAATCGCCGCAAAATCGACCTTTCCGAGGTTGAGGAGGCGACCAGAATTCGCACCCGCTATCTGCGAGCGATGGAGAATGAAGAGTGGGACGTGTTGCCGGGGGGCTCCTACACTCGCAGCTTCATTCGCACCTACGCCTCCTTCCTCGGGCTGGACGGCGAGCGGCTGGCCGACGACTATCGGCACGGCGTCGAGGCAGCCGTGGGTGGCGAGCGGGCGATCCGGGCCGAGCCCGCCGTCGCCTCCCCTCGGTCGCTTCGCAGCGGGCCCAGGCTCTCCACTGGGGCCTGGACGGCGATCGTCACGGTCGGCCTGATCACGGTGCTGGTCGCGGTCGGGCTGTCGAGCGGCGGCGAAAACTCGGTGAAGACCGCGCCGACCCGCGTCCGGACAGCGCCGGCTCGAACTCGGGTTCGCGAAAAGACCGAACCGATTCGCTCACACGTCGTCTCGGTCCGTCTCGCGGCCAGCGCCGAAGTCTGGGTCTGCCTGCTTGATGCCTCCGGCAAGCAGCTGATCGACGGACGGGTTCTCAGCGCCGGCACGCAGGAGGGCCCGTTCCACTCCGGTAGCTTCACTGTCTCCTTCGGCAACGGCGAAGTCTCGATGAAGATAGACGGACAGCAGGCGAGCATCCCGGCAACGGCCAGCCCGATTGGGTACTCGATCGACTCCAGCGGCAAGCTCGAAAAGCTTTCTGAAGGCGAACGGCCGAGCTGCACGTGACCGAGGTTCGGGCGGGGATAGTGGTGACCGGGACGGAGGTTCTGACCGGTCGGATCGGGGATCGCAACGGGCCCTGGGTCTCCGAACGGCTCGCCGGGCTCGGGGTCGACGTTGCCCACATCATCGTGGTCGGCGATCGCCCCGACGACCTCGAGGCGGCGCTGGGCTTCTTGTCCTCTGCGGGGATGGACCTGATCGTCACCTCCGGCGGCCTCGGGCCGACTGCCGACGACCTCACTACGGAGGTCGTCGCCCGCTTCTGTGGCCGCGAGCTTGTGCTCGACGAGGAGATGGAGGGCAAGATTGCGGCGATCCTGCGCGGCTTCGCGCGGCACTTCAGCTTCGACGAGGAGGCCGTCCGCGCTGCCAACCGCAAGCAGGCGATGGTTCCCGAGGGTGCGATCGCGCTTGACCCTGTGGGCACCGCGCCTGGTTTGGTCGTGCCGGCGGGCGAGCGTGTGCTGGTCGTCCTGCCGGGGCCGCCGCGCGAGCTTCAACCGATGTGGCAGGCGGCGATTGCCGCCCCTCCGGTTAAGGACGCGCTCGCCCGAGCAACGCCACTGCATGGCTACACGCTGCGGATGTTCGGCATCCCGGAGTCAGAGATCGCTAAGAGCCTGCGCGAGATCGAGGCCGATGGGGTGGATCTCGCCAGCCTGGAGATCACCACCTGTCTGCGCCGGGGGGAGATCGAGATCGACGTTCGCTACCGAGACGGCGCAGAGGGAGAGGCCGGGGCGGTGCGGGAGGCACTGAGGGCGCGCCACCCGCGGCACCTGTTCAGCCTCGATGGCGAGACGATCGACTCTCAGGTGGCGGGCCTGCTCGCTGGGCGGCGCCTTGGCCTGGCGGAGTCGTGCAGCGGCGGACTGCTGGCTGCGCGCATCACAGACCGACCGGGCGCGTCCGCCTACATGGCGGGCAGCGTAGTCGCCTACTCCAACGAGGCGAAGACGGGGTTGCTGGGCGTCGCTCCGAGCCTGATCGACGCCCATGGCGCGGTCTCGCCGCAGGTCGCCGAGGCGATGGCGATCGGTGCGTTGAAGCGCTTTGAGGCCGACGTGGCGGTCTCGATCACCGGGATCGCCGGGCCGCAAGGGGGGAGTGAGGGCAAGCCGGTCGGCTACGTCTGTCTCAACGCGCGCCTCGCCAACGGGACCGCGCTCGCCCGCGCCCCGGTCATTCCCGGCGGTCGCGGCGACATTCGTGAGCGCTCGGCCCTGGTCGGTATGCACATGCTGCGAATTTTGCTCGGCGGCGGCGAGCCGCCTCTGTAGGGCGGCGCGTTGCAGGCGGGGGACTGCGTTTCATCGCCTTGGCGCGGTTTGTAGCGCGGCGTGAGCCGTCCGAGGAGGCCACTACCTTGCGAAGACCATGGCTACAGATAAGAAGACGAACTTGAAGGATGCCTCGGCGAAGGACGCCAAGGCCAAGGACGCGGCCCTCGAGGCCGCGGTGACCCAGATCGAGCGGGACTTCGGGCAGGGCGCGCTGATGCGCCTCGGTGCCGACAGCAAGGTGCAGATCGAGACGATCCCGACCGGCGCTCTGGCCCTGGACCTGGCGCTCGGCATCGGCGGCGTCCCCTGCGGGCGGATCGTCGAGATCTTCGGGCCGGAGTCCTCGGGGAAGACGACACTGGTCAACCACATCATCGCCGAGGCTCAGCTTCGCGGCGGAGTCTGCGCGTTTATCGACACCGAGCACGCGCTGGACCCGATCTACGCGCGGGCGATCGGCGTCGACACCGACGAGCTGCTCGTCTCCCAGCCTGACTTCGGCGAGCAGGCACTGCAGATCGCCGATCGCCTGATCGCCTCCGGCGCGATCGCCGTGGTCGCGATCGACTCTGTCGCGGCACTCACGCCGAAAGCCGAGCTGGACGGCCAGATCGGCGACCAGACGGTCGGCCTCCAGGCTCGTCTGATGTCGCAGGCACTGCGCAAACTGGCCGGCAATCTCAACCGCACCAATACCGTTTGCCTCTTCACCAACCAGATCCGCGAAAAGATCGGCGTCCAGTACGGCTCGCCGGAGACGCAGCCGGGTGGGCGGGCGCTGAAGTTTTATGCCTCACAGCGCCTCGACATTCGTCGTATAGAGACCCTCAAGGAGGGGACCGAAGCGGTCGGCAACCGGGTTCGGGTCAAAGTCGTCAAGAACAAGGTGGCGGCGCCGTTCCGCCAGGCCGAGTTCGACATCGAGTACGGGGTTGGCATCTCGCGTGAGGGCGGTCTGCTTGACTTCGGCATCGAGCACGAGTTGGTCCAGAAGTCGGGCTCCTTTTTCTCTTACGGGGAGATCCGGCTCGGCCAGGGGCGCAACAACGCCAAGCAGTTCCTCGCCGACAACCCGGAGCTCGCCGCCGAGATCGATGCCGGGGTGCGCGCCAAGCTGGGAATCGACGGCGACGGCACCGAGGCTGAGCTGCCGCCGATGGCAGAGCAGCAAGCCGCTTAGAGCCGCTGCAAGCGGATAGGATTCGCGCCGCCAGATGAGCCATGAAGCCCTCTTCTTCGTGTTCGGAATCGCCCTCGCGGTCTCGGCGGTGGTGGTCAGTCTGTTCGGGCTGCGCTCCGAGAAGTTCCCAGGCCGGGCCTTCCCGCTGGTCATCCTCTGGTTTGCGATTCTGATCGGCGGCGCGACGACCTTCGCCGTGCTGCATGGCCAGGACGAGGAGAAGTCGAAGGCGCCAGAGTTGCTGAAAGCCGGCAAGGAAATCGAGCAAGAGGAGAGCGACGCTCCGCGCGGCACCACGTCCACGGTCAAGTAGCGCCGGTGGGGCGCTAACCTCGGCTCCGATGAGCCGCGGCAGGCGCTACCACCTCACCACCTTCGGGTGTCAGATGAACGTGCATGACTCCGAGCGGATGCGGGGCATGCTTGAGTCGCTGGGCTATGAGGAGGCCGCCCACCGCGACGGCGCCGATTTGATCCTCTTCAACACCTGCTCGATCCGCGAGTCCGCCGACAGTCGCCTCGTCGCTCATCTCGGCGAGGCCAAGCGGCTGAAGTCCGAGGACCCGGGGCGGGTCGTCGGGGTCGGCGGCTGTTGGGCGCAATCGGTCAAGGACGAGGTCTTCCAGCGCTTTCCCTTCGTCGATGTCGCCTTCGGCCCGGGCCAGATCCACAAGCTGGCCGAGTTCCTTAACTCCGACTCGCTGAGCGCTCAGGGCTACTTCGAGTTCGAGGATTTCTCCGGGCACCTGCCGACCCGTCGCGAGCGTGAGTTCCAGGGCTGGCTGCAGATCTCCCAGGGCTGCAATTGCGTCTGCGCGTACTGCATCGTCCCCTCGACTCGCGGGCGCGAGGTGAGCCGCGACCCGTACGAGCTGGTCGCCGAGGTCGAGGCGCTGGCTGCTGATGGGGTGCGCGAGGTAACCCTGCTCGGCCAGAACGTCAACAGCTACGGGCGCGAGCTGCCGACGGACCGCCGGATCGGCTTCGCCGGGCTGCTGGCGCGGATCGACGCGGTGAAGGGAATCGATCGCATTCGCTACACCAGCCCGCATCCGAAGGACATGAAGGAGGACGTGATCCGCGCCCACGCCGAGCTGCCCTCGCTATGCGAGCACATCCACCTACCGCTCCAATCTGGCTCTAGCGCCATCCTCAAGCGGATGCGGCGTACCTATGATCGGCAGCGCTACATGGACCGAGTCGCCCTGATCCGCGAGCACGTCCCCGACTGCGCGATCACCACCGACATCATCGTCGGTTTCCCGGGCGAGACAGAGGCTGACTTCGAGCAGACCCTGAAGGTCGTCGATGAGGTTGGCTACGACGGAGCCTTTACGTTCGTCTTCTCACCGCGGCGCGAAACCGAGGCGGCGACGATGGAGGCCCAGCTGCCGCATGCGGTGAAGCGGGAGCGGATGGAGCGACTCGTAGCGCTGGTGCAAAGGCGCGCCACCGAGCGCGCGCAGCGCTTCGTCGGGCGCGAGATGGAGGTGCTGGTCGAGGGGCCGAGTCGTACGGATCCGACCCGACTGCGGGGGAGGACTCGGCACAACAAGACGGTTAACTTCGATGGGGTCGCGAACACCGGTGACCTGGTTGGGGTGGAGATAACAACTGCCACTTCGACCACTCTGGGTGGAGTGTCGGAGAAGCCCCTCTCTCAGCTTGCCCGCCGATAGCGGCGCGGCTCTCACCGAGTGGTCTATGCGAACCCAGTACAAGGCGTTCGAGGCTTCCTCGACGTTCCACGCAAGGGCATGAAGGTCCTCGCCATTTTCGGGCCGACCGGGGTTGGCAAGACCGGGGTCGCGATCGCCGTAGCTGGCTTGCTAGGGAACGACGCGGTGGCGATCTCTTGCGATGCACTGCAGGTGTATGAGGGGTTGGGAACGCTGACCGGAGCCGCGACGGCCGAGGAGCAGAAGAAGCTCGAGCATCGGCTGGTCGGGTTTGTGCCCGTCACTCAGCCTTTCTCCGTGGGCGACTACATGCAACTTGCCCATGCTGAGATCGACGGTGCCCTTGAAGCTGGGCGGCGGCCGATCGTGGTGGGAGGGACCGGGCTGTACCTGCGGGCCGCCCTGGCGGAGCTATCGCTGGTCAAGGTGCCGCCGGGGACGGAGGACTCTGAGCTTTGGGCGGCCGATACGCGGCATCCGACGGCAATCTTCGGGCTAGAGATGGACCGCAGGCGGCTCTACGAGCGGATCGACGCGCGAACCGAGGCGATTGTCGCCGGCGGAGCGGCGGAGGAGGTGCGGCGGGCCGAGGCGGCGGGGCCGTCACGGACCGCGCGCAAGGCGCTCGGCTTCGACGAGCTGCTGGGCGGTGACGTCGAGCGGATGAAAAAGCGCTCGCGCAACTACGCCCGGCGCCAGCTGACCTGGATGCGGAAGATGGCGAAGGTTCACACGATCGACTGCACCGAGCGCAGCGACGCCGAGGTGGCAGCCGAGATCGTCGCCGCGCTTGGCCAATAGGCTGTCTCTTACTGTGAAGTTCGAGAAGTGGCAGGCGCTTGGCAACGACTACCTGATCGTCGAGGCGATGCAGCTTCCCTGGGAGTTGAGCGAGCCGCACGTCAGGTGGCTCTGCGACCCCCATTTCGGAGTCGGGGCAGACGGGATCCTGTTGCTCTCGCGCAGCGAGGACCCCGCCTTCGTAGCCGACTTGCGGATCTTCAACCCAGACGGCTCCGAGGCTGAGCTGTCTGGCAATGGGGCGCGCGAGGCGAGCCTCTATCTGCGCCGCAGGGGCTGGACCGACGAGGACACTTTCTCGATCCGCACCGAGGCGGGGCCAATCGTCCCAACGATCGTCTCGGAGCTGACCTGCGCGGTCGAGATGGGCAGGGCCGCGACCGTCTCTAAGGACTTCCCGTCGGGCGGCGACAATGGCGCCGGGACGCTTTCCGCCGGCGGTCGCGAGTGGGCCTTTCAGCACGTCTCGATCGGCAACCCGCAGTGCGCGATCGAGGTCGGCGAAGAGCTGGAGGATCTCGATGTCGCCGCGATCGGGCCGGAGATCGAAGCCCATGAGATGTTCCCTAACCGAACCAACGTCTCCTTCATCGCGGTCGATGGCAGCAGAGTGCGGGCGCGGATCTTCGAGCGTGGGGTGGGGGAGACGCTCGCCTCGGGAACCGGCGCCAGCGGTGCCGCGGTGAGCGCCTTCTTGCACGGGGCGATCAGCCCGATCGTCGTCGAGCTGGATGGGGGGGAACTAGAGGTCGAGGTTTCCGATGACCTCGACCTGCGCCTGACCGGTTGGGCGGAGCCGGTCTTCGCCGGCGAGGCCTCGCCCGAGCTGCTGCAAGCCCTCGCCAGCCTTTAGATTCCGGCGCTGATGGGAATTGCCGATCCATCCAAGCGCCTAGAGGCGATGCCGCCATACATGTTCGCCGAGCTGGAGCGCCGGGTCGCCGACAAGCGCGCTGCCGGCATCGACGTGATCAGCCTCGGGATCGGCGACCCTGACGAGGCCACATACCCCCACATCGTCAAGGCGATGCAGGAGGCGGTCGCCGATCCGGCCAACCAGAAGTATCCGAGCAACCGCGGCCGAGCCGAGTTCCGCGATGCGTTTGCAGAGTTCTACGCCCGACGCTTCGGGGTCGAGATCGACCCCGAAGGCGAGGTCATCCCGGCGATCGGCGCCAAGGAGTGCATCTACCATCTCTGCTTCGCCTTCCTCGACCCGGGCGGCGTGGCACTTGCCTCCGATCCCGGCTACCCGGTCTACACCGGCGGCCCGATCCTTGCCGGGGCGAGACCGGAGCTTCTGCCGTTGGTTCCCGAGCTGGGATTCGCCCCCGACCTAGGCGCGGTGCCGGCCGAGGTCGCCGCGAAGGCGCGGCTGATGTTCCTCAACTACCCAAACAACCCCAGCGGCGCTGTCGTCCCGGACGGCTTCTTCGAGCTGGTTGTCTCCTTCGCCCGCGAGCACGAGATTCTCGTCGTCCACGACAGCGCTTACTCAGAGACGACCTATGACGGCTACGTAGCGCCCAGCTTCCTCGCAACGCCCGGAGCTAAGGAGGTCGGAGTTGAGGTCTTCTCGCTCTCCAAGGGCTACAACATGACCGGCTGGCGCTGCGCCGCAATCCTTGGAAATGCTGAGGCGATCCAGGCCTACTGGCGATTGAAGACCAACGTCGACTCCGGCCTCTTCGAGGCGGTGCAGCTGGCCGGCGCGGCGGCGCTGCGCGGCCCGCGCGGCCCGCTGACGCAGATGAACGAGATCTATGCGCGCCGGCGCGACCTGGTGGTCGAGGCGCTGCGCGGGATCGGGGTTGACGTGCAGGCGCCGAAAGGGACGATCTACGTCTGGGCGCCGGTGCCCGAGGGCCACACCTCGACCTCCTTCTCCGAGCTGGTGCTGGAGGAGGCAGCAGTGATCGTCTCCCCCGGCTCGATGTACGGGCCGAGCGGTGAGGGCTTCTTCCGCATCTCGCTGACGACCCCTGACGACCGCATCTCCGAGGCGGTCAAGCGGATGCGCGAGCATCTCTCCTAGCTGGCTACGGCTTGCTCCTCGCGCTTCGTCCAATAGCGGTGCAGGCCGCGCCACTGGTACTGGGGCGGGACGGCCTGGAGCAGCTCCGCGGCCGTCTCGGGGCCGAGGCTTAGCACGACCCGCTCGCGGTGGCGGCGCTCGTACTCCTCCTCGGAGAGCTCGCGGGCGATCGATGCCTCCTCACGCAGGCGTTCGCGGACCGTCGCCAAATGCTCGGCCGGGTTCTCGACCGCGCCGAAGTGGGTAAGTGCTAGCCGCTCCGGCCGCCAGCCTTCGACGATCCCGATTGATTCCTCCCAGAGCTCGATGTCGATGTCGGGGGGAGGGGTGGGCGGCACGACAAGGTTCGAAGGCGGGATGCGGACTGCGGCGACATCGCCGGTGAAGGCGACCCCCGTCTCCTCGTGCAGGTAGCTGACGTGGTGGGAGGCATGGCCCGGGGTGTAGGCGACACGCATTCCCAGCAGCTGCTCTCCTCCGGTCAGCGGCCTGATGCTCTCGGCCGGCACCGGCACGATCTCCCCCCACAGTCGCTGCATCTGGTCCCCGTAGAGCCGCTCGGCGCTGGCGAGCAGCTTCGAGGGGTCGATCAGATGCGGGGCGCCGCGCTCGTGGACGTATACCTCGAGATCGGGCCAGTGGCGCACCAGGGCGCCGGTCGCCGCGGCGTGGTCGAGGTGGATGTGGGTGAGTAGGAGCGCCCGCGGCCTCTCACCCCCCAACGCCGCCAGTAAGGTTCCCATCGATGACTCGGGTCCCGGGTCGACCAGGACCCCATCGACCTCCCAGCATCCGATCACGTGGGGGCGCCCGAGGTGATGGACGTCGATCACCCTCATCGGCGCTGCGCCGAGGCTCAGGCGGCCACGGGGGAGGGCAGCCTGCCCTCCGCCTCGAGGGTTTCGCGCAGGCCCTGCTCAAGCCCGCGGGGCTCGTAGCCGAGCTCACGACTCGCCTTATCGTGGCTTGCCCAGAAGGTGACCCCGTCAGCGGAGGAGATCAGCTCGCGCAGGTTGGGCGGTTGGCCCATCATCTTGCCGACCAGCGGCCCGATCGGAACCATTGCCTTCATCAATGTGGTCGGGATAGCGTGCTTGGGCGCCTTGTGGGCGCTCACCTCGGCGACTACGTCGATCGCCTCTCGCACCGTCGTCACAGGGCCGCTGAGTACGTAGGTCTCGCCGGGCTTGCCGAGATCGAGCGCAAGCACAATCCCGGCGGCGACGTCTTCGACGTGGGAGAGGCAGATCCCCAACTCCGGGAAGGGGATCAGGGGCATCTTGCCGGAGAGGAACTGGTTAAGCAGCTCGCCGATCGAGGAGGTGTCGCCGGGCCCATAGACGCCGCCTGGCTGGACGATGACGCAGGGCAGGCCCTCGTCGCGAATCATCCGCTTGGCGATCTGATGGGCCTCCCACTTGGTTTCCTCATAGCAAGAGGTGAACTCATTGCCGGGGTGCTCGTAGGACTCGTCAACGACCTTGCCGTGGGTGTTTCCGAAGGCACCGACGGTGGAGACGTAGACGACTTTGGGGACCTCTGCCTCCAGCGCGGCGCGCAGGACCCGCTCGGTTCCGCCGACGTTTGCCTCGCGCATCACAGGCCGCTGGGAGGCTGGGATCCCGACCTCGTACATCGCGGCGGCGTGGATTACGGCATCACAGCCCTCCATCCCCTTGCGGATCGCCTTAGAGTCGCCGAGATCTCCGGCGACCAGCTCGCAGCCGAGCGCAGCGGCTGCCTGCCCACGCTCGGGGGTGCGTACAAGGCAGGCGACCTCGTCGCCGCGGTCGCGCAACTGGCGGACGATCTCGCCGCCGATGAAGCCCGTGCCGCCGGTTACGAAGACCCTCACGGCTCCTAGCCTATCCCGGCCAGGGCGCCGCCTACAATCGGACCAGGTGCAACGCTCGAGAAACGGCCGCAACACGCAGACGCGCTATGGCGCGGGGGACGCCGGCATATCGAACCCGAGGGCGCGTCAGCGGGCGCTGGCGATCGGCATCGCCGACGGCCGTGAGCCCGGCGACCCCCTCGCTGAGTTGAAGGAGCTGCTGCGCACCGCCGGGGTGGCTACGGCGAGCGAGGCGGTGCAGCAGCGGGCGGCCCCCGACCCCGACCGCTACTTCGGCCGCGGCAGGCTCGCGGAGCTGAAGGAGCAGATCGCCACCTGCGATGCCAACCTGGTCGCCTGCGACGACGAGCTGGCGCCGCGCCAAGAGCGCAACCTGGAGGCGGCGCTTGGGGTGCCGGTGGTCGACCGCACCGCCGTAATCCTCGACATCTTCGCCGATCACGCCCACTCGGCCGAGGGCAAGCTCCAAGTCGAGCTGGCCCAGCTCGAGTACAACCTGGCGCGGATGCGGGGTCTGTGGAGCCACCTGGAGCGGCTTGGGGGCGGGATCGGCACCCGGGGGCCGGGCGAGTCCCAAATCGAGACCGACCGCCGCCTCGCGCGCGACCGGATCGCCGCGCTACGCCGTCGCCTGGCGCGCCTGGAGGGCAACCGCGGCGTGATGCGCGCCCGCCGCGAGCGTTCCTCGATCCCGCGAATCGCCCTTGCCGGCTACACCAACGCCGGCAAGTCGACCTTGCTGAACGCGATCACCGGAGCCGGGGCCGGCGTCGGGGACAGGCTATTCCAGACCCTCGACCCAACCACCCGCAGCTTCGATCTGTCGGGGCGCCACTACCTGCTGACCGACACCGTTGGCTTCATCGAGAAACTGCCCCATCAGCTTGTCGAGGCATTCAAGGCGACGCTGGAGGAGACCGCACTGGCCGATCTGATCGTGCACGTAGTCGACGCCGCAGCGCCGCGGCGCCGACTGTTGGTCGCCATGAAGGCGGTCGATGACGTTTTGGAGGAGATCGGGGCCGGCGAGAAGCCCCGGCTGCTCGTCCTCAACAAGGCGGACCTGCTCGATGAGGGCGCGCGGCAGGAGGTCGGCATCCAGCACCCCGGTGCTGCGCTGGTCTCAGCCCTCACGGGAGAGGGCCTGGATGCGCTGCGCGAGGGGATCGAGGCCACCTTCGAGGAGGCGCTCGCCGAGGTCGAGCTGTTGGTGCCCTATGCGGAGGGCTCGCGCCTGCATGAGCTTCACGAGGTGGCCGGCGAGCTGGAGCGAACCGAGCGGGGGGACGGTGTGCTCGTGAAAGCGAGAGTGCCGATCGCCGAGATGCACCGGTTCGACGATCTCAGGACTGGCGGCAATGGCGCGCGGGTCCTGTCATGGGGTGAGAGGGGCGCTATGGACGGGGCTGTCCTTGACCGCGCTCGCCCGATGTCGCCGGTGCGAGCGTCCGAATAGGCTGACGTCACTGTGGAGCTGAAGGCGTCTCTACTTGAGGAGCAGGCCGTGTTGCCCACCAGGGCGCACGCCGGGGATGCGGGGCTGGACCTGTACTCGTGCGAGGCGGCGCACATCGGGCCTGGGGAGAGGTGGAGCATTGGAACCGGGATCGCGGTGGAGGTCCCGGAGGGACACGCCGGGTTGGTGCTGCCACGGTCCGGTCTCGCCCGCGATCACGGGATCTCCCTGCCGAACAGCCCCGGGCTGATCGACTCCGGGTATCGGGGTGAAGTTCGAGTGCTGTTGCTGAATACCGATCCCGCGGAGACCTTCAAGGTCAAGGCAGGCGACCGGATCGCCCAGCTTGTGGTCGTGCCGATCGCGCTTGCCGAGCCGGTCGAGGTTGAGGCGCTCGGCGAGTCCGCCCGCAGCGACGGCGGTTTCGGCTCCAGCGGGCGCTGAGACGCCGGCTCAGCTCTCTGCCAGGCGGTTCAGGATCGCGGTAGTCCGCTTCAACAGGTCTTGGTCCTCGGGAGGGAGCCCCTCGATCACCGAGACGAGCCACCCGACCCGATGGCGACGATCGGCCTCCAGCGCGGCGCGGCCCTCCTCGGTCATCTCGACCAGCGCCCGACGGCGGTCGGCAGGGTCGGGGCTGCGGTGGATGAGGCCGTCCGATTCGAGTTCGCCAACGGTCTGGGTCATCGACTGGTGGCGCACCTTCTCGGCCACGGCGAGGTCGCTGACGCTCTGCGGCCCCTTCCGGTCGAGACGGCCGAGGACGGCGCCGTGCAAAAGTGGGAAGCGGTGCTCGGCGCGTAGGCGCCGCACCAGCTGCCCGAGCACCACGCGCAGCTCACTGGCGGTAAGCGCGGTGTCGGCATCGGTTCGCATTACTGGGACTATACCCTGAAACCTACAGGTAGACTACACAGTTTGCCTGTGTATAGTGCTTCGGTATGCAGGATCGCTACAAGTGGATCGCGCTCTCCAATACGACCCTGGCGGTGCTGCTTGCGACCCTAGACGCCTCGATCACGCTGATCGCGATGCCGGCGATCTTCCGCGGCATCCACCTCGACCCGCTGGTCCCCTCAAACAGCTTCTACCTGCTGTGGATGATCCTCGGCTACCTGGTCGTCTCCAGCGTCTTGATCGTCAGTCTCGGTCGCCTCGGCGACATCTACGGCCGGGTGCGGATCTACAACCTCGGCTTCGTCATCTACACAGTCGCCTCACTGTTGCTCGCGATTGACTGGATGAGCGGCCGCGCCGGTGCGGACTACCTGATTGTCTTCCGCATTCTCCAGGGGGTGGGCGGCGCTTGCCTACTCGCCAACGCCGCGGCGATCATCACCGATGCATTTCCCACCAACCAGCGAGGCCTGGCATTGGGGATCAACAACATCGTCGGGGTCAGCGGCCTCTTCGTCGGCCTGATCCTCGGCGGCCTGCTGGCGCCGATCGACTGGCGCCTGGTCTTCCTGATCTCGGTCCCGGTCGGGCTCTTCGGGACCGTCTGGGCCTACCTGAAACTGGAGGAGCGAAGCAAGCCGCATCGCGCCTCGATCGACTGGTGGGGCAACGTCACCTTCGCTCTCGGCCTGGTCTTGGTGATGGTCGCCGTCACCTACGGGATCCGTCCCTACGACGGCTCGCCTACCGGTTGGGGTAGCCCGCGGGTGCTCGTCCTGCTGGCCGCCGCCGCCACCTCGCTGATCGCCTTCGTGACGATCGAGCGTCGCGTCGCCGAGCCGATGTTCGGGCTAGTGCTGTTTCGCATCCGCGCCTTTACCTTCGGCACCCTCTCGACCTTCCTCGCCGCGGTCGCCCGTGGCGGGCTGATGTTCATGCTGATCATCTGGCTGCAGGGCATCTGGCTTCCCGAGCACGGTTACAGCTTCACCGAAACGCCTCTCTGGGCCGGCATCTACATGTTGCCGCTGACGGTCGGGATCCTGATCGCTGGGCCGACCTCCGGTTACCTCTCCGACCGCTTCGGAGCGCGCCCCTTCGCGACCGGCGGCATGATCGGAGCGGCGGTCAGCTTCGGCCTGCTGCTGCTGCTGCCGACCGACTTCTCATTTCCGATATTCGCTGCGATCCTGCTGCTAAACGGAATATCGATGGGGATGTTCGCCGCGCCCAACCGCGCCGCGGTGATGAACAGCCTGCCGGCCGCTGATCGTGGCGCCGGGGGCGGGATGAACCAGACCTTCCAGAACTCCGCCCAGGTGCTCTCGATCGGGATCTTCTTCACCCTCTTGATCCTCGGGCTCGCCTCCGGCCTGCCGGCGGCGATGAGCAGCGGCCTGCACGCCCATGGCATCCCAACGGGCGTAGCCCACCGGGTTGGCCAGACGCCGCCGATCTCGATCCTCTTCGCTGCCTTCCTCGGCTACAACCCGATCCAGCATCTGGTCGGCGCCCAGGCCCTGCACGCGCTGCCGGCGCACGCCGTCACCCTGCTGACCGGGTCCGGCTTCTTCCCCCACCTGATCTCCGCCCCGTTCCGGGACGGTTTGCACACCGCATTCATTTTCGCGATCATCGCCTGCCTGGTGGCCGCCGCGGCCTCGCTGCTTCGCGGTGGGCGCTAT
Source organism: uncultured Solirubrobacterales bacterium (assembly GCA_963777915.1). Taxonomy (GTDB): domain Bacteria; phylum Actinomycetota; class Thermoleophilia; order Solirubrobacterales; family 70-9; genus CAVUPF01. The sequence goes on along the minus strand of CAVZSH010000005.1, from coordinate 869,854 downwards.
CACTACGGCGAGGAGACGGCGCAAGCGGGCACCGGCGCCGCCCATATCCCACAACTGGAGGAGCAGCATGCGCGTTGAGTGGCACGGACAGTCTGCCTTCGCCCTGAGCGGGGCCGATGCGAAGGTGTTCATCGATCCCTTTGCCGACATGTCGATGCTCGAGGACCGCGGGATGCAGTTCGACTACCCGCCGATCGAGGCAAAGGAGGTCGACCTGCTGTTGATCACCCACGAGCACCTCGACCACAACGGGGTCGAGGCGATCGGCGGCGAGCCCACCGTCCTGCGCTCGACCGCGGGCACGCTTGACTCACCGATCGGCGCGGTGAGCGCGATCGCCTCCGAGCACGACGACGAGGCGGGCACCCAGCGCGGCCCCAACACGATCTTCGTCTTTGAGCTCGACGGTCTGCGCATCGCCCATTTCGGCGACTTCGGCCAGGCCCAACTGCGCCCCGAGCAGGCCGCCGCGATCGGCGAGCTCGACCTCCTCTTCATCCCGGTCGGCGGCGGCCCGACGCTCGGCGGGGCGGCCGCCGCGGAGATCAGCCTCGCACTCGATCCGACCTGGGTGGTGCCGATGCACTACCGCACCCCCCGGATCGGCTTCCTCGAGACCGAGCAGGAGTTCACCGCGGCGATCTCGCGGGTGAAGCGGCTGGAGGCCCCGCATTTTGAGACCACGGAGATGCCCGCGGGGGACGGTCCGATCGCCGTCGTGCCCGCGGCGCCCTGACTCCTCCCTGCGCGACTTGGGGGCCAACCCGTCAGTCGTTGCGCTGTGGGTCGACGCCGGCCGCCGCCCGTGCGCTCTGGTGGGCGGCAGCCTCAAGGGCGTCGTCCAACGGCTCCAGGTCCGGGCGGGCGCCGTAGCGGCGCTCTAGCGCGAGCGCGATCAGGTGGTCGGCGAGCCAGGCGTTCTTCGGCAGCAGCGGGCCGTGCAGGTAGGTGCCGACCAAGTTGGCGCGGCGGACCCCCTCGAAGCCATCGTGGCCGTTGTTGCCGTGACCCTCGACGACGCGGCCGAGCGGCTCGGCGCCGGCGCCGAGGTAGGTGCGGCCTCCATGGTTCTCGAAACCAGCGAGCAGCCGCGGGCCGGCGCCGAGGTCGGTCTCGATCGCGACGTTGCCGATCAGTCGCGGGCCGGGCTCGCGTACCGTCTCCAGGTCGACGAGGCCGAGGCCGGGCAGGTGCTCCTCGTCCAGCTGGTAGCTGTGGCCGAGCAGCTGATAGCCACCGCAGACCGCCAGCAGTGCGGCGCCGTCGTCGACCGCGAGGACCAGGGATTCGCGCTTGCTCTCGACCATGTCGGCGGCGACCATCCGCTGGTCGCGATCCTGGCCGCCGCCGATGTAGAAGAGGTCGTGGGCGGCGGGGTCGACGCGCTCGCCAGACCCCGCAGCTGCGTAGGAGAAGTCGATGCCCCGCCACTCACAGCGCCGCTGCAGGAAGATGATGTTGCCGCGGTCTGCGTAGATGTTCATCTGGTCGGGGTAGAGGGCAAGCAGACGGAGCTCCATCACGTCCGCCTCTCCAGCAGGACGGCCGTGGAGCCGACGTGGGCGTCGGTGGCGGGAATCCTGCGGCGACCGACCGGCGTCAGGCCCGCCGCGACCCCCTCGCGCTCCAGCGTCTCGGCGGAGAGGCGACGCAGCCGGACCTCATCGACCTCCTCGCTCAGCCCCCCCTCCGGCGAGACGGTCTGTCGCAGGCGCCGGACGACGATCGAATCGGAGTTCACCCTGGCCTCGATCGGCAGGCTCGAATAGACCCACTCGTCGACCTCGCGGACATCGGGCCGGGGAGCGCCTCCCGACTCAGAGAGCGGCAGCTGCTCGACGATCGCCAATGCTGCTCGCCCGCCTGCTCGCAGGTGGGAAGAGACGCAGCGCAGGCAATCTAGCCGCTCCTCCGCTCCCCCAAGCAGCTGCACGAGCTGCATTGGGGCGAGCGCCAGTCCGAATTCTCCGCCGAGCTCAAAGCCCGCCGCGTCACCCAGCTCCGCTCCCACCGGCAATCCAGTCGCCCGCTCGCCAAAAGCAGCCAGCAAGACAGCGTCGCGATCTAACCCGGTAACCCGATGCCCACACCTCCCCAGCCGCAGCGTAACCCGCCCCGTCCCGCAGCCCAGCTCCAGAATCGGCCCGCCCGCATGGGCGGCCAACTCCTCCCACAGCGCCAAGTCAGCCGAGTAGCTACCGCACTCGACGTTGTGCCAGGCGACGGAACTGGGTCTCCTCAGGGGGGGAGGCAGATAATCGAGGACAACCTCGCCCGCAGCGCAGCCCGACCCTCGAAGCAACTCGTTTGCACCACGTCTTCGTCTAGGGCCCGTCACCTCCAGAACTCCTCGGCCAGCCCGCGCCCCGCCAGCAGCTTTCGAAGCTCCAAGAGGGCCGTGTACGTCGGCAGGGCGAAGAGCCGACCCGAAGCGCTCGCCACGGCCCGGTCGAGCGACGCCTCGATCCCCGGCTCGACCTCGATTGAGTCCACCGGCCACTCCGCGTACTTCAGCCGCAGTGCCATCTCCGGCGCCCGGGTGCCAGCGCAGACGACCCGCTGCACGGCGCCCTCCAACAGCTCGAAGTCGGCGTCCCAGATCCAGGAGACATCGCGCCCATCGGCGATCCGATCGTTGAGGGCGATCCAGAGGTCGAGACCCGTCGCTTTGGCCTCCAGACTCAGCGTGCGGAGCACCTCGTTGGCGCCGGCCGGGTTCTTGACCAGCAGTATCGAGACCGGTTTGCCGGCGACCTCGATCGTCTCGACCCGGCCGAACGCCGCCTTCGTCCCACCCAGCGCGGCGGCGATTTGCTCGGGGCCGATGCCCAGCTCGATCGCCGCGCTGACAGCCGCCAACGCGTTGTAGACGTTGTAGAGGCCGGGAAGGGGAAGATCGACGTGCAACTCGCCAACCGGCGTGCGGACCACGATCCGCGAGCCCTCCATGCCACGCAGCTCGATCTCGGTCGCCGCAATGTCGGGGCGGGGACGGCCGGCACCGCAACTTGGACAGGAGTAGTGGCCAAGGTGGCCGACGAAGGCCCGCTCGTAAGCGTAGGGGTGCCCGCAGCGGCGGCAGTGCTTGGCATCGAAGGCGTGCTGGGGCTCGTCGAGTGCTTGGCTCACGTCGTCGATCCCAAAGTAGGTAACGCCCTCACGTCGGCGCTGCTCGCAGTCGCGGCCGAGGTCGGCGATCAGCGGGTCATCGGCGTTGAGCGCGAAGCGGGTGGCGCCGGCTCGCTCGGCGACTACGCGCGCCCACTCGTCGGCCAGCGCCTCCATCTCCCCGTAGCGGTCGAGCTGGTCGCGAAAGAGGTTGCCGAGAACGATGAGCGAGGGCTCGAGCTGCGCCGCAACCCGCGGCAGCCAGGCCTCGTCGACCTCGAACAGGCCCTCGCGGCCATTCTGCTCAAGCAGTGCAGTGGCCACCCCCCAGGCCATGTTCGAGCCGGCCCGGTTATGGACCGGCTTGCGCCCGTCGGCGGCGAGCACTGTGGCGATCATCCCGGCCGTCGTCGTCTTGCCATTGGTGGCGCTGATGATCGTCTTGCCTCGGACCAGGCCGGCGCCGAGCCGAGCGATTGCCTCGGAGTCAAGACGGAGCAGCACTCGGCCAGGGAGGGTCGTGCCCCCGCCGCGCCCGCTGGTGCGGCTGGCAGCACCGAGCGCGCGTGCCACGGCAAGCTTAGCCGCGAAAAGCGCTCCGTTACTCACCCGGCGGCGCCAACACGCTCAGCGCGCGCGGCAGGAGGCGCAGCGAGGCGGGCAGGTCGGTCAGGTGCTCGCCGTCGGCGTAGACGGCAAGAGGCCGGCTGGCGCTCAGCTCTAGGCGCGGGGCGCGGAAGACACGCACCTCGTCCTCCTCGACATGAGTGCCCTTGAACACCTTGGGCAGGTTACCCAGGAACTTCAGCTTCCCCACTTCGCCGATCGTGACGATGTCGAATTCGCCGTCCGCGAGATCGGCATTGGGGGCGATGAACATCCCGCCGCCGTAGGCCCTGCTGTTGGCCGCCGAGACCGAGTATCCGGCAAAGCGGATCCGCTCCTCCTCGACCCGGACCGTGAAGCGCACCGGCTTCCACCGCGCCAAGGCGCGCAGTGCCGCCCAGGCGTAGACCAGGTTGCCGCGCAAAAGCCTCGATTGATTGGCGATCCGGTTGGCCTCCGACTCAAACCCGGCGCTGGCGATGCCGAGGAAGCGGCGGCCGTTCGCCTCGCCGACGTTGATCTCGCGGAAATGCCCGACGGCGAGGACCTCAACCGCTGCCTCGGGCTCGTCGGGGATGCCCAGCACGCGGGCGAGGTCGTTGCCCCGACCTCCTGGAACGATCCCGAGCGGCGTCTGCGACCCCGCCATCGCGCCGCCGATCGCCCCGATCAGGCCGTCGCCGCTCATCACCACCGGTACCTCGCCGGCCTCCACGGCGAGCAATGCCTGTTCGACCCCGTGCTCAAGGTCGCGGGTGCGCTGCACCCTGAAATCGACACGCCGCGCGTCCAGCGCCGCCTCCACCTGGGGCAGCAGCCTCAACGCCTTGCCCCTGGCCGAGGCAGGGTTGACCAGCAACGCCAGCGGCATTCCCTCGATTCCCATCGACCCGCCAGCCTAAATGGCGGGATAGGCTCAACCTCCGCCGCCGAGGCGGCCGACGAAGAAATTGCCATCGCCCGCATCGGCGACCTCGACCTGCTCGATATTGTGGCGGGCGAGCTGCCGCCGCAGCCTCCCCGGCGTCTCGCGAAGCGGTCCTCGCGGTCGCCCTGACCTGGCGAGGATGAGGTATCCGCCGGGGCGCAGCACCCTCGCGATCTCGCCCGCCGAGGGCCGTGCGTCGAGCTGGGCGATTAGGTCGAAGAAGTCGTCGGGATAGGGCAGAGCCGCGGCGTTGCCAACCTTGAAGGCAACGCGCCCCTCGGGGTCGAGCCCGACCCGCGCGGTCGCCTTACGGACCATCGCCTCCGAGGCATCGACGCCGCGCACCCGAGCCCGGGGGAACTCCCGGGCGAGAAACAGCGCCGCCTCTCCGTCCCCGCAGTCGACCACCAGGACACGCTCGGGAGAGCGGCCGACCCGCAGTGCGGCGGCGGCCAGCGGCGTGAGAGGTGGCGAGGACAAGGCCCCGATGATCGCAACCAGACGCCGCCCGCGGATCATCTAGTCTTCCCCGCCGATGGAGGAGCAGTCCCCCGATCGCCGGTTGATCATCCTTGCCGTCTTCGCGGTAGTCGCGGTCGGCGTCGTCGCGGCGATCCTGATCAGCCGCAGCGGCGGCAGCAGCGGTTCGAGCACGACGACGGCCAGCGCCAGCGGCTGCAAGAAGGTGGAAGCGCCGAGCCCGAAGCACGTCAGTCTCAAGGCGCCCAAGCAGACGGTGAAGCCGGGCGAACAACTGAGCGCGGTGGTGAGGACGAGCTGCGGCACCTTCGATATCGCGCTCGACACCAAGCAGGCGCCGAAGACGACCAACTCCTTCGCCTACCTGGCGAGGCTGGGCTTCTACAACGGCCTCACCTTCCACCGCATCGTGCCGGGCTTCGTGATTCAGGGTGGCGACCCCCTAGGCAACGGCACCGGCGGTCCCGGCTACACCGTGGTCGAGAAGCCACCCGCCAACCTTTCCTACACTCGGGGGACCGTGGCGATGGCGAAGAGCTCTTCGCAACCTTCGGGGAGCTCGGGGAGCCAGTTCTTCGTAGTAACCGGGGCAAGCACCGGACTGCCGGCGGAATACGCTCTGGTCGGCAAGGTCAGCGGGGGCGCCGCCGTGGTTGCCAGGATCGGGAATCTCGGCACCGCAAAGGAAAAGCCGAAGCAGACGATCCTGATTGAAAAGATGACGATCGAGAAGGGCTAGCCTGGCCGCATGGCCAAGGTCGATGTAGGAGATCCGGCACCCGAATTCGCGCTGCCCGGCACCGGCGGTAGGACCTACCGGCTTTCTGACTACCGCGGGCGCAGGGTGATCATCGCCTTCTATCCGGGTGACTTCACCGCGGTCTGCACCAAGCAGTTTTGCTCCTACCGCGACGAGGGGGAGCGGCTCGACAAGCTCGGCGCCGAGGTGCTCGGCATCTCCCCCCAGTCGGTCGACTCGCACGAACGCTTCACCGAGGAGAAGCGCCTCAACGTGCCGCTGCTCGCCGACGAGGACAAGGAGGTGGCCCGCGCCTACGGAGTTCTCGCCGGCCCGATGGTGCGGCGCGCGATCTTCGTCGTCGACGAGCAGGGAGTTATCCGCCATCGCAAGGTGACGCTGGTCGGCCTCAGCTTCGAGACCGTTGACGATCTCGAAGGCGCCCTCGCCTCTTTGAGTTGATGTCGCCGGCGGGCGAGCCGGCTCCCTTCGGCGTGGGCGAGCGCCCGGCGATCTACGGCGAGTGCGCGGGGACAGGACGCGCGGTGGTGCTCTGCCACGGGATCACCGCGACTCGTCGCTACGTGGTCCACGGCTCGCGTGCGCTGGAGCGCGCCGGCCACACGGTCGTCTCGTATGACGCACGCGGGCACGGGGAGTCCGATCCCGCTCCACTGGGTCAGGGTTATGGATACCCGGAGCTGGTCGGCGACCTGGAGGCGGTGGTGTCGGCGACGGTGGGGGAGGAGCCGTTCGTCCTTGCCGGGCACTCGATGGGCTGCCACACCGCCGTCGCCTACGCACTGCTCCATCCCCAGCGGGTCGCCGGGCTGGTCGCGATCGGCCCCGTATATGGCGGCACGATCTCCAGTGAGACTCTCGCCTACTGGGACGGCCTTTCCGAGGCACTGAAGGAGGGAGGGGTCGACGGCTTTCTCGACTACATCGATCGCAGGCAGGGAATCGACCCCGCATGGCGTGACACCGTGCTGCGTTTCACCCGTGTCCGGATGCTGCTCCACCGCCACCCCGAGGCACTGGTCGATGCGCTGCGCCAGGTGCCGCGCTCGCGGCCCTTCGAGTCGATGTCATCGCTGGAGGGGATCGATGTGCCGGCCCTGGTCGTAGCCAGCCGCGACGATGCCGACCCCGGCCACCCCTATGAAGTGGCGGCAGCCTACGCCGAGCGCCTGCCTCACTCGAGGCTGGTCGGAGAGGGGGAGGGAGAGTCCCCACTCGCCTGGCAGGGAGGCAGGCTCTCCCGGGAGATCGCCACCTTCTGCGCCAAGCCGGAGGTCGCGGAGCGGTTCAACTAGCGTTCAGGGACAGATGGCGATGAGCAGACTGGCAACAATGGAGCGGGCCACATTGACGCTGGCCTTGGCGGCCGCGACCAGGCCGCCCTTGCGCAAGCAGGCAATCGAAGACACCTTTGTTCTGGTTCGGGAGCACAGCTGCCTCGGAGGTCCAGTTTCTCCTCGGCCGCGGCGCGATCGTTCTTGCCGAGGGCACCGCGGCGCTCCTCTCGCGGAGGCGGCGCGGGGGCCTGCGAGCTGGCCGTGGGACAGTTGGAGAGGCCTGGTAGCGCAACGAGCCATCGCCCGGTCGCGTACCTTTCCATGCCGATGAAGCCTCCAACCGAGTTCACGCTGCGCCGCGCGATCGCCGCGATTGCCGCGATCGGGATCGGCGTGGCTATCTATATCGCGATTGCCGACTCGAGCGGCGGAGCGCCGGTCTGCCTGGCTGGGGGAGGGGGATGCCAGACGGTCGCCAGCAGTTCCTACTCGCACCTGGCGGGGATCAACGTCGCCGTGTTCGGGATCGTCGGCTACCTGCTGCTACTAGGGTCGGCCTTTATGCGGGGGGACCCGGGGCGCTTCGCTGGCTTCGCCCTCTCGCTGGTCGGTTTCGGCTTCAGCGTCTACCTCACATACCTGGAGCTCTTCAGGATTCACGCGATCTGCCAGTGGTGCGTGGGGAGCGCCGTGCTGATGACGGTGCTCTTCGCTTTCAACGCAACCCGCGTCATCGCCTACGGTGGAATCGAGGACGATTCCCCAGTAGGTGGCGGGCGCGCCCGAACCTCAACCCAACCGGAGGATGCATGAGCAACAAGCGGGAGCAGGAGAGAGAGCGACTTCGCGCCCACCGGCTCGAACGCGAGGCGACCGAGGCCCAGACCCAAGCACGCCGCCAACGTCTCGTCCAATTCGGCAGCGCCGCGGTGTTCCTGGCGATAGTCGTTGTCGCGGTGCTCATCGTGGTCAGCCAGAATCAGAGCAGCGGGGGGAGCTCAAACCTGGTGGACATTGGTTTGGTTGACAAGTTGGTGGGAGGCATCTCGCAGGAAGGCACGATGCTCGGCGACCCGAAGGCCAAGGTCACCCTGTATGAGTACGGAGACCTTCAGTGCCCGGTCTGCAAAGCGTATTCCGAACAGGTGCTGCCTAAGATCATCGAAGGCCCGATTCGTGGCGGTAAGGCCAAGATCGAATTCCGCAACTTCACGATCATCGGCCCGCAGTCCAAGCCGGCAGGAGCAGCAGCGCTCGCCGCCGGCGAGCAAGGACGTGGCTGGAACTACATCGACATCTTCTACCGCAACCAGGGTGAGGAGGACTCCGGCTATGCGACCGAATCGTTCCTGACGACGATCGCCAAGGGTGCCGGGATCAAGAACCTCGCCAAGTGGAACACCGACCGTAAGAGCAAGGCCCTGATGAACAAAGTGTCGAGCACGACTACCGAGGCGGAAAACCTCGGCTTCACCGGCACGCCGTCCTTTGCAGTAAAGGGCCCGAACACAAACGGCCTCGAAACACTGGGAACGCCGGGCTCGACCGAAGCGATCGAAGAAGCACTTAAGAAGGCGGGCTGAGTTTCAGGACTGCTAATGGGAGGCTGAACGTCAGAAGCTCCTGCGGGGCGCTCCTGCAGGAGTTTCTTAAGGTCTTGGACATCTGGCTGAGCTGAAAGCTGTCGGGGTAGAGCGTGACCAGCCAGCCCGCTGGCGCTGATTCCGTAGACAAGCGCCGTGTGGGAGATCAATTCGAGGTCGCCGGACATCGCAGGTCGAGCCGAGGGGGCGGCTTAGTCAGCGTGACGGAGCGCCTCAGTAGCCTGCGGCGCGTGCGCGGCGAATCGTCATCCCCCTCGGTTGCTCCCGCTGCTCCGACGCTGGCAGAGGTCGTAAAGGAGTGGGGGCGGATTGGGGCTATCGGCTTCGGCGGTCCACCCGCACACGTTGCCCTCTTCCGCGACCTCTGCGTGAAGCGGCGGGGTTGGTTGAGCGCCGAGCAATTCGAGGACGCGATTGCCGCGACCAACCTGCTTCCGGGGCCGGGATCGACCCAGATGGCGATCTTCTGTGCCTGGCGCCTGCGAGGGGTTCGGGGCGCCCTGCTCGGTGGCGCCGCCTTCATCCTTCCGGGCCTCGTGCTCATCATCCTGCTGGCGCTCCTCTTCTTCGCCGGGACGCCACCGCTGTGGGTGCGCGGGGCGGGGGCTGGCGCTGGGGCTGCGGTGGCAGCGGTCGCGGTCAGGGCGGGCCTTGGCCTGGTCCCGTCGAGCTGGGCGCGCGCCCGCGACTCCCATCCGCTGCGCTGGGCCGCCTACGGCCTCCTTGGGCTAGCCGCAGCGGCGTTGCTTGGCCCCTGGCTCGTACTCGTTCTGCTTGGCTGCGGGGCACTCGAGCTGCTCAGACGACGCTCGACCGCGGTTATGTCAACTTACGGGTTCTTGGCAGTCCCTGTTGTGGCCGCTATCGCCACCGGCGGCGCTGGCGCGCTGGCCTGGGTGGCTTTCAAGGTAGGCGCGCTTTCATACGGCGGCGGCTTTGTGATCGTGCCGCTGATGCAAGCCGATGCAGTCAGTCACTACCACTGGATGAGCTCTGGGCAGTTCCTCAATGCGGTCGCGCTCGGGCAGGTGACGCCGGGGCCGGTGACGCACACGGTCGCCGTGGTCGGCTACGCCGCGGCGGGAGTTTGGGGAGCCCTACTAGCCTCGCTGGTTGCCTTCACGCCGTCGTTCTCGTTCGTCCTGCTCGGCGCCGACCGCTTTGACCGGCTGCGCGCCGACCCGAGGGCCCGAGCCTTCCTCGACGGGTCGGGTCCGGCGGCAATCGGCGCAATCCTCGGCTCAGCGATCCCGTTGTCCCTGGCGCTCTCGGAGGCCTGGCAGATCATCGTCTTGGCTGCTGCTGCGGTCGCGCTGCTCGCGCTGCGCCGCAGCGTCGTCGCGACTCTGCTCGCCGCTGGTGCGGTCGGCGCCATATTGGCTGTCCAGGGGGTGCCGCTGCCCGCTTGAGAGCGGGATTTTGACGGAATCTTCCTGTGAGTTGACATAACCACCATTATCGTGCGCAGGCACAAAAGTTCCTAATATCGGGTAGCCCGCCTACCTAAAACTAGGGAAGCCTCGCGCACGCGCATGAGAGAATACGATCCGCCCGTCGGCCCGGCCTTGAACATCTCGGCCGACGGGCGCTTAGCTGCGGTCGGAATACTTCATCGGCGACTCGGGCTGACGCCACCGCCGGCGATACCGCTGTAAGCCTTCAACGGCACCGACAAGAAGCACAGCCCCTAACGACCCCACCACGAAGGCACCCACACCGACGTACATCATTCGCGCAGCAACCTCCTGCCGAACTGCCGCTTGTCGTTCCGACTATTACGGACGTTTCCTAACTGTGCCGTAATCGGGGGCTCCCCTCCCTCGATCACGCCCTGCTCATCCAACCGCTTCAGACCTCGCCGCTTAACCTGCCGCCTCCGCTTACTTTTAGTAAGAGGAGCCTTCCCAGTCAACGACAACTGCTCACCATCGTCCTTGACCGTCGCCTGCGACGGAGTCCGCTGAGTCACCTTCAACCCGAACGAAAACGGCTCAACCTTGCGTCCTTGATCAAACTCAACCAAAGCAACCGCCGCCGCCTCAGGCGTCAACGCCACATACCGTGTATGACGTTTCGGATCGGTCCAACGGATGGTCTGAATATCAACTAGCACGTTTCGCACCTTCGGATTCTCTCGCTTGATCGCCTCAGCGATCATGCACTGACGCGAGTCACGCTGTTCCGACCGCTCAATATCGGCCTCAGTGACGTTTACTCTTGTGGGCACGAGCCAACTCCTTCTCTACGACCGACACCACGAAAGCGCCGATACTCTGGTCGCGGATCAACGCCTCCAAACGAGCTTGCTTCCACAGCTCCACAGGCATAACCACGCGGATATGTTTGTCTTGCATAGACCAAACATACCAAATGGTCAAAGCCCAACCAATCGAACATACGGCTAGCCAACGCCCCAACAGTCGGCCTCCAACGCGTCCTCAAGGATGTCCGCCAGGTCAACATCGACCTGGTCGAGAATGCCGTCGGCCAGAACCAAACCAAAAGACCTAAGCTCAGCTCGTCGCCGATAACTCGTGGCCCGGGAACAACGCGCCGCCTCGGACGCATCTAGCACCATAAAGCCCGCAATTCGTTCCGCCTGACCAGGAGTAATCAAGCCCTCGTCCTGCAGATCACGTAGCTTCGCCGCCAGCTCGACCATTCCACCTACCCTCACGCCGCTCGCCGCCTTCCACAGTGGAGTGAACCGTTGCACGAAAGCATCGCGGACAAGTGTAGAGGACGCGACAGACTCAACCGTCGGCCGAAACTGGGAAGTGAAGCGTCGCTGATCCTCCGGGCGAACCCACTGTCCACGCGGCGCCTCTCCTGTCTCATTGCCCTTGTCATACCAGCGACCAAGTACACGCTTGCCCCCTTCACTCATCATGTAAACAGTCTCAACCCGGTGGCCACCGACCTCTCGGTGGATTTTGGTCTGCACTCGCGGCAAGGTCAGCGCCGCCACGCCGGTAAGCGCCGCCAGACCTTCTACGGAATCGTCAAAGGTCAGGTTGACAGTCGAGTCCAGGCGCCGGACGCCGCCGAACCCGGAGCCACCAATCCCGGGTCGGAGCCCCCCAGGCCCGGCCAAAGAGAGCAAAGATCGAGACGGCGGCAAGATGCCGCGATCCTGAAGACCGGCCACGACCTGCTCAAAGCTCGGCGGGAGGTCCCCCGGCTTGGCCAGGCGACCCTCGGCAGGATGACCCTCCGCGTAGAGCATGCGCTCCGCTCCAAACAGCCCCACGCGGTGCCCTGCGACCCGTTCCGGCAGCAACCGGCCCCTAGGCGCCGGAATGCTCATTAGCCCCTTACATGCCCTCTCAGCGGCGCTATCAGGCCCGAGATACCAGCAAACCGACCACGTATCGACCCCAGCGTCCGTGACCATAGTCAGGCGTGACCTGTCTCAAATCTGAGACTAACTCGGCTGTTAGAGGGAGCCGACACGCTCCGCCGCCTCTCCCGGCAATTCTTGACCTAGTTGATCGAAATCGGGTGCAAGCACTCCCTCCGCCGGGCCATCCGGGCGAGGATCGGGAGCCGCGGCGGGCATCGCGTCCGCGCGGCCTGCGGCCGTGCTCCCGCTGCTGTCCGGCGCGGCATCCTGCTCGTCGTCCGGGCGTCGCGGAAGCCAGAGTGCGCCGCCCTCCGGTTCAAAGTGCTCCGAGAAGGACACCGTTTCCATAGTGTCGTAGAGATTGCGCTGCCAATTGAGGATGTACCAGTCACGCCGGGCGACCTCCTTCGGGTAGTGCATCGAAAAGGTGATCGCGATGAAGAGGTTGAACGGGATCACCCGGAAACCGAGGAAGCGAGCCGAGCGCTTGAGGTTGTTGAGCTTAATGTGGTCCTCACAGAGCCGACGGACCTGCGCGTCAACGTTGTCGCCGTGCTGGGTCAGGACGTAGACCTCCATGCCGTTCTTACGCGAAAGAGCAAAGAAATCCAGAATCTCTTTACGGTTTTCGGCACTCCATTCACGGGCATTCATCCAGTGGTGTGCCTCGTCAAGAATGACGATCACCATCCCCTCCTTGACGCGCCAGACAACCTCGCCGTCGTGCTTAGTCACCCATTCCCCGTAGGGAGGTTCCTCGCGGACACGTACCCGCTGAAGCTCGGCCAGATCCTTGACGTAGATATGCCGCAACGCGAGCTGCTGGGCTTTAAGGCACCGCCGCCCAGACGGTCGCGTCAGCGTCCGGAACGGCGCGCGGAACGCAATCTGCTCGGCAAAGTCACCTTCGAGGGCAAAGTTCGTGACCAGCATCCGCCCCTTCGACATCGCCTCGACGCCTTTGCGGACCGCGTAGTAGGACTTACCGGTACCGAGCCCGCCCGTGACCAGGTTAAGCGCCATCAGCGGCCCACCAGGTGCCAGACGAGCTGACGGGCGACGTAGAGGACCGGGTAACTCAGACCAGCTGCATACAAACCGACCGTCACCGCAGCAGCCAACCCGAGTCCGATCCACCAGCGCACTAGTTCGCCTTCGCCCAGTTCAACACCACACGGATACCCAGATAGGTCACGTAGGACGCGACCAAAGCAGCGAACCCGGCCATGATGCCTTCAAGCGGAAAAAACCAGACGAAGGCACGGAGGACGGCACTCGGCATGGACGGCACGGTCGGGAACCCCGGCAGCACCGCGAGCGCTGCTTTGCCGATTCCCGCCAATCCCGCGATCAGCAGATTGACGGCATCGACGAGCGCCGTCGCGATCCAGTAAGGGATCGACTCAATGGCATGGAAGATTTCTTCTAGCCATTCAAGCACTAGTCATCGCTCCCGCTGGGCGCAGAGGTACCAAGGGACCAACCCGAGACCCAGACACCGATTGTCATCAGCGAAAGGGCGACGATGATCGGCCTCACCACTTCCATGACGGGTTCGATCTGGCAGGTGTTGAAACCGACTTCGCCTTTTTTGTCGACGCCGGTGCCTTGCCCGACCGGTATCGAGAAATCCGGGCAGTTCGCTTCGTGTTCGGACCAACTGGTCAGCGTGTCGGCGACCCAACACACCGCGCCGAAGGGGAACACCGAGCAAGGGTTGCCTATCGTTTCAAGCGGCGAGAGATCCAGGCTCGGCACGGTCGGCGGAGTCCAACCGCCAGCAACCGGCGGCGCATCCTCCGGGTTGGTCCACACCTTAACTTCCGTCGTCGTTTCCGGGTTCTCCTCCGTGCCCGCCTCCGGCGTCGTGCGCACCGCATCATTCGGTCCGACGTGTGGGTCGATCTCACCTTCCGGCAAATATTCCTTGTGGGGTTCCAGCGCCGGGTTCAGTTTCGAAGCGTATTCAGAGTACGTTTCGCCCGCGTGCACTTCCGGTATCACCACCGGCATATGGGCTTCATCCGGGTTAGTAACGACTTCCACTTTAGTGTGGATGATCAGTTCCGTACCCCCAGCCGGTTTCGTTTCCACCACCGCCTCAGCCGGTTTCGTGATCACAGCGTGTTCCCAAGTCTTTGATATGTGATCGGGTTCGAGCGAATCCGCTTCCAGTTCGGCAGCACATTCACTGTAGACGCCTACACAGTTCGGCACCGTTTTGTAGTACCTCCACGGATCGTGAATGTGTTCGGCTTCACCTTTCGGCGTTTCAGAGGCCATATGTTCGCCGATTTCATTGCGCTGCGTTTCTGTCATCCCGCAAAGATGCGGAGATTTAAGACAGGTCGCCGCATGTTCGGCCCATTTAGACGACGGTTTACTACCACAACCGCCGCTCTCCCCGCAATATTCGGCAGTTTTAGAACGTTCGAACCCAGACGCTTCGCCTTTCGTCATCCCTTTCATTTCACGGTTACTCTGCTGATACCGGAGGTTCGACGAGTACGGCCCCGGATAGTATTTCGGCGACGAGTAACATTCACCCGTCGCCGTACCCATCCTCACAATGGCATCCGACGGCGGCTTATCCGACGAATCACACGGTTCATACCAAAGACCCGTAATCGGCGAAGTACCCGTACTCCAATACAGTTCGTACGGGTAGATCGTCACCCCATGTTCTTGCAGCATCGTATGAGCTTCTTCCCAACCCCAGCCCGATTTACCACCAAATTCATCCGCACCCTTTGACCCGTAATACCAGCAACCTTCTAGTTCAAGGATTTCATTACAGATGACCCCCCCAATGGCGAAGCCAAGGGAAAAACCCCCGATAATTGTCGACGTGATAGGGAACGCTCCCGAGCCCTCCCAGAAGTCCGTCCACGCCGACTCATCGGCGGGCGGCTCAGCCCCACCGCCGCCTTCCCACCCCTTCGGGATGAAATCGGGGACCTTGACCAGTTCCTCGATTTCTTTTGAGAGGCTCGCGCCCGTCACCACATCTGCTTCACCCGAGTAAGCGTCTGCTCGGCTAGGCGCTGCGAGACCTGTGATGCCCCACAGGACGCATACCACAGCGCCTAGCCCGAACAGACGCAGCCCAGCGGCTAGTGCATGCCGCCGAACTTGCGCACCGCCCACTTGAGGGCGAAGGTGATCCCCAGCAGGAGACCGATGGCGGTCAGGATGATCGGGAGAATCGTTTCGAATTCCCCCGTGACCCCTTCGGTCAGTTTGCTGTAGTCCACCGTTGCCGACGCGAACGTCGGGAGTGCCATGAGGCCGACCGCGACAAACAGCATCGCGGCGGTGATCCTCGCCTTGACGGAGTGAACGAGCTTCATAGTGTGTCACCTCCTCTCTGTGACTAGTTGTCTGTGCTTGGTTCATCCGAAAAACTTCCGTATGAACGCAAGGATGGCGAAGGCGCAGACGGTGGCAACTGCCACGTAGAGCATCGCCTGCAAGCCCCCGCTGAAGGCTTCAACGTCAGGACCCGTCGCGAGAGTCGCTAGTAGCGTCACGAGCAACGGAGCCCTCCCAGCGGCATTTCCTTAGTCAGTATCGGACGGGACGGCGGCAAGTCAACCCGCAAGGGGTTCCCCTCCCTACGGTCGGTGACAGGCCGCCTATACCCCGTCCGCTGTCCTCCCGCGTCAATCACCGAAAGGAGGGCACGATGCCCGAGAACACCAACAGCGAGCGACGCGAGAAGTTTGAGTCCTACAACCCCTACGCCGACGACCTCAAGGAGGCGCTGGCGAACGAGGAACAGCTCCGCGCGATCGGATACGGCTTCGCCGCGCTGTCCTACGAGGTCAGCAAGGTCCAAGCGGCGATCCACTTCAAGAAGTAACACCCGATTAAGCACGGCTACAGCCCCCGTCAATCGAGGGGCTGTAGCCGTGGGAGCGAGAAGCAACCGATGCTGGGTGGACGAGAGAGGGCGAGCCAGGGATGAAGGCACCGGGCAGGGGACGGACGAGCGCACGCCGGAGAGGACGGGTCAAACGCAACACTAGCCCGAGGGCGCGGGCGGGCGGACCTGACCCTTCGGCTTCGCGGAGCCGACGAATACGGCGCCAGAGGCGGGCTATCCAACCGTACCTAATCACGACAAATCCCACAGCCACTGTAGGAGACGTTCAAGGCCGAATATCAGGAGCGCACCCGGGCCGCACCACCAAGCCAAGATCACGACAGTCCAAAAACCATGCACCACATGCAACATTATTTGCGCCTTTCGTGATGGTAACGACACAGAACTTCAAGATCGCCAGGACGCTCGGCGTATAGGTGGCGATAGTGCCTGTGATGTACGTCTAGGTTGCGACCTCTCGACATACAGCCAGGAGCCGCACACTGGTAGCCGGCGAGCGCAAGAGCCCACTCACGCACGGCCCGCCAGTGTGCCGAGCGCAGGTAGACGTTGCGATACCAACGACGGCGACGCCAGCGCTTCCACCTACGCCGCATCGGTCCCCCCGTAGCCAGGGAACATCGAGACCTGCGTCTCGATGACGATCTCTTGCAGACCGCTCCAGCTCCAAATCCGCAGCTGCTCTGTGTCCAGGTCGTGGGTGGCGACGGTCGGGTGAGCCCGGGTGCCACCAACGGCCTCGATACGGAGTCGACGCCGACCCGGCCGACCGGGCTGACCCACAAAAGGACGGCAGAGGAGCACGTCGCCGACGCTGAACGGCCCCCTAGCCACGGATGCTCCCCTGGCGGTAGATCGCGAAGCCGATCACCAGCGCGACGACGAGACCGCCGAGAAACCAGAGGGCTTCGCGGTCGTTTTCGCCCGCCGTTTCCGCCACGTCTTTAGCGGCCGTCTCGTCGGCCTGGACAACTTCCAGCTGAGGCTTGTCGGGTTCGTTGCTGACTTTGACTTCGCCGGAGCCACCGCCGCCGCTACAGCCTTCGGTGCATTTGACAGGTGACGTACCTTCAAGCGCGGCGCCGACGCTTTTCCAGGTGCCGTCCTGCAACGCTTTAATCGCCGGTTCGCCCTGCAGTTCGGAAACCTTCACGGAGCCGACCGAGTGGGTGCCAGTGGCGAGTTCTGGGAGCGAGGCTAGGGACACCGCCGTGGTGCCTTCGGCCTTGACCTTCAGACCACCTGAAGCAGTCAGGTCTTTCGCGATCGTACCTTCGGAGCCGAGGGCTTTCACCAATTCGGTCTTGAGCGATTCGACGGCTTCGCGCGTACGGAGAGCTTCCTCAGTCACCCAGAAAAGGCGGCCGCTCAGCTTCGAGTTGAGGTTGAAAAGCTCGGTACAAAGCGTCGCAGTGTTCTCCGCAGTCAGTTCGGTGAACGTTTCCGTGTTGGACGGCGGTTCGATGCCGCTGTGCTTGGCACCGCACGTATTGAGACCAGCTTTCGAACCTTCCAAGGTCGGAGTCGTCACACCGAGACTCGGTTCCGTGAACGGGCTCGTCGGTTCGGTGTACACAGTGGCCTGCGCGGAAGCCGCCGAAAAGGCAGCTGCACAGAACACGGCGCAAAACACGATCCAGCGCGACCAGCTCCCGATGACGCCGTGTAGGCGCACAGCCAGTGAACCCCACCGACTAAGCCGCCTTTGCGGTGGCGCCGACTTGTCGGACCTGCACGGCTCGAAACGACCCGCGACCGTCACCAATACTTACGTCGCCGACGACATGAAGCGGCGCGAACAACGGCAACTTGTTGACATCAAAATCGGCCGCCTGGTCAAGATGGTTGATCGACACACGGACCACCTGTGTCAAACCAGCCGCAGACTCAAACTTCAAGTCGTAGGCATCGCCGTAAGTGACTGTGCCGTCGTCGGACTCAAAAGAGCCCGCCTCCCTGCTCTTACCAAGCAGGAACGCGTCGAACTCGACGGGGAAAGACGTACGCATAGGAACCTCCAGAAGTCATGGCAAGGGAGTGCCCGCGAAAGGCCAACACACCGCGGTATGCACACCCTTGCCAGGTGGCCTTGAACATGACGCCACCCTATAGCACACGCCAGGTTGACAACACCACCATTATCGTGCATTGGTCTGAAATTTCCCCGAATGCCTCAAGACCCCCTGGGTCTCTGAAATCCACATGGATCGCAGGTGCCAACCGACGCCGCTGTGCTCGTTATTGACGACTCGCGAGCACAGCGCTTCCTCGCGTCAGTGGCTTGAGGATGCGCGGCGCCTTCGGCAGGTATCCATGCTCGACCCGCTCCAGGCTCAGCGATGAGGCCTCGAGTGCGGCGACGGTGTCGCGGTTGCAATGACAGCCGTCCCCTAGGAATCGCCACGGCTTCTCGAAGCGATCCTGCCAGCGCGCCAGGCCGGGATCCTCAGAGCGAACGTGCTCGATGAACAGCATCCGCCCGCCTGGGCGGAGCACCCTGGCGGTCTCGGCAAGCGCCCCGGCAGGGTCGGGAACCGTACAGAGGACCAAGGTGAAGACGGCGGTGTCAAAGCTGGAGTCCTCAAACGGCAGGCGCTCGGCCGCTGCCTCTACCAGTTCGACTCGCTTTTCTGCTTCGCTCAGCTTCGACCGGAGCCTGCGGACCATGTGTGGGTCGGGCTCTACTAGGACAAGCTCTTCGACCGTCTCCGGATAGAGGTCAATGTTGGCACCGGTCCCGGCGCCCAGCTCGATCGTCTGCCCCTGCGCCTCGCTCAGCAGGTCCCGTCGCATCTGCCGCAGACCCGCTTCTTCGGTCGCTTCGAGACTGCGCTCATAGATCGCGGCAAAGGCGCGTCCCCAGGTGGCGTCGTAGATCCTCCCCATGCGCAGCAGAACCTAACGCCTCCCGTTCCCGACGGGGCGAGTTCGTGCCGGAGTACGCTCAACTCGTGGTTGAGGCTCCAGGCTCTACCAATACTTCAAAGCGCCGCGACTCGCCTGTCGTCGGCCTGTTGGTCTCGGTCGGCTGCGTCGCTCTCTGCACCGCGCTGATCTACCCCCTGCGCCAGATCACCCCCGCGGTCTCTGACGGCGTCGTCTACATGCTCGGGGTGCTGATCGTCTCGACCTACTACGGCCTCTGGCTCGGCCTCTTCACCTCGGTCGCCAGTACCGCCGCCTTCAACTTCTTCCACCTCCCCCCCACCGGCACGTTTGACATCGCCAATGGCGAGAATTGGGTCGCCCTTGCCGTCTTCTTCACGGTCGCGGCCATCGCCAGCTCCCTGGCAGAGCAGTCGCGGGCGCGGGCGAGCGAGGCGGAGCGGCGGCGGCGCGAGGCAAGCCTGGCCGTGCAGGCGGCCTTTGCGCTTCTGCTCGACCGCGAGCGGCTGCAGGCGGCGACGATCGAGACCGAGGCCCTGCGACGCAGCGACGAGGTGAAGACGGCGCTGCTGCGCGCGGTCTCGCACGACCTGCGCTCGCCGCTGACCGCGATCATCGCCGCCGGCGAGGCGCTGACCTCCCCTGGCATCGAGCCGAACGACCGCCGGCTGCTCGCCAAGGCGGTGATCGACGAGGCTACCCGGCTCTCCGGCCTGGTCGACAAGCTGCTTGACCTCTCGCGGCTGGAGGCGGGGCAGTCCCACCCGCGGCTCGACTGGTGCTCGATCGAGGAGGTGGTCTTCGCCGCTGTCGAGGACCTGGGCGAGCGGGGCGAATTGGTCCGCGTCTCACTAGACGGCGAGCTCCCCTTCGTCCGCGCCGACGCGGCCCAGCTCGAGCGAGCGCTCGTCAACCTGCTCGAGAACGCGATCCGGTTCTCCGGCGGCGAGCAGTCCCTGGTCCGGGCTCGGGCGCTCGGCGACCGGGTGGTGATCCGCGTGGTGGACCGCGGTCCTGGAATCCCACCCGGCGACCTCGATCACGTCTTTGAACCCTTCTACCAGCGTCCGGATGACCGACCGCACGAGGGCTCCGGGCTGGGATTGGCGATCGTCCGCGGCTTGGTCGAGGTAAACGGCGGCCGGGTTTGGGCAGAGTCCGTGCCCGCCCAGGGCACCACCTTCGTGATCGAGCTGCCGTTTGAGCCCGATGCCGGGCGCCCCGTGCCCGTTGCTCAGGAGATCGGTTGAGCGTCGCGAGCAGCGGCTCGGTCCTTGTCTGCGACGACGAGCCCCAGATCCTCCGCGCGCTGAAGGTGGTCCTGCGCGAGGCGGGCTTTGAGGTGATCGGCACCGAAACCGCGCGCGAGGCACTCGATGCCGCCGCCGTGCGCAGCCCCGATGCGGCGATCGTCGACCTCGTCCTTCCCGACGGCGACGGTGTCGAGGTCTGCGCTCAGCTCCGCTCTTGGAGCGAGATGCCGATCCTTGTCCTCTCGGCGGTCGGCGAGGAGGAGCAGAAGGTCCGCGCCCTGGAGGCGGGCGCCGATGACTACGTGACCAAGCCGTTCGGCTCCCGTGAGCTGGTGGCCCGGCTGCGCGCCGCGATGCGGCGCGCCCCGGGCGGTGAGGAAGAGCCGACAGTCGAGGTCGGCAGCTTGCGGGTCGATCTCGCCGCGCGCTCGGTCTTACGTGACGGTGAGGAGGTCCACCTCACCCCTACCGAGTTCGGGCTGCTCCGCACTCTGCTCCGCAACCGCGGCAGGCTGATGACCCACCGGGCGCTTCTCACCGAGGTCTGGGGGCCCGCCTACGGCGAGGACACCGCGACCTTGCGCACCCATGTCGCCAACCTGCGCCGCAAGATCGAACCACCCGAAGGCGAGCGGCTGATCCGCACCGACCCCGGCGTCGGCTATAGATTCGCCGCCTAGTCGCATGGCGCAGTTGAAGACAAGGGGGCTGCGCAAAACCGTCGGGGTGCCGGGCCTTTTCGCGACGGCTTACGGCAACGTCGGCTCCTCGATCTACTATGCCCTCGGCCTGGTTGCCGCACACGCGCTCGGCCTCACGCCAGTGGTCTTCATGTTCGCCGGCGGTCTCTTCGCCCTAACCGCGAAGACCTACGCCGAGGGGGCGGCGATGTTCCCCGAGGCGGGCGGCTCATCTTCCTTCGCCCGCCACGCCTTCAACGAGGTCATCTCGTTCATCGCAGGCTGGGGCCTCTCACTTGACTACATCCTGACGATCGCAATCAGCGCCTTCTTCGTCCCCCACTACCTCGGCGCCTTCTTCCCGGCCTTAAGCCACGCGCCTGGCGACATCATCGGCGGCGTCGCCGTCGTCGTCTTCCTCGCCCTGGTCAACATCCGCGGCCTCGGCGAGTCGGCGAAGCTGAACATCGCGCTCGCCGTCCTCGACTTAATCACCCAGATGGTCCTGATCGGTCTCGGCACGGTGCTCGTTCTGCACCCGAGCGTGCTGATCGACCAGGTCCACCTGGGCGTCGCCCCGAGCCTCTCCCAGCTGATCTTCGCGGTCTCGATCTCGATGCTCGCCTACACCGGGATCGAGACGGTGTCCAACATGGCAGAGGAGGCAACCGACCCGGGCGAGCAGGTGCCGAAAGCGGTCAACACCGTCCTGATCGCGGTGCTAGCCATCTACGCGGGGATCTCGATCGTCGCCCTCTCAGCGCTGCCCGTCACCGAGAACGCGGCAGGTCACTACACGACGGCGCTGGGGACGACCTACAGCAACGACCCGGTGCTGGGAATCGTCTCCGCCCTCAACCTGCACGGTGCCCTGGCGACCGGGGCGCAGTACTACGTGGGGGCGCTGGCGGCGACCATCCTGCTGATCGCGACCAACGCCGGGATGATCGGGATCTCGCGCCTCTCCTGGTCGCTTGCCGAGCACCGCCAGCTGCCCGGTCTATTCGCTCGGCTGCACCCCCGCTTCCACACGCCGTGGTTCACGATCCTCTTCTTCGGAGCGATCGCTGTGGTCCTGATCCTGCCCGGCAGTACCACCTTCCTGGGCAACCTCTACAGCTTCGGCGCGATGCTCTCCTTCACGATCGCCCACCTCTCAATCATCGCCTTGAGGATGAAGCAGCCGGACCTCTACCGCCCCTACCGGGCGCCCTGGAACGTCCGCTGGCGGGGCGCCGACATCCCGCTGACGGCGGTGCTGGGCGCGATCGGAACCGGCGCCGCGTTCGTCTCCGTCGTCGTCCTGCACACCGAGGCGAGGATCATCGGCACCGCCTGGATCGTGCTCGGCCTGGCTGGCTACCTGCTGTACCGGCGCCACCTCGGGATAGACCCCCGCGCATTGCAGAGGATGCGGCGGGAGGAGCGCCCGCTGGGCTTCCTTGACGTCTCCTATCGCTCGGCGCTGGTGCCAATCTTCGGTACCGACATCGACGCCGACGCGATGCGCCGGGCGGGCGCCGTGGTCGACCCCGACGCCTTCGTCGAGGCGCTCTACGTGCTCGAGGTCCCTACCGAGCACGAGCTGCCGGAGGGCTTTGAGGAGCAGGAGTACGAGGCCCGTTGCGCACTAGACATCGCCCGCCTGCAGGCCCGGGCGCGCGGGTTGAAGGTCCGGGTCAAGCTGATCCGCACCCGCAACCCGGGACGGGCGATCGTCGAGGAGGCGAGGGAACGCGGCTCGGACCTGATCTACCTCAGCACCGAGCACGCCCCCAGCAACGAGCGATTGCTCGGGCCGACGACCCGCTACATCCTTGCCCACCGCCCCTGCCGGGTGATCGTCGAAGGCGGCGACGGCGGCCGGCTCGGCGCCGTTCGATCCAGCCACCCGACGGTAGCGGTCCAGTCCGTCTGAGCCGGAGCGCCGCTTCAGGCGGCGTCGCGCTGCGCGCCCGCCACGGCCTCTGAGGCGAGACCGGGATCGCTGTGGGCGGCGCGCTCTTCGTAGGCGCGGCGGGCGCCGTGGTCGACCTCGGTCATCAGCTTGTCGACCTTCATCAACCGGCCGAGCGCCTCCCGTGCGCCGCGCGGGACCAGCGTCAGGACCTTGTACATGACCCCGTTGGCTCGCGGCACGAAGACCTCAAAGCGCGGAACTTCGAGTGCGTCGACGATCTCACTGGCGACGTCCTCGGCCTCGACCGGCTTAACCCAGCGTTGGCCGATCCCGCTCGTCAGCTCGGTGTTTACGACGGTCGGCATCACGCAGGCGACCTCGACCCCGCTGCCGCGAAGCTCGGCGCGCACCGCCTCGCTCAATCCCACCACGGCATGCTTGGTCGCCGAGTAGGTCGCGATGCCGGGAATCCCGGCTTTGCCGGCCTGGGAGGCGATGTTGACGATGTGGCCACCGTGGCGTGGGGTCATCCGCTCGATCGCCAGCTGGGTGCCGGTGATGACGCCGTGCAGGTTGATGTCCACCTGGCGGCGCACCGAGTCCTCGCCCTCCTCTGCGAAGGGCGTCACCGGCATGATCCCGGCGTTGTTGACGATGATGTCGATCGGGCCGAGCTGGTGCTCGGCTTCGTCGAGGAAGCGCGCGAAGGAGGCGCGGTCGGTGACGTCGAGCGCCAAGGCAACTGTGCCGCCGCCTAGCGCAGCCGCAGTCCGCTCGGCGAGCGTCAGATCGAGATCCCCGATCGCCACCCGGCAGCCCTTGCTGACAAGCGCCGCGGCAGTCGCCTTGCCGATTCCCCGAGCGCCGCCGGTGATCGCCACGACCTTCCCGTTCAGTGAGCGTCGCTCCTTCGCCATCGTGCCTTCCTCCTCGCCTCCGGCTGCCTAGGCCGCCGGCTTGTAGACGGTGACCACGGCGGCTCCGCCGAGGCCGATGTTGTGCTGCAGCCCCACCTTCGCTCCCTCGACCTGTCGCTTTTCCGCCTGGCCACGCAGCTGCCAGGTCAACTCCGAGCACTGCGCCAAACCGGTCGCGCCCAACGGGTGTCCCTTTGAGATCAATCCCCCGGAGGGATTGACCACGACCTTGCCGCCATAGGTGGTCGCTTCCTCATCGACAAGCCTGTGGCCCTCGCCCTCCGCGGCGAAGCCGAGAGCTTCGTAGGTGATCAGCTCGTTGGCGCTGAAGCAGTCGTGCAGCTCACAGACGTCAACCTCCTCGGGGTTGATCTGTGCCTCCTCATAGGCGCCCTGAGCCGCCAGCTTTGACATGTCAGATCCGACGATCTTCATGCAGTCGGTGTCCGCGGCGAAGGTCGAAGAGAGATCCGTGACCATCGACTGGCCGGCGATCTCGATCGCCTGCCCCCAGAGTCCGTGCTCTTCGACGTAGCGCTCCGAGGCGACGATCGCGCAAGCAGAGCCGTCGGAGGTAGGCGAGCACTGCAGCTTTGTCAGCGGATCGTGGATCATCTTCGCGTCCTTGATGTCCTGGAGGGAGTACTCGTCTTGGAACTGGGCGAAGGGGTTGTTGACCGAGTGCTTGTGGTTCTTCCAGCCGATCCAGGCATAGTGGTCGGGGGTCGAGCCGTAGCGGTCCATGTGGTCGCGGCCGGCGTTGCCGAACATCTGTGGCGCGGGCGGTGAGGCCTCCGGGTCGCGGATTTCGAACATGCGGGTCGCGTGCCGGTCAAGGGCGTTAGTACGGTCGGTGTACTTGACGCCAAGCGAGCCCGGCTCCATCTTCTCGAAGCCAACCGCGAGCGCGCAGTCGACCAGCCCGCCCTTGACGGCCTGTCGAGCCAGGAACAGCGCCGAGGAGCCGGTCGAGCAGTTGTTGTTGACGTTGACGACGGGGATTCCGGTGAGGCCCAGCTGGTAAAGAGCCCGCTGGCCGTAGGTCGAGTCGCCGTAGCAGTAGCCGGCGTAGGCCTGCTCGACGTCCTCGTAGGGAATGCCAGCATCGGCGAGCGCCTTTCCGCCCGCCTCCTTGGCCCAGTCCGGGTAGTCGCCCTCCTTGGTGCCGGGCTTCTCGAACTTGGTCATCCCGACTCCGATCACGAACGTGCGCTTGCTCAAATCTGGCTCCTGTGGTCTCCGCCGGCTGGCGGGCAGTTTGGCTGGGTAGCCAGGAATCTATCTGGCTAGGGCCTCCGGCGGGGAGTCCGCTGCGGCTCTCCCCTCCTTCGGGTTGGGCCAGAGCAGGAAGGCCGCCCCGGCTATTGCGATGCCGATCGCGGTGGCAAGGCCCCGCTGGCCGGCAGCGTGCAGGGCCGACTCGCCCAGCGTGTCGGCCAGCAGGACCGCGTAGGTCGTGATCGCCGCGGTGAAGAGCGCGTATTGGACGGTGAGCAGGCCGTAGGAGAGGGCGGTGGCGACGCTCAGGGCGAGGGCGAGGGCGAAGCCGTCGTCATGAAGCCAAACGGATAGCGCAGTTGCGAGGAGAAGGCCGATAATGGTGCCGGCCGCCCGCAGGATCAGTCGGCGGAAGGTCTCGTCCCGCTCGGGCCGCAGCACGAAGAGGACGGTGAGCGGGATCCAGAAGCCGTGCTCGTGCATGCCCAGTAGCCAATAGGCGCCGACGCCGGCGGCGAGGGCGGCGCCGAAGCGCAACGCATGGCGAGCGCTTTTCGAGCGCAGGGTGAGGTTGGCGGCCAGGGCACGCAGCGCCTCGCGGCTGCTCCAACCCGATGCACCGGCCTTCTCTTCGCGGCCCCCGACGGCATAGACCAGGAGCGAGAAGACGACCTGGAGCAGGCCACCGGCGGAGGCGAGCAGCAGCGCCCGCAACGCGTTGGCGGGGCCGATCCCGAGTCCCTGGGTGACCAGCAGGGCGAGCGCCACCGAGAGCCCGGCGATCGAGAGCCGCAACGAGACGGCAAAGCAGTAGCCGGCTAGTGTCCCGACGAGCGCCATCGCTGCCACCGCGAGCAGCGCCGAGGAGCCGGTGAGGGCGCCGAGTGCCGCTGCTAGTCCGACAAAAGGGGTGACCGACCCCTGCCAAGCGGCGCGGGCCCGGGGCGGCGCGTCGAGCCCCGGGAACCCGACGAACAGGGCGCCGGTTGCGACCGCGCCTTTACTCCCGGTCCCGAGTCCCAACTCGACCAAGAGTGCAGCTCCGACCGGGATCGCAACCAGGGCGCCACGCTGCAGTGCCGGCCCGGGCGCGCTCGTCCCGATCGCGAGCAGCGGCGACGCCCGAAGTCGCCGCGCGACGCCCGCGGCGTTGAACAGCGGCTGGGATGTCCCCTCAGCCGACGTGGCCGCCGGGCATCCGGTCGTCGTGGCCGCCGCAATCCTCCGGCTGCCAGCCGGGGACGGTGTTGCCCTCCGGGGGGATCGGGTTCTCCTTAAGGATGCGGGCGAGGTGGACGACGTTGTGGGCCATCCATGAGGCGGTCTTCTGCGTGTAGGGGTGGTCTTTGCCGCCGGCCTCGATGAACGACGGCCCCGGCCCGGCGTCGCCGACCCAGTAGGTGTCGGCGTTGGGAGGGATCGCACAGCCCAGGTGGGTGAGATTGAAGAGGGTCGTCTCGGCGCAGGCGTGGGCCCCGTCCTCGTTGCCGGTGACTACCACGCCTCCGACCGTGTTGTAGAGCGGGTACTGGCCAACCTCGTTGGTCGTGTTGTAGGTGCCGTCGAGGCGCTCGATCACCATCTGGCAGACACTGTTGCGGACGCCGAACCAGATCGAGATCCCCATGATCAGGATGTCGGCGGCGAGCACCTTCTGGAGGATCTGTGGCCATTCGTCTCCGCCTCCCATGTCGGAGACGACCCCAAAGGGAATCTCATAGTCGACCGGACGCAGGGTCTCGTGCTTGACGCCGAGGTCGTCGAAGTGACCGGTGACGATCTCGATCAAGCCCTGAGTGTTGGAGGTCTCCGGCGACTTCTTAAGGGTGCAGTTGAGGATCAGCGCGCTCAGTTCCATCCGCGGCAGTCTCTCCCGCCTGCTTCTGCATTGCAAGGCGGGTAGTGCGTACCGGGTTAGCTCCATCCGGCCCGATTCATAGCTTTCGGGAGTGGCGAGCCCGGACTTCCCTCTGACGATCTTGGAGTTCCAGCAACGCTTCGGCACCGAGGAAGCGTGCCGTGAGTATCTGTTCGCTTCACGCTGGCCGGATGGGTTTCTCTGCCCGGCTTGCGGCGGCAGCGATGCGGGCGCTGAGACCCGCCGGCACCTGTGGGTCTGTACCGCCTGCGGGCACCAGGCCTCGATCACCGCGGGGACGGTCATGCACAAGACCCGCCTGCCCCTGCGCACCTGGTTCTGGGCCGCCTACCTGGTCTCCACTTTCCAGCCCGGGATCAGCGCCAAGCAGCTACAGCGCCAGCTCGGGCTCGGCTGTCACGAGACGGCGTGGGCGATGCTGCACAAGCTGCGGGCGGCGATGGTCGCTCCCGGCCGCGAGCTGCTCAAGGACGAGGTCGAGATCGACGAGTTCTTCCTCGGTGGCTACGAGGAGGGCCTCGAGGGCGGCCGCCAGCACGGCAAGAAGGTGCTCTGCGGCGCCGCGGTCGAGGTTCGCGGGCAGGGATCTGGGCGCCTTCGCCTCCAGGTCTTGGAGAACTCGCAGGCGAAGACGCTCGAGGAGTTCACGAAGGCGACGACGGGCCCGGGCGCGATCGTCCACACCGACGGGCTCCCGTCCTACAACGGCCTCGCCGGGCTCGGCTACGACCACCGGCCACGCAAGGTCGCGAGCGTGGGCAAGGAGGACAAGCTGCTGCCGCGCGTGCATCGCGCGATCTCGAACCTGAAGGCCTGGATGCACGGCACCCATCGCAGCGTCTCGCCAGAGCACATGCAGGTCTACCTCGACGAGTTTGTCTTCCGCCACAACCGCCGCGGCGTCCCGATGGCGAGCTTCCAGACCCTTCTCGGGCTCGGCCTCGCCCACGAGCCGGTGACCTACCGCGAGATCACCGATCGGGTGGCCTGAAGGCGTTTGGAGCTAACCCGGTATGCACTAGGCGGGTAGACGGCAAGGGCGGATCGCGACCTGCTCGGGGTACCCTGAGGTGGCTTTGATTGCAGCGATCAGTACCGATCCGGCAGCAGGCGTCGGCATCTTTGCCGCGCTCGCCGCGGGCGTCGTCTCCTTTCTCTCCCCCTGTGTGCTGCCGCTGGTGCCGGGTTACCTCTCGGCAGTGAGCGGCGTCTCCGCCGCGGAGCTTGACAGTGCCGGCTGGCGCCGTGTCCTTGGCCCCAGCCTCCTCTTCGTCGCCAGCTTCTCGGCGATCTTCATCCTGCTCGGCCTCACTGCGACTGGCCTTGGCGCGACGCTCCAGAGCCACAAGCAGCTCCTGATCAAGATCTCCGGGGCGCTGATCGTCGCGATGGGCGTCCTCTTCGTTGCCTCGCTGTTCGTCACCCGGCTAAACCGCGAGTGGCACGTCGATGCGCTGCTGGCCCGGGCCGGCAAGGGTGGGCCGATCGTCGCCGGTGCCGCCTTCGCGATCGCCTGGACCCCCTGCATCGGCCCCACCCTTGGCGCCATCCTCACTGCGGCCTCGCTGTCCGGCTCCGCTGGCCGCGGCGCCTTTTTGCTCGCCGTCTACTCCGCCGGCCTGGCGATCCCCTTCCTTTTGACCGCGATCGCCTTCTCGCGCATGACCACCGCATTTACGGTGATCAAGCGCCACTATCAGGCGATAGTCGCGGCCGGCGGGCTGATTCTCATAGCGATGGGCATCCTGATCTGGACCGGCCAGCTCTTCCAGCTCAACATCGAAGCTCAGAACTGGCTCTCGGGGCTAGGCCTGAACTTCTGGAATCAGGTTTAGTCGCCCGCCGGCGTGACGGTCTCCAGCTCCCGGCCGACGGCCTCGACCTCCTCGAGCCCGCCGCCGTCTGTGTCCCGAGAGCAGACGATCCGGAATCGCCCGGTCCCGATCTCCTCATCCGGAACTACCGGTAACCCCCGAATCTCCTCCCATCCCAGCCGCTCGACCTCGAACGGGTTCATCCGCACCTCGGCAGCCGGAAAGGGGCAGTTCGCATTGTGCCGGTCGATCGCCTTGGAGATCGCCTCGAGGTTCTTTGCCTTGGTCGAAGCCACGTTGAAAGTCTAGGACGGACCTACGCCAGCCGTGCCCGATGGGCCCTTGAAGCAAGGCCAACAGAAGGTGCTCCAATGCCATCATTCGGGATACTGGCCGTCGTGAACGACATCGAGGAGTGGTGGTCCTCGGGCGATTCGGTTGTGGTGCGCCTCAGCGACACCGATCGCACCGTCTTCGTGCGGCGAGTGGGCTCAGGGCCGGCGATCACGATGCTGCACGGCTTTCCGAGCTCCTCGCACGATTGGGCGCGGGTCGTGCCGAGGCTTGCCGAGCGTCACGCGCTGCTGCTGCCCGACCTCCTCGGGTTCGGTGCCTCGGAGAAGCCCGCCGAGCATGCCTACTCGCTGTGCGAGCAGGCCGACCTCGTCGAGGCTCTCTGGGCGCTGGAGGGGATC
The DNA here is from genome assembly GCA_963777915.1 of uncultured Solirubrobacterales bacterium. Taxonomy (GTDB): domain Bacteria; phylum Actinomycetota; class Thermoleophilia; order Solirubrobacterales; family 70-9; genus CAVUPF01. The sequence goes on along the minus strand of CAVZSH010000005.1, from coordinate 840,620 downwards.
ACCTCAACGATCATCGTCGCGCACGACTACGCAGTCTCCGTCGCTCAAGAGCTGCTTGCCCGCCGAGCGGAAGACGGGCTGCGGGTCGACCTCGCCGCGGTCCATCTGCTCAACGGAGCGTTGTATCCCGAGCTGGCCCGTCTTGAGCCGGGACAGCAGGCGCTACTCGATCCTGACCATGGTTCGCAGCTCAGCGCGGGCATCACCGAAGAGCTGTTCGTGGCGGGGCTGAAGCCGACCTTCGCCGCTGGTTTCGATGCCGAACGCGATAGCGCTGACATCTGGCGCGCCACCGCTCGCGACGGCGGCCAGGCGATCCTCTACCGCCTCATTCGCTACGTCGCCGACCGTGCCGTTCACGGCGAGCGCTGGATCGCCGCGCTGGAGAGAACCGACGTGCCCGTCGGTTTCGTGTGGGGAATGCTCGATCCCGTCTCGGGGGCGCACATGGCAAAGCGGCTCCGCGAGCGCTTGCCCGCCGCGCCGTTCCTGGCGCTTAAGAGCGTCGGACACTGGCCTTCGCTTGAAGCCCCCGAACGGGTCGCGGCCGCAGTGCTGGGCGAGTAGCCCACGGCCAGGCCGCTTTTAAGGAATGCTCAGCATCCGGGTCATGCGGCCCCCGGTCGGTACATGCCAAGACGGAAGAGCGCCGAGCTCGCCGCGTTCCAGCGCTCGAGCATCTCAGGGGTACGGAATGGCTGGGACAGGTGACGATCGAGAGCCTGCTCGAACATCACGGTGGCGAGGTTGAGCACGACCACGTGAAGTCCAGCCCAGAGCAGGTCGGCGTCCTCGCGAAGCAGCTCCTCCTCGGCGAGACGGCGCCACTGCGCGTCGGCGATTCCGACGAAGGCATCGAAGAGCCGAAGGCCCGCCTCCTCTCCCTCGCCGATCGAACGGGCCACGTAGCGAAGCATGATCGGGTGATCGCGCACGATCGCGGTCACCCGATCGCCCAGCTCTTTTTGAATCTCCGCAGCCGAGCCGGCCTCGGGGAAGTCCCTGAAGCTCTCGGTCGCGATCGCCAGGACGCGCTCATCGACCGCCTCGCGCAAGGCGGCCTTGGTCGCGAAGTGGTGCTGAACCAAGCCCGGCGAGACACCGGCCGCGGCGGCTACGTCGCGGATCGAGGTTGCCTTTACGCCGTCACGGGCGAAGCCCTCTAGAGCCGCGTCGCGGATTCGCGCGGAGTTGGTCGAGTCGGCGACACGGGAGGCCATACAGCTGTATTGTATGGCCTATACAGTCGTATTGCCAAGCGATAGGGACCGAAATGAGCGAGTGCGGACGACAGTGGGGCGCGGCGATGGGGTTGGCGTGGAGCGACCTCCCGACCAGGGCCGCCCGCGCCTGTTTAGGGAAGGCACCTACCGGGCGAGCCTTGTGCCCGAATCATGAAGGCGAGCAGAAATAAACGCCACCGCTTCTGATCCATTCCAGACCGCGCTGGGGCCGCTGCACACGGTCCAGCTCTCGGCCGGACCGCTGCGCTACCGCGACCGGGGCGCGGGCATCCCCGTGCTCTTCCTCGCCGGGTTGGTGCTGCCCAGCGGGTTCTGGCGGCGTGTGGTGCCCGCGCTGCGCCAGCCGGTTCGCGCGATCGTCCCCGACCTGCCGCTGGGCGCCCACACCGTCGCGCTGCGGCGCGACGCGGATCTCTCTCCCCCGGCGATCGCCGACCTGCTCGTCGACCTCCTCGACGTGCTGAACATCGAGGAGGCAGTGATCGTCGGCAACGACACCGGCGGCGCGATCGCCAAGCTCCTGGCCACCCGACATCCCGAGCGGGTTGGCGCCCTAGTGCTGACGCCGTGTGAGTGCTTTGAGAACTTCCTGCCCCCGATCTATCGCTACCTGCAGCTGCTTCCCTACCTGCCGGGGTCGATGTGGCTGCTCGGTCACTCGATGCGCTTCTCGGCGATCCGCCGGCTGCCGATCGCCTTCGGCTGGCTCACCAAACAGCCACTCGACAAAGGGGCTTATGACAGCTACTTAGCGCCTGGGCGCAGGAGCGCCGGCGTGCGCCGCGACACCGCCAAGGTGTTGCGTGCTATCCGCCGCCGCTACACGATCCAAGCGGACGCTGCGCTGGCGGGCTTTGAGCGCCCGACGTTGATTGCCTGGGCGAGCGAAGACCGAGTATTTCCCTATCGCCACGCCGAGCGACTCGCCCAGATCCTGCCTAACGCCGAACTCGTTTCGATCGCCGATTCCTACACCTACGTCCCCGAAGACCAGCCGCTGGTCTTGGCACGACACATCGACGGGTTCATCGAGCGGATTCGCTGAGCCGGCATATGCGCAGCCGCATCGGATCGGATAGCCCCGGGAGTCGCGTGTCTGCAACATCGACCTCAGGGCGACTGGAGAGCCACGCCTGCACCGCCTCTACTGCGATTCGCTGGATGACGTCAAGTCGCCCCTGTAGCGCGGCTGGGCGAGGACACTCCTCAAAGAGGCCGCGGTGCAGGCGGGGCGAGTCGGCGTGCAGCTGCGCATGTCTGGCTGAGCACTCATTTGACCTCCGCGGTTTTGGCTTGCCGCATAAGCCAGCCGGTCGATTGCCTGCAAGTGGCTCACCGCCGGACCGAATCGTAGGGTTAGAGAGTGCGAGACTGGTCCCACTGCATCGCATTAGTAGACATGGATGCGTTCTATGCATCGGTTGAGCTTCGGCGCCGGCCGGAATTGCGGGGAAAGCCTGTCGTGGTCTGCGGATCGGGACCTCGAGCGGTGGTCACAACAGCGAGCTATGAGGCTCGGAGGCTGGCGGGAATCCATTCAGCCATGCCAGCCGCCGTGGCTCGGCGACGGCTGCCGGACGCGGTCTATTTGAGTCCTGACTTCACGGCCTACCGAGAGGCGTCCGGGCAGGTGATGGGAATTCTGCGCCGCAACGCGGAGACGGTTGAAGTTGTCGGACTCGATGAGGCCTACATCGAGCTAACCGGTCTCTTCTCGCCGAAGGCGACGATGCGGCGGATCGCCAGCGAGATTCGCGAGGAGACGGGGCTGAGCTGCTCGATTGGCATCTCCGAGAGCCGGCTGTTGGCGAAGATCACCAGTGAGCTGGGCAAGCCCGCCGGGCTCGTCGTGCTCTCGCGGGCCGAAGCACTGAAACGGTTCTCCGAGGACCCACCAGGCCTGATCCCGGGGATCGGTCCGAAGACCGAGGAGAAGCTGCAGCGGATGGGCATTCGCAGCTTGGGGGAGTTGCGCGGCAAGGACCCTGAGCCGCTGGCCGAGGCCTTCGGGCCGCGGATGGGGCGCTGGCTGCTCAGTCGCGCCCGCTTTGAGGACGACACGCCCCTCACCGTGGTCCGTGAGGCGAAGTCCCAGTCGGCCGAGACGACTTTCGACGTTGACGTCCGCGACCTGGCCGAGCTGGAGATCTCGATGTCAGGCCTTGCCGAGGAGCTGTGCCGCCGCCTGCGGTCCCGCGACCTGGAAGGACGCACGATCGGGATCAAGGTCCGCCTCGACGACTGGACCAACGCGACCCGCGCCCAGACAGTTGCTCGGCCGACCAACGACCCCGCGGTGGTCGGCTCGGTGGCCCTCGACCTGCTCCGCGCCTACGATCCGCCTCGCCCCGTGAGGCTGCTCGGCGTTCGAGTCGCATCCTTTGAGTGGGAGACAGGCGCTCCCGAGACGATCGCCGAACAGGACCAGCTCCAGCTCGCTCTTTCGGACTGATATCTCCCGAGCGTCTGCGAAGATTGCCGTGTGGCAGACGACCGACTGAGCGGGCTCGATTCCTCCTTCCTGCACATGGAGCGGGCCGGGGCCCACATGCACGTCGCCTCTACGATCATCTTCGAGGGACCGGCCCCAACCCACGGGGAGTTTCGCGAGCACATCGCCTCTCGTTTGCACCTAGTGCCGCGCTTCCGTCAGAAGCTGCGCTTTGTCCCCTTCGGTCAGGGCCGTCCGGTTTGGGTCGACGACCCTCACCTGAACCTCGATTACCACGTGCGCCAGACCGCTCTGCCGGCGCCCGGCTCCGAGGAGCAACTGCGCAACCTTGCCGCGCGGATCTTCTCCCAGCAGCTCGACCGCACTAAGCCGCTCTGGGAGCTGTGGCTGGTCGAGGGGCTGCGGGATGGGCGTTTCGCGGTGATTGGCAAGAGCCACCATGCGCTGGTCGACGGCATCTCGGGGGTAGACATCACCACCGTGCTCTTCGATCTCGACCGCGAGCCGGTGCCGCCACCGTCCTCAGCGCCCAAGTGGCTCGCCAGGCCCGAGCCGACCGACCTCGAGCTGCTCGGCGATGCGCTGCGCGAGCGCCTCACTAGTCCGACGGAGATCGTCCGCGGCGTGCGCGCTGCGCTGCGCGGCCCGCGCCAGGTCGCCAGGGGGATCGGTGCGACCGGCAAGATGATCGGTGCCGGGATCGCGGCACCCTCCACCCCGTTCAACGTCGAGATCGGCCCCCATCGGCGCTTTGCGATCGCCCAGACCGACCTCGAGGGGCTCAAGCGAGTAAAGGACGCTCACGGCGGCACCGTCAACGACGTCATCCTCTCGATCGTCGCCGGCGCGCTCGGCAACTACCTGCGCGCCCGCGGCCACGACACCGAGGGACTGGAGATGCGGGCGATGGTCCCGGTCAGCGTCCGCGCCGACGAGGAGCACGGGGCGCTCGGTAACCGGATCGCAGCGATGATGGCGCCGCTTCCCATCTGGTGCGAGGACCCGGTCGAGCGGCTGCGGCTGGTGACCGAGACGATGGGCGACCTCAAGGCCTCAGGTCAGGCCGTGGGAGCCGAGATCCTCACCCGGATCACCGACTTCGCGCCGCCGACGATCGCCGCCCAGGCCGCTCGCCTGCAGCCGGCGCAGCGTTTCTTCAACCTTGTCGTCACCAACGTGCCGGGGCCACAGCTCCCGCTCTACGTACTCGGTCGCCAGATGGAGTCGATCTTCCCGATGGTGCCGTTGGCCCGTCGCCAGGCGCTTTGCGTCGGGATCATGTCCTATAACGGCCAGGTCAACTTCGGCCTCATCGGCGACTACGACGCGATGGCTGACCTCGACAGCTTCGCCCTTGACCTCGAGGCGGCGATTCGGGAAACGGCGGCGACCGCGGCACCGAAGCCGAAGCGGCGGACTCGACCGAGGAAGCAGCAAGGCGAGGAGGCCGCCCTCGCCCCCGAGGCCCAGGCCTAGCAGACGACCTTGCGCGTAGCCCTCGCCCAGATCAACCCGACCGTGGGCGACATCGCCGGCAACGCGGCAAAGATCGCCGAGTGGATCGGCCGCGCCCGCGCCGAGGGCGCCGAGCTGGCGATCTTTCCGGAGCTGTCCGTGTCCGGCTACCCAGCCGAGGATCTCTACCTAAAGCGCCACTTCGTCGAGGCGAATCGGCGTGCGGTCGAGGATCTGGCCACCCAGGTCAGCGACATGACCGTTGTGGTCGGCTTCGCCGAGCCGGTTGCGGGCAGCGGCGACTTCCGCCACGCCTACAACTCACTCGCCGTTCTCGCCGACGGCGCCGTGCGGTCTGTCTATCGCAAGAACCGACTCCCCAACTACGCGGTCTTCGACGAGCAGCGCTACTTCCTACCGGGAACCGAGCCGGCGACGGTCGAAGTCGCCGGAACAAGGATGGGGCTGACGATCTGCGAGGACTGCTGGATCGAGGGTCCGCCTGCCTCGGCCGAGGTGGCGGCGGGCGCCGAGCTGATCGCCAACCCGTCGGGCTCGCCCTACCATCGCGGCAAGGGGCGCCAGCGCGAGGAGATGTTCGTCGCCCGGGCCCGCGCCTACGGCGTCCATTTTGCCTTCTGCAATCTGGTCGGCGGCCAGGACGAGCTGGTCTTCGACGGCCAGAGCTTTGTGGTCGGCCCGGGCGGCACGGTGATCGCCCGGGCCGCCCAGTTCGAGGAGGAGCTGCTGGTCTGTGAGATTCCCTCCCCCGCTCCGGGCCCGCTCGCCGAGCCATTGTCCGACCTCGACGAGGTTTACGCAGCGCTCGTCCTCGCCTTGCGCGACTACGTCCGCAAGAACGGTTTCCGCCATGTCGGCATCGCACTCTCGGGGGGAATCGACTCCGCTTTAGTGGCGCTGCTCGCGACCGATGCCGTCGGGCCGGAACACGTCAGTTGTGTGGTGATGCCCTCGCCCCACTCCGGCGTCGAGACACAGGCCGACGCGCGGGCTATCGCCGCGAACCTCGGCTGCAAGGCGATCGAGATCCCGATCTCCGCGCCGATGAGCGCCTATGAGGCCGCCCTCGCCGGCTCCTTCGGCGCCGCGACCGATGGCGGGGATGCGGAGCCTCTAACCCGCGACCCCACTCGCCCTTCAGAGCCAGACCTCGCCGCCGAGAACATCCAGGCGCGAATCCGGGGAAACCTGATGATGGCTCTCTCCAACAAGCATGGCTGGCTGGTGCTGACGACCGGCAACAAGAGCGAGATGTCGGTTGGCTACGCGACCCTCTACGGCGACATGGCTGGCGGCTTCGCGGTGATCAAGGACGTGCCAAAGACGCTCGTCTACGAGCTGGTCCGCCACCGCAACGAGCGCGCCGGCCGCGAGCTGGTCCCAGCCTCGGTGCTGGACCGAGAGCCGTCTGCCGAGCTGCGCCCCGACCAATTCGACAGCGACTCGCTGCCGCCCTACGAACTGCTCGACCGCATCCTCGCCGCCTACGTCGAGCGCGACGAGGGGCGGGAGGAGATGATCGCAGCCGGGATGCCGGCGAGCGTCGTCGATGAGGTGATCCGAATGGTCGATCACTCCGAGTACAAGCGCCGCCAGGCCGCGCCGGGCGTTCGCATCACGCCAAAGGCCTTCGGTCGCGATCGCCGTTTGCCGATCACGAACCGCTTCGGGGGTTAGCCGTTCCCTGAGACAACAGCCTGACCGCGATCGTCATCTGGGCAAGGGCGCAGAGCTTGCCGTCGGCGCTGCGGACCTCGGCGTCCCAGACCCAGGTGGTGCGCCCACGATGGCGAGCTCGGGCGCTCACCTCTGCCGAGCCCTCGGTGATCGGGCGAATGAAGCTGACGTTGATCGACTGGCCCATCGCGATCATCCCGTCGCTGAGCACGGCCTGCGCCGTCGCGCCGCTGCAGACGCTCTCGACCAAGGTCGACACAGCGCCTCCGTGCAGGAGGCCGACCGGCTGGCGCAGCTCGTCACGCACCTCCAGTCGCACCCTGGCGTGATCGGGGTCGTCGTCGAGCCACTCGATGCCCACCAGCGCGTCGAAGGGCGAGTGAAGTCCGTGCGGATCGTCGGCCATCGGTTCGCACCTTAATCGGATCACTGCACGGTGAGACCTCCTGTCTGACGTAGGCTTCTCGACCCGTGGCGCTCACCGAGGACCAGAGGGCGATGCTCCGGCTGCTTGCGCAGCGCGAGCAGGGCTACGAGGACATCGCCGCGCTGATGGGCCTCAGCGTCGAGGAGGTACGCGTCAAGGTAAGAGAAGCGCTGGCGGAGGTAGGCGGCGAGTCGGGACAGGCGCCCCCCGAGGCGACCGAGAGGCCTCAGCCGACCGCGGAGGAGCCGCAGCCGCCGAGCGCTGCCGCGGAGGAGCCGCAGCCTCCCCCCACTGTCACGGCGAAGGAGATCAAGGTCGAGGAGCCCCTAGAGGAGACTCCAGTGGCACCGCCCCAGGCGCCGCCTCCTAAGCCTTCCTCCGCCACCCCTGCTCGATCGGCGCGTATCCACTTGCCCGCGGATCAGCGCCTCCTCGCGGGCGGTCTGGCCGGCGCTGTCGCGGTAATCCTGATCTTGGTACTGGCGCTCTCGGGCGGAGGGTCCTCATCGAGCCCCACGACGACCCCTGCGTCCAGTCGGGAATTGGGCAGCTCCAAGGCAACCAACACGACCCCGACCAACTCCTCGCTCACTGGGGCCGTGTTGAAGCCGGTCGACGGCGGCAACGCCAAAGGGTTGGCCCTGTTCGGCAGGATCAAGAACAAGGTTGCCTTAGAGGTGGAAGCGCAGGATCTGGAACCGTCCGCCACGGGCGAGTCCTATGCGATCTGGCTGGCCCGCTCACCGACGTTGATGGTGCCGATTGCCAGCACTGAAGTAGGCAAGTCGGGTCGGATCGCGGCGGAGTACCAGGTGCCGAACGAGGTTCTCGTCTTCCTGGCGAGCGGCGCCTTCGATGAACTTGCCGTCACGCGGGTCGCGAACGACCAGTTCAAAAGCGCGGTAGCCAAGGCAAAGGGGGAAAAGAAGACCCCGGCCTACACTGGCACGGATGTCCTGCGTGGCAAGGTGACGGGTCCGATCGTAGGCGCCGCCGCCAAGAAGCAGGGCAACGGCTAAGGCCGATCAGGCGCTTGGCAGGAGCTTGCCGGGGTTCATGATCCCGGCCGGGTCGAGCCGCTCCTTGACCGCGCGCAGAGTTTCCAGCCCGGTCCTCCCCACCTCGGCCTCCATATAGGGGGCGTGGTCTCGGCCCACCGCGTGGTGATGCGTGATCGTGGCGCCAGTGGCGACGATCGCTTCCGAGGCGGCGCGCTTCACCGCCCTCCACTGCTCGAGCTCCTCGCCGCGCCGGGTGCGGGAGATGAACGTGAAGTAAAGGGACGCACCGTCGGGATAGGCGTGGGAGAGGTGGCAGAAGACGAGGCCCGGTGTGCCCTGGGCGGCAAGCGAGTCGCGGATCGCGGTGCTGGCCGCCGTGTGCAGCTCACCGAGCCGCGCCCAGGTGTGCGAGGTCTCCAAAGTCTCTACCATCGCGCCCAGGCCCAGTAGCGTGTCTCGCAGGTAAGGGGCTTGGTAGCGGCCGTGCTCCCAGGAACGCCCAGCCGCCCGGCCAAGGTAGGCCGCACCGCCGGCGCGCAGAGCTCGGGCCGCGAGTGAGCGCCGCCGGGAGACCGACTCCTCCTCCCCCTCCAGCCCGAGGATGACAAGGCAACCGCTGCGGCGGCGGCGCAGGCCGAGGTAGCCGTCAAAGAGGGCGCCGGCGATACCCCGCGGCCCCGAGAGCGCCAGCGATCCCTCGGTCTCCTCTTCGTCAGAGATGCGGATCACGTCGGGTAGCCCCGGACCCTGCGCCATCGCCCGCACGATCTCTGCCCCGGCCTCAAAGCTCTCGGCCATCCAGCCCTCATAGCGCCGCGCCCGTGGGGCTGGGCGCACCCTAACGCTCACCTCGGGGATGACGCCGAAGACGCCCTCTGAGCCCAGTATCAGCTCGCGTAGCGCCGGTCCCGCCGCCGTGTGCGGGGTTGCGAGCGTGCCGAGGTCCCCGGCGGGGGCGATCAGGCGGACCGAGCTGACCAGTGCGTCGAAGCGTCCATAGCCGCTCGAGGCCTGCCCGGCCGAGCGGGTGGCAGCGAAGCCACCGATCGTCGCGTACTCGAAGGACTGCGGAAAGTGCCCGAGTGTCATTCCCCGGGCGCCCAGCGCGGCCTCCGCCTCCGGGCCGCGCAGTCCGGCGCCCAGCCGGGCGGTCAGCGAGCGGTGGTCGACCTCGATGTCTCGGAGCCGGCTCAGGTCGAGGCTGATCAGGCGGCCATGCGCGCCACGCAGCGGCTCGACTCCACCGACGACGCTGGTACCGCCGCCGAAGGGCACGACGGCGACGCCCTCCGCCGCACAGGCCTCCAGCACGCGTCGCAGCGCTTCGGCGTCGCCGGGCAGGACGACGGCGTCCGGCGCGGCTTCGAGCCGTCCCCGACGCAGCCTGGCAAGGTCGACATAGCCACGACCCGTTGCGTGGCGGATGCGATCCTCCGTGCCGACGAAGACATTCTCCTCCCCCGCCGCCTCAACCAGTGCCCGCGGCAGCGCCGCCGCCGGGGGAAGCTCGAAACTCTCCAGCGACCCTGCCCGTGGCGCCGGCTCCAACTCGCCCAGCCGCTCGCCCAGGGCGGCCAGCGCCTCGTCGTCCAGCCGCGGCGAGATTGAGGGGTCGCCCCACCCCCACCACTTCGCGTCGCGCCGAGGGCCACCCACGACCGTCATCGCCCCCTCGGGGATGCCCCGCTCACTCATCCTCCCCGGTCAGCGCGCGTTCGATTCCGTCCAGCGCCTCGTCAAGGATCGCCCCCTGGCCGCGCCGCATCAGCGGCGAGCCGAGTCGCGACAGCCCCCGCAGCACCTGCTTAGAGGTAAGGCTGACCCTGGTCCCGCTCCCCTCGGGCCGCAGGCCGATCTCGACGCCCGCGCTGCGCAGATGACGAGCGAACGGCGTTCCCTCGAGCTGTTGCTCCCAGATGTAGCGCTCGGGCTCGGCCGAGCTGAGGCAGCGGAAGTCGGCACGTACGCCCCTGCCCTCGTTCGTTTCCAGCACCTTGGTCCACTGGCTGCGCCGCCCGGCGCTCTTGCGCTCGACGTTCTCGACCCGCGTCGTGCGCGGCCACCAGCGGGGCAGGCTGTAGGGATCGGAGATCAGCGACCAGACCTCGTCGACGGGGGCCGCGATCGTGCGGCGGCGGACCACTCGGGACATCGGCTGAGATCTACTCGCCCGCCAGGCGGCGCAGATCGCGGACGAGCAGCAGGTGCTTGAGGTGGCTCACCGTCGCCGCCAGGCTTTCCAGGCTCTCCAGCGCCTCCTTGCGCCGCTCCGGATTGCGAGAGCGCAGCGCGGGCCCCAGCAGGGCTTCCAGCAGGTTGGCCTCGCGGTCAGCGGAGGAGCGGAAGACGCGCAGATTGCGTGCCGCGACCCCGACTCTGGAGAGCTCGTTGGCGGCCCGCACGATCTCTCGGTCGGTCTCGTCGTAGACGGTCTTGCCGTCTCGCTTCTCGGGCTGGACGATGCCGAAGTTCTCCAACTCGGAGATCAGATCCTCGCGGGCGCCGGTCTCCTCGATCACCTCGTCGAGGTTGAGATAGGCGCTGGAGGTGTTGACCAGAATCGCCCGCCGCACCGCGCCGGCGTTGGGTCGGCGGTCGGCGGCCCCCCCGAAGTCGACCTCGGCCCCCGCGGCAAGCTCTTGGCGGATCACCCGTAGCGGCAGAAACTCGTCGCGCTGCAGGCGCAAGATCGTGCGCAGCCGTTCGACGTCGGACTGGCTGTAGAGGCGGTAGCCCCCCGAGGTGCGGCGCGGGGTGAGCAGCTTTTGGTCCTCGAGATAGCGGATCTTCGAGATCGAGACATCGTCGAACTCTCCCTGGAGGATCTTGCAGACGGCGCCGATCGTCAATGCCTTGCGCGGCCGGCTGGCCGAGTCGGGCGGGCGGGCCTGCTTCTCGGAGACGGCCATCGCCCTACTTCTCCAGGTAGCTGAGCTTGTACTTGCCGACCTGGATCTCATCGCCGTCGGAGAGTCGGTGCGACTCGATTCTGCGCCGGTTGACGTAGGTCCCGTTCAGCGAGCCGAGGTCGTCGATGTAGAGGCCGTCACGGCGGCGGACCAGCAGAGCGTGATTGCGGGAGACGGTCACGTCGTCGAGGAAGACGCCGGCGTCGGGGCTGCGCCCGATACTGATCCGATCCTCGCTCGCTGTGAAGCTCTCTCCCGCCCGCCCCCCGCCGGAGCGGATCACCAGCGCCGCGCCGGCCCGCTCGACCACCTCATCGATGTCGATCGGCTGCATGTCGCCGGTCTCATCGACGGTGTAGGTCATCGTCGTTGGATCCTCACCGCCCTCCGAAGGGCCGGCGCCAAGGTAGGCGCCGCACTTCTGGCAATAGTTGGCGCCCTCGGGGTTCGCGAACCCGCACTCGGGACAGTGGACGGCCATGGTCGCCTCCGGGCGCTCAAGCGGCCGGCTCGTCCTCCGGATCAGGCTGCGCCTTGCCGGCGAGGATCTCGGTCAGCTGCCTCACGTCGTCGCCGGAGAACAGCGAGTCGCCTCGCTCGCGTTTCTGGCGCAGCCGATTGACGAGCTCGGCGCGGAGGATGTCGATCCTTCCGTGCAGAACGCGTCGCTTGTAGGAGATCTCATTCTCCTCCTCGGTGAGCTTGTCGATCAGGTCCTTCAGCTCCTTATCGGAGAGTGAGCCCAGATCGGGAAAGGTGTCCTCCATCTCGCTCCTTGATTGAGAGGCCTCGCCTCCGTTTGCCGCTGCTGCCGATTATAGGTCCAGGGCGGCCAAAGGTTCAACTGAAGGTTGAAGGTTTATGGAGAATGAGGCTTCGCTTGCATCGTGCCAGCCTGCCTGACTGCTCGTAATCCGGTCCTGGCGTAGAGGATCGTCGCGAGAATCGCCAGCGCCAGCCCGAGGATCAGCAGCGCCGCCGGCACCCAGCCGGCGAAGACCATCGCGAAGAAGATCCCGCCCATGATCGGGAAGACCGAGACTCGTCCCGGCCAGTTGACCTCGACATCGACGCCGTGACGCAGGCCGTACTGGGCGAGCACGAGCATCGCCAGCTCGCGCAGCGCGAGCAGCGCCAGCGCCCAGCGCGGCAGCAGCTCAAAGCTCCAACAGACGACGGCGCCGGAGAGGACGGTGAGTCGGTCTACGAGTGGGTCGAGCAGTGCCCCCATGCGGCTGTACTGGCCGGTGACACGAGCGAGGAAGCCGTCAAGGTAGTCGCTGGCGGCGATCAGCCAGAAGACGATCGCGGCCGCCGCGCTGCGCCCGTCGCCAGATTCAAAGGCGAGGTAGAGGAAGAGCGGCAATGCGGCGAGGCGCGCGTAGCCGACCAGATTGGGGATCGTCCAGGGGCGCAGCGGCTCTCCGGTGCGGGTCTGTCGCGGTTGGGCGCCACTGCGGTCGAGCCCGAAGAGGCGGCGCAGGCGCCCGCGCCCGAACGGGGCAGAGTCAGTCATCAAGCCCCTGGAGGAGCGCTGGCGCCCGCTTGGCGGCATCCCCCACGGGCAGGTTATGAACAGCGCCACCGCGGCGCTCGACCGCTTCAACGACGCCCTCGGCGAGGCCGCGACGCCCGACCACGACTCGGATGGGGCAGCCGAGCAGATCGGCGTCGTTAAGCTTCTCCCCCGGCCCGGCTTCGCGGTCGTCGTAGAGCACCTCGGCCCCACCGGCGAGCAGCTCCTCGTAGAGCTGATCCGCCACTTCGCGCTCTTCCTCTCCGGGCTTGGCTAAGGAGACGAGGTGTATGCCCCACGGGGCAAGCGCCTTCGGCCAGGCGATCCCATTCCGATCGGCGCTTTGCTCGATCGCCGCGGCGACGATCCGCGCCGGGCCGATCCCGTAGCTGCCCATGACTATCGGTCTCTCCATCCCCTCCTCGTCGAGGTAGGTGGCGCCGAGCGGCTCCGAGTAGCGGGTCCCGAGCTTGAAGATGTTGCCGACCTCGATCGCCGGCTCGACAGTGACCGTGCCGCCATTCGGCCCTGGGTCGCCGGCTCGCAGCTCGGTCACCTCGACGTTGGCGGCGAAGTCAGGCGCCAGCGCCACGGCATCCTCCCCGGCGGCACAGGGGGCCATGTACTCATGGGCGCCGGAACCGCCCATCATCCCGACGTCGGACTCGACCCGGTACCAGCGCAGCCCGCAGCGGTCGAGAATGCGCTCGTAGGCGCCACTCTGCAGCTCATAGGATCGCTCCAGGCCATCGATGTCGCGGTCGAAGGAGTAGGCATCCTTCATCGTGAACTCGCGAGTCCTCAGCACCCCGGCCCGAGGTCGCGGCTCATCTCGCTCCTTTGTCTGGATGTGGAACAGCATCAGTGGTAGATCCCGGTAAGAGCGAACCTCCCGCGCGACGTGATGGGTGATGCACTCCTCATGGGTCATAGCCAGCACCAGCGGCGATCCCTTGCGATCGGAGAGCTTGAACATCTCCTCGATCTCATACCGCCCAGTCTTCTCCCAAATCTCGGCCGGCTGCAGCACGGGCATCAGCATCTCCTGACACCCAATCCCCTCCATCTCCTCTCGGATGATCTGCTCGACCTTGCGATGGGCGCGCCAACCGGCAGGCAGGTATGTCCACAGCCCGGCTCCAAGCTGGCGAATCAGCCCCGCTCGCACCATTAGTTTGTGCGACAGCGCCTCCGCATCGGCTGGCGCCTCCCTCAGGGTCGGCAGAAGCGTCTGGCTCAATCGCGTCACGCCGGAAACCTATCCCCTGTCGCCTGGCGCTCAGGCTCTGGTGAAGCGGCGACCCACCGTGGGTGAAGTCTCCTCATCGAGCAAGACCTTGTCGGACTCACCCTTCTGTGCGGCTTCGTGCTCCATCTGGGCGATCTTCTCTGGTGTGAGATCGCCGGCGCTCTCCTCCTCGATCCTCGCCAGCCATGCGGCCCCCTCCCCCGCCTTTGCCTCGTCGACCTCGACCCCGCCACGATCAAGCGATTTGTCGATCTCCTCGAACAAAGCGTCAACCAGCGTCGCTTGCGGCACCTTCCGCAGCGGCTTGCCGTGGGCGAAGATCAGCCCCTCGTCCTTGGCGCCTGTGATCCCGAAGTCCGCGTGGCTGGCCTCGCCGATCCCGTTCACCGCACAGCCGAGCACCGCGACCTCCACCGGCTCGGCGTAGCCTTCCAGCCGCCGCTCGATCTCCGCCACCACCGAGTCCATGTCGAACTGGAGGCGTCCGCAGGTCGGGCAGGCGATCAACACCGGGCCGCGCTCACGCAGCTGCAGTGCCTTGAGGATCTCCCAGGCGACCTTTACCTCCTCCTCGGCATGGAAGGTGGAAAGACTGATCCGGATCGTGTCCCCGATGCCGTCGGCCAACAGGGTGCCGAGCCCGACCGCGGATTTCAGCGAGCCCGACCACTTGGTCCCCGCCTCGGTGATCCCCAGGTGAAGCGGGTAGGGGATCCGCTCGGCGAGCAGGCGGTTGGCTGCAATCGTGTTTGGCACGTTGGTCGACTTGATCGAGACCTTGAAGTTCTCGAAGTCGAGGCCCTCCATCAGCTCGACGAACTCGACCGCGGCGGCGACTAGGGCTTCGACCGGGGCCTCGCGCTCCAGCTCATGCAGGTGTTTTGGGAGCGAGCCGGAATTGACGCCGATCCGCATCGGCACCCCGGCGGCTGTCGCCTTCGCCACGACCTCGGCGACTTTCTCGCGGCCGCCGATATTGCCCGGGTTAAGCCGGATGCAGTGAGCGCCGGCGTCGATTGCCTTCAGCGCCAGCGTGTGGTTGAAGTGGATGTCGGCGATAACCGGGATCGGCGACTCGCGGACGATCGTCTTCAGCGCCTCGACGTCGTCGTCGCGCGGCACCGCGACCCGCACGATGTCTGCCCCGGCGTCGGCGACCTTGCGGATCTGCGCCATCGTCGCGGCCAGGTTGGCGGTCTCGGTCTTGGTCATCGTCTGCACGACGACCGGGGCGCCGCCGCCAATTGGCACGTCTCCGACGAAGATCTGACGCTTGGAAGCCATGTATGAAGGGTATCCGGGGAGCGCTGCGGGCCGGCTACCGGACGTTGAAGCCTGCGCCGGTCAGCCGGCCGATGTCGTTGGAGAGGCCGATGAAAACCAGCATCGCTACAAGCGCGAAGCCAACCATGCTGGCGCCTTCCATCACGCGCAGAGAAACCGGCTCGCCACGGATTTTCTCAACCAGGCTCCAGAAAATGTGGCCGCCGTCGAGTGGCAGGAAGGGGAGAAGGTTGATCAGGCCGAGCGAGAGACTGAGGAAGGCGAACAGGGCGAGGGCGGGTATTGCGCCGATCCCGATCTCCTGGTGGGCAACATCACTGAACCCGACAATGCCGGAAACTTGCTTGCGGTCCTGGGAGTTGAAGATGTTGGCGATCACCGATGCGGTTTTGTGGGCGATCAACCACATCGATTCGCCAGCGCGGCCCGCGGCGGCCCCGATACTGAGATTTGCCGGCGTGGTGCCATAGGTGAAACCGATACGGGTTCGTCCTAGCGCGGCTTCGTATTCGGGGTGTGCGGAGATTGTCAGGGTTCTGCCGCCGCGTACCACACGCAGTATCACTGGCGTCGCAGCCGTGCAACCATTCGTCTGCTTGCCAACGCACTTATGGGAGGCGACCAGTCGGCTGAAGTGTTCGAGTCGCGATTCCTCGCCGAGGCCCCGAAAGGCCTTGCCGTCGACGGAGAGGATCCGGTCGCCCTTCTTCAGCGTCCTGGCGGCGGGTGAGCCGGGCACGATTTCACCGACTGTCTGGGCGGTGTTGGTAGCCCCAACGAGATAGATGAAGAAGAAGATCACGAAGGCCAGTCCGATGTTTACCGCTGGCCCGGCTCCGATTACAAGGATTCGCTTCCATACCGGCTGCCGGTAGTAGGCGCGGCGTTCGACCTCCGGCGGCATCTCCTCTTCGGGATTCATGCCGCTGATTTTCACGTAGCCCCCCAGCGGAATCGCCGCAATCCCGTACTCGGTCTCGCCGCGCTTGAACGAGGCGATCTTCGGGCCGAAAAAAAGGAAGAAGCGCTCAACCCGCATCCCGGTTGCCTTCGCCGCGAAGAAGTGACCCGCCTCATGGAGAATTACCAGCAAGCAGAAGCCGAAGAGGACGATAAGCCAGCTCATGCCGGTGTCAACCCCCTGACCTCCTCTTCGGAGCGTCGGCGGGCTTCGTCATCGGTCGCGAAGAGATCCGCGAAGTGGCCGGCCGGCTGCGCGGGCATTTCTTCCAGAACCCTTTCGATCACCTCGGCTATGCCGGTGAACGGGATGCGCCCATCTAAGAAGGCGGCTACGGCGACCTCGTCGGCAGCGTTTAGCACGCAGGGCGCCGTTCCCCCGGCTTCGCCGGCCTCGCGGGCCAATCGCAGGCAGGTGAAGGTGTCGGCGTCGGGTCGCTCGAAGCTCAGCTCACCAGCGGCGGCCAGATCGAGCCGCAGGACATCTACATCGGCCCGCTCGGGGAAATGCAATGCGTAGGAGATCGGCACACGCATGTCTGGGTGGCCGAGGTGGGCGAGCGAGGCGCCGTCGTTGAGCTGGACCAATGAATGGACCAGGGACTGCGGGTGGACTACCACGTCGATCCGCTCGTAAGGGACCCCGAAGAGGTGGTGGGCCTCGATCATCTCGAACCCCTTGTTGATCAGGGTCGCCGAGTCGATCGTGATCCTTCCCCCCATCTCCCAGGTTGGATGGGCGAGCGCCTCGGCGATGGTGATTCCGGAGAGGTCGTGGCGACCCCGAAAGGGCCCACCAGAAGCGGTGAGGATGAGCCGCTCGACCGTCCCCGGCGCCTCGGACCCGATCAGCTGGTGCAGGGCGGAGTGCTCGGAGTCGACGGGCAGCAGGCGAGCGCCGGTCGCCTCGGCCAGCGCCATCACCAGCTCGCCGCCGATCACCAGGCTCTCCTTGTTGGCGAGCGCCACGTCGATCCCCTCGCCGAGGGCGACCACGGTCGAGGCCAGGCCCACAGCGCCGACGATCCCGTTGAGGACGAGGTCTGCTTCGCTAGCGGAGATCAGCTCGCGGACCCCCTCCTCTCCAGAGAGCACGCGTCCGCTCCACTCCGCCCGTGCCCGCTCCGCCGCATCCGCATCGGATAGCGCGATCGCCGGCACCCCGAACTGGCGAGCCTGTCCGACTGCCTGCTCCCAGCTCGAGCCCGCGGCGAGCGCGACTACCTGCAGGCCGGGAGAGGTCGCGACGACCTCGAGTGCCTGAACCCCGATCGAGCCTGTTGACCCTAGGATCGCGAGTTTCTTCATCGACTCAGTGTAAGTGGGTCAATAAACCAGCTGAACGGCAAGGTAGTAGCCGATGACGATGGTGAAGAAGACCGCGTCGAGGCGGTCGAGGACGCCGCCGTGGGGGCCGAAGAGGGCGCCGGTGTCCTTCTTGCCGAGGTCGCGCTTCAGCATCGACTCGAAGAGGTCTCCGAGTGGGGCGATCGCCGCCACGGCGGCGCCGAGGATCAGAGCGTCGACTCCGGAGAGCCAGTTTTGGTACAGGCCAGCGAACCAGACGCTCATCGTGCCGATCACGAAGCCGCCTATCAACCCCTCAAGCGTCTTGTTGGGCGAAAGGCTGGGGGCGATCCGGTGGCTGCCGAACATGCGGCCCGTCGCGTAGGCCGCCGTGTCGGTCACAAAGGTGCCGACAAGGACGTCGACCAGCAAGGCAGCGCCGTGGTGGGGCAATTCGCGCAGCAGTACCGCGTGGACCAGCGGGATACCGATCCACACGACCCCAAGCAGGGTGATGCCCATCGAGACAGTGATCCCGTCGCGGTGCTTGCGATCGGCGCCGAAGACGAAGAGCAGCAGGAAGGAGGCCGGGATGACCATCAGCACGTCGAAGGTCGTGCCGAAGTGGGCGGCGAGGACCAGTGCCGTGACCGCAATGTAAGCAGCGATCTCGATCGGGCGCAGCTCCTCGGTCATCGCGAAGTACTCGTGCAGGGCGAGCACTCCGATTGCGATCATCGCGATCGCGAAGACCAGCCCACCGGCGACGGTGATCGCGATCGCGAAGGCGATCCAGGGGATCGCGACGAGGATTCGCTTGGCGGTCTCGCCACGCAGCCCCCGGCGGCGCTTCGGCGGTCGCGGTGCCGGCTTGGGTCGCTCCTCGACAGTCGGATCATCGAGGCCGTTGAAGAGCTCTTCGGCCTCGCGGAAGCTGCGGCGCGGCCGGCTGCGGCGCTCCTCCCCTTCCTCGCGGGGCGGGCCCATGGTCAGGCCCTCGCCCCGAAGCGTCGCTGCCGCGACTCGTACTCCTCCAGGGAGGCCTCGAGCGCTTCCCGCGTGAAGTCTGGCCAGAACTCATCCCGGAAGACCAGCTCTGAGTAGGCGCACTGCCAGAGCAGGTAGTTGGAAACGCGCTGCTCTCCGCTCGTTCTTATTAGGAGGTCTGGGTCGTGCATCTCGGGCGCGTAGAGGTGGTGGCGGAACTCCTCCTCGGAGCCCCCTTTGAAGCTTCGCGCCGCGTCCACTATCTCCGCCCTGCCGCCGTAGTTGAAGGCGACGAAGAGGGTGATGCGCCGGTTGGCGTCGGTCGTGCGTTCCGCCCACTCCATCAGCTCCACGAGCTCCGTGTCGACCCCCTCGTGGCGACCGATGAAGCGCATCCGCACCCCCTCCTCGCGCAGCTCGGGAGTCTCGGTGGCGATCCGCTCGCCGAACATCCGCACCAGGCTCTCGACCTCCTCCGCTGGCCGCGACCAGTTCTCGGTTGAGAAGGAGAAGACGGACAGCTCCCTTATCCCCAGCTCGACTGCGTCGCGCAGCCGCGCCTTGAGTACGTCGGCGCCAGCCCGGTGCCCCTCGACGACCGGCAGGCCGCGATGCTGGGCCCAGCGCCCGTTGCCGTCGGTGATGATCGCTACGTATCGGGCAGGGGTCAAACCTCGAGGATTTCCTCTTCCTTGCCCTTGAGCAGCGCGTCGATCTCGGTGATCGCGTCGTCGGTCTGCTTCTGGAGCGCGGACTCGGCGCGGCGCTCATCGTCCTCGCCAGCCTCCCCCTCCTTCTTGAGCTCGCGCAAATCGTGCATGACGTCACGGCGGACGTTGCGGATCGCCACCCGGCCCTCCTCGGCGACGCCGTGGACGACCTTGACCATCTCGCGGCGGCGCTCCTCGGTCAGCTCCGGGATCTGGAGGCGGATCACGTTGCCGTCGTTGCTGGGCGTCAGCCCGATGTCGGACTCCTGGATCGATTTCTCGATTGCCGCCAGCGAGGACTTGTCGTAAGGGGTGACGGTGAGCAGGCGTGCGTCGGTGGTCGCCACGTTTGCGAGCTGCTTGAGCGGCGTCTGGGTTCCGTAGTAGTCCACTGCGATGCGGTCTAGCAGGTGGGGTGAGGCCCGGCCGGTGCGAACAGTGGCCAGCTCGCCTCTGCTCGACTCGACCGACTTGGCCATGCGGCCCTTGGCGTCCTCGAGCAGTTCGTCGATCAGCTCCACTGGGTTCCGGTCCTCACGCGGCGGCAGGCGCGCTGGAGACCAGCGTGCCCACCCTCTCGCCGCGGACGATCCTATCTATGTTGCCCTCGTCCCCCATGTTGAAGACATAGATCGGCAGGTCGTTGTCCATGCAGAGGGAGAGCGCGGTCGAGTCCATCACCTTCAGCCCCCGCTCGATCGCTTCGCGGTGGCTGATCTCGGGGATGAACTTGGCGTCGGCATGGATCGCCGGATCGGCGTCGTAGACCCCCTCGACTCCATTCTTGGCCATCAGGATCGCCTCGGCGTGGATCTCAAGCGCGCGCAGCGCCGCAGCGGTATCGGTGGTGAAGAACGGGTTGCCGGTGCCGGCGGCAAAGATCACCACCCGTCCCTTCTCGAGGTGGCGCATGGCACGGCGGCGGATGTAGGGCTCGGCCACCTCCTTGACGTCGATCGCCGACATCACCCTGGTGTGCTGGTCCATCGTCTCCAGCGCGTCCTGAAGGGTTAGGGCGTTGAGCACCGTTGCCAGCATCCCCATGTAGTCGCCAGTAGCACGATCCATGCCGTCAGCGGCGGCCTCAAGGCCACGGTAGATGTTGCCGGCCCCGACGACGATCGCGACCTCCACGCCGCGCGAGCGGATCGCCGTCGCCTGCCTGGCGATCCGCTGCACCTCACCCGCGTCGGTGCCGTAGTCGAGTCCGCCCATCAGCGCCTCACCGGAGAGCTTGAGCAGGATGCGGCTGAACTTGGCGCTTGAATCCATAGATCTCGGCTTTGCTCCGCTCGCGAAGAGCCTATCCCCGACTTCTCTCGGCCCGCCTCAGGCCTCGCCGACGCGGAAGTAGGCGAAGCGGGCGACCCGAACATTCTCGCCGGTCTTGGCGGCAAGCTCCTGGCGTAGCTCCTCGATCGTTTTCGAGTCGTGCTTATCCGCATTGACGTGGGCCTGGTCAAGGAGCGCGACCTCACTCCCCCACTTGGCGAGCTGTCCCGCGACGATCTTCTCGACCACCTCGTCTGACTTGCCTTCCTCGCGGGCCTTCTCCTCGAATACGCGCCGCTCGGCCTCGCGCTCCTCCTCTGGAATCTCCGCGGAGGAGATGTATCGCGGCGCGCTCGCCGCGACGTGCAGGGCAACCTCGTAGGCGAACGCCTTGAAATCCTCGTTGCGGGCAACGAAGTCCGTCTCGCACTGGACTTCAACCATCGCCCCCACCCTGTCGTTGGCGTGAATGTAGGCGGATACGACGCCCTCCTCGGTGCCTCGCCCCTCGCGCTTGGCGGCTGAGGCCTGGCCCTTGACCCGGAGCAGCTCAATCGCGCGCTCGCCGTCGCCGTCGGCCTCGGCCAGGGCGGCCTTACAGTCCATCATCGCGGCGCCGGTGCGGTCTCGCAGAGCTTTGACGTCAGCGGCTGTGACCGTCATGCGGTCGCGCCCTCTTGGGTCGGCTCGGCGGGGTCCTCGCTCGATCCTGGAGGGGTCAGATTGCGACCCGAAGCGGGTGATGGCTGAGCATCTTCGACCGCCGCCGCCTCAACTTTGCCTCCGGGGGCGGTGGGCCTTGCGCCACCGCCGGGGGAACCCTGAGCTGCCTGACCCGCGACTTCGTCGCCAATCCGGGCGGGCGCTTGCTGTTTTGCGGCAGCCTCCGCATCGGCAACGGCTTTGGCTGCGTCCTCAGCCTCCTGCCGCGCTTCCTCCTCTTCCTCGCGCTTGCGGCGCTCCTCCTCCTCTTTACGACGCCGCTCCATCTCCTCGGCTATGCGCTTTTCCTCCTGGGTCCGCCAGGCGGAGGCACCCGTCTCCACGGCAGCGCCGATCGTGCCGATCACGAGCTGGCAGGAGCGGATCGCATCGTCGTTGCCGGGAATCACGTAGTCGATCGGGTTTGGGTCGCAGTTGGTGTCGACCAAGCCGATGATCGGAATCCGCAGCCGAGCCGCCTCGTGGACCGCTATCTCCTCGGTTTTGAGATCGGTGACGAAGACTGCGTCGGGCAGGCGCTCCATGTCCCGAACCCCGCCGAGGTTGAACTCGAGCTTCGCCAGCTCGGCCTGCATTCCCATCCGCTCCTTGGTCGGCAGCAGGTCGAGTTTGCCCTCCTCCTGCCATGCGGTCAGCTCGTGCAGGCGGGCGATCCGGGCCGACATCGTGTTGAAGTTGGTCAGCAAGCCGCCCAGCCAGCGCTGGCTGACATAGGGCATCTGACAGCGGTCAGCCCACTCTTTGACCGCGTCGCGCGCCTGCTTCTTGGTGCCGACGAATAGCACGGTGCCGCCGCCGCTGGCCAGCTCGCCGGCGAAGCGGCGGGCGTTCTCCAGCAGCGCCTCGGTCTGCAGCAGGTCGATGATGTGGATCCCGTCAAGCTCGCCGTAGATGAAGCGACGCATGTTGGGGTTCCATCGACGGGTTTGATGACCGAAGTGGACTCCGGCTTGCAGCAGCTCTTTGAGATCTGCCTTTGGCATCGAAAACTCTCCTTGATAGGTAAGACTCTCCCGTCGCGCTTGCCGGACCCGGCGCCTGTGTTGGGCCGGGCAGGACCCGGGGCGCTGCGAGCGGGGGTTGGTTGCGAACCCGCGGGATTGTAGAGGGGAAGCCGATCAGGCGATGCGGGCCGTCGCGAGGGCGGCGGTGAGGTCCGCCGGCAGCCCGGAGTCAAAGGCGAGCCTCTCGCCGCTCTCAGGGTGGGTGAAGACGAGCCGGTGAGCATGGAGGAACTGGCGCTCAAGCCCATACCTCATGCCGCCGCCGTAAGTCGCGTCGCCTGCCAGAGGATGTCCAATCGCCGCGAAGTGGGCGCGAATCTGGTGTGTCCTGCCGGTCTCCAGTCGCGCCTCCAGGTAGGTCTCAGCGGCGAGCAGCTCCAGCACCGCGAAGTGGGTGCGCGCCTGTCGGGCGGCAGCGCCCGAGACTGCCATTCGGTGTCGTTCGCGCGCAGCGCGGCCGATCGGGGCGTCTATCGTCCCAGTACGCGAGGCGAGGCGGCCTCCGGCCAGCGCCAGGTAGTGGCGCTCGACCTCGCGTCGCTGAACCTGGACCTGCAGGGCGGCGTGAGCAGCGTCGGTGCGGGCGACAACGAGCAGGCCGCTGGTGCCCTTGTCGAGTCGGTGAACGATGCCGGGGCGCTGCGGGTCCTCTCCACCGCCGAGGATCTCGCCCAGCTCGTCAACAAGGGTTGGGCCATGGTGGGAGGGCGCCGGGTGGACTACGAGGCCGGCAGGCTTGTCGAGGACGGCGAGCGCCTCGTCGAGGTGGACGACGCGCAGCTCCGCAGTCATCTATCCATCGGCTCCCTCAGATAGGCGACCGCAAGCAGCACGACCCCGACGGTGATCGCAGTATCGGCGAGGTTGAAGGGGGGCCAGTGCGGCAGGTCGATGTAGTCGGTGACCACACCCGCCCGGATCCGATCGGCCAGGTTCCCTAGCGCTCCCCCCGCCAAGAGGCCGACAGCGACCCATACCCCCGGTCGGGTCGGGTTGCGCCAGAAGAGGAAGCCGACCAAGCCGAGCGCCGCCAGCGTTACCGCGACGAGGCCCAGGCCGGCGCCGCCCGCGAGGCCAAAGGCGACACCGCTGTTGTGGGACAGGGTCAAGCCCAGCGGCCCCCAAACGCCGATGTGCTGGCCGGGTACAAGGTGAGCTTCGATTGCCGCCTTGGATGCTTGGTCGGCGACGACCACAAAGCCACAGAGCGCGCCGGCCAGGCGCCAAGCGCGGGCGGCTTCTCCGCTCACCCTGAGATCAGGGGGACGACTAGCGCCTGCAGTAAGAGCAGCACGATAACTCCCAGCATCGGGCTGAGGTCGAGCGCGAACCCTCCTCCCCCGATCGGGGGCAGGAAGCGCCGAAAAAGATTGAGGTAGGGGTTCGTCGTCTCGGTAACGAAGTCGAGCACGGCCCTCAGCGGGCGGTTGTAGGGGATGCGGGGCAGCCAGGAGATGAGGATGTTGGCGAAGATGAGGACGATGTAGACGGTGAGTAGCGCATTGACATAGTTGGCAACGTCAGCCCGGGTCAGCGCCAGAGGAATCATTGCGCCATCCTCTCCAGCGAAGCCCGCACCGCCGCTTCAAACGCATCGCGGACGCCTTCTGTGTCCAGAATCTGCAAGCCGGCCTCGGTGCTGCCGCCCGGCGAGGCGACCGCCCTTCGCACGTCGGCTGGATGTCGCAATCGCAACAGCTCCGCAGTTCCCGCGGTCGTCTCCACCACAAGCTCTCGCGCCAGCTCCTCGTCGAGCCCATCCCGCGCCCCGGCGTCGGCGATCGCCTCAACCGCCAGCGCTAGATAGGCGGGAGCACACCCCATCACCGCGGTAGCTGCATCGAACTCCTCATCCGGCAGCTCAACGACATTTCCCAACATCTCCAGCAACCTTCGAACCTCAACATTCTCCCCACCGGCCACGCAGAGGACGCCCTTCCTGACCTCCACCCCGACGTTCGGCATTACCCGCAATACCTCGGCTCGCGGAAACGCAGCGGCAACCCTTTCCCTGGAGGTTGCCCCCAGCAGCGTGATAACCACCTTCGCGCTTGCGAGCTCCACCGCAACCTCGTCTAGCTGTGGCGGCTTCACAGCCAGTACGACGATGTCGGCGGCTTCCGCCAGCTTGCGGTTGGAGCGGACGGCTTCGCCACCGACCTCCCGGGCGAGCTCCTCGGCCCGTCCCGATCCGGAATCGGTGAACAGCATTCGCAAGGACTCACCGGCCCAGCCTCGCGCCATGGCTGCTGCCATGCTGCCGGACCCACAAAAGCCAACGATCATTGCGATGCGCAGACTACTGGCGATAGGGAGGGTGCCCTGAATGCGGCACTGCCATCTCGCACGGACAACTCGGCGAGAGCAGCGACCCGCTGGCTAAAGATGTCAGCCCAAAGCGCGGTCCCCGAACGCGCCCACCTAAGACTGGTTGAAGAACCCCTTGTCGATCAATCTCGCGCGTTCCTCGGCAGAGACCTCGACGTTCCGAGGCGTCAGCAGGAACATCTTCTCGGCGATCCGCTGCATCCCACCGTCCATCGCATACGTCAATCCGGAGCAAAAGTCGATCATCCGCTTCGAGAGCTCATGGTCGGTGGTCTGCAGGTTGAGGATTACCGGCACCGACCGTTTGAACTGATCAGCGACCTGTTGGGCGTCGTTGAAGTTGCGCGGGATGACGAGATGGACCTGGACATCGGAGCCGCCGTTGGCGACTGGCCGCAAAGTACGAGTTCGCGAGGCCGAGATAGGCTCATCGTCAGCGAAGATATCGTCGATCTCGTCGCGGCGTGAGCGGCGCGCAGTCGGCAGACGTCGCACCGGCGATTGCTCACGCTCCCGGCGGCCTTCAAAGACTTCCTCAGAGCCCGTCTCGGGCTCATAGCCTTCGTCGTACTCGGACCCATACTCGTGGTCCTCGGCGAGGCCGAAGTAAACGAGCGCTCTGTGCCATGTGTCGCGTAAGGCCATACTCTCCGCCATCTTTCGGCCTGCGCAGGCCGACTCCTTTAGGAATTATCCCAGGGTAGCGCCGTTCACACGTACAGCGCCGTCCCCAGCCGGATGATCGTCGCCCCCTCCTCGACCGCGACACGCCAGTCCTGGGAGGTGCCCATCGAGAGCCGGGCGAGGCCGTGCGCCGCAGCCAACTCGGCAAGGCGAGCGAAATGGGGACGGGATGCCTCGGGGTCCAGACTGAACGGCGGCATCGTCATCAGACCGCCCACCAGCACCGGACACCGCTCGATGAAGTCCTCTAGATCGACTGGGTCGACGCCGCTCCTGCCTGCTTCGCCGGCGACGTTCACCTCGACCAGAACTTCGGTTCCGGGCTCGCCGTGGCGGTCGAGTTGCGCCAGGGCGGAGTAGCTCGCTACCGAGTGAATCAGGCGACAGATCGGCAACAGCTGCCTCACCTTGCGACTCTGAAGGTTGCCGATGAAGTCCCACTCGAAGGTGTCACCCCAGCGCTCGTTCTTTGTGCTCAGCTCCTGCTGGCGGTTCTCGCCGACCAGAGTGACCCCGGCCTTTGACAGGACGCCCATCTCTCCCGGCGGCACGTACTTCGTCGCGGCAAGGATCTCGACGCCCTCGCCGACGACCTCAAGCACCTGCTCGAGGTTGGCGGCGATCCTCGCCGGATCGAGGCCGTGGATCAGGCCGGGCATCGCTCAGGCCGAGTCCTCGTCGATCCAAGCGATCCCCGCCTGGCGCCCGGCCCGACCGGCGTCGCGGCGGTGGGAAAAGAACAGCTCGGACTCGCAGCTCGTACAGAGACCGGAGAACTCGACCGATCCGACGCCCGACTCACGCAACAGCCGGTGGGCGACCTCGGGTAAGTCAAGCATCCGTCCTGAGGCGAGGCCCTCCCCCAGTCCGGCGAAGGCGCCCAGTACCTCATCGCCGACCTCATAGCAGCAGCCCCCGATCCCGGGCCCGATCGCGGCGTGCGTGGCGCCCACTGCCTTGGCGCCCTCGGCGAGGATCCCGGCGGCCAGCCCGCGCCAACCGCAGTGCAGCATGGTCACGCCGCCGGGGCCCGCCAGCGCGACCGGCAGGCAGTCAGCGACGAAGACCAAAGCCGCCAGTCCTGGCTCTGCGATCAGGTGCCCGTCGACCTCGGGAATCTCGGCGCCGGGCTCGGCGAACGGGCTGGGCCTCTGGCGCTCGGCATGGACAGCGAGCTCGGCGCCGTGGACCTGGCGCCCAATCACGACGCGACCGGGCTCAAAGCCGAGGGCCGTGGCTAGGCGGCGGCGGTTCTCGATGACTGAGGAGGTCGCGTCGTCTGTAAGGGCGCCCAGGTTGAGGCTGTCGAAGGGCTTGCCGCTGGTCCCGCCGAGGCGGGTGGAGAAGGCTGCCCTCGCGTTGGGCAGCTCGGCTTCGAGCCATCGTATGCTCGCGCTCTGACACCATCGCATGTGAGTAACAAAGCAGAAAGTGCGCAGTGACCTACTCGGCCCGGGCTACCGCCAGCGCCACGGCCAGCTCCTGCTCGTGCCCCCCGATCTCCCCATCCAGCTTGCGACGCAACGCCTCCTGCAGGCCGCGTCCCAACGCCGGACCCTCTGGAATACCAGCGGCGATCAGCTCGTCACCGTCAATCTCAAGGCTCACCGAGCGCCACTCGGTGAGATAGCGATCCAGCCACTTGGCGCCCAGGGCGCGCGCGAGCGCCAGCTCGACGGGAGGGCGCCCCCCCGCCATCTCGACTGCCTTCGAGGGACTCGCCGGATCGGCCGCGGCGAGCACCGCCTCGTCGCCTGGGGGGCCAAGCGCCGCGGCGAGCAGGACGTCCCGGCGCTCTACGAACCCGCTCCAAAGCGGGGACGCCAGCAGCTCGGCGACGTCGGCGGTGAGCCGGGCACCTTCGGCGCGCGGATCGATCAGCCCCCACTCGACGATGAGCTCCAGCCCGCGCACCGCCGTGGGTTCCCCCGCCAGTCGTAGTAACTCGGCCTGGCGCCGATCGGCCGAAACCGTGCTCAGGTCCGCAGCACCCAGCAACTCGGCGGTCTCCGTCTCCAGCGCGAAGCCGAAGCGAGCGGCGTAACGAGCGGCGCGCAGCGCTCGGGTCGGGTCGTCGGTGAAGGAGCGCCGGTGCAGCACTCGCAACAGCCCCGCGAGGAGGTCGTCGAGGCCGCTGTGGGAATCGATCAGGACGGGCTCCCCGCCGAGCGGGATCGCCATTGCGTTGATCGTGAAATCGCGGCGGGCGAGGTCGTCGGACAGGCTGGACGGCTCCACCTCAGGCAGGGCGCCGGGGCGTGCGTAGGTCTCGGTGCGGGCGGTGGCGATGTCGACCTCATGGCCGTTCAGGCGGGCCTTCGCCGTGGCGAACCGCTCGTGCTCGACAGCGTCGGCGCCAAGCCGGGCTGCAAGGTCGCCGGCGTCTCCCTCGACAACAAGATCGATGTCGGCACGACCGCGTCCGAGCAGCAGGTCGCGGACCGCACCGCCGACCAGATACACCGGCTCACCCGCGGATCTCTCGCGTACGGTGGCCAGCTCCGGATAGGCGCGCTCCAACGCCCCGGCCAGGTCCTCGATCGGTATCGCGGGCATCGACACCTGTCCTTCAGCCACGCTCCAACACCAAGTTGGCCTGAGCGACGCGGAAGCGGCCCTCGTAGAGCGCTCGACCGACGATCACGCCCTCGACGTTCGGAGGTGCTCGGCGCACCAGCTCTTCGAGATCGGACAGCTCGCCCACCCCGCCCGAGTAGATCACCGCCGCGTCGGTCGCGGCGGCGACTCGGGTCAGCTCTTCGACCCCGGGACCCTCCATGGTGCCGTCGACCTCGATCGGGGTGAAGAGGAAACGGGACACACCGCGCCCCGTTAGCTCGGCGACGACCTCCGCCGCGTCTCGTCCACCGGCCTCTCTCCATCCTGCCAGCGAGACCTCGCCCCCCCGCGCATCGACAGAGACCGCGATCCCTTGGCCGTGACTCTTCAGCGAGGCGGCGAGAAAGCGCGGATCGCGCAGGGCGGCGGTTCCGATCACCACTCGCTCGACGCCGGCCTCAAACGCGGCGGCCAAAGATCCCGCATCGCGCAGACCGCCGCCGAGCTGCACCGGACAGTCGACGCCGGCCGCGATCCGGCGCACCAGATCGAGGTTCTGCGGGCTCCCGGCTTTCGCCCCGTCGAGATCGACCACATGCAGGAACTTCGCCCCGTCATCGGCCCAGCGGGTCGCCGCGTCGAGCGGGTCGGCATCGTAGGCGGTCTCTCGCGCGTAGTCGCCACGAAGTAGCCGCACCGCCAGTCCGCCGCGGATGTCGATGGCCGGATAGAGAATCACGCGGCGATGCCGAGACCCGGGATCGCGATACGCGCAGTCATTCGCTCAACGTCCCCTTGGTCGAAGGTACGCCGGTCTCCTCGGGGTCAATCGAGACGGCGACGCGCAGCGCCCGCGCAAAGGCCTTGAAGGAGGCCTCGATCATGTGGTGGGCGTTGGTGCCGTAGCGGACCGAGACGTGCAGGGTCAGCTTGGCGCTGTTGGCGACGGCGCGGAAGAACTCCTCGGCCAACTCCGTGTCGAAGCCCGCGATTGAAGTCGCCGGTAGCTCGGCGTCAAAGATGCACAGCGGCCGTCCGGAGATGTCGATCGCGCACTCGGCAAGCGACTCGTCCATCGGAACTACGGCCGAGCCGTAGCGCCTGATCCCGGCGCGCTCGCCGAGCGCCTCGTCCAGCGCCTGTCCGAGCACGATGCCGACGTCCTCCACCGTGTGGTGGGCGCCGGTTTTGAGGTCTCCGCTCGCCTCGACCTCCAGGCCAATCCGTCCGTGGTGGGCGAGCAGGTCGAGCATGTGATCGAGGAAGCCGACGCCCGTCGCCGCGTTCGCCTCCCCCCTGTCGTCTAGGTTCAGCGAGATTCGGATCTGAGTCTCGGCGGTGTCGCGCTCTCTCGTTGCAGCCCGGCTCATTGTCTAATCATCGCCGACTCGCCGTGGACGGGGAAGCCCTCGGCTCGGGCAAGGGCGTCGACGTATGGCGCTAGCGCGCTCGCCGCGGCCGCGGGGATGCTCACGGTGGCGATCTTGCGACGGAAGGCGCCGGGGCCGAGCGGGCCCGAGAAGCGTCCGGCGCCGCCGGTTGGCAGGACGTGGTTGGACCCGGCTGCGTAGTCGCCGAACGCGGTGGCGCCGTTGCGGCCCACGAACACGCAACCGGCCGTCCTCACCCGTTCGGCGAGCAGTGCGGCATCCTCCTCGAACAGCTCCAGGTGCTCAGGGGCGAAGGCATTGGCGAGGTCGATCGCCTCGCTGAGGTCGGGAACCTGGACCAGCGCCAGAGGGGCGTCGGCGACGCTGGGGCGCTCGGCGGCGGCCCGCTCTGTCGCCTCCGCGACGGCGGCGATCACCGCCTCCTCGACCGCCACTGCGACAAGCGGGCTGTCGGCCCCGTGCTCGGCCTGCGCGCAGAGGTCGAGCGCCGCCCACTCGGGGTTGGTGTCGTGGCCGGCGACCAGCACCAGCTCGGAGGGCCCAGCGAGCGAGTCGATCCCGACCAGTCCGCACACCGCCCGCTTTGCCTCCCGCACCCAGGCGTTGCCGGGGCCGGCGACAACATCGACGGGCGGGACCGACTCGGTGCCGTGGGCGAGGGCGAAGATCGCCTGGGCGCCGCCCATCGCGTAGACCTCCTCGACGCCGCAGAGCCCTGCTGCTGCCAGCACAAGTGGGTTTACCCGGCCGTCCCGCCCCGGTGGCGAGGCAAGTGCGACCCGCTCGACCCCCGCCGCCAACGCCGGGATGCAGCACATCAGCACGCTCGATGGATAAGCGGCGCGACCGCCCGGTGCGTAGACGCCGGCGGCGCCGACAGGGGCCTCCCGCAAAGTCACCGTCTGACCTTGGGGCAGCTTGACCTGGCGCGGCTCCGCATCGACCTGCGAATCGGCAACGGCGCGGACGTTCGCCGCCGCGACCTCCATCGCGGCTCGTACCTCGGGACCGATGGATTCCAGCGCCGCGGTCATCTGCCCTGTCTCGACTCGAAGAGCGCCGGGTGGACGCTCGGCCGCATCGAAGCGCGCGGTCAGGCGCAGCACCGCCTCGTCACCGCCCTCGATGACCTCGCGCTCTATCGGTCCAACGTCGACCGCTACCAAGGATTCGGCGACCCAGGCCCGGATTGCGGCGGCTGTCCCCGGCGCTCCCTCCCACTTGAAGTGGCGGGTCCTCATCGAGCCGTCACTGCCTTCAGCTTCGCAGTCAGCGCGTCGACCTCGGCGGCGCGCAGCTTGTGGGCGACCCGGTTAGCGACGAAGCGCGCCGTACAGTCGAGGATCTCCTCGCGCACCTCGAGGTCGTTCTCCTCCAGAGTCCGCCCGGTGGCAACCAGGTCGACGATCCCGTCGGCGAGGCCGATCAGCGGCGCCAACTCGACCGAGCCCTTGACCTCAATAACCTCGACCTGATGCCCGGTCAGCTCGAAATGCCGCTCGGCAATGCGCGGGTACTTGGTCGCGATCCGCATCATCCCCAGCCGCCGCTCGGACTCGCCCAGCCGCTCGTCTCCCCTGCGGCTGGCGAGCACCATTCGGCAGCGTCCAAAACCAAGGTCGAGCAGCTCATAGACGACACGGTCCGCCTGCTCAAGCAGGACATCCTTGCCGGTAATGCCGACCTCGGCGGCGCCGGCCTCGACATAGGTGGGCACGTCGGAGGGCCGCATCGTCACCAGCGTGATGTCCTCCTCCTCGAAGATAAGAGAGCGGGAGTCTCCGCGCAGCCTCGCAGTGTCGATTCCCGCGGCGTCAAGCGCGTCCAGCGTCTCGCCGAAGAGCGCCCCGCGCGGCACCGCGAGCTTCAGCGGCCCGTCTACCTTCGCTCGACCCAGGCCGGCGACCTCGACGCTCATAAGAGCTCCTCCCCGCGCCTTGACTCCTCCTCCATCTGGGCAACGTGGACCCGCTCCAAGTAGAGGGCGAAGCCAGCCGCCGGCAGGTCAAGGCCGAAGCGCTTCAGCAACTCGTCATAGCGGCCGCCGCCGCCCAGCACATGGCCGATCGCGGGGTCATAAACCTCAAGGATCGCGCCGCTGTAGTAGCCGAGGTCGCGCAGCAGGCCAAGGTCGATTCGGACCCGATCCGCGACGCCCCGCGCCTGGAGCGCCTCAAAGGTCTCCTGGATCCTCGCCGTGGCGCGCTCCACAGCCGCGCCACCAAGGCTGCGGGCCTGCTCCAGCACCTCGCTGCCCCCGCGAAGTTGGGAGAGGGCGACGCAGGTTGCGCATTGTTGCTCGCTGATCCCCTCCAGGGCGGAGAGCTCCGCCTCAAGGCCGACCAGGTCGTGCATCGCCAGCCGGCCGAGGATCGAGTCCCTCGCCTCCCCTTCGACCCCGAACTCGGCGAGGAGCTGACGGTAAAGGTCGGCGTCGCCGAGCCCAATCACGGCGCGGGTTAGCCCGGCGGCGTCGAGCGCCGCCTCCAGCACCTCGACCACCTCCGCGGTCCCCTGCGGGGCCGGTGCTCCGATCAGCTCCACTCCTGCCTGAGCGAACTCGCGCATCTGGCCGCGTTGGGGGCGCACCGCCCGGAAGGCGTTGGCGAGATAGCAGAGGCGCAGCGGCGGATCGGCGCTGAGGTAGCGGGTGGCCACCAGGCGAGCGATCGGCACCGTCATGTCCGAGCGCAGCGCCAGCAGGTCACCGCGCTCGTCGAAGAAGCGATAGGCAGCGCCGCCGGTCCGCCCGTCGCCACGCGCCAGCACCTCGTCGTACTCAATAGCGGGCGTCGCGACCTCGCCGTAGCCACGGCTCTCGAAGACCTCGATCAGCGCCAGGTGGAGACGACGCAGCTCCCGCATCTCGTCGGGAAGCACATCGCGCGTGCCGGGGGGGATCGGATGGATCATGCGCCGGACCTTACGAGAGAGGGCGCTAAAGCCCTGCTACGCCGGTACCTCGGCAGAGACCCGTTCAATCTGGGCACCGAGTCCGCGTAGCCGTTCGTCGATCTGCTCGTAGCCACGGTCGATCTGACGGATGTTGCCGATCTCCGAGGTGCCATCTGCCGCCAACGCTGCGATGAGCATCGCCATTCCGGCGCGGATGTCTGGGCTCTCGACGCGTTCGCCATGAAGCCGGCTCGGACCGCTGACGATCGCCCTATGGGGATCGCACAGCGTGATCCGAGCGCCCATCGCGACCAACTTGTCGACAAAGAAGAGGCGGTTCTCGAACATCTTCTCGAAGATCAGGACCTCGCCCTCCGCTTGGGTGGCGAGGGCAAGCGCGATCGAGGTGAGGTCCGCCGGGAAGGCCGGCCAAGGGCCGTCCTCGATCTTCGGGATCGCGTCACCGAGGTCGGTCTGGACGCGCAGCACCTGCCCGGGCGGGACGACCACGTCCTCGCCGTCGACCAAGGACCGCAGGCCGAGGCGGCGGAACTGACGACGAACCATCACCAGGTCAGCCGGCCCCGCGTCGCGGACTCGCACCTCCCCGCCGGTGGCGGCGGCGAGCGCCATGAAACTGCCAACCTCGATGTGGTCGGGGGAGATCGTGTGCTCGGCACCGCCGAGCCGGTCGCGGCCGTGCACGGTCATCACGTTGGAGCCGATCCCGTCAACCATGGCCCCCATCTTGGCCAGCAGTCGGGCGAGGTCCTGAACGTGAGGCTCGGAGGCGGCGTTGGCCACCGTGGTGGGCCCTGGGGTCAATGCCGCCGCCATCAATGCGTTCTCGGTGCCCATCACCGATGGCTCATCCATGAAGACTCCGCAGGCGCGCAACCCCCCGGGAGGCGCCGTCAACTCGATCCAGCGGTCGCCGTCAACACGGGCCCCCAGCTCCCTGAAGGCGTCGAGGTGGGCGTCGAGGCGGCGGCGGCCGATGAAGTCTCCCCCAGGGGGTGGCATCCGGGCTTCGCCAAAGCGTGCCAGCAGCGGCCCTGCGAGCAGGAATGAGGCCCGGATTCGGCTCGAGAGATCCTGGTCGACCTCGACCTCGCCGACGTCGGCGGCGCAGAGCCTGAGGCTGTTGTCGGCGATCCAGGCGACCTCTACCCCGAGCCGCTCAAGCAGGGCGATCTGTGCCTCTGTGTCGCGGATACGCGGCACGCGGTGCAGCAGCAACTCCTCCTCGGTAAGTAGGCAGGCGGCCAGGATCGGCAGCGCGGCGTTCTTGTTGCCGGCGACGGTTAGCTCTCCAGAGAGCGGGACGCCGCCTTGGATGACGAACTTCTCCATAGCTCTGGGCAAGGGTAACGACCGTCCGGGCGGTCGCCCCGAAAACCCGCAAATCCGCAGCCATTTGCAAAGTCGCCCCGCAACGGCGTAGGGCCGGCGTCGCGAGAACGCTTCGTCTCGGACACGAGGCCGAGCGCCGGTCGAGACCACCCAGCGAGGCTCATCGGCTCGGCCTCGCAATCGCGCTCCTGGAGTTCGCAGCACGCTCAAGATCAAACTCCCCCACCGGCCCCGTAGGCGAAACCCCGTTACGATCAAGCGGCTTGCGATTCGGAGACGCCAGAAGCCCTGCCCTCCGGCTCGCATTAGCAGGACAGGAAAGCCTCTTGCGGGGTCCGCTTGGCGCCGCGAGAGCGCGCACGAGAAGCTCCGAGGCGCGTGGCGGCGCTGCCGGTCTTCGGCGTTCAATGGCGCCTACCTCAAACGCGCCCGCGATCATCAATGACGGCGAGTCACCGCGGCGGTTTGGGGGATGTGCGTTACGCACGGCTGCAAGCTTCGTTGCAGATTGCGAGCGACGTCCGAGGGTCGCCTTACCTTACGAACCCATGTTCGACACGAAGACAACATTCACAGGACGGCTGACCGACGCCGTCGACCTGCTGATTGACTTCGCGACGCTCGGTGAGTACGGGCTGGAGCCCGTTGGGAGAACTTCGCCGAGCTGCCAGTCCCGCCGCCGCTCGCAGTCCACCCGTGCGGGCGCGCGGCGCCGGACCGGCGCTGGCGGCTTCGCGATCCGCTCCTGAACGACAGAGGGCCGCCCCGCGGGGCGGCCCAAAGTCAACGAACCGGCGGCGACCTACTCTCCCAGGAGGTTGCCCTCCAAGTACCATCGGCGCTGAGGGGCTTAACTGCTCTGTTCGGAATGGGAAGAGGTGTCTCCCCCTCGCTATGCGCCACCGGAAGTTTTGCGAGACCGCCCCGGTGGAGCTTGAAAACCGCACAAGACCTCAGGGTAAGAGAAATATCCGTCAAGCCCTCGACCCATTAGTACCGGTCGGCTGAGCGCATTACTGCGCTTGCACTGCCGGCCTATCAACCTGGTGGTCTACCAGGGGTCTTACTCCCTCAAGGGGATGGGAGAGCTAATCTCGAGGACGGCTTCCCGCTTAGATGCTTTCAGCGGTTATCCGTTCCGTGCGTAGCTAACCTGCGGTGCCCTTGGCAGGACAACAGATACACCAGCGGCACGTTCATCCCGGTCCTCTCGTACTAGGGATGACTCCCCTCAACTCTCCAACGCCCACGGCAGATAGGGACCGAACTGTCTCACGACGTTCTGAACCCAGCTCGCGTACCGCTTTAATGGGCGAACAGCCCAACCCTTGGGACCTACTCCAGCCCCAGGATGCGACGAGCCGACATCGAGGTGCCAAACCGGTTCGTCGATGTGGACTCTTGGAACCGATAAGCCTGTTATCCCCGGAGTACCTTTTATCCGTTGAGCGACGGCGCTTCCACTTGCAACCGCCGGATCACTAAGCCCAACTTTCGTTCCTGCTCGACCCGTCGGTCTCGCAGTCAAGCTCCCTTGTTGCCTTTACACTCTACGCACGATTTCCAACCGTGCTGAGGGAACCTTTGGGCGCCTCCGTTACATTTTAGGAGGCGACCGCCCCAGTCAAACTGCCCACCTGACACTGTTCACCGCCCGGATCACGGCGCGGTGTTAGAAGCCCGGACTACCAAGGGTGGTATCTCAAGGGTGACTTCCCGGCAGCCAAAGCCGCCGGTTCACTGTCTCCCACCTATCCTGAGCGAGATACCCCAGACTCCAATATCAAGTTGCAGTAAAGGTTCACGGGGTCTTTCCGTCTAGCCGCGGGTACTCGGCATCTTCACCGAGACTTTAATTTCACCGAGCCTCTCGTTGAGACAGCGTCCAAGTCGTTACGCCATTCGTGCAGGTCGGAACTTACCCGACAAGGAATTTCGCTACCTTAGGACCGTTATAGTTACGGCCGCCGTTTACCGGGGCTTAGCTTCACTGCTTTGCGCCGAAGCGCTAACAGGTCCGCGTAACCTTCCGGCACCGGGCAGGCGTCAGCCCCTATACGTCGTCTTACGACTTAGCAGAGGCCTGTGTTTTTGGTAAACAGTCGCTTGGACCAATTCACTGCGGCCCCCTCGGGCTTCCTCCGTATGGAGTTCACCCTAGCGGGGCGTCCCTTCTCCCGAAGTTACGGGACGATTTTGCCGAGTTCCTTAACGAGAGTTAGCTCGCTCACCTCAGTATGTTCTACTTGTCCACCTGTGTCGGTTATAGGTACGGGCACGCGAGTCCTGCCTAGAGGATTTTCTTGGAGGCATGGGATTGGGGACTGGCCGGCGGTCAAGCCAGCTGGCATCGCACCTCGCGTCAAAACGCCGCTGCGGATTTCCCTACAGCGACTGGCTACGTGCTTGCCCCAGGACGACCATCGCCTGGGTTCCCTTACCCTTCCCCGTCCCCCCATCGGTCATAACGGAATCGACGTGGTACAGGAATATCAACCTGTTGGCCATCGGCTACGCCTTTCGGCCTCGCCTTAGGTCCCGACTAACCCTGAGCAGACGAACTTTACTCAGGAAACCTTGGACAATCGGTGGAGGGGAGTCTCACCCCTCTTTCGTTACTCATGCCGGCATTCTCACTTCCAGCCGCTCCACGGAGGCTCACGCATCCGCTTCACGCAGCTGGAACGCTCTCCTACCGCGTGCAGAGCCCGCAGGCCTTGCACACCCATAGCTTCGGAGGCTAGCTTGAGCCCCGTTGAATTATCCGCGCCCGAACACTTGACCAGTGAGCTGTTACGCACTCTTTCAAGGGTGGCTGCTTCTAAGCCAACCTCTTGGTTGTCACTGCATTCGGACATCGTTTGCCACTTAGCTAGCACTTAGGGTCCTTAGCTGATGGTCTGGGTTGTTCCCCTTTTGCGTACGAAGTTTATCCCCCGCACACTGACTCCCGAGCTAACCGTAACGGTCTTCGGAGTTTGCCTGAAGTCGGTAACCTGGTAGGGCCCCTAGTCCAAACAGTGCTCTACGGCCGCAACGCAATCACTCGAGGCTATACCTAAATATATTTCGGAGAGAACCAGATATCTCTGAGCTTGATTAGCCTTTCACTCCGATCCACAGGTCATCCGCCCAGTTTTCAACCTAGGTCGGTTCGGCCCTCCACGAGGTCTTACCCCCGCTTCAGCCTGCCCATGGATAGCTCGCTCAGTTTCGGGTCTACCGCCAATGACTGTGTCGCCCTATTCAGACTCGCTTTCGCTACGGCTCCGCTCATCGCTTAACCTTGCCACTGACGAGTAACTCGCCGGCTCGTGATGCAAAAAGCACGCCGTCACGCCCGAGGGCGCTCCGACCACTTGTAAGCTTACGGTTTCAGGTACTATTTCACTCCCCTTCAGGGGTGCTTTTCACCTTTCCCTCACGGTACTAGTTCACTATCGGTCACCAGGTAGTACTGAGCCTTGGAGGGTGGTCCCCCCGGGTTCAGACCGCGTTTCACGGGTGCGGTCCTACTCAGGGACGTCAATCGGTAGATCAGTGTGTTTTCACCTACGGGACGATTGCCCTCTGTGGTGCGAGGTTCCACTCGCTTCGGCTAACACCTGATTTTGTAACTACCGCCGAGCCAGGCACGGCTCGGGCATAACGCCCTACAACCCCCGACAGGCAACGCGTGCCCGCTTGCACCTGTCAGGTTTGGGCTGATCCCCTTTCGCTCGCCACTACTAAGGGAGTCTCGGTTGATTTTCTTTCCTCGGGGTACTTAGATGTTTCAGTTCCCCCGGTTGCCTTCCAGCGGCTATGTATTCACCACTGGATGACGCCGCATTACCGGCGCCGGGTTTTCCCATTCGGAGATCCGCGGGTCGAAGGCTGTTCAGCGCCTTACCGCGGCTTATCGCAGCCGTCCACGTCCTTCATCGACTCCTGGTGCCAAGGCATCCACCGTAAGCCCTTAACATCTTGACGGTGAAACGACCCATCGCCGAGGCGGCGGGTCGCAAATCAAATACCCATATTGGCCTTGTGCAGTTTTCAAGGTCCACCGAGGCGCGCACGACGGAGTGCTTCCGTCGGCGGTCTCTCAAAACTGAGCAGCGTTCCCGTTGGCACACAGCCAAACGGGGAGCCCGGTCGACGTTCTAGGTCTCCCTAGAAAGGAGGTGATCCAGCCGCAGCTTCCGCTACGGCTACCTTGTTACGACTTCACCCCAATCACGGGCCCCACCTTCGACGGCTCCCTCCTTGCGGTTAGGCCACCGGCTTCGGGTGTTGCTCGCTTTCGTGGTGTGACGGGCGGTGTGTACAAGGCCCGGGAACGTATTCACCGCGGCATTGCTGATCCGCGATTACTAGCAACTCCACCTTCATGGAGGCGAGTTTCAGCCTCCAATCCGAACCGAGACGCACTTTCTGGGATTCGCTCCACCTCGCGGTATTGCAACCCTTTGTATGCGCCAATGTAGCACGTGTGTAGCCCTGGACATAAGGGGCATGATGACTTGACGTCATCCCCACCTTCCTCCGGTTTGTCACCGGCAGTCTCCCATGAGTCCCCAACTGAATGCTGGCAACATGGAACGGGGGTTGCGCTCGTTGCGGGACTTAACCCAACATCTCACGACACGAGCTGACGACAGCCATGCACCACCTGTGAAGGTGTCCCGAAGGAAAACCGTGTTTCCACGGCGGTCACCTACATGTCAAGCCCAGGTAAGGTTCTTCGCGTTGCGTCGAATTAAACCACATGCTCCGCTGCTTGTGCGGGCCCCCGTCAATTCCTTTGAGTTTTAGCCTTGCGGCCGTACTCCCCAGGCGGGGCACTTAGTGCGTTAGCGACGGCACGGGAGGAGTCGACACCTCCCACACCTAGTGCCCATCGTTTACGGCGTGGACTACCAGGGTATCTAATCCTGTTCGCTCCCCACGCTTTCGCGCCTCAGCGTCAGTACCGTCCCAGCGAGCTGCCTTCGCTATTGGTGTTCCTCCTGATATCTGCGCATTCCACCGCTACACCAGGAATTCCACTCGCCTCTTCCGGACTCTAGCCCTGCAGTATCCACCGGCTTTCAAAGGTTGAGCCTTTGACTTTTACAGCGGACTTACAGGGCCGCCTACGCGCGCTTTACGCCCAATGATTCCGGACAACGCTTGCTCCCTACGTATTACCGCGGCTGCTGGCACGTAGTTAGCCGGAGCTTCTTCTGGAGGTACCGTCAATCCACACGGCTATTCACCGGTGAACCTTCGTCCCTCCTGAAAGGGGTTTACAACCCGAAGGCCGTCTTCCCCCACGCGGCGTTGCTGCGTCACGCTTTCGCGCATTGCGCAAGATTCCCCACTGCTGCCTCCCGTAGGAGTCTGGGCCGTGTCTCAGTCCCAGTGTGGCTGATCGTCCTCTCAGACCAGCTACCCATCGTCGCCTTGGTAGGCCGTGACCCCACCAACAAGCTAATGGGCCGCGGGCCCCTCCCAATGCGGAGGCCGAAGCTTCCTTTGGCGCAAAGGCTTGTGCCTATGCGCTACATCCGGTATTAGCCCGAGTTTCCTCGGGTTGTCCCAGTCATCGGGGCAGGTTACCCACGTGTTACTCACCCGTTCGCGGCTTTGCCCCAGGGCAAGCCCTGGTTCGTCGCACCACTTGCATGTGTTAAGCACGCCGCCAGCGTTCGTCCTGAGCCAGGATCAAACTCTCCGTGAAGGTACTTACGAAGAGCTGCCATGCCTGGCTGGCCGCCGGGCACACATACTCGGCGGCCGGCATGACGGGTAAATCAGACCGCTCGGCACGCTGACGGGCCGAGCGGATCGGGCTCAAACAATCCGCAGACCCGAGGGTCCACGGAGTGCACGCTGCTCAGTTTTCAAAGACCGCTGCGCCTCTGTGGCGGGATTCGCCACTTTCACGCACGGAGCAGATAACGGCCAGCCCCGGGAAGGACGCGGGAGTATAGCGCTGCGATGGCGCCTTGCCTAGGCGACCGAGCGAAGCCGTCGGAAGCGGCGCTTGCCAACCTGCAGGACCTTGCCGTCGAGTTGGCTGGCATCGAGGTCGAGTTTGTCGCCTGAGATCGGCTCCCCATCCAGCTTCACCCCTCCTTGACTGATCAGGCGCCGTGCCTCGCTGGAGCTGATCTCGAACGCCCCGGCCATCAGCAGCGGCATGTGGACGCGCCCATTGCCGCCAGCCACGTAGGGCGCTAGGCCGATCTCCTCGATGTCATCGGGGGGCTCGTGCTGCACGAAGAGGCGGTTGAAATGCTCCTCGGCGGCGCCCGCCGCCTTCGCATCGTGGAAGCGCTCGACGATCCCTCGTGCCAGCCCTCGCTTCGCATCGTTGGGAGGAAGCTCGCCGGGCAGGCTTGAGCCAAGCAGCAGCCTGTAGTAGTCGGCCATCGCCTCATCGGGGATTCGCATCAGCTTTCCAAACATCTCCTCCGGCGGGTCGGTGACGCCAACGTAGTTGCCCAGCGACTTGCTCATCTTCTGCACCCCGTCGATCCCGACCAGGATCGGCATCGTCAGGATCGACTGCTGCTTCTGGGCATAGGCCGCCTGGATATCGCGCCCGAAGAGCAGGTTGAACTTCTGGTCGGTCCCCCCCAGCTCTACGTCGGCCTTGATCGCCACAGAGTCGTATCCCTGTAGCAGCGGGTAGAGCAGCTCCAGGGCGGCGATCGGCGCTCCGGCGGCCAGCCGCTTCTGAAAGTCGTCACGCTCCAGCAGCCGAGCAACCGTTGTCTGGGCGAGCAGCCCCAGCAGCGCCTCAGTCTCCATCCGCAGCCATTCGCTGTTGAAGCGCACCTCCGTCAGCTCCCGGTCGAGAACCCTGAACGCCTGCTCCTGGTAGGTGTCCGCATTGGCGGCGATCTCCTCGGCGGAGGGGAGCGGCCGCTGGGTCGAGCGGCCGCTGGGGTCGCCGACCCGCGCCGTGAAGTCTCCGATGATGAGGACGACGGTGTGGCCTGCCTGCTGGAACTCGCGCAGCTTCTCCAGCACGACGGTGTGGCCAAGGTGGATGTCGGCGGTAGTCGGGTCGATCCCCAGCTTGACCCGCAGCGACCGCCCTGCGGCAAGCTGCTCGGCGAGCCTCCCCTCGGGCAGCACGTCGACCGCGTTTCGCGTCAGGTCCATAGCCGGGCAATGCTAGACTGCCGCCCTCTCTTGGCGGGCAAACGCAGCAAGCCGCGCCTCAAGAAGCTGCGCATCCTCTTCGTTTTGCTGGGGCTGGGCGTGCTGGGGCTGGTCTCGATGATCTTCGGGATGATGGCTGCTATCTCCCAGGATCTGCCCGCAATTTACGACTTCGCCGAGTTCAAGTCGTCAAAGAACAGCGAAGTCCTGGATGCGACCGGGAAGCCAGTCGGCACCCTAACCAGCAACCAGAACAAAATCCTGCTCAACTCGAGCCAGATCTCCCCCTACATCAAGAACGCGGTGGTCTCGATCGAGGACTCGCGCTTTTACGAAAACGACGGGGTCGACTTCAGGGGCATCGGTCGAGCCCTGCTCGCCGACATTCTCAGCCAGAGCTCCGAGGAGGGCGCCTCGACGATCACCGAGCAGTTCGTCAAGAACGCGCTCGCCGCCCAGGGCAGCCGCACGATCCTCGAGAAGTTCCGCGAGGCGGCCCTGGCCTACCGGCTGGAGCACCACTGGACCAAGGACAAAATCCTCACCGAGTACCTAAACACGATCTACTTTGGGGAGGGCGCCTACGGGATCGAGGCGGCCGCTCGCACCTACTTCGGCAAGGCGCACCCGGGCTGCGGGACACAGGCCGAGCCTTGCGCCTCGGTCCTAGAGCCGTGGGAGGCAGCGACTCTGGCGGCGATCATCGCATCGCCTTCGGCCTTTGACCCGAAGATCTACCCCGAAAACGCGCTCGGGCGCCGCAATTTGGTGCTCGAAAAGATGGAACAGCAGGGCTATATCACCCACCAGCAGTACGAGGAAGGAATCAAGCACGCGCTGCCTCCTCCCCGCGATATCGAACCGCCGAAGATCGACTCCAAGGCGCCCTACTTCACCTCCTGGGTGCGCCAGCAGCTGGTCGAACGCTACGGGGCCGCGAAAGCCTTCTTCGGCGGCCTGAAGGTGACATCGACGCTTGACAT
This sequence comes from uncultured Solirubrobacterales bacterium, assembly GCA_963777915.1. Classification (GTDB taxonomy): domain Bacteria; phylum Actinomycetota; class Thermoleophilia; order Solirubrobacterales; family 70-9; genus CAVUPF01. Next base: position 799,112 of record CAVZSH010000005.1, on the reverse strand, counting down.
GCGCCTCCAAAGCGCGGCCGAAGAAGCTGTCAGGTCCTACCTGGGAGGCATACCGCCGACCGCTTCGGTGGTCGTGATCGACAACCGCAACGCCGGCGTCAAGGCGATGGTCGGCGGCCCCAACTTCCAGACCGAGCCGTTCAACCTCGCCACCGAGGGGCATCGGCAACCGGGCTCCTCGATCAAGCCGTTCACCTTGATCACCGCGCTTAAAGAGGGGATCTCCCCGTACACGGTCTACCCATCCGCGCCCCAGATCTTTCACTTCGGCAAGCACGGACGGGAAGTCTTCGTCGTCCACAACGACGAAAATGCATATCTCGGATCCTGCGACATCATCTGCGCGACGACCTACTCGGACAACTCGATCTACTCCCAGCTCGCGCTAAGGGGCCTGAAGGGCAAGAGCTTCCGCCAGCGAACCGGTTCGATCGCCGACACGATCCACGCGATGGGCTACACCGAACCGATCTCGACCAACCCGGCGATGGTGCTCGGTGGATTAAAGGATGGGGTAACCCCGCTCGGCTGGACCTATGCCTACAGCACGATCGCAAACGACGGGACCCGGGTCAGCGGCACCCTGGCGCCGCATCCCGGCGATAGCCCGGTCGCCTTCACGAAGGTCACCGACAGCGACGGCCACCCGATCAAGGGCGGCGAAAACGAGCCGTTGCGCACCCAGGTGGTTTCCCCGAGCATCGACATCGAGGCAAAGCACATCCTCGAAACGGTGGTGACCAGCGGCACGGGAACCCACGCCAATGTCGGCGTCTCCGGCGAGTGGGGAAAGACTGGCACTACCGAGAACAACGCCGACGCCTGGTTTTGCGGCGCGATCACAGAAGTGACGGCCTGCGTCTGGGTTGGCTACGAGAACACTACGACGCCGATGACCACCCTCTACGACGGCGGCCCGGTGATGGGCGGCACCTTTCCGGCGCTGATCTGGGCCCGGGTGATCAGCGCCTGGGAGCAGATCAAGGCCGAACGAGGTGCGGCAGTGAAGGGCCACAGCGGCAGCGCCTCGAGCTCGCCCTACACACCGACCGCGCCGTCGAGCGAATCCGAAGCGCCGTCGGCCCCGGCTCGGGAATCGCCCGGCCCATCGGAACCCTCCAAGTCGGCGAAGCCAGCCGAACCGGCGGCGCCGGGGCCGACCGAACCGGCGGCGCCGGCTACGGGCGGCGGTGGCGTCGGCGCTGGCTAGGTAAGGCGCGGCCGGGAGACAAAGCGATTGGCGGAGGCGCAGAAGCGCCAGGGGCGCTCGACCGCCTTGGTGATCCCGACGCGCGGGCCGATCGCCACCTCTCCGGCCCAGCCCGGCTCGGGCGGGAGCAGCAGGAACGGGTCGTTGCATAGGTCGGCGCCATTTGAGTCGAGGCCGATGCCGAGTGCCTCGGTCAGCCTGCCCGGGCCCGAGCAAAGCTCGTGGTCGGGGCGGCCGCCGCGCCGGGCCCGCATCTCCTCCAGCCCTGCGGTCGGCTCCAGCGCCCGGATCAGCACCGCCGCCGCCTCGCCGTCTGGTTCGGCGACCGCGTTGAGCAGGCTATGGATCCCGTAGGAGAGGTAGACGTAGGCACGGCCCGGTGGCCCGAACAGCACCTCGGTCCGCTCGGTGAGGCCGACGTAGGCGTGACAGGCGGGATCATCGCGCTCGTAGCTCTCGGTCTCGACGATCGTGCCGCCGCATTCGCCGTAGAGGAGGCGGCAACCGATCAACTCGCGGGCGACCACGTGGACCGAGCGGTTAAAGAAATCGACGCCGAGCCGCTCGCTCGCCGGCACACATCCGACACCGGTTCGCGCTGCGCTCACCGCCGCTCTTCAAGGACCCGCGCCTTTACCGCCGCCAGGGTCTCGCGAGCGAGCTCGATTTGCCTGGTCAGCGCCTCGGTGCCGGTCCCGCCCTCGATCCGCTTTGACTCCAGCCAGCTGCTGCGCTTCAGAACCTCATAGTAGGAGTCGTCGAAGTGCTCTGAGCGCTCGCGAAGCTCCTCGGGGCGGAGCTCGGAGAGCGGTCGGCCCTGCTTGATCGCGTCGCGTACGAGGTTGCCGACGATCCCGTGCGCCTCGCGGAATGGCACGCCGCCGCGGACCAGCAGGTCGGCGATCTCGGTCGCCGCCAGCATCTCATCGCCCGAAGCCGCCGCCAGCCGCTCACGGTTGAACTCGATCCCCTCCAGCATGCCCGCGGTCGCGTCGAGGCAGATCTCCACCGTGTCGATCGCATCGAATAGCGGCTCCTTGTCCTCCTGCATGTCCTTGCCGTAGGTGAGCGGCAGCGCGTGCATCATGCCGAGCACCGCCACGTAATCCGCGCCAACGCGCGGGCTCTTAGCGCGCAGCAGCTCAGCCGAATCGGGATTCTTCTTCTGGGGCATGATGCTCGAACCCGAGGAGAAGGACTCGTCCAGCTCGCAGAAGCCAAACTCGCTGCTCGACCAGATCACGATCTCCGAGCCAAGGCGGGAGAGGTGCATCGCGCAGGCCGAGGCGGCAGCGAGGTAGTCGAGCACGTAGTCGCGATTGGAGGCGCCGTCGATCGAGTTCGGGCTGACGTGGGCAAAGCCGAGGTCGGCGGCAACCGCGGCGCGGTCGATCTCCCAGTTGACCCCGGCAAGAGCGCCGGAGCCGAGCGGCATCACCCCGGCGCTGTCGAGCGCGAACTGGAAGCGAAGGACGTCGCGGGCCAGCATCCAGAAGTAGGCGAGCAGGTGGTGGCCGAGGTAGACCGGCTGGGCTCGCTGCAGGTGGGTGTAGCCCGGCATCGGCCAGTCGCGGTGGCGCTCGGCAAGATCGAGCAGTCGCTCCATCGCCTCCCCCGAGAGCTCGATTGCCCGCAGAGAGTGCGCCTGGACGACCATCGCCACGTCGGTGGCGACTTGGTCGTTGCGAGAGCGCCCGGTGTGCAGCTTGCCAGCCAGCGGGCCGATCGCCTCGCAGAGCAGGCGCTCGATCGCCATGTGGATATCCTCGTCGGCCTCGGCGAACTGGAAGCCATGCTCTCCCATCTGGCCGCGGACCCGCTCAAGGCCGGCATCGATCTGGCTCAGCTCGTCGTCGTCGAGCACGCCGACCTCCCGTAGCGCCCGGGCATGGACTTGGGACTGGTCGATGTCGTAGGGCGCCAACCGCCAGTCGAACTCGATCGAGCGGTTGAGCCGCCAGAAGCGGGGGTCGGGGTCTTTGCGGAAGCGCGACATCAATGGAGCGATTCGGCAAGAGCCTCGCACACCCGCACGACTTGGGACTCGCTCATCGTCGGGAAGAACGGAAGCGCCAGAGAGCGCGCCGCAGCCTCTTCGGCTACCGGGAACTGGCCCTCCCGATAGCCGAGCTCGCGCAGGTGGGGAAAGAGGTGGATACAAGGCAGGTATGCCTTGCTGGCGATACCCCGCTCGGCGAGGCGGGCGATCGTCGCGTCGCGGTCCACGTCGGCGGGCAGAAAGACGGCGTAGACGAACCAGCTGCGCCGCTCTGCTCCGCGCCCGGCGCCCGGCGCCCGCAGGTCCTCGATGTCGGCAAGGCCTTCTTCGTAGAGCCCGGCGACCCGCGAGCGATCCGCGAGCATCGTGTCAAGTCGCTCGAGCTGGGCGACGCCGAGCGCCGCGGCGATGTCGGAGAGTCGGTAGTTAAAGCCGAGTCCGCCGTGGTCGAGCCAGCCCATGTCGGCGGCCCGGCCCTGATTGCGCTCGGAGCGCAGCCGGGCGGCGACAGCGGTGCTGGTGGGGACGATCATCCCCCCCTCGCCCGTGGTCAGCTGCTTGTTAGCGTAGAAGGCGAAGGTGGCCAGATTGCCCCTGGCACCCACCATCTGCCCCTCCGAGTCGACGGCCCCAAGCGCCTCGCAAGCGTCCTCGAGGATGCCGAGTCCGCGCCGCGCGGCGGTTGCCTCCAGAGTCGGCATTGCCGCCGGGTAGCCGAAGATGTGGACCGGCAAGATGCCCGTCGCGCGCTCCCCCACCGCTGCCTCAACGGCGGCAGGATCAAGGTTCAGCGTCTCGGGGTCGACGTCGCAGAAGACCGGGCGCGCGCCCTCGTAGAGGATGCAGTTCGCCGAGGCGACGAAGCTGAAGGGACTGGTCAGCACCTCGTCGCCCGGGCCCCACTCGAGCGCCCGCACCCCGAGGTGGAGCGCGGCCGTCCCGCTGGAGACTGCGAGCGCGTCCTCAACCCCTAGCCAGGTCGAGAATTCACGCTCGAAGCGTTCCCCCATCGGCCCCAGCGAGAGCCGCCCGGAACGCAGCACGTCGAGCGCCAGTTCCCCCTCACGCGCCCCGATCTCGGGCCGCGCGAGGGGGATCTCCTCGCTGTCCGGGAATCCGCCCATATCGGCGGCCACCCTACTCGCCGCTGGGCGCCCACTGCGGGTCCGGGCGCCCAGCTCGCGAGACAGGGTGCCAGAGATGGACGCTTGTGCAGGGCCCACCGCTCATTGCGGCTGAAAGGCGTACTCCAGCGAATCGACCAGGGCCTCCCAGGACGCCTCGATGATGTTCTCCGAGACTCCTATCGTCCCCCACTCGCGCTCACCGTCGGAGGAGTCGAGCAGGACACGGGTGACCGCGTCGGTGCCGTGGGTCTCGTCGAGGATCCGCACCTTGTAGTTGGTAAGTTCGATATCGGCAAGGTGTGGGTGCCGGTCGGCGATCGCCCGACGCAGGGCCCGATCGAGCGCGTTGACAGGGCCGTTACCCGTGGCGGAGCGGATGAAGCGTTCGCCGTCGACAAGCAGCTCGATTGTCGCCTCGGTCCGCGCCCCCTTGCTGGCGCGCTTCTCGGTCACGACTTTGAAGCCCTCCAGCTCGAACAGCGGCTCATAGGCTCCGGCCTCGCGCCGCAGGAGAAGCTCGAAAGAGGCCTGGGCGGCCTCGTAGTGATAGCCGCGGTGCTCACGCTCCTTGAGACGCTCCACCGCACGCTCCGCCATTGCCTCGTCGATCTCCAGCCCCACTTGCGCGGCCTGGCTGCGGATAGTTGCCTTGCCGGACAGCTCTGAGGGCAGGACATCGCGCTGATTGCCCACCGCCTCGGGGTCGATGTGCTCGAAGGTACGGGCGTCTGCGGCTACCCCGGCGACGTGCATGCCCCCCTTGTGGGCGAAGGCATTGCGGCCGACATAGGGCTGGTCGGGGTCCGGAGTGAGGTTGCAGAGCTCGTCTACGAAGTGGGCGGTCTCGGTCAGGCTCCCGAGTTGCGCGGACGAGATCACTTCGAAGCCCATCTTCAGCTGCAGTGCCGGCAGGATCGAGACGAGGTTGGCGTTGCCGCAGCGCTCGCCGTAGCCGTTGATCGTGCCCTGTACAAGACGGGCGCCCTCGCGTACCGCCGCCAGCGAGTTGGCGACGCCGCACTCGGCGTCGTTGTGAACATGGATCCCTACCTCCACCTCCACGCCCTCATCACTTAGCTCGGCGACTATCTGCTCGGTGGCGTCGGCCACCTGCTCGGGCAGGCTGGAGCCATTCGTGTCGCAAAGGGTGACGTTCTCCGCCCCAGCCGCAGCCGCGGCACGCAGGCACTCCAGGGCGTAGGCCGGATCGTCTCGAAAGCCATCAAAGAAGTGCTCGGCGTCGTAAATGACGCGCTTGCCCTGGGTGCTGCAGAAAGCTACTGAGTCGGAGATCATTGCCAGGTTCTCCTCGCGCGAGACCTTCGTCACCTTCTCTAGGTGTAGCGCCCAGGTCTTGCCGACTAGTGTCACCACCGGCGCAAAGCACTCGACCAGGGTGCGCAGAGCGGGGTCGTCCTCGACCGCGGAGTCGCGGCGGCGGGTCATACCGAAGGCGCAGATCGTCGCCTGCTCCAACTCCAACTCGGAGAGCAGACCGAACAACTCGACCTCCTTCGGGTTGGAGCTTGGGAAGCCAGCCTCGATCAACTGCACCCCAAGGGCGTCGAGAGCACTCACTATGCGGACCTTCTCGGGCGCTGATAGCGACATCCCCTCGCCCTGCATGCCGTCGCGCAAGGTGGTGTCGTAGAGTTTCACCTGTTCCATCTGCCGCCTTTCGATTCGAGGGATCGGAGAGAGGGCCTGCGGCCCGCCTGCGCGGCAACGCCGCGCCAGCCGCTAGGCGGCTGGGGTAATTCGGCCGACTGCCTCGAAACGGCGACGCATCAGGAACTGACCTTACTCGGTCGGTCAACTACGCTCGGCGCCTCGACGAAATCAAGCCACTCCAGGTACTCCTCGGCTCTGCCGTGCAGGGCATCCTCGAACTTGGCCTGGATCACTCGAGTCACTTCGCCCGGCTTGCCCAGCTCATGGTCGTCAACCGAGCGAACCGGGACCAGCTCGGCGGCGGTGCCGGTGAGGAAAACCTCGTCTGCGAGGTAGAGCTCGGCGCGGGCGATATCGCGCTCCTCGACCTTATAGCCGAGGTCAAGGGCGATCTGGATCACCGAGGCGCGGGTAATCCCGTCGAGGATGGCAGAGGTGTGCCCGGGAGTGCAGAGGACCCCGTCGCGGATGACGAAGACGTTCTCGCCCGAGCCCTCCGAGACGCAGCCATGCTGGTCGAGCAGGATCGCCTCGTCGTAGCCGGCGTTGGCCGACTCGGTCTTGGCGAGAATTGAGTTGAGGTACTGGCCAGAGGCCTTGGCGTGTGGAATCAGGCTGTCGGCGGAGATCGTCCGCCAAGAGGAGACCTTGGTGCGGATGCCGTTTCGCTTCCCCTCCTCGCCTAGGTATGCGCCCCAGGGCCAGACGGCTACGACTACCTCGATAGGCGCGCTCTTTGCATAGAGGCCCATCTCTCCATAGCCGCGGAAGGCGAGTGGGCGGATATAGCAGGAGCGAAGGCCGTTGCGACGGATCAGCTCGTGGGTTGCGCCGCGCAGCTCCTCAGCGGAGTAAGGCAGGTCGAAGTAGTAGAGCTCGGCTGACTTCGCGAGGCGCTCGAGGTGCTCGGGGTGGCGGAAGACCGCCGGGCCGCGCTCGGTCTCATAACAGCGAATCCCCTCGAAAACGCCGGTGCCATAGTGCAGGCCATGGCTGAGGACGTGGACCTTGGCGTCCCTCCAGGGCACGAACTCGCCGTTGTGCCAAATCAACTCGGCGGATTCCATGGAGCAGAAGTATGCCCTACGAGGAAAGCTCCGCCAAAACCGCACCGGTCATCTCTGCGGTGCCGACCTCGACCTCGGCCGGGACCTCGGGCAACGGCGCCTCCACGAGGGTCCCGCCCGCGAGGTCGGGGGTGCGCAAACCCCGTTCGAGGACGGCGTCGATCGCGGCCTCGATCCGGCCCGCCTCCTCCGGCTGGTCGAGTCCGTAGCGCAGCATCATTGCTGCTGAGAGGAAAGTGGCAAGCGGGTTGGCGGTCCCCCTGCCGGCAATGTCGGGGGCGGAGCCGTGGACCGGCTCAAAGAGACCGGGGAGGCCGGCGGCGCCGAGGCTTGCCGAGGGAAGCATTCCCAGCGAGCCGGTGAGCATCGCGGACTCGTCGCTGAGGATGTCGCCGAAGAGGTTCTCGGTGACGATCACGTCGAAGTCGGCCGGGCGCGAGACGAGCTGCATCGCGGCGTTGTCGACCAACAGGTTGTCAAGAGCGACGTCGGGATACGCCGAAGCGACCCGCCCGACCACCTCGCGCCAGAGCCGCGACGTCTCCAGCACGTTGGCCTTGTCGACCGAGGTGACCCGCGGCCTGCGGCTCGACTGCTCCGCCCGCTGTTGGGCGGCCTCAAAGGCGACGTGGGCGATTCGCTCGACCTCGGCGGTGGAGTACTCGCAGGTGTCGTGGGCGGTCTCGCCGTTGCGGCCGCTGTCGCCGAAGTAGATCCCGCCGGTTAGCTCCCGTACCACCAGCAGGTCGGTGCCGGCGATCCGCTCCTCGCGCAGTGGGCTGGAGGCGACCAGCGCAGGGCTGGGACGCACCGGGCGCAGGTTGGCGTAGAGGCCCATCCCCTTGCGCAAGCCGAGGAGGCCCTGCTCGGGACGGGGAGCGCCGGGGTCCGTCGTGTCCCATTTGGGACCGCCGACCGCACCAAGCAGAACCGCGTCGGCGGCACGACAGGCATCGAGGACCTCGTCGGTCAGGGCGGTCCCGTGGGCGTCGATCGAGGCACCGCCGATCAGCTGCTCCTCGAACCTGAACTCGCCGAAGGCCGCCAGCAGCTCTTGCGCTGCGCCGATGATCTCCGGCCCGATCCCGTCCCCTGGCAGGACAACTATGTGGGGTGCTGCGCTCATCGGGCTCACTTTATGCGCAGTCCGCTATGGGTAGACCGAGCGCAGCTGCGCAACTTAGGCGAAGTGGGCGATCGCGACCGCCTAGCCGACCTCGTGCCAGCTCGCCTCGAAGCTCCCCGCGGCTGCGGAAGGCGAGATCGCCTACTCATGCGCAGTCCCCGGAGGGCGCAAAAAGTCGGCCACCTATGACGGGGCGCGGGCGTCGATGTTGAGGCGAACGTAGTCAAGACTCAGCGGCTCTCCCTGGGTAGCGAGCACGTCGGCAACGAACCGGTCGCGCAACTCCGCTGGGAGCGACTCCAAGTGGGCGCCAAGGCAGACGGTCCGGGCGAACTCGGTTGGCTCGGGCGGGACCACCGCCCAAGGCTCGAGCCAACACTGGACGTCACGGAACCCGGCGCATTCCAATCGCGCCGTCGTCTCCTCGGGTCCCGCGTAGTTCCATGGCCGCTCGAAGCCCTCGAAGTAGCTCCTGTAGGGATCGCGGGCGGCGACTTCCTCCCCGGCGACGCGGAAGGAATCGATGTTCCCCGCCCCTCCGCACTGCGCCGCAAGTCGGCCTCCGGGCATTAATGCCGCAACCAGCCGCCGGAACAGCAGATCGTGGTCAACAATCCAGTGGAAAACAGCACTGGAGAACACCGCATCTACGCGCGCGTCCAACTCCAGTTCGGTCAGGTCGCAGACCAGCGCGCGGTCCTGCGGGCGGAGCACCGAGCGGACCTCCCCGATCATTGACCGCGAGCCGTCGACCGCAACCACCCGACCCCGGGGCAGCCGCTCGATCAGCAGGCGGGTCACTCGACCACTGCCGCAGCCAGCGTCGAGCACGGTCTCATCGCCGCGCGGTGAAAGGCGGTCGAGCACAGCGCTTGCCCACTCCTCATGCGGCACCGACACCCGCTGGTAAGCGCGAGCGTCCCAGTCGCGAGTGGCCCCGGCCATCAGAGGGCTGTGGTGATCGGGCCGCGGTCGGCGGCCCCAGAAGACTCAAATGCGTCGATTGCCGCCGCGCCCTCCAGGGTAATGCCGATGTCGTCGAGGCCGTTGAGGAGTCGGTGCTTGATGTCGGCCTCGACCTCGAACTCAAAGACACCGGCTGCGCAGGTGACGGTCTCGTCATCGACGTCGATCCGCGCCTCGCCCGCCTCGGCGACCGCATGGCAGTGATCCTCGTCGAGGATCACCGGGAGCAGTCCGATCTTGGTGCAGTTGACGTAGAAGATGTCGGCGAAAGATGGTGCAACGATCGCCTCGAAGCCGAAGTCCTGAAGCGCCCAGGGGGCATGCTCGCGGGAGGAGCCACAGCCGAAGTTGCGCCCCGCCACCAGGATCGGGTTCGACTCCAGCTCGATCTCCCCGGAGCGGATCCAGTCATAAAAGAGGAACTCTCCGAAGCCGGTCCGCTCAACCCGCTTGAGGAACTGCTTGGGAATGATCTGGTCGGTGTCCACGTCGGCCCGGTCCAACACCGAGACCCTGCCCTCGATCACGTCGATCGCCCTCATCTTCAGCTCCAATCCCTGATGTCGACGAAATGTCCCTCGATCGCGGCGGCCGCGGCCATCCGCGGGCTGACCAGGTGGGTTCTCCCCCCCCTCCCCTGCCGTCCCTCGAAGTTCCGGTTCGAGGTCGATGCGCAGCGCTCGCCTTCCGCGAGGACATCGGGGTTCATCCCGAGGCACATCGAGCAGCCCGCCTCACGCCATTCAAAGCCGGCGGTGCGGAAGACCTCGTCAAGGCCCTCCGCCTCGGCACTCGCTTTTACCTCCTGGGAGCCGGGAACGACCATCGCCCGCACCGAGTCGGCGACGCGTCGGCCGTCGACCACCGCGGCCGCCTCACGCAGATCCTCGACGCGCGAGTTGGTGCAGGAGCCGATGAAGACCCGGTCCAGCGCCAGCTCGGTGATCGGGGTGCCGGGCCGCAGCGCCATATAGGCGAGGGCGCGTTCGGCCGATTCGCGGTCGGCCGGCGATTCCAGCGCGGCCGGATCGGGAACCGAGTCGGTCACCTCGACCACCATCCCGGGGTTCGTTCCCCAGGTGACCATCGGCGAGAGAGTGGAGGCGTCGACCTCGACCTCGGCGTCGAAGTCCGCACCGCGATCGCTCGGCAGAGCGCGCCAGCTTTCGACCGCGGCGTCGAAGTCCCGCGGCGCGGCGGCTCGGCCGCGCACCCACTCAAACGTCGTCTCGTCGGGGGCGATCATGCCGGCTCGCCCGCCGCCCTCGATCGTCATATTGCAGACGGTCATCCGACCAGACATCGAAAGCGACTCGATCGCCGGCCCGGCGTACTCGACCGCATGGCCAGTCATACCGCCGGTACCAAGGCGGCCGATCGTCGCCAGGATCAAGTCCTTGGGGGTGACGCCTGCACCCAGCTGGCCCGCATAGGAGATCCTCATCGTCCGCGGCCGCTTCTGAACCAGGCATTGGGTCGCCAGTACGTGCTCGACCTCGGAGGTGCCGATGCCGAAGGCAAGCGCCCCGAAGGCGCCGTGGGTCGAGGTGTGGCTGTCACCACATACGATCGTCATCCCGGGCTGGGTGACGCCCAGCTCCGGCCCGATCACGTGGACGATGCCCTGCCGCTCGGACCCCAGCGAGTAGAGCGGGATGCCGAACTCCCTGCAGTTTCGCTCCAGCGTCTCGACCTGGATCCGGGAGAGCTCATCGGCGATCAGCCGCGCGGCCTTGGTGCCGTCGGTAGGAACGTTGTGATCGGCGGTGGCGATCGTCTTGTCTGCTCGGCGCACCCCGCGCCCGGCAAGTCGCAGTCCGTCGAAGGCCTGCGGCGAGGTCACCTCGTGGATTAGGTGCAGGTCGATGTAGATGAGGCCGCCGGAGACCTCGTGGGCCTCCCAGATCTTGTCGAACATCGTCTTTGGCATCGAGCCTCCTCCTTAGCTCCGCCGCAGGCCGGCGACGATCACGGCGAGGAAGCGGGTCGGCTCCTCGCCTTCGTTCTCGAAGCGATGGGGAAGATCGGCGTCGAAGGTGACGCCGTCCTCTGCTTGTAACTGATAGCGGGTCCCATCGACGATCAGCGCCAGAGATCCGGCGAGGACAACGGCTGTCTCGCGGCTGCCGGGCTCATGCATCGGCGGGTCCTGGCGCCCCCCGGTCGCCGCGCCGGGCTCAAGGGTGTGCAGGGAGACGTCGGCCCGCTGTCCCGGTAGCGGCGGCGTCAACTCCTCGAAGCGGTGACCGCCTCGCTGGTATCGGCGCCGCTCACCCTCCCGGCTGACGGCGACGTGCTCGCCCTCGTCCAGTCGCAGCAGCTGCGACAGAGTCAATTCAAGGCCGGAGGCAATCTTGGTGGCCACAGCCAGGGTCGGGCTGGTCTCTCCTCGCTCGACTTGCGAGAGCATTGGGGCGCTGACACCACTGCGCTCGGCAAGGTCACGCAGCGACCAGCCCATCGCCTCTCGCAAGGCGCGGATGCGACGGCCGGCACCAGAAGCGCCGTGCGGTTCGACGATCGCTTTCGGTCGCTGCGCTTTCAGGGGCGGGCTCATCTGGGCCACTCGGCTCATCCGGGTTCGTACGCTATCACATACATTTGTCTTCAATCAAAGCGGCGCGCAGATCCAGAATCGGCCGGCGGAAAGGAGGGTCCCGAAAGGTGAAGGCACCCTCCCCACGCGAGGCCCGTTTGCGAGCAGTCAGGGTCCGGGCGTGCGCTCGGCCGACCCGGCGCTCGCCGCCTCGGCCTCGCGGATCGCGGCACCCTCTAATGCGTTGGAGAGCGCTCGCACGTAGGCGCGCGCGGAGGCCTCGAGGATGTCGGTGGCTACGCCTTGACCGCTCGCCAAGCGCCCGGCGGCGAACAGCATCACGGTCACGTCGCCGAGCGCGTCCTCTCCACCGGTCACCGCCTCGACCGTGTATTGGCGCAGCTCGCAATCGACGCCGGTTGCCCTCTGAATCGCCTGGAAGATCGCGTCGACCGGGCCGTCTCCGCCCGACTCGCCGCTTGACTCCTCGCCGGAGGGCATGGTCACCGCCACCCTCGCCAACGGCTCGCGGCGCGAACCGGCCTCGACCTCGAACCAGGCCAGCTCGTGAGCGTCTGAGCGCTCGCGCATCTCATCGGAGACGATGGCCTCGAGGTCCAGCGCTGTCACTTGCTTCTTGCGATCTGCGACATCCTTGAAGCGCTTGAAGGCGGAGTTGAGCGCATTGCCCTCAACCTTGAAACCGAGCTGCTCCAAGGCGTCGCGCAGGGCGTGGCGACCGGAGTGCTTGCCGAGGACGATCGAGTTCGACTCCAGGCCGACTTCCGTCGCGTCCATGATCTCGTAGGTGCTGCGCTCCTTCAGCACCCCGTCCTGGTGGATCCCGGACTCATGGGCGAAGGCGTTGCGGCCGACGATCGCCTTGTTGGGCTGGACCGGGTAGCCGGTGAGGCGCGAGACCAGACGGCTTGTACGAGCTAGCTCGCGCGCGTCGAGCGCTGTGTCGAGGTCGTGGATGTCCTCACGGGTCCGGATCAGCATCACAATCTCCTCCAGCGCGCAATTGCCGGCTCGCTCGCCGATTCCGTTAATCGCGCACTCGACCTGGCGGGCCCCGGCCAGCAAGCCGGCATAGGAGTTGGCGACGGCCAGGCCGAGGTCGTCGTGGCAATGAACCGAGGTCTCGACCCCACCCAGGCCGGGAACCAGCTCGTAGAGGCGCCGGAAGTAGCCGGCGTACTCCTCCGGTGTGGCATAGCCGACCGTATCGGGGATGTTGATGACCGTGGCGCCCTCCTTGACCGCGACCGCGCAAACCTCAGCGGTGAACTCAATCTCGGCCCGAGTCGCGTCCATCGGTGAGAACTCGACGTCCTCGCAATAGGACTTGGCCAGGGCGACGGCGGCGCGGGCTTGGCCCTTGACGTCCTCTCGGGTCGTCTGCAGCTGGTGCTCGATATGGATGTCGGATGTGGAGATGAAGGTGTGAATGCGAGGCCGTCCCGCCTCGCGGATCGCCCCCCAGGCGGCGTCGATGTCGGCCTTGTGGGTACGTGCCAGGCCGCAGATGATCGGGCCCTCGACCTTGCGAGAGATCTCCTGGACCGCCTCGAAGTCCCCCGGTGAGGTGATTGGGAAGCCGGCCTCGATTACGTCGACGCCGAGCCGGCCGAGCTGCTGGGCGATCTCCACCTTCTCGGCGGTGTTCAGGGAGATTCCGGGCGACTGCTCGCCGTCTCTCAGTGTGGTGTCAAAGATGTGGACGCGGTTGGCGTCAGATGAGGGTCCCACGGGACCTCCTCCTTCTCTGCTTCGTTGAAATGACCTTGTCTCTCGCGGCTACGCGCCGCCCAGCGCTATTCCCCCCGAGGGGGGAGGAGAAGGAGAAGCGCCAAGCTGTGGTCGCGGTAGGTCATTCGCCCGCTCAGCTTAGCGCAGGCCTTTCCACGTCGCTAAGTCGCGCGGCCCGGGGCGCCGATCAACCTGTCGCCTTGGCGGGAAATCGGCGCCGACCAGGCAAATAGCGCCATATTGCGGTGTTGCGGCGCTCTGAGGTGGATGCACTCGCCTTTATAGATCTACCGAACGCCCTACCGAGAAGCCGTCGAGCTGAAGGATTTTCTCGATCGTCTCCTCGTGGACCGGGGCGTCGGTGGTGAGCGCCATCACCGCCCGCTCGCCACCGGTCTCCGCGCCAACCGCCGCCGAGATGATGTTCACCCCCTCTTTGCCGAACGCCGTCCCTACCCTGCCGATCATCCCCGGCTGGTCGGCGTATCGGAAGACCGAGAGGTGCTCTGCGAAGGGCAAGTAGAAGCTCTCGCCCCAGGCCGAGACCAGATAGGGCTCGTTGCGAGGGCCAACGCCAGTCCCGGCGACCTCGACCTCCTCCCCCCCGGAAAGAAGCCGCACGGTGACCAGCTCGGTGAAGTCCTCGGCGCTGGAGTCCTTGGTCTCGACCAGCTCGATCCCTCGCTCCTCGGCCATCTGGGGCGCGTTGACGAGGTTGACCGGCTCCTCGGTATTTCCGGAGAGGATGCCGACGAGGACGGCAATGCCGAGCAGGCGGGTGTCGTGGGATGCGATGCGGCCGCGAAACTCGGCGGTGACGCGCTCGACGGAGCCGCCGCCGAGCCCCTGTGCGAGACGGCCGAGCTTTTCACAGAGCGGGACGAAAGGCGCCAGCGCCTCCATCTCCTCGGGGCGCACGGCAGCGATGTTTACGGCGTTGGTAACCACGCCGCCGCTCAGCGCCGCTGTCACCTGCTCGGCCGTGACCACCCCGGCGCGGTCCTGCGCCTCGGCGGTGGAAGCGCCCAGATGCGGGGTGACGACGACGTTGGGCCGGGCGAAGATCGGGTGCTCGGTGAAGGGCTCTGAGGGGAAGACATCGAGCGCCGCGCCCGCCACCTTGCCTGACTCCAGCCCGGCGAGGAGTGCGTCGAGGTCGACCAGCTCGCCGCGGGCGCAGTTGACGATTCGCACCCCGTCTAGCATCGCAGCGATTGCAGCGGAGTCGATCAGGTTCACCGTCTCCGGCGTTTTCGGTACGTGCAGGGTGATGACGTCAGCGCGCTCAAAGATCTCCTTGACGCTTGCCATCCCCTCGACCCCCAGCTCGCGGAAACGCTCGGCGGAGACGAACTTGTCGAAGGCGACGACCTCCATCTCAAAGCCCTGGGCGCGCTTGGCGACGAGCTGGCCGATCCTGCCGAAGCCGATTATCCCGAGCGTCTTCCCGTAGAGCTCAGCACCCTTGAAATGAGACCGCTCCCAGCGGCCGTCAACAAGGCTTGCGTGCGCTCGGGGAACGTTGCGAAAGAGGGCGAGCATCAGGGCGAGAGTGTGCTCGGCAGCGGCGACTGAGTTGGACTCGGGCGCGTTTGCGACGACGATGCCGCGGCGGGTCGCGGCCGGGATGTCGACGTTGTCTACCCCGGTTCCAGCACGGCCGATCACCTTGAGGCGGTCTGCTCGCTCGATCAGCTCGGCGGTCAGCTTCGTTGCCGAGCGGATCAGTATCGCGTCATAGTCAGCGATCGCCGACCCCAGCTCCTGGTCCGACATCTCAAGACCAAGGTCGACGTTGAAATTGGCGCGCAGCAGTTCGACCCCGGCGTCGGCGATCTTCTCCTTGACGAGGACCTTCACTTGGTGACCTCAGGTACGTTCTCGATAATCCAGTCGACGCAGGCGGTGAGTGCCTCGACGTCGGCAGGCTCGACCGCGGGGAACATGCCGATCCGCAGCTGGTTGCGCCCCAGCTTGCGGTAGGGCTCGACGTCGACGATGCCGTTGGCGCGCAGCGTCGCCGCCACCGCAGCGGCATCGACCGAGCTGTCGAAGTCGATCGTGCCGACGACCAGCGAGCGCTTCGCCGGGTCGACGACGAAAGGAGAGGCGAACTCGGCCTTCTCAGCCCAGTCATAGAGGTGGCTCGAAGAAGCGGTGGTTCGCTGCACGCACCACTCGAGGCCCCCACCGGCGAGCATCCAATCGACCTGATCGGCGAGCAGCAGCAGGGTTGCCAGCGCGGGGGTGTTGTAGGTCTGCTCCTTGCGGGAGTTCTCGAGCGCCGTCTTCAGCGAGAGAAAGGCGGGCTGCCAGCGGTCACCGACCCCGTCGAGCTCCTCGATCCTGGCGATGGCAGCGGGACTGAGCAGTGCCAGCCAAAGACCGCCGTCGGCGCCGAAGGCCTTCTGCGGGGCGAAGTAATAGGCGTCGGCCTGGTCCGCGGCGAGCGGCAGGCCGCCGGCTCCCGAGGTGCCGTCGATCGCGACCAACGCGTCGCCGGCCTCCTCCGGCCGATGCACCGCGACCATCACACCGGTCGAGGTCTCGTTGTGGGCCCAGGCGAGCAGGTCGGCGGCGCGGTCGGCAACCGGTTCCGGCGCATCGCCCGGCTCCGCCTCGACGACGATCGGGTCGGCGAGAAAGGGGGCCGCGGCGGTCGCCGTGGCGAACTTCTGCGAGAACTCGCCGTAGCTGAGGTGAAGAGCGCGCTCGCGCACCAGCCAGGCGGTAGCGGCGTCCCAGAAGGCCGTCGAGCCGCCGTTGCCTAGCGCGACCTCGTAGCCGATCGGCAGCGAGAACAGCTCGGCGAGGCCGCCCCGCACCCGCGCCACCAGGTCGCGGACGGGCTTCTGGCGATGCGACGTGCCCATCAGCCCGCTCTGCTCGGCCAGCCCGGCGAGCGCTGTCGGGCGGACCTTGGAGGGCCCGCAACCGAAGCGGCCGTCGGCGGGCTTCAAATCGGTGGGGATCTTGACTGTGCCGGTGGTCTCGGTCATCGAGTGCATGGTGATGGGTCTACGGAGGCGGCAGGTTATTGACCGGCGCGGGTGGACTTCCTTCGGGGGTCCGGTTGGGCTGGCGACGCTGAGTCGAGGCCGTGGTGCCCGTTGGGCGCCCAGCAGTCGCCACCACCCTTCTCCCAGCGCCCCACCGGGTAAGGTCCAGGCATGAGCGAGGCAGTCGAGCAGGGAGTCACCAAAGGCGAGGGCTACGCGGTTGCCAATCTCCGCGACCTCGGCGAGGGTCCAGGATTTCGCAAGATCCGCAAGGAGTTGGGGGTGACCGCGTTCGGCGTCAACGCGATCGTCCTGCCGCCTGCCTATGAGACCGGCCGCCACTACCATGAGGAGCAGGAGGAGTTGTACTTCCTGCACAGCGGCGGGGTAGCGATCGAGTTCGGCGACGGCTCCAGCCACGAGTTGGAGCCGGGCGGCCTTGCCTGGGTCGACGCTTCGACGGTTCGCAAGCTCCGCAACCTCAGCGACTCTGAGGAGGCGGTCTACGTGGTGGTCGGAGGCAAGGACGGCTACGTCGGTCGCGACGGCAAGCTGCCGGAGGGCGAGCTCAGCCGCTTCGGCGACAACGCCCCGCCCGGGGCCTGACTCAGAACTCCTGGTCGATCCAGGGCATCATCTTGCGGAGGTCCTTTCCGACCTCCTCGACCTGATGCCCTGCCGCCTCTTTGCGCATGCGGTCGAAACTCTCACCGCCAGCGCGATTCTCGGCGATCCACTCGCGGGCGAACTCGCCCGACTGGATTTCGCCGAGGATCTGCTTCATCGCCGCCCGCGACTCCTCGCCAACCACCCGCTTGCCGCGGGTCATGTCGCCGTACTCGGCGGTGTTGGAGATCGAGTAGCGCATCCCCTGGATCCCCTTCTCATACATTAGGTCGGCGATCAGCTTCAGCTCGTGCAGGCACTCGAAGTAGGCGAGGCGTGGGTCATATCCTGCCTCGACCAGCGTCTCAAAGCCGGCGCGAACCAGCTCTGAGGCGCCGCCACAAAGGACGGCCTGCTCGCCGAAGAGATCGGTCTCGCACTCGTCTTTGAAGGTCGTCTCGATGATCGCAGCGCGACCGCCGCCGATCCCAGCGGCGTAGGCGAGGACGAGGTCGTGGGCCTCGCCGCTGGCGTTTTGGTGGACCGCCATCAGGCAGGGCACCCCGTGTCCCTCCTCGTACTGGCGACGGACCAGATGGCCCGGGCCCTTGGGGGCGACCATGCCGACATCGACACCGGGCGGGGGCGCGATCTGCTCGAAGTGGATGGCGAAGCCGTGCGCGAAGAGCAGCAGGTTGCCAGGGGCGATCCCGTCCGCGATCTCGGCCTCCCAGACCTCAGCCTGCTTCTCGTCGGGGAGCAGGACCATGACGATGTCGCCGCGGCTGGCGGCTTCGGCGATGTCAAGCACCTCGAGGCCGGCCTCCTCGGCCTTGGCGCGACTGGAGGAGTCGGGGCGGAGGCCGACGAGGACATCTGCGCCGGAGTCCTTGAGGTTGAGGGCATGGGCGTGGCCCTGCGAGCCGTAGCCGAGGATTGCGACGGTCTTGCCCTCGAGCCTGGAGAGGTCGGCGTCCTTGTCGTAGTAGATGTCGTCTGTGCGCATTGGCGCGACTCTAACGGAGGGCTCTGCGCATCAGCTTGCCCGAGGGCGTGCGCGGCAGCGCCGCGGCGAGCTCGACCCGCTTCGGCACCTTGAAGCCGGCGAGCGCCTCGGCGCAGTGGCGGCGCAACTCGTCCGGGGTCGCCTCGGAGCCGCTCTGCAACACAACGACGGCGGTCACCGCCTGCTGCCACTCGGGGTCCTCGCGGCCGATCACCGCGGCGTCGGCGACCGCCGGGTGGCGCAGCAGCACCTTCTCCACCTCCGCCGGCACTACGTTCTCACCGCCGCTGACGATCATGTCGTCGATCCGGTCCTCGACATAGAGGAAGCCTTCCTCGTCGATGCGGCCAAGGTCGCCGGTGTGCAGCCAGCCGTCGGCGTCGGCGCGGCGGGGTGCGACTGTCGGGCCCTGGACGAGGATCTCGCCGTCCTGGATCCGCAGGTGGGTGGTGAGCAATGGGCGCCCGGCCGAGCCCAGCTTGCGGCGGGCGTCGGCGGGGGCCAGGGTCGTCACCTGGGAGCAAGTCTCGGTGAGGCCATAGGTCTGCACGACGGTGGCGCCACGGCCAATTGCCTCCTCGAGCGGCTCCTCGGGGACTGGCCCCCCGCCGACCAGGATCGCCCGTGGGCCAGAGAGGTCGGCGCCCGCCTCCAACAGCCTGGTCAGCATCGTCGTCACCAGCGAGACGACGGTGATGCCGCCCGTCTCCAGCGCCGCCGCCACCCGGTCGGTATCGAAACCGTCGTGGAGGACCATCGTCGTGCCGTAGATGACCGAGCGCATCGCGATCGAGAGACCGGAGACATGGCTGAGCGGCACGCAGCAAAGCCAGCGGTCCTCAGGCTGGACGCCGATGTTGAAGGCCGAGCCAACCGCGCTCCAAAGGAAGTTGCCGTAGGTGAGCCCCACCGGATGGGGGGCGCCGCTGCTGCCGCTGGTCAGCACCCGGCAGACGATGTCGTCCATATCGTGCTCGCCGAGCAGCGGCAGGTCGGCCTCGGTCTGGGTCAGCTCGCCGGGGTCGCCGAGGTCAGTCGTGGGCCCCTCGGCCGCGATCGCCTCCGTGCGCTCCGCCTCGTTCAGCTGCGGGCTGAGCGGTAGCAGAACTCCCCCTACCTTCATCAGCGCGTGAGCCAGGACCACCTGCTCGCGGCTGGGGCGCATGGTCAGTGCCACGGTCGAGCCTCGCCGAACCCCCTGCGCAGCGAGTCGGCGCGCGACCCAGGTCGACTCCGCCTCCAGCTCCGCGTAGCCGACCTCGGTGCCGTCCGCCACCAGGGCGGTGCGGTCTGGACAGCTCTGCGATCTCTGTGCCAGCCAGTTGTCGAGTTTCATCGATTCGCGTTTACCGAGTGTCGCTGGCTATCGTTGCCACCGCATTCTTAGCGGTCCGCGCAAGTGCGCGGCACCCGACCCGACCCCGAGGCTCGGAGGAACGCTTGCCCCAACGCCACAAGGACGCCCCGCCCGAGCAGGAGCTCTACGCGCCGATCGAGTGGCAGAGCGCCGCCGAATACGGAGACATCCGCTACGAGAAGGCCGACGGGATTGCGAAGGTCACGATCGACCGGCCGGAGGTGCGCAATGCGTTTCGGCCGCAGACCTTGACTGAGCTGCGTGACGCGTTCGGGCGGGCCCGCGACGACCTCGAGGTTGGGGCGATCGTCCTCACCGGGGAGGGGACGGAGGCATTCTGCTCCGGCGGGGATCAGCGGATCCGAGGCGACGACGGCTACATCGGGGACGACGATGTAGCCCAGCAGGGGATCGGGCGGCTTGACGTCGGCGACCTGCACGTGCAGATCCGGCGGCTGCCGAAGCCGGTAGTGGCGATGGTCGCCGGCTACGCGGTAGGCGGCGGCCACATCCTCCACCTCGTCTGCGACTTGACGATCGCCGCCGACAATGCGCGGTTTGGTCAGACCGGACCGCGGGTGGGCAGCTTTGACGGCGGCTTTGGCGCCAGCCTGCTGGCGCGCAACATCGGGGTCAAGCGGGCGAAGGAGGTTTGGTTCCTCTGCCGCCTCTACGGAGCCGAGGAGGCGCTGGCGATGGGACTCGTCAACGCGGTGGTGCCGGTCGACGAGCTGGAGCGCGAGACGGTCGCCTGGTGCCGGGAGATGCTGCACCTTTCGCCGCTTTCTCTGCGGCTGCTGAAGGCGAGCTTTAACGCCACGGAGGATGGCCTTACCGGTCTGCAGCAGCTCTCGCACGACGCGACGCTGCTCTTCTACATGTCCGAGGAGGGACAGGAGGGGCGAAACGCCTATCAGCAGGGGCGCTCCCCGGACTTCAGCAAATACCCGCGTCGGCCATGAGAATTTGGCTCATGGCTGCCCGGCCGAGGACGCTGCCTGCGGCGATCGCTCCGGTCTTCGTAGGAACGGCGGCAGCCGTGCAGTGGGCGGGGAAGCTCCCCAGGGTCGGAGCGTTCGTGGCCGCCCTGGTTGGATCTGTGTTCATTCAGGTGGGGACGAACCTGGCGAATGATTATTCGGACGCGCGGCGGGGAGCGGATACTGCGGATCGGCTTGGACCCGTGCGGGTTACCTCGGCCGGGTTGGTTACGCCGCGGCGGGTGCTGAGCGCAACCTGGGTCGCGTTCGGGGTCGCTGTCGCCTGTGGGATCTATCTGGCCGCGGTGGCCGGGATCGTGATTCTCGCGATCGGGGCTGTCTCGATCGCAGCGGGGGTTCTCTACACGGGTGGGCCGCGGCCCTATGGGTATGCGGGGCTGGGCGAGGTGTTCGTCTTCCTGTTCTTTGGGCTGGTCGCGGTCAATGGGTCCTACTACGTGCAGGTGGAACAGCTCAACGCTTTGCCGCTAGGACTCTCGATCGCAGTCGGGTTCTTGGCGACTGCGATCCTCGTCGTTAACAACGTTCGCGACCTGGAGACCGATCGGCGGTCGGGAAAGATGACGCTGGCGGTGCGGATGGGGAGGCGCAATGCGATCGCGCTGTATCGGATGCTGGTGCTGGGCGCCTTCGTCGTGCTGCCGATCGCGCTGGTCGGCGAGGAATCGAGCCTCCTGCCGCTGATTGGCTTCGCGGCGCTTCCGATGGCGGTAGGCCCGCTGCGGACGATCTCCAATCGAACCGACGGTCCGGGGCTTAACGGGGCGCTGGCCGGCACCGGGGCGCTGCTGGCCGTCTTCAGCCTGCTGGTTTCGGCGGGTCTGCTGATCTCCAGCTGACTCGCCGCGAGTGAGAAGCTGTTGGAGTGAAAATTGCCTCGGTTGACGTCACCCCCTACGCGCTGCCCTTCCGTGAGCCGTATGTGAGCGCCCGCGGCCGACTCGAGCGCCGCGAGATGGTGTTGCTGCAGCTGCGCTGTGATGAAGGGCTGACCGGCCTTGGCGAAGCCGTGCCGCTCTCGCTGAGGGGCGGGACGGGGCTGGCCCAGATCGTCGAGGAGCTGGAGCGGCTCGGCGAGCGCGAGTCACTTGATGAGGCAACGTTGACGGGTGAGGCGGCCGCCCTCTCTCCTCCGGCCCGATGCGCCGCCCTGACCGCTCTGATGGACTTGCGAGGAAGGCGCGCCGCCGCCGAGAGCTCCCCCTCACCCGCCGAGTCGCCGCCGGTTCTCTGCAACGCGACGCTGATCGCCGGCGAGCCGGCCGCAGTGGCCGACGACGCGATGCGCTGGGCTGCGGAGGGCTTCTCCACCTTCAAGCTGAAGCTTGGTGTCGGCGATGACGTTGGGCGGGTGCGCGCCGTGCGCGAGGCGATCGGCCCGAACGCCCGGATCCGGGTCGACGCCAATGCCGCCTGGGACGTGGCGACCGCGAAGCAGAGGCTGGCAGCGCTTGAGCCGCTCGACGTCGAGTTGGCCGAGCAGCCGGTCGCGACCCTCGAGGAGACGATCGAGGTAGCGAGCGCCACCTCGATCCCGATCGCCGGCGATGAGAGCGTCGGCAGCCGCGCCGACGCTGAGCGGGCAGTAGCGATGGGCGCCTGCGGGCTCGCCGGGCTGAAGCTCTCGAAGGTCGGCGGGCCGGAGGCGGCCATCGAGATCGCCGAGGTCCTCCCCTCCTTCGTCTCCAGTGCCCTCGACGGGCCGGTCGGGATCGCGGCCGCGGCGCAGGTGGCCCAGACGCTGCGTGAGGCAGCCGGCGCCGAAGACCCCGGCCTCGCCCACGGCCTCGCCACCCAGCGCCTCTTCGCCTCAACGATCGCCGCAGTTCAGTGCGAGCTACGGGATGGGATGCTCGACCTGCCCGCGGGCCCTGGACTGGGCGTGGAGATCGACCAAGCGGCGCTGGAGGCCCACCGCATTTAGGGTCAGCGACGCGTGGACCCTACGAACGGCAATTCCGCCCTGGCCTCCGCCTTCGTCGAGGAGCTGGCGCGCGGCGGGCTGCGTCAAGCGGTCATTTCCCCCGGTTCCCGCTCCACCCCACTGGCGGTGGCGCTCTGGCGCCAACCGGAGATCGACGTGGCCGTGATCATCGATGAGCGCTCCGCGGCGTACTTCGCCCTCGGGGCGGCGCAGGCGACGCGCGCACCGGTGGCGATGCTCTGCACCTCCGGCACGGCAGCAGCAAACTTCCACCCCGCGATCTGCGAGGCCGACGAGTCCGCGGTTCCACTGATCGCGCTGACCGCCGACCGTCCGTCTGAGCTGCGCGGGATCGGCGCCGGGCAGACGATCGACCAGGTGAAGATCTACGGGTCCTCGGTGCGCTGGTTCTGCGAGGTCGGCACGCACGAGGCCAATGACGAAGGGTTGCTCCACCTCCGTTCGGTCGCCTGCCGGACGCTCGCCGCCGCCCGCGGCGAGACCCGGCCGGGCCCAGTCCATCTCAATCTTTCCTGGCGCGAGCCGCTCGCGCCGATTGCCGTCGCTGGCGCGGTGACGGCAGCCGATCCACTGGCTCTAAAAGGACGCGACGTGCGGCCGCTGACCGCGGTTACGCCGCTTGACGTAGAGCCCTCCGAATTCGTGCTCGAGGAGGTCGCAAAGCACATCGGCAACGCCCGCACCGGGGTGATCGTCGCCGGTCGCCAACTCGACCCCGAGCTGCGCGAGCCCCTCGCCCATCTTGCGAGGATTGCCGGCTTGCCGATCCTCGCCGAGCCGACCTCCCAGCTTTGCTGCGGGCCGCATGACCGTTCCCACTTGATCGCGACCTATGACCTGCTGCTGCGCGACGAGCGGTTCGCCACCGAGCTCAGGCCCGATCTCGTCCTGCGGTTTGGCGAGATGCCGACCAGCAAGCCGCTGCGCGCCTGGTTGGCCGGGTCCGGCGCCGGGCAGATCGTCATCGATCCATATGGGGGCTGGAACGAGCCGACCCGCAGGGCGGCTGCACTGCTCCGCGCCGATCCCACCAAGCTGGCCGCCGGCTGGGCGGCGAGGCTCGGCGATGAACGCCCTCCGCCCTCGACCTGGCTCCGCGCCGAGCGGGCCGCACAGGAGGCGATCGCGACCGAGCTGGCCGGGGTCGTTGGCCTGACCGAGCCGGGCCTCCACCTGGCCCTGGGCCGCGCCCACAGCGACGGCGACCTCGTCTATACTGCCTCGAGCATGCCGATCCGCGACCAGGAGGCGTTCCTACTGGGAAGCGAGGCGGATGTCCACTTTCTCTGCAACCGCGGCGCCAACGGAATCGACGGGCTGGTTTCCTCGGGAATCGGCGCCGCCCACGCGACGGGTCGGCCGACGACAATCATCACCGGCGACCTCGGCTTGCTGCACGACGTTGGCGGCCTCGCCGCGATGCGCGACGTCTCTACCCCGGTGCGGATCGTCGTCATCGACAACGGTGGTGGCGGCATCTTCCACTTCCTTCCGCAAAAGCAAACGTTGACCAGTGAGGAGTTCGAAGCCCTCCTGGGCACCCCGCGGCGCCTGGACGTCGCCAAGGCCGCCGCTCTTTTCGGTCTTGCCCACCTCCGAATCGACAGCTTGGAGCAGCTACCGCAAGCGCTTGGCGCCGGCACCAGTCTGATCGAGGTCCCT
The DNA here is from genome assembly GCA_963777915.1 of uncultured Solirubrobacterales bacterium. Taxonomy (GTDB): domain Bacteria; phylum Actinomycetota; class Thermoleophilia; order Solirubrobacterales; family 70-9; genus CAVUPF01. The sequence goes on along the minus strand of CAVZSH010000005.1, from coordinate 775,082 downwards.
GTCGAGCGAGAGCCGAACGTCGAGCTCCACCGGCGCCTGGCCGACCTGGTCAGTCAGGCGATCCAACCCATCGGCTGAATCAAGCCTGTACTGGCATCTGCATAAGGGATACCGGTGCACTTGGTCGCTCTGAGTCGCTACTCGGCAAGTAGCGGCAGCAATGCACCGAGCTTGATCTCGGTCTCGGCCAGCTCGGCAGCCGGATCAGAGCCAGATACGACGCCGACTCCGGCGTAGAGGTGGGCCTCGCGGTCGCGAAGGAGAGCGCTGCGCAGGGCGACACAGAACTCGCCATCCTCGGTCGCGTCCATCCAGCCAATCGGCCCGGCGTACCAGCCGCGGTCCATTTGCTCCAGCTCCGCGATCGCGCTGGCACTGCTCGGCCAGGGCTCCCCACCCACAGCCGGAGTCGGGTGCAGGAGGCCGGCCAGCTCGATCGCCGAGTGCGGTTCTGAGAGCTGAGCTATCACCGGCGTCGCCAAGTGCTGGATGTTCGCTACCTTGACGATCTCCGGCTCGGCCGCCGCCTCGACCCAGACCGCATGCGGGCGCAGGGCGCGGACAATCCGCTCGACGACGATCTTCTGCTCGCGGCGGTCCTTGTCGCTGCGCAGGAGCTGCTCGCCTAGGTGATCATCGACAGATGGATCGGAGCTTCGGCGCGTCGACCCCGCCAGGGCAACGGTCGATGCGCTCGCCCCCGCGCGGCGGACTAGCAGCTCTGGGCTGGCGCCAAGGAACGCTCCCTCGGGCGTGCCGCAGCAAAAGCAAAAGCAGGCCGGGAACTGCTCGCGCATCGCGCCGAAAAGCGCGCCCGGATCGTGCGCCGCCGCGGCGCTGACGACTACCTCACGGGCCAGTACCACCTTGCACATCTCCCCTGCGCCGATCAGGGTCGCCGCCGCATCGACCGCCCGTTCAAACTCGCTTGGCGGCCGGGCGCTGCGGATCTCCGAGCGCGAGATGGGATGCGGGTCGAGTAACGGAAGCGGGTCGGCACGCAGTCCGGCCAGCCGCGCCTCCAGCGAGCTGCTTGCCGCGGCCTCATCGCCCGGACTAACGATCATATTAAGCGTCAGGAACGTTGCTTCGCCACTGCGGCAAAGTGAGAGTTCGGGAAGCACCATCGAGCCAGGTGAGAACGAGGACCAGGTCGAGGAGGCGCCGCCGGCAGGGTCGAAGGCGAAGCCGCCTACCCAGACTGGGCCAGCGCCTGCCGGCAGCCGGCTCGGCTCCTCGATTACGGCGTCCCTTCCGGTCCCAAGGCACACCTCGGCCACCTCGGCAAAGCGATCGTCTCCGCGAGATGCTGCTTCGTGGGCGACCCCGAGGGCTCCAAGCGCAAACTTCCTGTCGGGCTGCTCCCAGCAGAACCAGCGATCGGAGGCTAGCCGCGAAACGAACACCGCGGTGCAGGGATCGATGCCCTCGACCGGCACCGTGACGCTTACCAGGGTCCGCCGCCCACGCCCTGCGGCGGCTCCAATCCCCTCCCTCAATCGGGCGAGCAGGCCGTCAGTCGTTACCACGGGCGATCGCGATCTCTCCTGTCCTGACCATCTCGATCAGACCGTGTGGGCGGATCATCCGCTCAAAGGCCTCGATCTTGTCGGCCGAGCCAGTCACCTCGATCGTCATCGTGCGGCGTGAGACGTTGACGATCTTGGCCCGGAAGATCTCCGCGAATTGGATGATCTCGGCTCGGTTCTCGACCGCCGAGGAGACCTTGAACATCGCCATCTCGCGGGCGACCGTCTCCTCCGGCTCCATATCGCGGATCTTCAGCACGTTAATCAGCTTGTGGAGCTGCTTGGTGACCTGGTCGATCGGGTGGACGGCACCATCCAGGGTCAGCGTCACCCGCGAGATGTTTGGGTCGTCGGTGGGACCAACAGCGAGGGTGTCGATGTTGAAGCCGCGACGCGCGAAAAGGCCCGCGATCCGTGCCAGAACGCCGGGCTTGTTCTCGACCAAGATTGAAAGGATGTGCTTGCGCCCGCTCAGCTGCCCGGGAACCCGTAGGTCCTCCAATCTGACCAGCTCGGGAGTCCCTGCCTCCATCAGCCCACCATGTCCCTCGCCGCAGCACCGGCGGGAATCATCGGGAAGCAATTCTCCTCGGGAGACACGCGAACGTCGAGCAGCACCGGCCCGTCGGTTCTCAGCGCCTTCGCCATCGCCTCCTCGAGGTCGGCCGAGTCCTCACAGAGCACCCCGGTGGCGCCAAACGCCTCCGCCAGCTTGACCCAATCGGGGCTGGGACCCATCTCTACCGAGCTGTAGCGGCGGTCCCAGAAGAGCTCCTGCCACTGGCGAACCATGCCCATGTAGCCGTTGTTCATCAAGAAGACCTTTACCGGGATCTCTTCGGTCACACAGGTCGCCAGCTCCTGCACGTTCATGATCAGGCTGCCGTCGCCGGCCAGGCAGACGACCGTCTCGTCGGGACAGGCGACCTTGGCGCCGACCGCCGCCGGCAAGCCGAAGCCCATCGTGCCCAATCCGCCGGAGTTGATCCAGCGGCGTGGCTTGTCGAAGCCGTAGTACTGCGCTGCCCACATCTGGTGTTGGCCGACGTCGGAGGTGATGATCGCATCGCCCTGTGTTGCCCGGTGCATCGCCTCGATCATGAACTGCGGCTTGATCTCACCGTCTATGCCAGGCTCATAGCGCAACGGATATTCCTCCTGCCAGGCGCGGATCCGTTTCCACCAGGCGTCGAGGCGGGAGGCATCGGTCTGGAGAGCTCGATACTCGCGAGTCAGTTTTGGCAGTACCTGCTTGGCGTCACCGACGATTGGGATGTGGGCGGGGACGTTCTTGGAGATCTCAGCCGGATCGATGTCGATGTGGATGAATTTGGCGTGGGGCGCGAACTCGGAGAGCTTGCCGGTGATCCGGTCGTCGAACCGGGCGCCGATTGCGACGATCAGGTCAGCCTCGTCCATCGCGTAGTTGGCGGCGCGGGTGCCGTGCATCCCCAGCATTCCCAGCCATTGCTCGTCCGAAGCGGGAAAGGCGCCCAGCCCCATCACGGTTGAGGTGACCGGGAAGCGCTCGGCGCCAGCCAGCTCGCGCAGCTCTTCCGACGCATTTGCGTTGACCACGCCGCCGCCCGTATAGAGGACCGGGCGCCGCGCATTGGCCAGCGCTTTGGCGGCGATCCGGATCTGTTTGATGTTGCCCCCGGTCGAAGGCTTATAACCGGGCAGCTCGACCGGCTCGGTGCGCGGCTCGTACTCGATCTCGGCGCGCGAGAGATCCTGGGGGATGTCCAGCAGGACCGGCCCCGGCCTCCCGGTCGAGGCGACGTGGAAGGCCTCGTGCACGTATTCGGGGATCTGGCGCGGATCGGTGACCTGGAAGGAGTGCTTGACGAACGGCAGCGTCGCGCCGAGGATGTCGGCCTCCTGAAAGCCGTCAGTGCCGATCAGCTCAGTCCGCACCTGGCCGGTGACAAACACGGTCGGCACCGAATCCATCATCGCGTCGGCGATCGCCGTGACTAGGTTTGTCGCTCCCGGCCCGGAGGTGGCAAAGGCGACGCCCACCCGGCCCGAGGCCTTCGCATACCCCTCCGCCGCATGTCCGCCGCCTTGCTCGTGTCTCACTTGAATATGGCGGAAATCGGCATCGACAAGCGCGTCGTAGGTCGGCAGGTTCGCCCCGCCGGGGATCCCGAAGATGTGCTCGACACCCTCGGCCTTGAGCGACTCCATCAGCGCATCCGCGGCTCTCATCGGACTCGCGATGGTACCAGTGGACCTATGCCTGGCCAGCAGGGGATTTGGCCGGGTTCCAGCGGGTGTGGGGGTCAATCGAGCCGGCGATCACATGCTTCTTGTGTCGCTCGATAGCCTGGATCATCGAGGCGACCAGCTCCTCGCCTAGCAGGGTCGGCTCCAGGCCGAGGTCGATCAGCTTGGTGTGGACGGCGTTGAAGTAGTGGTCTTCCTGCTCGACGCGGGGGTTCTCGCAGTGCTGCACGTCGACCGTGTAGCCGAGGTGCTCGGCGGCGCCCTTGACCAGCTCGGCGAGCTGGGTGACCGAGAACTGCTCGGTGAACTGGTTGAAGACGCGGAACTCGCCTTGCTCGGCCGGGTTCTCGACCGCCAGCTCGACACAGCGCAGCGTGTCTCGAATGTTGAGGAAGCCGCGGGTCTGCCCGCCTGAGCCGTAGACGGTGAGCGGGTGGCCGATTACTGCCTGCACGCAGAAGCGGTTGAGCACCGTACCGAAGATCTCGTCGTAGTCAAAGCGGGTGATCAGCCGCTCGTCGCCGGCCGTCTCGGAGGTCTCGATCCCGTATACGACCCCCTGGTTTAGGTCGGTTGCGCGCAGGCCCCAGACGCGACAGGCGAAATGGACGTTGGTCGAATCGTGGACCTTGGAGCAGTGGTAGAGGGAGCCGGGCAGCTTCGGGAACGGCAGCACGTCGCGTCGCCCCTTGTGCTCAATCTCGATGTAGCCCTCCTCGATGTCGATGTTTGGAGTGCCGTACTCCCCCATCGTCCCGAGCTTCACCAAATGGCAGTCGGGGACGTGGTCGCGCAATGAGAAGAGCAGGTTGAGGGTGCCGATCACGTTCGTGTACTGCGTCTCGACGGCGCGCTCGCGAGACATCATCGAGTAGGGCGCTGAGGGCTGCTCGCCGTAGTGGATGACCGCCTCCGGCCGGGTCTCGGCAATCACCTCGTCAAGGAAGTCGCCGTCCTCGACGGCACCGACGTAGCTGCGGATCCGCTCGCCGGAGATCTCGCGCCAGGCGTCGATCCGCTCGTCGAGGTCGCGGATCGGGGTCAGCGAGGCGCTGCCGTGCTCATGATGCCAGCGGCGGCGCGAGAAGTTGTCGAGGACCGCCACCTCGTGATCGCGGGCCGAGAACCTCAAGGCCGTCGGCCAGCCCAGGTAGCCGTCGCCCCCAAGGATGAGAACGCGCATAGGCGCGGCAGGGTAGCGGACCGAGCAGCAACCGCGCCAACCGAGCCGGGGGGACTTGAGCGCCATAGCATCCGCGCATGGTTAGTGGGCTGGCGGCGCGAAACGGGGGGCGAGCGGGCCTCGCCACCTTGGTCGCGATCCTGCTGCTAGGCCTCGGACTGCGGGTCGATTACGCCTGGGAGGGCAGGGCCCCGGTATACGACGCGGTCGCCTACGGCCGGATCGCCCAGAACCTCGACCGGGGTCGCGGCTTCACGGCCGGTCCGCATGCCAGCCAGCCGTCAGACAACTACTCGCCCGGACTGCCGCTGTTCGTGGCGGGTATCTACGAGGTTACCGGCGTCCACGAACGCCTCGCCCGAGTGATCCTCGCCCTGATCGGTTCGCTCTCGGTCCTCTTCGCCTACCTGATCGGCCGCCGTCTCTCCGGCCCGCCAGCCGGGCTGATCGGCGCGGGCGCGGTCGCAATCTACCCGGCCTTCCTGGAGTACCAGGGGATGCTGATGAGCGAGCCGCTCGCCGCGGCCCTGCTCTCTGCCGCGGTTCTCTCAACGCTTTGGGCTGCTGACGCCGCTCGACGTCCGATCTCGCGCGGCCGGCGCGAGCAAGGAGGGTCAAAGACGCCTGCCCAGCATGCGGGCCCGTCTCCCGGGCGACAAGACTCGTGCGCCAGATGGCTCGTCCCGGGGCTGCTCTTCGGCGCCACGGCGATGGTCCGGCCCGAGTATCTCGCGGTCATCTTCATCGTGGCGCTGGTCGTCTTCGCCCGCACCGGGCGCCAGGAATGGCGCCGGTCGCTCGTCCAGGCCGCACTTCTACTCGCCGGCGCCGTCCTCGTCGTCGCCCCCTGGACGGTCCGCAACGCCTTTGCCCTCGGCCGCTTCGTACCGCTCTCGACCGGCGGCGGCCAGGTGCTGTTCTCCGGCACCTACTTGCCCTCGGGGGGCGACCCGCAGAAGGTGGGCCAGGCGGTTCTTGAACGCCACCCGGGCCTGCGCCGGCGGCTTGCCGCCGAGTACCTGCCGACCCACGCCGGCCCGACCCTCTCCGCCGTGCTTGCCCGTGTGCGCCTCGAGCAGATCCTCGCCGCGCTTGCCGCCCAGCGATATCCCGGCGTCGAAAGCGACAAGGCACTCTCCCGCATGGGCCGCGAACAGCTTTGGAGCGACATCACGGACAAGCCGCTCGAATACGCCGGCTTCGTCGCGGCCAAGGTCGGGGACATCTGGTCCCACGGCCCGCGCGAAGTGATGCGCAAGCCCATCTGGGAGGTACTTCACTGGGCACTGGTTGGCTTCGGCTTCCTCGGCTTGATCGTGCTCGCTAGACAGCGCCGCTGGGAGGCCCTCCTGCTGGCCACAATCTTTCTCGCGATCACGGCGATCAGCGCCCTTCTTGTCGCCTCCCCGCGACGCGTGCTCGTGATGATCCCCCTGGTTGCTGCCCTGGCGGGAGTCGGAGCTGTGTGGACATGGTCTTTGGCGCGCCCCCCCAATCGGCCGTCGCACGGATAGCCTCACCGGCCATGCCTGCTCGGACCTTGCGGTGGATTCGCGCCCTTCCCGAACGCTATGGGCGGACCACCTTGATCTTGCTAGCCATGATCGCCTTGCTAGGACTCGCGCTGCGCGCCTACCGGGTTGTTGAGCCCCTGGCGGAGCCCAGCCCTGACTCGCACGCCTACTACGCGCTGTCCAAGGCGCTCTACACCGAAGGCAGCTATGGGGGTCCTGAATTTCACGACTCCAGTGACTGGTCGCCAGGGGCCCCATTGCTGTACGCCGCCGCGTTCTATGCGACAGGAGGTGCCAGGGAAGGCGTCGCCCGGATCGTCGAGGCACTGCTCGGGGTAGCGGCGATCGTCGCCGTCTTCTTTCTCGGTGAGCGGATCTCCGGCCGGACCGCAGGGCTGATCGCGGCCTTCGGCGTCGCGGTCTACCCGTCGTTCATTCATACGACGGGAGAGCTGATGAGTGAGCCGCCTGCCATCTTCACCCTGCCGCTTGCCGTCCTCTCCTTTCTCTGGGCGTGCGACCGGCGGAGCCTCTGGGCTTGGTTGCTGCCCGGCCTCCTCTTCGGCCTTACCTCGCTGATCCGCCCTGACTACCTCCCGGTGGCGGTCGCCTTCGCCCTACTCGCGGCGATCAGGGTCGGTCGCGAGCGAGGATGGAGGCCCGGCCTGGCAGGAATCGCGATTTTCCTCGCCGCCTTCCTGATCCCCGTCCTCCCCTGGACGGTCCGAAACCTCGTCGTGCTCGAACGCTTCGTACCGATCTCGACCGGCGACGGCAAGGCGCTCTACGTCGGCACCTTCCTGCCCGCGGACGGCGAATACCAACAGGTCAAGGCGCTGCTGGAGAAGCGCTATCACCACCGAGAACTGGCGCCATACTCAGCAGCCCTGGAACACGTCAACCCGACGCGACTGTTCGATCGCGTCGCCAACCGCTACCCGGAACTGCCGCGCGACACCGCCCTCGGCAAGATCGCCAAGCAAGACTTCTCGAAATACTTCGGCGAAGAGCCGATCGAATACCTGGCGATGACCGCCCGCAAGGTGGGACGGATATGGAGCAGCGGCCCCGGGGAGGTGATGAGCAGCACCGTCGGACGAGCGCTGCAGTTGTTGATCGTCGCCTTGGCGCTGGCCGGGCTCTGGCTCCTTGCCCGCCGCCGCCAATGGTGGGAGCTGACCGTGATGGCGACGCCGATCGTGATCATCACCGTGGTCGGCGCCATCTCCCTGGCTTCCAACCGACGCGGCGAGATCCTGATGACACTCGTGTTTCCGCTCACCGCAGCGGCGCTTTCGTGGGGGGCCTCGTCCCTATTGTCTAGCGGTTCATGGCCCAGGCGAGCATCCTCCCCGCAGAACTGACCGCGCTGCGCAGCGCCGGTCTGCTCGTCGCTGTAGCGATCGTCATCTACGCGCTCCTCCGACGCCGCTCACTGCGCAACGTCGACGTGCTGATCCTGCTCGCTGCAGGACTCGGCCTGGCGGTCGTCTCCGGCACCGAAATCACCGACAAGCTGCTCTCCGCCTTCTCCTTCGAACGGGGTAACGGAGGACGCATCCTCGGCCTCGCCGTCTTCGCGATCTTCGTCCTCTTCGGGCTGATCTTGCGGGCTCTGTCCCAGGCGGCGCGCAACTCGCGCCAGCTCTCGGCGGTCCTCGAGGGGCTCGCCTGGGAGGAGTTCCGCCAGACGGGTCTGCCGGAGCGCTTCCGCGACAAGGTCGCGATCCTCGTCCCGGCCTACAACGAGGCCGAGAGCATCGGCCAGGTGCTCGACCAGATGCCGGTCGAGGTCTGCGGTGTGGGAACGGCGGTGCTGGTGGTCGATGACGGCTCGCGCGACGGCACCGGCGACATTGCGGCCGAGCATGGCGCGGCCGTCGCCCGCCATGTGATCAACCGCGGTGGAGGAGCGGCGCTGCGCACCGGGTATCGCCTCATGGTCGACTCGGAGGCCAAGATAGTCGTCACCCTCGACGCCGACGGCCAGCACTTGCCCTCGGAGATGGAGCGCCTTGTCAAACCCGTCCTCGACGGTGAGGTGGACCTCGCCCACGGCTCCCGCGTCCTCGGCCAGGCCGAGCGCAACCACCTCGCGCGCGAGCTGGGCATCGTCTTCTTCAACCGCCTCGTATCGCTGATCACCCGCACCCACGTCACCGACTGCTCCAACGGCTACCGCGCGGTCCGTGCGACCGTCCTTCCCCAGCTCGTCCTGCGCCAAGAGCAGTTCCACACCTCCGAGTTCATGATCGAGGCGATCAAGCGAGGCATCCCGGCCAAGGAGGTGCCGATCACCGTCGAGCGCCGCCTCCACGGACACTCCAAGAAGCCGGCCGTCGTTCGTTACGGCCTCGGCTTCGCGAACGCGATCGTCAGAACCTGGTTGCGGTAATGAGGCCCTACCCAACCCCGGGGCGCCGAACTTCGGCGGGGTCGGTGGGCAGGTAGAGCTCCGCGCCACAGCGCGGGCAGACCTGTACGTAGAGCTTGACGATCTTGTGACAAGTCGGGCACTGTCGCTCCGGTTCGGTCTTCTCGGAGCGGTAGAAGATCACCACGAGCAGGCCGAGCACCGGCAAGACCGTCCCGATCAGCAGCCAGAGCCAAAAGGAGCTGCCCTTGCTCTTGCCGATGATGCCGGCGGGAAGACCGAAGAAGAAGGCGATGATCGGGTACTCGAAGCCCATTGCCCTATTTCAGCGGCTTTGGATGGCCGATGGAGCCGACCTCTGAGATGTCGCGACGGAAGGGCAGACTGGCAGACCAGTCGAGCACGGCGCGGGCCTTGCGGGCGGCGCCGGGGATCTGGCTCATGTGGTAGGTCCGAGCCAGCCACCAGGCGGGAAAGCCGCGAAAGGTGCGCTCACCGATCTTGCCGACCGCCTTGTAGCGACCGAGGTTCACGAAGGACGCGTTGCTGCGGTACGCGAACGGCCGAGCCGAGCCGATCCCCAGCTCGGCGGCGATGTTACGCGCCGCGACCGGGCCCTGGCGCACCGCGTGCTGGGCGGTCGGTGGGCAGGTGCCGCCGCGCGGGTCGGGGGCCGCCGCACAGTCGCCGATCGCCCAGACCGAGTCCATGCCCTTAACTCGCAGGTGCTCTTCGACCGGCACCCGGCCCCTTTCGTCGAGCGGGACGTTGAGATCACGCAGGCTGGGGTGCGCCGTAACACCCGCGGTCCAGACGACCGTGCAAGTCGGCAGCGTCTCCCCGCTCGAGAGCCTGGCGCTATCGACCCTCACTTCCTCCAGAGTTGTGCCGAGCCGGATGTCGATGCCACGCCCCCGCAGCTCGCGCAGGGCGTAGTCGGCGAGCTGGGGGTCGATCTCCGGCAGGACCCGGTCACTCGCCTCGACCAAGACCCAGCGCATCCCGTGCAAGCGGGCACGCGGGTAGCTCTCCATCGCGTCGGCAGCGAAGTCCTGCAGCTCGGCGAGCGCCTCAAGGCCGGCATAGCCGCCGCCGACGAAGACGTAGGTGAGGAGCTGGTCGCGGCGTGTCGGGTCGTCGGTTGCGTTCGCTTCCTCCAGCGTCTCGACCACGTGGTTGCGGAGCCAGATTGCGTCGGCGAGGCTCTTGAAGCCGACCGCGTGCTCGGCCAAGCCGGGGACCGGCAGTACCCGAGACACCGAGCCGACGGCGAGCAGCAGCTGGTCATAGCGGAGCATCTCGACTTCGCCGTACTTGGGGCGCAGCTCGACCGTGCGCGCCTCCGGGTCGTGGCCGATCACCAAGCCTAGACGCAGGTAGGTCCGCTCGAGGATTTCCCGCAGCGGCGTCACCACGTGGCGCGGCTCTAGCGTTCCCGCCGCGGCCTCCGGCAGGAACGGTGTGTAGAGCATGAAGTTGGCCTCGTTGACGAGGACCAGGCGGGCCGACTGGTGTGGCATCAACCGCTCCAGCTCACGAGCTGCCATCGCTCCCCCGAAGCCTCCACCGACGATGACGATGTTCCAGGCCATTAAGGTCAAAGTAGCACTTTGTGACAGAGTGTTACAAAGTGCAAGATCGCACTACGCAGCGTTCCTGACGCCTGAGAGAAGAGTCGCTTTCCCCTCCTAGCAAAGTCCGCGAGCGCCGATTACGGCCTTGGGAGAGTTCGATCTGAGTGGCTGCGCCGCCCAGGAGCAAGGTCCTCAGGACCGGGCCAACTGCTCCTTGATCAAGCGGTTGATTAGGCCGCCGTCTGCGCGTCCCCTCGTCTCCCTCATCACCGCGCCGACAATCGCTCCGATCGCCTTCTCGTTGCCGTTGCGGATCTGCGCAGCGGCCTCGGGGTTTGCGGCGAGCGCTGCAGTCACGATCGATTCCAGCTCGCCGCTGTCGGAGATCTGCGCAAGGCCCTCCTGTTCAACGATGGCCCCCGGGTCGCCGCCTTCGGCGACCAGCGTCGCGAGCACGGTCTTGCCGCTGCCGTGGGAGATCCTCTTCTTCTGGACCATCACCACCAGGGCGGCTAGAGATGCCGGCTCGACCTTGGATTCGATGGCAGTTACGTCATCGCCGTCCTGGCGCAGCGCGGCGGCCAGCTCGCCGGTGACCCAGTTGGCGAGGATCCGTGGCTCGACACCGTCGGCTGTCTCGACGACCTTCTCGAAGTAGGCGGCCGTCTCGGGATCGGCAGCGAACAGCGCTGCGGCATCGGGCGCCAGTCCCATCTCCTCCCGATAGCGCTCGATCCTCGCCCTTGGCAGCTCCGGAAGCGACTCGCGGGCCTCGCGCAGCATCTTCTCGGTCGGGGCGAGCGGAACCAGGTCGGGCTCCGGGAAGTAGCGATAATCGTGCGCCTCCTCCTTGGAGCGCAGCGATGTCAGGGAGCCGCTTTGGGGGTCGAAGTGGAGGGTCTCCTGGATCACGCTCTCTCCCGCCCCGACCAACTCACCCTGGCGGACCAGCTCGGCTTCGATCCCGCGCTGCAAGAAGCGGAAGCTGTTCATGTTCTTAAGCTCTGTCTTCGTACCCAACTCCTCACTGGCGACCGGTCGCACGGAGACGTTCGCGTCGCAGCGAAGGCTCCCCTCCTCCATATTGACATCGGAGACCCCGAGCTGGCGGATCGTCGTGCGCAACAGCCGCGCCCACTCGGCCGCCTCGGCGGCACTGCGCAGGTCGGGCTCGGTGACGATCTCGACTAGCGGTGTGCCGCCGCGGTTGAAGTCGACAAGCGAGGCGCCGGAGCCATGGATGCGTCCGGACTCGCCGACGTGGACCATCTTCGCCGCGTCCTCCTCCAGATGGGCGCGATGGATGCGTACCTCGCCGAGCCTGCCGCTGCTCGCCAGCGGGATGTCGTACTGGCTGATCTGGTAGGCCTTCGGGCTGTCGGGGTAGAAGTAGTTCTTGCGGTGGAAGATCGAACGTGGCGCCACCTCGCACTCCAGCGCCACAGCGATCTGCAATGCGTAGCGGATCGCCTCCTCGTTGGGCACGGGGAGGACCCCGGGGTGGGCGAGACAGATCGGACATGTGTGAACGTTGGGCTGGTCGCCGAAGGAGAGCTCACAGCCGCAGAACATCTTTGTCTGGGTCGAGAGCTGTACGTGGATCTCCAGACCGATCACCGCTTCCAGATCAGTCATTCTCCATCCTCCGGGCGCGCGTCAAACCCGACCGCCTGCTCCAGCGCGTAGGCAGCCTCCAGCAGCTTTTGCTCGGCGAAGGCCGGGGCGGCGATCTGAAAGCCGACCGGGAGCCGCGGCCCGCCGCCGGCCGGCTCGGCGAGGCCGGTCGGGATCGAGATCGCCGGGATACCGGCGAGGCTCATCGGCACCGTGAAGAGGTCATTCAGGTACATCGCCAGCGGATCGCCAACCTTCTCGCCGAGCCCGAAGGCCACCGAGGGCGAGGTCGGGGTGACGACGAAGTCGAAGTCGGCGAAGGCTGCCGAGAAATCCTCGGCAATCCTGGTGCGGACCTTCTGGGCCTGTCCGTAATAGGCATCGTAATAGCCAGAGGAGAGCGCGTAGGTGCCGAGCATGATCCGCCGCTTCACCTCCGTTCCGAAGCCCGCCGCGCGAGTCGTCTCATACATCTCAACCAGGTCGTTGGCGCCCTGGGCCCGCATTCCATAGCGGACGCCGTCATAGCGAGCAAGGTTCGACGACGCCTCAGCGGGGGCGATCACGTAGTAAGCGGAGATGCCGTGCTCGGCGTGCGGCAGCGACGCCTCGGCGACCTCGCCGCCGAGGCGCCCGATCGTCGCCAAGGTCGCCTCGAAGACCTCCCGCACCCCAGCCTCAACCCCGTCGCGCGCAAGCTCCGCCGGAACCGCAAAGCGCAGCCCGTTCAACCCCTCCCGGCTGGGCGCCTCTACCCCGCCCTCGATCCCGACCGAGGTCGAGTCGCAGGAGTCGCGACCCTGCAACACGGAGAGCAGCAGGGCCGCATCTGTCACGTCGCGCGTCAGTGGTCCGCACTGATCCAGCGAAGAGGCGAAGGCGATCATCCCGTAGCGCGAGATCGCTCCATATGTCGGCTTCAGCCCCACGATCCCGCAGAGCGCCGCCGGCTGGCGGATCGACCCTCCGGTGTCGGTCCCGATCGCGCAAGGTGCCAGCCCGCCAGCTACAGCCGCCGCCGAACCCCCCGAGGACCCTCCGGGAACCCGTCCCCGGTCCCACGGGTTGAGCACCGGGCCGAACGCCGAATTCTCGTTAGAGGACCCCATCGCGAACTCGTCCATGTTGGTCTTCCCGAGTACCGACGCCCCCGCCTCTTGGAGCCTGCGCACAGCAGCCGAGGTGTAGGGAGGCTCATACCCCTCCAGGATTCGTGATCCAGCCGTGGTGGGGATGCCCTCGGCGCAGAAGATGTCCTTGACCGCGATCGGAACCCCGGCGAGCGCCCCCTCGTTCTCCCCCGCCCGATCCTCAGCCCGCCACAGATAGGCATTCAGCTCATCGCCGGCAGCAGCCTCCCGCCAGGCAGCAAAGCACTCCCCAGCGGAGAGCTCTTCCGCCGCAACTTTCTCCGTCGCCTCCGCGACGCTCAGTTCGAGGATCTCCGCCATCAGGCTTCGGCCTGAGGCGAGGGAACTCGAAACGCCCCATCGACCGGATCCGGGGCCTGCGCCAACACAACGTCCCGGGGCCAGCTGGGTCGCGGCTCGTCTGGCCTCAGCACGTTCTCAAGCTCGACTACGTGCGAAGTGGGCGGCACGCCGCTGAGATCAAGCGCCGCGATCCGATCGACGTGCTCCAAGATCCCGGAAAGCTCGCCGGCCATCCGCTCGACCTCAGCCTCCTCAAGGCGCAACCGGGCCAGCTGCGCGACATAGAGAACTTGCTCCCGATCGATCACTGGGCGGATTCTAGGTGGCGACCCCGAGTCCGCGGGTGCGAGCGGGCGCGAAGCGCCCTCGGCCTCTCGGCAATCCGCCCGCGGTGAACGCGGAGCTGAACAAGGCCTCCTGCCGAACTCCACCAGCCCTTTGGCCAACCAGCCAGTTAGAGTGCCGCGCGAATGCGGGGACCGCCAGTCGAGAGATTCGTCGTCTTTAGCCTGCGTTTGCTTGCGATCAGCTTCGCAGTGGTCGGCATCCTCTTCATAGCCGTTCCCAACGGTGTGCTGAACACGATCTCCGACCTCGGCGGCGACCTCGGCGGCTTTGTCCGCGCTCCGCACGGCACCGAGCAGCTCTGGCTCGGGCTCGCCTTCTCCTACATGGTGGTGATCACCGGAATTTGCCTGATCGCGCAGATCGACGTGGTCCGCTACCGCTCCCTGCTGCTGCTGCTAGCTGTGGGCAAGGTCTCATCCTCGCTCTCGGCGCTCGGGTTCTACCTCTTCGATCAACACGTCTTCATCTATCTGCTGAACTTCCTGGTCGACGGCTCCCTGGTGCTGGTGGCCCTCTGGCTGTGGTCGCTGATCGGCCGGGTCGGTCGGCCGCTGGACCCGGGCTGAAGACGCTCGCCGGGGCTATCCGCCGCTGAGCAACGCACCCTGAGCGCGATCTGCGAGGCGATGGCGCCCGGCATCGACGGGCTGCCAGCGGCGGAGCGCGAGGTCGAGGTCTCCGGCCCGGTGGCCGAGTTCCTCGCCTCTACCTCGCCGCGGATCCTTGCCCGCCTGCGGCTGGGGCTGCGCGCTTTCGAGTGGCTGCCCTTTCCCTGGCGCTTCAGCCGCCTCGACGTCGGCGTTCGCGAGGACTTCCTTCACCGCATGGAGGGCTCCCGGCTGGGCTTCTTCGGCGACCTTCTGCTGATGGCCAAGGTCCTCTCCACTCTCGGCTATGCGGTCACCCCGCAGGTCAGGGAGAGGATCGGCTTTAAGACCGGGTGTGCACTAGCCGACGGCTCGCTTCCGGAGCCGGCTGGCTCGCTCGGGGACACGATGCCGCAGGGCGATGGCGAGGAATGCGACGTGGTCATCGTTGGCTCCGGGGCAGGCGGCGCGGTCGCCGCGGCTACTTTGGCAGAGGCTGGCCTCGACGTGATCGTGCTGGAGGCGGGCGAGCGCTACGACCGCGACAGCTACCCGAACGATCCGCTGGACGCGATCGCCTCCCTCTACCGCGACGGCGGTCTGACGATCGCCGAGGGCCGGCCGCCGATCCCCGTCCCGGTGGCGCGGGTGCTCGGCGGCACTACGGTGATCAATTCGGGTACCTGCTTCCGCGCTCCAGAGCCAGTCCTCGAGGACTGGCGGGGGCGCTACGGGGTCTCCTGGTCCGGGCAGCTAGGCGCCGACTATGCCGAGGCCGAGGAGTTCCTGCGGGTGACGTCGCTGGACCCCGAGCGGATGGGAAGAAACGGCCAGCTCACGATGGAGGGCGCCCGTCGCCTCGGCGCGCGAGGTGGACCGATCTCTCGCAACGCCGGAAGCTGCGTGCAGTGCAGCTCCTGCCCTTTTGGCTGCGAGATCGACGCCAAGCGCGGCATGAACGTCAGCTACCTGCCGCGTGCCGTCGCGGCCGGGGCACGGGTCCGCGTCGCCGCCCCGGCGCGCCGGGTCTTGGTCGAAGACGGGCGGGCGCTCGGCGTGCGCTGCTCGATCGGGGCTGCGGCCGGTAGCAATGGCGATCGCCGCGCCTACACGGTGCGCGCCCGCCGTGCCACGATCGTCGCCGGGGGCGCTCTGGGGACGCCGGAGCTGCTGTTGCGCTCCGGTCTCGGCGGCCGACAGGTCGGCCGCAACCTCCACATTCACCCCGCCTGCTGGGTCGGTGCCCGCTACGAGGAGGAGGTGCGCGGCTGGGAGGGTGTGATGCAGAGCTACTACATCGACGAGTGGGCCTCGAAGGAGATCCTGCTCGAGGCGACCTTTACCCCACTCGCCTTCGGCGGTGCCTGGCTGCTCGGCACCGGCCGCCAGCACCAGCGCGCGATGCTCGACTTCGGCCACGTCGGCTCGATCGGAGTCCACCTCTCCGATCGCTCCTCCGGGCGTATCGGCCTGGCTGGCGACGGCTCGCTGCGGGCGACCTACCGGCTGACCGACGACGATGCCCGCCGCCTCGCCTTCGGCATCGCCCGCGCCGCCGAAATCCACTTCGCCGCGGGGGCAACCGCGGTCTACCCCAACATCGCCCGTGTCGGCACACTGAGACCCGGCCGGCTCGCCGAGTTCGAGGCGACCGCGTTCAAGCCCTCCGAGCTGCGCCTTGAGGCCTTCCATCCGATGGGCACGGCCCGGATCGCCGCCGACCCCGACGAGGGGGTCTGTGCCGCCGACGGCTCGGTCAACGGCGTCGCCGGCCTCTACGTCGCCGACGCCTCCCTCTTCCCCACCTCGGTCGGCGTCAACCCAATGATGACCGTGATCGCCTTCGCAAAGAACGTGGCCCGAGCAGTTGCCCAGGAGGCGGGGCAGGCTGGATAGGCAGGCGACCCCGGGGCGCCGAGCACCCCGGGGTCGCTTCGAAGCAGGAGCCCCTGCCTAAGCTCCGCTGCTGGGAGGAGGAGGCGGTGGCGGAGGCGTCGAGGGAGGCGGTGGCGGAGGCGTCGAGGGAGGCGGTGGCGGAGGCGTCGAGGGAGGCGGTGGCGGAGGGGGTGGTGCCGAGGGCGGCGGTGGCGGAGGTGGCGGCGCCCCGGCAGTTGGCCCGCCGCTCGCGCCACCGGAGAGCCGGTCAGCGGTATCGCCGAACGAGGCTCCTTCCTCTTTCATCGCGAGGTAGCCGCCGTAGGCGATGCCGGCAGCGGCGATCAGACCCAAGAAAATGCCGAATTCCACCGTCCCATCCACCGAGACGCCGCCGAAGCTGCCGAAGCTCGGCGGGTCGACGATCCGAAACAGGATGAGCAGTACCGAGAGCCCGCCGAGTGCCGCGACGACGGCGTTCATCGAGATCGGTGGCTCATACGTCGAGTCTGTGAGGCGGAGCCCCGCGACGCCGATCGCAGCGATGATCGCGATGACCAAGATGATCGGGATGAATTCAAGGGCGTCCCAGGCGTCGCCGCCGGCCCCCGGGACGCTGCCGGAAAAGGCTCCAGCGCCGGAGACTTCGACTCCGAACCAGGTGAAGAACATGAATATGAAGAGCAGGACCGCGGAGATCGCCGCGATTTTCTCCCCGGTGTTCAGCTTGTCGACTTCCATCTACATATCCCTCCGTGGGTCGGACTAGGGGTCGCTGCGACCCTACACCCGCCGTAGGGCGGAAGTGTGAAACAGATGGCCGCAGTTACTAGTCCGCCGCAGCCAGCCGGCGGGCCGCGGCCAAGGTGTTGACCAAGAGCATCGCCCGGGTCATCGGTCCGACGCCGCCGGGGACCGGAGTGATCGCGGCGGCGATCCCACTGACCGCATCGAAATCAACGTCTCCGACGAGCCCGGACTCGCCGCGATTGGTGCCGACGTCGATCACAATCGCGCCGGGGCGGACCATCTCGGCGGTGACTAGACCGGGCGAGCCCGCTGCGGCAACCAGTACGTCCGCCTCGCGGCAGATTGCCGCGAGATCGCGGGTACGGGAGTGGCAATGGGTGACGGTGGCGTTGGCGGCCAGCAACAGCGAGGCCAACGGCTTGCCGACCAGGATCGAGCGCCCGACGACGACCGCGCGGGCGCCTTCAAGCTCAGCTTCCGCCTCGCTCAGCAGCTCCATCACGCCCGCTGGCGTGCAGGGGAGGATCGCGTCCTCGCGTCCCTGGGTGAGCAGACCGGCGTTCACAGGGGTAAGACCGTCGACGTCCTTGGCTGGGTCGATCAAGGAGATCAGCGCGTCCTGGTCGAGGTGGCCCGGAAGCGGAAGCTGGAGGAGAATCCCGTGCACCCGCTGGTCCTGATTGAGCGAGCAGATCAGGTCGCCAAGCTCTTCCTCGGAGACCCCTTCGCCGGGTTCGTGGTGGAAGGAGTGAATCCCGACCTGGGCCGAGTCCTCGCGCTTCATCCGCACGTAGACCTCGGAGGCGTGATCCTCGCCGACCAGGATCGTCGCAAGGCCCGGCGGCGCACTCAGCTTCGAGACTTCGCCCCCCACCCGCTCGCGGATCCGCGCCGCGAGCGCCTTGCCGTCGATGAGCCGCGCTGCCAAACCGCTACCGCCTCCGGATCGGCGCATAATCGGCCATCAGCTTGCGCTCCGAGCCGTTGCTCGAGAAGCGCACGACGATCACCCCGCCCGGCTCGACCCCGGTTACGACGCCCTCACCGAAGCTGGCGTGGACGATGTCATCGCCGGTCTGAAGCTCCAGCGACGGGCCTGGGTCAATCGTGCCCACCGCGCTGGGCCCAGCTGCAGGCTCCCAGCCGCTGGCGCTGGAGGCGCTCGACTCCCGCGCCGTCAGCTCAGCCGGCAGCTCGTCGATGAAGCGCGATGGAAGGTTGCGCGCGGAGCGGCCGAACAGCCGCCGTTCCCGCGCCCAGGTCATGTACAGGCGCTGCCGCGCCCGGGTGATGCCGACATAACAGAGGCGCCGCTCCTCCTCCTCTCCCCCCTCTTCGAGGGCGCGCATGTGCGGGAAGGAGCCCTCCTCGCAGCCGACGATGAAGACCGTGTCGTACTCCAGGCCCTTGGCGTTGTGGAGGGTCATCAGGGTGATCAGCGCCCCCTCCTCGCTTAGCCCGTCCTGCTCTGTGTAGAGGGAGATCTGCTGCAGGAACTCCTCCAGGGGGCCCACCTCCCCCTCCCCCTCCCGCTCGCGGTTGACGTCGAACTCGGCGGCAACCCCGATCAGCTCCTCGAGGTTCTCCACACGCCCCTCCGCCTCGACCGTGCGCTCCGCCGCCAGCGCCTCCAGGTAGCCGGTTTCGCGCAGGGTCGCCTCGAGCAGCTCCGCGACCGGAGCCGACTCCGCCCTGGCCCGCAGCCCCTCCATCGTCTCGTGGAAACGATCGACGGCCTTGATTGCGGCAGCACTCAGCCCCGGCACTTCCTCGGGTCGCCCGGCGACCTCCCAGATCGGCAAGCCGATGGTGTTGGCGTGGGCAGCCAGCCGCCCCTGGCTTGTGTTGCCGATCCCCCTGCGGGGCGAGTTGACGGCCCGCGAGAAAGAGACTTGGTCGGAGGGGTTGACCAGCAGGCTCAGGTAGGCAACCGCATCCTTGATCTCCGCCCGCTCATAGAACTTGGTGCCGCCGATCACTTGGTAGGGCAGCTCGAAGCGGACCAGCGTGTCCTCCAGCACCCGGCTCATCGCGTTGGTCCGGTAAAAGACCGCGACCTGGGAGCGCTCGACGCCCTCCTCGGTGGCGAGGCGCTCGATCTCCCCCGCCACCCAGCGCGCCTCCTCGTGCTCGTCGGCCAACTCAGAGAGCCGCACCGGCTCGCCGCCGGCGACTTCGGTCCAGAGCCGCTTCGGCCGGCGTTGGCGGTTGCGCTCGACCACCGCGTTGGCGGCCGAGAGGATCGTCTGCGTAGAGCGGTAGTTCTGCTCGAGCTTGACCACCTCGGCCTCCGGGAAGTCTCGATCGAAGTCAAGGATGTTGCGGATGTCGGCGTGGCGGAAGCTGTAGATCGACTGGTCGTCGTCGCCCACCACCATCAGGTTGCCGTGGTCGGCAGAGAGCAACTGGAGCAGCCGGTACTGGGCCTGGTTGGTGTCCTGGTACTCGTCGACGAGGACGTGGCGGAAGGTGCGGCGCCAGCGCTCGCGCACCTCTCCGTGCAGCTCCATCACGTTGACGGTCCGCACCAGAAGGTCGTCGAAGTCCATCGCGTTGGCTTCGAGCATCCGCTTCTCATAAAGCACGTAGGCCTCCGCGACAGTCTCCTCGAAGACATTGCCCCGGGCCCGAGCGTAGGCGGAAGCGTCGATCAGCTGGTTCTTGGCGCCCGAGATCTGCGAGCGGATCGCGCGGGGCGGGTAGCGCTTCGGGTCGATCCCCAGCTCGGCCATGCAGCGTTTCAGCATCCGCAACGAGTCCGACTCGTCATAGATCGTGAAACCGCGCGAGTAGCCGAGCCGCTCGGCCTCGGCACGAAGTATCCGGGCGCAGGCCGAGTGGAAGGTGGTCACCCACATCGCCCGGGCGGAGCGCCCGACCAGCTGCTCGACCCGCTCGCGCATCTCCGCCGCGGCCTTGTTGGTGAATGTAATCGCCAAGATCTCGCCCGGCCGCGCGGCGCCGGTCGCCAGCAGGTAGGCAATGCGGCGGGTCAGAACCCGGGTCTTACCCGAGCCCGCTCCGGCGATCACCAGCAGCGGCCCCTCTTCGTGGAGCACCGCCTCGCATTGAGGTCCGTTGAGCTCGGCCAGCAACCGCTCGACCCGGTCAGCTCCAGGCTCGGTGGGGGCTCCCTCGCGGGCGTTTTCGGCGTTCGGCGGCGTCTCCGCCTCTGTCTGCAGCATCGCCTCCGAGGATAGAGAGGGGGTCGGCGGGGCCGGGCCCGCTCAGCCCTCCTCTGCCGCGTCTGATTCCCCGACCCGCTTGCCGTTTAGCCTGACCTGGTGGCCGGGGATGCCGACCACCGTCGCGCCGGGAGGCACGTCCTCGACGACGACCGTGTTGGCGCCGACCTTGGCTCCGTCGCCGACCACGACCGGGCCGAGCAGCTTGGCGCCCGCGCCGAGGGTGACATCGTCGCCGATCGTCGGATGGCGCTTGCCAGGCTGGAGGCCGGTCCCGCCCAGCGTCACCCCCTGGTAGAGCGTCACCCGGTCGCCGATCTCGGCGGTCTCGCCGATCACGACCCCGGAGCCGTGGTCGATGAAGAACCCGTTGCCGATCCTCGCCGCCGGATGGATCTCGACTCCGGTCACGGCGCGGCTGAGGTAGGCGATCGTCCGCGGCGCCAACGGCACCTCGGCCGCGAGCATCGCATGGGCGACCCGGTGCGCGAGCAGCGCCTGTACCCCGGCCCAGCTGGCGAGGATCTCGAAGGACGAGACCCCCTGCGCAGCGGGGTCGCGGTCGCGCGCCGCCGCCACGTCGGCCCTCACCTCCCGCAGGACTTGCCTCCAAGCACTCATGGGAAGAAAAAGGGTAGGGACACGTAGCGCTCACCTGAATCGCAGACGATCGTCACCACCCGCTTGCCCGCCAGCTCCGGCCGCGCCGCGACCTCCAGCGCCGCTTTGATGTTTGCCCCGGCGGAGATGCCGGCGAGGATGCCCTCGCGCTGGGCGGCGAGACGCGCCGTCTCCAGCGCCTCCTCGTCGGAGACCGCGATCACCTCGTCGATCACCGAGCGGTCGAGCACCTCGGGGACGAAACCGGCGCCGATCCCCTGGATCTTGTGGGGCCCGGGGGCGCCGCCGGAGAGCACTGGAGAGGTCTCGGGCTCGACCGCGACGACCAGCGCCTCAGGGGCGCGCTCCTTAAGCATCCCCCCCACTCCGGTGATCGTCCCTCCGGTGCCAACCCCAGCGACGAAGGCGCCGACGTTACCGTCGGTGTCACGCCAGATCTCCTCGGCTGTAGTGCGCCGGTGAACTTCCGGGTTCGCCGGGTTGGAGAACTGCTGAGGCATGAATCCCTTGCGCTGCTCGCGAATCGCTTCGGCCAACTCGACCGCCTCGGTCATCCCGCCCAGCGACGGCGTTTCGCGGACCTTGGCGCCGTAGGCACGCAGCAGCTTGGCGCGCTCGCGACTCATCCCTTCCGGCAGGGTGAGGATCAGCTCATACCCGCGCGCCGCGCAGACCATCGCTAGGGCGATCCCGGTGTTGCCGCTGGTCGGCTCGACGATCACCGAGCGGCCGGGTTTGATCAGCCCCTGCTCTTCGGCCATGTCGATCATCGCGACCCCGATTCGGTCCTTCACCGAGCCGCCGGGGTTGAGGTACTCGAGCTTCGCGCAGATCTCCGCCCCCAGCCCTTCGCCGAGGCGCAGCATAGAGACCAGCGGCGTCTCGCCAACCACGGCCGAGGCCTCGGCGCCAATCCGCATCAGATGGAGTCCATCCCCGGGCCGGGGATAGAAAGTGGCTTGCTAGAGCGGTTTACTGGCATCGTGCGCCAGTCAGACACAAATCCTGCACGCCGCCGGCCGCACGAGCGGCCTCCTCGTCGGGTCGGCGCTGAGCTGCCAGATGGGCATCCAGAAGCCCCGCCGCCTCTGACTCCGAGCGCGCCATCAGGTACCCGTAGCGGTCCAGGGTGATCGAGATGTTGGCGTGACCCATGAAGCTCTGGAGCGCCTTGGCGTTGACGCCGGCGGCGAGCATCAGGGAGGCGAAGGTGTGACGGCACTCGTGCAGGGTAATCCGCTCCAGCCCTGCAGCCTCCCAAGCACGGTACTTCGACTCGGATCACGCCGTCTGCGAGGTCGAGGTTTTGCGCTCGCAGGGCCTGCAGCTCGCCGCGGCGCAGCCCCGCATACATCGCCGTCGCCCACCGGAGAGACCGTCAATGGGACCGAAGACCGTGGGCACGCGCTGCTCCGCTCGGCGGCGTGAAGCTCGCCGTACCTGCGCGACTTCGCCGGCCAGGTCGCCCCAGTCCGGACCGACCCGCCAGCCTGGATGCACAACGATCTGAGCGCCTCTCCCGGTGAGGGGCGGGAGCTAGCTCAACCCGCGGTGTGAGCGGCTGGCCCGTAGTTTCCGGGCACATGCATCACGCGGACGTGCTCGATACGGAAGAGGATGAGCGCCGCTGGCCCGCGCAGCCCGGTCGGGCCGATCGCGCGGACCCGCAGCGCATGTCGCCCATGCGAGACCCAGTAGCGCATCGGTGAGTGACAGCGACGGTAGGGACCGCGGTCGCGCTTGCATTCGAACCCCCTGACCCTGGTGTGCGAGTAAAAGCGAGCGCGGACGCGGATATGGCGGTGGGGGGTTTGGGGGTAGCGCCATTCGACGGGGAGGAGAACGGTGCGGGGCCGCAAGCGAGCCTTGTGGCCGCGGTGGCGAGCGGGCGGTTTGGCGGGCGCTGAGAACGGATCGGTGGAGGTGAAGATGCGACCGTCGGAGCCGACCAGGGCGCAGAGCGAGGTCGAGGCGCAGGAGGCCGCGAAGAGCCCGTTTCGCGGTGATTCCCCTTCAGTGAGAGGCCGGAAGGGAACCAGGTTTTCGAAGTGCCAGGAGCCGCCGCCGCTCGGATCGGTCGAGGTAAGGACGTCGCCGTTGTCATCGACCGCCACACAGCGACTCGCAGTGGGACAGGAGACGCCGGTGATCCTCATCGAGGTGCCGGCGTTTACCTCACTCCAACTGGAGCCGGCCCCGCCGCTCGGATCGGTCGAGGTGAGGACGTTTCCGGTCAGGTTGCCGGCGGCGCAGAGCAGAGTCGATGCGCAGGAGACTCCCCCCAGGCCAACGGGCCCACCCGGAGTCCCCGCTTCGGCCCAGGTCGAGGCGCCGCCGGTCGGGTCGGTCGAGACGAAGATCCGCCCTTCCCCCGCCTGCGTATCGGTTACGCCTACCTTCCCGATTGCGACGCAGAGCGAAGGGGTGCCACAGGAGACGCCGCGCAGTTCGGGCGAGCCGGCGAGTTGACTCATCTGCCAGCTGCCCGAGACCGGGTCGGTCGAGGTGAATACCTTGCCGCCCTTGCCGCCGACGGCCGCGCAGAAGGACGCCGAGGGGCAGGAGACGTCGAACAGGCCGCGGCCTTCGTTGATGACCGTCGGCGACCACGCCGCCGCACCGCCCGTCGGGTCGGTCGATACGTAGATGAATCCTTTTTGCCCATCCATTCGAGCACCGTCGCTGACCGCGACGCAAAGGCTCTTTGAGGCACAGGAGATCGCAGACAGATCGAATCTTTCGGTCACACCGCTCGGCGACGGCGGCGTGACCACATGCCATTGGGCGAGGCCGCCGGTCGGCGCTTGGGAGAAGGCCAGCGTGTCGGCGGGACCAGCGGAAGTGTCGACGCCGGCACTGCCGACGGCTACGCAGAGGGATTCGCTCGGACAGGAAATCCCGGACATCGTTGGCCCCGATTGCTTTTCAACTTCATAAGGCGTCATCGGCGGTAGCTGCCGCAATGTCCAGTTCGAAGCCGCAGCCGAGCCGGCGGGCGCGGCGAGGGTCGCGAGAACGACGATCGTGCAGCAAGAGAGGATGAGCGTGAATCTCGCGGGTAGCTTCGTCAGTCCGAGGATGGCGCCGAAGGCGCGCGGCTCCTCAAGAGAGACGGTGATCGCTTCGCGATCGGTTTGGTTTTCGCTCATATCTGTGTCGCCCATGTCCTGTTAATGCCCGAACTCGGAAAACGATTTGCCCTGTGCCAGAAAGAGGGTACGCCCGCCGCTCTCTCGCGAGCGAGGGCGCCAAACCAGGCCACAACCCCTCCAAAGAGGTTTGGCCTGCCGGTGCGCTGGCTCTAGCCCTCGCCGTCGGCGGGCGCATCATCCGCCGTCAGTCGCTTGAAATCCTCCTCGTAGGCCGGCTCCCAGCCGCACTCCGCGTACAGCTCGGAGATCGGCGTGATTGGCGGCTCAAGCGTCAGGCCGCTCTTGAACAAGCCAAATCCGCACTCCCAAGCAGCCTGATCTAGATGAAGTACATCCCCGAGCCGGCCTCGGCTGCCTCGCGACGGGCGACTTCGGCGATCGTCGTCTGGCCGAAGACCTTGCGCAGGGCGGTGACACCCTCCGCCCAGATCCCGCCAGCCTCATCGGCCTCCTGGCCGATCTTGCCGTCGAGGGCCTGGACGACCTCGAGCACGGTGATCTCCTCGGCCGGCCGGGCCAGCGTGTAACCGCCCTTCATGCCTCGGTGGCTGGCCAGCAGGCCGGAGCGGCGCAGGGTGGAGAAGAGCTGCTCAAGGAACTGGTCGGGAATGTCGCGGCGCTCGGCCAACTCCTTGATCGGCACCGGCCGCTCCCCGGAGCGCGCCAGCTCAGCCAGCGCGACGACTGCGTAGCGGGACTTCGAGGTGATCGAGATCACACCTTCCTTTCTACCGCACGATCCGGACCCGGCTGGGTTAGGATCGGTTGATAAGGCTCCGAGGCCCGGGGCGGAGCCGAAGCCGAACCCGAGCAGATCGGAAGCAGTCCTGAGCGAGCGCCCACACTGCCTTGTGATCGACGGTCACCCACTCGTCCGGCTCGGGGTGCGCGGAGTGCTGGAAGACGGGTTCGAAGTCCACGAGTCGGCGAGCCGCGAGGAGGGCCTGGAGCTGATCCGCGACATCGGCAGCTTCGATGTGGCGATCGTCGACATGCGCCGCCGGACCAATGGTGCTGGCCCGTGCCTGAGCGGCGACGAGACCATCCGCGCCCTCCATAAGACCGCCCCAGGCCTCGGGATCGTCGCCCACGGAGAGCGGCCAGAGCGCCACATTGCCACAGCCGCCCTCCAGGCCGGCGCCACCGCCTACGTGGCTCGCACAGCGGGCGCGCAGGAGCTGCGTCGCGCGGTCGAATCAGCCCTCGCCCAGGAGAGCTTCATCGACCCGGCCGTGCCGCCGAAAGGCAGTCGGGGCAAGCTGACCCGCCGTCAGCGCCAGATCCTCCAGCGCCTCGCCAACGGCGAGTCCACCACGGTCGCCGCCCGTGAGCTCGACCTCAGCGAAGAGACGATCAAGACCCACACCAAGAACATCATGGCCCGCCTCGGCGCCCGCAATCGCACCCATGCGGTTGCGATAGCCCTACGGGAGTCGCTGATCGAGTAGCTGGCGGTCGAGGCGCTAGATCCAGCCGCGATCACGCGCAGTGAGCACCGCTTGCGCCCGGTCAACCGCCCCGATCTTCCCGTACACGTTGTGCAGGTGAGTCCGGATCGTCGAGACCGAAAGCTGCATCTCTCCGGCGATCTGCTTGTAGACCATGCCTTCCGAAAGGTGCCGGAGGACGTCCAGCTCGCGAGCAGAGAGGGGGCAGGGCTCGCTGATCCGGGAGACGTCATGGCGCCGGGAGGGAAGTTCGTAGAGCATGTCGCGTAGCCCGTCCGTGCCGAGGCCGCTCCGCTCGGCGGCGGAGCGCAGCCTCTCCGGCGAGACCGCCTCGCCCTGGGAGTAGTGGGCGACCATGTCCGCCACCGCGACCATCGCTGCCAGGCCGTCGGCATCCTCGGCGTGATGGCGCTCGATCGCCACCGCAAGCCGCTGGGGGAAGTTCCAGCGCCGGGCGAGGACTCCACCCACCAGTGCGTGGTCTATGCCGAGTTGGTCACGCTCCTCTCGCACCCGTTGCTCGGGCGTGCGGAGGGCCGCGTCGAAGAAAGTCTTATAGCCCGGATGTAGACGAGAGATCACGAGGCGTCCGACGTCGTGGACGAGCGCCGCCACGGCAAGGTCATCTCGCTCGGCCCAGCCGACGGCGCGGCCGATCTCCTCAGCGGCGCACTGGGTTGCCAGCGCGTGGATACGGAAGCGCTCCGGCTTCAGTTCCCAGCCGCCGTTGGACTCAAAGAAGTCAAAACTCGGAGCCGTGCCGGCGATCGCCAGCACGCCGGAAGGCTTCAGGACGTTGATCGCGTCCGGCACCCCGGCCACGCCGCCGGGCGCCAAGCCGCTGCGGTTGGCGAAGCGCAGCACCGCGATCGCCAGGCCGACGTCCCCCTCGACCGCATCTACTAGCTCGCCGAGGCGCGCGGTCTCGGCCGTCGCGGCCCGGATCACCCGCTCGCGCGACTCGATCAACACCGGGAAGCGCTCGACCGCCTCGAAGGCTTCTGCAAGCCGACTGCCGGGAGCGGGGCCGGGCTTTGCGCCAGCGTCCTTGGCCAACACGTCGTGTGCGGCGGCCTTGCCGTTGGTGTGGGCAGTGGTTAACGCCATCCGCGATGCTCATCGACAGCCAGGGACGTTCGGTTTAGCTATTTCTCCCAAAAATGGGGAGATCGCGCCATATGCCGCTATCGCTGAGTGCGATCGGTGAGGCGCTCGATCGCCGCGCCGATCCTGGCCATGGCCTCCTCGCGGCCAAGCGTCGCCAACGACTCAAAGATGCCCGGCGAGACGGTGCCGCCGGTGATCGCCACCCTGATCGGCTGGTAGAGACTGCCGGGCTTAACCGCGAGGCGATCCGGCAACGGGGATAGCGCCGCCTCGACCGCCTCGGCATCGAAGCACCTCGCCCCGGCGAGCGCTTCGCGCGCCGTTTCGAGCAGCTCTCTGGTGCCCTCCCTCATCGTCTTCTTCCAGGCATTTGGGTCCTCGAGAGGCGGCTCGAAGAGGAAGCGGATCAGCGGCCAAACCTCCTCCAGTGTCTGTGCTTTTTCCTGGGCGATCTCGCAGGCCGCCCGGAGCCGCTCGTCGGGTTCGCGACGGAGGTGGCGGGCGACGGCGGCCGTGTACTCATCCAGGGGCATCTCTCGCATGAAGCGACCATTGATCCAGCGCAGCTTGCGCTCGTCAAAGATGGCCGACGCCCGGCCCACGTCCTCCACTTGGAAGCGCTCAACCAGCTCCTCGGTCGACATCAAGGTTGTGTCGTCGCCGGTACCCCAGCCGAGCAGCGCCAGGTAGTTGCGAACCGCCGCCGGCAGGTAGCCCGCATTGCGCAGCTCCTGGGCGGATGCCGCGCCGTGGCGCTTGGAGAGCTTCTTGCCGTCGGGGCCGTGCAACAACGGCAGGTGTGCGTAACGCGGGGGTTTGTGGCCGAGGGCGCCCAGGACAAGCAACTGCTTCGGCGTGTTGGAGAGGTGATCATCGCCGCGCACCACGTCGGTGATTCCCATCTCGGCGTCATCGACGGCAACCGCGAAGTTGTAGAGGACCGAGCCATCGCCACGGGCGATCACGAAGTCGTCGTAGCTGCGGTTGGGAAAGGCGACGGGGCCACGGATCAGGTCGTCTACCACGGTCTCGCCGTCGTCGGGGACGCGCAGGCGAACGGCGGCGCCGGGCTCCTCGCTTGGCTCGCCCCGATAGCCGCGATCGACCCCGTGCTCGGCCTTCCATGACTCGACATCCTTGGCGGTCGCTGGGTCGCGGTAAGCGGCTCCGGAGTCGAGCAGGTGTCGCAGCGCGGCCTCATGGCTGTCGGCCCGCGAGGCCTGGGAAATCGGCCCCTCGTCCCAATCCAGTGCGAGCCAACGCAGCGCATCGAGGATTTGCTCGACGTTCTCCTCCGTCGAGCGCTCGCGGTCTGTGTCCTCGATCCGAAGCACCAGCTTGCCGCCGCCATGGCGAGCGGCGAGCCAGTTATAGAGTGCCGTCCTCGCCCCGCCGATATGCAGCGCACCGGTCGGCGAGGGGGCAAACCTGAATCGGAGGTCTTCGTCACCCATGTTGATCGGGGCGCATGTTTCCACAGCGGGCGGGCTGGACCGGGCGATCGAGCGCGGCACCGAGCTCGACTGTGAATCAATCCAGATCTTTCACCAGAGCCCGCGGATGTGGCGGCCCACCCAATATGGCGAGGAGGACTTCGCGGCCTTCCGCGAGGCGATGGACGACTCACCGGTGCAGGCGGTGGTGATCCACGCTGTCTACCTGATCAACTGCGCAACCAAGGACGCCGAACTGCGAAAGAAGTCGCTTAACTCACTGGCCCACGCACTGCAGATCGGCGACGGGATCGGGGCGAGGGGCGTCGTCCTTCACCCCGGAGCACAGAAAGGCGAGCCGCTCGACCCCTCGATGAAGCGTGCGGCGAAGGTGATCGCGGCGGCCCTGAGGGACAGCGAGAGATGCCCGCTGCTGCTCGAGCAGACCGCCGGCCACAAGGGTCTGCTGGGGCGCGACTTCGATCAGACCGCCGAGCTGATCGAGCTTGCGGGTGGCGGCGAGCGGCTCGGCCTCTGCCTCGATTCCTGCCATCTCTTCGTGCAGGGCTACGACGTCACCGACGAGCTGCGCCTGGGCGCCGTGCTCGACGAAGCGGAGGAGAAGGTAGGCCTGGAACGGCTGCGCTGCGTCCACGTCAACGACGCCGCCGCTCCACTCGGCTCCTGCCGCGACCGCCACGCCAACATCGGTCGGGGTGAGATGGGCAAGCGAGGCCTCGCCGCCTTCCTCTCCGAGCCCCGTTTCGAGGGGCTGCCGGCGACCCTGGAGACCCCGGGGCCGCACAAGAAAGGCCCTGAGAGGGCTGAAGTCCGGGCGGCGAAGCGACTGCGGCGGGAAGGGCTCGCGCGACGAAAGTAGGAGGCCGGCAGGGCCGCCGAGCGGCGACCTCTCGGTCTAGCACCACCAACTCCTACTTGACGTGGACGCCAGAGATCGCGCGTGAGATGACAAGGCGCTGGATCTCGGATGTGCCCTCGAAGATCGTGTAGATCTTCGCGTCGCGGTGCATCCGCTCGACCGGGAACTCGCGGGCGTACCCGTTGCCGCCGAGGATCTGGATCGCCCGCTCCGTCACCCAGACCGCCACCTCGCCAGCCTTCAGCTTCGACATCGAGCCCTCGGCGTTCTCGAACCTCTGGCCCGAGCGACCCATCCAGGCGGCGCGCCAGACCAGCAGCCGGGCCGCGTCGATCTCCAGCTTCATGTCGGCAAGGGCAAAGGCGATCGACTGGTTCTCGATGATCGCTCGGCCGAACTGGCGCCTCTCCTTGGCGTACCCGAGCGCGTACTCATAGGCCGCCCGGGCGATGCCAAGCGCCTGGGCGCCGACCGTCGGTCGGCTTGACTCGAAGGTTTGCATTGCCGCCTGCGATTTAGCCTTCTTGCCCTCGCGGACCCGGGCGAGGCGCTCCTCGAGCCTCTCTTTTCCACCCAGCAGACAAGAACCCGGGATGCGGCAATCGTCGAGGTGGACGTCTGCGGTGTGGGAGGCATGCAGGCCGTGCTTCTTCACCTTGGCGCCCTGCTCGCAGCCCTTCGTCCCCGGGGGGATGACGAAAGCTGCGTGGCCGCGCGCTCCCAGCTCGCGGTCAACCGAGGCGATCACCACGTGGACGTTGGCGATGCCACCGTTGGTAGCCCAGGCCTTTTGGCCGTTGATCACCCACTCGTCGCTGGCCTCCTCATAGCGAGCGATGGTGCGGATCGCCGAGACGTTGGAGCCGGCATCGGGCTCAGAGGCACAGAACGCTCCGAGCTTGACCTCGTCGGGGGTGCCAAAGCACTGCGGGATCCACTCACCCATCTGCTCCGGCGTCCCCTGCCCGAAGATCGCCGCGACGGCGAGCGAAGTCCCCATGATCGCCATGCCGATGCCGGCATCTCCCCAAAAAAGCTCCTCGTTGGCGATCGGCAGCGTCAAGCCGGTCTCATCAGCCCAGAACTGGGCTAGCGCCTCGAACCCGTAGAGGCCGATCTTGGCAGCCTCCTGAATCACCGGCCACGGCGTCTCCTCGCGCTCGTCCCACTCCGCGGCAGCAGGACGGACTACCCCCTCGGCGAAGCCGTGCACCCACTCGCGGATGTCCTTTTGGTCTTGGCTCAGCTCAAGGGTGAAATTGGGGCCGGCAGGCTCTGCCGCGCCACCAACTCCGGTCACCTCGGCCAGCACCTGCTCCGCGTACTCGGTCGCTGTCTCGGCCATGTTCGCGAGACTACATGAAACGATGTCGTTGTTTAAGACACCGCGTCAGACGTCTCGCAGGTCAAAGGCCCGCAGGCCCTCGGGTCCTTCGTCGGTGCAGTCGAAGAAGCGGGGGTTGACGCAGCCGTAGGCGGGACCGTCCCCCTCATAGGCGCGCTCGACAGAGAACTGGCAGTGGGGCAGCGGCTCGCCGGTCATCTTCACTCCGCCGAAGCCGCCCGGCTGAAGCACGGCCTCCAATTCGACCTCGGCACCGAAGACCTCCTGCATGCAACCTACATACTGGTCGCCGCTCAGCATGTCGACGTAGCTGTAGAGGAAACGACAGCGCATCTCAACGCAGCCGCGGGGCTCGATCAGCTTGTCGCAAAATGATCGGCACTGCCGGCACTCACCGGCCCGTGCTGCCTGCTCCTCTCGCTGGCGCGTGGCCATTTGAGATCAGTGTAGGCGCAGAGAGCGACGGAGGCGGCCGGTCAGGCTGCCATTGCTTCCAAGCCAAGGATGTGGCCGAGCTCCGCCCGTAGCCCGCTGGAGGGGTTGACCCGGTAGCCGTTGCCGAGCTTCATCTCTTTCGACTTCCCGGCGCTGGTCCGGATCGCGAGATGCACGGCGGCTTCGCCCTTGTGGTGCTCGAAGACGGCCTTTAGCTCCTCGACCAAGCCGGGGTTGAGCTGGGCCGCGTCGATCGTCAGCTTCAGCGGCTGAGACGGGGCGCTCGCGATCCGCTGGGCGCGGGCAATCTCCTCGCCGTCGGGCTCGAAGCGCTGGGCCTCCTGGACTACGAGCTTGGTCTCTCCGCGATCTTTGTGGTCGAGGCGCCCGCGGACCAGGACGATCGCGTCGGGGGCAATCGCCGCGGCGCTCTCGGATTCATCCGCCTTGAAGACCAGCATCTCGACCTGACCCTCGACGTCGTCGAGGGTCGCGAACATCATCTGGGTGCCGCTCTTGGTGCGGATCTTCTTGCAGTCGACGACGATCCCGCCGACCGTGACCCAGGCGCCGTCGGGCTTGCCACCCAGCTCGGCCAGGCTGCAGTCGACCCTTGCCCGCAGGGCAGCTCCCACTTCGGCAAGTGGATGCGATGAGAGGTAGGTCCCGAGGGTCTCCTTCTCCATCGCCAGCAGCTCGGCTCGGTCGAACTCGGCGGCGGAGATCGGTGGGCGATGGTGAGCCTGGGACTGGGTCGTCCCTCCGCCGCCGCCATCGCCGAAGTCAAAGATCGAGCCCTGACCCATCTGAGCGTCCTCCTGTGCCTTTTGGCCCGCCGACTGGGCCGCCGGCAGCGCCTCCAGCATGCCCCTGCGGGTCGCCCCGGTCGAGTCGAGGGCGCCGCACTTGATCAGGCATTCGATCGCCCGTTTGTTGACGGCGCGCGAATCGACCCGCTCGCAGAAGTCCCAGATCGAGCCGATCTCGCCGTCTTCGCGCGCCCGCAGGATCGCCTCGACCGCTGAGTGGCCGACGTTCTTGACGGCGTCGAGTCCGAAACGAATCGCCTTCTCGTTGACGACGAAGCTGTGGTCAGAAGAGTTGACATCGGGGGGCAGCACCTCGATCCCCATCTCTGCGCAGCGGTTGACGAAGAACGGCACCTTGTCTTTGGTGCTCATCACCGAGGAGATCACCGCCGCCATGTACTCGGCCGGATAGTTGGCCTTGAGGTAGGCGGTTCGGTAGGAGATCAGCGCGTAGCAGGCGGCGTGGGACTTGTTGAAGGAGTAGTCGGCCGCCGCTTCGTTTAGCTTCCAGAGGTCCTTGGCGACTTTCGGAGCGGTCCCGGATTCCTTCAGGCCCTCCATGAACTTGTCCTTCATCGTCGCCATCATGTCGCGCTTCTTCTTGCCTATCGCCTTGCGCAGATCGTCCGCTTGGGCGCCCGAAAACCCGGCCATCGAGCGCGAGATCTCCATCAACTGCTCCTGGTAGATAACGCAGCCGTGGGTCTCCTCGGTGATCGCCCGCAGCCGCTCGTCGGGATAGCGGACCGTCGAAGGGTCGCGCTTGCCCATTGCATAGGCGGGGATGTAGGCCATCGCGCCGGGCCTGTATAGGGCGCCGAGCGCGACCAGGTCGGCGAACTCGGTAGGACCGACCTTGCGCAGTGCCTCTCGCATCCCCTCGGACTCGAACTGGAAGACCCCGGTCGAATCGCCGCCGGCAAGCATCTCGTAGGTCTTGGCGTCGTCGATCGGGATCGTCTCCATATCGATCGCCTCTTCGCGCGAGCGCTGGATGATCTCGATCGCATCCTCGATCACATCGAGGTTGCGGAGGCCGAGAAAGTCCATCTTCAACAGCCCCATGTCCTCGATTGGCCCCATCGAGTACTGGGTGACGATCTTGTACTGGCGCTCTGACTTGCCCGACCCACTGCCGTTCCCGTTGGCACCGGCCACAGGGGAGCTGCGATCCTCGGCGAGCTGAAGTGGGACGATCTCCTGTAGGGGCCGATCGGCGATCACCACCGCGGCGGCGTGGATCGAGTTGTTGCGGATGATCCCCTCAAGACCCTGAGCGACGTCGATGATCCGCTTCGCGTCTGGCTCGGAGTCGTAGGTCTTGCGCAGCTCCTGGCCGGGCTTCAGGCAGTCTTCGAAGGATGGGTTACGGCCCGAGATCGGCTCCGGGATCTGCTTCGCGAGGCGATCGCCTGTGCCGTAGTCAAAGCCGAGCACGCGGGCGGCATCGCGGGTCGCTGCGCGTGGCGCCATCGTGCCGAAGGTGATGATCTGGGCGACCGATTCGCGGCCGTACTTCTCAGCGACGTAGCGGATCATCCGCTCACGGCCGCGGACCGAGAAGTCGATATCGATGTCCGGCATCGATTTGCGGCCCGGATTGAGGAAGCGCTCGAAGAGAAGGTCGTTGGCGAGCGGGTCGATATCGGTGATGTTGAGGCCGTAGGCGACGATTGAGCCTGCCGCCGAGCCGCGCCCCGGGCCGACCGCGATCCCGTTCTCCTTGGCGAAACGGACGAAGTCCCAGACGATCAAGAAATAGGAGGAGAAGCCCATCTCCTCGACCACCGCCAACTCGAACTCCAGCCGCTCCACCGCCTCGGCCGGCGCCGGGTCACCGTAGCGGGCGCTCAGGCCCTCGGTGGCGATCCGTCGCAACATCGCCTCCGGCTCGGAGCCGTCGGGGGTCGGATAACGAGGCAGCAGCAGCTTGCCCAGTTCGATCTCCAGCTCGCAGCGCTCGGCGATCTCCAGCGTACTCGGCACGGCATCGGGCCACTCGGCGAAGGACTCGGCCATCTCCTCGTTGCTCTTGAGGAAGAACTCGTTGGTATCGAAACTGAGCTTCGGCGCCTCGAGGGTCGACTTGGTCTGCACGCAGAGCAGCGCCGCGTGGTTGTCGAAGTCCTCGCGGCGCAGATAGTGGACGTTGGCGGTGCCGACCAGGGGGCGCCCCAACTCGCGGGCGAAGCGGACGATGCCCTCGTTGGCCTTGTCCTGCTCGGCAATCCGGTTCTTTTGCACCTCGAAATAGACCTGCTCGGCGCCGAAGGCCTGGACCAGGTCGTCGAGGTGGGCGCGAGCGTCGCCGTGGCGCTCCTCGACCAGACGGCGGCAGAAGCGCGACTGCAGGCAACCGGTGAGAACGATCACTCCCTCGGCGTGAGCGGCGAGCAGATCCATGTCGACGTTGGCCTTGCCGCGTGAGAACCCCTCCAGAAAGCCGGCCGAGGTGAGCTTCACCAGGTTGGCGAAGCCGGTGTTGCTCTCCGCCAGCAGGGTGAGGTGATTACGCTCGTAGCGGGCCTGCTCCTTGATCGCATGGCGATCGTCGACGAGATAGGCCTCGAGGCCGACGATCGGCTTGATCCCGTGCCGGCGACAGGCCTTGTAGAGGTCGACCGCCCCGTTCATCACCCCATGATCGGTGAGGCCCAGGGCCGGCTGGCCGAGCTCTGCCGCCCGCGCCGCCATCGCCTCGATCTTGCAGGCGCCGTCGAGTAGCGAATACTCGCTGTGGGCGTGCAGGTGGACGGCGGAGGGGGCGCTCACGGTCTGCGCTCGATCATGCCAAGCGCGGCAGATGGCACCAACCGCCTGCGGCGCGCCTTCGCGCTATCTCCGCGTGTATCCCGCGACCAAGGCGGCTCAGCCGCCGCCGCAGACCCAGGCGCCGGGGCCAGAGGCGGCCCAGATCTTGGCGGCGATCGAGTCCTGTTCGGATTTGGCTGCGCCCTGCGGACTGCCCTTTCCGCCATACAGACGCCAGGTCGAGGGCAGGATCTGATAGGCGCCCCCGGCCCCACTGGACGGGTTGACGGCACCGTAGTTGCCCCCGGACTCGCACATCACGATGTAGGAGGGGATCGTGTAGGGGCCGCCAAGCCAGCGCCCGACCGTGGATTCGGCGGACGCCGGGCTGGTTTGTTCGGCCGCTGCAGCCTTCGCTGCCTCGATCTCGTCCACCCAGTTGCCGATGTTCGACCTCAGGCTCACCAGGGCACTCGCGCGAGCGGCGGCGATCGCCTGCAGGTGGGAGGCCGAGGCCTCAGCACTCTGGCGCACGGCGGAGATCTGCGAGCGGGCGAAGGCGAGGCGTGCGTTATAGGCCTCGACTCGCGACTCCAGCGCCGCGACCAGCGCCAGCTGGTTGCGCACCGTGTTGCGCACCTGCTCGACCCGTTCGGCTAGGGCGCTGTCGGAGCTCTCGATCTCCCGCAGGTATTCGGTCTGGGTGACGAGTTCGTTGAAGTTGGCGGCGCCGAGCACGACACCGGCGGTGCTGGGCGAGCCGCTCTCATAGATCGCGACCAGGCGCTTGGCGAGATCGTGACGGGCGCGGTGCAGGCGATCCTCCGCAACCGCGAGACGCCGCTGAGAGAGCCTCACCTTGCCGGCCAGCGCCGCCGCCCGCTGCTGCCCGCTCACCAGCAGACCGCTGAGCTGCTGCTCGCGGGCGCTCGCGGCGGCCGCCTGCTGCTGGGCCGCGGCGAGCTGGCTCTGCTTTGCCTGGAGCTCGGCGGCCAGCGCGCCAGCCTGGCTGCGCGCCGCTTCAACCTTGGCCTGGAGCCCGGCGGCGTCGGCGGGTGCGGCCGGCAGCAGCGCGCAGGCAGCAGCGACGCACACGAGCGCGGCCAACTGTCGCAAGTACCCTGCCTCTGTCGCGGTGATCCGCGCCACGAAGCGCGCGAGACTAGCGAACTCTGTTAGCGAATGCTCACAAGTTGTCCATAATCCGCAAGGAAACTTGCGAGCCCGAAGCTCAGCCCTCGTCCACGTTGCGGCTGGCCAGGTAGACGCCGGCGCTTACCGCGACTGCGGCGATGCCGGCGGCGATGCGAATCTCACGGCGGTAGCGGTGGCGGATGTATGCCCACGCGAAGCGGATCGCGGCCTTTCCGAACGTGTCGAACATCAGCCCTTCTCCCCCTCTCCGCTGTGCCTGATCCTATGAGCCATCCGCGACTGCAGCGACCACAGCTCGATGAAGCCGGGCGCGGCGGCCTGCGAGAAGAGACCACCCGAATCGGCAAAGGAGGCGAGGCTCGCGTCATAGATCGCGTTGGGCGAGGCGCGAGTGAGAACCCGCACGCTTCCCTTGAAGAGCTTCAACCCGATCTCTCCGGTCACCTGGGCATTGACCGCGTCCATGTAGGCGTCGAGGTCGGAGCGCAGCGGCTCCCACCAGAGTCCCGCGTAGACGAGGTAGCCCCACCTCTGGTCGAGCGCCGGCTTGAACTGGTTTTGGTGAATGGTGCCCACCAGCTTCTCCAGCTCTCGGTGGGCCGTGAGGACGATCGCCGCCGCCGGAGCCTCGTAGATGTCGCGCACCTTGAGGCCGACGATCCGATCCTCGATGTGGTCAACGATGCCAACCCCATGACGGCAGCCGATCTCCGTCGCGCTTTCAAGCAGCTCGACCAGCCCGAGCCGCTCGCCGTTGAGGGCCACGGGGCGACCGGCCTCAAAGCCGACCGTGACGAGCTCGGGCTCGTCGGGCGCCTCCTCCGGGCGGGTGACAAGCGCGAAGACGTCGTCCTCGGGCGCGTGGCCGAGGTCCTCGATCCAGCGGCCCTCCGAGGAGCGTCCCCAGAGGTTGTCGTCGATCGAATAGGGGGCCACCTCGGTGCCACCCTTGACCTGGATCCCATGCTCGCGGGCGTAGGCGATCTCCTCCTCCCGACCCATCTGCCAGGAGCGCACCGGGGCGATCGTCTTCAGCTCGGGTGCCAAGGTGGCGACCGTCGCCTCGATCCGGACCTGGTCGTTGCCCTTTCCGGTGCAGCCGTGGGCGATCGTGTCGCAGCCGCAGCGACG
The DNA here is from genome assembly GCA_963777915.1 of uncultured Solirubrobacterales bacterium. Taxonomy (GTDB): domain Bacteria; phylum Actinomycetota; class Thermoleophilia; order Solirubrobacterales; family 70-9; genus CAVUPF01. The sequence continues at coordinate 738,620 of CAVZSH010000005.1, read as the reverse complement.
CGCGTATTCGACGGCGAGCTGGGCGATCAACGGCCTCCCCAGCGCGGTGAAGAGCGGGTAGCCGCCACCGTAGAGCGCGTTCGCCTTGATCGCCGGGACGAGGAAGTCCTCCGCAAAGCGCTCGCGGGCGTCGACGACGTGGCAATCGATCGCGCCGAGCCGCATCGCCTTGTCCTTGATCACCTGGTAATCCTCCCCCGGCTGGCCGAGGTTGACCGTGAGGCAGACGACCTCCGCCTCATAGGAATCCTGGATCCACTTCAGAATGACGCTGGTATCGAGGCCGCCGGAGTAAAGCAGCAGCACCCGGCTGACCTCGGCAGGGTCGGCCTCATATCCAGCTGTACGAGGTGCCTGTGGGTTCGACTCGGCGCTCACGGGGCGCGAAGTCTGGCACGAGCGGCGAGGCGCTCGCAGGGAGACGGGCGCCCGGTGGGGCTTACGGCGGCGAGACGCCGCCGCTTCCGTTGCCGCCCGAGGGGCTCGTCGGCGTCGTTGGGCTCGTCGTCGTGGTGGAGGTGCTGCCGGTCGTAGTCGGCGAGGTCGTGTTCGTCGTCGAACCGGTGCTCGTGCCTGTCGTGGTCGAGCCGGTCGTGGTTGTCGGGGAGGTGAGCGAGGATGCCGTCGAGGCCGTCGAAGAGGAGCTGCTGTTGTTGTTGGCAATGACGACGATCGCGATCACAAGGCCGATGATCACCGCAATCAGGCCGGCGATCAGCAGGTGGATATTCCCGTACTGGCGCCCGCCGTCCGGCCCCCGTCCTTCCGGTCCCATCATGCGTGTTGGATCCTCGTGCACTTAATCCTCCGGTCCGAGTATCGCGTCGAGGATCCCACTCGAGTCCTCGATCTCAAACCCACTTCGCAGCCGTGCCTCGATTTCCTCCCGGCTGCTGCCCGAGACCGCCATCTGGGTGGCCAGCAAGCGGGCGCCGGCGGAGCCGCTGAGGGAGGACCGCCCCGTGGGGCGGTCCTCCTCCCCGAGCGGCGGGGACTCGACCGGCCTCAGGTGTGGCGACGAGCGGCCCTTGGCGAGGCCCGCCGGGTCGAGCTCGTCGGCCACGGCGCGAAGGCGCTCGGCGACGATCCTGTCGGCCTCCGCGCGCGCATCGTCGAGGTAGCGGCGCGCTTGCTCCTCGGCATCGTCGATGACGCTCGCGGCGGCCCTCTCGGCCGCCTCGACGATTACCGCGATCCGCTCGGCCGTGCTGGTGGCGAGCGGCCGGGGCGAGGATGGAAGCTCTTTGGGGCTCACGACGCTGAACAGCTTACGAGCGAATCGCTAATCAGGACGACCGCGGCGTCAACCTGGGACGGATCCAGGGTCAGCGGCGGCAGCAGCCGCAGGCTGCCGGCGGTCGGCACGTTGACGACAAGACCCCGCTGCAGGAGGTCGGCGCCGACCGCGTGGGCGTCTACCCCGTCCTTTAGACCGACGCCCACCATCAGGCCCCGGCCCCGCACCTCGCGCACCCCGTCGAGGTCGAGCAGGCTCTCGCTCAGGGTCCTGCCGAGCTCGCGCACCCGACGCAGCAGGGCCGGATCGTCAAGGACATCGAGGACCGCGAGGGCTGCCGCCGCGACTACCGGACCACCGGCGAAGGTCGAGCCGTGATCGCCGGGCTCCAGCACCTCGCCCGCCTCGGGCCCGGTCACGCAGGCACCGATCGGCAAGCCGCCGCCTAGCGCCTTTGCAGTAGTCAGCAGGTCGGGGCGGATCGGGGTCTGCTGGTAGGCCCAAAGCGAGCCGGTCCTCCCCATTCCGGTCTGGATCTCGTCGAGGACCAGCAGCGCGCCCGTCTCCTCGCAGGCCCGGCGGGCAGCGAGCAGCGCCTCCTCGCTGACCGGATAGACCCCCGCCTCGCCCTGGATCGGCTCGATCATCACCGCCGCCGTCCTCTCCCCCACCGCCTCCCACAGCGCGGCGGCGTCGTTTAGCGGCACCGAGCGAAAGCCCGGCAGCATCGGGCCGAGCGCCTCGTTGCGGGCCAAGCCCGGCGTTGCCGCCAGAGCCCCGTAGGTACGACCGTGAAAGTCGCCCTCGAAGCTGAGGATCTCCGGCTCGGCGATGCCACGGTTGTGGGCGTGCTTGCGGGCGATCTTGATCGCGCACTCGTTTGCCTCGGTGCCTGAGTTGGCGAAGAAGACGCGGCCGCCGAGGCTCGACTCGGCCAGGCGCTCGGCAAGGCGCGCCATCGGCTCGGTGTAGAAGAGGTTGGAGACGTGGATCAGCCGCGCCGCCTGCTCGCACACCGCCTCGACCACGGCGGGATTGCAGTGGCCCGCCGAGCAGACCGAGATCCCGGTCATGAAGTCGAGATACTCCCTGCCCTCGGAGTCCCAGAGCAGGGTCCCTTCGCCGCGCACGAACTCGACCGGCGAGCGCCGGTAGGTCCGCATCAGGAAGCGGTCCTCAAGCGCCCGGACCTCGGCGAAGCTCATCGCAGCATCTCGCGCTTGCCTCGGCGCGCAAAGGGCCACCGATTCATGGTTGCGGGCTCCGTACTCATGGCGTCACCATCGTGCCGATGCCAGCGTCGGTGAACAGCTCCAGCAGGAGGCTGTGCGGCGTGCGCCCGTCGATGATGTGGGCGGACTGGGCGCCGCCCTGGATCGCGTCGACGCAGGCCTGCAGCTTCGGCCGCATGCCGCCGCCGATCTCGGCTAGACGCTGCTCGACTTCGCCCACGCTGGCGCGGGAGATCAGTGAGTCCTTCTCGGCGGCGTCGGCCAGCCAGCCCTCGACGTCGGTGAGGAAGACGGCCTTGTAGGCGCCGAGCGCGGCGGCCACCTTGCCGGCGGCCTCGTCGGCGTTGACGTTGTAGGACTGGCCGTCGCGGTCAGAGGCGGAGGAGGCGATCACCGGGATGTAGTCGGCGGCGATGTGGTTGAGGACGTTGACGTTGACCCGCTCGACCCGGCCGACGAAGCCGACCTGCTCGGCGTTCGGCGCCGGCGTCACCTCGAACAGCGTGCCGTCCTCGCCGGAGAGGCCGACCGCCGGCTGCCCGTGGCGGTTGAGCCGCTGCACGATGTCGGAGTTGAGCTTGCCGAGCAGGACCATCTTCGCCACCTCGACCGTCTCCGCATCGGAGACCCGCAGCCCCTCGTGGAAACGCACCTCCATGCCCAGTCGCTCCATGTGCCGGGTGATCTCCGGGCCGCCGCCGTGGACGACGATCGGGCTGAGGCCGACGTACTTGAGCAGGACGACGTCGGTGGCGAAGGCCTCGCGCAGCTCCTCCTCGCGCATCGCCGCGCCGCCGTACTTGATTACGACGGTGCGGCCGTGGAACTCCCTGATGTATGGGAGTGCCTCGAGAAGGGTGTCGACGTTGGTGCTCACCAGGTCTCCTCAGGTCGTGTACTCCGCATTGATCCGAACGTACTCATAGCCGAGGTCTGAGAAGAAGAGGTGGACGCTGTGCTCGCCGCGATCGAGGCGCAGGAACAGCTCAGCCTCCCTGGTTTCTTCGGCGAACTCGCCGACGTCGATGTGGTCGAGCCCCAGCTCGGGAAGTTCCTCGTCGGCGAGGGCCATGCCCGCCGCCTGGGCGACCCGTCCCCAGCCGTTGGGGTCGCGCCCGAACAGCGCCGTCTTGACCAGGGGCGAGTTGGCGATCGCGCGCGCCGCCTTCTCTGCCTCCTCCGGGCTTGCGGCCCCCCGCACTTCGGCGCGGCAGACGCGCGTCGCGCCCTCGCCATCGTCTGCGATCTCCAGCGCAAGCTGTAGCAGCACAGCGTCGAGCAGGCCCTCGGGAAGCGGCTTGCCGGACTCGCCGCTCGCCTGGAGCAAGACTGTGTCGTTGGTGCTCATCTGGCCGTCGACGGTGATCCGCTCGAAAGAGCAGTCGACCGCGGGGCGCAGGGCGGCGACCGGGTCTTCGACCAGAGCGTCGGTCTGCACGAAGCAGAGCATCGTCGCGAAGCCGGGCTGGATCATCCCCGCGCCCTTCGCCTGAGCGGACAGAGTGACACCGCCACAGCGCACAGTGCAGCGCTTCGGGAAAGCATCAGTGGTCATGATCGCTCTCGCGAACTCCTCACCACCGTCGGGCCGCACAACCGCGGCCGCACGCCGAACGCCGTCGAGCACCTTGTCCATCGGCAGCGCCTCGCCGATTTTCCCAGTAGCCGCAATCGCGACCAGCGAAGGATCGAGGCCCAGCGCCTCGGCGGCTGCCGCCTGGATGTCAACGGCGTCGCGCATCCCCTGCTCGCCGGTGGCTGCGTTTGCATTGCCCGCCTTCACCGCGGCGGCGCGGATGTGGTCGAGGTCGAGGCTTTCCCGGCAGAGTCGTACCGGCGCCGCGGCCGCGGCATTGCGGGTCAGCAGCAGCGCCGAGTCGCAGCGCTCCGACAGCGCGACGACGACGGCCGCGTCGGTGTTGCCGCTCGGCTTGAGGCCGCACGCCACAGCTCCGGCCGCGAAGCCCGGCGCCAGCCTCGCGGCGTCGAGCTCCTCGACTCCCGGCGGAGGCTCTACCCAGCGCGAACGGAAGAAGCCCTCGCTCACGTCAGCCCCTCCGTCTCCTCGAGACCCAGCATCAGGTTGAGGTTCTGGACTCCCTGGCCGGAGGCGCCCTTCCAGAGGTTGTCGATCGCCGAAAAGGCCAGAACCCGGCCGCGCTCCTCGACCGTGACGTAGATCCGGCACTCGTTGGTGTCGCGGACGTCGCGCAGTCCGGGCGGGCCGTCGACGATCCCGACGAAGGGCTCCCCCGCATAGCGCTCGCGGTAGAGCGCCTGGACCTCATCCTTGGAGATCGGCTCCGTCGTCTGCGCGTAGCAGCTGGTCAGCTCGCCCTGGTCGAGCGGCAGCAGGTGCGGGACGAAGGTGACCGGCGCGGGACTGCCCAGCGCCGCGAGCTCCTGCTCGATCTCGGGCCGATGTCGGTGTCCCTCGGTCTTGTAGGCGAAAGCGTTCTCGTCCATCGAGACGTAGTGCATCGCATCACCCCCGCCGCGGCCGGCGCCGGAGACACCCTGCTTGGCGTCTATCACTACGTCGGCAAGCAATCCCCGCTCGGCCAGGGGGGCGAGGGCGAGGACGCTCGCGGTCGGGTAGCAGCCGGGCGTCGCCACCAGCTCTGCCTCGCGCAGCTCCTCGCGGTACAGCTCGGTCAGCCCGTAGACGGCGCCGTCCAGCAGCTCCGGCGCCCCGTGCTCCCCATACCAGCGCTCATAGGTGGCGATGTCGCGGAGCCGGAAGTCGGCAGAGAGGTCAACGACCAGCGCCCCGAGGCCGCGCAGAGCTGCGACGGTCGGTGCCGAGGCGCCGTGAGGGTAGGCGACGATCGCCGCATCGACGCTATCGAGCTCGTCGAGGTCCAGCTCAGTCAGCTCCAGCGGCACCCGGTAGCGCGGGTAGAGGCGGTCGAGTCGGGTGCCGGCGTCGCTGCGCGAGGTGACCGCGACCAGCTCCAGCCGCGGGTGGCGCCAGACAATCTGGGCGGCCAGAGCGCCGGTGAAGCCGGAGGCGCCGGCGACCAGGATCCGGGCGGCCGGGCGGCCGTCGAGCGGCTGTGCGTTTGGATCAGCCACGCAGCGACCCCCCAATCTTCTCCAGCTCGGCCTCGATCGAGGCGCGCCGGGGCGCTACCTCCTCGTCGGTGAGCGTGCGATCGTCGGCCCGAAACTCCAGCCGCAGCGCCAGGCTCTTTCGCCCCGACCCGAGCTGCTCGCCCCCATAGAGATCGAATACCTCGGCGGAGCGCAACAGCTCTCCGCCCGCGGCGAGGAGCGTCTCCCGCACCCTGGCGGCGGAGACCTCGCTCGGCACGACAACGGCAAGATCCTGGTGGATCGCGGGGAAGGTGGTGACGTCCTCGTAGGCCTCTTTCCCCGCGGTGGCGGCCTCGATCAGGCAGCCCAGCGCGACTTCGAAGCCGACCGCTCCGTCCAGGTCCCATTTCCTGCAGACGAGCGGGTGGACCTCGCCGATCCAACCGGCATCGCCGTCGGCAACGATGACCCGTGCGGCCCGGCCGGGATGCAGGAAGGGCTCCGGCGCGGCCTCGAAGGCAAGCGCGGCGCCAAGCTGGCCGGCGAGTGCCTCGAGCACCCCCTTGAGCGAAAAAAAGTCGGCGGACTCTCCCCCGCCCCGCCAGGAGCGTGCCGGGCGCGGCCCGGCCGCAAGGCAGCCGAGGAGATGGGGCTCATCGAACGGCGCCGGCCGCTCGCCGGGGAAACGGCCTGCCATGGGACCCTCGCCGGCGGTGTCGGCGCGCAGGTAGACGCGGCCGGACTCGAACAAGGCGAGGTGGTCGGAGCCGCGGGCCAGGTTGCGAGTCGCCGCGTCCAGCAACGAGCCGAGCAGCGTCGTCCGCATCGCGGATTGCTCCTCGGAGAGCGGGTTGGCAAGCGGGACGGGATCGGCCCTCGGGTCCCCGGCGGGGATCCGAAGCCGCTTGGTCTCTTCGGGGTCGGTGAAGCTCCAGCCGACGATCTCATCGAATCCGAGGTCGCGCATCATGTCCTCCGCACGGCGCCGCAGCCGCTGCTCGCGGCTCAGGCTGCCGACCCGATCGGCAAGCGCCGGGAGGGTCGTTGGCAGGTGCTCGTCGAGGCCGTGGACCCGGGCGACCTCCTCGATCAGGTCGACCTCGCGGCTGACGTCGTAGTGACGGTCGGGCGGAACCTCCACCTCGATGTCTCCACCGTCGACAGTCGTGCCGAAGCCGAGTCGCTGCAGATAGGCGAGCTGATCGGCCTGGGCAATCGGCATGCCTAGCAGGCCCTCGACCCGGACGCCTCGCAGTCGGATCCGGCGCCGCGGCGGGATCTCGGCGACGGCGTCGAGTGTGCCGGGCACCAGTTTCGCCCCGCACAGCTCGACCATCAACCGCGAGGCGATCCGCTGAGCGCGCATGCAGAGCTCGGGGTGGAGTTGCTTCTCAAACCGAGCAGAAGCCTCCGAGCGCAGCCCCAGCATCCGCGAGCTGCGGAGGATGTTGGTCCCGTTCCAGGTTGCGACCTCAAGCAGCACCCGGGTGGTCGAGTCCGAGACCTCCGAGACCTGACCACCCATGATCCCGGCGATGCCCGAAGGCCCATCGCGGTCGCAGACCAGAACCGTCTCGGCGTCGAGGGTCCGCTCGGCGCCGTCGAGGGTCCTCATCGTCTCTCCCTCGCGGGCCGTGCGGATGATCAGCGCCCCGTCCGGCACCCGGTCGAGGTCGAAAGCGTGAAGCGGCTGCGCGGTGAGCAGCATCACGTAGTTGGTGATGTCGACGACGTTGTTGATCGGGCGCTGCCCGGCCGCGGTAAGGCGCGCCTGCAGCCAGGCGGGAGACGAACCGATCTGTACGTCGGTGAAGACCCGTGCGGTGAAGCGCGGGCAGAGGTCGGCGACCTCGACCGTCAGCGAGGCGTAGTCGGAGGCCTCGCCCTCCCCCTCAGCCGGTACGTCCTCGATCCACGGCTCCGGCCCGAGCGGCGCGGTCGTTATCGCGTGGACCTCCCGCGCGACGCCGTAGACGCCAAAGCAGTCGACCCGATTCGGCGTCACCTCCAGCTCCAGGACCGGCTCGGCCAGCGGTAGAACCTCGGCCAGCGCGGTTCCCGCCGCGACGCCGTCCTCGAGCACGAGGATTCCGTCCGCGTCCTCCGCGATCTCCAGCTCGGCGGCCGAGAGGATCATCCCGTTGGACTCAACGCCACGCAACTTCGCTTTGCCAAGCCTCTGCCCTCCAGGCATCCTCGCCCCCGGCAGGGCGACCGGCACCGTCTGGCCAGCGGCCACGTTGGGGGCGCCGCAGACGATCATCCGCTCGCCGTCGCCCGTGTCGACCGTGCAGACCGTGAGCCGGTCGGCGTCGGGATGCGGATCGATCGCCAACACCCTGCCGACCACGAAGCCATCTGGGGAGAGAGGCCCGACGGTGAGGACCCGTTCGACCTCGGTCCCGGTCATCGCCAGCCGCTCGGCCAGCTCCTCCGCGGACATGCCGGGATCGCAGTGCTCGCGCAGCCATGAGTACGGGACTCTCACCGGAACTGCTCCAGAACCCTGACGTCGTTGTCAAAGAAGCGCCTCAGGTCGGGCACCCCGTGGCTCAGCATCGCGATCCGCTCGACCCCCAGACCGAAGGCGAAGCCCTGCACCTGCTCAGGGTCATAGCCATGGCGTTCGACGAAGCCGAGCACGCTGGGGTCGACCATGCCGGCGCCGAGCACCTCGATCCAGCCCGCCCCTTTGCAGAGGCTGCAGCGGGAACCGTCGGCGAGCGCTCCGCTCCCATCGCACTTAAAGCAGGAAACATCGACCTCGACGCTGGGCTCGGTGAAGGGAAAGAAGTGCGGCCGCATGCGGATCTCGCGCCCCTCGCCGAAGACCGCCCGCAGCATCTCCCGCAGGGTGCCCTGCAGGTCGGCGAGGGTGATTCCCTCGCCGAGCGCCAGTCCCTCGATCTGGTGGAACATCGGGCTGTGGGTAGCGTCGGAGTCGCGCCGGTAGACCTTGCCGGGCGCGATGATGAAGATCGGCGGCGGCTGGGTCTCCATCGCGCGGATCTGGACGGGAGAGGTGTGGGTGCGCAACAGCACCTCGGGGTGCGATTGCACGTAGAAGGTGTCTTGGAGCATCCGTGCCGGGTGGCCGGGTGGGTGGTTGAGCGCGGTGAAGTTGTAGTAGTCGTGCTCGATCTCCGGACCCTCCATCACCCGATAGCCAAGGCCGACCATCACGTCCTCGATCTGGCGCGTGGTGCGGGTTACAAGGTGAATATGGCCGACCGGGAGAGGCGGGGCGCCGGGCAGGCTGACGTCGACACCGTCGGCTAGGAGCCGGGCCTCCAGCTCGCTCGCGTCGAGCTGCTCGGCGCGCGACGCGAGCCGCTCTTCGAGCGCTTGGCGCGCATCGTTCGCAGCGGCGCCGACCTTGCCTCGCTGCTCGGCGGGTAGCTCCGCGATACTGCGCAGGATCTTCGTCAGCTCCGCCTTGCGACCGAGGTAGCAGACCCGCAGCGTCTCCAGCTCGGCGGTGCCGGCTGCGGCCTCGATTGCCGCGCCGGCCTCGCCCCTGATCTCCTCAATCCGCTCAAGCATCGGGCTCAGCCTCCGGCATGGCGCGCGACGATAGCCGCTTGGAGGCAGGGGTTCGCTCTCCGCTTGCCTGCAAGGAATCGGATCTGGATGCGGCGCGCGCTAGGCGCTCGCAGACAATCGCCGCGACAGCCGCGACGTTGAGCGACTCGGCCCCCCCGGGACGCAAGGGAATCCTCACCTCGGCATCGCACCGCGCGAGAACCTCAGACGACAGTCCCCCCCGCTCCGCGCCCAGGCAGAGCGTCACCGCTGAGTCGAGCCCCGCCAGTCCGTCGTCGCCATGGGCGACCAGGGCCGCCCGGGGCGCTGGCGTATCCCCCACTTCCGCGCGGAGGAGCGGCTGGCCGAAGATCGACCCCATGCTCGCACGCACCGCCTTCGGCGAGTACGGGTCGGCGCAGCCAGGCCCGAGGACGACGGTGCCGCCGATCAGAGCGTGCGCGGTGCGGACGATCGCGCCGACATTGCCGGGGTCCGCGAGGGCGTCAAGGTAGAGGCACGGCGACTCGACTCGCTCCGCCCAGCGCTGCGGCCATACCGCGATTGCCCTAGTGCCCGACCCGAGCGAGGCAAGCTCGGCCAACAGCCCCGGCTCAACCTCCTCGCCCCCCAGACCGCTGCCTGCGGCGCTCAACAGAAGGCGCGGCTCGGCGCCGGCCGCCAGCCCGGCCTCGACCAAATCCTCGCCCTCGGTGACGAACGCGCCCTCGCGATCCCGCTGCCTGCGCTCGCGCAGCCTGCGGACCAGCTTCAGCTTCTCGTTGTGGGGGCTGGCGATCATCCGTTGTCGTTTCTGTTTGGTTGCGTGTTCTCCTGGAACGAAAAAGCGGGCCGTGAAGACGGCCCGCCCGGGAGTGTGGAGTCTGTGGCTGCGGCTAGGCGGCCGCACCCTCCCGGGCTAGCTCCACGAATCGGCGGAACGCATCGCGGTCGTTGACGGCGATGTCGGCGAGCATCTTGCGGTTGACCTCGACCTCGGCCTTGTCGAGACCGTGGATCAGCTCCGAGTAGCTCATGCCCTCAAGCCGTGCCGCCGCGTTGATACGGGTGATCCAGAGCCGCCGGAAGTCGCGCTTGCGGTTGCGCCGGTCGCGGTAGGCGTACATCCCCGACCGCTGCACCTGCTCTTTGGCGAAACGGTAGGAGGAGTGCTTGCGGCCGAAGTAGCCCTTTGCCTCCTTCAACACCTTGCGGCGCTTCTTGCGCGCGTGGACGGAGCGCTTGACCCGGCTCACTTGCCACCTCCGAGCAAAGCGCGGACAGTCCTCGCGTCGGCAGGGGCGATCTCCACCGGCCGCGCCATCCGCCGCTTCCGCTTCGGCGACTTTTTCTCGAGAATATGGCTCGAGTAGGCTCGCCGCCCGCGAAGCTTGCCGGTCGCGGTCTTGCGAAACCGCTTCTTGGCGCCGGAATGAGTCTTCATCTTGGGCATCGGGACGCGTATTGAAGCAGACGGGCGGCCGACTCCGCCCGGGGTCGCCGGGCGGCGCAGGTACGCTGCCGCCGCATGCGAATCGTCTACGTCGTCGGGACCCGGCCGAACTTCGTCAAGACGGCGCCGGTGATCGCGGCGCTGCGCGAGCGCCTCCCCGACGCAGCGCACACCGTCGTCCACACCGGCCAGCACTACGACCGGCTGATGTCTGAGGTCTTCCTGCAGGAGCTGGGAATGCCGGCGCCCGACCACACGCTCGAGGTCGGCTCCGGCACACACGCGCAGCAGACGGCGCGAACGATGGAGCGACTGGAGTCGGTCCTAGCGGCCGAGCAGCCCGACCTGGTGATGGTCCCCGGCGACGTCAATTCGACCCTGGCGGCGACGTTGACCGCAGTGAAGATGGGCATTCCCGTCGCCCACATCGAGTCCGGCTTGCGCAGCTTCGACCTGACGATGCCGGAGGAGGTGAATCGGATCGTCACCGACCGCTTTGCCGAGTACCTCTTCCTGCACTCCGAGGAGGCGATCGCGAACCTGCGCGCAGAGGGGATCCCCGACGAGCGCATGTACTTCGTCGGCAACACGATGATCGACACCCTGGTCGCGCTTGAGGACCGCTTCCGCGCGGCGAACGCCGCCGAGCGGCTCGGGCTCAAGCCGGGCCGGTACGCGCTTGTCACCCTTCACCGCCCCGCCCTCGTCGACGGCCCGCTGCTCGGGGAGACGATCGGGCAGCTCACCGCCCTCGCCGACAAGATGCCCGTCGTCTTCCCCGTCCACCCTCGGACCCGCAAGATGATGGAGAGGGCCAGCGCCGAGCATCCCGGGCTGCTGCTCTCCGAGCCGCTCGGTTATCTCGACTTCCTCTCGCTGCTCGCCGACGCGGGCGCGGTGCTGACCGACTCCGGCGGCATCCAGGAGGAGGCCACCTTCCTCGGCATCCCCTGCTTCACCCTGCGCGACAGCACCGAGCGCCCGGTCACCGTACGGGCCGGCACCAACACGCTGCTCGGCCTCGACCCCGCCGCGATCGCGACGATCCCGGCCGCTCTTGCCGAGCGACCCCCTGCCAACTCCGATCCCCCCCCGCTCTGGGACGGCCACGCCGCCGAGCGGATCGCAGCCGTGATCGCCGGGGGCTAACCCTCAGCCGCGGCGTCCTCGACGGGTTTGGCGTCCTCCTCGACGGCTAGCCCGTCGGCGACCCGCAGGGCCTCCTTGCCGGGGGCCAACAGCATGCTCATGTTGCGACCCTCTTGGAGCGGCTCGGACTCGATCACCGCGAGCCCGTCGAGATCCTCAAACAGCTTCTGCAAAAGCGCCCTCCCCCGCTCCGGGTGCGCCTGCTCGCGGCCACGGAACATGATCGTGATCTTCACCTTGTCCTGGTGGCGCAAGAAGCGCTCGACGTGGCCCTTCTTGGTCTCATAGTCGTGGACGGCGATCTTCGGGCGCAGCTTGATCTCGCGGATGTTGACCTGCTGCTGGTGCTTGCGGGCGGCCTTCTGCTTTTGCTCCTGCTCGTATTTGTACTTCGAGTAGTCGAGCAGGCGGGTGACCGGGGGTTTTGAGTTGGGAGCGACCTCGACCAGGTCGAGGTCGGCCTCTTGGGCGCGTTTCAGCGCCTCGGCTGTGTCAACGATCCCGAGCTGCTCTCCGTCGGCCCCTATCAGGCGCACCTGGGAGACCCGGATCCGCTCATTGACCCTTGTCGTGTCGCGCTCTGGGGGGCGCCGATCGAACCTGCGCGGAATCGGCACTATCGAGAGGAGTGGTGGAGCTTCAAGAGGGCGAGAGGAGCGGTAGGGGCGCGGGCACGACGACGCTCAGCGGCGCGGCGGGGTGTTTTGCGTGCCTGCGATCAAGTCGGCGCAGTATAGAGGCATGGCGGCGATTGGCAACCGATTTGCAGTCTCAGCCAACCGAGCTCCGATCGCGGAAGAGATCGGCGAACCCGGCGACCGGCATCGCACCCAGCTCGCCCTCGGAGTGGGAGCGGACGGCGAGCGCGTCGCTCGCCTCCTCGCGGTCGCCAACCACCAGCATGAAGGGGTAGCGGCCCAGCTCGGCGTCGCGGATCTTCTTGCCGACCGACTCGGAGCGCTCGTCGAGACCGATCCGCACGCCGGCCTCGCGCAGCTCCCCGGCGACTCGCCTGGCGTAGGAGTTATGGCGGTCAGAAACCGGCAGCACCACCGCCTGCACCGGCGCCAGCCAGGTCGGGAAGCGGCCGGCGTAGTGCTCGATCAAGATCCCCGCGAAGCGCTCCATCGAGCCGAGCAGGGCGCGGTGGATCATCACCGGGCGGTGCGTGGCATCGTCGGCGCCGATGTAGGTGAGGCCAAAGCGTTCGGGCATCTGGAAGTCGAGCTGACAGGTCCCGCACTGCCAGGAGCGGCCGAGCGCGTCGGTGACGTGGAAGTCGATCTTCGGTCCATAGAAGGCGCCGTCGCCTGGGTTGAGCGCGTACTCGCGGGCCTGGCGCTGGAGCGCCTCGGTCAGCGCCGCCTCGGCCTTTGACCACTGCTCCTCGGTCCCCATCGACTTCTCCGGCCGAGTCGAGAGCTCGACCTGCACGTCCTCAAAGCCGAAGCGCGCGTACAACTCGTCGATCGCCTCGCAGATATCGGCCACCTCGTCGGCGATCTGCTCCTCGGTGCAGTAGACGTGGGCGTCGTCCTGGGTGAAGGCGCGCACCCGCAGCAGCCCGTGCAGGACGCCCTCGCGCTCGTTGCGAGAAACGCGGCCAAACTCGGCCAGACGCAGCGGCAGCTCACGGTAGGAGTGACGCTCAGATCCGTAGACGAGACAGGCGCCGGGACAGTTCATCGGCCTCAGCGCGAAGCGGCGCCCGTCGGCCTCGGTGAAGTACATGTTCTCCTTGTAGTTGTCCCAGTGCCCGGAGCGATGCCAGAGCTCCTCATCGAGCATGTGTGGGGTGGCGATCTCCCTGTAGTCGCGCGTGCGCAACTGTTTCTGCACCTCGTCTTCAATCAGGTGCAGCAGAGTGGTTCCGTTGGGCAGCCAGAAGGGCATCCCGGGCGCCTCCTCGCGCAGCATGAAGAGGCCGAGCTGGGGACCGAGGCGGCGGTGGTCACGTGCCTTTGCCTGCTCGATCCGCTCCAAGTGGGCCTCGAGGTCCTTCTTGGAGAAGAAGGCGGTGCCGTAGATCCGGGTCAGCATCTGGCGGTTCTCGTCGCCGCGCCAGTAGGCGCCGGCGAGGGAACTCAACTTGACCGCCTTGATCTGACCGGTCGAGGGACCGTGCGGGCCACGGCAGAGGTCCTCGAAAGGACCGTTGCGGTAAAGCGAGACCGTCTCGACTCCTTCGTCGCGTACCAGGTCCTCAATCAGCTCGACCTTGTAATCCTCCCCCTGCGCGTTGAAGATCTCGATCGCCTCGGCGACCGGGAGGTCACGGCGGGAGAACACCTCGTCGGCCTCGATGTGGGTGCGCATCACCGCTTCGATCCGCTCGAGGTCAGCGTCGGTGATCCTCACCCCGTCGGGGAAGTCGAAGTCGTAGTAGAAGCCGTCCTCGACCGCCGGCCCGATCGTCACCCTCGTCCCCGGGTAGAGCTCTTGGACCGCCTCGGCCATCACGTGGGCGGCGTCGTGGCGGATCAGCGCCAGCGCCTCGGGGTCACGATCGGTGAGGATCGATATTTCAGCGCCGTCGGGCAGTTGCGCCGCGAGGTCGCGCAGCTCGCCGTCGACGCGGACCGCCAGCGCCGCCTTCGCCAGGCCCGGGCCGATCGCAGTGGCGGCATCTGCTCCGGTGGCCTCCCCGGGCAGCTCCAGGAGAGTGCCGTCGGGCAACGTGACGGTTATCTTGCGGGTCGCGGCCTCGATGCTGGCCATGCTACCCGCGGCGCGGTGAGACTCCTGGCGCAACCGTGGCTCAGCGTGCCGGTCCCTGGCGCGCCTGGCGGACGGCGATCAGCGGGCAGGGGCTCCTGCCCCTCAGGGGTCCGGTCCGTTCCCAAAGGACGTAGGGCGCCGCGACGCGGCGCACCCGAAGGTGCGGGTAGGGCGGGTGGGTGAGCGGGCCCTGCGCGACGACGAAGCGGACCCCCGGCGGCGGAGCGCCCCCGGCGGCGGAGTCGGCCTCGATGCAGACCCGGCCGCCGCGCAGCTCCCAGGCGAGATAGGGAACTCCGTGCTGGTCGGCGAGCAGCTCGCGGGGAGCCAGGACCAAGGTCGACCCGGAGGCGACCAGCGGCCGCAGCCCGGTCAGCGCCGGCGTGTATGAGGTCGGGCCGATCGGGGCGTTTGCCAGAGCGAGCAGCGAGCAGGCACCGGCCGCGAGCAGGTAAAGGCCGGCGACGGGTCGGCGCAACAGGGGCAAGACGATGGTGAGCGCCGCCAGCGGCGCCGCGACCTCGATTGCCTTGGCGGTCGTGTAGGGCGTGCCGCCGAGGCGGGCGGCGCCATAAACGAGCGTCGCGGCGAACAAACCACCGAGGATCGCGGCCTCGCGGCGGCGCCAACAGAGCACGAGCCCGTAGACGAGCAGGATCGAGGCGAAGGCGACGCCCAGGTAGTAACCGAACGCAGGCACCGCGCCGCCGCCGGCGGCAAGGCGAAAATCGCCGGAGGGCCAGATCCCGAGTGCCTCGAAGGGCGAGATCTGGCCGAATAGATTGCCGAGGCCAGGGCCGTTTGGGGCGAAGGTTTCAAAGCTGCCGAAGTCGATCATGCGGCCGAACTCGGGGGCGATGAGGACCAAGAAGGTGAGCAGAGCCAGTAGCACCGGGCGGATGAGCGAGAGTCCGGGCCGCTCGGCAGCGGACCCTGTCGCGGGAGCTGGGGGGCCCGCGGGGGAGGTCGTCTTCGACCTGCCCCCCCGTGTGCCACCGGCAGAAGAGCGGTATTGGCTCAAGACGAGCTCGATCGCGACCCAGATGGTCGCGGTGCCCGCAAGCCAAATGAGGCCCGGGAAGCTGTAGACGTAGACGCTCCCGACGGCGATCAAAGCCGAAGGGACCAGCCTTAGCGGCTGTCCAGCCCAGCCTGTCCTTGTCCAAGCTTGGGAGATCTCTCGCAGCGACAGGACGAAGGCCAGAACAAAAAGAGCCTGCATCGTCTCCTTGAAGTCGCCCTGGGCGAAGTAGGAGGCGGCCAGGTAGGGGATGCCGACAAGGAGGGCGCCGGCCGTGCGGCGGAGCGCTGGGAACTCAGCAAAGGCGGAGAGGGCGGTCAGCGTGGCAAGGACGGCGACCGCGACGGTAAGACCGCTGAAGCCTTGGACAAGACCGACGCCGAGACCCTTGTTTAGGGCGACGACGATCGCATGGGGACCGAGCGGGTAGCCCTGGCGGAGAAGCTGGGAGCCTTCGCCGTGGGCGAGGCGGTCGGCGGTCAGCAAGTGCTGGGACATGTCCGGGTTGAAGCTGGTGCCGAGGATGCCGAAGTGGCCTTCGGCGACGAAGGGCAGCGAGGCGACTACAAGCGCAACGAGGGCGGCGGGAGCGCCGGCCCGCAGCGCCTCTCCCACACCCTCTACGCGACCGCGCAGGAAGAACACCGCGGCGGCGACCAGCACGAGGACCGCGACCGCCGAGATAGTCCCGTGTCCGGGCATTCGCACCGTTCCCCAGCAGATGGCGCAGAGCAGCGCCATCCCCACCGCGGGCGACAACCACGACCAGCGCCGCGACCCGCAGAGCGCGATCGCCGCCTGCCCGATAGCCAGCGAGGCGGCGCAAACCGCCAGCACGACTGCGTAGGTGCCGATCACGAGTCGGGCGCTACTGGTCTCGAGCCAGTGACCTCCAGCTTGTCGATCCGTTCAGGCACTTGCTGCGCTTTCCGCAGCGAAGCGGAGGTATGCCGGAAGGCATTGAAGTCGACCGGCAGGCCGATGCTCTTGACAGAGGGCGCCAGCACGCGGCTGCGTAGGTTATTCGGGTTGACTGGGTTCGGGCCGTGGATGGGCACACAGGCCCCGTCGAGCCCTTGTAACTGTCGCACCAATGCGACAGGAGTCGAGCCTCGATGCCTTCGAGGGCGGAAGCGTTGACCCGCGCAGCTCTTTTGCCTGCGGCATCGCCTCGATACAGCTGCTCGGCGGACTCTCCTTGACGATTGCCGTCTTGACGTTGGCGAGAACAGACCCATAGGCTCGGGTACGCCCTCAAACGTTTGGAGAAACTATGCGATTCGCAGTCATCTACCGGCCAAAGCATCCTGCCCCTCCGGAGCTGTTGCCCGATCTGCTCAAAGCCATGGGGGCGTGGATGGAAGCCAACGCAAGCAGGGCCCAGGGCACCCAGTTCTTCATTGACGGCGGCGGTTTCGGGACTGTCGAGACCGACGACCCCGCAGAGCTTTCACGCATGATCGCCACACACCCGTTCACTCAATACTCGGATGTCGATGTCAAGCCGCTGATCGACCCAGCCTCGGCGATGGCAGTTCTCGTGGAGGCGTATTCCTAGACGCCGATAGGCAGTTCCGGGGAGGGAGTTGGCCTATCGCTCGCCCATCTGCGCGAAGCGCCACCTCTCGGTGGCGCTTCGCGTTTCTAAAGCGATGGGCGTTACTGGGCTCGAACCAGTGACCTCCAGCTTGTCGAGCTGGCGCTCTCCCAACTGAGCTAAACGCCCGGGACTCCTGAATTTACCAGCGAGGTGGCAAGGGGCGGCATCCGCGGAAACTGTGAATTCAATGGTTTTCTGCAAGAACCGATGCAGCCTGTGCAACTTCTTGGTCCACGCCGTGTTTATCTATCTACAGTCGCCTGCCACGAGGCAAGAGCTTCACAAGACTTGAGGACCGACGAGCCAGCGACCTGATTTTCTCTGGTGGTACGTCCTTCGGAACCAAGAGGGCCCCTCACGGGGCCCTTTTCCGTTGCGTTTTGAGCCTAGACGTGATCGTTGGGAAGGTGCCAGTGACGTGGTGCGATCAGGCTGTCGATCGACCTGGGCCCCCAAGATCCAGGCTCGTAGGGTTGGACCAGCGGTGGCGTCTTCAGCACGGGCTCCGAGATTTCCCAGAGACGCTCAATCGCTTCGGATGTCGTGAACAGGGTGCGGTCGCCGACCATCACGTCATGAATGAGGCGCTCGTAGGCATCGAGCGCCTGCTCAACGCCGCCGAACGTCGTCGCGTAGCTGAACCTCATATGAGCCTCACCCAGTCGTATCTCCGGGCCGGGCACCTTGGCCAGGAAGCTAGCCGAGATCGTGCCCGGATCGCCGAGCTCGAAGCTGAGGTGGTCGTGACCGAACGACTCGGCCGCCTGATCGCAATCGAGCGGGAACATCCGTCGCGGTGGCTCGTTGAAGGCGACGGTGAGCAGGTGGCGACTCTCGGCCATGCGCTTGCCCGACCGCAGGTAGAACGGCACCCCCGCCCAGCGCCAGTTGTCGACGAACACCCGCAGCGCAACGAAGGTCTCGGTCTCGGAGTCAAACCCGACGCCCTCCTCCTCCCGGTATCCGACGTACTGGCCGCGAACCACATCCTCCGGCGCCAGCGTCAGCATCGAGTCGAAGACCTTCTGCCGCTCGGTCATCAGCGATTTGGCGCTCAGTGATGTAGGGGGCTCCATGGCGATGAAGCTAAGTACCTGGAACAGGTGCGTCACGACCATGTCCCGAAAGGCACCGGTCTGCTCATAGAAGTCGGCTCGCATCCCGATCGAGAGGGTCTCGGGGATGTCGATCTGGATGTGGTCGATGTGGTCGCGGTTCCAAACTGGCTCGAACATGCCGTTGGCGAAGCGGACCGCGAGTAGATTTTGGACGGCCTCCCTGCCCAGGTAGTGATCGATCCGGAAGACCCGACTCTCCTCGAAGACAGAGTGCACCCGCGCATCGAGCTCCCGGGCGGAGTCGAGATCGACGCCGAACGGCTTCTCCATGATCACGCGGGCGCCCTCGCCGAGACCCAACCGCCCGAGCGCTTCGACCGTGCCGGCTGCGGCCGCCGGCGGCAATGAGAGGTAGTGCAAGAGAGTCGGGTCTCCGCCGAGATCCTCGCGCGCCTGTGCAACCGCCTCGCCCAACGCCTCATATCCATCGCTCAGCCCGGCAAAGCGGAGTGAGGCAGCGAATCGGCCCCACGAGCCGTCCAGCGAGGGCCTGCGGTCGGACTCCTCGACGGCCGATCGGACCATGTCGACGAACTCCTCATCACCCAGCCCGCTGCGTGAGGTGCCGATGAGGATGAAACGCTCCGGCATCATTCCAACCTCAGCAAGGTGGAAGATGCCTGGCAAGAGCTTTCGTCGCGCCAGATCACCCGTGGCCCCAAAGAGGACGATCACGTGGTCCTCGGGCACAGTGGGAGTAGCCGTTCCCTCCGCTGCGTTCGCCGTCGCGACGCTCACGGCCCCAGCCTGACAGATCCCCGGCTGGGTCCCAGGCAGGTCCTCATGCGCTGGCCCCGCTCACAGGGCGATAGCCAGGTCTCCGAAGGGTCCAAGGACGTTTTCTCCCGCGGTCGATCCCACACTCGAGTTCGAGCTGACCGCGAGTCACCGGCCAGGGGCTTGGCCCAAGCGATGGACCTGTGGCAGATGGATCCCCTGAAGGTAGTCCTCCCAGACGATCTCGCCGGTGTCGAACGGGAACTCAGCGCGATCATCGGGCCCAAGGGAGCGCGCGAACGAAAGGGTGTTGCTGTCATCGAAAACGCAGTCGAGCTCGGTATAGGGCCCGTAGATCTTCACCATGCGGGTGACTTGCGCGGCAAGAACGCTGTTCCTCCTCAGCGTTCTCTTCATCCGGGCAGGAAACGGCAGAAACGTGGCTCTGGCGGCCATCTTCGCCAGCCACTCCCGCCTCATCGTCTTTCGCAGCGCCACCTTGCGATCGACGATCTGAAGGTCGCCGATCACGATCGGCGACCCGTCTTTCCGCCGGAGCGGATCGCGGCCAAAGTACTCCTTGGTATGGCGCGCCAGCTCACCTAGCGTGAGCGCATTGCGCGCTCCGCTGGTGACAGCGAAAGTGCGGACTCGCTCGCTCGGCGGGTACGCAGCTGCCACAACGCAGGCGTTGGCGACGTAGTCCACCGGCACGATGTCAATGCGGTTGGTCGAGCGGCCGGGGAGATGCGTGAGGCCCCTTGCGGCGTAGGCGAGGATGAGCGGATCGGCAACCTTGATTCCCTCCAGCCAACCGGGCCGGGGATCGTGAAGCGCGGACTCGATGATCGACGGTCGAACGATCGTCGTGTGCTCCGAGTGCTCGACGACCAACTCCTCCCCCACAGCCTTCGAAAGGGTGTATGTGTCCGGCCACCCGGCTGCCATCGCCTGGTGGCGGCCTTTTCTAGCGAGCTGCTGGTTTACCCAGCGTCTCCGGAGCTCCTCAGCCCGGCTTTCGGGATCCATGCCCGGACGGTGCAAGGCTTCGCGCTTCGCCGTCTGGGAGAACCCCTTGAGTCGGGGCGCTCGACTTGACTCCTCCTCAACCTCCCGACGCCATTCCCGCGCTACATCCGCCAGGCTAGACGGATCGAGTTCCGCCACGCCGGGATGCGGTGGGCCGTCCTCAGCCACCGGACTGGACTGAGCGTCAGCCACGTACGCGGTCGACACGTGGACAAAATGCGGATGGGCACCGGCGTCGCGGAGGCTGGCCAGGAGGCGGCTCGGGCCGAGCGCATTGAGTGCGAGCGCACTGTCCAGCGGCTCCTCGAAGGAGACGCTCGCGGCGCAATGGATGACTGTGTCTATCTTCTGCCAGCCCGACCGCACTCGGATCTCGTCGACCGCAAGGTCTCCGGCAACCGCACACAGCCGTTCCCGGTCGAGCATCTCACGGATTGAGCTCCCCGACAGGGCAGTAAATGCTTCACCTGCAAGCACCTCGTCTTCGAGTCGGCGCCCAGCCGCGGCGTCATCGGAGGCCCGCAACAACACGATCAGCTGACCGAAGCCCTCGACCCGCCCGAGGAGGGTCGAGAGCACCGCCTTACCGAGGAAACCCGAAGCTCCGGTGAGGAGGATCGTCGAGCCGGTGAGTCGCTCCTTTGCCCGTCCCGCGGCCGGGCCCGACGAATCCCTGGTCACGATGGGCGAGTCTAGCCATCGGCCCGCCGGATTGGTGCCCAGCCGTCCACCTGCCGAGCCAATCCTAGGATCCGATGCACCCTCGCCCGCCGGGGACAGCGGTACCGAGCATCCAGCCCGGTGTACGACTCGCTCGCTGGCGATGCCAAGCGCCTTGCGGCCGCGCAGAGCACGTCGGCCACAGACAAACAATCGGCGAGGACCACGTTCCTCGCCGGACTAGCCCGTGATCGCAACCTTGCCGCGAGTGTGCCGGCCAGCGAATTCCGCCAGCGCCCTGGGCGCCTCATCCAGCGCGTAGACGAGGCTAACCTCGACCTTCAGGATCCGGTCAGCCACCTGAGCCAGCAGGCCCTCCAGGTCACCTGGCTGAGGTACGAAGGAGCCGATGTAGACGGCGGAGACATCCCGGTCGAGTTGGTCGGGCCCAGCCAGCGGGGATACGACGCGACCGCCCTCCCTAGCAGCGCGGGCGCTGGTCGGAATGTCCTCGCCCATGTTGATCAGGTCGATGACCACATCCACGCCGCCCGGTCGCAGGCCCCTCACCCCCTCCACGATGTCTGCGCTCTTGTAGTCGATGACCTCGGAGGCGCCGAGTCCGCGGACATAAGCGGCGTCTTCGTCGCTCGCCGTAGCGATCACCTGGGCGCCTTGCGCTGACGCGAGCTGGACGACAAACATGCCGATGCCGCCGGTCGCACCGACTACAAGCACGCTATCTCCGACCTGCAGCCGGGCTGCGCGCATCAGCGTAAGTGCCGTCATTCCAGACTCGGGCACCGCCGCCGAGTGGACAGCATCCAGACTGCCTGGGCGCCTACTTACCGCCGGGCCCACATCGATGACCGCGTACTCCGCGACCGTGCCTGGGTTCTTGCCGAAGAAGCCGACGACAGCATCTCCGTCCGTAAAGTCGTTCACGCCGTCCCCGGTGCCCACCACCAGGCCCGAGCCGTCCATGCCGATTAGGTGTGGAAATGTCACTGGCGCCATCTCGCGTAGCGCTCCAGTAATGAGCTTGAGATCGAACGGATTCAGCGCGGCAGCTTCGATGCGCACCAACAGCTGACCGGGGCCCGGGGTGGGATTGGGGACCTCGGCGACCTCCAAGTTCGAGGGCGGCTCCCCGTATTCATTGGCGACAAGGGCCTTCATGGTGCGCTCCATTCAGTTCGTTGGCCAACGTTTGGTTCAGGGTAAGGCAAATTCAGAGACGCCACTTCTCCTGGAGATCCCAACTCAGGTCACAAATGCACACATCGCACTGGCGGGTCTGGTGAATCAAGCGGTTGAGCGACGCGCGGGCTTCGGTGGTCGTGGAGATATACCGAATGCCAGTGCGCCGCCACCCGCCTACAGACAGCCTACGCTCGCAGTGCGACCGCGACGAGGGCCAGCAGCGGCACCGCGACCGAGAGGGCTCGCAGCGCACCGTCTAGCGGTGCGGAGAGGCTTGCCCGGTTGAGTTTCCGGATCGTCCCGTCGACGAGTCGCTGCTCTCCACTCACCGCCTCGGTCCGGCGCCGCAGCTCCCGCACCGGCGTCGAGAGCCGTCGCTGGGCGACGCTGAGCCAGAAGCAGGCAAACACCGCAGCGACGGCGGCGAGCGCCTGCTTCCCCGAGTGCAGGGCAAGCGCGTTCGACCACCAGCCGGTCAGCGCCGGGAAGGCGCCCCACGAGGCGGCGAACCAGAAGTCGGTGTGGAAGCGGCCGCCGAACAGCTCGAGGTTGTAGGCGAGGACCATGAAGCCACCGGCGATGACCAAAGGCGTCAGCGTCGCCGAGACGATGAGCGTCCCGACGATGCCAATCGCCAACGCGCCCCCCAACCCACCGACAGAGAGGGCCAGCAGGACCCGCCGCGAGAGACATGTGCCAAGCGGGCGCCCGTGCAGCTCGTCGAGAGAGTGGGCGCCGATTCCTACGGCCAGGAAGAATGCCGCGAGCGCGGCGCCGAGGCGTCCGGCGTAGATCTGCGGTGCCGCCGCTGCGCCGATCGCCATATAGCTGATGTGCCACAGGGTGTAGGGAGGGTGTAGGAGGGTGACGAGGTCGCGCCAGCCACCCGGGCGCAGCGCGTAGAAGGCGGGACGCTGCTCGGCCTCAGCCGCCAACCGTGCCCCGGATCACGACGCCGCCGCCGAGGCTCATGCGCTGCGCGGTGACGCCGCCGATCCCCGCCTCATCCCACATCTCTAGCTGGCGCTCCAACGGATAGCGTCGGTAAAAGCCTTCGATGCTGGGACCCAGAAAGCGCCCGACCTCAAACCACTGACGTGAGGCAAGCCGACCGAGCACCGGCAGCCCCACCCGGGTGTAGAGCCGCCAAGGCCAGAGCCAGGCTCCGCGCGGCACGCAGAACTCCAAGCAGGCGAGTCGCCCTCCCGGTTGCACCACCCGGGCTAGCTCGCGCAGCGTCGCCGCCGGATCATCGACGTAGCGCAGAAGATAGGTGAAGGTGAGGTGGTCGAACTCCGCGTCGGCGAAGGGAAGCGCCTCGGCCTCTCCTTCGACCAGCTCAACCCGCTCGGCCAGTGCCGGGTCGGCCAGGAGCCTGGCATGGGCCCGCGCCAGCATTGGGGCACTCTGGTCCAGCCCAACAACCTGACAGCGGTAGCGATCGACCAGTGCCCGGGCGACGAGACCGGTCCCTGTGGCGACGTCCAGTACCCGCTCGTTTGGCTCCGCCTCCACCGACGCGACCATCGCTCGCCGCCAGCGCGGGTCCTGAAAGAAGCTCAGCGCGGCACCTAGCTCGTCGTAGCGTGCCGGCAGCTCCTCGAACAGCTGAAGCGCGCGCCGCTTGCGCGGAGACGGGGTCGTCACCACGACGCGCAGCGTCTCAGCTTCCGATGTCCAGGATCACCGCGCAGGTCGAACTGCACCAGCCAGTCGCCATCGTCGATACCTAAAACGGTCGCCTCGACCCGGCTATTCCCTTTCTTCTTCTTCAACTTCCTGGGCCTCGGCCTCGGCATTTTCTCTTCGTTCTTCAGTTTCGTGAGCTTTGGCTTCTTTGCTTTCCCTGGTCTTTTCGGCTTCTTGAACCTTGAGTTCGGCTCTCTTCTTCTCTCCTTCGGCGGCGGGAGCTCCGAGGCTATCTTCGTGAGCATTGGTGGTCGGTGACCCATGAGCCCCGGTTCCTTCAGCAGACGAAGAGCCTCCACAGCCAAGCATGAACCCTGCAACGAGCGCGGCCCCAACAACCAGCATCACCCCAGCGCCAAGAAACCTGCGAACCGATGACAGCTTGAGTGCTGAGCTCAGCGTCGGCATCTGGATCGGCGGGCAGCGTATCAGCGGCAAGATCAGCAGCCCGGACAGCTTCGCGAGAGCGCTGCTATGCATGCGCGATGTCGGTGCTCGGCCAACCGCCAGCAGATCCCTGCTGTAAAGCATCAAAGAGGAAACGGAGCCGTAGTTGCGGTCCGCCCTCGAGGCAAACGACGTGCTGGTCCGCCACCCGCATCCACCCGTCTCCTCCACAGCGCGCGCACCCGGCGCATGAGTCTCGATGATCCGTCGGTGCCACTAACCTTGTCGAGTAACTCAAGCAGCAGCTCTGATGATGGGCTCAGTCCCTGTTTCGGGCACGATCGCCATGCAGGAATTCAAGAGTTCTTGGAGAAGCGACGACAAAGTTTCGAACGTCACTAAAAGGAGGACCAACTCGTGTCTTATCCCGTTACCTTCGAGGCCGACTACGTCGAACGCCGCGATCGGCTGACCGTCTTCTTCAGGCTGATCTTGGCGATTCCGCTGGCGATCTGGCTGTACGTGTACGCGATCGTCGCCTACATCGCAATCGTGATCGCCTGGTTTGCAATCGTGATCACCGGCACCTACCCACGGGGCCTCTACAACTTCGCTGCGGGGTTCACGCGCTTTTTGGCCCGCTTCACTGCCTACACGGTCCTACTGTGCGACCCCTACCCCTCCTTCGGCGGCTCCGAGGATCCCGCCTATCCAGTACGGATGCAGTTCGAGCCGCTTGAGCATTACAGCCGCCTGAAGACGTTCTTCCGCATCATCCTCGCGATCCCGATCCTGATCCTGCGCTACGTCATGAACCTGATGCTCGAGGTTGGCGCAATCGCAGCCTGGTTTGTGATTGTGATCACCGGCAAGATGCCTCGCGGCCTGTTTGACTTGATGGTGCTCGCCAACTCCTACATGGCACGCTCAGATTCCTACATCGCCCTGCTGACCGAGACCTATCCCCCGTTCCAAGACGAGCAGACTCGCGCTGCAGGAACACCGGACCAGCCCGCTGCGTAGGCGCCTTCGCTCTCCTGAAGGCGGGCAGTGAAGACGTTGGCTATGCCGCCTTGGCGCTTTAGACCAGGGCGTTCGGCGCGACGAGTGAGCCATCCCGTGTTCGCCGAAGACCGTTCACCATCAGCGACCTACCTGCCGCCCAGGCTGAGCTCAACGATCTCGTACCGCGAGTCTCTGCCGCGCCAGGGTTTGTCGCTGGCTACTGGATCTCTCTGTCGCAAGACAAAGGCACCTCGATCGCCGTATTTGACTCAGAGGCCACGGCCCAGGCCCTGGTCGAGCAGACCGCCGCGGCCCCCGCCATGGCCGTGTCGATCGACAGCGTCGAGCTCGGCGAAGTCATCGCGCACGCATAGCAGCGCCCTCGCGACGCTGTCGGAGCTGCTGAGTCTGTCTGGATACCCACTCGTCGAGACACCGTGGATACTAGCCTGGCGCCCTACGTCTTCATCTGCTTTGCCGCCAGCGCTTGAAGCCCTCCCGAGCCGCTCCGACGAAACCCGTGGAGGTAAGGATGAACGAGCCCCCGACCGCGCCGCGGTAGAGCGGCTTGTCTTTGGCCGGCGGGTCAAACATGAGGACAGCAAAGGACATCGCGTTAGTCCAGGCTCCAATGCCAAGCGGCAACTTCACCCGGGAGGGTAGATCCGGAAGCGCCGTACCGGTAAGTACCGTCAAGCCTCCGAGCGCGATTAGATCGAGATGCCACTGGCGCAATCGCGGCACCGATCGGATCCCCAGAGCCTTTGCTTTTTCCGGATCGGCAATTGCCAGTGCATAGAGCCAGCCGGTTAGCGCACCGACCGCCAGCTCGGTTAGCCCGGAGACAACCAGGCCATCGACGGGCGGTGGTGATGGCTGCCTTGGCGACTTCCTGCGCATCCTCACACTCCATCCTTCCTGAGTGATCCCCGGACCGCTACATAGTGGGCAGCGAGTCCTATTCCCCAGCCGAACAGCGCCCAAAGAAACCACGGATATGAGCTCCCCCCTAGCTGCCACACCGCGGCCCAAATGACGACGAGCAGGATCTGGACAGCGACGAACACCGTCGCATGGATGCGGAATCCCTTGCGGTGAGTGCGCGCCCATCTGTCGTGGCGGTGGCGTCTGGACTCAACCTCAACTCGCTCTACGGCGCGCTCGAAAGCATCGCTCATCAGTCTGTCTCTTTCACTGGGGAGAGTCCATTGAGACTCTCGATCTCAGCGGCCGCGCGCTCAAGCACGGTCGCCACGCTTTTGGGATCAACTCGGCCCGAGAGTGGGGCCAGGCGCGCACTGAAACGCGCCAACAAGGGACCAATCGAGTCGGTGCTGCCAAATCGCGCGCCGGTGCGCAGCTCAACCGCAGCCAGGAGGTCGCGGTGCTCCGCGAGCGCTTGGTCACCGGCCACGGTCGTGCGATAGGTGGTCTTATCGCCGCGTGGCCTTCCCTCGATCAGCGCCTCGGTCTCAAGGGCAGCGAGCGCGGGGTAAACGCTGCCGGGAGAAGGGCGGTAGTGAGGTTTGAACAGACGGCTGAGCTCAGCCATCACCTCATAACCGTGCCTCTCGCGTTCGGAGAGGAGCGCAAGCAGCACTAGCGGGAGCTCGCCGTGGTTGAAGAATCTTCTCGACAATGCAAACGCGCTCCTCTAGAGCGCTGCTCCCACCGGCAGCAAGTCGGAGTAAGGCCTTTCCTGGCGAGCACCCATGAGTGACTCTTGTGGCGAGGATGTGGCTGTCTCCCAGCGCAGCCTGCTTGCGCTGACAGGATCGTCTAGCCCCTTGAGCGCCAGCGAGCCGATCGGCTCGAACCGATGGGCGCCGGGCTCGTCGATCAGCTCGACCGCAGACCTCGATACGAGGATCTGGCCAGCATCGGCAAGGTCGCACAGTCGCCTTGCGACTATCACCGGCCTACCGAAGTAGTCCTCCCCATCGCGCCTAGCCTCGCCCGCGTCGATCCCGACCCTGAGGCCCATTGAATCGCCGAAGCGGGCTGCCGAGCGTTGCATGGTCACGGCACATTCGGCTGCTGCGTGGGCGCTCTGGAAGGCGACCATCAAGCCATCGCCAAGGCTCTTGACCTCATGCCCGACGTGGGTGCCGATCGCCGCCCGCAGCCGCGCGAAGTGGCGTCCGCGCAACTCATATGCCACCTCCTCGCCGAGGCGATCGAGTAGCGCGGTCGAGCCGACAGCGTCGGTGAACATGAAGCTGCGTGTCTGCGTCTTGCGGCCGGCCCAGGCGGGGAACCGCGGCCGCAACCGAGAGGAAGGCCATGCCTGCTCTCCAGTCCACGCCTCGGCCTGATCTTCGAGCGTCTTTGCCCCGGTCGCTGTCGTTCGGTAGACGATTCGAAGGGCATCTACTTGGCGCTCGATCAGGCCTTCGGCCAGCAGAGCCTCAATGGCGATCTCGACGGCCTTCGATGAGGGATAACCGCCGCTGCCGTGCGCTCGCAGGTCTGCAACGGCCTCTGTGCGATCAAGGGGGCGCCCCGAAAAGATTGCCAGCAGAGCCAGAAGGATTTCGCGAGGGTGATGAGCAGTTCTTGGCATCCGAGATTCCATCGATTACTTACGAAGTCGTTACGAATCTATATCGAAAGCCTTACGAAGTCAAGGGCCACTTCTCTCCGGCCAGGGCCATCGGCGCCCGCAACATGCTGCTCTCATTCAACGCACCCCGAATCGTGACCAAGGATGCAATGACGGTCGAGCAGGTGCCGCACGATCCCGTCTTCGTCGTTCGAGCCAACGACCTCCGTGGCAATCTCCAGCACGGTCGGGTGGGCATTTGCCGGGGCGATGCTGTGCGTCGCAGCGGCGAACAAACCGAGGTCATTGAGGTGGTCGCCGCACGCGATGACCTCGGCATCGGGAATGTCGCAAGCATCGAGCAGGGCCGGAACCGCGGTCCCCTTCTCGGCGGCCCGGTTCTGGATCGTTATTTCAGACCATCCCGGTCGATACACGTTGCCAGAACTGTGCACCGTCGCTCCGGCACCGATCGAGCTCCGGAGCCACTCACTCAACACAGCGGCTTCGCGGTCCGGGGTGAATGTGGTGATCTGCGCCACCGCCTCTGTCTTGGCGATCGCCACGAGGTCGTCGCAGGGCGTTAGCCGCGGGTCGCGGTGTCTGCGCTTCTCCTCCACGTACCAGCTGATCGAATCGTTCGTGCGGCTTCCAAAGTGGACTCGATCGCGGCGGCCGTCCCAGGTCGAGATGACCGGGTCCACCCCGGTCAAGAGAATCGCCTCCAGCGCGGCGCAGGCGTCCAGCTCAGAGAGAACGCTGCTGGCGAGGTGGCGGCCGCTCTGCATCTCGGAGATGAATGCGCCGTTTAGCTCGATCACCGGGATCTGCAGTCGAACTCCGGCCAGTAGGGAGCGCATTCCCGCCGTGCCGCGGGCGCTGGCAACGGTCAGGTAGACCCCGGAGTCGATCAACCGGTTGAGACCGTCACGCGCAAAGTCGCTGAGGGTCGCATCCGAGCGCAGCAGCGTCCCGTCCAGGTCGCAGATGTAGAGCGCGGGCTCGGTCATGCGCGCATCATCTCGCCTGGAGCGCCGCTACCTCGGTCGTGCCACCCCGTCACCGGCTCCTCGAGCTGGCGAGCCTGCTTCCACCAGCGATTTTGGAATTTCTGAGTACCAGCGACTTCCGTTCGAGGACCGCCAGCAGCCGCTTTGCCTTCATCGAGGGAAAAGGATTCAAGGCGGGCGAGGCTAGTCAGCGGCCCGGATCGTCGCCGCCATGGCCACAAATGGGCCAGTCATGCCAGGACATAACCGGTTACGACCGGATCAGCCAGATTCGAGGAGCCTCTTGAAAGGACCACTCAAACCGCTTCAACAAGCCACATATCGCTTGCTAAAGCCAGAGGCGCCTACCGGAATCGAACCGGTGTAAACGGCTTTGCAGGCCGCTGCGTAACCACTCCGCCAAGGCGCCGAGAGGCGCGGTGAAGCGTAGCGGGGGTCTCAGGCCTCGTAGCCCTCGACCGTGTCGGGGCCACGGAGGCTGGCGTCCTCGGGATCGAAGCCGTACTGGCGAAGGGCGCGGCGCTGGCGGAGGAAGTCCCACGCCTCGTCGAGCTGGATTTTGAGTTGGGTGAGACGGTCGTGCTCCTCCTTGCTCAGGCCCTCACCCTCGTGCCGGCCGAGGAGGCTCTCCTCTTCCTGTACCAGCTCGTCGATCCGATTGAGGACTTGTCGGTCATCCATGGTGACGGTCATAGAGTAGCCCGTTGCCTTGCACCAATCGCTTGAGCACGAGGGCGACCATCGCCATAACGGCCAGGGGCATTCCCACGGCCTCGTCGACGAGAGCATCAAACGCTCGCGGGAGGGGTTGGTGGCAGTCGGACTCTCTCTTGCGGTGCTGGGGCTCGCGGCCTGCGCTCAGACAGTCATCTTCGTCGCCAGCGGCAGTATCGCGCTGCTGGCCGACCTGATTCACAACTTCGGAGATGCAGGCACTGCAATCCCACTCGCCATCGCCTTCCTGCTGCGCTCCGCGCGCGCCGAGCGTTGGGCTGGCCTCTTCGTCGTTGCCACGATCTTCTTTTCGGCCTGCGTCGCTGGGTTGGAGGCGATCTCCCGGCTGATTCATCCTCAGACCCCAACCCATCTGCCCGCCCTGGCCCTGGCAGGGCTGATTGGCTTCGCTGGTAATTGGGCGGCGGCAGGGATTCGCACCCGTGCTGGGCGCCGGCTCGACAGCCCAGCGCTGATCGCCGACGGCAACCACGCCCACGCCGACTCCTACGTCAGTCTCGCTGTCGTCGCCACCGCCGCCTTCGTCGCACTCGGATTGCCAATCGCCGATCCCCTGATCGGCCTCGCGATAACCGCAATGATCCTCAAGATCACTCGGGACTCCTGGCGAACCGTTCGCGGCCACGACCACACTCGCTGATCCGACGGATGTGGCGCCCTGAGGTCTTAACCGCCGGACCGTGCTCAGTTGTTGACGCAGCCCGATCCAAACGCGGTCGGACGCCCTCGACTTGCTCTTGATCAGATTCGGGCCGGGACAAGCAAAGCTTCTCTGCCCGTCCAGACCAGCCCAGGCAAGAGACCCGGCGGCGCCCTAGCACCTAGCGGAGCTAGCATTTCCCCCATGCGCGGCCGGCTTCACATGCGGCAGCCGTGAGCCCAAGCCTCGACAGCTACCTGGCAGGCGCGGGGTTGCTCCTAGCCATGCTTGTAGCACTCGGGCTCGGTGGGTACTGGTTGCGGTGCTGGATCGCACCTTCCTACACGGGCGCACCGGCTCGACTCGCTGAGATAGTGCTTGCGCTCTCGATGTTGATCGTCACGCTGCAGATGATCGGTAGCTTCGGGCTGCTGCGCGAGGGCTGGATGGTCGCCTCATGCGTAGCGGTGGGCCTCAGCGGGGCTGCGGTCGGCCGGCTAAAGGCGCCGAGGGGCGCCGAGCCGGCGCGGCCCCCACCAGTTCCGGGCTGGGCACTCGCCTTGGCGGCGATCGTCGCCGCGATCGCTGTCGGCGAGTGGAGCATCCCCTCCCAGCTCGATCTGGGCCGCGGCATCTTCAGCGGCGATTCGACCTGGTACCACCTGCCATTCTCGGTGCGCTTCGCCCAGTCGCACTCGACCTGGGGGCTGCTCTTTACCGACCCGCTGGCGCTCACCGCCTGGTTTTATCCAGCCAGCTCGGAGCTGCTGGGCTCGGTCGGCATCATCCTCTTTAAAAGCGACTGGCTTTCGCCGCTGATCAACATCGGCTGGCTGGCCCTCGGATTGCTAGCCGCGTACTGCATCGGCAGACCCTTCGGGGTCGGGCCGGCGACGCTGGTCGCAGCCGCGATCGCCCTCGATTCGGGGGTATTGCTCCTGACACAGGCTGGAGAGGCGCGCAATGACGCGATGGGGATCGCGCTGCTGATCGCCTTCGCCGCCCTGCTCGCCGATGGGTACCGAGCTGGCGGGCCGGGCCCACTCGCTCTCGCCGGCCTGGCTGGCGGGCTAGCTGCATCAGTCAAGCTGACGATACTCGCGCCGGTCGCGGCAGCAACACTGGTCGCTCTCGTCGCGGTCGCCCTGCGAAAACGCGGCGATCGACCGGCAGAGGCAACGGCCCTGCTTGGCTCGGAGCTGCTGGCCGGCGGCTACTGGTACCTGCGCAACCTCGCGCACAGCGGCAATCCGATCCCCCAGGTGCACAGCATCGGGCCGATCTCCCTCCTCCACCCCAACCAGATGCCGCTCTACCCGCGCGCCCCGTTCAGTGTCGCGCACTACCTGTTCGACGCCCGCATCTACCGGATTTGGTTCCTGCCCAAGCTGAGGGAGGCGCTCGGGTTGCTCTATCCACTGGTCCTCGCGATGGCCCTCGTGGCCGCGATCTGGGCCATCGTCCGGCTGCGCAATCCGATCCTTAAGGCACTCGGCATCGCCGCCCTCGTCACCGCGGTGGTCTACGTCTTCACACCGCTCACCGCAGCAGGCGCGTCGGGGCAACCTCACGGTTTCCTCACCAACACGCGCTACCTGCTTCCCGGAGTCGTGCTGGCGCTAGCGCTGTTTCCGCTGGCAGGACCGCTGCGCAGAAGCACCAGGCGGATCGCGGTGACGCTTTCCTTCCTCAGCGTCGTCTTCACCCTCACGGTCGCCTCGACCGGCACGTGGGAAACGCGCTTCCTCGCGGGGGCCCTGTTCATCGCGCTGGCGCTGGTCCTCACACCAATCGCCGCCAGCTGGCTGCGATCGGCAAAGGGACTCAGCAGGCCGCTCGCGATGCTGCTGGCAGTCTCGATGATCGTGCCAGCGGTGGCCCTCGGCCGCGCAGAGGAGGTTCGCTACTTGCGTCGTCACTACACAATCAAGACATTGCGCGCACGAGAGGGCGAAGGGCCGGTCAAGATCTTCGCCTGGGCACGCAATCTGCACGACCAGCGGATCGCCCTGGCCGGCGGCGGCGAGCTCTTCTTCGTGCAGGGCATCTTTGCAGGCGATGATTCCTCGAACTGGGTCCAATACATCGGCGAGCCGGGTCCACACGGCGCCTACCTGGTGGCGCCGAGTTGCTCCGTGTTCCGCACGCTGGTCGACCGCGGCCACTACAACTACCTTGTAATGACCGAGTTCGGGGACAACTCGCCCGAACGGAAGCGCTTTCCGCTCCGTGAATGGGTGCGCGAAGATCCGACGCTGAGAAGAGTTCGCACCGAGCACGCCTTCCCGCAGACGGTCTACGCCTACCGGATCGAGGGTGCGCTGGATCCTCATTCCTGCCCCTGAGCGGGCATCTTGCCGTCCGGCAGGCGGCATCGTCTTCCCGCGGGCCGACGGCGAGCCGTGGAACGAGCACGACTACGGCAACTGGCTCCGCCGCGTCTTCGGGCTCTCAGCTCGGCGCGTCCGTATGACCTGCGACACACACCTTCGCCTCGCTGCTGATCTGGGAAGGGCTGCCAATCACCTACGCCCAGCAACTGGTCACTCCCCCCCAGACTTGCCTCACGATTATGCCCATGTGATGGAGGGCGTCGAGGCAAACGTGCCGGCCGAGACGGTGATCCGTGCGGCCCGTGCCAGCGGCGATGAGCTGCTCGCGAGCGGCAGTTAGCCGCTCAGGGACGCCGGAAGACTGAGTGTGTGCCGACGCGACGCCTGTTCTCCGGTCCCCTGGCGATGATCGGCTCGGTCCTGGAGGAGTTGCTTGGCGAGGACATCGCCGGCCTCGGGTCCTTGAGCGTGTTCGAGTCCACCACGCCGTCGGACCTCCCGGCGCTGATTCGCAACATGCTGATTCTCCGGAAACACGCTGGCGACGACGCGTTCCTGGCGATCGCACAGCTCGTAGAGCAAGTCAATACTCGCTTCGCCGCGATCGCAGAGCTACTCGCAGCGCTCCCCGGGCACAGGGACCTTCTACGGCTTGACTTCGCCGACCGGCTTACAGCCCTGCCGCCAGCCGAGGCTGACCACGTCCGCGAAGATGTCGCGTCTTACCTACTGACCCATCCACAGGTCGCTGCCGCACTCAACGACGAAGACGGGAATAACTCTCACCAGTACTAGTTTTCGGCGAACTCCTCGCTTCGCCGATGCCGTCACCGTGGTGGGCGCCTTTGCCAGCGTGGGAAGCTGCTCGGGATCTGGTGAACCGGCACCCTCCCCGCCCTCAAGGGCGAGCCAGGAAGTGAACCCCGTCGGCGAGCCCCTCGCGCCCAAGCAGCTGTGAGCACAGCGCGGCGAGCGCGGCTGCGAGCGCCTCATATCCAGCCGGGGTACGCGAGAAGCGCGAGGAGAGAGCGATCACGATCCCGGCGTGGACGCGCCCGGCGGCCCCCCACTCGCCGTAAAGGCGCATAAAGTCGGCCACGTTCTCGCTGACCAGCGCCCGCTCCTCGAGAGCGGCGATCGCCAGCAGCTCCTCGTCGGCCAGGCCGCGCAGGGGCGGGCGCTCATCTACTCCCTCGGCGTCGAGGCCGCGCTCGCGCAGTGCTCGCGCCAGGCGGGCCGGGTACATCTCATCGAGCAGCAGCCTCACGCGAGGAGCAAACTGTGGGGCAAGACCCGGCTCAGCGGCCCGCGAGCGAGTCGTAGTGGGCGGTCTCGCGCTCGTGGAGCTCGATCCGAGCCTCGATCTCCTCGGGGAACTCGGCCTCGTAGCGAAGCGCAACCGCGATCCGGTCCGGGGTGACCGACAGCTCCTCCGCCAGCCGCGCTGCCGCCTGAGGCCCGTCTCCGGACCCGCGCAGCGCCAGAACGATCTCCCAGACGTCGGGACCGCCCGCCAGGCCAGCGCGGCGTCCCGCCGGCCCGGAGCGAAAGACGATCCCCGGATGGGTCTCGCCGCGGTCGCCCTCCTCGGCGTAGCGGCGCAGGGCATCGGAGAGCCGCTCGCCGCGGGCCTCGGCGCGCGTCCGGATGCGCGCCGCCGTTTCGCGGTTGATGCGCACCGAGACATTTGCGGTCTCGCTCATGTTGTCAACGTAGCACAACGTCAACAAGCGTTGGTTGGAGTCGCACGATAGCCGCCGTTCGGGAGGTACAGGATGATCTCGCGCACCACCGCCCTACACCTCGCCGTCGATTTCGTGGGCCTCGGCGATCAGCTCGTCGGCGAGCGCCTGCCAGTCCTCGCACTTGGCAGCTCCGAGGATCTCGCCGATGACGCTCGGCAGCGTCTCGGCTACGACTGAGGGATGGAAGCGGTCCTCGACGACATGCTCGAAGATCAGCTCGTCGACCTTGTCGGCCACGGCATCGTCGGCCAGCGCCCGCTTCAGAAAGCCGCGGAGCGCGGCCGTCTCGATCGTGCCGCCCTGCTCGGTTCTCCGGCGGTGGCCCTCGGCGCTCAACCCCGCCGCCCCCTCTCGCCCCGAGCGTCGCGGTCGGCCGGTTCCGGCGCCACAGCGACCGCCCAATCGCGGGTCGGATCGAGCCAGGCGGGAACCCAGCGGCAAAAGACGTAGCGGGCCAGCGGGCTCTTGTTCGGCCGCGGGCGGCCATCCGCCTCCAGCGCCGGTGCAGGCGCTGCTGGGCTCGCCAGGAGCACTCGATCACCGCCGGGTCTGCGCCGTGCTGTCGACGGGCCAGCTCATAGCCGACCGTTTTGGGCTGAAGCCGCAAGTGCCAAACGATGCGCATCAATTTCTAGAGACGGCGGCGACCGTAGCTCCGGCCCCGCCGAAAAGCGAGGCGGGAATTGAGATCCGCTGGCTGGAGGGCGGCCATCACCGGCAGCGCAGCTTCACTCGTAAGAAGGACGCGCAGGAGGCATGGAACAAGGTTCAGCGGCTCAAAGAGACCGGCGACCTGGGAATGCTGAGCGCCGGCAGCGAAACCCTAGGCGACTTCGCCGACCGCTGGCTGGAGTGGAAGATCGCCACCGGCAAGCTTTCCTCACCGAAGTCGCAGCGCAATTACCGCTGGCTGCTCGACAAGCACATAGGCCCCTACATCGGCGGCTACAAGCTCTCCGAGCTGCGCCCCCGCCTGATCGAGGCTTGGCAGGTTGAGGTTCTGTCCAAGGGTGCCGGGCGGGTCTCGGTCGCCAAGGCTGGGGCGCTGCTGCACGGCATCCTCAAGCGAGCTGTCGCGCTGGAGCTGATCGCCTCCAACCCGGCCGTATACCTCGAACAGCCCTCCCACAAGAAGGCCCCGGTGAAGCCACTGGAGGTTGCCGAGATCGAGCGCATCCGCCAAGAGCTGCTCGCCGTTGGGCAACTCGGAGACGCAACCTTGGTCTCGATGCTGGCCTACGCCGGCCTGCGTCCCTATAACGAGGCCCTGGCACTCGGCTGGGAGCAGCTCACAGACGGACGGCTGCTCGTCGAGCGCAAGCTCGTCGACGGCGAGCTGAAGCCTGGCACGAAGACCGATAAGGCGCGGAGCATCCGGCTCCTGGCGCCCCTGGCCCAAGACCTGAACGAGTGGCGAATCGCCCGCGGTCGCCCGGCGGGCGGCCTCGTCTTCCCGCGGACCGATGGGGAGCCGTGGAGCGAGCACGACTACGGCAACTGGCGCCGCCGCGTCTTCGGGGCTCTCAGCTCGGCGCGGCCGTACGACCTGCGACACACCTTCGCCTCGCTGCTGATCTGGGAGGGACGGCCGATCACCTACGTGGCCCAGCAACTCGGTCACTCCCCGCAGACCTGCCTCACGACCTACGCCCACGTCATGGAGGGCGTCGAGGCGAACGTGCCGGCCGAGACGGTGATCCGTGCGGCCCGTGCCAGCGGCGACGAGCTGCTCGCGAGCGGCAGTTAGCCGCTCAGGGACGCCGGAAGACCGAGTGTGTGCCGACGCGACGCCAGACGACATGCGCCTGGCCCTGATGGACCTCCTCGCCGTACTGGAATGTCGCGCGCCCGTCAGGCGCCCAGCTCATCTCCCAGACACCGGGGCTGCCCTGCACTCGCTTGACGCGCAGGCGGGGATGGAAGCCCTGGCCGCCACCCTTGAGGTCGGTGATGAACTGCTGCACCGCCCGGCGGAACTCCCGCTGCTGTTGCGGTGTGAGCCGATCCCAGTCGCGCCAGAAGGACGCGAGAACGTCACGGGTCGGCATCCAGCGGCTTCAAGCGCTCGTCGAGCGCGGCCAGGAAGTCCTCGTCGCCCTCATAGCGCGTGACCCGGCCGGTATCGAGGTCGTCGTCGGCCTCTCGCTCCTTGTCCTGCCACTCGCGAGTCCAGAACCCAGCCTGGTCGGGGTCGATGCGACCGTCGCTGATCTCCTCAAGGAGGACCGCCGCGCCATCGACTGCGCGCTCGGGCAGGCGGTCGACGAGCTGGTGGAGTTCGGCCTTCGTCATGGCGCAATTCTCGCACGCGACGGGGTTGGATCGACTCGAAATGGCCGTCTGGCGCGACGCGCGCAAGTCAAGAAGAAGGTCAAAGGAGGGGCTGGAGGTTGCGCGTAGATTGCGCGTAGAGCCTTTTTCGACCTTAGACCTGGCAATCAAACTCGCCAGATTTGGCTCTGTAATGGGAAGCGGCTGATGGGACTCGAACCCACGACCTTCTGCATGGCAATTGGGCCCGTCTCGGAGACCAGCCAGCGGCAAAGGTGTAAGCGTTCAGCCCGGCCCAACACATAACTCCCCGGTCGACTCAGACCAGCGAGGGCGCGGGGCTCGCCCGCGAGGAGGCGGTGAGAGCCTCGACCAGGAAGCCGAACAGCGAGCGGCCCTGCAGCCGGCAGGTCCCCGAGACCGAGAGCATCCGCTCCGCGAAGCGCTCCCCCGCCTCTGACTGGCTGCCGAGGGAGACCTTGCGGTAGATCACCGCGCCACGCAGGCCGCGCTCGGCGCGGTTGTTGGTCGGCTCGACTCCGTCTATCTCGGTGAAAGTCCAAAGCGCCGGCCAGAGCTTCAGCAGATTGCGGGCGAAGGCGCGGAAGTGACGGTTGAGGGTGCTTTTCTTGCGGTGGGGCTCGAGTAATGCCCGCAGGCGGCGCTTGGCGGGGGCGATCTCGCGGGCCAGGCGCTCGCGATCTCCGTGAACGGCAAAGGCATCCCAGCTGTCAAACAGCTCCCGGCAGATCTCCAGGCCTGCCTCCCCGAAGCGCCCCTGCTCTGTAAGGCCTTCTGAGTGGCGGCGGAAGTCGCGCAGCAGGTGCGCCCAGCAGACCTGGCGCCGGGCAGGGTCCAGGGAGTCATAGGCCCACCAGCGATCCGAGGAGACGATTCCCGCGAAGCTCTCGCCGATCAGCTCGGGCAGCTGGCGCTCGTGGCGGTCGGCGGCGATGTGAAAGGCGGCGAAGTCCTCGCTGAGCGCGCCCCATAGGGTGCGCTTTTGCCCGGCGTTGCGCCAGCCGGTCTCATCGACGCAGACCACGGAGGCGTCTTTGACCGCCTCGCGCAGTTCGGCGTAGGGCGCGGCGAGGGCGCCGGAGGTGCGCTGGCAGATCGCGTCCACCGAGCCGACCGAGACCGAGCAGCCGAACAGCTCCCCGCAGAGCTCTGAGGCGTCGCGACGGGAGATGCGGTTGCGCACCGAGAGCAGGGCGATCGCCGCCTGTAGGCGAGGGCCGAAGGCGCTTGCCCCCACCCCCTCGGGCAACGATGCCCGGGTGCTCTTCCCGCAGCCCGAACAGCGCACGGAGTGGGCCCGGTGCTCGGTGATCCTCACCGCGATCGGCGGCAGCTCCATGACCTGGTGGCGGTGGGGCGCGGCGGCGAGGTCATGGGGCTCGCCGGGATCGAAGCCCCGGCCGCAGCCCGAGCAGCGCTTCGGCCAGTGCTCGACGATCTCGTCCAGCTCCGATTCGGCCACGAGCTTGCGGGCCCTGCCCTCGTGGCCGGGCTGCCCGCCCTGCTTGCGTGTGCTCGACTCGCGCTTTGGCTGAGGAGCCTTGCCCGCCGGGTCGGCCGAGGGCGGGCGCGAGGAGTTCTGGGAGTTCTCGCGCAGCTTCTCCTCGAGGCGCTCGATCCGTGCCTCCAGGCGGGTGACCTGGCGTTCGTAGCGCG
This sequence comes from uncultured Solirubrobacterales bacterium, assembly GCA_963777915.1. Taxonomy (GTDB): domain Bacteria; phylum Actinomycetota; class Thermoleophilia; order Solirubrobacterales; family 70-9; genus CAVUPF01. The sequence goes on along the minus strand of CAVZSH010000005.1, from coordinate 700,891 downwards.
CCGTCAGCTCGACCAGGAACTCGACACAGGCCTCACGGCCGGCGTCATAGACCGTTTCGGCCTCGGCGCGCTCCACGCCAAAGGAGTTCGCCGCGCTCGGGTTATGTCCCCCCGTGGGGCTGAACGCTTACGCAAAGGTGGCGACTTGCAGGGGTTTCGTAACCGCACTGCCGATAGCCCCGATCACAAATACGCGCCGATATGCGTCGATATGCAGCGAATTGGGAACTTCGGCGCAGAAGTGCCCGAAACGCGAGAGGCCGGTTCGATTTCCGCCTGGGCCCCCGCAACAGGTCGACAGCCGGTCTCAGCGAAGGCCGGCGAGACGGTCGAGTGCTCCCGGGATGCGAGTCAGCGCCGAGAGAACCGCGTCGAAATTGGCCTTCGCGGTGTCGGTGTCTTCACCCACGCCCCAGGCCGTGTCATCTCCGATGCTCAGCTTCACATATGAGATCGCCTTCGCATCGGTCCCGTCGCTAAGCGTCTGCTGCTGGTAGTCGCGAACCTTGATCGTCACATCTAGCCACTGCTCGATCGCGTTGGCGAACGCGGCGATCGTGCCATTGCCCACCCCCGCGATCGGCACCAGCTCGCTGCCGCACTGGAGCGTCGCGTCAAGCGCCGAGATGTGGTCCTTGTCGTTGCTGGTGACGGCGTGATTGACCAGCGCCGCATCGGGATGCCCCATGTACTCGCGCCGGAAAAGCTTGATCAGCTGCTCGGCAGTGATTTCGGCGTTGGAGGCATCGACTTCCCGTTGGACGACACGGGAGAACTCGATCTGCAGCAGGCGGGGAAGTTCGAGGTCGTGCTCGGCCCGCATTATGTAAGCGACGCCGCCCTTGCCCGACTGCGAGTTGACGCGCACGGCCTCGTCGTAGTTGCGGCCGATGTCCCTTGGGTCGAAGGGCAGATACGGCACGTCCCAGATCGCATTCTCCGGGTCCGGCAGCTCCTCCATTGCCTCCATGCCCTTCTTGATTGCGTCCTGATGCGACCCCGAGAACGCCGTGTAAACGAGGTCGCCGACATAGGGATGGCGCTCGCCGATCGGCATCCGGTTGCAGAATTCGACGTCCCGGCGAACCTCGTTGATCCGCGAGAAGTCGAGCTCGGGGTCGACCCCCTGGGTCATCATGTTCAGAGCCAAAGTGACCAGATCGACATTCCCGGTGCGCTCACCATTGCCGAACAAGGTGCCCTCGACTCGTTCGGCCCCGGCCATCAGGGCCAACTCCGTCGCGGCGACCGCGGTACCGCGGTCGTTGTGCGGATGCAGGCTGACGATCACCGAGTCCCGGCGCGAGACGTTGCGGCAGAACCACTCGATCACATCGGCATGGAGGTTTGGGGTCGACAACTCGACCGTGGCGGGAAGGTTGAGGATCAGCTTGCGCTCCGGCGTCGGCTCGAAGACGTCCATCACCGCCTCGCAGACTTCAAGCGCGTAGTCGGGCTCGGTCGCGGTGAAGCTCTCGGGGGTGTACTCGAAGCGGATGTCCTGATCGGGCTGCTGTTCGGCCAGCTCCCTACATAGCTTCGCTCCCTCGACGGCGATTTCGCGAACGCCCGCACGATCCAGCTTGAAGACGACCCGCCGCTGGGTTGTGGAGGTCGAGTTGTAGAGGTGGACGATCGCCCGCGGCAGCCCGTCGAGGCTCTCGAAGGTCTTGGCGATCAGCTCCTCGCGCGCCTGCGTCAGGACCATCACAGTCACGTCGTCAGGGATCAGTTCCTCGGTTGCGAGGATTCGCATGAACTCGAACTCAGCCTCTGCCGCGGCAGGAAAGCCGACCTCGACCTCCTTGAGGCCGACGCGGTTCACCAGTACATCGAACAGGCGCCGCTTGCGATCCGTGTCCATCGGCGGGTCCAGCGCCTGATTGCCGTCTCGGAGGTCGACGCTCGCCCAGACCGGCGCTGCGTTGATGCGGGTATCCGGCCAGGTTCGGTCCGGCAGCTCGACGCTTGGGTAGGGCGCGTACTTATGGAATGGCATCGATGACACAACTACCTCCTGCTCGCAATTTCGCTTCCTCTCCGTGCTGTTCTCGCGGCTCAGCGGCCGCCACGCGTTATTCCCCCCGAGGGGGGAGGAGGAGAAGAAGTCGAAGTGAGGAGGAGTACATCGGGGCCAGTCTACACCGGGCGCGAACCGCAATCGCACGGCGAAGGTGGCCTGGTAACCGCTTCGTGGCTCGGCTTGATCGCCCCTGCCCTCCGGGGCAGCATGCTGCGAGGTTCCTTTCGTGATTCGGGCACTTCCGTGAAGAAATGCCCGAAATCCAAAGGGGTGGTTTTTGAGGCCCCCCAGGCGACAAGATCTTCAACGGGCCGGGCAGCCAAACGCCGAGCGCCGCCAGAAGGTGGATCAGCATCCAAATTGCGTTCCTGCAACGTCTGCATCCAACGCTATAACCGAGGATGTCCCCAAAACCCAACCCAAGACCAGAGAGGAGGGATGAGATGCCTGAGGAGAAGACGAGCGGCGGGAGCCGCGATGTTCAGATCGAAGAGCGCGGCGTCGTGACGGACGTGATTGTCCCGCTCGCCCAGGCGGGCGTGGCGGGGGCGGTCGGCGCAGTGGTGAACAACCACCTGAGCAAGCCGAACGACCCGCCGCCTCCGCCGCCGCCACCGCCCGCAGACGATTAGTAGCGCCTACGTCGGGCCGCGCCGAGCCACCATGTCCTCTGCGGCCCAGACATGTCGCGCAATGTTCGTGCGCAAGGACCGAGGCAGGGCAGGGCGCACTGTCGCGGAGCGCCATGGCCGACAATGCCAGCCGTGACCGAAATCGTTTCCCCGCCGACCATATGGCGAACGAAGCTGCGTTCGCTCAAGCCGGGTGTCGATCACCAGGAGCAGGTGGACCACAACTTCGACGACGGGATCGTGGGCATCGGCTGGGGTATCGAGGCGTTGCCCGACGGTGCCTCCCTCGAAGAGGTCTTGGCGGCGATCGGCTCCCATCCTGGCTGGACTAAGGACGCGGTCCACACGGTCCGCCGCTTCGGCGAGGACGCCGAGATCGGCGACTACATCTGGACGCGGGATCTCCACGGCCGTTTTCGGCTTGGGCGCATCGCCGGGCCCTACCGTTACGAGAACACTGAGCTTGCCAAGCGCACCGACACCCATCAGGTGCGCGACTGCGAGTGGGCGGATCAGCCGCTCAGCGACCTCGAGGTGCCAGGGGCAGTCATCCGTGGTTTCGTCGGCACCTCGACGAGCTTCAGCAGAATGTGGGACGAGGGCGCGCGCATCTACACGGCATGGCTTTGGGAGAAGCTTCATGGGCGCGACCCTGCTCCACTCAGCTTCACGCACCTGGAGGTTCTCCGACAGCTTGAGCCCTACGATCTTGAGGATCTCGTCTACACGTGGATGCAAGTTGCCGAGGATTACCTCGCGCTGCCGAAGGCGAGGCGAACCGATACCCCCGCTTACGAGTGGACGATGCTGAATCGCAATACCTTTGCGTCGGCGATCGTCCAGGTTAAGTCGGGCAGCGAGGCCGTCGATCTTGAGGCGCTCGCAGCCGCTGCTCCCAACGCCGAGACCGTCCTGTTCGCTTGCTCGGCAAGCGAACAGTTTTCTGGACATCCGTCGAGGGAGATCCGCTTCATCTCGCCCACCGAGCTCGTTGACTTCGTGTACGAACACGAGCGGCTGTTGCCACCGCGCGTTCGCACCTGGTTCGAACTAGCGAAGGGTTAAGTCACCCATTCACCGTCGTATGCCGGGCGCCGAGACCGCGTGTCGCCGCCACGGCCTCACCATGTCCTCGAAGTCTGGGCGAGGATTCAGGCCGTATCCCGCCAACCCTCGGGGAATAGATCTTGATTGACCGGGTCGTAGATCACTACGTCGAGTACGTGATGCAACCAGGCCTCGGAGAGCTGTAGCTCGAAGTCGGGAGCGCCTCCAGCGCGTGCTGACAATTCCCCGACCGCGGCGATCGGAGTCAGCCGAATATCTATTGGCAGCCCTGCTTTGTGGACCAGTTCGCAGCGCAGCCACTTCCACAACAGATGCTCGATGGGCACCTGCGCGTCACGGAACTCAAGACTCAGCCGCCATTTTCGGGCATCAAGCAGCAGCCGTTCAAAGCCTTCGCGGTCTTTGAGCTTCGGGTACTTGCGGCGTGCCGTCGCGGAAGCGGCGATCAGGGCCATTAGCAGGGAGCCTTCCGCCTGTCCTTCACGCCAAAGCAGCTCAGCGTCTTCGACCCGTTTACGGACGCCCATAGTCAGCGCGTTCTATCAGGCAAGTTGATATTTGCCACGGGTCGTCTGGGGCATGGTCGATTCCTCCTGTCAAAGGATCTAGAAGACAGAGGTGGGGCGGGCAATGTGCGGCTCGCCACGTCGGTGGCCCGCTTCTCGCGGCGTAGCCTGATGGGCATGGATACCCCCTCCTCTGCGGCGACTATCGAACGGGCACATAGCCTCGCGAACGAAGCGATCCACATGGTTGCCCTCCAGCTTCGAAGGCTTCAATCCGAGGAGCCGGAGGACGAAATCTTCGTCTTCCGCCGGTGGGCTGACTTTCAGTTCTTCATCGTCGGCCTGCGCAGGCTTCGCCAAGCTGCGCTCCTGGCCGCGCAACCCAAAGGAACAGATACAGCTATCCAAAACGCGATCAGGGAATTCGATGAAGCCCTGCCCGGACTTCGGAAGATGCGCAACGTAGGCGAGCACGTCGATGAGTACGCGGTCGAACATGGGCGGGATCGCAGCGTTGGCAGACGGGCGCTACAAGTGGGGACCTTCGACGCCACGACCCTTGAATGGCTTGGCGAGCGACTCAATGCAGAGGATGCGCTGAGAGCCGCCGAGCGGTTGTATGGCGCAATCAAGAACGCTCGCTGACCTATCGAGGCGAGCATTGATCTGGCCCTACTCCGTCCAAGGAAGGCCGAAATGGCGGGCCAGCGGATCGCGCTCTCGCCAGGTAGCCAGCAGCGTGTCGATTTCTTCGCGGCCGTCTGGTGAGCGGTGCGGTCCATACAAAGGGCCATCTTTTTCGCAGCGTGGATCGTAGAGAGGAAGCGCTGAGCAAAAGCCCTGCCAGAGGTCGGCGAGGTGCTGAGTGAGGTCAGACCACGAGAGTCGAACGTCGACGGGGCGCTCGCTGGCACGGCGCTTGAGAAGGTCGCGTCCCGCTGGGGTCGGGTGGCCGCCCCGGCTGCAATGGACCTGATACTCGGTTAGGCGGAAGTCTCTCCCGGCCCGATTTCGCATATTGCCAGCGGAGAAACGCTCCCGAGCCTCCCTCGGCGAGCTTCGCATCCATTTCTCGGCTTCGTCGCGGCTCTCAGCGGCAAGCGAGATCAAGTAGCCACACTCGATCAGCTGCCGCACTAGAGCCGCCCCGGGGTACCAAAGTTCTGCATCGAACAAGGAGACCGCTCCCTCGCCCAACTCGGCGGCCATCTCCGTCATCGTTGCGAATCCAATTCCCGCAGCGTCATCGTCGAACCAGTAGTGGATATAGAGGCGAAAGCCATTCTCAGAAAGCCGACGCGGTATGGCCCGGGCTAGCTGCTCACGCAGCGATTGGGCCTTGTCATCGGCCAGGCCGTCCTCCAAGAACGCTGCCGCTTCTTCTTTGCTCATGCTCATCCGGCGCGATCATGGCAAGGCTGTTTAGGTGGCGGAGCCACGTTGTACATTGGCCGGAGATCGCGATGGCCATGCCACATCCCGAGATTCCGAGCGAGCCTGCGGCCACTCACTTCTCCCAGTCTGAGAGGTTCGACGCCCGGCCGGGAGTTGGCCGTGTTGAGCTGCTCGCTGAGTTTGCCCTCGGCTACCGACCCGACCACTGTGGCAGCGATCCGGCCGAGGACGTGCGCCATGCTCTAACCGCGTACATCGCCGTCGCCGAGTGGGAGTGCGTCGTCGACCACATCGCCGCGGAGGGACGGAGGGCGCTTGACGGGGAGTTGCTGCGTTTGTCGTCAATCGTCTCCGCTCAACTGGAGAGGTGCAGGCAACGACGGCTCACCGCGGAGGTGGATGCCCTGGGCGTTGAAAGGGACTTACTCTCCGAATGGGTCTTCGAAGCAATCGCCGATGCCTACGGCAAGGACTCGGACATCTATGACGGCGAGGGCTATCGGCGTACTGAGCACCTTGAGGCTGCTGCCAGGAGGAAGCTGATCGCCAAAGGCCGTGAGGCAAACGCCGACCACCCGGCGGTCGAGGCGCTAATTGCCGAAGAGATCGAGCATATTTTCGAGCTTTCGACGCAAGCTACTTACGTCGCCTTTCAGGGCAGCGGCAACGGGGAAGAACTCGCGATGGCGCGCGCGCATTCCGAACTGGTTCGCAGAGGTGGCGACACCGTCGCGCCTGCGACAAAGATCCGACCGACGCATCGCATCCATCGGCAAGCAAGCGCACGCCGGTCGCGCGGCCGAGCCCTCCGATGCCGGGGCTCCCGTCGGGTATCGCCCCGCAGCACGGGACCACCTGGCGACGACCCTGACCCAGAACCATCAGCCCTATCGGGCATCGAGCGCACGCGGTTGGAAATGGAGACGACCGGATTTGGTTTGGCGTTGGGCGCCGCCACTGGCATCGGATTGAAGGGGTCAGCTATCGGAGCGGTAGTCGGTTGGCTTTGGGGTCGCAATCGCCTAACCCGGTGACACCGCAGAAACCGATCCACACAATCGTCTACCCAAACGGAGACAAGCCCACTGCTTCGCTGTCTGCTTCCTGGCCGAAAGCTGGCACGGCGAGCCCGGTGGCATCTCGGCGGTCGATCGCCCCTCGGCCTCGGTGACCCGCGCGGGCGAGTTCGACCACTTCTAGGGAAAGAACGAGGGATGAGTGCGGCGACGATCGAGGTGACGACGCCGGACGGCGTGGCCAACGGCTATCTGGCGCAACCCGAGGACGGCGAGAGCCATCCTGACGAGGAGTGCACGAAATCGAAAGCGTCGGTTACAAACTCGGGATCGGCCATGGTGCAAGGCGCCGGGCGAGTCACGAGTTTCCGCTACGAAAGACGCTCAGGCGGCAATCCGGATCACCTCAGAGTCCCGGGGACCCTCGTGCTGGGTGACAGTGGGCCCTCCGCGACCCCAGCCGGCTAGTTCAATTACCAGGGTGCGCTGACTCTCGCTCACCGGTCGCAGCTTTCGGGCGAGAAGCGAACCGAAGCGGTGATCGTGGGTGGAGACGATCAGCTGGCGGCGATCCTTCGTGCGTCGCAGGAGGTCGATCAGACCGAGAAGATTGACGTCGTCGAGGCTCTGTAGCGGGTCGTCAAGCATCGCCGCCCCAAGCGGAATGCTCGGCACACCGAGGTTCAGCGCCAGGAAGACGGAGACAGCAAGCGCGTTTAGCTGCGAGCTGGAGAGGACCGCGCCGGGGAGTTCCGCTGAGACTGGTCGCTGGGAGTCATCCAGTGGCGTGGCGAGGTGACCGCGACCGCGCGACGTGCTCAGGGCGAGGCTGATTTCGCGCAGCGAGGGGTGGGGATCGGCGGTCGCATAGATCCGTTTTAGGAGCGGCTCGACCCGGCGCAGCTCGGCTGCGACCACAGCGGAGGAGGCCTCGCGAAGCGCCTCAAGGATCTCTCCAGCTCGGTCCCCACTACGACGCCGTGCCGCGATCTCCGCCTCGGCAGTGCCGAGCTCGACCTCGGTGCGCTTGACCTGCTCCTCATGCTCCCCGCGCCGGGCGCGCTCGCCGAGCCCGGCTATCTCCAGCGCCAAGCGCTCGCCCTCGGCTTGCAGGGTGTCGATTGCCTCAGTGCGGGCGCGCAGCTCGGTGGCCAGTGCACTGAGCTGGGTCCGACTGGGATCACTATCGCCGGCCGCAACGCCGAGCTCGCCGAGACGTCGATCACGCTCAGCAGCCCAGCTTTCTTGCTCTCGCTTGATCCGCTCGACCTCGGCCAGTGCGCCTTTCGCCTCCGTTAGCTCGAAGCGGGCGCGCTCAACCTCAGCAGCGAGACTAGTTATGGCCTCGCCGTTGAACTGCTCAGCGCTCCCCTCCTCCCCCGCTGCCCCGATCAGCGCCTCGAGGTGACGGCGAGTCTTCTCCTCAGTGTGCTGCTGACCGCAAACCGGACACGGCCCATCGAGGTGGCGAACTGCGATCTCGGCAAGGGCGCGGAGTTCTTGGTCACGCTCGCGGCGCTCAACCTGGCGGCGCCGCTGCTCGGCCGCCTCGGCTTCGGCCTTGACCAGCCCCTCTCGTAGATCGCCTAGATGTGCCTCAGCGCGCTCAACGCGCTGCGAGATCTCCACAGCGTTGGGGGGCGGCTCAACCGGGGCCGGGGCGTCGCGCTCAGCGATTTCGATGTCGAGCTCCTCGGCGAGGGAGACGCGGCGACCGAGCGCCAGGCGCTGGGCATCGAGTCGCTTCACCGCCAGCTCCAGGGCGCTGGGGCCCTCGGCGCTTGCGGCATCGGGTACCTCATTCTCGACGGCGCCCTCGAAGGCGGCCGCACTCTGCCACCAAACGTTCCAGCGCTCGGCGATTGCCGCCTGGTCGACCTCGCTCACGTCGCTCAAGGATCGAAGACGAGTACGGGCCTCAGCGAGGCGAGCACGCAGACCCTCGAGCTCAGTGTCCTGGCGATTGGTCTGGGTGCTCCAGGCGCGTTTTGCGCTTTCGAGACTCTGAGTCAGCTCGGTTACTCGCCCCGCACCCAATAGCTCGGATACCGCATCGAAGCGCTGGCGCGGGCTGTCACCGTCGATGAACTGGCCGACGACATCCTGCTGCAGGTAGACACTTCGCGTCAGGGTCGTGGTCAGGGCCGAGTTGGCATCGGGGGCGAAGATCGCATCAGGCCAAAGAACCTCGTGAAGGCGCGATTCCGCGCCCTCGTCGCGAAAGCTCTGGCCGCCCAGCTCTAAGGTCAGCCGCGGGCGCTCACCATCGTGGCTGCGGATGACGCGAGCCGGCTCACCCTCCCCCAAAAGTTCGATCTCGACCCGAGCCTGACCAGAGGCCGAATAGAGAGAGACGACTTGGGGATTCTCTCCAAGGCGGGGGATGGCTCCAGTTAGTCCCCAGAGCACGGCATCAAAGATCGAGGTCTTGCCCTGACCGTTGGCGCCTACGATGATGATTGCGTTGGCGTCGAGGTCGAGCTCGGTCGTCGACGCGAGGCCGCGGAAACCCTCGAGCGAGAGTCGCCCGAGCCTCACTTTTCCCCCTCGCGGCGATGGATTGCCTCAAGCAGAGGACGCTGCTCGCAGAAGGCCTCTATAAGGGCGCCGGTGTCAGTGCGGTCGATCCCTTGCTCCTCGAGGAGCTCGGGCAGCAGATCGAGCGCCGAGGACTCGGGTTCCAGCTGGGTCGGGCCCAGGACCGGCAAAAGCGGCAGAATCGCGCGCTCGACATCAGTGAGCTCGCCGAGTTCCTCGCCGACTGCGATGAGCTTGCGAACGCGAGTGACGTCGTAGCGGATCTCTTCCAGGCGCCCGATGTCCTCGGCAGGTGGTGAGGCGGGGCAGAGCAGAACTAGGTACCCCTCCCAGGACTTCGGATCCGAACGAGTCATGTAGGCAGAAATCAGCTCGACAAGACGCGCCTGGTCGTCGCCCCAGCCGTCGCGGAGGGAGGCCCAGCCCTCATAGACGACCAGCAGCACGACGCCGTAGGTGTCCTCATAGAAGCGCCCCCGCCCTGCAGCCTCGCCCAGTCTCTCCTCCTCGATTCGAGCGTAGGAGGCCTGCTCGAGGTAGCGCGAGGCAGCAGCGGTGATCTCGATGGGAGTGAGCGGGCTCAGGAGACCATCTCCTCGGCGAGGCTCGGTTCGGCACGCAGGTCATCGACGCTTTTCAGGATCAGAACGTTCCCGCCGCCGATGATGCTCTCGGCCGCATCCTCCCCGTCATCTGGGCCGACTATCCGAAGCGGTGGCGCCACCTGCTCGCGGACGCCTACCCCGCCAAGGAGAGCGTAGCGAGGCTCGGCGAGGTGACGATCGCGGTCAAAGGCCGGTTGGGCCAAGCCAGCCTCAACCGAACTCCAGCCCCGTGTGCCGCGGCCGGAAGCAAGAAGCAGCGAGGCCCGGAGCTCGCCCTCGCTAATGAACTCGACGACGCCGTCAGAGTGGAATTTCGCAATGGTCTCGGTGCGGCGCTCAATCAGGGCGACCGCCAAGAGCAGCGAGGCGATCAGCTCGACGTCGAGCCCTCCCTGGGGCAAGTAGCGCTGGCGGGTCTCGACCATCCAGCGCGCTCGCACCTCGCCGACGCCAATCAGGTCGAGCTCGGTAAGGCGGTCGCAAACTCCGCCGGGGTCACCGTCCTCATAGCCCTCTCGCTCGATCATCCCCCGGCAGGCATCGTAGAGCTCGTCGCGGTGGCGGGCGAGCAGGCGCTCGCCGAGGCGCGACATGAATTCATTCCAGCCGAGCCGGAGATAGTGCTCGTGCTCGAGGCCGACCTGCCGGCGCATAACGGATCTGTCGGGATCCCCTGGATCGACCTGCAGGAGCATTGCCTCGTCGGGGATGGCGGCCTTGATCCGCTTCAACGTCTCGATCAAAACGCCAGCCGGCGAACCGAGACCGGCGAAGATTGTGACCGGGCCCCCGATCGCGAGATTGCCTACGACCTCCTCCCAGCCCTGCTGCCAGCCATCGGCAATCACCTCGGTGCGCAACACCCAATCCTCAAAATCAGCATCGACGCTGCGGTGCAGATAGATCAGGTTGGTTGCCGACATGCGGCCGTGGTCGGCAGGGCCGGTGATAACCGTTACGTCGTTATCCGAGCCGATTTGGGTCAGAGCGCTGACCATGCCGAGATCGAAATTGAGACTAAGAACGCTTTTCAGTGCCCCCTCGCGCAGCAGTGCCGCGGCGATCATGCAACCGCGATTGGGAGTAACGGTCCGAAAGCGATCAACTGGCATGCGGCCGACCAGATCGGCTTGGGCGCCCGTTTTGTTAAAGACGGCGTCAGCGAGACAGGAGAGGTCATCGGGATGGCTACAGTCGCCCTCTTGGAGAATCCCATCTTGGACCAGCTTGCGGTGCGCTTTTTCCGCACACTTGTCGGCAAGCGGGAGCTCCATCGGCGCCTCGACCGAGGTTCCGGCGCCTATCACGAGGACGACGCGGCCACCAGCCTCGGCAGAAATTGCCTCAAGCAGCTCCGGCGGAAGTGCTACCTCCTCCCCCTGCTCAGCACCCGCACTATGCACCGCCGACCTCCTGGGCCGCTATTCGCCTTTGCTCGGAATCCCGCGGTTCTATCAGGAACAGTCTTCGGAGTGGTGATGGTGGCCCTCCCATCGCCCGTGGGCGCCTCGTGATCGTGCTCGTGACCACGATGCCAAGATCGGCACGGTCACGCCGCGGCCGCCATCTCGGTCTCGGTGGCCTCGACCTGGGCCTCCGTTCGGTGCCGCTCGCCTCGAGCCCCGTCGCGACGCGCCTTCGCCCAGCCGCGCTCGGTCAACTCCCACTCACCCCTCCAGGGGTTGGTCTCAAGCCAACCTCGGTTGACGAGCCGCATCCGGGCCTTGTTTAGGCGCGGCTGCCAGCGGGGTTCACCGCTCGGCAACTGCTCAAGGTCAGCCGCGCCGTGCCGCGCGGACATCGCCTCGCCGACCGCGGCCAGGATCTCCCGCCGCGCCGCTCGCCCACCTCGCTCGGCCAGCGCACAGAGGATCGGAGCCTCGTATTCGGAGAGCTGGACCGGCTGGGGCTCTGGCGCTGGGTGGGCGATCACCCGCTCGCCTCGCACCAGAGCCCGCAGCCGCTCGCGATCATCTTGATCGCGGCTCATCAGGTGGGTGTAGACGCGCAGCGTGAAGGCGGGGTCGGCGTGGCCGATCTGGCGCATCACCGAGATCGGGTCCTCGCCGAGAGCGACCAGAATCGAGGCGAAGGCGTGGCGCAATTTGTGAGTGGTAAGGGCCTTCGGCAGCGGCACCAGGCCGCGGCGCACCAACAGTTCATCGGCGCGCTTTAGGACCGGGGCAAGAACGGTGCTGCGCAGACCGTCGGAATCGCGATGGCCGCCGGTGAGCGTCGGGAATACAAGCTCGTCGGAATCGCCGCGGTAAGCGAGAGCTTTATAAGCGGCGAGGATGTCACGGAGGATCGGTTGGATCTTGATTTCACGCAGACCCGCGGCGGTCTTCGAGCGGCCCACGAAGATGCGGACCCCGGCGAGGTCGACGTCGCGCCAGAGGAGGTTGCAAAGCTCGTGCGCTCGCGGGCCGGAGAAAAGAAAGGCGGCAACGATCGCCTGGCGTTCGCTGAGTTTTTTACGGGGGTCGCGATCGAGTTCGGCCGCCGCCTCGAGCATCGCTTCGATCTGGGCGGCGTTGTCGATGTAGGCGGGAGCTGAGCGACGCTCGGGCAGACGCCGACGCCTACCTTGTGCCGCGTTCCCCATAACGCCGAAGCGCCGGTATTCCTCCGCGATCGAGAGCACCCACTGCAGGTGGTCAATCGTCCTGTTGATCGACCCGGCTGAGAGCGGCCGCAGGGTCTGTCCGTGAGCGTTCCGCTGCGGCTTGCCCCGCTCGATCGCTCGCGCGCGGGCCTCGGACTCCTTCACCTTGAACGCGCGGTAGTCATCGACCCCCTCGACGTCGATCTCGTTGATCGCCCAATCGCCGAAGAACGGCACCAGGTGGCCCAGCGCCCATCGTTCGTGGGTGGTCGTCTTCTCGGCGACCTGTCCCTCGCGGGAGGCGGTGAGATTGACGGCGAAGGGTCCGAAGAACGGCACCTCAGTCGGCTTCGGGTTTCTGCCACGACATCGCATGCCATACGGGGGTACCCAGCGTCGTCGGCGGACGTCGGCCATGGTGTTCTTCAGTTCCTCGTTGGCCCTGCGCCAGGTCCAACCTTCGCACGCGTAGCCGAGCGTGAGGTAGCGTCGCTTGCCGTAGGCTCGGAAGCGAAGCGCGTAGACGTGGCCGCGTTTCCGCTCGCGCACGAGCACCTCGCCTTCCTTGCTGGTGATCATGGCCACGTTGTGCCGCGCGGGCGGTCATTGACGCGAGGAGATCGCACTTCCCAAGCCTCCTTTTTCGCTTGCCTTTCGACGGTGGCTCCGACATGCCCGGAAGCGAATCGAGCTCAGCGGCTCCGTCTCCGATTGCGAGAGAGGCCGAGGCCTACGCGCCGCGAAGCGACCAAGAAATCAAACCCTTGACCTACTGCGCGGGACGCAAACGCTCCCTCAACGTCGACGCCGATCCTCTCAATCGCCCGTTTTTGGGCACCAGTGCCAAAAAACGGCGAAGAAGGCGCATGTGGTTCGGGCGTTGAGTGCCTCGGACGCGGTCGAATAACGCCCCATCCAAAGATTCGTAGTCTTGATGGAAGGCGTTGATTTGCAGGGAAAAAAGCGGCTGAAGGGATTCGAACCCTCGACCTTCTGCATGGCAAGCAGACGCTCTAGCCAACTGAGCTACAGCCGCACAGGGCGTGATTCTAGCTTGGGGCTGCGGTTTCCTGCGTTGGGCTTGGGCACTGACGCTACTTGAACCGTGCAGCGCATTTCTGGAGGTCAGCCGGGGTAGAAGCACTTTGGAGGCACTCCAGATGGGCCTCATGCCGGTTTTTGCTACTCCCTTCGCGCAGGTGGGTTTCGCGCTCTTTTTCCTCGTGATTAGCTGCGTTGTATTCCTGCTCTTGCGGGCCTTCGGCAGGTGGGTTCGTGTCGGTAGTCCAGCCCCGATGCGAAAGGTTGCCGCATATCTTGGAGCCGAGCTTGGCGGTCCCCCCCGTGTCCTCGACGACGGCAGTAATCGAGCCCTTCGACCTGGTCAGAGCGCAAACCAGTTCGAGCCCTTGCTCCAACGGCGGCGCTCCGCTGACCCAGTCGCCGTGCCCCTGACCCGACAACCGCTGCGCGAACCTCCTGCATTCCCCTTCGGCGCCGGTACCTTCGAGCGTCAGCCGGACGCTGTTGCCGTATTTGTAGAGGGAGCATTTGATCTGCACTTCGTGGTGCGCCGGACGGCCCAACTTAATGACGGCGCTCCCCGCGGGTCGGTTGAGGTATCGAACCGCTGCCGCGCCAGCCAAGGACAGCACGACGACGATTCCTAAGAGCCACCAACGTCGCCTACCCCAGGCCGTCAGCACGGCGGCAAGCTATCACCGCTGCCAGATCCGGCCGACCCCTGCGCTCTGGGGTCCCCGCCGAGGCTACTTAGGAATTAAGCGCGGTCGGTTGGCACCAACGGCCAGCCGATCACCCATGCGAGCCGGTTGGCGAACTCCTTGGCTCTGGCTGTGCAATCGGCGGCTCATCTTCCATCGACCACCTGATCGTGAGGAACTCCTCGCCCTGGAAGCTGAATACCCGCGTCCGCTCCTCGGTGAAGTCAAAACTCGAGGCGGCCCGCTGCCGATCGGGTTCGATACAGCGGAGCACGCAATGGCTGGTGAGCGGGCACCGGCCTCCAATCGGCCAATACGAGAAATCAAGGGGCTGGGCCCGGGCGACGAGGCGCCTCATATACAGGCGGTGGTAGCCTCGAATTTATGCGGGCAGACGCCGCGAGCCACTCGATCGCTGACGGCGGATCGGGACGTCTTCGGCGACGCATACAAGATCGACGCTGAACGGGCGGTCGACCGATGAATAGGAAAATCGCGGCAACAGACTCGGTAGGGCGTTGAGCAGGCGATCGCCGGCACTCGTGTTGTCGCTGGTGGGTGCCGCGGCCTTGCTTGTCGCCGCCGTGATCGCGTTGGTGATCCTCTCGCAGTCGTCCAGTTCGGCATCAGGATCCTCAAGCCCACCCTCGTACGGAACCGTGATCGACCAGCAGGTGCCGAGCAGGCTCCGCCGACTCCCGCTTACCAATCAGCACGACCAGAGGGTCGACCTAGCCTCCTGGCCCGGCAAGACCATGGTGCTGGTTCCGTTCCTGACGCTGTGCAGCGACATCTGTCCGTTGACGACCGGCAACTTGGTGCAGGTCGAACAGTCGCTGCGCGCCGATCATGCAGCGTCAAAGGTGCAGATCGTCGAGCTGTCGGTAGACCCCAAGCGCGATACCCCGGCTCGCCTAGCGGCCTATGCGAAGCTGACCGGCGTCCGGTATCAGCTCGTCACCGAGTCTCCAAATGAGCTCGCTGAGCTTTCCAAGTTCTTCGGCTTCACCTACGAAAAAGTGCCCGAGGGCAAGCCCCCATCCATTGACTGGTGGACCGGCAAGCCGCTCACCTATGACATCAATCACTCCGACAACTACTTCGTCATCGACCCAGCCGGCGCCGAGCGAGTCGTCCAGAGTGCCGCGCCGGACTTCCATGGGCATCTCAACCCCAGGATCTATCACTTCCTCAGCGGCCTAGGGCTGTACCACCTCAAGCGCCCGCCCCAGCCGGATTGGACGCCCGCGGACGTGCTTGGGGCGCTGGGGCTCCTGCTACATCAAAGCCTGCCCGTCAACCTTGGCTAGGAGCGCCGGCCGAGGCGGGTCGATCTGAGTCACGAGAGTAGGATGCCGGCCGATGTTCGTATGGCTTAGCCGAAAAGCCGACTTCGAGTCTCTCCCCGAAGTCGCATGATTCCGCTTGCTTTTTTTTGGAAGTTGACCCCCGACCTGAGCTTCGAATGGGCCACGGTGACCTCGATCACGCTACCGATGCTGATCGGCGTCGCCTACTTTGTGCGGGTCGGGAAACTGCGCGAACAGGGCCGTCAGCCCAGCATCGTGCGCCAGGCGAGCTTTGCCTGCGGCATGGCGATGATCGTGTTGGCAACGGTCGGCCCGATCGACTCGCTGGCCGACGACTTCGTCTTTGGTCACATGATTCAGCACACGATCCTCTTCGACGAGGCCTCTTTGCTTTTGGCGATCGGCCTCACCGGACCGGTCCTTGTGCCGCTCCTGACCAAGCCGGGAGTAAGGCGCCTACAGGTACTGCTGCATCCGGTCGCGGCCGTGATCCTGTGGCTGGTGGTTATGTACGGCTGGCACCTGCCGCCCTGCTACCAGCTCGCCGCCGAACACGAGGGGGTCCACCTCTGCGAGCACGCGAGCTTCATCACCGCCGGGGTCGTGATGTGGCTGGCTCTGCTCGGCCCCTTCCCCAAGCCGGAGTGGTTCGGCAACGGAGCCAAGGCGGTCTATGTCGCGACCATCCACTTCTCCACCATGGGCCTCGCCAACATCCTTATGTGGTCGGGCACGGTGCTCTACCCGTTCTATAGCGCCAGCGACCTAGCTCATGGGATACAACCGATCACCGACCAGAGCCTCGCTGGAGTGGTGCTCATGATCCAGAGCGGGATCGTGATGCTCGGTGTCCTCTTTTGGTTGGTGCTGCGTTGGGCACGAGAGGACACCGAGCGCCAAGAGCTGCTCGACCTCGCCTACGAGCAGGGGGTCGACCTCGACGCGCGGCGCGCCGGCCGAGCGGTGGCCTCCGGCCGGGCAGCCGAACTGCGCAATCGCCTTTTGTCTCCTGGGGAGTGAATAGAGACCAAAGTGATTAGGGCGCGGGGCCCGTGTCCAGCCTAGGCGATCTCATTCGCCTTACTCCGGGGGCGGCGATAACCCGGCGGTCCCCCGGGGCCGAGCCGACCGAGCGCGATATCGCGCTGACTCCTCACCTCCGCGAATCCACGTCCAGGCGTCGGGGCCTGATCGCCCCTGTAGCCTGAATGCCCGACGGCCCTTTAACGACGATGCTCTTCCGCCAGATAATCCACGAGGACCTTGGCTGCGCCTCCTACCTGGTCGCCGACCGCGACGCGGGGCTCGCGGCAGTCGTCGATCCCCAGTGGGACATCGATCCCTATCTACGGCTGGCTCGCCTGCACGGTGTGCGGATCGAGCACCTGCTAGAGACCCACAACCATGCCGACCACGTCTCCGGGCACGGGAGATTGGTGCGGGCCACCGGAGCCACTATCCACGTCCACGAGCTGGCCGGCGCCGAGTATGCGCACGAGCCGCTCGACGATGGTTGGAGCCTGGAGCTTGGCGAGGTTCGGATCGAGGCAATCCACACGCCCGGACACCGGCCTGAGCACACCTCCTTCCTGCTTCGTGACGCTAGCCGCGGCGGCGACCCCTGGGCCGTGCTTTGCGGCGACTCGCTGTTCGTCGGTGACGTCGCCCGCCCCGACCTGGCGGTTGAGCCGCGCGAGGGCGCTGCCAGCATCTTCCGCTCGCTACATGAGCGGCTGCTTTCGCTGGACGACGAGGTCGAGGTATGGCCAGGCCACCTCGGCGGCTCGCTCTGCGGCGGCTCCGGGATCGATCTCAAGACCTCTTCAACTATCGGGTTCGAGCGCCGCCACAACCGGGCACTTGGCTTCGCCAGCCAAGAGGAGTTCGTCGATGATGCGATCGCCACGCTCGGTGACCGACCGCCCAACGTCGCGCACATCGTGGCACTCAACCGCGGGGCGCTGGTCGAAGGCTTCAGCGCTCCCGCCCCACTGACTCCCCACGAGGTCGAGGCTGCTGTTAGCGCAGGGGCCATCGTGATCGACGGTCGCACCAACGAGCAGTTCGACGAGTCCCACATCGCCGGCGCTCTCAGCACCTCGGCCTATGACACGGGCTTCGCGACCAAGGTCTCACGTGTCGCGCCCCGCGACGCCGAGCTGATCGTCATCGCCGCCTCCGACGGCGATGAGCGCAACGCCGCAGAGCTGCTGGCGGCGGTCGGGCTGCAGGTACGGGGCTTCCTCGAGGGCGGGATGACCGCTTGGCGCTCAGAGGACCGGCCGGTGCAACGAATCGAGTTGATCGACCCTAACCAGCTTGCAGAGCGCCTCGATGCGCCGCATCCTCCTTTGGTGCTCGATGTGCGCAATGCGGCCGAGTTCGCCGTCGAGCACATCCCTGGATCGCTCCACATCCCCTATGGCGACCTGGGGCAGCGGCTCGGCGAGCTGTCGCCCGACCAGCCGATCGCGACGATCTGCCGCGGCGGCAAACGCAGCGGCCTAGCCGCCTCGATTTTGCAGCGGGAGGGATTCGATGACATTGTCCATGTCGGTCAGGGCGTTGGCACCTGGCGCCAACATGGCCACCCGGTCGAGACAAGCGTGAGAGACGTCGCCCCAGCGCTGTAGCGGGCTCTCAGCGGCCCAGTTCAGCGAGCAGGTCGTGAAGGTCGAGCTCTCGGACATACATCTCGACCCTTTGGCCGGGTTGTGGCTCAGGCCACTCAGCCTTTGGCCGGTCCCAGTAGAGCTCGATGCCGTTGTGGTCAGGGTCGCTTAGGTAAAGCGCCTCGCTGACGCCGTGATCTGAGGCGCCCTCGAGGCGCACGCCAGCCGTGGTGAGTCGGCGCAGAGCGTCGGCTAGGGAACGACGGGTCGGGTAGCGGATCGCGAAGTGGTAGAGGCCAGTGCTGGTCGACGGGGGTGGCAAGGCGCCCTTCGAGTGCCATGAGTTGAGTCCGATGTGATGGTGATAGCCGCCGGCTGAAACGAAGGCGGCGTCATCGCCGTAGCGTTGCTGGAGCTCGAAGCCGAGCACGCCGCAGTAGAAATCGAGGGCGCGGTCGACATCGGAGACCTTGAGATGGACGTGGCCGATGTCAACGTTGGGATCGATCGGCTCGGGGTTGCGCTCCGCCACTCGAGGACCTTACCGCCCACCACAGCCACTAGCCTCCGTCGAGGGCCTCGTTTACGAGACGGTCGGCATCGGCATTCTCCCCGCGAGGCACGTGGCGAATCGACCAGCGCTCAAAGGGTTTCAGGGCGCGCTTCACCTGGGCGTGCAGCTCGCGCATCGCCGCGTCTTTGACCTTGTATTCGCCCTTTACCTGGCGGACGATCAGCTCGGAGTCACCGACCAGCTCCAGCTCACTTGCCCCCAGCGCCCCCGCCCGCTCGATGCCGAGCAGCAGCGCCCTGTACTCGGCGACGTTGTTGGTGGTCCGGCCAATGCGCTTGCCGACCTCCTCCAGCACCTCGCCATCGGAGTCGCGGACCACCGCGCCGATCGCCGCCGGGCCCGGGTTCCCACGGGCGCCGCCATCGACGTTCACGGTAAGCCTGCTCACGGGATTCAGGCGACCGGCTCTCCGTCGGGAGCCCGACCCTGCGCCGGCGCGCCGAGGCGGAGCTGCCCGCCGGATGAGGCGGTCGCGTTCCATTGGCGAGCGGATCCGTCGAGCTGCCCAACCTCATCGCCCCTGTCGATCGGGAAGGTCGCGCGCAGCTCGTCGCCGAGGTCAACGCCCCACTGGTACCAGGTCAGCTCCCAGGCGACCGTTATCCGAACCTCGCTCGGCGAGCCAGCGGCGGACCCCACCGACACCCAAGGCTCACCCAGAGTCCGCATCAGGCCTGCGACGGTGCCGGAGGGCTCGCTGGCGTTAAAGCGGGCGACCGCCCGCTCTAGGCGACTCTGGGGAGGCTCAGCGGCAGCATTCGAGCGCCCCAGGCGCGCTCCGGGGGCCGCTGGATCGACCCAGCCGAGCTTCTCTGCGCGGCTCCTACACAGCTCGCAGACCAGCTGGGACCCGCCCTTGGGGCTCATGTACACACGGGTACGTTCTCCGGCCAAGATCGTGCGGCCGCAGACCGTGCAGGTCTCATCGGGGCTCACTCCCGCCAAATTACCAGCGAGCTACACGGTGGCCGCGGCACCCAGCGAGCCAACGCCGCCACCTTAGAGGAGAGCTGCGAAGGCACCTCTTCGTAGTGCTCGAACTCCATCGCGAAGTCAGCACGGCCGCCGCCGATAGAGCGCGGGTCCGGTGCGTAGTCGAGTCGCTCGTCCATCGGTGCCTCGACCCTCACCTCGGTCGTCGGACCCTTTGCCTCCATCCCCAGAGGGTGGCCGCCGCGCGAGCTCAGATCGCCGATCATCTCCCCGGGGCGGCTCACCGTGGGCCAGGCGATCGGCTCCGTAGAACCGGCTCGGCGCTTGCATCGCTTGGCAGCAGCGCCTTGTACAGGCTCGGTTCCCAATCAAGCGACGTTATGAAACCGGTCAGCGGCCTCCTGCGGCAGACCAGAGCTACACCTGCTGCAACCCCGATTTCAACCGCATCACAGCCTTGGTGTGGAGCTGTGAGACGCGCGACTCGGTCACCCCAAGGACCTCGCCGATCTCGCGCAGGGTGAGGTTCTCGTAGTAATAGAGGGCAACGACTAGCTGCTCACGCTCGGGCAGTGAGGCGATCGCCTCGGTGAGACGATCCTTGACCTCGCTGCTCGCCAGCGCCTCTTGGGGGTCGTCGGCACTGTGATCGGGGATCGTGTCAAGCAGAGAAACCTGGTCACCCGAGGAGTCCGAGACCGTCCAGAGCTCGTCGAGGGCGTAAACGGAGGAGTTGGCGATCTCCAGCAGTGAAGACTGGAGGTCCTCTTCGGTGGTCCCGAGTTTTGCGGCCAGCTCAGCCTCTGTAGGGGCCCGCTGCAGCTCGTGCTCGAGCTTGGCCTGGGCGCCCTCGATCTCACGGGCGCGGAAGCGGACCGAGCGAGGCACCCAGTCAAGCGAACGCAATTCGTCGATGATCGCGCCGCGAATGCGCGTCATCGCGAAGGTCTCGAATTTGATTCCGCGCTCGGGCTCGAAGCGCTCGATCGCGCCGATCAGGCCCATCAGACCGTAGGAGATCAGGTCGGCGTCCTCTACATGGGACGGCAGGCCGGCGCCGAGGCGGCCGGCGACGAACTTGACCATCGGGGAGTAGGCCACCACCAGCCGCTCCCGCGCCGAGGGATCGCCATCATCCTTGTAGCGACGCCACAAGTCGCGCAGCTCCACCTCTTTTACGCCTGTCTCCATTGCCTTTCGTCGATTCTAGGGCTGTGCTGGGGTTTTCGGGTTCAGGCGCGAGGGTGCGTGGCAGCGTAGCTGTCGCGTAGACGGGCAGCATCGACGCGCGTGTACACCTGCGTGGTGGAGATAGAGGAGTGGCCGAGCAGCTCCTGAATGGTACGCAGGTCGGCGCCCCCTTCCAAGAGGTGGGTGGCAAAGGAGTGGCGCAGGGCGTGCGGGGAGACACCACCGGCGATTGCCGCCTCGCGTGCCCAGAGGCCGAGACGACGGGTGACGTCGGAGCTCGAGAGACGCCGACCGGTCTTGGAGAGGAAGAGGGCCGACTCGCTGGGATCGGCGCTCAGGGCGCGGCGGCCGCGCTCTAGGTAGCGGCGCAGCGCATCCCGCGCCGGCTCCCCCACCGGCAGCAGCCGCTCCTTCGAGCCCTTGCCGAGCACCCGCAGCTGCTCGGTTTCGTAATCCAGCGCCCCGTGGTCGAGATTGACGATCTCCTCGCAGCGCAAACCGCAGGAATAGGCCAGCTCCAGCATCGCCCGGTCACGCAGCTCCAAGGGGGTGCGGGCGGGGATCCGCTCCAGCAGAGAGCGCATCTGCTCCTGGGAGAGCACCCGCGGCAGCTTCTCGGCCTTCTTCGGACTGGAGACGAGGTCGGCGGGGTTCTGGGCGACTCGCTCGGTGCGAATCAGGAGATCGAAGAGGCCGCGGATCGCGGCGAGCTTTCGAGCCACGGTGGCGGGAGCCGAGCCGGCGGCTGAGAGTCCGGCACCGTAGCGGCGAACCTCGCGGTAGCGAACATCGGTCGGGACAAGGCCGCGCGCCCGTGCCCATTCAGCGAACTGGCCGAGGTCAATCCGGTAGGCATGCCTCGTCCGCTCGGCCGAACCGCGCGCGCACAGGTCCCGATCGAAATCCTCGATCGCCTCTTCCCAGCTCATGCAAGGGAGTTCGGCGCGGGCCCTTCCGGGCCTTCAGCCGACCCCCGGCGGATATGTTTCGACCGTGCGCTCCAAGGATGAGGTTCGCGAGGAAGTCTGGACGGCGATGGATCGCGAGGGCGTCTCCCGCTTCCCGGGCGCCGAAGGGCGGATTCCAAACTACGCCGGGGCAAAGTTAGCCGCCGAGAAGCTGGCTGGACACAGGCTCTGGAGGCGCGCCCGGACGATCAAGGCCAACCCCGACTCCCCGCAGACCTACGCGCGGCGGATCGCACTGGAAGAGGGCAAGACCGTGATCATGGCGGTGCCGCGGCTACGCGACCCTCACCCCTTCAGGGTGCTGGACCCCAAGAAGCTCTCCAAGCAAGCCGTGAAAGAGGCGGCGACGATAAAGGGGGCGCTGCGACATGGGCGCGTGACGGCGCTCGAAGAGCTCCCCGAGATCGACTTCCTGCTGTGCGGGTCGGTCGCGGTCAACCTCAGCGGGGCAAGGATCGGCAAAGGCGGCGGCTACTCCGACCTCGAGTACGGGATCCTGATCGACGCAGGAAAGATCGACAGCCACACCACCGTGGCCACCACCGTGCACCCGACCCAGATCCTCCGCCACCACCTGATGATGACCTCACACGACCTCCCGGTCGACCTGATCGCCACCCCTCGCGCAGTGATCGACGTGGAGCGCCAGTACGAGCGTCCACGCGGCATTCTCTGGGACCATCTTCAGCCTCCGCAGATCCGCGAGATCCCGGTGCTGGAACGGATGGGGTACGCATAATTGGCTTTATAGAGCGGTTTACGGCTCTTTAGATTTCGCCGTGCGCCACTCATGCGCCAGTCCATGCGCCAGTCAGACCGCGGGCCTGCTCATCTGCCCGCTCACGAGCGGCGGTCAAATAGGCGTCGAGTAGGGACGCCGCCTCGGCCTCGGTGCCGGGCATCAAATGCCCGTAGCGATCGAGCGTGACCGCGACGCTGGAGTGGCCCATGTAGGTCTGTAGGGCCTTGGCGTTGACGCCAGCAGCGATCATCAGCGAGGCGAAGGTGTGGCGGCACTCGTGCAGGGTGATCCGAGCGAGCAGGTTGGGCTCGCGGCCCTCCTCCCCCGCAGCGGCCCTCTCGCGGCGGTTCGCGGCCCCCCACGCCTTGTCTGCCCGTTCCTGGACGGCCTTGCCATCGAAGGGGGCCGACGCGCTGCGACCGAAGGCGAGGTCGTCGTCCCCCCTTGCCACCTGCAAGCGGTGCTCCAAGAGGAAGTCCCGCAGGGTGGCCGTGATCGGAACCTTGCGCCGACCCGCCCGCGACTTCAACGCGATCTCACCCTCCCTCTCGTCCCAACCCTTCTCCACCTGGATGACCCCGGTTGCCAGGTCGATGCGCTTCGTGCGGAGCGCTTGCAGCTCGCCGCGGCGCAGACCGCCGTACATCGCCGTCGCCCATATGGCGCGGTCCTGCGCGGGAATCACTGCGATCAGCGCTTCCGCCTCAACCGGAGAGGCAATCCGCTCTCTGCGCCCTCGCACCGCCGCGAGCTCCAGGCCATCGCAGGTGTTCGCGGCGACCTCGCCGCGGGCCACAGCGCGGCGCAAGATGGCGCGCAGGGGCAGGAAGGTGACCGGCAGTGGTGGCGACCGAAAGGGTGATCGCGCAGACCGACGAGGTGGCGGTCTTCCTGAGCTGCTTCTGGATCTATCCGACAGGCTTTGAGTTCAAAGTCTTCGTCGATACAAAGGACAAGGAGAGCGAGCTGGACCCCTTCGAGTTCGGTCGTCGACACCGAGGAAAGGACCTGGACGAGCTCTCCACCGAACGGCTTCTACTCGGCTTCCAATTTGCCGACGGCACCAAGGCCACGAATGTGAGCAAAGGCTCCGGGTGGATCGAGGGGACCGGATCGAAGCCCCCGCTGCTAGTCGGTAAGGGTGCCAGCCGAGGCGGTGGCCATTCACAGCACTCGTATTGGCTGTGGCCGCTGCCGCCACTCGGTCCACTGGAGTTCGTCTGCTCCTGGCCGGCGGCCGAGATCCCGTTGACTCGATCTGAGCTTGACTCAGGCGCGATCGTCGAAGCCGCCTCCCGAGCCCAGACGATCTTCGTTTGTGACCGCGAGGCAGTGGATTGAGCGATTTCTTCGAACCGCCACCCCGGGTCGAGGAGGAGCCCGAGCCGGTCCTGGAGTGGGGTGGACCCCCAGAGTCCGTTATGCCAGTGACGGTCCCGATCGAGCGGGTGGTCGCAAGGAATCCGGAGGCTGCCATCTACCTGGCCTCGGTCTCGGCCTATCCGGCGGGCTTCAAGTTCGACGTGGTCGTCGTCATAGCCGACGATGAGAGCGAGCTGGACCCCTTCGACTGGGAACTCCAAACGCTGGCCCAGCGCACGGGGGAGATCCCTCCCGGACAACTTCGGCTCGGCTTCCTCTTCGCCGACGGCTCGAAGGCGACAAATACGGGCAAGTACTTCCGGTGGTACGACGAGTCAGGGAAACCACCGGATGCGCCGGTTATGAAGGAATCGGGCAGCGGCGGGGGCGATACCGGTGGATGGCACGACTCTTTCTGGATCTGGCCGCTGCCCCCACCGGGGAAGCTAGAGTTCCTCTGCGAGTGGCCCGAGGCGGGAATCCCGCTAACGCGCCACGAGCTCGATGCCCAGCTCATCCTCGATGCTGCTG
This sequence comes from uncultured Solirubrobacterales bacterium, assembly GCA_963777915.1. Taxonomy (GTDB): domain Bacteria; phylum Actinomycetota; class Thermoleophilia; order Solirubrobacterales; family 70-9; genus CAVUPF01. Next base: position 676,556 of record CAVZSH010000005.1, on the reverse strand, counting down.
CCCGCACGCAGGACATCTTTCGGTGACTCCCTGAGCACTGCGACCGTCTTCTCCGGACCCACCAATGAACAACGCGAAGAGATGGCGATCTATAGATGGGCGGTTATCGTCGGGCCGGAAAAAGATTTCGCCACCGGTGAAGCCAGCGACCTTCCGCTCACAGCGATCGTCACCCCGCCCGATCCGTTTCTTGGCTCGGCGGTTTTTCAGAGGATGCCCGAAGGCAACAATGCCTGGACCGGACCCCCCTGAGCGTCAACCTGCCGGGTGCAGGCCAGGTGGCCCTGGCTGGCCAAGACTTCTCTGCGACTCTCTGCCGGGACACTGGTTGTCCACGCCAGCAGCCGATACGAAGAGACCTTGGTGCTCACGCCAGTAGCGCCCAGGCCCACACCCTGCGTAAGTCCAGGCCCTCCTAGTCAAGGTAGTGCCTAGAGTCATCATCTCGTAGGCTCGGCGCGCGTCTCTTCCGCGCCGAACGATCTGGCGTCACCGGAGGAGCTCCTGCCCTATCAGCGCCATGTTGATCGGGAGGACGCCGATCTTCAGGATCGTTGCCAGTTCCTGCGCGTCTCCGATGTTGTTGAAGTCGCCCGATATTTCCGCCCCGGTGCGCCCTTCGATCCCATCGGGAAACTCGACGAAGTTGATGATCGGTCGGGTCTCGACTTCGTTGTAAAGGACGACGGCGAAGTGGCCCGAGATGGCAGCCGCATTTTCTACGCTGACCGGGCCGACCGCGTGAGCCCGCCCGAGCTGGGCAATTCGCCGGGTGACTTCCTGAAAGGCTTTTCGACCCTTTTTGGTAAAGCCGAAGGTGACGTTCGGCTGGTCTAGCTGGTCGAAGTTCTGCTCCGGTTCGGTGATCTCCGCGCCCGAGAGCGCCGGTCGGTCCCGGAGCGCGTACCAGCCGGGCTGCGCCGTCAGGTCGGTCTTCCCCGAACGATCAGTCGGCTTTTCGGAGACTAGTACCGTCCCCGCGGGTACTTTGACGACGATCCCGTTGCGGGACCGTTCCTGGCCGGTGGAATTGACGTAGAGCCCCTTCTTTGTGTCTTCTGGCCCGGCGATCAGCTCGTGCGGGGCCTTTCGCTCGAACAGGTAAAAGCGGGGTCGGTCGGTCGAGCAGGCGCTGCAGTGGGAAACCGGGTGCTGCTTGGCGGCCAGCAGGGCCGCGTCATAGGCAGTCGGGAAGGCGCCGGAGTGGATTAGCTGGAGATTCTCGGAGCCGTCGAAGACGTTGCGCCCTGCGGCTTTCCATTCGGCCTGCGCCTTCTTGAACGCAGGGATGGGCGGCTGTTGGCCGGGAATCCCGCCGATCGCCTTCTCGGTACCGATCAGGTTGGGCTCCCAGTCATAGAGGTAGACCGGACTGGTTACCCCGATCTGAGCCGCTACCCGATGTAGGTTTTCGGTTTGGGGCAACACGACCCGAATCCGCTCCTCGCCAAGAGCGCTGACCTGCCCGCTAATCCTGCCGATCGTCTGCAAGCGCTTGCAGACGATGTCCATCGCCTTATTGCGAGTGCGCGGCGTCACCCTTTCCCTTCCCGCTTCCAGCCGGTAGACGAGTTCGAGCGAAGGAGCCGTAGGCGCGGTGACGCAGCCGGTCTTGCCGCTTCCGTCAGTGGTGCCCTGCCCGCTGAGCAGTACGACCACGCCGGCGACTATTGCTAGAAGCAAGATAAATAAGAATACCCGCCGCAAGAATCGGATTTTAGGCAGCCGCAGCCCGACTTCTCAGCACGCATAAGAGCTGACTCGACTCCGGCCGGCGTCGTTGACGCCGACGACTTCTGCGTTGGCATCAACCCTGCTAGCAGGACACCAACCGATCTTGCCCATTACTCGGGAATTCCTCACCTAGAATGGCGGGCACAATGAAAGCTGGCGGATATGTCGACTTCAAGCCTCCTTTCGGTGACTCGATTCCCCCGGGAGGAGCATGACCAATATCGCACGGACGCCGGTATGGATCCGGATCGCTGCGGCGGTGATGGTCGGAGAAGACCTCGGGTGGCTCGTCCTCCATCCAACCATCGCGCTTGGCGCCGTTTCGCTGGGGGTTGTGGTGCTCTTGGCCTGGTTTCTGCTGCGCGGCAGCAGGGTCGCGTGGGTGCTCGCCGTCTTCTGGGCGGCTACTCAGCTTGCCGCGCCATTCACGATGAACCAGCCGGTATGGCTTGTTGGGACAGCCGCCATCGTTCTTGCCTGCCTGCTAGCGCCGCCCTCGTACACGTTCATCTGGACTGAGAGGCGATCGCGGGCAAAGGTTCCGTGGCGCTCGGACGCGCAGCGATCGTATGGCAGAATTCTAGATCTGGCCTTCGACTCGGCTGCGCGCGTGGCCAGACTCGGCCGCGGCAAGCTGATCGGGGTGCTCGCCGTCTGTGTCTTGATCCTCGTGCCACTGGACGGTGCGCTTTACAACCTCCACCATGGCTCCGGCGACGCAACGTGATCGTGGACGTGCTGTGGAGAGTGGTTTCCGTTGTCGACGGCCTCGCCCAACTCGCTCTGATCGTTCTGCTGGCTATGGTGGTGCATGGCTTCGCGGTCAGGACGATACGCGGACCTAACTCTTCGGGCGCCTGATCGCCGCACCGCGACCGTCACCCAGCCACGGTCTCGTCAGCCCACTTGTCTGCGGGATCAAACCGATGTAAACGGCCCCGCATTGCTCGATCGTTCAGGCGGTGTCGATGAGCTGGACTGGCAGCCCCTTACCCGCCGCATTGCGAGCAAGGGGGCCGTCAATGGTCCAAAGGTCCGCTGCAAGCTCCTGCGCCAGTACGACGTAAGCCGCGTCGTAGGCGCTCTCGCGCTGTAGCTGCCGCGCGAGAGCGATCACGGCAGGGCCATCGTCCAGGCCGTGCAGGGTGATTGGGATTGCCATGATCCGCTGCCACGCAGTCTCGGCGTCGGCTGCGTCGATGGCGCCAGCCACGATGCTGCGGGTCAACCCGCTCGCGACCTCGTAGCGAAACAGCGAGGGAGCGTGCAGATCCTCGTCTACTTTTTCCCATTCGCGGAGCTTTCGCTCGACGACCTTCGCCCGCTTGGCGTCAAGGACCAGCGCCACGACGATATTCGCGTCGAGAACGACCGTCAAAGTCCGCGGCGATCAAGCTCTTCGCGGCCCTCACGGACGACAGCGACCGCATCGACGCTCCCCCGTACGCGACTGCGAATCTCGGCCAAATCACCCAGGATGGCCTCCAAGTCGGCCTTCAGCGGCGAAAGCTCTGCTGCGAGCAGCTGATCGGCGAGAGCATCGGGCGGCACGCCGCGCCGCCCGGCCTCATGGGCAAGGCGGTCATAGGCATCGGGAGTGACGTGGATTACGCGGTCGCGCGCGGCCATCAACCAAAGTTTAGAGGCAGGCAGGCGAGACGACGGACTCGACGCCGATCCTGCGCAAGACTGCGACCATCCTGGGGACTCCGACGATCACATCGTCGGAACGGTGAGTTCATGCGCCAGTCATGCGCCAGTCAGACACGAAAATAGCCGGTTACAGCCGGACATAACCGGCTAAGATTTGGCTCTAGAATGCGGAATCTCTCATACTCGGGCAATACGACGCAGATCCGCGAGATCCCGGTACTGGAACGGATGGGGTACGCATAATTGGCTTTTTGAAGCGGTTTGCGGCTCTTTAGATTTCGCCGTGTGCCACTCATGCGCCAGTCAGCCTGAAATGGCGGTTAGGTCGGCTGGTCAAAGTGGGTCGGAGTTGTGTCTGGTGCTGTGTCGGGCGCTCCTTTGTCGAGGACCCTGGGATTCACGTCATACTGGCGGTATGACTCACAAGGTCGGAACCAAAGGCCAGGTTGTGATCCCGAAGGCGATTCGCGAGGAGATCGGGATCAAGCCCGGTGATGAGGTGGTCTTCGAGCCCGATGGAACCGACGTGCGGGTGCGGCGGGTGACCGATGACCCGCAATCGCGGCGAGAGCGAATCGAATCCCTGCGCGGCGCCTGGGCGGGGATTCCAGGACTCGGCACCGAGGAGCTGCTCGCCGAGCGGCGCGAGGAGCGAAAGCGCGAGGAGCGTCAGGCTAAAAGGCTGCTTGACGGTCGTCCTTGACACCTGGGCCCTGATCGCCCACCTGCGCGATGAGCCGCCGGCCGAGCGGGTGCGCGAGGCATGGATTGAGCAGGGCGCGGCGATCTGCTCGGTGAACCTCGGCGAGGCGCTTGATCTGGAAATGCGAGCGCGGGGCCTCGATGGCGGCGGCGAGACGATCGAGGCAGTCCGCCAGGAGCTGCGCGTCATCGACCCCGACTGGCAGCTGGTCCGCGACGCCGCTGCGATCAAGTCCCTTGGCGGCCTCTCCTACGCCGACGCCTTCTGCGTGGCGACCGCGGAGCGCCTCGGCGCTGCGCTGATGAGCGGTGACCCAGAGATCATCGAGCGGATCGGGGAGCGCAGCTGCGAGGTAGTCGACCTGCGACGCTGATTGAACCTGCCGGGGGGCGCTTGGAACTGGCGATCAGCGTCAGCGGTGGACTGGTGATCCGGAATCGCGCTGCAACCCAGGCGCTCGCAACAGACCAGCGACCAGGACCCAACGGCACAGCCCCCGCTCTGCTGACCCCTGTAGACAGCCGACGCATATGGCACCACTCCGAGATCTAAATCCCGACCTGATCTCGGAGGGCTGACGGCAGGATTGGCCCCGAGCGCCCGCGCTTCAACGCCCTGCTCGACGAGTTCTCAAAGAGCTAAGCGATGATCGCGCCCTGCGCCGCCGAGCTGACCGTGGCCGCGTACTTGGCCATCACGCCTCGGCTATAGGCTGGCTCAGGGGTCTCGTATTCCTCTATCCGCCTGGCGATCTCCTCATCTGAGAGGGCGACGTCGAGGCGGCGGGCAGTGACATCGAAGCTGATCTCATCCCCCTCGCGCACCGCGGCAATCGGCCCGCCCTTGACCGCCTCTGGAGCGACGTGGCCGGCCATTAACCCGCGGGTCGCGCCGGAGAAGCGCCCGTCCGTAAGCAGCGCCACCTCCTCGCCCAGGCCCTCACCAACGATCGCTGCGGTCACCTGCAGCATCTCCCGCATCCCTGGACCGCCTGCCGGACCCTCGTTGCGGATCACGACGATGTCGCCCGGCAGGATCTGCCGATCCTTGACCGCCCGGAAGCACTCCTCCTCTGACCCGAAGACGCGGGCCGGCCCGACCTGCTTGGTGCGCTCGGTGCCGGCGAGCTTGACCACGGCACCTTCCGGGGCAAGGTTGCCACGCATGATCGCCAGGCCGCCCTCTGGCTTCAGCGGGTCCGAGGCCGGCCGGATCACCTCCTGGCCCTCGGCCTCGATCGCCGCCTCGGCCTCTTCGCCGATCGTGCGTCCGCTGACCGTGATCGCGTCGCCGTGCAGGATGCCAGCCTCGGCTAGCCGTTTGAGGATCAGCGGCACGCCGCCGGCCCGGTAGAGATCGGTGGCGACAAAGCGCCCGCCGGGCTTGAGGTCGGCGAGTAGCGGAGTGCCGCGAGATATCCGCTCGAAGTCATCGATGTCGAGCTCGATCCCGGCCTCGCGGGCGACGGCGAGGAGGTGAAGGACACCGTTGGTGGAGCCGCCCGAGGCGCAGACACAGGCGATCGCGTTCTCCAGCGAGTCGCGGGTAATCACCCGGCTTGGCCGCAGGTCATCCATCAACACCCTCATCACCAGCTCGCCGATCTTCTCGGCGACGGTTCCCTTCTCATCGTCTTCGGCTGGGACCATCGCCGAGCCGCCCGGGCTGATCCCCAGCGCCTCGAAGGCGCAGGCCATCGTGTTGGCGGTGAACTGGCCGCCGCAGGCGCCGGCCCCGGGACTGGCAGCGCCCTCCAGGTCGTGCAGGTCCTCGTCGCTCATCTTGCCCGCCGCGTGAGTGCCAATCGCCTCGAAGACATCGAGGATCGTTACGTCGTGGCCGTTCCAGTGACCGGGGGCGATCGAGCCGCCGTAGAGCATCACCGAGGGCACGTCGAGCCGGGCAAGGGCCATCACGCAGCCCGGGATGGTCTTGTCGCAGCCCGAGAGCGCCACCATCGCGTCGAACTGGTAGCCGCGGGCCATCAGCTCGATCGAGTCGGCGATCGTCTCTCGGCTGATCAGCGAGGTCTTCATCCCCTCGGTCCCCATTGAGATTCCGTCGGAGATCGCGATGGTGTTGAACTCCATCGGAGTGCCCCCTGCTGCCCGCACACCCGCCTTGACGTGCTCGGCGAGGCCGCGCAGATGGAAGTTGCAGGGCATCGCATCAGTCCAGGTGTTGGCGATCCCGATGGTCGGTCGGCCAAGGGCATCGTCATCGAAGCCGATGCCCTTCATGTAGGCGCGCGCTGCAGCGCGGTCGGGACCGTCGAAGAGCACGCTGGAGCGCGGGCGCGGTGGACTGCTCGTCGTGCTGTGGTTCGTGCTCATTGGATGAATCTAGTCAGCCGGTTAACCCGATGTCGTCGCGAGCACCAGCGGCGAGACCGAGCACGTCGACCGGACCCGCCCCGGCGCCGATCTCCCTGAGCCCGCCGCCGACCGCTGCCGAGGCGATCTTCCGGGCCTTGCGGGCCGCCTCCAGGGGCGTCTCTCCACGCGCCAGAAAGGCGGCGAGTGCCGACGAGTGCGTACAGCCTGAGCCATGCGAAGCGCCCTCGCGATGCCGCTCGCCCTCGATTGCGACCGACTCATTTCCGTCGAAGAAGACATCGACTACTGCGTTGCTGTGTCCGCCGGTAACGACCACCGTTCGTGGCCCCAGCGCCAGCACCTCGCGAGCGAGGTCCTCCTGCGAGCTTTGGATCCCCGCCCTGGTCAGCTCCCTCGCCTCCAAGATATTCGGCGTGAGGACCGTGGCAAGCGGCAGCAGCTGCTCGACCAGCGCCCGCCGTGCTTCCTCGTCGAGCAGCGTTGCGCCGCTCTCGGCGACCATCACCGGGTCGACCACGACCGGGACGTCGCCGACCAATCCCAGCGCCGCGACGACCGCGTCTACCGTCGCCGCATTGCCGAGCATCCCGATCTTTACTGCGTCGACGCCGATGTCCCCGACAACAGCGCGCACCTGGGCGACGATCATCGTCGGCGAAACCGCCTCGATCGCCTCGACGCCGACGGTGTTCTGGGCGGTGATCGCGGTGATCGCGGTCATGCCGTAGACCCCGCAACGGGCGAAAGCCTTCAGGTCCGCCTGGATCCCGGCGCCGGCGCCGGAGTCAGAGCCGGCGATCGACAAGACGGCTGGTATGCGCCGTGAATCCACGCCCGCAGACTAAAGGCGCGCCGCAGCTTCGAGCGTCGAGGCGGCGAGAGGGAACCGTGAGCGCCGGAATGGCTTAGCTGGCGAACTCGAGCTGGCTGTAAGCGACCGAGCGGAAGGAGCGGCGGTGAAGGGGCGATATCCCGATCCGGCCAATTGCCTCGCGATGCTCGGGGGTCGAGTAGCCGACGTGCTCCTCGAAGCCCCAGCCCGGGTGCACGCCGGCGGCAGCGCACATGTAGCGATCGCGGGTCACCTTGGCGAGGACCGAGGCAGCCGCGATGGCCGCGCTGGTCGCGTCTCCTTCGATCACCGCGCGGTGCGGCACCCGACAGCCGGGCAAAGAGAAGCCGTCGACCAGACAGGTCGTCCCGGCGGGCGGCTCCAGCCGCTCCAGGGCTCCCGCCAGGGCCTCGATGTTGGTGACGTGCAGGCCGCGCTTGTCAATCCCCCCAACGCATCGCACCACGACGCTGACCCGGGCCGCCGCCCCCAGCACGCTTGGGTAGATCTCCTCGCGGCGCTCGGCGGTCATCTGCTTGGAGTCGTGCAGTCCGGCCAGGGAGCGGCGATCGGTGTGGGAGAGCGCTTCGTAGTCGAGCAGGACCGCGGCAGCGACCAGTGGCCCGGCCAGACACCCTCGGCCGGCCTCATCGGCGCCGGCGACAAGACGGCTCCCGAGCCCGCGGTCGAAGCTGAATAGACGGCGGGTCCGCGCCAGCCTACGGCGGTGAGACCGGCCCTTAGAGGAGACCGATGCGGTCCGGGGGCCAGTAGGTGGCGAAGGCCTTGCCGATGATCCAACTTCGGGGGATGGGACCCCAGAAACGGCTGTCGTCGCTTGCCCCACGGTTGTCCCCCATCATGAAGTAGTAGCCGGGCGGAACGGTGATCGGCTTTGGCAGGTCGCAATCGGCCCCGTTGCCGCAGGGGTTCGTGTACGGTTCGCTCTTCTTCTCCACCCCGTTGACTACAGGGTGCCCTTCGCGGATGCTGACCGTATCGCCCGGCCCGGCGACGATCCGCTTGATGAAGTTCTGACTGGACTCGGCTTTGGTCGGCTGTGGGCAGGGCTCGCCGACTTCGGAGGGCTGGCGACCGTGGATGGTGACGCCGCATTCTGTACCGCTGTCGGCTCCCGCAGGCGGGTGGAAGACAACGATGTCGCCGATTTCGGGGTTGGTGAAGTGGTAAATAAAGCGGTTGACCAGGACCCGCTGTCCGACGATCAGGGTGGGTTCCATCGACTGCGAGGGGATCTGGTAGGGCTTGACGATCCAGGCCTGAATACCAAGCGCCAACCCCAGCGCCAGCGCGACGATGACGACCAGCTCGACCAGCCCGCCGGCTCTACTCTTCGGCTTGGGGATCGAGGGTCTCAGTCCGAGTCCTCGCCGGAGTCGCCGACCTCTTCAGCCGGCTCCTCATCCTCGGCATCCTGCGCCGCGGCGGTGTCCTCGGTCTCCCCAGCCTCGGGCGCCTCGGCGTCCGTCTCAAGCCCTGCCTCAGTCTCAAGCCCTGCCTCCGTCTCAGGCTCTGCCTCCGGCGCGTCGGTTTTGGCGGCCGGCTCCTGCTCGGCTCCGGTCGCCTCGGAGACCTCGGCCTCCTCCCGGGTCACACCCTCGGCGTCGACCGCCTCGGGCTCAACGGCCGGTGCCGAGACCAGCTCCTCGTCTATCCCCCAGCGCCGCTCGGCGACCCGGGCTGCCTTGCCGATCCGGCCTCGCAGGTAGTACAGCTTGGCCCGCCGCACGTCGCCACGCGCGGCGATCTCCAGCTTCTCTATCTTCGGCGAGTGCAGCGGGAACGTCCGCTCCACCCCGACCCCGAAAGACTGCTTGCGGACCGTGAAGGTCTCCCGGGCGCCGGAGCCTTGCCGACGCAGGACGATTCCCTCGAAGACCTGGGTGCGGCGGCGGCTGCCCTCGACGACCTGGAAGTGGACGCGCACACGATCGCCGGGGCTAAAGGAGGGAAGCCCCTGCCTCAGCTGACGACGCTCGATGCTGTCGATGACGCTGCTCATTGGCGAGAAAAAACCGCCGGGCCCAGACGCAGGACGCCGCGCGGTGGCGGAATGGTAGCTACTCCGGGTCGGAGCCGAGCTTCTCGACCCTGGCGCGACTCTGCTCGGCCCGCCACGCGCGGACCCTCTCGTGATCGCCGGAGACCAGCACCTCAGGTATCCCCCAGCCGCGGTAAAGCGGCGGGCGGGTGTAGTGGGGGTACTCGGGAGCGCCCTCCAGAACCCGGCTAAACGACTCCTCCACGGCACTGCGCTCATGGCCGAGGGCGCCAGGCAGCTTCCGCATCACCACGTCCGCCACGACCATCGCCGCCAACTCCCCCCCGGCCAGCACGTAGCGGCCGATCGAGACCTCCTCATCGGCCAGGTGCTCGTGCACCCGCTCGTCGAATCCCTCATACCGTCCGCATAGCAGCGCCAGATGAGGCTCAGCGGTCAGCTCGTCGGCCAACTCGTCGTCCAGCAGCCTGCCGGTGGGCGAGAGCAGCACGACCCGAGGCCTCTCCCCACTCGAATATGCGGCGCTCAGCGCCGCATCCACCACGTCGACCCGCAGCACCATCCCCGCCCCTCCCCCATAAGGCGCATCGTCGACCTGCCCCGCCCCAAGCGGCGTTGTATCGCGATAGTTGAACAACCGCAGCTCGCTCCCCGCGACCAGCGCGTTCTGAACCGACCGCTGCGACTGAAACCAGTCGAACGCCTCGGGAAAGAGGGTGAAGATGTCGAGCTTCAATCGAGGATGTCGACTATGACACGGCGACCGATCCGCACCGCGGCGGCCTTGGCGATCGTGCGAATCGCGTTGGCGACACGCCCGCCCTTGCCGATCACCCGGCCGAGGTCAGCCTCGGCGACCGTTATCTCATAGACCAAGTCGCCGTTCTCTTCCAACTCCTCGACGACGACGGCTTGCGGGTCCTCGACAAGCGCCCTGACGAGGAACTCGAGCAGCTCGGTCACGTCAGGCCTAGTTAGCTACCGGAGGCGGCAATGCCCTTGGTGCGGAGCAGGCCGGCGACCGTCTCGGAGGGTTGGGCGCCATGCTCGAGCCAGTGGCGGGCGCGCTCCTCGTCGAGCTCGATCAGCGAAGGCTCAGTCTGCGGGTTGTATCGGCCAATCGTCTCGATCGTGCGCCCGTCGCGCGGCGAGCGCTTATCGGCGACGACGATCCGCCAGATCGGGTTCTTCTTCGAGCCTACGCGCCTGAGTCTGATTCGGACAGCCATGAGCCGCGAGAGGTTAGCGCCTGCGGACCTTTGGCCGTGGCGCGCCCCCGGCCATCTGCGCGAGCTGCTGGGGGTCAGGCATCTTGCCTGAGGCCATCTGCCTCATCAGCTTGCGCATCTGGTCGAATTGCTTGACGAGCTGGTTGACGTGCTGGACCTTGGTCCCCGAGCCAGTCGCAATCCGCCTGCGGCGCGAGCCGTTTATCCTCGCCGGCTCGGCCCGCTCGCCCGGGGTCATCGAGAGGATGATCGCCTCGACCCGGTCAAGCTCCCCCTCGTCGACCTCGGCGCCCTTCAGCTGCTTCATCGCCCCCATCCCCGGCAGCATCCCAATCAGACCGCTGAGCGGGCCCATCTTGCGCACCTGGCGCATCTGCTGGAGGAAGTCCTCGAGCGTGAATTGGTCGCGGCGCAGTTTCTCCTGGAGGTCAAGAGCCTGCTTCTCATCGACCTGCTGCTCGGCCCTCTCGATCAGGCTGAGCACATCGCCCATGCCGAGGATGCGGGAGGCCATTCGGTCGGGGTGGAAGCGGTCGAAGTCCTCCAACTTCTCGCCGGTGGAAACGAAGAGAATCGGCTTGCCGGTCACCGCCTTGACCGACAGCGCAGCGCCGCCGCGGGCGTCCCCATCGAGCTTGGTCATCACCACCCCGTCGAACTCGGCCGCCTCGGCGAAGGCCTCGGCGACCCCGACTGCATCCTGGCCGGTCATCGCGTCTACCACCAGCAGCACGTCGTGGGGCTTAGTGCATTTGCGGATCCTGGATAGCTCGGCCATCAGGTCCTCGTCGATGTGGAGGCGACCCGCGGTGTCGACGATCAGCACGTCACGGTCCTCTTCGCGGGAGCGGGCCAGCGCCCACGCGGCGATCTCGACTGGGTCGCGGTCTGCTCCCTGCTGATAGACGTGAGCGCCGGCCCGCTCCCCGACCGCAACGAGCTGGTCTATCGCCGCGGGCCGATAGACGTCGCAGGCGGCGAGCGCGACATCTTTTCCCGAGGCGCCGAGGTGTTGCGCAAGCTTGGCGCAGGCGGTCGTCTTGCCGGAGCCCTGCAGGCCGGCCATCAGGATCACAGTGGGTCCGTTTGAGGCGAAAGCGAGCTCGCGTCCCGCCCCTCCCATCAGCACCGTCAGCTCCTCGTTGACGATCTTCACCACCTGCTGTCCGGGGTCGAGGCTCTCCAGCACCTCGGAGCCGAGGCAGCGCTCCTTGAGGTTGGCGGTGAAGGATTTGACGACTTTGAAGTTGACGTCGGCCTCGAGCAGGGCGAGGCGAATCTCCCGCATCGCCGCATCGACGTCAGGCTCGGTCAGCTTGCCGCGCGAACGAACCTCAGAGAGGGTCGCCTGGAGGCGATCTGAAAGCTGGTCGAACATCGGCTCCCAGCTTAGATGGCGTCAGTCGGCGAGCAGCGCCCGGGCGAAGTCGGCCGGATCGAAGGGACGTAGGTCCTCGAGTGACTCGCCGGCGCCGATCAGCTTCACGGGGATCCCGAGCTCGCTCGCGATCGCCAAGGCGATGCCGCCTTTCGCCGTGCCGTCTAGCTTTGTGAGGACGACGCCGTCTACCTCGACCGCTTCGGAGAAGACCTTCGCCTGGCGCAGGCCGTTTTGCCCGGTGGTCGCGTCGATCGAGATCAGCGTCGCGTGCGGAGCCTCGGGAATCTGCTTGGCGATCACCCGGCGCACCTTAGCCAGCTCGTCCATCAGGTTGCCCTGGGTGTGGAGACGCCCGGCGGTATCCACGATCACCACATCGGCGCCGCGAGCGCGGGCGGCGGAGATCGCATCAAAGGCCACGGCACCGGGGTCGGCGCCGGGGTCTGAGCGGACCAGATCGGCGCCGGCCCGCTCGGCCCACTCGGCGAGCTGCTCAGCCGCCGCGGCGCGGTAGGTGTCGCCCGCGGCAAGGACGACCGAGAGCCCGAACTCCTTCGAGAGATGCCAGGCGATCTTGCCGATCGTCGTCGTCTTACCGGTGCCGTTTACGCCGACCATCAATAGCACCGCCGGATCGCCGCTGAGGTCAATCGGCGCCCGACCAGTCGAGGCGACCTCGGCGAGGATCTCGATCAGCCTGCCGCGCACGGCGCCGCCGTCGGCGGACACCGCGCCGGACTCGACCTCCTGCTCCAGTCGTTCGACCACGGCCGCGGTGACTGCCGCCCCGGCGTCGGCAAAGATCAGCGCCTCCTCGAGCCGTTCCCAGGTCCCCTCGTCGATCCGATCGAAGAAGCTGGCGGAGATCTCCTCGCTCAGGGCCTGGCGGCTCTTGGAAAGGCTCTCGCGCAGGCGGCGGAGGACCCCACCGCGCTCCCCCACCGCTTCACCGGAGGGCCTTGGCTGCGCGGGTTCGCGCGCACCTAGGTCGAAGATGTCCTGCCAGGAGCTAGGCACCGATCAGGCTGCCGCCGCGGAGCCGGGCGGCGTGGCCGCCTCGCCGTCCTCACCGACCTGACCATCCGCGCCGGTGGCGATGCCAGCGAAGGGCGGCGGCCCCTCGGCGACCGCCGCCGCCTCTCGCGGCAAGCGACGAGAGACGACCTTGGTGACCCCGTCGCCGCCCATGCTGACCCCGTAGAGCACGTCGGCGGCGTCCATCGTGCGCTTCTGGTGAGTGACGACGATGAACTGGGCGCGGTCAGAGAAGCGGCGGACCAGCTGAAGGAAGCGGTCGATGTTGGCGTCATCGAGCGCCGCCTCGACCTCGTCGAGGATGTAGAAGGGGCAGGGTCGGGCGAGGAAGACGGCAAAGACGAAGGCGAGCGCGACCAGCGACTTCTCACCACCGGAGAGCAACGAGAGCTTGCGGGTTGACTTGCCGGCCGGGGTGACCTCGATCTCAACCCCGAGCTCCTCGCGCTCCTCCGCATCGCCGTCTGACTCCTCTGTATCGCTCTCGCCGGCGTCGCGGACCGGGTGCAGTGTGACCCGGCGCAAGCGCCCCCGCCCGCCGGGGAAGAGGTGCTCGATCATCTCCTCGAAGTTTCTGGCGGTCGCCTCGAATGTCTCCTCGAAGGCGCGCTCGATCTCGCGGTCGACATCGTGGATCAGCGTCTCCAGCTCGCGCATCGCCCGCTCGGTGTCCTCGCGCTGGGACTCCAGGCCCTCGACGTGCTCGCGGGCCTCCTCGTACTCGCGCTCGGCCAGCGGGTTGATCGGACCGATCTGAGCGCGGCGGCGCTCCAGGCGCTCCAACCGACGGTCGGTATCGGCCCGCTCCTCCTCCGTCATGGCCTGCTCGGCCGGGCCGAGCGCCTCGCCGAGGCGCTCGGAGATCGAGGCCAGCTCCTTGGCTGCCTCCACTCGCCGGTCGCCGAGGTGGGCCGCCTCGACCTCGGCCTTGGTCAGCTCATCCGATGCGGCTTTCATCTCCGCCTGTAGCTCAAATTCGCGCTTTGAGCAGGCCCGCATCTCCTCGGCGATCTCATCACCATCGCCCGCACCGCCGACCACCCGGCCCTCGGTCCGCTCGACCCTGGCGCGAATCGCGGCGCCAACCACCTCAATCGAGGCTGCGGCATCGCGCACGTCCGACAGCAACTCCTCACCGGCGGTGACCCGGCCGCGCAGTGCCTCGCGGTGGCGCTCGCCCAGCAGCCCCTCGGCCCGGCGGGCGTGGCGCACGGCGCGCTCGGCTCCGCTGCGAACCGCGCCGAGCGCGGACTCGCGCCCCGACTCCGAGGACTTGACCGCGCGGGCGCGGTCAAGTCCCTCGGCGGCACCCCGCAGGCCAGTGTCGATCTCGCTCAGCTCCTCCTCTAGCTTGCGAGCCCGCTCGACTGGGGCGCCACCCGCGGCGCCGAGATCGAGTGTCAGCGGCCCCAGCTCGGCCCGCAGCACCTCCAGGTCCGCGGCCAACTCTGCCTCGCGACCGGTAAGGCTCGCGGCGCGCACCGCGAGGCGCTCCTGCTCAGCGCGCAGCCTGGTCAACAGGCCCCATGCCTGGGTCCGCTCGCGGTCGCGGGCGGCGAAGCGCTCCTCGGCGGCGCGTCGTCGCTCGCTTACCTCGGCCAGCCGCTCCTCGACCCCGCTCCGGCTTTCCCGCGCCTTCTCTGCGGCCTGTTCGGCAGTGGCCGCCCGGTCGGCCCCGAAGCGCAGCTCCTCGGCGACCAGCCGCCCGCGCAGGCCAAGCTCCTCGCGCTCGATCCGCACCCCCAGCTCCGCCGCCTGCGCTTGGCGCTTCAGCGGTCGCAGCCGGGAGCGGGCCTCGCGCTCGAGGTCGAGCGCTCGGTCGAGGTTCTCACGGGCGGCGCGCAGCTTCAGCTCGGCCCGACGGCGACGCTTGCGGTGCTTGCCGAGACCGGCCGCCTCCTCCACCAGGAGGCGTCGCTCGCGGGGCTTGGAGTGGACGATCGACTCGACCCGGCCCTGGCTGATTACCGAGTGCATCTCGCGACCCAGATTGGCGTCGGAGAGGATCTCGACAACGTCGACGAGGCGGCAGCGAGCGCCGTTGAGGCGGTAGCCTCCCTCGCCGGAGCGATCGAGGCTGCGGCGCACGGCGATCTCGGAGAACTCGGTCGCGGCGCGGCCTTCGGAGTTATCGATCACGACCTCGACCTCGGCCGAGCGGCGCTGGCCGACGCCCTTGCCCCCGGCAGAGATCACGTCCTGCATCGAGGCGCCGCGGACCGCCCCCGGGCTTTGCTCGCCAAGCGCCCACAGCACCGCATCGGTGATGTTCGACTTGCCGGAGCCGTTGGGCCCGACGATCACGCTGACGCCGGGCGAGAACTCCAGCCTCGCCCGTTCGGGAAACGACTTGAATCCCTTCATCGTGATCGATCTCAGATACATCTCGTCCTCGGTCTCCAATCGCTAAGGCTCACGGTTGAGTCGGACGCAAAGCGAGCCATCCGGTCAGCCTCCGAGCCGCCCCAGCGCCTGCTCGGCTGCTGCCTGCTCAGCCGCCTTCTTGCTGCGGCCCTCGCCTTCCCCGACTCGCTCGGAGTCGACGATCGCCGCCACCTCGAAGGTGCGCCGGTGCGGGGGGCCAGTCGCGGCAAGAACCTCATAGCCTACGCGCGCGCCGCGCTGCGCCAACAGCTCCTGCAGAGCGGACTTGAAGTCGATCCTGGTCTCGGCTGCGTGCTCGATCCGCAACGCGAACGCCTCCCCCACCGCCGCAGCGGTCCGCTCGAAGCCGAAGGCGAGGTGGCAGGCGCCGATCAGCGCCTCGGTTGCCTCCGGTAGCGGTCGCTCACCGCCGAGTAGGACCTCGGCCGGAATCACCGCCGGCCCCTCAGCCGGCTCGGCCTTCCGAAGCATCCCCGGCACCCCGAGCAGGCGTCCGACCTCGGCACAGGAGACGCCGCTAACCGCCTGGTTGTGAACCTTGGTGAGGCCGCCGGAGTCGAGGTCCGGGAAGCGGTCGAACAGGTTGGAGGCGACCGAGAGCCCCAGCACGCTGTCGCCGAGGAAGGCGAGCCGCTCAAAGGAGGCGACGCGGTCCTCGGTCCAGGAGGAATGGGTCAACGCCTGGCTCCTCAGGTCGACCGGCAGGTCTTCGATCAGAGCGGCAAGCGAAGCGACGGCCGAGTCGGCCTCCGCGGCCGCCTGCTCAGGCCGAGGCATTTTGGAGGACAAAGGCCACCGCCTCGCCAACCGTCTTGAGCTTCGCCGCCTGCTCCTCGGAGACGGAGATCCCGTAACGGTCCTCCAGCTCCATCACCAGCTCATAGAGGTCGAGTGAGTCGGCATCGAGATCCTCCTTGAAGAGGGTCCCCTCGACGATCCTCGCCGGCTCAACCTCGAGCTCCTCGGCAAGATGGGAGCGGACCAGGTCGAGGACTTCGTCGTGGGTCATGCCTCCTTCCTATCACGCGTCGGTGGTGGCGGCGAGCGAGCCGCGCGTCACGTCCGCATCGTCCATCAGCGCTGCGGTGCGGCCGACCGCGTCGAGCTCGGCGCAGCGCGCCGCCAGCCGCACCGCGTTGGCGATTCCCTCGGCCTCGGAGTTGCCGTGTCCGACCACGGCGACCCCGCGCAGGCCGAGCAGGATTGCGCCGCCGGTGGTGTCGGGGTCCAGGCCGCGGCGCAAGGCGCCGAGCGCCGGGCGCATCAGCAACCCACCCGCCGCGGCAAGCGGCTTGGTGCGCACCGCTTCGCGGATCGCGACGGTGATCGCGCGAGCCGTCCCCTCCATCAGCTTCAGCGCGACGTTGCCGGTGAAGCCGTCCGTTACGACGACATCGGCGGCTCCGGCCGGCAGATCGCGGCCCTCGATGTTGCCGGCGAACTCGATTGCGCCCGCCTTGGCAAGCGCCTCGTGCGCGGCGACTACCTCCTGACGCCCCTTGCCTGCCTCCTCGCCGACCGAAAGCAGACCAACCGTGGGTCGCTCGACACCCAGCACCGCAGCGCTGAAGGCAGCGCCAAGGAAGGCGAACTGGATTAGATGCTGGGCGCGCGCCTCGAGGTTGGCGCCGACGTCGAGGAAGAGCACCGCCTTGCCGGGGACCGGCACTCGCACCGCCAGCGCCGGTCGCTGCACGCCGCGAAGGCGCCGCAGGCCAAAGGTGGCGGCCGCCATCGTCGCCCCGGTCGAGCCGGCGCTGGCCAGCGCCGCGGAGCGGCCCTCGGCGACGTCGCGGGCCGCCAGCACCACCGAGGCCTGCGACCTGGAGCGAACCGCCGCAATGGGATCCTCTTCGTTTGAGATCCACTCCGAGGTCGGAATCACCTCGACTCCCTCGACCCCCTCCAGCCCCAGCTCGGCGGGCGGGCCAAATACCCGCACCTGGATCCCGTCTGCGGCGGCGAGCCGGGCGCCCTCGGCAAGCGTGCCGAATCCCCGCTCCGCCCCGAAGCCGTCGAGGGCAACCCTCACGCCCCGGCCAGCGGGCATCAGTCCTGGGAGTCGGAGGGCGCCGCCGGAGCTTCGGTGACTTTGTGTGAGATCACCTCACGCCCGGCATAGGTGCCGCAGGTGGGGCAGACTCGGTGCGGCAGTCGCGGGCTGTGACAGCGCGGGCACTCGTTGAGGCGAGGCTTGGCCGCTTTGTGCGTAGCGCGTCGCTTGTCGCGGCGAGCACTTGACGTTCTCTTCTTCGGGACGGCCATCGGGCGCGGAATGCTACTCCAGCTTCAAGCCCTTGAGCTTGTCCCAGCGGGGATCGTCACGTGTGTCGTGCTCGTGAGCCGACGGGTCGGCGTCGCTGAGGGACTCACCGCAGGACGGGCAGAGCCCGGCGCAGTCGGTGCGGCACAGGAACTGGGCTGGGATGGCGAGGGCGCTGGCATCGTGGGCCCAGCGGCCGATATCGAGCTCGTCCTTCTCGACGTAGGGGCTGCACAGCTCCTCGTCATCGGTGTCGTGCTGGTCCACCTCGCGGGCGTCGATCTCCAGGTCGATGCCAGCCGGAGCCAGGCAGCGCATGCACGGGCCCTCGACGTGGACGGAGACGCGCAAGCGCAAGGCGTAGCCGCCGCTGGTGCGGGAGATGTCAAGGCACGCCACGACCGTCTCGGGATTCGCCGCGTAGGGCTGCCCGCCCAGCTGCAGCGAGTCAAGTCGGACCGGAACGTCCAGCCGCCTTCCCTCGCCATAGGACAGCGAGAGGCGGGAGAGGTCGACGATCGTGGTGGGCGTGTGTTTCATGGCCGCTCCTCCCGCTGCGACGAGACTTACGATGGACACCTCAGGACGAGATTACGAGATGGGCCAATTCGACTGGACACCGGAGATCTACCTCGAGCGGATTCGTTCCGAGCTGCCCCGCTATGACGAGCTGCAAGAACAGGCGGTGGCTGCAATCCCCTTCCCACCCGACCGCGTCTTGGAGCTCGGCATGGGAACGGGTGAGACGACCCGCCGCCTGATCGAAGCCCATCCGGACGCCTGGGTCGTCGGCCTCGACTCCAGCCCCGACATGGTCTTCCGCGCCCGCGAGACCTACGACGACGTCCAACTGGCCCGTATGGAGGACCCGCTCCCCGATGGCCCCTGGGACCTGGTCATCTCGGTGCTCTCGCTCAACCTGCTCGACGATGCCCAAAAGCAAGCCCTCTTCCGCCGCGTAAGAGAGCAGTCCCGCTCCCTGGTGATCGGCGAGGTGATCGAGCCCGACGCGCTGGGCGAGATGCTCGAGTGGTCCGGGGGCGAGATCACCTGGCAAGCCGGCAATCTCGCAGTGTTCCGAGCGACCTACTGAGCTACTGCTCGATCTCAGCCGGCTCTTCGTCGCGACCGGCGAGCCGGTCCCGACCCCGCTGGACGGCGGCAAGGAACTTCTGGAGGTTGACCTCGAGCGTGTTGAGGATCTCATCGGCATAGTCCTCGGCACCAAGCCGGATCTCACGCTCGCGGGTCCGCGCGTCCTCGACGATCTCGTCGGCCGCTCGCTCGGCCTGCTTGGTGACCTCCTCGTCGGAGATCAGGCGAGCCTGCTGCTCGCGGGCCTCGCGGACGATTCGCTCCGCCTCCCGCTTCGCCTCGGCCAGCATCTCCTGGCGCTCCTTGACGATCCAGCGCGCTTGCTTGATCTCCTCGGGGATCGTCGCCCGCATCTGGTCGAGGAGGTCGTAGATCTCCTCGCGGTCCACGCGCACCTGATCCGTCAGCGGGACGGGACGCGCGTTGTGGACGACGTCGTCCAGCTTGTCTATGAGGACCAGAACGTCCATCAGCAGGTCGTAAGCCTACGTGTCGACGGCATCTTTGGTGAAGAAGCCGTTATTTCCTCGGCTTTTTGCAAACTCTCGCCCACAGCCCCTCCGAACCGCAAGCCTACCTGTCGCTCAGCCGCTGCGCCAGCGCGACCGCGACCGGCGCCGGGACGAGGTCGGAGACATCGCCGCTGAAGGTCGCCATTTCCTTGACCCCGGTCGAGGAGAGGAAGCTGTAATGGGGCGAGGCGATCACGTAGACGCTCTCGATGCCGGGGTCGAGCTTGCGATTGAGCTGCGCCATCTCAAACTCGTACTCAAAGTCGGAGATCGCCCGCAAGCCCTTGACGATTGCGGTGGCGTCATTCTCGCGGGCGAACTCGACCAATAGGTTGGAGAAGATCTTGACGTCGACGTTGGCGAGGTCGGCCGTCGCCGTGCGAATGAACGCCTCCCGCTCCTCAGCGGTGAACAGCGTCTTCTCCTTGCGGAGCGGGTTGTTGACGACCCCGACCACGACCCGCTCAAAGACCTGGGCGGTGCGGGTGATGATGTCGACATGCCCGTTGGTGACCGGGTCATAGCTGCCCGGGCAGACGACGGTGCCGTTGCGCCTGCTCACTCCCCTCCCCTTCCGTAGAAGGAGACCTCGGCGGCGCCGTAGCGGCGCTGGCGCAGGCGCTCAAGGGAATCGAGGCGAAGCGGGCTGCCGGCGCCGCTCTCCACCACCGCCCGCCCGCCCCCGAGGAGAAGCTGCGGCAGATGGGTGTTGAGCTCCTGTCTCACGCGGTCGGCGAGTCTATAGGGGGCATCGACGAAGACCAGGTCAAACGCCGGGGGACCGGGCTCCCGCTCCAGCCAGCGACCGACGTCGGCCTTGACCAGCTCGACCCGGTCGCGCAGGCCGAGGCGCTCGACGTTGCCGAGCGCGGCTCGGGTGTCGCGGTCGACCAAGACCGCATTCCCGGCGCCACGGGACAGCGCCTCGATACCCAGTGCGCCGGTCCCGCAGTAGAGATCGAGGACGCGGGCGGCGGGTGGCATCTCACCGAGCGCGGAGAAAATCGCCTCGCGAACGCGATCGGAGGTCGGTCGGACCTTCCAGCCGCGCGGTGCAACCAAGCGCTGGCCGCGGAACTCTCCCGAGATCACCCGCATCGAATCCCCCTTCTTTGCCCGGCGATCATCTCAAAGGGGAATCGGGTCGCTGGCCCCGGCGCCGAAGCGGCGGCGGGCGGCATCCATCAGCGGGCCGAGTGCTGGGTCCTCGAGGGAGCCGTGGCGGTGCAAAAGGGCGAGGACGTCGTCGCGGGCGGCGATCAGGGTCGGCGTGTCCTCGGGCAACTTCGCGACGAGAAAGCGCGGCAGTCCGTGCTGGCGGGTGCCGAGGACCTCCCCCTCGCCGCGCAGACCGAGGTCGACCTCGGCGAGCTTGAAGCCGTCGCGCTCGCGGGCCACCGCCTCGAGCCGGCGTCGAGCCGGCGCCCCTGCCGGCTCGGCGAAGAGCAGGCAGTGGGAGGCGTGCTCGCCCCGCCCAACCCGGCCGCGCAGTTGGTGCAGCTGGGAGACGCCGTAGCGCTCCGCCCCCTCGATCAACATCACCGTCGCGTTGGGGACGTCGATCCCGACCTCGATTACCGTGGTCGCGACGAGGACGTCGGTGGCGCCGGAGGCGAACGCCTCCATCGCCTCGGCCTTGCGGGCCGAGGGCATCTGGCCATGCAGGACGCCGATCTCAAAGCCGCCCAGCTCCCCCGCCGCAAGCCGCGCGGCCTCCGCCTCGGCCGCCTTGCCCTGCAATTTCTCGGACTCCTCGACCAGCGGGCAGACCACATAAGCCTGTCGTCCGGCATGCAGGCGCTCTCGTATGAACGCATAGGCGGCATGACGGCGGCCCCCATCAACCAGCCAGGTCTCGACCGGTTGGCGTCCGGCCGGCAGCTCGTGAAGCGCCGTCGTGTCGAGGTCGCCGTAGGCGGTCAGCGAGAGCGTCCGCGGGATCGGAGTGGCGGTCATGTGAAGGACATGGGGCGCCATCCCCCCCACCCCCTTTAAGTCCAACGCCTTGCGCTGCTCCACCCCAAACCGATGCTGCTCATCGACCACGCAAACCCCCAGCCGGGCGAACTTGACCGAGTGCCCGATCAGCGCATGTGTGCCCACCACGAGTCCCAACTCCCCGCTGGCCAAGCGTCCCAGCGTCTCCCTGCGCCCCGCCGCCCGAGTCGCCCCCGTCAAGAGTCCAAACGGCAGAGGTTGCTGCGCCAACAACCGATCCAGGGTCGCCGCGTGCTGCTCGGCCAACGTCTCGGTCGGCGCCATCAGCACCGCTTGAAACCCAGCCTCGAGCGCTCGCAGCATCGCGTACAAGGCCACCACCGTCTTCCCCGAGCCGACCTCCCCCATCAACAGCCGCTGCATCGGCTCCCCGGCGCCGAGGTCCGCATCGATCTCCTCAAACGCCCGCAGCTGCTCGCCGGTCAGCTCAAACGGAAGCGAGGCGACCCACCTACCCACGATCTCCCCCGGCTTCCCCAGCTTTGGCGCCGGCCGCGCAACCCGGTGCGCCCGCTTACGTGCAGCCAGGACCGCCTGGTAGAGGAACAGCTCTTCGAAGGCCAGGCGCTGTCGGGCTGCCTCGATATCCACCTCGCCCTCGGGAAAATGGACAGCCTTGATCGCGTCCGCAGCCCCAGCCAATCGCCGCCGCGCCCGCAGCTCGGCCGGCAGCGGCTCGATCGCGTTGCCGACCCAGCGACACGCCTGCCACACCCAATCGCGCAACCGCTGCGGCCTGAGCCGCTCGGTCGCCGGGTGCACGGGCACCAACCCGGTCCCATCGGGGAGCCGGGCTGTCGCACTCTGGCTCGCGGGTGAGCCGGTGGGGGGAGGCTTAAGAGCGCCGCCTCGCGCAGTGTCCTTCTCTCCCCCAGACAGCACCCGCGGGTCAGGCGGCAAGGACTCGTACTCCGCCACTCGAAACCCCCGCTTCTCCAGAGAGCCGGTCAGCAGCAGGGAGGTACCCCTAGCAAGCTTCCCGGCGATCCACGGCTGGTTAAACCAGGTTGCCCTGACCGATCCGGAGTCATCGCCGACCTTGACCGAAACGACGCTCAAGCCGCGGCGGCGAAACGGGCGCGGCTTCTCGCCGAGCACTTCGACCTTCACCGTCGCCTTTCGACCGGGCTCAAGCTCGCCCAGCGGCTCGATCCGGCGCTCGCGGTGGCCGTGGGGGACGCGCATCAGGAGCTCCCCCACGGTCTCGATACCGGCCTGCGCGGCGGCCTCGGCTAGCCTCGGGCCGACCCCCTCCAGGGCCTCAAGGGACACGTCCAAGACGCTCGGCCGCGGCCAGTGGACAGGGGCATCGCGTAGCTGCGCCTTGTCGAGCTCGGAGGCGGCGGCGAAGGAGCGCACTACTGGGCGGCGAGCAGCCACCACCAGCTCGGCTGGCCGCCCTCGTGGGCCTCGACCTCGACCCCGTCGGGGACATGGGCATCGATCTCAGCCAGCGGAATCGGGGCCCCCTCGCCTGCAATCACGGTGACGATCTCGGCTTCCTCAGCGAGGAGCCCGATCGTCCTCGCCAGAGTCGAACCCGCCCCGCCCCAGGCGACGATCTCGCCAGCGGCGAAGCCGACCGCGTCGCCCTGGCGAAAGCGGCCTTGCGCATCGTCGCGGCCGGCGGGCGCGACACCCCCGGTGCTGATCTCCGCAAGCGCGGCGGCCAGGCGCTCGGCGTTCTCCGCGGCCGAATCGGCGGGATTGAGCTCGACCAAGGCCAGCAGGCTCGCCTGCTGGGAGTGGGCGGGAACGACTCGAGCCGGCTTCTCTGACAGCTGGCAGGCGCGCTCGGCCGCCATCGTCACGTTCGAGGAGCTGGGCAGCACCAGTACCTCCTCGGCAGGGACCTCGTGGATCCCCGCCAGCAACTCATAGGTTGACGGATTGAGGCTCTCGCCGCAGGGCACGACGTGGGCGCCAAGCTCGGTGAACAGCCGCTCCATCCCGGAGCCCGCGGCCACCGCGAGGACTCCGGTCCGTCCAAAGGCAAGTCGCGCCTCGCGCTCGGCTATCTGCTCGCGCATGTCGGCGACGTCGAGGTTGGTCACTTTGCCGGCGTCCTCGAAGAGGGCGACGGCTGCCTCCGGCTCGTCGGTGTGGACGTGGACCTTGAGCGTCACCTCGTCGCCGACCACCAAGATCGAGTCGCCCAGTCCCTCTAGCCTCGGCACGAACTCGCGCCCGGCGAGCCCCTCTCCGGCGACGATGAAATTGGTGCAGTAGCGAAAGCGACTGTCCTCATGGTGGGGGCGACTGAGACGGGGCGCCTCGTGGCGGGGTAGCTTGGGTAGCTCGGCGCCATCGCCGCGCAAGCCGGCGACGACTCCGGCGAGGATCAGCACCAGGCCGTAGCCGCCGGCGTCTACGACGCCCGACTCGCGCAGCACTTCGAGCTGCTCGGGGGTCCGCTCCACAGCGCGCTCGCCGTCGGAGATCGCCCGCTCCAGCACCTCGGCAAGGATTGCGTCCTGCTGGGCCTCGGTGACGTCGCGGTCAAGCCGCTGCTTGCCGGCCTCCAAGTGGGCGAGCTGGCGGGCGATCGAGTGGGCCATCTCGCGGAAGACGGTCAACATCGTCCCCTCGGCCGGCTCGCGCACCGATTCATAGGCGGCATCGGCGGCGCGGGCAAAAGCAGAGGCGACGAGGACCGGATCGACCAGCTCGCCGGGCCGGCTGGCCAACTCCTCCGCCGCGCCGCGGACGATCTGGCTGAGGATGACGCCCGAATTGCCGCGCGCCCCCATCAATGCCGCCCGCGCGAGCGCCTGGACCAGCCGAGTACGGCCGACCTCGTCGACCTCCAGCCCGTCGAGCCGATCCAACTCCTCCATCACGGCGCGCAGTGTCATCGCCATGTTGTCGCCGGTGTCGCCGTCGGCGACCGGAAAGACATTGAGGTCGTTGACCTCGTGGCGGCGGGCCTCCAGGGAGGCATAGGCGGAGCCGACGACACGGCGAAATCGCGCGATGCTGGGATCAGGCATACACGAGCCTGAGTCTAAGCTGGAGCTAGGCTGCCTTTGTGACCTTGTCGGACTTCAGGCAACGGGTGCAGACATAGGCGCGCAGCGTGCGGCCGCCCTCCTGGATCCGCACCTTCTGGAGGTTCGGGTCAAAGCGCCGCTTGGTGGCGACCATCGAGTGGCTCCGGGACTGGCCGAACGCCGGTCCCTTGCCGCAGCTGTGACATACCTTGGCCATCGCGACCTGGATGGTATCCAGTCAGCTCAGCTGGCGTTTGAGCAGCGCCATGCGGGCGACGGTAAGGGCGGCGTTGCGGCCCTGGTCACGCTTGCCACCGCCGGCCCGGGCGAGCGCCTGCTCCATCGTGTCGCAGGTGATCACGCCGAAGGCGCAGGGCACCCCGGTCTGAAGCTGCACGTCCTGGATGCCCCGAGCAGACTCGGCGCAGACGAACTCGTAGTGGTCGGTCTCGCCGCGGATCACGACCCCGAGGCAGGCGACTCCGGCAAAGCGGCCGCTCCCGGCGTGGAGCTTCGCGGCATAGGGGAGCTCATATGCGCCGGGAACCGAGGCCCGGCTGACCGAGGACGCGCGCACCCCCGCCAGCTCGAATCCTTCCTCGGCGCCGCTCAACAACCGCTCTGCCAGGTCCTCATAGAAGCGACCGACGCAAACGGCGAACCGCAGCGGCGCCAGGGCGCTGCGCTCCTCCTCGCTGAACTGCTCGAGGAAGGCGGTCGACTCAGCCATCGATGCTGTCGTCTCCGGCGTCTCGCTGGCCCTCGTCGTGGATCATCTCCTCGTCGAGGGCGAGGCCCTGGTGGTGCAACGAGTGACCGAGCTTGTCCCGCTTGGCCCGCAGGTAGTCCTCGTTGTGGGCGTTGGGAGCAGCCTCGATCGGCACCTGCTCGGTGACCGAGAGCCCGTAGCCCTCCAGACCGATGATCTTTTTCGGGTTGTTGGTGAGGATGCGGATGCTGGTCAGGCCCAGGTCGCCGAGGATCTGGGCGCCGATCCCGTAGTCGCGCAGATCGGCCGGCAGTCCCAGTTTCAGGTTGGCCTCGACCGTGTCGGCGCCCTCCTCTTGAAGTTTGTAAGCCCGCAGCTTGTTGAGCAGGCCGATCCCCCGCCCCTCCTGGGAGAGGTAGAGCAGGACACCGCGCCCCTCGCGCTCGATCATCCTCAGCGCCGCCGCCAGCTGCTCTCCGCAGTCGCAGCGCATGCTGTGAAAGACGTCGCCGGTGAGACACTCGCTGTGGACGCGGACCAGCACGTCCTCGGCGCCCTCGACCTCACCCTTGACCATAGCCACGTGGTGTTTGTCGTCGACCAGCGAGCGGTAGCCGACCGCGGTGAAGTCACCGAACTCGGTTGGCAAGGCGGTCGCGACGACCCGCTCCACGAGCTTCTCGGTGCGGCGGCGATAGGCGATCAGCTCGGCAACCGTGACCATCTTCAGGTTGTGGCGCTCGCAGTAGGGGACGAGGTCGGGGATGCGAGCCATCGTGCCGTCGTCGTTCATGATCTCGCAGATAACGCCGGCGGGGGTGAGGCCGGCGAGTCGGGCCAGGTCCACCGAGGCCTCGGTCTGCCCGGCGCGCTCAAGCACGCCTCCGTCTTTGGCCTTGAGCGGAAAGACGTGGCCGGGCTGGACCAGGTCGTGCGGGGTCGAGCGGGGGTCGATCGCGACCTGGATCGTGTGGGCACGGTCGTGGGCGGAGATCCCGGTCGTGACGCCGTGCCTGGCCTCGACCGCGACTGTGAAGGCGGTCTGCAGCGGCGCTTCGTTCTTTGCTGCCATCAGGTTCAGGGCAAGCGCCTCGCAACGTTCGGAGGTCAGCGAGAGGCAGATCAGCCCTCGGCCCTCTTTTGCCATGAAGTTGATCGCCTCGGGGGTCGCGAACTGCGCTGCCATCGTCAGGTCGCCCTCGTTCTCACGGGTCTCGTCGTCACAGACGACCACCATCCGCCCGCGACGAATCTCCTCGAGCGCTTCTTCGATCGTCGAGAACGGGCTCTCTTCGATCCTGGTGCTCGCTCCCTCCGCCTTCTCGCTCTCCGTCATATGGCTCACGCTCGCTCCTTTCCAGCGAATGGTGACACCAGCCGCTCCACGTACTTCGCCACGATGTCGCACTCGACGTTCAGCCCGTCGCCCGGGACGGCCTCCCCTAGGTTGGTCCGCTCCAGGGTCTCGGGAACCAGGGAGACCTCGGCCCAGCCCTCGGCAAGCGCGGCGACCGTGAGGCTGACCCCGTCTAGGGCGATCGAGCCCTTCTCGACCACATAGCGAGACAGCTCGGCCCCAAGCGCGACACGGAGGCGGCGGGCAAAGCCGTCCTGAGCCACGGAGACTACCTCCCCGATGCCGTCGACATGGCCCTGGAGGATGTGGCCGCCCAGTCGATCTGAGGCACGCATCGCGAGCTCCAGGTTGACCCTGCTGCCAGCCTCGATCCCGCCCAGTGAGCTCACCGCCAGGGTCTGGTTCATCGCCTCGGCCTCAAAGCCTCCCCGATCGGCAGCCGTCGCGGTCAGGCAGACGCCGCTCACGGCGACCGAGTCGCCCGGTCCGACCTGGCTCCCCAAGCTCGTCCTAATCCGCAGCCGTGCGCCATCCGCGCCGGCTTTGACCGCCTCCACCCTGCCCACGTCCTGGACCAGGCCGGTGAACATTCACCACTCCCTGAAGCGAGCCGCGACCAGGGTGTCATCGGGATCCGTCCAGAGCCGACAGCCGCCTGGAGCCGCCTAGGAGGATCGGGGCGATGAAGGTTCGCGCCTCATCGATCTGATCGGCATCGGCGAAGGCGGCGGCGAGAGTCCCACCGCCCTCGAGCAGGAGGCTGGTGATGTTGCGGCGGCCGAGCTCGGCGAGAGCCGGGCCGATGCCCACGACGAGGACGACCTCGACCCCTGCCTCGCGCAGGGCGCCGACCCGGGCGGGATCAGCTCCGGGGGCACTCACAGCGATCACCTGGGATTGGTCAAGGGTGCGGAGGAGCTGGGAGTCGAGCGGGAGGCGGGCCTGGGAGTCAAAGATGACGCGCGTCGGCTGGCGTGTCGTGCTCGGATCGCGGGCAGTGAGCAACGGGTCATCGGCCAAGACCGTGCCGATGCCGACAGCTATCGCGTCAGATTCAGCCCGCCAGCGGTGGACCAAGGCGCGGCTCTGCTCACCGGAGATCCAGGGCGAAACGCCAGGGGCGGTCGAGGTGCGGCCGTCGAGTGAGATCGCCATCTTCAGGGTGACCAACGGCAAGCCGGTCCGGGCATGCTTGCGGAAGGGCTGATTGAGCAGCCGAGCGGCAGCGGCCTCCTCGCCGGCGGCGAACTCCACTTCGACCCCGCCATCGCGAAGGATCCCCGGCCCCCGACCGGCGGCCTTCTCGCTCGGATCATCGGAGCCGATCACGACCCGCCCAACCGCCGCCGCCAGGATCGCCTCCGTGCAGGGCGGCTGGCGGCCCCGGTGAGCACAGGGCTCAAGCGTCACATACATCGCGGCCCCGGCCGGATCCTCCCCGCGAGCACGGCAGTCCTCCAGCGCAGCCCGCTCGGCGTGCAGGCCTCCCAACTCGGCGTGCCAACCCTCGCCGATCAGCTCGTCATCGCGCACCAGCACCGCCCCGACCAGCGGGTTCGGGCTCACCCTTCCTCGCCCGCGCTCGGCAAGGTCCAACGCCCGGCGCAGGTGGCTTCGCTCCGTGGCTGTCGACTGAGCGCTCATCTCGCTGATTGACTGGTCAGTCAACCAATTCTAGCCCTGCCGAGATCGTCCCCCTCCGCTATGGCAAAGGAGATCGGGGTGGCTTCGCCGCCGCAGGGCTGCGGGAGACAGGCGCCGGGCCGACAGGCGCGCGCTTCGCCGGCGCAGCAGCGCAGCGCATCGAGAGGCGGCCGGCCCCAACGAGAGGACCGCGCCACTCGCTGTCGGGCCGCGCCCGTGGATACCCTGAGCCCGCCGATGAAGCTGATCATCCAGATCCCCTGCCTGAACGAGGAGGAGGCGCTGCCGGCGACGATCGCCGACCTGCCGCGCCAGATCGACGGAATCGAGGAGATCGAGCTGCTGATCGTCGATGACGGCTCGACCGATCGCACCGTCGCTGTCGCCCGTGAGAACGGGGTCGACCATATCGTCAGGCTGACCAACAACAAGGGCCTCGCCGCCGGCTTCCAGGCCGGCCTCGACGCCTGCCTGAAGCTGGACGCCGATATCGTCGTCAACACCGACGCCGACAACCAGTACCGCGGCGCCGACATCCCGAAGCTGCTTGCGCCGATCCTCGCCGGCGAGGCCGACATGGTGGTCGGCGACCGCCAGGTGTCCCAAATCGAGCACTTCTCCGGCGCCAAGAAGTCCCTGCAGCGCCTCGGCAGTTGGGTGGTGCGGCGGCTCTCGGGGACCGAGATCGCCGACACGACCTCCGGCTTTCGCGCCTACAACCGCGAGGCGGCACTGCAACTCCTCGTCGTCGACGAATTCACCTACACGCTGGAGAGTCTGATCCAGGCCGGCAAGATGCTGGTCGCGGTCGACCAGGTGCAGGTCGCCACCAACCCGCAGACCCGCGAGTCGCGGCTGTTTGACTCGACCGGCTCCTACGTGCGCCGCAACACGCTGGCGATCCTGCGCATCTACGCCCGCTATGAGCCGCTGCGGGTGTTCGCCACCGCGGGGCTGGTCGTCTTCGTGGCGGCGATCGCTGCCTGGATGCCGTTCCTGCTCGACTGGATCATCAACGGCAACAGCACCGGCCACATCCAGTCGCTGATCCTCGGCGCCGTCCTCTTCATCGCGGCGGTGCAGCTCGTCGCGCTCGGGGTGATCGGCGACCTGCTGGCCGGCCAGCGGGTGATGACGCAGCGGGTCTTCGAGCGGGTTCGACGGGTGGAGCTGGCACTCGGCGTCAAGCCATCCCACTACGAGCGCGGCAAGCCGGAGCGCTGATGCGGTCGGGAACGAAAGCACCAGGCCCCCGGGGAGAGGCCCCGACGTCGGCGACTCGGCGACGTCCGACTACGGCAAGACGGCGAGCTTCCTCGCAATCGGCGTCGGCCTCACGGGGATCATCACCTACACCTATTTCTTCATCGCATCGCACGTGCTGTCCAAGCCCGACTACGGGCAGATCACCGTGCTCTGGTCGGCGGTCTTCATCACCGTCTCGACCCTTTACCGGCCGATCGAACAGCTGCTCTCCAGGCACATCTCCGAACGGCTGGTCACGGCCGAGCCGATCGGCGAGCCGATGCGGGTGGCGGCGAAAATCCAGCTCGGCCTGACGGCGCTTTTCGCGGCGTTGGCGCTGGCCCTGCGCGGGCCGCTCCAAAATAGCCTGCTCGAGGGAAACGAAGCCCTCTACTGGGTCTTCTTCTCCTCGGTGGTGTTCTACGCGGCGAGCTACTTTGCCCGTGGCTTCCTCGCCGGCAACCGCCGCTTCGGGCTCTTCGCGGCTCTGATCCTCTCCGAATCGGTCTTTCGCACCCTGTTCGCGATCCTCGTCGCGGTCAGCCTGCTGAGCGGCGAGTCGGCGGTGGCGATCGGGATCGTCGCCGCCCCCAGCCTCAGCCTGATGGTCGTCCCCCTCGCCTTCGCCCGCCGGGCCCAGCGCGAGCAGGCCGGACCTCGTCCCGTAGCGCAGCGCGAGGACGCCGACGGGACCGAGTTCTCGCTGCGCCGTGGCGGTGGCTTCGCCGCCGCGGTCTTGCTGATCATGTTCAGCGAACAGACCTTCCTCAACGCCGGCCCGCTGATCGTCCGCGGTCTTCAGGGTGCGGCGGCCGCCGGCTACATCTTCAACGTGCTGATGATCGCCCGCGCGCCACTGCAGCTCTTCCAAGCGGTGTCGACCAGCATCCTTCCCCACCTGACCAGCCTCCACACCTCGACCGAGGAGGGCAGCGAGGAAGAATTTCATCGCTCGGTGCGGATGGTGCTGGTCGGGATCGCAGCCTTCACGGCGATCTCCGCGCTCGTGATGGGGGTCGCCGGGCCGCGGCTGATGCAGATCGCCTTCAGCAAGAAGTTCACCTACGACCGGGCCGGGCTGCTGCTGATCACGATCGGGATGGGCCTCTATCTCTCGACGGTGACGATCAACCAGGCCTGCGTCGCCCAGGGCCAGGTGCGGCGCGCCGCGGCGCGCTGGATCGGCTGTGCCGCTTTCTTCATCGCCTGGAACTTCCTGCCGCTGGTGGAAAACGAGTTCCGCCGGGTCGAGATCGGCTTCGTGCTCACCGCCGCACTGCTGCTAGGGCTGCTCTCCCTGATCTACAACCGCCCGCACGAACGCGCCGAGGACGTACCTCAGAGCGGCTCTCCCGAGGAGCTCGAGGCCCAGCTGGCAGCCGTCGACGAGAGCCTCTGAGCCTGCGCTAGGAGGCGCCGGCGGCCGCGGCAATCTCCGTATAGGCGGCGGCTGGATCGGCGGCACCGAAGACGGCCGAGCCGGCGACGAACAGCGAAGCGCCGGCGACGGCCATCGGAGCGGCCGTCAAAGGATCGATGCCGCCGTCGACCTCGATCTTGGCATCGCCCAGAAGCGCGGCAAGACGGGCGACCTTGCCGGGAGAGGACTCGATGAAGACCTGGCCCCCCCAGCCCGGGTTGACGCTCATGCATAAGACAAGGTCGGCAAAGCCGGCCAGCTCGGAAACGGCCCCGACCGGGGTGCCGGGATTGATCGCCACGCCGGCGAGGCAGCCGAGGTCGCGAATCGCGCTCAGGGCTCGGTTGGCGTGGGGCGTCGCCTCGACGTGGAAGGTGATCGAGTCGGCGCCGGCCTCGGCGAAGGCCTCGATTTGACGCTCGGGCGACTCGATCATCAGGTGGACGTCGAGGGCTCCACCTGCGTCGTGGACCTGGTCGGCGATCGAGGCGGCAAGGAGTGGCCCGATCGTGATCGGCGGCACGAAGTGCCCGTCCATCACATCGACATGGAGCACCCGCGCCCCGGCCTCCATTACCTCGGCGACCTGCGCCCCCAACCGCGAGAAGTCCGCCGAGAGGATCGATGGGGCAACCCTCGACTCGACCAGCAGCTCGCTCATCCTCGGGCTCACCGCAGGCAACCTAGCCGAAGCCCGCCCAGGCCGCGCATCCATATCCGACTCGCTGCAGAGACGATCGGGAGAGCGCGCCGTCCGCGGGGAGGATCGAAGCAGCTCCTTGGCGGAAATCCTCACACGGGTCTGAGCATCGAGGCACCGCAGGTCTGGCACTGCATGTCCTCGGTGTGGCTCATCCGGGCAATGGTTTGGTGCTCACCGCAATTGGGGCACTGGGAGACCAGCTCAAAGCGACGCAGGCAGTACACGCAGCGGAAGCGACCGGGCAACTGCGTCGGACGCAACCAGGGCTCGCCGCAGCCCGGGCACGGCGCCCGCCGCAGCGGGCTCTCACCCTCACCGACTTCAGTCATCGCTATTAATCATGGCGCCTCAACCGGCAGATGAAGAAGCCGGTGGTGCGATCGCGGTCAGGGCGCAGCTGCAGAAAGCGCGAATCGAGCGGCGAGGCGAGCCCCGGAGCGCGGGCGCCGAGGTTCTCGACCTCCAGCGCTGGGACCTCACCGGCCCGCGAGGCGTCGAGCAGCGCCGTGATCCGGTCCTCGTTCTCGCGGCGGGAGATCGTGCAGCTCGCATAGACAAGAACGCCGCCCCGCCGCAGCAGCCGCGAAGCGCCGCGCAAGGCACGGAGCTGCACCTCCGCCAGCCTCTCGATCGCCTTCGGCGACTTCCGCCAGCGAGCGTCGGGTCGCGAGGCGAGCGCACCGAGGTCCGAACAAGGCGCATCGAGGAGGACGCGGTCAAAGCCGGGCGCGATCTTCATCTCCGCCGCGTCGGCCTCGATCACGGTGATGCTGCGCATCCCGAGCCGGCGTGCCTGCGCGGCCACCTCCGCCGCCCTTGCGGGGTCAAGCTCGACTGAGATCACCTCGCCGCGGTCGCCCATCCGCGCGGCGATCTGGCCGGTCTTGATCCCCGGGCCGGCGCAGAGGTCAAGGACGTGCTCGCCCTCGTGTGGGTCGAGGACCTCGACCACAGCGGCGGAGCCGCGACTTTGCGGGGTGAGCTCACCGGCCGCCACAAGCGTGGGGACGGACTCGCCCGTCCTGCCCGCGAGCACGATCGACTCCGGCGCGGCGAGCGGCCACCCAGCTCGCGCCGCGCACGCCTTTACCCCGGCCTCGCGCAGGGTTCCCAGCACCGTGTCGCGGCCGCCGGGGATAGGGCTAACCCGCATCGCCACCTCGGGCGGCTCGTTGCAGGCCGCAAGCAGCGAGCGCGCTCCGCCCGGGCCCAGCTCGCGCCACCACATCTGCGCCAGCCAGAGCGGCGCCGAGTGGGCGACCGCCGCCGCCTCGGGAGTCGAGTCGTCCCCAAGCAGCGAGGAACTCAGCGCTTGGCGCTCGCGAGAGGCTCTGCGCAGCACCGCGTTGACCAAGCCTGAGGCATGGGCGGCGCCGGCCAGCTTGACCAGCTCGACGGCCTGGTCGACGGCGGCGTGGTCGGGCGTCGCGTCGGCGAACAGGAGCTCGAAGAGACCGAGCCGCAGGCCGGCTAGCACCGCCGGGTCCAGCAGCCGCGGCGCCCGCTCGGCGAGGCGCTCGATCGCCGCGTCGCTGGTCCCGCGCCGCTGCACGGTGCCGTAGGTGAGGCGTTGCGCCTGAGCGCGCTCGCGGCCGCTGAGGCGGCGCTCGCCGGCCCTTTCGCGGAAGGTGAGCTCGGTGAAGGCCCCCTGCTCGAACGTCGCCCGAACCACATCGAAGGCGACGGCCCGGGCCACCGAGACCTCGCTCACAGCCTGGGTAGCGGGTGACCGCGCAGGTAGGCGTCGACCGACATCGGCTTGCCGCCCTGCGGCTGGACCACTTCCAGCCGCAGGGCTCCACGCCCGCAGCCGAGCAGCAACGCCCCCCACTCGGCGCGAACGTCTCCGGTCTTCACACTGACGTCGACCGGACGCGCCCGCCGCACCCCCAGCCGCCCTCCTCCCGAGATCTCCAGGAAGGCGCCGATGTGGGGCGTCAGGGCGCGGACGACGCGGGCCAGCTCGACGGCGGGGCGCGATGGGTCCAGACGGCGCTCAGCCGGGGCGATCTTCTCGGCGTAGGTTGCCTCCTCCTCGTCTTGCTCTTCTAGCTCCAGGCGGCCCTCGGCGCTCAGGTCCAAAGCCCCGACCAGCAGCTCGCCGCCGAGCGCCGCAAGCTTGGCGGCAAGCGCCTCGAAGTCATCCTCCGGGCCGATTGGCGTCTCCTCTTGCAGAGCGAGGGGGCCCGAGTCAAGGCCGGCGCTGAGGCGCATCACACTGGCACCGGTGCAGCGGTCCCCGGCCATGATTGCCCGCTCTATCGGCGCCGCTCCGCGCCAGCGGGGCAGTAGCGAAGGGTGCACGTTGAGGATCGGCAGCTCGGCGAGCAGCGGCTCTCGAAGCAGCTGCCCGAAGGCGCAGAGCGCAGCCACCTCAGGCCGGGCGGCGCGGACTCGCTGTAGCGCCGCCCCCTCGTTTACGTCGTCGGCCTGGAGCAGCTCGATCTCAAGCTCGCGGGCGACCTCGGCGACCGGGGGCGACAGCGTCTTGAGTCCCCGGCCCCGCGGGCGATCAGGCGGGGCGATGACCAACAGCGGTCGATGCCGCGAATTGGCCAGGCGCCGCAAGACGTCCGCGGCAAAGTCCGAGGTCCCCAGATACACGGTCCTCATCGCACATACCGCGCGCTGCTTCTCACGGGTCAGTTCGAGGCTCGCGATGCTCGCCCCCCTCGGCGCCCCCCTCGGCGCTCTGGACCGGCGGGCTGTAGCTGCCGCCTTCGCGCAGCGCCCGCAGCGCCCCCTTGCGCTGCTCGCGGCTGGCGCGGTCGAGGATGAGCACGCCGTCGAGGTGGTCGATCTCGTGCTGGAGAACCCGTGCCTCCAAGCCCGAGGCCTCAAGCACGACCGGCTCGCCGCCGATATCGCGTCCGCCGATCCGGGCGTGCAGCGAACGTTCGACGTCCATCGAGACCCGTGGCAGGCTGAGGCAGCCCTCCTCGGCGACGGCAACCTCATCAGAAAGCCACTCCACCGCCGGGTTGACCAGCGCCGTCGGCTCGCTGTCGGAGCCCGCCTGCAAGACGAGCACCCGGCGCAAGATCCCAAGCTGGGTGGCGGCCAGCCCGACCCCCATCCCGTCGCGCATGATCGAGATCATCCGCTCGACCTCGGCCCGCAGCCCGGGGCCGAACTCGCCGACCTCAGACGCCCTGCTCTTCAGCACCGGGTCGCCGAACTTGACCACCTGGGCGAGCGCCGTTTCGCGCCGCTCCAGCCGCTCAGCCTCTAGGCGCTGCTCGGCGGTCTCGGTCTCGACTCGATCGCTCATCGGAGACTGAGTCTAAGGACTGAGGCCCCCTTCACTGCGGGTCGATGTCGACGCCGATCGCGATGTCGCGCAGGGAGCGCTCGGCGGCGAGCCGCTCGACCGCGGTGCGGATCGCGGCAACCGTTCCCTCGCGCTCGGAGGCCTTCATCAGCAGCCGGCGGCGGTAGCGGTTGCGGACCCGGAACATCGGCGCCGGGCCGAGCAGGTCGGTGCGCTCGGGAAGCGCCGCGGCCAACTCGGCGGCCAGGCGCGCGGCTACTTCCTCGAGTCGCTGCTCGCGCTGCGAAGCGAGCCCGATCCGCGCCAGGTGCGAGAAAGGCGGGTAGCGCAGCGTGCGGCGGCGCTCCAGCTCACCGGCCAAGAACCCGGCGGCGTCGTGGCGGGAGGCGCTCTCGATGCTGGCAGCCCCCGGAGCCATGGTCTGGACAATCACCTCTCCGCCGGCCTCGCCGCGCCCGCTGCGCCCGGCGAGCTGGGCGACCATCGCGAAGGTCCGCTCCTCGGCGCGAAAGTCGGGAAAGCGCAGGGTCGCATCGGCGTCGAGGATCGCGCTCAGCGTCACCTCGGGGAAGTCGTGGCCCTTGGCGACCATCTGCGTGCCGACCAGCACCCCGCTAGGCGCCTCGTCGAAGCGATCGAGGATTTCCGCGTGGGCGCCGCGCCCGGCGGCGGTGTCGGAGTCGAAGCGGAAGACCGGCATCGGCGCGAGGCGCTCCGACAGCAAAGACTCGATCCGCTCAGTGCCGGCGCCAGCCCGCGACAGAGTCGTCGAGCCGCACTCCGCGCAGGCCCTTGGCAGCGGCTCGGCGTGGGCGCAGTGATGGCAGACCAGCTCGCCGCTGTGGCGGTGGACGATCAGCGAGACGTCGCAGTTGGGGCAATCCCAGTGACGCCCGCAGGAGCGACAGGTGAGCCAGGGCGCAAAACCACGCCGGTTGATCATCACGATCGCCTTGGTGGCGGTCCGGCGCACCTCCTCAAGAGCCTCCCAGGTGGCCGCGTGCAGGGGGCCAGAGCGCGGGTCGGCCGAGCGCATGTCGAGCACCTCGACCGGCGGCAGGCGGCGGCCGTCGACGCGGCGCGGTAGCTCGACGCGGGGCAGCTCCAGCCAGGACTCCGGCCGCGGGGTCGCGGTGCCGGCGACGAGCACCGCGCCACATTCCGCGGCGCGGTGGCGGGCGACGGCCCGCGCGTCATAGCTCGGGTCCCCCTCCTGCTTATAGGAGGAGTCGTGCTCCTCGTCGATCACGATCAGGCCGAGGTCGCGGACCGGCGCGAACACGGCAGAGCGCGGGCCGACGCAGACGCTTGCCTCGCCGCTGCGCAGCCGCCGCCACTCGTCGTAGCGCTCGCCGTCGGTGAGGGCGGAGTGAAGGACGGCGAAGCGATCCCCCAGCCGGGCGCGGAAGCGCGACACGGCCTGGGGGGCGAGGCCGATCTCGGGGACGAGGACGATCGCCCCCCTTCCTTGCGCCAGCGCCGACTCGACCGTCGCCAGATAGACCTCGGTCTTGCCCGACCCGGTGACCCCATGAAGGAGCAGCTCGCGATCTGCCCCGGCCTCCCCGCTGAGCGCCGCGCCGATCTCCTCGACCGCTCGCTCCTGCTCGGGGAGGAGCCGCGGCGAGACGGTCGAGCCGAGCGCGACACCGGGCAGCTCGACCCGCGGCCGCTCGCGGTGCTTGCGGACCCCGGCTCCGGGCGGCAACACCAGCCGCAGGCCGCGCGAGGGGGTGGAACAGTACTCGCGGGCAACCCAGAGGCCGAGCCGTACCAGCTCCGCCGGCACCCCCGTCTCCAGCGCCTCGATCGGCTCGGCCAGCCGCTCCGGCGGCAACTCGGAGGACTCAGCCACTTCGACGACGATTCCCAGCACCCGCCGCCGCCCGAAAGGCACCCGCACGACGCTGCCAACGCCCACCTCGGCCATCTCTGCCGGCAGCCGGTAGTCGAACGGGCCGCGCAGCGAACGGGCGGTGGTGAGCGGCTCGACCTTGGCTATCGACATCCGCCTGACGGTATGAGGAGAGGCGGACGCCGCGGGTATGCTGGCCGCCGTGGCGAGCCTCATCCTCAGCCCGGGAGAGCGGGTGATCTTCCAGGGTCACCCCTCCTGGCGGGCGCTGCTCGGCTTCTATCTGAAAGGAATCCTGGTTGCCGCGATCATCGGCGTGATCGCCAAGCTGCTCGGCGGAGGAAGCGCCACCGTTTTCCTCGCCGTGCTGGCGCTGATCGCCCTCACGGTGCTGGTCGGCTTCCTGAGGCGCATGGCGACCACTTACACGATCACCAGCCGCCGCCTCAACATCCGCCGCGGGGTCTTCTCGCGGGAGATCCAGGAGACGCGGCTAGAGCGGGTGCAGAACGTCAACTACCGCCAGACGATCTATCAGCGACTGATGAGGATCGGCGACGTTGACTTCGACACAGCGGCGAGCGATGACTACAACTTCGTCTTCGTCGGGGTGGGAGACCCGGGCGACGTCGTCCACCGGGTAGATCAGGCGACCGGCGCCGAGGCGGCCGGGTCGCACGGCCTCGGCGAGGCACAGCCCCCGGGCAGCTAGGCGGGCGTGGCGGTCAGGCCGGCGGCCTCGCGCAGAACCTCGGCCCGATCGGTCAACTCCCAGGTGAACTCGGCCTCCTCGCGACCGAAGTGCCCGTAGGCCGCAGTCTTTTGAAAGATCGGCCGGTGCAGGTCGAGGTAGCGGCGGAAGGCGCCCGGCCGCAAGTCGAACTCGGATTCGACGAGGCGGGAGATCTCGGCGTCGGGCAGCTTGCCGGTGCCGAAGGTCTCGACCATCAGCGAGATCGGGTGGGCGACGCCGATCGCGTAGGCGACCTGCACCTCGCAGCGCTCGGCGAGCCCGGCGGCGACCAGGTTCTTGGCGACGTGGCGAGCCGCGTAGGCAGCGGAGCGGTCGACCTTTGAGGGGTCCTTGCCGGAAAAGGCGCCGCCGCCGTGACGCGCCATGCCGCCGTAGGTGTCGACGATGATCTTGCGCCCCGTGAGGCCGGCGTCGCCGACCGGGCCGCCGATCACGAACTTGCCGGTCGGGTTGACGAGGAAGCCCTCGCGCAGCTCGCCCTCGTTAAAGAGGCCGGGCACCTCGGCGGTGAGGACGGGCAGGACCACGTGCTCCCAGAGATCGGGCTTGATCGTCGTCTCCGAATCGACGCCGTCCGCGTGCTGGGTGGAGATCAGCAGCTTCTCGACCGCGATCGGGCGACCATCCGCGTAGCGCACCGTGACCTGGGTCTTGCCGTCGGGGGCGAGGTAGGCGAGGGTCTGGTCCTTGCGCACCGCGGCTAGTCGCTCGGCCAGACGGTGCGCGATCTGGATCGGCATCGGCATCAGCGACTCGGTCTCATCGGTCGCGTAGCCGAACATCATCCCCTGATCTCCCGCACCCGCGACGAGCAGCTCGTCATCGACGGCGCCGCCGACCCGTGTCTCATAGGCCGCATCGACGCCCTGGGCGATGTCGGGCGACTGCTTGTCGAGCGAGACGAGGACGGAGATGTGGTCGCAGTTGTAGCCGTAGTCGCCGTGGTCGTAGCCGATCCCGCGGATCGTCTCGCGGACGATCTCCGGCACATCGAGGTGGACCTCGGTGGAGATCTCCCCCGAGACCACCGCCATCCCGGTGTTGACAAGCGTCTCGCAGGCGACGCGGCCCTCGGGGTCCTCGGCCATCACCGCGTCGAGGACGCCGTCGGAGATCTGGTCGCAGACCTTGTCCGGGTGGCCCTCGGTGACGGACTCCGAGGTGAACAGGTACTCGCCCTCGGCGAGCGGCTTGGTCTCGATCATTGCCGAAGCCTAGCGACGGCGGCCGGTATGGGGTATGAAGTCGATCACCAGCGGGACGCCCTCCATCTCATATGCCTCGCGGATCCGGTTCTCGAGGTGGTAGGCCCAGTCGCGGGTGATCAGCTTGCGGTCGTTGACCTGGATCGCAATCCGCGGCGGTCGCTCGCCCACCTGCGCCGCGTAGTAGAGGCGCAGGCGTCGCCCGCGCCGCGACGGCGGCGGCGTCCTGGCGACGACGTCGGCGACGAAGCGGTTCAGCTCCGGGGTCGGGATCCGCTCGGCGGCACGGTCGGCCAGCTCCAGCGCCCGCGGCAAGAGGCGCTCGACGTTGCGCCCGCGTAGCGCCGAGCAGGTGACGACGGCCGGGCGCAGCCTCAGCTTGCGCTCGGCGCGGGCGCGGGCGTCGTCGATATCGGTGCGGGTCTCATCCCACTTGTTCATCGCCAAAAGGGTGGCGCAGCCGGCCCGCATCGCCAGCTCGGCGACCCGCAGGTCCTCGGCGGTGAGGCCCTCGGAGGCGTCGCAGACGACCAGCGCCACGTCGGCGCGCTCGACCGCCCGCTCGGAGCGCAGCTGGGCGTAGTAATCGACGTTGCCGGCGACCTTCGAGCGGCGGCGCAACCCGGCGGTGTCGACCAAGACGACCCGCCGGCCCTCGAGCTCCAGCTCGGTGTCGATCGCGTCGCGGGTGGTTCCCGCCCGCTCGGAGACGATCAGCCGATCGGAGCCGAGGAAGGCGTTGATGAGGGAGGACTTGCCGACGTTGGGGCGGCCGATCACCGCGACGCGGGTCGCGTCGTCGTCAAGGGGCGGGCGCTCGGGGCGCTCCCCCAGCAGATCGACCAGGCGATCGAGCAGGTCCCCGGCGCCGAGCCCATGGGTGGCCGAGACGGCGAGCGGCTCGCCGAGGCCGAGCTTGTGGAACTCGGCGCTGAGGTGGGCATCAGCGGGCCGGTCGGACTTGTTGGCGACGACCACGACCGGGGGATCGCCGCCGCGCAGGGTCTTTGCCAGATCGGCGTCACCGGTGCGCAGCCCGGCGCGCGTGTCGACGACCATCATCACCGCGTCCGCCTCGGCGATCGCGAGCCGCGCCTGGCGCTGCACGTCGCGGGCCAGCTCGGCCTCATCGTGGAGATCGATCCCCCCGGTGTCCACAAGCTCAAAGGCGACCCCGTTCCACTCGCAGGCAAGGCGCTTGCGGTCGCGGGTGACGCCCGGCTCGGCCGCCGTCACCGCCTCGTTGCCGCCAACCAGGCGGTTGACCAGGGTGCTCTTGCCGACGTTGGGGAAGCCGACGACGGCGACGGTGGGCAGCCGGGCACTCATGCCAGCCCCCGCTCCCGCGCCAGCTCGACCACCAGCGCGATGACCTCCGACAGCGCCAGAGCGGTGGTATCGATCTCCACCGCGTCCTCGGCGACGCGCAGGGCGCCGTGTTCGCGCTCGATGTCGCGCGCATCCCGTTCCCGCTGGGCGGCCAGCACCTGGCCCCGATCCTGCCCGCTCTGCGCGGAGCGGCGAGCGGCCCGCTGCTCCTCGGAGGCGGTGAGAAAGACCTTCAGCGGCGAGTCCGGGCTGACCACGGTGCCGATGTCGCGGCCCTCGGCGACGTAGCGCCCGACGGCGATCAGCTCGCGCTGGCGGGCGACCATCGCCTCCCTCACCGCGGGGTGGACCGAGACGCGTGAAGCGGCGGCGCCGATCCCGGGCTCGCGGATCGCCGCCGAGACGTCACGCCCGCCGAGCCGCACCCCCCCACCCTCGAGCTCGATCTCCAGGCCCTGAGCGATCTCGGCCATCTCCCCGGCGTCCTCCAGGCTGGCGCCATGCTCGATCCCGGCCAGCGCCAGGCAGCGATACATCGCCCCCGAGTCGAGGTAGGCGAAGCCGAGCGCCGCGGCAACGCCGCGGGCCACGGAGGACTTGCCGGCCCCGGCGGGCCCGTCGATCGCGATCACCATGAGGCCAGCGTATGGGCGTCAGCGACTTGACAGCGCAGCGAGATCGGCCTCGAAGCCCGGATAGCTGACCGCGACGGCGTCGATTCCCTCGACCTCGACCCCCTGGCTTGAGGCGAGGCCGGCAATCGCCCCGAGCATCGCGATGCGGTGATCGCCGTGGGAGCGAATCGCCCCGCCGCGCAGGCCGCCGCCGCCCTCGATCGCCATCCCATCCGCGCTCGCCTCGACCCTGCCCCCGAGCGCGCCCAGCGCCTCGGTCACCGCGGCGATCCGGTCGGACTCCTTGCGCCGCAACTCGCCGGCGTCGCGGATCCTCGTCGTCCCCTCGGCAAAGCAGGCTACGAGGGCGAGGAGCGGCAGCTCGTCGATCGCCAGCGGCACCTCGGCGCCGCCGACCTCGGTCCCACGCAGCTCAGCCGCGCGAGCGCGGACCTGCCCGATCGGCTCGCCACCGAGCTCACCGGTTGGCTCGAGCTCGATTTCGGCTCCCATCCGAGCGAGGATCGCCAGCAGCCCGGTTCGGGTCGGGTTGAGTCCCACGCCAGTCAGGGCGACTTCGCTGCCGGGCACGAGCAGCGCCGCGACGAGTAAGAAGGCAGCCGAGGAGAAATCGGCGGGAACGACGATCTCGCCTGGTTGCAGAAGCGCAGCCGGGCGCACGGAGACCGCATCCCCGCTGCGCTTTACCTCGGCGCCCGCCGCCGCGAGCATCCGCTCGGTGTGGTCGCGACTCGGCAGCGGCTCCACCACCCGGGTCTCGCCCTCGGCCAGCAGCCCGGCGAACAGCAGGCAGGACTTGACCTGGGCGCTGGCGACCGGCAGCTCGTAGGAGATGCCGCGCAGCGGGGCGCCCTCGATCTCCAGCGGCGGCAGGCCGCCCTCGCGGCAGCCCAACCGGGCGCCCATCGCCCGTAGCGGCTCGACGATCCGGTCGACCGGTCGCCGCCGGATCGACTCATCGCCGTCCAGCGTCCAGGCCCCCGCCCCCTGCCCGGCGAGCCAACCCGGCAGCAGCCGCAGCAGGGTGCCGGCGTTGCCGACTTCGACGCTCGCCGGGGCGGCGCCGCGCAGGCCGACGCCGCGGATCCGCAGGGTCGGCTCGATGGCGCGCGCCGCGGCCCCCTCGACCTCGGCACCCAGCGCGGCGACCGCGGTCAGGCTCGAGCGGGTATCGGCCGAGTCGAGATACCCCTCGATCGCCGTCTCCCCCTCCCCCATCGCCGCGATCAGCGCCGCTCGGTGGGAGACCGACTTATCGGCGGGCGGGCGAAGCTTCCCGCGCAGCGGGCCGGAGGGATCAAAGCGGCGGCTCGCCATCGCCTACTCCCCGACGCCGGCCAGCGTGACCGTGTGGCCCAGCTCCCCGACCAAGGTCACGGCGCGCTGGGCCTGCTCCTCCCCGGCCACCCACACCGAGACCGCCCCCGAGGTCATGTCCGGGGCCGGGTATAGCGCCATATCCTCGATGTTGACCCCGGCCTCGCCGAGCGCCAGCGCCAGCTCGGCGACGGTCCCCGGCCGGTTGGCGACGACGACGCGCAGCTCGCGCAACGCCCCGGCCGGGTGCTCGGCCTCCAGCAGTGCCCGTCGGTCCCCTGCGGCTGCCGCATGCCAGGCACCAAGCGCCTCGCGATCGCCGCCGCGGATCAGCTCGGCAGCCTCGCGCAGCCGTTCTGTGGCCGAGTCGAGCGCCTCGGCGAGCGCCTCGCGGTTGCTGAAGAAAATGTCGGCCCAGATCGCCGGGTTGGCGCCGGCGACGCGGGTCATGTCGCGAAAGCTGGGGCCGACCTCGGGCAGCCGCTCGGAGTCGCGGGTCAGCTCGGCCGCGGCCTGGCCGACCAGCAGGTTGGCGAGGACGTGGGGCAGGTGGCTGACCGTGGCCATCAGTCGGTCGTGGGTATCGGCATCGATCGCCTGCGGGCGGGCGCCGAGGCCGGCAATCATCCGCTGCAAGCGGTCGTAGAGCAGGCCGGCAGAGCGATCGCTCGGCGTCAGGTACCAGCGCGCCCCCTCAAAGAGCTCGGCCCGCGCGCTGCCGACCCCCGCGGTCTCCGCGCCGGCCAGCGGGTGGCCGCCGATGAAGCGCTCCTCGGCGCCCAGCGCGGCGACGATCTCGCGCTTGGTCGAGCCGACGTCGGTGACGACGGCGTCGGGGCCGCAGACCGCAAGCGCGGCAAGGGCCAGGTCCGAGAGGCCCGCCACCGGCGCCGCGCAGAAGACGACCTCGGCCTCCACGCAGGCGTCGGCCACCGACCCTGCGCTGCGGTCGATCGACCCCGTTTCGATCGCCCGCTCCAGGGTGTTCGTGTCGGGGTCAAAGCCGACCACCTCGGCGTCAAGCCGCCCCCGCGCAGCGAGCCCGATCGAGCCCCCGATCAGGCCCACCCCGAGGACCGCGATCCTCATCCCTCACGCCGCGCCCGCACGGCCGCCGCCAATCGATCGAGCACCGAGACGGTCCTCTCCCAGTCCATGCAGGCGTCGGTTATCGACTGGCCGTAGGTGAGCGAGGTGCCCTCCTGCAGATCCTGGCGGCCCCCGACCAGGAAGGACTCGAGCATCGCGCCGACGATCGACTCGCAGCCGTCGGCGACCTGGTCGGCGATCTCGCCGGCCGCCTCGGCCTGGCGCTCGGGGTCCTTGCCGCTGTTGTCGTGGGAGGCGTCGATGACCAGCCGCTCCGGCAGGCCGGCGGCATGGAGCATGGCAAGCGCCCCCTCGACGCCCTCGACGCGATGGTTGGGCGCGTCGCGCCCACCGCGCAGGATGACGTGGCCGTCGGGGTTGCCGGACGTGTGCAGGATCGCCGGCGCCCCACTGTCGTCGATGCCCGCAAAGGCATGCGGCACCGCCGCGGCGCGCACCGCGTCAACCGCAACCTGGACGTTGCCGTCGGTGCGGTTCTTAAAGCCGATCGGCATCGAGAGGCCCGAACCGAGCTGGCGGTGAATCTGGCTCTCGGTCGTCCGGGCGCCGATCGCCCCCCAGGCGACCGCATCTGAGATGTATTGCGGCGTGATCGGGTCGAGAAACTCACAGCCAACCAGCAGCCCCAGGTCGAGTACCTCGAGCAGCAGCTTCCGCGCCATCCGCAGCCCCGCGTTGACATCCGCGGAGCCGTCGAGGTGGGGGTCGTTGATCAGCCCCTTCCAGCCGGTCGTCGTGCGCGGCTTCTCGAAGTAGACGCGCATCGCGATCAGCAGGTCCTGGCGAAGCTCCCGCGCCTTCTCGCTGAGCCGCCGGGCGTAGTCGAGCGCCGCCGCCGTGTCGTGGACGCTGCAGGGGCCAACGATGATCAGCAGGCGCTCGTCGCTGCGGTCGAGGATCGCGATGACTTCCTCGCGGCCGCGCACGACCGCCCGCGAGCGCTCCTCGCCCAACGGCAGCTCGCCCAGCAGCGTCGCAGGCGCCGCCAGCTCGACGACTCGGTCGATCCGCTGGTCGCGAACGCGGTCTCGCGTCTGCTCTTCGTTGGTGCCGATCGCCATCTGCCTGCTGCCTTTCCTAAAGCCGGAGGTTGCGGCTTAACTTTAGGCGGCGGCCCTCCTCAGTCGAGCAGCTCGCCGAGGGCGGCAAGGAAACGGTCGTTCTCGGCGG
Source organism: uncultured Solirubrobacterales bacterium (assembly GCA_963777915.1). Classification (GTDB taxonomy): domain Bacteria; phylum Actinomycetota; class Thermoleophilia; order Solirubrobacterales; family 70-9; genus CAVUPF01. The sequence goes on along the minus strand of CAVZSH010000005.1, from coordinate 632,663 downwards.
GAGTGCCGAAGGTGACGCGGATGTGGCCGGGGTCGCCCAGGGCGCTGCCCGGCCGGACCGCGATCCGCCGCTCGGCGAGTCCCGTGAGGAGCCTCGCCTCCTCGGCCTCGCCGAGCTCGATCCAGGCAAAGTTGGCCTGGCTCTCGGCGACGAGCAGGCCGAGCGCGCGTAGCTCCTCCCCGACCCGGATGCGCTCGGCGACTGTTCCCTCGACCCGGCGGGTAACGTCGTCCTGGTGCAGGATCGCCTCGGCGCCGGCTGCCTGTGCCAGCGCGTTGACGCTGAACGGTTGGCGCACGGCGTCGACGGCGGCGCGGAACTTGGTCGAGCCGATCGCGTAGCCGACCCGAAGCCCGGCGAGGCCGTAGCACTTGCTGAAGGTGCGCAGGATGACCAGGTTGGGGAACTCGGCGAGCAGGTCGAGACTTACATCGGGGTCATCGTCGGTTTGGAACTCGACGTAGGCCTCGTCGAGGGCGATCGTCACATGGGAGGGGACACGCTCGCAGAAGCTGGCGATCTCGGCGGCCGGCAGGTGTGTCCCGGTCGGGTTGTTGGGGTTGCAAACCAACAACAACTGGGTGGCGGCGGTCACCTCGGCGGCCATTGCGTCGAGGTCGTGGAGATCGCCGCTCGCCAGCGGCACGCGGACCTCGCGTGCCCCGGTCAGCGCCGGCAGGTAGGGGTACATCGAGAAAGACGGCCAGGCGTAGAGGATCTCATCGCCGGGCTCACAAAGGGCCTCGGCGGCGGCGAGCAGGATCTCGCAGGAGCCGTTGCCGACCGCGATTCGCCCCGGCTCGGTCTCAAAGCGCTCGGCGATACGGCGACGCAGCAGAGTCGCCTCAGGATCCGGGTAGCGGTTCATCGCCGCGGTGGCGGCCTCGATCGCCTCGATCACCTTGGGGTGGGGCGGGAACGGTGACTCGTTGGAGGCGAGCTGGGCGATATCACCGGAGGCGACCGACTCCGGCGAGCGCCCCTTCGGCACCCCGGCCTGATAGCCGGGGATACGGGTGAGCTTCTCAGCGAAGGTGACAGCCATGCCGCCGATTGTGACGGAGCGCCGCCTACTGGGCGGCTTCGAGGTCGGCGCGCAGCTTCTTCGCCTCGCCGAGGTAGACGTGCACCGAGCTGTGTCCGATCGGCGCGTAGAAGTGCACCATCACGCGGACCACCCGCGGCATCGCCCCCGGAACTCCGATCTCCCGGGCGCAAAGCAGCGGCACCGAGTCGAGCCCGAGGTTACGGGCGGCCAGGGCGGGGAACTCGGCGTCGAGGTCATCCGTGGTCGTGAACAGGCAGCTGACCATCGCCTCCGGCGCCAGGTCGTTGCGGTCGATCAGCCCGCGGATCAGCTCTTCGGTCACGGAGACGATCGCACCAGCCTCGTTGGCCTCCGCCTGGGCGGCGCCACGTACGGCGAAGAGTCGCTCCTGCGGTCCCTCATAGGCCCCGACCTTCATCGACCTACATCCTCCCAGAGGCGGGCGATCTCGTCCTCGCCGAGGCGACGAGCCTCTCCGGGCGACAGCGATCCCAGCTCGATCGGACCGAAACGGACGCGACGCAGCTCCACCACTCCGTTGCCAACCGCTTCTGCCATGCGCCGCACCTGACGGTTGCGCCCTTCGCGCAGGACGATCTCCACCCGGCGCTCGCCGAGGCGGCGCACCTGCGCCGGCCGGGTCGGGCCGTCCTCCAGCTCAACCCCCCGGCGCAGCTGCTCCAGATCGGCGTCCGAAGGCGGGCGGCGCAGCTCAACCCGGTAGGCCTTCGCCACTTCGTTGCGCGGATGGGTGAGGCGGTTGGCGAGCTCGCCGTCGTTGGTGAGCAGCAGCAGGCCGATCGAGTCGACGTCGAGGCGGCCGACCGGGTAAAGGCGGGCGCCAGAGGCAACCAGCTCGACTACAGCCGGCCTCCTTCCCGGCTCCTTCGCCGTCGAGACAACCCCCGCCGGCTTGTTCACCGCCCAGACCTCGCGCGGCTCCGCGGCGACGCGGCTGCCGTCGACCCGCACGTCGTCGGCCTCGCCCACGTCCCGCGCCGGGTCGGTGATTACCTCGCCGCCGACCGTGACCCTGCCGTTGGCGACGATCCGCTCCGCCGTCCGGCGCGAGGCGACACCGCCGTGGGCGAGGTACTTGGCGAGGCGCACCGGCGAGCGTTGCTACTCGGCGCGCTGCTCTCCCGCCCTGAGCAGGCGCTCACGCAGCTCGCGCTCGTCCTCGGGGGTCGGGTCAAAGCGCGAAGGGTCGGGGAGCCGGTCAAGGCCGGAGAGGCCGAAGAGTCGCTCGAACAGCTCCGTGGTCTTGAAGATCGCGGCGCCGAAGCGAGAGCGGCCCGACTCCTCGATCAGGCCGCGCTCGGCCAGCGTCTGCACCGCCGACTCCGAGGAGACGCCGCGGATCCGCGCCACCTCCGGCCGCGAGACCGGCTGCAGGTAGGCGACGATCGCCAGCGTCTCGGCCTGGGCCTGGGTCAGCGGCGGGGTCCGCGGCCTGGCGAGCAGCCGTCGCGCCGCCTCCTCGCTGGCTGGGTCGCTGGACAGCGAGAAGCCGCCGGCGACCTCGCGCAGGACGACGCCCCGCCTGCCCTCCGCGAGGTCCTCACCGAGCAGCTCAATCGCCTCGGCGACCTGGCCCTCGGTCGCCTCGGTCGCCTCGGTCAGCTCGGCGGCGCTGACCGGCTGTGGGGAGAGGAAGAGCAGCGCCTCGATCGTCCGCGCCAGGTCGCTCACCGGGCACCTGTCCTTCTGATCTCGATCGGGCCAAACGGCTTGCTCTGTTGCCAACTCGCCTCACCCTTGCGGTAGAGCTCCAGCAGGGCGAACAGGGTGACCGCCTGGGTGAGGCGATCCTCGGCCCCGAACTGCGCGTCGAAATCGAAGCTGGGGCTGCGGGCGAGCGCCTCGCGCACGGCGCGCAGCCGGCGCTCCAGCGAAACGGTCGCGCGGATGTGACTGGTGTCGAGCGCCGGCGGCGAGGCCAGGAGGTCGCCGAGCGCGGCGCCGAGCTGCTCGGGCTCGTAGACGGCGCGGGCGGCCTCGAGGGCGACGCGACGCAGCTCGGGCGGCAGCGGGGCCGAGCGGTAGAGGTAGCCGCGGGCCGCCTCGAAGCGCTCGGCAAGTGCCTCGGAGGCCTCGCGATAGCGGCGGTACTCGAGCATCCGTGCGAGCAGCTCCTCGACCGCCTCCTCGGGGCCGAGCTCCTCTATCTCCGGATCGGCGCCCGGCAACATCAACCGCGACTTCAACTCCAGCAGCGCCGCGATCAGCACCAGGAACTCGGTCGCCACCTCCAGCTCCAGCTCGCCCTCGCGCTCGAGGTGCTCGATGTAGGCGACCACGACCTCGCCCAGCTCGACCTCGAGCAGGCTCACCTCCTCGCGCAGGACGACCGCCATCAGCAGGTCAAACGGCCCGGCGAAGACGTCGAGGTCGAGGTCGAGGTCGGCGACTGCCACCGCTAAAGCCTAGATCGGTCGCGAGACGTCCGATGTCCTCAGCGACCAAGCAGCGATACTGCGCGCGTGAAGGAGAGCCGACTGACAACGGTCGCAAAGCCCTGGGGTGAGGAGGTCTGGTTCGCCGAGACCGAGCGCTATGCGGGCAAATTGCTGCGGATCGACGCCGGGCAGCGGCTCTCGACCCAGTTCCACGAGCGCAAGGACGAGACCTCCTACCTGCTCTCGGGGAGGCTGCTCGTCCTCCAGGGTCCCAGCGCCGACGCGCTGGTCAGCCGCGAGGTAAAGGCGGGGGCGGCCTGGCGCAACGAGCCCGGGCTGGTCCACTCGCTCGAGGCGATCGAGGACTCGGTCGTGATCGAGGTCTCAAGCCCCGAGGTCGGCGACGTGGTCCGGCTCGCCGACCGCTACGGTCGCGCCGACGCCTAGCGCGAGGGGCCGATGCCCATGCGGTCGCGCACCTCGGCGAGCGTGGCGGCGGCGATCTGGCGCGCCCTCTCGGCGCCGACGGCGAGCGCCGTCTCCAGCGCCGCCTGGTCGGGGCGCAGCTCGGCGTAGCGCTCGCGAACCGGCGCCAGCAGCTCGGCCACGCCCGCGGCGACCTCCTGCTTGAAATCGCCGTAGCCGGCGCCGGCGAACTCGCGCTCGATTTCAGCCGGCTCGCTGCCGCGGGCGGCGGCGAGGATGTCGATCAGGTTGGTGATCCCGGCCTTCTCGGGGCCACGCCGGACCTCGCGGCCGGAGTCGGTGACGGCGCTGGCGAATTTCTTGCGAATCGCGTCGGGCTGATCGAGAACGAGGACGGTGCCGGCCTCGGTGGCGCCGGTGGTCGACATCTTCCGCTCTGGCTCCTGCAGGTCCATGATCCGGGCGCCGATCTCGGGGATCCGCAGCTCGGGCACGGCCAGGGTCTCGCCGAAGCGCTCGTTGAAGCGGCGGGCGATCTCCCGCATCAGCTCGACATGCTGGCGCTGGTCGTCGCCGACCGGGACCTCGGTGGCGCGGTAGGCGAGCACGTCGGCGGCCATCAGCACCGGGTAGAAGAAGAGCGCCGCCGAGACCAGCTCGCGCTGGCGCGCCGACTTGTCTTTGAACTGGTGCATGCGGTTGAGATCGCCGTGGGAGGTGACCGCGGATAGCAGCCAGGTCAGCTCGGTGTGCTCGCGCACGTCGGACTGGCGGAAGAGGATGCAGCGATCGGGGTCAAGGCCGGCGGCGAGCAGGATCGCGGTGGTGTCGTAGAGCCGCTCGCGCAGCTCGGCCGGGTCATAGGCGACCGAGATCGCGTGCAGGTCGACGATGCAAAAGATCGCCGGGTCGCCGCGATCCTGGCCCTCGACGTAGTGGCGGATCGCCCCGATGTAGTTGCCGAGGTGCTTGCGTCCGGTCGGCTGGATCCCCGAGAAGATCGTGAGGCTCGCCATCGGGCGAACCCTATGCGGGCTCCGGCTCGGGCGCTTCGCCGCCTGGGAGCGCCGGCTCGGGCTCGACGCAATCGGCGTCGGCGCCGTGGCCGCACTCGCCCGCCGTCGCCGCTCCGCCCGCCGGCACCGCCTCGACCCGCCGTCGCGGGTTCTCGATGCCGGCACCGGCGACGACGCCGCCGAGGATCATCAGGACGCCGGCGATCCCGATCCCAAGGTGGAAGGCAGAAGTCGAGGCCTGATCGGCGGCGCTGCTGAGCCGGGCCGCCTCTGCGACCCCGAGGTCGGCGGTCTTTGGCCTGCCCAGCGGCTGTTCCTTGGCGTCGGAGACCGCCCGCTGCGCCGCTGGGCTGGGCTGGCGCGGGCCGAGCTTGGAATCCAGCGCCGCACCGAAGTGGGCGGAGATAACCGCTCCGAGCACGGCGATCGCCAGCAAGCCCGCGACCCGGGAGATGCCGTTGTTGAGGCCCGAGGCGACCCCGACGTGGCGCTCATCGACGGAGTCAAGGACGGTGGCGGTCAGCGGCGCAACGGTCGCCGAGAGGCCGAGGCCGAAGACGAGGATCGCCGGCAGCACCTCGGTGAGGTAGTCCGCCCTCGCCCCCACCCGCAGCATCAAAAGGAGGCCGAGGCCGCCGAGGATCGGACCGGCGCTCATCGGCAAGCGCGGGCCGACTCCGGAGGCGAGCTTGCCGAAGCGCGGCGAGAGGACGAAGAGGATCACCGAGACCGGGGTCGTCGCCAAGCCCGCCTGCAGCGGCGAGTAGCCGACGATCTGCTGGAGAAAGAGCCCGACGAAGAAGAGGCCGCCGATCAATCCCGCATAGGCGGCGAACGTGGTCAGGTTGGCGACCGAGAAGTTGCGGATCTTGAACAGGGCGAGGTCGAGCATCGGGTGCCGGGTGCGCGCCTCGTGCGCGACGAAGAGCGAAAAGCAGCCGATGCCCGCGAGGAGCGGGACCAAGACCAGCGGGTCCGCCCAGCCGTGGGTCGGCTCCTCGATCAGGGCGAAGACCGGCCCGCCGAGCCCCGCTGCCGAGAGCACGATCCCGAGCCAGTCGATCCCGCGGAAGGCGTCGGGGTCCCGACTCTCCCGCACCGAGTGCAGGGTGAGCGCCACCGTGACCGCGATCAATGGGATGTTGACCCAGAAGATCGCTCGCCAGGAGAGCAGCCCGATCAGCGCCCCGCCGCCGGCCGGCCCGATCACCGTGGCGATCCCGGTCCAGGCGGTCCAGGTGCCGACGGCCTTGCCGCGCGAGGCGCCCTCGAAGGTGGCGGCGACGATCGCCAGCGAGCCTGGCACGAGCAGCGCCCCGGCGATCCCCTGCAGGGCACGAGCGCCGATCAGCAGCTCGGCCGAAGGGGAGACCGCGCAGAGCATCGAGGTGGCGCCGAAGGCGAGAAGGCCGATCGTGAACATCCGCCGCCGGCCGAACTGGTCGCCGAGGCTGCCTCCGACCAAGAGCAAGGAGACCAGGGCGAGCATGTAGGCCTCGACCACCCACTGCTGCCCGGCAAGGCCGACGCCGAGCCCCTTGCCGATCGACGGCAGTGCCACGTTGACGACGGTCGAGTCGAGGAAAACGACCGTCGAGCCGAGGATCGTGGCGATCAAAGTTAGCCGCTGTTGACGGGACACCCCGGGCGAGTGTAGGCGGAGACGCTGCGCAAGATGCCTCCCGGCCGGGCCCTCTCCCTGCGGGCGCCGGCGCAGGGCTGGAAGAATCCCAGGCGGTGATTCGCTGATGGCAAGAGCGATCTGGAGCGGCTCGATCAGCTTCGGGCTCCTCAACGTGCCCGTCCGGCTCTACAGCGCGGTGGCCCGCCGCGGCATCGCGTTGCGCGAGATCCGCGAGTCCGACGGCGCCCGCATCCGCCACCGGCGGGTGGCTGAGGGCACCGAGGAGGAGGTCGCCTACGAGGACATCGTCAAGGCCTTTGAGATCGCACCAGGCCGCTACGTGCCGCTGAGCAAGGACGAGCTTGCCTCGCTGGACCCGCAGAAGAGCCGCGCGATCGAGGTCCAAGACTTCGTCGAGCTCGACCAGATCGACCCGATCTACTTCGACAGCCCCTACTACCTCGGGCCCGCGGAGGCCGCCGAGAAGGCCTACTCGCTGCTGGCCCGGGCAATGGAGGCCTCGGGCAAGGTGGCGATCGCCCGCTTCGTCTTCCGCAACAAGGAGCACCTCGCCGCGCTCCGCCCCGCCGATGGCGTCCTGACCCTCACCACGATGCGCTTCGCCGACGAGGTGGTGGCACCCTCCGAGCTCCAGGACGCGCTCCCGGCAGAGAGGCCGCGGGTCGCCAAGCGCGAGGTCGAGATGGCGGAGAAGCTGATCGACTCGCTGACCCGCCGCTTTGACCCCGGTGCCTACCGCGACGAGTACCGCGAGGAGCTGCTGGCGATGATCGAGCGCAAGGCCGAGGGAAAAGAGCTCCTCGAGGCCCCCCTGGCTAAGGAGCGCGAGCCGACCAGGGCGCCCGACCTGATGGCAGCGCTGGAGGAGAGCATCGCTGCGGTGGGGAACCGGGGCAAGGCCCGCAAAGAAGCGACGCAGAAGGGCCCGGCCGCGGCCAAGAGGAAAGCGGCGCCCAAGCGGGCCGCTTCGCGGGCCAAGTCGAAGTCCTCCAAATAACCGGTGGGCGCCGAGCGCCAGGTGGAGGTCGAGGGGCGTGAGCTGAAGCTCACCAACCTCGACAAGGTCCTCTACCCGGCGGCCGGCTTCACCAAGGGCGAGGTGGTCGACTACTACGCCAAGGTCGCGACGGCAATCGTCCCCCACCTGGCGGGCCGGGCGCTGACCCTGCGCCGCTTCCCGGAGGGCGTCGAGGACACCGCAGCCGCATTCTTTGAGAAGCGCTGCCCCAAGCACCGGCCGCCCTGGGTGAGGACGGCGAGGGTGCTGGCCGGGCCGCGGGCAGGAGATATCGACTTCTGCGTCTGCGATGACCTGCCGACTTTGGTCTGGATGGCGCAGCTCGCGGCGCTGGAGCTGCATCCCTCGCTCTCGCTGGCCGAGGAGCCCGACCGGCCGACTGTCCTCGCCTTCGACCTCGACCCCGGCCCGCCGGCCGACCTGCTCGACTGCTGTCGGGTCGCCCTGCGGCTGCAGCAGCTGTTCGGACACTTCGGGCTCGAGTGCTTCCCGAAGACCTCGGGGTCAAAGGGCCTGCAGGTCTACGTCCCGCTCAACACCGAGACCAGCTATGAGGAGACCAAACCGCTCGCCCGGGCGATCGCCCAGTTGCTCGAGAAGCAGACGCCCGACCTCGTCGTCTCGAAGATGAAGAAGGTCGAACGCGAGGGCAAGGTCTTCGTCGACTGGTCCCAGAATCACCGGCGCAAAACGACGATCGCCGTCTACTCGCTGCGGGCGCGGGAGCGACCTACCGTCTCTACGCCGCTGAGCTGGGAGGAGATCGGGCGGGCGCTGGAGCGCGAGGACGCCGGCGAGCTCATCTTTGAGGCCGCCGACGTGCTGGCGCGAGTCGGGCGCGATGGCGACCTCTTCGCCCCGGTGCTGGAGCTGGAGCAGGAGCTGCCCGAGCTCTAGCCGAGCGGCTCGCGGATGACCGGGCGGCGGGTCGCCCCGACCTCGTCGAGGCGGCGAACCGGGGTCGTGTAGGGGGCCTGCCTCGCTATCTCGGGATCACGCTCGGCCTCGGCGAGGATCTCCTCGACCGCCTTGGCGAAGGCGTCGAGGCTCTCCTTCGTCTCGGTCTCGGTCGGCTCGATCATCAGCGCCTCTTCGACCAGCAGCGGGAAGTAGACGGTCGGCGGGTGAAAGCCGAAGTCGAGCAGGCGCTTGGCGAGATCGAGGGTGGCGAGGCCCAGATCACGCTTCATCGGCTTGCCGGAGAGGACGAACTCGTGCATGCAGTGGCGGTCAAAGGCGACCGGGAGGTACTCGCCGGCGCGGCCACTTGCAAGCCGTGCCTTCAGGTAGTTGGCGTTCAGAACCGCGGTCTCCGACGCCTCGGCGAGCCCGTCGCCGCCGAGGCTGAGGATGTAGGCGTAGGCGCGAACGAAGACGCCGAAGTTACCCTGGAAACCACGCAGACGGCCGATCGAACGGGGCCGGTCGAAGTCGAGGTCGAAGAAGGGCCCGCCGCCGTTGGCGCCCTCGCGCCGCACCACTTGCGGCAGCGGCAGGTAGGGCTCGATTCGCTCCGAGACGGCGATCGGCCCGGCTCCCGGCCCGCCACCGCCATGCGGCTGGCTGAAGGACTTGTGGAGGTTGACGTGGACGATGTCGAAGCCCATGTCGCCGGGCCGCGAGTGGCCCATCACCGCGTTTAGGTTGGCGCCGTCGTAGTAGAGGGTGCCCCCCGCCTCGTGGATCGTCGCCGCGATCTCGGCGATGTTCTCGTCGAAGAGGCCGAGCGTGTTGGGGTTGGTCAGCATCAGACAGGCGACCTCGCCGGAGACCTTGGCCCGCAGGTCGTCGAGCTCGACCCCGCCGCGCTCGTTGGTCGCGACCTTGACCGCCTCATAGCCGGCCATCGTCACCGAGGCGGGATTGGTGCCGTGGGAGGTGTCGGGGGCGAGCACCTTGGTCCGCCGCTCGCCGCGCTCGGCGTGGTAGGCGCGGGTCAGCAGCAGGCCGGCCAGCTCGCCGTGGGAGCCGGCGGAGGGTTGGAGGCTGACGTGGGGCAGGCCGCAGATCTCGGCCAGCGAGCGCTGCAACAGCCACATCAGCTCCAGCGCGCCCTGGGCGCGGCTGGGGTCCTGAGCAGGATGCAGGCGGGCGTGTCCGGGCAGCGCCGCGACCCGCTCGCCGAGGCGCGGATTGTGCTTCATCGTGCAGGAGCCGAGCGGGTAAAGGCCGGTGTCGAGGTCGAAGTTGCGGCGCGAGAGGCGGTTGTAGTGGCGGACGATCTCCGGCTCGGCGATCTCCGGCAGGCGCGGTGGCGTGGAGCGCAACAGGTTGGCCGGGATCAGCTCCTCGAGCGGGCGCTCGGGGACACCGGGCGTCGGGCAGCGTCGCGGCGCGGCGACCGGGCTTTGACTTCTCATAGATCGTCTCTGCTCTTTCGCGCTGCATCGGCGTCTCGGTGATCGCGCTGCTCATCCGACGCCCACCTCCGAGGCGGCGCGCTCGGCGGCGATCGCGGCGCCGAGGGCCTCGGCCAGCTCATCGATCTGCTCGCGGCTGCGGCGCTCGGTGATCGCGACCAGCAGTCCGTCAGAGTGCTCGGGGTACTCGCGGCCCAGCGGGTATCCGGCGGCGATGCCACGCTCGGCACAGCGCTCCAGCACCCGCTCGACTGGGGCGTCGAGGCGGATCGCGAACTCGCGCACTACCGGCGCCCCGTGCAGCGGCTCGATCCCCTCGACCGCTGCCAGTCGCTGGCGCGCGTAGGCGGTGCGAAGAGCCAGCAGCTCGCCCAGCTCGCGGAAGCCCTGCCGGCCCAGCCAGGCGAGGTGGATCATCGCCGCCAGCGCGTTCAACGCCTGCGCCGTGCAGATGTTGTTGGTCGCCTTCTCGCGGCGGATGTGCTGCTCGCGGGTCTGCAGAGTCAAGACGAAGCCGCGGCGCCCGTCGACGTCCTCGGTCTCCCCTGCAATCCTGCCCGGCATACGCCGGATTTGCTCCTCGGTGGCGCAGAAGAAGCCGAAGGAAGGGCCGCCGAAGTCGAGCCGGTTGCCGAGCGGCTGGCCCTCGCCGAGGGCGATGTCGGCGCCGCACTCGCCGGGCGGCCGGAGGATGCCGAGGGTCATCGGGTCGACCGCGACGATCAGCAGGGCGCCGTGCGTCCTGGCGGCGACGCCGAGGGCCTCGACGTCCTCGACCGCGCCGAGAAAGTTGGGGCTCTGCAGGAAGACGGCGGCGGTCTCCCCGTCGATCGCGCTGGCGAGCGCGGCGGCGTCGGTCAGCCCGCCCACAAGCCCGACCTCGACCAGCTCGGCGCCGAACCCCGTCGAATAGGTGGCCAGGGTCTCGCGGCTGTGGGGGTGAACGCCGCGGGAGGCGACGAAGCGGCGGCGTCCGGTCGCCCCGATCGCCAGGTAGGCGGCCGAGGCGAGAGAGGAGGGCCCCTCATAGAGACCGGCACCCGAGACCGGCAGCCCGGTCAGCTCTGACATCGCCGTTTGGAACTCGAACATCACCTGGAGGCCGCCCTGGGAGATCTCCGGCTGGTAGGGCGTGTAGGGGGTGAGAAACTCGGAGCGTTGGGTGATCGCGTCGACGATCGCCGGTACGTAGTGGTCGTACATCCCTGCGCCTATGAAGCAGACCTGCTCCTCGGCGTCGGCGTTGCGGGCGGCCATCCCGGCGAGCTGTTCGAACACCTCCGCCTCGCCCATCCCCCGCGGCAGCTCCAGCGCTCGAGCGAGGCGCAGCGGGGCGGGGATCTGCTCAAACAGCTCCGTGCTCGCCTCGACGCCGATCGCGGCGAGCATCTCGGCCCGGTCGGCCGGCGTCGCTGAGGTGTAACGCGTCACCTGGCTAAGGCTACGCAAGCCGGTGTCGGGGCCCCTAGTCGCTTTCCAGCAGCTTGCGGTATTCGGCGGCGCCGAGCAGGCCATCAACCTCAGCTGGGTGGCTCAACCTCACCTTGACCAGCCAACCCTCTCCATAGGGATCCTCATTGATCTGCTCGGGGGCATCGGCGAGGGCATCGTTGACCTCGACGATCTCCCCCGAGAGCGGCGCGATCACGTCGGAGACGGCCTTGACCGACTCGACCTCGGCGTAGGAGGAGTCCTTGGCGATCACCGCGCCGAGCTCGGGCGGGTCATAGAAGACGACCTCCCCGAGACTGTCCTGCGCGTACCAGGTGATCCCGAAGACCGCGTGGTCCTCCCCGTCCAGACGCGCCCAGTCGTGCTGGTCGTGGTACAGCAGCTCATCGGGGTAACTCGCCTCGGCCACGTCACTTCTCCTTCCGGTAGAGGGGCTTGGACGCTATCCGGGCCGGGCGGTGCTTGCCACGCACGTCGATCTCGACCTCGGTCTCCGGCTCGGCCAAGTCAGCTCGCAGGTAAGCCATCCCGATCCCGACCTCGAGCGAGGGCGAGAAGGTGCCGGAGCTGACGACCCCCACCGGATCGCCTCCGGCCAGCACCGGGTTGCCGCGGCGGGGGATGCCGGCGCCCTCGATCACGAATGGGACGAGTTTCTGCGCGGGGCCCTCGGCGCGGGTGCGGGCGATCGGCTCGCAGCCGAGGAACCCGGTCGACTCCGCACAGCACCAGCCCAACCCCGCTTCGATCGGGTTGCGCTCCGCGCTCAGCTCGTTGCCGTGCAGCGGAAAACAGGCCTCGAGCCGCAGCGTGTCGCGGGCGCCGAGGCCGCAAGGCACGATCCCCGCCTCGAGCAACTCGGACCAGATCGCCGCGGCGATCTCGGGGTCGATCAGCAGCTCGACTCCATCCTCGCCGGTGTAGCCGGTACCGCAGATCAGCCCCGGCCGATTGCCGACCCGAGCCACTGCAACCCGCATCCGCAGCGGCAGCTCGACGCCGAGCGCGGGACCGAGCGCCTGGCGCGCGTGCGGGCCCTGCACCGCGAGCATCGCGTAGCGGTCGGCGACGTCGCGCACGGCGACGTCGAAGCCGCGGCTCCAGCGCCCCAGCCAGGAGAGGTCCGTCTCGTGGTTGGCGGAGTTGGTGACGAGCAGGTAGCGGTCGCCGCCGAGCCGGTAGGTGAAGAGGTCATCGAGGACGCCGCCGCTCTCATTGCAAAGGCAGGAGTACTGGGCCCCACCGAGTCCGATCGTGGCGACGTCGTTGGAGAGGACGAGCTGCAGGAAGGCGAGCGCCCCCGGGCCCTCAACCTCGACCTCGCCCATATGGGAGACGTCGAACATCCCGGCGTGGGTGCGGACCGCCGAGTGCTCCTCGCGGATCCCCTCGTAGGAGACCGGCATCTCCCAGCCGGAAAAGGGGACGAGCCTGGCGCCGAGCTCGGCGTGTCGTTCGTAAAGGGGGGTGCGTCGCACGGCCGAGCAGGCTATTGCAGGCCCGCCGCGCTCACTCCTTGAGGAATCCCGGGACGTCGATGTCGTCGTCGCTGACCCGCAGTTTCCGGATGTCGGTGTCCTCTGCCGAGATCCGCGGGCGGCTCTCATAGCGCCGTCGAACCCGCTGCGGGAGAGCGAGCCAGCAGCTCGAAGCCCTCAAAACCGGTGGCGATCACCGTGACCCGGACCTCATCGCGCATCGACTGATCGACGACGGAGCCGAAGATGATGTTGGCGTTGTCATCGGCCTCGGCCTGGACGAGCTGGGCCGCCTCGTTGACCTCGAACAGGCCGAGGTCCTCGGGGCCGGTGATGTTGAGCAGCATCCCGGTGGCACCTTTGATCGACTCCTCGATCAGCGGCGAGGTGATCGCCGCCTTGGCGGCATCCAGGGCCCGCGCCTCGCCGGAGGCCGAGCCGACGCCCATCAGCGCCGAGCCGGCATCGCGCATGATCGTCCGCACGTCGGCGAAGTCGAGGTTGATCAGGCCGGGGATCGTGATCAAATCGGTAATCCCTTGCACGCCCTGGCGCAGGATGTCGTCGGCCTGGCGGAAGGCCTCCAGCACGCTGGTGCGCCGCTCGACCGCTTGCAGCAGTTTCTCGTTGGGGACGATGATCAGGGTGTCGACGTTGTTGCGCAGCTTCTCGATGCCCTCGAGCGCCTGCTGCATCCGCCGTTTTCCCTCGAACTCAAACGGCTTGGTGACGGCGCCAACGGTCAGCGCGCCGATCTCCTCCTTGGCGATCTCGGCGATGATCGGCGCCGAGCCGGTGCCGGTGCCGCCGCCCTCGCCCGCGGTGACGAAGACCATGTCGGCGCCCTTCAGCGCCTCCTTGATCTCGTCGCGGCTCTCCGCCGCGGCGCCCGCCCCGACCTCGGGGTTGCCGCCGGCGCCGAGGCCGCGGGTCAGCTCCTGCCCAATCGAGAGCTTGATGTCGGCATCGCAGGCCTGAAGCGCCTGGGCGTCGGTGTTGACGGCGACGAACTCGACGCCACGGATCCCGGCATCGACCATCCGGCTGACCGCATTGGTCCCGCCGCCGCCGGCCCCGACGACCTTGATCACCGCAAGGTAAGTGGATTCCATCTCCCGATTTCTCCAAGCCCAGCCTGGCTGGCTGGATTCTGCCCAGTCTTCGAGGACTGGATATGAGTTGAGCCTTTATTCCGTCCGAGGCTTCAGCAATGCTCAAGGGTTCTGAGGATCGCCGGAACCTTGGAAATTGCGCTCAACGTAGGGCATTCAAGGCCAAGTGTCAAACGCCCGGGAGCCATCCTGCAATGTACTACCCTCAAGCCGAGCTTGAGGGTTCTACCAGTCTAACCCCATGGTTGAGGGCTCAGGGAACGGGCGGCAGGGAATGGCCGGAGCCTTTGATCGCAGCCCGGCCGGGGGCGCTCAGGTTGACATAATCGAGTGTCGTCACCGACGGATCGGCGAGCACGGCGGAGGCGGCACGCCACTTCCGCGCCGCCTCCGAATCGTCGCCGAAGCGAAGTTCGATTCCGCCGCTCAATTCCACATCGACCCCGCTTTCGCCGTAGCGGCTGTCCCTCAGGTAGGGCCGCAGGGGGCGCGGCGCGGCGCCGAGAATGCGGGCCTGCTGCAACGCAGTGCCGGTCAGCTGGCCACTCGCGGGAGGCTTGGAGAGGGGCAGTCGGGGCAGCGAGGCTTCCTTCGGTGGCGCCAGCCAGAAGAGGACTGCGCCTTCAGCGGAGACCCCGACCGCGCTCGACCCGGATCCGATCTCCGCAGTCGGGCGGGCCGGCCGCAGGCGTGGCGCAACCGCCCTGTCGCGGATCACGAACTGGTAGGCGACTGCCACCAGCGCGATCGCGGCGAGTGCGAGCAGCAGGCGGCGCCTCACAGCTCCCAGCCGCCGGGCCAGTGCACCTCGCCCAGCACCTGGACCTCCGGCTCCAGCTCGACGCCGAAGCGCTCGTGGACCCGACGGCGACCCTCGCTCATCAGCTCCAGCACGTCGGCGGTGGTGGCTTCGCCGCAGTTCTCGACGAAGTTGGCGTGCTTCTCTGAGAAGCGGGCACCACCGTGGCGCAGGCCGCGGCAGCCGGCCGCCTCTAACAGCGCGCCGGCCGAGCGCCCCTCCTCGGGGTTCTTGAAGGTCGAGCCAAAGGTCTTGATCCCGGACGGCTGCGCCTCGCGGCGCCTCTCGCGCATCTCAGCCAGGGTCGCTCTGATCGCCGCTGGATCGCCGGGCCCCAGCCGAAACGAGGCGCGCGAGACGACCTCGCCGGCGCCGAAGCCGGAGCTGCGGTAGCCGAAGTCGAGCTGCGCCGGGGACCTGCGGTGAAGGCCGGACGGAGAGGCGACGTCGACCCACTCCAAAACCTTGGCGAGCTGGCCTCCGTAAGCGTTGGCGTTCATCCTCACCGCCCCCCCCACGCTGCCGGGGATATTGATCCCGAACTCGAGACCTGAGAGTCCCCAAGCCGCCGCCTTGGCCGAGGCCGAAGGGAGGCGGGCGCCGCCGCCACAGAGGATGCGCTCGCCATCGCGCTCGATCGTCGCAAGGTCGCCGTCCAGCTTGATCGCAAGTCCCCGGAATCCATCGTCGGCTATCAGCAGGTTCGATCCCGAACCGATCGTTCCTACCGCCAGGCCCTCCTCCCCCGCCCAGGCGAGCAGCTCCAGCAGCTCTTGCTCGCTGGCAGGTCGGGCGAACCACTCGGCGGGGCCGCCGGTGCGCACGGTGGTGAGGCGGGCGAGTGGGAAGTCGGGCCGCACGCCCGCTGGGGGCGCGCTCACCGCGAGCCTCCGCCGGCGAGCAGGGCCTCGCCCAGCTTGAAGACATCGCCAGCCCCGATCGTGACCAGGACCTGGCCCGGGGCCAGACGTGGAGCCAGTGCCTCCCGCGCCCGCTCGGCGGTCGGCAACCACCAGACCGGCCTCCCCCCCATCCGCTCGGCGGCAGCCCGCGCGACCCGCAGGCCACTGACCCCGGCCAGCTCCCCGAGCGGCTCCTCTCGTGCCGGATATACGTCGAGCACCGCGACCTCGTCGGCCAGCGCCAGCGCCGCGCCGAACTCCTCCGAGAGCGCCTTGGTGCGCGAGTACAGATGGGGTTGAAAGACGGCGATCAGCCGCCCCGGGCTCAGCTCTCGCAGGGCCGAGAGCGCCGCGCGGACCTCGGTCGGGTGGTGGGCGTAGTCGTCATAGATCCGAGCACCGTCGCACTCGCCCTTTAGCTCGAGACGTCGCCGCACGCCTGGAAAGTCCGCCAGCGCCGCCGCCGAAGCGCCGGAGTCCAGCCCCACCAGGTCAATCGCCGCCAGGGCAGCACGGGCGTTGAGGAGATTGTGATCGCCGGGGACGGAGAGCGGCAGTTCGGCTGGGCCCGGCGAGCCGGCGTTAAAGCCGAGAGTGCGCTTGCCCTCGACCAGGTCGGCGAGGCTGCCGTCGGCGGGCATCGCCACGCCCTCTGCCGGGGCGAGGAACTCGCGGAAGGCCCGGTGCAGCTCGGCGAGCGAGGCCCAGCGGGTGTGGTGGTCCATCTCGAGGTTGGTGATTACCGCGACCTCGGGTCCCAGCCGCAGGAAGCTGGCGTCGCTCTCGTCGGCCTCGGCGATCACCCACTCACCCTCCCCCCAGCCGGCGTTGGTCGGCTCGCCGTCCTCCCCCAGGCCGGGGACCTCGCCGCCGATGAAGAAGGCCGGCTCGACCCCGATTCCGCGCAGCGCCCAGACCAGCATCGCGGTGGTCGTCGTCTTGCCGTGGGTGCCAGCGACGGCGATCAGCCGCTTCTCGGCGCAGAGCTCGGCGAGCAGCGCGCCACGATGGAGCACGGCCGCGCCTCGCTCACGCGCCAGCGCCAGCTCGGGGTTCTCCTCGCCGATCGCGCTGGAGAGCACCACCTCAGCACCCTCGGGCAGGTTGGCGGCGTCGTGGCCGACGACCGGCTCAAGCCCGGCGCGGCGCAGCCGCTCCATATAAGAGGACTCGGCACGGTCGCTGCCGCTCACGGTCACGCCCAGGCCCTGGCAGACCAGCGCCAGGCCGCTCATCCCGGCGCCGCCGATCCCGATGAAGTGGAGGCGGCGCGAGCTCCAGCCGGCTCGCGGCGCTGCGCTCATCGGGCCGCCGCCAGTACCTCGTCGGCGATCAGCCGCGCGGCGTCGGGACGGGCCAGCGATGCAGACGCCGATGCCATCGCGGCGAGCCGCTCCTCGTCGCCGAGCAGGCCCGCGACCTCGGCCTCAAGACGCTCGGCGCTCAGCCCCTCGTCGCGGATCCTCAGCGCCGCACCGGCCTCCTCCATCCAGGTGGCATTGGCGCTCTGGTGATCGGCAGTGGCGTGTGGGTAGGGGACGAGGATCGCCGGTCGGCCGACCGCGATCAGCTCGAAGATCGAGCCTCCGGAGCGGGCCAGCACCAGGTCGGATGCCGCGAGGACCTCGCCGAGGTCGGGCTCGTAGGCGAGCAGGGAATAGCGCTCGCCGTGTGGCGCCGCCCGGAGGCGTCGGTCGAGCTCCTCGTAATCGCGGCGACCGGCGAGGTGGATGACCTGGAACCCCCTACCCCCGCGCTCGGCGAAAGCCTCGATCGCGGCGAGGTTGATCGAGCGGGCGCCCTGGCTGCCTCCCATGACCAAAAGGCAGCGCGCATCGGCCGCGATCCCGAACCGGCGGCGCGCCGCGTCGCGATCGGCCCCGAGCACGGCGGCGGGCACCGGGCGCCCAGTCACCCGGTAGCGCTCCCCCTCACGGCCAGGGATCGGGAAGGCGAGGCAGACTCGCCGCGCGCGGCCCGCCAGCAGCCGGTTGGCAAGGCCGAGGTGGCTGTCGGCCTCGGTGAGGATGAGTGGAACGCCGGAGAGGATCGCGGCCAGCCCCGCGGGCCCGGCGACGAAGCCACCGCCGCCCAGCACGACGTCCGCCCCGCGGCGGCGGATCGCCCGCCTCGCGCCCTTCACCGCAGCCAGCGCCTCGATCGCCGCGGCCGCGGCACGCAGCGGGTTGTGGCGGTCGATCCCACGCACCCTGAGGCTGTCGATCTCATAGCCGCCCGCCGGCACCAGCTCGGCCTCGATCCGACCGCGGGCGCCGAGGAAGCTGACCTCGGCGCCGCTAGCCAGCAGCTCGGCGGCGACCGCCATGGCCGGCACGACGTGACCGGCGGTTCCCCCCGCCGCCACCACGACTCTGGGCGCTCTTGCCACCGCTCGATCGACTCCTTCCACGCGCGGGCACACGCCCGCCCTCGACCACGCGCAGTTTGCCAGCGCCGGCGGTCTCGCCGCGGGCGACGGCCAGAATCAGGCCCACCGCGAAGAGCGTCGCCATCAGGCTGCTGTTGCCGTAGGAGACAAAAGGCAGCGGCACACCGGTCAGCGGCGCCAGCCCCATCACCGCGAAAAGGTTGATCGTCGCCTGGACCAGGATCAGCGAGGTGAGACCGGCGACCAGCAGCTTGCCGTAGTTGTCCTTGGCCCGCTGGGCGACCCGCAACCCGGCGTAGCCGAACATCGAGAAGAGGCCGACGATCCCCAGCATGCCGAGCAGGCCAAGCTCCTCGCCGATCACCGCGGCGATCATGTCGGTATGGGCCTCGGGAAGGTAATAGGCCTTCTGTACGCCGTTACCGATGCCGACCCCGAAGATGCCGCCCGAGCCAATCGCGATCTTTGCCTGGGCTGCCTGAAAACCGGTGCCCGAAGCGTCCGCCGCCGGGTTGAGGAAGCCGGTCAGGCGGGCCATCCGGTAAGGCTCGACTAGGGTGACGAGCAGCGCCACGAAGCCGAGCGCGAGGGCGATCAGGCCGAGGTCGCGGGGCCGCGCGCCGGCTGCGATAAGGGTCGCGCCGACCGCAAAGGCGACGACCATCGCCGTGCCCAGGTCGGGCTCGATAACGATCAGCGTGCAGGCGAAGCCGGCAACCAACAGGTAGGGCATGAAGCCGGCGATCGTCCGCGCCCGCTTCGGCTTGCGGGCGAGCATGTCGGCCCCGTAGAGGATCAGCGCCACCTTGGCCAGCTCGGAGGGCTGGAGCTGCAGCGAGCTCGGGCCGATCCAGCGGCTGGCGCCGTTGACGCTCGACCCGACCCCGAGCGCGGCGACGAGCAAAAAGAGGGAGGTCGCCAGGATCGCCGGGGTCAGACGGCGCACCAGGCTCAAGCCGTAGCGCGAGGTCAGGTGCATGATCACCAGGCCGACCGCCCCGAAGATCAGCGTGCGCTTCAGGTAGTAGGCGCTGTTGGCGAGGCCGCCGTTGCTGAGCACCTCGGTGGTCGAGCTGGCCGAGAAGATCATCACCGCGCCGAAGGCGAGCAGGCAAAGGGTCGCGGTGAGCAGCATGTTGTACTCAGTTGAGGCCGCGGCGGCGCGCGTGCGCTTCTTCGCGCCCTTTGCCTTGCGCGGCTTGGCGGGGCGGCCGAGCGCGAGGGCGCGGGCGCTCACCGAAGGCCCTCGACGATCTCGCGGAAGCGCTCGCCGCGCTCTTCGAAGTCCTCGAAGGCGTCAAAGCTGGCGCAGGCGGGCGAGAGCAGGACGACCTCGCCGCGACGGGCCGCGGCGGCGGCGCGGCGCACCGCGTCCTCGAGGTCGCGGCAGCGATGCAGCTCGACCGCCGAGGCAAGCGCCGGCGCCAGCTCGGCTGCGAGTCGATCGGCGACCGCGCCGATCAGGTAGCAGGCCGCGCAGCGCTCGCGTATCGGCTCGACCAGGGGGAGGAAGGAGTCGCCCTTCTCGCTGCCGCCGAGGATCGCGTGGACGCCGCCCCCAAAGGCTCTCAGCCCGACCACAGCGGAGGCGACATTGGTCGCCTTGGAGTCGTTGACGAAGCGAACGCCGCCGATCTCGGCCACCAGCTCGAGGCGGTGCGGGACGCCCGCGAAGCTGCGCAGCCCCTCGCGAACCGCGTCGCGGTCGATGCCCATCGAGAGCGCCGCGGCGGCGGCCGCCATTGCGTTAGTGACGTTGTGCTCGCCGAAGAGTCCGAGCTCCTCGACTCCGAGCAGCGGCGTGTCGTCGTAGAAGATCGTGCCCTCCGAGAACGAGACCTCGCACTCAGGCCCCGCTCCGTGGCAGAAGGCGACGCGGCGCCCGCAGCCACCGAGGTCGACCCCGGCAAGCGCCGGGTCATCGCCGTTGTAGATAGCGAGATCGTCGTTCGTCTGGTTGCCAAAGATCCGCAGCTTCGCGGCGAGGTAGGCGCCGAGGTCTGGGTGGCGGTCGAGATGGTCGGGCGCCAGGTTGAGGAAGATCGCGCACTCGGGCGCAAAGGCGACGCTGTCCTCGAGCTGGAAGCTAGAGCACTCGCAGACGATGGTCGCGTCGCGATCAACCTCGCCGACCAGCCGCGAGAGCGGCGTGCCGACGTTGCCGGCGACGGCGACCGGCTCCCCCGCCGTCCGGTACAGGTGCCCGAGCAGCTCCGCCGTGGTCGTCTTGCCGTTGGTCCCGGTCACCGCGAGGAAGCGGTTGGGAAGCGCCCGCCAGGCGAGCTCGAGCTCTCCGACCACGTTGATCCCGCGCCCCAGGGCGGCGGCGATCACCGGCGCCTCCCGAGGAACCCCCGGGCTCTTCACAACTGTCCGAACTCCGTCGAGAAGTGCCAATCCATCCGAATCCAGAACAACTTCGACACCCACTCCCCCAAGCCCTGCAATCCCCTGCGGGTGCCCGCAGTCGACCCCCCGGACAAGCTCCCCCCTCCGCGCAAGCAGCCCGGCCACCGCAAGACCAGATCGCGCCAAGCCAACGACCAAAAACGGGCCCTCGGGAAACTCGGGCCGGGACTTGCGGGGGGGCGGCGAACTCATCTTGAGAATGAGTTTCGCGCTCCGCCCGATGGACCCTGTGCGCTACCGCCCGATCGACTGCTGGTACAGGGTGAAGCCGATCCCCGAGCAGACCGCGGCGATGATCCAGAAGCGAAGCATGATCTTGGTCTCCGACCAGGCCATCATCTCGAAGTGATGATGCAGCGGCGCCATCAGCAAGACGCGGCGGCGAAAGGCCTTGAAGGAGAAGACCTGGACCGCGACCGAGAGCGCCTCGATCACAAAGATGCCGCCGATGATGATCAGCAGCACCTCGGTCTGGGTCATCACCGCGAGCGCGCCGATCGCGCCGCCGAGCCCGAGCGAGCCGGTGTCCCCCATGAAGATCGACGCCGGAAAGGCGTTGAACCACAGAAAGCCGACGCAGGCGCCGACCAGGCAGGCGGAGAGCAGCGCCAGGTTTTGGCGCTCGCCGGTGACGAATGCGATTGCCGTATAGGCGAGCAGGACGATCGCGCATGAGCCGGCAGCGAGACCGTCGAGACCGTCGGTGAGGTTGACTCCGTTGGAGGTGCCGGCAATCACCAAGAAGACGAGGACGAAGTAGAGCACCGGTCCGAGGTCGATGCTGCCGTCGCCGATCCGGAAGTAGAGGATCGGTTCCAGCCCCACCTCGTGGCGTGCAACCCACCAGAGGCCGAAGGCGAGGATCAGTTGGAAGAGCAGCTTCCAGCGGGCCGAGAGGCCCAGCGAGCGGCGCTTGACGATCTTGATGAAGTCGTCGGCGAAGCCGATCGCCGCGCACCCGATCGCGACACCGAGCACGGCGAGACTCTGGGCGTCGCGGTCGGAGAGGACCAGATAGGGCACACAGACCGAGGCGAAGACGATCAGCCCGCCCATCGTCGGGGTGCCTGCCTTGGCGTGGTGCTCCTGCGGCCCGTCCTCGCGGATGTGCTGGCCGAACTCCTTCACCCGCAGGTACTCGATGAACTTCGGCCCGAGAAAGATGCAGATCAGCATCGAGGCCATCCCGGAGATCAGCACCACGCCCATCAGATCAGCTCCCTGAGGGCGTCCGCCACGGCCTCCAGGCGGGCCGAGCGGGAGCCCTTGACGAGCACGGCGTCACCATCGCCAAGCTGCGCCGCCAGCAACTCGGCGGCGTCCTCGGGAGCGCCGACCAGCTCGTCGGGGCTGTAGTCGCGGGCGGGCTCGCCGACCCCGATCAGCAGGTCGACCCCAACCGCCCGCGCATGCTCGCCCACCTCGCGGTGGTAGGCGACCGCATCCGCGCCCAACTCGCCCATCTCGCCGAGTACCGCAATCGTGCGCTCAGACCCCAGCGTCGAGAGGTGGTCGAGCGCCGCGCGCATCGAGACCGGGTTCGCGTTGTAGCAGTCGTTCACAAGGACGATTCCGTCTCCCAGCTCGAGGCGCTCTCCCCGGAAGCGGGAGAATCCTATGTTCGCAGCGCGGTCGGCCATCTCGGCCGGCGCCGCGCCCAGCGCCACGCCCGCCGCAACCGCGGCCAGCGCGTTGGTCAGGTTGTGCGCCTCGGTGAAGGGGAAGTGGAAGCGAGCGTTGCCGGACGGGGTGGCGATCAGCGCCTCGGTGACCCCTTCGGCGACCCGGCGCTCGGCGACCTCGACATCTCCACCGGTGCCGAATCGGAGCAGAAGCGGCGCCCTCCCCAGGTGCGGCTCCAGCTCGCCGGCGTCGGCCGGCACGACCGCCACCCCGTGTCTGGGCAGCGCGTCCAAGACCTCTGCCTTCGCCGCGGCGATCGCCTCGAGCGAGCCCAGCAGCTCGACGTGGACGGGGCCGACGTTGGTGATCACGGCGATCTCGGGCTCGGCGATCGCCGCCAGCTCGGCGATCTGACCCGGCCCGCGCATCGCCATCTCCAGCACCAACAGCTCGGCGTCGGCGGGGGCTTCTAGGACACTCAGCGGCAGCCCTATCTCAGTGTTGAGGTTCTCGCGGTTGGCGTGGACCCGCCCGGGTAGCAGCGCGCGGGCGATGTCCTTGACCGAGGTCTTGCCGACCGAGCCGGTGACGCCGATCACCCTGGCGCCGAGCGCCCGACGCCAGGCGCCGGCGAGCGCCTGCATCGCGGCGAGCGGGTCCGGCGCCGCGAAGACCCAGGCGCCCTCAAGGCCCGCGGCGCGCTGCGGCTCGACCACAACACCCCAGGCGCCGGCGGCGATCGCAGCGGCGGCGAACTCGCCGCCGTCGACGTTCGCCCCACGCAGGCCAAAGAAGAGGTCGCCAGGCCCGGTCGAAGCCGAGTCGATCGTCGAGCGGGAGGGGGAGCCCGGCTCCCCCTCGGCACGAATCTCGGCCCCGATCGCCGCCGCAATCTGCTCGGCGTCGAGGTTCACGCGGCGCCGACCAGCTTCCGCAACTCCTCGACCGCGACCTGACGGTCATCGAAGGGGACCTTGCGACCGCCCTTGAACTCTTGCCCCTGCTCATGCCCCTTGCCCGCGATCACAACCATGTCGCCCGCTCGGGCGCGCCCGAGCGCGAGGGCGATAGCGGCGCGGCGATCGACCTCTACCTCGACCGTGGCCCCCTCCTCGACCCCGGCGAGGACCTCGGCGAGGATCGCATCTGGATCCTCAGAGCGCGGGTTGTCAGAGGTGACGATCGCCAGATCGGAGAGCTCCGCCCCGACTCGGCCCATCTTCGGCCGCTTATCGCGATCTCGATCACCGCCGGCGCCGAGGACGGCTATTACCCGGCCCGCGGTCAGCCGCCGGGCCGCCCGCAGCACGTTCTCCAGCGAATCGGGGGTATGGGCGTAATCGACAAGCACCCCGAAGCCCTGCCCCTGCTCAATCGGCTCGAAGCGCCCCGGCACCCGCCCGGCCCGCGCCAAGCCCGCGGCCGCCGTCTTGGACTCGACTCCAAGCGCCGTTGCAGCGGCAAAGGCTCCAAGTGCGTTGGCGACGTTGAAGTGTCCGGGAAGAGCGGTGCTAACGGGCGTCTCGCCGCTCGGCCCGAGAATCGTGAACTCGGCCCCCTCGGCATCGAAGGACACATTGCAAGCGACATAGTCCGCCTCGGCGCCATCGGCGGAGAAGGTAAGGCACTCGAACTCCCGGGCGATCCGCTGGCCGTAGGGATCGTCGACGTTGACGACCGAGCTCCCCGGTGCCATCTCGAACAGCATCCGCTTGGACCGGAAGTAGTCCTCCATGCTGCCGTGAAAATCGAGGTGGTCCTGGGTCAAGTTCGTGAACAGCGCCAGCGCGAAGTGAACCGCGTCGCAGCGGTGCAGCGCCAATGCATGCGAGGAGACCTCCATCGCGCAGGCCCGGTCCCCGCCATCCAGCATGCGCCGAAACGTCGCTTGTAGGTCGATCGCCTCGGGCGTGGTCCGCTCGACCTCCTCCTCCGCGCCGCCCACCACCTGCTTCACCGTCCCGAGCAAGCCGGTCGGCGTCCCCGCCGTCTCGAGGATCTCCTGGACCAGGAACGCTGTGGTGGTCTTCCCGTTGGTCCCGGTAATCCCCACCACCTTCAGCCCGGCGGTCGGATCTCCCCAGAACCGCGCCGCCAAAGGCGCCATGGCCGCCCGAACGTCCTCGACCAGGACCTGAACAACGGGAAGATCCAGCTGTTGCCCGACGACCAGCGCAGAGGCACCGGCCTCAACTGCCTGCGCGGCAAACTCATGTCCGTCCACCTTCTCCCCGGGCACGCAGAAAAACAGCGCTCCAGGCCCGACTTTTCGGCTGTCATAAGCCAGATCCGCAAGCTCAACGTCAAGATCTCCCATCGTGGCTCGGATCCCTGCGCCCGCAATCAAGTCCCGCAGCCTCATGCCCTCGATTCTAGGTGCGAGGCGGACATCCGCTCCGGAGCCCCGGCGCATGAGCCCTACCCGGGAGGAACCCCGAGGTAGGGCAGCGCGAAGGCCGCGATCTTCCCGAACGCCGGTGCGGCCACCGACCCGCCGTAGTAGTCCCCCCCCGAGGGCTGATCGACGATCACCGCGACCAGCAGTCGCGGGTCCTGCGCCGGAGCAAACCCGATGAAGGAAGCCACGAATTTGGTGTTGGAGTAGGTCCCGTTTTCGGCAATCTGCGCGGTCCCGGTCTTGCCGGCAAGCGTGTACCCCGGCACGCTCACCTCCGAGGCAGTCCCCCCAGGCGCCAGCACTCCCTCGAGCATGGTGCGCACCTGGGCCGCCACCTGAGGAGCGATGACGCGGCGCCCGCGCGGCTCGTGCACCGGCTCGCCGCCGACCTTCTCGATCAGCTGCGGGCGGCGCAGGATGCCGCCGTCGGCGATCGCCGTGTAGCCGGCAGCCATCTGCATCGGCGTCACCGAGACCCCCTGGCCGATCGGCAGGTTGCCCATGGTCGAGCCCGAGTAGTCCTTCAGCGCCGGCACGATTCCCCGTTCCTCGCCCGGGAACTGGACGCCGGTTGGGCGACCGAAGCCGAAGCGATCGATCCAGCGGCTGAATCGGCTGGCGCCCAACTCGAGCCCGATCGTCACCGCACCCACGTTGGATGAGCGGGCGAGGATCTGGGCGACGCTCATCGTTTCGGTGCCCCGCGGCTCAGCTTCTTCGATCGTCCGATTGGCGACCCGGATCGTCGGCGGCAGCGTGAACGTCGTTTCCGGCGTCACCAGCCCTTCCTCCAGCGCCGCTGAGACGGTGAACGCCTTGAAGGTCGAGCCCGGCTCGTAGTTGAATCCGGTCGCCTGGTTCATCAGCGCTTCGGGGCTGGCCTGGGAGAGGTCGTTGAGGTTGACCGGAGGCCAACTCGCCATCGCCAGGATTTGCGAGCTACGCGGTTCCATGACGATCGCCGTCGCGCCCTTGGGCGCGAAGCTCGATCCGACCCCGGCGAGCACTTCTTCGGTCTTCGCTTGGATCGCGGGGTCGAGCGTTAGCTGGACATCCTTGCCGTTGCGGGCCTGCTTAACCGTTTCCAAGCGGATCGGCTCACCGAGCGCATCCTTGACGACGCGGCGTTCACCGTCTACTCCCTGCAGTACTGAGTTCTTCTCCGATTCCAGCCCAGTCAGCCCCTTTCCTTCGGTCCCAACTGCCCCGATCACCTGCCCTGCCAGTTCCCCTTGCGGATAGGTTCGGCGACTGTCGGGAAGCTGCCCGATCCCCGGCAGCTTGAGCCGGGTAATCCGCGCCGCTGCCGGTAGGCTCACCTCGCGGGCAACGTAGGAAAAGCCGGAGTGTGCGGTCAGGGAATGCAGGACCTGGCCCCTGCTGGTGTCGAGGATCGGCGCCAGCTTCGCAGCGGTTCGCGACGGGTCCTTTACCTGATACGGAGTCGCGTAAATCGTCGCCGCATCTTCGGAGGCGGCCAACTCATTGCCGTAGCGGTCGAGGATGCTGCCGCGAAGCCCGGGGACCGTGACCACGTCGGTCTGCTGGGAGATCGCCTCGGAGGCGAGCTTTGAGCCTTCCACCCCCTGCAGCCAGAAGGCCCGGCCGACGATGACCAGGAAGCAGAAGAGAAAGCCGGCGAACAGGAGGCCTATCCGTCGCTCGATCAAGCGCATTGCGCGTCCGGCCTCAGCCGCCGCCAGCGGCGGCGAGGCGCTTAGCCGCCGTTTCAACGTCGTTCGGAGCGGCGGTCAGATAGCGAACCTGATTGGCCGAGGGCATCTCCAGGCCCTGCGCGGCCGCCTCACGGCGGATCCGTGCTGTCCCGTATCTCTGCGCGTCGCGGCTGCCGACGATCGAGCTGTCCTGTTCGAGGGCCTCGATGCTTTGGTAGATCTTGCCGGTCGAAGCCGCGAAGCTGAGGGTGATCACGTTGAGGGCGACAATCCCAGCCAGTAGCACGCCGAGCACGCCGATCCAGGCCCTGCCGCGGGTCATCCTGACCACCAGTCCGGAGTCGGGCAGATGAGTTACCGCAGTTGCCGTGCGGCCGACGGCAAGCGGGATCAGTTGGCCGCCGCTCGCCAGCTTGGGCTTGGGTCGACCACGGCGCGGCGCGCGGGCGGGCCGCGGGCGGACAGGGGCCGGTGCGGCGCTCGCCCGGACCAGGCGAGGAGCCGGTTTGCGCGCGGGGGAAGCTTTGCGTGCGGGAGCGGCGACCGCCATTAATCATCTGCCCCCTGAGGCGCTGTAGCGGCGATCTTCACGGCTGCCCGCAGGTGAGCCGAACGCGAGCGCGCGTTCGCTGCCATCTCTCCGCCACCGGGGGCAACTGCGCGGCGAGTGAGCAGCTCTGCCTCGGGCTCGTGGCCGCAGACGCAGACCGGTAGCTCCGGCGGGCAAACGCAACCACGGGCACGCTCGGCGAGGAACCGCTTGACGCGGCGATCCTCAAGCGAGTGGAAGGAGATCGCGGCTAGCCGGCCGCCAATCGGCAGCATCTCCCAGGCGAGCGGCAGGGCGTCCTCAAGGGAGTCGAGCTCCCCGTTGACGGCGATCCGGATCGCTTGGAAGGTCCGCTTGGCGGGATGGCCGCCGCCGAAGCGGGCCGAGGCCGGGATGCCGGCTTTGACCGCCGCGACGAGCTCAGAAGTGCTCTGCAGCGGGCGGCGGCGGACGACCTCCCGCGCGATCCCGCCGGCGTAGCGCTCCTCGCCGAAGCGGCGCAGCGCCTGCGCGATCCGCGACTCGGGCCACTCGTTGACGATGTCGGCGGCGGTCAGCTCCTGGCGCGTGTCCATCCGCATGTCGAGTGGGGCGTCGTAGGCATAGGAGAACCCCCGCTCCCAGGTGTCGACCTGCATCGAAGACATTCCGAGGTCCATGTAGACCATGTCTGGGTGGAGGCCTTCGCCGCGCAGGGTGCGAAGCCCTTCTGCGTAGTCGGTCCCGATGAAGCGGGTGTGGCAGGGCGCGGCGGCGGCAAACTCGGCAAAGCGGGCCGCCGCCGCCGGGTCGCGGTCGATGCAGATCAGCGTCCCGGCCGACCCCAGCCGACCGGAAAGAAGCCGGGCGTGACCACCACCACCGAAGGTGCAGTCAACCGCAGTCTGCCCCGGCTCGGGGGCAAGCAGGGCGGTTAGCTCGGTGGCAAGAACGGGTAGATGCTCGGTCGGCATGTAGATAAGGGTGGCGAGTGTCGGCACTGGGCTCCGGGCATGGGAAACCTGGGCTCCCATTTCACTCAGAGGCTCCTGTGCCCGCCAGGCCCTCGGCGATCTCGGGCGCTTCCAGATCGAGCTCCTGCTCCTGCTCGGCCCAGGCGCCGGCGTTCCAGATCTCCAGGTACTCCCCCGCCCCGACCACCACGCAGGGCCCGTCGAGGCCGGCGTGCTCGATCAGCGGCTTCGAGAGGCGAATGCGGCCGGCCGAGTCGAGCGTTTCGTCAAAGGAGCCGCCGTGGAAGCGACGACGCAGGCGGCGAGCGTCGCGACCGAAGGGGCTGTGGGGCGCGAGGAAGCGGTCGGAGAGCTGCTCGAACTCCGCGGTCGTGTGCAACCAGACGCAGGGGTCGAAGCCCTTGGAAAGAACCACTCCATCAGAGAGGGCCGCGCGGAAGCGCGACGGAACTGTGAGGCGATCCTTGGAATCGAGACTGTGCTCGTAGATACCCCGAAATGCCACCGCGTCGATTCCTTT
This sequence comes from uncultured Solirubrobacterales bacterium, assembly GCA_963777915.1. Classification (GTDB taxonomy): domain Bacteria; phylum Actinomycetota; class Thermoleophilia; order Solirubrobacterales; family 70-9; genus CAVUPF01. The sequence goes on along the minus strand of CAVZSH010000005.1, from coordinate 604,490 downwards.
CGGGAGGGCTGGAAAGAGTTAGGACCGAGGTGATGAGGTGGGAGGAGCCTCACCACCCCGGTCCTGGGCTTCAACTCGCGCGCCACTGTAACCCACTTTCCCCCACTTTGCAACACGACTATGCACTGCAAGGCCGTTTGCATCTGGCGGCCCGGGCCTCTCGGAGGAGAGCAGGGCTGGCGGCGAGGAGTGGGGGCGCCATCTTTTCCCGCTCCCCGGCTGCGTTGCCCTGGGCCGGCCCGGCGTCGGTGATCAAGACCAGCCGCAGTGATCGGCCGGGCCAATGGGACGGGCAATAGGATCCGCGACGTGGCGGCCCCAAGAGCCCCAGCGCCGCATCCCAGGTGGAGCCCGCGGTCCCTACCGTGCGCGGCGCTGGTCGGTGCAGTCGCCCTCGCCTGCCTTGTCGGGGCCGCACCCGTGGCGGGGGCGCGACCATCAAGGCAGCCACGCCAAGGCGGGTTCAAGGCCGGCGGCGCATCCGAGAGCGCCGATGGCCCGGCCGGCGAGCAGGTGACCAGCAGCGTCAGCTATCTCTCGGGCGGACGCGCCCGCATCAACTTCGTCTCCCGTCATCAGGCCGACTTGCCCTGGAGCGGGCGAACCGTCTACTGGTACCTCGGTGCCGGCGCCGGCGGCCCCCTGCGCCGGGTGGGGATCGGGCACACCAGTGAAGTGACGCCTGGCGTGACCCAGATGACCGCCATCCTCACCGTGCCGGCCGCCGGCCCGTTCCGCTATGCGGCCTGCTTTAGCGCCCCCACGCAAGGCACCCCCGGCCCGAGCGGCTCGCACGGTCCCTGCGGGCACCACCGCTTTCTCGGCCCCGCCGGTTCGCCCTATCAGGGATCCGGCCGCGCCCCGGCCGGCTACCCTGGGCGTGCCGCCGTCGCCGCGGCGACTCGCTACTTAAACCGGCGCATCGGCTACACCGGATTTGCGGTCATCGACAGCGAGGGACGGATGAGCGGCGAGCACCTGCACCGAACCTTCGTCAGCGCCAGTGTCGTCAAGGCGATGCTCCTGGTCGCCTACCTGCGCAAGCTGGCGGCCGAGCACCGCGGTCTCGACACCGGAAGCCGCTCGCTCCTGGAGCCGATGATCCACATCTCCGACAACGAAGCGGCGACCGCGGTCTGGGAACGAGTCGGCGACCCCCGCTTGCGCGAGCTGGCACGCCGCGCTGCGATGACTGACTTCTCGATCGTCGGCATCTGGGCCAACGCACAGATCAGCCCCGCCGACCAGGCCCGCTACTTCTTCGAGATGGAAAGCCTGACCCCGCCGAAGTTCCGCCACTTTGCCCGCCACCTGCTCTCCCATATCGCCGGCTATGAGAGCTGGGGAATCCCGGCCATTGCCCGGCCGCGCGGCTGGACAGTCTTCTTCAAGGGCGGCTGGCGTGAAACCGCACGCGGACAGCTCGTCCACCAGGTGGCCCGACTGCAACGATCGGGGGAGCGGGTGGCGATCGCCGTGATGACCGACGGCGACCCGACGATGGGCTACGGGATCGACACGATCCAGGGCGTCACGGCACGCCTGCTGCACGCTCGTCCTTGAGCGAGCAGAAGTTTGGGTGGGCCTAGGCGCTCGCTCTAGGCTCTCCAGCTATGGCCCCTACCGGAAGGGTCGCGGTCTTCGGGCCCCACCCAATGCTCTCGATCACGATCGAGGCGCTGAGCGCCGCGGGGGGCGATGAGATCCATCTTCACCCGGCCGGGCAGGGCGTGTGGGTTGCCCGGATGGCAGCAGAGCTGGGAGCAGGGCCGGCTCTTTGCGGCTTCATCGGCGGCGAGACCGGTGCTGTGCTGCGACCGCTGCTCGAGGCGCTGCCAATCGAGCTTCGCCTGGTAGAGAGCGCCGAGGCCAGCGGCGCCTATATCCACGACCGTCGCAGTGGTGAGCGCCAGCCGATCGCGCAGGGGGCGAGCATGCCTCCTTCTCGGCATGAGGTTGACGACCTCTTCTCCGCAGCCTGCGCCGCGGCGATCGACTCCGATGCCCTCGTCCTCTGCAACCCCTACCCAGGCGAGTCGTTGCCGCTGGAGATCTACGGGAGCCTGGTCGCCGACGTTCGGGCCAACGGTACCCCGGTCTTGGTCGACCTCTCCTCGCCGCGGCTCGACAGCGCACTTGAGGGCAAGCCGGACCTGGTCAAGATCAACGACTGGGAGCTGGCGGAGTTCGTCGCCGGGCCGGTCGACACGGAGGCAAGGCTGCGCGCGGCGACCGAGCGCCTAATCGAGCGCGGCGCCGAGGCGGCGATCGTGACTCGCGCCGGGGAGCCGGCATTCGTCCTGCGAGGCGGCCGGGCTCAGATGCTGATCCCGCCGCGCTTTGACCGCGGCTCGCGCGAGGGTTGCGGGGATTCGATGATGGGCGCACTCTCCGCTTCGCTCGCCGTCGGCCGCGAGTGGGAGGAGTCGCTGAGGCTCGGCGCTGCGGCGGGGGCGGCAAACTTCCTGCGACACGGCCTCGGGACCGGCGCCCGCTCCGTGGTCGAGGACCTGGCCAAAAAGGTGGAGCTGGTTGGGCTGGACTAGAACGCCGGCCCAAACGGCGGCTCGACCCGCGCTCCTTCGATTATCGCGCGCGGCGCCGTTTCGGCGATCCACCCCAGATGGGGAGCCAGGCGCTCGATCGCTCCCAGCTCCTCGAGTGCGGCAGCCAGCTGCGGCGGGCGGCCATACCGCGAGGAGTGCGAGTCGCTGCCGAGCACGTGGACCAGCCCCGCCTTGGCCAAAGCGAGCATCCCCGGCGCCGTCTCCTCGCGCAGGAAGAAATCCGCGGTGGCCTGGATCAAGGCGCCGGCGGCAATCAGACCCTCCAGGCGCTCGAACATGTCCGCCGAGACGTGTCGCTCGGGATGGGCGATCAGCGAGCGGTGGCCGCGCTCGGCAAGGTACTCAACGCGGCGGGTGAGGCTGTCGGTGAGCGGCCCGGGCGCCGGCTCGAGCAGGATCCAGCATCCGCCGCCCAGCCCCACCAGCGCCAGCTCCTCCGCGCTCAGGCCCTCGACTGCGGTCTCTGCGACCTCGCCGCCCTGAAGGACGGCGACTGGAACGCCCTCCGCGCGCAGCCTCTCCCCAAGGGCTTCGAGGCGGCTGGCGATCCCCTCGATGTGGACATCGTGGTCGTGGCGGATGTGAGGGGTGGCGCAGATCGCCACGATCCCGTCCGCGGCCGCCTGCCGGGCCATCCCGGTGCTGTCTCCCAGGTCTAGCGCCCCGTCGTCGAGGGCCGGCAGGATGTGGCAGTGCAGGTCGATCACGGCCGGAGTTCAGCCTGGAGCGTTGACCGGCCGGCTCTCACGGATGCTTCTTGCTCGCCACTGCACACCAGATGAGCCCGGCGATCACCACGACCAAGGGGATGCGCTGACCATAGTCCAGCGACAGGCGGGCGGCAAGGGCAATCGCCGCGGCCGTCCCCGGACCCGCATCAGGCGCCCTGGGCGTGCAAACCGTCGTTCAAGGGCCCCCGCCGGGCGGCACCCAACTACGATGACCGGCATGATCCGGCACCTGCTCCCGCTGGGCTTGTGGGGGCCGATGGGCTTCAACCGTGGATAAGAAGACGACCCGCAGAGGGAATTACGAGTCGGGCTCCGACTACGTGCTCGAGTACGGCGAGCTGCGCTTCGCCTTCAACGAGGACGACTTCGGCCAGCGCGTCGAGCAGGCCGCGGTCAAGCTCGGCTTCGTCGATCAGGGACTGAGCCCCGAGGAGCTGGACGACCTGCTCGATCTCGCCGTGAGCGGCGAGATCGCCGAGCCCACCTCCCGCCTCGGCGAGCACATCAACGAGAACTGGGAGGACCTTGTCGGACCGGCCAATCGCAGCCTCGTCCATTGGATCCGCCGCCTCGTCTTCCGCGGCGCCTGGCTGGACCAGCGCGTCAAGGAGGGCGAGCTGGACGTCGTCTTCGACGAGCGCACCCAGTCCTTCGGCTATGTCCAGCCGGACCGCAGCTCCGAGCTGATCGAGCTCTCCAAGGAGCCTTCCTGGCGGCGCATCGCCTACCGCCGCTAGGCGCTCTCAGTTTGAGGGCTGCTCGCGCTCGTAATAGACGCGGGCCCGCGCCACCAGGCCGGACTCGTCCAGCTCGACAGCCTCGATCGCCCGATGCCCGTCCTCGCGCCTGTAGAGCAGGGCAAAGCCCCCCGGGCCCTCGAGCAACGACTCCTCGGTGACGGTCAGGTTGGGCGCCAGCTCAAGGCCGTGACGGAAGTGGTCGCGCAGCTCCTCGCGTCCCTCCATTCGCCCCTCGGCAGCGTCCCCCACCACCGCCGGGATCGCGAAGCTGACGTCTACGGAGTAGCAGGCGACGATCGCGTCAAGGTCGTGCGCATTCCAGGCCTCCAGCCAACGGTCCGCATGCTCGCGGGGGCTGCCGCCCTTGCCGCGCCGGCGGCGGAAGCGGCGCCGGCGGCGACGGGCAGGGCGAGGGCTTGAGGACTCGCTCTGCCTAGCCCGGGCGGGGGGCGAATCCGGCTTCGGGACCGGCGGGGCGGTGGGACGGGATGGCTCTTCTCGCAGCGGCGCCTCGCGCTCGCGCTCGCCACTCGCCAGCTTCTCGACCAACTCGACGCGGGACAGCATTCTGTAGCCGGGCACGGCCGCCTCGGCCGCCAGCGTGTGCAGCTCGGCGAGGTGCTTGGATTCCAGCTCGGCCTTGGTCATCGAGGCGGCAGGTTATTCAACCGGTGAGGTCCGCGTGGGCGGGGTCGACGCCCTCCCTTGCCATGACCACCGGCCAGGCCTCGGCCTCCTGCCTGATGCGCCGACGCGACCAGCCAAGCTCGCGTCCGATCGCCTCGGCGACCGGACGAACTGAGTCGGCGCTGCGCAGCTGCTCCGCGGCGAGGATCCCCAGCCGGGTGCGGCGCAGCAGCACGTCGGCGACGCTGCGGGCCTGCTCGTGGCGAGCGGCAATCGTCGCCTCGGCAAGCAAGTCGGGGCGGCCGCTGGCGATCGGCTGCGCCAGCTTCGAGTCCTTCCAGGCGAGATCGAGGACATCGCGGGCGGCGTGCCCGTAGCGAAAGGCGAGCTGGGAGACCGACTCATCCCCCACGCCCTCCGGCGCCTCCAGGTCCGCGGCTCGCGCCTCCATCCCGAGCGGGATCTCGGCAGTGTGACAGGGGGCCTCGCGCCCCTCGCGCTCGACTAGGCGGTCGACGGTCTGCTTCGCCATCCGCCTCCAGGTGGTCAGCTTGCCGCCAGTGATCGTCAGCATCCCTGAAGAGGTCTCATAAAGCTCCGCTTTGCGCGAGATGTCGACCGACCTGCGACGGTCGCCGGTCGAGATCAGCGGTCGCACCCCGGCGTAGGCGCCGACTAGGTCAGAGCGACCGAGCGAGACACCGAAGAACGAGTCGACCGCGTCAAGCAGGTAGGCAATGTCCTCCGCGGCCGGCTTGGGGAGGGAGATGTCCCCCTCGTAGTCGTTGTCCGTGGTGCCGATCAGGGTGCGGCCGTACCAGGGCAGGGCGAAGATCGCGCGCCCCTCGCCGGCCGGGATGACGCAGGCGGCGCGGCCCATCGGGAGGTCGGCCTGATCGAGAATCAGATGGGTCCCGCGGCTGGGGGCGATCCGCGGCAGGTCCTCCTCGTCAACCACCTCCCCGGGGCGGATGCGGTCGGCCCAGACGCCGGTCGCGTTGACGACGTTGTCGGCCTCGACCACGAGGCGCTCGCCCGACTCGGCCTCGACGAAGGCGACGCCGGAGGCGCGACCGTTTAGGGAGAGCACCTCGGTCACCTCGGCGCCGTTCAGCAGCACCGCGCCGAAGCGCTCCGCCTCGCCCAGAACGGTCAGCACGAGGCGGACGTCGTCGGTCTGGCAGTCATAGAAGAGGTAGGCGCTCTTAGGCTCGCGCGCGGCGAGCGCCGGGACCATCTCCAGCACCTCGTCGCGGTCGATCGTGCGGTGGCGGTCGGGCGACCAGTCAAAGCCCTCAACCTCCTCCCCGCCCGACCTCGTGTCGCGACGGCTGCGACCGACCCTGGTCGTCGCCATCACGTCGTACATGTTGAGGCCGAGCCCGATTTTGCGGTCGCGACGCTCCTCGCCCAGGGCTGGGACGAGGAACGGGGTCGGGTAGACGAGGTGCGGCGCCAGCCGGACCATCAGCTGGCGCTCCAGCAGCGCCTCGCGGACCAGTCCGAGGTCGAAGTTCTGCAGGTAGCGCAGGCCGCCGTGGACCATCTTCGAGGAGCGGCTGGAGGTGCCGATCGCGTAGTCCTCGCGCTCCAGCAGGGCGACCGAGTAGCCGCGCGAGGCGGCGTCGAGGGCAACCCCGGCGCCGGTGATGCCGCCGCCGATCACAACCACCTCAAAGCGCCTGCCGGCGATCGCCTCGACTGCCTCGGCTCGAGAAAGCATCAGTTAGGGGGCAAGGCCCCCGGCGCCAGGATCGCGGTCTTCACCTCCACAGTCCGAGCGTATCGGCCACCGCCGGCGAGCTACCAGCCGTGTCGGCGCGCCAGCCACCAGGTGGCGCCGAGCGCCAGGCCGCCGCTGGCGACGCCGATCAGAATCGGCGGCCACGGCGAAGCGCCGCCGCCGGCTTCAATACCGCTCGCTGAAGACGGCTGGGTCGCAGGGGCTGTCGACGTTGCGGGGTTGGGTACTTTGCCCCGCGGGGTCGGGGTCGCCGGAGATGCTCTTCCTGTCGACGGGGAGCGGCCCGGCGGTGCGGCGGCTCCGGTGGAGGCGCCAGAGCCGCTCTGGGAGGGAACCGGTGCGAAGGGGGTCGACTTGGGCGCCGCCGTCGCCGCGGTGCCCGAGCTATTCGTCCCGCTGCCGCTCTTGGCGGGCTTGGGGGCCCGGGGCGCAACCGGGACGGGGAAAGGCTGACCGGCGGCGGCCACCAGGACCTCACCGGTGACCCAGACCGGCGTCTGGTCGCTGGCGGCGGAGTAGCGGTAGTGGCCGTCGCTCGCCTGCTGGCTGGAGAGGTAGTCGGGGGCGCTGGCGCCGCCGCGGCGGAAGATGCCGGGATTACCGCCGACCGCGATAATTCCCTGGATCGCCCAGGCGGTGGACTGGGTGTTGACCGCGCCTGAACCGCCGAGCGGAAAGCCGCCACCGGGTCGCTGTGCGGCACGCAAGTAGGAGAGGGCGCGATCGGCGGACTTGGAGCCGTTTGCAAGTACCTGCATGACCGCGCCGGTGTCATCGGCGGTGCTGGGCGAACCTGGCGTGTCGCCCCAGCCGCCGTCTTCGTTCTGGACACCGCGTAGCCATTCCACCGACTTGTCTAGCCCGCCGTTCGCGCCCGCCGCACGCAGGGCGATGACGCTGAATGCGGTCTCACTCGGCCAGCCTTCGAAGGAACCGTTGTCGCGGCGGCGCTTGACAAGTTCGGCGACCAGGTCGCGCCCGGCGAAGGAGCCGGAGTTGATGCCCGCCCCCTCCAGGGCAAGGATCGTGCGGGCGAGGTCGCCGGTGCTGCTGATTTCCCGCTGGGCGCCATGGAGGAAGTCGATCGGCGTGTGGCCATGGCTGGAGATGTCCTGCGGATTGCGGCCGACCGCCTCAAGACCAAGCATCGCCCAGTCGGTCATCGCGACGCTGGAGCGCTCACCGGGCGAGGCGCCGAAGCCCCCGTCGGAGTTCTCGACGGATTCCAGCCAGTCGGCGGCGCGGGAGGTATCTGAGGCCTCAGCGCGAGCCGGAAGGGCGACCGCCACCGCGAGGGCGAGGATCAGTACTGCGGCGATGCCCCCGCCGCGCAAGCCCGGGCGCAGCCCGGCCGACTCCGCCCCGGGCTGCTCGGCTGCGTCCCCCCTCCCCCACTGGAACCGCTCACGGAAGCGGATCAGCATCCGCACCATCGCCGGCCCGGCGATCAGGGCGAAGACGATGTTGCCGATCGCGTGGGCGGCGTCGAAGGGGACAGCCCGCCCCTCAAAGAACAGGAAGCGGCGCAGCGAGAGTTCGCCGCCATAGGTCATTTCTGAGAAGTTGAGCAGCGCTCCGTAGGCGACCCCGGCAAAGCCGCACACCGCAGCCAGCGTGAAGCGGCCGGCGTTGCGGGTGCCGAGGGCAAGCGCCGCACCCAAGATCCCGCAGAGCCCCCAGGCGGCCATTTGCCACGGGGTCCACGGCCCCTGGCCGAACCAAAAGTTGGAGACCAGAGCGGTCAGGGCGCCGACCGCGAACCCCGGCGCGGGGCCCAGGGCATAGCCGGCAAAAATCACGATGTCGGTCGTGGGCTTGACGTTGGGGAAGGCCGCGAATGCGATGCGGCCGGCGATCGCCATCGCCGCGAGGGCGGCGACCAGGGCGATCACCTGAGACGGCGGTCGCGAGCGCTCATACCAGGCGAAGCCGCCGATCAGGGCGGCGCCTAGGAGGAGGAAGCTAGTCAGCTCCCAGCTCATAGCTTGCCTTCCTCCGCGAGCGCAGCGGCGCCCTGCTCGGGGGTGATTACCCCCGGCAGGTCGAGAACGCGGGCGACCTCAGTGGCGAAGTACCAGCCGCCAGAGAGAACCTCGACAGCAGGGCCGTCGGCGATCACGCAGCCATCGCCCAGCAGGACAACTCGCTCGGCGAATGCCGCCGCGAACTCGACGTCGTGGGTGGCAATGACCACGCCGGCGCCGCGGCTTGCCAGCCCGTCGATCAGCTCGACCAGGTCGTCCTTGCGAGCACGGTCCATCCCCCGCGTCGGCTCGTCGAGCGCCACCAGGCCGGGCAGCTGCTCGCCTTCCATCTGCCCCGCCAGCGCGATCGCCAGGGCCAGGCGCTGCCGCTCGCCGCCAGAGAGGTCCCGCGGGTCCGCGTCGATCGCGCCCTGGAGCCCGACGAGCGCCAAGGCGGCCACGCCCGCCTCGCCCGGCAGCTCCTCGCCGACCCGCTCGCGGACCAGGTAGTCACTCGGGTTCTGGGCCAGCAGCGCGATCCCGTCGCGGGTCTCGATCTTCCCCCGCACAGGATCGAGGAGGCCCGCGGCCGCTCGCAACAAGGTGCTCTTGCCGGCGCCGTTGCGGCCCATCAGGGCTACTCGCTCGCAGTGCTCGAGACGGAGATCGATTCCCCTCAGGACGTCGCGGGGCTGCTCCCCAGCCGTCAGCTCGACCCACAGGTCGTGGGCTAGGAGTGCGGGGGCCGGCGAGGAGCCCTTCCCACCTGAGCTGCCTTGACGGGGGCTCGACGGCCGGCCGCGGCTGGATTTCCGAGAACGCAAAGGACGCTCCGAGGGAGTCCGACCGCTCCCACCGGTGGGCTCGATTGAAGCGAGAATTGCCCGCGCGTCGCGGACCCCAACGGGAAGCGGGTCGATGCCGGTCAGGGAGAAGAGACGAGCGGCCGGGGTGGTGAGTGCCGGGTCGAAGTCGCGCGACCAGGCCAGGAAGTCGCGCGGGGAGCCGTCAAAGGAGACGGCGCCCGAATCCATTGCGAGGACGCGATCGGCTGCGGCGAGGCAGCGCTCCAGGCGATGCTCGGCGAGGAGAATGGTGATCCCCCACTCCTCGTTGAGGCGGCGCAGCAGCCAGATCAGCTCATCGCCTGCGACCGGGTCGAGTTGGGACGTTGGCTCATCGAGAAGGACCAAGCGTGGCCGGGTCACAAGGGCGGCGGCGAGGGCTACCCGTTGCAGCTCTCCTCCGGAGAGGGTTTCGACGGAGCGATCGAGCAGGTGCGGGATGGCGAGGGCGAGGGCAACCTCCTCGACGCCGCGGGCACGCGAGGTCGGGGGATCGCCGCGCATCTCAAGTGGCAGCTCGATCTCGGCATTAACCGTGGTCGAGACGATCTGGGTCTCGGGATCTTGAGCCACGTAGCCGACCACAGCCGCCAGCTCGCCTGGACCGGACTCGATCGCATTCCGCCCGGCGACCTTGACCTCGCCGGCGATCTCTCCGCCATGGAAATGAGGGACGAGGCCACAGGCGGCGCGCAAGAGGGTTGACTTGCCAGACGTAGAGCGACCGGCAAGGACGGCGAACTCGCCGCGGTCAAGGCGGATGGAGATGTCGAACAGGGCCCTGCGGTCAGCGTGTGGGTAGCTGTAGGTGAGGCCCTCGATCGAGAGGGCGTGGGCGCTCCGGGTCGCGCTCGCCAGCTCAGACACCGGAGGCCTTCAGGCTGGGCGGCGCGCTCCGCGTAACTCCCGGTGGCGCGGCTCGGCGCAGCCCGACGGCACGGCGTGGTTTGCGACGCAGCGGAGCCAGGCCGCTGAGCAGGATGAGAGCCGAGAGCGCAATGGTGAGTGGGCCGGCGCCCAGCTCAATCGTCGGGTAGGCGTCAAAGGCATCGGCGCCGAGCAGCTTTGCCGCGATCGCGGCGGCGAGGACGACGGCGCCGGTCACGTAGAAGCGGGTGTCGTGGCGGGAGCGCTTCTTGTGTCGCTTCGCCTTTGGCGCATCGAGCGCATAGCCACGAAGCTCCAGGGTCGCGGCAACGTCTACCGCCCGATCGAGCGAGCCGGCGAGGAGGCGGCGAGCAAGGGCTCCGCGGCCGACCGGGGCGGCCCCGGGCCCGCGCAGGCGGGCGGCGTCGCGCAGGCGGGCGGCGTCGGCAGCGGCGACCGGCAGGAGGCGGGAGACGAGGCTCGCGGTGAGGGCCGAGCGGCCGGCGAGGGGGCGCAAGGCGCGAAGCACCCGATCTGGATCGACGCAGGCCGAGTAGACGGAGAAGGCGAGCACCGCAGCGAGCACCCGCAGGCCGAGCACCAGGCCATAGACGATCGCCTCAGCAGTGATGTCGACCTGGCCCAGCAGCGGCCACTCGCCGAGCCGGGCGAGGACCGTCTCGCCGCTTCTCACCACCAGCGCGTTGACGGCGGCGATCGGCAGGGCAAGCACCAGGCCCATCCGCAATGCGATGCGAACCGCGTCGCGGGCGCCCGCAAGCAGCCCGGCGAGGACGGCGGCGGCGAGGACGGCGGCGAGGACGATCGGGCTCCAGTAGATGAAGGCAACGACGACGAGCGAGCCCAGGTAGACGACCGCAGCGCCCGGCGATGCGGCCTGCAGCGGGCCCGGCCTCGGCGTGTAGGCGAGCGGCGATCTCATCGCAGCGGCAGCGGCGTCTCCTTCCCACCCTCGGTCGCAACCGCGTAATGATCGCGCAGATCGGCGGCGTCGAGCAAACCGGCCGCGGCGCGAACGCCAGACAGAGTGGCGCCGGTGATGACCCAGGTGGGCGGCGCTTCGTAGCGCCGCGTCGCCGCGACCAGCCCGGCGTTCGCCCCGAAGGAGCGTGCCGGCTTGCCGTCTTCGCCGAGACCCTGCAGCTCGAATTCGCCGCCGCGCCGGGTGAACTCGGCGAAGACGCCGCTTGTCTGCGGCCCTTCATCGATCTGCCCTGCGGCGGGGTCTCCCCGCAGCCGCGACCACGGGCCGACCAACACTCGGGTTGCGCCGCGCGGCGAGCCCGGCGCGACGGACGCGCCAGCCCCCACCAGCCTGCTCCGCACCTCCCGGCAGACCGCTCCCCCGCCCATGCACTCAAGCGCCAGCGGGCGCCGCTTGCCTTCGTAGCCGCCGGTGAATGGCTCAGGCCAGGAGCCGACCACGGCGGGAACCTGCATTGCCGCCGACCAGTCGCGGTAATCCCACCAGATCGCCTCACCTCCGTGCAGCGAGTAGGCGGCCGCGCCGACCGGCGACTCGACCCCGTTCACGTAGAAGAACCAGTCATCGGAGGCGCCACTGCGCTCCTTCGCTTCCACACCGTCGATTGACTGCACGAAGGCGCCGCCGTAGCGGGTAGAGATGTCGGCGCTGCGTTCGAGGACCCGCATCACCGTGTCGGATTCGGTGACCCCGCCAACCGCCCGTTCGAGGACCGGCTCCGCCCCGTAGTCGTGGGTCACAGTCAACCTCACGTCGCCGAGCCCCTTGCCAGGGCCGAGGCCGCAGCCGGCGACCGCAAGCGCGCCCACCAGCAGCGCGACTGCAGCCGCCGTGCCGCGGCGCCGGCTCACCTACTTGAGCCGCTCGGGCACTTGCCCCCAACGCACACCGGCGCGCGGTTGGAAGGTATGTCGGTGCCGTGGCGGGCGACCAGCAGAGCCGGCTTGCCAAGCGTGACCATGGCGCGACCGCTTAAGCCGGTCGGGCTGGCGGCGCCGGTGATCGTGACCCCGGCGGCCGGCTTGCGCTTGCCCTTTTCGTCATAGGAGAAGACGCGCACCGGAAACGGCTTCCCCGCCCTGGCCTCCGCCGGGGCGCTCAGCGACAGCGCTTTGGGGTAGGGGTAGGCGGTTGCCAGGTACCAGAGCACTTCGTCCCCGGGGTGCAGCTTTACTTTGCTGCCGCCCAGCGGCGGGCTCTTGTGATTGACGGTCAGATACCAGGAGCCTTCGCTGCCGCTCTTCGGGAGGTTGCCCCCGACCCCGCACAGCCCCAGACCGAGGCTGGAGCTGAAGTGGTCGGTGATGAGAAGCGGCCGCAGCGCCGCGTCGGACTTGGCAGCCTGGGCAAGCAGGCCGAGGGCCGTCGCCCCCTTGATCGTCACCGAGCTGCCGCTGCCGCCGGTCCCCTGCCCGAAGCAGGTCGCCCGGTGGCTGGTCGGGATCGACACGGTGCCGGTGCGGAGCGTCTCTTCGGCAAGCACCTTGCCGCTCGGCGTGAGGACCCGCAGCTTGGCTGGGACTCCGTCCCCCACGGCGCTGGCCAGCGCCGTGGTGGCGAGAACGAAAACGACGGCCAGCGCGCAGGATGCGGCAAGCCGGAATGGGGTGAGTCTGGGCATTGAAGCCACCCTTTCCTCGAGGGTTGTCATGGCTGGCCGGGGACAGGTCTCCTGGCTTCCGGGGTGGCCGGCCGCACCTTCCCGGGGACTCTGTGTCCTCCCCAGTGGCTGGCGCCAACGCGCCTGCGGCTTCCTTTCCCGGTCACAGTGGCGGGACCGCGCCGGCTTCTCACCGGACTTCCCTTGACCACCGACCGTATGTATGCGGGTGAGTCTACCCGGCCCCTCGGCGCAGCAGCGCTGGGCTTGGCAGGGCCCGAGGCGAAGCCCGGAATTCAGCCGCAGCTCAGCTCAGCTGAGGTGGATCTGCCGCCCCAAGCTCCCGCCACAACTTGAGGTTGCCGAACCGCTCATCCCTGCCGGCCTCAGGGAGCGCAGAGGTCGCGGTAGTAACGGTAATCGCTCCTCTCGGGGCGTAGGTTCGAGGCGAGTGCCAGGTGGTGGCGGGCCTGCTCGGTCCGCCCCGTCTTGGCAAGGGCTCGGCCAAGGCAAAAATGCGCGTAGTCGTTGACGCCGTGGGCGTCGACAACGGCCTCAAACTCGGCCGCGGCCTTAGCGAACTGGCCGCAGCGGAAATAGGCACGTCCCAGCGCCTCTCGCACCGAGGACTTGTCGGGTGCGCGGCGCGCCGCCACCGCAAGCGGCACCGCTGCCTGCTCGAAGTCGCCGTCCTCGAGCAGCTCGATGCCGCGCCGGTAGAGATTGAAAGTGGAGTCGGCCTGAGCCTCGGAAAGCATCGCCCTAAGTGTAGGAACCGGGCCCGGCGGGCTTCCGTTCAGCTCAATTCGCCCAGGCGACGGGAGAGGAAGCGACGGTCGGGGGTGGAGTGGGTCAGCTTGAGGGCCCGCTCATAGGCGGCTCGGGCCTCGCCTGCACGGCCAAGGCGGCGAAGGAAGTCGGCGCGGGCGGCATGCAGATAGGGATAGGAGTCCAGCTCCAGTCCCTCGATCGCCCTCAATCCGGCCTCGGGCCCGGCCGTTTCCGCCACCGCCACGGCGCGATTCAACTCGACGACCGGCGAGCCGGTCTGGCGTGCCAGCTCGCCGTAGAGGGCAGCGATCCGCGGCCAGTCACGGACATCCTCGACGTGCAGGACGGCGATCTGGGCCTGCAGGAAGTAAGGGCCGGCGCCGCGCAATGCGCCGGCGCGGCGCAGCGCGGCACGACCGGCCGTGATCCGCTCGCCGTCCCAGAGCCCACGGTCCTGATCCTCCAGCAGGATCAGATCGCCGTCGTCGAACCGCGCCTCGTGGCGCGCGTCGTGGAGAAGCATCAGCGCCAGCAGGCTGTGCGCCTCGGGCTCGTCGGGCATCAGCTCGGTGAGCGCCGTGCCGAGCCGGATCGCCTCACCCGCCAACTCGGCGCGGCCGCCGTAACCCTCGTTGAAGATCAGATAGACGACCGCCAGCACCGCGGCGAGCCGATCGGGCAGTAGGTGCTCGGGCGGCACCTGGAAGGGGATCCCGGCTGCCTTGATCTTCCTTTTGGCGCGGACGATGCGCTGCGCCATCGTCGCCTTGGGGACTACGAAGGCGCGAGCGATCTCCTCGGTGCCGAGGCCGCCCAAGGTACGCAGGGTGAGCGCCACCTGCGCGTCGGGGGCAAGCGCCGGGTGGCAGCAGGTGAAGATCAGCTCTAGCCGCTCGTCGGGGAACGCCGTCTCCTCAAGCTCGTCCTCCACGGCTTCTGACACCTCCAGCAGCTTCGTCTTGGCGGCGAGGGTGTGGTCGCGGCGGATGCGATCGATCGCGCGGTTGCGGCCGGTAGCGATCAGCCAGGCGCCGGGGCTTGAGGGGGTGCCCTCCCGGGGCCAGCGCTCCGCCGCGATCGCGAACGCCTCCTGTGCGGCCTCCTCGGCGAGGTCGAAGTCGCCGAGGAGGCCGATCAGGGCGGCGAGCACCCGGCCCCACTCATCGCGGAAGGCCTGCTCGATCAGCGCTTCACCACCGGGCGCACCTCGATCGCCCCGCCCAGGCGCGCAGCCGGAATCCGCGCAGCCAACTCGATCGCCGCATCGAGGTCCTCGGCATCGAAGAAGAGATAGCCGCCGAGCGCCTCCTTGGTCTCGACGAACGGGCCGTCGGTGGTCAGCGTCTTGCCGTCCTGCACGCGGACGGTGGTCGCCATCTCGGGCGGCTGCATCTGGACGCCGGGGCTGACGCCCGGAGTTTCGTTGAGTGCCCGGTAGGCGCCGTAGATCGCCTTCTGCTCGTCCTCTGAGAGACGCTCCCACTCCTCCGACGGTGGCGTCGGGGTGGTGCCTTGATGTATCAGCAGCATGTACTTCATCGTTCCTCCCTTGGAGAGTGGTCGCTCCTAAGACGAACGGGAAGCCCCTCAATCGACAGTCACCCAGGCCACCCGCCAGAATCGACACCCGTGGCCGACCGCCAGCCAACCGTGCTCGTCGCTCGTCGGCTGCCCGCGGCCGGGCTCGAGCGGCTTACCGAGGGCTGCGAGGTCCGCATGGGCGGGCTCGACGCGAGCGTCGAGCGCCTGCGAGAGCTCGCAGCCGGCGTCGAGGCGATCGTCAGCGACCCGACGGTCGCGGTCGATGCGGCCCTCCTTGATGCGGCCGGGTCGCGGCTGCGCGTGGTGGCCAACTTCGCCGTCGGCTACGACAACATCGACCTCGGCGCCTGCCTGCATCGCGGCGTCGCCGCCACCAACACGCCCGGCGTCCTCACCAACGCGACGGCAGAGCTGGCGCTCGCGCTGACGCTCGCCGCCGCCCGGCGGACGGGCATGGCCGAGGCGGACCTGCGGGCTGGCCGCTGGAAGGGGCTTGACCCCCTGGGATACCTCGGCCTCGAGCTGAGCGGCGCCGTCTTCGGCGTCGTCGGGATGGGCCGGATCGGTGGCCGTTACGCGGAGCTGGTGCGCCCGCTGGCAGCGGAGATCCTCTACACGAGCCGCAGCCGAAAGGCACCGGTAGAGCGCAGGCTGGGCGCCGCCCAGGTGGATCTGATGGAGCTGCTGGATCGCGCCGACGTCGTCAGCCTGCACCTGCCGGCCACAGCGGAGACAACCGGCCTGATCGGCGGCAATGAGCTTGCGTCAATGAAGCGCCACGCGATCCTCATCAACACTGCGCGCGGGTCGCTGCTCGACTCCACGGCGCTGGCTCGGGCCCTGCGCGAGGGCGAGATCGGCGCGGCGGGCCTTGACGTCTACGAGCGCGAGCCCGAGGTCCCGCCCGAGCTCCTCGGCGCCCCCAATTGCGTCCTCCTTCCCCACATCGGCTCGGCTACCACCGGCGCCCGCGACGCGATGGCGCTCCTCGTCGCCGACGATGTCTTCGCGGTGCTGCGCGGCGGCGAGCCCCTCCACCCGATCCCCGCGGCTGGCTAAGAAGGCGCCGGGGGCTGCTACGGTTCTCCTGTCGGGCTTGGCCATTCGCCACCCGAGAGGTTCCGTTTCCTCCGTGCGCTGCTGAGCGTTTAGGGGCCGCTGGATCTCCCCCGAATCGCTCATAGAAGGAGCTCACAACAATCATGTCGTTTGCCGATCTCGGCATCTCCAAACCCGTGGTGGGCGCGCTCGCAGCGCGCGACATCACGCAACCCTTTCCCGTCCAGCAGATGGTCATCCGCGACGCGCTCGCGGGCCACGACCTGCTTGTCCAGTCGCCAACCGGCTCCGGCAAGACCCTCGCCTTCGGCATCCCGTTGGTGGACCGGGTCGAGCCCGGCGCACCGGATCCCTCCGCCCTCGTCCTTGCGCCGACCCGCGAGTTGGCAAGCCAGATCGTCGACGAGCTCGAGTCCGTCGCCCGCGCCCGCCGGCTGCGGATCGCCGCCGTCTATGGCGGCGTCGGCTTCGGGCCCCAGATCGCGGCCGCCCGCCGCGCCGACATCATCGTCGCGACCCCTGGGCGGCTCGAGGATCTGCTCGCGCGGGGTGTTGTCTCGCTGGGGCGCGTCCGCATCCTCGTCCTCGATGAGGCCGACCGCATGCTCGACATGGGATTCAAGCCGGCGGTGAGCCGGATCGTCGCCCAAACCCCGGCCGAGCGCCAGACCCTCTTCTTCTCGGCGACGTTGGAGGGCGCCACCGGCAAGCTCGCAACCGCCTACACGCGAAAGGCGCGCCGCCACACCCAGGCTGCCACCGACCGCAAGGAGGCCGACATCGAGCACCGTTTCGTCCACGTCGACTCCCAGAGCGCCAAGCTCGACCATCTGGCCGGACAGCTGCGCGGCGGCGAGAGCGGCCGCACGCTGGTCTTTGTGCGGACCAAGCGCGGCGCCGATCGACTCGTCAAGCGGCTTCGCAGCCGCGAGCTGGAGGCGGTCGCGATGCACGGCGACAAGACCCAGCGCCAACGCGAACGAGCCTTGGCCCGCTTCGAGAACGGCGAAGTGGACACCCTGGTGGCCACCGACGTCGCCGCCCGCGGCATCGACGTCGCCGACATCACACACGTGATCAACTTCGACGCCCCCGGAGACCGCGACTCCTATGTTCACCGGATCGGCCGCACCGGTCGGGCTGGGCGCCGTGGCGCCGGGATCAGCTTTGTGCTCGCTGACCAGGCCGCCGAGATGCGGGGCATCGCTAACGACCTCGGCCTCGCCCGCGAGTTCGACCGGGGCCGGGGACGACGCGATGCGGAGACGCCGGCTGAGGCCCCGAGCGCGCGCCGCCGCCGCCGTGGCGGGCGCAAGGTGCCCGCATGAGCACAGCCACTAGCACGGCGAGGAAGTGGACCTGTGACGTATGCGGCGTGTCGGCGAGTCGGATCGACGGCGAGCAGACCGAGCTCCCCGACGCCTGGTCAAGCTCCTCCGAGGGCCAGTTCTGCCTCGTGTGCAGGCGGGAGCGAGCCGCAAATGCAGCGTTGGAGTCGGCGCCGAGCGACAGCCCCCTTGCCGCCCGCGCCCGGCTCCGCCGCGCCGCCCTGATCGAGTTCGAGGTGCGCCGCACGCCCAACCATGCCAACAACGCGATCGCCAGGGCATGCCGCTCCTCGGCAACCGCAGTAGCCCAGGCGCGCCATCGTCTCCAGCTACCCGACCCGCCCCCGCAGTCCCCGAGCAATAGCCGCTAGCCAGCACCACGGCCCGCCGCTCTCCCGACCAGGCCGCCTCTCAAGGACGTCGGGCTCGCTCCGGTGCTGCTGAGCTTGGGGCCCGGGGCCAGCCCTTGGCCTCGGTGTAAATCAGGGTGTCTGCCACCGCGTTGAGGTTAGGCTTAGTTGTCTATGTCGGTCAACGAAGTAGACATGATCTGGCGGCTGGCCCTGGCCCTGGCGCTCTCCTCTGCCATCGGGCTGGAGCGCGAGCTGCGCCAGAAAAGCGCCGGCCTGCGCACCTACACCTTGGTCGGGCTCGGCTCGGCGGTGTTCATGCTGATCAGCAAGTACGGGTTCTTCGACGTGCTCGTGCCGCGCACCGTCGTCCTCGACCCTTCGCGCATTGCAGCTCAGATCGTCACCGGCATCGGCTTTATCGGAGCCGGGCTGATTTTCGTCCGCCGCGACTCAGTGCGGGGGCTCACAACCGCTGCCGGTGTCTGGTTGACCGCCGCAATCGGAGCTGCCTGTGGAGCCTCCCTAACTGTGCTTGCGATCAGCACAACCGCTGCCTACTTTGTAGTGGTCTTCGCAATCTCCCCACTGGCCAGGCGACTGCCTGCGTCTCCATATGCCCCCTCCGCCCTGCGCGTCGCCTATGAGGATGGCCGGGGAGTCCTGCGTCGCGTGCTGGCAGCCTGCACGTCACGCGACTTCAAGGTCGCCGATGTCAATGTGGACCGGCCTGAGGGCGGCTCCCCAGACGGGCACCTCGGCTCCGTCGTGGTCTCATTGGAGATCCATGGCTCAGGCTCGGTCGCCGAGCTGGCGGCGGAGCTCGGAGAGATCAACGGTGTCCTAAACGTCGCCGCGGGTGACGTCAACGAGATATTCGACTGAAGAGCAGGCTGGGCAACGTAGGCCTGCCGCGAGCAAACCGCCAGAGAGCTATTGCGGTCCGGGACGCGCGTCAGACCGAAGCTGCGCGGTACCCCTGCCCATAGATGAAGTACTCGGGCGTGGATTCGATCTGAACCGTCCAGCCGAGGTCGGCAAGGCGGCGCTGAAGGGCGTCCGGCTCATAGAAGCGCTTGACTATCCGGTACTCCCTGCCGTCCTTGAGTCGCCTCAGCATTGTCTCCTCGCCTGCCTTCGGGAGCTTGTGGTCGGCAGCGCTGGCACGCTCGCTGCGGGCGCTGTCGAGGAAGAAGACCCGGCCGTCGGGCTCCAGCGCCCGGCACACCGTCTCCCAGAAGGGCTCAAAGCGCTCCTCCGGCACGTGAGAGAGCCAGAAGCTGAAGAAGCACACGTCATAGGTCTCGGTCGGCTCCCAGGCGAAGATGTCGGAATGCAGATAGGCGACGACCGCGTCGTCTCCCATGCGGGCGCGGTTGAGGCCGAGCATCTCGGCGGAGCCATCGACCGCCGTGAGCCGCACGGCGCCCTGGGCGAGCCTCCGGGTCCAGATACCGCTCCCACAGGCCAGCTCCAGCAGCCTGCCCCGTGGCCCAAAGCGATCCAGCGCAGCCTCGACTTCAGCCACCTCGGCGAACCATTTGGTGTTGGCCTCCTCGCCGCGGTCATAGCGGTCGCGGCGAAACCACCAGTCGTCGTACTCGGGTGCCCGCTGGCGGTAGTAGTCGCCCTGTTCTGCCAGCAGCGTGTCAGCTGGGATGCGGTGATCGCCGCTCATCGCTCACCTCGTCTCCGTTGGGGCCGTAGGTCCCCGGCACCGCCTTCGGCGAGCAAAACCACGAGTAGCTCTACGAAATCACCATAGAGGTCCCGCCGCACCGCGTCAGGGCTGACCAGAGCTTCCACCGCCAGGCCAATTCCCAGGGCGCGCAGGACGAGGGCGAGATCGTCGGGCGGCAGCGCCAATTCGATGCCCATCTCCTCGCCGTAGCTGGCGATGTAGCGGGAGATCGCCTCCCGCAGCGCCGCTGAGCGGGCGCCGAATCGCCCGGCCAACTCGGGATCGCGGCCGGCATAGGCGATGAACTCCATGTGCAAGAGGAAGGACTCGCGATCTTTTGCTAAGCGCTTCATCCACTGGTCGGCAAGCGCCCGAGCACGTTCCTCCAGCGGAGCGTCCTCACCAAGCTCGATCTGGGTTGCGGCCAGCTCGCGAGCCCGCTCGGCCATGTACTCCTCAAAGACGGCGAGGAAGAGATCGGCCTTGCCGTCGAAGTTGGAGTAGACGGCGCCGTGAGAGTAGCCGGCCTCCTCGGCGATCTCCTCAATCGAGGCGCCGTTGTAGCCGCGGCGGGCAAAGACCCTGGCGGCAGTGCTGAGCAACTCGGAACGGGTGCGCGCCTGCTTCGCAGCGCGGCTCTCTCTTCTCGGTCCGGGAGTCATTCAGATTGCGTCTCCAATTTAAATTGTAACGCTAATCCATGCATCGGGTCACCGAGCAATCCAACCACCTCCTCGGTGCCCGGGCTGGAGCGCGAGCTGCGCTGCTCAGCGCCGTGCTCAGCGCCCCCGGTCGCTCGCAGATTCGGAGAATGTCGTCCCCTCACCCGCGCCGGTGGACGGGTGGCGGTGCACGGTGATGCAGGCGAGCACGGCGGCCACCGCCACGATCGCCAGTGCGATGTAGGGGAACGCGCTGTAGGGCGCAGGCTGCCCCGGCTTGCACAACTCGATGAACGGCACGATCAGGGTCAGGGCCCCGAGGACCGGGATGGCCACGTGTCGGAGGGCTGAAAACGACTGCCGGTGTCGACGCCACATGAAGACCGGAAGGGCAAGGGTCGTCAGGAAGTAGACGAACAGAATCACGATCGTACCCATCGTCGAGCACTCGGCATAGAGGCCGACGGGGTTCATCGATCCCGTGTCAACACCGATCAGGTGGGATATCCACCAGACCCCGATGATCCCGAGTCCGACGCCGGCCATGCCCAGCAAAGCATTTACCGGCGCGTTGGCCGGGGGGCGGACGTGACCGAACCATCCCGGGAGGAGCCCCGATCTGCCGCCGTCGAAGAGCATGCGCGCCTGGGAGTTCGCGGCGGCGATCAGGGTGGCGAGAACAGAGACGATTCCGGCGACCCAGGCCAAGATGGCCGCGCTGCCGAGATATTGGTCGGCCACGGTCAGGAACGGGACCGATGAACGGCCGATGGAGGAGACGTTGTAGTGAAAGCCGGTGACGGTGGCATAGGCGAAGAAGACGAAGAGGGCGGCGCCGATCGCGATCGATAAGTAGAGGGCCCTCGGGACGGTGCGCCTCGGATTGCGACACTCCTCGGCGAGTGCCGGGCCGTTCTCCCATCCAATGAACATGTAAAGGGCGAGTGGGAAGCCTGCCGACAGGCCAGCCAGACCCCCGGTGAGGTGCGCCCAGGAGAACGGTATGGCCGAGAGATGGGCGCGCTGGTCAACGAGGACAATGACGCAGACAATCAGCATGATCGCCACCTGTATGAGGACAGCCAAGCCCACAGCCGTGGTCGAAAGCCTGACGCCGCGCACCGTCAGCCAGATGGCGCCGACAGTGAACACGACGGTCAGTGGCTCCCAAGGGGGGCTCCACGACGTGTAGTGGGCGAGGGTCATCGCGACCATGCCACCCGACATCGTGAACACCCCCGCGATCGCCACGCTGTACCCCACCGCGACCAGCAGGGCTGTGGCGACCCCGGCTCTCGGTCCCAGTGAGGTCTCAACGTAGGTGATGAAGCTTCCTGCCGAGGGCTCCGCCTTGGTGAACTCAGCCACCGTGTAGGCGAGGAGGACGACGGCCACACCTGCAGCGAGGATCGTCAACGGGGCGGCGACGCCAGCGGTGACGGCGATTACCCCGAAGGCGAAGTAGAAGTCGATCCCCGGGCCGATGTTGGCGACCGTCGAGGCCGTCACATCGGCCGTGCCCAACTGGCCAGCTTTCAGCTGGTCTCCGCTCTGGCTCACTGGGCGCCCTTCGGCTGGCTTCTGGCTGTCACCGCGGGGGCAAGATCGAGTTGCTGGAGCTGCGTAACCCTTCCGGGCTAGGTCCTTCGGTCTGGCGTAGCTTGACCTTCACCTTCACGGTCACTCGGGGTGGGCCGGCATCACTGGACTCGAAGGAGCGGGCCTCGAATATGCATGCGGGCTTTACGAGAGGCTCCTCATTCTTGGGCGTAACCCAGCGTCAGTGCCGGGCCTCAACGGGAAAAGGAAGCTAGTGTAGCGTCTCGTAAATAAGTGGGGTTTATGGTAGGGTTGCGTATGCGCCCTCCCACAGCCGCCATGCCGCTGGCCGAGGGCCAGCGAGAAGTACTCAGCAAGCTCGCCAAATCGCGTACTGCAAGGCACCGCGATGTGCAACGAGCGCGCGCCTTGCTGCTCGCTGCCGAGGGGGTCGCGAACACGCAGATCGGCAGCGAGCTCGGCGTCTCGCCGACCAGCGTCAGCAACTGGCGGGCACGGTTCGCAGAGGAGGGGCTCTTGCTGTTCGGCCCGATCCACCCAGGCCGCGGGCGTAAGCCCTCGATCCCGGCGGAGCTGGTCGAGGCGATCGTGCACGCGACACTGCACGAGAAGCCCGCGGGAGAGACGCACTGGAGCACTCGCTCGATGGCCAAGGCCCAGGGTGTCAGCCCGGCCACGGTGCAACGGATCTGGTCGGCGCGGGGGTTAAAGCCGCACCGGGTGGAGACCTTCAAGCTCTCGGGCGATCGCCGCTTTGAGGAGAAGCTCGTCGATGTCGTCGGCCTTTACCTAAACCCGCCTGAGAAGGCGGTCGTGCTGTGCATGGACGAGAAGAGCCAGATCCAGGCGCTCGATCGCACCCAGGCCTCGCTGCCGATGAAGAAGGGCCGGGCCGGCACGATGACCCACGACTTCAAGCGCAACGGCACCACGACGCTGTTTGCCGCGCTTGACGTGCTGGACGGCACGGTGATCGGTGAGTGTTTGCCTCGCCACCGCCACGTCGAGTTCCTGAAGTTCCTGGCGATCATCGATCGCGAGGTCCCCGACGGACTCGAGATCCACCTGATCCTCGACAACTACGCCACCCACAAGCACGCCAACGTCAAGAAGTGGCTCGCCCGCCACCCGCGCTTTCACCTGCACTTCACGCCGACCTCGAGCTCCTGGCTGAATTTGATCGAGCGGTGGTTCGGCAAGCTGACAGACAAGGCGATCCGCCGCGGCATCTTTCACAGCGTCCCCGACCTGATCGCAGCGATCGAGGCCTACCTCAAAGCCAACAACGATGACCCCCAGCCTTTCATCTGGACCGCAACCGCCGATCAGATCCTCGACAAGGTCCGCCGCGGAAGAGTCGCACTCGACGCAATCACCAACCAAAACTGAGACGGTGCACTAGTCTGTGGCATGGCCTACATTCATACGACCGGTGGACTCGTCATCCCTGTGCCAGCCAGCCGGGAGGCTGTTGCTCATACGCTCAACAAAGCTTCCGACCGCTTCGTCGAGTTTGAAACTGCGGAACACGGGACGAGCAACCCAGTCAAGGTTTCCCTTCACGCCAATCAGGTTGTCGCTGTTACTGAAGAGCCGCTCCCGACTCGACGGTGAACTGCGAGCAGGACGATAATGGTGATGATCGGAATTGCGGTCCCACCCTCGATCCTCACCGTCCACGAGTTGTTATCCATCGTCTCCACCGCGACGGAGGGGCAGTATGGTCGCGCACTGTTGCCGCTGCCGCCGATTCTCCCTCATGCTTCTGTTTAAAGAGCCTCTTAACCTCCGCATCGATCCGTACCTTAACGTGATTAACAGCTGTGACCTTTCGGCCATCAATACTCAAGGTGGTTCTCATGCCGGCGCGAAAGAGGAACAACCACGCGATCACAGCGTCCCGGTCGAATTCTCCAGCGCATATGCTGAGATTGACGACCGAGTCAAGGGGCAACGCTAACGCCTGTTCCTTAAACTCCGCAAGCGTCAGGTGTTTGAACTCTTTGTCCTCATAGTTGACGCTGATGGAAACCCCAGTGCTTTCGGCGACCTCCCGAACCTGTTCGCCGAGGTATGAGGCGAAATCGGCGACCTCGTCCATCGAGGTGAATGGCCATCCCTCCCATTCGGTTTTCTGCTTGTGAGTCGGGTCCATGCGCTGTGCAGTTTAAGGCCCAGGCTGACACGACCGATGAGCGCCACAAGCAAAAAAAGGGCGCTCCTGACGTTTCCGTGGGTGAAGTAAGCACCTGAAGTAAGGCGCACGCCGCTCCACGCCTAGGTTTCCGGCTTGTCAGAAGAGTCGGAAGCAAAGGAGCGGAGACGACGTGCGCAAGAAAAGGGTATGGGGACGCCTGCTCGGGCTGGAGCGAGCCGTCATCGAAGACGTCCAGGTAGGCGATCGCGGCGAGGTTGTGGTGAGGGCCCGCCCCCGCTATGCAGAGCGCGATCGCTGCGGCATCTGCCGGCGCCGATCGCCTGGCTTTGACCTCGGCGCGGGGATCCGGCGCTGGCGGGCGCCCGACCTCGGCACCAGCTTCGCCTATGTGGAGGCGGAGGCGCCGAGGGTGAGCTGCGCCCGCCATGGCGTGGTCGTCTGCGCGCTCCCCTGGGCCCGCCACGACTCGCGTTTCACCCGCGCCTTCGAGGACCAGGTCGCCTGGCTCGCGGTGAACACCTCAAAGAGCGCCGTCGCAGAGCTGATGCGGGTCAGCTGGCGCAGCGTGGGGAGGATCTGCGAGCGAGTCGCCGCCGAGACAGGACGCGCTCTTGACCTGCTCGCCGGCCTTGAGCGGATCGGGATCGATGAGATCTCCCATCGCAAGGGCCAGCGCTACCTGACCGTGGTCGTCGACCACGACACGGGTCGGCTCGTCTGGGCGGCCCCGGGACGAAACACGAAGACGGTTGAGGCGTTCTTCGAAGAGCTCGGCGAGCAGCGCTGCAAGGCGCTCAAGCTCGTCTCCTGCGACATGGCGGGCTGGATCTCGGGACCGATCGCCGAGCGCTGCCCCGAAGCCAAGCGCTGCGTCGATCCCTTCCACGTCGTGGCGCTCGCCACCGAGGCCCTCGATCGGATCCGCCGCGAAGTCTGGAACGAGGCGCGACGCCAGGGCCAGGGTGCGGTCGCCGCCGAGCTAAAGGGCGCCCGCTTCGCGCTCTGGAAGAACCCCGAGAACCTGACCTTCCGCCAGCAGGCCAAGCTCGCCGAGATCGAGCGGGTAAACCGGCCCCTCTATCGCGCCTACCTGCTGAAGGAGCAGCTGCGCCAGATCTACCGCCTGCCCGCCCGGCGGGCGATCATCCTGCTCGAGGAATGGCTCCAGTGGGCTCGGCGCTCTCGCCTGCGGCCCTTCGTGAAGCTCGCCCGCACGATCACCGAGCAGCGAGAGGGGATCGTGGCCGCGATTCGCCACGGCCTCTCCAACGCCCGGGTGGAGGCGATCAACACCCAGATCCGGTTGATCGCCCGCCGGGCCTTCGGGTTTCACTCCCCACAGGCGCTGATCGCGCTGGCGATGCTCAGCCTCGGCGGTCTTTGCCCCGACCTTCCTGGACGCCGCACACGGTGACCCACGGAAACGTCAGGAGAGTCCAAAAACCCGCCCAGCAGTCGCCGAGCTCAGCGAGGCGACGTTGGCCACTGGGATCAAGCGGCATAACAGTCCTGCCCGGGGCGACTGGTTCGTCATCTCCTATACGGCGTGCACTCACACCCAGCCCAGCGGGATCGCCGTCCACAGCGACAGCGCTGCCCTCAAGGAGACGCGGGAGACATACGTCTCCGCCAGACCGCCGGGCCACATGGGTGGGCAAAGCACAGCACGCGGTGGCCCTCCCAGCTGGCTACTGCTTGTCGTTCACGCGGCGACGTTGCGGTAAAGGCGTACGGCAACGATGAAGAAGACCAGGAAGATGCCGGCCGACCAGGCAAGCGACTGCCAGACCCAGTTGTGCGTCGGTTCGCCCTGCAGCAGGGCTCGGACCGCGTTGATCGTGATGCTGACCGGCTGGTGATTGGCGAAGGGCTGCAGCCAGCCTGGCATGGTGGCGACCGGCACGATCGCCGAGCTGGCGAACACGAGGATGAAGAACGGCAAGATGCCGGCGACCTGAGCGGTTTCGGGATCCTTCGTGATCAGGCCGATGGTGGCGTAGACCCAGGAGAAGCAGTAGCCGAAGACGATCACTAGCGCCAAACCGCCGAAGACGGCACCGAGGCTGCCGTGGAAGCTGAATCCCACAAGCAATCCCAGGCCGACCATCAGGGCCAGCGAGAAGACGCTGCGGCTGAGGTCGGCGAGGGTGCGGCCGGCGAGTACGGCTGAGCGGGCCATCGGCAGGCTGCGGAAGCGGTCGATGATGCCGCTGCGCAGGTCATCTGCCAGTCCGATCGCGGTAGCCATGCCGCCGATCATCACCGCCTCGATGAAGACGGCAGGGACGATGTAGTCAACGTAGCTGCCGCCGGGGATGTGGATCGCACCGCCAAGGACGTAGCGGAAGAGCACCAGCAGCAACGCCGGCTGAAGCGCGGAGATCACCAACAGGCGCGGGTTGCGGACGATGCGCAAGAGATTGCGCTTGGCGACACCGGCGATGTCGCCAAGCGCCGCCCCAGTCAACTGCGGTGCGGGGGACACAGGCCGGCGGGCATTCAGCGTTTGCGGGGACTCGGCATGGGCCGTCGGAGTCGATGCGCCACCTGCTCGATCTCCATCGGGCTTGGCGCCTGCAGACTTGCCGGTGAGTGCGAGGAAGACATCGTCAAGCGAGGGGTGTCGGATGCCGAGGTCCTCGAGGGCTATGCCTTCCTCCTGAAGGCGCTGCCCAACGGCTAAAAGCACTTGCGTGGAGCCCTTGGTGGGCACGCGTACGCTGCGCTGATCGGGATCGGTACGGGGGGCGCCCTGTCCGAGCTCGGCGATCAGGCTGGCGGCTCGGTCGAGTTCGCCCGGGTTGGCCACGCGGGCTTCGAGCACGTCTCCGCCCATCTGATCTTTGAGCTCAGCTGCTGTCCCTTGTGCGACCACCATGCCGGCGTCGATCACGACGATGCGATGCGCGAGGTGCTCTGCCTCCTCCATGTACTGGGTCGTCAGCAGCACGGTGGTGCCGGCGGCGACGAGCTCCTCGATGAACCGCCACACGTCGTTTCGGGTGCGGGGGTCAAGGCCGGTCGTCGGCTCGTCTAGGAAAAGGACCCGAGGTCGCCCGATCAGACTGGCCCCGAACGTCAAGGCGGCGGCGCATGCCACCCGAGTAGGTCTTGACCAGATCCTCGGCGGCGTCGGCGAGCGAGAAGCGCTCCAGCACGCCCTGAGCTTGACGCCGGCGATCGGCCTTGCTCAGGTGATAGAAAAGCCCGACCAGCTCGAGGTTCTCCCGCCCACTGAGCAGCTCGTCGACGGCCGCGAACTGGCCGGTGAGGCCGATCAACGGGCGCAATTTCGCGGCGTCTGCGATCACGTCACAGCCCGCCACCGTGGCGTGACCGCTGTCGGGCTTCAGCAGCGTCGCAAGGATTCGCACCAGGGTCGTCTTGCCCGCGCCGTTGGGGCCGAGCAGGGCCAGCACCTTGCCCTCCTCGGCAACCAGGTCAACCCCGGCAAGCGCCTGCGTTGACCCGAACCGCTTTGCCAGCGCCTCGACCTCGATCATCGGTTCAGTCATATCGGCGTGGCGACCCACCTCAGCCGCTCTCAGCGGAGCATCCGCCTTCCTCTTTTTCTCTGCGTTGTACCGCGCCAGGAAGCCTCGCCTCTATCGCTGTCCCTGCGCCCAGCAGGACCCGCAGCCCGCCCATGCTTTGAAGCGCCTCGTCGTGCAGCTCGCGGGCCCAGCGGCCACGCTCGTGCTCGGCAGCTTCGATGTTCTCGCTGATTCTCTGCTCGGCGACCGACTGCACGGTTGCGACGGCGGTCGCGGCGCTTGCAGCGAAGCTTTCCAGGAGCTGTTGATCTTCGAGGCTGAATTCCTCGGCCTCTTCGTGATCGAAGGCATTGAGCACTCCAAGCGCGGCGCCCCTGTAGACCAGCGGGACAAATAGACCTGTCTGAGCGTGGATCCGGTCACCGAATGCGAAGTGCAGGTGGTCACTGACATTCGTGAGCCGTTCTGCCCTCCGAGTCGAGATCACGCGCCCGCTGATCGAGCGCTCAAGCTCGGCGCGCTCTCCGAGCAGACCTTGTGGGAGCTGCCCTGCAGCAGCGACGACGACCATATGCTCGCCTTCGCGCAGGAGGATCAGCAGCGAGCGCGCCTGGACCAGAGCTCGCCCCCGCTTGACAATCGTCTCCAGGATCCGGTCGAGATCGGTCTCCCCGCCGACGGCACGGGCGATCTCGGTCGTCGCCTCGAGGCTGCGGACGGCGCGCTCGAGATCATCGCGCTGCTCTTCGACGTCGCGGTAGAGGCGGGCGTTGTCGACTGCGATCGCCGCCCACTCGGCGAGGATCAGCGCCGATTGCTCATCGGCCTCGTCGAATCCGCCGCCGGCCTTCTCGGTCAAGTAGAGGTTGCCCCAGGCCTTGCCGTGGATCACGATCGGCACGCCGAGGAAGCTGGTCATCGGCGGGTGGCCGGGGGGGAACCCATAGGAACGGGGATGGTCACCGACATTGCCGAGCCGAAGAGGCTCGGGGTCCTCGATCAGCAGACCAAGCACCCCGAGCCCGCGGGGCAGGGCGCCAATCGCCTCCCTGTCTCTCTCCTCGATGCCGCGGGTGATGAAGCGCTCCAGCTCGCGCCGGTCCGCGTCGAGCACGCCAACCGCCGCGTAGCGGGCCCCGGTCAGCTCGCAGGCGACCTCGAGCACCCGGCTCAGCACGCCCTCCAGGTCCAGCTCCGCCATCAGGCCGCGGCCGACATCTATCAACTCGCGCAGCCGGGACCCATCGAGCGCTCCACCTGGCTGGGCGTCTCTCCCCATCTCAGCTCCGCCTTCGACTCATCGCTTGGACCAAATGCTAGTCCAGCGGCTGCCGATTGACTCAAGCTATCCAGACTGGCCGCGACGGCAATGCCAGCGGAAAAACGCCGATGGATCAAGCGCCACGACACGCTTTGATGGATGCATGAGTCTGCACCGCGAGCGCCAGGGAGAGAGGTAATCTCAACGCGATGCCAACCGCGCGCCCCACCAAGGGACCGGTTTCGGACACGACGACGATCGTCCTTGCGGACGACCACACCGTCGTCCGTAGCGCCCTGCGGATGCTGCTAGAAGCTGAGGCCGGCTTTGAGGTCTTGGCAGAGGCCGGCGACGCCGAAACGGCTAATCGCTACGTGCTCGGACACAAGCCGACCGTGCTGGTCCTCGACCTGAACATGCCAGGCCGTCCCAGCCTGGAGGCTATCCCCGACATCAAGAAAGCCTCCCCCGCGACCGAGATCGTCGTCCTGACGATGCAGAACGAGCCGGCGTTTGCCCGCAAGGCCCTCCAAGCCGGGGTACGCGGCTACGTGCTGAAGGAGGCCGCCGACGCGGAGCTGGTCCAGGCCGTGCGTAGCGCTGCGGCTGGCAACACCTACCTACAGCCGGCGCTCGGAGCGAGGCTGGCAGCTGAGCCAGACTCGAAACGGAGCGATAACCTCAGCGAGCGTGAGCGCGAGGTGCTGCGCCTGATCGCGCTCGGCCACACCAACGCCGAGATCGCCGAGCAGCTCTACCTCAGCATCCGCACGGTGGAGAGCCACCGGGCTCACATCCAGCAGAAGCTGCGGCTCTCCAGCCGGGCTGAGCTAGTCCGCTACGCGCTCGAGCGCGGCATCTTCGAGGCCTAAGGAAGGGGCCGCCCGGCACGCAGCCGGGTCCTGACTCAGCGCGCCTGGCCGAGGAGGAGGCGCTGCTCGGCCGCGGCGACCAGGCGGCGGGCACGGTCCACAGCGTCGATGTTGACCGAGATTGCGTCGATCCCGGCCCCGACCAGGAGGTCCGCGTACTCGGGGTGGACCGAGGGTGCCTGCCCGCAGATAGAGGTCTGCAGGCCGAGCTTGCGGGCGCGGCCGAGCAGCTCGGCGATGTATTCGGTGACGGCGGGGTCGCGCTCGTCGAACACCTCGGCAACCAGCTCGGAGTCGCGGTCGGTGCCGAGCACGAGCTGGGTGAGGTCGTTGGAGCCGATCGAGATGCCG
Source organism: uncultured Solirubrobacterales bacterium (assembly GCA_963777915.1). Lineage (GTDB taxonomy): Bacteria > Actinomycetota > Thermoleophilia > Solirubrobacterales > 70-9 > CAVUPF01. The sequence goes on along the minus strand of CAVZSH010000005.1, from coordinate 574,710 downwards.
GCAATGCCGAGCTCGGCGTAGCGGCCGAGGTGAAACAGCACCGAAGGCACCTCGGCCATGATCCACAGCTCAAAGCCGGGCCGGGCAAGCAGCCCCGCCGCCTCCATCTCCCGGCGGCAGGAAGCCAGCTCGCGAGGGGTGCGTACGAACGGCAGCATCACGTGGAAATTGGTGTGCCCGGCGTCCCAGACGCGGCTGATCGCCTCCAGCTCGAGGCGCAGCAGGTCGGGCTCACGCATGTAGCGCAGGGCGCCTCGATAACCGATCATCGGATTGGCCTCCTGCGGCTCGAAGCGCTCGCCGCCCTTGAGGCCGCGGAACTCGTTAGTGCGGAAGTCGATCGTCCGGTAGGTGATCGGGCGCGGCGAGAAAGCGGCAGCGAACTCGGTAAGCGAGTCGGCCATCCGCTCGACGAACTTCCCGCCCTCGCCCCGCTCCAGCAGCGCCCGCGGGTGGACCCCGTTGAGGGCCTCGATGACCATCAGCTCGGCGCGCAGCAACCCGACACCGTCGACTTCGAGGCCGGCGGCGCGCTGCAGCTGTGAGGGCTCGGAGAGGTTGACGAGCAGCTTGGTGCCGGTAACCACGCCGGTCGCGGCGACGCCGCCGGACGGGGCCGATCGCGCGGATGCCGCCGGGTCGGGCGCCGAATCGCCCGCAGTGATCACTCCGCGGCCTGCATCGACGGTGACGAGCTCGCCGTCGCGCAGCACCTTGGTCGCCTCGGCGGTGCCGACCACGCAGGGGATACCCAGCTCGCGGGAGACGATCGCCGCGTGGCAGGTCATGCCCCCGGAGTCGGTGACGATCGCCGCTGCCTTGCGCATCAGCGGCACCCAGTCGGGGGCGGTCATGTGGGTGACCAGGACCTCGCCTTCGGCCAGGCTGCCGGCGCGCTCCAGCGAAGCGACGATCCGTGCCGGCCCGGAGGCGACTCCCGGCGCCGCGCCGAGCCCGCGGAGGAGCTCGGCGCCGCGCTCGGCCTGCGGCTCGGCGGGGGCCTCGCCGCCCGCGGCGGTGACCGGGCGCGACTGGAGCATCCAAACTGTGCCCGAACGGTCGATCGCCCACTCGGTGTCCTGGGGGGCGCCGTAGTGGGCCTCGATGCGGATGCCTAGCTCGGCGACCCGCATCACCTCCTCGTCGTCGAGCACCGGCTGCTCGGCTTCGCGCTCTCCCAGCTCGCGGGTGGCGGTGCCGCCGCTCGCGAGCGCCTCGATAGCCAGCTCCTTGTGGCGCACTTCACGGCGCTCGATCGCTAGCCGGTTCTTGCGGATGACGTAGCGGTCCGGCGAGACCGAGCCGGAGACGACCGACTCGCCGAGGCCGAAGGCGCCCTCGATCACCAGCCTGTCCGTCGCCCCGGAGGCGGGGTCGATCGTGAACATCACCCCGGCGCGGGTCGCCTCGACCTGGCGCTGGACGACGACCGCGATATCCATGTCCGCCTGGCCGAAGCCTCGCTTTGAGCGGTAGTAGATAGTGCGGGCGCCGAACAGGGAGGACCAGCAGCGACGCACGGCGTCAAGCACGGCGTCGGCGCCGCGCACGTTGAGGATCGTCTCGTTCATGCCAGCGAAGGAGGCCGACTCGGTGTCCTCCGCGGTGGCGGAGGAGCGCACCGCGACCGCGGTCTGCGGGTCGCTCTCGGCCAGCCGGCCGTAGGCCGTGCGGATCGCCGCAGAGAGCCACTCGGGCAGCGGCTCCTGCTCGACAATCGACCGCACCTCCGTCGCCGAGCGCTCCAGCGCGGCGGTGTCCTCGACGTCGACGCCGGCAAGGAGCGCCGCGATGCGCTCGCGCAGGCCGCCCTCGGCGACGAAGGCCGCGTAGGCGGGGGCGCCGATGACGAAGCCGGGGGGGACGGGAAAGCCTGCGGCGCTCAGCTCGCCGAGGTTCGCCCCCTTGCCGCCGGCGTAGGCAACGTCGGCCCGGGACAGGCTCTCGAAGCCGCGCACCGCGTCGGCGGCCGCCGCGCCAGGACTCGCGGGGATGGCCGCGGCTGTGGCTGTGGCTGTGGCTGTGGGAGAAGGAAGCTTAGTTGCCGGCAGGGATCTGCTATCGGCCATCCCCGCAACTCTATGGCGACGGGAGCGCGCCGCCATCCGCGCAGAGCACCGCACGTTAACTTCGGGCATCTACTGACATAAGCCGTATTTCCTGCGGACGAAATCCGGCTCGGCCGTCCGTAACGTTGGCGAAGCGCCATCGCCGCAGCACCGATGGCAGAAAATCGCCGAACTTGTCAGGAGGCTCAGATGAAAGCTCTCGTCTACCACGGTCCCGGTCAGCGGGGTTGGGACACCGTTGATGACCCTGGCATCGTCGATCCGACGGACATCGTCGTGCGCATCGACACCTCGACGATCTGCGGCACCGACCTCCATATCCTCAAGGGCGACGTCCCCGAGACCACGCCAGGCACGATCCTCGGCCACGAGGCGGTCGGGACCGTAGTCGAGGGCGGCGGCAGCGTAGCTACCGTCTCGGAGGGCGACCGGGTGCTGATGTCCTGCGTTAGCGCCTGCGGGCGCTGTCGCTACTGCAAGGAGGGCCAGTATGGCCAGTGCCTCGGCGGCGGCGGCTGGATCTTCGGGCACCTGATCGACGGGCTGCAAGCCGAGTATGCGCGGGTGCCGTTTGCCGATAACTCCGTCTACCGCGTTCCCGAGCAGCTCAGCGACGAGCAGGTTCTGTTCCTCGCCGACATCTTGCCCACCGCCTACGAGGTTGGTGTGCTCAACGGAATGGTGCGACCCGGTGACACGGTGGCGATTGTCGGCGCCGGCCCCATCGGGCTCGCCGCGATCCTGACGGCGCGGCTATACACCCCGGGACGGATCGTCGCGATCGACCTGGCGGATGCCAGACTCAATCGAGCGCGCCAATTCGGCGCCGACACGACGATCAACAACGGAGACGAGGACGCGCGTGCGAAGGTCATGGAGTTGACCGACGGCCTCGGCGCCGACGTCGCGATCGAGGCGGTCGGCGTCCCCGACACGTTTGAGCTGGCGGCAGAGCTGATCCGCCCCGGCGGTCACGTTGCCAACGTAGGCGTGCATGGCCATCCCGCCACCCTTCATCTTGAGACGCTCTGGATCCGCAATGTCACGGTGACGACTGGGCTCGTCAACACCAGCACGATCCCCCAGCTCATGCAGCTCATAGCCGACGGTCGCCTCGACCCGAGCGCCTTCGCGACCCACCGTTTCGAGCTCGCCGACACAATGGCGGCCTACGACACATTCGCCGACGCGGCGTCCACTGACGCCCTCAAGGTGGTGCTCAACGGTTCAGGAGCGGCTCAGAGTTCAGGCAGCGATGTCGCCGCTAGCGTGGTTGCCTGATCGGCGCCGCTCCCCGGCAATCCGAGTGCCGGCTCGGCTTCCTCAGGCCGCGGCGCATAGCGCTCTGAGGATGGGACGCGACTGAGCGCCGCAGCCCCGAGCACCGAGGCGAGCAGGCAGGCGACCCCCCCAACCGCGAGCCCGAAGCGCGGGCCGATGTACTGGCTGACGGCGCCAAGGATCGGGCCGCCGATCGGGGTGCTGCCGAGGAAGGTCACCGACCACAGCGCCATCACCCGGCCACGGAGACGAGGGTCGCTGCTCAGCTGCAGGGTACTGTTGCCGGTGGCGAGGAAGGACGTGCTGGCAAAGCCGACGATCGGCAGGACGGCCAGCTCCACCCCCAGCGAGGGCGCTAATGCCGCAGCAATGATTGCGACTCCGAAGCCGGCAGCCGCGACAGTGAGGGGGAGCAGGCCGGTCCTCTCGCGTGTCGCCACAAAAAGCCCACCCGCGACCGCCCCAACTGCCATCGCGGCGGTCATGAAACCGTAGGTCTCCGCACCACCGTGAAGGGTGACGCGGGCAAGCAGCGGCAGCACGACCTGGAACTCGTAGGCAAGGGTGCCGATCAGGGCCATCATCAGGAGCGGCACTAAGAGGCCCACGGTCGCTCGCACGTAGCGAAACCCTTCGCGCAGCTGGCCCCTCTCGCGCGACACCGGCTCAGTCGGGCGCAGATCGGAGACGTGCATCAGGGAGAGAGCCGCCAGCACCGCGATGAAGCTGCCCGCGTTGATCAGGAAGCAGATACCGACGCCTACCGTGGCGATCAGCCCACCGGCCATCGCCGGCCCCACGGCCCGCGAGGCGTTGACCATCGCGCTGTTGAGGCTGACAGCGTTCTGGACCCGGCCTCCGCCGACCATCTCCATCACGAAGGACTGTCTGGCAGGGTTATCGAGTGAGTTGACGCAGCCGAACAGCACGGCGATCGCGAAGATCATCCACAGCTGGACGGTGTGCGTCACGGTCAGCACCCCCAGCAGCAGAGCGAGCATCGCCATGGCCGTCTGCGTGGCAAGGAGCAGGCGTCGCTTGTTGAGCCGGTCGACCACCAAGCCGGCGTAGGCGCCCAGCAGCAATACCGGTAGGAACTGCGCCGCCACCACCAGGCCGAGCAGGGTGCCCGACCCGGTAATTTCCAGCACCAGCCAGACGAGCGCGACCGATTGCATCCAAGTCCCGATCAGGCTGATCGCCTGGCCGGTGAAGTAGAGCCGGAAGTTCTGCACACGAAGGGCGGCGAACAGCCCCGCCGATCGACCAGGGCCGGTCCCGTGCGGCTGCCCGTGGCGTCTCATCGGGCAACCCTCGCAGGGACGTCGCGGGGACCACCGTCGCTGACGCCTCGGGAAAACCCGCAGCCATCCTGCGCATCTACCCGGATGGATGCGGCGCGGCTTGGTGGTGAACTCCTGCTGGTTCCGATTCATTCACAAGATGCGAGTCAGGAGAAGGCTATGGCGACGATCGAGAGGACACAGGCAATCGAGGCTCCTGGCCGGCCGGACAGCCCCGTTGAGCTAAAGGAGCGCTACGACAACTTCATCGGCGGCGGCTGGGTTGCCCCGAGCGCGGGCGGCTACCGGGACAACCTGACGCCCGTGACGGGGGAGCCCTTCAGCAGCGTCGCCGACTCGACTTCAGCCGACATCGAGCTTGCGCTGGACGCCGCCCATGCCGCCAAGGACGCTTGGGGAGCGACCTCCCCCGCGGAACGGGCCGAGGTCCTGAACGCGATGGCCGATGCGATCGAGGAGAACCTGCAGATGCTGGCGATCGCCGAGAGCTGGGACAACGGCAAGCCGGTTCGCGAGACCCTCGCCGCCGACATCCCCTTGGTGATCGACCACCTGCGCTACTTTGCCGGCGCCGCACGCGCCGAGGAGGGCCGGATCTCGGAGATCGACAAGGACACCGTCGCCTACCACTTCCACGAGCCGCTGGGAGTGGTCGGCCAAATCATCCCCTTCAACTTCCCGCTGCTGATGGCGGCCTGGAAGATCGCCCCGGCGCTCGCGGCCGGCAACTGCACCGTGGTCAAGCCGGCTAGCCCTACCCCCTGGTCGATCCTAAAGCTGGCTGAGGTGGTCGCCAACGTCGTCCCGCCTGGCGTTCTGAACGTGGTCAACGGACCAGGCTCGGAGGTCGGCATGGCGCTGGCCTCCAACAAGCGGATCGCCAAGGTCGCCTTCACCGGCGAGACCGTGACCGGGCGGATGATCATGCAGTACGCCGCCCAAAACATCATCCCCTCGACGGTCGAGCTCGGCGGCAAGTCGCCCAACCTCTTCTTCGCCGACGTGATGGCCCACGACGACGAGTTCCTCGACAAGGCGATCGAGGGTTTCGTCCTCTACGCCTTCAACAAGGGCGAGGTTTGCACCTGCCCTTCGCGCGCCCTGATCCAGGAGTCGATCTATGACGAGTTCATGGAGCGTGCTCTGGAGCGGGTGCGGGCGATCAAGCTGGGCAACCCACTCGACCCCTCGACGATGATGGGGCCGCAGGTCTCCGCGGCGCAGCTCGAAAAGGTCGAGGGCTATGTCCAGATCGGCCTCGACGAGGGCGCCGAGCTGCTGACCGGCGGTCATCGATCCGATCTCGACGGCGAGCTGGCCGGCGGCTACTACTTCGAGCCGACCGTCCTCAAGGGGACCAACGACATGCGCGTCTTTCAGGAGGAGATCTTCGGGCCTGTCGTCTCGGTCACCACGTTCAAGGACGAGGCTGAGGCGCTGAGCCTCGCCAACGACACCATCTACGGCCTCGGCGCCGGGGTCTGGACCCGCGACGGCTCCCGGGCCTTCCGCATGGGCCGCGGGATCGAGGCCGGTCGGGTATGGACCAACTGCTATCACCAGTACCCGGCGCACGCGGCCTTCGGCGGCTACAAGATCTCCGGCGTCGGCCGGGAGAACCACCGGATGATGCTCGACCACTACTCCCAGACGAAGTGCCTGCTGGTCAGCTACGACCGCAAGGCGATGGGCTTCTTCTAGGGATGGGAGAGGTCACGGCGACACCGGAGGCCGAAGCGGTGATCGAGCGGCTGCGCGAGAAGCACGGCCCGCTCGTCCTCCACCAGTCCGGCGGCTGCTGCGACGGAAGCGCTGCGATGTGCCTGCACGAGGGCGACCTGCCGCCAGGTCCCAACGACCTGTGGCTGGGAACCCTCGCCGGCGCGCCCTTCTTCGTCGATCGCGAGATGTACCGGCGCTGGCGTGAACCGGATTTCCGGATTAACGTCGCCCCTGGCGCGGCGGAGAGCTTCTCCCTGGAGGGACCGGAGGGGGTCCACTTCGTGCATGTCAACGATGCTCGGAGAGCGCCCCGATGAGCCGAGGCAGCATCCGCATCGGCCGCCTTGCCGGCATCCCGATCGGCGTGCAGCCGCTGTGGGTGGTGATCGTCGCGCTGATCACCTGGTCGCTGGGCGCCGCCTACTACCCGGCGCAGGTCTCCGGCATCGCCCCCGGGCTCGCCTACGGCCTCGGCCTGCTGAGCGCCCTGCTGCTCTTCGCCAGCATCCTTCTGCATGAGCTCGGCCACGCGATCGTCGCGCGACGCCGCGGCGTCGCGATCGAGGAGATCGACCTCTGGCTGCTGGGCGGCGTCTCCCGGATGAAGGGCTACCCTAAGACAGCCGGTGACGAGCTGCGCTTCGCTATCGCCGGCCCGGCCGTGACCCTCCTCATTGCCGCGGCCTTCGGTGCCCTCGCGCTGGCGCTGCCGTCCTCATCCCCCGCGGCACTGCGGTCACTCGTCGAATATCAGGTGCTGATCAACGCGGTGATCCTCGTCTTCAACCTCCTACCCGCCTTTCCCCTAGACGGGGGCCGCGTTGCCAGGGCGCTGATCTGGGGCCGACTCGGCGACCTCTCCCGGGCCACCGCGATCGCGGCCTCGATCGGGCGCGGCTTCGGCTACGCGATGATCGGCCTCGGCCTGCTCGCCACCATGGGGGGCCTCTTCAGCGGGATCTGGTTGGCCCTGATCGGCCTCTTCGTGATCTTTGCCGCTAAAGCAGAAGAGGAAGGGCTGAGGGTCCGCACCGCGTTCGCCGGCCGCGAGGCGGGACGGTTCATGTCCTTCCCGGCCGTGACCGTGCGAGCCGACACCACCGTCGAGGAGGCGGTCGAGGACTTCTTCGTCAGGTATCGCTACTCCGCGTTCCCGGTGCTCGACGGCGGTAGGCCCGTAGGCCTGGTTGACCTCGGCACGGCAGAGCGCGTCCCACCTTCGCGGCGAGGCGCTACCACGGTGGGCCAGGTGGCTGCCCAGGCCCCCGACCTGATCGTCGACGAGCACCAGAACGTCGCCGAGCTGCTGCAGCGCCCCGCCTTCCAGAGAGTCGGGCGAGCGGTCGTCCTCACACCGGATCGAGAGGTCGGAATCCTCTCGATCACGGACGTCAACCGCGCCCTGCGGGCGCTGGAGTTGAAAGGGACCCCGACGGTGCAGGCTGGCTCGCAGGCGATCTGACCTGTAGTTATCAGCCGCCACCCTCGCCAATATGCGCTCGGTGCAATCAGCCAGCGTCCTCGACCTTCTACGGTCGCACCGCCGTGCGGCATGGCAGGCCGAGTCGGATATGACGCCGTGCCCGCCGTCGAGCCCCATGAACCTATGCGAGGGTCGAACTCTGCGACTGCTTTTCCTGATGCTTGGGCTTTCTCTGGCGCTAGCCTGCACGGCCTGTGGTGGAAGTTCCGGATCACAAATTGCCCTCACCGGTGCTCGGCCGAAGCGACGGCCGACGGTGACGCTGGCCGCTTCCACCCATCATCCCTCCGTCGGCGCCCCCTGGCCGATCGTCATCCACGCGCGCAGCTCCGACGGAGCGCCCCTGCGAGCCGAGGTTCGCTACGAGTTCCTCTTCGCCGGGAGCGTCGTGGCGCGGCGTTCCCACTACCGGTTCAAGGGGACACTCCGCGACACGCTCCGCTGGCCTGCGAACTCGGCAGGGGTGCCACTGACCTTTCGCGCCGTCGTCAGCACTGCGCTGGGAACGCGCCGGCGCGATTACGCCGTGCGGGTGAAGCGCTGAGCCCGATCGCCAACCCCGAGGGCCACCGGGCTGCGCCACCGGACGGCGCCGCGATAGAGGTCGATCGGGTTTCGAAGACGTTCGCCGGCCGGATCCGTGCCCTGCGCGAGGTCTCGCTGTGCATCGCCTCCGGTGAGGTGGTCGCGATCACGGGCCCGTCGGGCTGCGGCAAGAGCACCCTGCTCGACGTAATCGCGGCGATCGAGCGCCCCGACTCGGGCCGGGTCCTGGTCGACGGAGTCTCCGTCACCGACCTCAAGCACCCCGCCGCCTACCGGCGCGACACGGTCGGCTTCGTCTTCCAGCTTCACCACCTTCTGCCGATGCTGACCGCGCGGGCCAACGTCGAGTTGCCGCTGATCGCCGCCGGGGTGCCACACGGGGAGCGGCGCCGGCGTGCGGTCGAGCTGTTGGCCGAGGTCGGGCTGCGGGAGCGGGCCGAGGAGCGCCCGGCGACCCTTTCGGGGGGCGAGCGCCAGCGGGTCGCGGTGGCGCGAGCACTGGTCAACGACCCGCATCTGCTGCTCGCCGACGAGCCGACCGGCTCGCTTGACTCTGAGAGCGGCCGCCTCGTCCTGGCGGTGCTCGATCGCGCCCGGGCGCGGCGTGGTATGACGCTTTTGATCGCCAGTCACGACCGGGAGCTTGGCGAGCGCGCTGATCGGGTCATACGGATGGCCGATGGGGCGATCGTCGGCGCAGGGGAGATCTAGAATCGCCCGAGCAGCTCGGCCGGCGGCCGGCGGATGACGCGCCAGGCGGGATAGATCCCTCCGAGCACGCCGATCGCCAACCCGATCAAAAAGCCTCGCCCCAGCCCCCACAGCGTCAGCGTCGGACTGACGAAGGCGCTGGCCGAGAGCAGGCTGACGATTAGCCGGCTGACGGCGACGCCAGCGAGGATCCCGATCGTGGCCCCGATCAGACCAACGCCGGCTCCCTCGCCGATGACCAGCGATGCCACCTGGAGCGGGCTCCACCCGATCGCGGCGATCAGGGCCAGCTCGCTCTGGCGCTCGACCACCGCCATCGCCATCGTGTTGGTGACGGCGATCGCCCCCAGGATGAGGGCGAGGACGGCGATCACCAGCACCGCCTTGGTGACGATCTCGAAACTGGGATTGGCGCGGGCGGCCTGGTCCGGGCTGGAGATTGTGGTGGTACCGGGGAAGGCGCGCCGCAGCTCTGCAGCGACGGAGCTCGCGGCGGCTTGCGGCTTCAGCGTCACCCCGATCGTCGTCACCCCGCTGTGCCCGCCGGACAGCCGCTCGGCGAGTACAAGCGGCACGACCACGCCGGAGTCCTCGAACGCGACTCCGGAGTGGTAGACGCCGACCACCGGCAGCCGCTGGCCCTTGAGGACAACGTCATCGCCCGGCTTAAGGCCCAGCCGGCCAGCCAGCTCATCGCCGACCGTCGCCTCGCCACCGCGCGCCATCCGCCCCGCCGTGAAGACCAGGCGGCGCACCGGGAAGCTGCCCAGCCGGGCGCCGAAGACGATCGCTGAGGGTGACGCCGGCAACGCGCTGGTGACGAGCTGGATCGGCGCCGCGTCCTGGACGCCCGGCTCGGCCTTGATCCGGGGCACCAGTGACTCGGGCAGCACCGAGGCGGTCGGATCGGCTACCCCGCTCTGGAAGAGGCCGAGATCCGCCCCACCGAGGTTACTGAGGCCTCCGACGCTTTCCTTGAGGCCCTGGGTCAGTGCGAGCAAGGCGACGATCGTTGCGACGCCGATCGCGATTCCTGCGGCGGTCAGCACGGTCCTCCCCCGGTTGCGGACCAGGTTCAGAGCGATCAGCCCGATCACGGCGCGATCATATGCGAGCCGCTGGGCGCTCAGCATCTGCTGGGTCGGGGAACCCCGTCTCAGCCCGACTCGACTTAACCTTGATCTCGACCGCCTTCCTCTTCTTTGACTTTGGCAGCGGAACGGTCACCTCCAGCACGCCGTCCTCGATGATGGCCTCGGCCCCTCACCCCCCGAGGAAGGGACACCGAGCGCGAGAAGGAGCCGTAGCGGCGCTCGCGGCGCAGTAGTCCTCGTGCTTGTCCTGTCCGATGCGACGGGTGGAGGCTCCCGACGAGCCGCACGTTTCCGCCTCAGTAGTCCGCCGCTCCCGGCCAGCGGCCGATCACGGATGCTCGTCACCCGCATGTATGGGAGCGTCCACGGTATGAACCCGACAGTCGCCCCACCATGGACCACCCCGTTGCCGGAGCTCATTGACCTCACCGACCGAACCGCGATCGTCACCGGCGCTGCGATGGGGATCGGCCTCGGCATCGCCCGCCGCCTGCACGAGGCGGGTGCGAGCGTCGTCGTCGCGGACCTGGACCTCCTTGCCGCCGAGGACGCGGCCGAAGCCCTGCAGGCCCAGCGAACGCACAGCGCCCTCGCAGTTCACGGTGACATCAGCGATCCGCAGAGCGTCGAGCGCATGGTGCACGATGCGGTCGAGGTCTTCGGGAGCATCGACATCCTCGTCAACAACGCGGGGATCTACCCGATGGTGCCGTTGAGCGAGCTCGACCTCAAGACCTTCCAGCGCGTGATCGAGGTCAACCTGACCGGCCTGTTTCTGTGCACGAAGGCCGTCTCAGCTCAGATGATCGCCCAGGGCAAAGGTGGCCAGATCATCAACGTCACATCGATCGACGCGCTGCATCCGTCGATGGTCGGGCTGGCCCCCTACGACGCCTCCAAGCACGGCGCCTGGGGCTTCACCAAAAACGTCGCCCTGGAGCTTGCGCCGCATGACATCTCAGTCAACGCGATCGCGCCGGGCGGGATTAGGACTCCGGGCACTGGTGACATGGACCAGGCAGACCTGGAGGGCTTTGAGTCGATGATCCCGATGCGCAGGATGGGCGACCCCGACGACATCGGGCGCGCGGCACTATTTCTCGCCTCAGGGCTCTCCAGCTACATGACCGGCTCCCAGATCGTCGTCGACGGCGGGCGGTTACTGGCCTGATCGGGTCTCCCGCCGGTCTCCAAAGTCGGCGATTGGATACGGCTGTCTCTCCGATTGCGGATCAAGTCGGCGCGATGACTCGATCATCGCTCGATCACATGCTGGCCGCTGGAGAGAATCACCGCGTAGGTATTCCCAGCGGAGCCTCTACCTTGGTTCACCGGTGACGAACATCGCCCTGCACTTTGCGCCTCATCCAGACGACGAGCTGATCGGGGCGCCGGCGACGCTGATGGCCCTCCGCGATGCCGGCTGGCGGGTCGTCAACCTGGCCTGCGGACTCGGCCGACCCGAGCAGCAAAAGCGCCGCGAGGCAGAGCTCCGCGAGGCCTGTCGTCTTGCCGGCTTTGAGCTGATGATCTCCGAGCGGCCGATTTCTCGCGACGATGATCGTGCGGCTGCGTACGCGACACTCCTAGGTCTCGCGCGAGAGACGATCGATGATCTGGCGCCCCGCATCGTCCTCTCTCCCAGCCCGCACGATCGCCACCGCGCCCACGAGCTGGTGGCAGGCGCGGTGAGGGACGCGCTCGGCGAGCGTCTCGGTTCATCAGCGCCGCGGTGGTGGATGTGGGCGCTGTGGGGCACGCTTCCACAACCAACCCTCGGTACGGCCTTCGATCAGGCGCGCCTTGATGAGATTATCTCCGCGCTCTCCGCGCACCGGGGGGAGCTGGAGCGCAACGACTACCGGCTTACGGTCAAGGCCCGCGCCGCGCTGAACGCCTCGCTCGCGCCCGAGCTGCTATTCGGGTTCGGCTCCGAACGCTCCTCCGATGTCCCATATGCCGAGCTGCTCACCGAGGTCGCACTCTGCGACGGGCGCTGGTTGCTCGGCTCGGCGCGCTGGCTGGATCCGGGCGCCCCTATAACCAGACCGACCCGACAGCCGATCTCAGAAGTGCGAGGATGCGATCCGTGGCGGCTCCTCAGCAGTTGAGCAGCAAGCAGTACGAAAAGGAGCTACTGCGCCTACAGACCAAGCTGGTCTACATGCAGGAGTGGATCGTCGCTCAGCACCGCCGGCTGGTGGTGCTGTTCGAGGGGCGCGACACGGCAGGCAAGGACGGTGCGATCAAGCGGATCACGGCCTACCTGAACCCGCGCACCTGTCGCATCGTGGCGCTGCCAGCTCCCGACGAACGCGAGCGCACGCAGTGGTACTTCGCGCGTTACGCGGCGCATCTGCCACCGGCCGGAGAGATCGCCCTGTTCAATCGCAGCTGGTACAACCGCGCCGGGGTGGAGCACGTGATGGACTACTGCACGCGCGAGCAGTACGAGGAGTTCCTGCGCTTCTGCCCGCAATTCGAGCAGTCGCTGCAAAACGAAGGGATCACGCTCATAAAGTATTGGCTGTCAGTCTCAGACGAGGAGCAGGAGCGCCGTTTTGAGAAGCGCCTTAACGATCCGCGCAAGCGCTGGAAGTTCAGCCCGACTGACCTGCAGGCCCGGGCGCGCTGGGTGGACTATGCCGAGGCGAAGGACCGCATGTTCGCCCGCACCGACACCGACCACAGCCCGTGGTATGTGGTCGAGGCCGACGACAAGCGCACGGCTCGGCTGAACCTGATCAGCCACTTGCTCTCGCTGATCCCCTACGAGCTCCCCGACAAAACCAGGAAGGTGAAGCTCCCGCCGCGCCAGCGCCGCCACTACAAGCGCCCGCCCAAACTGTCCGAGCGTGAGGTGCCGACGCGCTACACGGTGAGCTGAAGGTCAGGTCGCCCAATGTCACTGCGCCCAGGCGCGCTACTCGTCTGCGGTCAGATCAGGAAGGGACGGCCGGCTGCTGCTGACGTGCATGCACACCGGCTGCCGCATAGGCATCGAGTTCGTCGAGCGTCTCACTTGCAAGAAGCGCCTGAGCAAGACTCTCTAACTGCTCCCGGTGCTCTGTGAGCAGGTTTGTCACCTCCTGATGGGCGGTGTCGATCGTCCTCCTGACCTCCCCGTCCACCAGACGCTGGGTGGACTCCGAGGTCGCGCTCACCCGAGGTAGAAACGCTCCCTCACCGTCAGCGGGGAGTACCGCGATCGGGCCTATCGCCTCGCTCATGCCCCAGCGGCCGACCATCTGACGCGCGATTAGCGTGAGCTGTTGGATATCGGACTCCGCGCCCGTGGTAATCGTGCCGTAGACGATCTCCTCGGCGACGCGACCGCCGAGCGCCACACGGATCTTCGCCTGCAGTTCCTCAAACGAGTATGAGACACGATCTGAGTCGGGCGTCGAGAGCGTCACCCCCAGCGCCATGCCGCGCGGGATGATCGAGACCTTGCGCACAGGGTCAGCGCCCGCCGTCAGCATCCCCACGAGCGCGTGCCCGGACTCGTGGTAGGCGGTGCGTTCGCGGTCCGCTGGTGAGAGCAGGATGCCACGCGGGGAGCCGAGCATGATCTTCTCGAGCGAATCGGTGAAGTCGCTCATCTTGACCTTTGCATGCTCGCGGCGGGCGGCGAGCAGCGCGGCCTCGTTGGCGAGGTTGGCGAGATCGGCGCCGACCATGCCGGGGGTGCTGGAGGCCAGCGCCTGCAGGTCGACCTCGTCATCGAGCGGGATCGAGCGAGTGTGCACAGCGAGGATCGCGGCCCGCCCAGCACGATCAGGCGCCTGCACGGTCACCCGCCGGTCAAACCGCCCGGCACGCAGCAGCGCGGGGTCGAGCACGTCGGGGCGATTGGTTGCCGCGAGCACGATCACTGCCTCGGAGGACTCAAACCCGTCGATTTCGGTCAGGATCTGGTCGAGCGTCTGCTCGCGCTCGTCGTTGGCGCCCGTGACCGACACCGAGCCCTGCCGCGAGCGACCGATCGCGTCGAGCTCGTCGATGAAGATGATCGCCGGCTCAGCCTCCTTGGCCTTGGCGAACAGATCACGCACGCGCGAGGCGCCGACGCCGACGATCGCCTCGATGAACTCCGATGCCGAGATCGAGAAGAACGCGGCGTGGGCCTCCCCGGCTACCGCCCGGGCGAGCAGCGTCTTACCGGTACCGGGCGCGCCCGAGAGCAGCACCCCGTGGGGCATACGCCCACCGAGATTGCCGTAGCGCTCTGGATTGCGCAAGAAGTCGACGATCTCCGTGAGCTCGGCCTTGGCCTCGTCGATCCCCGCGACGTCATCGAACGTCACCCGGATCTTTTCCGGATCCACTTGCCGCGCCTGCGAGCGCCCGAAGTTGCCGAGCGCGCCCATGCCACCGCCGGCCTTGGCGGCACGGCGGAAGATCAGGATGAAGATGCCGACGATTAAGAGTGTCGGGCCGAACCCGAGCAGGATCTCCTCCAGCAACGACTCGCCGGTGCTCGTCGATTCGGCGTTGATCTTGACTCCCCGTTCCTGCAGCAGCGCCGACAGCTCGCCGCCGTTCCAGAAGCTCGGCACCTGCGTGGCGAATAGCTTCGTAGGCGTGGCCTTCTCGTCGTCGGCCGGATAGCGCTGCTTGGCCTTAAGCTCGCCCTGGATCGTGTCGCCCTTGGAGACGATCGAGTAAACCGAGTCGCCTTTGACCTGTTCCAAAAAGTACGGGCTGAACGGCACCGTCACCCGCGGTTCGCCCTTAGAGGGTTGGAACAGGAGCAGCGACAGCCAGTTGAGCGCGAGCAGCGCCACCACGAACCACAGAAACCCGGCCCGCCGGTGCGGCGGCGGGCGCGTCGGCGCGTGTTCGGGCATTCCCCGCCCGTCGGGCGACGGCGCCACATGCCACCCACGCTTGTCGCGCGGCATCGGCGGGTGCGGATGCGTCTGGCTGACGCCTTCACCATTAGGCTCCTGCGGCGTTGGATCCGGCATCGCGCTCATGCTACGCATCGTCGCTCTGCAGCACACCCGGCCTATATCGCGGGGTGCTCCGTAAAAATCCGCAGGCCGTTCAGGAGCCGGCCCGAATGCTGCCGGGACTGTATGGGACATGAGACACCCTGACCATCCTCCCAGGCTGAAAGATCGGAATGCTCTAATAGTGCTCCGTTAGCTTTTGCAGGAACCTTGCCCTGAGTGGGCGAACCCCTCCGCAATGGCATCGACGGAGGAGGCAAGAATGGGAGACGTGTCAGGGCTCAGCGCCGCAAAGCTGCAGAGGGTTCGCGGCCGTCTGGTCGAGTTCGCGGAGGAGATCTTCGAGCCGATGGGGCGCAAGGACCAGCGCCGCTGGGGCGAGGTCTATCTGCGAGGCCTGATGCTCGACGGCAAGCGCAAGTCGATCGAGCCGATGGCCGCGCGCCTGGAGGACGGCGAGGAGCAGTGCCTGCAGCAGTTCGTCAACCAGTCGCCGTGGCGCTGGGAGCCTGTTCGCCGTCGCCTGGCGCTGCGCATCGACGCCGAGATCTGCCCCGATGCCTGGGTGATCGACGACACCGGCTTCCCCAAGTTCGGGAACAAGTCGGTCGGCGTGGCGCGCCAGTACTGCGGCGCCCTGGGCAAGGTGGGCAACTGCCAGGTCGGCGTCTCCATCTCAGCTGCCACCCCGCAGGCATCCTGCCCGATCGACTGGCGGCTGTTCATGCCCTCCGAGTGGGATGGGGACCCCCGGCGGGAGGCCTGCCGGGTCCCCGATGACGTTGTCCACGAGCCGAAGTGGAAGCTGGCGCTTCAGATGGTCGACGAGCTGCGTGAGTGGGGCCTTAAGCCTCCCGTCGTGCTCGGCGACGCCGCCTACGGGGACGTCACCGAGCTGCGGGCGGGCTTGGCGGAGCGGGGGGTCTCCTACGTGCTCGACGTCAAGGGATCGACCTCGGCGCTGCCCGCGAGCGCCAAGCCCAAGCGCCCGCAGGGATCGGGCAGGGGCCGCCCTCCCGCAGCGCGCTACCGCCGCCCGTTCGACAGCCTCGCCGGCCTTGCCCGGGCCGCCGGCGAGGAGGCCTGTGTCGAGGTCGGCTGGCGCGAGGGAACCCGAGGGCCGCTCTCCTCGCGCTTCCTCGCCCTGCGCGTGCGCCCCGCCAACGTCAAGCTGCGCCGCGCCGATCCAGACCGTGAGCTGCCGCTGTGCTGGCTGCTCGCCGAGTGGCCACCGGGCTCAGAGGAGCCGAGCGACTTCTGGCTCTCCAACCTCCCCGAGGACACACCGATCGAGCAGCTGGTCACACTCGCCAAGCTGCGCTGGCGGGTCGAGCAGGACTACCGCGAGTTAAAGGACGCCCTCGGCCTCGACCACTTCGAGGGCCGCTCCTACCCCGGCTGGAACCACCACGTCACCCTGGTCTCGGTCGCCCACGGCTTCCTGACCACGGAGCGGCTGCGCCGTCCTCCACTCAGGGCGGCCGCCTGACCTCGCTGTTCGAGGTCGTCAGGGGGCTGCAGCAGCTCCTGGCCTGCTGGCAGGGCACCTGCCCCACCTGTCGCAGACGGCTGCCGCCCGAGACGCTCCACCTGCATCCGCCTGGATCTATCTAACGGAGCACTACTAACGCTCTATTCACAATTGCAACGAGGACGGCCACACCAGCGCTCCACGCAGCCGTTTCATCCGAGGTTTATCCGGAGGACGTGGCGAGCCTAAACGATGAATCTGCGGGCCAGCTCGAGCAGCCGAGTATCGACCTTCTTCACCTGGGCGGCCTCTGCCAGCGGCACGGCGACCAGCTCTTTGCCGTGCATTGCGGTCATCGTTCCAAACCGCGCCGCCTTGGCGAGTTCGTAGGCATGCACACCGAAGCGGGTTGCCAGGACCCGGTCCGTCGCGGTCGGCGTCCCGCCGCGCTGGGTGTGTCCGAGCGTCGTGACCCGTGTCTCGTAGTTGGTTTGTTGCTCAAGCTCCCTCGCCAGCGCGGCACCGATGCCACCGAGCCGCGGGTAACCGTAGGGATCGACGTCCTGCACCGGCTGGATCAGACGCTTCTCGCCGCTTGCGAAGGACAGCCTCGCCCCCTCGGCGGCGACGATCAGCGAAAAGTTTTTCCCCTGCTGGTGGCGATGCAGCACCCCAGCGGCTAGCTCCTCAACGGTCAGCTCGACCTCCGGGATCAGGATTCCATCGGCGCCACCGGCAATTCCCGCATGGGTGGCGATCCAGCCCGTGTTGCGGCCCATCACCTCGACCACCATCACCCGGTCATGGGACTGGGCGGTCGTGCGGAGGCGATCGATGGCGTCGGTGGCAACCTGCACCGCTGTGTCGAAACCAAATGTGAAATCGGTGCCGCTGACGTTGTTATCGATTGTCTTGGGGATTCCGATCAGGGGAAGGTCGTGCTCGCGGAAGAGGGAATCCGTGATGGCCATGGTGTGCTCGCCGCCGATTGCGACCACCGCGTCGAGTTTGTGGCGGACCCATGTTCGCTTGAGTTCGCCCACGACGCCGCTCCGCACGGGCTCATAGCTCGAAGTGCCGAGGATCGTCCCGCCGAGGCCGAGGATGCCCGAGACGGCGCGGCTGTCGAGACTCATGAGCTCATCCTCGACCAGGCCACGGTAACCGCGCCGGATGCCAAGCACCTCGTCTCCGACCTCGATCGACGAGCGTACGACCGCCCGGATCGCGGCGTTCAGCCCGGGGCAGTCGCCTCCTGCGGTCAGGACGCCGATCCTCATCGCGAAGGCAGTCTAGCCCCGACCTTGCGCCAAAGTGAACGCCCCGGCCTTCTGACCGGGGCGATTTCGTCCGCCCGAGCAGGAGAATCTGCGTGGTGCAACCCCCGTAGAACCCAGCGAAGGAGGATTCACCTTGAAGGTGCAGCGTGATGGCCGCTCATTCACGCCCAGGACGTGTCGACAATGCAGCGATGGGTGGCCTCTCCGATGCGCTTGAGGAGGACCCCGTCTAGGGAGTGGTGCATGTGTGTGCCCGCCAGCTCTCCTCGTAGTTAACCTCGCCATGTTCGGGGTCAACTGCGGATGGCTGGGGGGTCTCCGTGGTGCATTGTTGCCTCGATGCGCTGCTTAGTCCACAAGCCATCTTTTTTTGGCGCTCCTGACGTTTCCGTGGGTGAAGTAAGCACCTGAAGTAAGGCGCACGCCGCTCCACGCCTAGGTTTCCGGCTTGTCAGAAGAGTCGGAAGCAAAGGAGCGGAGACGACGTGCGCAAGAAAAGGGTATGGGGACGCCTGCTCGGGCTGGAGCGAGCCGTCATCGAAGACGTCCAGGTAGGCGATCGCGGCGAGGTTGTGGTGAGGGCCCGCCCCCGCTATGCAGAGCGCGATCGCTGCGGCATCTGCCGGCGCCGATCGCCTGGCTTTGACCTCGGCGCGGGGATCCGGCGCTGGCGGGCGCCCGACCTCGGCACCAGCTTCGCCTATGTGGAGGCGGAGGCGCCGAGGGTGAGCTGCGCCCGCCATGGCGTGGTCGTCTGCGCGCTCCCCTGGGCCCGCCACGACTCGCGTTTCACCCGCGCCTTCGAGGACCAGGTCGCCTGGCTCGCGGTGAACACCTCAAAGAGCGCCGTCGCAGAGCTGATGCGGGTCAGCTGGCGCAGCGTGGGGAGGATCTGCGAGCGAGTCGCCGCCGAGACAGGACGCGCTCTTGACCTGCTCGCCGGCCTTGAGCGGATCGGGATCGATGAGATCTCCCATCGCAAGGGCCAGCGCTACCTGACCGTGGTCGTCGACCACGACACGGGTCGGCTCGTCTGGGCGGCCCCGGGACGAAACACGAAGACGGTTGAGGCGTTCTTCGAAGAGCTCGGCGAGCAGCGCTGCAAGGCGCTCAAGCTCGTCTCCTGCGACATGGCGGGCTGGATCTCGGGACCGATCGCCGAGCGCTGCCCCGAAGCCAAGCGCTGCGTCGATCCCTTCCACGTCGTGGCGCTCGCCACCGAGGCCCTCGATCGGATCCGCCGCGAAGTCTGGAACGAGGCGCGACGCCAGGGCCAGGGTGCGGTCGCCGCCGAGCTAAAGGGCGCCCGCTTCGCGCTCTGGAAGAACCCCGAGAACCTGACCTTCCGCCAGCAGGCCAAGCTCGCCGAGATCGAGCGGGTAAACCGGCCCCTCTATCGCGCCTACCTGCTGAAGGAGCAGCTGCGCCAGATCTACCGCCTGCCCGCCCGGCGGGCGATCATCCTGCTCGAGGAATGGCTCCAGTGGGCTCGGCGCTCTCGCCTGCGGCCCTTCGTGAAGCTCGCCCGCACGATCACCGAGCAGCGAGAGGGGATCGTGGCCGCGATTCGCCACGGCCTCTCCAACGCCCGGGTGGAGGCGATCAACACCCAGATCCGGTTGATCGCCCGCCGGGCCTTCGGGTTTCACTCCCCACAGGCGCTGATCGCGCTGGCGATGCTCAGCCTCGGCGGTCTTTGCCCCGACCTTCCTGGACGCCGCACACGGTGACCCACGGAAACGTCAGGAGAGTCCTTTTTTTGCGCGCACCTGCAGGCGAGGTTGCCATATGGCGATAGGCACCTCGGTGTTTATCACCCTGGGCGCGATGCTCCTCGCCCCAAGTGCAACGGCGAAAGAGCCAATATCAGGGCCGATTTTCAAGGTGCTGATCAAGGTTGAAGGTGGTTTACAACTCGGGATTGAAGAAGCGCCAGCCGTACTGGTTGAGGATCTCGACTCCTCGAGCGTGGCTTGCAGCAAAGCCCTGGAAACCGAATTGAGCGGCGCCAGCCCTCAGTCGAGCTGGACGAATCTCAATCAGCTAAGGAGACCCATCTAAATTAATGCAGGGAGATCGTCGGCGGTGGCGAAGATCTGCGTCACCATGCTGGGCCCGATGGTCGACGAGAGCCCGATCCGCGAGCGGTGGCTGGTGGTGTGCGACGAACTCGACGAGCGCGGCCGGCGGATGTGGGCGGCGGCGGAGGCGCGCTCGCACGGCCACGGCGGGATCGCCGCGGTGGTGCGCGCCACCGGAATCTCCGAAGCAACGGTGAGGCGGGGAATCGCCGAGGTCGAAGGCGGCGAGCGCGCCCCGGCCGACCGGGTGAGGCGGCCGGGGGCTGGGCGCCCACCGATCGAGGAGCGAGAGCCGGGCCTGCGGGAGGCGCTCCTGGCGCTGCTGGAGGGCGCCACGCGCGGCGACCCGGAGTCGCCGCTGCTGTGGACCAGCCGCAGCGTCGCCAACCTGACCGCGGCGCTATGCGAGCAGGGCTTCGAGGTCTCCGAGAGCACCGTGCGCCGACAGCTCAGGGAGCTGGGGTTCAGCCTGCAGGCCAACCGCAAGGCGCACGAGGGGGCCGACCACCCCGACCGCGACGCGCAGTTCCGCCGCATCGCGGCGATCTCCGCCCGCGCGCTTGCCGCCGAGGAGCCCGTGATCAGCGTCGACACCAAGAAGAAGGAGCTGGTCGGCAACTACAAAAACGGCGGCCGGGAGCTGGCCCCGACCGGCAGCCCGATCCTCGTCAACACGCACGACTTCCCCGACGAGGAGCTGGGCAAGGCGATCCCCTATGGGATCTACGACGTTGGCGCAGACGAGGGCTGGGTCTCGGTCGGGATCTCCGCCGAGACCGCCTCCTTCGCAGCCGCTGCGATCGGCAGCTGGTGGAAGAGCCTCGGCGCCAAGCGCTACCCGAAGGCCCGAACGCTGACGATCACCGCCGACTGCGGCGGCGCCAACAGCAACCGCACGCGGCTGTGGAAGGCCGAGCTGGGGCGCCTCGCCGATCGAACCGGACTTGAGATCCGGGTCATGCACTACCCGCCCGGCACCAGCAAGTGGAACAAGGTCGAGCACCGGCTCTTCAGCTACATCTCGATCAACTGGCGCGCCAAGCCGCTCACAAGCCGCCAGGCGGTGATCGACCTGATCTCCTCCACCAAGACCAAGACCGGCCTGAAGGTCTATGCGCGCCTCGATCCCAAGACCTACCCCACCAAGGTGAAAGTCACAGACGCGCAGATGAGTGCCGTAAACATCCAGGGCGAGCAGTTCCACCCGGAGTGGAACTACATCATCACGCCGTCAGAAATTAAGGCGTGAGCCCTAATCGAACAGAGTGACACTCCAATGAGCCGAGTGATCATTGGCACTCTGGCACGATCGGATGCGGGCCTTGTTGATCTTCGCAGACTGTTGTCAGAGCGCTGGCGCGATAAGCCTGCCTTGGACAACGAGCTGGTGCTCGGGGTCGCTCAGGCCCAGAGCGGGATCCGCCTCCTGCGGGTTGCTGTGAACAGTTTCGGGACTACCTTTGAACGATGGGAAAAACATGACTGCACCGGGGCACAGGAGGCTATAACCGCCGCCAATCAACGGATACCCTCGGCGATCGAAAAGATCAACCATGGCATGGAGAAGATCTTTGCGCCGCTCCTACGCACACGTACGGCTGGACCAAAACCTAATTGAGGAACAGTCATCGGCAGGATCCATCGACAGTTCAGCCTGACGCACCCTGCTCGCGATGCCACCTAAGAAGATCGTTACCCCGCCTACCGGCGCCTGTCCCGTCAACCCGTCCGCGAGAACCCGCGGACGGCCAGCGCTAGAAAGACGCTTGCGAAGGCCGCCGTGATCGCGATCTCGGCTCCAATTGAGAGCGTATGGCCAAGCAGTTCGACGTTCGCCGGGAAGCGCTCGCGGGCGGCGGGAGGCATGTTCTGTGCGGAGAAGACCACTTGGCGCAGCGGGGCTACGGCATAGGTGAGGGGGTTGAGGCGCGTCAGGGCCTGTAGCCAGCCCGGCAGCCCGTTGAGCGGGAACAGCGCGCCCGAGAGGAAGATCATCGGGAACAGCAGCAGCTGCATTACGACCTGGAAGCTCTCCATTTTCTCGATGCGGCTGGCGACGAAGACGCCGAAGGAGGTCAGCGCGATCGCCATCAGCAGCTCCAGCCCGATGATCTTGAGCACAAGTAGCGGCGTCAGGTGCACGCCGATGAGCGGGGCGAGGACGAGCATGATCGTGCCCTGCACGGCGGCGACCGTAGCCCCGCCGGCGGTCTTGCCGAGCGCCAGCGACGCCCGGCTCGTGGGCGCGACGAGCATCTCGCGCAGGAAGCCGAATTCGCGGTCCCACACGATCGACACGGCGGAGAAGATCGCGGTCATCGAGACGCTCATCGCAACGATGCCCGGGAACATGAACTTCTTGAAGTCAAAGCCCGCGGTTGCGCCGACCAGACTGTTCATGCCGTAGCCGAGGACGAAGAGGAAGAGCACCGGCTGGATGAACCCGGAGAGGATGCGGGTCCGCGTTCGCTCGAAGCGGATCAGCTCCCGCAACCACACCATCCCGGCGGTGCGCACCTCGTCGCGGAGGACGGTATCCGGTCCCTCGGCGATCGTCGCAGCAGGCAAAGCGGTGGTGTTCACGTCAGCGCCTTCGGGCGCGCCGGGCGCGGGCGTGCATCGACATCGTCTCGCCGTGGGACTCGCGGATCTCGCGACCGGTGTAGTGCAGGAAGACGTCATCGAGGGTGGGCTGGTGCACGTGCACGTGGTGTACGGGCACGCCGAGCGCCGCGATCAGCGGGGCGACCGTGTCCTCGCCGTGCTCGACCAACACCCGTATCCCGGCAGGCCCCCTCTCCAATCGGTACCCGTCGCGTTCGAGCGCCGCGATCGCGGCCCCATCGTCGATGGTCTGCAGGTCGATGGTGTCGGCACCGATCGCCGCCTTGAGCGCCGCTGGCGTGTCGAGCGCGACAATCTCGCCGCGATCGATGATCGCGATGCGGTCGGCGTACTCGGCCTCGTCCATGTAGTGCGTGGTGAGGAAAACCGTGACGCCGGCCTCCTCGCGCAGCCTCAGCACGTCCTCCCACATCAGCGCGCGCGTCTGCGGGTCGAGCCCGATCGTCGGCTCGTCGAGGAACAGGACCCTGGGGACGTGCAGGAGGGCGCGGGCGATCTCCAGGCGGCGGGCCATCCCTCCGGAGAACTCCGAGACGAGGTCGTAGCGACGCTCGCTCAGGTCGACGAGATCGAGCACCCGGGCGATGCGCTCGTCGACCTCCTCGCGGGGCACCCGGTAGAGGACCGCGTGGAAGCGGAGGTTCTCCTGGGCGGTGAGCTGGTCATCGAGCGTCTGCTCCTGGAAGACGAGGCCGATGTGGCGGCGAACCGCCTTCGGCCTTGCCGCGACGTTGATGCCGGCGATCTTGACGCTCCCGGCCGTTGGCCGGGCCAGGGTGCAAAGCATGTTGATCGTGGTCGACTTTCCGGCCCCATTCGGGCCCAGGAACGCGAACACCTCGCCCTCGTCGACGTTGAAGTCGATTCCGTCAACCGCGGTGAACTCTCCGAACCGCTTCGTCAGGCCGCGGACCTCGATTACCCTCGGACGCAGCGCTGTGGCGGCTGCATTCGGGATCGCCTCGGGCGTGACTGCGCCGGTCATGCGCTGAAGTCTCGTCGCCGCGCGGTCGCGGTTCATCGGTGCTGGCAACGGAGTGCGTGTGCGTACTCTCCCGCATAGCTGTGCTCGTAGTGCATCAAGCCGGGACGCCAGCCGACTCCAGCGGAATCAGTGGGACCGGTGCCGCCGAGCCGCTCAAAATCGCGCGCGGGACGGCTGCCCGCGCGCGCCGTGAGACTTCCTGTGTCAACCCCCGGCCGGTTTAAGGCGCCGCAAGTTGCCGTGTTTGGCGGGGTCGTAAGGAACTCAGCCCTTTGGCCAGCAGCGCCAGAGAACGCGCAGCCAGGCGGCCCCAGGACCCGGATCGCATGCAGCGAGGATCGCAGGCGGTCGGGGAAAAGCCGAACCCAGTACTGGGAAATACCCCGATGACTCGCCTCGCAAAGGCGCAGAGAATGGCCTCAAAGGCGATGTCCTTTATCGAGTCAGACAGCGACATAAGTGACTTCGCCGATCGGCGAGACGCCGGGCACCAGCTAGCCGACCAGCTGCTGTCGCTAGCCGACGAGCACCCCGTTGTTGTGGCGCTTCCCCGCGGCGGCGTGCCGGTTGCGAGGGAGGTCGCGATGGCGCTTGGCGCACCGCTGGAGATCCTCGCTGTCCGCAAGCTCGGCGCCCCGCACAACCCCGAGTACGGAATCGGTGCCCTCGTCGAGGACGGGACCCGCCTGATCGACGCCGAGGCGGTCGCGGTGCTCGGGATTACCGGAGGCGTCCTCGACTCGATCATCGCCCGCGAGACGGCTGAGCTTCGCCGTCGCGTGGACGCTTACCGCGACGGTTGCCGACCCCTTGAGCTGAAGGATCGAACAATTATTGTCGTCGACGATGGCGTCGCGACCGGGGTCACAGATACGGCTGCGCTTCGCGCGCTGCGACATCGGGAACCGCGGCGGCTGATCCTTGCGGTTCCGGTTTGCGCGGCGGACACGATCCAGCGGTTGCGCGGAGAGGCGGACGGGGTCGTCTGCCTGCTCGTCCCGCCGTTCCTGCATGGAGTTGGTCAGTACTACCAGGACTTCTCGCAGGTCTCCGACGAGGACGTTGTGTCGGTGTTGGGGGAATTCCACAATGCTGCCGCCTGAGCGCAACCGGCGCATCGCTGCAGAATCGCTTGGGATCTTCCCTGCTCTCCTAAGGTCACTCTGATGTTCAGGCGAATCCTTGTCGCCCTCGACGGCTCCTCCAATGCTGAGCGCGCTCTGGCCGAGGCAGCCAATTTGGCCAGGGCGATGGACGGGGAGCTGACCGTTCTCAGCGTCGTTCCCGAGCTTTCAAGCTGGATTCTCGCCGGACCCGTCCCCTCCCGCGAACCTCACCGAACTACAGGACCAGATCGAGGACTCCTACAAGCGGGATCTGGAGGAGGCCGTCGACGGGCTCCCTGACAAGCTTCGGGTGAGTTCACGATTGACCAAGGGACACGCCGCGGCTGAGATCCTCGACCAAGCCAGGGAGGGCAAGCACGACCTCGTGGTCGTCGGCTCGCGCGGTCGCGGCGAGGTCGAGTCGCTGTTCCTGGGGAGCGTCAGTCAGCAGGTCTCGCACGCCAGCCCGGTACCGGTCCTGATCGTTCACGGGGATGATGGGATGTTGCCGCCTGATAGTTAGCACGGGTTCGAGGGAGCCATTTCCCTACAGCTGCCAATAGTGACCGATGTGCGCTGCGGCCCGGGAGGTGAGCAGCGCCTCGGGCGCGGCGGACGTTGCATCCCCCTCGCCGCCAAGCGAGGCCAGCGTCTCCGCAACGCACTCGGCCAGCGCGGCCGTGTCATAGCCGCCCTCCAGCACCGCCCCCACCGGCGCGCCAAGGCCCGCAGCCAGGTCACGGACGTGGCGCGCTATCTCCGCAAAGGACTCGGTCTTCAGGCGGCAGTCCGCGAGCGGGTCTTCCAGATGGCCATCGAAGCCAGCGGAGATCAAGACCAAGTCCGGTCGGAACTCAATCGCCGCCGGAACCACAATGTGCTCGAGCAGCGAGAGCCACAGTGCCTCTTCGGAGCCGGCCGGCACGGGCAGGTTGATCGTGAAGCCCTCTCCGGGTCCCGAGCCGACATCAGAAATAGCGCCGGTGCCAGGAAAGATGCCCGACTGGTGGATGCTCGCGAAGAGCACGTCGGAGCGGTGCCGGAAGGCCTCGGCGGTGCCATTGCCGTGGTGCACGTCCCAATCGAAGATGAATACGCGCTCGACACCCAGCTCCCGGATCGCCAGCTCTGCGGCGATAGCGACATTGTTAAAGAGGCAGAAGCCCATCGCTCGATCGGGCTCGGCATGGTGGCCGGAGGGTCGCACCGCGCAGAACCCGACCCCGCCTTCGCCGGCCAGCAGCGCGCTGGTCATCGCGCAGGCCCCACCGGCGGCGTGCAGTGCGGCGCGGTAGGAAGCCTCGCCGACGAAGGTGTCGGCGTCGATAGCGCCGCCGCCGGCAAGGCATAGATCCCGGATCGCCTCCACATGGCGGCGGGTGTGAAGCAGCTCCAGCTGGGCGTCCTCGGCCGCCGGCGCCTCCCGCAGCTCCCACCCGAGCCAGTCGCGCGTGGCCAGTGCCCGCTCGATCGCGACCAGCCGCTCGGGTGTATCGGGGTGTTGGGGCATGTGCGCCCGCGGATCGTGCTCGAGGCAAGCGGGGTGGCTGAAGTGGAGTGCCGGTCTCGCTGCGGCTGCCTCCCCTGGGTCGTTTGACATCCCTCGACTGTACGCCGCGAAAGCGGACTACCATCGCCCGGTGGGAGTCGCCTACCCCGCTCATCTGGAGGCCGACGTTGTGCTGCGCGACGGCTCGACCGTCCATCTTCACCCGGTGCGGGCCGATGATGAGGGCGCCCTGCTGGAGCTCTTTGAGCGGCTAGCCCCCGATTCGCGAATGTTCCGCTTCTTCTCGGCGGCCACCGATCTCAAATCCACGGCGCGCCTGATGGCCGATGTCGATTACGCGGGCCGCTATGGCCTGGTGGCGAGCCGCGGCGAGAACGGGCGCCTGATCGGGCATGGGACCTACATAGAGACCTCGAGCGGGAGGGCCGAGGTGGCCTTCGCGATCGCCGACGAGATGCAGGGGCTCGGGCTGGCCACGCTACTGCTCGCCCACCTCGCCGAGGTCGCCCACGGCAACGGCATCGGGGTCTTTTTCGCCGAGGTGCTGCCTCAAAACCACCGCATGATCGAGGTCTTCCGGGAGAGCGGCTTCCCGGTCGAGACGTCCTCGGCTCCGGGCTCGATCCGGATGGAGTTTTCGACCTCTTTCTCGCCCGAGGCAATCCGGCGCTTCGAGGAGCGCGACCGGCTCGCCGCCGTGGCTGCAGTGCGTCACTTCCTGGAGCCGCAGACCGTCGCCGTGATCGGCGCCTCCCGTCGCCGCGGCACGGTTGGCGGGGAGATCTTCCACAATCTGCTCGAGTCGCGGTTCGACGGCGTCGTCTACCCGGTGAACCCGGCGGCCGATGTCGTGCAGTCGGTGCACGCCTACCGCTGCGTAGCCGAGGTCCCTGGCGAGGTGGACCTCGCCGTGATCGCCGTCCCGGCTCGATCGGCGCTCGCGGTGGCACGCGAATGCGCGGCGAAGCGGGTTCAGGCGCTGACGGTGATATCCGCTGGCTTCGCCGAGATCGGGGGGGAGGGCGCCAAGCTTCAGCGCGAGCTGGTCGAGGTCTGCCGCAACGCCGGAATGCGACTGGTCGGGCCCAACTGCCTAGGCGTCATCAACATGGCCGAGGGCTCGCGGCTCAACGCAACCTTCGCCCCCGCTGCTCCTCCGCCCGGCAACGTCGGCTTCGTCACCCAGAGCGGGGCGCTGGGCTTGGCGCTGATCGACCTGGCCGCCGATCGCGGCCTCGGCGTCTCCTCGTTTGCCTCGATCGGCAACCGTGCCGACATCACCGCCAACGACTTCCTCGAGTACTGGGAGGGCGACCGGGCGACCGGCGTGGCGCTGCTCTACATCGAGTCGTTCAGCGACCCGCGGCGCTTCTCCCGCCTGGCCCGGCGGATTGGCCGGGAGATGCCGATCGCCGCCGTCAAGAGCGGCCGCTCGGTCTCCGGGGAGCGGGGCACCAGCTCGCACACCGGGGCGCTGCTCTCGGCATCCGATGTTACCGTCGACGCGCTCTTCGAGCAGGCGGGCGTGATCCGCACCGAGACGCTCGCGGAGCTTCTTGACGTTGCCTCCCTGCTCGCCAGCCAGCCGCTCCCGCGGGGGCCTCGGGTCGGGATAGTGACCAACGCGGGCGGGCCCGG
This sequence comes from uncultured Solirubrobacterales bacterium, assembly GCA_963777915.1. Classification (GTDB taxonomy): domain Bacteria; phylum Actinomycetota; class Thermoleophilia; order Solirubrobacterales; family 70-9; genus CAVUPF01. The sequence goes on along the minus strand of CAVZSH010000005.1, from coordinate 546,849 downwards.
CATCATGTGCGCGGACGCCTGCGAGGCGGCCGGCCTGCAGGTGCCCGAGCTGCCGGACTCAATCCGGGACTCGCTGCGCGAGTTCCTGACACCAGAGGCCGGACTGGCCAACCCGGTGGACCTGATCGCAACCGCCACCGCGGCACAGTACCGCCGAGCGATCACGACCCTGGCCGATTGGGACGGCCTCGATGCCCTGATCGCGATCTTCATCCGCCCGCTGCTCACCCAGGCCGAGGACGTCGCTGAGGCGATCGGCGCCGCGCTGAGCGAGATGACGCGGCCGATCCCGGTACAGACAGTGTTCATGTCCCCGCGCGATCACGCGGCTGCCTCGCGGGCCGGCGGGGCGCCGACCCACCTCTATCCCGAGGACGCCGCCCGGGCTCTGGGCAGGGTGATGCGGCACGTGAGGTGGCGCTCGCGCCCCGCGCAAGAGCCCCGACGCCTCCCCGACGTCCGTGAGGACGAAGCGTCCGCGGTGCTCGCCGAGGCACTCGCGGGGGGGCGGCAGTGGCTCGGCATGGGTGAAAGCGCGCGGCTCCTGGACTGCTACGGGATCGCCGTGCCAGGCTGGCTGGCGGCAGCCGATCCGGCTGGTGCCGGGGAGGCCGCCGAGCGCCTCGGGGGGCGCGTGGCCCTGAAGGCGCAGGGCGCCGGGATCATGCACAAGACCGAGCTCGGGGCGGTGCGCGTGGGGCTGGCGGGTGCTGCTGAGGTCTCGCAGGCCGCGAGGGAGGTGGGCGGGGCCCTGTCAGGGGCAGGCATCGAGCCCGAGGCTTTCATCGTGCAGAGCATGGTCGATGGCGGGGTGGAGCTGCTGGTCGGCGTCGTCGCCGACCCGGTATTCGGCCCGGTGCTGGCCTGCGGGGCCGGGGGGATCCAGGCGGAGCTGCTCAAGGACGTGGCCGTGCGGGTCTGTCCTCTGGGCCCCGAGGAGGCGGGCGAGATGATCCGCTCGCTGGCCACATTTCCCCTGCTGAGCGGCTTTCGGGGCGGGCCAAAGGCCGACCTCGACGCCCTGAAGGCGTTGCTGCTCAGGGTGAGCGCGATGGTCGACGCCCACCACGAGATTGTCGAGCTGGATCTCAATCCTGTCATGGCTGGCGTCGACAGCGCCATCGCGGTCGACGCCAGGATCAAGGTGAGGGCCACCTCCCCGCCGCGGCCGTGGCCGAGCACATGGGCATGAATGTGTTACCGCAGTTAGAAGCAAGCACCCCGCGTGTCTTTTGTGTGGACCCGTCAAGGCCGGAGTCACCGCGGGGGTCGTCGACCCGAGAGACACATCGGCGACTCCGATTCTGCAGATGTGCAGGGCAGGGGAAAACCGACCCGATCCAACGGTATTACCCCGATGACGGCTCGTCACGCTAGCTGGAGAATCGGCCAATCCTGCACTGCTCTATGGGCGATCGCCCAACCACCGCGTGCCCGGACACCGTATCCAAGAATCGTGGGAGGCAATTCGATGGACAGATCAGCAGTTACCGAGGAGCGTCCCGCTCTTGCGGACAACGCCGCCTATTGGCTCATCTATTTGGGCATCTACGTCCTGGTCGGGTTCCTCTGGTATTACGCCTTCAAGGAGAAGGTCTTCGACGACGGCCTGATCGCTCCGGAAGGGATCAAGAAAGAGTTCGCCGGCTCCTTCATCGCCTCCTTCCCCGGAACCAGCGTCGCCTGGGGGGTCCTCGGGATCGCCGAGGGCCTGGTCGTGGTGGGCCTGATCGCCAGCCTGATCCGCGGCGAGTTCCTGCCGAGGCGGACCAAGCCCTGCCTTCAGGTATCCCTCGGCTTCTCGATGCTGGTCCTCGCGCTGCTCGCCTTCGGCCAGGACATGACATCGCAGTTTGAAAGCGTTGCTCAGCTCTACACCTACTTCGCAGCGACGGCGGTGATCTTCGTCTTGATCTTGCTGATGCCGCCTTATCGGCCGCAGCACTGGCTATCAGGACTAGCGCGACGCTGAAGTGGCCTCGACACAAGCGATGTTCGATTCATTGCACCCGGGGGATGGATCCAATCAGCTGGGATCATGACCTCATCGTTCCCCGCTTGAGCGGATGCGGTGAGGTCACGTCCCTTTTTCTGGAAGCGTCAAACAGCACGTCTCGCAGGCCAAGCTCATCCCAGTACTGATATTTCACGCTGAGAAGGGCGCCCTCGCACCCCGGGGTGATCCCGAGTCCTCCTGAGCGGCCAACCAGTCGGTCGATCTGGCGGCGGACTACCGCAAAGTGCCCTGGTCTATGTGGCGTCGCACAACGAATCGGCGCAGCTCATCAGCTCCCCAGACCACCAGGGGATAGGGAAGCAGCAGAACCACGTCACGCAAGGGCAGCGCGGCGGTTCCAAGTAGCGACTGCAACGGCGGTGCGTAGACGAAGATCGCAGCGAGCAGCAACTCGGCCACGATGGCACCGATCAGATAGCGGTTGCTGAAGACGCCGATCGAACGCAGGGAGGCCCGTCTCGTTCGCACGGCGAATGCGGTGCCGATCTGCCCGGCGACCATCCCCAGGAAGGTCATCGTGGTGGCCTGAAGGTAAGCGTGATGAAGCGGATGACCCACGCCTACCGGGTCGCCGGAGTGCCACCCGGCACGGGTCAGGACATAGAAGAACCCTGCCAGCGAAAGTGTGGTGACTATTACACCCAGGAAGAGCCAGGACCGGATCAGCATCGGCCCCTGAATGACGCCCTCTGAGCGCGGGCGCGGCGGCCGGTCCATGCTGCCGGGCTCGATCGGGTCGCGGCTCAGCGCGAGCGAAGGGAGCGTCTCGGTACCAACGTCGAAGGCCAACAGCTGCAGCACGGTGAGCGGGAGAGGGATAAGCCCGCCGGAGAGCGCAAACAAGAGGAATGGCACGACCTCCGGCGTGGCGTGCGCGAAGATGTACTGGATGAATTTGCGGACATTGTCATAGACCTGTCGGCCCGCCTCGATCGCGACGACGATGGTGGCGAAGTTGTCATCGGTGAGCACCATTGTTGAGGCCTCGCGTGCGACATCTGTCCCCGAGCGACCCATTGCCACGCCGATGTCCGCGCTGCGCAGTGCCGGCGCGTCGTTGACACCATCCCCGGTCATCGCCACCACGTGACCCCGACTGCGCAGGACCTCGGCGATTTGGAGCTTGGCCTCGGGCGAAGCCCGAGCAAAGATCACCTCCTGCCCACCGGCAAGGACATCCTGCAGCTCCTTCTCATGCCGATGGTCGACTGTTTGGGCGTTGACCACGACCGGGTCCTCACCGCCGATGCCCACTTGATGAGCGATTGCCGCCGCAGTCAGAGGATGGTCGCCAGTGATCAGTACCACGCGTATTCCGGCGCTGTGACAGCGCGCGACGGCCTCAGTCACCTCGGCACGGGGCGGATCGCGCATCGTGACCAGCCCTAGGAAGCAAAGCTCGCACTCGGCATCCTCGCGGGCCGGTGGTTGCCCGCCCGCAGGTAGAGAGCGGCGGGCCAGCGCCAGGACACGCTGGCCCTGACTGGCAAAGCTCTCCATTTGCCCTGTCACATGCTCACGCTGCGCCGAATCCATTGAGCGCTCCACGCCATCGGCTAGGAGGACACTGGTGCACCGCGGGAGTACCGACTCCGGTGCCCCCTTTGTGTTCAGCCAGTCATGGCCCTCGCCGCTGTCCAAGGTCGACATCAGCTTGCGCTGCGGGTCGAAGTTGTACTGGTGAGAGCGCCGGAGCGCTCGACTCGAAGCATCAAATTGAAGTCCGAGTGTCCTGGCGGCGATGAGCAGCGCCACCTCAGTCGGATCCCCGCTGGGCTGCCCGTCGGACTCAAGCTGCGCGTTGTTGCATGCGGCGGCCGCCTCGGCCAATGCCGTGAGCGCGGCGTCGGTCTGGCCTACGGAAGGTTGGATTGGATCGACGATGTCCAGCGCGATCTCGCTCGTCACAGTCCAAGCCACGACGGGACTCATACGGTTCTCGGTCAACGTTCCGGTCTTGTCGGTGCAGATGACGTCGGTGGAGCCCAGGGTCTCCACGGCGCTCAACCGCTTGACCAGAGCGCCTTTTTTAGCTAGTGCGCTCACCGCGACTGCCAATGCCAGGGTGATCACCGGCAGCAGTCCCTCAGGTACGTTTCCGGCCAGCAGACCGACCGCGAACACAACGCTGTTCTCAAGAGACAGGCCGGCGCCGAGGATTGCTATTGGAACGAAGGCAACGGCCATCCCCACCGCGATGCCGGCGATCAGCCACGCGACCCGGCGCACCTGCCCCTCGAGCGGGCTCGGCTCCTCCTTGACCCGCTCAGAGAGCGCGGCAATGCGCCCCAGCTCGGTGTGCATCGCCGTGGCGACGACGACACCTCGAGCCTCTCCCCCGGTACAGCTGGTGCCGCTGAAGAGCAGATCTTGCGCGGCGATCCGCGGGACACCTACGTCCACCAGCTCGGCTGAGCGTAGCGCCGGGGCGGACTCGCCGGTGAGGGTGGAGAGATCGACCTCGACCCCGCCTGAGAGCAAGCGCATGTCCGCCGCGATGCGATCGCCCTCTTCCACGATCACGACATCGCCAGGAACGAGCTCATCGGCCGTGACCACAGTAGGTTTCTCTCCACGCAGCACCTTTACCTCGTGGGGCATGAACTGAGCCAGGGCATCGACGGCCCGCCCAGCCTGCAGCTCCTGTACAAAGGCGAACAGGGCGTTGAGCAAAATCACCAGCAGGACCGCGATAGCGACCGTGGGGCTGCCGACTGCGAAGGACAGGATCGCTGCGAGCCACAGTAGGAGCGCAAGCGGGTGGGTCAGCTGACGTGCCAGTTCGCGTGGCCAGTGACGGCCACCACGGCGTCGCAGCTCGTTCGGGCCATACTGGATCAATCGCCGCCGCGCCTCTGCCGCCGAGAGTCCGGTCGGCGAAGCGCGCAGATCACGCAACAGAAGCCCCACCTGCTCAGTGGGATCTACCGGGGCTTCTACCTCGACCGTGCTGTCCGGATCGGGCGAGGCCACCGGGCGGACTCAGCTCTGAGCGGTTGGCAGCGGTCGCTGGCGGGTTGGGGCTGCGGGATCTAGCGTGGATAGAAGCCTAAGCTCCTCCATCAGCAGGCGTGGAAGCAGGAAGTGCTCCCGTATGTGAGCGCGTCCGCTTTGGCCGAGCTGATCTGCCAACTCGCGGTCCCTCAAAAGCCTCAGCATCCCAGCAGCGCACTCCTCGACGGAGTCGACCAGTAGTCCACCGATTCCCTCCGGCATCTGCATGGGTATGCCACCGGCGCGACCGGCGACCACGGGCGTGCCCTTCCACAGCGACTCGGAGACCACAAGCCCAAAGCCCTCGCGAATCGACTTCTGCACAATGACCTCGGAGAGTCGCTGAAAGGCGTTGACCTCGACATTGCCGACACCCGTAAGGTTTGTGTAGAGGTGAATCAGCGGATCTTCAGCAGCGTGCTCTGAGACCTGTCCATACACCGCCCAGCCCTCGGGATCGTCGAGCGCCATCGAGCCGACAAGGGCGAGCTGCAGATCGGGGATCTCTTCGCGCACGAGGCGGTAAGCAGCTATGACGCCCAGCGGGTCCTTCCACGCGTCAAAGCGCGAGACCTGTGTGACAAGCCGCCCCGGAAGCTCCACCCCGATCCAATCAAGAATCTGCTGGGCAGTATTGATGTCGAGATCGAGGTTCTTGGGGCTGAGCGGGTCGATCGCCGGGGCGATGGCCTCGACACGCTCGATTGGCAGGTCGGGTGGAACGAACTCGGACATCGTGAACACTGCGGCGTCAAATTCAGCAAGGTAAGGCCGCAAGAACGCCCAGGTATCGGCATTTGGCTCGGAGGTGTCAATGTGACAACGCCAGACCCAGCGGGCATTTCCCCTGCCGTGAAGCATCGGCAGCGCAGCGGGCTGAGGATCGTGTACGACGATGAAGTCATAGCTGCCGTCAAGCGCCTCCGCGTTCTCCTGCGCACAGTCGAGGTAGGCGGTTTGCTCTGCCTCACTCAGCTCCTGCGGCGCGCCCTGAAGACCGTTGTGCAGGGCCTTGGTGGCGCGAAAGAAATCCTGGCGCCCGGTGATCACCTCCCAATCAACCGTAAGTCCAAGATCAAGAAGCAAGGGCACGGAGGAGCGCAGGAGCTCAGACACCCCACCCCCATAGGCGGTCGCGTTGATATGCAGGATGCGGGCTCCCTTCAGGGAGCGAGCATGGGCGTGTAGCTCCTCGAGAATGTGATCCGGAACTATGTCCCGGTAGGCATCGAGTGACCAACGGCCGACGGCTACCTTCTGGAGCATCGAGTCCTCGCCTTCTGGGGCACGTTAAGAGTGCAGCGGCTTGTGGTCGTCCACAGCCCTCGGCGAAGGCGTGGCTGCGTTCCTAGCTTGCCCCATCGTAGCGGTCACCTCGCGTAACAGGCCCACATTTGACTCTACAAGCCGTCTGCTGCTCGTGCTGGTTCGTCTCCTAGCCCATCCCGCGCTTCTGGTCAGCGTTTCTGCCAGGGTGTTCAACTGCCACATGTCTAGTTCCTGACCTACAAGGCAGAGGAGAGCGAAATGTTCAGTCGGATACTTGTCGCCTTCGATGGCTCGGCCCATGCAAGACGGGCTCTTGAGGAGGCGGCCGACCTAGCCCGGGCGGGAGACGGCGAGCTGACCGTTCTCAGCGTGGCCCCCAACCCCTCGGCCTGGGTTCTCGGCGGTCCCGTGGCACCACCGATCAACATGAGAGAGCTCCAGGAAGGGATCGAGACCTCATATCGCGAGGAGCTCGACGATGCCGCACAAGCGCTTCCCGACGATGTGAAAGCGACGCTGAAGCTCCTCACCGGACGCGCGGCTGAGGAGATCGTCAAAGAGGCCACCTCTGGAGGCCATGACCTCGTCGTGGTCGGCTCACGTGGGCGCGGCGAGGTCAAATCCCTGTTCTTGGGAAGCGTCAGCCAACACGTCTCCCAGGCCAGTCCCATTCCGGTTCTGATCGTTCACGCAGAGGAGAGCGCCGCTCGCACCTGACGGGTGATCTCGAGGTCCTCCCGAGCCGTCACGAGCACGGCTGCGGCGCGGGCGCCGGATGGTGAGAGCAACCCGTCGCCGTTCGCCTCGCTGTTTGCCCTGTGATCGAGCGCCACGCCGAGGAAGGCCAGCCCCTCGCAGGCGTCGGCCCGAACCGGGGCCGCATGCTCGCCAACGCCGCCCGTAAAGACCAGGGCGTCGAGGCCACCCATCGCAGCCGCCATCGCCGCCACCGCGGCGACCAGCCGGTGGACGTAGACGTCCAATGCCAGCCGACACCGCTCATCGCCGGCATCGACCCCAGCGAGGACCTCCCGCATGTCTGAGTGACCCGAGAGCCCCCGCAGGCCGGCCTCGCGGTCCAGCTCTTGCTCCATCTGCTCGGCGCCGAGGTCGCTGTGTCGCTGCACCCAGAGGAGCAGCCCGGGGTCTACCGAGCCCGAGCGGGTCGCCATCACCAGTCCCTCCAGCGGTGTGAAGCCCATAGTCGTCTCGATCGACCGGCCGCCCTTTACCGCGGCGAGCGACGCGCCGGCGCCGAGGTGCGCCGTGACTAGCCGCAGCTCCGCGAGCGGGCGCCCCAGCAGCTCCGCGGCCCGACGGCTGGCGTAGGCATGGGAGAGGCCATGAAATCCGTAGCGACGCAGCCCCCAGCGCTCCGACCATGAGTGAGGAACCGCGTAGGTTGCTGCCGCGGCCGGCAGCGTCGCGTGAAAGGCGGTGTCAAAGCAGGCCACCGCCGGCAGCTCCGGGCAAAGCCTACGCAACACCCGGATCGCGCTCAGCGCAGGCGGGTTGTGAAGCGGGGCAAGGTCGGTGAGCTGATCGAGTTGGGCTTCGGTATCGGCATCCAGCTCGACCGCTTCGGTGAACGTGTCGCCGCCATGCACGACCCGGTGTCCCGCCGCGCCGATCGGCGATGCCTCGGCCAGGATTGCCCCGAGCGCCTGCTCAAGATCACGCTCGTCGTCGGTGAAGCCGCGCTCTGCGTGGGCTGCCAACCCGTCGCCCTCCTCGATTACGCTGAGCTTGAGACTGGAGGAGCCGGCGTTTACGACCAGCACCCTCGCGGTCCCCGCCGGCACCGCTCAACCCTCCCAGGTCCAGTCGCTGATCTCCGGCATGTCCTCGAGGTGCTCTCGGATGTAGGCCTCGTGGCGGGCGAGCATCTCGTGACAGTGCTCTTCCAGTGCTGCCGCCCCATCGTGGACGTTGCGGGCGCGGCTGAGCGCCTCCAGCACCAGGTGATAGCGGCTCATCCGATTCAGCACGACCATGTCAAAGGGCGTTGTCGTCGTTCCCTGCTCGGTAAAGCCCCTGACGTGGAAGCGCCCCGGGTGGGGCCGGCCGTGCAGGAGCTGGTGAAGGGCGCGCGCGTAGCCGTGGAATGCCATCACGACGTCGGCGTCCTCGCCGAAGAGCCCGACGAAGTCCCGCTCGGAGAGCCCGTGGGGGTGCACCTCCGGGGGGAAGAGGACCATCAGGTCAACGACGTTGACCACCCGCACCCGGAGCTGCGGCAGGTGAGTTCGGAGCAGCCAGGCCGCCGCCAGCGTCTCCAGCGTTGGGGCATCGCCGGCACAGCCGAGCACGATGTCGGGGGCCTCGCCCCCGTCGGTGCTCGCCCAGTCCCACCTTGATGCTCCGACCGCGCAGTGGGCGCACGCCGCCTCGTAGTCCAGATACTGAAGCTCGGGCTGCTTGTCGATCACGATCAGGTTGACGTAGTCGCGGCTGCGCAGGCAGTGCTCAGCTACCGAGAGCAGGCAGTTGGCGTCGGGCGGGAAGTAGACGCGGACCACCTCGCCCTTCATCGCGATCATCGTGTCGATCAGCCCCGGCCCCTGGTGGCTGAAGCCGTTGTGGTCGTTACGCCAGCAGGTCGAGGTGAGGAGGACGTTGAGCGAGGCGACCGGAGCGCGCCACTCGACCGCCGTGGCAGCCTCCAGCCACTTGGTGTGCTGGATCGCCATCGAAGCCGAGACCATCGCAAACGCCTCATAGCTGGCGAAGAGGCCGTGGCGGCCGCTCAGTAGGTAGCCCTCGAGCCAGCCCTGGCAGTTGTGCTCGGAGAGGACCTCCATCACCCGGCCCTCCGGGGAGACGTCCTCATCATCGGGACGGGCGTCCATCAAGCAACGGTCCTCAACCTCGAACACCGCGCCGAGGCGGTTGGAGTTCGTCTCGTCGGGGCAGAAGAGGCGGAAGTTGGCCGGCTCGGCGTTGGCAGAGTAGGTGTCGCGCAGCAGCTCGCCAAGGCGTCGCGTCGATTCGGCCCGCTCCGTTGCTGGCCGTTTCACCTTGATCGCGTAGCCGGCGGGGTCGGGAATTTGCAGCGGGACGAGGCGGCGGCCGCCGTTGGCATGGGAGGTTGCGCCCATCCGCTTCTCTCCCTCCGGGGAGAGCGCTGCCAACTCGGCAACGAGACGGCCGCTCCGATCGAAGCGCTCCTGTGGCCGGTAGCTGCGCATCCACGCCTCGAGCATCGCCAGGTGCTCTGGGTTCTCCCGCACCCCTCCCAGCGGCACCTGGTGGGCGCGGAAGGTCCCCTCGATCTGCTTACCGTCGACGACCTTTGGCCCTGTCCAGCCCTTCGGCGTACGCAGGACGATCGCCGGCCAGCGCGGACGGCTCGCCAGTCCTCCCGCCCGCGCCTCGGCCTGAATCGCCGTGATCCTCGCGTGGCAATCCTCGAGCGTCGCAGCGAAATCCCGGTGCACCTGGCGGGGATCGGAGCCGGCGACCATTCGGCATTCGTATCCCTGGCCGGCGAGCAGTTGCGCGATCTCCTCATCGCGCGCCCGGCCGAGCACGGTCGGACCGGAGATCTTGTTCTCGTTGAGGTGCAGGATCGGCAGCACCGCCCCGTCCCGCGCCGGGTTGAGGAAGCGCACCCCCTTCCAGGAGCCCTCAAGCGGAGCGGTCTCCGCCTCACCGTCACCGACCACGCAGGCCACGAGGAGGTTGGGATTGTCAAAGGCGGCACCGAAGGCGTGAACGAGGGCGTAGCCCAGCTCGCCGCCCTCGTGGATCGACCCGGGGGTAGGGACGCTGACGTGACTGGGAATCCCACCGGGCGTCGAGAACTGGCGCACCAGGTGCAGCAGCCCGGCTTCGTCTGTTGATGCCTTGGGGTAAAGCTCAGAATAGGTGCCCTCGAGGTAGACGTTGGCCACCACCGCGGGCCCACCGTGACCAGGCCCGGCGACGAAGAGGACGTTGGTGCCTGTGGCGCGAATCAGGCGGTTCAGCTGGGCATAGACGAGGTTCAGCCCTGGCGAGGTCCCCCAATGGCCGAGCAGCCGTGGCTTGATGTGCTCGGGGCGGAGCGGCTCCTGCAGCAGAGGATTCTGCTGCAGGTAGATCTGGGCAACTGTGAGGTAGTTGGCCGTCTCCCAATAGGCCAGAAGACCGTCAAGTTCCGCGTCTGTGCACTCGCCCATCCGCGATGAGTAAAGCAGGCGCCAGCAAGTCGCTCTGAGCTTCGCGTTCCGAGGTCGGGCGGCTACGGAGCCAGATCCGTACTTAGCCCGGATTTGCGCCTGCTGGGGCCGATGTAGGCTGAATGGCATGGAACGTCACGCGGACGCGGGGCCGGGCGGCCCCAAAGCTCGAGTGGTGATCGTCGGCGGCGGTGTTGCGGGGTTGGAGGCGATGCTCGCCCTGGACGACCTCGTCGGCGATCGAGCCAAGGTCGAGCTCTACGCGCCCCGCAGCGAGTTCCTCTACCGGCCCCTGGCCGTCACCGAGCCCTTCGGCGTAGGCAAGGTGCTCGAGTTCGATCTTCATGACCTGACCGAGCGCTGTAGTGCCTCCTTTCACCTCGCCAGCGTCGCCTCGGTGGACACCGACGCGCAGCGCATCAACACAGGCGATGGGACTGCGATTGCCTACGACTATCTGGTCGTGGCTTGCGGCACCAGGATGCTCTCGGCCATGCCGGGAGCCGTCACCTTCTGGGGGGTATCCGATGAAGCCGGTGCCGCGCGTGTCCTCCGTGATCTTGAGGCGGGCTCACTGCGAAAGGTGATCTTCACGGTGCCGGGCGGGTCCTGCTGGCCATTGCCGGTTTATGAGTTGGCGCTTCTTGCCGCCTCGCAATTGCAGGGAACAGGGGGTCCGAGCGCCGAGCTATTGATCGTCACCCCGGAGGATGCGCCTCTTGGGCTCTTTGGGGTCCGGGCCAGCGAGCAGATGGAGCAGTTCCTGACCGAGCGCGACATCAAGATCCTCACCGGCACTCACCCGGTCAGATTCCAGAGCGGACGCCTGTTCACCGCGCCGGGCGATCCGATCGAGGCCGAAGCTGTGCTCAGCCTCCCGCGCCTCGGAGGAAGAGTGATCGAGGGTCTTCCGCATGATGCCGAGGGGTTCATCTCCGTCGACCCACATGGACGGGTTGTGGGCCTTGAGCACGTCTTCGCGGCCGGAGACGTGACGGCTTTCCCGGTGAAGCAGGGCGGGATCGCGACCCAGCAGGCAGACGCAGTCGCTGAGGCGATCGCCTCTCAGATCGGGAGTCCGGTCGACCCCCGTCCGTTTGAGCCCGTCCTGCGGGCGAAGTTGTTGACAGGCGGCAAGCCGCAGTACCTGTGCGGCAAGCTGACCGGGGGTCACGGGGAGACATCGACCTTCAGCGAGAGTCCGCCCTGGTCCGATGACGGCAAGATCGTCGGCAAATACCTGGCACCGTTCCTGTCGTCGCTCTCCGCTGCTGATCGACAGGCTCTTTCGTCTCCGCCTGGAGCGCCGCTGGCTTCTTGAGCCATGCCGCAGGTGCAGGTGGTTGTTTCCGTACTTGGCGCCGAGGATCGAGTAGGCGGTGAGGCTGGATCATCAGCAGAGAGCCCGGCCAATGGCCGGGGCCGAACCGCCAGCACCGCCGCCGCGATGGGGGTGCGCAGCAGCAGGCGACGGCGCCGGATGAGGCGTCAGTCCAGGTGGCGGCCGGGCGCGGTGGGCACAAGACTCCTTTGACGAGCATCCGCCGCTTACCTTGACGGCCGACCATGAAACGCTGTCGCCGTGGGCAGCGCGATCAAAACCGAAGGGTTGACCAAGCGCTACGGCGAGACCCAAGCTCTTGACTCACTCGAGCTCACGGTGGCCGAGGGCGAGATCTACGCCTACCTCGGTCCCAACGGGGCCGGCAAGACGACTACGATCCGCCTCCTGCTAGGCCTGCACCGGCCAAGCGCCGGCCGGGCAGAGGTGTTCGGCTTCGACGCCTGGAGGGAGCCGGTATCGGCCCATCGCCGCCTCGCCTACGTCGCCGGGGAGCCCTTCCTCTGGCCTTCTCTGACCAGCGCCGAGACCTTCGAGTTTCTCGCCCACCTGCATGGCGTCACCGATACCTCCTATCGCGACCTGCTGGTCGAGCGCTTCAAGCTGGACACCTCGAAGAAGGTGCGGGCGCTCTCCAAGGGCAACCGCCAGAAGGTGCAGCTCATCGCCGCCCTGGCCAGTCGCGCCGACTTGCTTATCCTCGACGAGCCGACAGCCGGACTTGACCCGCTGATGGAGGTGGCGTTTCGGGAGAGCGTCCACGAAGCCAAGGAGCGTGGCCAGACGGTCTTCCTCTCCTCTCACATCCTCAGCGAGGTGGAGGCAGTTTGCGACCGCATTGGAATCCTTCGGGATGGGAGGCTCGTCGACGAGGGAACGCTGGATGAGATGCGACACCTTGCCGCACATGTCGTTGAGGTCACATTTGCGGGTCGGGCGCCTGAACTTGCTCCGCTGCCGGGAGTACAGGTGGAGAGCGTCGGCCCTAACGCGCTTCGGCTCGAGGTCTCAGGAAGCGTTGGGCCCCTGATCACCGCGCTTGCCGAGCACCCGGTTGAGACGTTGACCAGCCGCGAGCCCTCCCTCGAGGAGATCTTCCTGCACCACTACGACGGTTCAGGCGGAGATGGCGGTAACTAGCGGTGCGGTGGTAGCGCCGGACGCTTCCCAGCCAAGCCCAAGCATGGGTCTCGTGCCCATGCGCGCTCTCGCGCGACGCGCATTCCGCGACGCTCGGATCCGCACGCTCTCCTTCGCATGTCTATTTGGGGTCTACTCATACGTCCAGCCGCTCGCTTACCGGGAAGGCTACCCGACGCTCTCCAGCCGGCTTGCATTCGCCCGCAGCTTCGCCAACAACAAGGCGATCCGCCTTTTCTACGGCGAGCCGCACGACTTGCTGACGGTTAATGGCTACGCCGCCTGGCGCGTCGGTGGGACACTGGCGATCTTCGCCGCGATCTTCGGATTGCTGGCTGCGGTGCGAGCGCTGAGAACCGAGGAGGACACCGGCCGGATGGAGCTGGTGCTGGCGGGGCCCATCGCGCGGCGCACGGCGTATCTCGCTGCGCTGGCCGCGATCGCGGCTGGCATCTCGATCCTGTGGTTCGCCGAGTTCGCTGGCTTCCTCGCCGGGGGCTTGCCGGCGGGCGGAGCGGCGTACCTAGCGCTGGCGACGGCGTCGGTCATGCCGGTGTTCGTCGGAGTGGGAGCGATAACCAGCCAGCTCGCCCCCACCCGTCGGATGGCGCTCGAGCTGGGGGCCGCTGTCTTCGGCCTTTTGTTCTTGCTGCGGGTGATCGCCGACACCGCAAGCGGTATCGGCTGGCTGCGCTGGGTGACCCCATTGGGGTGGGCGGAGGAGCTACGACCATTCGCCGCCAGCCAACCGTTCGTGCTGGTGGTCCCGGTTGTGGCGACAGTTCTGCTGCTAGCTCTCGCCGCGCTGATCGCCGCCAGCCGCGACATTGGCACCGGAGTGCTCCCGACGCGCGAAAGCGCTGAACCGCGGCTGCGGCTGCTCTCCTCGCCTACCGCACAGGCGCTGCGCAGCGAGCGTGTCAGCTTGATTATCTGGCTTATCAGCGTCGGAACTTTCGCGTTCATCCTCGGGGTGATCGCCAAGAGCAGCTCATCCGCTGGAATCTCCAAGAACCTCAACCGAGAGCTCTCAAAGCTCGGCTCGGGTTCGATCGCGACACCCACCGGCTATCTCGGCTTCACGTTCATTTTCTTCATCTTGATCGTCAGCATGTTCGCCTGCGCACAGATCGGCGCCGCGAGGCATGAGGAAGCCGATCAGCAGCTCGAGACGCTGCTAGCGCTGCCAGTCAGCCGCCGCAGCTGGCTCGGTGGGCGTCTCCTAGTGGCAACTTTCGGGGTCCTGGCGATCTCCTTGGTGGCCGGTCTGCTCACCTGGTTGGGCGCCGAGTCTGGCGGTGCCAGCGTTTCACTGCCAAAGTTGCTCGAGGCAGGCGCCAACTGCCTGCCAGTGGCGCTCCTGTTCTTGGGGATCGCGGGGCTGGCCTTCGCGATCGTGCCACGAGCGAGCGCGGGGGTCGCATATGGGCTCGTCACTATCGCGTTCCTGTGGGATCTGGTCGGATCGCTGCTCGGAGCGCCAAGTTGGATCGTCGACCTGACACCATTCGAGCACGTCGGGCTGGTGCCTGCGCAATCGTTTCGCGGCGAGGCTGCAGCTATCATGATTGGCATCGGGCTTGTCGCCGCGCTCGCCGCGCTAGAGCTGTTCCGCCGCCGTGATCTGCTGCTCGCGTAGCTGAGAGCCAAGTGACTCTCCAGTACGACTCCTTCCGATCGTGCGCTGCCACGGCGTCTACCGGCTCCGCTGAAGCAAGGAACGCACCCGCCTCTGCCCCCCAGGCACGCTGAGCTAGGCTCTCCGGCGATGAGCCTCTTTAGCAACGTCCTCCAAGTCCACGAGAAGCTCTACAAGGCAACCGATGGGCGGGTCGGGCATCGCCTGCTCGGCGTGCCGACCCTGCTGCTAAGGACCACTGGTCGCCGCTCAGGCGTGACGCGGACCAACGGCCTCGTTTACGCTCGCGACGGCGTCGACTACCTCGTCGTCGCCTCCAAAGGCGGCTCCGACCAGCCGCCGGCCTGGCTACTCAACCTCAAGACGAAGCCGGAGGTGGAGATCCAAGTCGGGCGCGAGCGGCAGAAGGCCAAATCTAGGGTGGTCGAACCCTCGGACCCCGACTACGCGCGGCTCTGGAAGATCGTCAACGAGAACAACGGCGACCGCTACACCGCCTACCAGAGCGAAACCTCCCGCCCGATCCCGGTCGTCGTCATCACACCGGCCTGAGCACAGCTCGCCCTCTCAAGTCGCTGCCGCCTCCGCCTCAGTCAGTCAGCGCCCTGCGACAGACGCGATACCGCTACCGGGATTCGAACCCGGGTTTCCGGACTGAGAATCCGGCGTCCTAGTCCCCTAGACGATAGCGGCGCGGGGACGCGAGTCTAGCGATGCGCGGACACGGTGTCCTTAGCGCGATCCTAACTGAGCCAGACCGTAGAATCGAACAGACGTTCGATACGAGTTAGACGTTTCCTTTTTGGAGGCGTGTAGATTGCAGGCACAGGCGGCTGTGGCGAAATCGGTATACGCGCGAGCTTCAGGTGCTCGTGGGGGAAACCCCGTGGAGGTTCGAGTCCTCTCAGCCGCATTTGGTTCGGGAACAGAGGTGCCGGACTAAAACCCTCTCAGAGGGAGACGGGAGGGTCGAGGTTAATTCGGGCGCCGATCGCCGGGCGGCGGCGGGACTGAGTCACGAGCGTAGGCGCACCCGTTTCCCGCACATGCGGAAACGGGCGGGAAGTCGCGGAAGACTGTTAGTCTCGTCCCAAGCGAGCGTAAGCGCGGCCGGTGCTCAGATGCTCGTTCGGCAGTAAAGCACAAGCTCTGTTACCGATCAGTCCTCGGGAAGAGCAGCAAAATCACGCTTGGCTTTCCTGTACCACCCCATTCCCGATATGGGCCGCCTCCACCTACCCTTCATCTCCTTCAAGGCACTTTCGTGCGTTTTATCACCTTTTGCGACCACTTCCTTTAGATGTCGATCCTGCGCTTTTATTACCTCATCTGCGGTATTTCCTTGGTGTTGGAAATCGCACGGTCCACCCAATTGTTTACACGTCATCGTCTTCATAAGACTCGCTTCCTTTCATAGTATTCGGCCGTCAGATGGGACGAGTTCAAACGGATGAGAGATCTAGTCTCAGTGCCTCACGATGCCGATTGTGCGGGCCATGACTGCGATCTCCGGACGGCTCAGCGGCGCTCCCCGATGCGGACGAGGTTTCCCGGGGGTCGCGGAACGCGCAGTCGCGCACTCCCCAGGGCTGAGATGCTGGCTCGCGGCCGGCAATCGGATCACGCCCCGGTACCCTGGAGGTCGTCCGAACGCCCCGCTTCCACGCGGGACCACTGAGCGGTGGGAACGTCCGTCGGTGCGGAGGTGTGACATCACCGGAGTTTGCGGCCAGCCGACGGGAGAGTCCTCCCAGGTCTCCTGCCGGCCGTATACCGTCAGGTCGAGCAGCGCGTAGCTGTAGTCCATCGCCTCTACGCCGCGCCCGTTAGTCCAGTAGGTCTCGAACACCCGGTCGCCGCAGCGCAGGTAGCACACCAGATGGAATTTGCCGACCTGGCGCCCGATAAGCAGCGCATCGAGCGAGTCCTGGGCTGAGTACCACGGCATCTCCCAGCCCATAAACTCGCGGTAGCGGACGCTCTCCTCGTATGGCCCCTGGCAAAACGTCGCGTAGGTAACGCCGCGCGAATGCAGCTGGGAGAGTTCGCCGACCTGCGTCGTGTAGAAGGTGCAGCCCTCGCACTGCTCGGCCGCGGGTCGCCCGGGGTGCCACATGAAGTAGTAGGCGATCAGCTGCGGACGCCCCTCGAACGCGTCTAGCAAGGTCACCGGGCCACGCGGACCGATCAGCGCGAGATTTGGGTCCATCTCGACCATCGGGAGCCGGCGACGTGCCGCGGCAATCGCATCGCCCTCGCTGGTGTGCGCTTTCTCTCGGACCCGCAGGGCGTCGAGCTCGGCTTGAAACGTGGCCCGCTCGACTTCGACAGGGACCGCCGCCGTGTCGGTTACCTCAACTTCGAGTGGCCTCAGTTTGTTCGGTTCATGGTTCATGGCTACCTCAATTCACTGGTTGGTCAGTCGGTGTCCGGTGAGACTGCTTCGGTGACAAGGCGGTCGTCCCAACAACCACGCTCGACACGCCCGCTGCGGACAAAGAGGGGAACCCGCAGCCACCCTTGTAACCTATCTCGACAGCTTGGAGCTCGTGGATCGAGGCGCTCATTCTGCGCGAAGGGAGCAGGCATTTAGAGACCTTCGCGGTTGGGGTGAACATGGTCAAGGCGCCTCGGCGGAAGACCGCCTCTCTCCGTTCGGCGAAACCCTAGGAGCGACCTGAGAGCGAGGCCTCCGGGAGGATCGGTTCGAACAGCTCGACTGGATTGCCCGAGGGGTCCTCGAGCAGAATCTGCTTGCCGCCGACCCCGGTGACGATGTCATTGCGAAATTGGACTCCGGCTTTCCGCAGCTCCTCGACCTGAGCGGGGAGATCGGAGACTTCAAGCGAGAACCGGTTCCAGCCTCCGGGCGCGGGCCGAGTGCCGTCAGGCATCGCCTGTCCGCCCCCGCCTGCCCCGCTTGGCGCGCTCAGGACGAGACGCAGGTCGCCCCGCGAGAGCATCGCGAAGGTAGGCGCCGGATGCATATCCTCATCAAAGCCGAGATGCTGAGAATAGAACGCGATCGCAGCGTCGACATCGTCGACGATGTAGCGGACGGTGACAGTGGCCATCTTGTGTGTTTCTCCTTGTCGTCTATGTGTAGAGCTCGCGGTCGCGCTCATCGATCTGAACGACGGTTCCGCCGGGCGCCCTGACTTGAAGTGCTCGTCCCCACTCGTGGTCAACGATCGTGCCCTCGGGCGGGAAGCCAGCCGCCCGCAGCCGATGCTCGACCGCCTCGAGGGGCTCATCGGCAACAAAGTTGAGCGCCAACCCTTCACGACCCTCTCCGTCAGCCGCTATCGCGGCGTCGTGGAGGCCGACCTCACCTCCCGCGGCCCCCAGCTCGATCCAATGTCCGGAGCGCGAACTGACCTCCGGCTCCAAGCCGAGCGCCTCATAGAAGCGCACGGCTTCGGTCAGGTCGGATACGAAATGGATGGGTCGCACCCTCATCGGCGCTCTTCCAGATGGTCTAGATACGCAACGAGTGCCGCCTCAACGAGGCGAGACAACGACGCGGACTGGTCGACAGCGGCGTGCTTGGCGCGACGGATGAGCAAAGGCGGCAGATAGACGTTGAACTGCTGCTTGTCCTCTGGTTGTTCGCCTTCCATGACACTCATGCTAGCAAGCTAGCATCGGCAAAGCGAGAGTCTCGACAACCGCGGACTAGAGTTGCGCAAGGGGACAACAAGCGACACTCGTTCAAACGTGGCGACCCGCTAGTGCATTGCGGGAAGAACAGAGTCACAGTCGGCCCATCGGTGGACCGCCAGCCCGTTGTCGCGCAACCGCGTCCTCATGCCCGCGTGCCCACCGTGAGCAGGTACTCCATCTGAAAACGCGCGTGTCAGCGGTGCCGCGGTTCCACTCGTCGTAGGAGGCATCGCTTGCCGTGACATCCGCGCCGGCCCACGCCGTGGGTATCGAGGCGTTGCCGATACCGGCAGCGACGTTGAGGACACTCACCCCGGGGCCGATACCGCACGCCTGCACGAGTCATGGCCCCAGCGGCAGCAGGAACGTGACCATGGACGGATAGTCGCCCGACCCCCACATCGCGCGATGGCGTGCCTTCAATTCAGAGCCGACACTATGGACAAACCTGGCCCCCTTGATTGACATCGCGATCGTACTGCGCCTCGGCACAAAGTTGAGTTTCCGGAGCCGAGCATATTGAGCTACCCAAATGCGCCGGGCTACTCTGGATTACCCGCTGAAACACGGGGGTCAGTGGCGCCTCAAACCGACACGGCGTTGGCCTAGGCCGGTTTCCCGACCGTGTCGCCCGTTCGCAGCAGCTATGTCGCCCGAGCGGCGCTGTACTCCTCGTCGGTGACGTGGTCCCCCCAGGTCGCGCTGTTGCCCTCCTCGTCGACGTCGAGCATCGCGAGGTGGGTCATAAAGCGGTCAGGTGCGGCGCCGTGCCAGTGGTCCTCGCCGGGCTCGAAGAAGACGCGGTCGCCGGGGCGGATAACCTCGATCGGGCCGCCGCGACGCTGCGCCAGGCCGATGCCCTCCGTGACGAAGATGGTCTGTCCGTTGGGATGGGTGTGCCAGGCGGTGCGGGCGCCCAGCGTGAAGTGCACACTGAGCGCAAAGAGGCGGGACGGCCCCGAGGGCACCGCGACAGCGTCGAGGAAGACGGCGCCGGTGAACCACTCGCTCGGGCCGATCGTGGTCTCGATGGAGCTCCTGGTGATTTGCATGGGTCTTCTCCGTTGTGGAATGAGGTCGATGCTGGTCAACCGGCTTGCGCCGTGGGCCGAATGAGGATCTCGTTGAGGGTCATGCGAGGTGGCCGTGCGACCGCGAAGACGATGACCTCGGCGATGTCCTCGGGTCGAATGGCTATCTCTCCGACCATCTGCTGCACGGCCCTCTTGGTATCTGCATGGGTGATGTGGTCGGTCAACTCGGTTGCCACGGCGCCTGGCTCGATGACCATCACGCGGATCTCGGGTCGAAGCTCTTGGCGCAGCGACTCCGACCAGCCGCCGAGCCCCCACTTGGTCGCGGCGTAGACCGCGTTACCGGGCCGAGCGGTGCGGCCGGCCACCGAGGAGATGTTGACGAGATCGCCGCCTCCGTCGCGGAGCTGATCTAGGAATACCTCGGTCGTAGTTATAGCGCCCAGCAGATTGGTCTCCACCATCCGTCGGATCTCGGTCTTCTGTTCGGAGGAGAACGGCGCGAGCAGCATCACCCCTGCGTTGTTGATGAGGATGTCGGCGCCGCCCAGCTCGCTCTGCACGCGCTTCGCCGCCGCGACGATCGAGTCTCGGTCGGTGACGTCGGCTTCGATGGCCAGGGCGCCGTTGTCGAGCTCTTCGGCCAGTTTCTCGACGCGATCGGCGCGGCGGGCCAGCAGCGCAAGGCGGTGGCCGTCGGCGGCGAGTGCCCGCGCGGTGGCCTCCCCGATGCCCGATGAGGCGCCGGTGATGACCGCCACGCGGCCTGATTCTTGGTTAGTGCTCATTGTGTATCTCCATTGTCGTGGGATCAAAGGGCTTTGGAAGTGGGGTCGCTGCACTGGGAGTGTGAAGTCGGGTGAATTCCCCGATCATGAGCGGCACAGCGCTAGTCCCGGACCCCGCTGCAGCGGCGCGCCCGCCAACCATCTGAGCCTCGAATCGAGACAAGTCGCCCGAATGGGTCAGTTGCCCCTGCAATCAGCTCGACCTGCGGGGGACTGCGTCCTCGCCAAAGCCCAGGTCGGCGGCGCGCGCTATCTACGTCTCCTGCAAAGCTGACGTGGCCAGGCTCGACGAATTCGTGGGGCCGAAGGCCTGAGCCTGTCGCACTGCAGCCGGCTCGCCCACAGCGCGGGTGGCATTGGAGGAGATCTCCTCTACGAAGGTCGACCAGAGGGCTTGCGGGAGGTCGTGGCCCAGGCCCTCGATGATCCGCAGGCGGGCGCCGGGAATCGCCTTGGCGGTCGCGCGACCCCCGGACGGGTGGATCAGAGGGTCCTCAGCGCCATGGATCACGGTCGTCGGCAACCGCAGTTTGTGAAGGGCCTTGGTCCGATCGCCGGAAGCGGTGATCGCGTACATCTGGCGCGCCACGCCGGCCTTGCTGTGGCCGCGGTCATAGGAGGCGCCCGCCGCCTCGCGCAGGCGCCGCTCGTCCATCGGGAAGCCGGGCGAGCCGATGATGCGGAAGGTCTTCAGCGCCTGCTCGACGGCCGCCTCGCGGCCCGGGGCGGGGCGCGCCATCAACGTCCCGAGAGTCTTCGGCGCCGGCATCCCCACCCGGCGGTTACCTGTGGTCGACATCATCGAGACCAGCGATCGCACCCGCTCGGGGCTCTCGATTGCCAGCGTCTGGGCGATCATCCCGCCCATCGAGGCACCCACCACGTGGGCGGACTCGATCCCAAGGTAGTCCATCAGCCCGGTCGTGTCGGCGGCCATATCGCCCAACAGATAGGGAGCGGATGAGCGGCGACCGAGGAGCATGTCGATCCACTTCGGCACCCCAGCGGACTCGATCTTGGTCGAGCGGCCGATGTCGCGATTGTCGAAGCGAACGACCCTGAAGCCCCGCTCGGCGAGCATCGCACAAAACTCCTGGTTCCACCCGAGCATCTGCGTTCCCAGCCCCATCACCAGCAGCAGCGGCTCACCGCCGGGGTCACCGATCTCCTGATAGGCGATCTCGATCCCGTTGGCGGGCGCCAGGCGCTCTTCGCTAAACCCACTCATCCGTCGATTTTAGCGAGGACTGGCTGGACGGCCAGGAAGAACGCTTGCGGGCGAGGTTGAACTCAGCGGCTAAGTTGGCTCACCGATGCGCACCGCAATCGTCTCCGACTTGCACTTGGGCAGCGCCTACGGCGCCGACGTTCTACGCGATGCGGAGATCCGCCTGGCGCTTTTCGAGGAGATCGCCACAGCTGACCGCGTAGTCATGCTCGGCGACGTGGTCGAGCTGCGCGAGCGGCCGCTCGGTTTTGCCCTGGCTGTTGCGCGACCCTTTTTCGAGGAGTTGGGCGAGACGCTGGGCGACCGCGAGGCGATCCTCGTACCAGGCAACCACGACCACCGCTTCGCCGAGCCGCTTCTCGACGAGCTGTCCCTCTCCGACCGTCCGGCCCTGGGGCTTGAGCAGCGCTATGGGCCCTCCCCCGGTCCCACCACACTGCTTGACGAGTGGTTGGGGGCTGCCCGCCTCGGGCTCGCCTACCCCGGCGTCTGGCTGCGCGAGGACGTCTACGCGACCCACGGTCATTACATGGACTGCCACCTCTCCCTGCCCCGGGCCGAGTGCCTCGCTGCAGCGGCGATGATGCGGGCCTTCGGACCTCTTCCCAGCCCGACGAGCCCCGCGGACTACGAGCGCGCGCTGCGCCCTCTGTACGGATTCGCCTTCGGCCTCGCCCAGTCGCGAGCCTCCGGGATGGCGCGCAGGGCGGGACACACCTCCGAGACGGCCTGGGAACTGGTGTCCGCTAACGGCGGAGGCGGGGCGGGGCGGCGGGTGAGGAGAGGTGCGACGCGAGTCGGGGTGACGGCGACGATCTGGGGCATCAACCGCCTGCTTCGCTCCGAGTTCG
This sequence comes from uncultured Solirubrobacterales bacterium, assembly GCA_963777915.1. Classification (GTDB taxonomy): domain Bacteria; phylum Actinomycetota; class Thermoleophilia; order Solirubrobacterales; family 70-9; genus CAVUPF01. The sequence goes on along the minus strand of CAVZSH010000005.1, from coordinate 524,724 downwards.
CCCCCGACCTCTCCGGCGAGGCAATCTTCCGCAGCGGCGTGGCCGGGGCAACCGAGATGGCGACACGGCTGGGGCTGGACACCATCCACGTCCTCACCGGCCACACCCATCGTGGCGGGCCGCGGGAGAGCGAGCCGGATTGGAAGCTGCCCGGGGGCGGGCGCCTACACAACACCGGATCCTGGGTCTTTGCCTCGGCCTTTCATCACCCCGGGGCCCCGCCCGGCCCCTACTGGCCAGGAACGGTCACCTGGGTCGAGGACGATGACCCGCCCCGCCGGGTTCAACTCCTCGATGAGCGCCCCCACGAGGATCTGGCAGCAATCGCCGGCCTCAGCCGAGCCACTCGGCGATGAGCCGCCCGATCTCCTCGCCGGCGTCCTCCTGGAGGAAGTGTCCGGCGTTCTCGATTCTGCGCGGCGGCGGGAAGCCGAGCTGCTCGGAAACCCGCTCGCCGACCGAGAAGGGCAGCACCGGGTCGGAGTCGGCCCAGAGGAGCAAGGTCGGCCTCTCGTCGACCCGCAGCGAGTCGGCAACGCGTTTGCCCTCGACCGCGCCCGGCGCCTCGGGCTCGGTCGGCAGGATCAGCGGAAAGGCGCGCGCCCCGGCCTTCGACTCGGGACTGAGATACGGCGCCTCATAGGCGGCGATCACCTCCTCACCGGGATCGCTCTTGCAGCCTCCCCGCACCAGCATCCCGATCGGCACGTCCAGATTGCCACGAACGAACTCGCGGAATTTGAGCCAGTCCTCGCTCATCCGCTGGTGGCCGGTGAAGGGGCCGGTGTCCATGACCACGAGTCGGGAGAAGCGCTCGGGGTGCTCGACCGCCAGGCGCAGGCCAATCGGCCCACCCCAATCGTGGACGACCGCCGTCGCGTCGCGCACGTCGAGCTCCTCGAGCAGCCTTGCCATCAACTCGACATGGCGGTCGTAGGTGTACCAACCGAGGTCGGTGGGCTTGTCGGAGCGACCGAAACCCGCATAGTCGGGAGCGATGCAGCGGTAACCGGCGTCGCGAACCGGCCCGATCACCTTGCGCCAGAGGAACGACCAGGTCGGCTCGCCATGGAAGAAGATAACCGGCGAGCCCTCCCCCTCGTCCAGATGGGCGAGCCGCAGGCCGTCGATCTCGCGGTAGCTCGACTCGAAGGGAAATTCCGGCAGCCCTTCGAGGCGCTCCTCCGGCGTTCGCACCACATCGATGCTCATTCCCAATCGCTCCTCTCGGTTGCTCCCCCAAGTCGCGGCGAGTCTATTCGGCACTCGTCGGGCTGTCGCTCGACGGGCCGATTTCCTACTTTGTCTATCGACATTATGGTACGGTTTTGAACTTCTTTTTAGAACTAACTCAGTCGACATAGGAAGGACCCTTCTATGCGGAACGCGCGCAAGGACACCCGGCGGCGCAGCGTTAACGCCGGCCTCTTGGCCGGCCTGTTTGCGCTGCTCATTGCTCTCGTCGCGGCCGGGTGCGGAAGCAGCTCCAGCTCGTCGAGCAAGATCGACGTGGTCGGTTACTCCACCCCCCAGACCGTCTACGAAGAAAGCCTCGAGCCAGGCTTCGAGAAGACCTCGGCGGGCTCCGGCGTCAGCTTCACCAACTCCTTCGGCGCCTCCGGTGATCAGAGCCGCGCCGTCGCGGCAGGCCAGCCCGCCTCGGTGGTCCACTTCTCCCAGGCCGGCGACATGACCCGCTTGGTCGAAGCCGGACTCGTCTCAAAGGAATGGGAAAAGCAGCCCTACAACGGCATCGCCGAGGACTCGGTGGTCGTCCTCACCGTCCGTAAGGGCAATCCAGATCACATCCACTCGTTCAACGACCTGCTGAGCAAGAACGTCAGCATCGTCACGCCCAACCCGTTCAGCTCCGGCTCGGCCCGCTGGAACATCATGGCCGTCTACGGCTCCCAGATCGAGGAAGGCAAGTCCCCCTCCCAGGCGCTGGCGGCCGTCAAGACCGTTCTCTCCAAGGCCAAGGTCCAACCGGCCAGCGGCAGCGATGCCATGACCACCTTCACCCAGGGCCAGGGCGACGTCCTCCTCTCCTATGAGAACGAGGCGATTGCCGCCGAGAAGGCGGGCGAAAACATCGAATACGTGGTCCCCAATGACACGATCCTGATCCAGACCCCGATCGCAGTGACGAAGAGTGCCCCCGCCGTAGCGCAGAAGTTCCTCGACTACATGTGGTCGGAAGCTGGCCAGAAGATTTGGGCCGAACACGGCTACCGCCCGGTCAACCCGAAGCTGGTCGACCCGAAGCAGTTCCCGACTCCGAAGGGACTGTTCACGATCGAGAAGTTCGGCGGCTGGGGCAAGGTGAACGAACAGTTCTTCGAAGAAACCACCGGCTCGATCGCGAAGATTGAGAAGGAACTGGGGGTCTCGACTGGCGGCTAGCTCCGACAGCGGCGTCCTCGCCGCCCCCGGGCCCGAGTTTCCCCTGCCCGGGGGCGGCGTGCGATCCACGGGGAGCGTCAAGCCCCGCAGCGGCCCCGGCCTGCTGGCCGGCCGCGGCCTGGTCACGCTGTACCTGAGCCTGATCGTCCTACTGCCGCTGGCGGCGGTCTTCTCGCAGTCTCTGCAAAGCGGCCTCACTGGATTCTGGGAAGCGGTAAGCAACCCCGAGTCGGTGGCGGCGCTGAAGCTAACCGTTGCCTGCTCGCTGATCGTGATCGCGATCAACGCCGTCTTCGGCACGATGATCGCCTGGGTCCTTGTCCGCGATGAGTTCCCGGGCAAGAAGGCCGTCAACGCGGTGATCGACCTGCCCTTCGCCCTGCCGACGATCGTCGCCGGGCTGACCCTGCTCACCCTCTACGGCAAAGACAGCCCGATCGGGCTCGACGTCGCCTTCACTCGTGTCGCGGTCGTCTTTGCCCTGCTGTTCGTGACTCTGCCCTTCGTGGTGCGGGCGGTGCAGCCGCTGCTGCTTGAGATGGACCGCGAGATGGAGGAAGCGGCAGCCTCGCTGGGAGCCGGAGGCCTGACGATCTTCCGCCGCATCATCTTCCCCAACCTGCTGCCGGGGATCGCCGCCGGGGTCGCCCTTGCCTTCGCCAGGGCACTCGGCGAGTACGGCTCCCTGGTGTTGATCTCAGGAGAGATCCCCTTCAAGACCGAGGTCTCCTCGGTCTTCATCTTCAGAGAGATCGAATCCGGCAACACGACGGGTGCCGCCGCCGTCTCGGTCGTCCTGTTGGCCGTCTCACTCCTACTGCTCGCCACCGTCAGCCTGGTCCAGCGCTGGGGGTCCGACAAAGGCAGTCCGACCTTCAGCCGCGCCGTCTCCAGATTGCGCAGCCTGAGCCAGGCGGGCGGCCCCGGAGCATGACTGGCTCCTCGACGATGGGCCGCTGGAGCCTGCGGGTCACCGCGCTCGGCTACCTCACGGTGCTCCTGCTCGCCCCGGTCGTGCTGATCTTCTACAAGGCCTTCGAACACGGCCTCGCGCCCCCGTTTGAAGCGATCACCACTCCCGACGCGCTGCATGCCCTGCAGCTGACGCTGCTGATGGTCGCGGTCGCGGTGCCGCTCAACACCGTCTTTGGGATCGGCTGCGCGCTGCTGCTCGTCCGCCACCGCTGGCGCGGCAACGTCCTCCTCGATGCGGTGATCAACCTCCCTTTCGCGATCTCGCCGGTGGTGATCGGCCTCTCGCTCTTCCTGCTCTACGGGATCGGCGGCTGGTTCGCCGGACTCTCCGAAGCCGGTATCAAGATCCTCTTCGCGGTCCCGGGAATGATCCTGGCGAGCATCTTCGTCTCGCTGCCCTTCGTGGTTCGCGAGACTGTCCCCGTCCTGCAGGAGATCGGCACCGAGCAGGAGCAGGCGGCATCCACCCTGGGCGCGGGCGCCTGGCAGACCTTCTGGCGCATCACCCTGCCGGCGATCCGCTGGGGGGTCGCCTACGGCGTGGTGGTGAGCACCGCGCGCGTGCTCGGGGAGTTCGGGGCGGTCTCGATTGTCTCCGGCCGGATCTCCGGCCAAACCGAAACCCTTCCCCTCTACGTCTTCAAGGAGTTCGGACAGTTCAACTACACCGGCGCCTACGCCGTCTCGATCCTGCTCGCGGTGCTGGCGCTCTCCACCCTGCTGGCGATGAACCTCTTGAGAAGAAAGGAGGACGCCTGATGGGAATCACAGTCGAGGGAGCCTGCAAGCGCTTCGGTGACTTTCAGGCGCTGAAGGACGTTCTCGATCGAGGTCCCGGACGGTTCGCTGACCGCATTGCTGGGGCCAAGCGGCAGCGGCAAGTCGACTCTGCTGCGAGCGATCGCCGGTCTCGAGACGCTCGACGCCGGCCGGGTCCTGATCAGCGGCGAAGACGTCTCAAAGAAGCCGGCCCAGAAGCGCGAGGTCGGCTTCGTCTTCCAGCACTACGCCGCCTTCAAGCACATGTCGGTGTTCGGCAACGTCGCATTCGGGCTGAAGATCCGCAAGTGGCGAAAGCCCCAGGTCGAGGCTCGTGTCCACGAGCTGTTGCGCCTGGTCCAGCTCGACGGGCTCGCCGAGCGCTACCCCTCCCAGCTCTCGGGCGGCCAGCGCCAGCGGATGGCGCTGGCGCGGGCGCTGGCGGTCCAGCCGCAAGTGCTCCTCCTCGACGAGCCCTTCGGGGCGCTCGACGCCAAGGTGCGCAAGGACCTTCGCACCTGGCTGCGACGCCTCCACGACGAGATGCACGTGACGACGATCTTCGTCACCCACGACCAGGAGGAGGCGATGGACGTCGCCGAGCAGCTGGTGGTTATGAACGAGGGCAGAGTCGAGCAGTCCGGCGCCGCCGACGACCTCTACGAGCACCCGGCCAACGAGTTCGTGATGAGCTTCGTCGGCGAGGTCAACCGGCTGGGCGAGCACTACGTCCGGCCGCATGACATCGAGGTCGTGCTGGATCCCGACGAGCGAACCGAGGAGGCGATGGTCCAGCGGATCGTCTCGCTCGGCTTTGAGATCCGGGTCGAGTTCGCACTCGGTGACGGCACCGAGGTCTGGGCGCAGCTGACCAGGGCGGAGCTCCAAAAACTGGAGCTCCGCGAGGGCCAGATCGTCTACCTGCGGCCGGGCCAGACAAAGAGCTTCAGCGGTGACTCGTCGCCCGATGACGGAGGGGCCTCGACTCCCCCCGGCAAACAGGGCGGCGATGGCGCAGAAGTATCTGCAGCCGCCTGAAGGGGCGACGGGGCGGGGCGCGCTTTGCCGGGTGGCGCCCCGCCCATCTCGCCACCTATCCGTACGCAGGCTGCTATTCTTGAGTTAGTTAGTTAACAAACTTTAGAAAGGAGCCCAGATGCGCGGCCCCACTCCCAGCACCACCACATTCGTCTCGCGAGGCCGGTTGAGCGGCGTGATCCGTGAGCGGCTCCCGAGTCACCGCTCGGCCGGCGCCCAGCGGACGCTCGAGGCCCGCAGCGCCCGACAGGAGCGCGACACACAAGCCTTCGATGAGGCTCTCTACTACCGAGCGCGCCTCATCCTCGGCGACTCCCTGCCCCGACCGCTTCGCTGAGCGAGGAGGCAGGGCCCTCCCAGACCCGGACCGCGCCGATCCCAACAGGCGCGGTCCGGGTTCTCAAATCCCCGCAGGGAACGGCTACTTGCCGGAGCCCTTCGAACTCCCGGAGCTTGCCGGGTTTTGCGGGTATGCCTGCACCGCGAGGTTCCAGCTCTTCAGCGTAAAAGTCACTTTCGGCGCGCCGGAGTACTCAATCGCCACCGTGTGCCCGCCTTTGCTCAGCACGTCGGACACCGTAACGGTATGGACCTCGGCTGCTGCGGCCGGAGTGCCGGTCGTAGAGGTGGCGAAATTGACTTTCGCGACGAGATAATCGTCAACCAGGATGCTGACCGGGCAGGCTTCGCCAGCGGTGGTTGCCGTGCAGGTTGCCTGCCCCGAGAACGTAATCACCGCGGGGCCGGTGCCCTTCGTCGCAAACGAGGTGAACGCGGTCGGGATGTACCCGGCCGTGGTCGTCGAGACCGGTCCGAAGACCGCGTTGCTCGCCGCAATCGAGGCAACCGGGGTCAGCGGCGCGGTTGCCCTTTTCACGTAGAGGTTGGCGGCAGCCTGTTTCTTCAAGTAGACATGCGCCGCCTTCTGGGGGGTCAGAAACGACCCGGCAAAGGACGGCGTCACGGCGATCGCCGCGGCGACCACTGCCGCAAGGGCAATCGCGGTGGCCGCTCGGGGCGAGGACAGCCTTCTGTTGAGCAATGGAACCTCCATGGTCGGTGGCCTGCTGGACGGCCTTTTGTATCAAGGAGGTCAATAAACTACAGAAGGTGCTAGCTTATGTCGAGAAAGCCAGTCAAAAAACTCGTCATACATAACCGCGAAAGGATCGCAATCGATGAGAATCAAGACCCTCGCCATAACGGCGATCGCCCTTTTCGGGCTCGCTGTTCCGGCGTCGGCCGGCGCCCAGACCCTGATCGGGTCGGGCTCGGTGGCCGCCCAGCCCGTACTCGAAGCTCTCTTTAAGACCTACACGAAGACGGTCAACCACAAGATTCACTTCAGCTACACGCCCGATGGCGGCAACACCGGCATCAAGGACATCCAGTCCGGCAAGAGCCAGTTCGCCGGCCAATCACGGGCGCCGCTCCCGAGCGATACCGGGACGACCTACTACGAGCTCTACCTCGACGGCCTCTGCCTGGACGTCAACCCCGCGAACAAGCTGAGCAACATCACGATCGAACAGCTCCGCGCCATCTACCTGGGGCAGCTGACCAACTGGGGCGCCCTAGGGGGCTCGGGCCTCAGCACAACGATCGACCCGGTCGGTCGCGACACCAACGGAGGCACCTATACCTTCTTCCTGCAGGAGGTTCTCGATGAACATGCCCCCTCCTCGGTCGTCAACGCCCTGACCGCTGACGGCCTCGTGATCAACGCGGTCAAGCAGGACCCCAACGCGATCGGCTACGCCGGGCTCGCCTGGCAGCAAAGGGGCGTCAGGGCCTTGAATGTGAATGGGATCGCCTGCACGCCGAAGAACGTCAACAAGAAATTCACCTATCCGCTGACGCGCTACATCTACATAGTGCTGCCGACGGCGAACCCGAGCAAGGCGGTCGAGAAGTTCGTCGACTGGGCTCGAACCAGCTCGGCTGCCGGAGGTGTGATCGACAAGGCCGGCGGGGTGGCCGTATTCAACAAGAAGGCAAAGAAGCACTAGGTGGAGGAGGAGTACCGCCAGGAGTACGAGTACGGGCCAAAGTGGTCGGACCAGCGCGTCGGGCGAATGCTCGGCGCGCTGGTCTGTGCCGTGGTGGCCTTGCTATTGGCGATGATCGTCTCCGTATTTGTGCGGGGATGGCCGTCGTTTGCGCACAACGGCCTGTCCTGGTTTGGGGCGGGTGGCAGCGTCGATGCCCAGTTCAACGCGATCACCCTCTCCGGCCAGTCAGGTGGATCTGCGGTCTACACCTTCCACGCCTGGCCCCTGATCTGGAGCACCATCCTGATCGTCGGCGCCTCCGTGGCGATCGGGCTCGTCTGCTCCCTCTTCATCGCCGTCTTCATTGTCGAGTTCGCCCCGGGGTGGATGCGCAGCGTGCTCGAGCCGGTGATCCGGTTCCTGGCCAGCGTCCCCTCGGTGATCTACGGCCTGATCGGCGTGCTCGTGATCGTGCCCTTCATCGGCAATCACCTCGTGACCGAGTCCGAAAAGGCATCGGTGGCAGGCGTCATCACGCTGAGCGGCTATAGCGTGCTGGCGGCAGTCTTGATCCTCACCGTGATGATCGCTCCGCTGATGATCTCGATCTTCTGCGACGGGCTGCGCTCGGTTCGGCCGGGTTGGCTGGAAGGATCGCTTGCCCTCGGGGTCAACCGCTGGCGCACGATGTGGAAGATCGCGGTTCGCACAGCCCGCCCCGCGATCGTCGCCGGGACAGTGCTGGCAGTCGCCCGAGCGATCGGCGAGTCGGTGATGCTGGCGATGGTCTCAGGCTCGGTCGGGTTCGCGCCCAACCCCGCCGACGGCCTGACCTTCATCTTCGAGCCCTCTCGGCCACTGGCCCCGACGATCGTCGAGAACATCGACCAGCTCAGCTCAAAGCCGGCGAACGCGACGCTTTTTGCGATCGCCACCGTTCTGCTCTTCTCGGCGGCGATGCTCTCGCTGACCGGCTGGGCCGCACGGCGTGCGATGAGCAAATACGGGGCGACCGCCTGATGGACGCGTCGCTCACCACGCCACCGGCCGGCCTCCCTCCGGCTCAGTCCCAACCGCCAAGGCCGCGCAAGGGAGCCGTTGAGGGAAGCGCCGCCTGGCGCCTCTCGGATCGTATCGGCCTCGCTATCTGCTGGGCGCTGGGCATCCTCTTCTGCGCGATAGCCGTTGCGATCATCGTCTATCTGCTGATCAAGGGCCTGGGCTACCTGAAGCCGTCGATGCTGGTCACCCCGGCGACATCGGGGTTCAGCGAAAACCAGACTGGGGGATTCTCCGAAGCACTGATCGGCACCCTGATCGTCGCCGCGATGGGGATCGGGATCGCCTTGCCGATTGGGGTGGGGGTCGCAGTCTGGCTGGTCGAGTACGGCCGGCCCGCAGCGCTCGCGCGGATCACCGAGTCGACGATCGAGGCGATCGCCGGCATCCCCTCGATCGTCTTGGCGCTGTTCGGCACCGTGATCTTCTCCAGTACGGCGTTGGGCTTCCTCAGCCGCACCACCGAAGGGGTCGTCTTCGGCCGGTCTTTCTTCGCCGCCTCGGCGATGCTGTCCCTGGTGGCGCTGCCGCTGGTCGTGGCGAACACCCGAGAGGGGCTGCGGGCCATTCCCCAGCACGTGAGGGAGGCCTCCTACGCGGTCGGCAAGACGAAGGCCGCGACGACGCGGCGGATCCTGCTTCCGGCCAGCCGCCCCCAACTGGCGACCGGAGCGATGCTCGGCCTCGGCCGGATCATCGGCGATACGGCGATCATCCTCGTCTTGCTCGGCGCCACGCAAAACTTCTCCCCGGTTGGCAGCACCTTCCCCCTCGACTACCTGCGCGGCGCGGGAACGACGCTGACCAACTTCGTTTACGAAGCATCTCCCACCGGGAATCTCAACCAGCCAAACAAGGCCTATGCCGCAGCCTTCGTTCTGTTGGTGATGGTTCTCGCTCTCAACGCCGCCGTCGACATCGTCCATCGCCGCGCGAAAAGGACCGGGACATGGAGTTCCTGACCCCACCGCCGATCCGTCGCCTGGAGCTCGAGGACGCAGCCGCGGCGCGCCAGGCGACACCGCCCGCACCTTCCGCCAACGGCAACGGCAACGGAGTAGCCGCTCCAGGCGGCTTCACCGCGGCGCGGCGCTCGATCGGAGCCCCCCAGTTCTCGATCCGCCGCATGGAGGTCGACAACCTCTCGGTCTCCTACGCCCACCGCGATGCGGTGAAATCGGTTTCGCTGCCGATCCGCCAGGGCGAGGTGCTAGCGATGATCGGCCCTTCGGGTTGTGGCAAGACGACGCTGCTGCGCTCGCTCAACCGGCTTACCGAGCTGACCCCCAAGACGACCCTGAGCGGCCGCATCCTGCTCGACGACGTCGACATCACGCTGATCGAGCCGACCTCGCTGCGGCGCCGGGTGACGATGGTCTTCCAGCAGCCCAACCCGTTCCCGATGAGCGTCTTCGACAACATCGCCTACGTATTGCGAGAGCAAGGATCGCGCCGCACGCGAAAGAAGGTCCTCGCGCCCCAGGTGTACAGCGCCCTCGATCGGGCCGGCCTGCTCGAGGAGGTCAAGGACAACCTCAACCACCCGGCACTGAGGCTCTCCGGCGGCCAACAGCAGCGGCTCTGCATCGCCCGGGCGCTGGCCGCTGAGCCCGAGGTGCTCTTACTCGACGAGCCCTGCTCGGCACTGGACCCTCAGTCGACTCAGGTGATCGAGGACCTGATCGTCAAGCTGCGCGACGACGTCGCAGTCGTGATCGTCACCCACAACCTCCAGCAGGCCTACCGAGTAGCCGACCACGTCGCCTTTATGTACCTGGGCGAGCTGGTCGAGTACAACAGCGCGACCGCGCTCTTCGGCGCGCCTCGCGAAAAACGCACAAAGGACTACGTGAGCGGTGCGTTCGGCTAGCCCTCATACAGCCCGAGCCGGAGTGCTCGCCGTCTGCGGCTTGCTGATGCTGGCGGCGCTGAGCGGTTGTACGACAACACAGGAAACCGCCGCACGCGTGCAGGCCAAGTCAAAGCACATACTGGACTCCCGCAGGCACCGGGTAGAACAGCGGGCGAAGGCCCTCCGAAAGGGAAACCACCAGCGATGACCGAGACAACTCTCCCCCCCACCGAGACAATGCAACAGCCGACCGCGACGACACATCAACCGAGCGAGACGGCCTATCAGCCCTGTGAGGAGTGCGGCGCACCGCTGGATTCCCAGCAGCGCTATTGCGTCAACTGCGCGGCGCGGCGCGGCAACGGCTCCAATCCCGCTTCGCGGTACTTCGCCACGATGAGCAAACGCGCCCGCCGCCCCATCGCCCGGGCGCCGGAGAAATCCCCTACGAGCCGGGCCGCGGCGGTCGGCTTCTTCGCGCTGCTGCCGATCGCGGTCGCGCTCGGCGTCGTCGTCGGCCGCAGTGGCTCAAGTAACAACGACCAGGCGCTGCTCGAAGCACTTCACCGCCAAGATGCCGCGGTCGCGAACACCTCCGCCGGTCCGAGCACAACTGCCTCGGCCAATAAGAGCAAGGGCAAGTCAAAGAACGCCAGCGGCGCCTCGGCAAAGGGCCATAGCAAGATCCTTGCCAATACCCCGAACGGACCGATCCACCAGGCAATCGGCTATCAGCCGACCAAACACGAAGCCAAGAAGGACAACGAACTGGTCAAGCACAACGCCAAAGAGGTGGGCAAGAGCTACGCCGAATCTGAGCAGAACCTGCCCGACGTGGTCGTGGTCGGGGGCAAATGATGGCGACCGCGGACAACGCCGACTCGGCTATGGCGGAGGGCCGCTAGCGATGCGCTCGCTTGTCGGCATCCTGCGGCCTACCGAAAGCCGGCGGCGGCCGTCCCCGAAGAGCGAGCCACGACCCGCCACAGCGGAAGAGAACGCCGACCTGGTCGCTCAGAGAGACCGGCTGCTGGAGAAGTTCACGATCATGCAGGCCGACCTCGGTGGCGCCTTCTATGAGATGGCGATCCGCGACCACGTGCGGCTCGACGTCCTGACCAAAAAAGCCGCGGAGCTGCAGCGTGTCGACGCCGAGCTGCTCGCGGTCGAGCGTGTGCTCGAGCTGGAACGCGCCGACGCCGCCGGCCTGTGCCCCAGCTGCGGCTCGCCGTACGGCCACGCAGTGCGCTTCTGCGCCCAGTGTGGGCAATCGCTGGTGCCGGCGGGGGCGACGCCGTGAAGACGCTTGCCCGGCCATTGCATCGCGCCATCGCGGCCGCCGCCACGCTCACCGGGCGGCGTTTTGGCATGCTGGTCGCCTCCTCTCTGATCGCCACCTCGGCGATCGTCGCCAGCGCGATCACCAACCCCAACGACGACGGACCCCTGGCGGCGCTGCTCGGCCGCAGCCTCGCCGATAACGCCGCGGCCGCAACGAGCCCCGCCCCGACCCCCGAAACCGCATCGGGACCGACAAGCCCCTCCGCGCAAGCGAGCGGCGGCTCGGCGGCTCGAGCCCGCACACCCGCCTCTACGTCGATCGCCTCCCCAGAAGCCGGTGGCTCAGAAGAAGCCGAATCGGCTACACCCAGCGAACCAAGCACCCCGTCGACTCCGACCCCGAAGGCCGGTCGGATCAAACACGTCTTCGTAATCTCGCTAGCCAGCCCAGGTTATGAAGCGGCCTTTGGCGCCGCCCCTCAGATGCCTTACCTGGCGACGACGCTCCGCTCCCAAGGAGAGTTGCTCTCCGACTACTCGCTACTCGGAAGCGCCGGCCTGCCCAACGACATCGCGGCGATCAGCGGCCAACCGCCAAACCCCTCGACCCAGGCCAACTGCTCGACCTACACCGAATTCCCCCACAACGTCAAGCCCAACAAGCAGGGTGTCATTCCGGGGTCGGGATGCGTCTACCCAGTCGAAACGCTGACGGTCGCCGATCAACTGTCCAGCGCAGGCTTCCAGTGGAGCGCCTACATGGAGAGCATGGTCGGCGCGACGGGGAAGCCTGAAAACTGCGTCCACCCCGAATCCGGCGCAGCTGATCAGCCGGCGCAGGGCGGCTACGCGGCGCGACAGAATCCCTTCGCCTACTTCAATTCGCTGCTTCAGCTCGGCGCCTGTGCGAGCAGCGACTTGCCGCTGACCGAACTCGGGAACGACCTGGGCAAGGTCGCCTCGACCCCCAACTACTCCTTCATCGCCCCCAACCTCTGTGACGCCGGGGTCGCCGGTCAGTGTCCGACCGGCACGCCGAGCGGCGCCGCCAGCGCCGATGCCTTCCTCGAACAGTGGGCGCCGAAGATCCTCGCCTCGCCCGCCTACAAGCAGGACGGCCTGCTGGTCATCACCTTCGACGAAGCAGGCTCCTCCTCAGAGACGGGGAGCGCGACTCCTCCCAAAGTCGGGACACTGCTGCTCTCCAACTTCCTGACCCGCGGCTCTACAGACTCGACCCCATATAACCCCTACTCGCTTTTGCGCTCCACCGAGGACCTCTTCGGCCTTTCCCACCTCGCCAACGCAGGCGGCGCCAAGGTCAATTCCTTTGGGCCGGCGCTGCGTGGGGAAACGGGCGAAAGCTAGCCCGGACTCAAGGCAGGCGGCTCAGGAAGCTGCCGATCGCGGCGCCGAAATACGGCGAGTACAGACGGGTGAAGTTGTGTTCATAGCCATAGCTCGTCACCCCGTCGATGTACTGGCCTTCGGCGATCCAAGCGCCGCCGCTGGAGCCGGCTGCCATGTTGCATCTACCGGGCACGGTCGGCGGTCCCTGAAGCATCTTGGTCAGCGGATCGATACCGAGGCCGTGGGTCAGACAGGACCGCAGTTCTTCGCCGCCGAGCGCGCCAGCCGGGTAGCCGAAGATCTGAAACGCCGAGTACCTCGACTTGCCGGTCTCATACCCCCGCGAACCGACCACGCTCGACAGCGTGCCGAATCGGTTCGGCTGCACCAGCAACGCGGCAACGTCGAAGTCCGTGTTTTCCGATTGCCGCCACTCCGGGGTCGTAAAGACCGCTTCGGCGGCGAACGTCCCGAACGGCCGCCTTCCGTGGTCGAAGGCGGGGATGAAGACCAGGTCCCGACCCCAGCTCCTGGCCTCGACGACGCAGTGGCCGGCGGTAAGGACTATCGAGCCGCTCGGAGTGTTTAGCGAGGTGCCCGAGCAAGAGTACGGTCCCTGCTGCGGATCGAAGCCGAAGACCCGCCCGTTGGTCCGATCTTCCAAGGCCGAGGCGTCGGCGATGCCGATGCTGCTGGCAAAGGCGGCTCCGCGGCGACGCCCGTTCGGCGGCCGGCCGCCGACCCGGAGTGGCACGCCCGCCGCGGGAGTCGCCTCCGACCGCCCCCCATGCCCGGCCCCAGGCGGTAGGGCAGCTGGGTGGGCGAGTGCCCGCCGCACCCGCCGCGGCCCCCAGAAGCGAGCAGCGCTTGCGGCACCGAGGACTCGGTGCGCGCTCGCCGGGGCGGCCTGCGCGAAGGCGGGTGAAAACAGCGCAAACGCCAACAGCACCGGTAATGCCGGACGCGAGAGTCCCTTTGCGAGCTTCACCCGCGGGATGGTGCCATACGGCCTTTATTGACACCAGCGGGAATTCACATGCAAACGCTTGTCGCCGGTCGGCCAAAGCAGAGGAAATCCCCGTTGGGCCGCGAAATCCCGCACGTACCGTCTCGCTCCCAACGCGCACGAAAGGGTTACGCATGAACGAGGAGAGCACGCTCAGCGGCTGGTGGGTCTTCGCCGGCATTCTGTTGCTGATCGCCGGTGTCTTGAACATCATCTACGGCATCGCGGCGATCGGCAATTCGAAGTTCTTCACCGAAAACGCCACCTACATCGTCAGCAGCCTCCACACCTGGGGCTGGGTCACCTTGATCCTCGGGGTATTGGAGCTCGTGGCGGCGTTCTCGCTGTTCTCGGGCGGCGAATTCGGCCGCTGGTTCGGCATCTTCATCGCCTCGCTGAACGCGATCGGCGCCTTGCTCGCGATCCCCGCCTACCCGCTGTGGTCGCTGGCGATCTTTGCGCTCAGCATCATCGTCGTCTACAAGCTGGCCGAGGGGCCCGAGGTCTCGAGCGCCTGACCGCGGCCCGACCGCAACACTCGTCGCGAAGGCCCCGATCCAGGGGTCTTCGCCGTTCAGGGAGCGACCCCGGAGGAAGAGGATGAAATCGTGCTGAGACTGCGCTCCTCTGTCGAAGCCAATCAGGCGACCCGCTTCGCCGAGGCGCTACTGCAGATCGAGGGCGTGCGCCGCATCGTCCGCCAGCCCGACGAGGGCCGTGCCGCGGCAGGAGTCGTCTTCGTCGCCGATGTCGAGCCGGCCGCCGCAGACCGCCTGGTCGAGGAGATCGTGGCGATGGGGATTGGCGTCGAGGACTACCTGCTGGAACGGGTCGACGTGGTAGCGCCGCTGCGGCGCCACCCGGGCGGTGCGGGCAACCTCGGCGGCTTCGCCTGGGTCGAGGTGATGGGCCAGGCCCGCGCCAACTCACGCCCCCTCGCCCGTTACCTGGCCATGATCAACGTGGCGGCGGTGATCGCCGCGCTCGGCGTGATCACCAGCAGCTCGATCCTGATCGTCGGGGCGATGGCCGTCAGCCCGGACCTGCTGCCGATCTGCGCCACCTGCGTCGGGGTCGTCGCCGCTCGTTACAGCCTGGCGCGGCGAGCCTTCATGACCCTCACGCTCGGCCTGCTCCTGGTCGTGGTCACGGCCGCGGTGCTCTCGGCTCTGCTCGACCTCGCCGGCCTCCTCCCCAACCACTTCGCGGTCAGCCACAGCAGCCTCAACACCCTGGCGAAGACCGACTACTCGACCGTGCTGATCGCCCTCGCAGCGGGGATCGCGGCGATGCTCTCTTTCGAGACCCGGGCCAGTGCCGCGGTCGGCGTTGCGATCTCGGTGACGACGATCCCCGCCTCGGCCTACCTCGGCGTGGCGATCGGGACGGGAGGCCCCGGAACGGGGCTCGGAGCACTGGCCGTGCTGATCGTCAACGTGACCCTCTTGCTCGTCTCTGGCAGCCTTACCCTGGTTATCCAGCGTTGGATGGCGGACCGCTCCGATGACCGAGGCTAGGCGGCGAGGTCCGCAGCCTGCTCAGACTCCGCCGCGGCCAGCTTCGACCACGGCGCCGGCTCTGGGTCATTCTCCTCATAGACCACGTCGGTGTCGGAGAGCTGGTCCTCCCAGCCACGCCGGCGCTCGCTGAAGAGGATCCCGAGGAAGCCGATTCCGAGCGTCGCGACTGCCAGTCCGAGTCCAATCAGACGGCTCAGCGCCCGCCCGAACGGGAGCCGCCGCCCCTCAACCTCGATCCTGATCCGGACGAAGCGCATTCCCGGCGTCTGCCCCGCAAGGCACCAGAAAGCGAGCAGGTAGAGGGCTCCCAGCCCCAGCCAGGCGACCGTACCGAGCGCCAGGGCCAGGCCCGAGACGCCGTGCCCGTTCCCCGAGAACGCCGAGTCGATCAGGGCGACGATGGCGGCCAGCGTCGAGAAGGAGAGGTTGATGATGGCGCCGTCGATCGCGAGTGCTAGCGCCCGGCTGACGGCGCCGGCGTGCCCGGTGGCCTCCGAGCGGCGCTTGCGAAAGAAGATCCGCCGCACGGCTCGCTCCAGGGTGTCGTCGAGGCGCCGGGCCACCCTGCCGATCGTGCGACCGATGTCGCCGATCAGCCCCACGCCTTGAGCGCTGATCGCCGCGCGTAGCTCCGGCGCCTCGGCGATCCGCTCGACCAGCTGCTGGGCCTCCTCACTGGCTAGCAGGCGCCGCCAGACCTCGTCGACCAGCTCGCTGTCGAGCGCCTCGATCAGGGCGCGCTTGACGGCATCGCTCTCCAGTGCCCCCTGCACCGCCTCCTCGACCACCGGGCCTTCAAGCACGCGCGCCAGCGCCCGCTCGACCGCCTCGCTCTCGACTGCGGCAACTATCGCCTCCTCGGCGGCGACTTCGACGGCGCGATCGATCCCAGCCGCGCGGGTGACCGTCCGGGCTCCGCGCACGCCAACGCCGAGCAGGCGCGCCGAGAGGGGGGGCTGCCCGTTCAGCGCACCGGACGGGCCGGCGCCGCCGTTGCGGCTCCCGTTGCCATTTCGGCCAGCGCCACCATTGGCGCTCGCACCAACGCCCTCCTTGCGAGTCGCCTCGCCGGGGGGAGGCGCCTGCGGGGTCGGGCCATCTCCCATGTCGAGCCGAGTATCGCATCGATCGGCCGGGCTCGCAGAGGTCGCTGGTCAGCGATCCAGGCAGTCGAGGAGGCGGTCGACGAAGTCGGCCTGGGCCGGGTTGAGCTTCCGCCTGGCCGTCTCCGGGTCAAACCACCCGGCCCGGTCGACCTCGGGGAACTCGCGCTCCGCGCCGGAGCCTGGCGGCCACTCCATCGCGAAGGCGTTGCTGCGCAGCGTGGCGGGGTCGAAATCGGCCTCGGCGGCCCAACCCTGAACAACCTTGCCGCTTTTCAGACGGACGGATCCCAGCGCGATCAAAGTCTCCGGAGCAAGGGCCGGCGCCGCTCCCAGCTCCTCCCCCAGCTCGCGCAAAGCGCAGTCCCGCGGGTCCTCGCCCTCGTCGAGCTCCCCCTTCGGGATCGACCAGGCCCCCAGGTCCATCTTGGCCCAGAGCGGCCCGCCCGGGTGGACGAGCAACAGCTCGGGTGAGCCCGCGGCGAAGCGAAAGAGAAGCACACCGGCACTCCGCTTCGCAGGCACAACGCCAGGGTATCTAGCCCCTCACCCGAGCACGAGACCGCAGCCGACAGTCGGTGCCTATGCCGCCCGCGGCGTCTCCAATGCCCGTATCGTCCCCACGGGCGAACGTCGCTACAGCGGCTGCAGGCGGGTCTTTTCGACCCGGGCGAGCTTGCGTTTGAGGCGCTTGAGTTCTTCGTCTTGCTTGGGCGTGCGTTTGTGGCCGCTAAAGGCAAGGTTGATCTTCTCGAGCGGGTCGTTCTTTAAGTCATACATCTCCCACTGCGGCCGCTTGCGGTGTTCAACGTCGTGGTACTTCGCCAGCTTCCAGTTCTTTTCACGGATGCCGACCACGTGATTCGGCGGTTTAGGATAGGGGCCGCTCGCCTGGCCGGACTGGAAGTCGTCGTAGGTGAAAACGATGTAGTCCTGGGTGGTGCGGTTCGAGGACGGATGCAGGACCAGCTTCGAGTAGTCGACCCCCTCCCAGTCGGCGCGGGCGCTCTTCGGCGCCGCGGCCAGGCTCGCCAGCGTCGGCAGAAAGTCGACGTGGGAAACCAGCGCATCCGACGTCGCCGGCCTCGGGAAGAGCTTCGGGTTGGAGTAGACGAGCGGCACCCGCGTCGCCTCCTCATAGAAGTTGAAGTTCTTCTGCCGCAGACCGCCGTGGGCAAGCCCCATCTCGCCGTGGTCGGCGGTGCGGACGATCAGCGTGTCATCGAGGAGACCGGTCTCTTCCAGCTTGTCGAGGACGTTGACCAGGTAGGAGTCGGAGGAGCGCATCAGGTTGCCGTAGTAGTTCAGGTAGCTGCGCTTCTGCGCCTCGTTTTTGGGCTTCCCCGTGAGGTTGAAGATTTTCAGGAATTCTTCTTGCACCGAAGGCTTGGTAGAGAGGTCTTCTTCATTGGTGGCCGGCGAACGGATGCTTCCCTCCAGCCAGGAATTGTCATAACCGGCTTCCTCGAAGGTCCTGCTCGGGTAGAAGAGGACGTCGTGGGGGTTGACCAGTGAGATCACCATGAAGAATGGCTGCTGTTCGGCGGCGGTCGAGCCCAAGTACTGCAGAGCGCCCTCGGTCCCCGCCGCCACTTCGCCGACCGAGTCGATGAAGCGCCCGTCATTGTCGATGAAGCCGCCGCCGGCCTCTGGGACGCTCTGGTTGGCGCCGGCGTCCGGCGGGTCCCAGCGCAGGAAGCCGTACTTTTCGAGGTCTGCGGGGACGGCATTTTCCTTCTCGGCCGGCTTAGCGCAATGCCACTTGCCCTTGTAGACGACGTTGTACTCCGCCGCCTTCATCACCGTGGCGAGGTTCTTCAATTCGACTGGCAGGTCCACCTGCGGATATTCGGAGGCCGGCATGTCTTCCTCGAGCGTGTACTTGACCCCGTGCTGGGCGGGAAAGTAGCCGCTCATCAAGGTCGAGCGGGCCGGAGAGCACATGCAGGCGTTGGTGAAGGCGCGCTCGAAGCTCAGCCCATGGCGTCGCAGCCGCCTCATCCCCGGCAGGTTCTGGCGCAGCCAGTTCGGCGGAAAGTGCTGGATCGCCCGTTCCTGGTCGGTGAGGAAAAGGATGATGTTCATCCCGGCGACATCGCGCCGCTTCCCCTGCGTCGCGGCGAGCGCCCGCTCGACCCCGGCCCCCTGGGCCAGGAGCAGCGCCGAAGCGGCCGTCGCTCCAGACCCGATCAGCTCCTTGCGGGTGAGCCCGCCTTCGCGCTTGTCAGTTCGACTCATTTGCTCCTCCGGAAGATGTCGACGGCGTTGCTGCCGAACGAGGTCGAGTAGAGATAGCGGCCATCGGGGCTGAGCGCAAGCGAGCTAACGCCGCGCAGGGCGCGGGCGCGCGTGCAGCCAGGAACCGAGCGCGGGGCCTGGCAGCCGGGGCTGCCAGGCTTCTGGGCAACCGAGCCGGATTCTCGATTGCGATCGAGCACATCTATTGCACCGGTGAGGAAGGCGGCAACGTAGAGGTTGGCGCCGTCCGGTGAGACCACGAGGCCCTCAGGTCCGCTCAGGGCGCGGCCGAAGGAGCAGCCGACGGCGCGCAGCCAGACCAGGCATCCGGCGGTGCCTTCCTTCTGCTTCAGGCCGGCGAAAGAGGTCGAAGGAGCAAACGTCGTGACGCTGTTGCTGAACAGCGAGGTTACGTAGAGGACGTTGTTGCCGGGGCTGACCGCGACCGCGTTGGCGCCGCTCAGCTCGACCCCGGTGGCGCAACCGGTAAGCGGGCTCTCGACGATGCAACCGCTGCCGCCGGTCGCCTGCGTCAGGGCTCCGGTCGAGGGTTCGCGCGTTAGCACGACGAGGGCGTTTGAGAGCGCGGAAGCAGCGTAGACGCTTGACCCGTCACGGCTGACCGCCAACCCCTCGACGGCCCCAAGCGCGACCCCGATTGCGCAGCCGCTCGTCGTCGTTTCGGCGATACAGCCGGCGCTGCCGGCCGGCTGCGAGAGCGCGCCGGTTTTCGGGTTGCGGGCGAAGACCGCGACGGCATTGCCGAAGAACGAGCCGACGTAGACGTTCATGCCATCGGGACTGATCACGACCACATCGGGTCCGAGCAGCGCCCGACCGGCGGCGCAGCCGGGGATCGGCAGCGCCGAGATGCAGCCGGCGCTGGCGGGCGGAAGCTGGCGCAGCGCGCCGGTTTTCGGGTTGCGGAGGAAGCTGGTAATCGCATTGCTATCGCGGGAAGTCGCGTAGACGTTGCGTCCGTTGGCGCTGACCGCTACCGAGTTCGGGCCGTCGAGGCCGATCGCCGTCGCGCAGCCGCTGGCGCCTTTGGCGGCGCTGCATCCCGCGGTGCCCTTCGGCTGCGTCAGCGTGCCCGTGCGTGAGTTTCGCTTGAAGATCGCGATGGCGTCGCTGCGAGAGGAGGCAACGTAGACGTTCTTGCCGTCCGGGCTGAGCGCGATGGCGCGCGAGCCCATGAAGGGCCCCGGGCCCTTGAGAGCGCGGGCGGTCCCGCACCCGCCGCTGGAGGTTGACCGATCTACAAGGCAGCCGTGGCGCCCCGGCAGCTGCCTCAGCGCTCCGCGCGCCGACGGCTGTGGGTGGCCGTGCTGCGACCCCGAAGCGGCGAACGCGCTCGCCGAGAGCGCCAGTACCGCAAGGACCGCCAACACGGCGATAGCAAGGGGCGCAGGAGTGAGGTATCGGATGGAGTTGCGCATGGGCAAGGAGTCTTTCCAGGAGCACCGTTTGCTCGTGGAAGTCACCTGAGGGGGAGCGTATGCGGCACCGCGGACGCGGACCCGAACCGAGGGCTGTGGCCTCAGGCTCAGTGCCTGCCCACCTTCAGGTTGCCGAGCACCCCGATCCGAAATCCCAGCCACGGATAGGTGGCGGTGAAGAGTGTGTTGTCTTGGGGCTGCAGGCCGACCGCTGAGAGCCAGAGTTGATAGGCGCCCGCATTGGCGATTCCGCCGTGCAGCCGTCTCCAGACCCTTCCTTCGCTGCTGCCCGTTGGGGAGGGGGCGATCGTGTCGGTCCACTCCACCGCGTTGCCGCCCTGGTCGAGGGTGCCCCACGGCGAGGGGGTCTTCGCCTGGCCGACGGTGCTGAGGCTGCCCTGGTAGGCCTCTGCGTAGGTCGTCGGGTCGATTCCGAAGGGGTTTATGTTCAGGCAGTCTTCGGCCGGCTGCACAGCCGCCGGGCACCAGCTCGGCGCGGCCACGCCTGAGGCGTGATAGGTCGCCAGGGGCTGTGTCGAGGAGTTCGTGACATCGCCGGTGGAAGGATCGAGCGTCGTCGGGCTGGGGGCGGTGGCCGTGCCGTCTCCGAACACGCCCGGGTTGGTCGGGTACTTCCAGTAGGAGTAGGTCCCACCGCCGTTGGGGTCGTAATAAGCAGCCTTGATCCACTCGTTTTGGCTGGGGATCACGAAGCCGGACTTACGGGACCGGCTCGGGCCTGCTCGCCTGGCCGCGGCGAGGGTGTACATACCGCGCTCGGTCTGCCTGGAGAGGCGAACCCGGTAGGTAACGTAGCGAAATGCGCCTTCGCTGCTGGCCTGTTTGGAGAGCAGGCGCCCGTTGTAAAGGGAGTTCACAAAGCGTGCGGCCCGCAAGAAGTTGGCGAAGCCGTATGGCTTGTCAGCCCATTCCGGAGATGCCACCGAGTAGTGATGACCTGATCTGGACCTCGATGAGTAATCGATCTGGCCGTATTTGGGCCAGGCCGAGGAACTCTCGCTGGCAGAGTACAGACGATGCGGGTCACGTCCACTGGGGTCGGCGGTGTTGAGGAAGGCCACCCATTGCTTGACGGTGATCTCCAGCTGGCCGATGCCGTAGCTGTAGTTCACCCCGCCGACCATCAGGCATCCCTGTTCAGACTGGGGAGGCTCCTTACAGGAACGATAGATAGCGTCGGTGAACGGCACGATGCCGACTGACGGGTTTCCTGGTTTGCCGACCCTTACGGTCTTCAGCGTGACGACCGCGCCCCCTGGAGAGGCAACCGACAGGGCTGGGCCGGCGAGCGCGGCCAACACTGCGACTGCAAAAGCCGGCACCATGCGATTGCGCAACGGGCCAATCACGATCCAACGTCCAATCGCTTTAATCTAGCTGAATGCTTCATGGAATTTAGGTAAGTGTACGGCCGACCTGGCCGCGGGCCGGCACTTGGCCCATCCAGCACCCGGTAGTTGCTCTGCCGGATCGTCGACAGCCAGCTTGCTACCACGTGTCGATGAAGCGACCGCGATCTGCCGGCTCAGCCGGCTTTGCCGCAGCGCCGAGAGTCGAGGCGATCAGCGACCGCGTCTCCGTCGGATCGATGACATCATCGATCTCAAACAGGGCGGCGGCATTCAGGGCCTGCGCGTTTCGCTCTGCAGCGTCGGTGAGATCGCGGATCCGCTGCTCGCGCTCCTCCTCATCGGCGATCGCATCGAGCTCCTTTCGCAATGCCAGCCTGACCGCGCCCTCGAGGCCCATCGGGCCGAGGTGAGCTGTCGGCCACGCGAGGGTGAGCAGCGGCTCATGCAGGCTGCCCCCCACCATCGCCTGAGCACCGAGCCCGTAGCCCCGACGCAGGATCACGGCGATTAGCGGAACGCGTAGCGCCGCGCCGGCGACGAGAAGTCGCGATGCGTGCCGCACAATTCCGGTTGCCTCGGCCTCTGGGCCAACCATCATTCCGGGTGTATCGACCAGAGAGACGATCGGCAGCTCGAAGGCATCGCAGAGCTGCATGAACCTTGCCGCCTTATCGGCGGCATCGCTGGTGATTGCTCCCGCCATGTGACGCGTGTCGTTTGCGATCACTCCGAGCGGCCGGCCCTCGATCCGAGCCAGTGCGGTGACCATCTCCGGTGCGAAGCGATCCCGCAGGAAGGTGACCGATCCATCGTCGGCGAGTGTCTCGATGATCGGCTGTACTGCATAGGCACGTCGCTGGCGTTCAGGAACGAGGTCCCGAAGGCGCTGCTGGTCGGGCTCCCGGGCAGCTGGCGTGGCTCCCTGGAAGTAGGCCAGCAACTGCTTGGCAACCGCCGTGGCGGCCTCCTCATCGGCGACGGCCACGTCGATCACCCCGTTGCGCGCCTGCATTTCGAGCGGCCCGACCTGGTCGGGATGTACTTTGCCCAACCCTCCCCCCTCGATCATCGCCGGACCACCCATGCCCAGCGACGCGTTCTCCGTAGCCACGATCAGGTCCGAGCACCCGGCGATCACGGCGTTGCCCGCGAAGCAGCGACCGGCGACGACCGCGATCCGCGGCACCAGCCCCGAGAGCCGAGCCCAGAGCGCAAAGGCCCGGGTATCGAGCGCCGACACAACGGGATAGTCAGAGTCGCCTGGTCGCCCGCCGCCGCCCTCGGCAAAGAAGATCGTCGGTAGACGCATGCGCTCGATCAGCTCAAAGAGTCGGTCCTTCTTCCGATGTCCGAGCACTCCCTGAGTCCCCGCCAGGACCGTGTAGTCGTAGGAGAGCACCGCGCACGCGCTGCGCTCTCCAAAGAGGTGGCCGTTCACACGCGCGGTGCCGGCCACGAGGCCGTCTGCGGGGGTGCGCTCGATCAGCTCCTCGAAGTCACGGCGCCCTCGTTGGGCAGCGATCGCGAACCTCCCATACTCGACGAAGGACCCGGGGTCGACAAGCTCTGCAATGTTCTCGCGCGCCATTCGGGCGCCGGCAGCATGACGGCGATCGACCGCGTCAGGACGTGCCTCATCCCGGGTCAGGGCGCGACGCTTCAGCACCTCGGCTAGGTCCTCGCGCTCGCCCCCGCTGATGCGATCCTCGTCGGGCACCGGGGGATGATCCCAGACGGCGCACAGCTCAGCGGACGGCTGCTGTACGAGGAGATTGCGTACTGGGGACTACCGATCGGAACGATGAACGGAACGTGGCGAAGAGCGATCCAGTGAACCGCGCGACTCAGCTCAACGCCTCGCCGCGCGCCCAGCTACTAGCCCACGCGCTTGGCCGAGAACGGATTCGATTCTCGCTCCAGTGACCGGATCACGCATCCTCTTTCGCGCCCCGGCACACGGGCTGGCTGGTGTTGCTACTAAGAAACGCTCCAGGTGTCGCCGGAGCGCAGCAGCCGATCAACATCTTCCAGCGATGCTTCGGCGTGGGCTTGGGCCAACTCCTGCTGGCGCCCGGCGCCATAGACCGGCCGTTCGACGTCCCGCAGCACGCCAATCGGGGTCGGGCCGGTCGGACTCTCGGCCAGGCGAGCGAGGGAGGTTGCATAGCTTGGGTCGGCGCACTGGGAGTCATGGACAACTAGAGCGTCCTCGCCCACCTCATCGACCGCGGCGAGAGCGAGGCTACCGTCAGCGGCACGGATGACTCCCCGCTCGCCCTCGGCGCCGAAGCGGATCGCCTTGCCGTGCTCAAGGCGAATCTGATTCGGCGCCGCGGCCTTGCCGCGCACGGCGTCGAAGGCCCCATCATTGAAGACGTTGCAGTTCTGGTAGATCTCGACGAAAGCCGAGCCCTGATGCTCCGCTGCTGCACGCAAGACACCCGCGACGTGCTTCTTCTCGATGTCGATCGTGCGCGCCACGAACGACGCCTCTGCCCCGAGCGCCAAAGCCGCCGGATTGAAGGGATGGTCCTCCGATCCGAACGGGGTCGACTTGGTGATCTTGCCCTTCTCGCTGGTTGGTGAGTACTGGCCCTTGGTGAGGCCGTATATCTGGTTATTGAAGAGGAGCAGCTTGATAGGGACGTTGCGGCGCAGGGCGTGGATCAGGTGATTGCCCCCTATCGAGAGTGCATCGCCGTCGCCACTCACCACCCATACCGACAGATCGTCGCGGGCTGTGGCGATGCCGGTGGCCAGGGCCAGCGCCCGGCCGTGGATCCCGTGCATTCCGTATGTGTCCATGTAGTAGACGAAGCGCCCGGCGCAACCGATGCCGGAGATGAAAACGGTCCTCTCAGGCGGCACGCCAAGCTCTGGCATCAATGCTTGGACGCTGGCAAGGATCGCGTAGTCGCCGCAGCCCGGACACCAGCGCGTCTCCTGGTCGGACTGGAAGTCCTGCTTTGTGAGCATCGGCAACACGCTTCCGTTGGTGCCGTTTCCGCTCAAGAGAGCACCTCCAAGATCGCGCTCTCGAGCTCCTCCGCAAAGATCGGCAGGCCCTCGACTTTGTTGTAGCCGACGGCGTCAACCAGGAACTTGGCGCGGATCATGCTCAGTAGCTGGCCGGTGTTCATCTCAGGGACCAGCACCTTCGGGAAGCTGCCCACGACTTCGCCGGTGTTGCGGGGCAGTGGATCGAGGTGGCGAAGATGCGTCGTCGCGATCGGTATGTCCCGCTCCCGCACCCGTCGCACAGCCGCCTGCACGACGCCATAGGTAGAGCCCCAGCCGAGCACCAGCAACTCGGCTCCCTCGTCGGCGTCTACCACGAGCGGGGGCAGCTCGTCGGCCAGCTTCTCCAGCTTCTCGGCTCGCAGCCGCGTCATCAGCGCGTGGTTGGCAGGGTCGTAACTTATGTTGCCGCTGCCGTTCTCCTTCTCCAGACCGCCGATCCGGTGCTGGAGTCCCGGCGTCCCGGGGATCGCCCACGGACGGGCGCCGCGCTTGTCGCGCAAGTAGGGAAGGAACTCGTCGCCCGCGTTCGGGCGATCGGCGAAATTGGGGTCGATTTCAGGCAGGTCGGCTGTGCCGGGAATCCGCCAGGGCTCCGAGGAGTTGGCGAGGAAGGTGTCACTGAGCAGGATCACGGGCGTCCGATAGCGGACCGCGATCCGTACTGCTTCCACCGCCGAGTCGAAGCAGCCGGCTGGTGTGGCGGCTGCGATCACCGGAAGTGGCGACTCGCCATGACGTCCGTGGATCGCCATCAACAGGTCGGTCTGCTCGGTCTTGGTCGGCATCCCTGTCGAGGGGCCGGCTCGCTGCACGTCGATGACCACGAGCGGAAGCTCCAGCATTGCCGCCAGCCCGATCGTCTCTGCCTTCAGGTCCATCCCGGGGCCGCTGGTAGCGGTGATCCCGAGGTGCCCGGCGAAGGCCGCGCCGAGTGCCATGTTCACGGCTGCGATCTCGTCCTCGGCCTGCGCTGTGCGTACCCCCAAGCGGTCGTGTCGCGCCAGGTGGTGCAGCAGCTCTGAGGCTGGGGTGATCGGGTAGGTGGCAAAGAAAGGCTGCAGGCCGCTCTTTACGCTTGCCGCGATCAGGCCCAGCGCCAGCGCCTGGGTACCGTCAACGTTGCGGTACTCGCCGGGCAGCATCGGC
Organism: uncultured Solirubrobacterales bacterium; assembly: GCA_963777915.1. Classification (GTDB taxonomy): domain Bacteria; phylum Actinomycetota; class Thermoleophilia; order Solirubrobacterales; family 70-9; genus CAVUPF01. The sequence goes on along the minus strand of CAVZSH010000005.1, from coordinate 499,170 downwards.
GCCGGTGCGATCTCAATCGGGGTCGCCGCCAGCTCCGCCGTCTCGCCAAAGTTGTATCCGGCTTTGAAGGCGGCTAGGTTCGCTTCCCGGATCGGTGGCCGCTTGGCGAATTTCGTCTCCAGCCAGGAGAGGGTTGGCTCGACCGGTCGCCCGTACATCCAAGAGACAAGCCCAAGGGCAAAGACGTTCTTAGTGCGCTGCGCCTCGGCCGGTTTGAGCTCCTCGATTGCTTCGGTCGCGCGCGTCGTCATGGAGGTCATCGGCACACGGAGCATCTGGTAGCTGTCGAGGGTCCCGTCATCCAACGGGTCGGCCTCATAGCCGGCCTTGCGCAGGTTGTTGGCGGTGAAGGCGTCCTCGTTGACGATCACCATCCCCCCCGGCTCGAGTGCGCCCAGGTTTGCCTTCAGCGCCGCCGGGTTCATCGCCACGAGCGTGTTCGGGTGATCGCCGGGAGTGAGGATGTCGCGCGAGGCGAAGTGAATCTGGAAGGCAGAGACGCCGTGCGGTGTGCCAGCCGGCGCGCGAATCTCCGCTGGAAAGTCGGGGAGGGTCGAGAGATCGTTGCCGGTTTGCGCCGTGGCGGCGGTGAAGCGGCCCCCGACGAGCTGCATGCCATCGCCGGAATCGCCGGCGAACCGGACGATTACCCTCTCTTTCTTCCCTTTCACTGTCACTCAGCGGACTCGGCGTCTGAGCCGGCCGACATACGACGGTAGCACTCCGGCGCGGCGCCTACTTCACCCAACAACGGGAAGCAACCTCTGACCGCTAAACGGGCACGGCGCCGAGGCGCTCCGCGGCGATCGCCTCCAGCACGTCGCGCAGCTCGGCAACTCGCCCCTCGCCGTGGCGCTGTGCCCACTCGCGCTCGATCTCGGCGATCAATATGCGGCCGGTAGCCTGCGCCTCGCGGCCACGCTCGGTGAGCCGGATGATCTTCGCGCGACCGTCGTCCGGATCGGGGACCCGCTCCACGTAGCCACGCCGCTCTAGGTCATTGGTCGCCTCGCCAACCGACTGCTTGGTCATATGGGCGCGTTGGGCGAGGTCGGTGAGCCGCGACCCCTGCGGGTCGATGGTGCCGAAAACGCATCCGTGGCTTGGGCGGATGTCGGTAAAGCCTGCCGCCTCAACACGCTTTGAGAGCTCGTCGCTGAAGGTGCACAAAGCCAAATCCAGAAGCCGGATCAGCGGCACTCGCGTGGTGTTGTCGAGGTCACTCGCCATTTCGTCAGCTCTCCTGATAAGGTGCCCGAACCATCAGGTGATCTTACAAGGCTGCCTGACAAGTATAGCCAGAGGAGCGGAAGAAATTGATCGCGAGGAAATGGTGGACCCTGATCGCGGTGAGCGTGGCGACTTTCATGCTGCTGCTCGACATCACGGTTGTCAACGTGGCGCTGCCGTCGATCCGCAGGGACCTTGGCGCCAGCTTCACCGACCTCCAGTGGGTGGTCGATGCCTACGCGTTGACCCTTGCGGCCCTGGTGCTGACGGCCGGGTCGCTGGCCGACCGGATCGGGCGCCGCCGTCTGTTTGCGATCGGACTCGCGATCTTCTCGATCTCCTCGCTGCTCTGCGGGCTGGCGCCGGATCCGATCTTCCTGAATCTCTCGCGGGCGCTTCAGGGTGTGGGCGGAGCGGTGATGTTCGCGGTCTCCCTTGCGCTGGTTGCACAGGAGTTCCCCGCCGGCCGCGAGCGCGGCACGGCGATGGGCATCTACGGCGCCACGATCGGCGTCGCGATCGCGGTCGGCCCGCTGGTGGGCGGGGCGCTGATCGAAGCATTCGGATGGCGGTCGATCTTCTACCTCAACGTCCCGATCGGCGTCGCGGCGATCGCTATCACCTACCTGAAGCTGCGTGAGAGTCGCGACCCCAACGCCACCCGCGTCGACTGGGCCGGCGTCGCGACCTTCAGCGGCGCACTGTTTCTTCTCGCGCTGGCGCTCGTGCGCGGGAATGACGAGGGCTGGGGCAGCGCCCTGATCGTCTCGCTGTTCGCTGGCGCCGCGGCCTTGCTGGCGGCATTCATTGCGATCGAGGCTCGGGTCAGCGAGCCAATGCTGCCGCTCGGGCTCTTCAAGCTGCCCTCCTTCACCGGGGTGCAGCTCGCGGCGTTCGCGGTCTCGGCTTCGATGTTCGCGCTCTTTCTCTACATGACGCTGTACCTGCAGAACTACCTCGGCTACTCGCCCCTTCAGGCGGGTCTGCGCTACCTGCCGATCACGCTGACGAGCTTTGTCGCCGCGCCGATCGCCGGGGCCCTCCTCTCCCGCGTCCCGGCGCGGGTGCTGATGAGCGTGGGGCTCGGCTTGACGGGGGTCGGCCTGCTGCTTATGTCGGGGATCGAAGCCGGGTCAGAATGGACGACTCTGCTCGGCGGCTTTCTGGTCGCCGGCACAGGGGTCGGCCTGCTCAATCCGGTGATCGCCGACGTTGCCCTGAGCGTGGTGCCCAAGGAGCGAAGCGGGATGGCCGCCGGCATCAATGACACCTTCCGCCAGGTGGGCATCGCAGTGGGCGTCGCCGTCTGGGGGGCGATCTTCGTCGGCCGCGGGGCTGCCAAGGTCAGCGCTCTGGTTGCGGGGACCCCAGACGCCAGCGGCGCTCGTCCACGCGAGCTGGTCGAAGCGGCCTCCTCGGGCACCCTGCACCAGGCTCTGGCGACGGTTCCCCCAGGCGCCCAGCATGCGGTCTCCAGTGCGGCACACCAGGGATTCCTCGCGGGCTTCAACGAGGTGCTGGTGCTCGGCGGGCTGGTCTGCTTCACCGGCGCAGTCCTCGCCCTATGGCTCGTTCGAGAGCGGGAGATCGAGCGCCAGCCAATCGTCTCCGAAGGCGAGCCCGGGTCTGAGGCCCTATCGGATGCGGGCGCGGCCTGAGGCGCTCCCCGCCAGGTCCGCGACCTTGCCACGCCTCCGCCCGCGTGGCATCCCTGGCCCCAAACAGGTGACCGGCGAACCGATGCCCCACGGGCGAGGACGACAAGTCGCGGCAAGTGAGCGCGATTTAGGCGTCCCCCATATCTTGGGCTGGCTAGTGTGGCTGCCATGCATTTGGACAGCGGGCGTCAACGCTACCCCCGGGGTCCAGCGCCTCAACTCGACCAGGCTCAAGCGCTGAAGATGTCACGCCCAATGCGATCGGCGTCGCACCCAACTCCGCCTGCCTGTCGCGCCGACCTGCTCGGCACCGATGACTGAGCGATCCCCGCTCACAGCCACCTACCTCGAACCCCTTGAGCTCGCCGCTGAGCCACTCCCCGAGGAATTCTCTGGATCGCGGCGGTGGCGATCGCTTCTGGTTTTGGTCGCGATCGCCGCCTCGATCATCGCCTTGGTCCTCTTGCTGCCCGGGCTGAGCTCGCTGCGAGAGAGTTTTGCCGGCGCTAAGCCAGCCTGGCTTGTGCTCGGCGCCATCCTGGAGCTGCTGTCCTGCGCCTCCTACGTCCTCGTCTTCAGGGCCGTGTTCTGCCGGCGGATGAGCTGGCGCACCAGCGCCGAGATAGGGCTCTCCGAGCAGGCCGCGAACTCCCTGCTGTCGGTGGGCGGCGCTGGCGGCCTGGCCCTGGGAGCCTGGATCCTGCGTCGCGGCGGTGTCCCGGGCAAGCAGATCGCGCGCCGCACGGTGGCCTTCTTCCTGTTGACGAGCCTCGCCAACGTGGGCTTCCTCGCCCTCGGCGGACTGGCACTAGCCAGCGGCCTGCTCCGGGGTCCGTCCAACCCCCTCCTGGGCATCGTGCCGGCGATCGTCGGAATCGGCGCGATCGCGTTGGCGCTCACAGCCGGGGCGGGGGCGCGTGCGCTCGCCGCGCGTTCGGTGCGCCCGAGACTACAGGTGACCTTGAACGCAGTTGGAGATGGGGTCGGCGAGGCGGTGGGGCTGCTTCGATCGCCGGCAATGGGCATCGGCTCGGCCGGCTACATGCTCTTCGACCTCGCCGTACTCGGCGTCTGCTTCCCAGCCTTCGGCAACCCCTTGCCGCCGCTCGACGCCCTGCTGCTCGCCTACATAATCGGACAGCTCGGTGGCCTCGTCCCGCTCCCGGGTGGGATCGGCGGTCTCGAACTGGGCCTGATCGGCGCGCTAGTCCTTTACGGAGTCAATGCCACTGAGGCAGCAGTTGCTGTCCTTGCCTATCGAGGCCTGCTCCTCACAGTCCCGGCGCTGGTCGGCCTACCGGCGCTGGCCAGCTTGCAGCGGCGGCTGCGTAGGGAGGAGCACGACATCGCCGCCTGCGCACCCGGGCAGGAGGTCGAGGTGCTCGGGATGGGACGGGTCCAGATGGGGGCTGGGGTCCGGCGCGCCTCCAGCTGAGCCGCACATTCGCAGCCTCATCGAGCGGTAAGTACCCTGGGCACATGCCGGCTCCGCTCAGTCGCGTCCTTTCGAGCTCGCAGCTTGCGACGCTCGCGCAGCATGGCGAAGAGCGAAGCGCGGCGATAGGCGACTCGCTCTTTCGGATCGGCGATCGGACCTACCCGTTCATCGCGATCATCGAGGGCGAGGTTGCCGTGCTCGACGGCGACGGCAACGAGATTGTCCGCCACGGCGCCTCCGGCTTCCTCGGGGAGATGAATCTTCTCTCCGGACAGACAGTCTTCCTGACCGCTGTCGTCACCGAGCCGATGCGCTACATCGCAGTCGATCGCGAGGCGCTCAGGCAGCTGCTCTTCGAGGATGGCTCACTTTCGGACCTGCTCCTCTCCGCGTTCATCGAGCGGCGCGAGCTCCTGCAGAAGCGTCAGGGAATCGGCGTTGAAATCATCGCTCCGCGAGGGTCAAGCGAGTTGCGGGGGCTGATCGACTTCGCCAAACGCCAGCGACTCCCCTACTCCTGGGCCGATCCCGAGGAGGATGCGCAAGCGGCGGCGCTGATCGAGCAACTCGAGCCGGAGGAGCTCCCTTTGGTGCGAGCGCCGGGCGGCGTTGAGCTACGGCGGCCGAGCAATGGAGAGCTGTCGCGTGCCCTCGGCATCGGGCTTGAGCTGGCCGAACGAGAGGAGGTCGACCTCTTGGTGATCGGCGGCGGGCCGGCCGGCCTTGGGGCGGCGGTCTACGGCGCATCGGAGGGCCTCGACACACTGCTGATCGACAGCACCGCGATCGGTGGCCAGGCGGGCAGTTCGCGACGGATCGAGAACTATCTTGGCTTTCCAGCGGGTATCAGCGGGACCGAGCTGACGAGCCGGGCTATCTCACAAGCACGCAAGTTCGGGGCGCGGACGGGATCGCCGTACCGCGCTCGGGTGCTCGAGCCTGGCATCGAGCGCCACGTGGTCAGGCTTGAGGAGGGCAACGAACTCGCGGCGCGAGCGGTTCTGCTCGCAACCGGTGCCGAATACCGGCGACTTCCGGTAGCCGAGCTCGACCAATACGAGGGGATCAGCATCTTCTACGCGGCCGGCCCACCCGAGGCCGAGCTCTGTGGCGCGCGGCGGGTCGGCGTCGTCGGGGGCGGCAACTCAGCAGGGCAGGCCGCCGTCTGGCTGGCACGAGGTGGAGCCCTCGTGACCCTGCTTCACCGCCGCGCCGATCTGCGCGAGACGATGTCTAATTATCTGATCGAGGAGCTCGAGCGATACGGCGTCGCGGTAAGCGACCGCAGCGAAGTCGCCGCCCTACATGGGAGCGACGGCCGACTTCAGTCGATAACGCTCACTGACGGGACCCGCCTGTCGTTCTCATTCCTCTTCCTCTTCCTCGGAGCGTCGCCTTGCACCGATTGGCTCGGCGATGTGGTCGCACGCGACGCCGACGGGTTCATCCTGACCGGCAGCGAGGCGGGCGCCGAGGGCCTCCTCGAAACCAGCATCCCGGGGGTGTATGCGGCCGGCGACGTCCGCGCCGGGTCGATCAAGCGCTGCGCGACTGCGGTCGGCGAGGGCGCAGCAGTCGTTCAGTTCGTTCACACCCACCTCTTTGCTGTCGGCGCCTCTCTTTAGGCAACGACCCCTCGATCATCACCCCAACGGCGACGGCGGGATCAGCGTCTCGCCATGCACGCCAGGAATCAGCAGCGCGAAGTCATCCACGAAGCACCACGACCACGTCTCGCCGGGCTCAAGCGAGCGGATCAATGGGTGGCCGCTGCTCTGTGCGTGCGCGCTTGCATGGCGATTGGGGGAGTCATCGCAACACCCGACCCTGCCGCACTCCAGGCAGATGCGCAGATGGAGCCACGGGTCTCCCACAGCTAGGCATTCCTCACAGCCCTCGACGGACTCGGGGAGCTGGGTGATCTGAACGTGATCGAGATGGGTGCAGGTACTCATGGGCTCGCCACTTCTCCGACCAAGATTAGAGATTGGCCAGCGGGATGAAAAGCTAACCGCGATGACCGACTCCAGGGTGCGATCGGCATTCAACGGGCGAACCGCATGGGCTCGCAGCATGCAGGCGCCTTTGCGTGATTTCCTCGCCACCGAGACCGGCAGCGCCACGGTGCTTCTCGCCGCGGCGGTGGCCGCCCTGGCCTGGGCCAACATCGATCTCTCCTCCTACGAGCGTGTCTGGCACACGCAGCTATCCATCCAAGTCGGTGGCTCGGGCATCTCCCAGGACCTTCGCCACTGGGTCAACGGTGGGCTGATGACCTTCTTCTTCTTCGTCGTCGGACTCGAGGTCCGGCGCGAGTTCGACGTCGGCGAGCTGCGACAGCGCAGCCGTCTGGCCCTGCCGGTGGCTGCCGGCCTCGGCGGCATGGCCGTCCCGATCGCCATCTACCTGGCTGTCAACAGCGGCAGCAATTCGGCACACGGATGGGGCATCGCGATGTCGACAGATACGGCTTTCGCGCTGGGCATGCTGGCCCTGGTCGGCCCACGCCTTCCCGATCGCCTCCGCGGCTTCATGCTGACGATCGTCGTCGTCGACGACGTTGTGGCACTGCTCGTGATCGCCGTCGCCTACAGCGGCTCCGTGGCCCTCGAGCCACTGCTGATCGCCACCGCTGTATTCGGCCTAGCCTTGGTTGTCCGCGCCGCCGGGGTCGTCCACCACGGCGCCGTCTACTTCCTGCTCGCCGCCGTCAGCTGGGTGGCGCTGTTCGAGTCGGGCGTCGATCCCGTCGTCCTCGGCCTCGCCGTTGGCCTGGTCACATGGGCCTACCCGGCAGGCCGAAGCGAGCTGGAGCGGGCGACGGACCTGTTTCGCAGCTTTCGCGAGCAGCCAACGCCCGAGCTGGCCAGCTCGGCGCGCATCGGGCTACGAGGGGCCGTCTCGCCGAACGCTCGCCTTCTGGCCCTCTATCACCCGTGGACGAGCTACGTCATCGTGCCGCTCTTCGCTTTGGCCAATATCGGCATCGCGATCGACGGGAACTTCCTCTCGCGGGCCTACTCCTCGCCGATCACGCTGGGAGTCCTCTTCGCCTATGTACTCGGTAAGCCGATTGGGGTGACCGTCGCCTCCTGGCTCGTGGCGAGATTAAGCGGGGGGCGGCTTCGCCCGCCGGTCGGCTGGGCCGCCACAGCCGGGGGCGGCGCAATAGCGGGGATCGGCTTCACGGTCTCCCTGCTGATCGCGGCGCTGGCCTTTCACGGTGTCGAGTTGCGAGAGGCGAAGCTTGGCGTGCTGAGCGCCGCGCTTTGCGCCTCTGCTCTGACCTGGCTGGTCTTCCGGGCCACTGCCCTGCTCCCCGCTCGGACCCGCATCCGGGCCCTGCTGGGCACCTCGGAGACGCTCGTCGATCTGGCCGTACCGGTGGATCCAGAGCGCGACCACCTGCGTGGGCCAATCGAGGCAGCGGTGACGGTCGTCGAGTACGGAGACTTCGAGTGCCCCTACTGCGGCAAAGCAGAGCCGATCCTGCGCGAGTTGCTGGCCGACTTCGGCGACGTCCGCTACGTCTGGCGGCACCTGCCGCTGTCAGAACGTCCACCCAAACGCCGAGCTTGCCGCGGAGGCTGCGGAGGCGGCAGCCGCCCAGGGGGTGTTCTGGGATCTGCACGATCTGCTGCTCGACCACCAGGGCGAGTTGAGGTTTCGCGACCTCGTTGCCTACGCCGAGCGACTCGAGCTCGACCTCGATCGCTTCCAAGACGAGCTACACCAGCACGTCCACGCGCCACGGATCGAGGAGGACGTCGACTCGGCAGACATCAGCGGCGTCACCGGCACGCCGACTTTCTTCATTAACCAGCGGCGCCACGAAGGCGCCTATGACATCGACACGCTTTCAGTGGCCGTGAGGGCGGCCGGCGCACGCTCCGTGATTGCGCCCTGACCGACTCGCCCGGCGCGCGCGAGGCGACCCATGCGGAGCGGCTTGAGTCAACCCTCGGCTAACCGCTTTCGCATTGCCGGCACTACGAGGTCGAGGTAGTCGTCGGGGTGGCGCCTGATGTAGTCGGCAATGAACGGACACAAAGGTACGACGGTCAGCTGCCGGGCTCGGACATCGTCCAGCGCGGCGCGGGCAAGCCGGCTGCCCAGGCCGGCGCCTTCGTGCTCGGGATCGATCTCGGTATGGACGAAGGTGATCGAGCCAGGGTCCAGGCGGTACTGGGCGAAGCCTGCGCGCCGTCCGCCCGACGAGATCTCATAACGAGTCCGATCGCGGTTGTCGTGCACCTCAACGCCCACTCCATCTGCTTTGGCGGCTGCCAATGACTAGCCAGAGCCGGCGCCACGCTCCTCCTCGACCGTGAGCTCAGCGGTCGGGAGGGCCTCAAGACGCTCGTCGGGAATCGGCGCACCGCTCTTCATGGAGAGCCCATAGGTGCCGGCGTCGAGCCGCTGCTCGGCCCGCTCGACAGCGGCGAGCCGCTCTTTCAGTCCGTCGGCGCGGCCCGCGTCGAACTCATCCTGATAGAGGCCCTCGGAATCCAGGTCGCCCGGTTCGTCTCGTTCGTCGCCCTCTTCGCGACCTTCGTGCTCGATCGCGGCGATCTCTTCCTCGATCCGCTCTCGCTCACGAGCGAGCAGTCCTCGGGCGCGCTCGGAATCCACGCAGACACCGTATCGCCCCCTGCCTGGCGGAGCTAGACCCGGACCGCGCATATCGCTATCCTGTTTAGGACTAACTACAGAAATTGGATCTTCAAATGACCTATCTCTTGATTCCTCTCGACGAGACAATCGTCTTCCCCACCGTGACCGCCACCCTGCCGATCGACGTCGGCAGCGAGGATCGTGTCTTCCTTGTTCCTCGACGCAATGGAGAGTTTGGCCGCATCGGCATCGTCGCCGAGGTGGTCGAGCGGGGCCACTCGCGCAGTGGCAGGCCGGTGGCCACCGTCGTCGGTCTGCACCGTGGTCTCGCCGGAGCCGCGCGGGCCGGCGATTCCGACACACTGAGGGTCGAGGTGCAGGAGGTCCGCGATGGGTTTCCCGACGATGAGCACACCCAAGAGCTGGCTCGGGAATACCGGGCAGTGGTGGAAGAGATACTCGAGCTGCGCGGAGACGATGGTCGGATAGCTGCTTTCCTGCGATCGGTCGAAGAGCCGGGTGCGCTGGCCGATACCGCAGGCCTAAGCCCCGACATCCCGACCGAGCAGAAGCTGCGCCTGTTGGAAACGGTCGACGTTGCTGCCCGACTGCAGATCGCGGTCGAGCTGCAGCGCGAGCGACTCGCTGAGCTACAGGTGCGCAGCCGCATCCGAGAGGACGTTGAGTCCGGTGCACAAAAGCAGCAGCGCGACTACTTCCTGCGCAAGCAGATGGAGTCGATTCGCAAGGAACTGGGCGAGGACGAGACGAGCCTGATCGAGGAGTACGAACGCAAGATCGCGGAGGCCGGCATGCCCGAGGAGGTCACCGAACAGGCCGGTCGTGAGCTGCACCGACTCGAGCGCCAAGGCGAGCAGTCGCCAGAGTCCTCGATGATCCGTAGCTACCTCGACTGGCTGATCGCGGTCCCCTGGGCCAAGCGCTCCGAGGAGCGGCTCGATCCCGAGCACACCCGCGAGGTGCTCGACGCAGACCACGCAGGCCTCGACGACGTCAAGCGCCGGATTACCGAGTTCATCGCGGTCCGCAAGCTGCGCGAGGAGCGCGGCATCGAGGAGGACAGCCGTGCCAACGGCGCGATTTTGACCCTGGTCGGGCCACCCGGAACCGGCAAGACCTCGATCGGGGAGTCGATCGCCCGCGCCCTGGGACGCGAGTTCGTCCGCATCTCGCTCGGCGGCCTTCACGACGAGGCCGAGATCCGAGGGCATCGGCGCACCTACATCGGGGCCCTGCCCGGGCGCATCGTCCGTGCCCTGCGCGACGCCGGCACGATGAACCCGGTGATCTTGCTCGACGAGGTCGACAAGGTCGGGTCCGATTGGCGCGGCGACCCTTCAGCCGCACTGCTCGAGGTACTCGATCCTGCACAGAATCACTCTTTCCGCGACCACTACCTGGACGTGGAGGTCGATCTCTCCGAGGTCGTCTTCCTCGCTACCGCGAACCTGACCGACCCGATTCCGGCGCCGCTGCTCGACCGCATGGAGACGATCGCCTTCGACGGCTACACGACCGAGGAGAAGCTGGCGATCGCCCGCGGCTACCTGCTTCCCCGCCAGCTGAAGCGAAACGGGCTTGAGGCCGAAGAGGTGAAGGCCGGAGACGACGTCCTGCGTAGCGTCATCGCCGAGTACACCCGCGAGGCCGGCGTGAGACAGCTCGAGCGCGAGTTGGGCAAGCTCCTACGGGGCGCCGCGACACGGATTGCTTCGGGCGACCCCGAGCGCCCGATCGTGCTCGACGGCGCCGCGGTCCACGACGCACTCGGCCGGCAGCGCTTCTTCCAGGAGTCGGTCCAACGCACTGCGATTCCCGGTGTCTCGACCGGCCTCGCGGTCACTGGCACCGGCGGCGACGTGCTCTTTATCGAGGCGACCGCGATGGACGGCGACAAGGGCCTCGTTCTTACCGGACAGCTCGGCGAGGTGATGAAGGAGTCCGCGCGAATCGCCCTCTCCTATGTCCGCTCGCATGGCGAGCAGCTGCGGATCGACCCGGCAGGATTTCAGCGCGAGTTCCACCTGCACGTTCCAGCAGGGGCTATTCCGAAGGACGGCCCCAGCGCCGGCACGGCGATGACGACCGCCCTGGTCTCGCTGCTCTCGGGACGACCCGTCAAGCACACGGTCGGGATGACCGGCGAGGTGACCCTCCAGGGACGGGTCTTGCCGATCGGCGGGCTGAAGCAGAAGGTGTTGGCCGCCCACGCCGCAGGGCTGACCGAGGTGATCCTTCCCGAGCGCAACCGGGGCGATCTCGCCGAGGTCCCCGATGAGGTGCGCGAGGCGATGACCTTCCACCCGGTGATGAGCGTGGACGAGGTCCTCGAGTACGCCCTTGAGCCGGCCGAGAAGGGGACCGATGTCGCCGCGCTGTCGTAGCTGCTCCCCGGTACCAAAGGAATTGCGCGCGGCAGCCGGCCTGCTTGAGCGCCGATGGACGATGGCGACCATCTACGCCTGTTCAAGCGGAGCCGCGCGCTTCAACGAGTTCCGCCAATCCCTGCCCGGTGTCTCCCCGACAACGCTTTCGGAGAGGCTCGAGCAGCTCGAGGCCGCGGGAGTCCTCGAGCGACAGATGGTCCCCGGTCGCCCCCCCCACACCGAGTACACGCTGACCCGCCACGGCATTCGCCTGGCCCGTGCCGTCTCCGGACTGCTCGAGAACCGGGCAGAGGACGACCGGCAAGGTCCTTAGACCTGTCGGCTATGTCCTCCAATCGGACAGGTTTTTGAACCACAGATGATCGACTGGGTTCCGCGGCGGCGCGCGTTGAATCGACGATGTCGGTGAAGAGCACCGTGGCGAGAACCCGGTCGACCTCAGGTACGGCGCGAGCGACGAGAACTCTCGCCGCTGAGGAAGGCGTCGACATCTGCAGCGAACTCTATGGCGTGCTGGAAAAGGAAGCCGTATGCGGAGTCGGGGTAGATCTTGACTTTGGCCTGCGGAATCGGGCCCTTGGGTGAGTCGCCGGGAGAGTTGCACCCCCCGACGACTCACCCACCCGAGACAGAGGCAACCGCATGCTCACTCCCGGCCGGCGTCAGCTGCACTCGCTCAATCGCCTCGGCATAGATTCCGTGGCGGGTGCTTGAGGGGGGCCGCACGACGATTCCGTAGGCCTCGTTCATCGCCGCTGCGAGTGTGTTCTTGAACCTGCGGCCGTGCCAGGCATGGGCCTCGGCAGCAGGCCCGACGTGCAGATGGACGAGCTCATGGAGGAGCGTCTCGAGAACGTCCCCGGGACGGATTCCTGGATAGGCGGTGACCGACAGGCGAAACTGAGCGGGCACCGCAAAGCCGAGGCGGTTTGGGCGCCTGCGGGCCCGCCGCACCTTGAGCAGGGGTCGTTGCGCCGCGAGTGGGCCTCCCGCGAATATCGCCAACGCACACAGCCGGTCCAGCTCTTGCTCCAGCGCGACGCCGGCGACCAGGTAGTAGGACGGATCGCGCCGCGGTGGGGTGGGCGCTCGGAGAACGTTCTTTCCGGACCGTCTAAGGATCCTGGCTGGCATCGGAGCAGAGTCTTCTGCGAGCCGCGGACAGCAGATGCAGCGGGCGCCAACGTAGAAGCGCAAGGGGGAATTCGTCAATAGGTGCTGTTTACTCGCGCACAAAAACTGGCGTGCCCAGTGGCACGGATCCGAACAAAAGGCGCATGGTGCGATCGCTGGCCCGGATGCAGCCGTGGGATTCGGCACCGCCAACCGAGCCGGGTGTGCCGTGGATCGCAATCCGATCTCCGCCGCTCCAGCCAGGTAGAGGCTTGGCCTGACGCGCACTCAACGCCAGTGCGCAGCAGCCGTAGTAGGGACTGTCCCCGAAGCTCAGGGCGTCGGTGATTCCGAAGCGCCCGAGCGGCGTTTCAGACCCCGGCGCGCCGACCGTGACGACGAAGCGTTTGACAGTCCGGTGCCCGTAGAGGAGCGAAAGCCTGCGAGCGGCGAGCTCGACGTGGAGCGAGTACCTGGTCCAGTACTCCTGCTCCCGGCGCGGTTCTCGGCGAATCCAGCCGATCTTGCCATTCGGCAGCGCCGCAGTTGAGACCCCGAGCCAGCCGCCGCGCTGCTTCACCACGGAGAACACGACCGGCGATCCAAACTCGGTGCGCGGCCCGACAGCCTTGAGGACGCCTCGATCGGGAGCGCGCCAGAGTGCCACCCGCACGCCGGGACGCAACCGAACGATCGCGAAGGCAGGGCCGAGGGCCGGCCTTTCGGCCAGGGCGGGGACCCGGGTGACCTGGTGCACCACGGTGCGACCGCCTCGCGTGCCGGTCGGAGCCGTTTGGGTGGTGTGGGAGTGCGATCGGGTGAGATAGATCGTAGGCGTCACTTCGCCACGGCCCGAGAAGCTACCGAGGGCGAACAGGAGGCCTGCGAAGGCCCCGAGCCCCAGCACCCCGATGCCGATCGGCGCCACTCGGTTCACGCGTTAATGATGGCGAATCGGGGAGAAGCCGTCGCCAACTCGCTTCTGAAGGTGGGCCTCGCTGCTGCTTTCGCAGAACGTCTGTCGTTGCGGGCGACCTGGAGGCCCGGTGGGCGCGGACGCCGGGCCCGATGACGCACGTCGCCCGCTTCTCAAGGTAGTCGAGTGGCTTGATCGCCAATCGGAGACGGTCAAGCAGGGGATCAATCCGCCCCCGCGGCATCTTGATCCCTTACCCCCGAGCCTGCACCCGCTCCTCTTTGGAGCGCACCGGAACCTCGAAGCAGAGCAGCCCCGCAATCGTCTGGATGCCCGGCTCGCCCGAGGTGTTCATGCGGGCGCTGGAAGCTGCCTGCGCGTCAAGGGCGACCTGTAGGGCGCCGTCAAAGGCCGCGACGGTTTCGCGCCAGCCCTCCTCGTCCAGGAGCAGGGGCGTCCGCGACAGGTGGCGGTCGTCGCGCCGGTCGAAGGTGCTGGTCTCAATGGCGCGGGCGGCATCGCCAATCAGCGTCTCGACGATGTAGCCGCTGAACGCCTGGCGTGCCAGCGGGTCAAGCCGTTCCCACTCGGGGGTATCGAGCAGCGGGCGTTCGGTGGCCCGGTAGTAGTGCTCGACGGCCCCGCGGCGCGGCTGGGTGTCCTGCAACTCGATCAAGCCGAGGTCGCTCAGCACCTTGACGTGGTAGCTCACCTGGCTCAGCCCTTCGTCAAGCTCCTTGGCAAGTTCGTTGGGGCTGGCGGTGCGTTCGGTGAGGATCGTCAACGCCTGCGCGCGGAGCGGGTGGCCGAGCGCTTTGATGAGCGCCGCCGCCCCGGTCTTCTCTTTGGCCTTCGTTCTCGTGGCAACCATCGGCCCGCCTCCTTTTGGGTTTTCTTGACTGCTACACGCTATTAGAGGCATTTCCTCCGCAGCATTAGAAGAACTTTTCTAATCAATCGAATCATCTCGTTCGATCTAACGGGTCTAAGCAATTGCATTGCCCACGCCGACCGCAGGGAGGTGAGCAAGGTGAAGATCGAAAAGACCCGTCCGATCATCAAGGCGATCAGCGTCACAAAGAGCGCCTAACCGGCAACGGGGGTCGGCCTCCTTACGGGTCGGCCCCTGCTAGCCCTGCTTACGCTCGATCTGCCCTGCCAGGTCACGCAAAGCCCTTCAACGCGTGGGGGCGGTCTATCTCGGATTCCCAAAGCTCGTCCAGCGCGTAGACGACGGTTTCAGCGTCTCGATGCTCGGCTCGCACTCGCGCAGGAAGCGGATTGGGAAGCGTCGTGCGGCCATCTCGATTGCATGGAACCAGGCATTGCGCAGGTCGCCTTGCTCGATGGCTACACCGAGCAGGTCGGTTCGAGAGCGGGGTCCGGACACGAATTGATGTTCGGATCGCTGCGGCAGCGGCGCTCAGTGCCAACCCCGCCGCCCAGTCCAACCATTGTCGATGCTACCCGTGCTCAGATGGCCACACTCGCCGCCGTGACGACGCTCCACAAAGAGCTGCCCCGGCCGCGAGCTTCGCCAGGCCGCGAGCAGGCGGTCCTACGAGGCGATCAAGCCGATGTGCCAGAGGCTGAGACGCGACTAAGATCGCAGTGTGAAGCGCTTGATCGCTGCCGCGGCGGTATCACTGCTCGCTGTCCTTGGCTGCGGGGCGACCAAGTCCATCAGGATAGAAGGCATACAGCAGGTGAGAATGCCGAAGGGGCGAGTGAGATTGCCGAAGGGCGGAACTCCGAAGAGCGGGACTTTCACTGGGGGCTTTTACGTAAACGGCCACTACGTGCCGGGGAAAGCTTCGCAAGGTCGCTAGGGCCTCATACCGCCGCCCCGCTGGCGCGTTCTGTGCGCTTACGACGGCTTTCGAGCCGTTCTTCCACGCTCTCCCCCCGAGCCATCGGCCCCTATGTCTGAGAGAAGCCATCTGAGCCGGGAAGCCTCGGCACGGCAGCGGCCACCGCAATAGCGGGCGTCTGTGCGGCGGTCTGAGAGGTTTGAGCCGCAGATTGGACAGCGACGTTCGCTCATATCTCATCTCCTGCTACGGGAAGGCACTAGAAAATCCACAATTTGCAGTCTTTCTTGTCATCGGGGCGACTGGATTTGAACCAGCGACCGCTCGGCCCCCAGCCGACCGAACGGGCTGTCACATCCGTTCGACTGCGTCCCACACGTCCCCGCGTCCCCTCTGGGGAACGGGGTGAATAATTCGGACGATGCATCCGGTACCAAAGCGGTACACGATGGTCTCGGGGTCAAAGTCGCGGGCCCGATTTGTCTCTCCCTACCACCGGCGGATCGTCAGCGAATTGCGCCTTTCTCAGCCGCTCTAGACGACCGGCGCTGATATGGCGTGTGAGCGGTGTCTGCCGCCCCGCTCACATCGACAGGTGGAAATGGTACCGACGGCCGGACTGGCTCAGCTGTCGCAGTCTCGCAAGTGCATCCGCCGCTAGAGCAGCGCTGCGAGCCTCGCTGCCGCTCTCGCGGCGCCATCGACCTCCACGTCGCGATAGTCGACATCGCGGCCAATCTCTTCTGCGATCGCCGCTGCGATCCGCTCCGGCGGGGAGTCATCAAAGTCCATGCGGCGACCGGCCCCGTAGCGTTCGAGCCGATGGCGGACATGGAAGTTCTGCTCGAAGTGATGTCGTAACGGGAAGTAGAGGAACGGTCGCTTCTGCGCGGTCAGCTCCATCGACGTGGTCAGGCCGCCCTGCACCACCGCCAAGTCGCAAGCGGCCAGGTGCCGGTAGAGGTTGTGCACGTAGGGGACTACCTCGAGCCCGACGTGGGATGGGAGTGAGTCGGGGTCGATGCGAGGGCCGGCGACGACGATCATGCTCAGCTCCGGGACGCGCTCTTTGGCCGCCGGGAAGGCGGCGATCACCCGCCGCAGCAGGTCCACTCCCACGCCCGACCCACCAACGGTGACGATGCAGACACGCTCCTCGTCGCCGTAACCAAGCTCGGCACGCAGCTTGGTGCGATCGCTGAGGTCGGCGGGGTCAAAGCCGGTCACGTAGCCGGTGAAGTCGAAGTTGCGCTCGGTCCAATCGCGGATCATCGGCAACTGCGGCCCGAGCGACTCCGGGACGATGTCGTCGGGGTTGCCCACGAAAAGGGCCATGTCGCGCACCTCGGGGTGGTGAGCGACGTGGTCGACCATGTCCGCGTTGTAGTCGGCGGTCAGGAAGCTCTCGCGCTCGTCCCCGTCCTCCATCGGCAGAAAGCCGACGAAGTCGGTCAGCCATGCAAATGGCACCCGCTTCTCGCGTGGATTCTCATGCAGGTAGTAGTCCAGCTCCCAAGCCTCATCCCCGATCCAGAGGTCGTAGCGATCCTCACGCACGACGTCGTGGAAGAGCATGAAATTGGAGGCGAGGATCTCGTCCATGCGGCGCAGCGCATGAAAGGCGTGCAGGTCGTGCTCGGCTGACTCCGACTCGATGTGGCGGGACTCGTTGGCCAGATGTGCGCTGGCAGGATGGATGCGCTCGCCCTCGGCCTCCAGCACCCGGGTGACGGGGTCCTGGGCGAGCCAGTCGATCTCCAGGTCCGGATGCAAGCGGCGCAGCTCGCGGGCGATCGCCACGTCGCGCTGCGCGTGGCCGAGCCCGATCGGTGAGCAGATGTAGAGGACACGGGGACGACCGTCCGCTCGGTGGACGGTTGGGTCGCGCGGCGTGCGCATCTGCCCGAAGGCGTCCTCGGTGAAGTCGCGCAGCACCAGGTTGACCTGGACCGGCTTGCGGGCGTGGGGGAAGTGACCGGCACCGCGGATCACCTCGAGTCGCCCGTCGCTGTGGCGGGCCAGCGCCCGGCCGTCGCGAGGCGGGGCGATCTTGTCGCGGTCGCCGTGTATGACCAGCACCGGGCACTCAAGGTTCTGGGCCAATCCACGCAGGGTGCGCCGGCCGCGGGAGATCTCGCCGGCTGCCGTGGCGATCAGCGTCTCGGGGTCGGTGTCCAGCGCCCATCCCACCCCATCCTCGATGCCCTTGGTCGAGTGCGGCTCGGGCAAGCATCGCGAGATGAACCACTCCGCGAATTCGGGATATGCCTCGCGCCAGTGGACTGCGTTCATGCGCCCCCACCAGCGGTAAGCCGGCAAGCGGCGCTGAAAGGAGTGACGGAAGGTCAGCGGATTGAACAGGACCCACTGGTGCGAGGGGGCGTAGGGGAAGAGCGGGCCGATGAAGGCGGCGCCTGCCATCCGCTCGGGAGCGATTCGGCCCAGCTCCAGCACATACTGGGCTCCTTTGGAGAGGCTCACCATCACCGCCCGCTCGGTGCCGGTCGCATCCATCACGGCGAGGCAGTCGCGGGCGGACTCGGCGGCTCCGTAACGCCGTGGGTCTCGGCAACGGTCAGAGCGCCCGTTGCCGAGACCGTCCATCACCAGCACCCGGAAGTGGCGGGCGAAGTAGGCGATCTGCATCTTCCAGTGGCGGGAGTGGACCAGCGACCAGGTCGGGGTCAGGAAGATCGTCTCCTCGCCCTCGCCGTAGACCTCGTAGAAAAGCTGCATCCCGTCGCGCTCGACAAAGCCTTCCGTATCGGGGTAGCGGGCGCGGCTCTGCTCGCCGTCGCGGCCGATCGAGTGGCCCGCCGGCCTGTGTGCGACCGCTGTCTCGGTGATCGTGTTCATAGCTTGCGCTCCTCGAGTGAAGTCAGCCAGCCGTCGATCGCCGCAAGCATCTCGGCGTGACCGCGGTCAAAGCCGAGCAGGCGCTCGAGCAAAAGACCCTTGTTGAACTGCATCACCAGCGCCGCCCAAGCCTCCGCAGAGAAGCTGGTCCGGTCGAGGTCGTACTCCTCAATCGCCTCTGCAAGCGCGTCGCGCAGCAGCGAGCGCCACTTGTCGTTGACTGCGTCCAGTCGCTCGCGCAGCTCGGGCTTGTTCCAGGCGAGCGCTTCGAGCTCTGCCCAGACCTTTGGGTAGCCCGCCGCGAGGTCCTCCTCGATGTAGCCGACCGCGGTTCGCCACTTCTCGGCGAAGGGAGCGTCGGTCTCATACATCGCCCGCTGGCGATCAAGCACACGGCCAGTGAACCGCTCCAAGGCCTGCAGTAACAGCTCATCGACCGAGCCGAAGTAGTAGTGGACCAAGCCGTGGTTTTGCCCGGCCTCGCGGGCGAGCTGCCGGGTCGAGATTCCCGCGGCGCCCTCTTTGGCCAGCAGCCGCTCGGCGGCGTCGAGAAAGGCATCGACATTGGTCTCCCTGATCGAGCGGCCGTCTCCGACTTCCACGTCTGCGGTTGGAAGCTTATTAGTCATTCGACTTAGTCAATCATCTAAACACGAAGGCGGGCAACTGTCAACTCCAGCTTGCGGGTAGTGGGTCAGTTTGAATCTTCGGGCCTAAATCGCCCCAAATCCCGCTGAGGCCATCCGCCCCGGCCCTAGAATGGAGCGCAATGGCTGATCTCAACTCGACGGCTTTCCGCATCGTCAAAGAGGCGACGGACCCTGATACGCCCCGCACGCGCCCCACGGGCGACAACCGGGGCACTTCAGGCGGCAAGGCACGCGCTGAGAAGCTATCGCCCGAGCGACGCTCTGAGATAGCCAAAACCGCTGCAAAATCGCGCTGGGAGCGCAAAGCCAAGATGGACAAACGGGCTGAGCGGGCCGCGAAACAGGCTGCGGGGCGCAAATCGGCTGCTCGCTGATCGAATACCCCGCCGCTCAGGAGACCCCGCGCTAAAGGGTCGCCGCTACATTTCGCATTACAGAGCCAATTCCGTTGGCATGTGTGCTACGTTGACGCTCATCGGGAGCAACATCAGCCCCAGACCGACCAGCTCAGTCCAGCGTTCATGGAGGCCCCACCTTGGCAATCGTCGATAAACCCACGGATGGCCAGCGCAAAAAATCAAGCTTCACGCTCCACCTAAGCGATCTCAAATCGCATCGTGAGACCCCAACGGTTAGTGCGCGGCTAGCAAGAGTCGCTGCACTGGTTGATCGCTCACGCACAGGACAACGGCACGCCTCGCCTCCATCGGCGTAGCTTGCCTTGGCCGACTCCTGGCTGTCGTAGACACGCGGGAGTCGTGAGCGGGGGTGGTATCGACATCTGAGCGCCAGTACCCCCTGATCCACCTACCGCGTGGCTCCGTCCGGGGGTATCTGTCGGATACCTTGATCGAGCGCATCTATGCTTTCGAACCGCTGGATTTCGAGCCGGGTCGAAAAGCTAAGGCTTGGCTCGATGCCAACATTGACGCAGGGGTCCTGCCTCTCGATACCTATCTCGTCTTTTCTGAGGATGAGAGTCAGCTTTTTGGCTTTTTCGTTCTTGAGGTAATTGAGGAGATCCACGTCGCCCCTGGCGATATTCCGATCATGAAGATACGCCGAGCGATCAATAAGCAGACGACTGTGCAGCGTGCCGTGAAGCTCGTGTGGATCGTCCGCAGCGTCTCGTCAGAGCAGGGATTTGGCGAGGATCTTTTTGAGCGTGCCCTGGCCCTAGCCACAGAAGCGGGTGGCTGTGCTTTGCTTGTTGAGCCATACGACGAGCAGACTTCTAAGCGACTTTGGCTCGATCACTACGAGCTGCGTAAGCCTCGCTCTGGAGGTGAGAACCCGGGGGAGTGGCATTGCCTCTGGCATGCGTTGGGAGAGGCCAATCAGCAGTGGCCTTAAGGCTTCTCGCGCAACATAAGCTGGCGCACGCGCTCTAGTCGCGCTCTAACCGTAGGGGTGCGCCGATGCTCTTCTAGATCTCGCTGAAAGAGAAGGGGAATCCCTGCCGGCCCGGGGGGTTGCCCCTTCAGGTCTGTGCTTCTCACCACTTCGCTGTAACGGTTTTTTGGATGCATGGCGGCTTTGTCGCACTCCGAATCCCTTTGTAGAACCCCTAATCGACAAAACCGCGACATGCCTTGATGTTGCGACCAAAGAAGGCGAATGGGCGGCGAATATGTAATTTTCCGTCCGACGACGCAAGCATAATAGTCAGTATGAACAGGCTGACCATCGAGAAGCGCGCCCAGGTCATCGCCGCCCTGGTAGAGGGAAACAGCGTCCGCGCCACCGTCCGAATGACCGGCGCGGCCAAGAACACGATCACCAAACTGGTCGTCGATCTCGGCGAGGTCTGCGCCGACTACCAGGACCGCATCTTCCGCGACCTCCCCTGCAAAGTCATCGAGGTCGATGAGATGTGGGGCTTTTGCTACGCCAAGGCCAAAAACGTCCCTGAGCAGCACAAAGGCTCATTCGGCTACGGGGACGTTTGGACGTGGACGGCCATTTGCGCCGACACAAAGCTCATCCCCTCATGGCTAGTCGGGGAGCGCACGCTTTACGACGCTCACTACCTGATGAAAGACCTTGAGGCTCGGATACCCAATCGCGTGCAGATCACCACGGACGGCTTGGGCGTCTACCTGCCCGCTGTCAAGGGAGCGTTCCGCAGGCGCGAGATCGACTACGCAATGCTTCAGAAGCTCTTTGGCCAGTCCAGCGAAGGTCAGCGCCGCTACAGCCCGCCAGTCTGTCTCGGGGCCAAGCCCGAACCGATCCTCGGCAGCCCCGATCCTGCCCGAATCTCGACCAGCTACGTCGAGCGCAATAACCTGACGATGCGAATGGGGATGCGGCGCTTCACTCGCCTGTCTAACGGCTTCTCCAAGAAGGTCGAGAACTTGGCCTACGCGGTCTCCCTGCACTTCATGCATTACAACTTCGCCCGGCCTCACGGGTCGCTCAAGTATCCGTATCCGCGAACTCCTGCGATGGCGGCAGGGCTTGCCGATCACGTTTGGACGACTAAGGAGATCGCGGCACTGCTGGACTGATTGCCCATCCATTAAGTTCTCCGGGCGGGTCCCGGTGGGAACAACGCTTTCAGCCCTATGACTTGCGCCTGAGTGCCAACCGCTGTAAAGCCACTGAACAGGCACTCCGAAAAGCGACAGCCATAGAACCTGATCGTCTCGGGTGCCAACTGGTCGAGGCTTGCGAGAACTTGGAAAGCGGGATCGGCCCATTCGGTGTGTTCCACATGACATTCGCCGAGCAGAATAGGAACCGGACCGAATAGCTCGCACCCCTTGAAGTGGCGCCCCACGATGGCGCGACTGGGGTCCAAGGCTGCAAGGTTGATGCTCTCGCCCTTAATCCGCTTCGGTAGCGCTTGGCCGCCAAATGCGGCCGAAACCCCTTGCCACGGCCACCACTTCAGCAACGGCGCCAGCATCCCATAGAGCCCCACCAACGCAAGCACTACGCAGCCATAGATCACTACTCCGGGTACATGCGTGGAGGAGGGCTGGACGGCTAGCAGGACCGCTGAGGTTGCGCTTACAACCACGACAACCCCGCCAATTGCGCTCCACGCGGATGCCTGCTCGGGCTCCGGGCGCCATTCCATGCGCGAAGACTATGGCGCGGTGGCGCGGATTCAAACTGACCCACTACCAGCTTGCGACTTCGTCTAGATCAGGTCTCTGCTTACAGGCACGCGCATGGTCGAGCGCGATGACCGGGGCTTGGTAGGCCGGGGGTCTGGCGGAGCGAGGGCGGGCGGGATTTTGAGCTGATGCGCCAGTCAGGAGTGGAATACGGTGAAGACCTAGTCGAGCAGCCCGACCTGGCGCAGAATGGAGACGGAGTCCGAGTAGACGTCCTTGCGTTTGATCAACCCGTCCTCGAAGGGGATCGAGTCAATTCCGTCCCAGCTGACTGTCCTTCCCGTGGGAGGCGCAACGAGGTTTCCCCGTCGCATCGAATTGGAATGGGTGGCGGTCGCCGTCCACTCCTGGACGACAAGCCCCTCACGAACGTATAGCCGCCGTGTCGCAAACTTCATGTCGGGCCAGGTCGCAAAGATCTTCGCGATGTGATCCCGCACCGCGTCGCCATTAGCGGACTCTCCCGCGGTGTGATTGGCAAACACCATGTCCGGAGCGTGCATCGCCATGATCGCGTCCAGGTCCTGGGAGTTCCAGGCGTCGTTGTAGCGGTCGATCGCCTCGGTCAGAGCCTCGATCCCATTTGGGTCGCCCACAGATCGACACTATCGCGGTGAACGGTGCGAGCGGGTGGCATCACCCCGCCACGCTCGGCCCGACCAGGGTTGGCCGTTTGAACCTGCGGCGGTCCCGGTTAGGATCGAAAACACGATCTAAGAGGAGGACGCATCAATGGATACCTACGTGATCATGCGGCGTGGCGGCTGGCGGTCGCCGGCGGACCTACAGACTGCTGCCAAACGCTCGACAAAAGTTGGCGATGAGGAGATGTCGGACGACATTCGCTGGATTCGCAGCTACGTCTTGCAAGAGGACGGGGGCAGCGTCGGGACGGTTTGCATTTATCAGGCCAGCAGTCCTGAGGCGATTCGCGACCATGCCGCGCGAGCCGATCTCCCCGTTGACGAGATCATCCCCGTTGCAGACACGGTCGTTGTTCGTTCCGACCCTGAGGCTGCTTCTGCCTAACCAAGAACTGCACCTTGCGACGACCCCAGTGCCTACCTCTAGCCCTTAGCATGGCCGCGGGCCTGGCTATCGTGCCGCGCTCGGGCCCGTCGGGGCCCCGCGAGCAAACCTTTCGGGTCCCTCAGCCCTCAAGCAGCTGCGCCACCTGCTCGAGACCGAATAGCTGAAGCCGGCCACTGTCCAAGAGTTGGTTGGAAATTATGAAGACGCACAGCTCAGCGCGCTCAAGACTGCGTTGCTCTTCGCGGCGGGGTTGGTGCTGGCAGCCCCCTGCGCGACGCGAAACCTGCCAACCCGACGTTTCGATCAGCTCGAGCGCGGAGCTGACCAAGCCGTGGCAGCGACCTGAGCCTGAGTCGCTGCCGCACCGAAAAGCCCCTTGCCTTTGCGCATGTGCGATGAGACACTAGGCCGAGATAGCCGCCCAGTCTCGACATCGATCTGACGGGCGCGAAATCGAGGCCCTTGCGCCTCATTGGGGAGGTTCAGATGAGCACTGTCGATCCAGCTTCGGCTCCGGCTCCGAGGCAAGCAGAGCGGCAGCCCACTGGTTGGATTGCCTTCGCGGCGGTTGTCCTATTGATCATCGGATCACTTGACGCCCTCTATGGGCTGGCGGCGATTCTCAACAACGAAATAGTCATCGTCGGCGGGCACGGAGTGATCGTCGCCGACGTGACGACCTGGGGTTGGGTGCAGTTGATCCTCGGCGTCATCCTCGGGCTCACCGGGCTCGGGCTTCTGTCGGGGATGTCCTCGGCGCGGTGGGCGGCCGTCTTCTTCGTCTCCATCAACGCGATCGCCCAGATCGTCTGGTTCCCAGCGGCGCCGTTGTGGGCGTTCCTGATGATCATCCTCGACGTCGTGGTCATCTACCAGCTGACCGCGCGGTGGGCCCAATAGCTGGGCCTGAGAGGTGAGGAAAATGGCCAGCGTTCAAGCAGGTGGTCGGCCAGCTCCGCCGCGCTTACCCCGATGAACGCACCCGCGAGCACGTCAGCGGGGTAGTGGACACCGGTATGGACCCGGGAGTACCCAACCAGCGTCGCCAGGGCCCGCAGCGGCGCCGAGAGCATCGGCTGTATGTCGGCGGCGCCGCTGGCAAAGGCGAAGGCGGAGGCGGTGTGGCCAGAGGGGAAGGAACTCGAGCGCGGCATTTGGACGTGGCGGCTCTCGAGCTCCTCGACCTCCTTCCTCGCCGGGCGCCGCCGGGCGCTCAGCGGCTTGGCGACGAGGTTGGCGAAGCCGGAGGCGATGCCGAGCGAGACGAGGCCCTTCCGAGCCGCCAGCCGGCCGCTAGGCCCGCCAAGGAGGGCCAACGCGGCCGCGGTAGCGAACCAGAGCTTGCTTTGGTCGGCGGCTCGGGAGAGACGGCGCATGGCGATGTCCAGCGAGGGAGTCTCGCTGGCAGCGATCGCTTCATAGGCGGCGGCATCGATTGCCTTCGCCTCGTTGAGCCATTTAGCCATCGGGCGATGATATGAGCCGTCGCCGTGGCCGCAATGGCAGGCAATCACGACGTTCTCATCCTGGTCGCCGGCGGGAGGCCTTATCGCAGCTCAGGCGCCGGCGTGTCGCTCACCACTTCAACTCGATCTCGAGCTCTCGCTCGTCGGTCTCGACCTCAAGCTCGATCTTGAGCTGTACCTCGTCGGGAACGTGCACGGTGAACTTCATCCCGGCCCGCTCGAAGTCGATCTCGTTTTGGCGCGCGAGCATGTCGGCGAGAGCGTGAAGAC
Source organism: uncultured Solirubrobacterales bacterium (assembly GCA_963777915.1). Taxonomy (GTDB): domain Bacteria; phylum Actinomycetota; class Thermoleophilia; order Solirubrobacterales; family 70-9; genus CAVUPF01. The sequence goes on along the minus strand of CAVZSH010000005.1, from coordinate 474,583 downwards.
GTTTAGCAACCTCCTCCCGCCTGAGGGTTTCCGTCTGCTCGACCTCAAAGATATCCATCAGCTCTCCTTCCGCTGAGGTTGTGGTTTCGGTGTCCTCCCCATAGCGATCCGGGCCAGCGCGATAACGGTCTCCCAAGGCCCCTCGGGCATCGCCGCAGAGGGAGAGACTCCGGGGTGGGCGGCGGCGATCCGCACCCCCAATGCCGCCGGCAAGATTCTGAAGCGCAGCGGCGCGTCCAGAGTTACGGCCTCGCCGTCGATGCCCGCGGCGATCGGGCCGTCTGCGTCAACCTCGAAGGTGGGCGTGGACCACTCTCGCCAGGGACGCCGGATCAACTGCAGTCCTCCGGCCGACAAGGAAGCAACGGTGATCCCCAGCAGCCTCTCGTCGATCCTCGGCCGGGTACCCGAGCCGACCGCACGCCCGAGGCGGTAGCGATTGTTGGAGACGAGGATCGCCGCACCGGAGGAGTGCTCATGTCCTTGGGGGCCAGTCCAGCGCAGGTCCAACCCCTTGCCCTCGGGTCCCAGCACCTCGGGCAGCGTGTCGAGGATGGTCCGCAGCTTCGCCTCCCGATAGCCCTCGCGCTGGACGGCCTCGGCGTAGAGGCCGATCGAGACATTGTTGACGAATACGCGGCCGTTGACCTCGGCAAGATCGACCCGCCTTTCGCGACCGCCGAGGAAGGCGTCGAGCGCACCGATGACGTCGTCGCGGTCGACTCCGAGGTCGAGAGCAAAGTGGTTGCGGGTCCCGGCCGGAATACAGGCATAGGGCAGACCCTGCTCGGCGGCAACCATGGCAACGACGGCCTGGGAACCATCGCCACCTGCAATCGCCAGTGCGTCGGCTCCATCGGCTACCGCGCCGCGCACGAGTTGCTCGAGGTCGGTACCGAGCTTCAACTCGATCGGTTCGATGCCACGGGCCCGCGCCTCCTCGGCGAGGTGGAACTTCTCGGCCTTTCCCCCGCCTGACTTGGGGTTGTAGAAGAGCACGGGGTGGCGGGGGTCGGGCACCTTCTGAAGCGGGACGTGAATCTTGAAGGCCAATCGCGTCGCAAGGAGCATCAGCCCCAGGCCCACCACGATCACTAGAGCCTGCGCGAGGTGATCGCCGCCAGCGATCAATACGGCCACGGTCACCGCCACTGCCAGGATCGCGATTCCAGACCCCAGCAGCCTCGCGCCCCCGGTGCGGGTCAGGCCGTACCAGGCCGCCGCGAAGGCGAGCACGAGGCCGGCGAGGACGATCAGCCCCCGGGGAAACTGAGATAGGACGATGTCGATGCTGAGAATTGCGAGGAGCGCCGCGCTGGCGAGAGCCGCGAGCGCGGCAAGCCGGTGCGGGTCGCCCTGCTCAGCCGACATTGAAGTGCTCCTCATCCTCATGCGATGAATCGCAGTTGACAAACGAGACAACGACCTATGGCGACGCTCGCTCCAGCCTATCCCCGGTGACCCGGAGCGACAAGGAGGTGATTGAGTCCGAGTGTGGACGTTTCCTATTGGCCTTCTCGGCCGCATTGAATCCGACGCTGCTTGCCGCAACTACGGTGATGCTGCTGCTGTCGAAGCCGCGGAACCTGATGCTCGGCTACCTGCTCGGGGCAATGATGACCAGCGTCTCCCTGGGGCTGGTGATCGTCTTCTCCTTGGAGGATTCAGGCGCAGTCGAAGTCGCCAAGGACACGCTTGGCCCGGCGGCCGATATCGCCCTGGGAGTCATCTTTCTCATCGTTGCGTGGGCCCTCAGTGCCGAACGCGATGCGATCCTCAAGGAACGTCGGGAACGACGCCAGGCCGCCAAGGGCAAGGCGAAGAGAGAGAGGGGCCCGCCGCGCTGGCAGCGGGTGCTGAGCGGGGGCGCCCCGCGCACCACTTTCGCCGTTGGAGCGCTCCTAACCCTTCCGGGCGCCTCCTATCTTGTTGCCCTCACCCGCTTGGCGAAGGACGACCTCGGCACGCCGGAGACCGTGCTCGCGGTCATCGGCTTCAACCTGGTCATGCTGGCCCTGCTCGAGCTGCCGCTCCTCTCCTACTGGCTGCAGCCGGACGCAACGCCAGGGCGGGTGGAACGCTTCAAGGCCTGGTTGCGCCGGGACGGTCGGCGGATGGCGATCCGGGTAGTGACCGTCGCAGGGGCGCTGTTGGTCGTGCGTGGAGTGATAACCCTGATCGTCTGAGTCGTCCATGGGTAGATGCCGCACGATTCCGGGAATCCCAAATCCCAAGGAAGGAGATCCTGTTAGTCGGGGCGACTGGATTTGAACCAGCGACCGCTCGGCCCCCAGCCGAGTGCGCTACCAGACTGCGCCACGCCCCGTGGTCGAAGCTCATTCTGACGGATTGAAGGCCTAATGTGATCGCACTTCCGCAGCGACCCTCGGCGAGATGCAAGGCGCAGGGCGCTTGGGGCAAACTGTCGTTGACAGCGAACCCCGCCCGGAAAGCGGTAGCTCGTCTGCGCGGTGGTAGCTCAACGGTAGAGCCTCGCCCTTCCAAGGCGATGATGCGGGTTCGATTCCCGTCCGCCGCTTCTGATGCGCAGAGGGAGAGCAACACCCTGCCCAGCCAAGCGGATCGCCACTCCTCAAGTCAAGCGCCAACGGCCCGCCAGGGGCTCGAACTGGAATCCAGACAGCTGCGATCCCTTCGCTCCTCAGCCGCTCGGCGAGGAGCCTATCTCGCTCCTCGCTGGCGCGCCTGAGCTCGCCAGGCAGAACGTGGGTCTAGCGTCTTGAGGGTGATCTTCGCCGCGCCGGCCTGATGCTCGGGCGTCTTGTGCCCCGTGATCTGCGAGGCGACCTTTTGGCGAGACGCCGGCGGAGGGGCGATTGCGGAAACAGAGAAGAACGCCACGATCGGCCCGATTCACTAATCGTGGAGCTGGTCAGGCTTGCGTCAGTCATCTCGGAAGAGCCGATCGAGCGTGCTACCGCTGATCACCGATTGCGGATGTTCTGCAACCACGTCCGAGCCTGGGCGCGCGTGCTCATCTCGGCGCTTGATCAGCAGCCATTGAGCCTTCTCGCCGGGGCGAGTGCGTTGTAGTGCAAAGCCGCCGCGGAGCTTTTCCCCGTGCAGGACAAACACAGCGTGGCCGCGGTCAAGCGCCTGTGGCCAGGCGACCCGGCCGCCCTGCTCGTAGCGCCCCCGGTCCCAGACGATGACGCGGCCGTCTCCGATTGCGCCCTCGAAGGCGTTGTGGGCGATCGTATGGTCACCGACCTCCACGGCGAGGCGCTTGACGGCGGGGTCTAGCGAGGGGCCCTTCGGGACCGCCCACGAGCGCATCACCCCGCCAACCTCTAAGCGCAGGTCGAAGTGATGGGCGGTGGCGGCGTGCTCCTGGACGACGAAGGCTCCGGCACTGACGCCGCGGATCGCGAACTGCTCGTGTCCCTCGACTTTCACGGGCTCGATCGCCACATCGCTGACCCGTGCGCCCGGTGGACCCTCGTGCAGGAAGGCCACCATCTCCTCGACCGTCCGCTCGGATCCCTCGGCGTGGACGAGCACGCTGCCGTCCTGCGCGTTTCGCACCCAGCCCATCACCCCGAGCCGACCCGCCAGCAGCAGCGTCGCGTCGCGATATGCAACGCCCTGCACCTCCCCCCGCACGACTGCGCGCACCGCCGTCGCCTCCACATCGGCCCGCCCAGTCACGGCTGAGGTCCGTTCGCGCTACGCCTTCTCGACGCTCGCCAGGTATTCGTCGAGCTCCCTGCTCTTTTCGGTGTCCTCGTAGACCTCATACTCGCGCAGCTTCCCCCAGGCGATCCGGCCCCAGATCACGTAGCGGTTGTCGTAGACGCGCCCGTCCTTGGAGTCGTCGAGGTTGATGTGGCCGCGGACGCAGATCGTCTGGTGCCACGGGAACCCCTTGAGGATGACCTGGTCGGGGTAAATCTGAAGCCCAAGGCTCGTGAAGCGGCTAAGCCACTGCTCATGCTCCCTCTTGTTGTTTGCTCCCGGAGCGAACGAGCTCTCGCCGGGGAAGGTGAACTTGACGTCCTCGGCGTCCATCGCCAGCGCGGGCCCGATGTCCCCGGCACGGATCGACTTCATGTTGCGAGCGATTATCTTCTCGGCCAGCCACGAAAGCATCGGGCCTCCCTCCACTAGTTGTCGCCAGGGAGCCTAGCTCGCGATCCCACCGCTGAAGAATCCGCAAGGACGAGGCGCTGACCACCAGGGTCAAGCGCAAGCGGGGGGAAACATCAATTCCGCTCGTGGCGCCAGCGCCCGGTCGGCAAATCACAGAAGACGATTGTGTTGCGGCCGGTCGGCGAGAACGAACTGGAAGTAGCGCGGGCGGAATGAAGTGAGCTGGGCAGCAAGCCAAATACCGGTCAGTAAATAGCTCGGAAGAACGTACGGGGACAAAACCCGAACGAAAATGAGACGTTAGAACCGTTCGCTTGTCGCGATTCTCGGGTCGCGCGGCGCTGGGCCCCCTGAAAGCGAGGGGTCTTCGCGCGATGCTTGCCGTAGCACTTCACGAAGCCGCCTCGAGACGAGCGTCCGCAGGCGTGCACCCTCGATCCGGCCCGTCCATTCCCTGATCTGAGCGTCGTCAAAATCTTGAGGAAGCGAAAACTCGGGAAGGAAAGCTCGGCTACCGGCAGCTGCACGGACGTAGACGATGTCAAAGAGAGCCTTCTCTGGAGTCGCCAGGTATCCGCTCTCCTCCGAGCCGTCGTAGCCACCGAAGAGCTCAGGGGCAAGGTGATGGACCTCGTAGGTACCGACAGTGGTCGTGATGCGCTGAGCCCGGGTAAGCGATGCGACCGAGATCTGACGCGGGATCTGTTCGATCATGTCGTGATGGGAGAGCGCCGACCAGAACGACACGTATGCCGGAAACGGCGCGGTCAGGTATGGGACGAGGACGAACGGCGCCAGGTCGGGGTCAAGCGCCCAGAGACCTCGACGCAGCCGGCGCACAAGTCCAGCTTCTTCCATGGCGCGGAGACGCCGGCCGGCGGTACCCTGTGCCGTCTGCCAGCGTGCGGCGGCCTCGCGGGTGGTGAGGATCGCGCGGTTCATGCGCAGCAAGTCGCCGTATGCGTTGGCCGGTTTCATTTTGCCTCCTCCAACTTTTCCGCGACGAAGGTCTGCATCTGCTCCCAAGCCTCAGTGTCGAAGAGCTCAACAACGTCGGGCTCAAGGAAGGGAAGAACCTGATCGCGGAAGGCGGCAAAGGGCAGGTGCAGAGCTCGGCCGGCCGCGTCAGTAAGGATTTGCGAGTCGAGAGATCCAGCCGGAAGCGGCCTGCGACGCAGCAGCAGATCGAGATCAAAGACATCGCGCGCTTGAGTCTCAGAGCGCCCCGCGAGTGCCTTGACCTTTTGCTCGGCGGGAGCGTCCTCGGTGTAGTGCTGAACGCTTGGCGAACGCAGCGCATAGGGGGCGACGATGCGGCTAGGCAGCGCCTCGAGGCGGTATCGCCGCTCGCCATTGCGATTGCTGAACTCGATCTTGGTTCGAACAAGCTCAGAGCGCCCCGAGACCTCGATCGCAACCTTCCAACGCCGCGTCGTCGCGGTCTGCTTTGGCTTTGAGAGCTCGGCGATTGCCAGACTGCTGACCCTAAGGACGGTCTTCATCGCGCCGGATTCGAGGACGCCATCAACCTTGTCTTCTAGACCCCACGGCTCCACTCCAATGATGTCGAGATCGATGTCCTCGGAGTAGCGCAGGCTCTCGAAGAAGTAGCGTAGGTTCGCGCCTCCCTTCAACACATAGCGCGCCGGATCAAGGCGTTTCGAGAGGACGTCGAGGAAGGCGGCGTGAAAGAGCTCAGTTATCTGAGCATTGCTGAGCGGTTCCATTCTTTAAGAGTACAAGTTAAGGGCAGTTTTTGCCTCTAATCTGTATTCTTAATCCTAAATCGTGGAGCAGGGCGAAGGAACTTGAGGTGGGCCGAGGAGGGGCTCAAATGGCCGGATGCAGCGCGCAACTGAGTAGCCCCGCACTCCGGTCGAGCCCCGCGTACCAAGCCGACGCCGGGACAACGCACAGCTCGCTTTCCGGGCCAAGCAGGCGCCGTCAATCACCGGCCCCAAGGTGATCATCACTATCCAGCGAAAGGAGTGACATGACTAAGCTCAGACTCAGCATCACGATGTCGCTGGACGGTTATGTCGCAGGCCCGGACCAGAACGAGAAGAACCCGCTCGGAGTAGGCGGGATGGAGCTGCACGAATGGTTCTTTCCGCTCAAGGAGTTCCGTGAGATGCACGGCGAGCAGGGCGGCGAGACCAACACCAGCTCATCGGTGGTAGAGGAGCGCCGCGCAAACATCGGCGCCACCATCATGGGACGCAACATGTTCGGCGGCGGCACGGGACCCTGGGGCGACGATCCGTGGCCAGGCTGGTGGGGTGAGGACCCGCCCTACCACCATCCGGTGTTCGTGCTTACACACCACGCGCGCGAGCCGCTTGAGATGAAGGGCGGCACCACCTTCCACTTCGTGACCGACGGAATCGCGTCGGCGCTCGCGCAGGCCAAGGATGCCACTCAGGGGCAAGACATCTGGCTTGCCGGCGGCGCGTCGGTGGTAAATCAATACTTGGCCGGAGGCTTGGTCGATGAGGTAGATATCTCGATCGCGCCAGTGATCATGGCCGGCGGCGAGCGCCTGTTCGAGGGTCTCCAGCCCGGGGCTCTCAAGCTGACACAGATCCGGGCCGTCGACGCACCCGGCGTCACGCACATCAAGTACCAGGTCGGCTGAACCGCTGTTGAACAGCGACGCGATCACGACCGCGTTGGACGACACGCAGTCGTCTGCGCTAGCACCGAGCTCGCGACTGCTTTCCGTTGATGAGGAGCGTGTCGATCCATCGGATATGTGCGCGAACTTCCGAGCCCCAGCACTTAGTAGTGCTTTGGTAGGTCTGCGGTAGGGCTCGCCCGGGCCGCGGCGCATCCCCTTGCGTCAGCGATCTCGACGCGAGGAGGCGAAGATGGTGGCAGTGGCGAAGCGCATAGGCGAGCGACGCAGGCAGACGGCCCGGCGGCGGTGAGAGAGCGCCTCGAGGCGTTTGGCGCCGAGGTGCTCGCCGAGGCGACCAACCGCCCGGTGCAGCTGGCAAACGGCGGGCTGTACCTGCGGGGGTTGGTCGAGCAGGGTGCCCGCAAGTCGCTTGAGCCGATGGTCGCGCGGCTTGGTGGGGAGGCGGATTACGAGAGCCTCCAGAACTTCCTCGCGGTGAGCCCCTGGGACCCGGCCGCAGTGGTCCGCGCCGTCGTCGAGCGGGTGGCGCCCGAGATCGAGGTCGAGGCCTGGGTGCTCGACGACACCGGCTTCCCCAAGGACGGCAAGCGCTCGCCGGGGGTGAAGCGCCAGTACTCGGGCACGCTCGGCAAGATCGGCAACTGCCAGGTCGGTGTCTCGGTGCAGGCGGTCGGCGCCAAGGGAACCGCCCCCCTGGGCTGGGCGCTCTACCTCCCCGAGGAGTGGTGTGAGGACGGCGAGCGGCGAAGGTTCCCGACGCCGTCGCTTTCAAGACCAAGCCCGAGCTGGGAGTCGAGCTGGTCGAGCGCGCCGCCGGTTGGGCGGTTCCCCTCGCGCCGGTGCTGGGCGACTGCGCCTACGGCGAGAACACCGAGCTGCGCCGGCGCCTTGACGCTGCGGGCAGCGAGTACGTGTTCTCGGTCAGCCCGCAGGTCGCGGTGTTCGCAAACCCGAGACCCAATTCGAGGTGCCCAAGCGCAAAGGCGCGTCAGCATGAGCGCGCTCGCGGTCGTCGTGCCTTGGCGGGAGTCGATCGGCTGCTCGCTGAGGGCTGATGGCCGCTAAGAAGAGGACACTGGCGCTATTGCGTAGCGAAGTGAACGCACGCCTCGAGGATTTGCCGCTCCAGATCGAAGCGTTGCAAAGCGCGATGGAGGAGTTTGGCGACGACTTCAAGCTGACCGAGTTCAAACCGGCCTTCGAACGGAAGTCGGGAATTAAGTCCTACAACAAGGTCCAGGCCGTCGAACGGGCCTTCAGCCGAGTGCAGAACTACGTGGTCGAGCTTGCCGAATACGGCTCAAGACTGGCTGAATTGCAACCGGCGAAAAGCCACCAGAATGACGCCGCGCGCGTCTTCGACGCGCTCAAAGCGGAGGGAGTGGTCAGCGCCGCACTCTGCAACCGCCTTAAGCGAGCCCAGAAAGCCAGGCCGGCAATCGAGCACAAGTATGTGGCGGTGAAAGCCAGCCGCCTCCATGAAGCGGTCAAGCTGGTCCTTCCCGCTGCTGAGGAATTCATCGGGCCCTACAGCGCCTGGATCGCGCCTTACCTGGAATAGCCGGCTTCGCGATTGCGGCCCGCTGGATCGTTTGCGCAGCGCGCTGCTCCTGCTACTTTTATGTACATGAATGAGTCGATCGGCGTTGCGGAGCTGCGGCAGAACCTCAGCGTCTACCTGCGGCGAGTGAGTCGCGGAGAGCGGCTGGTGGTCACCGATCGCAATCGGCCGGTGGCCGAGCTCGGCCCGGTGCCGACGACGGGCTCCGACCTCGATCGCCTGATCGCCGAGGGGCGGGTCTCCCGTCCGCTGCGTCGGGGTTTGCCGGAGCCGTTGGAGCTGACCGGCGATCCGCGGGCATTGAGCCGTGCGCTCGACGACATCCGCGGCGATCGCTGAGTCGTGGCGGTCTTCTACGCGGACGCCTCCGCATTGGTCAAGCTCGTCCGCGAGGAGGCCGAGTCGGGTGCTCTGCGTGCCTATGTCGAGGGTGCGGACTTGGTCAGCAGCGAGCTCGTTCTGGCCGAGATCCCTCGCGCGGTGCGCCGGGCGGTTGCACAGGATCCCGCCCTCCCGCTCGACTTGCTGCTGGAACGTGCAGGTGAGTTGGTCGATGTGCTCGCACTACGGCCGCTCGACCGTGCTCTGCTTGCCGGCGCGGGGGCGCTGGCCGAGCCGGCGCTGCGAGCCCTCGACGCGATCCATGTTGCATCGGCCGTCGACCTGGACCCAATCGAGGCATTTGTGACCTACGACGAGCGCCAGGCTGCCGCTGCGCGTCTTGCCGGCTTACGAACGACGGCTCCGGGACCCTAGCGAGGCGATCGCGGATCCGAATCGTCCGATGGGGAGGCGACGAGTTCGCCTGCTCGATCGCCTGCTCGATCGCCTGCTCGGTCCTCAAGGGCGTCCGGCAGCGCGTTGAGGAGGCTCGCCTGGACCTGGTCAAGTCCCATCGCGGCATATCGATCAGAGCGAAAGCGCAGTTCGCACCACCGAGTGGCATATCTGGGTCAAGCTCACCGTCGACTCAGGCCTGCACGAAATCGGTGCGCCTTTGAGCCTGCCTATTCGAGGACGAGACGCTTGGAGACGGCCTCGCCACGGTAGTCGAAGATCCGCTCGAGATCGCGGCGGACGAAGAGGAGGTGCGCGAGCCCGCCGAGCGGCCCCAGCGGAATCGCGTAGCGAACGCGGTCGTGGATGACGGTGGCGGCCTCACCGTCCGTCTCGAACAGGTGGGTGTGCTCCCAGAGGGAATAGGGACCCTTGACCTGGGTGTCGACGAAGCGCGCCGGCGCTTCCCAGGTCTCGATCCGGGTCTGCCAGCGCACCGGCACTCCGTGCAGCTTAAGCTTGTAGTCGAGCAACGTGCCCGGCCGCATCGCTACATCGGCCGGCGTAATCACCTCGAAGTGGAGCCAGGGCGGGGTCATCGGCTCCAAGTTGCGGGCGTCCACATAGAAGTCGAATGCCTGCTCGACCGATACCTCGACCCGTTGACTGCGCTCGAGGACGTGTACGGACACAGCCCCAGTCTTGCAGTTCAGTTTAATCGGGCTACCTTTAGGAGATCGCGGAAAGCACTCTCATCGCCGGGGCCACGGGCTTCATCGGCGCCCGACTTGCCACCTCGCTGGGAGACGCAGGGGTCTCCGTCCGCTGCCTGGCTCGCGACCGCTCGAAAGCCGGCTCGCTCGAGGCAGCGGGTCTGGACATCCATGTGGGAGATGTCACTGACGCAGAGAGCCTCGTGGGCGCGGCGAGGGACGTCGAGGCCGCCTACTACCTCGTCCACGCGATGGCCGGGGGTGAGGGGTTCGCCGAGCGAGAGCGGATCGGGGCGCTGAACTTCGCCCGCCTGGCCAGACGCGAAGGCGTCAAACGCATTATCTATCTCGGAGGGCTCGGCGATGAGAGCAAATCAAAGCACCTGCGCAGCCGCCACGAGACCGCACGGATCCTCGCCGCCGAGGGTCCTCCTCTCACCTACTTTCGCGCGGCGATGGTCGTCGGCGCCGGCAGCGAGTCCTACCGGACCCTGCGCTATCTGGTAGGGCGGTTGCCGGTGATGATCGCCCCCAGCTGGCTGCGTATAGACACGCAGCCGATCGGCATCGACGCGACGATCGAGTATCTGCTGTGCGCTCCCGAAGTGCCCGAGTCAGAGGGCCGGGAAGTCCAGATCGGCGGCCCCGACGTGCTCTCCTATTCGGAGATGCTGGATCGGATGGCGATCGCGATGGGGAAGCGGCCGCGGCGAAAGCTCCCGGTCCCCTTCATCACGCCGTGGCTGTCGGCACTTTGGCTTGGTCTGGTGACGCCGGTCGACGTGAAGGTTGCGCGGCCGCTCGTCGAGGGCCTGACCACCGCCACCGTCGTCACCGACCCCAGCGGGGCCGAACCGTTCGACATCTCGCCGGAGTCCTTTGACGAGGCGCTGCGGCGAGCGCTCGCGGAGGAAAAGGGTTGATGGCACTCCTGGCAGCGGGGTGCTTTAGTCCCCGAGAATGTGGCCAGAATGTCCCTCAAACCCGCATCGGAAGCGGGTTTACAAACGGGGCAGCCAGGACTCGAACCTGGAATCCCCGGTTTTGGAGACTGCGGCATAGCCGTTAAACCACTTCTCCAGGAGCCTTGATCGATTCGTAGGGAACGTCATAGGGAACGAAACCGAGACGAAAATCTGAGCGATGGTCGGCTTGCCCCGAGCCCGTGACCTTCACGTTCTTGCCTCAGCTCAGCACCTCGACCTCACAGCGAATTCCAGCGGCTCTCTTCAACGACCCATCGGGGGCCGTTGCTCGACCCTTGATGGCCAGTCCACCGCTTTGAGTTCACTGCTCAGATTCTTGTTATTATTCGTAGGTTGAACTGAACAACCGCTTCGAGAGGCGCCCCGGTGAGCACTGCCCGAGACCCATGCAGTCAAGTCAAGGCATGATCCGCTCCACCTTCGAACGTCTCGTTCGAGGCAGTGGTAGAAAACTGGCGACGCCTGAGGCCAGCAGCCCAAACCAGGCCCGTCGGAATCTGCTGCGCGGCGATCGGGAGGAGACGCTGCAACTACGTGACGAATTGTCGGCATCCAACCAGCGGGCGATCAACGAGCTACGTCTGTCTCGTCAGGAGACGGTCGAGCGGCTCGCCAAGGCGATCGAGCTTCACGACTCCTCCACCGGGGAACACGTCAACCGGATGGCGGCGATTGCCGTCCTGCTGGGGAGCCACCTGGGCCTCGACCCTGATCGGGTCGACCTCTTGTGCCTCGCCGCTCCCATGCACGACGTCGGAAAGATCGGTACTTCGGACGAGATCCTCCGCAAGCCGGGGGCCCTGACCGACGATGAGCGCACGGAGATGGAGCGCCACGCAGTGATCGGCCACGAGATCCTCGCGAACTCCGAGAGCGAGCTGTTGCGCATCGCCGCCATGATCGCCCTCACCCATCACGAGCGCTATGACGGCACGGGCTACCCTCAGGGATTGGCCGGCGAAGGAATTCCTCTCGAAGGACGAATCGCCGCGGTCGCCGATGTCTTCGACGCGCTGCTCAGCGACCGCTGCTACCGACCCGCGTTGGCGCCCGCCGAGACGATCGCGGTGATTGAGGAGGAACAGGGAACCCACTTCGACCCTCAGATCGCGGGTGTTCTGCTCGATCATCGCGAAGAGGCGCTTTCTCTCCGTGGCTGATCGTCTGGCGGTAGCGGGCCGACGTCGGATCTGCAGGCGCGAGCGTGCGGCGGACGCGGTCATGGAGTCGGCGCCGGTGGTTCGCAACAAGGATGCTCGCGGGCGGCTTCGACAGACCGCTTTGCTCGACTTCAAGGTGAGCCGTCCCCGATCGCTCCAACCGGCAGATCGCGGTGCCTGTCGCTCATCGGCCGCGGGCGGTCGCTGAATCGCGGCGGCGACTGCGACTGGCGACATGATCGAGCCTCACGCTCGACCGGTCACTCCGAACTGGTTCCCGCCGGCCGTCTTGGCGCCGTAGAGAGCCAGGTCGGCTTCAAGCATCGTGTGTCGAGGATCCTTGCCCAGGGCTGCGATGCCGATCGTCGCCGTCACAGACGCCTCGCCCGCCACACCGATTGCGGCGAGCACTCGAGCCGCGACCTCCTCTGCCTCCGCGATGTCGGTGTGTGGAAGCATCAGGCCGAACTCGTCCCCGCCGAGACGGGCGGCGAAGTCCCCCTCGCGAAGGCACGCCTCAATCGCCCCGGCAACCTCGCGCAGAACCCTGTCGCCAGCCGCGTGGCCGAAGGTGTCATTGACCTGCTTGAAGCCGTCCAAGTCGAGCATCAGCATCGCCACAGGGGCGGCATCGGGGGAGTCCTTGAGAAGCGCCAGACGATCGTCAAAGGCACGACGATTCGCTCCCTTCGTGATCGAGTCCTCATAGGCAAGGCGTTTGTAGGAATGGGCCATGCGAGCTTGACTGCGAGCGAGCTCGGCGGTGTCCGCAGCGACTTCAAGCAGGCGCCCCTCCGAGGAATCGGCAGGAGAGCCGAGCGGAAGGTCTGACTGCACCGCCGGGCAGTCTCCCCGATGCGTTGACACGCCTCCCGGCTCGGCCAACAGACCCCCCACCAGCGTCACGAGCCCCTCGACGTTCTGGGCGTGAATCACTCGGTTCTCACGCACAATGCCATCCGGCGCTTCTTGTCCCCCAAGGACGATCGGGATGTCGGGAAAAGTCTCCTCCAGCACCGAGGCCGCGAACTCGACCGAGGAGCGGTTGAGCGTGAGGGTGCTGGAGAGACCGACGATGTCTGGCTGACGCGAAGCGATAGTGGACACCAGAGCATCGAGTGGGACGTCGGCGCCGAGGTAGATCGCCTCGTAGCCCCCCAGTTCCAGCACGTCGCCCGCCATCCTCAGGCCGAGGGCATGGTGCTCGCCCTGCACCGCGGCCAGCAGGAGCCTTCCGGGCTTGGCCGCCGCGCGGCTGATGCTCGACCCGTAGACGCTCGCCATCACACGATGGGTGAGCGCGGTGGCGAGGTGCTCATCCGCCACGGTAATCGCGCCCTCCTTCCAGAGCCAGCCGATTCGCCACATCGCCGGTGCGATCACGCGCGCGTAGAGCGTCTCGACGCTCATTCCCTCTCGCAGGCACTCAAGCGCGATTCCCTCCGCCGCGCCGCCGTCGGCCACCCGCAAAGCGTCGCCATAGGCCCATGCGATCCCTTCCGCCGCCCGGTCGATCTCGCGCCGGTGCTGACCATTGCCGAGATTCGAGAATTGCGCTTTCACCTAGGACCAACAGCTTTCTCAATAGGAGCATCGTCACGGCGACCGACACCATCCACCAGAGATGAACTCCCGGTGTTAGTCTCGGGAGGGTTCTATTAAACAGCCTACCCTTAGCAACTTGACGTCGCAAAAGTTTCAACTCAGGTAAGGCACAGCAATGTCCCCGATTCCTTGGCGGTGGCGGCGTGCCGCCAGACAGGACGCCAATCAAGCTGCTTCAGGTGCCGACCAGACGGCGGCTGACGCGGATCAGACGGCCTCCGATGCGGACCAGGGCTTCTCCGAACGCGACCAAGGCGCAGCAGAGGCCGATCAGAAAGCCTCCGATCGCGATCAGGCCGCAGCCGATCGGGAGCTAAGGGCTCACCCATCCGGCGATGCGGCATTGCTATACACGCACAAGGAGGCACGGGCCGAGCGGGAAGAGGACACCGTCGCCCGCGGCGTATCAGGAGCGTTGCGGGCCCAGGTCGCAACCGAGCGCGCCGAGCAGGCAAAGCGCCGCGATGACGTTGCCCGCGATCGGGACCAAACAGCCGAGGAGCGCGATAGGGCAGCTGAGATGGCCGATCATGAGGCTGAGCGGCTCTCCCGGGAGGTTGGCGATGCCGACCCTCACGCCATGGCAGCGCTCGAGGCTGCCACTGCAGTGCGAATTAGGGCAGCTGCCACGCGGGCACGGGCGGCGGCCGATCGCGAGCGAGCGGCAAAGGACCGTGAGGCGGCTGCCCGCGATCGCGATCTGTTGCACCGCGAGATCGAGCGCTCCCACCTCGACGAGCTGACCGGCGCCTACCGCCGAGGAATCGGGGAGATCCTCCTGCAGCACGAGATCGAGCGTGCCCGGCGATCGCGCGGGAAACTGGTGCTCGCCTTCATCGACGTCGACGAGCTGAAGCAGACCAACGACCGCTATGGCCACCCTGCCGGCGACGAGGTGCTGCGCGAGGTCTTTGCCGCGCTGAAGGCGAGACTTCGCCCCTACGATCCAATCGTCCGCTGGGGAGGCGACGAGTTCGTCTGCTCGATCGCCTGCTCGGTCCTCGAAGGCGCCCAACAGCGCGTCGAGGAGGCTCGCCTGGACCTGGTCAAGTCCCATCCCGGCATATCGATCAGCGCCGGCGTCGCGGCGCTCGAAGCCGCCGACACCCTCGTGACCCTCATCGAGCGCGCCGACGGCGCCATGCTCCAGGCCAAGCGCGGTTCCTAGAAGAGCGAAAACGCAGTTCGCACACGTCCACCGAGTGGCGTATCTGGGTCAAGCTCACTGTCGACTCAGGCTTACACGAAGTCGGTGCGCCTTGAAGCCGCCTATTCGGTCCTGGAGTCAAGAAAGGCGGCCAAAATGTCTGTTTCGCGATGCCGGCGGCTGCTGCCCTTCGCGACGATTTCGCTGGGTGTCCTGGGACCGACCGGCTTGGCCGCTGTGCCTTGTCACTCTCATCCTCTTCTACCGTGAACTTTTCTGTGGAACAGGCTGCCCGCGTATACCGATCGGCCGGACTCTGCCCTGCTCAACAAGGTTCGATAGGACATAGGTCCGCGGAGGTGGTCGCAGCGCCAGGTCACCCTGTCTTTGCCGATGGATGGGAGTGAGCGCATTCGCCGCAACATTCGCCGCCCCCCCACCCGCCAGCAGAGGCACCATGGGACCGGCGTGGTGGCTGCGCTCGACCCTCTCCGTGCTCCTAGCTTTCGGCATCCTCGCCGTCGCCCTACCCGTCGCCTTCGGCGGCGGTGCGCGGGGCGCAGGGGTCGAACCGATCCAGGTCTTCTCCTCCGGACCGCTGGTCGCGGCCGCCTCGCGCGGCGGCGCGCAGCTCTCGGCCTCGGGGATGATCCCAGGGCAGAGCCGCTCCGCGACGATCCACGTAGCCAACGACGGCTCGGCACCCGCTCACTTCAGCCTCTCCCCTCACATCACGGATCGAGTCGCTCCAGGCGGGACCCCGCTGTCGGGCGCCCTAGTCCTGCGGGTCGAGCCGGCCGGCTCTGAGGTCGCGCCGATCTACACCGGACCGCTGTCCGCAATGCCCAGCCTCAGACTCGGCAGCATCCCCGCCGGAGCCCAGCGCGCCTACCGCTTCACCGCCACCCTTCCGGCTGGCGTCGGCAACGGAGTCGAGGGTTCCTCTCTGAACGCCGCCTTCACCTGGAACGCCGCCTAAGTCCCCTTTCGGGACCCTACGGAGAAGGTCTGCGGGCATCTACCTAAACGGCGGTCTGATCCTTCTCAGCGCTCGACTTGGCCGTGCCGATCAGGTGAGTGCATGGAAGCGATTCAAGGCAAACCCGCCGCGAGGCGGCGACGCAAAGCTAGAGGTCTCGACGCGAGTCGAGGTAGCTCGGCTGCCGCTTTCGGAGCCAATAAATCAAGCCCCGAAGGAGGCACTTATGTCTCGCATCTCCGTGATCCTCTCGAGTCCTCGCCATTTGCTGGGAGCGTTGCTTGTCGCGCTCTTGGCAGTCGGCGTGGTCGTTGGATCAGGCGCGAGCTTCACCTCGAAGTCCGCGAACCCCGCAAACACGTTCAGCGCAGGCAACCTCGCGCAGTCCAATTCCAAGGAAGGCGCGGCGGTGCTGACCGCATCGAACATGGTGCCGGGTACCTCTACCAACGGCACGGTGGTCATCACCAACAGCGGCAACGTGCCTGGCACGTTCTCCCTCTCGAAGACCAGCCTCACCGATACGCCGGGCGCCAATGGCGGCCAGCTCTCGGGCTTGCTGGAACTCTCGATCCAGGACGTGACCAATGCGTCGTCGCCGGTCACCGTGTACTCGGGCAAGGTCGGCGCAATGGGTACGCAATCGCTCGGCAAATTCGCCGCAGGCGAAGCGCGTACCTACAAGTTCACGACGACCTTCCCCGAAGGCGGCACTCCGGCGTCCCTGACGACCGGGGACAACGCCTACAAGGGATCGTCGATGAGCGTCGGCTACGAATGGGATGCCACGTCCTAAAAACGGTAGTGGCAGCTCCCGGATGGGGGGTCAGGACCGGCAGCGCCGGTCCTGACCATCCCGTTCGTGTCTTTCGCGGCGGGCGTGCCGATGGCTGAGGAGCCGCCGAGCACCGGCCGCCGCGCCCTACGCTGGACCGCGGCCGCAGCCACGATCCTCTGCGTCGCGCTAGCCGCAATCCTGCTCCTCCCCGCTGCGCTCGGCTACCAGCGCTACGTGATCGTCAGCGGCTCGATGACCGGGACCTACGATCGTGGCTCGATCGTCTTTGACCGGGAAGTGCCAGTCTCGACCCTGCGGGTCGGCGACGTGATCACCTACCAGCCGCCGCCTGGTGCCTCCCCGGAGAAGCTGATCACCCACCGGATCGCTTGGATCGGCCGCAATAAGCAGAACGAACGGATCTACCGCACCAAGGGCGACGCCAACGCCAGCGCCGATCCCTGGACCTTCACCCTCGACAAGCCCACGCAGGCCGAGGTCGCCTTCTCCATTCCCTACGTCGGCTTCCCGCTGGCGGCGCTTTCGATCCCGACCGTGAGGATGCTGGCGATCGGCGTCCCCGCCGTGATCGTCGCCCTGCTGATCTTGGCAGGGATCTGGCGTGACGCGGGGGATGAGGCGCGGCGCAGGCGGGACGAGTCGAGCGGAATGGATCCGCAATGGAACGAGTAAGGCTGCTGATCGGATCGCGACACTGGCTGGCGCTGGCGGCGCTGGCACTGGTCTCGCTTGCCCTCGGCTCGGCGATGTTCAGCGGAGCCAGCTTCACCTCGACCAGCGCCAACACCGCGTCGCTGGCGGCGGGCGCGGTCCAGATCAACTCCTCGCTGCCAAACCAAGCGATCGTCGCCGCAGCGGGGATGCGCCCTGGCGAAAGCCGCCAGGGAACGATCACGATCGCCAACCAGGGCAGCGTGGCCGAGACGGTGACGCTGAAAGCCACCGGGCTGAGCGGTGCCGCACTCGCCTCTGCGATCGAACTCAAGGTGGAAGACACGACAGGCGGCGGCTCGACCCAGGTCTGGAGCGGCAAGCTCGGGACCTTCTCCAGCGTCGGACTGGGATCGTTCGCGGCTGGAGCGACTCGCAGCTACCGCTTCACGCTGAGCTGGCCCTCGACCTCTAACGAAGCTTCCCTACAGGGCACGTCGACCTCGCTCACCTTCCAATGGACGGGTAACTCGTGAGGGCCGGAGCCACAATGGCGACTGCACTCGCGGCCCTGGCCCTCTGCGCCCTACTGGCCGAGTTCTCGGCAGCTAGCTTTACCGACACCGCCCAGAACCCGCAGACGGTGAGCGCCGTCGCCGACTTCCTCGCGCCAAGCGCCGAAGCGAGCACAATCGCGAAGTCCCAGGGGGGCGTTCCCGGCTACGTGCGAGCTAGCGGCACCTACTACGTCTACGCCGAGGTCACCGATTCGGGCAACCCCCCAAGCGGAGTCGCCTCGGTCAAAGCCGACGTGTCCTCGATCACTCCCGGCCAGAGCGCGGCCGTCCTCAGCGCCAACTCTTACACGGTGGGCGGAGTCTCATACAACTACCGAAGCGCCCAGCTCACCGCCGCCGCCAGCCTCAGCGCCGGCTCGAAGTCCTACACGCTATCCCTCACCGACGCGGCGGGTAACTCGCGCACCCAGAGCTTCTCGGTGGGTGTCAACAACGGCCCCTTCGCCGGCAGCTCCTTCTCTACCGCAAACACCTCCGGCGGCACTGTTGGGCTGGCGGAGAAAGGCGACACGATCACCTTCGCTTTCAACGAACCGCCCGACCCGGGGTCGATCGTCTCGGGCTGGACCGGGAGCGCAGCGACGACGGTAAGTGTCTCGATCGCCGACAACGGCTCCGACGACATCCTCACCGTCAACGGCAGCGCTGGGACGATCGGCAGCGTCGGCCTGGGAGGCAACTACACGACCTCCGGGAAAACGACCGTTTTCGGCGGCTCGACGATGACGCTGAGCGGTTCGACCTTGACGATCACGCTGGGCGCCGTCTCCTCGGGCGCCGCCACGAAAGAAACAAGCAAGAACGCCCCAGAATGGACTCCCTCGGCTTCGGTCTACGACAGTGCCGGGAATGCCTGCTCCGCAGCAAAGGTCATCGGCGCTGACGTCAAACAGTTCTGAGCCAGGGCAACCTGACGCGGCGGTGGAAATCGCGCTCATCATGCACCGACGAAACTCAGAGGCCTGAATCTAGGGAGCGCGTAGGGAACGAAACCCCCCAAAAAGAGCGCCCACGACTCCTGCAGACTCACTTATGCCCCCTCTAAGAAGAGTCAAGACCGGTGCTTTAGTCCCTGAAAATGTGGCCAGAACTGCCTTCAAACCCGCACCGGAAGCAGGTTTACAAGCGGGGCAGCCAGGACTCGAACCTGGAATCCCCGGTTTTGGAGACCGGTGCCTTAGCCAATTTGGCCACTGCCCCAAGGGTCCGCATCGTAACGATCACTGGTCTTGATGGAGTGCGGGCGGAGGGACTTGAACCCCCACGGGCCGAAGCCCACCAGGACCTAAACCTGGCGCGTATACCAATTCCGCCACGCCCGCGTGGCTGCCCCGACGGGGCTTAACGCGCGACCAATGCCGCGCTGTCGCTCATAGATTCTATGATCGCCTCGTGGCGATAGGAGAGGTCAGACCGGGCTATGAGCTGTGGCGGCCGAATCGAGAGAAAGCCGAGTCGGTCACGGCCAAGTTCGTGATCGTCCTCCTGCTTGCCGCCACGGCGGCGATCGCGGCGCTAGTGACGATCACCGGCTTCTCGGTGCTTAGTGGAGGCAGCGGCATGGGGATCATCTGCCTGATCTACGCGCTTCTCTATGCGTTCTTCGCCTACCGGGTGGCCCGCTGGAGCCGCGGCACCCTGCCGCTCGCGGCGGCGCTCTCGATGATTCTCGCCATCTTCTGCGCGGTCGGCGCCAACAGCTGGTTCGCCCGCGACAAGTCCGGTTTTACCCACACCCTGATCCCGGTCACTGTGATCGGGACACTTGTCGTGATTCTCGCACTGCTCCAGATCGTCCTGATCGCGGCCGCCCTGTACGGCTTCAACCAGGGATGGAATGTCGAGGAGGAACGCCCGATCGGCTCCGGCGAGGATTACGGCGCCGGCGCCACGCCAGAGGACGGCGCCACGCAGCTTGCCTGAGGCCATTGTTCGTAGGAGTCTCTGGCAGATTTGATCTGGCCGCGAATGGTCTGACCTGGCGGTTCGCGACCGGCTGGCGGCGTAGCGTTTGAGCCTAGGATGGTCGAACCGGCGGCGGTGTCCAAACTGGCAAAGGAGGCGGTCTCAAAAGCCGCTGCCCGCAAGGGCTTGTGGGTTCGAGTCCCACCCGCCGCATTGGTGACGAAACAGGGGTCGCGTACTCAAACCCGGGGCCTCCATGTAAGCCGCGGGCGCGAACCCGTATCACGCGGATGCCCAACTCTCGAGAGCGCACGCAGCGAGTGCTGCTTCTCGTCCAACTGAGGCGCCTGCTGACTACGCGGGCGGCGCCTGCTTTCCGCGCGAAGCGGGGAAGCTGTCGACCGGGGTAGCGATGCGCGCCCAGCCGGGCAAAGCGAGTGTCCTTATGGCCGATCCTCTAACGAGGCATGGGTCGGCCTGACGGACCGACGGGCTAGGCTCAGCGGTCGTGTCGCTGACCGCCCTGACGTCCGCGGAGATCTCGCTGCCGACCGAGGCCGATGGCGCGCGCGTCAGCGACCGGATCGCTTCTCTGGCCGACACCGTCGACGCCGTCGGGTTGACCGACAATCACGCTGGCCAGCCGCGGATGTCGCCGTTGGCTGCGGTAGCGCTCGCGCGGGAGCAGGGCGTGGGGACAATCGTCCACGTTTCCTGCCGCGATCGCAACCGGCTTGCCCTGCAGTCCCAGGTCGTGGGCTCGGCGGCGCTCGGCGCTGAGGCGGTCCTCTGCATGCAGGGCGATCCGGTGCCTGGCATCGAGCATGTGGCCGACATGACCGCCACGCGGCTCATTGCGAGCGCGTCGGCATGGAGCGCCCCGCACCCGCTGGCGGTGGGCGCGGTCGTCAATCCCTTCGCCGAGGACGTAGACCGGGAGTTGCGGCTCCTGCGGCGCAAGATCGCCGCTGGAGCAACGTTCGTGCAGTCGCAGATGACCTTCGACCTCAGGCGCCTCGAGGCGTTCCTCTCGGCCGCCGAGGACACCCTCGCGGGCGTGCGGTTCTACGCAAGCGTCGCGCTGCTCCGCAGCGCGCACATGGCAGAGCGCGCCTGCGCGCTACCAGGGGTCGCGATTCCTCAGCGAGCCGTGGCGCAGATCAGTCGCGGCGGCGGCATCGACCTAGCGGGCGAACTGGCGGCGGGCCTTGCCAGTATCTCGCGCGTAGATGCGCTTCACGTATTTCCGCTCGGAGCCGAGACGTCTACACGCGAGGTCGCCGCGGAGTTCCGCCTCGCGCGGGGTGTCAGCGCCCAGCGCCCTGCAGGGACCAGTCCGTAATCGGAACCGCGACCGGGACGACGAACGGGGACGGCCCCTGGCCGACCGAGAGCCTGCAAGCAGATGGTTTCGAGTCCCACGAAGCGCGTCGCGTCCCGTAGCACCCGCCCGGAAATAGTCCCGGGACCGGGGCGACAGCCGAGACACCCGGCTCATCGCGAACCGTGCAGAGCCTCTCCGGAAGAGGAAAGCGGGGCTCCCGTCCAAGCCCTGCCACTTCCCCGGTCTTCGCCAAAGAGGAGGGGAGGCGCATCGCGCCCGCTCCCGCGGCTGAGCGAGCGTCCGAACTTAGTCCTCGCTGACGCTCGCTGCGGATGAGGAGGAGCAGTCTTTGCGGGTTGGAAGCTCGCTTCCGCAACCGCGTGGTTGGGAGCCCGTCGGCGGATGGCAACCGCGCGAAAGGTTGAAAACGATTTAGGGCATCCTCGCGTGTGCGGCAGACCCGTCTGCTTCGGCTTGACCCGCGCTTTTGGTGATGGACCAAGGTGCGTCAGCGGCCGGGCACCAGCCGGTAGCAGCCAGTTGCAACTCGCTCGAACCTAACGGAGTCGCGAGCACCAACCGACAGGCAGGCATACACCGAGCCTCTCGATACAGCCAAACCGAGCCGCTCTTCGACGCCGCGCTGAACCTCGGCCACCTGCATCGTTCCTCCGTGGGCGGCCATCACGCTGACTACTGCCCGCTGGACGACGCCATTGCCAAGCCGGCGCTAGAAGGCGCTTGCCATCTCGCTGGATCGTCGTTTTAGGTCCATGCGACCGTCCTCAGCGGCGTCCAGGGCACCTAGAAGGACACTGGACGGGTTTGAGTAGTGTCCCACCAGGTGCATCAAAGCGATGAGACCTGTCCGACAGGTCGAAGCAGCCCTCCAGCTTTCCGGAGCGATGCGGTGGCGATCGTGGATCGCGATGTCGGCCCCAAGCCGCTGATTGCTACCGGGGGCGATAATTCCCCAAGTGGAGTCGGCGTCGGCTAAAACCGGGAGAGGGATGCTGCTCTGGGAGCCGCCAGCCGATCTGATCGAGCAGGCGCGGTTGACCGAGTACATGCAGTGGTTGGAGAGCGAACGGGGGCTGCGTTTCGAGGGATACGAGGAACTTTGGCGGTGGTCGGTCGACGACCTCGAGGCGTTCTGGGGGTCGATCTGGGACTTCTTCGGCGTACAGGCCGACGGTGGCTTCGAGCGGGTGCTGGACAGTCGCGAGATGCCGGGGGCCAAGTGGTTCGCCGGCGCCGAGCTCAATTACGCCGAGCACGTCTTCGCCGGCAAGGACGACGCCGAGACGGCGATCCTGCACGCCTCCGAGCTGCGCGAGCTGTCGGAGCTGAGCTGGGGCGAGCTGGAGACGCAGGTCGCCGCCCTAGCCGCCGGGTTGCGCGAGCTGGGGCTCGAGCGTGGCGACCGCGTCGTCGCCTACCTGCCCAACATCCCGGAGGCGATCGTCGCCTTCCTCGCTACCGCCTCGATCGGCGCGATCTGGTCGAGCTGCTCGCCCGACTTCGGCCCGGCCAGCGTCATCGATCGCTTCGCCCAGATCGAGCCGAAGGTGCTGATCGCGGTCGATGGCTACCGCTACGGCGGCAAGGACTTCGACCGCCGCGAGACGATTGCCCGCCTCCAGGCCGAGATGCCGAGCCTGCGGCAGACTGTCGTCCTCCCCTACCTCGACCCCGAGCCCCACCTTTCCCCTCTGCGCGACGCAATGGGCTGGGGCGAGCTGCTCGCCCGCGGCGAGGGCGTCGAGCTGAGCTTTGAGCGCGTCCCCTTCGATCACCCCCTCTGGGTCCTCTACTCATCCGGCACCACCGGCCTACCGAAGGCGATAGTCCAGGGCCAGGGAGGCATCCTGATCGAGCACCTGAAGAAGCTCCACCTTCACGTCGACGCTCACCCCGGCGACCGCCTCTTTTGGTTCACCACGACCGGCTGGATGATGTGGAACTTCCTCGTCTCCGGGCTTCTGACCCGCGCCGCAATCGTCCTCTACGACGGCAACCCCGGCCACCCCGACATGGGCGTGCTCTGGGACCTCGCCGAGCAGGCCGGAATCACCATGTTCGGCACCAGCGCCTCCTACATCTCAGCTTGCATGAAGGCCGGGGTCGAGCCGGGCGCAGGGCGCAACCTCAACCGCCTTACCGCGGTCGGCTCGACCGGCTCCCCGCTCTCCCCGGAGGGCTTCGACTGGATCTACGAACACATCGGCGCCGACACCTGGCTCTTCTCGACCAGCGGCGGAACCGACCTCTGCACCGCCTTCGTCGGCGGTGTCGCTCTGCTCCCCGTCTACCGCGGCGAGCTGCAGGCACGGGCGCTGGGGGCCGCGGTCGAGGCCTGGGACGCCGACGGCAATTCCGTGATCGACGAGGTCGGCGAGCTGGTCGTCACTGAGCCGATGCCCTCGATGCCGGTCTTCTTCTGGGGCGATCGGGACGGCAGCCGCTACCGGACCAGCTACTTCGAGCACTACCCCGGCGTCTGGCGCCACGGCGACTGGATCGAAATCACCTCGCGCGGCACCGCCGTCATCTACGGCCGCTCGGATTCGACCATCAACCGCTCCGGCGTCCGCATGGGGACGAGCGAGATCTACCGCGCCGTGCTCGACCTCGAGGAGATTGTCGATGCACTGGTCGTCGACGTCCCCCGCCCCGGCACCGAGGGCTGGCTGCCGCTCTTCGTCGTCCTGCGCGAGGGCGCCGAGCTCGATGAGGGGCTGCGCCGCGAGATCGCCGGCCGCATCCGCGAGCGCTGCTCCCCGCGCCACGTCCCCGACGAGGTCCTCGAGATCGCCGAGGTGCCCCGCACCCTGAGCGGCAAGGCGCTGGAGGTGCCGGTGAAGCGCATCCTGATGGGCACTCCCGCCGAGCAGGCGGCCAGCCGCGACTCCCTCGCCAACCCGGCGGCGCTCGATTACTTTGTGGGGCTGTCCGGGCGGATCTAATCGGTCCGGCTACCGCATCATCGCGCGGAGCGCCAGCGGCAGCACCGCGGGGGCGGCGATGATCGCCCGCCGAGTGCGCCCCGCACGCGCAGGCCCTCTACAGCTATCGCCGCGCCGCTGCCCCGCCGCCCGAGCATCTGCGCCGGCTGGAATGCGCGTTGGCGCTACGCGGGCGTCACCGGGTTGCGGCGCTTGGCGAAGGAGCGGCCCCCACCGGCGGCGAGGGCGAAGCGGCGGATCAGCTCGGCGCGGAGGTCTTCGGGTTGGATCACCGCGTCGATGACCAGCTCTGAGGCGAGATGGAGGATGTCGATATCCGCCGCGTACTCCTCGCGCTTCGCGGCTACGAAGGCCTCGCGTTCGACCTCGTCATCGATCTCCTGGATCTGGTTGTAAAAGACGGCGTTGACCGCCGCCTGCGGGCCCATAACCGCGATCGAGGCGCTCGGCAGGGCGATGCAGCAGTCGGGCTCAAATGCAGGCCCCGCCATCGCGTAGAGCCCGGCGCCGTAGGCCTTGCGGACGATCACCGAGATCTTCGGCACCGTCGCTTCTGACACAGCGCTGATCAGCTTCGCCCCGTGGCGGATGATCCCCTGGCGCTCGACCGCGGCGCCGATCATGAAACCGGGCACGTCGGCGAGGAAGAGCAGCGGCAGATTGAAGGCGTTGCAGGTCTGGATGAAGCGCGCTGCCTTATCGGCGGAGTCGACGAAGAGGACGCCCCCGGTGTGCTTGGGCTGGTTGGCGACGACGCCGACCGCGCGCCCGCCCAGTCGCGCGTAGCCGACGATCAACTCCTTCGCCCAACGCTGGTGGACCGCCAGGAAGCTATCTGCGTCGAGCAGCGAGTCGAGCACCTCGCGCATGTCGAAAGGCTGGTTCTCGTCGGCCGGGACGATCTCGGCGATCGGCACCTCTGAGACGGGCTCAGCCGACGCGGCTGGCGGCGGCTCCTCGCGCCAGCTGCCCGGCATGAACGAGAGGTATCGCCTGGCCAGCTCGATCGCCTCCGCGTCCGTCTTGACCAGGAAGTGGCCACAGCCTGAGACGCCGGTGTGCATCCTCGCACCGCCCATCTCCTCCAAGGTCACCCGCTCGCCGATCACCATCTCCGCCATCCGCGGCGAGCCCAGGTACATCGAGGCGTTGCCCTCGCGCATGATCACCACGTCGCAGAAAGCCGGGATGTAGGCGCCACCTGCGGCACTGGGGCCGAGCAGCAGGCAGACCTGCGGCACCTGACCTGAGAGGCGCACCTCGTTGTAGAAGATGCGACCGGCACCGCGACGGCCGGGAAACATCTGCACCTGGTCGGTGATTCGCGCCCCGGCTGAGTCGACCAGGTAGAGGATCGGGACCTGGAGCTTCAGCGCCCGCTCCTGGACGCGAAGGATCTTCTCCACCGTCTTCGCTCCCCAGGAGCCTGCCTTCACGGTCGGGTCGTTCGCCATCAGCGCCACGCGGCGACCGTCGATCCTCGCCAGGCCGGTGAGGACCCCGTCGGCCCCCAGCCCCTCCCGCTCCCAGTTTGCGAGCAGCCCCTCCTCGGCAAAGGAGCCGGGGTCGACAAGCCGCTCGACTCGCTCGCGGACAGGCAGCTTGCCCTGCTCTGCGGTCTTCTCGTGGTGGCGCTGGGGGCCGCCGGAGAGCGCCGCCTCTAGGGCCTGGACGAAGTCCGACACCCCCGGAGCCTACCCGCGGTGCCAGTCCACGGGACCCGCCCGCAGGACGTGGGACCCGAGCCGGCGGCCGAGCACCCCCTGGGCGGCGCGCGAGGCTTCGAGCAGGCGCGGCAGATCGATCCCCGTCTCGATCCCCATCTCGTGCAACATCGAGACGACGTCCTCGGTGGCGATGTTGCCGGTCGAGCCCGGCGGCACCGGACAGCCGCCCAGCTCGCCGAAGCTCGACTCGAAGGAATCGATGCCCTCCTCCAGCGCAGCAAGCACATTGGCGAGGCCTTGGCCACGGGTGTTGTGGAAGTGAGCGGTCAGCTCGACCCCGCCGAGACGCTCGCGCGCCGCGACGAAGAACTCCCCCACCTGGCGTGGGTTCGCCATCCCGGTGGTGTCGCCGAAGGCGATCTCGGCGCAACCGGCCGCGGCCAGCCGCTCGGCGATCCCAAAGACGCGCTCCGGCGCCACCTCTCCCTCATAGGGACAGCCGAAGGAGGTCGAGATCACACCCTCGCAGCGCAGCCCCGCCTCGCGGGCGCCCTCCAGCGTTCGCTCCAGCCCGTTCAGCGACTCCTCTACCGAGGAGTTGACGTTGCGCCGGTTGTGGGTCTCTGAGGCGGAGAGGAAGACGCTCGCCTCATCGAAGCGGTCGCGCAGCCGAAGGGCCCGCTCAAGCCCCCGCTCGTTGGGGATCAGAACCGAGAAGGCGACTCCGTCGCGCCGCTTAACGGCGGCCAGCACCTCCTCGACGTCGGCGAGCTGGGGGATCACGTCCGCCCGCACGAAGGCGCTCACCTCGATCCGTCCCAACCCGCTCCCGGAGAGCATGTCGATCAGCCGGATCTTCTCGGCCGTGGGGATCGTCTCCGGCTCGTTTTGAAATCCGTCGCGGGGGCCTACCTCGCGGATGCCCACGCGCGCCGGCAAGGCCATCGCTCAGACCATCCCGAGCCCGCCGCTGACGCCAAGCGTCTCCCCTGTCACGTAGGTGGCGTCCCCTGAGGCGAGGAAGGCGACCGCGGCGGCCACCTCGTCGGGCTGGCCGAGGCGCTTCATCTGGGTCGCCTCCGTCATCGTCTCGATCACCTTCTCGCCGATCTCGCCGAACTCCCTGGCGCCCATCAACAAGGGGGTCTCGATCGGCCCCGGCGCAATCGAGTTGGCGGTGATCCCGTAGCGGGCGTTCTCGCGGGCGATCGCCTTCATGAAGGCGACGATGCCCCCCTTGGCGGCCGAGTAGACGGCGGAGCCCTTGGAGCCGACCCGACCCGCCTCCGAGGAGATGCTGACGATGCGACCGTAGCCAGCCTCCTGCATCCCGGGCAGGGCGGCGTGGGTGCAGTTAAGGACGCCACCCAGGTTGATCGCCAGGACTCGTTGCCATTGCTCGGGGGTCGTGTGGGTGAAGAATCCGAACTCATCGGTGCCGGCGTTGTTGACGAGGATGTCGAGCGTGCCAGCTGCATTGACCGCAGCGCGGGCCGAGTCGAGGTCGGTAACGTCGAGCTCAACCGCGTGGCCGGCGACCTCGCCCGCGACCCGCCCGGCGCCCTCGACGTTTATGTCGCCGACCCAGACCTCGGCACCCTCGCCGGCAAGGCGCGCTGCGATGGCGGCGCCGATCCCGCTCGCGCCCCCCGTCACCAGCGCCTTTCGTCCCTCCAGTCTCACTAGGCGAGCAGCATAGACTGGCGCGCTCGTGGCGGAGATCGAACCGATCCCGATCATCGGCGGAAGCGGCGCCCTGGGCGCCGGCCTGGCGCTGCGCTGGGCCAGGGCCGGGGCACCGATCGCGATCGGCTCGCGCTCCCCCGAGCGCGCCGCGGAGGCGGCGACGAGGGTCCGTGCGGAGGTCCCGGGCGCGGAGGTCGAGGGCCTGCTCAACGAGGAGGCGGCGCGGCGCGGTGAGATCGTCTTCCTCACCGTCCCCTTCCGCGCCCAGTCCGAGAACCTGGCCAACCTGCGCGAGGCGCTGCGGCCCGGTCAGATCCTGGTCGACTGCACGGTGCCCCTCGCCGCCGCCGTGAGCGGCAAGGCGACTCGCTCGCTCGGCGTCTGGCAGGGATCCGCCGCCCAGCAGGCGCAGGAGATGGTCCCGGCTGGCGTCACCGTGGTCTCGGCGCTGCACACGGTCGGCGCCCCGACCCTCGCCGACCCCGAGGCAAAGCTTGGAGAGGATGTCCTGGTCTGCGGCGATCGCAAGGCCGACAAGACACGGGTAGCGACGCTAATCGAGCTGATTGGAGGCCTGCGTGCCGTCAACGCCGGGCCGCTGGAGATGGCGCGCATCGTTGAGCAGCTGACCCCGCTCCTGATCTCGGTCAACAGCCGCTACAAGACCCATGCCGGGGTCAGGCTCACCGGCCTCCCCGACGCCGACCACTGGTCATAGGCGTGAAGGTCGCGCTGCTTGCCGGCGGCACTGGCGGCGCCAAGCTCGGCGCCGGAATGCAAGAGGAGATTGGCGCTGAGCTCTCGGTCATCGCCAACACCGGCGACGATATCGAAACGCTTGGAGTCCACGTCTCCCCGGACCCCGACCTCATTACCTACTGGCTGAGTGGCGAAATCGACGAGGAGCGCGGCTGGGGCCTTCGCGAGGACACCTTCACCGCCTTCGAGCGGCTGGCCAGGCTCGGGGCCCCCGATTGGTTCAGCCTCTCCGACCGCGATCTTGCCGCCTGCCTTTATCGCCGCGCCTTCATCGAGGAGGGCGGGCGGCCGACCGACGCCCAGGCGCAGATCGCGCAGGCGCTCGGGGTGAGGGCGGGGGTGCTGCCGATGTGCGACACGCCGGTGCGGACCAAGGTGGTGATCGAGGCGGGCCGACGCGACCTGCAGGAGTACCTGATCCTCGACCACGGCCGGCCGCAGGTGCACGGCGTCGAGCTGGAGGGGATCGAGGACGCCGAGCCGAGCCGGGAGGTGCTCGAGGCGCTGCACTGGGCAGAGGCGATCGTGATCGGCCCCTCAAATCCGGTGATCAGCATCGGCCCGATCCTCGCGGTGCCGGGTATGCGCGAGGCGATCGAGGCCTCCGAGGCCCCGGTGGTCGCGGTCAGCCCCTACGTCGCCGGGCAGGTCGTGAAGGGGCCGACCGACCGCTTCATGGAGGCGCTGGGGCGCCCCTCGACCGCAGCCGGCGTGGCGTCGCTCTACGCGGGGCTGATCGATGCAATGGTCCTCGATGAGGGTGACCCCGACCCGCCTCCGCCTGAGATCCCGACCCTTGCCGCCCCGACCCTGATGGAGGGAGCCGGCGGCCGGCTCCGCGTCGCGCGCACCGTGCTCGACTTCGCCGCTAGCCTCATCGAGGCTTGAAAGCGACCGCGATCCTCCCCGTCAAGCGCTTCGGCGCGGCCAAGCGCCGCCTTGCCGGCGGCATCGAGGACGAGCGACGCGAAGCGCTGGTCGCGGCGATGCTCGAAGACGTGCTGGAGTCAATCGGCGAGGCGCGGACAATCGAGCGCACGATCGTGATCAGCAGCGAGCCGCGAGCGGTGGAGATCGCGGCAGCCACGGAAGCGGAGCTCGTCCCCGACCCCGACGACGGTGGCCACCCCGGCGCCGCCCTAGCCGGCATCGTCCGCGCTGAAGCGCACGGCGCCGCCTGCGTCGTCCTGTTACCGGGCGACTGCCCGCTGCTTGACCCGCGCGAGCTGGACCGCCTGCTTACCGGCGTGCCTGAGCGCTACGTCACCATCGTCCCCGACCGCCATGGCGCCGGGACGAACGCGCTGGTGCTGGCGCCTCCCGGGGCTATCCGGCCGGCCTTCGGCGCGGGGAGCTGCGCCCGACACCTCGCCGCAGCGCGGGAGGCGGGCACTCCATATGGGGTTGAGAAGCTGGCCTCGCTGGCGCTCGACCTCGACACCCCGGCCGACGTCGTCGCCCTCACCCGGGAGCTCGAGGAGCGACCGGGCCGAGCCACCCGAACCGCGAAGGCGCTGGGGATATGAGCGAATTGGTGGTCATCCCCGTCAACGGCCTGCCGGAGGTGAGTGAGGGGATGGCGCTCGGCGAGCTGATAGCTGCCCATGCCGAGCTCGCCGAGGGAGACGTGATCGTCGTCTCGCAAAAGGTCGTCTCCAAGGCCGAGGGACGCCTCCGCCGTCTCTCCTCCGTCCTTCCGGGCGGTGAGGCCCGCCGTCTCGCCGCGGTGCTCGGCAAGGAGCCGGCGCTGGTCGAGCTGATCCTCGAGGAGAGCAGCAAGGTGCTGCGGGCCGAGCGCGAAGTGCTGATCGTCGAGACACGCCACGGCTTCGTCTGCGCCAATGCGGGCATCGACAGCTCCAACCTGCCCGAGCCCGACACCGTCTGCCTGCTGCCCGAGGACCCCGATGCCTCGGCCCGCCGCCTGCGGGCGGAGATTGGCGTGGCGGCCGAAGCCACGGTCGCCGTCATCGTCTCCGACAGCTTCGGTCGAGCCTGGCGCCTGGGCCAGGCCGAGGTTGCGATCGGCTGCGCCGGGATCGCCCCGCTAGATGACTGGCGCGGGCGACGCGATGCGGTCGGGCGCGAGCTGGCGGCGACGTTGATCGCCGTCGCCGATGAGGCTGCAGGGGCGGCTGACCTGGTGCGGGACAAGGCGAGCGGCGTGCCGGCGACAATCCTCCGCGGCCTGGGGCGCTTCGTCGGTGAGGGCGACGGCCCGGGCGCGGTGGCGCTACGCCGTCCCCCCGCAGAGGACCTCTTCCGCTAGCCGGACGAGCCGGCGACGTCAAGCACAGCCGAGCCCCGCAGATCGCCGGAGCGGATGTCCCCCAGGGCGCGGTTGGCCTCGCTCAGCGGATAGAGCTCCGTCTCGGTGCGCACCGGCACCCGTGGGGCCAGCTTCATGAACTCCTCGCCGTCGCGGCGGGTCAGGTTGGCGACCGAGCCAAGCGCCCGCTCGCCCCAGAGGATCTCGTAGGGGAAGGCGGGGATGTCGCTCATGTGGATGCCGGCGCTGATGATCCGCGCCCCCTTGGCGCTGGCACGCAGCGCCGCCGGCATCAGGGCGCCGACCGGGGCGAAGACGATCGCCCCGTCGACCTCCTCCGGCGCCGGTCCCTCCGAGGAGCCGGCCCACTCGGCCCCCAGCCGGCGCGCGAACGCCTGCGTCTCGGCGTCGCCCTCGCGGGTGAAGGCAAATACGCGCCGCCCCTGGTGCACGGCAACCTGGCAGAGGATGTGCGCGGCGGAGCCGAAGCCGTAGAGGCCGATCCGCTCGGCGTCGCCGAGCAGCCGCAGCGCCCGGTAGCCGATCAGCCCGGCGCACAGCAGCGGCGCCGCCTGCTCGTCGGCGTAGCCGCCGGGGATCGGGAAGCAAAAGCGCTGATCGGCGACCGCAAGCTCGGCGTAGCCGCCGTCGAGGTCATAGCCGGTGAAGCGGGCGCGGTCGCAGAGGTTCTCGCGTCCGCTCGTGCAGTAGCGGCACTCGCCGCAGGTCCAGCCGAGCCAGGGCACTCCGACCCGCTCGCCGGTCGCAAACCGCTCCGCCCCCTCCCCCGCCCCGGCCACCGTGCCGACGATCTGGTGCCCGGGGATGAGCGGCAGCTTCGGCTCGGTCAACTCACCGTCGAGGATGTGCAGGTCGGTGCGACAGACGCCGCAGGTAGCAACCGAAATCAGCACCTGACCGGGGCCAGGAGCCGGCTCTGGCAGCTCGGCCTCCCTCAGCGCCTCACCTTCTCGCTCCAAGACCATCGCGCGCATCGCCCCATGATGGCCAATCGGCCCGGCAGCTGTTCCAGGGACAGCCGGGCGAAGGGGCAGCCCTCAGTAGGTCTCGACAATCTCGTAGAGCGTCGTGCGCTGGGCGGGGACGCGACCGCCGGCCCGCGCCGCGGCGATCAGCTGCTCGGGCTCGAGCCGGACGCCGTGCTGGGAACCCGCCATCCGCGAGATGTTCTCCTCCATCAGCGTGCCGCCGAGGTCGTTGACCCCCCAGCGCAGCGCCTCGGTCGCCGCCCCCAGCCCCATCTTCACCCAGCTCGCCTGCAGATTGGGGACCGTCCTGCCCAGCGCCAGCCGGAAGGCGGCGGTGTGCTTGAGGTTCTCGCCGGCCGAGATCTCCTCGATCCCGTGGGTGCGGCCGAGCATCGTGTTGAAGGGGATGAAGCTGAGCGGTACGAACTCGGTGATGCCGCCGGTCCGCTCCTGAAGCGAGCGGATCACCCGCATGTGGCGGGCCAGCTCCCGCGGTTCCTCGATGTGCCCGAACATCACGGTCGAGGTCGAGCGCAGGCCGGCACGGTGGGAGGCCTCGACGATCTCCACCCAGCGTTCGGCCGGCAGCTTGTTGGGCGAGATCCGCTGCCGCACCCCGTCGTCGAGCACCTCGGCCGCCGTCCCCGGAGTTGACCCCAACCCACACTCGATCAGGAACTCGAACACCTCCTCGGGCCGCTTGCCCGAGCGCTCGCACATGAAGTGGACCTCCATCGGCGAGTAGGCGTGCAGGTGAAGCTGCGGCGCCAGCTGCTTGGCCAGCCGCAGCCACTTCCCGTACTCCTCGAGCGTCAGGTCGGGATGGATCCCCCCCTGCATGCAGATCTCGGTGGCGCCGAACTCCACGGCGTCTTGGACCCGCTCGGCAAAGTCCTCCTCGGAGACCTCATAGGCATCGGGCGAGCGCCGCCCCTGTCCGAACCCGCAGAACGCACATCCGACCACGCAGATGTTGGTGAAGTTGATGTTCCGATTGACGACAAAGGTGGCCCGGTCGCCGACCAGCTCGACTCGCAGCTCATCGGCGGCGAGGCGCATCTCCTCGACGACCTCCGGCCGCACCTCGGCAAACAGCGCCGTCAGCTCATCCTCGCTCAGCTCCTCGCCCTCGCGACCCTTGGCGATCGCCCGCTCAGCCAGCCCGGCCTCCGGCAACTCCTCCCGTCGGCGCCCAGACCCCCGCCGCGGAATGAAGCTCCAGTACTTCAGCTTCACCACGTCCAAGACCCCCTGCTCCATCCACTCGGGGTCCAGGTACTGGGGATAGACGCACAGCCGCTCGGTCAGCGCATAGCCCTTCGGAGCCAACCCCTTGCGCACCTGATGCGGACTCGGAAATGCATGTTCTGGGGAGATGTGGTCGCCGTTGGCAGACAGCCCGCCGAGGTCGGTCGCCCCCGCTTCGACAAGCTCGACCCACCAGTCCGACAAGTTCGGTGGGACCTGAATCCCCACATCGGGCATCAACCGCCTGCACTCCCCGATCAACCGCTCGATCTCGTCAACCGAGACAGGCGTAGCCCACTCCGGCATCGGCAACGGGCCTCGCGCCTCTGCGCCGGCTCCGTCGGGCACGAAGGGCCCGGCCTTCCCCCACCTGGTCAAGGCTGCCCGATCGGCAATCTCGGCAACCTCGCGCGCGTAATACCGCGGATGCGGAACGAAGTTCTGGAGGATCACCTCCTGCAGGTGGCCGTAGCGCTCGTGCAGCTTCGCCAGCGCTTCGAGGGATGCGATCCGCTCTTCCTCCGTCTCGCCGATCCCGACCAGGATTCCGCTCGTAAACGGGATCCTCAGCTCGCCTGCGGCCTCGATCGTGGCCAGCCGTTCGATCGGGTGCTTGGTCGGCGAGCCGGCGTGGACCGTCTCCATCAGGCGCTCGGAGACCGACTCCAGCATCAGCCCCTGGGAAGCGGTGACCTCGCGCAGCCGGGCAAGGTCGTCGTGTCCAAGTACACCGATGTTGGTGTGTGGCAGGAGGCCCCGCTCCAACGCCCGCTCGCAGGCCCAGACGACGTAGGAGGTGAAGTCCCGATGCCCCCACTCGGCGAGTCGTGCGCCAACCTCCGGGTTTACCTCGGGCCGCTCGCCGGTGAGGACCAGGAGCTCCTTGGCGTTGCGCCGCTCTGCCTCCTCGAGGCGCCCTTCCACCTCCTCAGGAGCGTGGATGTGCGCCCGGTGCGTGGCAAACGCGCAGTACTTGCAATAGCACTGGCAGGTACGCGAGAGGGAGAGCGTGTAGTTCCGCGAGAAGGTGACCCGACGCACGACGCTCAAGCTACTGCAACCGCCGCGCCGGCTCGGCGCGGCGGCTCACCGGGCTCGCCTCAGGCGGCGGGCTCGGGTTTCGGCGCAGGCGGATCGGCTTTTTTCGGAGGTGAAGCCGACATCGTCAACCGGCCCCCCTCGATCAGGAACTGGAAGACCGCGACGGCCAGCAGCGAGCCGACGATCGGCCCGACCAGGTAGGGCCAGACCCCGCCCCACGAGTTGCTGACCAGCGCCGGGCCAAACCAGCGCGCCGGGTTAAAGCAGCCGACGGTCAGCGGGCCGCCGACCATGATCAAGAAGACCAGGGTCGCGCCAACCGCCAGCGGCGCCCAGTCTTTGGCGCCTTTCTTGGAGAAGAAGGCCACGAGGATGACCAGCACGAGGCAGAAGGTTCCGATTGTCTCGACAACCGCGCCGGCGAAGTTGCCGCTCAGCAGGCTGCTCACCTGGCCCGCACCGTAATGCGTCGCGCGGCCCTCGTCGAGCAGCAGCCCCTTGGTCAGCAGCGCCCCGAGCACCGCACCCGAGAGCTGGGCGAGGACGTAGATGATCGCGTCGATCGGGCTGATCCGCTTCAGCACCGCGACGGCAAGCGTGACGGCCGGGTTGAAGTGCCCGCCGCTAACCACGCCGAACATGACGATGACGGCGAACAGGGTAAAGCCCTGGGCTAGCCCGACGACCGCGAAGTCAGAGCCGAACTGCGCCTGACTACCGGTGGCGACGAACAGCACGACGACCGACGTGATGAAGAAGACCAGCAAGAAGGTGCCAATCAGCTCAACCAGGTATGCCGCAAGTCCTCGTTCCTGCACGTCTCTCCTCCTAGATCCTCGGATCGGTTGCGGCGGCAGTCTAACCGCATATGCGGTGGTTCGGCGTCAAGGACCTTCGAAAAGGGAGCCAACCGCCGGTTCTCTGGCAAGGATGCCGTGCGCAACGTCCCAGCGGGCCCAGCGGCGGAGAACCGGGTAGTTGAAGGGCTCGGGGCGCAAGATCGGGAGGAGGGTGTTCAGCTGGGCGCGCTGGTCGGCTCTTTTTAGGCTCGGGACTTCGGCGAGGAGGTCGCCGAGGGCGCGGGAGGGGTGGCGCACCGTGAAGTCATAGCCGCGGGTCGTTGCGCTGACCATCGCTTCGACCAGCTTCGGGTCCCGCTCAAGGGTGCGGCGCGAGGTGGTGAGGATCAACTCCGGGTAAGGCGGGGCGCCGTAGCGGTCGACCCGAAAGATGCGAATCGGCACTCCCTGGCGCCGCAGGGCGACGCCCTCCGCGTTCCAAAACCCCGTCGCCGCGTCGACCTTGCCGGCCGCCAGGGCGGAGACCGCGTCATAGCCGATCGTCACCCGCTTCACCTTTGCCGGGTCGCCGCCGTCGGCGCTCACCTCGGAGTTGACCACGGCTTCGTCGGAGGGCAAGCCGGTGACACCGACCGTGTGACCCTGAAGGTCGCGCGGCCGCCGCACCGGGCCGTCGCCGCGAGCGATCACGGCGGCCAGCGGCCGCTGCACTATCGCCATCAAGCCGACCAGGTCAAAACCGCGCTCCCGGGCGATCCCCAGATCGTGGATGTCGAGGATCGCGAAGTCGGTACGGCCCGCCTCCAAGAGCTTCGGCGCATCGGTCGATTCGCCCGGCTGGTGGACGCTGAGATCGATGCCGGCGTCGCGGTAGAAGCCCTGGCGCTTCGCCGCGTAGATGCCGGAGTGCACGGCGTTGGGGGTGAAGTCGAGCACCAGCGTCGCGCCCTGCGGCGCGCCCGGTTCAGCGCCGCCTCCCCCGCAGCCTGAAGCTCCGGCGAGCAGGAGGGCGGCCGCCAGCAGCGCGGCGAGTCCTCTCATCTGGCTGCCAGCATATGCAGCTAGGCTTGCGCCTATGAGCCTGGCCGATGACTTTCAGCGAGTTCTGGACTCGATGCCGCCCGACTGGACTGATCTTGAGCTTGACCTGCGGATCGACGATGAGGGCCGCTACATCGACACCGCGGTGGCGTTGAGTCAGGTCAACGCCCAGCCCTACTCGAAGTCCGACTGGCAGTGGCGGCTTATCGTCGCCCACAGCTTCGGACACGCCGCGGCCGCGGCGACGGTGAAGGGCGTGCTCGCGAGGCTCGACGACGAAGGCATCAGCGGCGAGCTGGCGCTGCGCGAGGTGCGCGAGGGACGGGCCGAGGTCGTGCAGATGTGGGGCCGACCGGAGAGCGTCCGCGAAGAGCTCCGTCGCCGACGCGCTCTTTAGCAGTGGCCCGGGTCCTGGCCGTCGTCGCCGACCTGATGCTGGCCAGCAGAGTGCGGGAGGGCCTTGCGGGCGCGGGCCACGAGGTCTCCGTGGTGGCAACGCTCCCCGTCCAGGTTGAAGCCGAGGCGATCGTCTGCGACCTGGACACAGTCGACGTCGATGAGATCGTCGCCACGGGAGTGCCGGTCCTCGGCTTTTACTCCCACCTCGACACCGCCACCCGCACCCGTGCTCAAGAGGCCGGCCTCAAATTGGTCGTCCCCCGCTCACGCATGGCTCGGGAGCTTCCCCAGCTGCTCGAGACGCTTCTTTGAACTAGCCGAGGAAGACCTGCTCCAAGAGGAAGACGTTCAGGGCGATGATCATCGCCGCCAGGGACCCCGCCAGCGCAGTCAGCCAGCGGGGATTGACCAGGGCTCCCATGATGTCCCGCCGCCGCGCGACGATCACCAGCGGCACCAGCGCAAAGGGGATGCCAAAGGAGAGCACCACCTGGCTGCCGATCAGCGCATTGCTGGGGTTGAGGCCGACCGCCAAGACCACCAGCGCCGGCGCCAGGGTGATCGCGCGACGCGCGAAGATCGGGATGCGCCGCTGGATGAATCCCTGCATCACGACCTGCCCCGCCATCGTCCCAACCGAGGAGGAGGCGAAGCCGGAGGCCAAAAGGGCGATGCCGAAGATCGTCGCCGCGTTGGTGGAGACGAGCGTCTTCAGCCCCGCGTAGGCACCCTGGATAGATTCGATCCCAGCCAGGCCGCTGCCGTGAAAGAGCGCCGCCGCGACCAGCACCATCGAGATGTTGACGAGCCCCGCCAGCGACATCGCGATCACCACGTCGAGCTTCTCGAAGCGCAGGATGTGCCGCCGCTCGGAGTCATCACGGCCGACGATCCGGCGCTGGGTCAGGGCGGAGTGCAGGTAGACGACGTGGGGCATCACCGTCGCGCCGATGATCCCCGTGGCGAGCAGGATGCTCTCGGTCCCGGCGAAGCCCGGCACGAGGAGGTGGCGGATGGTCTCGCCCGCGTCGGGCTTGGCGTCGAACAGCTCGATCACGAACGAGGCGACGACGACGCCGACCAGCGCGGTGATCCCCGCCTCGAGGCGACGGAAGCCCATCCGCTGCAGGGCGAGGATCGCGAAGGCCCCGGCTCCGGCGAGCACACCGGCCGCGAAGAGCGGTATCCCGAAGAGCAGGTTGAGGCCGAGCGCGGCGCCGACCACCTCGGCGATGTCGGTCGCCATCGCGACCACCTCGGCCTGGAGCCAGAGGCCGATCGTGACACGCCGCGGGAAGTTCTCCCGGCAGAGCTCGGCGAGGTTTCGGCCGGTCGCGATGCCGAGTTTCGCCGACTGGGTCTGGACGACCATCGCCATCAGGTTTGCCACCAGTACCACCCAAAGCAGCAGGTATCCGAACCTGGCGCCGGCGGCTACGTTGGTGGCGAAGTTGCCGGGATCGATGTAGGCGACGGAGGCGATGAAGGCGGGCCCCAGAAAGGGCCAGAACCTGCTCATCCCGCGGGCATGACCGTCGAAGGAGCGCCGCGCCGCGGCCGCGACGGCGGCCTCGCCGGGGAGGACGTCCTCGACGCTGGGCTCCGGCAGGACGGGCGGAGCGGATGAGCTCAACGGCTCGCTCCCCCCTCGACCGGCGGTCGCAGGTCCGGACCTGGGATCGGCGTGCCGTGGGGGTCGTGGCTGGGCTCGCCGAGCTTCGCCGCGATCAGCAGCTCCAGCTCCTCGGAGATGTAGTGCTCGAGAACCTCGGCCTCTTCGTGCACCCGGTCATCGGGCATCCCCAGCGCCTCGGAGAGGTAGGACTCGATCAGGCGGTGGTGGCGGATCACCTCCAGCGCGACCTTCTCGCCGGCCGGCGTCAGGGTAACCCCCTTGTAGGGCTGGTAGTCGACCAGGCCCAACCCGTCGAGACGCTTCAGCATCGAGGTCGCGGTCGCCGGCGTCACCGCCAGCCGATCGGCCACCTCCCCGTTGGAGACCGAACCCGCGCGCTGGCGCGAAAGTGCGTAGATCGCCTTGACGTAGTCCTCTATGGCCTCCGATGGTTTTGGCACGTCTAAAATAATTTTGACACATCTAAAAAGCGGATGGCCGCCCGCCGGGGCGAGGCTCCTAGAATCGAGACATGGCAGATGCGCTGACAGTCGAGCTCGACGCGGAGTACAGACAGCTGCGCGAGGAGTGCGGGCTGCTCGATCGCTCCCCCCGCGGCAAGCTGCTGCTCAGCGGGCCCGACGCCACCGAGTACCTCCAGGGCCAGCTCACCAACGACGTCGAAGCACTTGAGCCGGGCGAGGGTCACTACGCGGCGCTGCTTGATCGCAAGGGCCATATGCAGGCCGATATGCGGGTACTGCGGGTGGCGGCCGAGGAACTCTGGATAGACACCGAGCCCGAGGGCGCCGATGCGGCGCGGCGCCATCTGCAGATGTACAAGATCGGCCGCCAGGTCGAGGTCGCCGACTTAGGCGCCGAGCGGGCGATCTTCTCCCTGATCGGGCCGCGCAGCGCCGCGATCGCCGCGACTCCCCCGCTTCGCGCCTATGCCTGCGAGGAGCTCTCCGTCGCGGGGGTGAGCTGTCTTTTGGTCGGGACCCGCGAGGGCATCGACCTGATCCTCGCCGCTTCCGATGCCGATCGGCTCCGCGAGGCGCTGCTCGACACCGGGGCGGTCGAGATCAGCGCCGAGGCGGTCGAGATCCTTCGGGTCGAGGCCGGCGTGCCGCGCTTCGGCGCTGAGATGGGCACCGAGACGATGCCGGCCGAGGCGGGCATCGTCGAGGGCGCGGTCAGCTTCACCAAGGGTTGCTACATCGGCCAGGAGACCGTCGCCCGTCTTCACTACAAGGGCAGGCCGAACCGCAGGCTGCGGGGACTGCGCCTCGGCGAGCCGGCCCCGCCGGGTGGCGCCCTGCGGCTCGGCGGAAAGGAGGTCGGAACGCTCGGCAGCGCCTGCGTCTCCCCCGCCTTCGGCCCGATCGGCCTGGCGATCCTCCGTCGCGAGGTCGAGCCGGGCGACGAGCTGGCCGTAGGTGAAGATGGCGTTACGGCCCGGGTCGTCGACTTGCCGTTCGGCTAGATTCCGCCGCGATGGGTGGTGGGAGCAGAGCCGTGGTGGCCTTCGTCCTCGGCGCGCTGGCGCTGGCGGCCGGCGGCTGCGGCGCCCAGGAGCATGCCAACGACCCGCGGCCCTCGCCGCCCACCCGGGTCAGCGTCACGATCACCGACAACGCCGTCACCGTCCAGCCCGCCGCGGTCGCCTTCGGCCCCGAACGCAGCCAGCAGATCCCCCAAAACCACCTGAATCGCCAGCCGCCGACCCGCACCAGGGCCCCACTCACCGTCGCCTTCGTCGCCGCCAACCTGACCGACTTTGACTCCCACCTCGAAGTCCGCGGGCCGCGCGACGCGTCCTCCGGCCCACTCGTCGCCAACGGCAACGGCACCCTGCAGGCCGACCTTCCCACCGGCACCTACACGCTGATTGCCGCCGACATCCCGGCTGCCCGTCCCGCCCAGCTCGTGGTCGGCCCCTACCGCGCCTCCTCGCAGAACGACGTCCTGCTGCCGTAGGCCCAGCCGCGCCTATCGCTCCTCTGCGGCGGCCTCGTGCCAGCGCTCGGCGATCTCGCCGGCATCCTCGCGAGGCGGATTGAGCTGTCGCACCTCGCCCTCCACCGTCGGCTTGCGCCGCGCGAACTCGAACACCGAGGACATCCGCCGCCAGAGGTTGCTGCGGGTCCCGGTCATTCCGACCAGTTTGTCGTAGCTCGTGAAAGCGGTCTGCAGGTGCTTGCCGTGCTGGTCGAGCTGGTCGACCATGTTCGCCATGTCCTCGGCGGCGTCGAGCAGCGTCGCCGCGACCCTCTCGGTCTCCTCGCTGCGACGCGCATCGTGGGCCACCTCGGCGACGAACCCCAACGCCAACCCCAGTTGCGAGGGGGTCACCACATAGACCCGGTGCCGCTGTGAGAACTTCTCGATCGAGAAGTTGGGCAGCACCCGCAGCGCCTCGTAGGCGCCCTCCACCGGCACGTAAAGGAGGACGACCGCCGTGGCCCGGTCGGCGATCTTCGCGTAGTCGCGCTTGGCCAGCTCTTCGGCCCGCGCCTTCAGCTTGCGCCCGTAGGGCACCAGCCGCTCCGGGTCCTCGGCCTCGATCGCCTCGCCGACCCCGGCGAGGTCCTCATCCAGTGCGAACTTGGCATCGATCACGATGCTCGCCTCCCCGGCCCTGACCACGAAGTCGGGCCGCAGCCTGCCGTCATCGCCGGCCACCTGTCGCATGTAGTCGCGACCCGGCTCAAGGCCCAGGCTCTTCAGCTGGTTCTCGACCGCCAGCTCGCCGAAGGCGCCGCGGCTTTGCGGGTTGGCGATCGTCCGCATCCAGCTCGTCATGCCGCTCTCGACCCGCTCGGCGCCGGAG
Organism: uncultured Solirubrobacterales bacterium; assembly: GCA_963777915.1. Classification (GTDB taxonomy): domain Bacteria; phylum Actinomycetota; class Thermoleophilia; order Solirubrobacterales; family 70-9; genus CAVUPF01. The sequence continues at coordinate 434,337 of CAVZSH010000005.1, read as the reverse complement.
GCGGCCTTGGAGCTGTGGTCGAGGATCTTCGGCAGGTCCTTCTTGATCGAGTCGAGGTCGCTGCGCAGCTGCGTCACATGCTTGGAGGTCTCCTCCGCCCGCTCGCCATCCTTGCCCAGCATGCGGTCGCGCTCTGCTTCGACCGCCTCCAGCCGCGCCGCGGCCGCGGCCAATCGCTGCTGGACCTCGGGCAGCTCCGCGGCCCTGGCGCTCGCCTCCGTGCGCTCTGCCACGGCGGTGTCGCGCTCACCGCAGGCGCGCTTCAGCTCGGCGTCCAGTCGCGACGCCCGCAGGGCGAGAGCGGCAGCCAGCACGGCGGCACCAAGCAGGACGATCAACAGCAAAGCGGTCATCTCATTCCCTTCGTCGTCGAATCACCGAAGGTAGCCCTGCGCCCGGACGCAAGCCCCGACCCGGGGGCGTTGACTAGGATTGCCGCCGCCCGTCAACAACCCCCGCGGAGGATTTCTTGGCAGTAGACACCAGCGCAGTCGCGAAGCTCGACGTGGAGCCCGGAACGCTGCCCGAGACGATGGCCGCCTGGGTGATCCGCCCCGAGCGCGAGGGCGAGCCGATCGACGCCTTCCAGCTCGAGCAGATCGAGGTTCCCGAGCCCGGCGCCTTCGAGGTGATCGTGCGGGTGATGGCCGCCGGCGTCAACTTCAACAACGTCTGGGCGGCGCTCGGCAAGCCGGTCTCGGTCTTCGGCTACGGCGACCATCCCGAGTTCGGCCATCACATCGGCGGCTCCGATGCTTCGGGGATCGTCTGGAAGGTCGGTGAGGGCGTCACCCGCTGGAAACCCGGCGAGGAGGTAGTGGTCCACTGCAACCAGGCCTCATATGAGGACGTCGAGGTCCACGGCCTCGACCCGCTCGCCGCGCCGAGTCAGAGGATCTGGGGCTACGAGACGACCTGGGGCTCCTTCGCCCAGTTCACCAAGGTGCAGGCGCAGCAGCTCCTCCCCCGCCCCCAGAACCTGAGCTGGGCGGAGTCCTCCGCCTACGGGCTCACCTACTTCACCGCCTACCGGATGCTGATCGACCAGTGCAAGCTGCAGGCCGGCCACAACGTGCTGATCTGGGGCGCCGCCGGCGGGCTCGGCGTCTTCGCCACCCAGCTCTGCGCGGCGGCCGGCGCCAATGCGGTCGGCGTCGTCTCCTCCGATGAGAAGGGCGAGCTGGTCAAGGCGCTCGGCGCGGTCGACTACATAAACCGGGCCGAGTTCGGCGAGATGATGCGGACGCCTGAGAACCTCGCCGACCCGGCCGCCGAGAAGGAGCGCTTTGCGGCCTCGCGGAGCTTTGCCAAGCGGGTCAAGGAGATCCTCGGCGAGGCTCCCGACATCGTCTTTGAGCACGTCGGGCAGGCGACCTTCCCGACCTCGGTCTTCGTCGTCAAGCCGTTTGGCAAGGTGGTGATCTGCGGCGCCACCTCCGGCTTTCGGCTCGACTTCGACGTGCGCTACCTGTGGATGCGCCAGAAGCAGATCATCGGCTCGCACTTCGCCAACGCCTATGAGTGCATGCGGGCGAACCAGCTGATGGCCGAGGGCAAGGTCCGGCCGGTGCTGTGGAAGACGATGGGCTTCGAGGGCGTCCCCGGGGCGCACCAGCTTCTACACGAAAACAAGCACCTGGGCAAGATCTCGATCCTGGTCGGAGCGCAGTCCGAGGACGAGGGCAAGGTCGACGACGGACCCGGCGCGATCCGGGCCGAGGTTGGAGCGTAGTCACATGGCTGAGGTATGCACACTCGATTGGCACATCGCCCCCTTCCGGGCCGACCGCTGGCTCGACCTCTGGGAACCGGCGGCGGCGCGGATGCCCGCCTTCGGCGCCAGGAGCTGGTCGCTGATCCGCTCGATCGATGACCCGCTCGCCTTCCAGCAGACCTCGCTGTGGGAGGTCCGGGCCGACTTCGAGCGCTACTGGTACTCCGAGGAGATCGAGGATGCCCGCGCCGCCGTCATCGGCTTCTATGACCTGCCGCTCCTCCCTGCCTGGCACACCCTGCTGGCAGCCGAATAACCGCCCCCCGCTACCAAGCATCCCCGCTTGACAGCTTCGACCCCGAGGTGGGAGGCTGGACGCGATAGTGGGAGCAGGGTCGCCGCCCGGAAAGCTGGCGCAGCAGGCCTTTTCCGGGCGCTCAACCGAGGAGGAGATCAGCAGGATGCTGGACCGCCTAAGTCGTATCGCGCCTCTGACCGGCGTGGTCTTTGCCGTTCTTACGATCGTCGCCATCTTCTCGGGCAGCGAAACACCCGAATCGAACGCCAGCATCGCGAAGGTGATCGCCTACTACGGGACCCATCGCTCCGAAGTTGAGACCTCCGCCCTACTGATCGCCTTCGGGTTCTTGTTCTTTGCGCTGTTCGCCGCATCGCTGCGCTCCTACCTGCGCCACACCGCGGGCGCCGAGGGCCTTGCCGCACTCGCCCTGGCCGGCGCGGTGGTGATGGTGGTCGGGGTTCTCGCGATCACCTCGATCGAATACGGGCTTGCCCATCGCCTCGGCGACCTGAGTCCGGCGAGCGCCCAGACTCTGAGCTTCCTCAGCAACGAACTCTTCCTGGTGGTGCTCGCCGGCGGCTTTTTATTCGCCCTCCCGAGCGGTCTGGCGATCCTCCGCGGAGCGCGCCTGCCCAAGTGGCTGGGCTGGGTCGCCGTCGTGCTCGGAATCTGTTTTGTGATCCCACCCGCGATATTTCCAGCCCTGCTGGGGACCATTCTCTGGTCGCTGATCGTGGCCATCCTGATGTACATGCGAGGCGCCAAGCCCGAGCCCGACCGGGCGGCGCAGCAGCCCAGCCCGGTCGGCATGGCCTGAGACCGACCTCGATCCTCCGGGCCTGACAAAGGGCAAATCCGAACGGCCTACCCGCCGAGCCCTCCCAGCACCGCGAACGGATTGGGGGGGCTCTCGGCAAGAGCCACCTTCCAGGTCCCCTCGACTTTGATCTGGCTGCCCTCGGGGGCCTCTTTGCCCAGCCGTTCGGCAAGCTGCTTGGCCTCGTCCTCGTCGATCGCGCCGACCAGGAGGTATTTCCAGCGATGAACGGATGAGAAGCCCTCGTCTCGGAGCTGTTGGCGAAAGTTCACCGCGTCGCGGTGTGAGGGGAACTCGATGCGGACCTCAAACTCCGGATAGCCCTGTTCCCGCACCTTTTTGTCTTCGGCGGCGATCTCCTCTTGATGCTCGGCCTTGAGGGCGAGGTCGCTGTCGGGGAGTGGCTTGTCGGGCTCCTCCCAGGCCTCCGCGGTCGGATGCCAGTGCCGCAGCTCGGTGCTGAGCGTCCAGCCGTGCTGGCGGGCGAGCGAATCGATCAGCTTGCGAGCAGCCTCGGCCTGCTCGCGCGTACCGGCGTAGAGGAAAACACGGGGTTCGTGCCGCTCTCGGCTGACGATCACCCGATCGTGGAAGGCCTCGCTGAGCTCGTGTTGAAGTGCGCCTGCGTCGAGGTGGCCGATCAGCCGATCTGCGTGTGCATCCTCCTGCGGGTCGATCTGTAGGCGCCAATCGTCATTCATCGGGGCAACCTACCCGAGGCCGCCGATCAGAGACCGAAGGACTCGCGTAACGTTCATGGACTTGACCAAGGAGACCCGATGTTCAGTGGGCTAGAGAGCCCAGCCCATCTGCTGGTCGTGCTGGTGATCGCGATGCTGGTCCTCGGGCCAAAACGCCTGCCCCAGGTGGGTCGCTCTCTCGGCTCGGGCATCCGGCAGTTCAAAGCCTCTCTTGAGGGCAAGGACGAGAGCACCGAGGAGCCTGCCGAGAAACCGACGGCGCCCCCCGACTGAGGGGCGAATCGGCCCAAGCCCAGCCGTTGAGGCAGTTTGGCGCCGCACGCTGCGTAGCATGCGGGGGCGCCCATGCCTGAACCAGTCAGGCCCAGCCAGCGTTACATGCCCGGGCTGGACGGGTTGCGAGCCGTTGCCGTTCTCGCGGTGATCGCCTTTCACCTGGGGTTCGGGTGGGCTCCGGGGGGCCTGCTCGGCGTCGGTGTCTTCTTCACCCTCAGCGGCTACCTGATCACCGACCTGCTCCTCGCGCAGTGGGCCCGCGGAGGCATCCGGCTGGGCCGCTTTTGGCTGGCCCGCGCCCGGCGGCTGCTACCCGCCCTCTTCCTGATGCTCGCGGTGGTGATGGCCTGGGTCACCGTCATCGGCCCCCACCAGCCGCCGAGCTTCAGGGAAGCCGTGGCCGCCGCTCTTTTGTACGTGAGCAACTGGTGGCTGATCTTCCAGCACGTCTCCTACTTCGCGCGCTTTGGATCACCCTCGCCCCTCAACCACCTCTGGTCCCTGGCGGTAGAGGAGCAGTTCTACATCATCTGGCCATTCCTCTTACTGCTCGGCATCCGCTTCATCCGCGAGGTCCCCCTCCCCTCCGGTTTGCGCCCCAGGCTGGCCGGCGCGACTCTGCTCCTCGCCGCCGCCTCGGCTATCGCGATGGCGCTGCTCTATCACCCGAGCCTCGACCCCTCGCGGGTCTACTACGGGACCGACACCCGGGCCAGCGAGCTCCTGGTCGGAGCCGCCCTGGCGATGGTCTGGCCCAGCCGGCGGCTGACGAAGCGAGTCGCGGCCGGCGCTCGGCGCCTCCTCGACAGCCTTGGCGTAGCGGGCCTGATCGTCATCGCCCTGATGATCTGGCGCACCAACGAGTACTCCCCTTTCCTTTACCGGGGCGGCTTCACGCTGCTGGCGCTGGCGACGGCGCTCGTCATCGCCGCGCTCGCCCAGCCCGCCTGCAGGCTGGGCTCCGTCCTCGGCTGGCGCCCCCTGCGCTGGATCGGGGTGCGCTCATATGGGATCTACCTTTGGCACTACCCGATCATCGTCCTGACGACGCCCGCCGACGCCCACGGCACCAACCTGCTCCGCGACGCCCTCCAGGTCGCGGCGATCATCGCTGTTGCGGCGCTCTCGTGGCGATTCGTCGAGGAGCCGATTCGCCACGGCGCCCTCGGGCGCCTCTGGAAGCAGCTCAGGTCGGGAGAATGGCGCCCGGAGTCGGTCCCGCGAAGGGGCTGGGTGGCCCTGACGGCACTGCTCAGCGTCTTCGTCGTCGCCTGCGCCGGGCTGGCCGGGGTGGGCTCGGGCCCCGCCGTCGGCGCGGCTGCCGCCTCGGGTCGCAACATCGCGCAAACCGTTCGAGCGCCGTTGGGAGGGCCGCGCGCCGCAGCCGAGGCCGCGTCCTCGCACCGCACGTCCTGTCGCTCGGTGATCCACATCGGCGACTCCACCTCGGAGGGCCTGGTCTCACCCGAATACCTACCGAGCCCTCGCCAGCGGATCAGCGCCCAGTACGCGCGGGTTGGCGCCGCCACCCAGCACTTCGAGATCTCCGGCGCGAGGTCGATCGTCGAGACCTTCGAAGGCCAGCCGAACGCCTACGAAGTGGCGCAGGCCTGGAAGAGGCAGGGCTATCGCGGCTGTTGGGTACTCGCGCTCGGCACCAACGATGCCGCCGACATCTACGTCGGCTCGAGCGTCGATCAGCTGGCCCGAATCAAGCGGATGATGTCGGTGATCGGCGACCAGCCGGTGATGTGGGTCAACGTCAAGTCCCTGCTCACCAGCGGGCCCTACGCGGAGCACAACATGCAGCTATGGGACGAAGCCCTGCGCAAGGCGTGCCCCGCCTACCCGAACATGCGCGTCTATGACTGGGCCGCGGCGGCGAAGGACAAGTGGTTCATCGATGACGGGATTCACTACAACTCGCCAGGCTATGCCGCCCGCAGCCGCCTGATTGCCCACGCGCTGGCCCATGCCTTCCCGGCTTCAGAGGCCGCCGGCGCTCCCAGCTGCGTCATTCACTGAGCTCGGCGCAGGGCTGCTGCGACGCCGCTCAGCCGCGCTCCAGCGGAGCCATCGTCAGGCCCGCTGTGTCCAGCTGTTCCCAGTAGTGCTCGGCCGGCTCGCGGGGGCCCGTCCAGACGATCGCCTGGCCGCTGTTGTGGATCTGGTCGGCGATCCGGTGGCCCTGGTCGATGCTGACTCCGGGCAGGACGCTAGAGAGAGTCTGGGCGACGTGCTCGAAGGTGTTGCGGCTGTCGTTGCGGACGATCACCCGCCAGCCACCCCCCAGGCCCGAGCCCGGGCCGCCGCTGCGCGGCCGCTCGATCGTCGTCGTAGACATCTCCGGGGATTATGCATCTAGCCGGCCCGAGGCGAACGCTTAATACTCAAGGAGCTGTGATGACAGCGCAGAAGCGTTGACCGTGAGATGAGCAGACCGCAGGACAGCCGCCTTCCATACATGCCGGGGATCGACGCTTTGCGGGCGATCGCCGTGCTCGCGGTCTTCTTCTACCACGCCGGTGTCGGCTGGATGCCGGGCGGCTTCCTCGGCGTCGACGTCTTCTTCGTGATCAGCGGCTACCTGATCACCTCGCTGCTGCTCAGCGAGTACCGCCGCGGCGGCCACATCAAGCTGGGCAAGTTCTGGCTGCGACGGGCGCAGCGCCTGCTGCCGGCGGTCGGTGTCTTCATCGCGGCGACGATGATCGTCGCGGCGATCGTCGAGCCGGATCGGATCAACGAGCTGCGCGGCGACGCTGTGGCCTCGCTCCTTTACTTTGCCAACTGGCACTTCATCTTCAGCCACCAGTCCTACTTCGAACAGTTCCAGACGCCGTCGCTCTTCCGCCACCTCTGGTCACTCTCGGTCGAGGAGCAGTTCTACCTCTTCTGGCCGCTGGTCTTCGCCGCCGGCATGTCGCTCTTTGGGCGCCGGCGGCTGATCGTCGGCGTGATCGCCGGGGCGCTGGGCTCGGTGGCGCTCGCCTGGGTCCTTTTCCACCCGGGTGCAGATGCCTCGCGCGTCTACTACGGCACCGACACTCACGCCGTCGGCCTGTTGGCCGGGGTGGCGCTGGCGCTCGCCTGGAGCCCTTGGGGACTGCGTCGCGGCTCGCCGGGACGTTGGAGCGGGCCGGCACTCGACGCGGCCGGCGTGATCGCGCTCGGCTACATCGTCCTCAGCTTCCTGCACGTGCACGACTACGACCTCTCTCTCTACCACGGCGGCTACCTGGTGCTGGCAATCTTCACCTCCGCCCTGATCGCCGTGCTGGCGCACCCCGCGGCGCGCCTCGGGTCCCTGCTCGCCCGCCCGCCGTTGGTCTGGCTTGGCCTGCGCAGCTACAGCTTCTACCTCTGGCACTGGCCGGTGCTGGTGCTGACCCCGGTGATCGGCGTCGTGCTGCCCAAAGGGGTGCTGATTCCGCTGCAGCTGGCGGTAGTCCTCGCCCTCGCCGATCTCTCCTACCGCTTCGTCGAGCTACCCTTCCGCGGCAAGGCGAAGCTGCCGGCACTGCCCGAGGACTGGCTGCGCTACGGGCGACCGGCGCTGGTGGTGGCGGTCCCCGCGGTCGTCGTGCTGATCGGCTGGGGCGGCATCGTGGCCAGCACCAGCCCGCGCCTGCAGGCGGGTGCCACTGCGGCTTCGACGGCGGAATTCGCCCAGGTGAGTGCCAGGGAATCGAGGCGGCGGGACCCAGGCTCAAGCAGAGCTGCCCGCGCTCATCGGGCCCAGCCGCTGCGGATCATCGCCTTCGGCGACTCGGTGATGGTCGGCGCCAAGGAACAGCTCGCTGCACGCCTTGGGCAGGGCTTCTCGATGAACGCCAAGGTGGGACGCCAGGTGGACGAAGTCATCTCCCTCGCCCGCAAGCTGAAGGCCGGCGGCCATCATCCCAACGACCTGATCATCCAGATCGGCAACAACGGGCCGCTCTACAGCGAAGAAATGGACGCGCTGCGCACCGCTACGTCGGAGGCGGGCCACCTCTTCTTGATCAACGACCACGCGCCGGTCAGCTGGGTGGGCGAGTCAAACGAAAAGCTCGCCCAGGCGGCGAGGGAATGGCCGCACACATCGCTGATCGACTGGAGCGCGACGGCCAAGACCCGCGGTGGCATCTTCTGGGACGGGATCCACCTCACCCCCACCGGCGCCAAGCTATATGCACATCTGGTTGCCGAAGCCGTCCACGCCCAGACCGGGGCCAAAGCGGCCCACCCGAAGCGATAGTGCTGTCAAGCAACGCCCAGGTAGGCAGGTGAGCAAGCACCGGGGGGCGCGGCTGAACCGGCGCTAAAAGGGGCTGGGCACCCGGACTACGACGTTGTCGATGCTGGCGCTCGCGCCGCGGGCGTTGCTCGCCGAGCCGACCGCGACGCCCGAGGCGCTGCCGCTCAGTTCGCGGGCCCCCGGATCGACGGCTTCGGCGACCTGCTTGCCGCCGACGTAGGCGAAGAGGCGGCAACGGCCCCTTTCGGGCCCGCTGGTGATGTCGATTGCCTGCAGGCCGAGCTGGTTTTTCCTGTTGATCCCCTGAACCGCCCGCTGGCCCCGGGCGATCGCCAGGTACTTGACCTTGCCGCCCGGCAGGTACTTGCGCAGCTGGACCTTCTGCTGGGCCGGGTAGACGGCGAGCTGGTAACCGGCGCCGCCGCCGGTCCGCAAGATGAGCCCGAGGAAGACCTTGCGCTGCAGGCTCTTCGGCGTGGCGCTCAGCAGCCGCTCGCTCGCCGCGACTTCGAGGTCACGGCCCAGCACGGGAGTCCGGAATGAGCACTGACTCGTGAGCTTGCCGAGCGTGATCACCAGCGCCTGTTCGGCGCTTCCGCGCGTGCAGTTGCGGCCCGAGAGCTTGATCAGCTGTTCGCGTTTGGCGGAGGATTCCATGCCGTTGCGGTAGATGCCGACCATCGCCGCCCCGGCCCCGCCCACGACGATCAGCGCCGCGGCGAGCGCGGCGAGCAAAACGGCTGTGAATCTCGCTCTCATCGCCCGCAGCCTAAACACAGCCAGGGGGAAAAGATGCGCCCGGGGGCCGGTGAACGCGGGATTTCGGCCTGCCCCAAATATCATTGGTAACGATGAACGAGCACCGCCTGCCCGAGCCCGACCGTCCCTGGCTGATGCGCACCTATGCGGGGCACTCAGACGCCCGCCGCTCCAACGAGCTCTACCGGGGCAACCTCGCCAAGGGCCAGACCGGCCTCTCGATCGCCTTTGACCTGCCCACCCAGACCGGCTATGACGCCGATCACGTCCTCGCCCGCGGCGAGGTCGGCAAGGTCGGCGTCTCGATCGCCCACAAGGGCGACATGCACCAGCTGCTCGACGGCATCCCGCTCGGGGAGATGAACACCTCGATGACGATCAACGCCACCGCGGCCTGGCTGCTCGGCCTCTACATCGTGGTCGCCGAGGAGAACGGCGTCGGGCGCTCCGAGCTCAAGGGCACCACCCAGAACGACATCATCAAGGAGTACCTCTCGCGCGGCACCTACGCCTTCCCACCCGAGCCCTCGATGCGACTGATCGCCGACATGGTCGCCTTCACCGTCAACGAGGTGCCGAGCTGGAACCCGACCAACATCTGCAGCTATCACCTGCAGGAGGCGGGCGCGACGCCGGTGCAGGAGATCGCCTACGCGCTCTCGACCGCGATCGCGGTTCTCGACGAGGTCAAGGCGCGCGGCCAGGTCGCCGAGCGGGACTTCCCGACGGTATTCGGGCGCATCTCCTTCTTCGTCAACGCCGGCATCCGATTGGTCGAAGAGACCGCCAAGCTGCGCGCCATGGGTCGGCTCTGGAACGAGATCGGCCGCGAGCGCTACGGCGTCACCGATCCCAAGATGCTGCGCTTCCGCTACGGCGTCCAGGTCAACAGCCTCGGGCTGACCGAGGCTCAGCCGGAGAACAACATCCAGCGGATCGTCCTGGAGGCGCTCGCGGTGACCCTTAGTCGCGATGCTCGCGCCCGCGCGATCCAGCTCCCCGCCTGGAATGAGGCGATGGGTCTCCCCCGCCCCTGGGACCAGCAGTGGAGCCTGCGCATCCAGCAGGTACTCGCCAACGAGAGCGATCTGCTCGAGTACCCCGACCTCTTCGAGGGCTCAAAGGTGATGGACGGGCTGGTGGAGGAGCTGGCCGCGGGCGCCCGCGCGGAGATGGCCGTGGTCACCGAGCACGGCGGCGCGGTCGCCGCCGTCCCCTACATGAAGGCCCGCCTAGTCGAGTCCCACCGCGAACGGGTGGCGCGGATCGAGAGCGGCGAGCAGAAGGTGATCGGCCAAAACAGCTTCACCGAGACCGAGGACTCGCCGCTGACCGCGGGCGCCGACGGCGGCATCCTCACCCCCGACCCCGAGGTCGAGCGCGAACGGCTCGAGGCGCTGGAGCTCTGGAAGGCCGAGCGCGACGGGGACGCGGTGCGGGCAGCGCTCGACGAGCTCGCCCGGGTCGCCCGCGAGGAGAGCGCCAATGTCATGCCGGCGACAATCGAAGCCGCCAGGGCCGGCGCGACGACCGGCGAGTGGGCCGGGGTGCTGCGCGATGCGTTCGGCGCCTACCGCGCCCCTACCGGGGTCGAGGGCGCCGCTCCGCCCGCCGACCGCGAGCAACTCGCGGCAATCCGCCGCCGGGTCGAGGAGATCTCCGAGCGGATCGGTCACCGGATCAGGATCCTGGTCGGCAAGCCGGGTCTCGACGGCCACTCCAACGGCTCCGAGCAGATCGCCCTGCGCGCCCGCGACGTCGGCATGGAGGTGATCTATCAGGGCATCCGCCTCACCCCGGCCGAGATCGCCTCATCCGCCCTGCAGGAGGACGTCGACCTGGTCGGCCTCTCGATCCTCTCCGGCTCCCACCTCGAGTTGGTCCCCGAGGTGGTGCGGATGCTGCGCGAGGAGGGGGTCGAGGTGCCGGTCGTGGTCGGAGGAATCATCCCCGTCGCCGACGCCGTGCGCCTGCGCGCGGCCGGAGTCGAGGGCGTCTACACGCCCAAGGACTTCGACCTCAACCGGATCATGGGTGAGATCGTCGAGCTGGTCGGCCAGCGCTTCGACAGCCCCGCCCCGGCGACAACCTCCAGCGCCCGCTAATCGCGACGCGAGGTGCCGGAGAACGCCGAGCGCCGATCGGCGCGACAATAAGAAGCGATGAGTGAGCTAAACGGGGATCGCTCGGCCTGGTTGCGTTGCTATCGCTGCTGGTCGCAGAGCCTTGAGATCCAGATCCACTACGACGCGATCCGCCGCATCGACCCCGACAGCGGCATCCCGACCGAGGGCGTAGATGAAGTGCAAGAGTCGGTCGTGCAGTGCCTGGACTGCATGCACGACCAGCCCCACCTCACCTTCCAGGGCGACCGCGTCGTGCCGATCGAGGACCGCTGGGAACGGATGGTCGCCGGCACGCCCTGGGTCGCCTCCTGCACGGTTACCGTCGACCAGGATCGGGTGGAGACCTGTTCAGGGCCCGAGGCGATCGAGTTCCTGACCTACGGCGCCTTCGGCGAAGCCGGTATACGCGAGTTCTTCACCCATGTCCGCTTCCACAAGCACGACGAGGAGCAGATCGTCATCCACCTGCTGGTCGAGCTCTACGCGCGCTCGGCCCAGGAGGCGACCGAGGTACTCGAAGAGGCCGCCCACGGACAGCTTGAGATCACCTCGCTGGCGGAGGAGTCCCGCCCGCCAGCGCACGCCTCAGACGAAGCCCACTGAGCCCGGCCGATCGGGTCGCGAAGTCGCGAACATTCGTCGGGTCAAGTTGTGCGGCGTACTGTCGATACCAATAATTGCGTCGGATTGAAGCTCATTCTGGCTCCGGCCGGCGTCATCGAGGCGCCTGCTCCACTGGATCCACCCCTTGAAACCACTCCCGCCACGCTCACGAAAAGGCCGCGCCCGCTGGGTCTGCGCCGCCGTCCTGGCGCTGGCGCTGGCGGTGCCGATCGTCGGCCAAGCCAAGCAGTTCACCGACTACAGGACCCTGCTGATCGGCCGTGCGGACATCTCCCAGGAGTCACCGGCCAACCAGGACAGCTCCAACCCCTCGATCTCCTTGGACGGCAACTACATCGGCTATATCTCAAGTGGCCCAGGCCAGACGAGCCAGGTTTACTTGCGAAACGTCGACCGCAACCGCACGGACCTGATCTCACGCTCCTCCGGCGGCGCGCCTGCCAACGGGCCGAGCTTCGAACCGGCGGTCTCCGGTGGAGGCTGGAACGTTGCTTTCGCCTCCAAAGCCAGCAACCTGGGCGGCCGCGGGGGAGAGTCGAACGTCTACTTGCGCCGCTCCCGCAAAGGAGAGACCATCCTGATCTCCCGCGCCTCCGGAGAGAATGGCGCCAAGGCCAACGGGGAAAACTTCTCCCCCTCGATGTCATCCGATGACGAAGAGATCGCCTTCGCCTCCACGGCGACCAACCTGGCCCCAGGCGCGAAACGCGGCACGGTGAACGTCTACCTGAGGAATCTGCGGAGCGACCGGACGACGCTGATCTCACGCTCCTCCAGCGGCGCGCCGGCCAACGGCGATTCAACCCATCCACAGATCTCCTCAAGCGGCGACGCAGTGGTCTTCGAGTCGACCGCCACCAACCTCAGCCCGCTGGCCAACGGAGAACCGCAGGTCTATGAGCGCAAACTGGCGAGCAACAGGACCACCCTCGTCTCGGCGGCGGAAAACGGCAGAGTGGCCAACCAAGCGGCGATAAACCCTTCGGTCGACGGCGACGGCGGTCGGGTCGCCTTCGAGAGCGCCGCCACCAACCTCAGCGGCATCGCCAACCCTGTGGACAACATCTACGTTCGCGACATCGCCAGCAACCAGATCTTCCTCGCCTCCCGCAGCGGCGGCGGGAGCAAGGCGATCGCCAACGGCGACTCCTCGGCGCCCGACCTTCCTCGCGACGGGCGGTTTGTCTGCTTCCAGAGCACCGCCACGAACCTCGGCAACCCCTACGACGGCTTCGGCGTAAACCCCAAGGTCAGCAACGTCTACGTCCATGACCTCCTCCATCACGGAACGTTCCTGATCTCCCGGCAGAGTGGCCGTTACTCGCCGGGAGGCAACGGTAACTCCAGCAACGTCTCCTGCTCGGCCGGTGCCTCCTATGCCGCCTATCAGTCGACCGCCAGCAACCTGAGCGGCAACGCCCACCCCGGCGCAACCGGCATCTACCGGCGCACGGTCTTCGGCGGCCGCTAGACCCCCGAAAGCGCCCTGGAGGCATCCGGGCGATGCTGGCGGTGAGAGCTGTGCGAAGACGGGTGCCGGCTGTCGCGCAGCCCGTCTGGACCTCTCGCCCCTCGGGCCCCTAGCGGACCGAGAACAACTCGAGTCTCCCGGTCAGTTCGTGTTCGTTGGCATCGCCCTCTGGCTCCACCACGTGCCCGTCGACCACGATCGGGCTGTTCCAGTGCCCGGGGGCGCCGAGCAGCTTGTCGATCGGGCGCGGCGAGTCGGGGGAATAGACCTCGATCCCGCCGGCGCTGGGGTCATAGACATAGAGCAGCCCGCCGGCCAGCACCGGGCTGGTACCTGGCGTCGAGTTGGCCCACAGTTGCCGCAGGCGCCCGCCGCGCAGCACGAAGGAAGCCGTCCCTTCTGAATCCGCCACAAACACAGTCGAGCGTGATCCGTGGCGCCACACCGCCGGCACCGTGAACAGCTCTCCGCCGCCGGGGGTGCTTAGCGTCTGCACTTCGCCGCCTAGGGCCTCGTGGGCGGAGGGCGCGTGGCCATCGAGGCGGCGCAGGTCGAGCACCCGCATGATCCCGTCCTTGCCGGCCACCAGCACCCGGTTCTGCCCCAGCAGCGCCGGAGCGCTTGAGCCGAGGTCCAGATCGTCCGTGTTGAGCCTTTCCTGGTCGGTGGGTGTGAAGGCCTGTCTCAGCGCCAGCCGGGGGAATGTCAGCTCGAGCACGCTGTCACCGAAGTCGGTCTTGCCGTTCCAGCTCCCGTTGCCGGTGTCGATCAGCAGCCGCCCGCCGCCCGGCTCCACGACCGCCCCCCCGCGTGAGAGGATCGCCGAGTCGCTCTGTGGGCAGCTGGTGGGAACGATGATCGTGTGGCGATTCGAACAGAGGGTGTTGAAGACCCGCCGCAACCTGCCGCTCGCGCGGGAGATCAGCGCGACGTGGCCCTGGTAGGTGGGGATGTCGCCGATGTAGCCGCTGGTCGTCGCGATCACGTCGGGGCCGTCGATGTTCAAAGCCGAGCCCAGCTTCTCGCGCGTGGCGTCACGCGTGATCCTGACCGGCCAGGCCCCGGCGCCGTCCTCGCGGCCACTGGAGAGCGAGAGTTTGTGGATCAGCCCATTGGGCGAAGCCGCGTAGACGAAATGGCGGTCGGGATCGGCGATCGGGCTGGTGTTGGTGATCTGCGCGCTGCCCGCCCAGCGCCCATACCCCGGCGGGGTGAAGGTCCACAGCAGCCTGCCGCTGCTCGGGTCGATCGCGATCGTGCGCCCATAGGAGGTGGTGATCACGATCACGTCGCGCCTCGCTCCCGCCACGCTCACGCCGTGCAGGTAGATCGGCGAGGAGTCAACCGTGCCGGGCAGCGAGATCTGCTGCGCGCTGAGTTCGCCTACATTGGCGGCGGTGATGCCGGTCGGGCGGTTTGTCGCGTCATAGCGCTGCGCGTCCAGGCCGAACTCCGGCCACTCGGTGAGCTCAGCACCGCGCGTGCTCGCTGCCTGCCGGCCTTGCGCCGAGCTGAACGCGCCGCTCAAGGAGCGGGTCTGCGTGGAGTCGCTGCCTGCCGAGGCCGAGCCACCACCGCAGGCGCACAGCAGCAGGGCAAAGAGTAAGCAGAGCGCGACTCTGATCGGGCTCGGGCGCATTGGGCTCTGGTTGTAGCGCATCTCCACCGATCGCCCCGGACATCGCCCCCCCGGGGCCCCAGCTCAGTGGATTTTGCCGGCGAGGACTTCCTCGTTCAGTGCGATCACGTGGGAGAGATAGACGTTGCCGACTTGCCCGGCGGCCCCGATCGAGACCATCAGTTTTGAGTTGTAGGAGTCGACGTCGATCGTCGTCCAACTGGCGTCTCCGCTGCATTCCGGGGGGCCAAACGGCGGCATCGTGTGTTCCGGGGGGCACGGTCCCAGCCCGTCGTTGTAGGTCGATTTGGTGACGAAGAACGCCGCCTTCCAGGGACTGTGGCGCAAAGAAAGCGTGCCGAAGTGCTTCCCTTCCTTGGTGGCATTTTTCATGCCGTCGGCTTCGGCCAGCTTGTAGATGGACTTGATCCCCGGGATGATCTCGATCGAGAGAGTCTCGTGGTAGTGCCCGGGCCTGATTGCTTCCCAGATGCACAGATTGGAGCGTTTCCCTGTGAGTTTGAGCCGGGGGCTGTCGAGCACTTTCGCCATCGCCGTGGTCGAGAGATGTGAGCAGCTCGGGATACTCGACCGCCTCTCAAACCTCCTCTTCGGAGAGGTGGCGGCGAGCGCCGGGATCGCGACCACGAGCACCAGCAGGGCGAGTAGAGCGCCGATTGCCAACCGCCATTGCGCCGCGGGTGACGATGATTCGCTACGTCGCATCGCCGGCGACGATACCACCGGGACGCCGGGCTGCAGCCGGGCATCGGCCCCAGAGCCATGGGACCGGTAGGTTGCAGCTCGTGCCCAGCCATCTCGTCACCCTGGCGCCGACAGGTAGCGCTTCCTCGGAGCGCGCCGGCGAGCTTCTTGCCGAGCTCGATGAGTGGTTCGAGGTCTCGCCAAGCTCCGAAGGCAGGCCACACGATGGATTCGCCTCGGTGGAGGTCGGCGGGCATATCCTCGATCTCGATGGGGCCAGGGATGAAGTCACCGCCCGCCTCGACCAGATCGACCCGAAATGGCGCGCGTCGCTGCAGGTGCTCGCAGACGCGCGGTGATCGGTTCGGGCATGGAGGAGCGAGACGAGGATGGAGCTCTCCCGGGTGAGGCTCAGGCTGAGAGTGGTGCGCCATTCGGCGGCGCTCGCCCTGCTGGGCGTCGGGCTGGTGGCGCTAGGCGCACCTGAGGCCCGCGCGGCGATCGCCCCGGGGGTGAGCCCCAATGCGATGCAAGGGCTCGGCTCGGCGGATCAGGTGATCGAGATCGCGACCCGGGGAATGCACACCACCCATGCCACGGCTCGCACCTATGAGCTCGTGGGCGAGCGCTGGCGCGCGGTCCACGGGCCGATGGCGGCTCGGGTTGGCTACAACGGCCTCTCCCTCCCGGCCCGCAGACACGAGGGCGACGGCACGACTCCGATCGGCGACTACGGCTTTGTCTATGACTTCGGATCGCGCCCCAACCCAGGCGTCACCGGCTTTCGCTGGCGCCACCTGGTGCCAGGGTCCTGCTGGGCGGGGACGCGAGCCGACTACAACCGCTGGGTCAAGCGCAGCCCCTGCGCTCCGGAAGATGAGGACCTCTGGTCAAATCACCAGCTCGCTTACCGCTACGCCGCCGTGATCGACTTCAACTACCGCCACCCGGTCTTCGGGCGGGGGTCGGGGATCTTCCTGCACGAGCAGACCGGCGCGCCGACGGCCGGCTGCGTCTCGCTGGGCCAGGGAGAGCTGCTCTCGGTGCTGCGCTGGATGCGGCCCGG
The DNA here is from genome assembly GCA_963777915.1 of uncultured Solirubrobacterales bacterium. Lineage (GTDB taxonomy): Bacteria > Actinomycetota > Thermoleophilia > Solirubrobacterales > 70-9 > CAVUPF01. The sequence goes on along the minus strand of CAVZSH010000005.1, from coordinate 417,919 downwards.
GGTGCGGATCCTGATCGGGCCGAGCCGCTGGTTGCGGGCTTTGAAGCGCTGAGCCGCCCCGCGCGAAGCGCCGACTGATCGCTTCGCCGCTTCGGCCTCCCGATCGGCGCCCCCACCTTCCGCGGCCTCAGGTGCCCCCTCTGCCGACCGCCGCCTCAGCGAGGCAGATCGCGCCGGGTTCCAATGCTTAACACCGGCGAGGGTCTGCCGCGATAGCTTCGGGCCAATCAAATAACTCCTCCCCCGGAGGTACACAATGAGCGTGGAGAACATCGACGCAGTCCAGCGCTTCTTCGACGAAGCCTGGGGGCAAGGCAAGCTCGAGCTGATCGACGAGCTATGCGCAGAGAACTACATCGATCACGACCCGCTGCTCGGCGACGCCGACCGCGAAGCGCTGAAGGCGAGGATCGAGACCTATCGCGCCGCCTTCCCCGACCTTGAGTTCACGGTCGAGGAAATCTTCGCCGCCGGCGACCGAGTGGTTGCCCGCTGGAGCGGGGAGGGCACGTTTGAGAACGAACTCATGGGTCAGCAGCCCACCGGCGAAAAGGCCAGCCCGGTGAACGGCATCGCGATCAGCCGCTTCGAGGACGGCAAGATCGTCGAGGGGTGGGCCCAGTGGGACACAGTGCGCCTCCTGAAAAACATCGGCGCGCTGCCCGAGGAAGCCGCCGCACCCGCCGGCAGCTAGCCCTCCCGGAGGCCACAAAGCCCCCCTCGGCAAGGGCCGGCGGCTATGCCGGATCGCTCGGCAGCGGCCGCCGGCTTCCTCGCCGCGCCCTCCCCGCCCCAGAGGGGCTGAGGAGTTGGCTTTAACCACGCCCACCGCCCCGTGGGGGTGCAGCACGCCGTCTCGGAAGGTCCGAGAGTTAGCTTCACTTCGCCTCAGGAGGTGAGCAGGTGGACGATCGCGGTGGCGCCGACCACGACGATCAGGGCCCGCAGCACGCCGGGCGCCAGGCGGCGACCGAAATGAGCCCCGAGCTGGGCACCGAGGATCGAGGCGACGGCGATGATCACCGCCGGCGCCCACGCCACATGCGCGACAAGGGCGAAGTAGAGGCCCGCCACGCCGTTGACGAGCCCCGCGAGGACGTTCTTGAGGGCGTTTGTGCGGTGCAGGTCCTGCGGCAGGGCGACGCCGAGGATCCCGAGCAGCAGGATGCCCTGGGCGGCGCCGAAGTAGCCGCCGTAGACGCCGGTCGCATAGATCGCGATCTGGGTGAAGATCCCCTTCTCATGCCAGGCGGTGATCTTGCGCTCGGCCAGCAGCCGGTTGATCCGCGGCTGCAACACGACCAAGACGAGGGCGATCGCGATGAAGGCCGGCACGATCTCCTTGAAGGTCGAGGCCGGGAGGACCAGGAGCAGCACCGCCCCGCTGATCCCACCCAACGCCGAGACCGTGCCGAGCCGGATCGCCCGCCGCCGCTGGCCGCCCAGCTCGCGCCGGTAGCCGACCGCCCCCGAGACCGATCCCGGGACCAGGCCGATCGTGTTTGAGACGTTGGCGGTCACCGGTGCGTAGCCGAAGGCCAGGAGCACCGGGAAGGTGATCAACGTCCCGCTGCCGACCACGGTGTTGACCGCACCTGCCGCCAGGCCCGCGAGGGCGATCGCGAGGATCTCGCCGATGCCCATCTAGCCGGCGAGGAACTCGACGATTGACTGTTTGAAGCCGGGGTCTGCGATCGCCCCGACGTGGTCCCCCGAAAGAATTCGAAGCCTCGCCTCCGGGATCGCCTCAGCGAGCACCTCGGGTCGGATCGCAAGTGGGTCGGCCTCACCGGCGAGCACCAGGGTCGGGGCCGCGATGCGCTGCAGCGCGATCTCGCCCCTGAAGACGGCGCGGGCCTGGGCGGCGAGGGCCTTGCGGTCCCCGTCTAAGGCGTCGGCGAGGGTGCGGAAGGCGGCCGCGCCGGGCTCTGGGATCTGCGCCGGGTCCGCCGCCTCGAGCGCCTCGACGATCGCCTCGTTAGGGACCGCACGCCGATCGACGCCGCCGCACTCGATGATGCCAGAGCCGACCCCGCCGAGGACCATCCGCCGCACCCGGTCTCCTTCGCTGGCGAAGATCAAGGCGACGACCGCTCCCATCGAGTAGCCGACGAGATCGATCTGGGAAGCGCCGATCAGCTCGAAGAGGACGGCGAGGTCGCGGGCCATGCGCTGCTCCCCGTAGCGGCCCGGGTCGTGCGGCTTCTCAGAGTGGCCGTGACCCCTGGCGTCGGGCGCGATCACCCGCCGCCCGGCGCCGAGCAGCGCCTCGACGACGCCGGTGGCCACCCAGTTGGCCTCGGCGTTGGCGATGAAGCCGTGGTGTAAGACGACGGGCACCGACCCCGTCTCTTCGCCCCATTCCTGATAGGCGATCTCGATCTGATCCCAGCTCCGATAGGTCTTGATGACGACAGCCTTTCGCGTCGGTGAGCGGCGCCCTGCGCTTGCAAGCACCCGGACTCTATGGCCGCCAGCCTCGACTGCGGGGGAGAGCCACTCCTGCCCAGAAGCCGCTTCCCGGCGCAGGCCGGAACGCCGCAGGGTGGGCAGGCTAGGCTGACTCGTCATGGGCGAGTTCGGCTACGAAGGCCACCGGATCGAGTACGACTCCTACGGCGAGGGCGAGCGCGCCCTCGTCCTGATCCACGGCCTGCTGATGAACCGCCGCATGTTCGAGCGGCTCGCCCCGGCGTTGGCCAGGCGCGGTAACCGGGTGATCTGCGTCGACCTGCTCGGCCACGGCCACTCCGAGCGCCCCGAGGACCTACACCTCTACTCGATGCCGATCTTCGCCCGCCAGGTGGTGGCGCTGCTCGACCATCTCGAGCTGCCCTCCGCGGTCGTTGGCGGCACCTCGCTCGGAGCCAACGTCGCCTTGGAGCTGGCGACCCGAGACCCAGAGCGGGTCAAGGGCCTGTTCGTCGAGATGCCGGTGCTCGACAACGCGCTGCCGGCGGTGGCGGCCACTTTCACCCCGATCCTGCTCGGCCTGCAGCTGGGCCGGCCGTTCTTTGAGGTCGTCTCCCGCCTCACCTCGGCCCTCCCCCGCACCCACTACCTGCTCGACATCGGTCTCGACTGGGCCCGCCAACGCCCCGGCCCCTCGCTGGCGGTGCTGGAGGGGTTGCTGCTGGGCGAGACCGCGCCGCATCCCGAGGAGCGGCGAAAGATCGCCCAGCCGGCGCTAATCGTCGGCCACTCGCGCGATCCGCTGCACCCGTTCGGCGACTCCGGGATGCTCGCCGAAGAGCTGGTGAACGCTCGCCTGGTCGAGGCCGGCTCGATCCTCGAGTGGCGGCTCAGCCCGAAGCGGCTGGATGAGGAGCTGGCGGCCTTCGTTGAGGAGGTGTGGGCGCCGCGCGAGCCCGGAACGCCGTCGCGCCCTGCGGACTCGGCCGGCAAGTAAGGGGCAGGCCATGGTCAAGCGCCATCCCACTACAGGCGCCGATTTGGCGCGGACGGGGGCTAATTAGTCGAAGCTAGACCCCGGAGGACACGGTCGCTGAGCGTGCGCCCCTCCAGGCGTCGTGAGCCATCCAGCCGGAGATGCCCAAGATGACCAGTCCGCCAAGTGGGTGAAGGCCACCCGCCCAGCCGCCGATCGCCAGGAAGATCTGCACGATGCTGAGCACGAATACGGCAAGCGCGGGCTTCCAGCGCCCGTTGTGGGCGGCGATCGCCGCGAGCAGCACCAGCAGGGCGACTATCTGGATCACGGTCCCGTTGGTGCGGTGTGGGTCAAACGCGCTCGATTCGTGGGCCACTCCGCCGTCGGCGCGAAACACCCCCGCACCGGCCAGAAAGAACTGAACGACGACGTCGAGGACGAGCACGACGGTCAGGTAGCGATAAACGGTGCGCGCCACGTTCATTGAGTCCTCCGTTCGGTGGATCGGACTGCGAAACCCTATCCCGCGACCACGACGCAGGACAAGTGCTACGTCTTACCGGGGCTGTTTTCCTCCCTCAGTGGGCCTTGGCCAGGTAGCTGTGGCCGGCCCTCACCTCGACGTGGCGGTGGCTCACCAAATTGGTTACTGCGACGCGATCGCGGGTGACCCGGATCAGCGTTCCCTCACAGAGGTCCTCGGTCAGCCATTCGGTGCCCTGCACCGCGCCCGCTGCGTAGTGGCCTTTCGTCGAGAACTGCCCGTGGGCGTTGGCCCAAAGCCTTCGCACAACGTGCTTGCCGGAGGCGTGCCCGGAACTCGCCCGAGCCGAGTCGAGGCGGGCGGCTCGCATGCGGCGCCTGCAGACCGAGAAATTACCTCCGGTCAGGGTCGCGACGACCATGCCGTTTTGGTCCTGGGTAAGCCGAAACTCGCCACCGAAGAATTCACCCGTCTCGGTGCCGCCGCTGGGAGACGCCACGGTGACCGTGACCCTTCCATGGGTGACGTTCACAACGGTCCCGAACGGAACCTGTTTAACCGAGGTGAGCGGCACGAACTCCGTCGAGCCGGGCAGTCGCACCAGCACGCTGCCGGAGACCGGGGCGATGTTGCCGGTGTGGGCTAGCACGGGCGCCGGCACGACGTTTTGTGGCGGGCTGGCGTAGGAGAAGCGATCGGCAGCGGTAGCCGCCGAGGTCCCAGCGGCATTGGTGACGGTAACTTCCGCGGTGCCGCTGCCAGGGGGGCTGATCGCCGTGATCGAGCCGGCCGAGTTGATCGTCGCACCCGATGCGGGCCTACCGCCAAAGGCCACCGTCGCACCGGCCGCGAAGCCGCTGCCGCTTACTGCGACGGCGGTACCGCCAACTTCGGGGCCGCTATTTGGGCTGATCGCAGAAACGGCCGGCGTGAAGGTACGGGACAACTCGACGATTGCGCTACTGCCCTGGCCGGCCAGGTAGACATTCGTGCCGTCTGGGCTGACCGTCACGCGTCGCGCACCCGTGAGGCCGGCCGCTTCGTTTGAGCCTGCGCCACAGCCACTTGAGTCTGAGGTAACGCATTCATACGGTTCGGCGAGCAGCGTGAGGGCGCCCGTGTTAGTGTTGCGCGCGAATGCGGCCTCTGCGTGTGAGCCCGCGCCGCTGGCGTAGAGGTTGTCTCCTTCGGGGCTGATCGCGACGCCGAGCGTACCCCCGAGCCCCTTGGCCAGTGAGCATCCTGCGGCGACCGGTTCGGTCATCACGCACTGGTTCGGGCTCGCCAGCTGGGTCAGCGCACCGGTCGATTCGCTTCGTTCGAGCTCGATTACGGCATTTTCGTCAAAGGAGTTCGCGTATACGTTTTTGCCGTCTGGACTGACGACGAGGTCCTCGGTGCCGTTGAGATCTTCGATTTTGGTGCATTCCGGAACGTATTTGCTGACGCAGGCTTCCTGACCCGGGAGCGGATTCAGCGCCCCTTCTTCGTTGGTGTTGCGCTTGAAGGCCGCGACGTCGCCTTCTCCTTCGGTCCCGCCGGTGGCCACGTAGACGTTCTTGCCGTCGGGGCTTACGGTTACACCGAAGGCATGTTTAAGTGCTTCTCCATCCATGCTTTCGCATTCACTTAGCGAAGCGCTGCTGATGCATTCGTTAGGCGAAGGGAGCTGTGTGAGGGCGCCTGATTCGGTATTGCGCGAGAACTCCGCCACGGCTTCATCCGCATGGCCGGCGACGTAGACGTTCTTGCCGTCGGGGCTGACCGCGACCCCGTAGGGCAAGTTCAGCCCCTTGGCTTCGTTGGTCACGCACCCGCTTGAAGCTTCATGGCTGATGCACTGGTTGTGTTCGGCGCCCATCTCGGTCAGCAGGCCGGTTTCGGGGCTACGGCTGAACTCGACGACCGCGTTTTTGCCCTGCGTGACTACGTAGACGTTTCGCCCGTCAGGGCTGATCGCCAAGGCCGCCGGTCCGTTCATCGCCACGGCTTCGGCGGTTACGTTCTCGGGGGCGCAGGGTTCCGTCGATTCGGTGACACAACCGATCACCGTCAGACCGCCGGTCGCCAGGTTGCGCGCGTACTCGACTAGGTCCCCGCCAATCGCGACTGAGTAGACGTTCCTTCCATCTGGGCTGACCTGTGTCTGGTAGGCGTTGTTTACTCCACGGGGGAGGAGCGTTCCGCACGAAGGGGTCACCGCTTGTTCGCTCACGCAGTTAAACGGCGAAGAAAGCTGGGCCAGCGCGCCACTTGGCACCGCCGCGCTGGCGTTGGCGGAGATCGCCAGGAGAGCAAAGCAGACAAGGGGCAGCGTGAGCAACATCGGCGTGCGGAAACCGGCGCGATGGCGCATGGGCTGCCGGAACTTGCGGATGTCTGATTTCAAGCTGAGAACTCCATGCCCGAGCGAAGCCGCTCCCCGACTGATGTCGCGAATGCGGCGGGAGGTTACAGGCAGAATCCCCACCTGCCAATCCGGCGGCGCCTGTGGCGCGACATCGCCCGCGTCGCATCGCACTGGTAATCGTTGCCGCGCTTTGTCGTCGCTGCACTCAAATCGCCTCGGGGAGCCGCTCGGGCTGTCCCGGATTTCGACTAGCATCGGCGCGCCGGACGATTGAGTGCCGGTATCGGGACGGTCCAGTGCTGACATCGAGGCGATGACTTGGGCAGGACGCGCAGGGAGCGGCGAAAGACTGCGGCGCTACTCGCGGTGGCCGCGCTGGCGGTCGGCGTGGGCGTGCTCGCCTATGCCTCGCACCTGCTGCGCGACACCGAACTGCAGACGATCGACGCCCGCTTCTCGATCCGCGGCGCCCAACCGGCGCCCTCAGACATCGTGTTGGTCGAGATAGACAACGCGACCTTCCAGGAGCTGACCCGCCTTCACCTGCACTCCGAGTTCCCGTTTCCCCGTCGCTATGACGCCCGCGTGATCGACCGCCTGCGCCGCGGTGGTGCTCGGACGATCGCGATGGACCTGGAATTCAGCCACCCGACCGACGAACGCGATGATCTCGCGCTGTTCGAAGCGATCCGACGGGCACACGGCAAGACGGTCCTAGCCGCCACCGAAGTGGGGCCAGCCGGTAACACCGAGGTGCTGGGCGGACCCGAACGCCTCCACGAAGTCGGCGCCCGTGCCGCCGAGGCGAGACTTACGGTCGACTCCGACGGTGCGGTCCGCCGCTTCGCCTACTCCTACAACAACCTTCACAGCTTCGCTGTGGTCAGCGCCGAACGAGCGACCCGGCGCCCGATCCCCGCCTCGCGCTTTGAAGCTGGGACCTTGCCGATCGACTACCTGGGCCCGCCAGGGACGATCAGGTCGATCTCCTACTCGAAGGTCTTGCTAGGGCGATTCCCGTCGGGGCTGTTCCGAGGCAAGATCGTGGTCGTCGGTGCTTCGGCGCCGATCCTCCAGGACGTCCACACCACAGCCACCAGCGGCTCCAGCGAGATGCCAGGCCCCGAAATCTGGGCCAACGCGATCGATTCGCTGCTGCGAGGCGTGCCGCTGCGCAATGCCCCGGATTGGGTAAACGTCGCCCTGATCGCGCTGCTCGGGCTGGTGGTTCCGCTCGGCAGCCTGCGGGTGCGCCCCCTGCGCTCGCTGCTCAGCGCGCTGGCGCTGGCTCTCCTCTTCACCATCGCAATCCAGATCGCCTTCAACAGGGGACTGATAGTCAGCTTCGTGTACCCGCTGCTCGCGCTGGCGCTCGGCACGCTGGGAACGCTGGCCGTCCTCTACATGGCCGCAGCGATTGAGCGCGAGCGGGTGCGCGACGTCTTTTCGCGCTTCGTCCCCGCCGGCGTCGTCGACGAGGTCCTGGCAAGCGCCGATCAGAACCTCCGTCTCGGCGCGGTCGAGCGCGACTGCACCGTGCTCTTCTCGGACCTGCGAGGCTTCACAAGCTTCTCTGAGTCCCAGCCCGCGGCGCGCGTGATCGACGTCGTCAACTTCTATCTGAACGAGATGAGCGAGGCGATCCTCGCTGCGGGAGGGACGCTAATCGCATATATGGGCGACGGGATCATGGCGGTCTTCGGCGCCCCGCTTGAGCAGGACGACCACGCCGATCGCGCGGTCGCCGCGGCGCGTGAGATGATCGGGCTGCGCCTCGATCGCTTCAACGCGTGGATGCGCGAGGCGGGCTTTGAGCGCAGCTTCGAAATGGGCGTCGGACTCAACAGCGGCACGGTGATGGCGGGCAACGTTGGCTCCGAGCAGCGCGTCGAGTACACCGCCCTCGGCGATACGACCAACACCGCCTCACGCCTTGAGGGCATGACCAAGGACAGCGAAGCGATGCTGTTCATCGCCGCCTCCACCCGCCAGCGCCTGCGCAGCACCGAGGGTCTGACCCGGGTTGGCGAGTTTGAGATCCGCGGCAGGACCGCCAAGCTGGAGGTGTGGACGATCATGTCCGAGGCGGCGGCGACGGGCAGCGAGGCTGGCCCCAGTAACGAAGCTCCCAACCTGCCGAACTGAGGCGCCGAGCCGCTCGGGCCGATGCTAAGCTGCCGCCCGCAGCCAGCCGGCATGGGTAAGGCCCGTGGGCGTGGCATGTAGGTCCATCCGGACGGAGACAGCCTCGTGCGCCACCAGAGTTCAATCACCTCCTTGTCGTGGATCCCATCCGAGGCGGTCGAGGGGGGCTCTCGGGTTGCCTTCGAGACGGGCCTAGCTCATTACGATCCCCCGCCGCCTGAGGAGCTCGAGGACATCGAGATGCTGCGCGCAGCAGACCGCTTCCGCTTCGCCAACGTCTTGGACGCCTGGGTCGATGTCGACCGCTCGGGGCGCATCAGCGGGGCCGGCTACGCCGGAGGCGGGCTGATGGGCGCTACCACCGTCAAGCTCGGCCCACTGATGCGGACCTTCGAGGCGGTCGCACTGCCCGACCTGCAACGAGACCCCAAGCACGGCGCCGATTCTGTCCGTTTCGTGCAGACCGCCGGCGGTCGCACCGGCGTGCCGGCACCGCGGCGGGTGCGCCGGCGGCCGTTCGTGCAGTGGCAGGCGCCGCTTGTCTGGACGACTCTCTCGCTGACGATTCACGCCGACGGGCGGGCGGAGGGGGCACTCGAAGGTGCGAGCCGCTTTCCGCGTCATTGGGTCTATGACGCGGAGGGCCGCTTCTCGCAAAAGTCCGGGCTCGCCGACTTCAAGGACTGGTACCGCAAGTCCTTTGGTCGCCACACCCCCTGGGGCGATCAGGATTCAAAGGCACTGGTCACCGCGGTCGAGACCGCCCTGGAGCGCCGGCTCTCTGAGCAGGTGATGCGCGGCGGCAAGAAGCCCAAGGTCCGCAAGTTCAAGGCAGGAGCGACGCTAGTGGCCCAGGGCGAGCGAGGTTCGGAGGCCTTCTTGGTGCTCGACGGCGTGCTGCGGGTCGAGCACGATGGCAAGCGACTCGCCGAGTACGGTCCCGGCGCCCTGCTGGGCGAGCGCGCCCACCTCGAGGACGGCAGGCGGACCTCGACGCTCGTGGCGGTGACCGCATGCAGGGTCGCATCCGTCGAGGCCAGCCAACTCGATCGGGCGGCGTTGGAAGAGCTCTCCAAGGATCACCGCCGGGAAGAGACAGCGCGGGGCTGAGCTCTCGTGCGGGTCCATCTCTGCGGGGTGCGGGGCTCGACCCCAGCTCCTGGCTCTGACTTCCTGCGCTATGGGGGGCACACCTCCTGCCTCGCGCTCTGTCATGAGGAAGACCCCGCTCCGAGCCTGATCCTCGATGCAGGCACCGGGATCCGAACCGTCACACAACTGCTGGGCGGGAATCCGTTCAACGGCACGATCTTGCTCACCCACCTACATTGGGACCATGTCCAGGGACTGCCCTTCTTCGGCGCCGGCGACCGCGAGGACGCCCGCGTGGAGCTGTTCATCCCCGAGCAGGGAGGCGGAACCGGAGCCGCGGCGGTACTCGCCCGCGCCATGTCCCCGCCGCATTTCCCGATCGGGCCAGACGGTCTGCGTGGATCGTGGGCGTTCGCGATGCTCGCACCCGGGGATCGTCGGTGCGAGGGATTCAGCGTGCTCGCCCGGGAGATTCCCCACAAGGGTGGGAGGACTTTCGGCTATCGGGTTAGCGACGGACGCTCTACGCTCACCTACATGCCCGACCATTGTCCCACCGCCTTGGGCGCGGGGCCAAGCGGCTGTGGCGAGTACCACCCGGCTGCACTTGAGCTTGCAAGGGGGACCGACCTGCTGGTCCACGACGCACAGCTCACCCGGGAGGAGCTCGCATCGGAAGGGCGCTTCGGGCACGCTGCCGCCGAGTACGCCGTGGAGCTGGGTCGGCGCGCCGGGGCGAGTGCGGTAGCCCTCTTCCACCACCGGCCCGACCGTACCGACGCGGCGCTCGATGAGCTGGCAGGCCGCCTTGACCTTGAGGGCACTTCAGACGTGACCTTCGCCGCGCAGGGCTCCGTAATCGAGCTGTGAACGAGGCGGGGGCAGCGGCAGGGACGAGTCGACCCGACGCGGTGATCGTCGGGTCGGGGCCAAACGGTCTGGCGGCCGCCCTGACCCTGGCCCGCGCCGGGCTGGCCGTGGAGGTATTTGAGGGAGCCCCGAACGCTGGCGGGGGCTGTCGGACCGAGGAACTGACGCTGCCAGGCTTCGCGCACGACGTCTGCTCGACCGTGCATCCGCTGCTCGCCGCTTCGCCGTTCTTTCGCCGTGCCGCACTTGAGGGCGTCTCGCTAAAGACGCCCGAGGTCGCCTTCGCACATCCCCTGGACGGAGGTCAAGCAGCCGCCGTTACAGGATCAGTCGAGCGCACGGCGGCATCGCTGGGCACCGACGCTGATGCTTACCGGCGCCTGTTCGCTGCGCTCGTGAAAGACGCGGAGGCGATCGTTCCCTCGGTACTGGGGTCGCTGCTGAGGCCCCCGCCCCACCCGTTCGCGATGGCCCGCTTTGGACTTCGCGGCATATGGCCGATGACGGCGCTCGCCCGCCAGGTCCGCACGGCTCCCGCCCGCGCGCTGCTTGCCGGCCTGGGAGCTCATGCGATGCGACCGCTGAGCGCGCCGGGCACCGCAGCGTTCGGATTGCTGCTCGGTGTGCTCGCTCACACGGTGGGATGGCCGGTAGTCGAGGGTGGAAGCGCCAGCATCAGCGACGCGCTGATCGACGAAATCGCTGCGGCGGGGGGCAAAGTCCACACGGGGCGATGGATCGCCGACCTGGGTGAGCTTCCACCAAGCAAGGCCACGCTGCTTGACATCTCACCCCATCAGCTGCTCGAGCTGGCCGGCGAACGGCTCCCGCAGCGCTACCGGCGGGCACTTCAGCGCTTTAGCTACGGCCCCGGTGTCTGCAAGGTCGACTGGGCACTGGCCGGGCCGGTGCCCTGGGAGGCCGAGGCATGCCGGGCCACGGCGACAATCCACCTTGGAGGCACCTTGGAGGAGATCGCGCGCAGCGAGTCCGATGTCGCCGCCGGCCGTCACCCCGAGCGCCCTTTCTGCATTGCCGTGCAGCCGTGCGTGCTCGATCCAGCCCGCGCACCCCAGGGAAAGCAGACCTTCTATGCCTATTGTCACGTCCCAGCCGGCTCGAGCCAAGATATGAGCGACCGGATCGAGGCACAGGTCGAGCGTTTCGCGCCCGGATTTCGGGATTTGGTGCTGGCCCGAACCAGCACCTCGGCCTCCGAGGCCGAGCACCACAATCCCAACTATGTCGGTGGAGACATCAACGCCGGCGCGGCGACGCTGCGCCAGACCATCTTTCGGCCGACCGCCAGTATGCGCCCCTACCGAACACCGCTTCGAGGTATTTACCTGTGCTCTTCTTCGACGCCACCGGGCGGCGGGGTCCACGGAATGTGCGGCGAGGGCGCGGCCCGTGCAGCCCTACGCGATCTGTGAGCTAGGCGGTGCCGAGTCGGCAAGTCCCGATAGGCGCTCTGCCATGGAGGAAGGGCGCCCGGACAGAGCGGGGCGCTCGAATAGACCATCCGATCTGGGAGAGCGTGAACCATTAGGGCTCACGCCTTAATTTCTGACGGCGTGATGATGTAGTTCCACTCCGGGTGGAACTGCTCGCCCTGGATGTTTACGGCACTCATCTGCGCGTCTGTGACTTTCACCTTGGTGGGGTAGGTCTTGGGATCGAGGCGCGCATAGACCTTCAGGCCGGTCTTGGTCTTGGTGGAGGAGATCAGGTCGATCACCGCCTGGCGGCTTGTGAGCGGCTTGGCGCGCCAGTTGATCGAGATGTAGCTGAAGAGCCGGTGCTCGACCTTGTTCCACTTGCTGGTGCCGGGCGGGTAGTGCATGACCCGGATCTCAAGTCCGGTTCGATCGGCGAGGCGCCCCAGCTCGGCCTTCCACAGCCGCGTGCGGTTGCTGTTGGCGCCGCCGCAGTCGGCGGTGATCGTCAGCGTTCGGGCCTTCGGGTAGCGCTTGGCGCCGAGGCTCTTCCACCAGCTGCCGATCGCAGCGGCTGCGAAGGAGGCGGTCTCGGCGGAGATCCCGACCGAGACCCAGCCCTCGTCTGCGCCGACGTCGTAGATCCCATAGGGGATCGCCTTGCCCAGCTCCTCGTCGGGGAAGTCGTGCGTGTTGACGAGGATCGGGCTGCCGGTCGGGGCCAGCTCCCGGCCGCCGTTTTTGTAGTTGCCGACCAGCTCCTTCTTCTTGGTGTCGACGCTGATCACGGGCTCCTCGGCGGCAAGCGCGCGGGCGGAGATCGCCGCGATGCGGCGGAACTGCGCGTCGCGGTCGGGGTGGTCGGCCCCCTCGTGCGCCTTGCGGTTGGCCTGCAGGCTGAACCCCAGCTCCCTGAGCTGTCGGCGCACGGTGCTCTCGGAGACCTCGAAGCCCTGCTCGCATAGCGCCGCGGTCAGGTTGGCGACGCTGCGGCTGGTCCACAGCAGCGGCGACTCCGGGTCGCCGCGCGTGGCGCCCTCCAGCAGCGCCAGGAGCGCCTCCCGCAGGCCCGGCTCTCGCTCCTCGATCGGTGGGCGCCCAGCCCCCGGCCGCCTCACCCGGTCGGCCGGGGCGCGCTCGCCGCCTTCGACCTCGGCGATTCCCCGCCTCACCGTTGCTTCGGAGATTCCGGTGGCGCGCACCACCGCGGCGATCCCGCCGTGGCCGTGCGAGCGCGCCTCCGCCGCCGCCCACATCCGCCGGCCGCGCTCGTCGAGTTCGTCGCACACCACCAGCCACCGCTCGCGGATCGGGCTCTCGTCGACCATCGGGCCCAGCATGGTGACGCAGATCTTCGCCACCGCCGACGATCTCCCTGCATTAATTTAGATGGGTCTCCTTAGGGCAGTGTCCACGCGTGCGCGGCGGACGGTCGCCGTCAGCCGCCGATCGTCCTATCCAGTAGCGCGAACAGTTCAGTGAAGTGCCGCTCGGCCGCCGCCTCATCGTAGGCGGCTGTATCGCTCATCGTGTAGCCGTGGGCGGCCCCCTCGTAGAGCTCTGAGCGGTACCGCACCCCGGCCTCCTCGAGGGCTTGCTCGAGCGCCGCTACGTGCTCCGGGGTCATGCTCTGGTCGTTGTCGGCGTGACCGAAGTAGAGCTCGGCGGAGATCGCGCCGGCGCTCAGGTGCGGACTGTCCTCATCGTCGCTCACGAGCCCCCCGGTGTGAAAGGCGGCGAGCGCCGCGACGCGCTCCGGGTAGGCGGCGGCGATCCGCCAGCCGATACGCCCACCCATGCAATAGCCGGTGATGGCGAACGGCGGGCTTGCGAGCGCGCCGAGGTAGTCGAGGTAGGCTGCCCCGTCGCTGGCGATCCGCTCGGGCGTCAGCTCCGCCATGGCAGGTTTTAACCGCGCGAAGAACGGATCCCGCTGTGCGGGGTCCTCCAGATCGGGCATCTCCGTGTTTGACGCCCGGCCTGCGCGATAGAGGACGTTCGGGGCGAGGACGACGAACCCTTGCGCTGCGATGCGGTCGACCATCTCCTCGATCCGGGGCCGCAAGCCGAAGGCGTCCATGATGAACAGCACACCCAGACGGCTTCCGTCCTGCCCGGGGGGCCGCGAGAGGTAGGCGTCCGCCACGCCGTCCTGGGTACTGATCTCGACCGTCTTGCCTTTCATCGTTGCCCGCTCCCATCGTCGCTGGCCGGAAGGGTGCAGCTTATTGCGTGCAAAACAACGGAAGGTACCGGCACCTATCTGAAGCGCAGAGAGGCGCCCGCGGACCGCGCCCATCACCGGATCAGACTTCCGCTCCTTGCGATGCGGATCACGGCGCGGCCGTCCGATCGGCTACGGCTTTCCGCTGTTGTCGGGCCCACTCTAGGCACGCTTGTATGGCTGGCCAAATGGGGCGTCATGAACATGTAGAGATGTTGGTGTTGATAGTGGCCGCTGTTGCCGCAGTCGCAGTCGGACTTGGCTGGCCTTAAGCGGTCCCGCGCGACCCCCTAGACTTGGCCTGTACTGACCACCCCCTCAGGAGGCTCTCGATGACCAAGTCGGTCGGATTGTTCGCGCTCGTCGCCGCGGCGTTCACGCTCACTGCCACGCTCGCGCTGGCGGCGCAGCCGCAGAAGCGGGCGGTGTACTTCGGGGGAACCGGAGGGGAAGAGAGCACTGCGATCCGTTTCGAGGTCTCCGCTAACGGGAGCATGCTGACCAAGTTCGGCGGGCCGTTCGAGGCCGCGTGCGGCAACCCCGCCCCCGGCCCCCCGAATTACCAAAAGCAAGCGCCGATCTCCGGCGGCCGCTTCGCGGTCAGGGAGATCCTGCCAGCCGGCTCTAAGAACAGCGTCGTTATCAGCGGGCGCTTCGGTGCCCACGGGAGCGTGAAGGGCAAGATCACGGTCGCCACGCAGTGCCTTCTGCCACCCAATTTCAACAGCGGGCCGGTGAAACACAAGACGCTGTCCTGGTCGGGAACATCTGAGCCCGAGGGGAATGGCAGCGGCTACTGCTTCGGCGTGAGTCGGCATATACCCGGCAAGGGGGTGTTCGCCTTCGAAACGATCACCGAGACCGCAACAACCTGCAAGACCGTGAAAAAGGCGCTCGACGCCGGCAGCTTCACGACGACGACCGAACCGTCCGACATCTACGGCCAGTTCACAACGCCGAACTGGACCTGCACTCGCAGCACGAGCACCTACCGATACAGCTGCACGAAGGCGAAGGCCAGCTTCAGCTTCTCGGCGGGCGTGTAGCGCATCACGTCATCTGGGGACGCGGGTTTCCTTGCGAGCGTGGCGTTCGCTGCTCTGAAGCGCCGGTGGTCAGCCGTGCCCGTAGACACAGGCACCATTCCGGTTCTCAGATCTTCTCGACCGAGCCAGCGCGCATCGGGCGCACCGGCCTCCTCGCCGCGCGCGCCGGACGGCTAGCACTGTCCCTTGACGCGGTCACCTCGTGCTATCCGGGGTTCGTGGCCGCGACGATCCAGACGGACCCGCGGCCGACTATCGAACCGTCGGGCTTCTGCCAGGCGGCGTAGTGGTCCCTCAGGGCCTCGGCGATCTCGCCTCGACGGCTCTCCCCGTACTCGCCGTTCAGGCGGATCAGCTCGGCGCCGGGTCCGATCGCGAGCAGGGAGTCGACCGCCTCGTCCATGTCCGCGCCCATGAAGTAGTCGAAGTCTCTCTGATGCAGCTCGATCTCCTCGAACCCGGCGGCCTCGAGAATCCCGCGGGTGGTCTCGGGGTTACCGAGCGAGAATGGCCCGGGGCCGCAGGTGTCGACCACGTACTCCTCAGGGCGCGAGAGGAACCGCTCAACGACCTGCTCGGTCTCCGCCCATAAGGGGCTATCGGCCTTGCGGCGCCAGCAAACCTTGGCGAGCTTACCGCCGGGCTTGAGCGCGCCGCGGATCGCGCGCATCGCCGGAACCGGCGCCGCGAAGAACTGAGTCCCCATGCGCGAGAAGGCGTAGTCATAAATGGGATCCCACTCAGCCGTCTGCGCATCGGCGGTCTCAAACGCAACGTTCTCTACACCCGCCTCGACTGCCTCACGACGGGCGTCCTCGATGAACCGCGGCGAGGAATCGGTGCCAAGCGCGAAGCCTCCAGGTCCGACAAGCTCAGCCAGCCGCTGAGTGGTGTCGCCGAAGCCGCACCCGATGTCGATGCAGCGCCCCCGCTCGGGCGGCGGAAAGAGCTCGAAGACCTCCTCGGTGACCTCTGCCAGCGCGCCCACGAACACCTTGCGGTTCGACTTCCACCGCTCATACAGGACGGTGTCCCATGCACGCACCGCTTCCTCGTTGGCGAGGGCCACCGCACCCGCGCGCTGCTGTTGCGTCATCGGCCGATCCTACATCTCAATTTTGCTCCGATGGCTCGAAAGCCCATGTCACCCGACCCGAGACAGCCGTTCTAGCGTTCGTGAGGAAGGCGAGCGGTCGGGGGCGCCGAAACCGCGTTCGGGCCGATCGGGCAGTGGAGGTTCATCTACCCCTTGCCCTTCACTTCAATCGTGCCGCATTGGCGCAACTCAAACCGATATCGGAGGCGTTCGTAGACCCCGCTCGGTCGCCTGGATCGTGCCGGGTAGCGTGCTCGATTCCATGTGGCTGGCGGTGTTGACGGTGTCGCGAGATCTCGCGCGCCGCTATTGCAGCGACAGCGGGTGCCAAAGCAGGGCCGGTCTGCGCTGTCGAACGTCGTTCAATGGAGGCGTGTCGGGGCTCGACCTTTTAGGCGCTCGCTCTCGTGGAGATGCAGGCGCCTCTGCCGCTTGCGCAATAGACAAGCCGCCGCCGTTGCCAGGAAGAGAACACTTAGCCCGTTAAGTGGTTAGCAACACGTCGAGAGAGCCCACCCGTTGACTTGCCTCGAGTGCGGTGCGAGGCTGGCGGGCGATTCTCATTCTTCGCGCTGCGGGAGACACCGCCGTGGCGCTCGACAGCAGAGGTGCAATATGAGTGACGCGCTAACCGAGCGCATCGGGGCCGCAACCGGGATCGTATTCGTCTTGCTGACTGTGATCGGGTTGTTCGTGGTCATCCCCGCCGCACCCGCCTTTGACTCCTCGCCGGCAAGCATTCAGCAGTTCTACCTCCATAACCGCCACGATCTCCAGGTGGGGCTGTTCATCGCCAGTTTCGGCTTCTTTTTCCTCGTCTGGTTCCTGGGCAGCCTGGTCAGCCACCTTGGCGGTGCAGAGGGACGGAACGGACGGCTGACGGCGATCGTGTTCGGCAGCGGGCTGATCGTGCTCGGCGACCTCATAGTCGCGCTCGCGGTGTTCGGCGTGGCCGCCTTTCGGCCCGATCAGACGAGCGCCGAAGTTCTCAGGACACTGAACGACTTCGGCTTCCTGCTCGCGGTCCCAGCGGCGCTGGTGGCGGCGGCTTTCTTCGCAGCGATCGCGAAGCTTTCGTTCAAGACGGGCGTCCTACCCGGCTGGCTCAGCTGGCTGGCCGTGCTCGCCGCGATCGCCAGCGCCTTCCCGGTCGGAGGTTTCTTCAGCGACAGCGGCGTGTTCAACGCCGGCGACGGCGCACTGGGTTTCTACGTTCCCTTTATCAGCTTCCTGCTGTGGATTCTGCTTGCCAGCATCGTGCTCACGGTGCGCGCAGAGATCGAGGCGCCCGCGGGTGCAGGCAGTTGATTCGGCGCTGACCGGCGCCCTCACCCCGCGCTCGCCAGACCCATCCTCGTCCCTTGCGCAAGCGTCAGGTCACAGCCAGCAGCTCCCACTCCTCGGGCACGCCCTTCAGGCTATGGACTCCGCGACTGGCGAACGCGTAACCCGAGCCTGCCACCAGGTCCTTCACGGTCCGGGAGGCGAGAAGCTCCCCGGAGCCAGCGAGCGCTGCTACTCGGGCGGCGATGTGAACTCCGATCCCGGCGACATCGTCCCCTCTGAGCTCGACTTCGCCCGTGTGTACGCCGGCGCGAATCGCGATCCCGACGTCCGAGAGCGAGGAGCGCAACATGTTGGCGCACCGCAGCCCGCGCGCGGGCGCGTCGAACGTTGCGAGCACGCCGTCGCCGGTTCCCTTCACCAGGCGTCCGCCGCAATCCGCAACGGTGCTCTGGGAGATCCTGTCGTGGCGGTCGAGCACCTGCCTCCAGGCGCTGTCGCCCGCGGCCGCCGCGCGGGCGGTCGAATCGACGATGTCGGTGAACAGGACTGTTGCAAGCACCCTCTCGGTCTGCTTTGTGGTCGAGCGATGGCCGGTGAGGAACTCCTCCGTCAGCGACAACATCGTCTCGGTGTCGCCCCACTGAGGTGCGTGGGCGTCCCCCTCGAGCTCGACCATCCGCGCTCCGGGGATGTGTTCGGCGAGATAGCGACCGCTCGCCACGGGGACCATGCGGTCACCGCTGCGATGCATGATGAGCGTCGGGCACTGGATCGAGCCCAATACGGGGCGAAGGTCCATCTCCCGGATCCAGCGCCAGCTGGCTAGCACCTCTCCTGGGGTCATGGTCTGGCGCTCGTAGCGGTTGACCCAACGCAGAAAGTCAGGGTCGCCGACCTTGCTGGGGGCCATCACCGGAACGGTGAAAGTCTGCGGAGTGCCCCAGTTCTCTGCCCAGCGCGGCATGACGGCGTCACCAAGGGCCGCCTCGATGTGCGCGAACGTGCAGTACAGAGCAAGGTGGCTGACCCGCTCGGGGTAGGTGGCGGCGAACATCGCGGCCGTCGTCCCGCCCTCGGAGATCCCTCCCAGCGCGATGCGATCCGCACCGACCGCATCGAGCACCGCCGCGAGATCGCCAAGTCGGTCATCGAGGGTCGGAACGCCCGGATCGCGATCTGACATCCCCTGGCCCCGCTTGTCGTATTGGACCAACCGCACAAAGGACCCGAGTCCAGTAAGCCAGCGCCGAGACTCAGGGTCCTCCCAAATCAGCTCGATGTTCGAGACGATCCCGGGCAGGCCGACCAAGGTAACCTCGCCCTCTCCGAAGACCTGGTAGGCGATGTGCACCTCGCCGTTTCGCGCATACCGCGTCTCGGGCACCCACGTCGACGGGTCCGGCACCGCAACCATGGGCGCAACATACAAGTCCCCGGGCCCGCGGGCGGCCGCCCCCTTCGATTCGACCCCTTGTCGGAAGTGTCCGCCACACGACTGGTTGAAAACCGACTGACGCGGGTCTCCCAGCACGCGATCAGCTACGAGCCGAGGTGCTAGAAGCGAGGCCGCCTACAGGACACCGGCTATCTCGGCTCACCCCTTGTTCGCTGCTGCTTTCGCACACGCAAGCGAGCGCCGGAACGACCCAGCTCGATTTGCCCCATTTGGAGGACCGGGGTCTGAAGCGCGGCGAGGCGAGTGTTTCCGCTCGCCAACGCGAGCAGGCGCATGCCGATTCTCAGTCGGAGCGCTCGGAAGTCGTTCAACTTGCAAGTCTGGAACCGCCTGTCGGACACGCTTGTTCTTCGAGCAATCCGGCAGTCAGCGTCCGCGAAGGCAATCGAGTCGGGGAAGAGTGCCGCGTCGGGGAGGTCAGGCGGTGCCCCCGAGTAGCATTGGCCACGAACAATCGGGGAGTCCCGTCTGGGGCTGAGAGGACGCCATGCGTCGACCCGCCGAACCTGATCTGGATCATGCCAGCGAAGGGAGCCAACATGACTCGCCAGTACCGCACTGAGTTCGCAGCCGAGGAGGAGTGCCGTACGCAGATGCACCTCGCGCGGCGGGGAATAGTGTCACCCGAGATGTCGCGGGTTGCCGAGCGCGAGGAGCTCGACCCGGAGCTGGTCCGCGATGAGGTTGCCCGGGGACGGATGATCATCCCGGCCAACGTGCGCCACGACGCGCTGGATCCGATGGCGATCGGTCTGCAGGCCCGGGTCAAGATCAACTCCAACATCGGCAACTCGCCGACCTCCTCGTCGTTTGCGGAGGAGGTCGAGAAGCTGACAGTTTCGGAGAAGTGGGGTGCGGACACGGTCATGGACCTGTCGACCGGCAAGCGGATCGACGAGACCCGGGAGGCGATTATCGCGAAGGCCACCGTGCCGATCGGCACCGTGCCGATCTATCAGGCGGTGGAGCGGGTCAAGAAAATCGAAGACCTGAGCGCGGATCTGCTGATCGACAACATCGAGCATCAGGCGCGCCAGGGCGTTGACTACATGACGATCCACGCTGGAGTTCGGCTCGAGCATCTCCCGCTCTGCCGGCATCGTGTGACCGGGATCGTCTCGCGCGGAGGAGGAGTTCTCGCGCGCTGGATGGTGCACCACATGCGCGAGAACCCGCTGTATGAGCGCTTCGACGACATCCTCGAGATCTGCAGGCGCCACGACGTCTCGCTGTCGCTCGGCGACGGGCTGCGGCCCGGCTCGATTGCCGATGCCTCCGACGCGGCGCAGTTCGCGGAGCTAAAGACACTCGGCGAGCTCACGCTGCGCGCGTGGGAGCGCGACGTGCAGGTCATGATCGAGGGTCCCGGGCACATCCCGATGGACCAGCTCGAGATGAACGTGCACCGCCAACAGGAGGTCTGCCACGAGGCGCCGTTCTACACGCTCGGGCCGCTCGTGACTGACATCGCGCCTGGCTATGACCACATTACGAGCGCGATCGGCGCCGCGATCGTCGGCTGGCACGGAACCTCGATGCTCTGCTACGTGACCCCCAAGGAGCACCTTGGCCTGCCCGATTCCGAGGACGTCAAGCAGGGGCTGATCGCTTACCGAATCGCCGCCCACGCCGCCGACCTCGCACGCGGCAACCGACGAGCGGCCGAGTGGGATCGCGAGCTCTCCAAGGCCCGGTTCAGCTTCGACTGGCGGCGCCAGTTTGAGCTCGCGCTCGACTCCGAGACCGCCCGCGCGATGCACGACGAAACACTCGCCGATGACTACTTCAAGGGCGCCGAGTTCTGCTCGATGTGCGGCCCGAAATACTGCCCCATGCATAACTTCAAGGATGTCGACTGGGACGCCGTGCATGACACCGTGGCCCGTCGAAAGCGCGAACGCGCAGACAATGTCGCCGTCTGATCGAGAGGTCTGCTCTTCCAGAATGCGAGCGTGGACGCGGATTCCGCATTCGCCCGGTGCTGCCGCATTGCACGTCTACGAGCGTCCGCTCAGCTTCGCTCCAAACGCCCGGTTTTGGACGATCTGCAGCAGTCCTCCTCGACTCCCAGCTCGCTCTCGCATCTGACGCGATGGGGCAGCGAGCGCAGCGGGGTTCGAGTCCGGTGGCTCAACCGACATGGCCGCTCGCTTGGTCCTTGCCGATCGCCATCACCGCGCGGAGGAGGCACTCGATAGCCGCCTGAGACGCACTATGTCGTGACGGCCCTCGGCTACGCTCGTCCGGCGGCGAGCAGAACCTGGTTAGAAAGTCTCACCGCTCCGCCATCTCCGCTCGCCTCCCGGATCGCCTCGGTTATGGCGGTCCAGGTCTCCTCCTGCACCTCCTGTGGGTGCGGAGCGATCATTGCGGTGATCGGCGGGGCGATCTCTTTGATGAAGGTGGTGAACTCCTCGGGGGACTGCCACTCGAAGGTGACCTCGGCCTCCTCGACCTCCACGTCGGAGAAGCCGGCCGCTTCCAGCAAGCCACCGAGCGCCTCCGGAGTCGGGCGCGAGAGAGGACCCGGTGTGCCCGGCGGCGGGGGCGGAACTTGGAGGTGCTGCATCGCGGTTCGCATGGGAATCGCGAGGAACGGGACACGGTCGGGCGATCCCCACGAGCTGATCGCCACCCGCCCGCCGGGCTTGAGGAAGCTGCGGATACGCGCCGCGGCGGCCTCTGCGTCGGGCTCGAAGATGATCCCCCAGCGGGAGAGTGCGGCGTCGAAGCTGGCTGCCGGGAAGTCCAGAGATGCCGCATCGGACTGAACGAATTCGATGTTTTCGAGCCCGGTGGCAGCGGCGCGCTCGCGGCCGAAGGCGATCATCTCAGCGGAGATGTCGGTAGCCAGCACGGCACCCTCGGACCCGGCCCTTCTGGCCGCGCTCAGCGACGGTTCCCCGTAGCCGGCGGCCACATCCAAGACTCGGCTGCCGGGCTCGACGCCGGCCAGTTCGACCAAGCGCTCGCTGATTCCACTCGCCGCCCCGTCGATCAGCTCCGACCATTTGCGCCAGCCGGTCGCAGCGCTGTTCCACTGATGCCGCTGGCCGTCTCGAAACTCGACGGCATCAACTGCCTTCGACTCCATGGTCACCTCCGGGTCGGGCACGCGATCCTACACCTCCGCAGCCCGGCTCGAGGCACCCGCGCTCGACGCAATCCTGCCGCTCGCGCTCGGCTGTCCTGCTCTTCGGCGAGCATGTTGGGTTCTCCTCTTATCGGTCGATGGCGAAGCCATGGGCTGGGCGAACGTCGCACAGCCGCGCCTCGATCTCCGGCGGGTTTCGGCCCTCTTTATGGTGCTGGCTCTCCGGTCCGATTTCCGCTAGACGCGTGCCGCCGCGCGTGACACAGTGTGGGCATGATCCTTGGCTCAGACCGGCTCTGGCAGGCCGTTGAGGTTGGCGATCCTCATTTTGACGAGTGGGTCTTCTGTGGCGTGAAGACGACCGGGGATCTACTGCCGTCCGAGTACCGGACCGCCGTTCCGGCGTCCTCGACGAGCTGGCGGGGCTCAGCCGGATCCCGATCCGCAGCACCGCCGCGCTTCGTACTTCAAGCGCCGAGCGCGAACAGTGGCCAACGGCCGGGGACGCCTTTGAGCTCGTGAAAGCCCCGATCCTCAAATGTGAATGGGCCGCCCACCACCGTCCCGAATACGGTCCCTGAGACAAGCACCTCGCTGGCGCCCGCAAGCCCGTTCACACGCGAGGCGATGTGGACTGCCATCCCACCGACGTCCTCGCCGATCAGCTCGCACTCGCCGGTGTGCATGCCAATGCGTACCTCGACCCCGAGCTGGCGGGCCGCGTCGGTGATCGCCAAAGCGCAGCGCAGCGCCCGCGACGGAGGGCCCGCGAAGGTCGCCAGGAAGCCGTCGCCGACAGTCTTGACCTCGCGACCCTCGAAGCGGTGTAGCTCCTTGCGCACCTCCTCGTCATGGCGCGCCAGCAGATCGCGCCAGCGTCCGTCGCCGAGCTCGGCTGCGCGCGCCGTCGCGTCGACGATGTCGGTGAACATCACCGTAAGTAGCGCCCGGGCCAGCTCTCCCCCGCCCCGTCCGCCGGTAAGGAATTCCTCGATCTCTTCGATGATCGCATCGCTATCGCCGACAAAGGGCAAGGAGTCGACTCCATCCAGCTCGATGTAGCGAGCCCCGGGAATGTGCTCGGCCAAGTAACGCGAATGGCGTGGGTCCCAGGCGCTGTCCTGCGATCGGTGCATGACCAGCGTCGGGACGCGGATGCGTGGCAGCGTCTCGCGCACGTCGAGGTCAGCCGCGGCGGTCAGGAGGACTCGGGCCTCGCTCGGACTTGCCGCCAAGCGCTGGAGACGCGCGAACCACGCCGCGAGCGCTGGGTCATCGGCCATCGAAGGCGCCAATACCGGAAGCCCGGGACCGTCAGCCTCACCCCAGGCGGCAATCGTGTGCTCAGTCCATTGGGCGCGATCCTCGACGCTCATCGCCCAGTCGTAGTCCGGCGCCCAGGACGTGCGTGCGATCGACGCATACATAATCAGCGCACCGACCCGCTCTGGGCGATCGGCGGCGAGCAGCGCGCCGACTGGCCCGCCCAAACCGTAGGTGAATAGCGCCGCTCGCTCACTGCCTGCGGCATCGAGCACCGCGAGCGCGTCCCGCGCCTCCTGCTCGAGGGTGTACGGCTCCCCGACGCTGTCTGACAATCCGCTGCCGCGGCGGTCGAACAGGATCAGGCGGCTGAACACCGCGAGACGCTCCAGCTGACGACGCAGGGCAGGGGACTCCCAGAGCTGCTCGACCTGGGAGATCCAGCCGGGCATGAAGAGCAGATCGGGCCCCGCGTCTCCCGTCACCTGGTAGGCGATGGTCGCCTCGCCACTACGGGCATAACGGGTCGTCGGCACCATCAAGCGCCGATCAAACCGGCCGCTGGCGATCTCCCGGCGCCTGAGGTCGCTCGATCATCGTGGTCTGGGGCTCGGCGATCGGCGCGCATCGCTTCTAGAGCCAAACATACGCCAAAGATGGGCGGCCGTTTCCTCGGGCTGCCAAGCGCAGGGGGCGGTGCTAGTCAGCAAGACCCTTGCGGCGGAGCTCTGCGCGGGCATCGGCGGTCTTTTCAAGTCGGCCGATGTCCATCCCGCTCAATACGGCAGGCGCCTTGGTGAACTGGATCTCACGGTAATCGACAACCTGTACGTGGTTCCCCCAGGGATCGAGGAAGTCGACAGAGTCGGACGCCTGCACGGTAACGCCCGCGCCCTGCAGCGCCGCTCGCACTGCCTCCTTGTCATCGACGACGAGTCCGAAGTGGCGTGCTTGGTCTGGTGGCTGGGTTCGTCCTGCGGCAATCGCGATGAACTGGTCGCCCATGTCGATGAACGCCATCGCGGCGCCAGCGCGGCCGCGCAACTCGAACTCAAAGAAGCGTCGATACCACGCAAGAGCTTCATCGAGATCACCGACCTCGATTGCGACGTGGTTGATCCCGACGATACGCACCACGGTCATCCCCCCTATCGGGTCACTGCGCGCGCGCCCTGCCGGCAGCTAGCGAGGTCCCAGGTGAGGGTCCGCTCGATGTGGATGCGGGCCAAGCGGCGCCCGCCAAGGTAGGTGAACGCTGGCTCTGTGAAGGCGCCCATCTCATTTCCAGACGGATGATATGGGGCATAGACCCCGCCCGTCAGGCGTATGTCCTCCCCGCTTCGGCCACCCGCCCAGGCACCGGCGATGGCTGCTCGTGGTACCTAGTGCCGCGTCAGGCAACGTTCGCCCGGTCGACGATCTTTGCGTAGGCGGCACAGTCGTGAGGGTTGCGGTTTCGCCAGTCGATGTAGCGGCGGATCGCGCGACCCCGTCGCTTGCTTTTGATCCTGCTTGCCGCGGCACTCGCCGCCGGGCTGGCATGGAGCCTGCTGAAGAGCAAGGCCAGGGGAGCAACTGAGGCAGGCGCGCAACAGATTCTCGAACGGCGCCTGGCCGAGGGAGCGATCGACGTAGAGGACTTCGAGCAGCGTCGAGACGCCCTGCGAAGGAAGAGTCGAGAGCCCAGCTGACCCTAGTCGGGTCGTGTTAAATGAGGCTCGATTCGCTTGGATTCGGCCTGAGGTTCTGCAAGGCAACGAAAGGAAGTGGCAGATGCATGCGCGAGTGGCGACGTTCGAAGGCGGAGACCCCGAGCAGGTGCGACGGATGGTCGAGGAGATCAACCGGCAGTCGGATTCAGGGCCGCCGGAGGGTGTGCCCGCAATCGGCCTGCTGGTACTTCACAGGCCGAATGAGGGCAAGGTCCTGGCTATCAGCCTCTTTGAGACCGAGGAGGACCTCCAAACAGGAGACACGACGCTGAACTCGATGAACCCACCGGTCCCCGGCGGGATGGGCCAGCGCGCCTCGGTTGAGATGTTCGAGGTCGCGGTAAAACTCGATCGCTGATCCGCCGAGCCGCCAGCTTCGGCCGGGCGCACCGAGATTAGGCTGGCGACTCAGATGAGGGCTCGCCTGGGGATCTGCCTGGGCCTGGCGGCGCTTGTCGCCGGGTGTGGCCACAGCGCGCGGCAGCCTTTTGAAGCTCAGGTTCACATCGCGCGGGTCGCCCACACCAGGATCGCCTGGTATGAACGCGGTCAGGGGCCGCCCCTGGTGATGCTGATGGGCACCGGCTCGACGATGGCCGAATGGGATCCGGCGCTGCTTCGTCTGCTCGCTGCAGATCACCGGCTGATCCTCTTTGACTACCCCGGGCTCGGGCTGTCGGGGCCCTGGCACGGGGACAGCTTCGACTCCCTTGCCGACACCACGGCCGCCCTGATGGGTGCAATCGGCGTGCCCAAGGCAGATGTCCTTGGCTGGTCGATGGGCGGCTTCGTCGCCCAGCGCCTGGCCGTCGATCATCCACAGATGGTCTCCCATCTGATCTTGGCCGGGACCAATCCGGGGGGCGGCCAGGCCGTGCTCGGCACGCCGAGGGCCCAGGCCATCGACAGCGAGCCCCATCCGTCAGACAAGGACATCCTGGGCGAGCTCTACCCGCCCGATCGCCAGGCGGAGGGACGGCGGTTCCTGCGCCGTCTGGAACGCGCCAGTCAAAGCGGTGAGATCCCCAACGACTTCCACACTCCGACGGCCACCACCGAAACCCAGGTCGCAGCCGAAGACCCCTGGCTCCGCAGCAATCGAAACTTCCGCCAGCTGCGCAGCATCGGCGCGCCCACCCTGGCCGCCGCCGGGGCTAGTGATCCGGTTGTGCCGCCGGTAAACCTGAGGCGGATCGCCGCTCAGATCCCACGATCCAAGCTGGTGATCTTCCCCGGGGCTCACGCCTTCCTCTTCCAGGAACGCCGCTCATTTACGCGAACCGTCAACGCATTCCTCAGCCACTGAGTCGATACGAGGTGGCGCCGCCGCCCCTCGCGCGAAGCACAGCAAAGGCGTGCCGGGTTGTGGGAGTCGACTGAGCCCACCCCGCGCTCCCATCGCGCCCCTCGCCCTCCTACTGCCCTCCCAGGAACCGCTCGCGGTGAGCGCCTCTCAGAGCGAGCTCAGCCGGCCGCGACGATCGCCCTGCCGAGCCCGGCGCGATGGCGCTCCAGCCTCGGCGGCGCGCTGCAATGACTGCCGAAGTGCTGAATCCAGAGGTGGACGTCCCGGTGTCCTTCGAGGCCGCCGACCTCCAAGGCGGTGCCGGTCTGGGTGTAGCGGCCGAGGATGTTGGCCCGGTGTTCGGGCGAGTAGATCCAGGCGCGGAAGATGGCCCGCACGGTGCCAAGTTCGCCGGTCCCCCAGGCGATGTTCTCCCCCACTCTCCAGCAGCGCGCCGGGATGTAGCCGACCCGCTGCATCCAATAGGTGAATTCCCGCCCGCAGGCTGTGTGGCTGAAGTCATCGCAGCGCAGGATGTCCCGCGCCTTGTCGACCGCCGAGCGGTCGAGCTCATCGGCATTGACGAGCCCCGCCATCCCCCGGCGCTGTCGGGCGAAGTCGGTCATGCAGCGCATCGCCTGCTCCTGCACGGCGGCGGGAGCGTCGAGCTCGTCCTGA
This sequence comes from uncultured Solirubrobacterales bacterium, assembly GCA_963777915.1. Taxonomy (GTDB): domain Bacteria; phylum Actinomycetota; class Thermoleophilia; order Solirubrobacterales; family 70-9; genus CAVUPF01. The sequence continues at coordinate 391,010 of CAVZSH010000005.1, read as the reverse complement.
TTGGCGCACACCGACCCCGGCGCGATCAACCGGCCCAGGTCCATCGCCCCGGCAGAGGGCAGCGGCGCGGCACAGGCGAGCACCGCGAGCACCACGCAGGTGATTGCGATCTTGAGGCCCACTCGCACCGTGTCGCCAACCCACGCTCAACCCTTAGCTGGTCCCTTGCAGTGGACGTATGTATGAATTCTGGGCGCGAGTCGGGGTCAGCGGGTTTCCGAGAGGAACGACGTCGCGACCGTCTCAAATCTCTATATGCCCACCCAGGTGCCACCGCCCACGCCGACTCGCCGGCCGCCCCACCAGGCGCTCCCCGGGCGCCAGCGATGGCTCATTCTCGTCGGGCTCACGGACTCAGCCTGAAGCTGTCCCGAACTAGCCGTGCTTGAGGAGCCGGAGGCCGCGAGTTCTGCGGCCACCCCAGACGGCGCCGGAGTCCCGGAGGCCAGAGATCAACCGTGTGACTGCGCGATTTTCACCCGCAGCGACCCGCACGACCGGCTTGTCGTCCTAGAGGGCGGAGATCGGCTTGTTCAGCCACACCTGAATGCAGGCCGGGCGGATAATCCGGGCGAGGCGCCCAACCAATGCGCCGAGAGCCCGACCAGCCGCTCGGCTCACGAACCGCTCGGCGAGCTGCGGCTCGCAATCCATTCATGCAAGCTGTTTGGCTCGCCGATCACCCACTCCCCCGTCCCGACTCGAAGCCCATCATCGCCAGCGTCGCTGAGACTCCCGTCTCTCCCGCTCCCGACAGTCGCGCCGCGCTCTCGGCCTGGATGTCGAACGCCCGCTCCAGTGTCGCGGCCAACAGTGCGGTGAAGTCCCGCCAGCCCTCGCCATCAACGATCAGGGGCGTCCAGCTCAGGTGACGGTCCTTGCGTCTGTCGAAGACCCCCGCCTTCAACGACTCTGTCACGTCTTCAAACGTCTCGTTCAGGACGCCGATCGAGATTCCCTCCTTGACCTGCGCCGGCAGCTTCCTCCATGCATCATCGGGCAGGAGTGCCCGCCTGATGCCACGGTAGTAGTGCTCGGTCGCTCCCCGCCGCGGCTTGGTCTTGACCAGCTCGATGTAGCCGCAGTCGAGGAGGACTTTAACGTGGTAGCTGACCTGGCTGAGCCCGTCGCCTATCTCCTCGGCCAATTCCTTAGGGCTGGCGACCCTTTCGTTGAGGATCGAGAGAGTGCGGGTGCGGGTGGGGTGACCCAGGGCCTTGATCAGCCGCTGATCGACCTGCTCCTGCCTGCTTCCTGGATTCGCATTCTTTCTCGTCTTGTTCGCTGAAGCCAAGCCCACCGCCCTCCTGTCGTCAATTGGAAGATGCCGCGATCAGTTAAGTCTATTTCCTTTAAACACATTTAGCTGAGCGATTTGCAGGGGTTTGTGGTCGTCTCCATTATTGCTGGAACTTATTAGAGCGTTTAACTGGTCTAAAGCAAAATGCTCTAAACGCTGGTCCTCGACAGGCGACCAGATGAACTCAGGGGGTGAGACAGTGAAGATTGACAAAGCGGAGCCGGTCATTCCGATGGTTTCGATCACCAAGCACGGCTAGCGAGCTGCAGTTCGAGGGCCGCTAGCCCCCGCATCAGGCGACCAGTATCCGAGGAAGCCGCGACGTGAAAGTTCGCGGCTTCCTCGGTCGCCGAAACTACGGGCTCGGTATGGACAAGAGCCTCGACCACCGCACCCGGGGTCTGCGGCTCAAAGCCGGCACACCACCCCTCCTCCCACGCTGCCAGACTTCCACCGATGCGCCGCCTCGGCCACATCGTCTCGATCGCCCTGATCACCGCTGGCCTGGTTGTGATCGCCGACGTCGGGATCACCCTCGCCTACAAGGAGCCGCTCTCCTCGATCTACAGCTCGATCAAGCAGGAAGAAGCGGCGAGCCAGCTCAGCAGCCTTGAAGCCCAGTACCCGAGCCGGGCCGATCGCCTCGCCGTCGCCGGGGTGAACGGGTCCAAGCGCCAGATTGCGATCCTGGCGAGGCGCTTCTCCGGGCAGGTCAGCACCGGCGAGGCAATCGGCCGGATCATCGCCCCCGCGATGGCCGGGTTGAACATGGTCGTCATCCAGGGCACCGACACGACCAGCCTTGAGAAGGGGCCCGGCCACTACCCCGAAACCCCGTTCCCCGGCCAGGGCGGCACGGTCGCGATCGCCGGCCATCGAACGACCTACCTGGCGCCCTTCCGCCACATCGACTCGATGAAGCCCGGCGACCCGATCACCCTCGAGATGCCCTACGCCCACTTCTTCTATCGGGTTCAGAAGACCGCGATCGTCGAACCGAGCGACGTCGGGATTGTCAGGGCGGCCGGCTATGAGCGGCTCGTGCTGAGCGCCTGTAATCCGCTCTATAGCGCCGCCCAGCGCTTCGTCGTCTTCGCAAGGTTGGTGCGCGAGCAGCTCGTCGGCGGAGCCTGAGAGCACAGAGCCGCGCCGCAGCCCGACAACCGCGCGACCGTCACGTGAGCCGGGGCGCGACTCGTCTACGCGCAAGCGGCCGAGAGAACCGCGCGTTGAATCGCGGGTATAACCAGGTTATACTCGGTGGGGTGAAGACAGCAATCTCGCTTCCCGATGAGACCTTCCGTCGCATGGACCGCGCTGCAAAGCAGCTGGGCGTTTCGCGCAGCGAGCTCTTCGCCCGCGCGGCGGAGAATTGGCTGGATGCACTGGAGGACGATGGCACCACCGAGGCGATCAACCGCTCGATCGCCGGACTGTCGGCCGATCATCAGTTCACCGAAGCGGCGGCGGCGGCACTGGCCATCGCTGAGCAGGCTTGACGGTTCGGGGCGAGTTGTGGTGGGCCGATCTCGGCCTGCCGAGAGGCTCTGCTCCCGCGCTGCGGCGTCCCGTGCTGGTGATCAGCGCCGACCGATACAACCGCTCCAGGCTATCCACCGTCACCGTGGCTGTTCTCACTAGCAACCTCCAGCTCGCCGCGCTGCCGGGCAACGTCTCAGTAGCGGCGAACGTCGTCCCCGACCTGGACGCCGATTCGGTGGTCAATGTCACGCAGATCGCCACGATCGACCGGGGTGCTCTCGAAGAGCGCATCGGCGCGTTGCCGAACTGGCTGATCGCCGCAGTCGACGTCGGCCTTGCTCGCGCGCTCGCACTCGCTCACCTCTGAGCACCGGCAGGTGCAGACCGGTGGGCGGGCATGGCGCGACTGTTGCACACGATCCCTCCCTGGCTTTACGGAGAATTCGAAAGTAGGACGCGACCTCGATCCTTCGGAGAGCAGCCCCCCGAGTGCCGGGACGAATGGTTTTCGCTACCGACGTGCGTAAAGCAGCCAGTAGACCTGCCTGCCGTACCGGTCGGAACCGCAACCCTTATACCCCTAGCGTGTTTTGGGTACAGAAGAGGCGCTGAATTGGGGTCGGTGCCAGAAGAAGAGCAGTCAAGCCCGTCAGCTCCTCACAGCCAGGTCCACCAAAAAAAAGGCAGGTGACATCATGCGTGAGGCGCTTCTACGCGTTGGGATGGCGCTGTGCGTTGCCGTAGGGATCAGCTTTCCCGCTATGGCTGCGGCCCAGCCGCAATATCAGCTTCCTCCCCGACACCATCTGAAGAATCCCCGGACGGCCCTGGTCAGTCGAGCCGATGGGCGCGGCGGGACTGGCGCGAATGCCGATTCTAAGGCTGACTCGATTTCCGTTTATGGCCAGTGGGTCGTATTTGACTCGGCGGCCACGAACCTGCCCGGTCCCAACAACGGAGTCAAAGAGGTCTACGAGCGCAACGTCGTGACGAAACACACCGTTCTGGTATCTCAGAACACCGCGGGAGCCGCCGCCAACGGCAACTCGTTCGGGGGCTCGGTTTCGGCGAACGGCAAATTCATCGCATTCGCCTCACTCGCCACAAACCTCGGCACCCATAATCAGAAAGAGAACATTTTTGTCCGGGATATGCAGACCGGCGAGACCGTCCTCGTCTCACGCAAGAGCGGCGTATTCGGGGCGGAGGCAAACAGGAATTCCTTCGGCCCGACAATGTCGACCGACGGACGCTTCGTCAGCTTTTCCTCTGCTGCCAGCAACCTCGGCGCCACCAACAAGACGACCAATGTCTATGTGCGTGACCTGGGCAGCGAGAGGACCAATCTGGTTTCACGTCAGAGCGGTGTGGGGGGAACACAGGCCAACGGTCGCTCCTTTGAGGCATCGATCTCCCCACATGGCCGCTACGTCGTCTTCATCTCAGACGCCACAAATCTAAGCCCCGAGGCGGCGAGCACGCCGGCAACCGAAGAGATCTACGTGCGTGACCGCATCACGCACACGACGACGCTCGTCTCCCGGGCCAGCGGCCTGAGTGGGGCGCCGGCAAACGGCGCCTCGGGTGAGCCGACTGTCTCGCTGGATGGGCGCCATGTCGTCTTCTCTTCGGTCGCGACCAACCTGGTGGCGACACCAACCGCTGTACCTGCCGTGCGCGAGGTCTACCTGCGGAACCTGAAGACCGACGAAACCACCCTCATCTCACGCGGTGAGGGGTCAAGCGGGGCTCCCGCCAACGGCGACTCAGGCGCACCGGCGATCTCAGCCGATGGCCACTATGTGGCCTTCGCCTCGGCGGCGACGAACCTGACGCCGGCGGTTGTGCCGTCCACAGCCGCCCCGCTGCGAGATGTCTACGAGCGAGATCTACGGACCGGGAGCCTGGCCCTGGTCTCGCGGGCAAGCGGCGCAAGCGGCGCGCCAGGGAATGGGAACTCCGGCGATCCGGCGATCTCGCCGGCGGGCCACTACGTGGCATTTGACTCAGTTGCCACCAATCTGAGCCCCGCGGCACAGCCGGTGCTCAATGTCTACCGACGTGGCGTGCTCAACCCGGGAGGGTTCCTGATCCCCTGATCGACGCGATGTCAAGCTGCCGGGAGGGATCGCTGTTGAGGCGGCCTCCCGGCGGTGATGACAGGGATCGCCCGAGGACGCTCGGCGGTGCTCAATATCCGGCCGGGTGGCGGACCACGAATCCGGCCGGGTAAGGCGGTTCGGCGTGCCAGCGGGGGCCGGTCCCGTGGGCGTCGCCCACCGTATCCCAGCGCAGTCCGGCGATCACCGCGTAGGCATGTGTGGCGTTGGCGTAAATCGTGATCCAGCGGCCCGGCCCCGGTTCGCCGTAGCTCTCAAGCTGGCCCGAGGTGAGAGGGCGGTCAAGGAGACCGGCGCCGTAGAGGGCGAAGCTGACTGCCCCCGAGCAGTCATAGCCCGGGGAGTAAAAGGACTCATGACCGCCTCCCCATATATAAGGGGTCAAAGAAATCGAGTTGGCGGCGGCGATTGCACCCTTGACTGCCTGCGGGGCTTCCCTTGGGGCGGTGGCGATGCCGTTGACCAAGGTCGCTGTCGGGCCATTCGTTTCCAGGCTGGGACTGAGCGGAGCAACCTTCCAGTCGGTATAGGTGACCTTGCAGCGGCCCTGCATGCGGTCGGCTTCGTCAAGCACTGCCTGCACGAACCACTCGGCCTGGTTGTGGGCGAAGAGGCCAGCGCGAAGGCTGCCGTGAGACCAGATCAGTCGCGCCAGGGTGGCCGCTGAGTCGGCCGGATCGGAATGTCGGATCTGCCCGTCGTTGTCGCCGTCGACGGCGTAGTGGCGCCACTCCCAGGGTTCGAGGCCGAGTGGGCCGGCGCGATCGAGTTCGCGCTTGTCCATACCGCGGCCGAAGTTCGACTCCAACCGGGCGACCGCGGCAAGTGCCCAGACTCCGCGTTGGCCGAGGCCATAGCGGCCGGCAGCGCTCTCGAAGGCGCTGAGGTATTCGGCCGGGACTTCGCGGCGCCAGGCCGGTGCCGCGCTGCAGCTCAGCACCTGCAACTGGGGGGCGGGCGAGGTCGCGCCGACCGCGGGGCCGCCGACCGCGGGCGCATAGCAGGCGGCGTCGGCGAGTACCTCGGCGACATACCACCCGGCGTGGTTGTAGGCGAAGATCGCGCCGTAGGTGTTCTGCGGCATCCCTGCCGCCTTCAGGTAGCGGGCGGCGGCGAAGATCGCGTCTTCGGGGTTGTTGGGATCCTTGACCCCGTCGCCGTTGGCGTCGACTCCGTAGATCGCCCAGGTTGATGGCATGAATTGCATCCAACCCTCCGCGCCGGCGCTGGAGACGTTGAGATCGGTCCCGAAAGCGGTCTCGACCTCGTTTATCCCGGCCAGCACAGCCGGCCCCTGGGGGCCGAGGCCGTAGGCGGCGGCTGCCCGCTGATAGATCGGCACCAGGACCGGGGGCACCCCCATCGCTGCGCAGGACGAGGAGGGGATCATCGGGATCGAAAGACTCTGCGCTGGACTGGGGGCCGCTGTTGCACCGGCGCTCGGCGGCGAAGGTCTGCTCGGCTTCGCGGCGCTCTTCTTGTGCCCGCCCGCAGTGGTGCCGCCGCTACCGGCAGGCTTCTGCGGCTTGGCGACGGCCCGCGGCGCTTCCAGGCTGCTGCCCCGCACGACCGGGGCCGGAGTCGTCGTAGTGCTGGTCGTCCGTTCGGGGGATTCGGCGGCCCATGCACTCGGCACCCCTGCGATCGCCCCGATCAGCCCGATGAGGAGAGTCGCGCCCAGGAACCCGCGCCCGCGGGCGCGGCTTGGGCACGGATCAGCAGGCAAGCGGGTTGGTGTCTGCATCGTTGGCCTTGGCAATTCAGTCGTTGCTATTTGTCGGAGTGGGCCAGAGGCGACTTGAGCATGCCGCCCCTGTCCTTAAACCCCGCTCGGCAAAGGTACTATCGCAACGTGCAGGACTCCGCGATCGTAGGTGCTCCGGGAACACAGCGCCGCGAGTTCTACCCGATCTACCTTGGTTCTTGAGCCAGCCGGGCTATCGGAACGAGACCATTCGCCCGGCCAGCCTTATTAGGCCAACCTAATAAGGCTGGCCTAATAAGTGCTAGGCTGCCCCGCATCCGGCTCTTCGCGTTGATTCCTGCAGACGGGTGACGAATGTCAGAAACGGTGGCCGACACAAATAAGCGCCGCACGTCTGGGCTAGCTTCCCGGCGCAGCTTCCACGTTTGGGTCGTGGTCGTGCTGGCCGTGGCCGTGGGGGCCGTGATCTTGGCCTGGCACTCTCATGGCGGGACGCCGGACCCGACCAACTCGGCCAATCGCATGAGCCCCACCGAGGCGGTGATCAACAGCGCGATCCTGGTCTTCCGCGAGGGCCTGGAGACGATCCTGGTCCTCGCAGCGATCACCGCCAGCTTCCTCGGCGGAAACCAGGTCTATCGCAAGCCTGTCGCAATCGGCGGCGCACTCGCGATCCTCGCCTCGATTGGGACCTGGTTTCTTGCGATCTGGTTCATCGGCATGTTCGGCGGTAGCGGCCTCAGCGTGCAAGCAGCCACCGGCATCCCCGCGATCCTCGTGCTCTTGGTGGTCATGAACTGGTTCTTTCATCGCGTCTACTGGACCGGCTGGATCTCCCACCACCACAAGCGGCGGCGCAGGCTGCTGTCCTCGGCCGGTGAGGTCAGCCTGCGGGCGACCATCCTCGGACTCGGGCTGCTCGGCTTCAGCTCGGTCTACCGAGAGGGCTTTGAGATCGTCATCTTCTTGCAGAACCTGCGGGTCAGCTTCGGCTCATCAGTGGTCTTGGAGGGCGTGGTGCTGGGTGCGCTCTTTACCGCGGCGGTCGGGGCGCTCACCTTCGGCTTGCACCAGCGCCTCCCCTACAAGCGCCTTTTGATCATCACCGGCGCGATGCTCGTGGTGGTCTTGTTCGTGATGGTGGGCGAGGAGGTAAACGAGATGCAGCTTGCCGGGTGGATCCCTACGACTCCGATCCCCGGCCTCAATATCCCTGGCTGGGCCGGCACCTGGTTCTCGCTCTTTCCCAACGTGCAGACCTTCGCCGCGCAGGGGGCCGCGATGGTGCTCGTGATCGGTTCCTACGTCGGCGCTCAGTACGTGCGGGTTTGGAGACCCCGGCGCAAGGGGTTGGCGGGAGCACGGCTGGCCGAGCAGCCGCCGCGCCAGCCAATCGGCCTGGCCCGAATACAGGGGGCCTCGCGCGTCGCGCACCCCGAGGGCCAGGCTGGCTGAGGACAAACCAGCTCCGCAGAGCGTGCAACCCCCACCCCAGCCTCCGCCCTAGCCCCCACCACAGCCGGCCTCGGGGCGGGTTGGCCTCGAGCTGCCTGCGAAGGGCTACCCCCCGCCAGGAGCCGATCGGCTGAGCCTGCCAAGCGACACGTGCCCGCGAGTTCGCGGCTGCCGCGCTGCGAACCGTGGCCCCTGGTACAGCTTCGGGTCCTACTTCATGACCCGGTAGCTGAGGTGAGTGACGCCATCGGATTCGACCACGCGCGTGCACTGGAGGTCGAACTGGTGCCCCTTGAGGTTGGCGAAGAGACGGACGCCGTCGCCGAGCAGGACGGGAACGAGGTTTAGGTGGATCTCGTCGAGCAGGCCGGCGTTGAGGTACTGCTGGGCGACGTCGGCGGCGCCGACCGCGATGGGCCGCTCGCCGGCGACGGCGCGGGCTTGCTCGAGGGCGCTCTCGATCCCATCGGTGACGGCGGCTCCGTCGGTGCCCGGGCCAACGTGCTGGTCGGGCGGGTTGTGGGTGAGCAAGAAGAAAGGCGCGCCCACCGGATGGTGACCCCCCCAGCCGCCGGCGATATCGAAAGTGCGCCTGCCGGTGATGATCGCCCCGCATTCGAACATTTCTTCGACCACCGGGCGGCTGCTGGCGGGCGGCTTGAAACGGTCGTCGGGACCGATGCGCTCCGTGCCAGCCGTCCACCACTCGAACAGCCTTTTGCCGCCGTCACCGAGCGGGTTATCGGGGCCGTCGTTGGGACCGGCGATGAAGCCGTCGAGTGACATCGAGAGTCCGAGCACCACGTTGCCCATTTCTGCCTCCAGTCTTTTTGTTTTCAGCACTTGAGACCGGCGAGCGCGACTCCCATCGCCGTTGGCCGCTGCGGCCTGAGCTCCCGAACTAGTATACTGAACTTAATGGTTCAGTATACTCACCGACTCGATCGGACCTTCGCCGCGCTCTCGGACCCAACCCGCAGGTCGATCCTTGAGCGGCTTGGCCAGGGCAGCGCCACGATCACCGAGCTGGCCGAGCCGTTCGCGATGTCGCTGACGGGGCTGAAGAAGCATGTGGAGGTCCTGGAGGACGTCGAGCTCATCAGCACCGAGAAGGTCGGGCGAGTCAGGCGGTGCAGCCTCGGCTCGCGCGGACTGGACGACGTCCAGAGCTGGGTCGAGACCTACCGGAACATGCTGGACGCTCGCCTCGATCGCCTCGGTGAACTTCTCGAAGAGACCAAAGGAGACTCGCAATGACAGACAACAGGCAAACGATCGCTGACCAGGTCACCACGCTCAGCACCCCCTCGGATCGCGAGATCGTCACCGAGCGAATCTTCGGCGCAACCCGGGAGCGGGTCTTTGCAGCCTTCACGGATCCCGAGCTGATCCCGAAATGGTGGGGCCTTGAGTCGACCACCACGATCGTCGACCGGCTGGACCTCAGGCCGGGCGGGGCCTGGCGGTTCATCGAGCGCAACCCGGACGGCTCAGAGAGCGGCTTTCGCGGGACCTACCGAGAGGTCACGCCCCCCGAGCGGATCGCCTATACGTTCGAATGGGAGGGCATGCCGGGCCACGTGATCGTCAACACGGCCACATTCGAGGACCTCGGCGAGAGCACCAAAGTGACGATCAACTCGCTCTTTCACACGACCGAGGAGCGCAACTGGATGCTCGACGCCGGCATGGAGCGTGGCCTGAACGAGTCCTACCGGAGCCTCGAGCGCCTGCTCAAAGAGGTCGCTGCAAGCTAATCAAGCTCTCCCGACCGACTTCACTCCAACCGTCAAGGGGGAGCGAGCTTCTCTGCTGGCCTTCTGATCGGCGTTGGTTGTGGCATTTTCGGAGGTCCGACAGGTAGCGTGTGGCCATGCCCTCCGCGTGGCCCACGCTTTCCTATGGAGAGTGGAGCGCGACCTGTGACACGCTCCACGCGCACACCCAGGTCCTCGGCAAGCTGGCAGCGACGCTCGCCCCGGCTGAGCCACAGCTCCAGCACGCAGCGCTGCGTCTAACCGCTCGAGGCTGGGAGACTGCCCCGTTGCCGGCCCCAGACGGCTCGGGGGCGTTCGTCGTCGCGCTCGACCTACGCACCCATGAGGTCTTTGTCGAGCACAGCGAGGGGGACGTTCGACGCGTCGCACTCACTCCTGATCGGGCGGTGGGCGAGGTCACCTGCGAGGTCTTGGACGCGGTCCGCGGTCTTGCCGGCACCGTCGAGATCGACCCGACGCCGCAGGAGGTCCCGTGGAGTGTGGCGCTCGACGAGGACCACGAGCACAAGAGCTATGACCCCGATCGGGTCGCTACCTACTTCGCCGCCGCGACCCGCGCGGCGCTCGTCCTCGCTGCGTTCCGCGCGCCGTATCGCGGCCGCTCGACGCCGGTCAACGCATGGTGGGGCTCCTTCGACCTCGCGGTGAACCTGTTCTCCGGTCTCCCGGCCGATCCGCCGTCGGATGACTTCATCATGCGCAACGCGATGGACGCTCAGGAGGTCGCGATCGGCTGGTGGCCTGGTGATCCGCGATCCGGCAAGGCGGCGTTCTATGCCTATGCGCACCCGGCACCGGAGGGTTTTGCGGCTGCGACGCTCTCCCCCGCGTCCGCGCGCTGGGACACGGCGCTCGGCGAGTACATCCTTGATTGGGAGGATGTCTGCAGCAGCCCCGACCCCCATGCGGTCGGGCTCGAGTTCGCCCGCTCAGCGTTCCGCCATGCATGCGCCGTGTGCGATTGGGATCCGGTGCTCCCCGCCAGCACCGAGGGAACACCACCGCCCGTCGCGTAGGACCGGTCGGGGGAGAGCTCGTCGATCGCCTCGATTACGAAGCGAAAACAGGGCAGTCAGTCAGCGGCTCGTCTGGTACGCGGAGCTTGTCCAGAGATTTCTTGCTCGCCTCGGCGCCGATTCCATAGCTTCGGACGTCGCTTCGATCTGCATCAGTCGAGATTCTCAGGCGAGGGCTCGACCAGCAGTGGTGCCTCGCTCGAAACGCGCGGGACGCGTTCGGCGCTCGGAACGTCCCGGCGGGTGATCGCCAGATAGGCGACCAAGCAGAAGATTACGATCGTCAGAGCCAGGGCGACGGGTCCGTCACCTAGGCCAAGTCCACCGACGCTCTGGGGCTTGCCCATCCAGTCAGCGAAGGACGCGCCGAGTGGTCGGGTGGCGACGTAGGCAAACCAGAAGGAGAAGATCGCATTCCAGCCCAAGCGCCAGTAGCCGACGGCGGGAACCGCGATTACCGCGGCGAAGAGCAACCCAGAGGCAAAGTACCCCAAGCCGAAGGTCGTCGCCGTCAGGTCTCCGATCGCCGTCCCCATCGCGAAGGTCGCGACGACGGCGGCCCAGTAGAACGCCTCCCGGCGAGGCGTGTCGACGCTGTGGAAGGAGAGTGTCTTCTCGGTCCTCTGCCAGCTAACGAACACCGCCAGCAGGATCAGGCCGTAGAACAGGCTCGACACCGGGTAGGGGACGCCGAAGCGGACGTGGAGCACGTCGGCGGCCATCGTGCCGAACACGCCGACCCCGACGACCGCCAGCCAGTAGGTCCACGCCACATAGCGGCGCATCGAAAACTGCAGCGACAGAGCCACGAGGAAGCCGATGAACCCGAGGGCAACGGCAAGCTCCGGATTCATCGCGTGGACGAGGTAGTCGGATGTCGACTCGCCCATCGCGGTTGACAGGGCCTTGATCGCCCAGAAGTAGACCGTGATCTCAGGAACCCTGACTGCGCCGCGGAGTGTCAGCCTCGTGAGGAAAGCGCGATCGCTCACCGCAGAAGTCTCTCACGTCGAACCTGCGATCTGCGGCCTGAGCCCCCTCTGTCTGCGACGAACAAAGGCGGCCCCGCCGGCTCATCCTGCACTCTCGCTCGGGACGTCCGGAGCGAGCGTCTAGTCGCCGCGGTGAGACACCCCTCTTCGCACAAGGCAAGCGTCAGCGCGGCCCTCGCTCGGACGCTCGCTCGTCCGCGAAGCCGGTAGCGCCGCGTCGGCTGGCATGAGGCGGCGGCGGCCTCACCCGCGGCGAACATCCGAACATAGCTTCCAGGCGAGCAAAGAGGTTGACGTCGCCCTCGACGCTGAAGTGCCCCCCGAACCTGTTCATTGCGTATATTGCGATTAAGGTCTATCCTTCTGGCTAGGAGGTTTGACCGATGCCAACTAAGACGCCAATTTCCGATCAGATCATTAGGCCCGAGCCTGGGGAGCAGGACGCCCTTGTTGAGCTGGAGCGCCACCTTGAGGCGATGCTCTCCCAGGGGGACCGGACCGCGAAGCTGATCGGCCCACACGGCGATGAGGTAGAGCTCCCAGCCTCGGCGTTCCATGCCTTGCAGCTTCTCGCTGACGGGATGGCGAAGGGCCTAACCATGATGCTCCTGCCACACGGCAAGGAGCTGACTACACAGCAGTCCGCCGACATCCTCCACGTTTCCCGCCCCCACCTCATCAAGCTCTTGGAGCAGGGCGAGATGCCATACCACCAGGTCGGCACTCACCGCAGGCTGAAGATCGAGGATGTCCTCGCCTACCGGGAGAAGCGGAACGAGCAACGCCGCGAACAGCTCGACGAGCTGACCCGCCTCTCGGAGCAGCTGCCCGGCGGCTACCAATAGACCCCACGCGGTTGGGCGGGATGCCATGCAACGATCGCCAGTTCTGCCTCCGACCTGAGGCGCATGATTGGGGCGATGGGTAGCGGCGAAGGACAACCGGACGGGCAAGGCAGTCGATCGCGTACCAACCGGTTTGCCCGGCGGGTAGACGAGCTGAGCGAGCCGGAGCGGCGGATCGCGGAGGGCGCACTTCACGCAGCCGCAGCCACGTATGCGACGTTCAAGGACGATCCCCAGTCGCACTACTACCAGGCTCCAAGCAAGAGCCCGGAGGAGACTTGGAGCGCGATCGCCACCGAGGTCGGCAAGGTCACGACTATCGCTGCTGTCGAGGCCTTGGGCGGAGGGCATTTGAGCGGCGACGATTTCGACGCAATCCACGATGGCGTGTTTCGACCGGTCTTCGGTGATGAGACCCTGCACCGGCGGCGCTACGAGGAGGCCGTGGCGTACGGCATCGTGCTCGGCCCCTCGTCTCAAGAACCAGAGTTCCGCAGGCAGAAGGGGATCAGCGGGCGCTCACTGCCCAAGCGCATGGAGGCGATTGCCTCCTCGCTGACGGTGGCCTTCGATCAACGAGACGAAGCGGTGGCCCGCGGAGAAGTACGCCGGGTCATCGACGCTACCCGCCCGGCCAGCCGGGCCTACGCGAGCTTTCTCAGCACACACCCATATTGGGACGGCAACGGTCGCACCGCCTTCCCCATCCTCACTAGAATATGCCCATGAAGGCGAGCGAGTTCTCCGACTACGATGGCCCCACGGGGCTCTACGTTGCCACCGGCTCAGCGATCCTGCCGCTGGATAGCGCTGAGGGCATTTCCGCTGTGGCGCAATCGGCCATGCTCACTTCCCTTGGCGCGAGCCCCGCTGCGAAGAAGTTTCAGATCGCGATGAAGCAGTCGCTGGTCGAGGCACATGATCTCGACGAAGCATCAACTGGCGTACCTGCCTGATTATCTGGCGTCGAAGTTGAACTCGTCAGCGCCCCCTTCTAGCTGCCATCCAGAAGGCACAGTCGAGGGCGGCGAGCTGCCAGCTGGGGATCCCAGCGAGTGGCACGGCGCCGGCGTCACTGGTGCATAGACTGGTGCGCGACAGCCGAAAACCGCTTGAGCAAGCCAAAAACTGCTCTATATCACCGGCCTGCAAAGCTGTTTACACCGGTTCGATTCCGGTAGGCGCCTCTGGCTTCAACGAGCGAAATATCCCTTGTTAGAGCCGTTTGCGGGCCTTTTTTGGCCAGCTTTCTTGTCCGATTGAATCCGGCTGTAATCGGCTGTTTTCGTGTTTGACTGGTGCACGACTGGTGCAGGATTCGCCGCCAATGTGCCTCTCGCCCCACCTACTTGCATGTGAGTGGGCCGGGAGGGGCCTCGATGGGTTGCCCGAGATTCGCCCTGCTGTGCGCCGTGGCGCTGGATCAAGCGAAAGCTGCGTATGCTCCGCGCTTGGCGCCGCCTACCAGGGAGAAGGACGGCCGCCAACTCTCTTGAGTCCTATCCGGCGGTCAGCGGTACTCAAGGGAAGCGCAGTCTTGTCTAGGAAGTCAGGGCAGAGCTTCCCCTCAGTGCTTCCTGATCAGGCGAATCAGGCGAGACTTGCTCGCGGTGCTGTCTTCCGCCGTGTAGAGGATCGTCACTCGCACGGCGAGGTGGCCGCTGCGATCCAGTGCTCTCAAGGCCCTGCCGGTGGCTCGTACGGTCACAGCGACGGTGGATGAGCCGCCGACCTGCCGCTTTGAGGTTCTCACGCCAGTTCCCCGGACGAGCACCGTACCCGGGCCGGGGACCCAGACGAGGACCTTCACAGCACCGCTTCGCGAGTTGCGGTCGAGGGCCTTCAGCCGAAACGACGTCGACTGGCTGGAGCCGCTCGATGTCGTTTCGGCGGATGACGAACCGCCGCCAGCGTTGGATTCTTCCTCGGAGGAGGAGCCACTTCCGTCGGCAACTTCATAGAGCGCCTTCACCGCTGTGCCGAAGTAGGGTCCGAACATGTAGCCGGGTTCTTTTTCGTAGTAATAGTCGGTGACTGAGAGGGCGGTCGGCGAGCTCTTTTCGCCCACCGTCCAGGGGCCACCGCTCGCCCCGCCGGTGAAATCGCTGGCGATCCTCATCGTCGGCGGCGAGAACGACGTGTCCTCGCCAGCGTAGGCGGTGGTGTTCGAGTAGAGCCTTTCGCCGTCGTAGGGTTCTTCAGCCGGATAGCCGTACTGGGTGTAGGTCTGGCCGCGCGGCTGGTTGAAGCCGATCCCGAGACCCCCGACTACGCTCTGGATGCTCTGGCCGTCGGATTCGCGGTTTTGCAGTCGGAGGATCGCGACGTCGCCCGCCTCGTCGGGTTCGCCGGTCCCCACGGTGTCTTCCCAGGTGCTTGTTGTGCCGTATCCCGTAGCCGACCAGACCCCAAACGGCTCTGCTCCTTCGCGGTAGCCGGGCACGAATGCGACATAGCTGGCGATAGTGCCGGTTTCGGGTTCGATCACGCAGTGCCCTGCGGTCAGCAGCAGGTCGCCGGCGCTGGAGTCGATCACACTGCCGGAGCACTGGTAGAGCTCTTCTTTGTCTTCCCCTTCGCTTTCGAGCACATAGTCGCCCACGACGACGCCGTTGGCGCTGTTGGGGAACACGGTCGATTCGCCGGTGTCTATGCCTTTGACGCTTGAGCTGGCGGCGGCCACCGCCCCCGCGCGCAAACGCCCGGCCGAGGTCGCATGGGGCTGCGCCGGGGTCACGTAGGTAGGCCCAGCGCCGCTGGTCCCGGCGCCCGACGAGTCCGCCTGATCGGAGGATTGGCTCGGGAGGGACTGGGCCGTCAGGGGCTTTGCTTCCCGGACACGCTTGGCGGTCCAGAAGGCGCGTGTCCGGGCGGCCGAGGAGGTGAAGGCGGAGGTCACGACGCCGACACGGACTTGCCGCTGCGTGGTTGAAGAGGCCGCCAGCGCCGGTGGCGCTCCCCAGGCCGCACCGAGGAGCGCCAGCGTGGCGAGGAGCATCGAGCGCCGGGTCGTAATGGAGATGGGCCGAGCTTGGGTCCTCATGTGATCCATCCCTAGCCCTGGCCGCCGCCGGGCCCTGGCATGTGAATCAGGTTCGCGCACTTCGCGCTGGCGGCTTTGAACTTCGGGTCTTCCTGGTTGACCTTGGACGAGCTGAAAACCGGACCCTTACCGGAGAGGTTGGGTTCGGGCAGGTCGTATCCGTTCTTGCGCACGCAGGCGACGTATTCCGTCAGCGACTTACGAAACGTCGCGGAGTTGGCGTTGGGTGGGCCGGGTGGACGACCTTGCCCAGCGGGGAATTTATTCATGCCGCACTTTTCGAACGCTTCGCGCATCTTCGCGTTGGGTTTCCCTCCCGGAGCGCCGCCGGCGAAGTTGGGTGGGGCACCGGAGCGGCCTGGGGGGCCTCCGCCCGCCTGGGGGGCGCTGGGCAGTTCGACACCGTGTTCCTTCAGGCAGGCGATGAGCTTCGAGTTTGCTTTGCCCCCGAACGGGGTCCCGCCGCCGGCGGCGGGACCACTCGTCGTGGCGGTACTCGAGCTTGTCGAGCCTCCGGAACCGCCGCACCCGGCAAGTGCCAGCAGCGCGACGAGCGCGAGCAGACAAGCGCCGCCCAGCAGCACAGTCCGTTTTGGTTGTTGCTTCCCTTTGGTCTTCATCCTTGCCTCTTCTCTTTCTCTTCCTTGGAGTCGTTACGAGCCTTGGCCGGTGTCATTTGCTGAACAGCGATTCGACCGCGCTGCTGCTGCCAGTCGTGCTGTGGGTGCCAGCGCCTGCGCCGCTGCTGAAGATGGAACTCAGGCCGGCACCTTCCACGCCCTTCGCCGTCGCGCTGATCGAGCTCGCGGTCACCTTGGAGCCGTGGCGGGAGCCCTGCACGACGACGCTGTCTCCGGGGTGGATCGCCTTCGCTTCTACTTTTGAGGTGCGGCTCACGGTCGAGCCCGCTTCAGCCTTCACCGCGAAAACGCCGCCTTCAGAACTCTTCACGTAGAGCGTCTTGCCGTTAACGCTGGAGACGGTGCCGGTCACGGCCGGGCCTTTGCCGGAGCCGCCCAGCGCCGGAAATCCGGAGCTCGAACCTCCGGCCCCGCCTTTACCGCTCAACGCGGACGGTATCCCGCCTCCGCCGAAGGGGGACGCAGCCGAGGACCCACCACCGCCGCTACCCTTCTGGACCAGCACCCCCCCCAGAAACCCAAGGGTTGCGATCAGCAGGGCGATCAGCCCCATCGGCAGAGGGCGCAGGAGGCGGTTGCGGGGGCGGGGGGACAGTTCCCCGTCGTCTAGCTCGTTCCAGTCGTCCTCCTTCGGCTCATCCCAGTCGCGACCGCCGAAGTCCTGCGGGGCGGGTGACTGGCGGTCGATGACGCCGGTCGGCTGCTCGTCGTCTTGCTGTGGATTGTCGGTGTGCTCAGTCAAATCTCAGTGCCTCGATCGGTCGTAGGCGGGAGGCCCGCATTGCTGGATAGGTGCCGAAGAACAGGCCGGAGCCAAGGGAGGCGGCCGCAGCGAGAGCGATCGAGTAGGGCGCTACCGCCGGCTGCACACCGGCGATCTTGAAGCGGCTGGCGAGGACCCCGACGAGGATGCCAAAAAGCCCGCCGAGCGCAGAAACGAGGAGGGCCTCGGTCAGGAACTGGGCAAGGATGTCAGTCCGCCTGGCGCCGATCGCCTTGCGGATGCCGATCTCCCGGGTGCGCTCGGTGACGCTGACCAGCATGATGTTCATCACCCCGATCCCGCCGACCAGCAGCGAGATCGCCGCCACCCAGGCGAGCAGGGTCGTGAACACCCCTTCGCTGGAGCTTGAGGCTTCGATGATCGAGCCCTGGTTAATCACCGAGAAGCCCGCGTTCGACGGTTCGCTGATGTGGTTGCGCTGGTCGATGATCGTCGTGATCTCCGATTCGGCTGCGCCCACCGCTTCCTTGCTCACCGCCTGCACGGTGATCGAGCTGAGGTCGCCGTAGCCGGCGAGGGTGTCTCGGACCGCAGTGATCGGCGCGATGACGATGTCGTCCTGGCTCTGGGTTCCGCTGGAACCCTTGGACTTGGTGACCCCGATCACCTGGAAGTTGACGCCATTGGCCTGGATCGTCTTGCCCACCGGGCTCTGGCCGGGGAACAGCTCGGAGGCAACTTCGGGGCCGATCACCGCAACCCGAGAGCGTTCCTTCACGTCGGCTTGCGTGATGAAGGAGCCCGATTCGACCTGGTAGTTGCGCGCGCTCCCATAGGAGGGAGTGGTGCCGATGAATTCCAAGGGTTCATAGCTGGAGTCGCCGTAGATCAGGGTCGCGCCGCTGACTTTCATCACTGGCGAGGCGCTCTTGATCTCCGGCGCCTTCGTCTTGTCGTTAAGGGCCTTGACGTCTTCTTCGGTAAAGGAGACCGAGGCCGAGCTGGAGCCGGCGCTGATCGCGCCGGGCTGGCTGATCACGGTCAGGGTGTTCGATCCCAGCGCGTCGATGCTTTCCTGCACCGCGTTGGAGGAGCCCTTACCGACCGCGATCAGGACGATCACCGAAGCGACGCCGATCGTGATCCCGAGGATCGTCAGCGCCGAGCGCATGCGGTGTGCGAGTAGCCCGAGGCAGGCGGTTCGAAGCGTCTCGAGGGCCATCAGGTGATCCTCGCCAGAGAGGTTTCGACGCCGGGCTGATCCACGATCGGTCGGTCCTCGGCGAGCTTGCCGTCGTCGAGGCGGACCAGTCGCCGGGCGCGGGCGGCAACGTCGTTCTCGTGGGTGATCATGACCACGGTGCGCCCGTGGCGGTTGAGGCGCTCGAAGATGTCGAGCACCTCGGCGGTGGAGCGAGAGTCGAGGTTGCCGGTGGGCTCATCGGCGAGGATCAGCGCCGGGTTGGTGACGATGGCGCGCGCGATCGCCACCCGCTGCTGTTGGCCGCCGGAGATCTCGGCGGAGGTGTGGTCGATGCGATCCCCCATGCCGACGCTCTCAAGCGCGGCGACGGCCCGGCGGCGGCGCTCGCTTCGCGCCAACCCGGCGTAGGCAAGGGGAAGTTCGACGTTGGCAAGCGCAGTGATCCGCGGCACCAGGTTGTAGCCCTGAAAGACGAAACCGATCTTGCGGTTGCGCAGGTCGGAGAGCTGATCCTCGGAGTGGCGGCGGACGTCGATGCCATCGAGCAGGTAGCGGCCCTCGCTGGGAGCGTCGAGGCAGCCGAGGATGTTCATCAGGGTCGACTTGCCGCTGCCCGAGGGGCCCATGATCGCGACGTATTCGCCGCGCTGGATCTGCAGCGAGACCCCGCGCAGGGCATGCACTCCGAAGTTGCCCAGCCGGTAGGTGCGGGTCAGGTGCTCGATGCGGATCACCTGGTGTCGATGCCTATCGCTCATCGTCATCTCCCCGGGAACCCGCCTCCGGGAAAGCCGCCGCCCGGAAAGCTCGGGAACCCGTCGCCCGACGGTGAGGATTTGGCGCCCAACGAGCCGGCGGAGGCTCCGCTTGACGCCGAGACAGTCAGCGCCGGCAGCACGATCACGTCTCCGGCCTGCAACCCGCTGATCACCTGGGTGGTTTCCTCGCCGGTGAGTCCGGTGGTGACCGTCCTTTTGGCTTCCTTACCGTCGCCTTCCTTGACAGTCACGGTCTTGATCGGGCCGGCGGCGGTGATCGCTTCGCTGCTAACCGCGAGCGCGTTCCTGACCTGTTCGGTGACGATTTCCGCCTTCGCCGACATCCCTGGGCGCAGGCCCTTTTCGCTTTGGGTGAGGAGAACCGTCGCCCCATAGCTGACGACGCTGCTCGAGCTGGCGCTGCTGCTTTCGCTGGGCAGAAGGTCGACGTGGGTGACCCGGCCGGCGAGCTCGGTGCCTTCCATTGCGCTGATGCTCACGGTCACCGGCTGCCCGAGCTTTACCTTGTTGACTTCGGACTCGCTGAGGGAGACTTCCATCTTCATCCTCCCCAGTTGGCTGAGCACGATGAAGGCTTCAGAGGAGCCGGTGGCGCCGGAGCTCGATTCGCTGCCGCCCAGGCTGCCGCCGGCAGCAGCTGAGCCGGAGGTGCCGGCGGCGCTCGAAGCACCCGAGCCTTCGCCGGAGACTGTTTCACCGACCTCGCCCGAGACCGATGCGATGGTGCCGCTGATCGGCGCTCGCAACGTCGTCTGCCTGATTTCCTGCTCGGCGCTCTTCACGCTCAGCTGCGCCTCTCGCAGCTTTGCTTCGGCCGTCGCGACGCTCGGAGCAGCGGCCGAAGAGCCCGCGGCTCCGCTTTCCGTCGAACCGGAGGAGTTCGACGGAGCCGTGGAGGAGCCTTCTCCCGATGAGGTCGGCGGCGCTACTGAGCCGGAGTCGCCTGTCTTACCTCCCCCTTTTGTGCCGCTGGCGCTTTCGGACTTACCTGACTTACCTTTCGCAGTGCCTTCGCCGTCGCTCCCGGTTTCGCCGCTGCCCTTCGTGGCACCGGCCTGGCTCTTTGGGTTCGCCGCGTCGGTTTCAAAGCCGCCTTTACTGTCGCTCACGTAGGCGACGAGCAGAGAGCTGCCCGCAGCTTCGGCGCCGTCCGTCGAGGCGAGCCGCGCTTCGTCGCGCGTTGCGGTGGTGGTGAACGCTGTCGATGCTCCACTTTCCTCGGCCGTTTCAAGCGTTTCTTCGGCTTCGGCGAGCTGGGCTTCCGCCTGTGCCAGGGAGGCTCGGGCAGAGCTCGAGTCGATGCGGGCGAGGATCTGGCCCTTGCTCACGTGCTCTCCGGCCTTGACGTTGACGGCTGTTATTTCCCCCGAAGCTCCGAAGTTGAGTTCCACCTGCTTGGCGGCTTCGAGGCTGCCGCTGCCGGAGACCGTGGACTGGACGACGCTGCGGGAGACGGTCGCGGTCCTCTGGGTCGCCGCCGAGCTGGAAGAGGAGGAGCCAATCGAGGAGATCGCAAAGGCCAGGGTGGCAAGGCAGAGGACTCCCAGCGCCCAGTTGTGCCAGGCTTTGGGCAGGCTTCGGGCGGCCCCGGGCGGGCGGCGGGGTTTGATGGTCTTCCGCATCTCGGTGATCAAACCCCCCGTTCCTTAGAGCGAGCGAAGAGAAGCTGAAGATCTACGTAAGAACGGCGCCGGGAAAGCGCAAGGTGAGGACTGCCCCGCCGCCCTCGGCGTTCGCCGCCGAGACCTCGGCGCCGTGGGCGTCGGCGGTCTGGCGCACGATCGCCAGTCCGAGCCCCGAGCCGGGCCGGCTGCGGGCCTCGGGGGCACGATAGAAGCGATCGAAGACGAAGGGGAGATTCTCGGCTTTGATGCCGGGCCCGTGATCGCGTACCGAGAGCGTCCCTCCGAGGAGGCGGACCTCCACCGTGGCGCCGCTCGGGCTCCACTTGGCGGCGTTGTCGAGCAGGTTATAGACGGCGCGGCCGAGCCGTTCCGGGCGCCCCCTAACCGTGCAGGGCTCCAACCGAGCCTCAAAACGCAGTCCCGGCGCGTGGCGCTCCACCCGCTCGATCGCGGCGCGGACGACCTCGTCCAGGCCCACATCTTCTGCCGCCTGCTCGGCCTCGCCGCGGCGTGCCAGCTCGACCACGTCATCGACGAGCAGAGTCAGTTCGTCGATCTGCTCGACCAAGTCGCTCTCCAGCTCGATTTGATCGGCGTCGTTGAGCCTGCCGTCGCTGCGCAGCAGCAGTTCCAGGTTGGTCTTCAGCGATGCCAGCGGGGTGCGCAGCTCGTGCGAGGCGTCGGAGACCATCTGGCGCTGCGCCCCGGCGGAGCGCTCGAGTGCCTCAAGTGTGGCGTTATAAGAGCGGGCGAGGCGGCCGAGCTCGTCGTCGTGGCTCACCGGCAGCCGGCGGCTGAGGTCCGGGCCCTGGGAGATCGACTCCGTCTCCTCGGTGAAGCGCCGCACCGGCGCCAAGGAGGCTCGCGAGACTGCGGCTCCCAGAAGCGCCGCCAGGCCGATGCCCCCAACAGTGATCACGGCGAAGAGCAGCACCAGCTGGTGCAGGACGCTTTCGACTTCGTTAAGCGGCCTCGCCACCTGAACCGCGCCGCCTCCGGTAAGCGGCGCGGTGAGCACACGCAGCTGCTGGCCGGACACCGTCTCATCCTGGAGCAGGGTTTCGCTGCTTGAACCGCTCGCGACGGCGCGGGCCTGGGGGGTGAGCGGGATATGCCTCGACTTGCTTTCGGCGATGCGCCTTGGCCTGCCGTCCGGTGAGACGAACTGGACCAGGCCGGCCGCGCCGCCGAACTGCGCCTGGGGCGAGGGGCCGGGCGGTGGTTTGGGTGGCCGGCGCAGTGGGGGCTTAAACCGGGAGAAGGCCTGGATCTCTTGGGCGCGCTGCCTGAGCGCCGAGTCGACCTCGCCGCGCAGCTTGGCCTGTACCGCGAGGTAGGCGGCGAGCGAGGCAAGCGCGATTGCGATTGCGACGGCCGCGGCCGCGGCGAGGGAGAGGCGGCGGCGGACCGTCATCCTCGCGGCTGCCGCAACACGTAGCCGACCCCGCGGATCGTCTGGATCAGGCGCGGCTGGCCGTCGGTCTCCAGCTTGCGACGTAGGTAGCCGATGTAGACGCCCAGAGAGTTGGAGGTTGGGCCGAAGTCATAGCCCCAGACCTGCTCGTTGATCGTCGCCCGTGACAGCACCTGCCCCGGATTGCGCATCAACAGATGCAGCAATGAGAACTCGGTCCTGGTCAGCTCGACCAGGGACCGCCCGACCCGCACCTCGTGACCCGCGGGGTCGAGCGTGAGCGTGTCGAAGCGAAGCGCCTCCGTCCCGTCCCCGTCAGGGAAGGTGCGCCGCAGCAGCGCCTTGACCCGAGCCAGCAGCTCTGCGAGGGCGAACGGCTTGACCAGGTAATCGTCGGCGCCCGCTTCAAGGCCCACGACTCGGTCTTCGACCGTCTCGCGGGCGGTCAGCATCAGGATCGGGGTCCGGTCTCCACCGGCGCGCAGGCGCCGGCACACGTCAAGGCCGCTGAGGCCGGCCATCAGTACGTCGAGGATGACGGCGTCCCACTGGCGCTCCTCCAGCAGCTGGATCGCCTCCTCGCCGCTCGCCGCTTCGGAGACCGCGTAACCCTCCAATGAGAGGGCGCGCCGCACCGCGGCCCGCAGCGGGTACTCGTCGTCGACGATCAGGAGGTCCATCCCAGGAGGATGGACCAGAAAGCGAAGAAGACTGTAAGAATCTGCCGCTCACCGGACGCGAGGGAGACTTCTGCGCAGATTCTTCGGTCACCGAAAGGTTGCCTTATGGGTGGGTCGCTCGACTACCTATGGAACGTGCAACTGCCAAGGAGGGACCGATCATGGAGTCATCGACCCAGCGGAAATCGACAGCCCGCTCACCAGGCGAGACGGAGGCAACCTATGTAGGCAGATGGACGCCACTGGGACGAGCGGTGTTCTTAGAGCAAGACGGCGCGGCTCGCCCGCTGCGCCTGAGCGAATCGGCGCTCGCCCACGGCTACGCCTGGGGACGGACGGGTTCGGTGCCGAGGGAGGTGGCGCGAGCGATCCTGCTCGACGCCACCGACAACGAGATGCTCGCCGAGCGCCTCTGTCGACCACTTACCTGGGAGGTGATCGCAAGACTTCCCACAGAAGGCTTTCGAATCACCAGGACTGAGATTCTCGCCTGGGTGGAAGACCGCGCAGCTGCCGCCGCATAGTGGGCCGCTCCTTCGAAGCAGCTCGGCTCGATCCAGCAAAGACCGGACGGCCGCGGGGGATGTAAGGGCCCCCCAGTGGATCTGCGCCCGATGCCGGCGATCACTTCCCGTCAGCTGGCGGTGGAGCCGCGAGGACGCGCCCGAGCTTCGGCACCTCATCGCTGCGAGGGAGGGCAGCCGTTCCAGGCGGCGACCCTGTACCGCCGCGCGGATCGCGCCTGGGAGGTCGACGCCGCCCGTCGGGCTTGCCTTGAGCGGTTCGGCGTCGCGGCGCCAGAAAACGACGAGCAGCGCGAGCAGATTGTCATTGGGTTGCGCGAGGAAGGGCACTCACCGCGCGCGATAGCCGGCGCCCTGGGATTGAGCGCAGCGCAGGTTCGTCGCGACCTGGCGAAGCTCCCGAAGCGCGCCGCCGACGAGGACAGCAGGCGGCTGGAGCGGCTGCGGCTGCACCAGGCCCGCCATACCTATGCCGCGTTCATGATCGCCGCAGGTGTCAACGCCAAGGCGCTTTCGACGTTTATGGGTCATTCCTCGATCAACGTGACTTTCGACTTATACGGCCACCTGATGCCCGGCAGGAGGCCCAGGCGGCGACGTTGCTTGACGTCTACCTTGGAGCTGAGGTTGAGGCCGGCGAGCGGAAAGCGCGTGAGGCCGAGCCCCAGGTTTCAAGTAGCCTTCAATTTTAGCTTGAAAATTGAAGGCTGTGTCGATAACTTTATGCCATGAACCCGACTCGTGAGCTGGATACAGCCGAGCGCATCGCGCGCGATATCGACGACCTCGACGAGCTGGAGAACTCGCTCGGGCGCAACAAAGACGCGCGCCTCAAAGTCGTGCGGCTCCGCCGCCGACGCCTGGCGGAGGCGCCCTCGGTGCGCCTCTCTGTTGCCGGCAAGCTGCTCGGCCTCTCAATTCCCACGATCCGCACCTGGATCGACCGCGGGCTGCTGGATGAGATCGGCGACTCTTCTCCGCGGCGGGTAACGCTGCGGAGCGTTCTGGAGGTTCGTCCACTCATCCGCGAGCTTCGCGCGCTGGGGCGAGATCGCAACCTGCTTGAGGCGATTCTCGCGCGGCTCGAAGACAAACGCACCCTCTCCGATCACAAGCTGCGGCGCTCGCTCGATGAGATGCGTAGTGGGAAGCTGATCGACATCACGCCTCGCAGCAGCGCGTGAGCTTCAGTGTCAGCATTACGCCGACGGGGCGGAGGAGTGTCGATGCGTTGCGCGGCAAGGTTCTGAGGTCATTCGACAATGCTGTGGAGCGCTTGGCTTCGGAGGGATGCAAGGCTGGCGACTATCGGCTCACGGGCGAGGTCATCGAGCACATCTGCTCGGTGCAGCTCTACGGGCGCCACCGCGCCCTTGTTTGTTTCCCCGATGAAGAGAGCATCGTCGTACTGCTTGTCGGAGAGCACCTCCATGACAATCCCGAGGCCGATATCTACCGAAGCCTCTACCGGCTTCTGGAGTTGCCCGAGCCGTCAACCAAACGCACGAAGCCTCCCTGCTGCGACGAGGCCGAGATGGCACCTGTCGACCCCGAGCTTCTAGATCTCTTCCAGGCTGGAGCCAGAACACTGACCAGCCGCCTTCGTCGGTCTAAGTGAAGTGGCACGACGCTGGTGTCACTGGTGCATAGACTGGTGCACGGAAGCAGAAAACCCCTTGACTAAGCCAAAAACCCCCCATAATCACCGGCCTGCAAAGCCGTTTACACCGGTTCGATTCCGGTAGCTGAATCCGGTTGAAACCGGCTATTTCGGTGTTGGGCTGGCGCATGGTTTCGTGGCACACAAGTCGTACAAGCTTCCTGAATGCGGCCTTTCGAGGCCGAAAGCGTTGCTACGCTGAACCCGTGGCTACGCGGACCAGAGCGGATGACATTGAGGATCTACGCGTAAAAATCCTCCAGTCGGTTCGTGACCTCGGTGCCGGTGACGCTGAGGTCAATGTCGGCTGGCTCGGTGAGTCGCCGGATGATTCTGAAGTTTTGGTCGAGGTGATCCTGCCGGATCCCGGTGAGGGACGGACCTGGGATCAGGATCTCGCCAAAGCAATCCGCACGCTCGTCCGTGAGTTGACGGCCGAGTATGTTCCGGCCGCCGTTGCGACCACTCGCCTGGTCAACGCGGACAGCGATGGCTAAGGGCATACCGGCGGATCCACTTGATCCGCAGTTCCTTATCGAACACGCCGAACGGTTAACGATCGGCCGGGGTCGGCCGCCAACTGTCGACAGCCACCGCGCTACCTCTGCTGCTTACTACGCCGCCTACCACACGGCGACCCGCGCGATCACCCAGTTTCTTTTCGGCGACAACTGGCTTGAGGGGGTGCGCTGGCTCTCTCACCGAGCCGTGATTGACGCGACCCGGCTTGTTTCAAAATGGGGTCCTGCGACGGTGGCCGACCCAGGCAACGCGCCGGACGTTGCGCGGGTCCGTGCCGTGTGGTCGATTTTTCAAGCATCAGGAGGCGCCTGGGCGGATCTTCTCGATGTGATGGAGACCCTTCGCTCGCTGAAGGCCGACCGAGAGTTCGCCGACTACGACCGCACCCGAATCGTTTCGCGCGCAGAGGCCCAGAACTCCGTCGAACAGGCGAAGGCGGTCCTTACCTTTTTCGAGACGCCGCGGGTTGATGACCCCGATACCAGGGCTTTCTTTGCCTTGGCAGCACTCAAAGCTTGAGCAGAGGGCCGCACCTACGCCAGCTTCATGATCGCGGCGGGGTCAACGCCAAGACGCTCTCGGTCTTATGGGCCACAGCTCGATCAAGGTGACGTTCGACCTGTACGGTCATCTGATGCCCGACACGACGGCGAGGCGGCGGCGCTGCTGGACACATTCCTGGCCGCCGAGGTTGAGGCTGCAGCCGAGGAGGCACGCGCAGCCGTGTAGCCCTCCTACCAGTTGAGCAACGTTCCACCTCAGGGTTTCTGGAAGGCCTGCAAAACCGTTTACACCGGTTCGATTCCGGTAGGCGCCTCTGGCTTTTGCGAACTATATCTGGCTTGCTGGAACGGTTTGAGGGGTCTTTTTCGGCCCTCCCCAATTCCGGCTGATTCCGGTTCTAGCCGGTTATTTCGTGGCATGACTGGCCCATTTGTGGCCCACGGGCGGGGATCGTGATGCGGCCCGAGAGAGAAGTCTCGGCGTGCGTTTACACTTTCTCTGTGGCAACTGCGGTCAAGAAACTCGACTTGAAGATCGGCGAGTTCGTCGAGATCGACGGCCGGCGCTATGAGGTCGTGCCGGCCCGTGAGGGCGACGGGCTGACGCTTGAGTCGCCGATCACGCCGGTTTCGGAGCTGTACGCCAAGCGCGGCATGAAACCCGCCTCGGCGGAGGACTTCGAGCGGGTCGCTGCCAACCTCCTTCCGCCCGACGGCGAGGGCTAGCACGGGCAAAATCGCGATTCTCCCTCAGCAAAAGTTCGTTTGGGGGAGGGGGTGCCCCAGGGCCGTATCGTTGGATGCATGCCCGACACAGGGAAAAAGCTTTCTTCTGTCCCGGTCAGGTTCGACCGCGAGGAGTGGCTGGAAGAGGTGGAGCGCTTGGACAGGCGCTCGTCGTCGCGCGTCCAGGCTGAGCGTGCCCTTCGAGAAATCGAGAGTGGAAAGCGGCTCTCGACTTACAGAAGTGCGAAGCCGATGGAGTGGGCGGGATGAGACTCCCCGGCTGCGCGAAGCTCTACGTGCCGCTCGGGCGGCAAGGAGCATCCGAGTCACCCTTCGGCTTCGTCTTTCAGCTGGCGCAGGACGCGGACGGCAGTCTCGTCTGGAACTTCCTCGCCTTCGGCGAGCGCCACCCGGCCAACCCGCAGACCCGCAACGTCTACGAACGCGCCCACATGCGGCTGCACGGCCGCTATCCGTAGTCCGTTCAAGTTTGGACTTCCCGTGTGGATTAAGAGCCGCTTGACCGCTGGTTCGGCGTCTGACGGCACACGAGATGTCGTTCAGACCGGAGTGCTGGGGGGACCCCGAGCCCCGGGCAGGCCCGCGCGTCGAAGTCGACGAGACCTCAGCCAACCCCGAAGCGCGACCGGCTCACATGCTCCAGCAGGCCGAGCCCCTCGTACGGAGCTAACGAGCTGTCAGAGCGATGCAAAAGGCCACTGCCGGGGCGTCGCGTCGTGCCTTTTGGGGCGCCGACCAGGCGTCCGGCTGCTCAACCGCTCCGCCCGGCGACGCGCGTCGCGGCGCGCAGAACGCCTGGGAAGCGGCGCGCTACCTGCTCGAGGACGCGATCGCCTGGTCGCGGCGGCATCTCGGGCGCCTGCATCGGGGGAGGAGTTCCCTCCCCGGCGACCGCCATCAGGCGCCACCGGCCCGGCACACCCTTCAACTCGTGACTGCCACGCTCCTCGAAGTAAAGCCCTGAGCCCATAACCAACTCGGCTACGGTTGAGGAGACCAGAACCTCGCCGGGTTGAGCTGCAGCGCCTACGCGAGCGCCGATATGGACGGCAACCCCGCCGAGATCGTCCCCGATCACCTCGCACTCACCTGTATGCACGCCAGCCCGTATTGGAAGGCCGAGCGAGGCCAGTGAATCGCGCAGTTCCACTCCACAACGGACCGCGCTGGCCGGACTCCCAAATGTCGCCAGAGCGCCGTCACCGAGCAGCTTGACAACACGACCGCCGGCACGCTCGACGCTGTCGCGCACAGTCGCGTTGTGGCGCTCCAGCAGAGGTCGCCACTCGCTGTCTCCGAGCCCGGCGGCGCGCTTGGTCGAATCTACGATGTCCGTGAACAGAAGCGTTTCAAGGGCGCGCTCGGCTGGCGTTGCGGGGTGCTCCCCGGTCACGAAGCCTTCAATCTCCTCTGCAATCGTCCCTTGGTCGCCGAACCAAAATGCGTGATCGCGGCCGGGCAGCTCAACGAAGCGGGCGTTCGGAATCAGCTCTCCGAGCACCCGACCGGCCTCGATTGGCATCGAGTCGCCCTCGCGGTGAAGAACGAGCGTCGGTACGCGGATGCTCGGCAGAACGCTGCGTACGTCGATGCCTTCCACAGCTTCGATAACCGCCGCGACCATCCCCGGACTCGCCGCCGCACGCTCGAAGCCGCCAGCGATTCGCCGCTGAAAGCGATTCGCCGCGCTGGGCGCGAAGAGGTCGATTGTCCTTCCCGTCCCCCAGTGCTCCACGACGTCGCCGAGCTTGTCTCGTGCCATCTGCCAGCGCTCGACCAACCTGGGATCAGCGTTATCCCTTGGTCCCTTCGCGAAGGAGCCGTAGAGGATCAGCGACACGACTCGATCCGGGGCGCTCGCCGCAAGCAGCGCGCACGCCGGTCCGCCCTCAGAGAAGCCCATCACGACCGCTCGCTCGCTGCCGGCGGCGTCAAGCACGTAACGGATGTCCTCCATCCGCTCCTCCAGAGAGGGCACGTGTGGGATCGGGTCAGAACAGCCCGTTCCCGGCTTGTCGTAGGCGATCACGCGCGCGACAGAGCCCAGCCGGGTGAAGAAGCGCGTATATCCCGGATCAGCCCACAGCAGGTCGAGGTGGGAGATGAAGCCGGGCGCGTAGAGCAGGTCGACCGGGCCCGAGCCCCAAACCTGGTAGGCGATACTGACCCCGTCCGGCCGCACCGTGTAGCTGGTTTCCGGCTGCTGCACGCTCTCAGCGTACCCCGCTGGCGAGCCGCGCCCGCACCGTATGGAGTTTCCGATCGGTGGCCGGTTAGCGAGTGGGTCGACATACAGGCGATGCGATCATCTATCTCCAACCAGCCTGCCGCGACTCGTTGTGAGCCGTCCCGTATTCGACGAAGACCGCCAAGCGAGAGTTCTCCTTTTGACCGAGAGCGGGCGCCGGCATTGTGATGGTCTCGTAAGTTTGCAAGGCGTTCTAGCCCCGATCCTTCATGAAGAAACCGCGCCCCGGGTCACCCAGGGCGCGGTTTCGTCCGTCTGAAGCGGGATTCTGCGGGTGTCAAAGCTCGCAAAAACCGCTCAGGAGGATCACCATGAAGGTGCAGCGCGATGGCCGCAGTTTCACCGTAGATGTGACGGCGGACGGAGAGGGTGTGGTCTCCCACGCCGGCGCGGCATTGATCGCCGCGGCGGCTGATGAGATCGGGTTGACGGAGGCGCTCTCCCGTGGCCTTGCGCCGATGCGCGAGCGGCGCGGAGTCCATGACCCAGGGCGGGTGGTGCGAGACCTCGCGGTGATGCTCGCCTCCGGCGGCGAGCACCTCGCCGACCTGCGCGCCGTGCGCGACCAGGAGCCGCTCTTCGGGGCGGTCGCCTCCGATGCCACCGCCTGGCGCACGGTCGAGGCGATCGCCCGCGACCCCGAGCTGCTCGGCGCGCTGCGGGGCGCCCGCCGGGTAGCGCGCGAGCGCGCCTGGGCGGCCGGCGCCGCACCCGACGGTCCGCTCTTCATCGACCTCGACCCGACGCTGATCGAGGCCGCCTCTGAGAAGCAGGGCGCCGCACCGACCTTTAAGGGCGGCTTCGGCTTCCACCCGATGCTCGCCTTCCTGGACCGCCCCGCCGATGCCTGCGGCGGCGAGCCGCTGGCCGGCGCTCTGCGCCCCGGCAACGCCGGCTCCAACACCGTGGCCGACCAGATCGAGGTCGCCGAAGAGGCGCTCGAGCAACTGCCGGCGCAGATCGCCGCCAGCTCGGAGATCGTCCTGCGCTGCGACTCCGCCGGCGCCACCCACGGGTTGTTGGATTGGGCGCGCGAGGGCCGCATCGGCTTCTCGGTCGGCTTCGATCTGACCGAGCCGGTGCGCGAGGCGATCGCCAAGATCCCCGATCAGCGCTGGGTCCCCGCACTTGCCCAAGACGGCTCGGTGCGCGAGAACGGTGAGGTCGCCGAGGCGACCGAGCTGATCGACCTGGAGGGCTGGCCGGAGGGCTCGCGGCTGATCGTCCGCCGCGAGCGGCCCCACCCCGGCGCCCAGCTCTCCTTTACCGACTCCGACGGCCACCGCTTTCAGGCGATCCTCACCGACCGCACAGGAGACGCCGTTTGCCTTGAGTGCGAACATCGCGCCCGCGCTCGCTGCGAGGACCGGATCCGCTGCGCCAAGCAGATGGGCCTGGAGCTGCTCCCCTTCGGCGACTTCGCGATGAACGCGGTCTGGCTGGAGCTGGTGCTGATCGCCGGGGCGCTGCTCGCCTGGACCGACATCCTGCTCCTGCGCGGCGAGCTCTCGGGCCTTGAGCCCAAGCGGCTGCGCTACCGGGCCCTGCACACGGCCGGGAGGCTCGCCTTCCACGCCCGCCGCGCGACCCTGCGGCTGGAGCGCCGCTGGCCTTGGGCGGAGGAGCTCGCCGCCGCCTTCGCGCGGGTTTACGAGCTGCCGGTGCCGGCCGGCTGAGCGCGGGCGGGGTTCCGACGGAGCCGCGCCTTCCCCTACGTCAGCCTGCTGCCCCGAGCCGGCCTTGGCCTGCGCGCAGAAGACCACGCGGGGCCGTCCTCAGGCTCCGCCGAGCTGTCACACGTCACCGGCCGATGCGCGCCGGCATCCACACACTCCTTCTTACCCGTCGACGTTACTCGCGCGCGCTTGGTGAATGATTGGGGCTAGCGGGGAGGCCTAGTGGACAAGACACTACCCTGACGGCCTCAGACTCTGAGGCTTTGCTGTTCCTCTGAACGCCGATTTTGCTGGGCTTTCAATTCTGACCTCAGATGGCTGGGATAGAAGAATGCGCGCTTGGGTATTGGGGTCTGTTCTTGCGGTGATGTACGGAATCAAGTCGCACCCCTTGGCCCCCGCTCGCGGGCGAGCGACGGCTGGCGTCCTCGCAAAGCGGCGGGCCGGCCGTGCGGCGCCGTGCTGATCCGGCAGGCGGCGTTCGGCCGACACCCTGGCGCGACGTTGCCGCCAACGCGCCGCACGGCGTGTACCGGTGACTAAGCTGTCGTCATATGGGCCGTCGCTCATTGCTAATCGCCGTTGCGGTCACAATTACGACCCTGAGCCTCACAGCGCTCGCCAGTGCTGTCGAGCCTATTACGGAAGGGAATTATCGCGGCAGACTCAGCATGCAGGTCTACTACCCCAATCACAGGTTCCAGGTTAAATTCAACCACGCCAACGTCAAGATGACGGTGACGACCAATTCTCAACTGCCCCTCGCCGTCGCCGTAGCTCGGGATCGCTATAGAGCCCACGGGTCCGTTCCCGATGGATGCATCGACGACTCAGTTAGCACGCAGCTCTTCCTCAAACTGAGACACGGCGAATTTAGAGCGAAGGAACGGCCGCAATTTACGACCACTCCCGCAGGCATCCAGGTTGAAACGAACCTCTATATGGGCCGATTCCTCAGCCCGGAACTGGCGATCTTCTACGCCCGTCAGCGATCTATGATTAATGGACATCACTGTCCGACGGTCGTGCTTGAAGGCGTCGCTCCCTTTGTCGGGCTACGGGGCTCTAAGGCGCCCTACAGCCATCTGCGCAGGTGAGGAGGTCGATCATTCTGACACCTGCCACGTGCGCCCAATAAATGTCGTCGGCCTTTAACCCAAGCTCACAGCGAACAAGGTCCAACATGAATCCAAAGAGTGACCCACAGATACCGTTTCAACCGCAAGCTCCTCATCGTCCAGCCGGACTTCCGTGAGAGCCAGGGAGCCACATAGAAAATAGATCGCGACAAAGCCGTTTACACTGCTCCGAACCAGTAGGAGTCTCTGAAAGATTCCTGGGAACTAGTGGTGTGACCACCAACGTTTGCCGGTTTCCATAACCAGGCTCCAGCACCCCGCCGCCGAAGTGGACTTCTGAGCGCAATCGACGATCGGAGGCCAAGATGGCGGCGAGGGTGCAGCTGCGGGAGATCACCAACGAGGAGGGCAACCGGCTGCTGCGGATCGTGCGCCGCGACTCGGGCTCGGTGGCCTGATGCACCACTAGCTTGTTCGTTAGTTCGAGGGAAACATGTCACAAAAAGTCCCGACAGGCGGCCGCACGCCAAGATGCGCTGCGGCGTCCATCTCAGGGCAAGCCGGAAAGCGGGTGACCGACCGTCGTCTTCAGGCAGTAGAGCGGATGCGGGTCGATGGGATCGACAAGCGCGCGACCGGACGGGTGGCCCTTTGAGCCGCACTGGATCACGGCATCGCGCTCCCCGTCGCGGGCATCGATCACGTCGGGCCCACCGTCGCCGTAGATTCGATCGACGCCGGGCCAGCCGATGATGTGGTTGCCGCGGTGATTGCCGATCAGGATGTCGGGCCCGAAGGATCCCTCGAGGTCCTGGGCCTGGGAAATCCGAAGCGGATGGCAGTTGGGTACCCCTTTGACGTAGGCGATTCCCCGCGCCAGGGATGCGTAGAGGATTCCGGGCTGGATCGGCAGCTCCGCGAAGGAGACGTCGTTGTGGCCGGGTCCGCCGATGATCTTGCCTCCGTCACAGGGTGGCCCCGCGGCCAACAGGTCATCGCCCGGACCGCCTTCGAGGATATTTGGGCCGCCGGGACCGCCGATCAAAGCATCTGCCCCTGCGTCGCCATAGAGGCGATCGGCGCCAGGGCCGCCCTCGAGCAGGTCTTCCTCGGGACCGCCACGCAGCACGTCGTTACCGGGTCCCCCGTCGACCCGCACTTCCCCTACGCCGACCAGCGAGCCGATCACGCGGAAGTGGTCGTTGCCCGCTCCCAGATCGACCGTCAGCCATCGCGGCAGGCCGCCCAGCGGACAGATCGCTTCGTTTAACGCCGCGCCCGGGCGCGTGCACCCTTGGTGAATCGCGATACCCCGCTTGGCGGTAATCGAGAGCAGGTCGCTGCTGGAGTCAAAGCCAACGGAGATGTCGTCATTGCCGGCGCCGCCGGCCACCACCACGCCGGCCGCCGCAGGATCGATGCCCGCTTCGAAGTAGACCTGGGCGCTGGCCCGCGACGTTAGTCCGCGCCCGCAGGAGATGCGTCGAACCGCTGGGGCGCCCCGGCAACGGTTGTTGCCGGGGCCGCCGTTTAGTTCGTCGCGGCCTCCGCCGCCGATCAGGGTGTCGTTTCCGGGGCCGCCGTAGAGCTTGTTGTCGCGGTGGTTTCCGATCAGCACGTCGTTGAAGGCAGAGCCTTCGAGGTTTTCGATGTGGCGCATCCGATCGTGGCCGTCGCCCATGGCAAGGCCGGTTTTCAGCGAGGCGTGAACTCCGCCTCCAGTTTCTTCGCTGCGTGGCATGGTCGCGAAGGAAGCGGTGTCATCGTGGCCGGAGCCGCCGTTTAGAAAGTCCCAGCCGTAGCCGCCGTCGAGGATGTCGCCGCTTCCGGAGCCGCCGTCCAGGTGGTCGATACCGAGTCCTCCGTAGAGGATGTCGTCGTTTCCGGAGCCGCCCAGGAGCCGATCGTCTCCCGCTCCCCCGTAGAGGATGTTTTCGTTTCCGGAGCCACCGTTAAGAACGTCGTCTCCGCGGCCGCCATAGATGATGTTGCTGCCCGAGCCGCCGTTTAAGACGTCGTTGCCGGCTTCGCCGTAGATCACGTCGTTGCCGGGGCCGCCGCAGATGATGTCGTTGCCCGAGCCGCCGTAGATCACATCGTTGCCCGCCCCACCCCAGATCACATCAGGGCCAGGCGTACCGACCAGCACATCGGGCCCGCTGGTGCCGACGATCGTCGCCTTGTGCCCGTCGCAGCTCGGCACTTCGGATTCGGGGGCCGGCGCCGCGATGGCGTGCGCGACGAACACCACCCCAAGCAACACAAGCCCGCCTGCGATGGCCCGTCGGGACCCCTTCACGAGGGCATCGTAGTCCTCGAGCCAAACTTGGGTCAGGGGCGCCGATCGCAACTTCAGCCCGACGCGCGTGTCAGAGTCAGCGACGCCATGGCCGTGCGGCTCACCGCTGTCATGCTGCTTCTTATCGGGGCGGCCTCAATCGCCTCTTCGCGGGCCGAGGCTCGCACGGGCCCGAGGGTCAGCCTGAAGGTCTCCACAAGGCAGGCTGACCTCGGAGAGAAGATCGTCTTCAGCGGGCGTGTCAGGCCGAATCGGACTGGTGAGGCTGTCTTCATTCAGCAGCTATCCCAG
The DNA here is from genome assembly GCA_963777915.1 of uncultured Solirubrobacterales bacterium. Lineage (GTDB taxonomy): Bacteria > Actinomycetota > Thermoleophilia > Solirubrobacterales > 70-9 > CAVUPF01. Next base: position 356,658 of record CAVZSH010000005.1, on the reverse strand, counting down.
CATCGCTGGCGCAACGTCGCCCACACGTCACTTGCGAGCGGCTCGAGGTTCTCCGTTCTAACCGGCCTGCACAGCGCGGGCCTGCTTAGCCTTCGCGCCCTCTACCCAGGGGATGCGAGCACCCGCCAGGGCCACTCGCCGGCGAGACTGGTGAGCGTGGTGGCGGTCCCGGTCGGCATCCACAAGATCAAGCACGTCGTGGTCATCATGCAGGAGAACCGCAGCTTCGATGAGTACTTCGGCACCTATCCCGGCGCCGACGGCTTCCCGCCGGGGGTCTGCGTGCCTGACCCGGCCACCGGCGGCTGCATCGCGCCCTACCACGACTCAGCCGACAACAACAACGGCGGTCCCCACGCCTCCGCCGCCTTCGAAGGCGACCTGAACGGCGGCGCGATGAACGGCTTCGTCGCTGAGGCCGAGCAGGCCCAACACTGCGAAACACCCGGCACCACCCAGTGTCAGACCGACGTAATGGGTTACAAGAACGGGAGCGACATCCCCAACTACTGGGCCTACGCGCAGAACTTCGTGCTCCAGGATCACCTGTTCGAGCCGATCAAGAGCTGGAGCCTGCCCGCCCACCTCTACCTGGTCTCGGAGTGGTCGGCGACCTGCACCTCGCCGACGAATCCCTTCAGCTGCACCAACTCACTCGACGGTCCCGGCACTGAGAGCACCAACCCCGAAGACCCGCTAGAGGGCCCCGAGCCGGACTTCACCTGGACCCCGATTACATACCTGCTTCACAACGCAGGCGTCAGTTGGGGCTACTTCATCAAAAAGGGCCAGGAGCCGGACTGCGACGAGGGTCAGGAGCGCTGCCCCAATGCTCCCCAACAGGGCCCCGCCACCCCGGGAATCTGGAACCCACTGCCAAACTTCAGCACGGTCAGAGAAAACCGCGAAATAGAAAACATCCAAGATACGTCGGTCTTCCTCAATGACGCAAAAGCCGGCACGCTCCCCAACGTCTCCTGGGTGGTCCCCAACCAGAGGGTCAGCGAACACCCGCCGGCGTCGATAAGCGCCGGACAGCAGTACGTCACCAATCTCATCAACAAGGTGATGGAAGGACCCGATTGGCCGAGCACCGCGATATTCCTCAGCTGGGACGACTGGGGGGGCTTCTATGACAACGTCGTGCCGCCCGTCATTGATGAGAACGGCTACGGATTCCGCGTGCCGGGGCTGGTGATAAGCCCCTATGCCAAAAGCGGCTTCATCGATCACCAGCTGCTCAGCCACGACGCCTACAACAAATTCATCGAGGACGACTTCCTCTTCAGCCAGCGCCTTAACCCGGCCACCGACGGCCGACCCGATCCACGACCGGATGTGCGCGAAACCGAGCCCGAGCTGGGCAATCTGGTCAAGGACTTCAACTTCCATCAGGCGCCGCGCCCACCGTTGATCCTTTCCCCCTAGCCGAACCAGGAGCACTCCATGACCGCGATCCGCAAGCAGCTCAGCTACGCCAACGTGATGGCGACGCTCGCCGTCTTCATCGCGCTGGGCGGGGGGGCCTTCGCGGCACTGCGGGTCCCCGCCAACTCGGTCGGCACCAAGCAGCTGAAGCGGGGGGCCGTAACCGCCATCAAGGTCAAGGCCGCCTCGCTGACAGGAGAAGACTTCAAGCCGCACTCGCTGAGCAGCGCGGACCTCCCCCTCCTCGGCCTGGCCAGTCTGCAGGGCGCCTCGGGCACGGCCACCAACAACGCCGCCATAGAACTCAAAGAAGGCGCCTGCGATCGCTACGTGTTCGCCGCCTCCGGTGCCCAGCCGGGCGAAGCTGTGATCTTGCAGGGCTCCGATATCTCCGAACTCCAACATGCGATCGAGGGCGGCCCGTCGATCAGCAACCCGAATCAGATTAATGTGAGTGTCTGCGCCGGTGCGCAATATCCAGTCAACCAAGCGCCGGGCACCGTGCAGCTTCGATTTGACACGATTGGCTAGAGGAGGCTGAGCGGACTCGCGCCAAGCCAGGATCGCGACCGCGTCAACGCCGCCGAGACCCGCTCCTGACACGGGCGTCCATCTCAGGGTTGGGTTGGCGTATCGATGACCTTGGGCAGTCGGCGAGGTCTACAAGCAGAGTCCATTGATTTACGAAACGGAGATGACATGGCGGTAAGGATGCCGGTGACGGAACTTGACGCACGGTTCAGTAGCAAGGGGGCCTCACCGACCGATTGGGTGGAGGGTCGCCAGCACATCGAGGATGCGGAGGTGTTCTGGCTTTCGAGCGTGCGTCCCGATGGACGCCCGCACGTCACCCCGCTCCTGTCCGTTTGGCACGAGGACTCGATGTACTTTTGCACGGGTCCGGAGGAGCGCAAGGCAAAGAACCTTAAGCAGAACCCACACTGCATTCTCACCACCGGCCAGAACGGACTAGACGGCGGTCTCGATGTCGTAGTCGAAGGACGCGCCGCCGAGGTCAGCGATCGAGCAGAGTTCGGACAGGTCGCCAATACCTACGAGTCAAAATACCGGGCGCGCTTCACAGCACCCGAGGGCACGTGGTTCGGCCTCAGCGACGCGATCCGACGCGGTGAGGCACTTGTCTATCGGGTTACCCCGACGACCATTCTCGGCTTCGCCAAGGGTGAGCAGTTCAGCCAGACCCGATGGCGCTTTGCTTGATCGCGCAGCGACAGAGTTGCGGCGTACCGCGCTCGAACAGATTGAGAGTGTCGCCAAGGACGATCAGTCCGCGTGCAATTCCGGGCTCCGTTTGACTGCCTGCGTGTGGAGACCCGCATCGCGCTTCAGGGCTGACGAGATGCTCGCAAGACAAGGCCCAAGCACCTCGGCTGAGGGCAGCCAGACGCCCGCTTACTCGACGCGTTGCAGGGTGTCGGGGTCGATGCGCCTCCGACTCGGGCGCTGTCCAACCCCGGAAGCGCGGCTGCCCCTCACAAATCGAGTCCTTCTGCGAGAAAGCGACTACCGCCGAGGAGAACTCAGGCCTCACGGGGAAGGCTGGGAGGAGGCGTCAAGGGGCAAAGGTGATTTCAGCCGGTCGGGGAAGGAGCCTACCGAGCCGAGGGTCATTGGCACCGAGCGGCCAAGACCGCAAAAACCGAGATCCACGAGTTGATGATCGGGCATCGATAGGCCGCGAATGGCTTCGGCCTGGCGAGCTATCGTGGATCGCCACATCTTCCCTCCACCACCAGCTAGTACGAAGGGGTCCCTAGTGCAGACAAATCCCAAGGCAGCATTCGAGCAACGCGGCGATGTCGGCATCATCACGATCTCTGACCCCCCGCTGAACCTGTTCAGCATGGACTTGATCGAGCAGCTCGATGCAGCGACGCTCCAAGCCGAGCGGGCACCGATTCGCGCGCTGCTGCTGCGCAACGACGGGGAGAACTTCACCGCTGGTGCAGATGTCGGGGATGTTTTTCAGAATCTGACTGCTGCACAGGCAGAAGCGCGTATCGCCGGATTCAGGGACATGGCCCAGCGCACCGAACGGCTGCCGTTTCCTACCCTCGCGGCGGTCAGGGGGCTATGCCTGGCAGCCGGCCTCGAGACGATCCTGACCCTCGATCTGATCTGGGCCTCAGAGAACGCGCAGTTCGCATTCGCAGAGCCGATCATCGGCCTCACCCCGATCATCGGTGGCGCTTACCGACTCGCGGCCCGCGTCGGAGCGGGCCGCGCGATCGAGACCGTGCTCACCGCGCGACCGTATCCAGCGGCGACCATGGAGCAGTGGGGACTCGTCAACCGCGTGCTTCCCGACGCCGAGCTCGATGAGAAGTCCCTCTCCTTCGCACAGCGCCTTGCCGCCGGTCCGACTCGGGCATACGAGGTGACCAAGCGGCTGTTGTGCGCATACCGCGATAAAGGCGTCGCATCTGCTGACCAACTGACCCCAGCCGCTTGCGCTGCCCTGTTTGAGACCGAAGACATGGTCCATGGAATCGAGTCGCTCCTAGAGCACGGCCCTGGACACGCCAGGTTTAAGGGGCGTTAGTCGGGAAGACCAACTGGAGAATCCACTGAGGAGCTGTTTGATGGGGCGTCGCTTCCGCTCCTCGACGAGGAGCAGCTCCGGTTGCTCATCGGCTCCCGCTTTGGGCAGGATTCTAAGCGGACCCTGTGTGCATCACGATGCTATGATGCTTTTATGTCGAAGACACGCACGACCGTCACCCTCGATGAGGATGTCTTCCGGGCCGTCAAGGTCAAGGCGGCTCGCACCGGCAAGCGGGACTCGCAGGTGATCGAGGAGTCGCTGCGACGCGACCTCGGCCTCGACGACCTGGAGGAGATCTGGGCGCGGGTGCGGCCCGCGCCGCAGGGAGAGGGGATGGCGCTCGCCGAAGCCGAGCTCGACGCCATCCGCAAGGAGAGGCGTGCGGCGGGTCGTCCCTGACCCCAGCGTCCTCATCTCCGCCCTGATTACCCCCACGGGCATCCCCGCGAAGCTGCTGCAGGAGGCGCAGGCTGGCGGTCTGGATCTGATCGTCTCGCCGCTGCTCCTAGAGGAGCTTGAGGAGGTTCTAAAGCGCGAGAAGTTCCGCCGCTACGTCGACCTCGATGCCGTTCGCGACTTCCTCGCTCTGCTGCGCCGCGACGCCCACCTCGCCGCTGACCCCGAGGGTCCGCCGCCCCTACGCTCTGCCGACCACGACGACGACTACCTGATTGTCCTCGCGCACAACCAGAGCGCCGTCCTCGTCTCCGGCGACACCCACCTCCTCGACCTTGGCGATCGCGCCCCGATCCTCTCCCCGGCCGACTTCATCGCCCAACAGGCTACCCCCGGCCCCATTGCCCCCGACGAAATGTGAGGCCGGCCCCGGGGTGACAAGACCATTCCGCTCGAGCGATGGTGCGGCCGGGGACACATGCCGGTGGTACTCGCTGCTCCTCCGTCCAGAGCGAGTGTGAGCAGAGCAATTTCGGGCGAGCGCACGCAGCTCGCCGACTGACGATGAATGAGCCGTCACGTGACCTGAAAGTAGAAGCCGGACCTTGGGCGCCGCTACCGGGCGCCGAAGATAGCCTCCCGGCAAGCGGCGACAGTGACGCCGCCCTCGATCCTGCGCTGGAATGGCGCGGGCCGGCCTATTTGCCAGATGCCGCGAGCGCGTCGAGGATCTCTTCGTTGTGATCCTCGATCAGAAGGTGCCCTGCGGCTTCGAACCAGATGGGACGAGCATCAGCGAGGGTTTCAATCCAGTACTCCGCGTGATCAGGAGGCGCAATGGCGTCCCGTCGGCCGTGAAACACGTGGACCGGGATGCCGATCTCGGTCGGATCGAAGCCCACGAAGAGATGACGGTTCGCATGTCCTCACTGAGACCACGACCACCGCCCGCTCGGGTGGCCTCGATGTATGCGAGTTGCAAGCGAGTCCCAACCTCGGGTCGGTTGATCACTTCCCGGTCGACCTTCGGAAAATTGGAAGCGATCAGCTTCAGTGCCAGGGCTGGGCTCTGGCGGGTGAGGCGCCCGCTTGCCGAGTAGAGAAGGGCCATGGCGCTGGGCAGGTGAGCGGCGAGCCACCTGGCCTTTGCCGCGTGCATCTGTGCGACGAAACCCGGTCGGTCCAACCTGCCGACCCCGCTGATCAGGGCCACAGCCTCAATCCGATCCTCCAGCTTCCAGCCGCAGGCGAGCGCGTAGGGCCCCCCGGCTGAGTGACCGCTGACGCTGAAGCGATCGATCTCCAGTAGCTCTGCCAACTCCCTGGTATCTGAGGCCCAATCGGCGACGGATCGCCCCGGCTTCGGGTCAGACCCGCCGACTCCGGGGCGGTCAACGGCGATCAAGCGGATGTTGCGCTCCTCACAGGCAGAGCCCGCGCCCCAGCTGAACCGCCCGTCAGGAATCCCGTGGAAGTGAAGGAGCGGTCGTCCATTTGGTGGGCCCCATTCGGCAAAGGCCAATGCTCGACCGTCGGCGAGCCGAGTCTCTCCGGTCCGTGTTGCAGCGCCTTCGCGGGCAGTCTTCATGGCGACCTCCCGTTAGTGGGAGGCACGGCGAGCACCGAAGCCAACAGCGAGAAGGGCCGCAATTGCGCCATAGACGGGTCGTGGACGCCGGTGTGTACCTCTGCATGCACCCCCGCAGAGACGTTGTCCTCGATTCGGGCATCAGCGCAGCTCCTCAAGCGAATCGACCTCGAGGTCGAAGGGCTCATCGGCCGAACGCCGACGCCGGTAGGGCGAGACGGTGACCCGATGCACCTCACCGCAGGAGCACGGGACCTCAATCGGGCTCGTGTCGGAGGCGGGGTCTGAATTCACCTTCAGCCGTCGCAGCTCGCCGGCCGCTTTGCAGCCGAAGCTGACCACCCAACCAAAATCGCTCTTCACTTTTCCGTGCTCGCTCCTCGCATCGGCTCATTCTCCCTCGTCACTCGCGCCTTGGGAGGCGTGCAGGATCAGCCCCCACCGCAGTGAGGATGGCAAGCACGTCGGGAACCGGATCGGGACCTCCGCTCACCTCGTCTCATTCAATTCTCCGTTCGCTGATCGGCCGGGGTCGGCGGCTGAGGCGTCGGTAGAGCAGCTGGGCAAGCGGGCGGTGGGGAACCGGTTAGAGGCGACCCTGCCAGCCACCGCCCCGCGTCGCTCCGACGCCCCCCGAGTCGAACGTCGTGCGAGCCCGGGCTACGTGCTAGGCGTCCGGTCGATCAGGATCTCGAACTTGCGCCAGCCGGTCTGCTCGCCGATCTGGCCCGCTTCGACTTTCGGGCGCATCACCGCCGCGAAAGCCTCCATGCCCTCCTCGGACTCCCAGCGATTGACGACCATCACCCCCTCCTCGGTGCAGACGACCGTGTTGGAGATTCCGCCGTGCTCGGCGGCGAGCTTGTCTGTATCGGCATCGAAGAGCTCGTTCATCCGCGCCACCAGCTGATCGGTGTCGCCGTGAACCTCGAACATCGTGAGGATCGCCATCAGGGGCCTTCCTTTAGTCGAAGCGGATACGCATCAAGCGTCGTCTGCCCGACGCTAGCCGATATCGGCAGGCTCCTGCAGATCGACCTCGGCGGCCGAAGCCACCCGCCTCGCGTCTCCGATGACGCGGAGGACTGTCATCTTCGGCTGGAGCGTCGCTAGCCGGCTGGCAAGCCGCCGGGGGCGTGAACCCGCTCCCGCCTCGAGGCGACCCTAAGGGTCATCCTCCGCCCCTCACCGGCTGAAGCGTCGGCACGGTAGGGCTCGCTGGCAAAGGCTTCGAGAGCCGTCTGTTCCGTCAGACCGGATTTTGGAAGAACTGTGAGCACACCTATCTTGGGCGGAGCTGGCCGGTGAAAACGAAGCCCTTGCGACCTATCGGCCTCTCCGTTGCTCTCGCCTACATGGCCCCTCCATACTCCCGCCCATGCACCGCGTCGTAGATGCGATGAACGTGATCGGCTCCCGCCCCGACGGTTGGTGGCGAGATCGCCCTGCCGCGATCGAACGCCTGGTCCGCCAGCTCGATCGCTGGGCCGCTGAAGTCGACGAGCACGTCACTGTCGTCCTCGAGCAACCGCCTTCACGACAGCTTTCCGCCGAGCAGATCGAGATCGCCTGGGCTCCACAGCCTGGTCCCAACTCTGCCGACAAAGAGATCGTTCGTCGTCTTGATGGTTGGCTCGCTGAAGGCGAGGTGACCGTGATCACCTCCGATCGCAACCTGGCCGAACGCGCCCAAGCCCGCGGCGCTGCTGTCGAGTCAGCTGCGGCATTCCGGGCGCGGATCGACGTGCTCTAACCCCCCGATCGAAGCGGTAGAGGGCGCCGCAAGAGCGGTGGCCGCACGCCCGGGTCGCTGATACTCTCGATTGCATGCGACGCTGTGGCTCTCGAGCGCCCATAAGACGCAGGCGCAGCACGAGGAGCGCTCTGCTCGTAATGCTTGCGGCATTGATCACGCTCCCCGCCTTCGCAGTGGCGTCTCACACGAGGTCGCCGAGAATCCCGAACTGCTCGGCTTTGTCGCGCGGCGCAATCGCGAATCTGGTGGGGACCGGCCCGCTAACGCTCGAAAAGAAGGTCGGCAACTTATGCACTTTTGCGGGCAGGATTCATATGCACTACAAACCCGCGCTGGTAATCCAGATCGTCCCCTGGAGTAGGAGCCTGTTCTCCGTGGCCGAACGCGACGCCGTGCACTCGGCCAGCCGGGAACACGGTCAGTTCGGCGTGGTGAGCAGAGCGCTGAAAGTCGGGAGGAAGGCGTTCTTTGTGACAGGCACGACGACGAGCGCATCGCTGCCGCCGTGTGGGTCTGAAGAAGCGCCGGCACCATCGCCGCTGGAAGTGCGCACCGGCCCAATCTGTGCTGGCGAGCCCTCGCTCACGCACATCAATGTGATCGGATACGGACCCTCGCCAGGCGGCACAGAGTTGATGGTGTCAGCCGGTGGCGCCGCTCAGCAGGGTGACATCTCGTTGATTCACGTGATCACCCTGGTCAAGGACCTCATCTCTGGCAAAATCCACTGAGCCGGGCTGGGGTCGCGAGCGTGGGGCGGCCGAGCTAACCGTCGTCGCACAGTCTGGTGAGTACGGCATTTGCACACGCGCCAGGCTCCAGTCCTCGAACTCCGCGACGTGCAAACTGGACAATGCTCGAGCGTTCTCAGAGCTCGAACCGCCCCGTGTTAACGGCGGCGCTTGGCCCTCGTCCGGAGCGTAACCCGTCATCCACCCTTCCGGCTGGTCTACGGGGCGAGATAGGGAGAGTGCGCTGCTCTCCGCTGAGTGAGTTCCTTCTCCCGCTTCATGTTCACCTACCTGGCCCTAGTCAGCCCACCAGTCGCGCTGGCCATCAACGTCTTTGCGCGGAGCCTCGCCGAGATTGGGCGCGCCGATGACGAGGATCTCGAGGCCCTCCGACCCGGCCTCGTAGCCTCGCCACGTACCGGGCGGGACGCGCACCGCATCCCATTCCTTGAGCTCGACGATTTCGTCGTCGACCTTCATCCGCCCGCTCCCGCGCAGGACCACGTACACCTCCTCCTGCTTCTTGTGCGTGTGGCCATACGGAAAGCGATAGCCTGGCGGGACGCGCTGGTAGCTCAGGCCGGATTTCTCGAGTTCGAGCGCCTCGGTCGCCATGCGAAACTCCAGGTCCGGCGCGCCGTCGAATCTGGACCCGAAGTCCTCCAGGTCCTTCTTGAGGTTCCTCAGAGTGAACGGCACGGCGCAATCCTATGACACCCCTGGGCTGGGGTCGCTGATCTGATGCATCGAATGGTGTCGCAGCGGTTCCCTCCGCGGCGAACCGGCTACGCCACCGACGGACAGACTTCGGCGTGAACGCGCACCCACGAGCGTCTCGGCGTTCGAAACACCGTCCGTGGCCCACAACAACGTCTTTTGGTCTGGCGCACCTCCCGAGCCGGCGCGGTGTGCGAACGAGCAAGCCCTCCAACTCAACCAGCTGCCCACCTGTCATCTCCAAAGCCCCAGCCGCAGCCACCATCCCACCCACACTACGACAGATCACTATTTAGGCGACACATCGCCGGTGTACTCCATCGGCGATACTCTTGCGAAATGCGACCCCTTCGGTACTCCATCAACGTCACATTGGACGGGTGCTGCGATCATCGTGCAATCCCCCCGGACGAAGACTTGCATCGTCACGCGGTCGAGAACCTCAACCAGGCCGATGCCCTTCTCTTTGGCCGGGTGACTTACGAAATGATGGAATCAGCGTGGCGGCCGCCGGCGCCAACGGGAGCGAGACCTGATTGGATGGAATCCTTCGCCCAGACGATCAACGCGGCAAAGAAGTACGTTGTGTCGAGCACCCTGGAGCAGGTCGATTGGAACGCGGAGCTCGTGCGCGGGGATCTGGGCAAGGCCGTTCAGCAACTCAAGCGGGAGTCGGGCAAGGGACTGCTCGTGGGAGGCGTGAAGCTCCCACTGGCGTTGACGGAGCTGGGATTGATCGATGAGTACGAGTTCGTGGTGCATCCCAGGCTCGCGGGCCACGGGCCGACGTTGTTCGCGGGGCTATCGAAGCATGTCGACTTGGAGCTCGTGAGCCGGTTGGAGTTCGGCTCGGGGGCAGTGGCGTCCTCCTTCAAGCAGCGGTCATCGACGACCGACTGTGCTACAGGCGAGTTACGCGCCGGGTAACTAGGAAATGACCGACTCGACATGGATATTCATTGAGTGCTGCTGGATCGCCTGGCTTGTCTACTGGTTGATCATGGCCTTTTCGACCAAGCGTACGATCGAGCGAAGAGGTTTCCTTGGGTATCGCCTGGTAGCGCTTATCGCTTTCGTTGGCTGCGTCGTCGCCGGGCGACTCTTGCACCTGTCCTCACAGTCTCAGCTTTGGCAGACGACGCTCGCCTTAGGAGTCTTGACCGACTGCATCGTTGTCGCAGGAGCCGCCTTCACGGTTTGGGCGCGGATCACGCTTGGTCGCAATTGGAGCGCAGAGGTAACGTTCAAGCAAGACCATGAGCTGATTGAGTCAGGTCCGTATGCGCTTGCGCGGCATCCGATCTACACCGGCCTGATCGTCATGGCGCTAGGCACAGCGATCAACTACGGGCGGGCTATTGGCTTTGCCCTGCTTTTCTCGATATGCGGCGCGGTGTGGTGGAAGATCCGGCAAGAGGAGCAGATTATGAGCGAGCACTTTCCCGACGCCTACGCCAAGTACAGGATGCGCGTCCGCGCGATCATCCCATTCGTGCTGTAGATCAGCGGCTTGGGGGCTGGGAGCGGCCACGCAGCGGTGCCGACTACGCCATCGTTGCCGTTGCGGCTCGCTCGCTCGCGCGTGTGTCTGGGCGCACCCCGACGATGCGTACGCGGGCCCCGCCACGGGGAGCGAGTGTTGGGCCGCGGGGCGTGGAGCGCGAGGGCTCACTCGATGCCGCTGTTAGCTCAAATCGCGAGAGGATCTCGCCGAGCACGACCTTGATCTCCAACAGCGCGAGCCCCGCCCCGAGGCAGCGGTGGGTGCCGCCGCCAAACGGCAGGAACGCATAGCTGTCGGGCGGCTCCTCCAAGAATCGCTCGGGGCGAAACGCGTGCGGCTGCGGGTAGGTCACAGGGTCGTGGTGAACGCCGTAAGCGTCGACGAGGATCGCCACCGGCGGTGGGATGGTCCACTCGCCGATCGGGAACGGCTCAAGGATGTGACGTGCGCCGCCGATCGGGATCGGCGAGCGGATCCGCAGGACCTCCTTTACGAGCGCCTCAAGATAAGCCTCGTCGCCTTCGGCGGCCTTCGCCATCACCGCCGGGTTGTGGACCAGCAGCTCGACTCCCCAGGCGATCGCGGTCGCCGTCGTCTCGTGTCCGGCCGTGATCAGAGTGATCAGCTCATCGCGAAGCTGCTCGTCGCTGAGCCCGACGCCATCCTCGTCGCGCGCCGCCACCATCATCGCGAGTATGTCCTCGCGCTCAGCCAGGTGCGCGTCGGCCCGGGTCGCGGCAATGTGCTCGAACAGCAGCGCGTCGAGTTCGTCCTTCAATCGCCAGAAGGGCGCTGCAAGGAGGTTCCAACGGGAGCGGCGGGCAAGCTGGGGCACGAACAGCACGAAGTTGCTGAGCGGTGTGACCATCGCGTCGAAGATCTCGCGCAGGCGCTGGCGCGTCGCGACGTCATAGATCCCAAGCACCGCCTGCAGGATCACGTCGAGCGTCAGCGCCTGAGCGATCGGCTGCACCGCAACCACGTCACCCGGCCTGAGGCGATCCAGCTCGGCGGAAACGAGCTGCTCCATCAGGCGCACGTAGGACTGGACACGCTCGCCGTGAAACGGCGGCAGCAGCATCTTTCGCCGCGTCAGGTGCTCAGCCGGCTCGAGCACAAGCAATGACTGCCCGCCCACGAAGGTGCGTAGCAGGTCGTTGCCGTGGCGCTTGACCAGAGGGTCACCGGTGAACAGGCGCCGAATCACCTCTCGGTCCCTAGTCAGCACGGCGGTCGGCGTGCCGCCAACGCGGACCGTGAACGTATCTCCGTAGCGAGCGTGGCCGCGGTCGCTGAATTCGGCGAAGCGCCAGGTCCGGAGGATCGCCTGCAGCGCTCGCGGTAAAGGGGGGCCGGGCGGGAGCGAACTGCGATCGCGAACTGCGGATTCGATCGCAACAGGCATCAGTCACGTGATCTTACTGGGCCTGACCATCGGCAGAGCCAAGCGGGCACCTGGTGCGCTGCGCTCCGATCGGCCAGCCACCAATCAACATTGAGGTGCGGAATCGACAACAAGTAATCGAAGTTCGATATCTAGCGCGCCTGCCTAGCATCGCGCAGGGCTGCGTCGGCGCGCCCGATCAGCGTGGCAAGCGTGTCGCCATCCTCCAGCTCGGCCAACCCCGTGCTCATTGACACAGTCGGGTCGAGTTTGGCGAGGTCCAGCTGAGCATCCGCAATGCGGTCGCGAGCTGCCTCCAACGAGGTGCCTGAGATCGCGCAGACGAACTCATCGCCCCCAAATCGGATGATCGGATCGTAGGGACGAAGCCTCGCATGGAGTGCTGAGAAGACATGGCGCAGCACGGCGTCTCCAGCGAGGTGGCCGAAACGACTGTTGGTTGCCTTGAGTCTGTCGACATCGACGAAAACGCACACCAGACTCTCTTGCGAGCGCTTGCCGCGCTCGATTTCTTGCCGCAGGATCACTTCGCCGATTCCGCGTCGGTATGCACCGGTCAGCTCGTCGATATGAGAGCGCTCCAGTTCGGCCTGAAGCAGCTCGCGATCGCGAGATGCTTCCTCGCGATCTTGCGCGGCACGCTGTCGATCCTCAGCTGCCTTGGCACGGGCCGCCGCCGCTCTCCAACGCGCTTTCGCAGCGGCCTCCAGCGCATTCTTTATTTGGAGATCGGCCACATCCGATGTCCGGGCCAGTTCTTCAGCCGTCCGATCGGCTAACTCCGCAGCATCATCGCGCTCTGCGGCATCCTCGTCGCGACGGCGAGCATTGTCATCGCGAAGGATGGCCTGAGCGTCGCGTTCGGCGCCAATCTGTGCCCTTACCAAGGCTGTCGCGGTCCGGGCCAACGTGCTCTCGCCTCGCTCAGTTCGGCCTCTCTCGTATGTGTTAAGCCTGTCTGTGTCTTCTGCTGGGTGCGCTTTCATCTCCCGGTCCGCCGCCGCTTGGTCGCGGTCGGAAACCCGCTGATCGGCTTGCGCCGCAGCTTGGTCGCGATCGGAAATGCTCTGGTCGATATCGGAGGCCGTTTGATCTGAATCAGAGCCGGTTTGGTCTGAATCAGAGGTAGTTTGGTCGGCATCTGATGAGAGGCGGCGGCCTGGTTGAGCGGGCGCGCGCCGTGGCCAGGACTCTGGCGGCATTTAATGCACCTCCTTGAATGGCAGACAGCCGCAACCGAGGTGTCCGGCTCGCGTTGCGTTCGCGCCTTGCACGACGCGTTGGATCTGTGTGCGGCACAACCCTCGCAAGAGCCGAGGAGATTCTCGGCCACCTCGCCGCACGGGCGTCAACGAAGGACGCGACGATTGTCAAGAGATCAGTGACTTGGCCTCGCATGGATCGTACTGCCCCTTCTCCAGTAATACTTAAAATCAAGTATACCAACGCGCCAGAGGCGTCCTCGGGGATCCCGCTGACATTGTTGGCCGGCCCAGGGATCCCAGCCAGCGGTACCGACCTCACCGGCCGCTCGGGTCAGGCCAGACGTCGATCTCGACAGAGCTCTGGCTCTGGCTGGCCAGATCGAGGACGGTGCGCGGCTGGCGCTTTGCAAGTGAGGCTCTGCGATCTCAACCTGCTGCTCTACGCGATCAACGAAGCCTCGCCGCGAACGCAAGGGCGCGTGAGTAGCTGGAGGCGACCCTCTCCGGGACGGAGGCGAGTGGCTTCGCCTGGGGGGCGTCCTCAGCGCCAGCGGTCACGAGCAGATCGCCCTGCGCCTCAGCACGCTGGAGGCGGCGCGAGCGATCGGATGCCGCTTGACATAGACCTGGCGATCGGAGATGAATTGGTCCGCCTGCGGGTGGGGCTCGGAGCGATCGGAAGGGCGATGAAGGTCATAGACACCTGGACCGCCGCTATCGCATGCCACAAGGCGCCGCAGTCTGCACCCGGGATGCTGACTTCGATACGGCGGTAGAGGCAGGATTGCTCGAGTTGCGCGGATGTAGAAGCGCCCGCCCGGCGCCACCAGGCCTCTTCTCATCCCACCCGCCAGCGGCACCGCTCCGTCGCATCACTTCGCCTTCCTCAGCGCCAGCCGGCCCACTCGGGCTCAGCTGCTGTTCTCGTCAGTCGATCTCGACGTCAAAGTCCCACGAGACGATCGGCCGCCCTCCGTCGGGCGCCCAGGTCAAACCGCCGTCGCCGGTTGGCAGCACGTCATGGACCCTCAACGATACGGTCCGACCGGGCAAGACCTGCCGGGGTGGCACGCCACCGTCCATCGTCGTTACCCGAGGATGGCGAACGTGACCGAAACCGTCGATGAAGGTGAACGCGGTCGCGCTTAACGGGATCACGCCAGATGCGGCAGCGAAGGTGACGATGAACGTGCACGGGCTCGTCGCAGGAACCGGGAACCGGCCCTCCTCAGGCACGCTCGGCCCGACGGCTGTAGCGAGCACTCTCCCGCGCGCGAGATGGACCGAGACAGTGTCGCCCTGAATCGCGAGCACCGGGTGGACGCGGCTCGCCTTGACAATCCGGCCCACAGGAACCTTCGCCTTCGGCAGCCAATTTGGGATTCCCCCATATTTCCCAGCCGACCCGCTGCTGGCTGCCGACGCGCCATGGCGGGTCAGTAGGAAACCGAGCGCGGCAATCAGCAGAAAAGCCAGAACGGCACCGGCAACGCGCACGGTGCGGCGGGGGCCGAGTCTTCGGACTCGACCCCCGCCGCGAGACGCTGTCTCCGTCGTCGCAGGCTCGGTTGCGGGCGCCGCCGCCAGCGGTCGGTTCCCGCTACCGATCCGGTTAGCCGGGGAGGACAGGTTCAGTGACCTCTGTGTCCGTGCAGGCCGTGTCCGTGCGGGCCACCATGGGCGTACGGGCCATCTGGATTGTTGAACACATCCCGGCCGAACGGCGCCAGTCCGGGCTGGGCGGCGTATCCGATGTGGCCCTCTCCATCGAGACCCGGAGAGGCGTGGCCGACGTTGAAGAGATCCTCCATCGTGCGCAACCAGCTGTAGTGGTTGTAGTAGACCGTGCTCGACGTCCCGGGCCTGATGTAGGGGCTGATCAGCACGCTGCCGGTGTCTCCCCCGCCGGTGGTCGGATCTGTGGCGTCATACAGCGGGTCGGTTGCCGGAGTCCGTGCTCCAAGCACGACCCCGCTCACCGGGCCCGTCGTGTCAAGCGGATGATGCGACGAATCCACGAGCGTGAACGATCCGGTGTCCACGAACCCGCCGCTTTGGTTCGGTGCGGTCGCGGTGGTCGGCGTGTCGGTGACCTGGCCAACGAAGGCGCCCGCCGGGATGCCGGTGCCAGTCACCGAACGCCCGGCGTCGGTTGCCACGATCGAGTTGTCGGCAATCGTCGAGCTCCCGCTGGTCGCCGTTGCTCCAGCGTCCGTGCGAGCACCGGGGACGTGTTCGCCGCCGCCGAGGATGCAGGTGCCTTTTGGCTGCGCGGGGACCGTCTGGGCAACGCAGTCGCTGGGACGGTCCAGGTAGGCGTTGTCGCCGGGCCCGGGGTAGAGCTCTTCGCCACTTTTGTTCTTTTCGAGCGGCGTGTTCGGGCCGGTCGGCTCGTAGTGCACACGATGGCCGAACAGGGTCTCGCCCGCCGAGTCGTCTTCCACCGATGTGGCCGCATCGGGAGCGACGATCTTCGAGTTGGCGAAGCTGTTACCGCTGTAGGTAAAGGGTGGGAATCCCTCGTCAAATGTCACGTCGATGAGACCGCCGTCCTTGAAGGCCGGTGACGCCTCGATCTCGGGGATGACGTGCTCGAGGAAAAGGTCGGCCGAATACAGTCCGCCGGTGTAGTTAACCGGTTCCTTCGGGGTGTTCGGGTCCGAGAATCCGCCCGAGAGGTTGTTGCCATGACATACAGCGTCGTGGCCGTCACTGCAGTTGTTCGGCGAGATCCAGCTAAACGCCGGAGTCGTCGCCTCGCTCTGCAGGTCGTGATAGAGGCCGTTGGTGGACGAGAAGAGATTGGCGATGTGCTGGGAGTTGCAATCGCCTGCCTGCTGTATTGATTCAAACCAGGGGAACGGGAAGTGCTTGGGCACGTACTGATCGGTCGCGTTGGCGCTACCAGGGTTGGGCTGCGCGGTGCTGCCCGTCGGGCCGGGCGTGGCGTACGGAGCGCCGCAGTACTGCGTGCCGGCGTCGTGGGCTGGCCCGCTCGCATCGGTATTTCCGAGGTCTTGGGCATAGCCCTTCCAGCTCTCATGGGCCGCATCGAGCTGGTTGAAGAGCGTCGGCACGCTCGCCGGGTACACGCAGCCGTTGGAGCCGGCCGCCGCGTTGGGACCCTGAGCTGAGGCCATCTGGCCGTAGTTGCGGTTGCTGTGCAGCGACCCTGAGGTGTCGACGCTGCCCGAGAACTTGTCGTAGTACGGGCAATCCGCCTGCGTGTCTGGCTGCGTGGCCTGCCCGCTCACCATCGAGATGTAATTGTCGAGGCTGAAGTGCCCGGTGCCGTAGTAGTTCTTTAGGAGCACCCCTTGGGAGGGCAGGGTCTGCCACAAGTACGTGTTCTTGTTCAGGCCCGTGAAGGTGGCGTCGTAGGACTTATTCTCCAGGATGATCAGCCAGACGTGCTTGATCTTGCCTGATTGGACCCCGAGTCCGTCTTGGCTCGCCAGCGACGCTCCGGACGAAGAGGCGCTCGCCGAGACGATCGGCACCGCAGCCGCCGCCGCGGCCACCGCAATGGCGAGTGTCAGTAGAGCTCCGCGGCGCCAACGCGGCGTGCGCGACGTCGCTTCCGACTTTCGGTGACGGATAAGGCGTGCGATACGGCCTGGTGGATTAGCGTTCCTCACGGGGTTCTCATCTCCTTCGCGGGCATGGTGTTCGGAGACGCGAGCATCTTTCTCTGCCGGGCACCAGAGGTGTCCGTCTTGTGATCCGCTCGTGAACACCTTGAGAACGATCGACCCCTGTCTCTCGCCTCGCGGCGTCGGGCGACCCGCTCGATCTGGGAGCCCCAGGCGACTCCAGGCTCTGATGCTCGGCTCGCGGCTCATGTTCTGCGGGAGCTTCGCCGTCGCACTTCAGCCACACCGAATTGTCTGGTGGGGCACCGTGCTTTGCCGCCTTTCCTGCTTGGGATATGAGTCCCGCCGCGCCGGTCGGATGGAGGCGCGTCTAAGAAAGGAACGATCACCGGCACGAACATCAACCTGGCCAAACTGGGAACGGTGCCCTCGGCCGGCAATCGGCCAGCGCCATCACCGCGACAACCGCCGGTACTGCCAATGCGCTTGCGGCGCTGGAACCGACACGCCTCGTTGGGGCTTCAGGTCACCCGCCGTTTTTGGACGGCACCAGCGACGCCGGGGAGCAGGAGGAGTCACTTTCCAGACGGTTGGCTTCTACAAAGACCATGACGGCACCGTTCACCTACGCGGCGTGGCGACAATCGGCAAAGAAGGAAATCCGACTGCCGGCTTGATCTTCCAGCTTCCACCCGGATACCGGCCGGCGAGCGGGGTCACGGAAGTCTTCACCTCGATCGACGAAACGATTGTTTTCGTCATCGGGTCAAATGTGACCGCCGAGGTCAAAAACGTCGAAGGTGACGTGCTCGCAACACGGGAAGAAGGACAGGTTGCGCTCCTGAGCGAGATAACGTTCCGGGCCGAAAAGCTGAGTCAAGGAGTCTCGACAGTGACCATGCCCTCCGCTCCAGCGTGAGCGGAGGGCATGGCACACGCCTAGGTACAGCACCTCTGTCTACAACGTGACCGAATAGCCGTTACCTCTCTTGGCGATGGCTCGCTCGGATTGGAGCCGTGCCGCAACCGGAAAGAGCGGAGCGCGATCTACGCCAAGCGTCTTGGCTATCTCACTGACGGTTGCTCCGGGCTTCTCGGCAAGGGCCGCAAGGAATTGCTCCTGCGCGTGCTCGAAGTTGCGTTCGGCCATCGTGCGCACGGCGGCCACGACGACAACAAGGACGAATGCGACTCCCTCGATCAATGCGACGATGGTCACCGCTGAGAACACGCAGGCTCCTCCCTCGTGGTCATCCCTGCAATGCCGCTACCCGGACGCAACCTCGCTCAACGCATATCCGCGGTCAAGTGCCTGTCGAGCGCGCATCCCCCTGAAAGCCGCTCTTTGGGACTTTTGGTCGAGCCAGAACCGCGTACGCCAGGCAGAAAAACCGAAAATTGGCCTTGCGCGGTTTCGGTCGACGCGGGAGTCTCTTCTCATGGCTCAACCGGCATTTAGCCTGAGCCGCGCTCGTCCAGGGAATGGGACCAGTCGATCCCGGCGTCGTTTTTACGTCCTTTGCAGAGATGCCCTCGATGACCGCGTGATCGTCGAACTTGATCGACACGGGGTCTATTGGGGACCAGACTCCCCAGGGGGTCCCCGCCTCGATAAAGCACGCCAAAAGCATTTCCTGACGATCGAAGCTGAGACCGGAGAAGAAGCCGTTCAGCGTGGTCGTAGGGCCGTGTCGGCGGCGGGCGGCGAAGTGGCCGACCTGACGCTGGTCGGCCCGGTGAGCATTCCTTAAGGCGAACCCGTACCCGTCGGCGGGGCCAGCGGGGGCACGGCCGGACCGCCAGGGAAGCCAGCGTGGGCGGCCTGGATCCGTCCCTCCCACACCGCCTTCGCGCCGAGATCACCCGTCCTGAAGGTCATGTAGCCGGCGCCGATCGACAGCAGCACGAGCACGACGCGCAGCGCGGTGAACACCGACCGGGGAGACAGCAGACGGTCCACGATGCCGAGGCCGGTTGGCATTCCGCCCGAGATCCGCTGCGCGGCGAAGGTGACGATCAGGGTCGCGGTGAAAAGGACGTAGACGATGGCGAGGATGTGCGCGGCCTGCGCATGCTGGGAGATCAGGCTGGCGGCTTGGCCCTGCAGGTTCAGTGCGGCGCGCAACGCGGCGCCGGCTTGCATCGTGAGGAACACCGAACTCATTGCGAAGATCGACACTGCGGCCAGCGCGATCCCGTACCGCGAGAACCACTCCGGCTTGATCATGAAGACGATTGCGGCCACGATCGTGCTCGGGATCAGGATCACCGGCACATGGACGAACAGCGGATGCGCCGGCAGGCCGCTGTAGATCGTGGTGATGCGGATCAGCAGCGTGATGAAGCCGAGGAACCCGAGAAGCGTCAAGACGAACTCGGCGCGTCGCCAATCGACCCCAGTCCGCCCACCTGCTCCAATTCTCTCGGCGCTCACGGCGCGCGAGGCTAAGGGCGGGCGATAAGGCAACTCTAAACACGAGCGGGAAGATCCTGCCAAGCCATGGCGTAGCCGGGATGGAAACGCGCTCCCCGAATCCATCTAGCGACTGCCCCTGGTCCGGAGGAGTAGCCATCTTGATTGTCTGCGGCACCATCGCGGTCGGCGGTTCGCCGCTTGCAAGCGCATCGCGGAATGCACCGAACAAGTATCTTGGGCGGACTCATCGCTAGCTCAAAAGGGGGCTCGTGAAATGCAGGCGCGTGTGGCATCCAGTCGGCTAATGAGGCCGGCAACCGTCGTCTTGGCGACAGTCGTGCTCGGAGCGGCTGGGGCTGGAGCTACGGCAGCCTCGGGACAATCAACGGGAGCAACCACGACTTCCGGATTCCCGTCGCCTGCTCGTACAGTCACCGCTCGGCCGATCGCCCGCGTCCCCAGAACCCTGAAGCCGGGCAGCACCGTCAGCGCCCGCGAGCTCGGCAATCGCGTCTTCGTCGACACCCTCCATGGGTTCGCGCTCGCCAGCGTCGGCCAGGCCCAGTATCCGGCTGCGACAGTCGACGCCGGCAAGACGTGGCGGGTGGGCGGTCCGGCCCTGCACCTCGACGCCGCCCAGGCGCCTCTCGCCGTGTGTGAAGTCGGCGCCGTCAACCGACGCATCTACTTCGCCGACGGATGCGGCGAAGTAGTCGACACGACCAACGACGGCGGCAAGCACTGGTGGAGGTCCTCCTTCGGCGGAGGTTCGCTGGCTGTGGTCGACAACGACGGGCGCCTGGTCGCATTCGTCGAGGCCGCCAGCAACAGCGGTCCTACAGCGACCACCTGGGCATACGTCTCCAGCGACGGCGGCAGGCACTGGCACTACGAAAACCGCCTCTGACGGCGGGCCTCCAACAGATCGTTCGATGACCGGTCGCAGCTCGGACCTCGAAGACTCGACGCGGGTCGAAGGAGGCGAGGGTCGCTATGTCGCGCGTCTGTCAAAGGATTGGGAGATTTGGGGCCCCAACGGCGGCTACCTCGCGGCCTTCGCGCTGCGAGCAGCAGGCATGGTCGCTCAGATCCAGCGGCCGGCGAGCTTTTATTGCCACTTCCTGAACTCGCCCGCCTTCGACGCAATCGAGCTCAAGGTGAGCGTCCTCAAGCAGGGCCGCCGAGCCGAATCGCTCGCTGTCGAGATGACCCAGAAGCGCAAGCCGATCCTCCAGGCAATGGTGAAGACCGCCGCCGACGGATCTGGATACAACCACCAGCATCTGAAGGCACCCGACGTTCCACCCGCCACGGCCCTGAAGACCTACCAAGAGCTACGGCCAGCCCAGCGACCTCCCCCCTTCAGCTTCTGGAATAACCTCGAACGGCGGCCAGCCGATCAGAGTCCGTCGGAAGAGCCCTCAGCACCGGTTATCCGCGAGTGGGCGCGTTTTCGGCCGACGGCATGTTTCGAGGACCCCTTCGTCGACGCCGCACGGGCGCTGATCCTCTTGGACACCTTCGGCTTTCCGGCGGCTTACCAGCGGTATCGCAGCTGGGAGTACCTGGCACCAAACCTCGACACCAGCGCCTGGTTTCACCAATTCAGCCCTGGCTGTGAGTGGTTGCTAATCGACCACGAGTGCATCAGCGCCGACCACGGTCTCATGGCTGTCAGCGGCAGAGTCTGGGACACCGACGGAAGCTTGCTCGCGACCGGATCAGCCCAGCTGTGCTGCCTCCCCAACCGCCGAAAACGACCGCCCGGTCCGGTCTCGGCGCCCAAGGATGGTTGATTCCATTTCAGACGGGTATGGAAGGCGACGCGTCTCATGATTCCCGCTTCGCCGCGAAGCGGGAGTCTCCAGCCTTCCCCTCAGCAACGCAATGAAGTACTGGGCCTACCGCGTCGGCTACACGCACAGCTAGCCAGGCGCGGGCGGCGACGGGCGAACAGGCACGGCCCTGTTACTCGGCGGGCGTGCTCAACTCGTAATGCATCGTCTTGTAGCGCATCAGCCGGTGGCCGAAAGGCACGAGTATCCCTTGCAATACCGGGTGGCGCCGCGCCAGCGCCTTGGCCGCCGTTTGGGCCTCATCGCCGCCAAGCAGCCTCGCCTGTGCTGAGATCGGCTCGCCTGTTGGCTTGCCTCGCATCGTGCAGGGAACGGCCTCGACTCGCGGATTGTTGCGCAAGCGCTTGGTCTTCCATGCCTTGTCGTAGGAGCGAAAGAATGCACGCTCGCTGTCGAAGGCGATGCTCACCGGCGTTCCGATCGGGGTGCCGTCGCGCCTGTAGGTGGTCAGGAGAATCGTCTTGGTATGTCTGAGCGACTCGAGGGTGCTGGCCATCGTGTCTCCTTTGATCTCGCCTGGATTATGAGCCCACCCGCGCGCCGCATCGCGCCTGCTGCGCTTGCACTTTCCCAAGAGCCCGCGTCCTCGCCCAACTCCTGGGCTCAAGCCCCAGCTCAGTCGAGCTTGAGCACCCGCCAGATCGCGATCATCACCACTGCCAGGCCGACGCCTCTACCTCAGAGCTATGACCGACATGCGGCGATGATCTCCGCGATCCTCGGCCGTATCACCAGATCGACCCGGTCTCGCGTCTCAGGACTGGAAGGAAGCGCTCCCTCGAGCCAGCTATCGAAAACGGGGTGTCCCGATAGCCCCTCCAGCTGAGCGGCAAGGTAATCGCGCAGCGGCTCGGGTGCTTCTACAAGCTCGCCGGGCAGCTCCTCGCGCCCGTCGATCAAGACGACCACATCGCCAAAGTCCCGACTCCGTAGAAATCGAGCGCCGCCGACGAAGACGACCTCGCAGAGCAGCTCGCCGAGCTGCTCTGCTGCAAGCTCGAGCATCCTTTGTATTCGCGAGGTTCATGCCGGAACAGGCTTGGCGCCAAGACGATGTTCAAGCTCCTTGACTGCCAGGGACCGCTCGCGGGCGCTGCCGATCCGGATCGCATCGAACAAGGCGAAAAGCTCACCGAGCCGGCGGTCACGACGAGCAGCTTCAGGCACAACCGGATGCAGGGGCTCGAGGGCAATACCGCGCACCTTGCCAAGGGCGTGCGGCCAGACGGGAGCGTTCTGCCGCGAGGAGGAGAGGCGATCCGCCAGGGGCGGAGCCGCCCACGCGGTCGGGATGCCCCTGGCCTCCCCATGCATGGTCGCCGGAAACACGTACCTGGCCCCGTGGGCCAAGAACTCAAGAAGCGCGGCCCGGTTGACCGCCTTGCGCCCCGCGTCGTAGAGACCTGCTTGCTGAGCGCGTTCGAGGCTGCGATGAACCGCCGATGGACTCAGATCGAGCTCCACGGCGATCCTTTCGAACGTCCAGCCCGGCGGCTGCCCCGCCAGCCTCAACAACACGACGATGTCCTGGCTCTTCAACATTGCGATCGAGGATAGCGCCAATTTATTCCAAATTCCGGAATTTGGAATACGACCCGCTGGATGGCAACGCGGACGGGGAGGAAGATCGGTGCAAAGTGAATCTGCGATGCTGAGCGTCAAACCGCCTGATTAGGCGATGACGTGAGACCGCCTTGGCACGAGGGCAGTCGGGGGGACGGGTTGATACATCGGGTCTGGTGGATCCTGGCGTTGACTGCGTCGGTCGCCGCCGCCATAGCGATTCCGGCGCAGGCCGGTTCCCCGGATCTCAAGGGAACCTGGAGCTGCTGCTCGAGCGGCGGGGCGTCGGCCCAAAACTTTGTCATCTCGTCCGGGACTGGCTCGATTGAAGGGGTGGCGGAGGGCTCCGATGGCTCCGTATTCGCGACGATCAGCGGCAGTCTTACCGGCACCCACGTCCAGATCATCACCACCTATAACCAATTTGATCCAGGCTACGTGGCGACGTTTGATGGGACAGTCTCGGCAAGTGACAACGAAATGTCTGGCACCTGGGAAAGCAACGAGGGTCAATCAGGAACCTGGACAGCCACCCGGCTCGGCGAGGACTCACCGTCATATGGCCAAGCGGTCGACGCAGAGACAGTCAGCGGCAAGGTGCTGATCAAGCCCAAGGGCGCGACGCAATTTCAGCTTCTGAGCGGCGAGGAGCAGATTCCAATCGGCTCGACCGTCGATACGGACAATGGTCGAATGCAGCTGACCACTGCGACAGGGCCAAATCAGGCAAAGACCCAGACCGCCGAATTCTACGACGGCACTTTCACAGTACTCCAGCCCGCAAAAGGCCATCCAACCACCGAGCTCGACCTCGAGGGTTTTCAGCCGAGTGCGTGTCACGGCGGCCACCCAGCCGCACGCAGGCTCACCCGGAGCAACGCCAAACGCAACGGCCTCTGGGGTGATGGGCATGGAAACTACATGACCAAGGGTCACGCTGGATCCGCCACAGTGCGAGGGACGATCTGGCTCACCGAAGATCGCTGCGACGGGACGTACTTCGAGGCAAAGCGCGACACCGTGGTGGTCCGCGACTTCACCCGCCACCGCACCGTCATCCTACATATGGGCCAACACTACTTGGCGCCAGCGCGCTGATGCGAGCCCGTCGGCTGCGACGGCGACGGGCCGTGACCCTCGCCGTCGTCGCGCTCGGCGCGGCAGTGCTCGGTCTACTCGCCTATGGGACCCACCTGCTGCGCTTGCAGGAACTGAGCACGATCGACACGCGCTTTTCGATCAAGGGCACCCAACCGGTGCCGAGCGAAATCGCCGTGGTGCAGATCGATGACACGACGTTCAGCCAGCTCGGCCTGCAGTGGCCCTTCCCGCGCCAAATCCACGGAGAGCTGATCGACAGGTTGCGCGATGACGGCGCCCGGGTCATCGCCTACGACGTCCAGTTCACTGAGGAAGCCAGCCCTCGCGAAGACAATGCCCTGATCAGCGCTGTTGCTCGAGACCGTGGTCATGTCGTCCTCTCGACCACCGAAGTCAACTCTCATGGGGAATCGCACATCTTCGGAGGGGAAAGCGTCGTGCGCAGTGTTGGCGCACGCGCGGGCAGTACGGTGATCCAACCTGATCCCGACGGGGTGCTGCGGAAATTCCCCTTCTCATTCAGCGGGCTGGACAGCTTCGCCGTCGCGACGGTCGAAACGGCAACACGTCACAGGGTCTCCCCCGCCCCATTGGCTGGCGGGCACTCCGCCTTGATCGACTATCGCGGCCCACCGGGCACCTTCCCCACCTACTCCTTCTCGCGAGTTCTGCGGGGGCAGGTTCCGGCTAGGGCCTTCCGCGGCAAAATCGTGGTGGTCGGCGCCGGGGCTCCTTCGCTGGGTGACACCCACGTGACCCCGACCACCGGAGACGGGGTGATGTCGGGCCCCGAAGTCCAGGCAAACGCGATCTGGACGGTCGAGCACGACTTCCCCCTTCGCTCCTCATCCACCGCGCTCGACGTGCTGCTGATCTTGTTGATGGCAATCGCGCCAGCGTTGTTCAGTTGGCGCTTTAGGGCCGTCGCAGCCGTAAGTAGCGCAGTTGCCCTAGGTGCCGCCTACGTTGTGATCGCTCAGCTCGCCTTCGATGGCGGGCGCATCCTGCCGGTGGTCTATCCACTTGGCGCCCTGGTCGTCTCGGCGATCGGGGCGCTGGTCGTAACGACGACTATCACCGCTTTTGAGCGCCAGTGGGTCCACGACACCTTCTCGCGCTTCGTGCCGGAGGCCGTCGTCGAAGATGTTCTGGCGCGGACCGACGAGAATCACCGACTGGGTGGAGTCCGCCGGGTAGGAACCGTGCTCTTCAGCGACCTGCGCGGCTTCACCACGTTCTCGGAGTCGCTCGAGCCCGACCAGGTCGTCGAGTGCCTCAACCGCTACATGACGGAGATGAGCGAGGCGATCATGGACCACGGCGGGACGCTGGTCACCTACATGGGCGACGGGATCATGGCTGTGTTCGGAGCGCCAATCGAGCAGGTCGACCACGCCGATCGGGCATTGGCAGCGACGCGCGAGATGCTCTTCGAGCGCCTGCCACGCTTCAACGAGTGGATGCGAGCCCGCGGTCTAGGCGATGGCTTTCAGATGGGCGTCGGCCTAAACAGCGGTGAGATCATGTCCGGACAGGTCGGCTCGGAGCAGCGCATGGAGTACACGGCAATCGGCGACACGGTCAACACCGCGGCGCGCCTAGAGGGGATGACCAAGGACACGCCGCACTCGGCGTTCGTCGCCGAGTCGACCAAGGCTTTACTGCGGGCGGAGGCCAGTACCCTGACCTTCGTCGACGAGTTGGCGGTCCGTGGGCGTGAGGCCACTATCCGAGTCTGGACCTTGATTCCAGATACAGCCCCGGTGGGTGCAGCGAGCCCTACCAGCAGAGCCTCCCAGAGCGCAATCGAACCAACCAAACTTGCCTAGAGGACCCCTCGTGCCTGTTCGCCGATCCAGCCGCCTGATCTTCGGTCTGGCGTTGGTTGCTTGCCTCGTTGCCGCGGTCGGAACCAGTCTGGCCGAAGAGCGCCAGACGACCCTACGGGTATGGCAGCCACACATAGCAAATGCGAGGCGTTATGCGAATCGGCACGCCGGAGATGTGGCCTTCGCGGTGATCGATGAGCGTGGGCGCATCAGCGGCTTTCACATGACCAGTACCGCTCCGGCTGCCAGCGTCTTCAAGGTCATGCTCCTGATCGCCTACCTGCGCGAGCTATACCCCCACCCGCTGTCGAGCGGTGGTCGAGCACTCCTGGCTCCGATGATTCGCC
The DNA here is from genome assembly GCA_963777915.1 of uncultured Solirubrobacterales bacterium. GTDB lineage: Bacteria > Actinomycetota > Thermoleophilia > Solirubrobacterales > 70-9 > CAVUPF01. Next base: position 330,657 of record CAVZSH010000005.1, on the reverse strand, counting down.
GCTCGGACAGCGTGGCGGCGACAGAGGTGCGCAACATCGTGGGGCGGGCGAGGGTCGAGCGCGTCGCCCGGATGTCGGACATGCGCGACTTCAGCTACAACGATATCTGGGGGTTGAGTCGAACCAGCCCCCGCGACCAAGCCTGGTTTATGTACCGGCTCGAGTCCTATATTCCCAAGCGGTATCGCCCCTACGCAAGGTACTTGCTTTCGCACATCATCCCTGCACAGCGATGGGGGATCGGCCGGGTGGCGCCGCGGGGTTGGAGATTGTTCTTCAAGGGTGGCTGGGGCGCCGGGACGGGCCGGGTTGATCATCAGGTCGCGTTGCTTGAGCGGAACGGGCAGCGAGTGGCGCTGGCAATCTTCACCCAATTCGATCCCAGTCACAACTACGGAAAGCAGACTCTGCGTGGAGTGGCCTTGCGGCTGTTGCAAGGTCTCGGGCGATGACCGGGATCCGTGCAATGCCCGTGCCCTTCAGGCGCTCAAAATCGAGAGCTGCTTGCGCGCCGGACGACGTCGTCTTCGCGCGGCTGTTGGACAAGCGGCCCCTCCTCGGTGCCTAAACGAAAGACGCCCCGCGATCGCAGCGGTTGAGCCCACCCACTCGCGGCATCGGCATCCATTTTCCGCTTTGACCCTCCCGAAGCGCCGTATCTCTCCCCTCTTCCCAACCCTGTCTTTGGCGATTCGAATCCGGCGATCGCGAAATGTCGCCGCGATGCTCTTCCGCTGACGACGCACAGACTGCGCGCCTGGGATGCCCTCCCCATCCGACGCTAGGTCTTGGTCTTGAACTTCCTCATTGCCGGACTCGGATCCGGGCCGGCAGAATTGACCGCCCGCACCTCGAACGTGTAGTGGCCCGGATTTAGATTCCCGTAGGTCTTAGGGGATGCGCAGCGAGAGAACTTCGCGGTGGGCTTCCTATGGTGCTTCTCTGGCCTGATCAGCTTGCACTGAAATTCTGTGACGGAACCAACTCCGTTGAAGTCAAACGTCGCCTTTTGCTTCGGTTTCTTGATCGTCGTCTTGGTGATCGTTGTATTGGGCGGACTCGCAGACGGGATCACAGGTTGTTCTTCGCTGAAGGTCGCCTTAACTTCGCTGTCCACCCCTAAGTCTTCCACCTGGCAGATATTGCCTGCGGTGCGGGTGCATCCGCTCCAGCTGACGGTGGAATGGCTGGGCGTTGCCGTGAGAGTGACGTTGGCAGCATCGCTAAAGAGGGCACTACAGACGCTGCCGCAGCTGATTCCGGCCGGTTCAGAGCTGACCAAGCCCGCACCTGCCCCCGACTTGGAAACGGTGAGCGTGTGCTTGACGCCGAAGCCAAGCACACGGCCATCGTAAGTGCCGACATAGATGCGCCCGCCGCTTGCATCGGGACGGGCGAACTTGGTCGAGACGCCGATTTCCCCGCTCCACAGAAGTTGCGCGGAGCCTTCCACCGGGACTGCACTGTAAGCGTTGAGCGTAGAGCCTTCGCATCCGGGCGGGCTCGAGCACTGGGTGATCCAGACAATCCCCGAGCCCGCCGTTGTGCCATTGGAGCTAACCAGCGGAGAGCCCGAACCGTAGCCGAATTCGAGGGTGCTAGCCACCACAGAGAGATGAGGAGTGCCGTCTTCGGTGCCGTACTTGAGCATCTCAAGCGAGCCCGAGCCGACCGCGGGAATGTAGACGTAGCCGCCGTCGCCAGGCCAGACTGCCATCGAGCCCCAGACACCGCCCGTTTCAGGAATCTCCTGCACAACTTCATCTGTCCCTCCCGGTCCCTGGCCCATGCCGCCGAGATTGTCGCGGTTGAGGAGGTAAATGATGCCCGGCTTGCCCACCTCGACCATCAGGTGGGGGATGGCCGGGGTTCCGAAGTATGGCGAAGGCAGCCCTATCGGTGCCCCCGAGCCGAGGTCAAGGTCATTTTCGTTGAAATTGACGTTTTCGAAAGGCGAGAAGAAGTCGGTGGCTTTGAGAGTGCCGTCAGGTTGCACGGCGACGCGCGCTACTGATTCGCCGAGTTCTCCTTCCGGGGGACTGTCACCGGGGCCCGGGGGCGGCGGGGGACCGTTGCCGGTGGTGAAAAGGATCTGGCCTTCTCGGTCTGAGATCAGACCTCCGCCCGCCTGCCAGATTGCCGACCCCGTCGAGGACGTAGCCCACATCGTTTTGATCTGCCCGGCAGTGGAAACGCCGACGATCCAGCCCTCGTAGGGCTGGATGTCGCAATGGCTGCCGAAGGCCGCGTAGACCACGCCGTTCATCAGCAGCAGGGCGGGACGCTGGAGCTGTTGGGTGGGGTCGAAGTCGACCCCGGGGAGATTCTGAGCTTCACCGGAGATCTGCACCGGGAAACCCGGTTCCTCTTCGCCATTTGAGAGGTCGACCGCGTGCATGTTCCAGACCGCCGGACCCGAATTGCCGGAGGCATAAGTCTTGGAGAAGAAGTAGGCGACGTTGGTTTCGGGATCGATCACCGGCGTGCCGGTGATCCCCACGTGGGGTTCGAGGTCGGTGCAACCAATGTCCGCCGAATTCCAGGGCGTGCCGACGTTGCGGGACCATTGGATCGCCCCACTCTGTGGATCGATGCCATAGATCCAGTTGTCCTCTGTCGCAGCGAGCAGCGTGTTGCCGGAAACTAATGGCTGGGCGTAGACCTGGCCCTGGACGGTGGTATCGAAGATGCGGCCGAATTCGTAAGCGTTCAGCCCGGCCCAACACATAACTCCCCGGTCGACTCAGACCAGCGAGGGCGCGGGGCTCGCCCGCGAGGAGGCGGTGAGAGCCTCGACCAGGAAGCCGAACAGCGAGCGGCCCTGCAGCCGGCAGGTCCCCGAGACCGAGAGCATCCGCTCCGCGAAGCGCTCCCCCGCCTCTGACTGGCTGCCGAGGGAGACCTTGCGGTAGATCACCGCGCCACGCAGGCCGCGCTCGGCGCGGTTGTTGGTCGGCTCGACTCCGTCTATCTCGGTGAAAGTCCAAAGCGCCGGCCAGAGCTTCAGCAGATTGCGGGCGAAGGCGCGGAAGTGACGGTTGAGGGTGCTTTTCTTGCGGTGGGGCTCGAGTAATGCCCGCAGGCGGCGCTTGGCGGGGGCGATCTCGCGGGCCAGGCGCTCGCGATCTCCGTGAACGGCAAAGGCATCCCAGCTGTCAAACAGCTCCCGGCAGATCTCCAGGCCTGCCTCCCCGAAGCGCCCCTGCTCTGTAAGGCCTTCTGAGTGGCGGCGGAAGTCGCGCAGCAGGTGCGCCCAGCAGACCTGGCGCCGGGCAGGGTCCAGGGAGTCATAGGCCCACCAGCGATCCGAGGAGACGATTCCCGCGAAGCTCTCGCCGATCAGCTCGGGCAGCTGGCGCTCGTGGCGGTCGGCGGCGATGTGAAAGGCGGCGAAGTCCTCGCTGAGCGCGCCCCATAGGGTGCGCTTTTGCCCGGCGTTGCGCCAGCCGGTCTCATCGACGCAGACCACGGAGGCGTCTTTGACCGCCTCGCGCAGTTCGGCGTAGGGCGCGGCGAGGGCGCCGGAGGTGCGCTGGCAGATCGCGTCCACCGAGCCGACCGAGACCGAGCAGCCGAACAGCTCCCCGCAGAGCTCTGAGGCGTCGCGACGGGAGATGCGGTTGCGCACCGAGAGCAGGGCGATCGCCGCCTGTAGGCGAGGGCCGAAGGCGCTTGCCCCCACCCCCTCGGGCAACGATGCCCGGGTGCTCTTCCCGCAGCCCGAACAGCGCACGGAGTGGGCCCGGTGCTCGGTGATCCTCACCGCGATCGGCGGCAGCTCCATGACCTGGTGGCGGTGGGGCGCGGCGGCGAGGTCATGGGGCTCGCCGGGATCGAAGCCCCGGCCGCAGCCCGAGCAGCGCTTCGGCCAGTGCTCGACGATCTCGTCCAGCTCCGATTCGGCCACGAGCTTGCGGGCCCTGCCCTCGTGGCCGGGCTGCCCGCCCTGCTTGCGTGTGCTCGACTCGCGCTTTGGCTGAGGAGCCTTGCCCGCCGGGTCGGCCGAGGGCGGGCGCGAGGAGTTCTGGGAGTTCTCGCGCAGCTTCTCCTCGAGGCGCTCGATCCGTGCCTCCAGGCGGGTGACCTGGCGTTCGTAGCGCGCCGTCAGCTCGACCAGGAACTCGACACAGGCCTCACGGCCGGCGTCATAGACCGTTTCGGCCTCGGCGCGCTCCACGCCAAAGGAGTTCGCCGCGCTCGGGTTATGTCCCCCCGTGGGGCTGAACGCTTACCCGAATTCGCCCCTCTGCAGGCGTTCGGGGGTCAGCGAAGCCTCGTCGGGATACCAACCGGTTCGCAGCGAGTTGGCCGCCTCGGTCACCGGTTCTTCCGCCGCCAAGGCGGGGGCGGCACAGACAAGCATCGCAACCAAGGTCGCGATCCCACAGAGCAATGATCTCCTCGCCTTGCGCTCCTCTGCCATTCGCCGCACCAAGACACTGTAGAGAGCAGACTTGTCAAGTTGCCCGGCATGCATGGCCTTGGCCAAGCCAGTCTTGGCCCCGATGTGACCTGCCCTACGGCCTGCGAGGTTTGTCTAAATAGGGCAGTCTCGATCCGCTGCCTCTCGCCGCCGCCTCAAGCGCCCAGCGCAGCAGTCCTGCGGTGGCCGCCGACAAGTTCAATTACACCGCCTGCGTCGTGCCGAAACTCAAAGGCATGAAGCTGAAGTCCGTCGGCAAGACGCTGAAGGCGGCCGACTGCAGGCTCGGCAAGGTGAAAGGCAAGAAACCAAATCGGCCAAGGTCGTCTAGCGGAAACCCAAGCCAGGCAAGGTGCTGGCCCCTGACACCAGGTGAACGTCCAGGTCAAATAGCGCGACGTCGTCTTCGCGCGGCCGTTGGGCAAGCGGCCTCCCCTCGGTGCCTGAACGAAAGACCCCCGCGATCGCAGCGGTTGAGCCCACCCGCTCGCGGCATAGGCTCCCGCCCGTCCGCTTGCGCCCTCCCGGGCACCGCGCCCAAGCTTGCGCCGACCTTCCCGCTACCGAACGAACTTCAGCTTGCTGAAGGTCGTTCGCTTGACCCCGCGGGTCCGCACCGTCTCCTTGACGAGGACCTTCCTGGCGGCGGCAAGCTTGGTCTTGTATGCGGGCTTCGGCTTCAGCGAAACGACAGCCAAGCGCCCTGCCTTCAGCCTCGCCCTCGCCATGGCGCTCTCCGCCTTGCCCTGGAGCCTCTTGGTGACGGCCTGCAGCTTGAACCTGCAGCCACCGTGCTTGGCGCTTCTGGGGCACTTGACGCGAACCCCGGGGTAGCCAACCCTGACGCTCCGCATAAACCTCCCAGACCCAGCCCCCGCGCAGTAGGCGGTCTGCCCGGTGAAGATCTCTTCGCTTGAGCAGACGCTGTCGCTCAGGGTCAGGGTCGCCTCATAGACCCCGGGGGCGCTGTAGGTATGGCTGGGACTGGGGCCGCCGTCTTCTTCCTTTGTCCCGTCGCCGAATTCCCAGTCATAGCCCGGGACCGAGCCTTCGGGGTAGCTCGAGGCAGAGGCGTCGAAGCTGAGCGGCGCCCCGGCCCTCCCGACCGGGGCGGTGAAGGAGGCGACCGGCGCCTGGTCGGGGGGGATCGCGATCGCCGCCGGGGCGTTGCCGACCTTGATCGGTGATCCCAGAACCTGGTTGGTCTGGGTGTCGATCACCGAGACGGTGTCGGTGCCGAAGTTGGGGACGTAGGCGCGCTTGCCGTCGGGGCTGATCGTCACCACGTAGGGCTCTGAGCCGACCTTGATCGGCGATCCCACGACTTCGTTGGTCTGGGTATCGATCACCGAGACGCTTTCTTCTTGTTCGTTGGCGACGTAGGCGGTCTTGCCGTCGGGGGTTATCGCGATCCCCCAGGGTTCGATCCCGACCTTGATCGGAGTGCCGCTCACTTCGTCGCTCTGGGTATCGATCACCGAGACGTCGTTTTCTTCGTAGTTGGCGACGTAGGCGCGCTTGCCGTCGGGAGTGATCGCGATCGGGATCGGCGTCATCCCCACCCCGATCGGGGAGCCGATCACCTGGTTGGTTTCGGTGTCGATCACCGCGACGGCCTTCGGGCCATCGACGGCGACGTAGGCGCGCTTGCCGTCGGGGGTTATCGCGATCCCCCAGGGGCGCTTGCCGAGGCTGATCGAGCCCACCACCTGGTTGGTCTGGGTATCGATCACGGTGATGTCTTCGGAGCCGGAGTTGACCACGTAGGCGCGCTTGCCGTCGGGGCTGATCGCGATCGCCACCGGTTCGGCGCCGACCTCGATCGGCGACCCCACCACCTCGTTGGTCTGCAGGTCGATCACCGAGACATCATCAGAGCCGAAGTTGACCACGTAGGCGGTCTTTGCGTCGGGGCTGATCGCGATCGCTTCGGGCTCTGAGCCGACCGCGATCGGAGCGCCCACCACTTCGTCGCTCTGGGTATCGATCACCGAGACGTCATCGGAGCCGTAGTTGGCGACGTAGGCGTCCGCGGCGAGGGCAGAGCGGGCGCCAGTCGCGAAGAACAGCGCCGCCAGGGCGAAGGCGGAGATGAAGCAGAGCCGAAGATCGCTCCCTCGCCTTAGTTGCTGGCTCACTTGGGGGATTGTATTGGGGGGCCTTGAAGGCCAGGATGGGCGGTCGGCTGCGAGCACCCTCACGGCGGGCGCCTTTAACCCGCGCTACAGAAGCCGCACAGCGTTGGTGGTAAGCGACCTGGCGGAGCATGAGACCTTGCCCTCCCGACGCGCCGCGCCTGCTTTTCGGCGATTCGAATCCGTGATCGCGACTCTCTGGCGTGCCTGGTCCAGGCTCGTCGATGAGCAGTAAGTTGATTTATTTGATCAACTTATTATAGATTGCCAGCACGACGCTTTTGCGACTCGTCGCCTAGCTATCCGATACCAACACCCAGGAAGTAGAGATTGCATGATCCGAAGCAATGAAACCGTGGCCAGCGAGCGCGAGTTCGCGGTCGAGTCGCTCCCCGCGCATGCTCAGGACCCGCCCCCCGTCGCAGAATTTGCGCCGTACAGGACGACGTACCCGCCGGTCTCAGCCTCGGCTATGTGCACCTGGAGGAGGCACGACGGCACTTCGACAATGCGATCCTGGGGACGCAGGACTTCCTCGCGCAGGAGCGGTCCCGGCAGCTCGCCGAAGCACTGGACAAGCTCATCCTCCGAGCTTGGGTTGCCCTGAGCGGTTAGGACAGCAAGGCCGCGATCACGCCATGAATCTGATCGCCACCAGGAGGGCTTTCCACCGACTTGTAGGCATCGAGGTCAGTTGTGTCGGATAAGGGCGTCAGAAGGCTGGTGAACCTTCACGCGCCTGGACTTGCCTCCCATTTGTACTTCTTGAGGCCTTGCCTGCATTCAGGCGGAGGCCGGAAACCTGTTCGAGCTGCCCCGCCATGCGTGTCCTGGCCCAAAAGCCGACCTCGATCGCGACCCATCCAGCCTCACCGCTACCGACATTGGATCGTCTAACCTGCGCGACGCCGTTTCAACCTCAAGCTGGAGGACTCCCGCCTGACCCCGATCGTGCAGCGCGATCTGACCGTCGTCATCGCGAGCCGCAATCGCCGCGAGTTGCTACGCCGATGCCTTACTGCGCTCGCCCACCAGACGCAGGACCCCGACACCTTCGAGGTGATCGTCGCCGACGACGGGTCAAGCGACGGCACCGCAGGGATGGTCGAAGGGCTGCCCACCCCGCTGCACGTCAGGGTTCTTCAGCTGCAACAGGGGGGTTGGGCTGCCGCGCAGAACGCGGCCATCCATGCGTCGGAAGGAGCCGTATGTTTGATCACGGACGACGACGTGATCGCTTCCCCGGCGCTGGTCGCCGAGCATGTTTCTGCACATGGATCCGGCGGGCAGCTGATAGGAATCGGTGTGCTAACACAGCAGCCCCGCGCGGCTCGCGACTGGTACGCACATGCTTTCGCGAGGGCGTGGAACGAGCACTACGACGAGCTTGACCACAGACCCGCTCGCTGGACCGACTGCTACGGCGGCAACCTCTCGGCTCCGCGCTCGACGCTGATCGAGGTCGGCGGATTCGCCACTGACCTCTCCGCCGCAGAGGACATCGAGCTGGGCTACCGGCTTTGCGCCGCCGGCTGCGTGCCGAGGTACATTCCGAACGCACGGGCGGTGCATGACGATCAGAAGCGCGGCAGCCGGATGATCGAAGACGCTCAGCGCCATGCTGTCAGTTATCTCGAGGTTGCCAAAAGGCACCCCGCTGCCCTGCCTGACATGCTCGGCCGGTTTCGAGCTACCGGTGACCGGTTGGTATCCCTGCGACGCCTGCTGATAACTCTGCGAGCACCCCCGACCCCACTTGCTTCGATCGGGGGCCTCATCCCCGGCAACGGGCGGAAGATGGTCTGGTTCCATTTCGTGAGCAAGCTTGCCTTCTGGCGCTCCATCCGACAAAGCGTGAGCCGCCATAGGTGGACACAGCTTGCGAGCGACACACCTGCCCGGCAGGAAGATGTGCCTATCGCCCAGAGCACGCAGTGACCGCGACATCACCGTGTGAGCTGACTGTCGTCATCGCGAGCCACAATCGCCGTGAGTTGCTGCACCGATGCCTCTCTGCGCTTGATCGCCAGACACAGGACCCCGACACCTTCGAGGTGATCGTCGCCGACGACGGGTCAAGCGACGGCACCACGGAGATGGTCGAAAGGCTGCCCACCCCGCTGCGCGTCAGGGTGCTTCGGCTGGAGAAGGACGGCAAGCCATTCGCCCTCAATGCGGCAGTCGAAGCATCCCTGGGGGCGGCGTGCCTGTTCCTGGATGACGACGTAGTCGCCTCCCCGAAGCTGGTCGCCGAGCACATCGCAGCGCATAGGGCTGAGCCCGACCGGCGGCTGATCGGCATCGGCGCGCTCACCCAGCAGCCCCCGGCTGCTCGCGACTGGTACGCACACGCTTTCGCGAGGGCGTGGAACGAGCACTACGAGGAGCTGGCCCAGAGAAGGCCCTGCTGGATCGACTGCTACGGCGGCAACCTCTCTGCCCCACGCTCGGCACTACTCGAAGTCGGCCCATTCGCCACCGACCTCCCGTCCGCGGAGGACATCGAGCTTGGCTACCGGCTCTGCGCCGCCGGCTGCGTGCCGAGGTACCTTCCGGACGCGCGAGCAGTGCATGACGACCAAAAGCGTCGCAGTCGGATGCTTGAAGACGGTCGACGTCTCGGCGCCTGTTTGCCGGTGTTTCTCGACAGGCACCCCGCCATGGGTCCCACCCTGATCGGCTGGTTCAGGGAACCTACTGTTCGGGACGTCATGCTGCGACGGGCGCTGCTCGCCCTGCGCACATCGCCGCGGGCGCTGGCGTTCCTCGGGCGCCTCATCCCCGGCGAGGGTCGACGCCAGGTCTGGTTCGGTTTCGTCTCGCGCTACACGATCTGGCATGGCGCCCGAGGGAGCATGAGCCGAGATCGCTGGACGAAGACCATCCGGGGTACCCCGGTCCTCATGTACCACGCCTTCACCGACACCGGGGAGCGCGACCGCTACATCCTCCCCAAGCGGTCCTTCGCCTGGCAGATGAGGGTGCTCGCCGCACTGCGTTATCGCGTCGTAGCTTTCGAGGACGTCGCGCAAGCACTGCGAGAGAGCCGGCCACTGCCAAGACGTGCGGTGGCGATCACGATCGATGACGGCTATAGAGACGCAATCGAGATCGCACACCCGATTCTCCGGCGACACCGCTTTCCGGCGACACTGTTCATCGTCAGCAGGCGACTCGGTGCTGACAACGACTGGAATAGCGACGGCGTCGCCATAGGGCGCCCCCTGCTCTCGCTCGAGCAGATCCGCCTGTTGGCTGCCGATGGCATTCGGATTGGCGCCCACACGCGAACCCACTGCTCCCTTCCCGACTCGGCTGATGACACTGTTACCGCGGAGGTCGAGGGCTCACGCGAGGACCTCGAGTCGGACCTAGGCACGGACGTGACTACGTTCGCCTACCCGTACGGCAGTCTGGACAGGCGGGCGGTGGCAGCGGCAGCCCAGGCCCGCTTTCTCGGCGCCTGCACCACCCTCCCCCGCCTCGCCCACCGCGGCGATGACCCTCTTCGCATACCGCGAATCGAGATCTGGGGATCTGACCGGGGCAAGTCCTTCCTGCGCAAGCTCTGGTTCGGAGGCGACTAGCGACTCATGGCCGAAGCCGAATTCGACATAGTCGTGATCGGCGCCGGCCCCGCTGGCCTCAGTGCCGCCATCGAGGCCGACCGCCAGGGCGCCACCGCGGTCCTGCTTGAGGCAGCCGACACCCCTGGCGGCCTGACCCGCAGCTTTCAGCAGGACGGCTACACATTTGACTGCTCGGGTCATCTCCTTCATCTCTCCAACGAGGAGGCGCTAGGGCTGGTTAACCGCGCGACTCCTCCCGATGCCTGGAACCGGGTCAGCCGCAACTCGGTGGTCTATCTCAGCGAGACCATCGTTCCCTACCCCTTTCAAATGCACCTCGCCTATGCTCCAGAACCCATCCGACGAGAGTGCCTGGAGGCGCTGCCCCCCCGCCCACCTACCTCTGGTCCGGACACGTCAGACAGCTTCGGAGGCTGGATCGAAGCCAACCTCGGCCCCGGGATCGGCCGTCACTTCATGGTCCCCTACAACGAGAAGCTCTCAACGGTGTCGGTCGATGAGCTGACGTGCGAGTGGTTGGGGCGTTTTGTTCCCCAGCCCAGCATCGATGAGATTCGGCGCGGCGCCGAAACCCAGCGAAAGGTCGAGACCGGATACAACCGGTCCTTTCTCTATCCGACTCATGGCGGGATTGCCACGCTGAGCACCGGCCTCGCTCGACTCGTGCCGAACCTCGCGACCCAGGCCAGGGCGACCGAGATCGACACCCGACGCCGCAAGGTCCTCACGGAGGACGGCCGATCCTTTGGCTATGACAAGGCGGTAATCGCGACCGCGCCGCTGCCCGAGCTCGCTTCGCTGATCACGCCCTCCACCGCCGGCCTGGGCGCAGCGGCCAACCTGCGCGCCAATGCCGTCACCTGCGTCAACCTCGGCCTGAAGCACGCCAATCCCGCCTTCAGCCGATACCAGTGGATCTACCTACCCGAACGCCGATTCGCCGCCTACCGCATCGGTTTCTACGGACGCTTCGCAGATGCGATGGCGCCCGAAGGCCGTGAGGGCCTGTATGTGGAGATCGCTCACGGACCCGACGCCAGCGAGGACGGCTTGGTCGAGGCCGCCATTGCCGACCTCGATTCTCTCGGGGTCATCGACAGCGTCGAGGCTGTCGAGACGGTGCTGCCAGTCCGCATCGGCTGCGCCTACGTGATCCATGATCACGACACCCCGAGGATACGGGCGGCTTTGCATCGAGAGCTACGGGAACGCGATATCTGGGTGGCCGGCCGTTACGCCTCGTGGGAGTACTCGGCGATGGAGGACGCGGTTCTCAGCGGTATGCAGACCGCCCGGCGAGTCTCGACGGGCGAACCGGGCTGACGCTATCCGACGGCCGGGCGCAACCGCAGCGCCCAGCTTTCGGCTGACCGAACTCTCACACCGGCAGTCGCCATGAGTGGGCTATGACCACGTCTCCATCCGAACCCGTGGCAGGCATCGGGCGCCCGCCGATCACGCCAGGCTCGACATCGAAGAAGGTCGCTGCCTGGAGGCCGTCCTGGATCTCCTGGCGCGCCTTCAAGAGAACGTCGATCCGGTAGCGACCAGGAATCAGCGGCAAGGAATCGATGTCGCACTCGATTCGGGGTCCGAGGTCGCCGTCACGGACGTCAGTGGAGGCGGACACTTCGCTGTCCAGCGTAGTTACCGGATGCCCGAGGCTGTTGACGATGGTCAGCTCGCACTCCATCATCGGCAGCACCTCGGTCACCTCGACCACGATCTTCGCGGCTCGGCCTCCGACGACGACATCAGCCTGCCCGCTGCTGGGGTCATAGAGCGCCAATCGCCGAACCAGGGTGTCCTCCCAGGCGCGGCCATCACGGTCGGTGCGAACGAGAAGGTCGTCGGTCGCGGCCCGCTCGAGCGTTCGGAGGTAATGGTCTACGGCCTCGCCAACCGGCGCGTCGGCAACCGCCCTGCCCTTCTCGAGCAGGATTCCCCGCTGGCATAGGGCCTGGATAATTGCCAAGTTGTGAGATACGAAGACGACCGTCCTGCCCTGTTTCGCAACCTCGCTCATTTTGGCAAGCGATTTGCGCTGGAAGGCGGCGTCTCCAACCGCCAGCACCTCGTCGACCAGCAGGATCTCCGGCTCGAGGTGAGCGGCCACGGCGAAGGCCAACCGCACCGACATCCCGCTGGAGTAGCGCTTCACCGGGGTGTCGAGGAACCGCTCGATGTCGGCAAAGGCGACGATTTCGTCGAACCGCTGACGGATCTCAACCCGGCGCATGCCGAGGATGGCGCCGTTCAGAAAGATGTTCTCCCGCCCGGTCAGCTCGGGGTGAAAGCCGGTACCGACCTCGAGCAACGAGCCCGCGCGCCCGGTCACGTCCGCCCACCCTGTGGTCGGCTCGACGATCCGAGAGAGGATTTTGAGCAACGTGCTCTTGCCGGCACCGTTGTGGCCGATCAGGCCGACGACCTCTCCGGTGCGAACAGTCAGCGAAAGGTCGCGCAGGGCCCACAGCGTCTCCACCGGTCGCCGCTCCCGGCGCCCTGAGAGCTTCCCAACCGAACGCTTGGCCGTGTTGACAATGCTCTCCTGCAGAGTCCCGTAGCCGCGTGCGCTGAGGCCGAGGTCGTAGCGCTTGCCAAGCTCGTTGGTCTGGATTGCGACGTCGCCCATACAGCTCAGATGTAGTCGGCGAAACCGCGCTCGACTCGGTCGAAGTAGGCGAGGCCAGCCGCAAGGAGCACCGCCGCCGATACGGTCGACACGGCGATCAGGCCAAGCGGGGCGTTGGAGGTGTCCAGCACAGCCCACCGGAAGCCTTCCACCACGCCCACCATGGGATTGATCGCCGACAGCGTCCGCCAGGGCTCCGTGAGAAGGCTGCTCGGATATGCGACCGGCGAAACAAACAGCCACATCTGGATGGCGAACGGGACCACATAGCGCACATCTCGATAGCGGACGTTGATCGCCGAAAGCGCAGCGCCGACGCCGAGCGCTGTCGCTGTCATGATCACCACCAGCAACGGCAGAGTGAGCAATGCCAGCGACGGGACCACGCCCCAGGCGAGCACGATCACGAAGAGGATCACCAGCGAAATGCCGAGTTCGACGAAGCCCGCAGCGACCACTCCGGCCGGCATGAAGATTCGTGGGAAATAGATTTTTGAGACGAGCGCGGAGTTGATCACGAGGCTTTCCGAGCCAAGCAGCATGGCGTTGGCAAAGAAGGTCCAAGGGACCAAGGCGGCGAGGCTGAACAGCGGGTATGGAAGGCCATCCGAAGAGACTCCCGCCAGACTGCCGAAGAAGAGTGAGAAGACGACCATGAGGCCGACCGGCTGAAGCACCGCCCATGCAGCGCCGAGTGCGGTCTGGCGGTAGCGCAGCGTCACATCGCGCGCTGCGATTTGGAAGGCAAGGTCGCGGTAGCGCCACAATTCGTGCGACGAGAGCACCCGGCTGAAGCCGCGGGTCGGCTTGAGTCGGATCGTTTCCGGGCGAGTTGAGGGATCGACCTTCTGGGTTGGCGGGCGGTCGATCAGTTCTTGCATGGCCTGGAGGATAGGTTTTGCGCCCAGAGGCCGTGGATATGGCGCAGCGAGAAACCCCGAGTGGCGCTTCGGTTAAGCGTGCCAGTCGGCTTGGTGCTCCAGGCCGGCGAGGTCGAAGTCGGGCTCCTGCCCAAAGGAGGAAAGCAGCCGCTTGCGGAGCACCGTGTAGCGGCGAAAGGCCTCACTGTGCCGGCCCCGCTTCAAGCAGAGTTCGATGAAGAGCTTCTGCACGTCGGCGTCGAAGGGCTCCATGTCGGCCAGACGACGGGCGTGGTCCGCCGCGACCTCGAGATTCTCCATCTGCATCTGGATGCCCACCTGCGCCCGCAGCGCCCGGCCAGCCAGCTCGCGGAGCCGCTCCCGCTCATCCAGCGCCCACTCGGCATAGGGATCCTCGGCGAGGAAGTTGCCCTGGTACAGGCGCATAGCGCTGGCAAGGTGGGTGGCGGCGGGCTTGAGGAACCCTTGGTCGAAAGCGGCCAGCCCGGCTCGTGTCTCGCGCTCGAACTCATCGGCGTCGATCCACACGCCGCTGGTGTCGAAGTAGTAGGCCCCACGACGAGCCACGACGAAGCGGGCCGGCGAGCGGTGGGCTCGATCGGGCTCCAGCCTCTCGCGAAGCGCGTGAACGTAGTAGCGCAAGCGGCTCCTCGCCTCATCGGGGCCGGCTTCGGGCCACAGGGACTCCGCGATCCGGTCGCTCGCCACCACGCGGCGCCGCTCTCCGACCAAGTACTTGAGCAGCTGCCCGGGCCGCTGCTCGAGCCAGTCGCCGTTGATCGGGCCATTCGATCCCTCGACTTGAAACCTTCCAAGGGTGACGATCTGCAGCTCGGTGCTATGGGATGGCGATATATGCCCCGACCACTCGGGAGGAGTCCGCCGGCGCCGGTCTCCGGGCTTCCCGGGTCGCAGATGGAAAAGCAGCTGCGAGCCGTCTCCGTAGAGGGGGGAAGCCGATACCCAGGCGGCGGCCTGCATCCGCTCCTGCTCGATGTCCATCCGCACCTCCGGCATCTGCCCGTCGGTCCGCGCCACCCGCTCCGTCATGCATTCCCCGCCCACGATTGGGCCAAGCCGATCACAGATCAGATCGCAGCACCTCCAAGTGCTCTCCGCCGCCGACGTGTCGGCGGGAACCAGGAGTTGCCGAGCCTTCCGGTTCAGATAGAGAACGCTGCCGTCTCGATCGACGAGAGCTAGCCCGTACAGAAACCGCTCGAAGAGCTCGGGCGAATCGACGAGGCGCTGAGGCGAGAGCAGGGAAGCGGTCCCGCGCCAACGCCTCCGCTCGGAGCTCTTGCCTAAGGATGTTTGGCTGTCTCCCACAAACGCCTCCCGGCTGCCGTATGAACAGGCAGCCGCTGCAGGAATCTATGGAGTTAACGAGTGAATAACAAGCCATTTCTCGGGTCAATTTTTATTTTCCAAAGCGTCTAATCCAAATCAAACACCGATCAAACAGGGGCCAAGCAGGACCTTCATACCGTCCATCCCGCCTTATTCCGCAACGTCGGGAGGAACGGCATGGGTTCGGCAACAGCGGTGGGTGGCAGCGTCGGCGACGCCTTCGCCGCGCCTGACTGGAGTTGGCCAGAGCGAAGCGCTCGGCCAGATAATCTACCCGAGTTCAACTTCGGGATCTATGCCTCGGCCCTCGGCGCTCGGTGGCCGCGCGTAAGCGTGATCGTGCCCACGCTGAACGAGGCCAAGAACCTGCCGCACGTCTTCGCCGAGTTGCCGAGCGGCCTCCACGAGGTGATTGTCGTCGACGGCTTCTCGACAGACGGCACGCCGGAGGTCGCCCGCTCACTGCGCCCCGACACCAAGATCGTCAACCAGCGGCAGCGGGGCAAGGGCGATGCTCTCCGCTGTGGCTTTGAAGCCGCAACCGGCGACATCCTGGTGATGCTGGATGCCGACGGATCGGCCGACCCTACCGAGATTCCCGCCTTCGTGAAGGCGCTCATGCAAGGGGCCGACTTCGCCAAGGGAACCCGCTTCCACAAAGACGGGGGCAGCTCGGACATCACGCGCCTGCGCAGCAGCGGCAACCGGGTTCTGAGCGGGACCGTCAACCTCCTCTTCGGCACCGCCTATTCCGACCTCTGTTATGGCTACAACGCCTTCTGGCGCCACTGCCTGCCAGCTATGGATGTCAACTGCACCGGCTTTGAGGTGGAGACCCTGATCAACATCCGCATCGCCCGAGCCAGACTCAAGGTCCGTGAGGTACCGAGCTTCGAGCGCGATCGCATCCACGGAGAAAGCAATCTCAACACCTTCAGGGACGGTGGGCGCGTCTTGAAAACCATCCTGCGCGAGCGTTTGCGGAGAATGCCCGGTGCCCATCTGCACGAAGATGAACTGGCGGACCGTGACGCCCTGTCGGCCGAGGCCGCTTGATCGGAACCTTCGGAGCAATCCCGCTCCGCACCAAGTAGGCTGACCCGGCATCACCTTTACGCCGAACTCGCTGGAGGCCTGCCTCCACCGATCCGGACCAAACCGCGAATAATCATTGAGGTATGAGCGTCGGATCGCGAAAGAAATCGACGGAGACGGACGGCAACAGCCCGATCCTCGTCGTGGGCTCAGGCACACGATTCGTTAGCGGCCTAACCTATTACACGGCTGACCTTGCCAATTCCCTAGCCGCATCTCACAAGGTCCTCGTCATTCTGATGAGGCGACTGCTGCCGAGAAAGCTCTACCCAGGCGCGAAGCGAGTCGGCGCACCGCTCTCAGAAGTTACATATGACTCCAGCATTCGTATTTTCGATGGGATCGACTGGTACTGGATTCCAAGCATGCTGCGTGCCTTGACCTTTGTAAAGCAAAATCCACCCAAATGGGTTTTGTTCCAGTGGTGGAGTGGGACTGTCGTGCATTCATACGTGCTCCTAGCACTAGTTACGCGCTTGCTAGGGGCACGGGTCATCATCGAGTTCCATGAGGTACTCGATACCGCGGAGGAACGCGTGCCTCTAGCACGCCAGTATGTTGGAATTCTGGGAAGGTTGCTAGTCAATCTCGCTGACGGGTTCGTCGTTCACTCGACAGAAGACATAGCCGAGCTGGAGAGACGCTACAACGTTCGAGAAAAACCAATACGGCTAGTTCCACACGGACCGTACACCAGTCGTCTAGCACAGGCCAACGAAAGTACACTACGTGATCCGCCTGAGGACGTTTGTAACCTGCTGTTCTTTGGAACGATTCGTCCCTTCAAGGGCCTTGAGCATGCTGTCAGCGCATTCGATTCCCTCTCATCCAAGGAGGCCGATCGCTACTGGCTTACGGTGGTGGGTGAGACGTGGGAGGGGTGGACATTGCCTGCCAAGCTGATTGAGCGAAGTCGGTATCGCAGCAGAATCACCTTTGTCAATCACTATGTGCACGACTCCGAGGCTGCAGCGTTCTTCCGAGGCGCAGACGCTGTAGTGCTCCCATACCTACGGTCGTCGGCCAGCGGTCCCCTTCACATGGCAATGAGTGCCGGCCTACCGGTGATCGTCAGCGGCGTGGGCGGTCTTATCGCAGCGACCGAAGGATACGAAGGGGCTGTGCTGGTGCCCCCGTCTGATCCGACAGCCATCCGCGAGGCCTTCGGCCAGGTCGCGGACATGAAGGACCAACGGTTCGAGGATCGCCATTCTTGGAGCCATACAGTTGATGAGCTTGAGCAGCTCTTCCGAGAAATCGAGTCCCACTCTGGAGGCGAGTCCTACCTCGTCAAGCGCGTCAAGCCGATTCCAACTGTGAGTGTTGTGATTTGCGCCTATGACAGGCAGCGATGGGACGGGCTGCGCGCCGCCACGGAGTCGGTAAGCCGCCAGACACAATCCGCGGTTGAGACAATCGTGGTTATAGACCATAACCCGGAGCTCTTGGGGCTTGCCAAGGCGGGACTCAATGGCGCTCGGGTGCTGGAAAGTGAGGGTAATCCCGGAATATCGGCTGCTCGCAATACAGGGTTAAAGCAGGTCCACGGCGAGGTTGTCGCGTTCTTAGACGACGATGCGGTTGCCGATGAGACCTGGCTGGAGAAGCTCGCCAGCCCCTACACTGACCCCGATGTGATCGGCGTCGGAGGAGTGGCGAGACCAAGGTGGGCGGACGGCAAAGCGCCAAGATGGTTGCCGCGCGAGTTCTATTGGACCGTGGGTTGCGAATATCGCGGCCTACCCACCCAGACGATGCCAATACGAAACCCCATCGGCACAACGATGTCGTTTCGCAAAACGGTGTTTGACCGGGTTGGCGGCTTCAGTAGCGCAATCGGTCGTGTCGGCAATACGCCGCTCGGGGGCGACGAGACGGAGCTCTCGATTCGAGCACGGCAGGTATATCCGGCGGGAGTGGTCCTGCATATGCCAGCCGCCTGCGTCGAGCATTTCGTTTCCAGTCAGCGCAGCCGCTGGAGTTATTTCCGATCACGCTGCTGGTTGGAGGGAAGATCGAAGGCACTGATGGCGCAGCAGGTAGGGGCTCCGGACGCGCTCTCGGAGGAGTGGACGTATACGCTGAAAACACTCCCGAGGGGCGTCCTACGAGGCTTCTGGGATGCAGCCCGCAGAGACCCAGCGGGGCTGCAGCGCTCGGGGGCAATCATTGCTGGACTCGCGATCACCGCCGCCGGCTACTTGCTGGCCCGCGTCACACCACAGCGATGACGCGCGGACAGCGCGCTGATGA
The DNA here is from genome assembly GCA_963777915.1 of uncultured Solirubrobacterales bacterium. GTDB lineage: Bacteria > Actinomycetota > Thermoleophilia > Solirubrobacterales > 70-9 > CAVUPF01. Next base: position 312,295 of record CAVZSH010000005.1, on the reverse strand, counting down.
CCTAGCGGTCGACATCGTGATCAGCAACCACAACTACGGCGCCTTTGTCGCCGAGGCCATCGAGAGCGCTCGTGGACAGGGGCATCGAAACGTCCATGTCGTCGTGGTCGATGACGGCTCGACCGACGACTCGCGTGAGCAATTGAACGCATACAAGGAGTCGGTAGACGTCGTACTACAGGAGAATGGCGGCCAAGCGTCAGCCCTCAACACCGGCCTAACGCGGTGCACGGGCGACGCCGTGATCTTCCTCGACGCAGACGACACGCTGCGACCCCAAGCGGCCGCGTACGTAGCTGCTGTGTTCGCGGCCGACCAGCAAGTGGCCAAGGTGCAGTTCCGAATGGAGGTGATCGACGCCGAAGGCCGCCCCACCGGCGTGACCAAGCCTACCCCCCACCTCCCCATGCCCAGCGGGGACCTGAGGCAGGCAGAGGTCGCTTTCCCCTTCGACGTGGCATGGCTGCCGACCAGCGGCAATGCCTTTCGCACCGAGGCCCTGCGAAGGATCCTCCCCATCCCGGAGCGGGAGTATCCGCATTGCGGGGCCGACTGGTATCTCATCCATCTTATGACTCTTCTTGGCAAGGTGGCCTCCCTCGATGTGATCGGCGCCTCCTACAGGGTTCATGGCGCCAACAACTACGAGCCGCAGGAACAACTGCTGGACCTAAGCCATGTACGCGAGACGATCGGCTATGCCCGCGCCACGGCCGAGGCGCTCGAACACCTGGCCGACCAGCTCGGTCAGGAACGCCCCGACCGGATCCTTTCGGTGTCGGACCTCGGCAACCGGCTCCTATCCCTCAAGCTTGAGCCGGGCCTGCATCCCATGCCGGCGGACTCTCTCTGGACGCTCCTGGCCGACGGAGCCCGTGCGGTCTCGCGGCGATTCGACGTCTCGCGGGCAATGAAGCTGCTCTTCATCGCCTGGCTCACGGCCATCGCAGCGTCGCCGCGCCCCCTTGCCCGCAGGCTCGGCGAGCTGTTCATGTTTCCCGAGCGCCGGCCGACGCTCAATCGCCTCCTGAGCCGCCTGCATTCATGAAGATCCTCTTGATCGCGCCCATGCTGCCCCAGGAGGACGGTGCTGGAGCGATCCCGGTCTTGCTTCACTCCCAACTCATCGGTCTGCGTAAGCGCCATGAGGTGACGCTCCTCGCCGGCATGGGAGACGAGCCGAGGGAGGCCGCAGCAGCGGAAGCTCTGACCCTGGCGGGAATCGACCTCCACATCGCGGACCGCAGGCGCCCGCCGCCCGGCCTTCAACGCTGGAGGCGCCGCGGGAAGCTGGCAACCACCTGGGCTCGCGGATCGTGGCCGTGGCGCACAGTCTGGTTCGCGGCGCCGGACGTCCAGGCCAAGATCGACCGACTCGCCGCTTCCCAGCAGTTCGACATCGTCGCCGTCGAGGACAGCTCGATGGGCGTCTTCCGCCTGCCAGCAGACCTCCCAACCGTACTGACCGAGCATGAGGTCCGTCGCCCGCGGGGGATTGAGTGGCGACCCTCCGGCGGACCGAGCGGTTGGCCGCGCTGGGCATTCGAAGAGTTAGATTGGCGTCGCTGGAAGGGTTTCCAGCGGGCCACCTGGCAGCGCTTTGATCTATTGCAGGCGTTCAGCGAGCGCGACGCTCGCGCAATCGCCGATCTTGCGCCCGATGTAGCCGACCGGGTCCGGGTAAACCCGTTTGGCCTCTCCATTCCACCCTCGCCCGATCGCAGCCGTGAGAAACCGGGCACAGTTCTCTTCGTCGGCAACTTCACCCATCCCCCAAACCGCGACGCGGCACTGTGGCTTGCGCGAGAGATAATGCCCATGGTGCGCGCCCTGGAGCCTGAGGCGCACCTCAGGCTCGTCGGCAGTGCTCCGCCACCGGAGGTGCTGGCGCTGGCCGGCTCGCATGTGGACATCGTCGCCGATGCGCCCAGCGTCCAGCCACACGTCGAAGCGGCCTGCGTCGTGCTGGCCCCGGTTCGAACGGGGGGAGGCATGCGGATGAAGGTCCTGCACGCACTGGCCAGCGGTAAGCCGGTGATCACCACCACGCGGGGCGCCGAGGGCTACACCGCGCCGGGACGGACGCCGCCATTCATCGTGGCCGGCGATGCCCAGAGCCTCGCCGCCGCGACGGCCGAACTCCTCGGCGACGAGCCGCTGCGTCAAAAGCTTGGAGATCGCGGGCGGGCGTTCGCACTTGCGCGCCACAGCCCTGAGGTATGGGCGAAGCGGCTTGAGGCGGTCTACGAAGAGGCCCGTGGCGACCCTCGGCGCCGTTGAACGGCGGCTCGGTAAGCGTCTTCGAACGCTGGCACCACCGCATCGGCGCTGAACGACTCTGCGCGCCAAGCTGCAGCCGCCCCCATCCGCTTCCGCAAGCCCGGATCGGCGATCAGTCGCACTAGCGCCGCCCTTAGGCCCCCGGGATCGCCCGGTGCAACCAACGACCCTGTCTCGCCGTCGACGACGATGTCCCGTAAGCCGCCGATGTCCGAGGCAACGATCGGCTTGCCGGCAGCGGCGGCCTCTAAGGCGACGAGTCCGAACGGCTCGGGCCAGATCGACGGCACGACGGCGAACAGGCAGCGCCGAACCGCCTCCATCACTAGCTCGCGAGGCCAGGGACCCAGCACAGTCACACCGGGTATCTCGCTGAGGCCATCGACCAAGTGTCGTCCGAGGAAGACAAGCGGCGGCGGCACCTCGAGCCCGCCGTATACGCCGGCTAGCAGCGCCGCTCCCTTGTCCACGGTCGCATCGCCGAAGAAGAGCAGGAAAGGCTTGTCCGGCAAGTCCTTCAGGCGGGGATCGTCAGGGAACGGCGCGGTGGGCATGCCGCGAAAGAAGTTAGGCACAACGCTGAATGCATCCTTTGGTCCGAGACCACAAAGGTCCCCCACCGCCCTGCTGACCGGTAGGAAGAGGTCCACATGAGCGCGCAGACGCGAACCACTCAGCCCCGTGCCGAGCGCCGTGGCGAGACCCGTCGCCGGCCCGTAATGACCGGCCGCGCAGCGCGCACACTTGAAGGGAGCCGGCCCGCTGCACAGAGCGCCCCGATGCACCATCCGCCGCGTTGCGCACCGCAGCCCGTAGTCGTGCAGAGAGAGAACCAGAGCGGTATCCGTGTGGCGGTCCAGGGGGACGTAAGAATGGACCAGCCAGTTGTGCGCGTGCACGACGTCGGGACGCTCGCGCCGCAGGACGCGGCGGAGCTCGAGCACCGCCTCGGGGTCAGGTGCCGGCGGCGCGTGGCGGCGCGCCGGATCGCCATAGAGCCGGCGCAGCCGGTACACCGAGCTGCGCATCACATGCACACGAACCCCGTTCTCGCCAGCCGGCGACTCGCCGCCGGGCTGGCGCAAGGTCGCGACTGCGACCTCGTGACCGCGAGCGGACAGCTCGGCGCTCAGGTCCTCGACCACCCGCTCTTCCCCACCGACGATCGGAGCATAGGACTGCGTGAGCATCAAGACTCGCACGAGAGGAACCCTAGAGCTGTGTACGCTGGCGCGATCTCTGAGCAAAACCCAACCGAGCGCCTACGCGTCCTGATCGTCACACCGCGCAGTCCTCTCGGACAGGGCGGCTCCGAGCGCCACGTCATGGAGGTGAGCAGCCGCTTGGCGGCTCTCGGCGTAGAAGTCGAGGTCCTATGCGCGGACTCGCCCGGACCCGCAGTGGTCGACGAGCGCCACGCTGGCGTGCCGATCCGCTCGGTACGAGCCTGGCCGGCGAACCGCGACTACTACCTCGCCCCGCACATCTGGGGCGAGATGGCCCGTGAGCACTGGGACATCGTCCATGTGCAGTCCTACCACACGTTGGTGCCGCCCCTGGCCATGCTGCGAGCACTGAACCTCGGCGTCCCCTACATCCTCACATTCCATAGCGGCGGTCACTCGTCGCGCGTGCGTCGCCGCCTGCGTGGGACACAGCGACGACTTCTCCGGCCTCTGCTCTCCCGAGCCGCCCGCCTCGTCGCAGTAGCCCAGTTCGAGATCGAGCTGTATGCGCGAGAGTTGCATCTCCCCGCAGATAGGTTCGTGCTGATCCCAAACGGCATCGACGTCGAGCTTCGACGCGGCCCCGAGGTCGAGGATCCCGTGGGCGATGAAGTAGGCATCGACGGTCCATTACTCGCCTCGATCGGAAGGCTTGAGCGCTACAAGAACCACCAGAGAGTGATCGCCGCGCTTCCCCACGTGCTCGCGCAGCGTCCGGACGCCAGGCTGATGATCGTGGGAACCGGTCCATATGAGGCCACGCTGCGAAGCCAGGCCGCGAGCCTGGGGATTGAGGATCGGGTCGAGTTCACCAGCCTCCCCGCCGAGGATCGTGAGGGGATGTCGCGACTGCTGCGGCGAATCTCACTCGTGGTCCTGCTCAGCGACTACGAGACCCACCCGCTCGTCGCGCTGGAGGCAGCGGCGGCCGGTCGTCGCCTTCTCGTGGTCGACCGTGCCGGCCTGGGAGAGGTGGCGAGGAACGGCCTCGCACGTTCGGTATCGCCACTGGCTCCCCCAGAAGCCGTGGGCCGCGCCATTCTCGATGAGCTGGAGCGACCTCTACCTCAACGAGTGCCGAACCTCACCTCATGGGATGAGTGCGCGAAAGCGCTGCTCGAGCTGTATCGCAGCGTCGCCTGAGCGACGCTTTGCAGCGAATGGACACCCGTCCAAATATCGAGATAAACCTGGCGGTAGCCATAAATGGAGTCGATTCAAAGCGCCCATCTCATGGGGAAATCCGATGGCTCCAATCACCTCCCGCTCAGCTCGCCGCACCTCCCTCCTCGTCGCTCTCGCGCTTCTGAGTTCCCTGGTCGTCGCGGCCATCTCCCTCGGATCGACCAGGGGCCGCAGAGCGACCTGCTCGAGCATCGTCCGCCACAACCTTCCGCCCCGGACGGTCCGGGCCCGGCGCGCTGCCTGCGTATCGCGCCGCCATATCGGCAACGCCCACACCGTCGTTCGACACCCCAAAGGCCCCGTGGCCAAAGCCCCAAGCGCACCTCCTGGGAACGGCGTGGTGCAGCCCGCGCCCGTGACTCCGACAGTCCAGCCTTCGGCGGAAGCGCCGACCACAGAAGAAACTCCGACCATAGGGCCTCCAGCCGAACCCCCCCCGGCGTTGAGCCCTCCCACCGGACCGCCTCCCTCACCGGAACCGGAACCCTCTCCGGCGATGCATTCCATCTATTGGGGCGCCTGGATCAAGAATTCCTCCGGTGAAGCACCGTGGAACATGGCCGCAGCGTCCCAGTTCGAACAGCTCGCCGGCAAGCCCGTCTCGTTGATCAACTGGAGTAGCCCCTTCTATCTGTCCAACTGCAACGGCTACTGCGCCTTCCAGACCAGCGAGTTCAACGCGGTTCGCAGTCACGGAGCGATCCCGTTCTTTTCCTGGAACCCGGGTCCGGGGACCGGCAGCTTTACCGACGCCCAGGTGGCAGCCGGCGCGCAAGACAACTACATCAGATCCTGGGCAGAAGCGGCGAAGAACTGGGGGCACCCGCTCTTCCTGCGCTTTGCCTGGGAGATGAACGGCTCCTGGTTTCCCTGGGGGGCGGGCAATAACGGCACGACAGCCGCCGACTACGTCGCGATGTGGCGCCACGTACACGACATCTTCACCTCGGTGGGCGCCAACAACGTGACCTGGGTGTGGTGCCCAAACATCGACCCGCACGAAACTCTGGCTTCTATGTCCAGCGTCTACCCCGGTAACGCATACGTCGACTGGACCTGCCTCGACGGGTATAACGGCGACAACCCGTGGACGTCATTCAGCGGTCTGTTCAAATCCAGCTACGAAGCCATCACCAGAACGATCGCCCCAAGCAAGCCGATGGTCGTTGGCGAGACGGCGTCTACCGAAGCGGGCGGATCCAAGGCGCAGTGGATCGCCGACCTACTCAGCGACCTGCCAGCCGAATTCCCGAATATTCGCGGCCTGCTCTGGTTCAACAAGGTCGAATCGGGCCCAGGTGACCACAGCGACTGGCCAATCGAATCCTCCACCGCAGCCTCAAGCGCCTTCGCCGAAGGCATCCGGAACTCTGACTACGCCGGAAATGCTTATGGCAATCTCAACGTAAGTCCAATTCCACCCCCATAGAGGGCTTCCCGATCGACACGAGAGACCCGCAACTAGCAATCAGTTGCCCATACCCTTGATACATACCTAGTGGTCCGTCCGGTTGATTCGTAGTGTCATGCGTTGAGGACCTTGCCGGTGTAGGTCCATCGGAACGGTGTGGCGGTCTGGTTGTAGGTCTCGACGAAGCAGAGCATCTGCTCGGCGAGGTCGGCCTCGGAGTCAAAGGCTCCGTGCTTGAGCAGGCGGCGCTGGAGGATCGAGAAGAAGATCTCGACCTGGTTCAGCTGTGTAGCGTCGTCTTGCCTGCAGGGCCCTGTCGGCCATGCGGGCCGATCCCCGCGAAGCGGAGCCCGTAGGGCGAAGCGCAGCGGGGATCGGGCGTCGTCATCCGACGCCCTCGTGAGGGTGCGGTCGGAGGCGGGATGACTCACGGTTCAGCTGGCCAACCGTGCCTTGTCTTGGATCTGTCTCCCGCCTCCGCCGCACCGGATGCCGCCGTGACTTCATAGAAGCCTGGACATCACTCGACACAGCTCTGTCCGACGGCCTCCAGATCGAACTCAATGACGACATGGAGGAAAACGATGATCGCAGTCGGAGTGGATACCCACAAGGATTCTCATGTGGCGGTGGCCCTCGACGATCTCGGGCAGCTGCTCGGCGAACTCGCTATCGAGGCGAGCACCCGCGGCTACGAGCAGCTGGCGATATGGGCACAGGGTCTGTCTGTCCAAGGGGAAGGTGAGCTCATCTGCGGGATCGAGGGAACCGGCAGCTGGGGCGCCGGCCTTGCCCAGCACCTGCGCACCGCGGGTGCAGTGATCTATGAGGTGGAGCGTCCCCGTCGGCGTGAGCGACGCACGGGCAAGTCTGACCGGATCGACGCACTGAGGGCTGCCAAACGGGTGCTCAGCGGCGAGGGCCTGTCCACCCCGCGCGCCCGCGGCACCCGCCGCGCCCTGCAGACGATTCTCGCTGTCCAGCGCTCCTGCGTGGGGGAGCGCACGCGGCTGCTCAACCAGCTGCAGGCGATCTGCGTGACCGCTCCAGCCGGACTGCGTGAGCGGATCGGCCCCGGCCGCGGCTCGCAGCTTCAGGCACGCGTCCTGCGCATGCGCTCGCGTCCAGCTGCCGATATCGAGGAGCGCGTCGCCCTCACGGTGCTGCGCGATCTCGCGACTCGTGCTCGGGCACTCGAGCAGACCGCGAGCCGCTACGAGCGCGAGCTTGCAGAGCTCGTGGGCCAGCTCGATCCCAGGCTCCTGGCCGAGCCCGGCATCGGCCCGATCTCAGCCGCCAAGCTGCTCGCAGCGGACCCCGCGCGCTTCAAGCACGAGGGCGCCTTCGCGCTCTGCAACGGAACGGCGCCGATCCCGGCCTCATCTGGCAAGACGGTCCGTCACCGCCTCAACCGCGGCGGGGACCGCCAGCTGAACAACGCGATCCACACGATCGCTCTCAGCCGCTCCCTGCACCACCCCGAGACTCGCGCCTACCTGGAGCGCAAGATCGGCGAGGGCAAGACCAAGCGAGAAGCGATGCGCTCACTCAAGCGCCACCTCTCACGCCGCCTCTTCAAACAACTTTTCGCCCAGCCCTTGACACCATAGAAGCATCCAGGAGGCGTGAGTCGGGGTGAACTGGAAGCTCCAGCGGGGATGGTCTGCGAGCCACTCCTCGACCTCATCGGTGGTGCGGGTCGAGAGGTTGTCGGTCACAGCGATCACCGAGCGTCCCTTGGGGATGCCCTGGTCGAGAAGCTCCAGGAAGGCGAGGAGGTCCTCGCGGTTGCGGGTCTTGGAGGGCATCGCCGAGACGCCGCCGCTGTGGACCGCCAGGGCGGCGAACAGGTTCTGAGTGCCGTTGCGCACGTACTCGTTGTCGCGCCGGCCGGGCCTGCCCGGCTTTGCCTGGGTGTCTTCGCGCAACAGCCCCTTGGCCTGGATGCCGGTCTTCTCGTCGATCGAGACGACGATCGTGTTCTCGGGCGGGTCGAGGTAAAGGCCACATACCTCGGCCGCCTGGGCGTCGAAGGCGGGAGAGAGCTCCGACATCACCCAGTACTCGGTGAGGTGGGGCTTGATGTCGGCCGCGGCCAGGATCGCGTGCGCGTGGGAGCGCGACATCCCGACCTCGGCGGCCAGCTCCTCGTAGGTCCAGCGCACCCGCCGCTGCCCCGAGGCGCTCGGCCCCGGGCGCGTGCAGGCCTTCGCGATCAGCCGCGCCCTGGCCGCCTGGTCGTGCACGAGCGGCTTGCCGGGCCGGGGAAGGTCTTCCAGCCCATCCAGGCCGTCGCGCTCAAAGCGCCCGCGCCACTTCTGGGCCGTGTTCGCCGAACAGCCGACCCGGCGGCCGATCTGGGCCGCGGAGCGGCCCTCACCGGCCTCGAGCACGATCCGCGCCCGCGTGACCATCCGCACCTGCGAGGTACCGGCGCCGACGATCGCTTCCAGCGTCGCCCTGTCTTTCACACCGATCTCGATCCGTTTCGCTGCCGCCGCCATGGCCCGACCTCCATCATCGCTGGGACATCATCAGCGATGACTTCACGATCGGCTACAGAACGCCTGCATTTATCAATGAATCAACCGGATAAACCACTAGTGCCCGAACTAGGCGAAGCCCCCTCGCATAGCGTTGGGCCAACCGTCCGGCCACGGTGCAAGCGTCGCTAGGTACCGAGGTCAGCGCAGCGAGGATGAGGTGTCCGAGGCCTGAGCACGCGGGCTCGCGGGTCAAGCTCGATGGCACCTACGGCAAACCAGGCCATCGTCGCCAGCGCTAAAAGTGCTCCCCGCGACGGCGAGAAGCCGGATGTCTTCACCGAGTCGGGCCGATTTCGGGGTTTCGGGCCAACGGGGGCGCAACTAGCTTCGGCGCAATTGCAGCGCCCATGCGTGCATCTCACGCAACTCATCCGGGGCTAGCACCCACAACGTTCCCAGGTAAACGGCCCCACCAACGATTACCTGAACACCAAGTGCAACTGCAACACTTGCATTACCAGTGAGTCGGCCAACACCAATGACCGCCACCGCCATCGTAAGCGTTGCAGATCCAAGGCTGCCGTACGGCTGAAAATAAGCTCTAAGCCGAATTCCACCCCAGGCGCGCAACATTCGAAGACGAACTGGCCAGGCTATGAGTAGGACGATCCCGAGTGACATTGCAACGGCCACAATGCCAAGGTGAACCGATAAGCCAAATCCGATGAGCTCTGAACCGATCAGGGCAGCGGTCCACTTCAGCTCATTGCTCGGGCGACCCAGAGCAATTACATACTGCGTTGTAAAGATTAGCTGGCACTGCAGAAATCCGGCAACTGCGAGCGCTTGCATTACGGGTGCACTCGGGGCCCATTTCTCGCCGAATACTAGGACGGTCAGAGGATGTGCAACGAGGGCCAGGCCAGCAAACAGAGGGAGGCTAATCGCTGCCGCGACCCTCGTCGACCGATAAAACGCCGCATTGAGAGCGGGGATGTCGTCTTGCAGGCGCGAGAATGCACTAAGCAGTACTTGGACCAACGTTAACGCGATGAAGCTATTCATTACAACTACAACGCGAAATCCTACCACATAATATCCGAGAGCTGTTGCCCCTACCACGACGCCAACCAGGAGATTGTCGCTGTAGGCGCCGATATTTGTGAGAGCTCGAATCCCAGCCACCTGTACTCCGAAACTGAAAAGTTCCTTAAACTCGGGGATCGAAAACCTCATGGCTGGCCTCCAAGACACAAGCGACCATAATAAAATTACCAGCAATCCCTCATATGTCAGGGTCTGTGCCACCAATGCCCATACGCCGGCACCCGAGATTGCGAGAGCGATCGCCACGACGGCGCTTGAAACACTTGCTACAAGGCTCCGAATTGCTTGGATGCGAAACCTCATTTCCCTAGCAAGTAACGCGCTCTGTGTGTTCGCTAGTCCAGCAAATACAAAGATAACGCTCAACGCTTGAAGGACAGGCGTTAGTTCCGGAAGGGAATATAGATCGGCAATAACTGGTGCCGTGACGATCGTTGCTGCGGCAATAATTAGACCTGTACCGAGGGCCGTCCAAAAGGCGGTATCAATATGCGATCCTGTAAGATCTGCCCGTTGAATGAGAACCTGACTGAAGCCTTGGTCGACGAGAACGCGGAGAAGCCAAATTACGACACTTGCTGCGGCGACTAGACCGAACTCACTGGGAGCTAGCAAGCGTCCAAGAACAATAAAAGTGACCAGCGCAGCTGCTTGGTTGATCCATGTTGCAAGTCCCATCCACGCAACACCGCGCACCGCTGCTCGCGAGACACCTCCACGGGTCGCAGGACCACCTGATACCAATCCTTCTTCTGCTGAAGACTGCTCAGACCCCTCCGTCGCTATTTCCATGGCTCCACAGTGGAATGCGAGCCGTACTTCCGGCGGCTGCGCGCATAGCCGATCGGACCGTAAAGCATGCCGCGTAACTCCAGCCATGTCAGCTCGCGCGGATAGTCCTTGCGCTTGTGGAGATTCTTGGATGACCGAGGGCTAAAGGCAAATCGCAACCCGGACGGGATCTTGCCAATGAAGGAAGGTAAGAGACTTGGATTCGCCAACATCGTCTTCAGATGGCAAGCGATCATCCCTGCTCCATAGGCGTAAATCTGACGTTGAAGTGTCGCGTAATTGGGGCGATGGGCGTGGTGCACTACCGCACGCGGCTCATAAACGATAGTATGGCCGGTAATAATCGTGCGTAACAAGATCTCGCTGTCGACCCCACCAAGAGCCGGGGTTCCATTGCCTAGCGCTGCATCGAATCCTCCGAGTTCACGTATAGCAGCTGTACGAAACGCAAAATTGTTGCCCGTTCCGAACAGGCCAGTCGTCCACGGAAACAGTGGCTCACCGCCGGGACGATTTTCGCCGAGATCGAAGATGCGGCGGTCAAATCCACGACTGAAACCGCCGTACTCCTCGAACCATATCTGTGGTGCAGTATCCAACTCCATTGGCAGCAAAAGACCCGAAACAGCCGTTGCCTCAGGGAGGCTATTAAAAGCTCGGGCCATTTCGCTAAGCCAATGCCGATCGACCACTGTGTCGTCATCAGTCATTAACACTATCTCGGTATCGACCGCACAAAGGCCGCGATTGCGCGCACTGGCACTGCCAACGGAGTCCTCGCGAATATACAGAATGTCTGTACCCTCGGCGTAGGACTCGACCAAGAGGCGTGTAGCGGTCGTTTGTGGTGCATTGTCGACGACAATCAGTGCTATGCGATCTGCCGGATACTTCGACGCCAGGATGGACTCCAAGCATCGCTGGAGACGATCTGGCCGCTCCCGTGTCGGGATTAGCACCGTTAGCTTAGGTGCGGTTTGCAGAAATAGGTCACGCTCCGCAAGGCACCTTGGCGACGAGTCTATTAGCCGCGTGGTTGCCCAGTCAGGCATTTGCCATGATTCGATACCGTCATCAGCGAGATGGCGCTGCGCACGCCTCCTTACGTGCGGCCATAAGAGGTTCCCCAGCTCATCGGGGGACACTGATCCGGCAGCATCTAGTGATATTTCCACAAGTCCGATAGGCTCGGAATGTAGTCGGACGAAGACCAGGGCTCGACGGTATATTGATCCACAGGGTGCCTGAGCCGGATCTATTCCCGGTAGCTGTTGACCGAGCTCAACCTCGACAAGCCTCACGGGTTGCAAGTCCTTCGGTGAGGGCTCTGAGTATATGCGCTTCATCTCTGGCAATCTACTCGACACCAACGCATAGCCGCTACGATACCGGCATATGCAGCCAGCCGATTTGATTTGCCTCGTTCGTCTCTAAGAATCCTAATCACGTAGTCTTGCACCCAGCACATCCGCCATATTGGATGGGCTTTCTGGCGCATTACAACGGACCGCCTGGCGGAACCCCAGAGCCTTGAGCTCTCTCATTTTGGAGAGGCTCACTCCAAATGATGGCTCGTTAGTCCAGCTCAGTCAAGCTCGCCTTGATCGGAGCCCTTCATCGGCTCTCCCCGCATGAGAGGCCGGGTTTGTCTGTGCTGAGCATCGTTGCCTGCAGGCCACCCTCGCGTAGCGAGCCGGAAGGCCAGCGCAACGAGGCGCTGCGGCGACTTCATGCCGCGCGCCAAGTGTGGGTGGTTGGCGCTGTAGTCGGTCGGCTCTCCAGCCAACCGCGAGAGCCTGTGCCTCAACCAGGGAGGTGAAAACCTCGACGTTGAGCAGCTCGTCACGAAGGCAGGACTTAAAGGACTCTACGTAGGGCTTTGCCAGGGCGAGTCGGGGTCGATGTAGGCGGTGCCTGTAGATCCGGGGCAACAACCAATCCCGCAGCACCTCGACAGTCAGCTCGGGGCCATTCTCTGTGCGGATGATGGTCGAGGTGCCGCGCTCTTTGGCCAGGCGCTCCAGCACGGTGGCATGACCCGCACGCCCGGTCTATCTAGCGTTATCGCGCGCAACTGTCGCATCGGCGATCCCGAGAGCACGTCGAACCTTTTTATCATTCCGTCTCGATGTCAAGGCTGGTTCCATGGATTCCGCTGCGAGTAAACCGCTGACGCTACCGGACAAAATGGGAGATTGCGCTATCGCACGGAACGCCACCTCCGACGCTGGCGAGGAATCGACCTGCCAATCAGTCTCCTTATCTTGGTTGAACCAGATCAACGCGCGAACTTTCGGCATTTTAGACCGGAGGACGCCTGGTATCGCCCGAATCCATGCAGCCTTGACTCCACCTAGCTCTGTCGACCCTGTCTCGGCAATCATCAGTGGCTTGTTGGTCAGTTTCGTGATTGCGTCGTAGCTGCTACCGAACACGCTATCAAAGCTTTGCCATTCAGATCCATCCACCGAACCCCAGTTGTACCCGTCCAGGGCGACAAAATCAACCCAGTGATCGCCAGGGTAGTAGGGCTGGAAGGGCCGGACGGGTCTACTCGTATAATCGTTTTCACTGTTGTAGACGTTGGGTGACCACACCCAGCGTACATTGGTTGCGCCTTCAGCACGAAAAATCGAAACGACATGCCGCCACATTGCGATGTAGTCAGCTGGTGTATTCCCATCTACCCACGCGCCCCACGGAGACCACGAGCCGTTCATCTCATGGGCGAAGCGAATAAAGATCGGGCGACCAAAGGCTGCCGCTTCCCGGGCGGCTCGTCGTATGTAGTGGTCATATGCGCCAGCAGCAATGGTCGCCGGAGAATATGCCGGTTGGTAAACCTGGTTTCCAGAACTGAGGTAAGGCTCCCACGTGATCATCGGGATCGCGTGCCGCGCCAGAATCGGGTCAATAATACGGGGGTCAATCAGTGCGGTGCTCCAGCCTTCGTTCCAGTCTCGGTAATACATGGCGATTCGAGGCATCCTCCCAATTTCTGCGGCGAACTGATCCAGCGACTTTCCTGTGTCCGCAGTAATGCCGAACGTGTTCGCTCCAAGAACGACAGGCTGTGGCGCGGCAGAGCTTGGCGACGCGCCCGATACGAACACGGCAACTGCCGCGACGAACCCGAGGACAAACCGACGTTGGGGAACTCTCCCGCAACTCCAGCGGAATGCTTTAGATTTCAGTCCAGCTAAACTCGATTCCACGCAAGGGTTATCGGCAATATTGCCTTGAGGCATGAGCGCATAGATGCCCCTTTCGGAGCAACTGCCAGCCTTCACGCCCATAATCCAGCGACACGTTGATCAACCGTATCCACGGCACTCATTCTACGCGGCAACGACCCCGGATTGCCGACGCAAAAGTGATCCGGCCTGCCGTAGCCAGATTCTGCCACCACCTCCGAAGGGCACCTTCCTTCGTTTCATCAGACAGCGCGGCTCGGCCACCGCCTCACCTGGGCTTCTTGATTATCTAGCATGTCAAACGAGTCCCGAAGGCCTCCCCACCTATCTTGGGGGCTGGTATATCTGGCTGGATCGGCGCCCTTTCCGGTGGGATGACCTGCGCCTGTCGTCGCTACTCCGGCCCCGTCCAGTCTCCCTCCAAAGATGAAGCGCTCGGAGTTCGCCGAACACGCCACCTGCGGCTCCGGCGCCAAGCACTCGCAGCCAATACTAGACCTCGAACTCTATCTATTTGACGGACTCGATGGACGCTGACCGCATCTGAACTTGCCCTCGCCAAACCCACCCAAGCGCAAGCCAGTCGCCGTGAGCCAGGCCAGGTTTGACGGAGACCCAGAAACCAGGATTCCTACCTGGAAGAAGGGAACTCCCAAGCCATGCCACGACAGAAGAAATACCCCGATGAGCTGCTCGATCGCGGTGCCCGGATGGTCTTTGACTCCGGCCGCCCAATCGCCCACGTAGCTCGCGACCTGGGCATCCACCACGAGACCCTGCGCAAGTGGGTGCGAAGGGCTGAGGCCGACGCGGGCGTTCGCAAGGAGTTGCTGAGCAGCCAGGAGCGCGAGGAGCTGAAGGAGCTGCGCGCTGAGGTGCGCGAACTGCGCCGGGCCAATGAAATCCTCAAGAGCGCCTCAGCGTTTTTCGCCGCCGAGCTCGACCCACGCCGAGCGAGGTGAGCGTGTTCGTCGACGAGCACCGCGAGCGCTTCGGGGTCGAGCCGATCTGTACCACCCTGGAGATATCGGCCTCCGCCTATTACCAACGCGCCAAAGGCAGGCGCTCACCCCGATCGCTTGAGGACGAGCGCCTCAGCCGTCGCATCGCCGAGGTCCACGAGGCCAACTACTGCGCCTACGGCTACCGGCGGATCTGGATCGCCCTGCGCCGGCAGGGCGAGGAGGTCGGCAGGGGCCGGGTGGCGCGGCTGATGCGAGAAGCCGGGATCCAAGGTGCCAAGCGTCGTGGGCGCCCCTGGCGCACGACAACGCCTGACCCCTCGGCCCTGCGCCGGCCCGACCTGGTGCAGCGCGACTTCAGCGCCACGAGGCCCAACCGGCTCTGGGTCGGGGACTTCACCTACCTGCGCTCCTGGGAGGGCGCCTCGTTCTTCTCATTCGTGATCGACGCCTTCTCCCGCAAGGTGATCGGCTGGCAGCTCGCCTCCCACATGCGCACCGACCTGGTGCTCGACGCGCTGCGGATGGCCCTCGGCCAGCGTGGTCCTGGCGCCGACCTTGAGCTGGTCGCCCACACCGACCGCGGCTCTCAATACACCTCTGCCGACTACACCCAGGAGCTCACCGACCACGGCGTCATGGCCTCGGTCGGCACCGTCGGCGATGCCTATGACAACGCGATGGCCGAGAGCTTCGTCGACTCCTTCAAGACCGAGCTGATCGCCGATCGGGTCTGGCGCTCCCGCACCCAGCTCGAGTTGGCCGTGGTCGAGTACGTCGCCTGGTTCAACAACGACCGCCTGCATGAATCTCTCGGCGATGTCTCTCCCGCTGAGTTCGAGGACCTATACGTTGCTCAGGAGGATCAACTGATCTCTCTCAAAATGAAGATTGGATCCAACTAAAACGGTCTCCGTGGAACCTGGTCCGGCTCACCGAGCTGCTTAATGGACTAGAGCATCGCTAGAACATACCTCTAGCTTATAGCCGATGCCCGATGCTGTTAACTACCTCAATGGATCGGACGATAGCTCCAGTCCTTGGCGCCGTTTTCGGCCGTCAATTTGAGTTGATACATAAATCTTGAATGGCGCCAGACCATTCACTTTCGAAAGTGCAGGTCCCGATATATACTTAGAGTGGATTAGGCCAGGGATAATCTTAACTCCATCCGCTGGTATGGTCACCATTGCGTGGCGTCTTTCACCTCTTTCGATAACGAGAACGGCAGATTTAACAGCACTACTCCCAGCATTTTCTAAGCCAACGTCTAAGTTCCGACCACGACGAATCAAAAACGCCGCACCAACGTATTCTCTACGTGCCTGTGACAAAGCACCGTGACGCGCGACCACAATCGCCATTATCGCAAGGCCAGCCGCAATAAGAATCGATAGCACGCCAAGCGTCGATAACCCTAGGCGGGATACTTTCGATTCAGCCGCACCGAAGTTACCGGCCGAAAACATCAGGGTGATTACAACAGCTCCTGCCGTGGCATCACTGGTAGTTAGTCCGACTGACGTCGCAGAGAGACCCAAGCCGACCAATACGACCGCAGCGAGATAAAGACCACCGGACACCGCGAGCCGACTCTCGTCCAATTGGCCACGGTGGACGACAGCAAGGCGACCGGCGGCAGCCCATGGAGCCACCAACACTAACACGACTCCCGCAACGATGCGCTCAGGTGCTCCGCTTGGAACCGTCAACACTACAGTCGCGGAGCCTGCAGCTGACAGCACTACCAGTAGAGTACTATAACTACGTATGAACCTCATGATCGACTGAGATCACGCACGTCGTAAATTTGGATTGGGCCATTGTCGTATATGAGCGTGACACCGCGTGTACGAACGAGCTTTGTCAACAGCTTAATCGGGATTGGCCGCTTATATTCAAAAGCCCCAGGCTCGAACGAAGCAAAATACCAACCACGGGCAGGAAGACCTGTTGCAAGGCGTCGATCTATAACAATATAAGCGACTCGCTTGGATCGCAATAGTTCTCTGTCCGCAACAGTTACCTTTGGACTAAATAAAACACTCACAAGGGGAAGCGGCCCAATTGCGCTTTCTCCCGATCCATTGGCGGGATCTTGTTCTCCATAGTAGCCCAACAGCTGGCCTGTCGTGCGGTCCGTAAGGACTTGGTGGTGAGGTCCGAGATACTTCCGCATCCATTCGGCTGCGGCAATCCCTTGTGGACTAACCTGGCGAACATCAGCCCCGGGAAGGTAAGGCCCAGGGAGTCGCGCATAGGGCGGCCATAGAATTGTTACGCCACCCACGGTGAGGATAGCAACAGTCAATAAGGCAACTAGCGGAAATATGATCCGCGCTTTTGCTTTTGCTAAGCGAATCCTGGCATCCCGCTGGGCTCGCCAAACGCGGATTGACGGCAGTGCCAGGTTATCTAGGGCATGCACAATAAGAAGAGCAATGAGAAATCCTACCCCGATAAACACGAACTCAGCCGCCCGGTTCGACGTCTCTACTCCTGCTCCGGTAAGCCGGAGAGCCTGAGCGGGTAAATAACCCACCGCGACCGCGCCAAAAAAAAGTATCTGGGCATCGGAACGGCGGCGCCAGGCGAGCGCCAAGCCATATGGAAGGCAGGCAACGACGATAAGCACCGACGCAAACGCCGTCGCCTTCAGCCATACCGGCGTGGCCGCCGCGCCGGTACTTTCGGCAAATGCGGCGCGGGCAGTTTCCCCCCCGGTAATCACATGTATTGGACCGGTGACAGCCGGTCCAAGAACGCTGGTCAAGTAGGGCACGGTCGAAGATGCAACACCGGTTAACCAGGCCACAGCCGCTACTCCGGCAAACAATGTCAGCTGCCAGGGGGGGCGGCTAGTTCCACCCCATCGGCGAGCGATAAGAGCACACACACAGAGACCAAGCATGAACACCACTAATAGATAGCTAGTCACATGGTGCGTGACAACCACAGCTGCGGTAATGCCGGCAGCGCACACTAAAAGAGGTCGAGCAGCTCGTTCAGGGGAAAGCCGCATCCAGCGAAGAGTCAATAACAGTGCTACAGCCGCAAGTGGAAGCGCGAAACTCTCGTAGGAGAACTGCGCATCGAAATACAGAAAGCTGGGATTCGTCATATACAGTACGGTCGCAATACCCGCGACCCGGCTTGAGTGTGAGACTTCCTTAAAGATTGCATACAGCGCTGCCACTAGCACAACCCTTCCGATGCCAATAATTGCTATGCCGCTAACAAACAGTGACAGCCCTGTCAGTCGCGCAAATGCGGCAGTTACGATCTTGAGACCAGGGTAGTACGGACTAATGGGTTGGAGCGGATTTGGATGCAAGAGGTGACCTGTGTTAAAAATGTCAAGCGTCGTGCGCGCATGCGACAGCTCATCAAAGAAGGTAAACCCAGTAGGATTTGCCAACAACTTCACGCCATATAGCGATACCCCTAGAGCCACGACCAACACCAACCGCTCCTTAGGGGCAGGTATGGTTGAAATTTGAAGTCCAATAACTGTAAGCACCATCACGCTGATGCTAAGCCAGTAGACAATTTCTGCCCAGGGATAATGGTTGCGGCTGGCATCCGTGACAACGGCCTGCGCCAGTGTTAGTAGGCCGAGCAAGACGATGGCTAGCGGCACGAGGAGAGCACGGCTATCGCGCCTGCGTGGCTGCTGGGTGTGTGCTGTGCTGCTCAAAAGAAGTTTGGGATAGCCACTGAAAGATAGAGAGCAGAATCGCTAGCCCAGCAGATATGCCAAGGCGCTCGTCTGAATCGTGTTCCCCTGTAGCGTTGAGGCATTATCATGTTGGAGTTGGACTCGTGTCGGGCATCTGTTGCCGCTATGGATGGCGAAATCTGGCAAGTGGTCTTCGCCCGCGCTCGGCAGACATTATTGGGACTTCCGATATCTTTTCCGCCCGATAACGAGTCATCGCAGTCGGGCACTCTAACTGTATCGGCAGATCGGCCGCGTATCCTCGACCAAGCTGACTAGAGCGTCCGCTCGGACTCCCGTCGATCTCTCTGATCTGGCATCTTAGAGCTATTGTTGTGTTTGTGAGCCAAGCATGCCCTCCCTTCCTTTGCAGACCTTAGGTCCCACCGCTTCATCGAAGGCACGTGCGCTTATCGAGGGAGAAGTAAGGCGTACGCCGTGGGGAAAGACTCCCCTTGAGTATCCACGCCTCCTGACGCACTCTACAATCCCAGAGGGTCGGATTCCGACTTTAATTCTGGTAGTGGGCTCAAACGCTAGCTCGCGGACACTCTTTATGTCGATCGCTTAAACCCGTCGACGTTGAAAACTCGCATAGGGTGTAGACCAAGTCGTGCCGAGTGGACGTGCGCATCGTAGGCGATCATGAGCGCCTACGGATAGACGCGGCCGCAATCGTGCACCTTGAGCTGCTTGGCGTCCAGTCACAGCTAGAGAGTTGAGATTAGATTATTCAATCTACAAGTCCCGGGCCTACGGTGGCCCGAACTTCGTTCCGGCTCCGTGCTCACTGCACCACTTCTACGACGTGACCACGCTACCATGCTCCTCCGTGATTCAAGGAGCCGACATATCGTAACAACCTCTTGTCTTGTGATGCAGCGCCCCGTACGATAGCTTTTGGTAAAGGCCTGCAATATGGATCACCCCTTGACTTCGATGGCTTCACACGTGACGCGCCTACCAAATTTCCTAATTATTGGCGCCCAGAAGGCCGGAACCACGGCGCTCTATTATGCACTCTCCAGGCATCCCGATATATTTATGAGTCCGGTTAAGGAGCCAGCATACTTTACCGCCGAGAATGCGTTCCGAGACACATCTGGACCTGGGGATGAAACCGCGCAGGTGATCACCGACCTCCACGAGTACGAAACCCTCTTTGCGGAGGGACAACATGTGATTGCTCGTGGCGAGGCTTCGACCAGCTACCTCTACGACGCAAACGCAGCCGAGAAGATCAAGCACCTGATTCCCGATGTGAAATTGATTGCGATCCTCCGAAACCCTGTCGACCGAGCTTACTCTAACTTTCTCCATCTCCGTCGCGACGGTCGAGAGCCTCTACGTGACTTTCGAGCTGCCCTCGCGGAGGAAGGGACACGGAATGCAAGCGGCTGGTCAGTGAGTTGGAGGTATAAAGAAAAGGGCTTCTATGGAATCCAGCTTGAGAAGTATCTCACTCACTTTAGTCGTGGGCAAATTCGATGGTACCTTTATGAGGAGTACGATGATGATCCTTATCCCACTGTTACAGATATTTATAAATTCCTCGGCGTTGACGATACGGTTTCACAGGATCTGTCAACCCGCCTAAACGTTGGCGGCATGCCGAGAAGCGAGAGTTTACAATGGCTTACCCGCCGCATTACTCCCGCACCGCAGGATCCCAACAATACCTCCGATAGACGATTGAAGTGGCTTATCAACCGCATGCCAGATCGACTACGACGTGGCTTGCTTAACGCCCAGAACACGAACCTTGAGCGCCCATCTGTGCTTTCAACTGATCTACGAGCGGAATTAATGGAGGCTTACCAGGATGATATTGAGCGAGTGGGAGAGCTAACCGGACTGAACGTCTCTCGTTGGCTTAAGAGTGCTTAGAGCATCCTCCGGTTTGGCGGCTGCGAGGATCTGCTAAGTTGAGCCTACTTGAACGCGGTCAGACCACTGGCGAGTTGTGTTAGAGCGAAATGATTCATGGCTTTCTTCGCCAGCGACCGAAGGTTCCGCAGTGGCGCATCAGGCAAGAGTGGGTGGCTTCGGTGACCCATCGGCAGATGTCCCCGCTGGGAGTTAGCTTTTTAGTCACACCTACTTATCGCGGCGCGGATGTTCCGCGTGATCTCGCAGTCAGCGACCGGGTCTCGGACCTCGGCGTTGTCGTAGACCTTGCCCGGTAAATACTCTACGACACTCGATCGGATTGCGTCATGTGTCGGCTTCCGCAGCTTCTCGTCCAAGCCATATTCAGCTGGCCCGAAACCCTGAAGTCGGCCCATTGATTATTGAGTCGGTGTTCAACACCCTAAAGCGGCAGATGCGGCTTGAGGAGCATCTCGCCAAGACAATGCCGAGGCTCGTTTCAGCGGATTGCCCAGCGACCGCTTGCCTTCACTGAGAAAGCTCAACATGCCCCAGGTCGGGGCTCACCGCAGACGCTTGCTGCCTTTGACCGTTAATCCACATCCGGGTCTTTAGACTGATCCACGAGATCGGCGCATGTCTCGGGAGCAAGGACTACGGCACCTGCGTGCTGACAAGCCCTCCTGAACTATAGCGCGTAACTGCGACAGCTCAACGGAGGTCAATCCCTACGGGCTGAACCACCGCTCGTGACGGTAAGTTGCTAGCTTCTGCGCCCATGGTTAGCACCCTGAACGACCTCAAATCACGCGGAATGGAAGAGGTTCTCACCCGACTCTACCGAATCGGCTACACGCCAAAGAGTCTTGAGGAGGCTCAGCGCGACACCCTCTGGTGGATCTATGCGCGTGCCCAGGCAGCGCTCAATCGCCGAACTCTCGACACCGCCTCAGGGATCGCTTGGACTGGTGCCGGCTACGCTGAGTTGGTACCGATCGAGGTACCACGTCCCGGAAAGGGACGGGTTTCTGTCCGGATTGAGTCGAGTGCAATCAGCCCCGGGACGGAGCGGGCTCAATATCTGAAACTCCCCAACACAGCTGTGGGTATCCTCGGTAGACCGGGATACTCAAGCGCAGGGATCGTTCGAGCGGTCGGCCGGAATGTCTACGGCATCAGACCCGGAGATCGGGTCGCCGTCACTGGGGTTGCCCACGCCTCCCTCGCCACGGTGACCGTATCCCAGGTATTTCCCATTCCCGACTCGATCAGCTTCGAAGCGGCGTCGTTGATTCAGCTTGGTGTGATCTGTCGTCAGGGCGTGAGGTTGGCTGGGCTCGATGCCGGCCAAGAGTTTGCCGTTGTGGGAGCAGGTCCGATCGGAGCCCTCGCATTGCGTCTTGCTGCTATCAATGCAACACCGCGGGCCGTGATTGCAACGACGACCTCGAAGGAGAGCGCTGCACGCCGCGGGGGAGCGCAGGACTTCTTAACTACAGTCGAGGATGCTGCGCGAATTGAAGGTCTCAATGCGCCCGTGGTGTTTGAGGCAACGGGGAACCCAGAGGCCCTGTCTGTCGCGGCTGCGGCCGCCGGAAGGGGCGGCCGAATCGTCCTGCTCGGGTCGCCTCGAGGGGTCACCGCCAACTTTCCGCTTGAGCTTTTCCGCGAGAAGCGCCTTGAAATCGTTGGTGCACATGTCGACACGGTCGACATAGAATCTGAACAGACCGGCGAAGATCTTCGCCGTCGCCATGGTGAAACTTTCCTCCAGCAACTGGTGGAACACGAACTCTTCTTAGAAGATTTGATCGGGCCAGGTATCGATCCTCGAGAGGCCTCGCTGTTCTACAAGGAACTAACTGAGCGTCTCGACCAAGTCGGAGCGCATTTCGACTGGAGCTTATTGCCTAATCGAGAGCGCGTCACCTCAGGCCACTTGTTACGCGCACCCAACGTCTTGGGACGGGGGATGGACGCTAAGCGACCTATTAGGCGAAGGCCTAGTTCGACCAACGAGTTGTTCGAACTAGGCAATCAATTTGACGGTGCATCGGGAAACCTTCGGCTGGGGCTCATTGGCTGCGGCGACATCGCAGTGCACAATGCGACCGGTATTGCCGTCGCCCCAAACTGCCGCTTGGTGGCATGCTTCGATCCTGTTCGTAGGCTCGCTGAGGACTTGGCTAAGAAGTATGGTGCTGTTGCCACGGGATCCGTCGAAGAGCTGCTCGATCGTTCCGATGTCGATGCAGTGGTAGTCTCAGTTCCTCACTATTTACACGCCCCAGTCGCCGAGACCGCGATTGCCGCCGGCAAGCACGTAGTGGTCGAGAAGCCTCTGGCGAACACGCTTGAGTCCGCGGTGCAAATGAATTGTGCGGCCGAAGCTGCAGGTGTTGCGCTCTCGGTCTGCTTTCCGCAGCGTTATGACCCTTCGGTAGTCATTTCCCGCCGTCTCATCGAACGTGGTGCGATCGGGCGATTTGAGGGGGCCACCATCCGCCTCTACCTTGACAAGAGTCCCGCCTACTGGCTAGGTGGATTCTCTGGGAGAATACAATCACATTGGCGCCGATCCAAGCAAGGCGCGGGTGGCGGGGTGCTGATTATGAACCTCTCGCACCATGTCGACTTAATCAGACACTTGGGGAGGGTCGAGGCGGACACGGTACTGGCGACCGGAGGAGCCATGAACAACTCGGCAGAGATCGAGGACTCGATCTCCGTCGGCATTCGCTTCGACAACGGGGCAGTGGGTAACCTGAGCGGGTTCTCCTCAGTGCGCGGCACTACACATGACGAGATCGGCCTATGGGGAGAGACCGGCCACGTAATGGTTATGCCAGAGCCTCGAGTCTACTCTCTGCGTGCGATCCCGGGACTACGCACAAGTCGCTGGCAAACCTATGGGACGCTCCCGCCTCCGCGGATACGCGCTGTTTTTTTTACGCGGCTTGGCACTGCCATCTCCGAAGGCTTCCCACCTGACGTCACGGGAAGGGACGGTATTGCCGTCCAGGCCGTCATCGAAGCTGCCTACCGTTCTATGGAGTCGGAATCAAGCGAGCGGCCCATCGAGTTGATTGCAGATGTGTCGGCATGATACACACGGTGGAGACCGCGACGGGCATCACGCTACATACGAACCTACCCACTGAAGCTATCGCCTACGTTGACGCCGACTGGATTCCGAGAGATCCGGAGGTAGTCGTCCCCGCTTTGGTCATCATCGACGGAACGATGAACTGGGGCGAACACACTATATCTATTCCAGACGGAGTAAAGACCGACCGATTCGCCGCGAAAATCCTTGAGGCTGGGGCAATGCACACGGTACGCCTTTTCGCCCGTTTTGCCGCAAACGACATCGCCGTATCAGGCCGAGGTGCCATTGCCACTGAGGCCGCTCGCCTCCTTGGTCTCGACGTCATCACGATGCCTCCTGTGGGAGAGCGCAAACCGTCAGCGGCAGTCGACTTCAGCGGTGATCCGTCCACCCTCCAGTCCATCGCTCAAGAGATTTGCCCACTTGGATGCCTCGTCGTGGCAGGTGAGAGGCTCGGGCGACAATTTCCGTTCAATCTTTACCCGGACGTCCACGTACGTGGCTTGCGGGTCTCGGCGCTTGACCCTATCGCGACCGCAATTGAAGAAGGCGGCATCACCGGGTCCGCCTCCGGCGGGATCATCACACCACCTCGCAAAGTCAGCGCCGGATGCCCGCTGACTGGATCTTCATGGTTCGAGGTTCACAACGACCAATGATGATGGACTCGCCGACATGCCCGACGCTGCTAGACCAGCGACGGGCACATCATCTGTGAGTAGACCACTTCCCTTCAAAGGGAAACCTTAATCAATGCAACGACGGTAGAGCGCTTCAATCTTCGGCACAATGGATTGAACTGTGAACACATCGGCCCTTTCCCGAGCGGCGCGGCCCATCTGCTCTCGCAGGTCACTATTGCTAAGCAATCGACGCATAGCTGCCACCAACGACCCTTGATCTCCACTCGGTACCAAGAGCCCTGTCCGATCATTCTTGATCATATCCTCGTGCCCGCCGGGCCGCGTACCGATCACCGCGCGCCCACGACTCATTGCCTCATGCACCACGTTTCCCAGAGCCTCCGGCACGATCGACGGCATCACACCAAACAGAGCTCTATCCCAGGCAGCCATTACGGTGTCGTGGGGGACGTTCGAACAGAGTCGTCACCCCGGGTGGAAAGTCGGGTAGAGGCTCGGGACTACGCGCTCCTATCATCACCAGAGGCGGGGGACCGTCAAGCTGTCGGTAAGCATCAAGCAGAAGTGCGTCACCCTTAATTCGCCGAAACGAACCGACAAACAATATATAGTCCCTGTCCGGCATTCTCGCCAGTATTGTCGCGTCCGGCGGCCCAGTGAGCTCGTCCTCACGAAAGTCTGGTATGACCTCACGGGTAATGGTCTCAGACCCGATAAGATGCGTGGCAATTATTCTGTCGACAAACGTACTGGTACTGTGAACTGCACTAATTCGGCGCCGTAACAGCCGACGAGTTGAAAGAATTGAAGTCGCTGCCACCTGTCCCTTCGTGAACCCATAAAATCCGGCACTGCACTCATGACACTTTCCCCACCGGGGCCCGCCGCATACGTTACCTCGATCAATACCCTGCCTTACTAGGACGCGAACCGGACAGATATTTGCATACTCACGCGCTGCGAGAACCACCGGTGTCGATATCCCAATCAAGGCAAGCAGACATGAATACGTCAGCCAACCATATGTATGGATAATATCAGGCTGGGCATTTTTAATTAGTCTACGGATGCGCAATGCAATCTCTGGATCCGGAAATGGTGGTGGCGTGTACCTCACGGGGTCGGTAGAAAGAGCCGGAACTCGGGAAACCAATCCTCGGACCCTATGAACTGACACACCGTTGTCGTCTTCAAAAGCCGACAGCCCTCGCTGCCACGCGGTAATCACCGTCACCTGGTGACCTCGCAAGTGCAATTGTCGACCCAACTGTTGAGCTGCCCGCGTCGCACCGCCGATGACCGGTGGATAGGCGTCGCTGATTAGCACAACGCGTAGAGAAGCCGTTTGGTACTGATGGTGCTGCTCATTCATATAATTCGTTGATCCCAAGTTGCTGGCCGGAGAGCAATAGCTGACTGGATTATAAAAGGGGCACAGGCGGAAGCAGCCGGGTCAAGTGGGCCAAAACTCTTAATCCCAATCGTATGTAAGCCGCTGGCGTGGTCACTTGTGTGGAATTTAGGTTTGAGTGATAGATCTCGCGTCAGTCCTGACAGTCCATCGTCGTCAACGAGCATTTCCCTCTGCGGTCAGAGTGTCCTGCACATCAAGTTGTGGCCCGCTTCTGTTAGTGCGGAGAGAGCTCAGGCAATGCTCGTATCAGGCAATGGATCAGTTCGTCTCCAGAGTCCCAGCACTCGACCTCAAATCTATCTTTGAGTCTCTCAGTGACATCATAGCTTGCGGTGGGGTTCCCGATTAGAAAGTGGCCGCCTCGACAGTCGACGTTCCAAAAATGAATGCCGAAATAGGCGTTCCGCTCCCCCTCGTTTCGCATATGCGTGAGAGCAACACGGCCCACAGGGTTGGTGGCGGTCAACATGTCTTCGAGCACGAGCAGGGGATCCACTGAGTGATCCAGCGCATTCAGCGCAAAGGCAATGTCAAATGATTTCGCTCCGAATCTCCTGACAATTTCCTCTCCGGAGCACGCGGTCGGGAGGATGGGAGGATCGAGCTGGCAATCACGCAGGATCCCGACATAGTCTTCAGCCAGGGGATCGATTGCCACAACCTTGATCTGTTTCCCGGGATATGTCTTACCAACCCACGTCAAGGGCCCGGAGCCAACATCCAGAATTTTGATGTCCGTAGCGACGATCTCCTCAACCGCACGTTTGAGGGCAGGACCTGTGATCTCGGTACCTGGATCGAGACGATCCGCAAAGCGGACGCGAGCTTCCGGTGACCGGAGTGCGTCCGTCCAATACCTCACCTCATCTGGCGTTCGCGCTGTCCAGCGCTCAGATGATGAGAGGCTATCGTCGCGAAGAGCCTCCAGGCGCCCTAAAACTCGCACCCCGATATTTGTCAGCTTCGGACTCCGCCGAATGAGCGTCCGGAGAACCAAGCCGCCACGGGAGCCCATCGCCCAAGTGATCACGCGATTAGTGAATCGAGGCATGGGCTTGGCGCGTCGAAGGAAGTATAGGGTCAGTCGCCCCGGCTTGTATGGTCTGTTGGACTCTGAGCGCCTCCCGGCCAACGGACCGCGCCTGCCCCGCTCACTCCCACGTCCAGTTGTAGCTGTCCAGGCGCGCTAGATTGGTCGGCCTCTAATACGGCCAGAGCACGGGTGGCAGGCATAGAAACCAGGAGTCGCATTCGCGGAAGATACGTCGCGCTCAGCTTTGCGATCTTCGCGCTCGGCGTCCTACTTGTGACGCCCGCCTCCGGCATCGCGGCCTCGCCGAGCGTCATCCGCATCGGCGGGCCCAGCGCCCCCAGCGATTCGAAGGTCGCGATCGTCGCTGGAGCGCCGTCGCTGAAGGGTTCTGAGTTCCAGGTCTACCGAGGTGATCGGGTAGTCCTGCGCGGCCGGCTTCGGCCGGCTTCCGGCTCGGCCGCCCCTTGGCCGAGCGCCTTCCGCGCCAACCTCAGCGCAATGCACAAGCCCGGCATCTACCGGGTGCATGCCGCGGGTCGCGTCTCGCGGCCATGGGTAGTCTCGCAGCGAGGCTCGGAAACGCTGATTCCATTGATCCTGCACTTCTTCGAGACGAACCGCGACGGCTCCGAACCGGCCCTGCTCCACGGCCCCTCCCACCTCAACGACGCGACCATAGCGGGGGGCCGATACAACGGCCAGCATTTCGACCTCACCGGTGGCTGGATGGACGCCGGGGACATGCTCCACTTCACTCAGACAACCGCCTACGCGACGATGATCCTGGAGGCCGCGGCACAGCTCGATTCCAGCCAGAGCTCGCTTTTGGACGAAGAGGCGGACGTCGGGGTACGCTGGCTGCTCAAAGCCCATCCGGCGCCGGGCCTCTTCGTCACTCAGGTGGGAGACATCCGCGATCACCAGCTGGGCTTTAGACCCCCAGAAAGCGACGATTCCTCGGGCCTACCTGGGATCGCATACAGGCTCGCCTACCACTGGGAAGAAACGGTTGGGGGCGACATCGGCGGCAAGGTGGCGGCCGCGCTGGCGATGGCCGCGATGCGCAGTCCCGAACCGTCCAGAGGCACATTGATCGAACAGGCTCGCCAGTGGTATGAAGCCGGCAAGTCCTCGGGGCGGGCGACTCCTCGCATCCCGAACGCAGGGGGCTTTTACGTGGTTCCGAACTGGCGGGACTCCTTGGCGGCCGGCGCTGCGGCGCTCTACCGGGCCACCGGCGAAGCCACCTATCTAGAAGATGCACAAGGCGACCTTGCGGCTTCCAATCCTACGGAAACCCTCAGCTACTCCAACGCAGCGCCCTTCGCCGCGGCCGACATCTGCGGACGCCTCGGTGCTCCGGCGCTGGGTCCACCGGCGACTCGCCGCCAGGCGTGCCAGTTCCTGCGCCGCAACGGCCGTGAGGCGGCCTTCAACGCGGAACGCAACGCGTTCGGCCCGGCCGGGCCCTTCATCTGGGGCACTACCTCCACGAACGGCGCGGGTGGAGCGATTGCGGCCATCTCCGGTCAGCCGGGTGGCAGGGCGGTCGCCGCGGGGGCGCGGGACTACCTACTCGGCCGCAATCCGTGGGGCGCTAGCTTCGTCGCAGGGTACGGCCCCCACAGCCCGCGGGAGATACACAGCTGGGCCTCGGTCTTCGGGCCGAGCAAGCCCAACGGCGCTGTGGTGGGCGGCCCGGCGCCTCGCAGCGTGGTGCTAAACCAGCACCTGCAGCCCGGCGGCCCTCTGCGGCGCTTCGACGGCAACTTCATCTACGAAGACAACCGGGAGGATTACGTAACCTCAGAGCCGGCCCTCGACTACGCGGCCAACTCGATCCTCCTCCTCGCGGCCCTCGATCACCGCTGAGGCTCTCGATGGGTCGCTGCGACCCTCGCCAAGAGAGTGCGTGCCCGGCGGCGACCCACCCTCCGAGCGTCGCGCATTCTCTCGCGATGCACGTGCCACGATCGCGCTGATCCCGGTCAATAGAGCGATTCCGACCGGACACGCGAGCCAGGGAATCGCGTCCGGGTGCTGAAGCGGGTACAGCCACCGATCGCTACCCCCGGCTGCGTCGAAGAGCAGGTGGGAGACCAGAACCGCGAACACCGCCCAGGCGATCACACGGCTTCGCGTGATGGCGAGCGCGATGAGCGCAAGCGCGCATACGAAGAGCAGGCTGTGGGTATCGGGTCGGTGACCCAAATGCTCCAAGCTGCTCGGGTCAAAGCTCCCGGCTACAACGACGTGGTCGAGGTCGAGGGCCACTGCGCCGAGGAAGGCCAGTCCCGCCAGGAAGACCCGACGTGGACGGCGCCAGATGATTGGCAGAACGACGATCACGCCGAGGGAGCCATGCGCGAGCACCGCCCAGAGCGCGGACAGCACCGGGTGGCTCGGGGCTGAGAGGAACGGCCAGGCATGATCTGGGTGCATCGGCTAGCGAGGGTAGAGCAGGCGAAGACTGGTGACCTACGACTTTGGGCGATCTCGACCCTGCCCTCTCTGTATCCGGAAGTAGCCGTGCTAGAGAATCAAACAGCTGCAGCCCTGCTCTTCTCCTGCACATGTAGCCGGCGGCCGAGTAACTGCCGAGCGCAGCTCCTCCGCAACAAACTCCACGCGACAACGGCTCAGCCCACCAGCTGAGCCCCGCGAAGCGAGCGCAGGAGTTCGGCTCCCCGCAGGCCCGCCACCACTGCAAAGCACCAGCCACCGGCGACCAACCATCCGCCGACGACGTCACTCGGGTAGTGATAGTTGAGGATGACGACCGAGCAGCCGACGGCGAATACAATGCAGGCGCCGAGCAGGATGGCAGCCGGCCTCCAGCGACGCGACACGATGAGCGCGAAGGCGAGAGCCATCGCCATCGCCGCCGTCGAGTGGCCGCTTGGAAAAGAGTTCGGCCAGATCTGACGGTAACCGAGGATCGGCTCATAGCGCGGGTGGGCGAGCACCACCTTGAGCACCTGGGTGGTGAGGTTCGCTCCCGCAAGGAGCGCGACCGCCGCGATCGCGCGCCGGGGCCGCCCCCAGCGCAGCGCCAAGAGACATGCCAGAACCCCCAGCGCCAGCTGAGGCAGCGGATCCGCGAGGTGCACAAAGAGCCTCGCCACAGCGCCGATAGACGATTCCCTATACGCAGCAAACCGACTCACCACGCTGGCGTCGAGCCGCTCGAACGGCCCGGCCTCGTAAGCCACCACGGTGAGAAGAATCAGGGCGCCCACACAGCCCAGGCAGCCCGTAACCGGGCGCTTGATGCTTTCAATCATCCAGAAACGGTAGCTGGGATGCGATGGGCTCTTAGGTACGCCGAAAGATCGCCTCACGGCGGGAGCGACATTTGTTGGTGTCGCATGGGAAGCACCGACTTCTGACACGAGGCGTGGGCGCTGACCCATGTAGGTCGCAAGGTTGGGCTGGCTAGCTCCGTTTCTGAAAGCAAGGCATGGCAATTCGACCGATCTTCCTCTTCTCGATCTCGCGCAGCGGATCCACGCTGATCCAGCGGATCATCGCGGCCCACGAGGACGTGGCTACGGTCTCGGAGCCGTGGCTGTTGCTGCCATATGCGTACACGCTTCGTCAGCGAGGAGTAGACGCCGAGTACTTCCATCCGTTGCTGGTCACGGCGATTGAGGATTTCTGCAAAGAGCTTCCGGAGGGGAGCGAGGACTATCTGGCCGAGCTGCGCCAATTTGCCCTTCGCCTTTACGAGAAGGCGGCCAACGATAGGGCGGCCTATTTCCTCGATAAGTCGCCGCCGTACTGCCTTGTTGCGCAGGAGATCATGCGCCTTTTCCCCGAAGGCAAGTTCATCTTCTTGTGGCGCAATCCATTGAGCGTGCTCGCCTCGATCACGGAGACCTGGGGACCGTGGCATCCCACCCTGATGAGCAGCGACCTCTTCATCGGTCTGCCAAGGCTTGTCGCTGCATACGAGGCAAATCGCGCTCGAGCTCACGCCGTCAGGTTCGAGGATCTTGTCTCTGGCAACGAGGCTCGTTGGCGGACCCTGATGGATTATCTCGAGATCGACTTCGAGTCCGACGCCCTGGAGCGCTTTACGAAGGTGGAGCTCAACGGCCGTATGGGCGATCCGACGGGACGCAGGCGCTACTCTGCGCTCAGCTCTGAACCCGACCAGAAGTGGAAGCGCACCCTCGCCAATCCACTTCGTAAGACATGGTGTCGTAGATATCTGCGGTTCTTGGGGGCCGAGAGGCTTGCGGCTATGGGCTATGACCGCGAGCAGATACTGCGCGAACTCGACTCCCAGCCGACCAGCCTGGACTCGATGATCCCCGACCTCGGGCAGTTCGTCAAAGATGTGGCGAAGGAGCCGATCCGCGTGCGAACGCGCAGTCAGACGGTCGGCTCACCCAACGTGATCCGCGAGCTGATTCGCGCCTAGAGCATCCCTCGAGGCTCAAGCGGGAACCGATCAACCGCTGCCGCTGGCAGACTGGCGCCAGAAACCGAGGGAGTGCAATATGAATCCTGGTCCCCCGGGCCTCGTTCCCCGACCGATCGGCCGCAGAGCGGCCGGCGAGAGCTCAGCACAGACCGGACCCTCGGATCGAAGCTCTTTATCGGAGGGACGGGCTTTTGCCGATCTGCCGTGCGATCCGCCCGCTGTCGATATCGGCCAGGTAATAGAGCACCGAAAAGCTGACGAGTTCCTCCACCGGGACCCCGAGACGAGTGGCCTCAAGATTGATTGCCTCCGCAGCGAAGCCGGCAAGCTGCACTGTCACGCGCCGACCATCACCGATGCTTACCTTGCCCGATCCGACGATCATCGCGCACCCTTCGGTGGTTGGCGGATGACTTGCTCAGCCGTGATTCGATCCACACCTCTCCAACGGCGACGGGATACGACAGCTCACGCTGCGAGCACGTAAAAAAGGACCAAAAAAGGCTGGTTCTCAACCCGCGAGACTTGGCGCCCGACACCTAGATAAACGTCCAAAGTCAGGCCTTTTCACCAGTCCGGTGCCAAGGCGTCCGTTAACTTGATCCAGGAGAGATCTCACTCGGATCGCCCTCGGTGGCGACGCCTTCAGGACACTCAAGAACAGGATCCCACATGCGTCCCAGCTGTCTAGCGGCGATCAGGGCAAGCCTGTTGATCGCTTGCGCCGCGCTGTCGATCACAGCCATGTGCGATATCGCGACGGCCGCCACATATCCACGGCGACCTGCCACAAGCTCTCGCGCTCATACAGAGAAAAAGAAATTCCAGCGCGCCGCACGCAGGGCAGCCACAACTCGCGGGCAGACGCAACGAGCCAAATGCGCGGCGACACCGGTCTCCGGCGGTGGCGGCAAGGACAAGGCGGCGGAGCATGCCAAGCGGGTCAGCGCCAGGCGATCGTGCCTAAAGACGCCGATCGAACCCGCTGGCTCGGCGGTTGATTCGCCACAGCAGATATCCCAGGGACCGGCTGCTGTCCAAGACGCAGCGGTACAAGGATGCGGGGACTGCGTCGAAGCGCCTGGCTACCCGCAAGGACTCGCGCCGGCCGCTTCAGAACCCTCAGTTGGCGCCGAACCGCCGAGCTCTCCTGAGGTAAGCGGCGCGACTCCTTTCAGATTTTTTTCGCCGTCGAGCTTTTGGAACGAACCCCTGTCGGATAACGCGCCGCTTGATCCCGACTCGCCTGCCCTCATGGGTGCATTTGACTCGCTGATCGAGTCCGAGGGGCAAGCAAACACCGGCCCATGGATCAACACCACCTCCTACAGCGTCCCGATCTACACCGTGCCGCCCAATCAGCCGACGGTTGAGGTGATGCTGAACTCCAAACCCGCAGCGCCCTCACTCCAAGCGGCTTGGAGCGAAGTTCCTCTCCCACCAAGCGCTCAACCCGCGCCGGGAACGGATGGCACCCTCGTCGTCTGGCAGCCGAGCACAGACAAGCTGTGGGAGTTCTGGAGATTGTCGCGCGAGGCGGACGGCTGGCAGGCCTCATGGGGCGGCGCGATGCAGAACGTGTCCTCCAGTTCGGGGGTTTACGGGCCAGGGTCTTGGCCGGGCGCCAGCTCATACTGGGGAGCTTCGGCGTCCTCCATGTCGATCGTCGGCGGCCTGATAACACTCGAAGATCTGCAGCGAGGACAGATCGACCACGCTTTGGCCTTGGGCGTCCCGAATGTGCGAGCGGGGATCTACGCCTCGCCCGCCGAGCGTACCGACGGGGAAGATGCAAGCCCGTCGTCTTTGCCCGAGGGTGCACAACTGCGGTTGGACCCGGGGCTGAATCTAGCCGCCCTGCACCTTCCGCCGCTTACCCGGATGATCGCCGAAGCGGCGCAGCGCTACGGGATCTTTGTCAGAGACAAAGCAGCGAACGTAACGTTCTATGCCCAGGATCCGGCCTCCACCGAGAGCAATCCCTATGCCGGACCGGAAGGCTACTTCGAAGGCAGATACCCCAACCAGCTGCTGACCTCCTTCCCCTGGGGCCACCTCCAGCTGCTGCCGATGGAGCTGCACGAAAATCCTTGATCGCCGGGCTCCTTGCTGGCCCCGGTCGATCAGCCTGCCACCTCGGTGGGGGGCGCCTCACGGTCGATGCCACCTCCAGCCCCTCCTGTAGCGAGTTGCTGCGCGCCTAGGCCGCCCCGCTGCCCCAGCCTCGAGCGCGCCAAGCCGACGACCTCGGTCAACCGATGGCGATCGCGAGTGTTGAGCCCGCCAAGGAGGAGAAACGCTGCCACGTAGGCCACCGTGCCCGCGAGAAGACAGAGGAGCACCCCGGCGATCGAGGGAGCGACGTGCTCGGTCGCGTGTGCTGCCGTGAACCCGGCCCCATAGGCAACGAGCAGGGCGCAGCGCTCGCGCCGGGGCCAGGTGGCGCGAAGTGGTCGGGCAAGGGCCGGCCGCAGCGCACTTCCGGCAAGGACAATGACCACCAGGTAGCCGCTGAGCAGGGCGACCGCCGGACCGACGATACCGATGCTCGGGGTCAGCACCACCAGTAGCGGGATCGTCACCGCCAGCCGCACCATCGCGATCACGCTGGTTCGGCCGGGCCGATCGATCACCCAGAGTGCCTGAGTCTGAGTGATCGTGATCGACGCCAGTGCCGGAAATAAAATCAACAGCGCCAGCGCCGGGGTCGCTCGGCTGAAGCCCGGTCCGAAGATGTCGAGGACCGAGTGGGCCGCGCCGCCGACCGCCGCCGCGATCAAAAGCATCCCGACCACTTCGTAGCGAATCGAGTCGATCAGGGCCCGATCAAAACCGTGGCCATCACCTTGCTTGTGACGTCCGACAAGGGTTGGGTAGAGGACTTCGGTGATCCGCATGCTCGCCCGCTGCAGGCTCTGCGGGATGACCAGCGCCCGGCTGTATGCACCGACTACGGCGACCGGCGCCACCATGCCGAGCGCCCAGACGCCGCCTTCCTGGCTGGCGCCCTGCGCGATCTGGCCCGGGGTGGCCTTCAAGCCGAAGCGCAAGAGGCCCGGCAGGACACGCAGACCAACCCGGTATTCCTCCCAGCTCAGTCGGGCTCGAACAAAGGGTCTGACCACGATCATGCGCTGGATCAGCGAGGTCAGCGATGCCCCGATCATCGCGATCACGAGGCCCCAGACCGATCGCCAGGCCAGGCCGACAACCGTCGCTATGGCGATGAAGCTGAGCGCTTCGTGCAGGCGCACCCAGAACAGCTGGCGGCCGGCCACAAAAGCCGAGAGGATCGAGTCGATATTCCAACCAGTGTTGGTGATGATCACGTAGCCGGCGATGCTCACGAAGGCAGGCGCGATCAGCTCAGGAGCGTGGAGGGGGCCGTTAAATACGAACCAGCAGATCACCGCGTCGAGCACGGCGACCAGCGCGGTGAGCGCCGAGGAAAACGTGAAGACAACCGCGAAGAGCTGGGTGACGCGCATGTGGCGTGGCGGCAGACCGGTGATCTCTTTGATCAGGGCCTGCTGCTCTTTGACCGTCGAGAGGATCCAAAGCGCTGCGACCGGTGCCCAAACGAGCGCGAACTCGCCGATGATCTGAACTCCATAGAGGCGAGCCGTGATGATCGTCGAGATGACGCCTACGCCTACGTTTGCGGAGAAGCTGAGCGAGCCGAATAGGAACCCCGAGCGATAGCTTGCGCGCGCTGGGGAGGACTGCGCATCGTTTGTGGAGTCGGGGGACTCTTGGACGGCCACGGGCGCCCGATAAACGTTTGAAGGGTGGGGTGAGCTTGCGCTCGCCGACCCAACCTCCAGATAAGGCCTGCCCCGCTGAGGACCGACTCAGTGAAAGTTCGGCGCCGGCCGGCCCGTTGAGAGGCCGTAACGCCTCGACTCCCCAAGAGAATGCAAGACGGCCGGGGTGGGCATGCAGTGGCGCTCCCCCCTGAAAAAGCCATGCCCGCCCCCAACGGCAACGACTCATCAGCGATCCTCGATTCAACCGCGACGGTTGATCAGGGCGCTCCGGCAATGGTCGGCGTCTTTGAGCCGCCCAACAGCTTTGTCGTGAGGGCGATCAGCCGCCACAAGTTGTTGGTCTGCATCTGCGCCGTTTCCCTCGCCTTGATCGGGGTCGGCTTCGGCCTGGCGCGCCAGACGACTTACACGGCCTCGGCGACGCTTCAGGTGGGCCAGGTCAACCCTAACTCGCCTGGGTTCTACGGATACGTCCAGTCCGCAACGTCGTTGGCAACGGCCTTCAGCCGCTCGATCGAAGCTGAACCGGTGCTTGCCACGATTCAGCGCAAGCTCAAGCTGGCACCCGCGATGGCCACCTCGCGGCTCTCCGCCGAGCCGCTTCCACTCAGTCCGGCATTCCGAGTGATCGCGACAGGACCAACCGAAAGCGCCGCCACCGGGCTCGCAAACGTCGCAGCAAGGGCGGTCATCGCCTATGAGAGCCAAAGCAACAGCGCCAACCCTGAGGCCAGTTCGCTGCTGCATGACTATCGCGATGCCTCCCTTGCTCTCGGTGCAACAGAGGCAAAGCTCACCTACCTCGGCAAGCACCCCGCCGGGGCCAGCGCACTGGCCGACGCCGAAGCCGCAAGGAGCGCCGCCCAGGTCAAGCTCAAGGCGATCAGCGATGCATATGTCAGCGCCGTCTCAAGTCAGGCGCCGCGCAGCGGGTTGGTGTCTCTTGTGGCGGGCGCGACGACGGCGAGCAGCAACCGAAAATCCAAGGTCGAGCTGCTCGGCTTCCTCGGACTCATGCTCGGCATCATCGGCGGCTGCGCGGTGGCGGTGCTGCACGAGTCACGGCGCGGGAGCGCTATGCAGAGCAAAGAGGCAGGAGCCCCCGCGCCAAGCAACCAACCGATCTGATGGTGGTGCGGGCGGCGTGGCGTCCACCGTGGTACGCATGGGCGCTACTCGGAATCTCAGCCCTGGCCCTTATCCACAAGGTCTACCCCACTCGCCTTCAGGGTCACTGGCTGATCCTCACACCCTTGGTGGTGTTTGCGGCTGTGCTCGGCATCCGCAAGCTGTGGGAACTCCCCCCGGCGGTAACGATGTGCGGGGCAATCGCGCTGACGATCTTCTCCGGCGGCTGGTCACAGATCGGCATGGGGGGTCTTCCGCTCGATCGACTTCTCATCGTCATTGCGCTCTCGCAAGTGTTCCTGCGCGCCCCGGGCGCCGCCCACCTGCCGCCGCTTCGAATCCGCAGCGTGCACATTCTCCTAGGCCTGACGATCCTCTACCTGCTGGGCTCGGCAGCCGTCGCGGGAACCCTGACCGAAGAATCCACCTTTCTGTCCGTGTTCGACCAGTTCGGGATTGCTCCGTATCTGGTCTTCTTGGTTGCACCAGCGGTCTTCTCGGGACAGCGTGAGCGCAACCTGCTGCTAGCGACGCTCGTAGGGGTAGGCGCATACCTCGGGTTCACGGCAATCTTTGAGTCGCTCGGGCCACACGGCCTGGTTTTCCCCTCCTACATCGTCCACACCGACGCGGCAACCCCAGGCGGTCGGGCAGGTGGCCCATTTCAGAGCTCGCTGGCGGAGGGCTGTGCCACCTTCGCCTGCGCCGTCGCCGCAGCGATGGCATTTGGACAGTGGCGTGGCCAGCGCCGCCGCCACCTCACTGCGATCGTCGGCGTGGCCTGCATCTTCGGAAGTTTCCTGACGCTTGAGCGCGGGGTGTGGATCGCTGCGCTCAGCGCCACCGTGATCACCGCCCTCGCCACCCGATCGGGTCGCCGCTGGCTTGTCCCGGGACTCCTAGCTTGCGTAATCGCGATCGGCGCAGCACTCGCGGTCTCCCCTGCCCTCTCTCAGAAGACATCTTCTCGGGCCGGCGATCAGCGCAGCGTGTGGGATCGCGAGAACCAAACGTCGGCGGGGTTGCGGATGTTCGCGAGCAAGCCGATCTTCGGCTTTGGGCTAGGCCGCTATGAGAGCTACAGCCTTATGTACTTTCGCCAGCCAGCCGACTATCCGATGACCGGATACACGCTGGACGCTGAAACCCAAGACCCTCAGGCCATTCTGCCGCTGCACAACCTCTATCTCGCCTATGCCGTAGAACTCGGCCTGGTAGGCGCCCTGCTGTGGCTGGCATCGCTGCTCTGGGGGATGGGAGGCGCGATCTTTCGCCATGGACCGATCGCCCTGCGCCCATGGAAGCTCGGCTTGCTGGCCATATCTGTGTTTTTCTTGGTCGTTACCGCGTTCAATCCCCTCCAACCACCGTTCACATCCCTGCTGCTATGGGCCTGGGCAGGGGTAGCCATGGCCGGCGCGCCCCAGCCCTCGGCGGGCGCTGAGCAATTCACACCGGGGTTGACCCACCGTGATGTGGCCTGGGCCTCTGTCTAATGAGATCGTCAGATCGTCAGAACGCAAAAGCCAATGACGGGGCTGATCGCGCAATGCCTACCCGGTCAGCTGTCTGCCTTCTTAGCTTGAAGCCCGGTGGCCGCCGGTCGGCCCGAGAGCAGGTAGTCAGACGGCGATGACAGCGCTCTTCGGGATCGGCGGCCGCACGATCAAGGCGGCCCTTTTTAGTCGTGCTCTTCGCTCCAAGATGGTGCTGGTGGTCTTGCTGGCCGGCTGCGCTGCGAATACGGGCTGCTCGGCCGCCTCGACAGGCCCGGACCCCTCAACCCATTCCGCAACAAGCTCCTCGTCTGACCCAAAGCCGTTTCGGTTTTTCGCGCCAACCAGCTTTTGGAACACGCCTGCGGCTGCTGATGCGCCGCTGGATCCCGAATCCGCGAAGCTCGTCGCCGCGCTCGACGCGGAGGTCAGCGAAGAGCAGGCGCTTAAGACAGGCCCCTGGATCAACACGACCTCCTACAGCGTGCCGATCTACACGGTGCCCTCAAGGCAGCCGACGGTACGTGTGGGGCTCGATGCGCGTTTTGCGCCCGCGGCGCTGAGAAAGGCCTGGCGCGCCGTTCCTCTGCCGTCGGGCGCTCAGCCTGCGAGCGGCAGCGATCGCCAGCTCGTGGTCTGGCAGCCGAGCACCGATCGGCTCTGGGAGTTTTGGCGCCTCAGTGATGGGCCCGATGGATGGCAGGCGTCTTGGGGCGGTGCGATGCGAGAGGCTTCAACTGACCCCGGTGTCTACGGTCCGAAGGCTTGGCCTGGAGCGAGGTCGAACTGGGGCGCCTCGGCGTCGTCTCTCTCGATCGCGGGCGGGCTGATCACCCTCGAAGATCTGAGGCGAGGCGAGATCAATCACGCCTTGAGCATCGCCCTCCCCGAAGTTCGCGCCGGAGTCTACGACCCACCGGCCCAGCGAACAGACGGAACGGCTTCAAGCCCGTTGTCTTTGCCCGAGGGCGCCCATCTTCGCCTCGATCCGACCCTGAATCTGGCCACTCTGCACCTGCCGAAGCTGACCCGGATGATCGCCGAAGCAGCCCAGCGCTACGGGATCTTCGTCAGAGACCGGACCGCAAACATAGCCTTCTATGCGCAAGACCCGGCGTCTGAGAAGCGCGATCCTTTTTCTGGGCCGGGGGGATATTTCGAAGGCAAGTACCCCACCCAGTTGCTCGCCACCTTCCCCTGGAGCCACCTTCAGGTGCTGAGCTCAGAACTGCATCAGGTCCGCACCAAGCCTCAACAGCGCAGCGGCTAAAGGTGGGAAACACTCCTCCCAGCGCCGAGGATCAGATCATCTTGCTGAGCGCCGGTACGGCTCGGCTTCGGAGCGAAACGCAGCCGCTCGCGCAGGGGCTCGCAGGAGCTTTGAGCTGGTCACGCCTGACCGGTCTCTTAGACATCCGGCGATTGCTCCCGACGCTCGGCCCGCGCATCATTGGGCTCGCCGGCGACCAAGCAAGTGAGGAGTTCAAGGCCGGGGTGGCGGGCGCCCTGGAGACGGTGCGTCGACAGGATGCATTCCTGCGGCTTATCGCGGGGCGCGTCATCGACTCTCTCGCCGCTGCCGGAGTTCGCTCATCGGCGCTGAAGGGGCCATGTTTGGGTGAGTCCCTCTACGGCGAAGCGGGGCGGCGTCCCTCGGCCGACATCGATCTGCTGGTTGCAAAGGAGAAGCTGCGTGAAGCGGTGGAGGTCGTGCAGGGGCTCGGATACGCGGTTCCGAGCGAGTACGGCGAAAATGGCGGCCTCCCTCTGCTGCACTTTTCTTTGGCCCATGAGCGCGGCGAGCTGCCACCGGTCGAGCTTCATTGGCGCATCCACTGGTATGAGTCGCGATTTGCCCAGGATCGTCTCTTGGCGCCCAGCAACGCCCAAGCCCTCAGTTGGCGACCGGCGCCTGTGGATGAGCTCGCCGCGCTGCTGCTCTTCTACGCACGCGACGGCTTCATGAGCCTCAGGCACGCGGCCGACCTCGGCGCCTGGTGGGATGCCTATGGCACGAGGTTGCCGGCCGGAGCGCTCGGCGATTTGATCAGCGACTATCCAGCCCTTGGGCCCGCCCTCCTCGCGGCCGTCAAGGCAGCCGAGCGGACGGTGGGTTTGCCGGCTGGGCAAATCACCGAGCGCACAGCGAGGCTCGGTGCCCGCGGTCGCATCGCCGTCCGTTTGGCCGATCCCTTTCCACCCGGTGGGGAAGCTCAGATCTATGCCGAGATGGGCTTGATCGATGGGTTGCTGACTCCCCTGGGAGGCCTGGGTGACTTCTTCAAACGCCAGATTGCCCCGCCCCGCAAGATCGCGGGAGCCCACCTGCAAACGGCCGAAAGTCGGCGAAGGAGCTCTGCGATCGGTCATAGCGTCCGTGTCGTGGCGCGCTACGGGTTGGCGATGGCCCGCATGATGGGCGCCTCGATGGCACTGCGCTCCGGCTCGCCCCCCTGACGGAGCTCCTCGGCGCACTTTTTGGGGGCTCGGTCTCGTTAGTGCTTTGTCCGATGAGCCGTTCCTCTAGATCTCAACTTTGGGCCCGGCCCAGACTCGGGCCGATCGGTCTGATCGACGACACGTTGCTCGTGCTCGAGGGCGCACTCGCGCTGTCAAGCGCCTACCTCCTGGCGCTGCTCCTAGCGGCGCGCCGAGAAGCGAAGAGCTCGAGCGGACTGCCCGGGGCACAGAGGGAGAGCGAGTTGCGGCTCGTCGTGCTGATCCCGGCTCATAACGAGCAGGGCGGCATCCAAGCCACGCTTGACGCACTGGCTCGTTGTGAATACCCCTTCGCTGCCCGGCGCACTGTGGTGATAGCCGATAACTGCACCGATCAGACGGCGGAGCGCGCCAGGAGTGCCGGCGCCGAGGTCTGGGAGCGCGTCGAGTCGGCCAAGCGTGGCAAGGGCCAGGCGCTCAGATGGGCGATCGAGCGGCTGAAGGTCGATGGATCTGCCTTTGACGGCGTCGTGGTGCTCGACGCCGACTGCATCGCCTCTTCCAACTTGCTGGCCGCGATCAACCTGCGCCTGGGCTCCGGGGCCAGCGCTCTTCAAGTCAACTATGTCGTTGGAAACCCTCACCTCTCCCCCGCCTCCGCGCTTCGCTTCGGCGCGTTCGCGCTGATGAACACGGTCCGCTACCTGGGCAAGCAACGCCTTGGCCTGTCCTGCGGTCTAGCCGGCACAGGGATGGCCTTCACCAGGGACCTGCTCGACCGCGAGCCATGGAGGAGCACGGGCCTCGCCGAGGACGGCGAATATCACATGCGCTTGGTCCTGGCCGGCGAGCGGGTCGAGTTCGTCAAAGACGCCTGGGTCAGCTCATCGATGCCCACCACTCTGCGGGGAAGCTCTGCCCAGCAGGCACGGTGGGAGCATGGAAAGCTCCAGCTGATCGGGCACTGGAGCCCACGGCTTGTGTCCCTGGGGTTGGCTAAACGCGACCCGGTGCGCATACACGCCGGGCTCGAGTCCCTGGTGCCGCCCCAATCGCTGATCACGGCGGGCAGCCTTCTGTCGCTATTCGCCGGCCCGCTGCTGGGCTCCAAGCGCTTGGTGGCGCTGTCTGCCCTCACCCTGGCGGCTCAGGCCACCTTCGTGCTGGCGGGCCTGCGACTTGTGCGCGCGCCCGCTCAGGTCTATCGCGCTTTACCCACGGCACCGGCGCTGATCGCGACCAAGGTGGCGCTCTATGGGCGGCTGCTGGGGGGACGTGGACCAACGTCCTGGCAGAGGACCGGGCGCGAGGTGACTATGGCGCCGGGCGCGAGCCAATGAGAGGGGCTCCGGTGGCAGATCGGCGGGTGGGCCCGTCTCTGAACCAGGAGAGGCGCCCAAGGTCTCGATCAAAGCTCAAGATCGCCTACCTGTGCTCAGCCTATCCGGCGATTTCACACACCTTCATCCTCAGGGAGGTCGATACCTTGCGCCGTCTCGGCGCTGCGATCACGACATTCTCGATCCATCGCGCCAGCCCCGATCAGCTGCTCGCCGATGCCGACCGCGATGCTTTTCAGAGCACCATCGCCATCCTCCCCGCCCGCTGGCGCCGACTGCTCGGTACCCACCTAAAGCTGGCGATCAGGAAGCCAGCGGCGTATCTGTCAACCCTCGCTCTGGCATTGCGCCTCGCACCAGCCGGCCCTCGGGGCCGTCTGTGGCAGGTCTTCTATTTCGGCGAGTCGGTGATGCTCTGGAGTGAGTGTCGGCGCCGTGGCCTGCGCCACATCCACGTCCACCTAGCCAATGTCGCCGCAGACGTCGCGTTGCTGGCCTCCCACCTCGGCTCGGCGGTCGAATCGGACCATCCCTGGTCGTGGAGCTTCACCATGCACGGCCCAACCGAGTTCTTCGACGTCCGCCACTTTCGCCTCGCCGAGAAGATGCGTCATGCCCGCTTCGTGGTCTGCATCAGCGACTTTGCACGTAGCCAGCTGATGGCGCTGGGCGATCCCGAGGCATGGGAAAAGCTCCACGTCATCCACGTCGGCATACCGATCGAGCAGTTCACGCCTCCCAGTGGTGCAGCCCGCCCCCGAACCGACCCAGAGATCCTCTGCATCGGTCGCCTGGTCCCCGAGAAGGGACAAGCGGTGCTGTTGAAAGCCGTCGCGCTGCTGGGCGAACGCGGGCACGTCGTGCACCTCACGATCGCAGGAGACGGCCCCGACCGGCCCGTGCTCGAACGCTTCGCACAGCGACTGGGAATCGCATCGAGCGTGTCCTTGCCCGGCCCAGTCGGCCAGGATCAGCTCCGCGCCCTCTACGAAAGCGCATCGATCTTCTCTTTGCCCAGCTTTGCGGAGGGTATTCCGGTGGTCTTGATGGAGGCGATGGCGATGCGACTTCCCGTGA
Source organism: uncultured Solirubrobacterales bacterium (assembly GCA_963777915.1). Classification (GTDB taxonomy): domain Bacteria; phylum Actinomycetota; class Thermoleophilia; order Solirubrobacterales; family 70-9; genus CAVUPF01. The sequence continues at coordinate 270,189 of CAVZSH010000005.1, read as the reverse complement.
TCAGCACAAGGATCACCGGCATCCCCGAGCTCATCGAGGACGGCCAAACCGGACTCCTGGTCGCCCCGGGCCGCCCCGATCAGCTCGCAAACACCCTGGAGGCCGTGCTCGCGGACCACTCACTCCGCCGCCGGCTGGGATCTGCCGCCAGGGAGAAGGTCGTGAGCGACTTCAACGCAGAGAACTCAGCTGCGCAGCTCTACGCCCTCTTCGCAGATCAGCTCTCATATCGAGTGCGATCTCCGCTGCCCGAGACTGCGAAGGCCGGGGTCTGAGCACGCGTCCTCACCCTGTGACTGGACGCCGCGAGAAGATCCTCGTATCTGAGCTCGTCGGCCTCGGCCGAGATGGAGAGGCCTCGATCACCAAGCTCCCGTGCGATCTGCGTCTGATGGTCGTCAATCTGCTCCGCCATCGCCAGCCGACGCGGGACGATTACCGGACATTTGCCGACCTCCAGCGCCGCGATCGCCGTTCCGGCTCCGGCATGGGAGATCACCACATCGGCCTCCCGCATCGCCTGCATTAGATCTCGTTCCGGAATCTCGTAATGCGCTGCAATCCCGAAGCTGCTGGTATCGGTATTGCCTGTCTGCCACAAGACCTCGGCTTCAGGCGGAAGTATTTCCAGCAGGCGTCGAATCAGCCGCGGGAACCCGTGATGGCAGGTGCCCACCGTTACGACGACCTTCCGGAGTCCTCTCAGTTGCGAGTGAGATGGAACGCTACGCTCAAAGGAATCGAAAACCGAGCCACGGTAGCTCCACCGCCCCCAAGCCCAGCCCGGGTACTGAGCATAGAGGTGGATACCTGGGACCCTGCTGAGCAGACGACCGGTGATCGAAGGACCGTCGGCACGAGTCGAGCTCTCAATGTAGTGACAGATAAGCCGTCGGGCGCGTGCCAGCGCCATGAACGGCAGCGCGACCGCGGCACCTGTGCTGACGACCGTATCCACCTCGGGGTCGTTGAGGATGCGGCGCGCGGCGGAGACGTTTCGCATCACATTGACTAAGTCGCGACTGTCGACAAAGGGAACATAGTCCACCGTTTCGTGATCGAGCAACGATCGACTCTGTGGAGTATCGAAAGTCGCCCAGCGAAACGGCCCCTCGACGTGTGACAATCGGCTATGCAGGTAGTGCAACTCCTTGAGGTGACCGCCGGTTGAAGCGACAAGTAGTGTGGTCACGCTTGCGCGCCTCTCAGCGCTTCATCTGCACCGCCCGCCGACTCCAAGGGCTCGCCCCCCAGGCCAAGAATCCCCATGCCCAGGCCACGCTCTGCGTCCAAGATGAGATCGACCGCCTCGTTGCGTGACCGCACGCCGAGCTTGACAAAGGCAGATGACAGGTGGCTCTTGACGGTACTTTCGGCGAGAAACAGCTGCTCGGCAATCTGGCTGTTCATGTAGCCCATCACGACGAGCCCGAGGATCTGCTTCTCGCGTGAGGAAAGTGCGGCGGGTTCGATCTGGCGCGAGTAGAGGCGCGGCACACAGATCTGGCCGGCTAGCGCCGCCTGCAGGCACGGCCCGAGCCTCATAGCCAGGTGATCCTCAAGCACCACGCCACTCGCACCTGCGGCCAGCGCGGCGCGTAGGTCGCCCGGGCGTATCGCATCGCAGATCACCACAACTGGCGCCTGTAGCATCGCTCGCCGCAGCGGCTCCAGATCGCTCGCGACTGCCGCGGAGAGCGCGCCCTCTACCCAAAGCACGATCAGCGCTGGAGTCGAGTCGCCCTCGAGCAGAACGTCGACCGTGTCGAACCCCTCAATTTCCAGCCCCTGCTTCTCAAGGATCGCGCCGATGCGCCGGCGCTGGTCTTCTCTGGCGACCAGTGCGACGCCGGACCGCTCGACGCCGATTTGGTTACCTGCGAGCGGCCGTTTCGTCTGAAGAACTCCCGGCACAGCCAACTAACGACGAGCCCCTCTTCAGACTTTCGATCAAGCCTCGCAGGCCTGCGAAGCGCAGTATGAGATGGGGCGCTCGTGAGTGACGGCTCAACCGTCTGAGGAGAACTTCAATCCCAGCCGCCGCCGGGCCGCTGGCCGTCGATCGGCGGCCCAGACTAAAGTCGGTCGGTCTGGAAAATGGTCAGGCTTGGAGTGGAATTTAGCCCGAGTGGCATTGAGCCGCCGGGTTACTCAGGCCGACGCTGTATCCCCCGATGTGCCCGGGGTAGCCGGCGTCTCCGCCGCTGCCGCCCAGACAAGCCGCAGTCAGTTCCTGTAGGTCGCCATAGTCAACGATCCGAGGGACCTCGTAAGTTCCAGGATTCTCACTTTCAGCCATGTGGGTCGCTCCTTATCTGCTTGACAAGACACTCGACCCTGCCCCCTCCACACTGTGGACACGGCAGAGCCAGCGGTGAACTTGTTGGGCTAAGAGTAGAGGTTAAGCGGCCTTGGTCAAGGTGGAAAAAAGTACTAGGCGATCGCTGGCTCGAGGATTGCCACTCGCGCTCTGCTCGGAGGCGGATCCAGCGCCAGATCGCCGACCGGCGAGCTCTGTGCGCGAATCCAGAGCTCCGCGGTGAGCAGCCTCCAGACCTGCCACATCCAGCGAAAAGGGTTCTCGCGGAGCGCCACGTCGGAGTCAAATAGGGCACGGCTCATCTCACCAAGTTCGACATAGGCGCCAAGCTCGGCATCCGGGCCCATCAGGATGCTCCTCACAGCCGCTCCGTCGGGTCCACTCAGGCAATCGATGATCAGTGACTCAAACCAGGCCTTGCCCGGGCGCAGCCGGACCGAGTCGGGCAGCAATCCGGCCATGCTCTCGCGCAGCAATGGCCGGCTGAAACGATGATCGAGGCTGGCCTCGGGAGGCTGGCGCAGAGCAAGCTCGATCAGATCGAGGTCAAACAGCGGGTGGCGTGCCTCAAGGCCGGCGAGCGCCGCGCGGCGGCGCTGGTGCTCGAAGACGCCGGCCTCCTCAATCCCTCGTGCAAAGCCATAGGCCGTGTGGGACCACCAAAGAGGCCCACCGAGGCGCCTCCAGGCGAGGGGATCGCCGGAGGCGATTAGATCCCCTGCGGCCCGACGACGCAGCCAGTCGGGCGCTTGGCGCTTTGCAAGGGACCTCCCCTCGATCTCGTGCAGCCGGAATGGAAGGGCCCCCGTCAGGGCAACCGAGCCGAACACCCTCGCCACCTCTCGACGAGGGACGTGGGCCCCACCTCCGGGCAGCTCGCGGGCAAGCTTGAGAGCTTGCAGCGGGTGTCCTTCGCGCAGGCGATCTGCGAGCAGATATGAACGGGGCCCGAACAGCTCATCGCCGCCGTCACCGTCAAGCAGCGTCTCCACGCCCTCAGCAGCCGCGATGCGCATCAGGGGGAGCATCCAGAAGTCTCCCCAGCCGAGCAGCGGCATCTGCCACGCCGCGAGGTGCTCAAGCGCACTTGCCAACAGCCCGCCAGATCGCACCTCGGCGCTGACCCCGGGAAGCTCAAGGGCCTGCCTGAGTTGAGCGATCAACTCCGACTCATCAGCGGCGGGATGATCGGGGAAGGCTGCCGAGCAGGCGCAGACGTCGCCCTCCGCCACGCTCGCGCTGATCGCCGCGACCGAGGAGGAGTCCAAGCCTCCACTCATCAGCACCCCGGTGTGGCCATTCGCGGCAACCCGGCGTCGCACCGAGCGTTCAAGAGCGCTGCGGACCTGCGCGCTGAGCTCGGCGGGCGGCAGATCTGAGGGCTCCTCGAAGCGGGGGGCCCAGTAGCGCTCCTTTCGGGTCCCGTCTCGGCTGAGCAACAGGACCTCGCCCGGCCCCAGGCGCCCAATGCCCGCGTACAGAGTCTCGGTGCCGGGGCGACTGCTGAGGGCGATCCAATGCGCAAGGCTGACCGGATCCGGCTCCGGGCGCCGCGGCAGCAGGGCCAGCAGATATCGGAGCTCGCTGGCAAAGCGCAAACCTCCCCCAACCTCGTGGAGAAACAGCGGTCGCACACCAAGCTGGTCGCGGGCAATCAGACCCTCGCCGCGAGCGGCATCCCAGAGGATCAAGACGAAGTCGCCGCGCATGCGCCCGAGAAGCTCGCCGCCCCAGCGCCGATAGCCGGCGGCCAGCAGCTCCTCGTCAGATGCAGCGTCCCCTTCACCCAGCTGAAGGGAGATGTCATCGGCGTTATCCAGGAAGCCGTCGAGCAGACAGAGGGGATTGGTAGAGCGGGGCGGGGGACCGCTGTAGGCCAACTGGAGGGGCCCGCAATCGAGCCTTCTGGCAGCGTCGGGTGCCAAGGTAGCGGCGAGACGCGAACCGTCGAACCGATCTCCCGGGTCAAAGGCGCCAGCCAGCCAGCGGCTCATGCCGAGACGCCGATCCGCCGCTCCACCGCAACTCCAAGTTCGGTGGCATCCACTTCAGGACCGACCACAACCCGCTCAACCCGGCCACGGGCGGCGAGCGCGCAGATGTCGAGGAGCCCCTCAAGCCGTCGCGGCGTGGTCAGGGTGAGGTTGAAGGTCGACGCGAGCAGCATCCTCGCATCGGCGATCAGCTCGAAGCGCGGCCGCGCCGGCCCGCGGGGGCGGCGATCGAGGAATAACAGCGCGCACAGCGGGGTCGGCTCCGCGACGAGCGCGACTCGCGCGAGCTGCTCGCGGGAGTCAACGCTCAGCACCTCGGGCTCCTCCGCGCCGTCGAGTCGGTGCAGGCGATCGGCCTCGGCGCGGTCAATCGCGGCTACCGGAGCCCCCGGGTGACCGACGAGCTCGCCGTTTAGCCGCTCCAGTGCGAGGACGTCATCGGTGAGGAAGCCGGCGCCCCGCCGGCAGAGCGCCAGGGCAAGCGAGGTCTTGCCCGAGCCCGACGGGCCGAGGAACGCGATCGCCCCCTGGTCGACAACCACGGCGCTTGCGTGAAGGACCTCCAGGCCACGAAGAACGCCGGCAAAGGGCAGGACCTGGGCGATCAGCAGCCGCTGCCACGCCCGGATGCCGCAGACTCCGACCGCAGCGCGCAGGCGGCGGCCATTGCTGGAGATGACGTTTTCTCCGCATGCCGGGCCCCAGATGCGGTAGCCCTCCGAGCTGGCCTCGATTCTGAAGTTCACAGCTCCGTCGGGTCGTCGCTGGTCGGAGATCAACTCTGCTCCGGGGGGCCAGCTCGGAGTCTCAGCCTCCCCCACCAGCGAGGTCTCGAGCCTGCGCCCGGTCGACCTCGCCTTCGCTGTTTCCAGAAACGGCAACGGCCGATCGGCTCGCACGTCGAGTCCGAAGACCGTCACCTGGGTGCCACGCTCTCCTCTCTGCCGACCTGCACCGACCTGGCCCTGGATCTCCTCCGACTGATCGAGATCGGATCTCATCGGCCCCGCCTACAGCTCGACGAGTCGAGCAAACGACTTATCCGGGGGAGCGAGAAGCGGCTCTCCCCCATGCTCGACCCAGGCGTGGGCTAGAAAATCCGGATCGGCGCGGACGGCGATCACAAGGCGGGCGGAGATTCCGCGCCTCCCCAGCAGCTGGACCAGCACCAGTGAGCGCCGCAAGCAGCGCGTATCGCCTGGCAAAAAGGGGAGTGTCCGCACCACCGCGCGGCCGAGGCGTCGCGCCTCGGCAAGCGTCTCGGAGTCTTCCGCTCGCATTGGGGAGGCGCCTGAGCGCAGTCGCTCCACCACCACGGCGATCGGTGCCCGACCGAGCTCGCGCTGGGCGCGTAGGTACGCCGCGATGATCTCTGTAGCGAGGCGCCCGCGCTCGCCGGCTCTCAGCTTGCGCACGACCGGTCGCTGGCGGGGCGTTGAGACCTGGAGCTGGGGCTGGGGCTGGGGCTGGGGCTGGGGCGTCAGCCTTGCAGCCTGGCGGCCGGCAGAGTTGCCCAAATCAGCTTCCACCATCGCCTTCGATCTCGATCAAGCCTCGCTCGAGCAAGGCCTGACAGAGGTCACACATGTCCTGCTCGGTCGTGGCCTGAGATTGCTCGTAGTCCCTTGCCGCCGCAGCCGCCGCTTGATTGACAGTGTCGGCCTGCTCCAGGGCTTCCAGCATGCGCCCAGCGGTCGGGTTGAGACCGTGGTACTTGCCGGTCTGAAGGTTGAGCACGACGGTCTCCGTCGGGAAGCTGCGGTAGACGACGTGCTGGGGCACCTTGATCCTGGTCTTCAGCAGAGGCGGTGGGATGGGCGTCGCGTTTGGGGTCATGACAGGCTCACCTCGCAGGTCTTTCAGTACTCGATGATCGTGCCGCGGCGTTGGCCGACGCGAATCGCCTGAGATAGGGCGAAAATCGAGGCCGGCAGCAGCACTGCGGCAAACGCCACCAGCTTTGCCAGGGCAGTAGCGGTCGAGGTGCTTTGTGGGCTGCCGACGAGCAGGTGTCGAAGCACCTCCGTCGCCGGGGTGAAGGGCTGCAGCTTGGCCGCCGTCTGCGCCCATGCCGGCAACAGCGAGATTGGAAAGTAGAGGCCCCCGACGATCGAGATCAGCGCGATCACCCAGCTCGTCCCCACGTTGCCCTGTTTGGTCGCAACCGTGAGGGCTGCGAAGAGCAGTCCGAAGGGCAAAAAGGCAAGCAGCGCCAAACCCATCGCCGGAACGCTCAGAGGAACTGTTGACCAGTGCAACTGCAATCCGAACACAGCGCATCCGATGCCGAGCGTGACCGCGGCGAGCACCAGGCCATAGAGCAGCGGGAACAGCGCCATCGCGATCACGCTGCGGATTGCGCCGAACGGAGATAGAAGCAGACGCTCGAATGTGCCCGCCACCAACTCCTGCCTGACCATTTCGGCGACCGAGAAGCACGAGTAGAGGACACTCACCAGCGCGATGCCGACGACGACAAAGCCGAAATAGCTCTCCGGCGAGGCAAAGCCGCTGACGTGCACGAGGCGCGACACGTAGTAGAAGAGGGTGAGGCTGAACACCGCGGTCAGCGCCTGGCTGACCATCCGGGTCCGATAGGACAGATAGACACGCAGGTCTCGCCGCATCACAGCCAAGAACGCGCGAGCGCTGCACTTCAGATCGCTCATGCTTTCGCGAGCCTTCCGTCTTCGAGGATCCAGCGCACGTCGAATGGCTGTCGGAGATGCTCGACCTCTGGCGAGCACCAGAGCAGCGCTCCGTCGCGCGCAATCAGGGCCTCGATTGCCTGGTCCAAGATCGCGGCCCCCTCGGAGTCGAGGCTGGTCAGCGGCTCGTCGACCAAGACGATCTCCGGTTCGGTGAGAAAAGTCATCGCAATCCGCAGCCGCTGACGCTGACCCATCGACATGCGATCGACCCGGCGATCGGCGAACTCGCCCAATTCGAAGGTGTCGATGGCCGCCTCGACTCTGGGACGGATGTCCGCGGGAGCGATCATCGCCATCCGGGCCCAAAAGTCCAGCTGGTGCTGAACGGTGAGGCGGGCGTAAAGGCCACGGTCGCCGGCGGGCAGGAACGACACGAGGCTTTGATAGCGGCTGCGATTCTCGCGCGCCGTAAACCCCCAGACCTCAGCCCGCCCGCAGTCCGGGTCGATCAATCCGGCGGCGATCCGCAACAGGGTGGTCTTGCCCGCCCCGTTTCGCCCACCGACCCAGGTTCTGGTTCCGGGATCAAGGTTCAGGTCGACCCCGTCCAGCACCGAAGTCGGGTTCCTGTGCCAGCGCTTTCCGACGTTCCTGAGCATCAGCGGAAAGGACTCCTCGGTTGGCCCAAGGGGCGCTGAGAGCGGGCCCAGACGCGGAGTCGCCCCGTTTCCGGCGCCTGCGCGCGGCGCAGGCGCGATCGCGGTGGCTGCGGACTCCTCAGATCTGTTGAGCTGCGTCCCCGGTAGCGCCAGCGTCTGCGGTGATTGTGGCGTCATGCAGCCCCCTGAGCGGCGAGCGGAGCGCTTAGGCCCAGCGCCTGCTCGAGCGCGTCGGCGAGATCAGCCGGCCCGACCGTCGTGCCCGCGGTAAGGCGAAGGAGCCTCACCGAGTCGACCAGATCGGAGTAGAGCGCAAAGCGACTGGCGTCGCGCTCGTCGTCGTCCGGCAAGCCGAGCATGTACGGGGCGAGGGCGAGAGGAGAACTGGGCAGAGGCTCGGCGGTTAGATCCAGACCCTGACCGCGCTCCAAAACGACGATGGCAGCCACCTCTCGGGCCTGGTGGGCGCTGCAGCGGACCGCGATCCAGCGCTCACCCGCGAAGACCCCCAAGGCTGCGCCAAACTCCTCCGGGTTGACTACACCGGTGTGGATGTTCATGTGAGGGCTGGCGGGCTGTGCTTGGACGGCTTCGGGTCCTTCGGCGAGAATCAGCACGTCGTCGGTAAATAGCGGCCACCCCCGCTGCATCAGCTCGCTCGCGAGTGTCGACTTTCCCATGCCGCTCGGCGCTGCGACCGCGATCACTCCGAGCGAGGTCTCCACCGCGCTTGCGTGCAGAGCCTCACGACCGTAGGCGATGCTGACGTTCGGGAGAATGCGATTCAGCAGCACCCGCTGCCAGTCGAGGCGAGCAACGTCCAGCGGGGCACATCCAAGTCGGCGCTCGAGCCGGTCGAGGCGAAAGCGATCCCGCTCGCCGTAGGTGAAAAGCAGATCCCCTCCGATCCCCCGCTCGATCGTGAACTCCTGTCCGTCGCCAAGCCGACCACGCCAGGGGGATGAGCCTGGCGCCCGTCCCCAGAAAGCCTGCATTTCGGCGGGCGTCTCGAGATCGAGGGCTAACGAAGGAAGTCCGCCCTCAGCAGCCTGTTCCATACCGGGGAGCGAAAAGGAGGAGTGCATCGCCAGGCCGTAGGCCACATAGCTGTAGTCCATAGCCTGAATAAACTCTGGACAAGCTGAGATTCTTCCGCCTGAGCAGCTTGAACTCGCCCGCATAGGACGGGCGGACGACGCTCAGGACCCCATCGGCCGCGGGCCGTCTCAGCCAACTTTCGGCTTACACATTTCTCGGTAACCGGACGGCTGGACACCGGGTCCCGCAAGAACCCTGGCTGTCGCCCAGTTCCATGGGGGTGAGACGGCAGATGTTCTCCGCCTATGGCCTTCGTGTGCAATCGGCCTTTGAGGTTCCGATCTCCGACTCCACCGAAGTGGCCGAGGAGCCAGACCTAACTCTTCGGCTCGCCGAGAAAGACGAAGTGATCGGTCATTGGAGCGATGCCAACGGGACGCCGGCATGGCAAACGACATTTCCCAACGACCGTCACGTTCGATGTGAGCGAGGTCAGGCGGGTGATCACCTACTCACCTTCGGACGCCGGGCGACCTTCCATCTGGATCGAACCGGGCGGACGCTGCTCTGCGCCCCGGCAGACCCGGAGAGTCTCAGCTGGCAGCGATTCCTGCTCGATACGGCCCTTCAATGCGCGAGCCTGATTCGGGGCTTCGAGGCTCTCCACGCGAGTGCGATCTGCGTGCCAGAGGGAATCGTCGCCTTTGTTGCCGCGCCCGGCGGAGGGAAGTCAACGATCGCCGCCGAGCTGGTGCAACGCGGCCGCCCTCTCTTCTCCGACGATGTGGTGGCTCTGAGTCGCATCGGCGGCAAGGTGCTAGCGCACCCGGGCCCACCGCTGATGACGCTTCCGGCCGACCACCGCGGGGTGACGCAGGAGATGGGTGACTCACTCGGCGTCCTTCCCGACGACGGAATGGCCTGGGTACGTGTCCGACAAGGCGGCAGTGGCCCTCAGCCCCTCGCAGAGCTCTTCATACTCGACCGGCGCCGGGCAGTTGCTCCCCAGGCCATCCGGGAGCCCGTAGGCGGCGGACGTCTTCTCCCCCACATGCTCTCGCTCAACCGCGATTCAGGGCGAGCACTGACACGATCTGGTCTCTTGTACGAGCTTGTCCGCAGCGTTCCCGTGTATCGCCTTCAAGCTGGCTGCGACGGCGACCTCGCCGGGCTTGCCGACATTGTCGAAGACAGGCTTCGAGCCACGAACTTAGAGGCTGAGTCAGTCGCTTAGCCAGACCGGGTCGCGTTTGCGACAGACTCGCGCCGTTCATGGTCCACCACGACAAGCGGATCGCAGAAGGATCCCGCGCCTTCGCCCGTTACATGTGCGATGGCGGTTGCCAGCCGACAGGAGCGAACCCGTGACCCAGTCCCGCTAACCCGCCTGGATCACGCGGATCCCCAGCTCTTCGCAAGCCTCATCTCTGCAGTTGAGCTTGTCGCATCGGCGGGCGCATTCACCGAAGGGGATGAGCTGGAGGCCTTTGAGACCGAGTTCGCCGAGTATTGCGGGACCACTCACGCGATCGGAGTGTCGTCCGGGACTGAAGCTCTCGCATTAACGCTTCGCGCCTTGAACATTGGCCCTGGGGACGAGGTAATTGTCCCAACCAACTCGTTTATTGCCACCGCCGAGGCCGTCACTCTTGCGGGAGCCGATCCCCGTCTCATTGATGTCGATCCTGGCACTAACACGATTACGGCCGATACTGTCGCGAGCTCTCTCACACCGAGAACCCGCTGCGTGATTCCGGTCCATCTGCACGGTCGCACTGCCGATATCGATCCGCTCCTCGAGCTCACCCGCACATCGGGATTGCATCTCGTCGAGGATGCCTGCCAGGCACACGGCGCCATCTACATGGGCCGGCGTGTCGGCTCGATGGGCGCTGCAGGCTGCTTCAGCTTTTACCCGGCAAAGAACCTCGGCGGATGGGGAGACGGAGGTGCAATCGTCACGAACGACTCAGCACTGGCCGAGCACGTAAAGCTACTGCGTGCGCATGGAGAGCACCCTCGCTACTACCACCGCCTACGCGGCACCACAGCTCGCCTTGATGCTCTGCAAGCGGCAATCTTACGCATCAAGCTTCGGCACTTGGACGCCTGGAATGAGCGAAGAAGATCTATTGCCGAGCTCCTTTCGGCACACCTGGAGCACTCCCTGGTTGAGCTGCCAGCACTGCCGTCTGATGGCCACGACCACGTATTCCACCAATACGTCGTCTTGAGCGATCGGCGCGACGCCCTAAGGGACCATCTTCAGCGACACGGCATTGCGAGCGGCGTTCACTATCCCGTGCCCATCCATCTGTCGGACGCTTACGCAAGCCTTGGCCTGGCAAAGGGCGATCTCCCAGTGGCAGAGAGTCATGCCAGCCGATTCTGTTCATTACCGATAAGTCCGTTCCACAGCGATGAGGACATCGCCCAGGTTGCACAGGCCATCCACGAATTCGACGCTGCGAGAGCATCCAGTGGAGGCTGATCAGGCCAGGCACTTCATTGATCGTGAATCTGCTGTGCCGGAGGACTCAGCGGTGACGCGATTCCTCCGCAGGGCACTGGACACGATTGTCGCGGCACTCATGCTTCTCCTAACCGCACCGCTCTTGCTCTTGCTCGGGGCGATGATTCGGCTTGACTCCGACGGACCTGCGATCTTCCGGCAACGCCGCATCGGCCTGAATGAGGTCGAATTCACGGTTTATAAGTTCAGGACCATGCACGCGGGGGCCGATCCTGCTCCACATCGCGAGTACATCGCCCAGCTGGTCGGCGGGCAAGGCGCCCGGAAGTCCGATGGGCGTCAGAGCATCTTCAAGCTCGCGGCCGATGACCGGGTGACCCGCGTGGGTAGATTCCTCCGCAGAACGAGCTTTGACGAGCTCCCGCAGCTGTGGAATGTGCTGCGAGGAGATATGTCGCTGGTTGGGCCACGTCCTGTAGTGCCTTACGAGCTCGAGCACTATACGCTGCGAGCTTTCAAGCGGTTTGCCGTAAAACCGGGGCTGACGGGGCTTTGGCAGGTCAGCGGCCGTAACGAAAAGACTTACACAGAGATGGTTGGACTTGACGTCGAGTACGTCGAGTCCCGCTCGCTGCGACTTGACCTCCTGATCCTCATGAAGACCATCGGTGTCGTCGTTGGGCGGAAGGGTGTTGCCTGATGGGCATGGTTCCGGCACGCATCGGCGCCGCAGTGGTCGGCTACGGATACTGGGGGCCCAATCTTCTTCGCAACCTCGTGGGACGTCCCGAGTTCGAGTTGCACGCACTCTGCGAGTTGAATGAGAGCCGTGCTGCCCAGTTCCTCGGCCGCTATCCCGACCATGCCGTAGAGCCGGACTTCGACAAACTCCTGCGCGATCCTCGGGTGCAAGCTGTACTGATAGCGACCCCTCCGGTGACCCACTTCGACCTTGTTTCGAAGGCGCTGGCTGCCGGCAAGCACGTTCTCGTAGAGAAGCCGCTAGCGCGCCGAACCGAAGATGCTTGGGAGCTGGCTCGCATGAGCGAAGAGCTGGGACTGGTGCTCATGCCTGGCCACACGTTCCTCTACAGTCCTCCGGTCAACAAAGTTCGCGAGTTGATCCAGGACGACGTCGTCGGCGAGACCTACTTTGTGACCTCCTCACGGATGAACCTGGGTATGTACCAGCGAGATGGCGTCATTTGTGATCTCGCTCCCCACGATCTTTCGATCCTTCTGTACTGGCTCGACGAGCCAGTGGTTCGAGTCTCAGCCACCGGTCGCAGCGTATTTGATGCCGATGTTGCGGAGACAGCTTTCCTTACACTGTCATTTGCGAGCGGAACGGCGGCCAACGTTCAGATCTCGTGGCTGGCCCCGCGAAAGCTGCGTCAGATGGTAGTCGTGGGCAGTAAGCGAATGGTTCAGTACGAGGACACCTCTGCCGACGAGGCAATCCGCATATACGATCGAGGCCTCGATGTGACGACGCCGACGACATTCGGCGAGTACAGGATGACGTACCGAACTGGAGACATGGTGGCGCCTCGGATTGAGGCCCGCGAGCCACTCAGCCTTGAGCTTGCCGATTTTGCAGACGCCATCCTGACCGGAGCGGAGCCACGTTCAAACGCCCATCTGGGCCTGGAGATCGTCAAGATCGTCGAGGCCTCCGAAACCTCCATGAGGGCCGGAGGAAGCCCGGTCGAGCTCGACATCGCCGATGCGCGGCATCTTCGCCGGCGCGGTGACAGCTTCCTCGAAGCTGCAACCAGCGGAGCAGATTAGCGGTGGAGCCCAAGCTGATGAGCGTCTTCTCCGCCGAGCCGCCAGCCGTCTTGAACCTCGACCCCCGTGGAGTCGAGGCCACAAGCCTGCGTGCACGCCTGCTGGCACGCATGCGGGGGGCACAGACGCTCAGACGACTTCGCAAGCTCGGCCTGCGGGCTCACTCGCCGATTCGCCTGGCCGAGCGCACGGTCGTAGACCCGGACTTCGCGTGGGCTGTGGAAATCGGCTCCCATACGATCGTCGCCACCGACGTGCGGATCCTCGCGCACGACGCGGCGATCAAGCGCCTTACCGGATACACAGAGGTCCGTCCGGTGATAATTGGCGAACGGTGTTATATCGGGGCAGGGGCGATCATCCTTCCCGGAGCGGTGATCGGCGACGATGCGATCATCGGCGCCGGTGCGATCGTCCGCGGGGAGATACCAGCCAAGAGCCTGGCCGTGGGCAATCCGGCCAAGGTGATCGCCAGCACCGACGAATTGCGAGACCGCCATCTCGTGCAGATGGAGTCCTGTCCACGCTTTGACCGTTGGCCGCGAGACCTCAGCTCGATCGAGATCGACGAGATGCAGAGGGCAATAGTCGAGCATGGGCACATCTACCTGCTCTGATGGACAAACAGCCCCTCGAGTGGGCTGCGTCGTCGCCTTCAACGATGAAGTGCCTGGGCCAATGGTCGACGACGCGAGGTCATCGCCAGCGCCCCGGCTGGATTGCCAGCCACCACAGCCCCAGGCGGCACATCTCTGGTGACCACGGCCCCTGCTCCGATAGCCGCCCTTTCGCCTAAGCGCAGGCCGCCGAGAATAGTCGCACCAGAACCGATCGATACACCATCCTCAACGAAGGTCGGGAGGAGCTTCCAGTCGTCGGTCGTCCCGAGCAATCCGGACTCGCTCGTCGCGCGCGGGTGCTTATCGTTGATGAATGTCACCCCGTGGCCCACAAACACGCCACTCCCGATCGTCACGCCCTCGCAGATGAACGTATGGCTTTGGACCTTGCAGGCCTTCCCAACGCTCGCCCCAGCCTGAATCTCGACGAAGGTCCCGATGCGGGTATACGCCCCGATGCAACATCCATACAGGTTCGTGAAGGCCTGAACGATGACGCCTTCCCCCAGCACAACATCGTGCAACTCGCGGTAGGGCGCCTCATTCTGAGGAAGTCCGGTGTCGGTCACTCCGAGACTAACGCTCTCTAGGCTTGAGAGCTTGCGCTTTGCATCGCTGGCGTATCGACATCTGACCTGCACCAGCGATGCTTCTACCACCCAAGCAAAGTGCGCATATTTGGACGAATGTCGAGGTTGACAACGGACGCATTGCCGGGATTGACAAGCGCATCGCGTTTCCATCAGGCTTCCGCCAAAGAACGCAGGCTTAGCTTCTGGACATTCTGGACTTTCGTATCACGGGAGCGCTCGAGTTGCACACTCGGATTCCGCTTTTTGCGTGCCATTCCCAGCCTAAGGAATCTATGGCAGACCAAAATCAACGGGGAAGAGTGAGAGTTGACAAGTAGCCAACCCGAGCCGGGCTCTGGGGAGTCCGGTCGACCGTCTCAGGCTGGGAGCGGCGACAGCCTGATCGTCAGGACGGCGATTGCCCGAGCTCAAGCTGGTGACATGGAGGGCCTGCACTTCCTCTATGTCCGCTACGCAGAGGATGTCCACCACTACGTCAGGAGCCTGGTCCAGGATCATCACGAGGCAGAGGACATAACGCAGAACGTCTTCGTGAAGTTGATCGGCGTCATCGGGAAGTACGAACCGCGAGACGTGGCTTTCGCCGCCTGGATTTTGCGAGTCGCCCGCAACGTAGCCCTAGATCACTTGCGTGCGCGACGGATGACCCCTTGTGAGGATGTCCGCGTCCGAGACGACAACCGTGGCCAAATCAGTCACGACCGCGGCCGCGATCTCCGTGATGCGCTGGAGCAGTTGCCGGAGGAGCAGCGGGAGGTCCTGATCCTCAGGCACATCGTCGGACTCTCACCGGTCGAGATCGCCGGTGTCCTCGGGAAAACCGAAAGCTCGATACACGGGCTCCATCATCGTGGCCGACAGACCCTCCAATCGGCCCTCGTAGAGCTCGACGCGGCGCCCGTCGTCGCGCCTTAGCCCCGATCCTTCATGAAGAAACCGCGCCCCGGGTCACCCAGGGCGCGGTTTCGTCCGTCTGAAGCGGGATTCTGCGGGTGTCAAAGCTCGCAAAAACCGCTCAGGAGGATCACCATGAAGGTGCAGCGCGATGGCCGCAGTTTCACCGTAGATGTGACGGCGGACGGAGAGGGTGTGGTCTCCCACGCCGGCGCGGCATTGATCGCCGCGGCGGCTGATGAGATCGGGTTGACGGAGGCGCTCTCCCGTGGCCTTGCGCCGATGCGCGAGCGGCGCGGAGTCCATGACCCAGGGCGGGTGGTGCGAGACCTCGCGGTGATGCTCGCCTCCGGCGGCGAGCACCTCGCCGACCTGCGCGCCGTGCGCGACCAGGAGCCGCTCTTCGGGGCGGTCGCCTCCGATGCCACCGCCTGGCGCACGGTCGAGGCGATCGCCCGCGACCCCGAGCTGCTCGGCGCGCTGCGGGGCGCCCGCCGGGTAGCGCGCGAGCGCGCCTGGGCGGCCGGCGCCGCACCCGACGGTCCGCTCTTCATCGACCTCGACCCGACGCTGATCGAGGCCGCCTCTGAGAAGCAGGGCGCCGCACCGACCTTTAAGGGCGGCTTCGGCTTCCACCCGATGCTCGCCTTCCTGGACCGCCCCGCCGATGCCTGCGGCGGCGAGCCGCTGGCCGGCGCTCTGCGCCCCGGCAACGCCGGCTCCAACACCGTGGCCGACCAGATCGAGGTCGCCGAAGAGGCGCTCGAGCAACTGCCGGCGCAGATCGCCGCCAGCTCGGAGATCGTCCTGCGCTGCGACTCCGCCGGCGCCACCCACGGGTTGTTGGATTGGGCGCGCGAGGGCCGCATCGGCTTCTCGGTCGGCTTCGATCTGACCGAGCCGGTGCGCGAGGCGATCGCCAAGATCCCCGATCAGCGCTGGGTCCCCGCACTTGCCCAAGACGGCTCGGTGCGCGAGAACGGTGAGGTCGCCGAGGCGACCGAGCTGATCGACCTGGAGGGCTGGCCGGAGGGCTCGCGGCTGATCGTCCGCCGCGAGCGGCCCCACCCCGGCGCCCAGCTCTCCTTTACCGACTCCGACGGCCACCGCTTTCAGGCGATCCTCACCGACCGCACAGGAGACGCCGTTTGCCTTGAGTGCGAACATCGCGCCCGCGCTCGCTGCGAGGACCGGATCCGCTGCGCCAAGCAGATGGGCCTGGAGCTGCTCCCCTTCGGCGACTTCGCGATGAACGCGGTCTGGCTGGAGCTGGTGCTGATCGCCGGGGCGCTGCTCGCCTGGACCGACATCCTGCTCCTGCGCGGCGAGCTCTCGGGCCTTGAGCCCAAGCGGCTGCGCTACCGGGCCCTGCACACGGCCGGGAGGCTCGCCTTCCACGCCCGCCGCGCGACCCTGCGGCTGGAGCGCCGCTGGCCTTGGGCGGAGGAGCTCGCCGCCGCCTTCGCGCGGGTTTACGAGCTGCCGGTGCCGGCCGGCTGAGCGCGGGCGGGGTTCCGACGGAGCCGCGCCTTCCCCTACGTCAACCTGCTGCCCCGAGCCGGCCTTGGCCTGCGCGCAGAAGACCACGCGGGGCCGTCCTCAGGCTCCGCCGAGCTGTCACACGTCACCGGCCGATGCGCGCCGGCATCCACACACTCCTTCTTACCCGTCGACGTTACTCGCGCGCGCTTGGTGAATGATTGGGGTTAAGGCTCCTCGTCGCCCAGGTCTTTGGCGATGCGCTGGACAAGTCGACCTCCGTCGCGATCCGCCGCAAGATAGAACACGGCGTGTTGAGCGAGCTGGTCTGTAGAGGCCCCTTGCCGTTCGGCCTCTTTTGAAAATGCCTTCCAGACCGCGTCGTCGATTTCCATCTCTACCTCGACTGTCGGACCATCCCTTTGTTCGGCAAGGCGAAAGCCCGGATACGTCCATCCAGGCCGCTCCGACCCTTGATCAGAAAGGTAGTAGCGGATGGCCTGCATCAGTGAGCGCGAAAGGCCCGCCGAGTCCCGGGTGAGCGCCCCCCCAAGAGACTCCAAGCAGAAGTCGCCAACAGCAACGGTCACGGTTCGCTGCACGAGACGCTACCCCCTGTCTCCTAGCTTTGTTTCGACAAGCCCAATTTGGTCAGAGATTTTGTGGCGGGCGGATGACAAAGGAACCATATGACGAGTGGACGACGACCAATCGGACCGGCTCTGGCCCGTCCCGCAGTGCGCGCCCCCTCCTCCCCACAAGCGCCGGCGCAATCGGAGCCCGCTCAGTCCTTGGGCAGAGACGCATCTCACGGGCCAGCCCGCTTTGATCCGACTTCGGAGATTCAATGCCCGCAAGCGCGTCCTCATCCACGACCGGACCGTGACGAGCTCGGGCTCGGAGCGATGGTTTTCTGCGCCGTCTCAATTGGCCCGATGCCGTGAAGCTGGACCTGCCGGATCGCGCGATTCGCCGTCGGGATCCCGGCGAGGTAATGCGCATTCAACAGCCAGCCAGGCCGCCGCTGAGATCGCCCGCTGAGGTCTAGCTGGTCGCTCCCGTCAGACCTGTCACCGAGTAGTTCCCACGGCTCCCATTCGGAACTTCCCTCACCCGGCACCTTCGGGAATCCACGGAGGTATGACCGGCCCGTCCGGACATACGTCCAGCGATCCACATAGCGCTTGCCGGGCCACCGGAGCCCGACGAACAGGTTCGCATGACGACGAACCTGGCGACCGCCTCCACTCCTGCCCGACACTTCTCCAATCTCTACGCCGCCGGGCTCGCGATCGCCCTCGCTTTTGCACTCTCCCTGGCGATCGGCTCCACGGCGACCCGTGCGGACGCCAAGGTCGTCGCTCCGGCAAGCGCCCATGCCTCTAGTGGGAGCCCCCGCTGGACCAAGCAGCGCGGGCACCACGCCGCCTCCAAGCGGCGGCAATACGCCGCCATCGCCAGCAGGGCCTCCACGTCGCGGCGGAGCAGCCCACGGCACAAGCCGCCCACCTCCCCGCAGCCCAGTCCCACGCCAGCCCCTGCACCCACTCCTCAACCGACCACTGCTCCTGTCCCTTCTCCCGCACCGACCCCAGCCCCCGAACCCTCTCCCACGGCCCCTGAAGCGACCCCAGCCCCCTCGCCTGCTCCGACTCCCGCTCCGACGAGCAGCCCTTCCGCCAACCTCCTCTTCAAGGCCACCCACATCGAAGAATTCTGGCTCAACCAGTCAGCGCCGGGGGCGGTCACCGAAGTCCCCGACCCGGCCGGGAGCGGCGAATCGGTCTTCCAGATGACGGTCGGCGACAAAGACGTCTACCCGATCACCCCGACTGAAAACCCGCGTGCGGAGCTCGTCTCGACTCCGACCATCAACCCTGGGGATGAACTCTGGTGGAGCTCGAAATTCTATCTCCCCTCCAGCTTCCCCTCCTCGATCCCCAGCTGGCTGACCTTGATGGAGGGACCCTACGGAAGCCCCTTCAACGGCACCCCTCCCTGGCACATCGAAGTCAGCGGCGAACACATCCAGTGGTCGCGCAACGGCACCTACAACTGGGACGTCCCCTGGCAGATGCCGTTGGTCAAGAACAGCTGGGTGAGCGTGATGGTGCACGAGAAGTTCGCCTCCGAAGGCTGGGTCGAAATGTGGATCGACGGCAAACCGATCGACTTCTTCAGCGCCAGCACCTACAACCCCAACCATGTCGCCCCCACGCAGCGCCTGAAGATGCAGACGATGGACGCCAGCAACGACACCGGGCCCAACGCCATCCACCTGATGAACTACCGCAAGGTCGGGATGTTTAACTCGGTCACCCTTGACGAGGGGCCGCTGGCGATCGGCACTACGCAGGAATCGGTTGAAGGCTAGGACCTCGGAGCCAGGGGGCCCTCCTCGAAGGCGTCGCAGAGCGCATGCTGGGCGCCCGAGCTGCCTAATCCAGCTCAGCGCGGAGCTTTCGCAGCGCCCGGTAGAGGCGCCCCTCCACCGTCGTCAGCTTCTCCCCGAGCAGCTTCGCGGTCTCGGGCGCAGTCAGATCGCCTCCGTAGCGAAGCGCCACCGCCTCGCGCTCCTGCTCGCTGAGCGCCGCCATCGCGCGCCCCAGCTCCTCGCGATCCTCGACCCGCCCGAGGTCGGGGTCGTCGATCCTGGAGTCGGCGCTGGTGCAGGCTACGGAGGTCGGGATCAGGGCGAGTGAGCGCATGGCGCAAAGCGACGAGAGGCGCATCGCCCACGAGGGTGGCACGCGCGGGCTTGAGTCTCGGAAAGGTGGACCGGAGCCAGGCTGAGTCTGGCCCGTCTTCAGCGGGAGGACGACACGCTTGGATACCACCCAACGCCCGCTCGACCTCCCACGACTCGAGCTGCAGCACCACCGGTCGCCAGCACGTCCCTCGCGAAGCGGATCGCATAGCCGGATTGGGCCGGACCAGCAACTACTCTCTCACACCCAGATGAGCGAAGACTTTGCCGCCGCCTATGACGAACAGGTCTGGAGCGTCTACGGGTTCTTCGCCTACCGCGTCGGCAGCAGGGAAGACGCCGAGGACCTGACGCAGCAGACGTTCGAGCGGGCGCTGCGGGCATGGGGCCGCTTTGACCCGGAGCGGGCCCCGGTCGGCGCGTGGCTGATGGCGATCGCACGCAATCTGCTGGTCGACCACTACCGCGGCAACAGCTCGGCCCGGCACGAGCCGCTCGGTGAGGTGGGCGAGGAGCAGCTCGGAAGCGAGACACCGGAGCCGGATCTGGGGATCGCGCCGGATCTTGCCGGGGCGCTGGCCAACCTTCCCCCTCGCGATCGGGAAGTCATCGCGCTGCGCTTCGGCGCCGATATGACCGGCCCTGAAATCGCCGAGCTCTCCGGCCTCAGCCTGGCCAACGTGCAGCAGATCCTCTCCCGCTCGCTGCGCAAGCTACGAGCCACGCTGGAGGAACCCATTAGCAGCTAAGAGCCGCCGACAGGTCGGCCGAAGGGCGGTTGGTAGAAGTCCCCCACGCGGCGCATAGGAAAGGGCAGCGATCTTTCCCGCAGATAGAGCGCTCGGACCGCTCCCTGCTTTTTGCGCCCGTAGGGGGTGCGGGCCACGCCGCTGAAGATCCCGTTGGCATCGGCACGCGCGACTGACACGCGGCGCCAGCGACGACCCTTTTGAACCTGGATCACGATCCTTCCACCTCTGCTGGTCGGGGTGCGACCCCAGAAGAAGAGCCCGTTCCGGCGATGGAAGGCGACGAATGGGAAGCGGAATGCGTAAAGCAGTGCCTTCGGCTGCTCTTCGGCAGCGGTCGGAGCCCAAAAGTAAAGGCCCGACTGAAGCGTTTCGCTGAAGGGGCGTTCGGGTTCGGGGGGGAAATCGCTGAGGCTGAACCAGAAGAAGTTGCTGACCCCCGCGCTCCACGCTCTGTAGAGCGCTTCCGCCGTCCACTGCTTCTCGATCCTCATCGACAGCCCGCCGGGATCTGGCGGCTTCGAGTCCCAGGAGAACTCACTGACCCAGAGCGGCGTGTGCCGGAATCGCCCTCGGATCCTCCCGGCGCGGTCGGCTGCTCTGAGGAGGGTCTGCAGCTTGGGTAGGTCCCCAAGCTCGACATCGTTGATGCCGCCTTTGTGGGTGGGGCCACCGGTCGTATACGGATGAATGCTGAAGATGTCGAAGTGCACGCCACCTCCGCAGTTCCCGCGCGTCGGGTGCGGATTGCTCCGGCCCGCCATGCAGAGCAGGAGGCGGGTAAAGCGCATCGGCCCGATCGTGTAGTGCGGGACCGCGATTGGCCCAAGTCCCGCCGCGAGGACGAGATTTGAGCGGTTAACGGACTTCACCGCCGAGTAGAAGATGTTGATCAGCGTGCGGTAGAGCGTCGGCGACACCGGCTTGCCGCCTTCGAACTGGGGTTCGAAGAAGAGACTCAGGTTCGGCTCGTTCAGGCCCTGCCAGTAATGCACCCGCGGCAGGCCTTCGAAGTGCCCGCTGTAACGGCGGGCCGCCGCCTTCGCGAAGGCCGCCAACGCGGCCGGGTCGGGATTGCATATGACTTCCTGGGTCGGGTTGATCGCAGAACACCGATCGGCCCAGGTCGGAGCGCCGAACACCTCAAGAACGGGAGTCAGGCCGGCCTTGACCGCGTGCGCTACCCAGAGGTCAACCGATTCCCAGTTGTAGTTCGGATCGGCCGGATCTTCAGGATTCCATTGGGCCGGCTCCGTGCTGGGGGCGACCAACCCCCACCGCAATGGAACCTCGACGAGCTGGGCCCCCGCGCGCTTGACATTTTGGAAGGCGGCCGGTTCGCTGGAGTACACCGAGGCGACCCCGGTTCTGAGCGCAGGCAGCGCCGCCTCTGAGGGAGTGGCGCTGTAGCCGATCAGGGTCGAGGCCACGGCCAGCCCGCCGAGCAGCCAGAGGCCGGGAAGGCGCATGCGACTGTCAGCTGAAGGTCTGCCCATCTCGATTGGGGATCGAGGTGCCTAAGTGGTCCGTCGCCTCTGCCGCCACAGGTAGACGAGCGACCAGAGGACCGCGGCGACGATCGCCAGAGGCAACAGCAATCCCATCTGTCCAGAGGACGATGAGCCCGTTGCCTGCCCGAGTATCTGATTAAAGCCAGAAGAGCCGCCGGGACCGCCGGATTCCGAGCCGGAGCCACCGCCGCCGATGCTTCCGTGACCGGCGGCCCCGCCGTGGCGGGCGCCCTTGGCGCGGCCACCGCCTCTGCCCTCTCCGGCAGAGCCGCCACTAGCTCCCCCGGCTGCTGTGGTGGTCGAGATCGGCGCCGTCGCCGCGGCGAGGGCAGCCGCCGCACGACCCTGTGGTCCCATCGCATCCAGCCGGTGCGCATTGCGAGCGCCGAGCACCTTGGCGGGAGAGCGGCCTCCCCTGCCCCGCGCGGGGGCGTTGCCGCCCGCCGTGGGATATGTCTGCGTGTACTGGTTGACCGCGGAGTTGCCGGGGGGGATCACCGTCTGTGCGGTCGCGACCGACGGGAGCGCCGCGATCGCGGCGGCCAACCCGAATCCCAACTTCAACTTGCGCATACCCCCCTATACGAAGAGTGAGCCGAATTCCTGACAGTGACGTCAGCCTTTCCAGCCCCCCCACGTACATAGGAGCATATGGAGGCCGCTTCGACCCTCTCTCGCACCGCTCCTCTGGAGCGCGGCCGCAGGATCGACTGGGGCGCCGTATCGACCTGGGCGCTCGGCTTCGGCCTCGTCATCTACCTCGGGCTCAAGGGCGGCGGCTATGACCCACTCGTCCACGACCAGGTCGGGATTGCCGTCTGGTGGGTCCTGGCTGCCGCGACGCTGGTCGGCGCGCTCCCTCGCCGCCGACTCGGAGTTCCCGCCTGGTGCGCACTCGGTCTGCTGGGCGCCTTCGTCGCCTGGACGGCGCTCAGCCTTATCTGGACCGAGAGTGCCGAGCAGACCTCTGCCGACATCGCGCAGGTCGCCACCTACCTCGGCGTCTTCGCCCTCGCCCTGTTCGTGCGCGACGCTAAGGGCGCCCGCCGCATGGTCGCCGCGGTCGGCACGGGGATCGCCTTCGTCGCGATCGTCGCGCTGCTCTCCCGCCTGCACCCGGCCTGGTTCCCGGCGGCGACTCAGACGGGGAAGTTCCTGCTCACCGGGCGCGAAAGGCTCTCCTACCCGCTCAACTACTGGAACGGGCTTGCCGCGCTGGCCGCGATCGGCCTTCCTCTGCTGCTCCATGCCGCGACCTGCGTAAAGTCCGCCCTGCTCCGGGCGCTGGCCGCTGCGCTGCTGCCGGCGATGGCGCTGACCATCTTCTTCACCCTTTCTCGGGGGGGCATTGCCGCGGCGGTAATCGCCCTCGCCGTCTTCATCGCATTCACCTCAGACCGCCTGCCGAAGCTCCTCACACTCCTGGTCACCGGCGCCGGAGGCGCGATCCTGATCGCTGCTGCAATCCAGCGGGGCGCCCTCCGGCATGGCCTTCTCAACGCGACCGCCCATCACCAGGGCAACGAGATGCTGGCGATGACAATCGTCGTCTGCGCCGGCGTCGGCCTGATCCAGGCCGGGATCTCCCTCGCCCTGATCCACGATATGCGGCCGCGCTGGACGTTTATCTCCCGTAGGCGCTCGCTCGTCTTCGTGCTCAGTGGTGTCCTGATAGCCCTGATCGCCGCGGGGGCGCTCAACGCCCCCGGTCGGTTGTCGCACGCCTGGAGCGACTTCAAGCAGCCGAACGGCGGGCCCGGCAAGGGCACGGAACGCCTCGGCAGCATCGCCGGCGAGAGCCGCTACCAGTTTTGGAGCGCCGCCGTGAAGGAGGCTGAAAGCAAGCCCCTTACCGGCACCGGCTCCGGGACCTTCCAGTTCTGGTGGGCCCGCAACGGCGACATCCCGGAAAGCGTGATCGACGCCCACTCCCTCTACCTACAGACCTTCGGCGAGCTCGGGATCGTGGGGCTCACGCTGCTCGCTGCATTCCTTCTGACCGTACTGATCGGCGGCGGGCGGAGCGTCCTCCGTGCGGGGCAGAGGGGACGACCTCAACTCGCCGCAGCCCTGGCAGGCTGCGTAGCCTTCTGCGTCACCGCCGCCTTCGATTGGACGTGGCAGATTCCGGTGTTGCCGGTCGCCTTGCTCCTGCTCGCCTCGGTGCTGGTGGGCGCGGGCATACGCACGAAGCGGAGCGAGGCAGCGCAGCGCCGTGCCCCGCTTCGGGCTGCCTTCGCCCTGGTCGCGCTCGCGGCCATCGTCGCGATCGCGATCCCACTCGCCTCCTCGACGCTGGTCCGGCAGAGCCAGGCGGACGCCCGCGCAGGAGACCTGGCGGCCGCGCTCGGGGCGGCGCGAAGCGCCGAGAACGCCCAGCCCGACGCGGCGACCCCTCGCCTCCAACAGGCACTGGTGCTCGAAGCTCAGGGGAATCCGCGCCTCGCTACCGCAGCGGCTCGCGGCGCAACCGAAAGGGAGCCGACCAACTGGCGAACCTGGTTGGTGCTCTCCCGCACCGAGGCCAAGCAGGGCCTGGCGTCCGCCGCGGTTCGCGACTACCGCAAAGCCAAGTCGCTGGATCCGCTCTCCTCCATCTTCGCCCAGTGACCATGCCGACACCCGACGAGATCCGCCGCGACCTCCCCCCCGACCTCGAGCACTCCGAGAGCGAGCAGCTCGTCGCGATCGGAATGCTTCTCCGCGACCAGCTCCCTGCACCTGCGCCGAGCTTCCGCGGAGATCTGCGCCGAAAGCTGGTGGACGCGGAGAGCCGTCGCGACAAGCTCATCGCCCCTCGCCTCGCCCGGGTGCTTGCCTCCTGCTACGTGGGGTCCGGGCTTCTCCTACTCGCTGTCGCGGCGGTCGGCCTCGCCGGTGCCGGTCCATTTGCGAACACCTGAGAGAGCTCACCCACGGCGTGACTCCGTAGTCCCCACGGGCTCGCCTCCGGAACCATCAGGCGGCCGCGTTGCGGCCCATCTCCTCCGCCAGGCCGGGAGTATCGATGACCTCACGATCGCATCGGCAAGCGCCCCTGGGTCTTCCGGCGGCACCAGGCGGCCCCACTCGGGCGAGACAAGCTCGGGAAGACCTCCAATGTCGGTCGCGACAACTGCCTTGCCGTGCTGCCTGGCTAGCGATCCGACGCCGCTCTGGCTCGCCTGGCGGTATGGGAGCACGACGCAGGTCGCGTCGGCGAGGAGGGAACTTCGCCCGTGATCCAGAGCTACCGCGAACCCAACATGTTCGAATCGGTGACCATCTTCCAGGAGCCGATGGAGCTGGGGACAACCAGGGCCTCGGTGGAAGGCCCCCCAGGCGACACGCCAAGAATGGCGAAAGCCCTAATTCGCTCTGTAGGGCCAAAGTCCGAACCCCAGCGGCACTCAAAATCGCCTGGAAGTGCCCAACTTGACAAGGCACTATTAGTCCTCCTCCGCAACCCCTCGACACCGGCGGGCAGGTTTTAGTAGCGTAAGCGCAGAGTATTAGGTAGTGCGGGAAGAGAGTATTGACGGTCTCTCAATGACCAAGGGCATCGGGAAGACATCAGGGTTTGCCGCGCTGCTCGCGCTCGTCCTCGGCATCGCGATCTCCCCTGCCGTCGTCCAGGCCAGCCCATCCGAGGCAGTCACCTCGCAGATTGCGGGAGGCGACCAGCCTGAACAGCCAAATCCGACCGCCGCCGCACAGAGCGATTCAGGCGACCTGTGCCTGCCTCACTGGGCCGGGCTGGGAGCCCATTTCGACAGATGGATTGAAGCGTGGACTGGCGTCGAATGGTGTCGGTCTTCCACCCCGGAACGTGAACCGACTGCGTCTGAATCCGAATCTGAACCCGCTGAATCCGAAACCGAAGCGACCCTAGCGCCAGAACCCGTTCCCACCCCGGCCCCCGAAGCGGCCCCGGCCCCCACCCCCGCTCCCGCCCCGGAACCTCAGCCGACGCCTACGCCGACCCCAACCCCCAACCCTTCCGCCAACCTCCTCTTCAAGGCCACCCACATCGAAGAATTCTGGCTCAACCAGTCAGCGCCGGGGGCGGTCACCGAAGTCCCCGACCCGGCCGGGAGCGGCGAATCGGTCTTCCAGATGACGGTCGGCGACAAAGACGTCTACCCGATCACCCCGACTGAAAACCCGCGTGCGGAGCTCGTCTCGACTCCGACCATCAACCCTGGGGATGAACTCTGGTGGAGCTCGAAATTCTATCTCCCCTCCAGCTTCCCCTCCTCGATCCCCAGCTGGCTGACCTTGATGGAGGGACCCTACGGAAGCCCCTTCAACGGCACCCCTCCCTGGCACATCGAAGTCAGCGGCGAACACATCCAGTGGTCGCGCAACGGCACCTACAACTGGGACGTCCCCTGGCAGATGCCGTTGGTCAAGAACAGCTGGGTGAGCGTGATGGTGCACGAGAAGTTCGCCTCCGAAGGCTGGGTCGAAATGTGGATCGACGGCAAACCGATCGACTTCTTCAGCGCCAGCACCTACAACCCCAACCATGTCGCCCCCACGCAGCGCCTGAAGATGCAGACGATGGACGCCAGCAACGACACCGGGCCCAACGCCATCCACCTGATGAACTACCGCAAGGTCGGGATGTTTAACTCGGTCACCCTTGACGAGGGGCCGCTGGCGATCGGCACTACGCAGGAATCGGTTGAAGGCTAGGACCTCGGAGCCAGGGGGCCCTCCTCGAAGGCGTCGCAGAGCGCATGCTGGGCGCCCGAGCTGCCTAATCCAGCTCAGCGCGGAGCTTTCGCAGCGCCCGGTAGAGGCGCCCCTCCACCGTCGTCAGCTTCTCCCCGAGCAGCTTCGCGGTCTCGGGCGCAGTCAGATCGCCTCCGTAGCGAAGCGCCACCGCCTCGCGCTCCTGCTCGCTGAGCGCCGCCATCGCGCGCCCCAGCTCCTCGCGATCCTCGACCCGCCCGAGGTCGGGGTCGAGCACCGCCACCTCGTCCCCCGCCGCGGCGCGGTCGAGAGCCCGCGTCTCCGCCTGCGACCGGCGAATCTGATCGCGCAGGCAATTGAGCGCGATCGCATAGAGCCAGGTCTTGGCGCTCGCCCTGGCCGGGTCGTAGCGCCGCCGCGAGCGCAGTGCCCGCTCGAAAGTCTCGCCCAGCAGGTCCTCGGCCAGGGCCCGGTCTCCGGTGCGGTAGGCGAGAAAACCGTAGAGCGGCTGGGCATGATCCTCGTAGAGCTGCTCGAAGTCCTCGGTCCGCATCCTCAACGTCATGTTCTCCGATGGCCGGCGATCGCGCCTGTCAGGAATCGCCTGGCTCATCCGTATAAGGGGCATCAGCCACGATCGCGACAACCGTTTTCCCGCCGAGCTCCACAAGGTCGAGCAGCGACTGCGTGACAACAGGCCGGCGCTGACCGCGCTGGAGCTCGACGCGATCAAGCTGCGGGCGATGGCGTCCGCGGCGGGGACGCCATCGCCTTTTGCCAAGAAGAAGGGAACTTTTATGAAGTCACGAGTCGCCGTAACGTTGGTGCTCGCGCTCGGCGTGTTCATGAGCGGCACGGGCGCGACGCTCGCCGTCTCGGGCCTAGCCGGCAATGGAAGCGCCAGCTCTGCCCAGTACCCCGCACCCAACGGCCAAAAGCGGCACTCCAACATGCTCGCGGTTCGGGGGTCGAATGGCCCCAGCACCCCCGCCACCCAGACGGTCCGCCAGGTCGCTGACACCAGCAGCGGCTCGTTGCCCTTCACGGGCTTCATGGCGATCCCGGTGCTGATCGTCGGTGTGGGCCTGCTCGGCGCCGGCGTGGTGATGCGCCAGCGGCTGCGCTCCGGCAAAGACGCAGCGTAGGTTCCGCTGCAAGTTCATCAGATGGGGAGGCGGGCCAGACTGGCCCGCCTCTTCCATTGCCGGGGGCCCTTGCCGCTCATGCTCTGAAGTTCCTCCCGGATCAGCGGTTCGAGCGGGTTGAGCTGCCTGGCGAGTTGAAGCTGCGGCAGCGGGCTGAGGCCCGCTGCGGCGCGCACGATCGCCAGCCCGTAATGCGGTTCCCAGCTGTCGGGGTCGCGGGAGACGGCGTTTTCCATCTCCAACAGCGCCAGGTGGTCCTGGCCGAACCGCGCGTCGCAGTAGCCGATCACTTCGTAGGGCTGCGGGCGCACCTTGAGCGCGTCGAGCGAGCCGAGTGCGGAGCTGATCGCGGCGTTGCAATCGCCTCGATTAAAAGCCGACACCGCCGCGTTGAGGTTGGACTGCGAGACCGCCACGGCGGCCGGCGTCGCGGCCAGGACTCCGACGCCCAGCACAGCGACAATTCGCACCACCCGCCTCGGCTCGATCGCCGCGACGCGCGAGCGCTCGCCAACCGGCTTGGAGAGACCGAGGCCGGCCAGGGCGAAAAGCCATAGCGTCACCGCCGGCATCTCCCAGTCCCAGTCGACGCCGGCGTGGATCGCCCAGACAATGGCGAGGGCAAGGACCGCCGCGTAGATGTGGCGCCCCTCCCCACGCATCCGGCGTGCCAGCCCGACGAAGATCGCGATCAATGCCCCGCCAATCAGCAGGATCCCCACCAACCCGAGCTCGCCCAGCACCTGGATGTAGAGAGAGTGGGCGTCGATCACCGTGAACAGATAGGGCCGATCGCGCGCCCAGAGCAGCTGGTAGGTACCCGCCCCGTTGCCGATCAGCGGCTTGGCGTCAAAGGCGTCAAGCGCCACGTCCCATTGCGCTATGCGCCCATTGTTGCCGGTCGAGGTAAGACGGGCGCTGGGTTCTCGGTGGTGGCCGACTACGTTGCCGTGGATGAATTGCTGGTACCGCGAGTCGATCCACGACGGGGCGCCCAGCGCCAGCGCGACGGCCACCAGCCCCGCGGCGAGACCCACTTTCGTCCCGGTCTTCGCCTTGGGGGGCCGCCACGCCTCGAGCCGCTCATCGAATCGCAGCAGCAGGGCCTGCAGCAACGCCGCGCTTCCGACGCAGAGCGCCACGACGAGTGCGAGGCGGTGCCCCTGGGCGACCCCCGGCGGCGAGGCGAAGTGAGCCGAGCCGACCAGCTTCGCCCGGTAGGTGGCGAGCAGCGCGACCGCGGCCGACGGCACGACCGCGACCAGGGTCGTCAGCAGCCGCCGCGGCCGCGCGATCGCTGCGTAGAGGAGGAGACCGACCACCGCGAGCGCCAGCGAGGAGCGCGAGAATGTGAGCAGCAGGGTCGATGCGAGCAGCGGTATCGCCGCCGCGCCGAGGATCCGCGTGAGACGGGTCTGCCGGTCCCCCGATGCGAGGTAGACGCAGGCGATGATCGCAAGCGTGGACATCAGCCCAAGCGCGTTCCAGTAGGTGATGGGAAAGCTGAGGCGCTCGGGCTGAATATCGAGGGAGATCGGCCAGAGATCGGCGGCTACCCTGGTGATCCAGCCGGCGGTGCAGATCACGATCGCGGCCAGGACGAACCCGCGCAACCCCCACTCCAGCCGCCGCTTGCCGGGCACCAGCATGCCGAAGAAGGCAAGGACGAGCACGTAGAGCAGGGCGCGGTCGAACTCGAGCAGGGCGCGGCCGGGCGCATGCGACCAGGCTGCGGAGACCAGGGTCCAAGCCGCAAACCCCGCGAGCAGCGCGAGCGGCAGGAACAGGCCCAGGGTGAAGCTCTCAAACGGCCCCGAGACGAGCATGATCCCGAGCACCGCCAAAAGGCAGACGACGAGCGCTGCGATGGCCGTTGCCCCCGGGAAGAACCCACCCGCGTTGAAACCCAGAAACACTGTGAGCCCGGCGATCGCCACGCCGACAGCCGGCCCGCGGAGCGCCTGACCTAGGTCCTCGGCTCCACGGCCTCCGCTCTGTAGAACGGGCTTTTTCAGCAATTTGTTGAGCATTGGTGGATTCGCTGGATGCTGGGTATCCTCGTTGAGAGCCGAGCCCGACCGCGACTGGAATCAATTGGACGCTTCAAAGCTGATCTCAAGCCCAGAGCCACTGCTGCCGAGAGAGATACAAGCAGCCATGGACAGCATCGCATTCGACTACGACTACGAGACCTCGGTCGAGACTAAGCACCGGGCGGACTCCGCACGCGCCGGCAGCTCGCGGGCGAGGGAGCGCTCGACCGTCCTGCGCCGGGTG
This sequence comes from uncultured Solirubrobacterales bacterium, assembly GCA_963777915.1. GTDB lineage: Bacteria > Actinomycetota > Thermoleophilia > Solirubrobacterales > 70-9 > CAVUPF01. Next base: position 240,611 of record CAVZSH010000005.1, on the reverse strand, counting down.
CTTCTCAGCGCCGACATCGCCTCTGCAGTGCTCGGCGGCCTTCTCACAGCGCTCCTGCTCGGCGTCCCGCTTGCCTCGGCGCTGGCGCTGACCGCCGTCCTGCTGGCGGGCTCGATCCTCTTGGCGTTCGTCTTCGGCCTCTACAGCGACAGCGACCTGCTCACCTGGGCCAGCGGCCTCTCGGACGCTCCCCGCGCGCTGGTCGCGGCGCTGCTTTTGTCCTGGCCCGTGCTCGGCGTCGCCGCGCTGCTCAACCTGGGCCAACCGGCTCTCGTTGCCCTGGTCGCGACGCTGGCCACGGCTAGCTTCGACAGCGTCGCCCGCGCGATCGGCCGCGGCTGGACACACCGGCTGGCACCGCTGCGTCAGCGCACCGTGATCGTCGGCTCGGGGATAGTCGCCGACCGACTCGCCGACCGACTCGATCGCCACACTGAGTTCGGGTTGGAGACGATCGGGCTCGTCGACGACGACGTCCACACCCTCAACGGCACGCCGCGCCTGCCGAAGCTCGGCTCGCTCGAGCAGCTCGACGAGGTGCTCAAAGAATGCGATGTGGACCGCGTCATCATCGCCTTCTCGCGGGCCAGTCACCAGCAGCTGCTCAGCTGCATCCGCGCCTGCCGCGACCAGCGGGTGACGGTCGATGTGGTGCCGCGCCTCTTCGAGCTGCTCGACGGCGTCCAGTCGCTGAACCAGATCGGCGGCCTGCCGCTGCTCTCGATCGGCGCGCCGCCCCTCACCAAGGCCTCGCGCGTCGCCAAGCGAGCGCTTGACGTCGTGATCTCCGCGGCGATCCTGGTCCTACTCAGTCCAGTGCTGATCGCGATCGCGATCGCGATCAAGCTCAACTCGCGCGGCCCGGTGCTGTTCCGCCAGGTACGGGCAGGACGGGGTGAAACCGAGTTCATGCTGGTCAAGTTCCGCTCGATGTACAGCGACGCGGAGGAACGAAAGAAGCACTACGAAGACGCCAACGAAGCCACCGACGGGGTCATGTTCAAGATCAAGCGCGACCCGCGCATCACCCGCGTCGGCCGTTTTTTGCGCCGCACCTCCCTAGATGAGCTCCCCCAGCTCCTCAACGTCCTTCGCGGCGAGATGAGCCTGGTCGGCCCGCGGCCGCTGATTCCCAAGGAGGCCAAGCACACCGCCCAGAGCTGGCACGCCCGCCGACTCGACCTGCGGCCCGGGATCACCGGCCTCTGGCAGGTCTCGGGCCGGTCCGATCTGCCCTTCCAGGAGATGGTCAGGTTCGACTACCAGTACGTCTCCGGTTGGTCACTGGCGCGCGACATCGAGATCCTGCTAGCCACGATCCCGGTCGTCCTGTCCGGCCGCGGAGCCTACTGAGCGGCAGCGAAGAATGCACCATTGGGGCCAGATGAAGATCCGGCCCATGCGCCAATCAAGGGCGCGATCAAGCAAGGGGGCTTCGGCCCCTTCCTCCTCCATCTGAGAGAGGACAGCGTGGCCCTCGCAGCGGATTGCGCCTGTTCACGATGGTGCCCGGCAGACAGCCGTTTCGCCGCCTCCGCACATACCTGGCGCGGCACCTGCTGGGCTTGAGGGGGCCGATCCCGATTCGATCCTCTATCAATGGCGAGACCTGAGATACCCGCCGGGGATCGAGATCGGAGAGGGCTCGGTGATCGGATTCTGGGCGACTCTCGACGGTCGCCGTGGCATCAAAATCGGCAAGCACGTCAACTTCTCCAGCGAAGTCGCGCTAGCTCGAGCACGACCGAGATGACGAAGCTTTGGTGTCCGCGGGGCTCCAATCGTGATCGAAGACTTTGCATGGATAAGGTTCCGCGCGACCTTACTTCCGGGGGTCCCGATCGGCCGAGGCGCCGTGGTTCCCGCAAACTCAGAGGTGAGCAAGGATGTCGACGACTACACGATTGTCGGCGGTGTTCCCGCACAAGTGATCGGGCGCAGGTCCCCAAACCTCGATTACTCGTTGACGGAGGGCGCTCCCTGGTTCCTGTAGACGGCGCGAGCACCCCCGCGTGCGGTCCCCACCAGGGTTGATAAATAGACGCGCCGGCCCGACGGCGAAAGCTTGGCAGTAAACCGAACGCCGTGATCACGGTAATCGACGTTGACGCGAGGTATCGAAAGCGGCGTCGCGACTCGTTGACCTGTCTTCGTCGGCAGGCTGAACGCAAAGCGATAACCACAGTCGGCTGCCGCTGCTGCCGCCTCTGAGCTCCACTCGCCAAACGGGTAGGCGAGTGTGTCGCAGCTGCCAAGACGCTCCTTGATTCGCAGGCGGGAATCCCACAGCTCCTCGCGCAGAGCCTCGCCGCTCAGATCCCGAAGGTGGGCATGGGTGAGGGTGTGACTACCGACCTCAAACCCCCCCTCCTTCATCTCCTCCAGCATCGGCCATGTGACAGAGCGCATCGACGAGGGATATCTGCCGGCGTCCTCTGCGACCTCCGGCCATGCGAGCGCTGCGCCCTTCTCGAGCAGCGGCGGCAGTACGAACACGAACGCCCGATGGCCATGCTCCTGCAAGAGAGGCATGACGGTCTGGTAGTTGTCTCGGAACCCATCGTCGAAGGTGAGAAAGACAGTCGGCTCGATCGTCCTGCCTTCTACGACAGCTGTCAGGCTCGCCAGATCGCCTGTCAGCAGCCCGCGACGACCAAGCACCGCGAGCTGTCGTTCGAAGAGCTCCTGCGAGACGGTCAGATAGCGCGGACCCTTCGGGGCGACCGAGTGATAGCAGAGAAATGTCGCTTGCCCAGAGCGGTTTCGCAATCGCCGGTCATGCACCGGCGAGAGTCTATGCGGCGGTTTGACCGCTCATGTCATTGCGCCCCGTCGCAGCCACTCAGAGGAGCCCTCGGTAGAGCGCGTCAAGCCGATCCGCCACCACAGCGACGCTGAGGCGCCCGGCACGCTCCCGGGCCGCGTGCCCCAGGCGCTCGCGCAGATCCGGGTCGCGGGCGAGCCTGGCGAGCGCGCCCGCCAAGGCGACTGGGTCCACAGGAGGAATCACCAAAGCCTCCAGCCCCGCGTCCACGACATCCGGCACGCCACCCACCTCGGTCGCCACGATTGCAAGCCCATAGGCCATCGCCTCGAGCAGGGCCATGGGGAGGCCCTCCGAGGTGGAGGAAAGGACGAAGATCGAGGCCGCTCGCAGCAGCTCATCCTTCTCCGGCTCATCTAGCCAGCCCCGCCACTCGACCTGCGGGCGGTCTGCGACCAGCCGGCGGCCCTCCTGCGGCAAATCACCCGGCCCGGCGAGCATGACGCGAAGCTCCCCCGCCTCGGGCCGGGCGAGCGCTTCCAGAAGGACATCCCCCCCCTTGACCGGATTCGCGAAGCCACCCAGGTAGACGGCCAGCGGGTGCGCCTGGCGACTGCGGCTCACTGGCCCCCCGGGTCCCGCGGGCGCCGCATTCGGCAAGACGACTATGTCACCGGCGCCGAATGCCTTCTCAAGCGCCGCGGCGCTCGCGGTGGAGACCGCCAGGACGATGTCCGCCGCGTGAAATGAGAATCGGAAGAAGGCGATGCTCCATCTGCCAAGCCCGACCCGAAAGGTTGCGATGTCGCCGGGCCCGGAGTGGACGTGCAAGACGACCCGCCGCCGCAGCGCCTTCGCAAGAACGACACAGGCTGCCTTGCGGTACATGCTGCCCCGCACGGTCGAGTGGATGTGGACGATCCGGCCTTGCCCGCGGATGCTCCACCACGTCAGCCGCAGCAGCGCGAGGCAGTACACAGTCAAACGCCGCGCGGAGCCCGGGCCGCGGTGGGTGGCGACGATGTCCAGTCGATAGCGGCTGGATAGCGGCGAGGAGACCAGCCCTCGCATCACCGCGTTCATACCACCGGGAACGTCCGGCCCAAGATGAAGCACCCGCGGCCGGTCATCCGCCATCTCCGGCCTCCCAGGAGATCGACGCTACGTTCTGCATGTCTCCAGTGCCTGGGAGACCAGCAGGCGGAGGTCCCCACCTGCCTCTGAAGAAGTCCAGCATCCCCCGCACCCTGCCGACCGCTACCGCCCATGGCACAGCGAGCGATCCATCGCGCAGCGGCGTCATACGAACGGCGATCCGCAGCAACTCGAACAGGGCGAGCAAGGCTGCCCTTCCGGTCATGAAGCTCACTCCCCGTATCCCGGCGAAACTCTGGGCATAGGCGGCGCCATTGCGGGTGAGCAGGTAGGCCCACGGGCCCGGGCGCTTGGCAGCGCCGGGAGCCTGATCTGCCCAGGAGCCAACCACCACGCCCACCAGGAAGCCCGCTCGCACAATGCGCAGGCACAGATCGGCGTCCTCGCAGTAGCCCCAGAACCGCTCGTCAAATCCACCGGTCTGAGCAAGCGCGTCGGCTCGGATCAGCATCGTGCCCCCATCGACCCAGTCACAGGGCGCGATTCCTCCAGGGGCCGACGGCTGCCCTTTCAGATGGTCGACGCTGCCGTTGCCCCGAGTCACCCCCCCGAAAGAGAATGGGGTGGCCGTGCCGGTCAGGACCAAGGCGGGCCCGAGCACTCCGTAGCGTGGGTTCGCCGTGGCCGCCTCGATCAGCCGCTCCAGCGCGCCGGGGCGTAGTCGTGCGTCGTGCGTGAGCAGTAACAACAATTCACAGCCCCGGCTCAACTGTTGGTGGATCCCGAGGTTCATGCCTGCTGCATAACCCAGGTTGTGGGTGGCGATCAACACCTCACAACCAGCGGGGACCGAGGGAGGACCCTCGCCGGGAGTCGAAGGGTTGTGGACGACCAGGACGCGATCGAGCTGTAGACCCTCCCCGGCAAGTGAATCCAGCAGCGGCTGGTGCTCCCCGCCGGTGCCGTAGGTCAGCACGACGACGCGAAGATCGGCCCCATTCACGACCGCCCCACCGCCCCACGGACCGAGCTGAGCGCCTGCAGCAGCTGCGGCCCGACGGCTTCGGCGACCCTCGCAGCCCTGACGTCAAGGCCGATCGCAGCGCGCATCGGGTGACCGCGGCGGCTGAGCAGCCAAGTCGCCACCTGGCGCTGACCGGTCTCAAAGCGGCGCTTGTAGTCCTCCTCGCCCCACATCAGGTCGTACACCGAGGCGCCCTCCGTCGCCGCCTGCTCGATCGTGTGGGCGAGAAGCACAGTGCCGAGGCCGTGGGGCTCGAATCTCTCGCTCAGGCCGGCCAGCGCATAGCAGTAGCGCCCACCTATCCGCCACCCATACCAAGCCGCCGCCGGCGCCCCGTCGGCTTCCGCCGTCCACAGGCGCAACCAGCCACGCTCAAGGGCGGCCGCCGCGAAGAGGCGCTGATGCCGTCTGGTGGCCGGGCTCTGCGAGGAGGACCCTCCGCGCTTGTGCCAGCGTTCGTCATGAAGCCTGAAGAAGGTGTCCATGTCGGCGCTCAGATCCTCCGGCGCCGTGGTCATCCGGAAGGCAAGGCCGTGGTCGCGCTCGAGGCGGCGGCGGCGACGTCCGAGCTGACTGCGGAAGTTGCGGCTTCGATCGGCCAGGTAGCCGTCGAATCCCCGCTCATCGAACTCGATGTAAGGCAGCACGTCCTCCCGGCGACGGGGACCCACTGCGATCCGACTCCCTTCGGTGTGTTGAAGGGCGGCTGGCCACCTGCATTCGGCGTCGATCCGATCGAGGCGGATCGCGTGCCATCTCCCCCGCTCCCGACTTAGGAGGGCGGCACAGGCGCCCGCCATCGCCTCTTCGTCCTCGGGCCGGCATGCCGGGGTAAACCAGTCCCCTCGACGCGCTCCGGCGAAGCGCAGGAGCCTCAGCGGCCCCTTCGAGACCACTACCAGCGGCAGCACGCCGCGGATCTCGTCCCCGATGCGCCAGGCGATCGCGAACGGCTCCTCCGCCGGGTGAGACTCGAGCCAGGCCCGGTACCACTCCGGCGTCAAGAACGGATTCTCTCGCAGCTCCGCGAGCTTGCGCCAAGCCGCCTGCACCGCGGGATCGTGCGACGCCTCCCGATCGATCCCTTCGGCATGACTGCGGTCGTTCACCGGTTGAGTCTATGGCCAGGCGTCACCGTCTCGGACGGCCAGGTCGTACCGAATCATTCAAGCGATCTGGACGGATGTTCGAGCCAAGCCAAGCTCGCTTGAGCGTCCACGGTTGCGGTCGAGGGATGGTTATGCGCCATCTCCGCCGCCGCCTCGGAATTTCGGCCAACCTCGTCGCCCTGATCGGGCTGCTGGTCGCGCTCATCGGCGCAGGCGCAGCGTCGGCGCATCCACCTGCCAGGCAGAATAAGCGCGCCGTTACCGACCGTCAGGTCGGGGCCAAGGCCCGCGAGAGGTATCAGGTTCGTGCCTCGGTGAGCAAGGCTCACAAAGTCACGCGGAGGCCCCACAGGGCAAACTTGAGACGCTCCATCGGCAACGCCGCCGCCGTGAACCCTTCGGCTTCAGCATCTTCCGCCAACCTCCTCTTCAAGGCCACCCACATCGAAGAATTCTGGCTCAACCAGTCAGCGCCGGGGGCGGTCACCGAAGTCCCCGACCCGGCCGGGAGCGGCGAATCGGTCTTCCAGATGACGGTCGGCGACAAAGACGTCTACCCGATCACCCCGACTGAAAACCCGCGTGCGGAGCTCGTCTCGACTCCGACCATCAACCCTGGGGATGAACTCTGGTGGAGCTCGAAATTCTATCTCCCCTCCAGCTTCCCCTCCTCGATCCCCAGCTGGCTGACCTTGATGGAGGGACCCTACGGAAGCCCCTTCAACGGCACCCCTCCCTGGCACATCGAAGTCAGCGGCGAACACATCCAGTGGTCGCGCAACGGCACCTACAACTGGGACGTCCCCTGGCAGATGCCGTTGGTCAAGAACAGCTGGGTGAGCGTGATGGTGCACGAGAAGTTCGCCTCCGAAGGCTGGGTCGAAATGTGGATCGACGGCAAACCGATCGACTTCTTCAGCGCCAGCACCTACAACCCCAACCATGTCGCCCCCACGCAGCGCCTGAAGATGCAGACGATGGACGCCAGCAACGACACCGGGCCCAACGCCATCCACCTGATGAACTACCGCAAGGTCGGGATGTTTAACTCGGTCACCCTTGACGAGGGGCCGCTGGCGATCGGCACTACGCAGGAATCGGTTGAAGGCTGAGGGGGCGAAGGCAGATCAGAGCAGGTGGCGCTCGTAGGCCTTGATCGTCGCGGCTGCCACGCTCCGCCAGTCGGCGCCCTGTGCTGAGGCGGCCGCGTTGCGGCCCATCTCCTCCGCCAGGCCGGGAGTATCGATGACCTCCACGATCGCATCGGCAAGCGCCCCTGGGTCTTCCGGCGGCACCAGGCGGCCCCACTCGGGCGCGACAAGCTCGGGAAGACCTCCAATGTCGGTCGCGACAACTGCCTTGCCGTGCTGCCTGGCCAGCGATCCGACGCCGCTCTGGCTCGCCTGGCGGTATGGGAGCACGACGCAGGTCGCGTCGGCGAACACAGCGCCGATGCGCTCCTCGGGAACGTGTTCCAGGCAAAGCGTAACCCGTGAGTCCGTGAGAACGTCATGGGCCGGAACGTTCCCCTCGCCCGCCACCATCAAGGTGATCTCGGGCCGCTTCTTCCAGACGAGCGGCATCGCATCGAGGAGGACGTCCAAGCCCTTGTAGGAGGAGATGCGACCGAAGAACAGCAACGAGGCTCGGGCAGGGAGCGGCAGGAGCGCCGTCTCTCCAACTCCATGCGGCACGACCTCGATCGGCGCACGCACGTCGCCGGTTGCGATGAGTTCCTCGGCGAGGACTTGAGAGTGGACGAAGACCAAGCCGGCTCTCCGCCGCAGAGACCGTCGCAGGAGGCTGACTCCCTTCGGAGGCGTGGCGTCGCCCGGGTGCGGCACGGGGTCGTGGACGGTCAGGGCGTAGCGGCCGCTTCTGAGGCCCGAGGCGAAGGCCAGCCGGACGTCGTTCGCCAGGGAGTCCTGGACGTGGACCACATCCGGATCCCAGCGATCGCGGGCGCGACGCAACCGCACCATGTCGGCGAGCGCTGCAGGGCTGCGGACGCGTCCACCGAGCTGACGGTGCGCGGCCTCCTGGCCGAGCGTCGCGGCGACGAACGCTCTCATCGCGCCCTCGGCACCGCCGAACTCCCTATCGTGGTCCCTGGTGAGGAGCACGATGTCGCAATCGACGTCCGCCAGCCCCCGGGAGAGCCCGGCGGCGTACTTGACGAACCATTCGCAGGCCAGCCACACCTTCAGGTTCCGGTCGACCGGCATCTAAGGCAGCGGGGCCTTCTCGATCGCGGCCTCGAAGACCTGTTCGTAGCGCCCGACCATCTTCGGGGCGTCGAAATCCGCCGCCGCCTTGGTGCCCGCCGCCGCCATCTCTGCGCGCATCGCGGGGTCGCCTAGGATCTGCGCGCAGGCGTCGAAGAACGCCTCTTCGTCGCCCGGCTCCACGCATACCCCCGCCCCTGTGGTCTCGATGAACCAGCGCACGTCGCCGACGTCGGTCGCGACGATCGGCGTTCCGACTGCGATCGTCTCGATCAGCGACATCGGTAGGCCCTCGCCGGTCGAGGGCAGTACCGAAAGGTCCGCCAGATCGAGGAGGCCGGCGACGTCGTCGCGGAAACCGAGGAAGCTGGCCCACCCGGCGCCGATGGCTTCGGCCTCGCGCTTGACCGCGTCTTCCCCGGATCCTTCGCCGACGTAGAGCACACGCACGTCCCCCAGGCGCTCGCGCAGACGGCTCACCACACGCAGCGTCGTCGCCTGGCCCTTCTGTGGCGCGAAGCGGGCCACCTGGATCACGATGAGCGATTCCTCCGAGATTCCCAGTGCCACGCGACCCGGGCCGCTCTGTGCCTGCATCCGAAGGGCATCCACGGGAACGGCGTTGGGTATGTGGACGATCGCGCTGGCACGCACGCCCTCGCTTTCCAGCAGCTCCCTCTGCCAGGCCCCGACCGCGATCGCTGCGTAGGTAAAACGGTCCAGCAGCCGGTTGTGGAGAGCGATGACACCGGTTCCGGCGACGCCACCGGTCGAGGCGACTTGCGCGTCCCGGCCCGGAGTGTGCTCCGTGATGACCACCGGACGGCGGGCCAGGATCGCCCCCAGCCTGCCCCAGAGCGTGGCATCCCAACCGGTACAGTGCACGATGTCGGCTGCTCGCGCATAGCTGGCAATCCTTCGCACCGCACGGATCTTGGCGAGTCGATTGGAGGCTTCCAGGGTCACGACCTTCACCCCAGCCGCTTCGATCAGTTCGACATCGGCATAGGTGCTGCCTGTCGCGAGGAGGACGACCGAATGTCCCGCCCTCGAGAGACCTATGGCGAGATGTTCCAGCTGGCGCTCAGCCCCAGCCCAGCCAATCCAGTTGGTGACCAGCAAAATGCAACGTCTGCGCGATCCGCTGATCATCCGTCGGGGGCAGTATAGGAGGCAGCAGAGACTGGTTTCAGACCCGCTTGCCGGCCCAGTCGCCGGCCAGGACGCCTTCGAAGGCGTCAACCGAACGCTCCCAGGTGAAACCTGCGACGAGGTCGCGCCCACGACGGCTGAGCGCCAAGCGAAGTTGAGTGTCACCGACAAGTTCCACGAGAGCCGCAGCAAGCGGCTCGGGACCTTGGTCTGCGAGGACTCGGGCCGTCTCGCCATCTATTGCATACTCACGGGAGCCGCCGTTGTCGTAGGTCAGGAGGGCGCAACCGCAGGCCATCGACTCGTTCGCAGGAAGGCCCCATCCCTCTTCGCGGCTGGCCTGGACGAAAACCGCGCAAGAGTTGTAGAGACGACGTAGCGAGGCCCGGTCGGGCAGCCGAGTGTAATCGATCCATGCAGGGAGGTCGGCCGGAGCTGCAGCCGTCCCATAGCAGGCGGCCGTGAGCTCAGGAACCTCGGCGCGGGCAAGGGAGAGAGCCGCGAGGATCTCCTCTTCTCCCTTGATTGGGTTCAGCTGGGCTCCGACCCTGGGGCCACGCCGCTCGATCGGGACGTCAACACCCCAGGCATCGAGGTCGACCCCGATCGGCACGCGGCTGGCGAGATCCCCCTCGCCCCGCTCCACCGCGATCTCCTCTAGCCAACCCGAGATGACGATCTTGTGCAACGGTAGCTGCCAAGCCGCCTTGACGTCCTCGACCGTGGCAAACGGGAAGGGGACTCCCTCTTGGATCAAGTAGTAGCCACGGCCCTTCGAAGCCGAGGCTTCAGCAACGCAATGTGGTGTTTCCCAGGTGACCGCCACGAGCGCATCAGCGTCCGGCAGGAACTCCGCATTGAGGTGCGTCACCGGTAGCAGACGTACCCGTGGATCCACCTCAAACCAGGGGGCGAGCGCCTGGGAATCTCTACTGTACCGCTGCACCCAAAGGCCGGCCTTCACCCGAGAGAGCAAAGAGACTGGAGCCCTCTTGGTGCGGGGATGCACGATTGCCACGCGGTTGTCGTGCTCGACCAGCCGATTGGCCAGCTCGTACACGACCCGGAAGGCACCGATTGGGACCGGGCTACGAGACGGAAGTACAAAGCTGATCCTCATCATCGACAGGGGATACGCACCCTCGTACCCAATCACAAAGCAAGGCTGCCAACTGTCCCGCCCGCGTTTAATCTTCGGCTGTGCGATCCAGCTCAGTAGCCCAGGCGCTCGCCCCGTCGCGACTGATGGCGAACTCCGTCATCCCCGTTTCGGCTGCGGCGGTGATCAGCTTCGTGGTCGGGGTGACGCTCGTTTCCAAGCCAAGCCTGGTTCTCGGCATAGGAGCGCTCGCGCTGACTGCGATTGGGGTAGCCGTCGCTTTCACGCGTCCCGCCGTCGCCTTTGTAGGGCTGATCGCGATGACGGCGTTCCTTCCTAGCTACGCCGCTCCGGCCGTCGGGCCGCTTTTGTTCATCCCCGCCGCTGCTGCCTGCTGGGTACTGGCGCTGGTGCTTGGCTGGCGCAACCTTGTTTTGAACGGGCGCGTATTCCGCCCTACTGTGATCGACTTGGGAGTCGGAGCGTTCGTTCTTCTGATGGCGATCTCCATCGCCTTCTCGCCCCGTACGTCCCGAGACGAATACCTACACTTGATGTTCCTTTGGGCGGGTCCCTACCTGGGTGTCCGCCTGCTCCTCGCCGACGTTCGCAATCCGCTGAAGCTCGCCGCTATCGCCTTCGGCATTGCCACCGCGATCCTCGCCCCAATCGCCTTGTTCGAATACCTGGGCGGCTCCAACCCATTCCACGCGCTCAACTTCAACTCTGCGGAGTACGCGGTGTGGGCCGAACAGGCGTCCCGTTTCGGCGCGGTGCGTGCCGCTGCATCGTTTGGACATCCGATCGCCCTCTCGATGTTTGCGGCTACCTCGACAATCTTCTCGCTCGCGGCAGCGCTAACGACGAAGCGGCGGTGGGAGCGGAACCTCTGGTACGGATCGGCCGGGTTGGCGACAATCATCCAGGTCTTCACGGTCTCGCGCACCGGCTGGCTCATGCTGTTCGTCGGCGTCGTTGGACTCATCCTCATCTTCTCCCGGGGAGACAGCCGTAGGCGGCTGGTGGCCCTGATCGTCGGCCTCGGAGCCGCGGTACTCCTAACGTCTCAAGTGGCACCGACTGCCCTCGAGGCGGTACCGGGCTTCGAAAAGTCTGAAACGAGAGTTGACAACAGCAGCCGATACCGCCAGGCCCTCCTCAGCCGAGCGCTAGAACCAGGGGTACTCAACCTATGGGGGAACCAACAGAACGAGGTGACACCTTATGTCAGCGGTAGCACTGCGACCGATAACGCTTACATCATCCTCGCCGACACTTGGGGGCTGATTCCTACGGCGGCCCTCTTTTTCCTCGCGCTCGCCCTCCTGGCAATTATTGCCCGCGCCTACGGGCGAGACGCGACAGGCCTTGTCGCCCTCCCGATTGCCGGTCTAGCCAGTCTCGTCGCACTCTTCGTGGTCGCATTCATTACCCAACAGCAGGTGGTTATCTGGATGGTGCTGGGTGCTTCCGGGGTCGCCACCGAACGATTCGCAGTGGCGCGCCGTGAGCCCCGCCCCATTCAACCCAGCGTTGGCCTCGAACGCATGTAGTAGAAGTACTGGCTGCGATCGAACGTCGTCATCGTTGCGACCAGGCCGATCGGACTCTGTCCGGTTAGCTGGAGATGTTTTGTGAATTGCTCGATGCCGTCGCGGCTAGATTTGCCGAGGCCGCCGACGGCGACGATTTCCGACGCCACGGGCACCAATGAAAGAGCATCGCTGACGTATCCGAGCGCCGGGCTGTCGATCACGACGATGTCGAAGCGCTGAGTCAGCTCAGCCATCAGGTTGCGCATACCTTCACCCTCGAGCAGCTCAGGGGGATTTGGCGGGACAGGCCCGCTCGGCAGAGCCCAGAGGACCCGATCCCCATGGTGGCGGCCACCCGTGATTGGGATCTCGATCAGCGCTTTGTCGAGCGGGCTACCTGCGAGGACCGTGGAGAGACCATCGCGATGCGCCGATCGGCTCGCCTGCAGCGAGCTTTCCTTGCGCAAATCAGCCTCAACCAAGACGACGTTGTCGCCCACTTGTGCCATAGCCCCGGCCAATCCCCGAGCGACGGTCGACTTTCCATCCTCGGGCTCGGGGCTCGCAATCAGGATCGAGTGGGTGTCGCGGTCGACGTTGAAGTAACGAAGGTTCGTCCGCAAGGTGCGAAACGCCTCGGCCTCAGGTGCCTGCAGCATTTCGCCAAGGCTTGCGTCCTCGAACACCTTCGCGCGCGGGATCTGAGCCAGGCTCGGCAACCCGAAAAGTTGTTCGAGTTCCTCGATTGACCTCACCCGACGGTCGATCCGCTCTAACAGCGCCGCAAGACTGAGGCCAAGGAGGAGGCCGATTATGACGCCGATGATCACGTCTCGCTTCACCTTCGGAGAGGACGGGCTGGTGGGAATCCCGGCTGGCTGCACCAGCGTCGTTTTCCCGGTTTTTAGAGTCTGTTCAAGTTCAAGTTCGTCGAGGTGTTCGCGGAGTTTTGCACCCTTCACACCAGAGGCTTCTTCGGGAGAGAGGGTCTTGAGACGCCGTTCGACAAGCGCGACTGCTTCTCCAACCTGTTCCTGAGCCTTTTCGCGGCGAAAGTTGATGTATGCCTTGGAGTAAGCGTTGGCAATCAGTGCTGAGCGTTCCGGTGAGTTCGTGGTGGCAGAAATCGTCGTTAGATTTGCCATTTCGTTCGCCGAACCGGCTTTAACGCTGGAGATGATTTCTGCGGCTGGGACTTTGCCGCCTAGATTCTTGGCTGTCTGAACCGCGATGTCAGGCAAACCGGCAAGGACTTCGTTTGTGGCTGCCAGCCGGGTCTCTTCAGTAGACCCTTCTTCACCGCTTTCAAACAGCAAAGTCGCGGTCGCGGTGTATTGCTTTTCTTTCGACGAAGAGACGACGAACGCAGCAAGCGGGACGCAGATGAGAGCGACCAAAATCACCACCCTGCGGCGTCGCAGTACGCGAAGCGTCTGCTCCAAGGGTCCATCTGCCTTTGTCACGTGTGGCTCTTTCGACGCATTGGGTTCAATGCCTGTCTCGAAGGCATCGGCCCGAGACAGGGGATTCCTTAATTCTGATCGCGCTTCGGGACGAGCACAAGCCGCTTGAACTCGGCGACCAAGACGCCATCCTGGTTCAGCACCCGCGTATGGACCTTGACCACGCCGCGATCGGGCTTCGAGCTGGAGGGCTTGACATCGAGAACCTCGGTCTCGCAAAACAGAGTGTCGCCATGAAAGACCGGGTGGGGATGGCTGAGCTCTTCCGTGGCCAGGTTGGCGATCGCCTTGCCCGAAACATCGGAGACAGACATGCCTAGGGCAAGCGAGTAGACGAGCGGCCCGACGACAACGTTACGGCCCTGCTGTGACTTGCCCGCATAGACGTCGTTGATGTGCAACGGATGGTGGTTCATCGTGAGCAAGCAGAAGAGGTGGTCGTCTGCCTCGGTCACGGTCTTCGCCGGCCAGTGCTTGTAGACCGCACCGACCTCAAACTCCTCGAGATAGCGGCCATAGCTGTGGGCGCCGGACGCCTCGCGCTCGGCCTGGTCCGTCGTGAACTCGCTGGTTTGCACGCTCACCGGTTGAATTGCCTCCTATTCGTTTCGCGGCGCGGCATCCTAGCCGACGCCGGGCCAACCAATGGCCTTGCCTCAGCTTTCGGTGGTGGATGCCATATCTTGTGGAGCTTAGTGGCGAGACTGCTGTTGTTAGCCCGATCTCTTAAATCCTCGCCGCGCGAGCGCCTCGGCTCCGGGGTCGCGCTCCTGCCGCTGGCGAACGAGCCACCTGGCGATTCCCGGAGAGGCGAACGAGACGGCGGCCTTGATTCGCGTAGTGAGACTGAAGCCCGCCCCCAGCAGTAGCTCAAGGGAGCGCTGCCGCGAGTCCGGCGCACCCCTCATCAGCGAGTGATGCGCTTGCTCCATCGTCAAGCGCATCCGCTGCGCCACGAGCGCCTCCTCGGCAGTAGAGCGCTCGGACTTGCTCAGACTCGGATTCGCACAGGTCTTCGTCATCAGTCGAATCAACGCCTCGGCGTTCTCGATCCCGCTCGATGCGGATCTGCTTCCGGGGGTGAGCCGCCAGCGGTAGAGGGTCTCCGGAACGTATGCGACCTTGGCGCCATCCAGCACGAGGCGAATGAAGCACTCCCAGTCCTGCATGACGGGAAAGCTCTCGTCATACCCCCCGATCGCCAGCAGCCGCGAACGCCGGATCGCCGGCCAGAGGATGAAGCAGCCTTCAATGATCGACGTGCGCTGGTTTTCGGCGCGAAACGGCTGCACAGCGCCGAGAGTGGTCACTCCCCTCCCGTCGTACTCGACGAGGGCGTCGGTGGCGATGACGTCGGCTTCAGGATCCACTGAGGCAGCCTTTGCGATCGCCTCGAGGCGAGTCGGGAGGAAGACATCGTCCTGATCGAGCTGGACGAGAAACTCGCCGCTGGCCGCATCGGTGGCGACATTCATCGCAGAGGAGATCCCACCATTGTCCTTGTAGACGATTTTGACCCGATCACGCAGCGGACCGAGCGCGGCTTCGAGGTCGTCCGGTGAGCCGTCGTCGCAGATCACTATCTCGTCGGCCGGCACCGTTTGATCGAGCACCGACCGAACCGCGTCGCCAATCACCTCGGCGCCGCGGTAGTAAGGAATGACAACGCTGAGGCTGGGATCCTGCTTGCGTGCCGGCATCACGCGCCCCCGCGCTCTCGCCATTCCAGCGTAGCTCGCGCCAATCGTTCCAGATCACGCTGCCACAGCTGCTGGTGGACGGGAAGCACGACGATCGTCTCGCGTAGGCGATCCAGGTCCGGGAAGGCGCCACGGCGTAACACCGGATGTGGCACGGACCAGAAGTTCAGGCCGCTGATCCCACGCTTCGCAAGGTGCCGCAGAAATCCCTGCTTGTCGACGCTCGCAACCGGCAAACCGAACGGGCATCCTTCACCCGCCGGGCGAGAGAATGGCAAAGCGACCCGCTCACCGATCCGCTCGAGAAGCCAGTCGAAGTTTCCAGCGCGTCTGCTCGCAGCTCCGGGCTCGACGAGCCGGCGGAGCAACCACAGGCTCGCCCTTGAGACCCCCCGGCTCGGCTCGTGGATGTCGAAGGAAGCGGAGCTGTCGACCGCTTCCCTGTACGCCTGCCCCTTCAGCGTTGCCGCTGGGGCGAAGTGTTGGAGTGGCCAGCGCAAGAACCCCTTGAGTAGCTCCTGTGCGGGCAGGGAGGTGTCCGGCGGCACGGCCTGTGGGGGTGGATCGCAAAGCACGACACCACAGTTGGGAAGACCGAACGTCTTCCACGGCGAGTGGAGAGAAAGATGTCCCCAGGACCCAAGTGGTTGACCCATCAGTTCCCCTGGCCAGCCGGGAGCGGCGTCCTCAAGCAGAAGCAGACCCCGCGCGTCGCACCACTGGCGCCAGCGTGGTGCATCCTGAGCCAAGCCCAGGTGATGGATCAGGTAGAGACCGCGGGTGCGCGGCCCGAGGAGACGATCGAGCTCTTCCTCGTCCGGTTCCAGTTTTCGATCCCCGCCCCAGAAACGAGGGACGATCCCGAGGTCGACGACTGCGCCGACCTCGCTGCCACAGTGGTAGGCGGGCATCAGCAACTCGTCCCCCTCCCGCAGGCCGAGGGCCTGAAGGCCGTGCCAGAGCCCATTGCGACCCAGGTCGTAGACGCGGCAGCGCTCGTCCTCGAACGGAAACGGGAGTGGTCGCGGTCGCGACCATAGGACGGATGGCGGAAACGGCGGGAGGAAGTTCAGCCACCCATCGGCGAGCGCGCCAGCCCTCATAGCTCTGCGAAGCTCAGTTCTTGAGCCTGTGCAGGAGGTTTTCCCCGATCACCAACCGCTGGATCTCGGTCTGCTCGCTGTGAACGATCTCTACGGCCATTGCTCCTAATCCGTGTCGTTTTTCAGGAGGAGGACCGGCGGAACAGTCAAGGCTCCTCCGAGCGCCAAGGATATCGCGCAACCAAACGGCGACTACGGCTGGAGAGGCCGGTGTAGTGGCTTCGCGCATCCGACTCGGCATGCCAGTCGGTAACTGCCGTAGCGGCCCAGGTCAGCGAATCGGGACGGTGCCTCCGATGTTTCCCGAAACGGCGACAGAAGCATCCGTCGCAGGGCCGTCGCGCGAAGCTGACGCTGCGCCCGGTGAAGAAGATCTGGCTCGGGGAAATCGTCCATCTGCGCCAATCCCTCGGCGGTCCACAGCGGGTCGAGCCACTGACGTTCGCCAGCCGAACCTCCAGTGACGCCGCTGAACGCAAGCCGGTATTCGTACAGCGGCGCCTCAAGGAAAACGACATCGCCGCGAGCCATCAGGCGAACCCAGAGGTCCATGTCGTTGTTCTGGCGGATCCGCCGGTTGTAGCCCCCCACCGCCAGCAGGTCGTCGCGGCGCACCATCACTCCGGCCGGCTCGGCAATCCAATTGCCCCGCAGCAACCCACGTAGATACTGCCGCAGAAGCTCGCGACCGTCATTGACTTCCTCGATCCGCTCGAAGCAGACATGCAGCTCGGACATCGACGCCACCCAGTCCCGAATCGCCGGGTCGTCTGGCTGCTCGACCAGCAGCGTCCGGCGCGAAAAGACGAAGACAGCCTCGGGATTTGCATCGAGTGCCTCGACCATGGTCCCCAGGCAATCGGCGCGAAGCAGATCGTCGGCGTCGAGGAACTTGACCATCTCGCCGTTCGCGTGGGAGACCGCCTCGGCGACGGTGGCGACTTGACCCAGGTTGACCTCGCGGCGATGAACGCGTAGTCGCGAGTCGGTCTGGGCAGCGAGGATCTCCGCGGTTGCGTCGTTCGAGCCATCATCGACGACGATCAGCTCGAGGTCGGCGAAATCCTGGCCCCAGACTGAATCGAGGGTCTCCTTGAGATGGGCTGCCGACTGGTACGCCGGCACGCAGACCGAGACCCTGGGCCTCATGCGGCGCTCCTCAGGCGAATCGACCGGACCAGCGACTCGACAGGTTCCCGCACATAAGACGGTAACGCGTGAAGGGCGATCAAGACCGCCACGTAGGCAATCAGGCCAAGGACAATCCCAACCCCGATCGCCCCGATCGCGGTTGGGATGACGAGACATGCCGCAGCGACCACGACTAGAGCCGCCAGCGCGATCAGCAGCCGCCACGGTGCGTGCAAGCGCGGGACCGGGGAGAGCTTGCCGTAGACCCGTAGCGTCAGCACCAATGAGAGGCTCTCCGTTAGGAGCAACGCCCCCGCCGCCCCTCGGTCGCCGAAGAGCGGGATCACCGCCAGGTTGATCAGCGCGTTGGCGACGAGAACGGCACCCGAGACACGTAGCAAGACCCTCTGGCGACCCTGGGTGACCAGCGCGTTTCCGAAGACTCCCTGGACCCCCGCGAAAGCGACGCTGCACATGATCAGGGCGAGGACCAGGCCGCCACCGGCGTACTTGGGCCCGGCGAGGGCGACCATCGCTTCGCGACCAAACAGCGAGAAGCCAACAATCGGCAGGACGAGGATCGTCATCGCGGTGAACGCCTTCTGCACAAGTTCCTGGAAGCGAGCATCGCTGAGCTCAAGCTGGGCGAGGACCGGCATCAGCGTAACCATCACGAAACCCGGGAGGGCAAGGAGCGATTCGAACGCTTTGTAGGCGACGCCGTAGACAGCGAGGTCGCTTTGGCTCCCGAGCAACGACAGCAGGAAAGCGTCGAGGCGGAAGTAGAGCCCATTGATGACCATCACCATGCCAAGCGGTATCGCGGCGGCGACGAGCGACCAGATACGGGCGCGGTGCAACCCGACGCGCCATTCCACCCGAGGCCGGATGGCGACGATCGCGAAGAGCTGCTCGAAGATAAAACCAGAGGCGAAGGCGGCGGCGATGCCCAGTGGTCCGCCGTGAAGGGCGGCCGCCAGGATGACAGCAAGGAGGGATAGGGCCCGAGCAAGGATCGAGCTAAGCGAGACGATCCAGACGCGCTGGTCGGCGACCGCGCGGACTCCCGCGACGCCGGCCAGCGGACCGAAGGGAAAGATTGTCATGAGGATCAACGCCGACTCGCGGGTGATTTCGCCTTCGGCACCGGGGTAGAAGATCTGGGCGCTAATGAGGATCAGTAGCGCGGTCGGGATCGTGAACGCCACCCAGACCCAGAAGGCGCTGCTGGAGATCGCGATCTCGTTCTCTGGGTCGCGAGCCATGGCTCGCACCGTCATTGCCGCGATGCCAAAGTCGGTCGCGAAAGACAACAGCGAGATGAGGACCAGCGCGGCAAGTACACCGCCGTACTGGTCGACCGTCAGGTAGCGGGTGGCGACTGCGACGCTGACGATCCCCGTGGCGGCGACGAAAATTTGCCTCGCCGCCTGGAAAGATGAGTTGAGAGCGATTTTCTGACCCAGCTTCATGCTGCTCCTTGACAGCTCGCCGATTTGAGCGAAAGGCCAGCGCGAGGGTCGATTGACTCCAGCGCCCGACCCAGACCGCAGGCTTCGCCCTTTTGCTCGTCGATGATCCTCATCGTCTGCTTCTTCGGCGCCCCGGTCATCGAGCCTGCGAGAAGCAGGCACGCATTCAGTCCACAACACCGAGGCGAAGGCGCAGCCCGCCGCCAACGGAGGCTTGACGGCCTATGTCGCATCGACCCATGTTTGTAGATCCCCGCTATCGAGCCGCGCTGCGAACTCATTCCTCTGCGCTCGTTGAGTCTGGCCGCCTCGGCCGCATGGGATCGGCCGGCAGAAAGAGCCGCGGCGCTGAACCCCTCTTCGAGCGCGCATTCGTTACCGTTGCGAGCGAGAAGCTAGGGGTAGACGATGTCGCCGTCCTCGTCATGCAGATCGGCAACGATTGGGTCGGCTGCATGCCCGTTCGCATCACCCGAGTGCTCGCATCTCCTTGATCATCTCGGTCTGGAGCCACCCCTACTGCTTCCTTGACACCCCGCTCCTCGATGCCGATCGTCTTGAGGGTTGACCGCTGATCTCCGGGCCAGCGACTCGCTCCCTCAAGTGGAGCGATCAAGCGCGTTCTCGACTTCGTCTACGAGGCCCGACGGCGGCGCGCCTCAGACGCCTGAACAACCTCAACATCGCTCTTGAGAACCTGCTTCGGCGGATACAGCACGTCCACTGCGAGCGCCCTTTGGTCGACCGTACCCATTTGACTCACTACATGCACGGTGAGCCTATAGACGCCTACCCTTTTGGTCCTGCGGGCGCTTTCGAGAACGATCCTGTCCTTATCGACGACCCGGAAATGGACCCCCCGGGGCAGTCTGCCCGTGCACCACACGCGACGGAATGGCGGCCCGAATACGGAGATGACGCGGTGCGATCTTCGATGGGCGAGCAGCTTTACCTCGTGGCGCGACAGCCGCACGAGCGTAGCGAGATCCGGATCACCGCCCGGCGTCTGCGACGTGGAGGGTCCAGCCGGCGGCGAGGCGGCGGTCGGTTCTGGTTTCGGCTTGCTTACTGTCACGGTTACGGTCGATGGAGCGCTCGACGTTGCGGCATTAGTCACCACCAGGGAGAAGACGAGCGAGGCCGGCCCCCACGGCGCTGTGAACGTCGGCTTGGCGCTCAAAGCACCGGCCAAGCTGACTGGCGGTCCGGAGGTCTGCGTCCATTCATATTCGAGCGGCTGGCCGTAGGGGTTGAGGCTGTGGGAGCCGTCGAGGGTGACGGTCTCGCCCGAGGCCACCGACTGGGCTTCGCCGGAAACCGCGGTCGGGGTCGGATTCGACCCTTCGACCCGGATGTGGACGACATTGGGGGCGCTGGTCTCGGTGCCGTCCGAAACGGTCAGCGAGAAGGAAAGGGACGCGGCTGCCGACGGCGCGACGAAGGATGGGGCTTCGGAGGTGGCATTGCCCAGTTCGACGGACGGACCAGCGATCTGGGTCCATTCGTAGGTGAGATCCCCGGCTTCAGCAGAGCTGTGCGAACCGTCAAGTTCCACTGATTCGCCTGAGTTCACGGTCTGTGCGTAGCCAGCGTTGGCAACGACCCCTGTCGTTTCGGTACCGGCGACATACTGCCGTTCAAGCCATCGTTCGTATTCGGTTTCGCATTCGGAGCCCTCCGTGCACACTTCGTCGTATTCGCTATAAGCAGTAAATGCAGCTTCCTTTTCGATTAGTAGAGCGGGCGAGACGTTCGCCTCCTCCGACGACGTTTCATAGTCTTCATATCCGATCAGCTGATGTGGTGCCGTGTAGAGATCCTGCGCAGCCTGGGTGAATTTCGCGGTGGCGACGTGGTCGGGGTGGTCACCATCGCCGAACGTGCCGTTGTAGTTCTGGGTCGCGATCCACTGCGGCTGAAATGACGTCATCATCGCCGTGAGCGTTTCGATTAGACCTTGGTAGTCGTAGGTCGTCGAGCCGTCAACGGCGGTGATGCTGCTCTCGGCGCCGTTCCAGAGCTTCATCAGGCTTTCGAAGCGGGGCGAGAAACCTTCGCCCGCCGGATAGCCCCCATCGGGAAGGCGCATGAATACCAGGGTTACACGCGGTTCGGCCTCGAGGGTCTCAAGCCGGATTGGGTGACCGTCTTCCTGAATCGACGAGGGTTCCCATGCATCGGCTACTTCTGCCATCCGGGCGTACCCCGCCTCCGCACCAGCTTCTCTTTCAATCCAATATTCTTCGGGTTTCCCATCGTCCCCCGCGGTCAGGAATACGGTGCGGACGCAGCGTCCGCTGCGGATATCCTGCAGTAGGTCCGGGCTTTGGAAGAGCAGGCTGTCATCCTCATGCGCAACGATGTACATCGCCCGCGACGCACATTCCGGCGTCGAGGCGGCCGCCGCTTCCGCGCCCCTCATCGACAGGAGGAGCGCCGACAGAAGCGCAAGGGTGAGTGTGATCGCAGAGCGCCGGGCTCCCACCGCTCCCCATCTCGGCATCGGGATGCAATGGCCCATCGACTTCATGATAAGTCGAACCCAATCTGTCCCTCGACTTCCGCGCAGGAGCCGGATTCAGCCGACGGGTTCGAACAGAGGCGCGGGCGAGCGCATCTTCACCTGCTTTGCCGACGCAGTGAGCAGGTGGTCGAGGGACAATTCGTCGGCGTCGACCGAGAGCGCGAGCGAGCGTGAAGAGAGCTCGGCGGCGATCTGTGTCTGATGGTCGTCGACGTGCTCGCCTCGCCCAGGGGAGGTTGCGCGCCACGTTGAGTGAGACCCGACCACCGACGAAGAGAACGTAGTCGACGGTCTCCCCGGCGAGAAGCGACCTGGCCTGCGGTGTATCGAACATCGCCTAGTGGAAGGGCCCGGAGATGCTGCGCAGTAGCCGGTGCAGCCGGTGCAACTGCTTCAGGTGCCCACCCGTCGATGCGACGTGCAGCGTCGTCACTTAGTGAACTTTGCGTAGGCGGCTGCGCGCTTCCTGGCGCTCCACCACCTGCGCGATAAGCTTCAGCACGTTGGAGTCGCCGCTGGCCTTGATGTGGCCGGTCTCGAATGCTTTGCGGTAGCTCCTTAGCGTGCCGCGCTCGGCCAGCTCGTTGAACTGGGGGCGATCGATCTGGACCAGGACCCTCTCATCCTGGGCAAGGTCTTTCGTGATCTTCAGGTCCGGCACCTCGACCCGGTAGAGCTGGATGTCGTGCCGCGCTTTCAGTTCCAGGCCGAATACCAGCTTCAGTTTCTGCAGGGCAGGGACTTCGGCCTGGAAGCGCTCGACGGCGGTCTTGATCAGGTCGGAGGTCGATGCCATCCGGCTCAGATCTTGTGCCTCTGCAACAGCTTCTTCCCGATCACCATGCGCTGGATCTCCGAGGTCCCCTCGCCGATCAGAAGCAACGGGGCGTCGCGGTAGAGGCGCTCGATCTCATACTCCTTGGAGTAGCCGTAGCCGCCGTGGATGCGGAAGCATTCCTCGACGCACTCCTTGCCGGTCTCCGAGGCGAGCAGCTTCGCCATCCCCGCCTCCAAGTCAGAGCGCTCGCCGGCGTCCTTCATCCGGGCCGCCTTGCGGGTGAGAAGACGGGCAGCCTCGATCTTGGTGGCCATGTCGGCGAGCTTGAACTGGATCGCCTGGTGCTGGGCGATCGGCTTGCCGAAGGTCTTTCGCTCCTGGCTGTAGCGCAGCGCCAGCTCCAGGGCGCGCTGGGCGATGCCGACGCCACGGGCGGCGACGTTCACGCGGCCGACCTCCAGGGCGTCCATCATCTGCACGAAACCCTGGCCGACGCCCGCCTCCTCGCCGCCCAGCACCCGCTCGGGCGGGCAACGATAGCCGTCGTAAACCAGCTCGGTCGACTCGACCCCCTTGTAGCCCATCTTCTTGATCTTGGGCGGGACGACGAGGCCCTTGAACTCGCCTGTGTTCTCCTCCGCCCAGGGCTCCTTCTCGGTGATGAAGCAGGTCATCCCCTTATACGGAGGGTCGGCCTTCGTATCGGTCTTCATCAGCACGAAGACGACGCCGGAGCCGAGCCCGTTGGTGACCCACATCTTCTGCCCGTTGAGCTCCCAGTTGCCGTCCTCCCCCTTCTTGGCAGTCGACTTGATGCCCTGTACGTCAGAGCCGACCTCGGGCTCTGAGAGCGAGAAGGCGGCGCGGATCTCCCCGGTCGCCATCTTCGGCAGGAAGTAGTCCCGTTGCTCCTCGGTGCCGAACTTCATCAGCAGGTAGGAGCCGATGAAGTGGGTGTTGACGACGCCGGAGATCGAGATCCAGCCGCGGGAGAGCTCTTCGACGATCATCGCGTAGGTGGTCAGGTCGAGCCCCATGCCACCGTACTCCTCGGGGATCGTCACCCCAAACAGGCCCAGCTCCTTCATCTGCTCGACGATCGGCTCCGGGAAGGAGTCCTCGTGGTCGTAGTGCTCAGCGTTGGGGATGATCTGCTCGTCGGCGAACTGGCGCACCATCTCGGTGATGTCACGCTGGATCTCGGTCTGCTCGCTGTAGGCGGCGGTCTCTACGGCCATTGCTCCTTGCTCGTAAGTCGGGGATCGGATGCCGACGCCAGGATCACCTCCTGCGCGGCAGGTAATCGAAGGATATAGGCGGCGGTCGCGAAGGCTGGGTCTAGCGGGAACTCTGCGCCTCCGAGCCCTCGAAGGCGGCCTGCAGATCGACGCGGGGGTCGATCGCCCGCATCGGCGCCCGCCCCTTGAGCAGCATCTCCTGGTACTCCTCCTCGACATCGGACTGCACCACGATCGCACCACCGACGCCGATCCTCGTGGACTTGCCGTCGGTGACGATAGTCCTGATCACGACGCTGAGATCACAGCCGCCACCCAGCCCCAGGTAGCCGATCGCGCCAGAGTAGACCCCCCGCGCCTCCCCCTCCAACTCGTCGATGATCTCCATTGTGCGCTTCTTCGGTGCGCCGGTCATCGAGCCAGGCGGAAAGCAGGCGCGAACACAGTCCGCCGCCTCGACGTCCTCGCGCAACCTTCCGCGCACACTGGATACGAGCTGGTGGACGGTCTCATAGGTCTCGACCCGCATCAGGTCAGGCACCTGCACGGTGCCGAACTCACAGACGATTCCGAGATCGTTGCGGAGCAGGTCCACGATCGTCAGGTTCTCCGCACGGCTCTTCTCGTCGGCTCGCAGCCCCTCGGCCAGGCGCACGTCCTCTCCCGGTGTGTCGCCCCGGCGGCTGGTGCCCTTGATCGGCCTCGCTTCGGCCCAGCGGTCGCGGCCGACACTGAGGAAGCGCTCGGGAGAGGAGCTGAGCACTGCGGTGTCGCCGAAGCGCAAAAAGGCCGAGAACGGCGCCGGGTTGACCCGCCGCAAGGCGCGGTAGAGAGGCAGCGGCTCGGGAGCGACATCGACGACGATCTTGTTGGTAAGGCATACCTCGTAGGTCTCTCCCGCGAACAGTCGCCGCTTGCAGGTGGCGATGTCCTCGAGGTACTGCCCGCGAGAGCGCCCCAGGTGAAAGGCGAGCGGCTCGCACTCCGCGTCGGTCTTACTCCATCCCGGGTCGGCGAGCGGCGGCAGCGAGGCGAGCCGCTGGCTCGTCTTCGCGATCCAGCGCTCGGCCTCTTCGACGCCGTCTGGCTCCGTCGCGCAGAGGACGTAGGTGCACCGCTCGAGGTGATCGAAGGCGATCAGTCGATCGGCGAAGATGAAGGCTGCATCGGGGGTCGGGGACTCGTGGGCGGGATCGCCGTCACAGTCGGCCTTCAGCTCATAACCGAAGTAGCCGACGAAGCCGCAGTTGAAGTCAAACGGCAGGTTCCCGGCGGGGCGCTGGAGCCGGTGCATCTCGCGACCGAGGTACTCGAAGATCGACTCCCGGACGACCTCCACCTCGCCGTCTCGCTCCACCCGGACCTGACCCGCATCGACGTCGTAGGCGATAACCGCACCGAGCGGGCCGCAGCTGTCACCGATGAAAGAGAAATGGGCACGCTCGCCGACGCTGCTGCTGTCCAGCCAGAAGGCATTTGGGCTGTCTCCGTAGAGGCCCGCAAAGGCCTGCTCGGCGTCGTGGAGTTCGTCGAGGCGCCTCACCCGCAGCTCAAGCCGCGCTGCGGCAGGCATGGTCTTCATCGGACGTCCGTTCAAGATCGCTTCAAAATAGCCCGGCATGCCTGCCCCACTGCATCCCGATCGCAAAATGGGCGTCCTCGAGACGCTGCTGGTGATCGACGGCAAGCCGATCGAGCTCGACGCCCACCTCGAGCGGATGGCCGCCAGCGTCGAGGCCCTTTTTGACGCCGAGGCGCCATCCGACGCTCGCGAGCTCGTGCTCGTCAGGGCGCGCGGACTTGGCTTGGGTCGCCTACGGCTGACAGTCACTCCCGGTGAAGGCGGCGATCTCGGTGCCGAAGTTGCGACGGCGACCATCGAGCCGGCTCTTGTCTTTCCCTCTCCGAAACTGGCAGTCGACCTTTGCAGCCATATCGTCGAGGGTGGGCTCGGCGCTCACAAGTGGGCCGACCGACGCCTGCTGGAGGCCGCCCAAGCTGTTGCGCCAGCCGGCTCGGTCACGCTCCTCATCGATGCCGACGGCACCGTGCTGGAGGCCTCGCGGGCAAATGTGTTCCTGGTCTGCCTCGACTCCCTCCTCACCCCCACCGCAGACGGGCGCATGCTCCCCGGAATTGCCCGCCGACGGGTGATCGGAGTCGCCGGAGAGGAGGGCATCGAGGTTCGCGAGAACGATCTGAGCCTGGATGATCTGCGCCAGGCCGACGAGGTCTTCCTGACCGGCAGCGTGCGCGGAGTAGAGCCAGTCCGATCAGTCGACGGCGTCGAGCTCTCGGGTGCCGGAGAGATCACCCGGCACATCGCCACCGCGCTCCGTGAGTGCTGGACGGGATGAGGTCAGCGCGCCGCCTCGGCAGCTGGCGATCCGATCTGCCGCTCGGCGAAAACTGGACAGGCTGCTGTCGATCGCCGCGAGCTCTGGTTTGATCCGGGCGCCTCGGCGCAGTCCACTCCCCCATCGAGCCTGGCGGCACAGGGCGCAAATCTGCCAGCTCAGCTTGCGTCGAGCCAATCGGCCTGTCGAGCCTCCGACCGCCATCACAGCCGCCTCGGACGCTCTCAGCCATATCAACCGTGTAGTCGATCCCCTGCTCCAACCTCGCTCAGCAAGGGTGGGCGGGGTCCTAAGGCAGCAGCGAGCCCTGCCTGCTGTCGCCGGTTCAAATCGCGGCCCGGGTGTAGCGAGGTCGCCAGATCTCGCATAGCCAACCTCTGGCCATGCTTGTAGATTCGCCCAGACATGAGACTCACTCAACTCAGCGCCCTGACCCCCGAGGAGCTGAACGCATGGGAGCAGCTCGCCGAAAGAGCAGTGGAGCCCAACCCATTCTTCGAGCCAGCCTTCGTTACGGTGGCGGCGAACGCCCTGGACGCAACCGGCGTGCAGCTCCTCTTCGACACACAAGACGGCAGCTGGACCGGCTGCATGCCCGTCCAGCTCACGCGGGCGATGGGGTTGCCGCTGCTCCTCTCCACATGGAAGCACTCCTACTCCTTCCTCGGCACCCCTCTGGTCGATCGTGATCACGTAGGTGACTTCTCCGCGGCCTTGATGCGCAGCGTTCGCGATCGCGAGCACGCCCGGTTCCTGCTGCTGCGGCGGTCATCCGACGGCCCGGTACTCGATGCGTTCAAAGGCGCCCGAGGGGAGATCGGCGGCCTCAATGTGATCTTCGAACGCTCCTTCGTGCGGGCAGCGCTTGCACGCAGGCCGGAGTTCGACTACCTCTCCAGCTTGAAGTCGCGCCGCCGTAGCGAGCTGAAGCGTCTTCGACGACGGCTGGCCGATGAGCTAGGCGGAGAGATCGCCTCGCGCAACCGAACCGACTATCCAGAGGCCGTGGAAACGTTCCTCCGCCTGGAGGCCTCTGGCTGGAAGGGCAAAGAGGGGACGGCGATGGCCTCCGAGGAAGGCTCCGCTGATCTGTTTCGGTCCATCTGCGCGGAGCTATCCAAGACGGGGCGCATCAATCTCCGATCCCTGGAGGCGGGCGACCGCGTTGCCGCAATGACCTGCGATATCAGCGCCGGGGACACTCTCTTTGGATTCAAGTCCGCATATGACGAGCAACTTGGCCGCTACTCCCCCGGAATCCAGCTGCAGATCGACAACTTCACTGCTTTCCACGAGCAGCGAGACGAGCGGCTGATGGACTCCTGCAGCGAGCCGACCAATGAGGCGGCGAACAGCCTGTGGCCAGACCGCCGCCCGATTTCCACTCTGGTGATCGGACCAAGCGGCCTGAGTGGCCGAATCGCCGCTCACGTACTCGACGCTGTAGATCGCGTCCGGACACGGAGGAGGCGAGGATGAGTCGCTATCGAACGCCCTACGCTTCGCGATCGCGAGATCTCCCCCCGCCCGTAACCTCTCCCGGAGCTGGCGGGAGCCTACTGACTCTGACGCGCCCCGGCGCGTGGAGGGCGACGGCGACCGGCACCCGCCGTTAGACACGGTGACGGAGCCGCCGCCTTCGACCTAATGTTCGATGACGAGCTTGAAGGTCTGGTCGGTGGTTCCAGCGGAATTTTTCGCGACCAACGTTAGCTGGCTGGTGCCGGCAGTTGTTGGCGTGCCCGAAAGCGTCGCCTTGCCGGCGCTTGTCGCCTTGAAGCTCAGGCCCCGCGGAGCGGACCCGGAGAGCGACAGGGTAGGCGTGGGCGTACCGGTAGCTTCGATCGCGATGCTCAGGGCCTTGCCTACCTTGCCGGTGCCGCTGCTCGACGTGGTGAAGGCTGGCTTAGTGTTGACAGGTTCGTTGTTGACCACCGTCAGGGTGAAGTGCTGCGTGGCGCTGCCGCCCGCGTTGGTGGCGGTCAGCGTGACCGGATAGGACTTGCTAGAGCCGGCCGGCGCGCTGCTGGCAGCCGGGGTGCCGGAAATCGTCGCGGTGCCGTTGCTGTTGGCGACGAATTTGACGCCGCTGGGCAGAGTTCCCGACTCCGAGAGCGTCGCGGTCGGGTTACCGGTCGACACGGCCGTGAACGACTGCGCCGTACCGGTTGTGAACGAGGCAGATGCCGCGCTGGAAATCGTCGGCGAGACGGGCGCGATACCCCAAGCCTGGATCTCCGCCAGGCCGACATTCAAAGTCGTCGAGCTGACGCCGGAGACCGTCATCTTGAGACTGGTCGTCGCGTGGGGCGGAAAGCTGACGACGAGCCCGGTAGTGCCCGCGTTGGGCAAAGTGCCGAAGCTGACCGTCGAGCCGTCCGAGAATGCCAGCTTGCCGGAGGTGATCTGGTCATCCGTGTTCGGTCGGTCATAGAGGACGACGTGATCCAGGACATAGCTCTTGGTCCACTTGAGCGTGAGCGTGCTGCCCGCCTTGCCGCCTTCGGTCGCCCACTCCGCGGTGGGATCTTCGGGATAGCCGCTAATGACGCCATCGATTGCCCGGCTTGCCGTCTGGCCGTTCGCGGTCGATTCCGAAGAAGCCGTCGCAGTCGCCAGCAGTGCCAGATTGGCCTCTCCGGCGTTGACCGCATTCACTCCAACCGTGACCATCGCTGGTGCGCTCGATTCCGTCCCGTTCGAGACGACCAGGGAGAACGTCAGCGACGCCGGGCCGGGAGGGGCGACGAACGTTGGCGTCGCCGTCGACGTGCTGGATAGGCTCGCCGCCGGCCCGCTTAGCTGGGTCCAGGTGTATTTCAGCGGCAGGTTGTTCGGGTCAGAGCTCGCGGACCCGTTGAGGGTCACGGTGGCTCCCGAAGAAGTGGTTTCAGCGGCGCTGGCAACCGCCGTAGGGGTGGAATCGGAGCCGGGCACGTTGACGGTGACGGTGTCCGGTCGGCTGCTGATCGACCCGTCCGCGACGGTGAGGGAGAAGGTCAACGAGGTGGGCCCGGCGGGAGCAACGAACGAAGGCGCGACGGTGGTGGCACCGGAGAGGCTGACCGGGGGCCCTCCCGTCTCTGTCCATTGGTAGCTGAGCGGGTGACCGCTTTCGTCACCGCTCAGCGACCCGTCGAGCGTAACCGCCGCGTGGGGGGACGCGGTCTGGGTGTAGCCGGCATATGCGACGACGCCGACCGGTTGGGTACCGACGATGTACTGGCGCTTCAGCCAGTTGGCATATTCGGTGCCTTCGCAGAGCCCCTCGGTCGCGCACACTTCCGAGTCGTGGAGTCCGTAGGCATAGAAGGAGAGTTCCTTTGCTTCGAGCAGCCCGCCGAAGACGTTCTGGGGGCGATACGACGTGTCGTAGTCCTCGTAGCCGACCAACTGGTGCGGCGCTTTGTAGAGCTTGCTGGCGGCTCTCGCAAAGTAGGCGGTGGCGATGTGATCGGGGTGATCGTCGCTTGAGGTGAACGTTTGGGTGAAGTCCTGCGTCGCGATCAGCTGCGGTTCGAATGACCGCATCAGCGAGGCCAGCGTATTGATCAAGTCCTGGTAGCCGTAGGTAGTTGAGCCGTCGACGGTACCGATGCTGCTCTCCGCAGGACCGCCGCTGCCGGGGTTGCCGCTGTTCCAGAGCTGCATCAGGCTCTGGAACCCGTAGCGCGCCGTGCCCTTGCCTTCCGGGTATCCACCGTCCGGCATCCGCATGAAAACCATCGAGATTCGGGGTTGTTCGACCAACGTCTCGAGCACTATCGAGTGGCCTTCGGCAACGATTTTCGATTCGGCCCACTGGTTGGAAGCCCCTGCCATCTGGGCGTATGCGGCCTCGGCCCCTTCTTCGCGGGTACTCCAGTAGGACTGGCCCAACCCGTTGTCGCCCGCCGTCAGGAAGACCGTACGAACGCAGCGGCCGCTCTGGATGTCCTGCAGGACCGACGGGCTCTGAAAGAGGAGGGTGTCGTCCTCGTGGGCGACGATGTACATCGCCGAGGACTGGCACGTCGGAGGCGGGGGTTCGGCAGCGCTTGCGCTTGCCACGGCAGAGACGAGCAGCAAGGCGAAGCACAGCACCGCTGTCCCGATGATGGACGCGCAGAACCCGGAGCGTCGGCGAAACCAGCGCCCGACAAAGTCGTACTGAACTCCGGCTTCGACAGCCTTGGCGCCACTGGTGCCCGGATCGGAGGCCATCGCAGCGACCAATCATAGGGGCACTGGGAACGGCTTGCCATGCCAAGACGTCCAGTGAAGCCGTGCTGGCCTCGTGGCCCGGCTATACATGGCAGAAACTTGGCTTGCGGCGCGGCTTGCAGCGGATCAGCGAATCGTCTCGAAGGTGGGCGGGTCGGCGCGCCTGCCGACTGCTCTCGCGGCGGCCCTCCCAAGGTCCTCGTCGGAGATCTGGTCGGCTTCAACCGAGATCGCCAATCCACGCCCGGCCAGCTCGGCGGCGATCTGCGTCTGGTGGTCGTCGACGTGCTCGTCGCGCGAGAGCCGGCGAGGTACCAGCAAAGGACACTTTCCGACTTCGAAGGCTGCAAGCGCCGCGCCGACACCGGCGTGCGCGACCACGACGTCCGCCTTGGCCATCGCCGCCGTAAGCTCGCTTTCCGGAATCGCCCGCCGGCCCGAGATGCCAAATCCGGCGACGTCTGTGTCCCCCGTCTGCCATAGCACCTCCGCATCGCCCGGCAGGATCTTCAGAAGCTGGCGCACGAGCAGCGGGAATCCGTACCCACGGTAAGTGCCCAGAGTGACGACGACCTTGCTGATCGCGCGGCCCGGGCGCGGCGGGACGTCCACGCTGGCGAAGGCGTCGAACACCGAGCCCCTGAAGTTCCATCTCCCGCTGGCCCAGGAGCGGTATTGCGCATAGAGGTTCACACCCGGGATGCGGCTGATCAGCTTCCCGGTGAGTGAGGGACCCTCGCTCCGCGCCGCGCTCTCGATGTAGTGGCAGCCCAGCCGTCGCCCCCGAGCGACCAGGAAGAACGGCAGGGCGACCGCCGACCCGGTGCTGATAACGGCGTCGATGTCGCGACCCCGCAGGATCCTCCGAGCGTGCAGGAGATTACGGGCGACGTTGACCGGGTCGCGCCCTCCGACGAAGGGGACGAAGTCGACGTCCTCGCCGGCGAGGAGTGATCGACTTTGCGGAGTGTCGAACGTGACCCAGCGATAGGGACCCGAGACGCCTCCCAGGCGCCGGTGAAGCTGGTGCAACTGCTTCAGGTGCCCACCGGTCGACGCGATAAGCAGCGTCGTCACGAGGCCCAGTGCCGGTCGACCAGCTCGCGGGTGTTGCGGATGTTGCGCTGGCTCGAGGCCCCGAACACAATCGACTGCACGTTCGGCTGGGCGCACAGCCACTCGATCGCCTCCTCGGCCGGAATCGCGCCCGAGGCGAACACGGACATTGCGACCGCACGGAACCGCCGCTCCCGCAGCGCCGTCTCGTAGGCCTCCAATCCCCCGCACATGCGGAAGCCGATCTTGTTGATGCTGGAGCAGACGATCGGGTTCTCGATCCCCGCCTTGTCGAGAGTGTCGAGCAGCATCGGCAGGTTCATCGTGATGAAGCCGGGCTCGGCGTCGTAGCGGTCCCTCACATGGTTGGCGAAGATCGTGAAAGCGTCCTTGAACCCAAGCCCCAGCAGCAGGTCGACGATGACGTTCTGAAGGAAAATCACCGGTGTTCGTAGGCCCTGGAACATCTTCATCTCGGCGTCGACCAGCAGGGTGGTCATCCCCTCGACGTCTTTCGTAGCCAGCGATCTGCCGCCGCGCAGCGCCGCGTCCATCAGCCCCTCCTCGGGCAGGAACCGTTTGACGGCCCCAAGCATCCCGCTCTCGGTGACCGCGTTAGCGTACTTGTGGGCGTAAGGCATGCACGGGTAGAAGAGGAAATCCTCGTAGCGGTCGGGCTCGGCTCTGACGTGATCGCAGACCAGGGAGATCCGGTCATGAGTGGTGCACATGAAGGTCCGCACCCCCTCCGCGTACGCCGTGTCGAGAACCTCGATCACAGCCTCGATGTCCTGGAAGCGCAGAGCCTGCGCGCGCGCCCTCTCCTCCGACATGTGGTTCACGCCAAAGAACTGGTTGTCGCCGAACAGCAGCCGGTCCATCGGCTCAACCCCCCCGCCGCCCCAGGCCTCCCCACCGGGGACGCCTACGCCCCACGGGCGCGACCTCGGCGACGCCGCTCTGGGTGTGGGGACCTGCCTGCGAATCGGCAATCATCATCCCAATCGTCCTGTCGGTGGCGGCCGCCGCGGCGAAGCTGTTCAGGTCACCCGAAACGCCAGTCTGAACCTGGGCGACGAACGATTCGATCTGGCTGCTGTACTCCTCGCCGCGCAGGTAGAACCAAACAGGCTCGGTCAGCTCGGTGGTGTAGCGGACGTTCCAACCCTGCTCATAGCCAGGCGGGACCGGGGCGGTGTCCCTCAGGTAGACTTGGCATTCTTGGCGGTCGGCGAAGATCCGACCCGCGGTGCCCCAAACGGTCACCCGCGTGGTCATCTTCCGATAGGACTCATCGGACCAGTAGACCGAGAGCTGCCCGGTCTTGTTCCCGGGGAAGCGGAAAGTGCTGAATGCGGCGTCGTCGGTATCCCGCGAGAACACCCGGGGCAGGGCGGTACCGCCGACCGTGGCCGGTTCGCCCAGGTACCAATTAACCAGGTTGATCACGTGGGCTGCGTAGTCGAAGAGAGCGCCTCCGCCCTCGGAGCGCTTGGTCCGCCAGGTGCTTCCTTTCTGCTTCAGCACGACCGGGCCGTAGGCCTCGCCGAGGACGTGCGTGACCTCGCCGATCGCCTCCGCGTCGAGTAGGGATTTGACCTCTCGAAACGCCGCAACGAAACGATTGTGGTAGCCCACCTGGGTCACCAACCCCCGGTCCTCGGCCATCTGGCAGAGCTGATCGGTGTCGACGGGACTCAGTGTCAGGGGCTTCTCGCAGAACACGTGCAGGCCCCGCTCGAAAGCGGCCCGGACCATGCTCGCGTGGGCGCTCGACGGGGTAGCTATGACGACCGCGTCGAGATCGGCCTCGGCAACCATTGCGTCGTAGTTGCCATAGGTCGTGACGTCGGTGTTCTTCTGCAGGACGCCGAGCACGTATCTAGAGGAGTCGCAGACTACGACCTCGACATCGGGATGGGCGTGCAGCAGGGCGTGGTGGGACAAACCCATCTTGCCCAACCCCACCACCCCCACCTTGATCATCGAACCGGCCTCGCCGCCACTCGCTCGGCCCTAACGGACTTAGCCCAGGCGCTGTTCGAGCGCTTCAAGCTGGACCGGGGCCTGAGTGGGCAGCTTCTCCCCGAACTTCGCAAGGCGCTCCTTTAGCTGGCGGAGTTGGCGGCGCACCAGGTTTTCTTCCACGGAAAAGGGGTGCCTTATCGCCTCCGTGGAGCTGTCGAGGCCCTCTGTGTCGATTGCTCCCCCTCTCGGCACCAGGCCGATCGGCGACTCAACCGCCTCGGCGGAGCCGTCGGACGAGTGGACAGTGGCGGGCTGGGTCAGGTCAGCGATCTGCTCGAACCAGTTGAGCCGAGCTGCATAGGTGGTCGGCACGCTGGCCGCAGTCCTGTAGGTCATTCCCAGCACTCTACTTACTGGCCCGCAGGTCGCTCGGCTCAGGTCGACTTCCTTGTTCAGAATCCTCAGCGTCGTCCCGGGGTCAAACGCGACCGAACAGAATCCGGCTCACCGACCTCCTCGGCGTGGCATCGGGCCGGCAGCCGCGCGCCGCGGCGGTGCGACACGACCTCCACGCGAAGCCTTGGTCGCAGCCGCCCTTGCCGTTCCCGCCCGCGTGATCACTCTGGACGGGCGCTCAGTAGGGCTCTTAGGCGGCCGATGGGTGGCGGCGAAAAACGTGCATGCCCATTCAACTGAGTTTCAGTGCGTGACGCCGGCGGCGCCAGGCGCAGGGACTCGCTCCAGCTCATGCAGCCGCTGTGCGACGCGGTCTGCCCGCTCGCTGAAGCTGCGCAGGCTGTCGTCCGACAGCGCGGGCGCCGAGGGCAGCTCGGTCTGAGCCTTGCTCGGTTGGCCAGTGCGTCTCCCAGCGAGGATGGCTGCGCTGGCGCGCTCAGCCAGCTCCGCAGCGAGTCGGGCCTGTTCGGCGGCGTCCAGGGCCGCCTCACCGACGGCCATCACGGCCGCTTCTGACGCCCTCGCCGTGTTGACTGCATAGTCGATCCGCGCCACCAGCTCGCTCAGCAGCGGCGGCTTGACTGCGTCGGGCAGGAGCCAGTCCTGTGTGCTGTCGCGCTCGCTGTTGTCCATATCCCAATGTACGGCGACGCGGCTTGAATCCCTGCGGCCAAGCAATCAAGGACGACCGTCGCTTCGACGGCGGAGTGCCGCCCTCGCTCCAAGTCCCGAATCGTCACCCCATCCTGATCCGAATCGTCCGCATCACATGCTCCGAATTGTCCCTCGGTTGGCAGGTCCGACAGCGCCGGCCTTCACTTCCTGCGCGACAAGCTGGGCGCTCGCTTCAGCGCGGGCGTTGTGCTCTATGCGGAATCGAACACCCTCTAAATCGAGGAGAGGATCTGGCGGTTCCGCTGGCGGGCTCTGGACTGGATAAATTCCGCCGCGAAACCGAGCGAAACGACCCGAGGAGTGCCTTGAGAAACCCCAGAGACTTCTTCCATCCGCTGGCGATCGGCGCACCGGAGCCGCTGCGCGAGATCCCGGTCAAGCCCTCGCGGATGATCCACTTCCTCGACTTCTCCAACGAGAAGATGGTCGCCAAGGCGGCCGAGATCGCCACCAAGACCGACATCCTGCTCGGCAACCTTGAGGATGCGATCCCCCTCGACCGCAAGGAGGCCGCGCGCGAGGGGTTGATCCGCGCCGCCAAGGAGTCCGACTTCGGCCAGACCTCGCTGTGGACGCGGGTCAACTCGCTGGAGAGCCCCTGGGTACTCGACGATCTGACCACTCTGGTCACCGAGATCGGCGAGACGCTCGAGGTGGTGATGGTGCCGAAGGTGGAGGGGGCCTGGGACATCCACTACGTCGACCGCCTGCTCGCCCAACTGGAGGCAAAGGCCGGCCTTAGGCGCCCGATCCTGATCCATGCGATCCTCGAGACAGCACAGGGCGTCGTCAACCTCGAGGAGATCGCCGCCGCCAGTCCGCGCATGCAGGGAATGAGCTTCGGCCCCGCCGACCTCGCCGCCTCGCGTCGGATGAAGACCACCCGAGTCGGCGGTGGGCACCCCGGCTACCGCGTGATGGAGGACCCGGCCGACCCCGATAACCCCGAGGCCGACCGGATCAGCGCCCAGCAGGACCTCTGGCACTACTCGATCGCCCGCATGGTCGATGCCTGCACCTCGGTCGGGATCCTGCCCTTCTACGGCCCGTTCGGCGACATCAAGGACACCGCGGGTTGCGAGACCCAGTTCCGGGCCGCTTTCCTGATGGGCTGCGTCGGCGCCTGGTCGCTTCACCCGGTGCAGATCGAGATCGCCAAGAAGGTGTTCAGCCCGCCGCCCGATGAGGTCCGCTTCGCCCGCAAAGTCTTGGAGGCGATCCCCGACGGGCGTGGCGTCCACATGATCGACGGCAAGATGCAGGACGACGCGACCTGGAAGCAGTGCAAGGTGATGGTCGAGCTGGCGGAGATGCTGGCGGCCAAGGATCCGGAGCTGGCGAAGGCCTACGGGCTGTAGGGGGCTGGTCGTCAGGATCGCTTTTTCAGCCGCTCATCGCTTCGGACCTCGACGTGGGTAGAGGTCGGCGTAGCGCGCGACCTCCGAACGCCAGCCGCGTAGCGCTTTGCCTCAGGGTCCGAGACTCAGCGCGACAGCATGGCTGAATCCCGAGAACTGCAACGCCCTCAGCGGAGTCAAGCAGCACGACACGCTTACCGGTTGCCACGTAGGACCCGGTTGGACCTTGTATCGCCGAGGGTCATCGGCTGAATATGGCGAGCACTTCACTCTGCATTGGACTCTTCGCCGGACGCAAGAATCTGCTCCACAACCAAGCTGGTCAGGGATCATGTAGCCGCGCAGCAGGATGCGATGTTCTGGACTAAATAGAACACTTTGTGCTATCTTATCCGGGTGCCAGGAACCGTCTATTCCCAGCTCGCGGTGGTTGCAAACGAGAGATACGGCTTCGTCACGACCGACGATGCGCGTGATCTGGGGGTCAACCCGATGAACCTCGTTCGCATGGCCGAGCGGGGTCAGCTTGAGCGGCGCGGCACCGGTCTCTATCGCTTCCCGCTCATACCCACCAGCCGACTGGACGCTTACATGGAGGCCACGCTCTGGCCGCGGGGGGTGCGCGCTGTCCTCTCGCATGAGACCGCCCTCGATCTATACGAGCTCAGCGACGTACATCCGGACAAGACCCACATCACCGTCCCTCGCGCCCACAGGATCCGCCGCGCGGCGCCGCCTGCCTATCAGATCCATCACGAGAACCTGGAGCCCGAGCAGATCACCCTGCATGAGGGGATCGCGATCGTCACCCCAGCGCACGCCATCCGGCAGGCTAGCGAAGCTCATCTCGGCGCCGCCCTCATCGGTCAGGCGATCGACCACGGCGAGCAGAGCGGCCGCTTGACCAGCCGCCAGGCTAAGAAGCTGCGCGGTGAGTTCGGGGTACGCCGCGGAGACGGGACTCGACGGTGAGCGCAGCGGGGTTCAGGCCTCCCGGACGCCCGCCAACTCAGCGCGGGCACCTCGAGCGCTTGGTCGGTGACTACGGACGCGCACATGGCATCGCCGTCGATCGGGCACGACGCTGGCTCTCGGTCGTGTCGTTCGCCGGAGCCCTTGACGCCGTGCGGGTCGACGACGGACCACGCTTCCTGATCAAGGGCGGCGCCTCGATGGAGTTGCGCCTGGGCCTGCGTGCTCGGACCACAAAGGATGTCGACATCGTCTTTCGAGGTAAGCGCGACGAGATGCTCGACGTACTTGAGGGAGGACTCGCGCAGCCCTACGGGAGCTTCTCCTTCCGTCGCAAGGGTCCGGTGGAAGAGATCCGCGACACAGGCAATCGCCGACTCGCTGTGCAGGTCGGCTTTGCCGGGCGAGACTGGCAGACGTTGCAGGTCGAGGTTGCACGACCCGAGGCCGTCGAGACCGAACTTGTGCCAGTGGCGATCAGCATCGCCGACTTCAAGCTCGACGGCCCAGAGCGAGTCGCCTGCCTCTCCCTGCGCTACCAGGTCGCACAGAAGATCCACGCGGTCACGGAGCAGCCCAGAGACAGGGCAAACCTCCGCTACTGGGATCTGATCGACCTGATCCTCTTGCGCGAATTGCTCGGCGAGGATCTCGCTGCTGTGCGTGATGCCTGCATCGAGACGTTTGCCGTTCGCGACACGCACCGATGGCCACCCAAGCTGGTGATCCCCGACGATTGGCGTGAGCCCTACGCGAGGACGGCGGGGGATGTCGACGCGGACCTTCCAGAGGACGTCAACGAGGCCGCTGAGGCCGTACGCGCCTTTATCGCGGCGATTGACGGCAGGGAGGTTTAAGTTCTTCACCTGGGAACCGCCTGCCCTTCAATTCGCCCCGAGCTGACGCAGCACCGCCGGCACCGTGCGGGCCGAGGAGTTCCCCCACTTCCAGATGTCTGCTTGCCACGACTTTCAAGACGATTGGCACAAGGGAGAATCGGACCTGCAGTTGGCCGAAAGCGATCATCACCGAAAGCGAAAACGTCGTCAAATCGTCGCGCTGTTTGCCGGTTTTACGCTCGTCCGGGCACCGAGCTGGTGAGGATCTGCCCCGCTGGGATCGGCTTCGGCGAGTGGCGGGGCCCCAGAAGACCGGGCCTCTGGGACTACTCGATAGCCCAGATGATCGACGGCAAGATGCAGGACGACGCGACCTGGAAGCAGTGCAAGGTGATGGTCGAGCTGGCGGAGATGCTGGCGGCCAAGGATCCGGAGCTGGCCGAGGCCTACGGACTGTAGGGAAGCTAGCCACCCCACCCCTGAAGCGCTCCTAGAGAAGTCCTCGCCGACCCACCAAAGGGTCAGCGTCGCGGTGAAGGCCAGCAACCCTCCGCGGGGGGTCGGGCGCCGAGAGAGCGCCCTGGACCGCCGCCACTGACCATGCGTCCTGAGCGTCGAGGCCTGAGCAGTCGTGCACGATTCGACGAATCGCCGCACTGACCAGCACATGCTAATGTATGAGCATGCTTGAGCATCGCCTGCAGATTCTGCTCGACGAGGAGCGACATGCCCGGATCACCTCGGTGGCACGCGAGCGAGGCGTCTCGGTGGCGACGGTCGTGCGGGAGGCGATTGATCGAGGCGTAGCCAATCCCGGAGACCGCCGTCTGGCCGCGGGCCGGCGTCTGCTGGAGGCGCCTGATATGGCCGTTCCCGAGCCGGCAGGGCTGCGGGAGGAGCTTGCGACCCTTCGCGCCCGGCGCGCATGATCGTCCTTGACACGACGGTCCTTGTCTACGCGAAGGGCACCGAGCATCCCCTGCGCGATCCCTGCCGTGATTTGGTCGCGGCGATTGCCGACGGCACCATTCAAGCCACGACATCGATCGAAGTCATACAGGAGTTCGTCCACGTCAGGGCCCGCAGACGCAACCGCGAGGACGCTGCGGCAACCGGCCGGGACTATGCCGAGTTGCTCTCCCCCTTGCTCAGTGTCACCCGTGAGCACCTCGAGCGGGGTCTGGCGTTGTTCGAGCGGATCGAGCGACTCGGCGCCTTCGATGCCGTGCTCGCCGCCGCTGCAGCCTCCAGCGGTGCAACCGCCCTGGTCTCCGCGGATCCCGCATTCGCAGCCGCCGGGGATTTAGCGCACGTTGTCCCCGACACCGCTGGGGTGGCTGACCTCCTCAAAGCCTGATCGGCACATTGCTGATCGGGAAGGACTCTCTGCGAGACTCGGACCGATTTCAGGGTTGCGGGCCACCCCCTCCTGTCAGGCGAGGTTGCGACTCCCAAAGCCAAAAGAATCGAGCGGGACAGCCAGGACTCGGACCTGGAATCGCCAGTTTTCGAGCCGAGATCCCAGTCGGACGAACCTGCCTTGTTTAAGGCGATTCCGAGCGACGTTCGCAGCGCGAGCGATCGAACTTGCGATCCCGGGAACCTGAAAGTGCGTGCGCGTGCCGCAAGGACGGCGTTTCACGGACGCATCGCCGTGGCTGACGTCGCAGACCGCCCGTCGTGCATCACGACCACGTAGACGCGGTCGGTTGATTCCTCGTAGCGGTAGACCATGATCATCCATGGCCAAGGACCGAGCACGAAGCGGGCCGGAGCCCATCGACCGGCCAGCTCAGGACCGGCAAGCGGGAACGTTTCCAGAGCCCTCAGCGAGCGGGCGATCCGAGTCCAGGTGTCGCCTGGGAGATTGAGAGCCGAGATCGCCTCATCTACATCCCGCCGCGCCCGCGGGGTGATGATGACCTGCGCCACTCAGGCCAGCTCGTCGAGCGGTGTTCCTTCGCCACGGGCAGCCTGTGCCAGACCTTCCTGCGTGCGCTCCCAGGCGCCGGGGATCCCATCGAGGATCTCGGTGATGCGGGCGGCGTCGGGGTCGGCGTCGTCAAGGGCACTGGAGAGCAGGGAGCGGGCCAGGGTTCCCTCTTGGACGTGCGTTCGCTCGGCCAGGCTGGCGAGCTTCCGCGCGTAGTCGGGCTCGAGCGTGACGTTGATGCGGCGGTTGCGATCAGCCATTGGCCCAATGCTACACAGATGGACACGTCCCGTGTGGCGGCTTCAAGCGGACTTCCGCTTGGAGATCGGGCTACCCGGCTGAAAGCTCAGGCTTCAGGCTCGTAAGTTCGCGCACATATGTGACGGATCGACACGCTCGCTCCTCAACGGAAGAAAGCAGTCGCGAATTCGGTGCTGGTGCGGACAACTGCGGCTCGTCCGCACCAGCGGTCTCGCCGGCTTCCGTCGTCGCACATGCTATGCAGTGCAATGCGGTAGCGACGGGTGGCGTGGTGATTGGAGTGGCACCCGTGCGCAGAGCGGTCAAGTCGCGGCGACCCTCGGTACGAACCGCTGAATCGCCTCGTATGCGTGGTCCTGGATCTCAGGGTCGCGGAAGTCGGGAACGATCTCGGCCTGGTCGATGACCGGTCCGGTGATCGTCTTGGCGGCGCTTGCGTAGAAGACGCCGCTCTGCAGTGACGCGTCCGTGACGGCTTTGACGAATCGCTCGGCCCCAACGTCCAGCTTGTGCCCGATGCGAAGGGCAGGCGCGACGTATGGGAGCAGGATCCGGCTGGCGATGATCCGCACGGGCGCGGGCTGGTCGCGCAGCACGTCGGTTCCCGCGGTGTTTCCCGGCGACATCGTGATGAACCTGATCTCGGGGTGCATGCGGGCCATCGCGCCCATCCACAGCGCGCCGAGGTACTTGATCTGGCTGTAGGAGAGCATCACGTCGAACTTGCCGCCTTGGAAGAACGAGCCGTCGATCACCGACGCGAACTCCTGTGAGCTTTGATCGGTGAACGTTGGTCGGGCGATCCGCAGCTTCGGGATTCCGCGCGCCCCCTCGCTGCCTGCGAGGACCGCGACATCGGTGAGCAGCCCGGCTGCGAGCAGATTCTCGAGCAGAACCACGTGACCGAGCAGGTTCTGGGCGAATAGCTGAGTCACCCTGTCTTCCGTCAACGATGCGGGCGTGGGGCCGCCGATGCCGCCGGCGATCATTGCGAGCGCGTTCAACGGAGCGGCGATCGCGGCCACCGCAGCACCTACCGACGCAAGGTCTTCCAGGTCGATAATCACTACCTCGAAGATCTTGTGCCCGGTGACCTTCTCCAGGTCCTGCTTTGCCCGCTCCGCCTTCTCCGGGTTGCGGCAGCCGAGATAGATCCGCTCGAAATCATCGCGCAGCGCCAGCTGCCTCGCCATCTCCTTACCGAGGCCGGTATTGGCGCCCGTGATAAGGATTGTCTTTCCTGCTGTGGTTTGCATTTTGGTACTTGGCTCCTTGGGTGAGGACATGGTCATTGGTGATCCGGGGTACGGCTGTTCGGACTTTTTGCGGCTCGTCGAGGTCGCACAGTGGGTGTTTGGCGGACGCTCAGCGGTCCGTGGCGAGCCACCGGCGGCGGCCGGCCGGCCGGCCACGGTTCTCTCGCTTCGTGTCCGAACGTCGCCGGGAGTAGTGACCAGGATCATCTCCTCCCTCTCAGATCGCGGTGCGGCCGCCGTCGACGTGGATGATTGCGCCAGTGACGTAGCCGGCCGCGGGGGTCGCGAGGAATGTGATGACGTCGGATAGCTCGTGCACCTCAGCGACGCGGCGGAGCGGAATCGTCTTGGCAAACTCCTTGGCCATCTCCAACCTCGGCTCCACCGCCGGGGTCAACGTCGGACCGGGAGCGACCGCGTTGACCCGGACGTTCTGCGGCCCGTATTCGGCGGCCCACGCTTTGGTGAGCAGCTCGATCGCGGCGCGCGAGGCGCCGTAGGCAGCCATGCCTGGCTGGCCATAGCTCGCGACCATCGTTGAGACGTTGATGATCGATCCGCCGCCGCGGGCTGCGATCTTCGGGGCGAGCGCGGCGACGAGGAAGAACGGCGCCTTGACGTTGATCTGGAACAGCCCGTCGAACGCCGCCTCGTCGGTGTCAGCCGTCGGCGCGAGGGCGGCAAAGCCGGCACAGTTGACCAGAACATCGATCTCGCCTGCTGCGTCGGCAACGCGCCCCACCTCGGACATCTCCGAGAAATCAGCGGCGATGAACTGCGCATCGTGCCCACCCGCCCGGACCTTCTCCACGGTGCTCGCGCCGCGGGTCTCATCGCGGCCGGTGATGATCACCGACGCGCCCTTCTCGGCCATCGCCAGTGCGGTGGCGGAACCCATTCCGGATGTGCCGCCGGTGATAGGGGCGGTCTTGCCTTGCAGTCCCATGTATCGCGTTCTCCCTTTGAGTGGTTGTCGCGACCCGGAAATGGATCACGCGTTCCACTCTAGCACAGAATGGATGGCGCGATCCATTCGGCTGGTAGAATCTGCGATATGAACACGACTAGCCCCTCCTCTCGCCCGTTGACGCGCAAGGGCCAGGAGACCCGTCAGCGCATAGTCGACGCGGCGGCCGGGTTGATGTTCCGGCAAGGCGTCGCCCACACGACGATCGAGGACGTACGCGCGGCGGCGGACGTTTCGAGCTCGCAGCTCTACCACTACTTCGACGACAAGCCGGCCCTGGTCCGGGCAGTTGTTGACCACCAGGCCGACACAATGGTCGGCGGGCAGGAGACGTTCGATTTCAGCACCCTCGAGGGCCTGCGAGCCTGGCGCGACTTCCTGGTCGCGTCCCAGCGCGAGCACGACTGCAGCGGCGGCTGCCCAATCGGCTCTCTCGGAGGCCAGCTAGCCGAGACCGATCCCGACGCAAGAGCCCACGTCGCCGAGGGCTTCAAACGTTGGGAAGCCGAGATCCAGAGCGGTCTACGAGAGATGCAAGCACGAGGCGAGCTCACGCCCGACACCGACCCCGACACCCTCGCCCTCGCGCTGCTAGCCGCCCTGCAGGGCGGCCTGCTCCTCACTCAGGTCAAACGCGACACCAAGCCGCTGGAGGCCGCGCTTGACGCAATGATCGAGCTGGTCGCCCGACTCAGCGGCGGCAGCTGGTAGCGGCCTCGCGCGACGCGCGTCCTCTCCACCAGGTCGGAGGTCGTGGACTCATCGGGCATCCTGCATTTTCCCCGACCGCTGCTTTCGGCAGCTAAGCGAGCGCGCGAGGCGCCTGGCTCAGTGCTGTCGCTCTGGACGATGCACGAGCGTGTCGCGGGCTGATTTCGACTCGCGCGGAGGAGACGAGGTTCAGGATCCTGGGAGCTGAACGCCCTGAAACGTGAGGACCTCGGCGAGCCTGTCGAAGTGCGCGTCACGGTGGAGCACGGCAATGCCGCCGTGCTCGGCCGCGGCTGCGGCGATCAGCGCGTCGGTAGGCGGCACACGGTGATATCCGTCGCTGTGCTCGGCCAACTCGCCGATTGCGTGCATCGCAGCGTCGGTCACGGAGCGATCGTCGCGAACGATGCGCAGCGCGTCGAGCTCGGTCTCAAGCGCGACGTACTCGGAGCTGCTGCGCGCGGAGTAGAGGATCTCCATCCGCACAATTGGCGTGATCCACAGCCGGTCATCGATGACCGCTGCTTGAAAGAGAGCGCCGAGCTCGCTGGGGAGCGACGCGACCCGCCACCATGCCGAAGTGTCGGCAATGAACGGACTGTCGCTGCGCAACAGCTCGACGGCGTCCACCGCGCGGCTACCGCTCGACGTCGGTCAGCTGCTCGATGTGTTTGAGCGTGTCACGATCCAACCCGTCCGGCCTGCGCAGCCGTCCGGCGAGCAGCCGCAGCCGCTCAGCGCGCTGCTCCCCGCTCAGCGCAGGTTTCTCTGGCGTCGGGATCGTGGTTGTGGCCGCGTGCTTCACAGTGACCTCAGGGTAGCGCCCCAGCGCGATAGGAGCGCGATGGTCGGCGAAATGCCTGGCTTTGCAATTTGGGTGGTAGGCCAGCAGCTCCTGTCCCCTACGAGATCCCAGGAGGGTATCCATGACCGCATCCACTGTTCTCGACTCCGCCGGGCGCCGCCGCTCGCCGGCGACGATGCCCGGCTACCACGCCGGACGACCGCCCCGCAACAAGGGGAGGCGCTACCCGGCCGACCCACCGACGGTCGAGGAGATCGTCGCCGTGATGCGCCAGGTTGGAGGTGATCGCCACGGTGCTCGCCTGCGCGCCGTGATCGTCGTCCTCTGGCGAGGCGGGCTTCGTATCCAGGAGGCGCTGGCGCTCAGCGAGCATGATCTCGACCCGCACCGCGGCTCGATCCTCGTCCGCCGCGGCAAGGGCGGCCGCCGACGGGAGGTCGGCATGGACGAGTGGGGTTTCGAGCAGCTTCGTCCCTGGATGGCCGAGCGCGAGCGACTGCCGGTCGGCCCGCTGCTCTGCGTGATCGACGGTCCAACGCGCGGTCGGCCCTGGTCTGCCGCCGGTGTCAGGGTCGAGTTCCGCAACCTCGCCGCCCGAGCGGGGGTGAGGCGCCGGTTCGCACCCCACCAACTCCGTCACGCCCATGCACTCGAGCTGGCCCGCGAGGGCGTTCCGCTCAACATCATCCAGCGGCAACTGGGCCATGCCAATCTCGGCACGACCAGCATCTACCTGCAGGGCATCGACACCGAGGAGATCATCGCCGCCGTTCACATGAGGCGGGCGCCGATGATGCCGGCAAGCGCTGGCCTGCGGCTCTGAACCAGCTGACACGACGACAGCGAGAGCGCCTGGGTTGGCGCTCTCGCTCCGTCATGGCCAGAGCAGGCGCTCGGCGAGCGTTGTGAAGACCGCTGCGGCTCGTCCAGAGCGGGAGCGCGACCCGTGCTGCCGGACGCGCCCGCAACCACGCGGAAGCGACAGAGCTTCCCGCCTGGTGCCGAGGCACTTTACGGACACCTATTTCGCGACCCATCGGGGGGAACGAAGGAACTCGCTCGCGCGCGGCAAGCCGCCCGCTGGCCGCGGTTTCAGTTTCAGTTCGACCCGTTGACACTCCTGCTCACCTTGGAGTCTGGCCTGAAAGCGGAGAGGGTGGGACGAAGCTCGAACATGACCATATCTTTGAGCGCATCAAGAAGCTTCACGCCCAGCGCTTTGGAGGTGATTGACCTTAAGCAGTCGAGGTGATTGACCTTAAGCAGTCGCTTCCTCAAGTTTGGTGACGCGGCTTTCGTGGTCATTGAGCCGTTGAGTCTGAACAATCATTGCTTGTACTACTCATAACAGCTAAAAGAACCCGCTAATCTAATGCTTTACACTCTTAACTATGACTGGTATACGGATAGTCTCATGGCTCTCAGCTACGATTGGGTGACCTGGTAGAGCCTCGTCTCTTACTAACTCAAATAGTTTGTCTCTGACCTTACCGTAGCCTTTGCCAGGTATACGCTCATCAAATAGCCATGCTGGGTAGGCATGCGGCGGTCCGTAGCCTAGCTG
The DNA here is from genome assembly GCA_963777915.1 of uncultured Solirubrobacterales bacterium. Lineage (GTDB taxonomy): Bacteria > Actinomycetota > Thermoleophilia > Solirubrobacterales > 70-9 > CAVUPF01. Next base: position 195,818 of record CAVZSH010000005.1, on the reverse strand, counting down.
AGATGGGCCACCGTTGTCGCCTATGAAGGCTGGGTTCCATTTGAAATGATTAGGTATATTGACCCAGATGCGGGGGATGTGGTTGCTTTGCTGCTGGAGTTGACCACCAGCGATACGAATATAATCAATCGATACACAATCAGGTGCGGCTGGGTAGTTAAACTTACCGTTGATGGCTTGGGCATAAGGTAAATCTTGTTGGTTGAGCGGTTTGTGGCCAGGATCAACCATCTTAACGTCATAGTAGGTTGGGAAGGCTAAGCCCTCTTGGATACACGCTTGTTCTTGGCTACCAGGTTGGACTTGAGTAGGAGGTGTCTGGTCGGCAGCCACAGGGTTAGCAAAAGCCAGTTCGCCTGCTCCTATGGCAGAAGTCATGGACAGTGAGGCAACAGCGGCTGTCACAAACATACCCGCGCGGCTGTTACGGATTTGCTCCACCATACTAAAGCCAGTTGTAGCTAGGCTTGGGTCTCTTTCCATAGAGATACTATATATACTCTTTTCTGACAGAGGTCAAGCATGAGCGTCATAGGGTTCGAACTAAGTACACATTCCTACACTTGGCGGAGGGGGTGGGATTCGAACCCACGGTATGCCAAGGCACATAAGGTTTCCAGCGCCCCCAACAGCTTGGCGGATTTGGCCTGTACGCGGGATTCTCGCTACTCGGTCGGGCCAAGCGATCGGCCCTGAGATCCATGAGATCCACGGACGTGCAAGTTACGTCGCCATACGAGGGCTGATCAACGGCGAGAGCGAGAGAAGCCATCAGCAGCACAAACGCTCGCAATCGCGTTCCCGATCAAAGCCGCGCCAGCAAGCCAAACGAGAGCAATTCGCGTTGAGTCGAATCCGTTCTGCGCGCCGGTACTCGCCTGCCAGAACGTGCCGAGACCCATCAGAAGGAACGCCAACGTGAATGCGGTTGTCGCCACCCCGAGCACACTGTCGCGACGTGAAACCCAATCGGCGATGCCTTGGCGCTGGCGCTGTTGGGAGCCACGGAAGCCAACGGCACCAATCGCACCAGCTCCGATCGCGAGGGCACCTCCCGCGATCGCGATGACTGCGCCGGTCGTAAATGAGGCAGTCGCGCCGTGGTCTGAGTAATAGCGGAGGACGACGACTTGGCTGATCGTCGCGAACCCGTATGTACCAGCGAGACCGACGGCTGCCCAGACGAGCCTGGAATCGCGGCTGAGAGAGTTGGGGGCGGCCCCCGCGGCCTTCGAGAAACCTGAAGATGCAGCTAGTGCACCGTCTCAGTTTTGGTTGGTGATTGCGTCGAGTGCGACTCTTCCGCGGCGGACCTTGTCGAGGATCTGATCGGCGGTTGCGGTCCAGATGAAAGGCTGGGGGTCATCGTTGTTGGCTTTGAGGTAGGCCTCGATCGCTGCGATCAGGTCGGGGACGCTGTGAAAGATGCCGCGGCGGATCGCCTTGTCTGTCAGCTTGCCGAACCACCGCTCGATCAAATTCAGCCAGGAGCTCGAGGTCGGCGTGAAGTGCAGGTGAAAGCGCGGGTGGCGGGCGAGCCACTTCTTGACGTTGGCGTGCTTGTGGGTGGCGTAGTTGTCGAGGATCAGGTGGATCTCGAGTCCGTCGGGGACCTCGCGATCGATGATCGCCAGGAACTTCAGGAACTCGACGTGGCGGTGGCGAGGCAAACACTCACCGATCACCGTGCCGTCCAGCACGTCAAGCGCGGCAAACAGCGTCGTGGTGCCGTTGCGCTTGAAGTCGTGGGTCATCGTGCCGGCCCGGCCCTTCTTCATCGGCAGCGAGGCCTGGGTGCGATCGAGCGCCTGGATCTGGCTCTTCTCGTCCATGCACAGCACGACCGCCTTCTCAGGCGGGTTTAGGTAAAGGCCGACGACATCGACGAGCTTCTCCTCAAAGCGGCGATCGCCCGAGAGCTTGAAGGTCTCCACCCGGTGCGGCTTTAACCCCCGCGCCGACCAGATCCGTTGCACCGTGGCCGGGCTGACACCCTGGGCCTTGGCCATCGAGCGAGTGCTCCAGTGCGTCTCTCCCGCGGGCTTCTCGTGCAGTGTCGCGTGCACGATCGCCTCGACCAGCTCCGCCGGGATCGAGGGCTTACGCCCGCGGCCTGGGTGGATCGGGCCGAACAGCAAGAGCCCCTCCTCTGCGAACCGTGCCCGCCAGTTGCTGACGCTGGTCGGCGAGACGCCGAGCTCGCTGCCGATCTGCGTGTTCGCGACCCCCTCGGCAGCGAGCAGCAAGGCGCGCGCTCGTTGCACATCGCGGTGCCTTGCAGTACGCGATTTGGCGAGCTTGCTGAGTACTTCTCGCTGGCCCTCGGCCAGCGGCATGGCGGCTGTGGGAGGGCGCATACGCAACCCTACCATAAACCCCACTTATTTACGAGACGCTACACTAGCGCGGCGAACATCGTAACGAAAGTCCCCGCCACATCGAAACAGAGCCCTGCGGTGTAGGTACCCGAATAGTGGTGCGCGATGCTGACTGCAGCCGCGAGTGCTGCGCCGATCAAGCCAACGACGGCTCCGGATGCTGCCAAGAGTGCGCCGATCTCGAGCCTTCTGGCTCTTCGCCCCGCCTGGGACAAAAAGGCGACGCTGCTGAGGGTAAAGGCGGGAATCAGGATGAGGTCGAACATCACCTTGCACCCGGACGCGATCCGAAACCCGGTGGGCCAATTGGTATCGAAGAGATCCACCAAGCCCAGGATGTCGGCAGCCGCAAGCACCGCGACGCTACCCGCAAGGATCGCGGCGGCCGCCCCCAAAAGCATGTCGCGAGAGTGCCTCGGCCGCGGAGCTATCGGCGGGACGGCTTGCACCCGCGAGAGTATGGCGTTAAGCCATGGATCGGGGCACTCGCCCGGGGCAGGGCAACACTCACTTCTTGGACTGCCGCATCCACCGAAATGCGAGTGCGCGCCGCTGACCCTCAACGCTCTCCCTCCGGACGAGACGCAGTCGCCCGCGCTGGCACCGAGTTCGTGCCCGCTGTCGCAGAGGAGCGAGCGTGTCGATCCATCGGATACGTGCGCGAACTTCAGAACGAGACCACTTAGCCGAGGCGCTCTTCCAGCGCCTCCAGCTGCCTGGCGATCTGCGACGGCAGCCTCTCCTCGAACCCCGCCAGGTACTCCTTGAGGATGTGCATAGATCGTCCACTAGATGGGCATATAATGACCGGGCAACTGGAGCTGTCATGCAGACCATCGAGCGCGCTATCACCCCCCGCCTTCTCGCCGCCCTCAAGGACACGCCTGCGGTCATGCTCGTCGGGCCGCGTCAAGCTGGCAAGAGCACGCTTGTGCAGGGCCTCGCCTCCGGACCCCACCCGGCGCGCTACGTCACTCTCGACGACTTGCGCGCCCTCGATGCGGCCCAACGCGACCCCGTCGGCCTGATCGAGAGCACCGACGGCTCCCTGGTCATCGACGAGATCCAGCGGGCGCCCGACCTGCTCCTTCCGATCAAGGCGGCGATCGACCACGATCGGCGCCCCGGGCGCTTCATCCTCACCGGGTCGGCGCAGGTGATGCTCTTGCCAAGGGTCTCGGAGTCGCTTGCCGGACGAGTCGAGATCCACACGCTGTGGCCGTTCTCGCAGGCCGAGATCGAGGGAGTGTCGGGACGGTTCGTCGAGCTGCTACTCGACGGCTCCCCGAAACCCGCGGCCGCGCCGGCGACATCCCGCAGAGAATTGGTCGAGCGCGTCGCGCGCGGCGGCTTCCCGGAGGTGCTGGGGCGAAGCCCCGACCGCCGCGAGGAGTGGCTTGCCGCCTACCTCACCGCGATCGTCCAGCGCGACCTCCGCGACCTAGCGAACATAGAGCGCCTCGCGGAGGTTCCGGCGGTGCTCGCCTCGCTTGCTTCGCGTGTCCGCGCGCCGCTGAACAAGACCGAGGTGAGCAGCTCCGTGGGGATCCCGCGGACCTCGTTGGATCGCTACTTGACCTTGCTTGAGCACGTCTTCCTGGTCCGTCGCCTGCCGGCGTGGCACACCAACCGCATCAAGCAGATCACGAAGGCGCCGAAGCTCCTCGTCTCCGACTCGGCCCTGCTCGCCCACCTGCTGCGGGCCGACCGGGCGCGGCTCGAAGAGGACGAAGCCCTGCTGGGAATCGTCTTGGAGTGCTTCGTCGGGATGGAGCTGGCCAAGCAGCTTTCGGCCTCAAAACTGCGCGCGACCCTGCTTCACATGCGCACCGCGCGGGGCGCCGAGGTCGATTTCGTGCTGGAAGGCGCCGACAGCCGTGTGGCGGGCGTTGAGGTGAAGGCCTCGACGACGGTGCGGAGTCAGGACTTCAAGCACCTCGCCACACTGCGCGACCGACTCGGCAAGGACCGCTTCGCCCGTGGCGTGGTGCTCTATGCGGGAGGCGAGCGCCTTCCCTTCGGGAAGCAGCTGGAAGCATGGCCGCTCGCCACCCTGTGGAGTTGACGCCGAAAGGCGCCAAGCGCCCTACAAGCTCCCCCCTCCCCAGCCGAGACGATGCCGAGCTTCATGCGCTTTTCTGCGGCGGCGCAGGCTTCGGATCTAGCCCAAGCGCTCTTCCAGCGCCTCCAGCTGCCTGGCGATCTGCGGCGGCAGCTTCTCACCGAACCTCGCCAGGTGCTCCTTGAGCTGCGGGAGCTGGCGGCGCACCAGATCCTCGTCCACGCAGAGCAGCTCGCTCATCGCCGCCTCGGAGATCTCAAGCCCCTCGGTGTTGATCGCGCCCTCCTTCGGCAGCAGGCCGATCGGCGAGGAGACCGCCTCGGCGCTGTCCTCACAGCGGCGGAAGATCCACTCCAAGACCCGGCTGTTCTCGCCGAACCCGGGCCACAGGAACTTGCCGTCAGCGTCTTTTCGGAACCAGTTGACGTGGAAGACGCGCGGCAGCTGGGCCCCCTCGCGCTCGGCGGCGCCCAGCCAATGGGCGAAGTAGTCGGCCATGTTGTAGCCGCAGAAGGGCAGCATCGCCATCGGGTCAAAGCGCAGCTGCCCGACCTCACCGGCTGCCGCCGCGGTCGTCTCCGAGGACATCGTCGCCCCCATGAAGACCGCGTGCTCCCAGTCGAAGGCCTCGTGGACGAGCGGCACGACGGTCGCCCGCCGACCCCCGAAGAGGAAGGCGTCGATCGGCACGCCGGCCGGGTCCTGCCACTCCGGCGCGATCGAGGGGCACTGAGAGGCGGGCGTTGTGAAGCGGGCGTTGGGGTGTGCAGCCGGCTGCTCGGAGTCGGGAGTCCAGTCCTCGCCGTGCCAGTCGATCGCGTGCTCGGGCGCCTCGCCGGTCATCCCCTCCCACCAGATGTCGCCGTCGTCGGTCTTCGCGCAGTTGGTGAAGATCGTGTTGCGCTCGATCGTCGCCATCGCGTTAGGGTTGGTCTTGTGGCTGGTGTTGGGCGCGACGCCGAAGAAGCCGGCCTCGGGGTTGACCGCGTAGAGGCGGCCGTCGGAACCGAACTTCATCCAGGCGATGTCATCGCCAATCGTCTCGACCTGCCAGCCGGGCAGGGTCGGGATCAGCATCGCCAGGTTGGTCTTGCCGCAAGCCGAGGGGAAGGCACCGGTCACGTACTTGACCGCCCCCTCCGGTGAGGTCAGCTTGAGGATCAGCATGTGCTCGGCGAGCCAGCCCTCCTCGCGCGCCATCGCCGAGGCGATCCGCAGCGCGAAGCACTTCTTGCCGAGCAGCGCGTTGCCGCCATAGCCGGAGCCAAAGGACCAGATCTGCCGCGTCTCGGGGTAGTGGACGATGTACTTGTTGTCCTTGTTGCAGGGCCAGGCGACATCTTCGGCGCCCTCGGCGAGCGGCATCCCGACCGAGTGCACGCAGGGCACGAACTCGCCCTCGGCGCCAAGCGCCTCCAGGGCGGGGGCGCCCATCCGGGTCATGATCCGCATCGAGGCGGCGACGTAGGGGGAATCGGTGAGCTGCACGCCGATGTGGGAGATCGGCGAGCCGATCGGGCCCATCGAGAAGGGCACCACGTACATCGTGCGGCCCTTCATCGAGCCCGCGAAGAGACCGCTCAGTTTGGCGCGCATCTCGGCCGGGTCACACCAGTTGTTGGTCGGCCCGGCGTCCTCCTCGCGCTCAGAGCAGATGAAAGTACGGTCCTCGACCCGGGCGACGTCGGCGGGGTCGGAAAGAGCGAGATAGGAGTTGGGGCGCTTGGCGTCGGAGAGGCGCTCAAAGGTCCCCGCGTCGATCAGCGTCTGGGCAAGAGAGTCGTACTCCTCGGCGGAGCCGTCGCACCAGTGGATGGCGTCGGGCTGGGTCAGGTCGGCGATCTCACCGACCCAGTCGAGCAGGGTTGAATGCGTGGTCGGCGCGCTGGCCGCAGTCGAGTAGTTCATCCCCGGCACTCTACTTACTGGCTCGCAGGCCGATCATGCTCACGTCGGCTTCCTTGTTGATGATCTTCAGCGTCGCCGTCGCCTGCCGCCCGCCTGAGAAGCTGACCGAACAGGTGAAGGTCGCGCCCGGGGTGACCTTCTGTTCGGAGGGGCAGGAAACCGAGGAAACCTTGTGGTGCAGCGCCTTTTCGAGGTTGGCCTGGATCGCCGCCTGCACCTTGGAGCTGTCGATCACCGTTTCCCCGCAGCCGGCCACGGCTACCACGACCGCGAGGAGCCCGACGGCGACGGCGCCGCGGACCGAGAAGCTCATGCGTTTGTCTTTTCCGAGTGGTCTCAGGCGGCAAGTATCCCAGGCGCTCACTGAAGGTAAGCCCGAGCGCCCTCGCTCAGCGCGCGCGGAGCAGCGCAACTCGACAATTTGTCCGATCATCAACCACAATCCGTCCACTCCCTGGCTCAACCCCCGACCCCCTGCCACCGTCGTCAACGATCTGCCGCCGCCGCCAGGCGGGATTAGCGCCACTCAAACCCTCGTCGGATAGGGTTCCGCGCCGCTGATGCGCTTCTTTGAGTACGAGGCACGCAAGATCGTCGAGCTGGCCGGAATCCCGGTCACGCAGTACGGCTTCTGCAAGAGCGCCGAGGAGGCGCGGAGAGTTGCCGAGGAGATCGGCGGGCCGGTGGTGATCAAGTCCCAGGTGCTGAGCGGCGGGCGGATGAAGGCCGGGGGCGTGAAGTTCGCCGAGACGCCCGATGAGGCTGCCGAGCACGCGGCGGACATCCTCGAGCTGGAGATCAACGGGCACATGCCGCGCGGGGTGCTGGTCGATCCCAAAGCCGAGGTCAAGCAGGAGTACTACGCCGGGGTCGTCTGGGACGGGACCGCGAAGCGGCCGCTGATGCTGTTCAGCGACATGGGCGGCATCGACATCGAGGAGGTCGCCGAGAACCACCCTGAACACGTCGGACGCGGCCACCTCTCCAACCTTCTGCCGATCTCCGACTTCGAGGCAAAGCAGGCGATCGCCGCAACCGGGGTGAGCGGCTCCCAGCTAAACCGCGCGACGCCGATCCTCGCCCGCCTCGCCCGCCTCTTCGGCGAGCGCGACATGACCCTGGCCGAGATCAACCCGCTGGCCGAGCTTGCGGACGGCAGCTTCGTCGCCCTCGACGCCCACATGGAGATGGAGAACGAGGCGGTCGGCCGCCAAAAGGCGCTGTTGCGAGGCCAGCTCGAGATCGCCGAGGACGACACGCGGGAGGCCTATGAGCCCTCCGCATTCGAGCGCAACGTCGCGGCGATCGACGCGGCCGATCACCGCGGCGTGATCCAGGGCCGCGACCACGGCTTCGTGGGCAACCTGGGACTGGTGATCGGCGCCGGGGGCGGCTCGCTGACCCTTACCGACGCGGTCCGAAGCCAAGGCGGGCGGCCCGCCAACTACTCCGAGATCGGCGGCAACCCCTCGGTCGCCAAGGCCTGCGGCCTGGCCAAGGAGGTCCTCCAGAAGGACGGGGTCGAGAAGATCGCCGTGATGATGTCGATCGTCTCCAACACCCGGGTCGACATCGTCGCCCGCGGCGTGATCAAGGCCTGCCTGGAGCTCGGCAAGGACCCCGGCGAGACGATCGCGATCTTTCGCATCCCCGGCGCCTGGGAGGAGGAGGGGTTCAAGATCCTCGAGCGCTATGGGGTCGAGTACTGCGACCGCTCCGTCTCGATGTGGGAGGCGGCGGGCCGGGCGGTCTCAAAGATCCAGGGAGCGGCGGCGTGAAACGCGTCCACCTACATTCGGCGATCGCGGCGAGGGCGGCCGCCTCAGCAGCTGACCGCGCAACCGTTAGAGACGCTGCGCCGAGCGGCACGATCGCAGCGGACGGCTACCTATCCCCCCTCGAGCGCCCCGCGCACCACGACCTCGGGCAGCCCGGCGAAACCGCCGTGCTCGGCGCTAACGACCTCCCGTCCGCGAGCTCGCGCGGTAGCAGCGACGATCAGATCGTGGGCGCCGCGCGGGCGGCCGCTGCGGCGGGTGTGGGCAAGCAGCGCCGCGTGCTCCCTGGCGACGTCGAGGTCATATCCCTCGGCCGGGACAGCCTCGAGCACCGCGGTGACGAATGCCTCGCGCCCCGCTCGCCGTTTCGGGTCCGCCAGCTCGACGCCCACAAGCAGCTCCGCCGCGGTGATCGCGGCGATCGCAACGTCGTCGGAGTCGCCGATCAGCCGATCGAGCTTCGCCATCTCACCGCGCTCGGCGTCGATCAGCACCGTGGTGTCGAGGATCAGGCGCGCCAGGGGTCCGTTCCGGGGCCGATGCTCTCGCGCAGCTCGCGCAGCTCGGCGGCCCACTCGGTGTCGGGCCGGTTCTTTAACAGCGCCTCCTTCAGCGAGCGCCCGGTCCCGCCGAGCGCCGGTCCGATCGTGGCGACGACGCGGCCGTGGCGGACAACGACGAACGACTCGCCCTCAGACTCGACGCTGTCGAGCACCTCAGAGAACCGCCGCGCCGCGTCGGTGGCGCTCAGCTGCCTCATAAAATCAGATTATCAGACTTTACTTTTCACGACGTCGATCGACGCCCGCATCCCCCACCTGCCTGCCAATTCGGTCAGCAGCGAGGGCGACATTTCCCGGCTCGGCGATCGGATCCCAAGATGAGCATCCTGCTGAGCAAGGACACGACCTTCATCGTCCAGGGGATCACCGGGCGGGAGGCGGTAAACCTGACCAGGGAGTGCCTCGATTACGGCTCGGAGGTGGTCGGCGGCGTCACCCCCGGGCGCAAGGGCCGCGAGGTGCACGGGGTGCCGGTCTTCGACACCGTCGCCCAGGCCGTGGAGAGCTACGGCGGCCCGATCGACGGCTCGGTCGTCACCGTCCCCCCCGCCTTCACCAAGGACGCCGTCTTTGAGGCGATTGAGAACGGGATCGGGCTGATTGTCATCGTCACCGAGCGCATCCCGCGCCGCGACGTCGCCCAGATGGTCGAGCTGGCGGCGATGCGAGGGGCGCGGATCATCGGCCCCAATTGCCTCGGCCTGATCGTCCCCGGGGTCTGCAAGATGGGTGGCATCGGCGGCCCCGCCAAAGATGCCGCCAAGGCCTACGCGCCGGGCCCGGTAGGGGTGATGAGTCGCTCGGGCGGGATGACCACTGAGATCTCCTCCTCGCTGACTCAGGCCGGCCTCGGCGTCTCCACCGCGGTCTCGATCGGCGGCGACGCGATCATCGGATCCACCTACGCCGAGCTGATGCCCTACTTCGAGGCCGATGAGCAGACCAAGGCGATCGTCATCTACACCGAGCCCGGCGGCCGCATGGAGGCACAGCTCTCCGCCTGGGTGAAGGAGAACGACTCGCGGCTGCCGATCATCGCGTTCATGGCCGGCAAGTTCATGGACGAGGAGGAGATGAAGGGGATGAGCTTCGGCCACGCCGGCACGATCGTCGAGGGCGCCGAGGACACCGCGACCGAGAAGATCGCCCGCCTCGAAGCAGCCGGCATCCGTGTGGTCGAGCGGATCGACGAGATCCCCGACGCGGTCAAGGAGAAGCTGGGGGTGGCGTCCTGATGGCCGCTCAGCTCGAGAAGGTCTTTATCGACATCGCGCTCGATGCCGCGGTCGCCGGCGACGCCGAGCTGGCCGCCAAGCTCGAGGAGGTCTGCCCGGTCGACATCTTCAAGGCGGGTGAGGGCGGCGTGGAGATCGTCGAGGCAAACCTCGACGAGTGCGTCCTTTGCAACCTCTGCGTCGACGCAGCACCGGCGGGCGCGGTTCGCGTCGTCAAGCTCTACGAGCGCTAGACGACGCCGCGCCGCGGTCGGGCCCAGGGCACCGCGAGCTGCGCAGTCAGCCGGATGCCGTGGCGCCTCGGGCCGGGCAATCGCCGCCTTTCCGCGCTGGAGTGCGCAGAAGCGCCGCTCACCGAACCCGGATCTTGCCCGCAGGGCCCTCGATCAGCCTCCCGATGAGATCCCCCGGCGCCCGGCTCGCCTCCCCTTCGGGAACCGACACAAGCAAGCCTCCGGAGGTCATCGCGTCGCTGAGGAGGAAGCGCCGCGAGTCGCTCACGCCCACCTCCCATTCGGTGAAGGCCTCGGCCTGCGCGGCGTTGCGGCGGCTGCCGCCGGCTCGGCATTTCGGATCGGCGGTCAGCTCAAGCGCCCCGGCAATCGCCGGGACCGCCTCCGCGTCGAGCTCCGCGCCGACCCCACTGCTGAGGCAGAGCTCGTGCAGATGCCCCAAGAGGCCGAATCCGCTCACGTCGGTGATCGCGTGGGCGCCCGCCTCCCGCGCCCCCGCCAGGCCGCGCGCGTTGAGCTCGCTCATCACCGCGATCGCCTCGGCGAGCACATCCGCGGCTGCCCTCCCCCACTTCGCGGCGGTGGTGATCAGGCCGCCGCCGATCGGCTTGGTGAGGAAGAGCAGATCGCTGGGGCGCCCGCCCGCCTTGGTAATGATCTCAGCGGGGTGAGCAGTCCCGCTCACCGCCAAGCCGTACTTGGGCTCTGGGTCCTCGATCGAGTGCCCCCCGGCGAGGACCGCGCCGGCCGCGCCGACAACCTCAGCGCCGCCCTTGAGGATCTCGGCCAGCTTCTCGGGCCCGAGCGAGCCCAGGGGGAAGGCGACGACGTTGAGGGCGACCCTCGGCGTCGCCCCCATCGCGTATATGTCGGAGAGGGCATTTGCCGCCGCAATGCGGCCAAAGTCGTAGGGGTCATCGACGATCGGGGTGAAGAAATCGAGCGTCTGGACCAGCACCAGATCGGCGCTCAGCCGGTAGACGGCCGCATCGTCAGGGGGGTCGAGGCCGACGATCAGGTTCCGGTCGTGGCTGGGCGGCAGCAGCTCGCGCACTCCGGCAAGCGCGACGGCGTCGATCTTGCAGGCACAGCCGGCGCCGTGGGAGAGGCTCGTGAGCCGCACGGTCTCATCGATCGAAGCCACCGGCGCAGAGTACCCTCGCCCAGGTGACCGAGCTCCCCCCAGCCACCAGGGCGGCCCTGCGCAGGCTGCCCTCGGTCGAGCGGCTGGCGGAGGCGATCGGTGAGGGTGTCAACCGCCCAACCGCGATCGCCGCCGCACGGCTCGTTATCGCAGAGCGGCGACGTGACATCCTCGCCGCCCTGCCGGTCGAGCTGACAGATGAGGCGCTTCGGGCAGCGGCTGTGGCCCAGGCGGCACGACTCACCGAATCGAGCCTGCGAGATGTGATCAACGCGACCGGCGTGATCCTTCACACCAACCTCGGCCGGGCCCCGCTCGCCCCCGAGGCCGCCGAGGCAGCCGCGCGGGCCGCCAGCTCCTACACCAACCTGGAGTACGACCTCAAGCGCGGCGCGCGGGGCAGCCGCCAGGCTCACGTCGAACCGCTGCTCAGGGAGATCTCCGGCGCAGAGGCCGCGATGGCCGTCAATAACAACGCCGCAGCAGTCCTGGTCGCGCTCGCCGCCCTCGCCGGACGCGGCGAGGTCGTCGTCAGCCGCGGGCAATTGGTCGAGATCGGGGGCAGCTTTCGGGTGCCCGATATCCTCGCCGCGGCGGGGGTGCGCTTGGTCGAGGTCGGCACCACGAACCGCACCCGCCTCGCCGATTATCAGGGAGCTATCGGAGCGCAGACCGCGGCACTACTGCGCGTCCATCAGTCGAACTTCCGCACGATCGGCTTCGTCGAGGAAGTCGGCCTTGCCGCGCTCTGCCGGCTCGGCGAGGAGCGAGGCCTGCCGGTGATCGATGACCTCGGCTCGGGCGCCGTGGAGCCGATCGGCGACGAGCCGACCCTCAGCGCCAGCGTGGCAACCGGGGCGAGCGTCGTGTGCTGCTCTGCCGACAAGCTGCTCGGCGGCCCGCAAGCGGGCCTGCTGGTGGGCAGCGCCACCGCGATCGAGCGCTGCCGGGCGCATCCGCTGGCACGCGCGGTGCGGATCGACAAGATGCAGCTCGCCGCCCTTGAAGCCACACTTCGGCTGCATCGCGACCATGAGGGACAGAGCACACCGGTGAGCCTGATGCTGGGCGCCGACCCAGCAGAGTTGGAGGCCCGCGCCGCCACCCTGGCAGGTGAGATCGGCGAACGGGCAAGTGTTGCCCGGGGTGCATCGCGACCCGGAGGCGGGTCGTTGCCGCGAGTCGAGCTGAAGGGGCCGGTCTGCGTCATCGACCCCGGCCCGGAGGGCGCCGAGCGGCTCTCCTCCCGCCTGCGCGGCGGGCAGCCGCCGATCTTGGCGAGGATCAAGGAGGGCTGCCTGCTGCTGGACCCAAGGACGATGAGCTCCGTAGAGGCAGGCGTCGCCGCCGACGCGGTGCGAGCCGCGCTTCGGTAGCGATGCGGCCTGCATCGCTCACCGTCGGGACCGCCGGCCACATCGACCACGGCAAGACCGCGCTGGTCGCAGCCCTGACCGGCACGAACACCGACAGGCTCGCCGAGGAGAGGAGACGGGGCATCTCGATCGAGCTGGGGTTCGCCGAGCTCGTGCTCCCTGGTCGGAGCCTCAGCCTGATCGATGTGCCAGGGCACCAGCGCCTTGTGCGCACGATGATCGCCGGCGCCACCGGAATCGACCTCTTCTTGTTGGTGATCGCTGCTGATGACGGCGTCATGCCGCAGACGCGCGAGCACCTGGCGGTACTCGGCGCGCTCGGTGTATCGGCGGGCGTTGTCGCGATCACCAAGTGCGACGCGGTCGAGGGCCCGAGGCGCCGGCTCACCGCCGAGGAAGCGGCGCGGCTGCTGCCAGGGCATCCCGTGATCGAGGTGAGCGCACGCTGCGGCCAGGGCATCGCAGCGCTCAAGGAAGCTCTGGTGGGCGTGGCGGGCACCGTTGAGGTGGCGCCTTCGCTTGAAGAGGAGCAGCCGCTCCTGCACGTCGATCGAGTCTTCACGATCGACGGCCACGGCACCGTCCTCACCGGGACGCTGCAGTCGGGGAGGATCGAACGTGGCCAGCGGATCGTTGTGCTGCCCTCCGGGCGGGAGGCGCGGGTGCGGGCTATCGAGTCCCATGGCCGGGCAAGCGAGGTGGCGACCCCCCGCCGGCGCACGGCGCTCAACCTCAGCGGCCTCGCCCACGATCAGGTCGCGCGCGGGGATGTGGTGAGCGTCCCCGGCTCGAGCCTGAGACCCAGCTACCGCTTGGATGTCCGGCTGCTTGCCCAGGACGGGGTGAGGCGACTGCAGAGCGGGACGCGAATACACGTCCACCACGGAACGCGCGAGGCGCCCGCGCGAGTGGCTCTGATCGACGAGAGCGGTCAAGCCCAGCTTCGACTCGAGCGGCCGTTGATCGCCGCCTGTGAGGACCGGATCGTGCTCCGCCAGCTGGCGCCGCCCGACACCCTCGGTGGCGCGATCGTGATAGACCCGGCGCCGCCGCGGCGCGGACGGCACTCAAGCCTTCCCGAGGAGCCAGCGACGAAAGACAAGGGCGCCGAGCCGGGTAAGGAGCCGCGAGCAGCTGCCACGCGTCTCAACGCCGAGCCGGCGGTCGAGCTCGACGCCCTTGCGACCCAGATGCTCAGCTTGCTGGCGCTCGACGGGGTCCGACCGCGCCAGCCGCGGATGCTCGCGGCAGCGCTTGGGGTCGAGCCGGCCCGGGTTGAGCAGGGTCTGCGGGCTCTGGCGGGCGCCGGGCTTCTCACCCGGGTCAAGCCGGGAGTCTGGTTTCCGGCCTCGAGCCTGGCCGAGATACGTGCCAGAACGATCGAGCTGGCATCGAGGCAAGGCTCAATCAGTGTCGCCGAGCTGCGCGACGAGCTGGCCACCTCCCGGAGGTACGCGGTTGCCCTGCTCGAGCATTTCGATGCCGAAAAGGCCCTGATCAGACGCGGCGAGCGCCACGCCCTGCGCCGCTCGCCGAGCAGCGGGCCGGGAGCTGCCGAGCGTCTACCCTGAGCGCGGGGCGGCAGGGGTCTGGTGGCCCATCTGGTCTTCAAAACCAGCAGGGCGGTGCAGCCCACCGCTTGGAAGGTTCGATTCCTTCGCCGCCTCGTCGGCGTCAATGCGATCGGCTACTCTGGGCGCCCTTGGTCGCAGCCTCGATCGATCGTGGATCCATCGGGCTCCTAGCTGCCCTCACAGCCGGCGCACTCGCTGTGTGGGCCGTGGGATCCGCCAGGGCCGAGTCCGTCGCGCCTGGCGCCGGTCGGCTCGCAGCGACGACGCCGGGCACCCCCACCGCGCCGAGCGCCCTCACCGGGAGCGCCACTTCGATCTCACCGTTTGGGGCGACGCTCCAGGGCACGGTCGATCCAGGCGGCGCTGAGACGAGCTTCGTCTTTGAGTACGGCACCGAAACCGGCTACGGCCTCGCCTCCGCCACACAGGACGCCGGCGCCGGCACGACGCCACAAGAAGTCTCCGCCACCCTCTCCAACCTCAGCTTCGGAACCCTCTACCACTACCGGATCTTGGCCAGCAACGCTCTCGGCCAGGCAAGCGGCGAAGATCGCACCTTCCAGACTGCCGACGCGATCCTCTCCGGCCGCTTTGGGGTCAGCCTGACGGTGCTCCGCGGCGGCGCCCCACTCGGTCAACACGCCGGTCAGGTAACTCAGCGCCCCTACCGCTTCACCGCCCACTGCAGCCAGGGCCTCTGCCCAACCGTGAGCTTGCTAAGGCGCGGCAAGAAGGGCAGCTTCTCGAGCACCCTGAGGCGCCACAGCGGAGATCACTACGTCGGCGAAGAGCGGGTCAACGGGCTCTGCAACGACGGCGAGGGCTTCCGAAGCAGCGACAGGGTCTCGGTCTACCCCACTACGGTCTCTGGCTACCGCGTCGAAGGGATCGCCGGCACCCTGCAGGTTCGCCTCACCGGCTGCCTACGCGGTAGCGAGCTCGCTCAACTTACGGGAAGGCTGTCTGCCCAGTGAGCGAGGTGCTGGCGCCACTGGTTGGGATCGCAGCCGGGTTGATGCTGGTGGCCGGGGTGGCGAAGCTGCGCTCCCCCGCAAGCGCCCTTGAGGCGCTCGACGCGCTCGGCCTGCCTGCGAGCACCGCGCTCGCCCGCGGGGTGGGCGTGATCGAGGCCTGCCTCGGCGCGGTCTGCCTGATCTGCTCCCGGCCGCATCGGGCTGGCGGCGCTGGCCGGTGCATATCTCGTGCTCGCGGTCGCGGTCAGCGCCGGCCGGCTGCACGGGGAGCGCCAGGCCCCATGCGGCTGCTTCGGCGAGGCCTCCACCCCCGCCCAGCTCGGTCACCTGGCGCTGAACCTGACCTGCGCAACGCTCGCGGCGGCGGCGGCCCTGGAGCCGCCTCAGAGCCTGGCGAGGATCTTGGGCGAAGGCCTCCCGGCGCTTGCGCTGTTGGCGGGGATCGGGTGCTCGGTCTACCTGACCCTGGCACTGCTCACCCTGCTCCCCGAATCCTGGCGCGCATACAACGCCGGCCGAGGCGATGAAGCCGCCTGAGCCTCGCGAATCCGGTGTGCCGAGCCGGCGCCTGGTCGAGGCCACCGGCTCGCTCTTAGAGCGCCGGGCCACGCGCCGGCGCTTCCTGGGCCGGGTGACCCTCGCCGCGACCGCCTTCGCGGTGGCGCCGCTTCGCTTCCTGCTCCGACCCGAATCAGCCTGGGCGGTGATCGGCCCCGGCGACTGCGCTGGGAGCAGCCTCTGCAACGACGGCTACACCGAGTTCTGCTGCTCGATCAACCGAGGCCAGAACAGCTGCCCTCCCCACACCTTCGTCGGCGGCTGGTGGAAGTGCAGCTACTACGCGGGCAAGCGCCTTTGCAGCGATCGCAACGTCCGCTACTACGTCGACTGCAACGAGGAGCCGGGGCACCACTTCCCCGGCGGCTGTCAATGCGCGGCGGGGAGCTGCGAGCAGCGCCGGGTGGCGTGCAATGTCTTTCGTTACGGCCAGTGCCATGCCGAGATCGCTGAGATCACCCCGATCGCCTGCCGCGTGGTGGTCTGCGAGAACCCGGCGACGATCCCGGAGTTCCACTGCAACGCCACCTACAAGCAAGACGACACCACCTGCAGCCACGAGGCAGGCTGTCTCTCGGAGAAGAACGTCAGGGTCCTCGCCCCCAACCCGGGAGCTTGAGCGGTGACCGTCGCGCTCCTCGCCGGCGAGACTGTCTTGCTCGTGCTGCTCTCGATCCTCGTGGTCGGCCTGCTGCGCAGCCACGCCGAGATCCTGCGACGACTCGGGCCCGAGCGCGAGGAGGCGAGTTCAAGCGTCGGGATCCCGCCCCCGGGCTCGGGCCCTGAGCGCGAGGATGCCCCGCCAGCGACCGACATCTCCGGCGCCACCTTGAACGGGGATGCCGTGCAGATCGGACTTGGACCTGGAAGCGCCCCTACCCTGCTGGCATTCCTAAGCAGCGGCTGCTCGGTCTGCAAAGGCTTCTGGCGCGACTTCCAGCCGGATCGAAGGGGGACGTTGCCGGGGGCAGCGCGGCTTGCGATCGTCGTCAAGGACTCAAGCCACGAGCGGCCGGCGCGACTGCGCGAGCTGGCGCCCTCCGATGTTCCCCTGGTCATGTCCTCGGCGGCCTGGGAGGCCTATGGCGTTCCCAGCACCCCCTACTTCGTCTACGTCGACGGGAGCTCGGGGAGAATCTACGGCGAGGGCGCGGCCAGCGGCTGGGAGCAGGTCAGCTCGCTTCTCGCCGACGCCCTCGACGACCTCGCGGTCTTCGAGGGCCAGGCCGGCGGCGAAGCGCCGCCCAGGCCGGCCCTCTCGGGTGCCGAGCGGGCCCTGCGGGCGGAGCGAGAACTGCAGCGTGCCGGGATCGGCCCCGGCCACCCCAGCCTCTACCCAACCGGCGAGCGCGAGGGTCAGGCAAGTTGAGCGTCGGCTCGGAGATCCTTGGCCTTGGCCTCGGTCTCGGCCTCGCGCTGATCGGCGCAATCCGCTCGGCCTGGTCTCCGTGAGGCGAGTCGATGCTGACTAGCATCACTCCGCTCGGCGAGCGGGGCCGCAATTCCCGATGGGGCGTGACGGTGGGCGCATTCGTGATCGGATCCACGGTGGCCGGTGCGCTGCTCGGCGGCGGCCTCGGCGGCCTCGGCGCGCTGCTCGGCGCCCCCTCTTCTTCATCCTCAATCCGGCTCCTGGTGCTGGTCGGCGCGGCGCTCATCGGCGTGGCGCTTGACCTCGAACTGGGAGGGCTCCGCCTGCCCAGCGTCGCGCGCCAGGTCAACGAGGATTGGATGCGGAGTTATCGCGGCTGGGTGTACGGGTTCGGGTTCGGGTTCCAGTTGGGACTGGGATTCGTCACCGTGGTCAGCGCCTCGGCGGTGTACCTGGCCTTCCTGGCAGCCGCGCTGAGCGGCTCCCCCAGCCTCGGCGCGCTGATCGGGGCAACGTTCGGCTTCACCCGAGCCGCAATCATCTTCGCGACGGCCGGCATCGATACGCCCGGCGCGCTGATCACCCTAGGCGCGAAGCTGGAGCATCGCCGGCGACCGACGGCGGCGATTGCGATCGCCACTCAAGCCGTTCTAGCCCTCGCCGCTCTGCTGGTAGTCGCGGGGTAGCCAGGTTGCGCCTCAGCGCCCATCAGCTCGCCGTCGAGTTGCCGCCAGGTTGGGACGGCCGGATATACGCACGCCAAGTCGAGGTTGCAGATAGCCGTCAAGCTCGCGCGCGGGGCGAGCGCCCCGCCCAAGGCCGCGACCCTTCACGCAGCGAACTTCGCCCTGCCAGCGAAGGACGGGGACTTCGGCACAACGGCGACGGCGAATATGTCCTCAGAGGGCGTCTTCATGGCGCTTACGGAGTACGTGCCGGGCAACGGCCTGCGCGCCGGCGGCGGCCTATTCGCGAGCCGGCGCCCTCCGCGTGCCCTGCAGGCGGCGGGGTTCAGCTCGCGGGCACTTCTGCTCGCGCGCCCTGGACAGATGGGCCTCCAACGCTTCTTCACCCACCACGAGCGGCCGTTTTGCCTCTACGTGGTGCTCGGCTCCTCGGCGCAGGTCGAGATCCTGCTCGTGCCTCTCAACCGGGTGCTCGAATCAGTCGCGATCGGCGCCACCGATCCCCTCGCCGGTAGCTGATCGAGGCCGGCTCCCAGCAACGACGACTTTGCTCAAGACAGCACCGCTGAAGCGCGGGGAGCTTGACAGCAGCGCTGGATCGGGCGACAAAAGCCGTACAAGTCCGGGATTAATCAGGATAGGCTTGCCAATGTGGTCGAATTCCTCCGAGGCATCGCTTTCGCAGCACGCTTGGCGGGGATCGCATGTTCGGTGGTGTTTTCGTTCGGGGCCATCGCTTTTGCAGCAAAGTTTCCCAATGGCGCCGTGTGGAACGAGGGCCAGCCGCTCGTTCTCGCTCTGATTGTCACAGGGGTTATTACTGCGGCCTACCAGAGTTTTGCCAATGTCGATCTTGGGCGACGTAGGCGAAGGGCCCTTCTCGACGATGCGTGTCAACAGATGGCGGCCTACCTGGATGACAAATGTTCACGCATCCCCCTTCGGTCTATCGGCGTCCATATCTGGCGTGTGCGTGGCATCTCCAGGTGGAAGCACCTCTCTCGTGCCGGGCAATTCCTGCTCCGCCGTCGGGCTTCCTCAGACGTGGTGTGGCGTCGCAAAAAAGGAGCCATCGGTGCCGCTTGGGATGAAAAGTGCGAAATCCTTATTGATTTGGAGACCGAGCTTTATCCCTTAACGACCACCAAGGAGGCCACAGAAGCCCTTCCGCCTAAGGAGCGGCTCTATTTGGAGTGGGACGAGATTAAGCGGACAAGCAAATACAAAGCGATCTACGCCACTCCGCTGAAAAGGCGCAGGGTGCGGGGCGTTCTGGCAATCGACGTGCTGACGCCAGGCCACTTCGATGAATTCAGGAAGGCTACGTTTGAGAATCAAGACTTCAATTCCATCTTGGGGGTATGCCAAGATGCCTTGTGGGCATAGAGCGAAAGGAAGCGCAGGATGGAAGGAATGCAGAGCGTCAACGCCAAACACACCAATCGTCCTACCTTCGAGATTCGGCCCGTTCAGGACCGGCAAGTGACGCAGCAGACCGTGGATCGGCTCGAGGAATCCGGTGCCTCTCCTGAGCTAATGGTCGTTGCGCAACGCGCAGTGAAGCGCTCCACAAAGTAGCTCCCGCCGGTTCGGCCTAATTCCGCCAGCTGCGCGTTGGGCATCAAGTCCCGCCCACCTGCCCTGCGCAGGGCGAAAACACGGATCAGGCGCGCATCCCCCAGTGCGGGTCCTCCCCAATCGAGCAACGTCCGGGGCCGTTTGGCGGCGACTCGACGAGGATCTGCAGCGACTGGTCAGCCGTCAGGTCACGGATGACGCAGCTGCGACAGACTGACGCCCGTGAACTTGATCGAAGACCTGATGGAGCAAGCTCCAGCCTCGAGGCTGGGCCTGGTCGCGATCGACGCCGATGGCAACCGTCAGGACTGGCACTTCGGCGAGCTGATCGCCCGCTCCGCCGGCCTCTCGGGCGCCTTCGCAGCCCGAGGCGTTCGCCGCGGCGACGTGGTGATGACGCTGCTCGGCAGCCGGGTCGAGTGGGCGCTCACCCTGCTCGCCTGCTGGCGGATGGGCGCCGTCGCTCTGCCCTGCAACACGCAGCTGCGCCGCCGCGATCTCGAGTTGCGGGTCGGCGCCGCAGCGCCGCGGTTGTGCGTTGGCGAAGGGGAGCTGCTCGGCGAGCTGCCCGGCGGCGTGGCGGCGATGACGGAGGCCGAGCTGGCAGCCGTCCTCGATGAGGACCGCGATCAGGAGACCCCGGCCAGCATCGAGGAGATGGGTGCCGAGGACCCGGCGCTGATCGTCTTCACCTCCGGCACCACCGGCGAGCCGCGCGGCGTCCTTCACGCCTACCGCTACCTGCTCGGCCAGCGCATCCAGGCCGAGCACTGGCTCGGCTCGCGCCCCGGGGACCTGGTTTGGTGCACGACGGCTACCGGATGGTCGAAGTCGGCGCGCAACGTCTTCCTCGCACCGTGGTTGACCGGCGCCGCCGCGGTGATCCACGACGCTCGCTTCGAGGCGGCCGAGCGGCTCGACGTCGCCGAGGCGCTCGGGGTCAACGTGCTCTGCCAGGCACCGACCGAGTACCGGATGCTGGCCAGGCGGACCGCCCTGCGCCCCCTCCCCGCCCTGCACCGCATGGTCTCCGCCGGCGAGCCGCTTGACCCCGAGACGATCGCCGCCTTCGCCGAGGCGACCGGCCTGGAGCCGGCCGACGGCTACGGGCAGACCGAGACCGGCCAGGTGACAGGCAACGTGGTCGGCGAGCAGGTCCGGGCGGGTTCGATGGGTAGGCCCCTCCCTGGCATCGAGACGCGCGTCCTCGACGGCGAGCTGCAGCTTCGCGTCGCCTCCACCCCTACCTTCTTCTCCCGCTATCTCGACGGCACCCGCTTTGAGGGCGAGTGGTGGCCGACCGGCGACCTCGTCCGTGCCGAGGAGGACGGCTACCTGTACTTCGAAGGCCGTGACGACGACATCATCCTCTCCTCCGGCTATCGGATCGGCCCCTTCGAGGTCGAGTCGGCGCTTCTCTCCCACCCCGACGTCGCCGAAGCCGCGGCGGTGGGCGCCCCCGACCCCGAGCGCGGCGCGATCGTCCGCGCGATCGTCGTCTCGCGGGGGCGCGAGCCGAGCCAGGAGCTTGCCCGCGAGCTGCAGGAGCACTGCAAACGGGAGACCGCCCCCTACAAGTTCCCCCGCATCGTCGAGTTCGTCGAGGAGCTGCCAAAGACGGCCAGCGGCAAGATCAAGCGGGCGGAGCTGCGCCTGCAATCCGGGCCGCCGGGCGCCTGAGCAGGCGGTGAGCCAGGCGCCTGGTCGCGGCATGCCCCCACGACCTGTGAACTGGAAGAGGCAACGACGCCGCCTGGCCGCAATCAGGCCGGAACTTGGTCTCGATCCTTCTCGACCATGCCGAGTGGGACTACGTCGTCGTCGAATACGGCGTTGATCTCGATATGGCCGCCAAGGGCACCCACCTAGTCGGCGAGCGTGCTCAGGTAGATGTTCTCGCTCCGCTCGATACGCGAGACGTTCGACTGGGTCATCCCGAGCGAAGCTCGGCTAGGCGAACCGCAGCAATGATGGCGCGCTTGCGCGCGTCTATCTCATCGGCTGCGCCGGCCCGAACCCGGACCTCCTTGCTCAGCTCGCTGAATGGCTTTGTATTCATCTTTGGCATCTTCGTGCTCCTTGAGCACCCGAAGGTGCCAGGTTAAGCGTTCATCCGCTTCGCCGGGGAGCCCATCTGCACCGCAGGTCGGCCTCACTTCAGGCTGCTCAGCGGGGCATCGCCAAACTGCACCCGGGCGAGGAAAACTCGAGGGCCTAGCTTCGAGTGAGGACCGGCTCAGCACTGGAAGGGATTGGCCCCACCCAACATCTCGGCATCCCACCGTGGCGGACACGCATCGCGCCACGGGCATGCGTATAGTGGCCAGCCTTCTTGTGAGCAGGGACACACACAATGCTCTCAGGCGCCTTATCTGCCCTGCGGTCCTCGCCCTGGCCGCGGCCCTGCTCCTCACCACCCCGCTCGGCGCCGGCCGCGCCCTGGCCGAGAGCGGCGCCCGCTGCCCCCGCCCGGGCAAGGCGCCGGGCAAGGCGACCTTGCACTATCTGCGCACCTCGGTGTTGTGTCTGGTCAACCGGGCGCGCGAGCGCTACGGCCTGGCGGCGCTGCACTTCAACGCCGATCTGCGCCACTCAGCAATCGGCCACTCCTATGACATGGTCGCCGAGAGCTACTTCTCCCACTACGGCCCGGACGGCAGCACGCTCGGCAGCCGGGTCGCGAGATCGGGATACCTGGCCGGCGCCGACTCCTACCTGATCGGCGAGAACATCGGCGGCGGCGGGCGGCGCCTTGGCTCACCGCTCGACGTCTTTCGCGCCTGGATGCACAGCCCCCCGCATCGCGCCAACATCCTCGACCCCGAGTACCGCGACTTCGGCGCCGGCGTCGCGCGCGGCTTCCCTGGCGCCGGCGGCGCAGACGCCGCCACCTACACGCTCGACTTCGGGATGCGGCGCTAGCCGCGGCGGCGGCGCGGTCGGGGGACGGCGCGGCTACGCCAACCGGCGCATCGGGTCAAGCCTGGCGACTCAACCCGGCCACAGGCCAAATACGCTTGCTATCTTGATCACCGGCTGGTCATCGACCGCTGTGTCAGCGTCTGTTCCCAGCTCGACCAAGCCGTCCCGCCAAGCGGGGCGCCAGAAAGGCCAGGGGTGCCGAGCTGAGCCGCGGTTAGTCTTGGAGCCGGTGGAAGAGATCGATCGCAAGCAGATCGCGGCGCTGACCGAGGCTCAGCAGGAGCGCTTTCGCAACAACACAGGCCGCTCCGCGCAGACCTATGAGCGCGCGGTCAAGGTGATGCCGAACGGCGTCCCCTCCTCCTTTCAGTCCAATGACCCCTGGCCCGTCTACGTCGAGCGCGGCAAGGGCAGCCGCGTCTGGGATGTCGACGGCAACGAGTACGTCGACTTCCACAACGGCTTCGGCGTGATGTGCATCGGGCACGCCAACGAGGCGGTCGGCGCTGCAGTCAAGGCACGGATCGACGAAGGCACCCACTTCGCCGCACCGACCGACGGCTCGATCGTCGTCGCCACCGAGCTGAACCGCCGCTTCGGCCTGCCCCAGTGGCGCTTCAACAACTCCGGCACCGAGGCGACGATGGACGCCGTCCACCTCGCCCGCGGCGCCACCGGGCGCGACACGATCTTAAAGATCGAGGGCTCCTACCACGGCCACCACGACACGGTGATGGTCTCCGTCTACCCGCCGCTTGAGGCACTCGGCGCCCGCGACGATCCGGTCAGCGTCCCCTACGGCGGCGGCGTCCCGGAGGCGATGACGGCGCTGACCCGCGCCGTCCCCTTCAACGACGCCGAGGCCCTGGCGAGCGTGCTGGAGAAGATCGGCGAGCAGGTCGCCGGGCTGATCATGGAGCCGGCGATGATGAACATCAACATCATTCCCCCGCGGCCCGGTTACCTGGAGGCGGTCCGCGAGCTGACCGCCCGCCACGGCGTCAAGCTGATCTTCGACGAGGTGAAGACCGGCTGCACGATCGCCGCCGGCGGCGCCACCCAGCGCTTCGGCGTCACTCCCGACATGATCACCCTCGCCAAGGCAAGCTGCGGCGGCTATCCGGGCGGGGCGATTGGGATGAGCGAGGAGCTGGCGGCGCTGGTCGCCGACGGGACGGTGAAGCAATACGGCACCTTCAACGGCAACCCGCTGGTGATGGCGGCCGCCGAGGCCACCCTGACCGAAGTCCTCACCGACGATGTCTATGAGCGCTTCGAGCAGACCAACCGTCGCCTGCTCGAGGGCTGCCAGGCGATCGTCGAGCGCTACGGCCTGCCCGCCTATACCGAGGGCCTCGGTGCCAAGGGGTGCGTGATCTTCTCGGCACGGCGGATGCATGAGTACCGCGACTACTTGAGCGACGTCGACGATGAGCTCTCGACCCTCGCCTGGCTCTACCACATGAACCACGGCATCTTCATGACCCCGGGCACCGAGGAGGAGTGGACGCTCTCGATCGCCCACTCCGAGGCCGACCTGCAGCGCTACCTCGACGCCTTCGAGGCCTTCGCACGCGACGTCACGACGGGTTAGGGGAGAGACGTGAGCGCCCACAGCCGGCCCCGCCCCGCAGGCCTGCCTCACAACTCTGCGCATAAGGCCGGCGGGGAGCCCGACGCAACGAATCCCCTAGCGAAAAGTGAGGAGCTCTCGCCCGGGCGCTTGACTTTCGCCGGACTTCGGACGATAACCGTAGGGGTGATCTCCGGGCTCAGGCAAAAGCTGTCGCAACTCGCCGTCAGATCCGGCGGCGGCGGCGACGGTCTGCTGGAGAGGGCGCGAAACGCCTCGTTCATCCTGCTGGGGCTGACGGCGGCGATCGGGCTTGGGTTGATCGCCTTCATCGCCCACCTGGGTTGGCCCAACATCACCGACGGCCCGATCCCCGGCCTCCCCTCCGAACACATCGCTGTCAAGAGCGCTGCGATCGCCGCGGCCTCACCGTCCCCCGGGCAAGGCGCCGGGTCCGGTGCTCAGACGCTTCTCG
Source organism: uncultured Solirubrobacterales bacterium (assembly GCA_963777915.1). Classification (GTDB taxonomy): domain Bacteria; phylum Actinomycetota; class Thermoleophilia; order Solirubrobacterales; family 70-9; genus CAVUPF01. The sequence goes on along the minus strand of CAVZSH010000005.1, from coordinate 171,429 downwards.
GCGCCGCCCCACTGCTGCCGCGAGCCCGCGCGGTCCTCGTAACGCGCCCGCTCCAAAATGGATCGGCTCACCCGCGCCTCAGTGGCTCAAAGAGCCTTCCCGTGCCGTCGCGGCGGGGCAAAGGTGGCGGGCCTCCCTCGGGACAGGGCGCTGCCCCTTCCCCCTCCACGCCGCCCACGACGTCAACCGATCCGAGCCCGGCGCCCACCACGTTTGCGCCATCTGCCAAGGTGACCGCGACGGCTCACTCGACCAGTGGCGATGGCGGCGATCGGGGCGGCTCGGGGGCCGGGTTCGGCTCCTCGAGGGGGCGCGATGACGGCCAGGGATTTCATGGCTCGATCGTCGCGCACAGCTCACCGCATCAGGGCAGCAGCGGCTCCGACGCAACCGTCTCTGGAACTCCAAATGAGGCGGCGGGCTCGGGCTGCGGCGACAGTCACGGCCACGGCGGCGACCCTGCAGCCCAATACGGGGGGGCTGGCTCGGGCTATGGCGCTGGCCATGGTTATGCGAACGGACCTGCCGCGCAGCATGGTGAGGGGGGCCCGGGCTTCAGCCACGGTCACGGCTCAAGTCACTTCGGCGGGTAGGCCTCACGAGCACGCCGCGCCTCGCTGCGGCGTCCCGGTTCGGGATGGCCGGTCTGAGTCCGGACAGAAGAGCGCAACTTTTTAGCGCTGAATCGGTTGAAAAGTGAGTACATACCGGTGCAGGCGCGGAGCGGAGTAGGGTCGCGCCGAGACGCTCAAGGAGGCGCCATGAACCCCAAAGCGAAGCTGCTGATCATCTTGATCGCAGCCGCGACCGCGGCGCTGCCCAACGGCGTGGCTGACGCCGCATCCTCCCCGGCTCTTGTCACCGACGCCGCGTCCTCTGTCACCTCGTCTTCGGCCATCCTGCACGGAACGGTCAACCCCAACGGCGCCGCAACCCACTACCGCTTCGAATGGGGGCTGACGAGCAGCTATGGCGCCGCCAGCCGCCTCAGGTCCGCCGGCAGCGGCACCAATGTCAGCCCGGTCGAGGCGACGATCGGCGGCTTGCTCCCTGGCACCACCTACCACTACCGGGTGGCCGCATCCAACAAGCTCGGCGGCACGAGCGGCGCCGATCGCAGCTTCACGACCAAGGGACACCCACCGCCCGGAGTTGCCACCGGACCGGCCTCGGGGATCGGCCTGCGGAGCGCAACGATGACCGGCGTCGTCGACCCAAACGACGCGGCGACCACCTACATGTTCCAGTACGGGCTGACCAGCTCCTACGGCACCGAGACCTTCGGCGTCGCCCTGCCGGCCGGCAGCCTGCCGGTGGCGGTCGCCCAGCCGATCGAGGGGCTCTCGCCGGGAACCGCATTTCACTACCGGATCGTCGCCCTGCACGGGGGCATCGCCTCCTACGGCAACGACGCCACGTTCGTCACCCTGCCCCTGCGCCGACGGGTCCTCCGCGTGCGAGCGAGGACCACGCCGCGCAGGGAGGGGCGCAGGCCCTACGCCTTCACGACCACCGGGCGCCTGCTCGGCGCGGCGTCGCTACCGGCCTCCGTGCGGTGTTCGGGAAGCGCCGCGGTCACCTTTTTGAGACACCGACACCGGATGGCGCTCAGGCTGGTCCCGATTCAACCGGACTGCAGGTTCCAGGCAAAAAGCGTGCTGCGCGCCCTGCCCGGGCTGCAGGGAAGGCACCGAGTCCGGCTGCGGGTGCTGGTCCGCTTCCGCGGCAATGCCTACGTGGCGCCGACCAGGGCGCGGCCCGAGCGCGTCGTGATCTACCGGAGGTAGGCGAAGGCGAGGGAGTTGAAGCTGGGGGCGACGCGAGCCCGCTGGCGCTGCTCAGGCGGCGAGCGCCTCGACGGCGTCAACCGGGCGGCCGAGGTGATAGCCCTGGGCCATGTCGACGCCGAACTCGCGTAGGAGCTTGGTGGTGGCGTCGTCCTGCACGTACTCGGCGATCGTCGTCTTGCCGAGCCCGCGGGCGATCTGGACGATCGCCTGCACGGTGAGCTGGTCGGCGTCGTTATTGGGCATGTCGCGGACGAAAGTGCCGTCGATCTTGATCAGGTCGAAAGGCACTTTCCTCAGGTAGTTGAAGGGGCCGTAGCCCGCGCCGTAATCGTCGATCGCCACCTGACAGCCGAACTCGGTGAGCCGGTCGGCAAAGCCGGCCGCCGCCTGGTAGTCGCTGACCTTGGCGGTCTCGGTGATCTCGAAGGTGCAGTGCGCGGGGTCGGCGTCCGCTTCGTCGAGCCGCCGTTCGATGAACTCGAGCACCGAGATGTCGGTGACCGAGGCGCCGGAGAGGTTGACGTGCAGGGCGACCGGCCGGCCCGCCTTCTCACGCTCGGCCAAGAGCTCAAGCGCGCGGGCGACGACCCAGCGGTCCAGCTCCTGGACCATGCCCGAGCGCTCGGCAATCTCGATGAAGGAGGCTGCCGGCAGCAGCTCGCCGCCTTCGCCGGTCATCCGCAACAACAGCTCGTAGCGCTCGATATCTGCCGCTCCCACGGCAAGGCTGCGGATCGGCTGGGTGTGCAGGCTGAGGCGATCCTGGGTTAACGCGTCGCGGATCCTCGCCGAGGTGGTCTGGGCGCGGCGGGCGCGGCGCTGGGACTCGCTGGGATCCTGGAAGAGGGCAATCTGGTCTCGCCCCTCCTCCTTGGCCCGGTACATCGCCTGGTCGGCGGCGACGAGGACCGCCTCCGGGCCGATCTCGCGCTTGCCGCCGAACATCGTGACCCCGACGCTGATCGTCGCGGCGGGGCTCTCAGCCGAGGACTCGGCGACCTGGGCGCGCAGGTCCTCGCCCAGCTGCAGCGCCCCTGCGGTGTCGGTCTGGGGGATCAGCACGGCGAACTCATCGCCGGAGAGGCGGGCGACGATGTCGGTGGCGCGCACCCGCTCGCGCATGGTCGCGGCGACGCGACGGATCAGGAGGTCGCCGGCGTGGTGGCCGTGGGCGTCGTTGACCGCCTTGAGGCCGTCGATGTCGATGATCATCACCGCCCCCTGGCCGCCGTAGCGGGCGGTGAAGGAGACGTACTGGTCCAGTTCGGCGCGAAAGCGGCGGCGGTCGAGCAGGCCGGTCAGCGCGTCGTGGTCGGCGAGGTAGCGCAGCTGGGCCTCAGTCCGCTCGGCCTCGGCCAGCGCCTTCGCGACGATCTCGCGATCCTCCGGGTCAAGCTTCGCGAGGACGGCATCGATCGCCGGCGCGCTCTGGGAGAGGAGTCGCTCGTCAGTCACTAAAGGAAGGTAGACCTTTCCTCGGGAGGGGGCTGCGCGCAGCTCAGCGCTGTAGAAACTGTGCCCAAGTTTTGGCGAGAGGGGGAGACGAATAGTGAGCCCTCATTTGGCCAGCGCTAGATTGGAGGGGATGGCGAACCGCTTGGCGCAGGAGACCAGCCCCTACCTGCTCCAGCACCGCGACAACCCGGTCGACTGGTACCCGTGGGGCCCCGAGGCGCTGGCCCGCGCGCACGATGAGGACCGTCCGATCCTGCTCTCCGTCGGCTACTCCGCCTGCCACTGGTGCCACGTGATGGAGCGCGAGTCCTTCGAGGACCCCGGGACGGCCGCCTACATGAACGAGCACTTCGTCAACGTCAAGGTCGACCGCGAGGAGCGCCCCGACGTCGACGCCCTCTACATGGAGGCGGTGCAGGCGATGAGCGGGCGCGGCGGCTGGCCGATGACGGTCTTCTGCGACCCCGACGGAGTGCCGTTCTTTGGCGGCACCTACTTCCCGCCCGAGGAGGGCCGCGGCATGCCGAGCTTCCGGATGGTGATGGAGGCGGTGGTCGATGCATTTGCCGGCAAGCGCGAGGAGCTGCGGCGGCGCTCGGCCCAGACGCGCGCCCGGCTCGGCGCGATCGGGCAGCTCGAGCCCGCCGCCGAGGCCCCGGACGAGCGCCTCTTGGAAGCGGCGATCGGGGCGCTTCGCGCCGGGGCAGACCCCGAGCAGGGCGGCTTCGGCGGCGCCCCGAAGTTCCCGCCCGCCTCGGCGCTTGAGCTGCTGCTCGCCCGCGGCGAGCTCGAGATCGCCGAGACGACCTTCGACGCGATGCTCGCCGGCGGAATCTATGACCAGATCGGCGGCGGCTTCTCCCGCTACTCGGTCGACGCCGCCTGGCTCATCCCCCACTTCGAGAAGATGCTCTACGACAACGCCCTGCTCGCCCGCGCCTACCTGCACGGCTTCCAGGCGCTGGGCCACGGCCGCTACCGCCGCGTCTGCGAGGAGACGCTCGACTGGATGCTGCGCGAGATGCGCGCGCCCGAGGGCGGCTTTTACTCGGCGCTCGACGCCGACTCCGAGGGCGAGGAGGGCCGCTTCTACGTCTGGACGCCGGCGCAGGTCCGCGCGCTGCTCGGCGCAGAGGCGCAGGAGGTCATCGACTTCTACGGCATCAGCGAGGGAGGAAACTTCGAGGGCGCCAACGTCTTGCACCTGGCCCGCGGCGCCGGGGCGGATCGGCCGCCCGGCCTGCCCGAGGCGCGCCGCGCCCTCTATGAGGCCCGCTCAGAACGCGTCTGGCCGAGCCTCGACGACAAGCGCCTCAGCGCCTGGAACGCGCTGGCGATCGCCGCCCTGGCTGAGGCCGGCGCGGTGCTTGGGCGCGAGGACTACCTCGACGCGGCCCGCCGCTGCGCCGCGTTCGTGCTCGGCTCTTTGCGCGATCCCGACCGGCGCCTGCTGCGCAGCTTCAACGACGGCCGGGCCCATCTCGGCGCCTACCTGGAGGACCACGCCTTCTTGCTCGAGGCGCTGCTGGCGCTTTACGAGGCGAGCTTCGAGCAGCGCTGGTTCGAGGAGGCCCATGCCCTCGCCGACGCCACGATCGCACGCTTCGGCGACCCCGAGCGCGGCGGCTTTTTCTCCACCGCCGATGACCATGAAGCCCTGATCGCCCGCCGCAAGGAGATCGGCGATCACCCGATCCCCTCGGGCAACTCCTCGGCCGCGATGGGCCTGTTGCGGCTGGCCGCCCTTACCGGCGAGCGCCGCTACGAGCAGCAGGCCGAATCGGTCCTGCGCCTCTTCATCGGCCCCGCCGCCCAGCACCCCGAGTCCTTCGCCCACCTGCTCAGGGCTCTCGACTTCCAGCTCTCCGCGACCCAGGAGGTGGCCCTGATCGGCGAGGACCTGGACTCCCTGGCCCAGGTCGTCCGCTCTGCATACAGGCCCCACCTGGTCCTGGCGGGCGGCCCCGAGGGCAGCCGCGAACCGGCTCTGCTGCAAGGGCGCCCGGCGATCGACGCCCGTCCCACCGCATATGTCTGTGAGCACTTCAGCTGCCAGGCTCCGCTCACCGACCCAGAGCTCCTGGCCGGGCTCCTCTGAGGGCTCGCGCCGGGCGGGAGGGATTGGGGTATCGGGGACGGACCCCCGCCCGGTGGCGGGGCCCCTCCCCCAAGGAGGCGGACCCTTCCCTCAGAGCCGATCCGCCGGCTCAGAGGACCGGCAGGAAGTTCTCGATCTCATACGGGGTCACCTGCACCCGGTAGTCGTCCCATTCCTGGCGCTTGATCTCCACGAAGCGCCGGAAGGTGTGCTCGCCCAACGTCCGCAGCACCAGCTCGGACTCCGCCGCCACCTCGATCGCCTCCCCCAGCGTCGAGGGCAACTGCTCGATCCCCTGGTGGGCCAGCTCCTCCTGGGAGAGGTGGTAGAGGTTCTGCTCCATCGGCTCGGGCAGCTCATAGCCCTTCTCGATCCCTTCCAGACCCGCCTGCAACATCCCGGCGAAGCAGAGATAGGGGTTGCAGGCGGGATCGGGGCAGCGCAGCTCGGCCCGGGTCGCACCCTCCTTGCCGGGGTGATAGAGCGGCACCCGGATCAGCGCCGAGCGGTTGCGGCGCGACCAGGCCAGATAGACCGGCGCCTCATAGCCCGGCACCAGCCGCTTGTAGGAGTTGACCCACTGCGCGAACAGCGGCGAGATCTCGCGGGCGTGCTTGAGCTGGCCGGCGATGAACGACTTCGCGGTCGCCGAGAGGAAGTAGGGGTCCTCGGCCTCATAGAAGGCGTTCTTGCCGTCCTTGCTCAGCGACTGGTGGACGTGCATGCCGGAGCCGTTCTCGCCGAACAGCGGCTTCGGCATGAAGGTCGCGTGCCAGCCGTATTTCATCGCGTACTCCTTGACCACGATCCGATAGGTCATGCAGTCATCGGCCATCGCGAGCGCGTTCTTGTAGCGCATGTCGACCTCGTGCTGGGAGGGCCCGACCTCATGGTGGGTGTACTCGACGTGGATGCCCATCTTCTCCAGCGCCAGCACCGTCTCACGGCGCAGGTCTGAGCCGGCGTCAAGCGTGGTCAGGTCGAAGTATCCGCCCTCGTCGAGCACCTCGGGAACCCCGCCCGGCGGCTTGGCGGAGCGGAAGTAGAAGTACTCCAGCTCGGGGCCGACGTTATAGCCGTCAAAGCCGAGCTCCTCGGCCCGCTTCAGCGCCCTGCGCAAGATCCAGCGCGGATCCCCTCATAGGCGCCCCCGCCGGGTACCCGGATGTCGCAGAACATCCGCGCGACCGCATTCTCCTCCTCGGGGCGCCAGGGCACCAGCGCGAAGGTCGAAGGATCCGGCATCGCGATCATGTCGGACTCCTCGATCGGGTTAAAGCCGGTAATCGAGGAGCCGTCAAAGCCCATGCCGCCGTCGAAGGCGTCCTCCAGCTCGGCGGCGTTGATCGAGAAGCTCTTCAGCTGGCCGAGCACGTCGGTGAACCAGAGGCGGACGAAGCGCACGTTGCTTTGCTTGACGATCTCGGCGACGTCAGCGGCACTGGTGGGTTGCTCTGCCATTTCGATCTCCTTCGGGCTTTTCCGCGAGAAGGGCGCAACGATAGGCGAAGTGAACCGACGGGGCTCCCGCCAGCGTATTCCGGGTAGCAGGCAGCTGGCGACGGGGCTTGCAGGAACCGCCAAAAGCAGGTATAACTTACTCCAAGTAAGTAAGCGGCTCAAAGTAAAGTAAAGGCCACGTAAAGGCTCTGTGAAGGGAAATGCGCCCGCTCGGAGCCGGAGGCGAGAAAGCAACGTGACAGTAAAAACAGCAGTGAGCAGATTCCAGATCCACGATGAGCTGACGGCCCCCGATGAGAGCGCCCCTCTGATCAAGAGCATCCAGGCGGCCGGCGGCGCGGTCACCAAGTTCGTCGGCGTGCTCGCCGGCGCTCCCGCCGTGCTGCGCGCCTACACCAGGATGCGCTCGGAGCTGCGGAGCGGCGTCCTGCCGCAGGCGACTCGCGAGCGAATCGCCCTGGCCGTCGCCGAGCACCGCGAGGACAGCTACAGCATCGCCCAACACGCAAAATCGGCCCGGCGCGCCGGGCTTGGCCTCGACGAGGTCTCCCGGGCTCGCAGCTTCGGCTCTGCGGACCCCAAGGAGGCAGCGCTGCTCGAATACCTGCGGGCTGCGCTAGACGCCGACGGCCCTCCCCCGCTCTACCTCCACGAGGAGGCGCGGGAGATCGGCTGGAGCGACGAGGAGATCCTCGAGGCAGTCGGCCACCTGGCCCTCAACGAGTTCCAGAGCCTGATCGCGAGCGCGGCCGCCCTGCCTCAGGACCAGGCGACGCCGAGGGTCCTGCCCTCGGCGGCTTAGGCGCGGGGCTGCTCGGCGAAGAGGGGCCCGCGAGGGCGAGGACACATGCGCCCTGGCCCCCTCTGCGCCCGCGCCAGGGGGCGTTGGTGCTCAGCCTTCCTCGACCAGCGTGGCGGTATAGAGCAGCCGCGCCGTTGAGTAGCGGCAGCCGTAGGTGGCGCGCCTGCCCACCTTGGTCTGAGGCTGTCCCTGGCGGACATCTGTTTCGTTTTTGCACTTACCGGGGATCCGGCTGGCCCGCCAGGCGTTGTTGGCGGGCAGTTGCTGGGCGAAGGCGGGGGCCCAGGTCGGGACGGTCAGGCCGACGATGTCGCCCTTGCGCACCCTCAGCGATGTGCCGAACTTGACGGTCTGCCCCAGGTAGGGGCTGAGGACGTGGATCGAACTCTGGCTGAGCAGGGCGTAGCGGGGCGGGTTGGTGCGGGGGACGCGTCGCAGGATCGCCAACCGCGCCTCGGGCGGGGTGCCGAAGAAGCCGTTGAAGAAAGAGCGTTGTTTGGGGGTCGGCTGGGCCAGAGTCAGGGTCCAGTCCGTGATCTTGCCTTCTCTGGGGACGTTGAAGGGCAGCTTGATCTGACCGTTGCTGAGCTGAAAGCCGGTGACGCTGCCGATCGCCGCGCAGGGACTCCCCGGGCAGGAGGGATTCGGCGAGCTCCCGGTCTGCCCGAGCACGACCGTGGCGCGCGGTGCCGTCACCGCGGCAGCGCTCGCGACCAAGGCGAGAAGGGCGGTCAGGGCACCCACCGCCAGCGCCGCGGCCGCCAACCGACCGCGCCTGCGGGTCGAATTCGCGCTGGACGCCCCGTGGGTAGACCTCGTCATGTGCCCCTACTCCTCTCGTCGAAAATCGAGCTTGAGCAGGGAAGATTAGCCGCCCGGGGCGGCAGAAGCGGCGGTGGGTCAATGCCGGGCGTAGGCGATCGCGACCGCGTAGTGGACCTGGCCGGAGCCGTTGAAGCCGAGCGCCATCCGTGCGCCGTTGGTCAGATCCCAGGAATTGCCCCTGGTGTAAGGGCCGCGATCGATCACCTGGGTGATCAGGTAGTGGCCGTGATAGGCGAACTTGACCGTGGTCCCGCAGGGCAGGCTGCGATGGGCGACGCCCACCGTGTTCGGCCGCAGCACTTGACCGCAGGCGGTGTGACGGCCGTAGAGGCCGGGGCCGTACCAGGTGGCACCGGCACTCCGCATCGGAGTGAAGGCGATGTTCGGTCCCGCCGCGGCCGCCCCGCCGAACGCACTGGAGGCGCCGCCCGTGGCGGCCTGGGCCGAGACGGCCGTGGTCGCGGCAGCTGCGAACACGGCGAGAAGGGCGGCGCAGCGCACGCGCCGAGTCGAGCGCCAGTTGCTGGCGCCCATGCGTTTCCGGTTGTCTTGCCGCCCGCAGCGGCCCTTGCCTGGCTTCATTTCTCTTTCCTGACGCTTACGGGGTTAGCTGACGGGCTCGCGCTGAAAGAGCTGCGCTACGCGGCAGATGCCGGCGATTCGCCCCAACTTTTGGGTCCCCCGCTCTCTGCGGTATGTAGGCAGAGATTCAGCGGAAGTTGGCGGCAGGTTAGCAAAGGCTAAGACAGAATTATGTGAACAGGTTGTGTCGCCGATCGACATGCCCTCCCATCGGCCGACCGGGCCGCTCGCGCCAGTGCTGCACGACCGCGCCCGGCGAATCGGGTAGGGGCCGGGCTCACCCCGGCCCCTCCCACACCACCGGACATGCGGGTCCGCATCCGGCGGTTCGCGTCGCATCCCGGAGACGGCGGTAGGGATCGGCGAATCCGGCGAGGCCCTGCTCACGCCAATAGGCATTCGGGAGGCCGCGGGTTAAAACCGCCGACCCCGCGATTCGCCAATACCCCCTGCGGCTGCTGGCCCACTCATAGGCCTGGCCAGCGGGGATGCCGGCGGCGATCAGGTTGCGCTGTTTGGCGTGGACTCTCTTCCACTCCTTCCAGCGAATCTGCCGCAACCGGCGGCGCAACCACTCGTCGAGCTCCTCGAAGACCGAGGGCGTGTCGGCCAGCGCAAAGTAGGCCGTCCACCCGCGGCTGAAGCGGTTGATCGAAGTGATCCTCCGCTCCATCGAGATGCCCCATCTGCGCGAGGTGAGGCGGCGTAGGCGATCCTTGGCCCTCTCACGGGCCTTGGGGTCGACCCTGACCTTGAGCTCACCCCCTCGCTTGAAGAAGGCAAACCCCAGAAGGGTTCGTCTCGTCGCGCGATCGACCGCTGACTTCTCGCGGTTGACCCGCAGCTTCAGGCGTGCCTCGATGAACACGCTGGTGCTCCCCATCACGCGCTGCGCCGCTCGCTCGGAGCAAACGTAGATCGTGATGTCGTCCGCGTAGCGGACGAAGCGGTGCCCTCGCTTCTCCAGCATCCGGTCGAGGTCGTCGAGGTAGACGTTGGAGAGCAGTGGGGAGAGAGGGGAGCCCTGTGGGGTCCCCTCCTCACTTGGCTGCTTTACCCCGTCCGCCATCACTCCCGCTTCCAGGTAGCTGCGGATCAGCTTGAGCACCGACTTGTCGGTCACCCGCCTTGCGACCCTTGCCATCAGCGCGTCGTGCTGGACTCGGTCAAAGAAGCGATCGAGATCCAGGTCGACGGCCCACTCGTGCCCCTCGGCGATGTCGCGCTGAGCGCGCTTGATCGCTTGGTGAGCCGAGCGCCCGGAGCGAAAGCCGAAGCTTCGCTCCGAGAAACCGGGGTCGAAGATGGGCGTTAGCACCTGCGATAGGGCCTGCTGGATCAGACGATCCAGAGCCGTCGGCACCCCCAGTTCCCGCTCCCCGCCAGAGGGCTTTGGGATCGTGGCCCTCCTCACGGGTTGCGGGCGGTAGGTGCCCACGTCGAGCTGGCGGCGGAGCGCGGGCCAATGGACTTGAAGCCAGGAGCGAAGCTCCGTGGTCTTCATCCCATCGATACCGGGGGCACCGGCGTTTTGCTCGACGCGTCTGAGTGCCGCTGCCAGGTTCTCGCGGGAGATGAACTGCTCCCAGAGATCCCTGGTGGCGGCGGGGTGAGGCTCTGCCTCGCCAGGCGCCGGGAAGCCGCTTTGCTCTTCGCGGGGAGCTTCGGGCTTCACCCTAGGCATCCATGGCGCGAAGGCCCCGCCGAGGCGGGGTTGGCTGCTGTGGTTTCCGCGAGCACAGGCGTGCGTTGCCTCGGCTTCGCGTTCGGCCCTTCGCGGCGCACGACCCCGCCGCTACTACGGCCTCTGCTGACTCCTGCCGGATGGCCGACCGCCTCTCAGCGTCCGGTGTCGGGCGACTGTTTCGTCGAGGCCGACACTCCGACAGGTCTCCCCGGATAAGGGCAGCAACCTTCCTCGCGCACCCGCCGCATCTACGTGACGGCCTCTTGATGACCACGGGCTTCGGCGTGTTTCGCCGCCTCGCCCAGGTCGTCTCGCCTTCTATGCGGTTCGTGTTCCTCGGGTCGCGATTTCGCCTCCACCTTCCTTCCCACCCCGCCTCGCGGCGACGCAGTTGGCTTCGGCTTGTGGTTACGGTCATCTGCTCCACGGGGGATTTGCACCCCCGAGCTGCTGCCCATGCCGGGCGTACGAATAGGAAAGGCCCCCTTGTGGGGGCCTTTCCCTTAGCGGGCCTGTAAGCCGGATCCTGTCGTGAGCGGCCATCTGTCTCTCCAGGGCCGATAGCCCCGGAGGGTCGCCTGCGGCGATCCTGCGGCCTACCTGGACCTCGCCGAGCCGGGTCGTCGGTCCTGCTTGGCCTTGCACCGGGCGGGGTTTGCCTGGCCGTCGCGTCGCCGCGACGCCGGTGCGCTCTTACCGCACCATTTCACCTTTGCCTGTACGCGACTCACGTGTGGCCGCGCCATCGGCCGTGTCTTTCTGTGGCACTTTCCCGCGGGTTTCCCCGGGTGGGCGTTACCCACCGCCCTCGCTCTATGGTGTCCGGACTTTCCTCGAAGGGTTGTCTCTCCCCCCGCGGCCACTCAGCCCGCATGGTCATAGTAGCCCTCAGGCGGCCTGTTGCAAACCGGCGTATCAGACCTTGCGAAAGACGCCGACGACGCGGCCGAGGACCCGAGCGTCGGTGGTGCGGATCGGCTCCATTGCCTTGTTCTCGGGCTGGAGACGGATGTGGTCGGACTCGCGGAAGATCCGCTTCACGGTCGCCTCCTCGCCGATCAGGGCGACGACGATCTCGCCGTCGGCGGCATCGTCGGAGGGCCGGACGACCACGTAATCGCCTTCGAGGATGCCCGCGTCCTTCATGCTCTCGCCGCGAACCTGGAGGATGTAGTCGCCGTCCTCGCCGCCGATCACATCGGGGATCTCGAGGTACTCCTCGATGTTCTCTTCGGCGAGGACCGGCTCACCGGCGGCGACCTGGCCGACCAGCGGCAGGCCGCTACCAGGCCGGATCGTCTTCTTGGCCTTGTCGAAGAGCAGTTCGATCGCCCGCGGCTTAGAGGGGTCGCGCCGCAGCAGCCCGATCTTCTTGAGGTTCGCCAGATGCGCATGCACCGTCGAGGAGGAGTGCAGCCCGACCGCCTTACCGATCTCGCGCACAGTCGGCGGGTAGCCGGTCTTGGCCGCGTAGCGGCGAATGAAGTCGAAGATCTCCTTCTGCCTCTTGGTCAGATCAAGGTCCACGCCCTCTTCCTCTCACTCACCCACGTCGGGTATCGGTTGGCTCGAACAAGTGTTCGCAGGCTACCGACTGATCCGGATGCTTTCAAGGCCAATACAATCAACCGCCCTCTAGCGGCTGTGGCGGAACTGGTAGACGCGCAAGGTTGAGGGCCTTGTGGACCGTTAGGTCCGTGGAGGTTCGAATCCTCTCAGCCGCATTAACGACGCCTGGAAATCGTCGAGCTATGCAGGTCACTGGTGACGCGTGAGCGGCGGTTTGGGTTCTCGACCACCAAAGCGGACGTGGGAACAGCGGACGAGCCTTCACCGGTCATGCGCAGCCCGTCGATAGGCGGGAAAGCGACGCTCGATAACTCGACGTCAACCCTCGGGCGAGATCAACTCCGCCCCCGGTAGGTAAGTCGCGACCCGCCGCGGGTCGCGGGTGAGCAGGGGCCGGCCGGTGACGGCAGCATGAGAGGCGATCAAGAAGTCGGCGAGGATCTGCTCGCGCGCGCCGCCGGCGTGGCGGTAGGAAGCATGGGCGTGTCCGGCGAGAAAGGCGGCGGCGCGCGGCAGCTCCTCGACGATCATCTGCTCGGGCAGCGCCGCCTCCAGGTCCTCGATCCGCGAGAAGCGCGGCGCCACCTCGGCGAGCACGACAGCATTGATCACGACGGGACCCGTGGCGATCGCCTCCACCAGCGAGCGCTCTGACCACTTAAGCCAGCGCTCGTCTCCGGTGAAGACGTTGAGCAGGACGCTGCTGTCGAGGAAGGTGCCTGGGCGAGCGCTCACCGACGGGTGAGCGCCAGGATCTCGTCGGTACTGAGCGCCACGTCGCCGGCGCCGCGCATCGCGGACACCTGCTTTTGCGCCCGCTCCTCGCCCGTGACGAGTCGCGCGCCCTTGCGATCCAGCTCGAAGCGCACCTCGGTGCCCGGGCGGATGCCGAGCGCCTCTCTGACGGGGAGGGGGATCGTCACCTGGCCCTTCTGCGTGACTCTCATGCTGGTAAGACTAACAGGTAATACCGGAGCGAATCCGAACCTCGCCGGCAACGAATGCCGCACTGGCAAGCAGGCTCTCGGCGCCCCCAAAAGTTGCCGCAAGCGCCAACGATTGAGGGGCTCGGTGCGGGGACCAACGACGAAATATTGTCGAAATAACGCCGGAGCGCTACTGTGCCGCTATGGCTACCGCCTATGCCGAAGAGGCCATCCACGTTCACGACACCGGCCACCTCTCAGACCGCGAGATCGCTCGCGCCACCGGCGCGGCGCCAAGCACCGTGCGCGAATGGCTAGCCGGCCGCAGCACGCCGAGCGGATCACGCGCCGAGCGGTTGACGGAGCTCTCCTCGTTGGTTGAGCGCCTTGCCCACGTCATCCGCCCGACCTACATACCGGTATGGCTGAACAAGCCGGTCTCCGTACTCGACGACGACAAGCCGATCGAGCGGATCGCCGCCGGTGACTATCGCGCCGTGGCGCGTGTGATCTCCGGCCTCGAGGACCCCGGCGCCGTCTGAGGTGGCCACCGACTCCGCGGGGCCGATCCCGTACCCCAGCCCCACCGGATAACAGAGCCCCCTCCGCCCCCGACGGGCCTACAGACCTAGGCGGTTTGAATTCTCGGGGCCGACATTTCCACGGACCGTTTGACGGACCACCGCACACTTACCACCCGGGCGGACCCGCGGGCGCTGGTCAAAGGGACTCGTCTGGGCGCCTGAACAGATCCCATTGCCGGGTCCGGCCGTCTCGCGGCCGAGACATGTACTCGGTTGCGTAACTGCGACCGGCTCTCTCCTCCAAGGAGGCGAAGGCAGCATCCCGGGTGAGGCCCTTGCGGTGCCCCAGCGCTTTCCACTTACCCTGGGCGTCCTTGTAGCGGAAGTCGAAAATCACCCTCTCTCGACCGTACCCGATGCTCTCCCTTCATGCGAATTTCGGGCCAAGGACTGCGGGCAGTCACCGATGCGGCACTTTGCCGTTGGGCCGGCTGGCCTTATGGCCGGCGTTGACATCTGCCCCGGAGCGCACGGTCCAGACCGGAGGCGCATGAGCCGCTCGTCTTGCTGATCGCGGATGGGGTCGATGACGGGAGATGCAGAGCCTAACGGCGAGATGCCACTCGCCGCGCGCCCGGAATCGACGGAGTAGTGTGGCAACGGCAGCTGTTCTAGCTTTGTGGCCGCCCAGTGGCCTGGCGCCGGAGGGAGACAGAACTTATGTATGACTACGTAATCGTGGGAGCCGGCTCGGCGGGCTGCGTGTTGGCCTCTCGGCTGACCGAGGACCCCGATGTCAGCGTGCTCTTGATCGAGGCCGGCCCACCTGACACGATCGAGAACGTCCACGTGCCGGCCGCCCTTCCCCAGCTGCTTCACTCGCCGGTCGACTGGGACTACTCGACCGGGCCGGAGCCGTTCGCCGATCACCGGCGCGTGCATTTGCCGCGCGGCAAAACCCTCGGCGGATCATCCTCGATCAATTGGATGGTCTACATACGTGGGCACCGCGCCGACTATGACGAGTGGCGCGATGCCGGCTGCGAGGGATGGGGATATGAGGACCTGCTGCCCTACTTCAAGCGTGCCGAGGACAACGAGCGCGGCGCTTCGGAGTATCACGGCACAGGCGGGCCGCTGACCGTTTCAGATGGACGCTCACGCAACGCCATGACGGAGGCATTCCTGGAGGCGTGCGACCAGGACGGGCAGCGGGGCAATGAGGACTTCAACGGCGCCGAGCAGGACGGCTTCGGTCGCTACCAGGTCACCCAACGCGACGGACGGCGCTGCTCGACCGCGGTGGGCTATCTGCAGCCGGCGATGTCCCGTCCCAACCTGACCGTGGAGACGTTCATGCAGGTTCACCGGGTGCTGTTCGAGGACGGCCGTGCCGTTGGGGTGCAGGCTGCGCGACTCGGTGAGCTAAACGATCTGCATGATCTGCGCGCCGAGCGCGAGGTGATCCTTTGCGGTGGCACGTATAACTCTCCGCAGCTGCTGATGCTCTCCGGGGTCGGTTCCGCAGAGCTGTTGACGATGATGCAGATCCCGGTGGTTGCCGATCTGCCCGCGGTCGGGCAGAACCTTCAAGACCATTCGGGGAGCGGTCTGCTGTGGACCCACGATGAGCCCGTTTCGCTGCTGAGCGCGATGAGCGAGGAGAACATGGCCATGTTCTCCGCCGAGGGTCGTGGACCACTGACCTCCAACGCGGTCGAGGCCGGCGGGTTCCTCCGCACCAGCGCCGAGCTGCCGGCACCAGACCTGCAGTTCCACGCGGTGCCGGCCGTGCTTCTCGAGGAGCCCATCTTTGAACACGGCTTCACCCTTGCCGTCTGTCCGCTGAAGCCCGCCAGTCGCGGAGCGCTCACCCTGCGCTCACCCGATCCCACCGTCAAGCCCTACATCCTCCACAACTACTACGCCGAGGACTCCGACATGCAGACGATGCTGGAGGGTCTGCGCATAGTCGCCGAGATCGGTGCCCAGCCGGCGCTTGCCCCGTACACCCGCAGGCTCTACGACGAGCCGGCCTCGGAGTCCGAGGCCGATCTGCGCGCCTACATCCGCCGGCAGACCTACACGTTCTTTCACCCGGTCGGCACCTGCCGCATGGGCTCAGACACCGATGCTGTCCTCGACCCCGAGCTGCGCGTGCGCGGCGTCGCGGGCCTGCGTGTCGTCGACGCCTCGGCGATGCCAAGCGTCCCCCGCGGCAACACCAACGCCCCGACGATCGCGATCGCCGAGCGCGCCGCCGATCTGATTCGCCATGGCGGCGCTGTGGCCGCCACTGAGGCCGCCGGGGACGTTTCCCAGACGGCCCAGCTGTAGCGACTATGTAGCGTCGCGGCGATCAGCCAAGCGCCAACACAGCAGGCATGGGATTGGAAGCTCGCGAGGTTCTCGGCGCTTGACGCCTGACGCTGTACGAGGTTCCAGCAATCCGCGGATCGCTACGCCGAGCAGGTCGCCTGGTGGGAACGCCCAACAATGCGGTGTCCGCTGACAAGCGTCATCGATCGGACCCAACTCTCGCGCTCAGCGCCTAGACTGGATGGCGCAACATCCGCAACTGGCCACGATGACTAGGAGGAAGTCGTGAGGAAGCTAACCGCCGTGCTCGTCCTTCCCGCCGCCGCACTCATCGTCGCGGGCTGTGGGAGTAGCAGCAGTAGCACTAGCAGCAGCACAACGACCACTTCTACGTCATCCGCCAAGTCGGGGGCCTCAGCGCCGGGCGTGAAGGTCTCGGCTAAGTCGGTGTCGAGCCTGGGGCCTGTGCTGGTCAACGAAGAAGGCAAGACGCTCTATGTCTTCGCCCCCGACAAGGAAAGCAAGGTCACCTGCCAAGGAGAATGCGCCGCCATCTGGCCGCCGCTAAAGCTGGAAAGCGGCCAGAAAGCGATCGCCTCGGGAGCGGTGCAGTCAAAGCTGCTGGGCAAGGACCCCGATCCCGAAGGCGGCGAAGTCGTCACCTATGCCGGCTGGCCGCTCTACACCTACACCGCCGATACCTCGGCGGGGAGCGCGACGGGACAAGGCGTGAACCTCAACGGCGGCTACTGGTATGTGATCTCGCCCTCGGGCAAGGTGGTCAAGTAGGTCGGTACTAGCGGCGGCTGGCCGGGTCGAGGAGGGCATCAACCTCCTTCCTTCTCGGCGCCACCATCGCGGCGATTGCGCTGGCGGCGATCGGTGCGCTGCTGTTTGAGCGGAGCGACCTTTCTCGCTAGCCGCGCTCAGCTTCCCAGCGCATGGTCTATGTAGGGGCCGAGCAGCTTGCCGGCGGCGGCGGCGGTCTGCTCCGGGGGGCCGCCGGGGGCCGTGATGTAGCTGATCGCAAGGCGAACCAGGGACTCGGCCAAGAGCAGGGCGTCGGGCTCGGATGCTCGCGGCCAGCCTTCCTGGATGACCGCGGCCAGCCGGGCGGTGGCCCACTGGACCACGGGCATGCCCTGGGTGGTTACGAAGGGAAGCATGCCACCCGTACCGTCATCGCTGAGGAGGATGCGGATCAGCGAGTCCTCGCCGGCGGTGCGGAGAAACAGCTCAAGCGCGGCACCGACCGCGGCGCGAGGGTCATCGAGGTGTTCGTGCACAGCCGCCTCGACCGCGTCGAGGAAGCGCTCTCCCTCGTGGATGACGAAGGCCTGACCGAACTCGGCGCGGCTGCCGAACTCCTTGTAGAGGGTCTGGCGGCTGACGCCCGCCGCGGTGGCGATTTCCGCCATCGTGATCTCGGCCCAGGCGCGCTGCTCGAGCTGGTCGCGCGCCGCGCCGAACAAGGTCTCGCGCAGAAGCCGGCGGGCGGCTTGCGGGTAGGGGGTGCGGGTGCTCGGCATCGCCCCCATCGTCGCAGTGGACACGGTCACTCCTCGGCCTCGAAGTCGACCTTGTCGCGTACCCCGCAGTCCGGACAGGCCCACTCGTCGGGCACCTCGCTCCACGGCGTGCCAGGCGGGAAGCCCTCGCGCGGGTTCCCAGCCTCCTCCTCATAGACGTATCCGCAAACCGGACAGTGCCAGGCGCTCACGATGTCGCCCCGTAGCGGGCGAAAAGCCGGCGGCGGGCCCGCGGCTGGAGGTTGGCCCGGGCCAGGTCGCCCTCATAGTGCTCTAGGAGCAGGGGGTCCATAACCCGCCGCCACAGCGGCGGAAACCAGGCCAAGACGATCATCCCGGCGTAGCCGGTTGGCAGCTGCGGCGCCTCGTCGACGTGGCGCAGCGCCTGGTAGCGCCGGGTCGGGTTGGCGTGGTGGTCGCTGTGGCGTTGTAGGTGGTAGAGGAGCACGTTGGAGGCGACGTTGTTGCTGTTCCAGCTGTGCTCGGGAAGGGTGCGCTCATAGCGACCGTCCTCGCGCTTTTTGCGCAGCAACCCGTAGTGCTCGAGGTAGTTGACGACCTCCAGCAAAGAGAAGCCGACCACCGCCTGGACCAGCAGATAAGGAAGGACGACGAGGCCGAAGACCATGGTGAGGGCGGCGAAGAGGGCGACGGTCATCGCCCAGGCGCCGAGGATGTCGTTGCGCAGCGTCCAGTGCGAGCGGCCCATGCGGTCAAGGCGGGCGCACTCAAGCCCCCAGCTCGAGCGCAGGCTGCCGATCACGGTCCGCGGCAAAAACGCCCAAAAGCTCTCCCCCAATCGCGAGCTGGCCGGGTCCTCGGGGGTGGCGACGCGGACGTGATGGCCACGGTTGTGCTCGATGAAGAAATGGCCGTAGCCGCTCTGCGCGAGGGCCACCCGGCTGAGCCAGCGCTCGAGGCTGGCCCGCTTGTGGCCGAGCTCGTGGGCTGTGTTGATCGCAATGCCGCCGACGACTCCCATCGTCAACGCCAGACCGATGCTGTCGAAGGTGCTGAGGCCACCGTTTGACCATAGCCAGCAGGCAAACAGGAGGCCGGCGTACTGGATCGGGATGAAGATGTAGGTGCACCAGCGGTAATAGCGGTCCTGCTCCAGCCATTTGATGACGCTGTCGGGGGGGTTGCGGGCATCCATCCCAACAACGATGTCGAGCAGCGGGAAGAAGACGAAGACGAGCAGCGGGCCGAAGAACCAGAGGAAGCTCCATCCGGTCACCTGCACGTCGGCCCAGGCGAGGAACGGGGCGAGAGGCACGATCAGCCCCAGTAGCCAGGCATAGCGCTTCGGGTCACGCCAGGTGGCTGGGTTGAGATCGACGCCTTCCCCATGGGAGTGAGCGTGCGTATGGGCGTGCGTTGCAGCCTCCATCTCAGTGTCTCCTTGTCAAACGATCCAGCATCGTCCCTTTCATTGACAAGATAGCATTTTTTGTCAAGTACCGCAACAAGTTCCTGCTCCTTGTCGGTTTCCGGTACGGCGGCGGGCTGCCGAGTGTGTCTGCTCCGGGGTGGTGTCTCAGTTTGAAGTCGCCACAAAATCGTGACCCTCTACGGGAGGGGGAAAGAAGTCGTGCGCGACCCGAACCAGATCCTGGGAGCCGTGGAGCAGCAGCTTGGACTACCCAGACCCCCCGAAAGCTTCAACTGACGCCCCCTAGCGCCGCTCGCTGACTACGATTTGAGCATGGGCGCGCAAAGATGAGGAAACGCGGCACCTATACGATCTACAGCATCGGTTGTGCCATCGCCTGGGCGGTTCTGTGGCTTGCCGTGGTAACCCTGGACAGTGCCGCCACTCAAAGGACGGTCCTCTTGGTTTTTATCGGATGGGTGCTCGGGTGGATCTCGGCAACCATCGCCCGATCCTTTTACCCGCCCTCCAGGCGCAAATCAAACTGACCCACGAACCGGAAGACAATGCGCTCCCCTTCAACGGGAACGCGTCGTAATTGATTGCGCCTTGCCACTCCCGAAACTAGCGGGGCGACTCCCGCCCATCATGCGGCACCGTGGCGCGGATTCTGTTTCCCCGATCGGGGCGGTGATGGCTTGGGCGCGCTTTCTCGGTGGTCAGCCTGTTCAAAGGCAAAGAACGCAACCCCAGCATGAAATTACAGCTTGACATTGACATACGTTGTATGTACATTGCTTTTTAGATGGCGACTGCGAAACAAAGAGTCAATCTGCGTATCGCGGAGGAGGATCAGGCGCTATTCAAGCGCGCGGCGACTGCTCATCATGAGACGCTCACGCAGTTCCTTGTGGAGAGCGGGCGAGAGAGAGCAGAGCGGCTTCTCGCTGATCGAACCAGCTTTCGTCTTAGCGCGGACGATTGGCAGACCCTAGTTGCGGCAATGGATCGCCCCGCACAGGCGCGCCCAGAGCTAGCCAAGCTCTTTTCCAGCCCGCGCCCAGAATAGGGGGAGTGGCCCGCTTTCTAGATCCGCAGCCACTGAGCGGCGAGCACCGGGTCAATGGCTTTGCATGCGGGGTCGGCTCGCTCAACGTCTGGCTTGTGAAGCATTCCCGGACTGCGGCCGGAGCGGGGTCGGCCCAAACCTATGTCGTTATCGATGCCAAGCAGGGACGGGTAGTCGGCTATCACGCGCTGACGGTTGCCTCTATTGAGCACGCCGAAGCAACCCCCCGCGCGCGGAAATCAATGCCGCAATATCCAATTCCAGCGATCCTTTTGGCTCGCTTGGCGGTAGATCGTTCGGTTCAGGGGAGAGGAATTGGCGCATTTCTCCTGCGAGATGCGATGAGTCGCGCGGTTTCTGTGGCAGAGCAAATGGGGGTGCGTCTATTGCTCGTCCATGCTGTGAACGACAACGCCCAAAGGTTCTACGAGCGCTTTGGCTTTGAGCCCTCTCCGACAGATCGCATGAACCTGCAACTGCTCATAAAGGACATCCGAGCGGCCCTAGATACCACGGCAAGCTAGTGCTAGGCCGCCGGGGCCGATTTACCCCGCGCAGTCGTTTAGCCGACAGCTTGGGCCGCTTTCTCTTGCCGCGCATCCTTTTGGCTTTGCGCTCCCAGCGCGAGTTTGCGGCGTTTTCAGCTATCGCCAGAGCGCCGCTCTGGCGATAGCTTCTCGGCCCCTCGCTTTGGGCCGCTGCTTTGGCCGCGATTCCCATCGCTGGGGCGCGTGCTCGGCGTCTCGGGGCCCGTGGCCCTCTTCAGCCATTGCGCTCCAGTCTAGGGTCGGGCCGAATGGCCTCAGCGGATTAGGGCCGAAATCGACCCGTAGACTCAAACTGACCCACCACCTGGTCGCTGGAAGAGATCGCTGCACTACTCAACGCGACAGGCGGAATCAAAGCCTCAAACGCCTGGCCGGTCGTCTAAACAACCCTGCTACGGGCGCCGCACTTTGAGCAGATCCAGCCGAGGATCGTTGGCCCAAAGGTGTCCTCGCCGACCTGGCTATCGGCATCGATACTGGCATGGGGCGTCTGCTCGTTGCAGACCGGGCACTCCTTCAATGATTTCGTTGCCATAGAGACAGCCTATCCCCCGGTCCTAATTGGCCTCCTGGACTCAAACTTGACCAGCTATCCCGGCGTCGGCCTGCAGCGGCCCCCGGCGGCTACACTTCGCAGCTGTGTACACGATCTTCGGCGTCTTGCAGGTGATCATCTCCGTCGTCCTCATCTTCCTGGTGCTCTTGCACTCGGGCAAAGACACGGGGCTATCGGGCGCCTTCGGCATCGGCGGCGGCGGCAGCTCTTTCGGCGGCGGCTCGATGGTCGAGCGCAATCTGGATCGCGCCACGATCTTCTTCGCGATCCTCTTCGTCCTCAACACCTTCCTGCTGCTGAAGATCAGCTAAGCGACCGGCTCGCGGTCGCGACGGTGGCCGTTGCCATTGCCGTTGCCGTTCGCCTCGATCCGGTCGAGGATCTCCACCGCCTCCCTGCGAAGCTCGGCGTCGAGCAGCGCGTAGTCCTCATCGGAGAGCTTGCCGGCGGCGTGGTCCAACTCGGCGTCGCGGATCTCGCGGTACTTGGCCTCCTTGATCGCATCGCCCTCCGTGGCTGGGGCGAAGCCGCGGCGCCGGCCACGGGACGGCCACAGCGCGATCGCCGCGCCGGCCAGGGCGATCAGGCCGCCGATCCACATCCAGGTGACCAGCGGGTTGACGATCACTTTGAAGGTGGCTGGAGTGCGAGCGGAGAGGTAGCTCTTGGCGATCCGTTCGGCGGTCGCAAGCTGCAAGCCGCCGATCTCGGCGAGCGCCGTGGGGCGAAGGCTCGGGTTGGCGGCGGCAGCGCGCATCATCGCCGCCACCGCTTTGCACTGCGGCGGCGTTCCCGGCGCGCCGCCAACGCAGGCGCGAAAGCCCCGGTCGGCCGCCCGCGCCCGGCGCTGGACGGCGCTGACGTTCGGCTGTACCGCAGTCCAGAAGTCGTGGCCGAGGCCGGCTTTCAGCCCCACCTCGCTGGTTGTTTCGCCTTCAAAGAAGCTGCTGATCGTCGAGGTCTGCACGCCGGTCGGGCGAAAGTAGCTGTGGGTGGGGTGCAAGGTGAACCGCGAGGAGCCCTGCTGGATGCCCAGCACGGAACCGAAGGTGAAGGCCTGACTGTTGACGCCTACGGTCGGCCGCACGTAGGTGACCTTGCGGCCGTCTATGACGGTGCTCTGGCCCGGCCTCAACTTCACTTCGCGGTTGGTCTGGAAGCTGGAGGAGGCGGCGATCCCGATCAGCACCACCGCGATGCCGATGTGGACGACGTAGCCGCCGTAGCGACGACGGTTGCGGGAGGTTACGGCGAGCAGCGCGGCGGGGAGCGAGCCGCCCGAGATCGAGCGGCGTGCCGCCGCCCCCTGCCAGAACTCCTGCACCAGGCCCGACAGGGCGAAGGCGGCAAAGACGAAGAGGGCAAACGCCCAGGGCCTGTGGGTGGTGTCCGTCGCGAAGACGAGCACAACCGCGACGGCGGCAGCGAAGATCGCCGGCAGCCGGAAGACCCGCCTCGCAGAGGCCCAGCTGACCCGGCGCCAGGCGAGCAGCGGCCCGATCCCGGTGAACAGCACCAGCAGGATCGCCAGCGGCGTCGTGTAGCGGTCAAACCAGGGCGCCGCAAGGGAGGCCTTGTTGCCGGTGAAGAGCTCGGAGATCAGCGGGAAGAAGGTTCCCCAGAAGACCACAGCGGTCAGCGCCACCAGCAGCAGGTTGTTGACCAGGAAGACCGACTCGCGCGAGATCAGGGAGTCGATCCGCTTCTCGGATCGAAGGTCATCCAGCCGCGAGACGATCAGGGCAGCAGAGCCGATCATCACCACCGCGATCAGCGCCAGGAGGTAGGGCCCGACGGTGTTGTTGCCGAAGGCGTGGATCGACTCGAGCACGCCGGAGCGGACCAAGAACGTGCCCAGCAGCGCCATCGAGAAGGTGCCGACGATCAGGCAGGCATTCCAGACTTTCAGCATCCCGCGCTTCTCCTGGACCATGATCGAGTGCAGGAAGGCGGTGCCCAGCAGCCAGGGCATCAGCGCCGCGTTCTCGACCGGGTCCCAGGCCCAGTAGCCGCCCCAGCCGAGCTCGGTGTAGGACCAGCGGGCGCCGAGCAGCAGGCCGAAGCCGAGAAAGGCCCAGGCGATCAGGGCGAAGCGGCGGGTGGCGCGGATCCACTCGGCGTCGAGCCTGCGGGTGATCAGAGCGCCGATCGCGAAGGCGAAGGGGACCGTGAAGGCGACGTAGCCCGAATAGAGCATCGGTGGGTGGATCATCATGCTCGGGTGCTGAAGCAGCGGGTTTAGGCCGACTCCGTCGGGCGGCGGGTGGCTGAGAGTTGCGAAGGGGTTGACGTCGGGCGCGAACAACATCAAGCCGGTGAAGAAGGCGGCGATGCCGGCCAGCACCGCGGTCGCGTAGGGGACCACCTCGCGGAGCTTGTTGCGGGTCGCAAACAACGCGGCGCTGGAGGCGATCGAGAGCACCCAGGCCCAGAGCAGCAGCGAGCCTTCCTGGCTCGACCACATCGCCACCATCTTGTAGAAGGTCGGCGTCTCGATCGAGGAGTGCTGCTGGACGATGTTGAAGGAGAAATCGTTGGTCGCGAAGGCGATCTCGATGATTACGATGCAGACGGTGAGCAGCGCGAAGAAGACGTAGACGAAGCGGCGCGAGGCGTCAATCCAGCGACGGTCGCCGTGGCGACCGATCAGCGCCGCGACGGCCGCAGAGACGGCAGCGAGGAATGCCAGCGCCAGGGCAGCGTTGCCGAGGCTAGCTGTCATTCTTTTTGATCAGCTTCCTGGGCGGTGAACTTCGACGGGCACTTGGTGATCAGGGTGTTCGATTGTCCGACGAAGGTGCCGTGCTTCATCTCTCCGGTGAGGACGATCTGGCGGCCGCCGCGAAACGGATCGGGGACGGCGCCGCTGTAGCTGACCGGAACGCCTCCCGCTTCGCCTTCGTGGTCGGCGACGCGGAAGCGCAGGCTCCCACCGCGTTGGTGGACGGAGCCGGGGACAACCGTGCCGGTCATGTCGTAGCTGGTGTTGGGGGTGGCACTGAGCAGCTGGGAAGGATCTTTCGCCTCGGTCGAGGCGGTGAACGACGTGTAGATCAGCGCCACGGAGAGCAGCACCGCGGCGCTGAGCGCGACCACCAACCGGATCTTCCTCTTGCGCTGAGGATCCACGAGCCGGTGATTATCGCAAGGCTGGGCTCCGGAGGTGGTGTCGGCGATCTGGCAGAATCGCCGCGATGGCGGGGAGCGACTCAAGCGATCCGGTACTGCTGATCACCGGGGCCAGCAGCGGCATCGGCGCGGCGAGCGCCCGGGCAGCCGCCGCCAGCCACCGGCTGGTCCTGGCGGCGCGGCGGCTGGAGCCGCTGCAGGGACTCGTTCAGGAGCTTGGCGGGGAGGAGCGGGCGCTCGCGGTCCGCTGCGACGTGACCGAGTGGGACCAGGTGGAGGCGATGACAGCGGCCGCCCTGGAGCGCTTCGGCCGGGTGGACTCGGTCTTCGCCAACGCCGGCTTCGGCGCCTCGCGCGGCTTCCTCGAGGAGTCAGTCGAGCACTGGCGATCGATGGTTCTCACGAATGTCTATGGCGTCGCGCTGACGATCCGGGCCACCCTTCCGCACCTGTTGGAGCGCGGTGACGGGCACGTCGTGATCACCAGCTCGGTGGCCGGCCGCCGGGCGCTGCCCGGCTCGCTTTACTCGGCGACCAAGTGGGCAGCGACGGCGATCGGCGAGGCGCTGCGGGCCGAGCTCCGCCAGATGCACCAAAACCACGCGATCCGCGTCACCCTGATCGAGCCAGGCATGGTCGACACACCGTTCTTTGAGAACAGCCCCGGTGAGTGGGCGTTGAGAGATGAGGACATCGCCAAGGCGGTGATGTTCGCGCTTACCCAACGCGAGGGCGTCGACGTCAACGAGATCCTGATCCGCCCAACTGCGCAGCCGAACTGACCTCAGGGGGGACCGAGCAAGAGGCGAACCGCGCGCCAGTAGGCGCGCAGGGCGAAGCGGAGCGGGATGGAGCGGGCGGCAGCGCCGATGAAAGGTGAGTCGAGGTCGGCGCTGAGCCAGGATGCGAAGCGGGCCGCGCTGACGGTGCGAGTCGCCTGCACCTCGCGCCGCTCGCGCAGCAGGCGCGGCAGCCAGCGGATCACGTCGAGCATCGCTGCGAGCTTCTGTCTCCCCCACCCCCCGCCGATCGAGACCCAGACCAGCGCCAGCTCGGTGGCGAGGAGCGCCGGAGTGAGCAGCGCGAGCAGGCTCGCCGGGTAGACGCGGATCAGGAAGGCCCAGCGGTTGCGCTCCAGCCAGCGCCACTTCTGCTCGCGGCCGCCGAACTCGTAGTCGTGGTCGACCACCGCGGCCGGCTCGATGCCGAGCGCGCCGCCGCGCAACCGCAGGCGCAGCGAGAGGTCGACGTCCTCGTGGTAGAGGAAGAAGGGCTCGGGGAAGCCGCCGAGCGCCTCCCAGGCACGGCGCGGGATCGCCAGGCAGGCGCCGGAGAGGGCGGTGACCTCTGCGGGGGGTGGCGCCGCGGCGATCGGGCGGCCGTGCCCGCCTGCCCAGACGATCCCGGTGAAGTGAACGGGATTACCGGACGAGTTGATCCGCGTGCCGCCCCGATCGGCGACCAGCGCCTGCCAGGCGGCCCAGCCGCGCTCCTGCACCCATGGCCGGCGGATCGCCTCGCCGAAGCCCGGTCGCGGCGCCGCGTCGGGGTTGAGGACGACGAGCAACTCACCCTGCGCCACGGCGGCGCCCGCGTTACAGCCGCCGGCAAACCCCGCGTTGCGCCCCATGTAAAGCAGGCGCGCGGTCGGGGCCAGCGAGCGGACGACCTCCTCGGTTCCGTCGCTGGAGCCGTTGTCGATGACGATCAGCTCATCGCCCTCGCGCAACTCGGGGAGCAGCGCGGGCAGCGTCCGCTCCAGCTCCTCGCGGCTGTTCCAGGCGACGATTAGAAGGGAGAGCGTCGGCGGCACCGAGGTGGGAGGCTAGTTCGCCCGCCGCGTCGGTGCCTGGCCTCCGCTGCCGCAGTTTCGTTTCAGCCCTAGCAGCCGCTCACCTTGAGCGGAAGGCGGTGGTTGGTGACCTTCTTGCCGTTTTGGGCCTTCAGGTTCATGACCGAGCTCAAGGGCTTCTTGCAGAGGTTCGTCGAGTTGACCAAGAGGCCCTTCTTGCCGCCGTCCATCAGCAGGGTGAACTTGCTCACCGGGACGTCGGGGACCGGGTTAAAGACGGTCTTGATCCCGCCACTCGGTGAGCTGATCACCCCGTGCAGCTGGACGTTGACCTGGCCACGCAGATCGGCGACCAGGTCGGGCAGCTTGCGTCCGGAGGAGACCAGATAGACCGGCCCCTTCAACTTGGCGCTAAGCAGCGGGGTCTTTGCTTCAGCCTGGCCGTAGACCGACGAGGACGGGCATTCCTGCGCAGCCAGCTGCGGCCTCGTGCACACGGTCATGATGTGGCTTTGGTCGAGGAACAGAGCGTGGGGCAGGGTCAGTGCGGCGCGGCTTAGGTTGGCGTCGCCTTCGCGCGCTTCGAGGATCGCCCGGAGCTGAGGGTGCTGAGCCCGGTAGGTCGTCTTGCGTCCGCCGAGCAGCCGCGTAAACAGCTTCGGCTTGAAGCCGAGCGTGTTGCAGGCGGTGGCCTGGTAGGGCGCCGACACCGCATAGGAGCTGAACGCCGCCGGGTTGGTCGGATCGGCGCCTCCGCCGCTCAGGGTGCCGGTGGTAGCGAAGGCGCTGCAGTTCGTCGGGTTGCGCATGAAATTGCTGCGTTCGAGGTTGATGTCGATCGCGCGGAGATCTAGCTTGACCCCGCCGAACACGTCTGGGATCGGGTCGGAGACCGCGTGGATCTGGGCGGTTTCGGGGTTGACGAACAGGGCGACCCTGACGACGACCGTGCCGAGGTCGTATGGCCCGGCCACGGCCGGCGTGATCACCGCCATCGACAGCGGGGCTCCCTTGTAGGGACCGGCGAGATAGGCCTTGCCGGCGATCTTTAAGGGATTGGTCCCCGTCCCTGCTTCCGTGGAGGTCGTCCCTATCATGCTTTCGGCCGGGCAGCTAGGGCTCGCCTGCTCGGCGGCGCCGCTGCTTGCCGCAGCCGCGCTGAGCTCAGCTTCAGAGCAGTAGGAGATCCCGGCGAGCTTGCCTGTAAGGCCCGGGGGCAGCGTGACGTTGACCCCCTTCAGCTCCTGCTGACCGTCAGGGCGACCGATGTGGACCCGGAGCGGGCTGTAGGAACCAGCCTTGGTGCTGTCCGAAGCAGCGGTGTAGCTGGGCGCGAACGGGCGTTCGGCCAGTGTTTTCGGGCAACTACCGCCGCTCGGGTTGCTGGTGAGGGTGAAGCTCCCGGACGGGGTGGCGTCCGCGTTGCCAGACCAAGGGGTCAGCTGGGTGGTCGTCGTGTTCGGACCACAGATGCCGGGCGTGGTCAGCGTCCCGTTCGGACCGCCGTTGAAGCGCAGCTTGAAGGAACTGAACGTCGCCTGGGGGTTTTCGTCTATGACGGCGGTGAGCTGGCCCGTATTCAGGTTCGGGAACAGCTTTCCGATCAAGCGCACGTTGACCCCGTAGCGGGCGGACGTGACGTAGATGAACATCCGGAATTGTTCGCCGCTGCTCGGGTTGTTGCTGAGCGGCTTGCCAACGTAGATGGTGCCACCGAGCGAGTCCGCAGGCAGCGAGGGCGTCTGCACTTCAACCGTGCCAATCTTCGAAGCTTCAGGACATTCGATTTCGTTGTTGGTCCCCTTGTGGAACTCTTCGTCGGTGCAGGCCACAAGGCCGTTAGCCGAGGAGGGGTTGATGCCCATCCCTTCGGGCAACGTGACTTTGGCCGTCTTTAGATATGAGTTCGCGATCGGTTCCGTGGGATCGAACGGGATCCCCACGTTGACTGTGGTCGCTTCGGGTGAGTCCACCGCGCCGCCCTGCGGGGTGACGGCAATCGTCGGTTCGAACGGCACCGCTGCGCAGTTTTCGCCACCTACCGAGGTCGTGAACGATTCTTCAGCAGACAAGCTTTCGAGTGCATACGGGGGGCCATACGAATCGACTTTAAGTTTGGTCGTCTGACCGCCCGCGCAGTTGCTGGGCATCGTCAGGTAGGTCCCGTTGCCAGCCTGCCCGTCGAATACGAGCCGGGATCCGACGATCGGTGGGCTTGCAGGGGGCCCTGCCGAGGGCGGATGAACGTTTGTGATCGTGAAGGTGACATGCTGATCGACCGGATCGAGCGATCCGACGATGAAGGTCGCTCCGGTTTCGGTAAGGAACGCCACCATCGACGGCACCCCTTCGAAGGGCACCATGTTGTAGACGGGAAGCGCTACCCGCTCCTGGGCGCAAGGACACGGTGGTTCGGAGACGGAGACGGTCAGATAGTTGGTCCCGACCTGGGTATTGGCCGGACATTTATTCACTTTCAACTGGTCGATAGTGCATTGAGGCGTGGCCTCTGGATTGACGCTCAGCCCTTCTGGGCTTTCGACGACAATGTCTTTGACGAAGCCTTCCGGGAAACCGCCCGCGTTATTGAGGGTGAAGTCCGTAACGGCCCAGTTGGGGTGTCCGGCCGCCTGAGTGAAGAACTTCGAGGGGGTGCTTGCGGTGCATTGGTTAGGCGACTGGGCTAGTGGAGGGAGATTCGGTGTCGCTGGGCTATCTTCATTTTCGGCACACGTCAGCGCCTGCCAGCTTGCGATGCCAAATTCGGCGTGCGCCGCCGGTGCCGCAAATACAGCACCCAAGGCCATTACCGCAACTACGATCGACAAGCGCCTTGCCATTTACTCCTCCTTATGTAACTGCTGGACGGCTCGCCGCCCCTGCGTGGCGCTTGATTTCTCCCACCTCACACTGTACCGCTCAGCGAGCATCTGATCAAGCGCCACCAACCTCCGGCGCTAACGGCGCCGGTCAGCGGCGGCGCTTGCCCTACGCCTGCGAGCCTTCCCGTAGCGCTTGCACGCGGTCCGCAGCTTTGGCCGCGAGTTCGCCTTCTTGCCGTTCTGGGCCCTGATCCTGACGATCGCTTTGGGCTGTGCCTGGCAAAGATTGCGAGAGTTGACCAACAAGCCGCGCTTGCCCCCCCTTATGGTGAGGACAAACTTCGACACCGGCACGTCGGGGATGGTTTCGAAGCGATTGCGGATGCCGCCGTGGATGCTGTCGATGCGGCCATCCAGGTCGATATCAACCTGCCCGTTCAGGGCGACGACGAGGTCAGGCAGCTGGTTGCTCGAAGAGCGCAGGTAGACCGGCCCTTCTAAGGGCTTTGCGAGCAGCGGCGTTTCTGCCCGAGCGAAGCCGTAAATCGATTCGGCAGGGCAGGCGTTGGCGGCGAACTGCACCCGAGTGCAGATTTTGGCCAGGCTGCTCTGATTGAGAAAGAGTGCGCTCGGAAGGGTGACCGCGACGCGGCTGATGTTGGCGTCGCCTTCGTGGGCCTCGAGCACCGCCCGCAATTTCGGGCTCTTTGCCCGGTGAGTGCCACCGTAGAGGCGCAGGTACAGCTTCGGGCTGAAGCCGAGCGACCCACAGTCGCTCACCTGGAACGGGCTTGAGACGGGGTCAGAGCTGAAGGCCGCTGGGTTGGTCGGGTCTGCCCCGCCTCCCCGCAGCGTCCCGTCTACCGCCATCGGCGAGCAGTTGGTGGGGTTGAGCGCGAACTGTTTGCGTTCGAGGTTCACCGAGATCTTGTCGATGTCGAGCAGGGCACCACCGAAAACGTGAGGGATCGGGTCCGAGGTCGCTTCGACCTGGGCCGTTTCCGGGTTTAGGTGCAGCGCCACCCGCACCACGACCGTGCCGAGATCGAAGGGCCCGGCCGTGGCGGGGGTGACGACTACCAGGGAGAGAGGTGCCCCGTTGTAGGGGCCTGCGAGGAAGGCCTTACCGGTGATTTGTATGGGCGAGGGGCCGCTGCCGGCGTCGACCGTGGCGCTGCCGATCAGGCTGTTTTCAGGACAACTCGATTTGGCTAGCTCGGAGGTGCCGCTGTTGGCGCCCGCGGCCGCAATCGCCGCTTCGGGGCAGTAGCTGACGCCGGCCAATTTGGCGCTCAGACCCGGCGGCAGGATCAGGTTGACGCCTTTCAGCTCCTGGTTGTCTTCGGCGCGTTCGACGTTGACGTTGAACTGGCTATAGGCGCCGCCTTTCGGGTTGGTCGTCTTGGCGGCGAAGCTAGGTGCGAAGGGGCGTTCAGCCAGCGTTTTGGCGCAGGCGCCGCCGCCGGGGGCGCTGGTCAGCGTGAAGCCTTTGTCCTGCGGACCGCCGTCCGTTGTCCCAGACCATGCCGCCATCGAGTGCGTCGTCGCGTTGGGCCCACAGGTAGGTGGGCTGGTCAGCGTCGCCTTTGGCCCTCCTTCGAGCTTGACCTGGACGGAATCGAACGGCAGTTGCGGGGCATCATGGACCACCGCGGTGAGCTGGCCGGTCTGGCGATTGGCGATGACATTGCCGATCAAGCGGATCGAGAGCCCACGGCTCGCCGACTCGGCGTCGAGGAATACCCGGAACTCTTCGCCCGATTCGGGGTCCGCACTCAGCTGCTGCCCTAGATACACGTTACCGGTCAGGGTTCCGTCGGGAAGCGGCGGAGTGTCGATTAAAACGGTGCCGATCTTCGATGTGGCGGGACAAGCGACCGGGTTCCTGGTCCCTTTGCCGAATTGTTCGTTTGTGCAGGCCTGCAGTCCGTTAGCGGCCGAGGGGTTGAGGCCCATCCCCTGCGGCAAGGTCACCCGGGCTTCTTCGACATTTGAGTTGTAGACAGGCGCCGAAGGTTCAAATGGGACTTTGACGTTCACGGTCGCCCCTGCAGGTGAGTCGGTCTGCGTCGTGCCGGGTTCGACCGAGGTCGAGGGTTTGAACGGGACTTTGTCGCAGTTTTCTGGCTTCGCCCCTTTCGGCAGCGGCGACTTAACTTCCTGAGAGCCGGCGAGGAAGGCAGCGCTAGGCGGGGCGGGAGCCGCCACGTCGTATTCGTCGTCGGGGGCAAATTCTTCCACCGAGTCCGCATGCAGGAAGGTGGTGTAGTCCCGCTTGAAAGGTTCGACTTCGGGGTTGTCGCAGGTGCTCGGGTTGGTCAGGAACCTGCCGGCCCCGGCGCTGTTTTCGGTAGTACCGGTGAAAACGAGGCGATCCTTGAGGATCTTGGCCGCTTCGTCCGGGACAGGCGGAACGTGAATCGTGAAGTACTCGTGGTAGTCGCCCTCCCAATCGACTCCGGCGTTGAGGAAAACTTCGCCGAGATTGATCGAGATCAGCGAGGTGAGGTCAAGGTCAAAACCGAAGCGAGCCGGTTCCCCAAGCCTGGGGACCAGGTTATAGACCGGAAACGAGAGAGGTCCCACCGGCAGGCCGGCTTTCGAGACCGTGACGGCGCTGGTTCCCACCTGGGTATCGGCCGGGCAACCGCCGGAGGGGAATTTTTCGCTGACGAGTTCACACTGCGGCGTCGCCTGGGGGTTGACGCTGAGGCCGGCCGGGAGATCGACAAGGACCGTTTTCAGGTTGCCGACCGGTTCTTCGGTCAGCGGAAGCGGACTCGTGTGTTTGACGATGATCTGCGTGAAGCCGTCCGGCGGATGCCCGGCGGCCTGGGTAAAGAAGAGTTCCGGCGTTTCGGCCGAACACGGTTCAGCAGTGCAGGTTCCCGCCTGCCACCCTGCAGCGGCAGTTTCGGCATGCCCTCCAGGTTCCTGGCTTTCGATGATGTCGACAGCGTGGGCGGGCGTTACAAACACGAACCCCAGCACCGCCATAACCACCGCGATCGAACCCCGAACTCCTGCCCTTGCCCTCATGTCGGTCTCCTTCCAGAAAACCTTCACCCAGAAACAGCCTACTCGATTTTATGTAGACAAACAAGTCTTCTCGGGCATGTCGAGACTGTATCGGGGAAGCGGACGACGGGTCTCGACACGCAACCTCGAGCTTGGGAAGCTCGCGCGAAGGCCTAGCTCCAGCCGGCTTCCAATGCGCTTTGCCTGAAAATAAGCAGTTTCTGAGTTGACAGGAGGTGACGGCGATGGACACGATGAACCCGATTTTGTTCCTACCCGGGCCTGCCGAATCTGGGGGTGATCTTGTTCCTCCGGGCCCCGGTAGCTCGGCTGGAAAGAGCAGTCGCCTTCCCGCAGGTTCGAGTCCAACCCGGGGCGTTTCGAACTCGCTCCCACAATCGTATTCGGCGGGGCGGCCGGCGATCAACCGCCAACTCGTTGAGATAGCGACATCTCTCTGGACTCTTCTGAACTCTCGCCATCAGGCCGGCTCGCAGTCACCCGCCAAGGCGCGGCCTTGGCCGCGAGCCCGCAGGGCTTGACGGCGGACTCGGTCCATAATCCCTCCTGGTCGGCAGGCGTTGGCGCAGCCAATCCTGCCGATCTGAGTGCTATGTCGGTCTATCCCAGCGAGTGAACCTCCGGCACCGGAATCTTTGTGCAGACGCTGGGCGACGAGGAGAGCGCTGAGTTGCTGGAGATCAAAGCCGTCGCGGCAGCTCGCCCCAACGCTGAACGAGAAGGTCGGAATGAGGATCGGGATGCTCCTCAACGAGACCGACGCGATCACACAGTGCAAGGCTGCGCTGGTTGCGACGGTCGACCCGAGTAAAGGTGCGCGGATGCCGCCCCAAGGCGCGCATCTGCTTAAAGATCGCAAGAAGCATCAACTCGCCCAGCGAGACCTGCCGGCCTCCTGGCAGCTGCACGAGAGTGCCACGGCCCGCCAAAGAAACAGCCACGACTTCGATATAGCCGACATCGGGCTCCAAGGTCGGCTCGATGTGATGGGCGCCGATGACGAGCAGGTTGTCGCCGTCGTCGGTGCCGAGCAGCATGCGACCGTCAAAGCGCGGCGGCGATGCCAGATAGCGCCGTGGCAGAGGACCGCGAGCCTGCTCCTCGACCGCTGCTTCCCAAGGCTCACCGGCGGAGCAGCGGAAAGCAGCAAGGGACTCTAGATCTCTCGCGGCCAAGGCCCTAATCCGGACCTCGGCTGACTTCACTTCACGTTGGGGATGCCGTCCGGAATCGCGATCGTGGGCCTGCCGGTCACGGCGAGCGCCTGCGGGTCCGCGTCGGCAAGCACCTGCCCCCAGGCCGTTCCATAGATGTCGACTGGGGTCGCGCCAGCCCGGGCTCCCGCCACAAGGGCAAGAGCGTCGGCTGCCTCATCCTCGCTCATCTCGGAGACGACTTGCTGTAGGCGCTCCTTGACCGTCACAACCACATTCTATCGGCCAACCCCGCCACCCGCCGCAACTTTGACGAGCAGTTCAGCTGGCGAACCCGCGTCGAACTCGACACCCGACATCGTGTCTCCGACCGGGTGCCGCACCTCCCGTTCCCTCACAGCTCCCAGGTCGACGGAGAATTGCGGGAGCTGCGCTGCCACATGGGCTCCGAGCACTACCGGGTGCTGTACCGGCGCTCCGAGCGCCTGATCGTCCTCCTGCATGCTTCCGAAAGACGACGGGCAAGCTGCCGGCGGCCGAGATCAAGATTGCCCAGAAGCGCTGGGAAGATTTCAAGGCGCGGATGGATGCCCAGCCACGTAGGCCGCCCCGAGCAGCTGGCCACGATGTGCTCTGAAGTCTCTGGCGGCTGTTAGCAGCGCTGCTAACATCGGTTGACACCGGCGACCTTTGGAGCGAGTGATGAGCAAGCGAGTCAGCCCGGTCGGAACCGCTGTTTCCGACCACATCAAGGAGTCCCTCAAAGACCCTGAGTTCAGGGCCGAGTACGAACGCCTCGCGCCGTATGAGGAGCTGGCCCGGATCGTCATCATGCGCCGTGGGGCGCTGGGCTTGACCCAAGCCGAGCTGGCCGCCCGGATGGGCACGACGGCCTCGGCGATCTCGCGGATTGAGAGCGGCCAGCACGCGACCAACGCCCAGACTCTCAAGAAGCTCGGTGACGCCTTTGGGGCCCGTGCTGTCCTCGGCTTCGAGTTCGGGCCGACAGAGCATCCTGAGCGCGAGCTCGTCGTCCTCTGATGGCTCGCGCCGATACAGAGCTCGCTCTGAGCTGATCCGCTATTTCCCTGACGTTTTCCTGCGGCACACGCACTGCGGAGAGGCTCGCGCCGGGCAGATGGCGCGCCGAGCACCGTTACCCACGGCCGCGCCGACGACCCCAGGCCGGGCCGCAGTCAACCCGTCAGGGCGCGGCCTTTGGCCGCGAGCCCGCAGGGCTTGACGGCGGACCCGGCCCACAATTTCCCCTGGTCGGCAAGCGCACATGGTGACGTCTTGCCGACCTTCACAGGAAGTACCGTCACCGGCGAAAGTCCGCATCTGCGGCTCGGCAAGCTCAGATGATGTAAATGACTGCGGTTCGAAGCTCAGTGGGTGGAGTCTCCAAGACACTTGGAGACTGCCTCGCCACGGTAGTCGAAGATCCGCTCGAGATCGCGGCGGACGAAAAGTCGGTGCGCGAGCCCGCCGAGCGGCCCCAGCGGAATCGCGTAGCGAACGCGGTCGTGGATGACGGTGGCGGCCTCACCGTCCGTCTCGAACAGGTGGGTGTGCTCCCAGAGGGAATAGGGACCCTTGACCTGGGTGTCGACGAACCGCGCCGGCGCTTCCCAGGTCTCGATCCGGGTCTGCCAGCGCACCGGCACTCCGTGCAGCTTAAGCTTGTAGTCGAGCAACGTGCCCGGCCGCATCGCTACATCGGCCGGCGTAATCACCTCGAAGTGGAGCCAGGGCGGGGTCATCGGCTCCAAGTTGCGGGCGTCCACATAGAAGTCGAATGCCTGCTCGACCGATACCTCGACCCGTTGACTGCGCTCGAGGACGTGTACGGACACAGCCCCAGTCTTGCAGTTCAGTTTAATCGGGCTACCTTTAGGAGATCGCGGAAAGCACTCTCATCGTCGGGGCCACGGGTTTCATCGGCGCCCGACTTGCCACATCACTGGGAGACGCAGGGGTATCCGTCCGCTGCCTGGCTCGCGACCGCTCGAAAGCCGGCTCGCTCGAGGCAGCGGGTCTGGACATCCATGTGGGAGACGTCACTGACGCAGAGAGCCTCGTGGGCGCGGCGAGGGACGTCGAGGCCGCCTACTACCTCGTCCACGCGATGGCCGGGGGTGAGGGGTTCGCCGAGCGAGAGCGGATCGGGGCGCTGAACTTCGCCCGCCTGGCCAGACGCGAAGGCGTCAAACGCATTATCTATCTCGGAGGGCTCGGCGATGAGAGCAAATCAAAGCACCTGCGCAGCCGCCATCAAACCGCACGCGTCCTCGCCGCCGAGGGTCCTCCTCTGACCTACTTTCGGGCGGCGATGGTCGTCGGCGCCGGCAGTGAGTCCTACCGGACCCTGCGCTACCTGGTAGGGCGGTTGCCGGTGATGATCGGCCCCAGCTGGCTACGTATAGACACGCAGCCGATCGGCATCGACGCGACGATCGAGTACCTGCTGTGCGCTCCCGAAGTGCCCGAGTCAGAGGGACGGGAGGTCCAGATCGGCGGCCCCGATGTCCTCTCCTACTCGGAGATGCTGGATCGGATGGCGCTGGTGATGGGAAAGCGGCCGCGGCGAAAGCTCCCGGTCCCCTTCATCACGCCCTGGCTGTCGGCACTTTGGCTTGGTCTGGTGACGCCGGTCGACGTGAAGGTTGCGCGGCCGCTCGTCGAGGGCCTGACCACCGCCACCGTCGTCACCGACCCCAGCGGCGCTGAGCCATTCGACATCTCACCGGAGTCCTTTGACGAGGCGCTGCGGCGAGCGCTCGCGGAGGAAAAGGGTTGATGGTTCAGGTTCAATCCGAGCTGACCGGGAGAACGACGGAGACGCGGCAGCGCCCAGCCCAGACGTCGAGGGCCGTGTTCGCCTCCTTGAGAGCACAGGTCTTCACCTCGAAGCGACTTGACGGCACCAAACGACTGACAGGGACCCTTGCGATGTTCGCCCTGGGTATCGCGAGGGCGTCGCTGCCGAGGTCGACCGCGCCGTCAAGGGCCAGCGCCGCACCACCCTTCGCATCCACGCAACCAATCGGGCGCGCTCCGCGTAGCGTCAAACAATGAAGATCGCAATTGTCGGAACCGGGATCTCCGGGCTCCTCGCCGCCCACCAGCTGCACTGTGAGCACGAGATCATCGTCTACGAGGCGGGCGCGCGGCTCGGTGGCCACTCCAACACGGTGCGGGTCGAACTCGGCGAGGAGACGCACGACGTCGACACCGGCTTCATCGTCTTCAACGACCGCAACTACCCCAACTTCGAAGCGCTGCTGGCCGAGCTCGGGGTCGCCACCCAGCCCTCGCACATGGGCTTCTCGGTCTCCGACGGGCGCGGGCGCTTCGAGTACTCCGGCACCCCGCTCGGCATCTTCGCCCGCCCCGCGCATCTGCTCAGCCCCTCCTTCCTGCGGATGCTGGTGCAGTGGCGCCGCTTCAACCGCGAGGCGCAGACCCTGATCGGGATGGACGAGACCGGTCCCCCGCTCGGCTACTGGCTGCAGCAGCAGGGCTTCTCGCGTCAGTTCATCGAGCGCCTGATCGTCCCCCAGGCCTCGGCCGTCTGGTCCGCCAACCCTGAGCAGATGTGGAGTTTCCCGGCCAGCTTTATGGCCGAGTTCTTCGACAACCACGGGATGTACTCGCTGCGCAAGCGGCCGCGGTGGCGGACGGTCAGCGGCGGCTCGACCCGCTATGTCGAGGCGATCGCCGCGCCCTGGCGCGACTGCGTCCGGCTGCGGGCGGCCGTGCGGCGAATCGAGCGCCTGCCGGGAGCGGTGCGAGTCGAGGCCGACGGCTGCGAGAGCGAGGACTTCGACGAGGTCGTGATCGCCACCCATTCCGACCAGGCTCTGGCGCTGCTCGCCGACCCGAGCGAGGCCGAGCGTGAGATCCTCGCCGCCATCCCCTACCAGCGCAACGAGGCCGTGTTGCACACCGACACTTCACTGCTGCCGCGGCGGCGCCGGGCCTGGGCGAGCTGGAACTTCCACCTGACCGGGGCGCCCGCCGGCGGCACCACGGTCACCTACTGGATGAACAACCTGCAGCGGCTGCGCTCCGAGCACGAGGTCCTGCTGACGCTGAATCGCAGCGAGGAAATCGACCCCGGCAAGGTCCTGCGCCGGATCTCCTATGAGCACCCCGTCTATACAACGGAGGGCGTCCACGCCCAGGCGCGCCACAGCGAGATCAGCGGCGGACCCGGCCGCACCCACTACTGCGGCGCCTACTGGGGCTGGGGCTTCCACGAGGACGGCGTGCTCAGCGCCCTGCGCGTCTGCGAGGGGATCGCCGCCGCCGAGCGCCCGGCGCTGCAGGTCGCGGCATGACCGCCTCGGCTCTATATGAGGGAACGATCCGCCACCGGCGCTTCAAGCCGGTCGAGCACTCCTTCCGTTACCCGCACTTCCTTATCTACCTCGACCTCGACGAGTTGCCCGCGGTGCTCGACCCCTACCCGCTCTGGTCGGCCCGCCACCCCGCCCCGGCGCGCTTTCGCCGTCAGGACTTCATGGGCGACCCGGCGCGGCCGCTGGCCGAGTGCGCCCGCGAGACCGTGCGCGCGGCGACCGGACAGGAGCTGACGGGTCCGGTCCGGCTCCTGACCAGCCTCCGCTACCTCGGCCACAGCTTCAACCCGGTCAGCTTCTATTACTGCTTCGACCCAGCGGGCGAGCGGGTAGAGGCGGTGATCGCCGACGTCACCAACATCCCCTGGGGCGAAGCCCACCCCTACGTCCTCGTGCGGGGGGAGAATCGGGGCAGGGTGCTCGCCGACGAGCTCGACAAGGAGTTGCACGTCTCGCCGTTGATGGGGATGGACCAGACCTACGCCTTCCGCGCGACCGAGCCCGGTCGTGAGCTGGTCGTCCAGATCGAGTCGCGCCCCGGCGACGGTGGAGGCAAGGCCTTCGACGCGACGCTCTCGCTGCGCCGGCGCGAGCTCAGCCGCGGCCTGATGAACCGTATGCTGGCTCGCTACCCGGCGATGTCGCTGCAGGTCGTCGCCAAGATCTATTCCCAGACGCTGCGCCTGAAGCTGAAGGGCGCCCGCTACTTCCCGCATCCCGAGGGCCGCAAGCCGAAGGGGTTCCTGGCCCCGTGAGCGTCCGCGACACAGCCGCCCGCGCCGCCGTCTCCCAGGTGCTAGACCGCCTGCGCAGCGGCCGGATCGAGGTGGTCGAAGGCGGGCGCACCCTCGCCTTCGGCCCCGCTAGCGCCAAGCTGCGGGCGACGGTCGCCGTCCACGACCCGCGCGCATGGAGCGGCCCGCTGCGCGGCAGCCTCGGCCTCGGCGAGACCTACGTCGACGGCTTCTGGGAGACCGACGATCTCGTCACCCTGATCCGCATCGCCGCCCGCGAGCTGCAGCGCCCCGGGCGCCTGCGCAGCGCGATCGCCCGTCCGCGTGGATTCCTGCACCGGGCGCGGCGGCTGGTCCCGGAGAACTCGCGGCGCGGCGCCCGCGAGAACATCTCCGCCCACTACGACCTCGGCAACGACCTCTTCGCCGCCTTCCTCGACGAGCAGATGATGTATTCGTGCGCCTGGTTCCCGGATGAGGACGCCGACCTCGAGCGGGCCCAGATCGCCAAGCTCGACCGTATCTGCGAGCGGCTGCGGCTCGACTCAGGCGACCACCTGCTGGAGATCGGCACCGGCTGGGGCGGGCTCGCCGTCCACGCCGCCCGCGAGCGCGGCTGCCGGGTGACGACGACGACGATTTCGCGCGAACAGCATGCGTTGGCGCGGCGGCGCGTGCATGAGGCCGGCCTCGACGAGCGGGTCACGGTCCTGCTCGAGGACTACCGCGACCTCGAGGGGCGCTTCGACAAGCTCGTCTCGGTCGAGATGATCGAGGCGGTCGGCTGGCAGCACTTCGACGAGTTCTTCAGCCGCTGCGACAGCCTGCTTAGCGACGATGGGCTGATGCTGCTGCAGGCGATCACGATCGACGACCGTATCTATGAGGCCGAGAAAGGGGCGCGTAGCTTCGCCAACACCCATGTCTTCCCGGGTGGATGCCTGCCGTCGAACTGCCTGATCGCCGACTGCCTGGCACGGGTGACGAGCATGCGCCCGGTCTGGACGGAGGACATCACCGCCCACTATCCGCCGACCCTCGCCGCTTGGCGCGAGCGCTTCCTCTGCGCTTGGGACCAGCTCCGCACGTGCGGCTATGACGACCGCTTCCGTCGCCTCTGGACTTTCTACCTCAGCTCCTCGGAGGCCGGCTTCCGCGAGCGCCGGATCGCCGACGTGCAGACG
This sequence comes from uncultured Solirubrobacterales bacterium, assembly GCA_963777915.1. Taxonomy (GTDB): domain Bacteria; phylum Actinomycetota; class Thermoleophilia; order Solirubrobacterales; family 70-9; genus CAVUPF01. Next base: position 132,099 of record CAVZSH010000005.1, on the reverse strand, counting down.
CTCTTCGCCAAACCGGCATGGCGGTGAGGAACGGCTGCGGCGTTCCGAGCCATGAACTCCGCCGCCCGACCTATTCTGCTGGCCGGCGCTGCTCCACTCCGGGCTGTGAGCGCGACTGAACAGCGCCGGCCAGCTCACGTCGAAGGCCGGCGGCGGCATTGTTCCCCAGCCGCTTGAAGGCGAGACCGAAGAGTGGGTCGACGATTCGCATTACTCCCTTCAGTGTCAGCTGCGCGTTGTAGACCATCTCGCAACCGGAGTCGGCCGGCTCGATTGTGATCGTGTCGACGGAGACCGTGCTCGAGTTCTCGGCTCGCAGCACCAGCCGCTTCGGACGTTCGTACGCAGTCGTCGTGTACTCGAGCGGGATCTCGCGACCCATCCACCTAACCAGAACCTGGAATCGTGACCCCTCGCCAGGCTCGTTGCCGTCGACCGGGTCTGCCTGCGCAGCGGTCGGGTCCCACTCGGTGACGTTCGAGAACATCGCCATGTAGTCGAAAACCTCCTCTGCGCTCCTCGGGCTGGCGATCTTGTCGTAGTAACGAGCCATCTCAGTCTCCTTTCTCGCCTGCGGAAGCCGTCGCGGCGCCGGGCGACAACCCGCAGAGGCGCTCGCACCCCTCGAAGAGCCTGACCCTCTCCTCGGGACTCTCACGGGTCCATGGCACGCGGTGCTTGGGCCGCCGTCGGCGGTCGTGCCAGAACTCTCCGGTGCTCCGCGCAGCCTGCGGAGAGCCGGCGAGCCAGACCACCGTGTCGGATCCGGCCCTGGGATCGCGAAGCAGCGGACCCATCAAGCGGTTGAAGCGGGGCAGCGAGGACCTGACCCCGGCCGTCGCAACCCATCCCGGATGGGTCGAGTGCACCGTTACCCGGTCGGCCGCCAGCCGTCTTCCCCACTCCTCGCTGAGGATCACCTCCGCCCGCTTGGTGTGGGCGTAGAAGCGTGCCCCGTCGAAGTCGCGATGCTCGAGCTGGAGGTCGTCGAGGTCGATCCGTGCCGTGTACATCCCACCCGAGGAGACGTTGATCACCCGCGAGGGGGCAGCACGAATCAGCGGGGGCAGCAGCAGCGAGGTGAGCAGGAACGGGCCGAGGACGTTCGTCGCGAAGGTGAGCTCGAACCCTTCCTCGGAGTGCCTGCGCTCGACGGGGAACACCCCGGCGTTGTTGATCAGCACGCCGAGGGTCCCGCCCGAGGCCAGGAAACCGGAGGCGAACTCGCGCACCGAAGCGAGGCTGGAGAGATCGCAGAGATGCAACTCGACCGCCGTGGAGCCGCTCGTTGCAGCGATCCGTTCGCGAGCCTGCTCGCCGCGCTCGCGGCTACGCACGACCATGTGCACCGTGGCACCTGCCCGTGCCAGCTCTGCGCAGGCCGCCTCGCCGATCCCCGAGCTCGCGCCCGTGACCATCACTGGGCGGCCGCCCGACTCGATCGCCTCCCAGGACCCAAGCCGCTTGCGCACCCTGTAGCCGAAGCTGGTGTAGCCGGGCAGGATCGTCCAATCCATTGCCTCGTCGAGAATCCGCGTGAGCATCGACCCATAGTCTCACTGACTAGCTTGGGTAGGTGACAGTCTGCAGTGAGCCGGGGCGCCTCCGTGCTGGCGGGTGCCACCCGCTGTGGACTCCCAAAAAAGGGGCGGAGCCGATGACCGACCTTCGGCTTGCTCATCTTCTCGCTCGAATGCCGCCCTCAGCAGCGAACGGACGATCCTGGAAGCGCCGAAGTGCGTTACACCCAAAGCCCTGCTTCTTCCAAGCGAGCATGTCCAACGCCGAGCGCCCTGCGAGGCTTCGATCATGGCGACGTTTTGCGCACGATCAACCTGACCAAGCGCCTCGGCGACTTCACCGCCTTGGATTCGCTGGACCTCGAGATCGCGCCGGGTGAGGTGCTCGGCACATGCTGAGCACCACAACCGGGCGATCCTCGAGACCTGTTGGAGCCAGCTCTTCCGCCACGTTGAGGGACCACCGTTTTCCGAGGATTTCCCACCGCTTTCCGACGAGCGGATAGTGGCGAACTAGTACCACCGCGGTTCGAAGCGTCGGCCGTAGGGGCGGCGGCGTTCAACCCACTGCGGGTCCTCGAAGAAGCATCCCAGCCGGGCCGCAGTCGCCTCGGCCGCCGGCCGAGGCGCGACAGCGACCCCGAACGCAGCGAGTGGGTTGACGGCGGACCGGCCCACAATTCCCCTGGTCGGCAGGCGTTGGCGCAGCCCACCCTGCCGACCTGGCCGCTATTTGTTCTATCCCAGCGAGTGAGCCTCGGGCTGCGAGTTGCGGTTAGGCGGCAACTGCCGAGGCGAAGCGCTACTCGATCCCGAAGCCGCGGTCGATGTCGCGATCTCGATCGATCCCGCGCTCGATCCGGGCCTGACGCTCGACAGCCTTCTTGTCGAGCGCCCTGGCAATGCTCGCCTCCTGCGCCTCGCTGCGGCGCATCCCCTCGCCGAGCCGTTCGATCGCGCCGGTATCCATCCCCTGCTCACCAAGGTCCTCTCGGGAAACGTAGACCTGTGTCTGCTCGCGGGCGCGGCTGAGCGCGACGTAGGCGTGCTCGCGGTCGGTCTGCCAGCCACCGGTGAGGATGCCCGAGGTCTCTGCGGTGATGCCCTGTGCCTTGTAGACGTGGACGGCGTAGCCCAGGCTGAGGTCGGAGAACTTCGCGGTGTCGACCTCGACCTCGCGGGGCTCGCGCTCGTGGGTCTCGATCGTGACCCGGTCTCTAGAATGGGGAAGCGGACGACGGGTCTCGAACCCGCGACCTCGAGCTTGGGAAGCTCGCGCTAAGGCCTAGCTTCAACCGCTTGACAATGTGCTTTGCCTGCAAATGAGCAGTTTCCTGAAATGACATGTGGGGACGAAAATGGACACGATCTGCCCGATTTTGTTCCTACCCGTGTTCCTACCCAGCCCCTAATCCGAACCCTCGACTGACTTCACTTTCACGTCGGGGATGCCAGCCAGAATCGCGATCGTGGGCTTGCCGGTCACGGCGAGCGCCTGCGGGTCCGCGTCGGCAAGCGCTTGCCCTCATGCCGTTCCGTCGAGCGGCGATTGTAGAGCGCCAAATTCACTCGGGTAGTGGCGGGGCGAGCCTGCCAGTAGCCTCGCGCGCGCTGATCGCAGGCGGTTGCAGTCCGGCATGGTCGAGGAGATCCTTGTCGCCGGTCACGATCGCCTCAGCTTTCGCGGATCGCGCGAGCGCGAGCAGGTAATCGTCGCTGCTGTCGCGCAGCACCGGCTCGGGATCGACCGGATCGTCGAGCATCACCGCTACGCGCTCGATCGCGCTCACGGCCTGCGCGGCCTCGCCCTCGTCAAGCAGCGCACGGAAGTACGGCTCCGTGAGGTTCTCCCGGACCTCGGCGATCAGCGCCGGGCAGGCGACCATCTCGACGGTGTGATCGTGGATCGCGTCGAGCAGAATCGCGGGCGCTGCTTCCGGATGCCGACGAGCGCTGAGAGCAGGACGTTGGGATCGACTACGACACGCTTCAACTCGCGGCCTGCCCGGCCGCGCGTCGGCGCCGGTGCTCGCGTACGACGCGCACCGCTTCGCCTTCGATCTCCTCTTGGTCGACGCCAGCCTCGGCGGTGCGCCGCTGCACGCGATGAATCGTCTCGAACCCGAGCGTCACCGCCGCTAGCTCCTCAAGCAGCTCGCGGTCGCTCTTGCCGGGCGACCGCTCGCGCAGCCCCACCAACAGGTCGCTGTCGATCTCAACCGTAGTAGTGGCCATGATGTCACCAAGGCTACCAGCGGCAGTCAACCTCGCCGCCCGGGGCGCCTGACGGTCTGCCGCGACGTCGGAGCTCGGGCGCGGCGAGCCTTGCACAGCGTGCCGCTGAGGTCATGCCTGCCGCCACCGGCTCCTAGCCTGAACAGCGGGCCCGACGCCATCTCCTCGAGGGGATGGCGTCAACCAAGACCAGCTAGGCCAGCACTCTCACAGTGCGTATGGTCTGCTGCGTCTGCTGCGCTGCGTTTGCTGCGTTTGGGGGCCTGGAGATGTCGGGTACAGGTCACTGCGGAACGACGATGGCGGTGGCTTTCAGCCCCGTAGGGGCGTTGCCGGTTCGCGAGTTAGTCGTGGTCTGGGTGCCAATCGGTATTCGGGCCAAGTTCGATCTCGCGGATTCGCTGTTGGGAAGGCCTGGAAAGGCAAGGCGTCGCGAGGACTCGCTCGGCGCGCGCGAGGGGCGGCTCGCGCTGTGCGCCACAAGCGGTTGTCTCGCTTGACGCTGAACGGGTGCGCGCTTGGGACGAACCGTGAGCGTCTCGTGCAACGCTCGGTACGCGCCTGCTTCCAGGCCCAAGCAGTCGCGTTACAAGACAGGCGACTCACTCCTGAACATCGTCCCGGCTGAGGATCGACGGAGCCCAGGATTCTTAGGTTTCAGATGCCGGCATTGGCCTTGATCAGCCGCCCGCACAGCATCCGTGAGATGTTCATCAGCAGCCGTGAGCGCCTTACTCGGTACACCGACGATCACCGAGAACGCCGTGGCGGTCTGACGTTGGCAGTTCGCGCAGTAGCAAGCGCCTTTGCCATATTGGCTCCGCGTCGACGCTGTAGCTGACGCCATCGCACAGGCAGCGGCCCGTGATGGGTCTGGGTGCATTGGCCACGCACCCGAGACCGTACACCCACGCTCGACGGCTAATTACTCCGGAGCGACGCTCGGCCCTCCGTGGCACATCGGTTCGTCTTCGTGTAACTGAAGCCGGTGATCTGGCCGATCTCCTTGTAGGAGTAACCGGCAGCGATCAGGCTGAGGGAGCGGCGCTCGGCGGGCTTCAGGGCGGCGAGGCGCTCTGTGGTGGTACCGGCCGCGCGCGGCGGAGAGAACCCGTCTGCCCTCGGCGTTCTCGCGGGCGAAGATCTCCGGCTCGGAAAGCACTCGCTGACCGCGGCGTTCGAGCCCGACGACGACGCGGGCCACCTCTGCCGAGTGAGGGACTCGCCCGGCGGAGAAGCGGGGCACCGGGAGCTCGCGATTGTTCCTACCTGTGTTCCTACCCGACTAATTCGTCCTTTGTCATAGAGGTGCAATTAGCCGTATTTTTGGCTCCAAAATGGGGAAGCGGACGACGGGTCTCGAACCCGCGACCTCGAGCTTGGGAAGCTCGCGCTCTACCAGCTGAGCTACGTCCGCGTAGGGTCATCGTAGAGCCAAATGCGGCCCTTCTTCTAGGTGACCGGCGCAACGTCTGTAACCGCCGCACCTTCTTTTCTGCCCATTTCTGCCAATTGCAGCGCCCTATCGAAGGCGGCCAAGACGGCCCCAGACAGGCGCTCCCGGCGCTTCGTGGCCCGAGCGTAGACCCCCCGCATCAAGAAGCCTGGATCGGCGTGTCCGATCTACTCAGCAACCCAGAACAGGACCGTCTCGAAGCGCAAATCGGAGGCTCGCGTAGGTCCGCCGCAAGCCGTGCAGGCCAACCTCCCCAATCGGCTCGATGCCCATTAGACCTAGACGCTTCTCGTTGTGACGGCGCAGCCCCGATGCAGCCGCTTGTGCGCCATTGCTTGCGCCAGTCAGCCAAATCTTCAGGCGCGGCCCCTCAGTGGAGTCCAGTGAGCGTCTTCCGCTCAAGACTGCGTGACCGGCGCAACCTCCCCAACCTCTGCGTCGACCGTCCCCCCGGGGGGACGGTCCAAGTCGTCAAGCTGTACGAGCAGTAGCGGCGGCGGACTGCGCCAAAGCCTGCGCGCCCTCGCGCAGGCGCTCGGGCAGGACGACCGCAGCCCGCAACGTCGCCAGCGCTGCGCGGTCACCCTCGATCTCGACCTCGGACTCCGCGAGCTCACCGAACACGAAAGCCCCGAGCACCGCTTGGGACGGGCCGGCCAACGTCAGCTCGGGATCGAATGCCTCGCCTCTCTCCGCGGCGACCCAGCCGTCCTCGATCCGCAGCCGGAAGGAGTGCCCGTCGCTGTGCAGCTGAACCGTCATCGCAACGTCGTGGGGTGGCTGCAGGACGACCCGCAGCGAATTTGGAAGCCACGACGGTTCGAGGCCGGGCACGTCGTCGACATCTAAGAAGTTCATCCCCCAGCGTCCCAGTTCAAGCAGCGGGCGCTCCAACCCACGCCCGATGTCGGTCAGCTCGTAGGCGACAACCGACGCCGGCGCTTCCAGCTCGCGGCGCCGTACGATGCCGTCAGCTTCAAGGTCCCGCAGGCGACGGGTCAACACGTCGGTGGGGGCTCCCCCCACGCTGCGCGCCAGGTCCGAGAAGCGCAGCGGGCCGAGCAGAAGCTCGCGGATGATCAGCAGCGACCAGCGCTCGCCGATGCGGTCGAGGGCACTGGCGACGCTGCAGGACTGACCATAGTTCCGGCGCACCATCAGCCGATCCTACCAATTTAACTTTGATTTTCAAAGTCTTAGCTTTGAAAACTGGTAGGGTGCTCGCCGGTGACCTGGATTGCGGACCTCACTTGGAGGCACCCGAAGCGAGTCCTCGCAGCTGTCGGCGTCTTCGCCGTTCTGGCCGTCGCAATCGGCCACGACGTCGAGCGCCACCTGAAGCCCGCCGGCTTCACCGACCCGGCCTCCCAGAGCGAGCGGGCGACGACGCTGCTCAACGGGGCGCTCGGCTACAACCCCAACCCGGCGATCGTGCTGGTTGTCCGAGCGCCAGACGGCGGTCCACTTAACCTGCGCAGCCCGTCTGTGCGCCGCGACGTTGACCGCCTCAGCCGCGGGATGGAAAAGATCGAGTACCTCGGCCACGTGGTGAATCCCCTTCGCGACCGGCGCGCCGGTGCCGAGCTGGTCGCCCGCGACGGGGAATCGCTGGTGATTTCCGGCTATCTGTCGACCAACGACATTGAAGACGACGGCGGGATCGCATCTGAAAAGGTCGAACCACTGATCGCCTCGAGCCCGCTCGCCGTCTCGATGGGCGGCTTTGCAGCGGGCTTCCACCAGACCAGCGAACAGGCACGCAGCGACCTAACCAAGGCCGAGCTGATCGCCTTTCCCGTGCTGGCGCTGCTTTTGTTGTTCGTCTTCCGCGGCGTTATCGCAGCGGCGATCCCTCTGCTGATCGGTGGCGTCTCCATCGTCGGCACGCTTTTCGTGCTGCGGATCATGTCGACCTTCGTCGGCACCTCGGTCTTCGCGCTCAACATTGCTACCGGGCTCAGCCTCGGTTTGGCGGTTGACTACGCCCTGCTGATGGTCTCCCGATACCGCGAGGAGATAGGGCACGGTGGCGCCTCGCGAGAGGCGCATCGTCGCACCGTTCAGACAGCGGGCCGCGCTGCGATCTTCTCCGGATTCACCGTCGCAGCGGCGATGGCGGCGCTTGTCTTCATGCCGCAACGCTTCCTTTACTCGATGGCGGTCGCCGGCGCCTCGGTGGCGGTGCTTTCGTCGATCATCGCAATCCTCGTCGTGCCGGCGCTGCTGACCCTGCTCGGGACCCGCATCGACGCGCTCTCAATCCGCCGCGGCCCGGCCGTGGAGGACACCTCCGGCGGCTGGTATCGACTGGCGCGCGGCGTGATGAGACGCCCAGTCGGCGTCGCACTGGCCAGCTCGGCGCTCCTGCTGATCGCCGCGGCACCGCTTCTATGGACGACGCTGACCGGTCCCAGCGCCGAAGCGGTGCCGACCGTCGCGCCCGCCCACAAGGCCTACCAGTACCTGGAAGCGCACTACCCGCGCAACGTCACCGAAGCGGTGACCGTCGCCGTCGACGGTCACGCCGGCGACACCCAGCTCGCCGCCTACCGGCGGCGGATCGAATCGGTCGACGGAGTCGTGAGCGGCAGTCTGTTCAGGCGGGCCTCGGGGCAGGTCGCCTACGCTAACTTCGGTCTCGCTGGCCCGGCGCTCCAAGCCGCCGCCCAGAATTCGGTGGAAGACATCCGCGCCCTTGCCCCACCGGGCGCCTCGACCACGCTCGTCTCCGGCAACACCGCCAGCTTCATCGACCAAAAGCAGAGCTTGATCGACCACGCCCCGTTGGTAGTGGGACTCATCGCGCTCACCACCCTGGTCCTCCTCTTCTTGCTCACCGGCTCGGTCCTGCTGCCGGTGAAGACGCTGCTAATGAACTCGCTAACCCTTGGCGCGACGCTCGGCATCCTCGTCCTCGCCTTCCAGGCAGGCTGGCTTGACGGCCCACTTGGGTACCATGGTCCGGCCGCAATCGAGGTGACCAGCCTAGTATTTCTCTTCGCCGTGATCTTCGGCCTCGCCACCGACTACGCCGTACTGGTCATGGCGCGGATCAAAGAGCGGCGCGACCTCGGCGACAGCAACGAGGAGGCGATCGCCACCGGGATCGCCCGCACCGGTCGCGTGATTACCGCAGCGGCGCTGGCGATCGCAGTCGTGTTCCTCGCCTTCAGCGTCAGCACCGTCTTCTTCGTCAAAGAGATCTCGATCGGGATGGCAGTCGGCGTGATGATCGACGCCACGATCGTTCGTGCCCTCCTCGTCCCCTCGCTGATGCGCCTGCTCGGCGAGTGGAACTGGTGGGCGCCGGCCCCACTACGCCGCTTCCAGCGGCGGTTCGGAATCTCCGAAAGAGCGACGACCGAGCCCCCCGAGCCCCACGCCGCGGCAGAATCGGCGATATAGCGCTCGCACGCCGGCGGCGACGTCGCGGCAGGCTGCCGCCCGTGAACTTCGTCGAGGACTTGCAGCCAGCACTGAGGAGGCGAGCTACTCCGAGACAGCCGATGAGCCCAGGGAGGCCGTCCCCACCCGCAGCCTGTCCCGCCACTCCTCGGGGTCAAATCGCGAGGGCTCGGTCTCGGCCAAGAAGCGGTCCAGCGTCGCTATGAAGCGACCCGGCGCCTCGAGCTGAGGAAGGTGCCCGACGCCGTCGAAGACGACGAGCCTGCTGCCGGTCATGGCCTCGTGGGCGTGGCGGCCGTGGCTGGCGGGAATAATCGGATCGCGCTCGCCCCAGACGATCAGCACCGGTAACGACTCGGCAAGGTAGAGACGGTCCTCGGCATCGACGCGCTGGCCGTGGGTGCCGACCACCGAGCGCAGGGTCGCGAGGAATGCCCTGCGCCGCTCGGGGTCAGAGAGCGAGGCGTATCCGCGGGCGACCTCGGCGACGTCGGCGCTGGGACGAAGGCCGACCGCCGCCAAGCCGCGCCCGAGCGCCGAGCCAACCCGGCTGCCGGCCCCAGCGGTCGCGGCTATGAACAGATCGGCACCGGGGAGCGCCGCTGCGCGGAGGACGAGGCTGACCTCCGATCCGAGGCCGCCGCTGGAGACCAGCACGAGGCGCTCGACGATCTCTGGAAACTGGTGGGCGAACTGCATCGCGATGCCGCCACCGAGGGAGTGACCGACCAGCGTGGCGCGATCGTGGCCGAGTGTCAGCAGCAGGTCTCTCAGGACGGTGGCGAGCGCTCCGAGGGAGTAGTCGCCGCCGCCGGGCGCCGAGCGGCCGTGGCCGGGAAGGTCGGGGGCGATGACGGTGTGGCTGGCGGCCAGCGGCTCGATCACGCTGACCCAGTTCTCAAAGGTGCCCCCCATCCCATGGATCAGCAGCAGTACGGGTCCGCTGCCGGCCTCTGCGTAGGTCACCAAGTGCCCGTGGAGGGTCGCCGTCCTCACCTCGAACGGCATCAGTTGCTCAGCCACGGGACTCACTGTACGCTCGAATCGAGTTGCCGAAGACGGGCGAGGCTGCCGTCTTCGCCGTGGCTGATCGCGGATCGCACCTAGCTCAGCGGGCCCTGACCGCGGTGATCGTTTCCCGCAGGGTCTCAAGCGCGTCGTGGTGCGGCATCCAGTGCAGCTTCTTGCGGGCGCTTGAGGTGTCCATCAGCACCGGGCGACGAACGGTCTCGATCCAGGCAGCCTCATCCGGTAGGAACGGCAGCAGCGCCACCGCCTCCGCAGCAGCGCCGACGGCGAGCTGCGGCGCCGGCACGGCGTGCCAGCCCAACGCGTGGGCGAGGTCGGAGATCGTCAGTTTCCCCGGCCCGGCGAGGTTGTAGACGCCCGGCTCGCCCTCGCCGATCACCGCCGCGCACAGCGCCGCGGCCACGTCGTCGTGGTGGACAAGCTGGAACGGCACGCCGGGGTCCGGCAGCACCGGCCGCAGCTCGGGAACCTTGCCCAGTGCCCAGCGCAGCGGACCGGGGATCCTCTGCCCGATCGCGAGCAGGGGAATCAGGTCGAGCAGCAGCGTGGCTTCGGGTCCGGCGACGATGCAGGGACGAAAGACGTAGGCGTCGGTATCGGAGCCCCCGAGTGCCTCGTTCAGCTCCGCCTCGACCTCTGCCTTGTGCGCGGAATAGGTATGGCGCGCGGTCCCTCGCACCGGCAAATCCTCGGTCAGCAGCTCGGGCAGGTCGCGACGGAAGCCGTAGGCGGCGACCGAGGAGGTGTAGACAAGGCGCTTGCAGCCGGCGGCGGCGGCGGCCTCGAATACGTTGCGCGAGCCGGTCAGGTTGATCTCGCGGCTCTCGCCGCGCCCGGCGACAATGACGAAAGCGAGGTGAACGACGACGTCGACGCCCTCCACCAGCTGATCGACGGACTCGCGGTCGAGGATGTCCCCGCGCCGGTACTCGACCTTGTCGCCCCAGTGATGCTCGGCCGGGTCAAAGCGGCGCCGCGCCATCCCGATCACCCGCTCCACCTCCGGCGCCCGCTCCAGCGCCGCGACGAACGACTTGCCAATCTCCCCGGTGGGGCCTGTGACGGCAACGGTGAGCACAGGACGATTATCGCGGCAGCTCCACCGAGCAGAAGGATCGGGGGGCCCGCTCGCCGGCCGAGCCGGAAAGACCCGCTCGCGCTCTACCAACCGCGCCAGGCCCGCGTCGGGGTCGATTTCAGGAGCGGCGGGCGGCTGCCGGGAGCGGGTGGGATCTAATCTTCGCCGCTCGTGCGCGCCCGCCCGCTGATCGCCCTCCTCGCCGTGGTGGCCGTTGTCGGGCTACTCGGCTACGGGCTGTTGAGCAAGGGGTCGATCGGGGTGAGCGTCGGCCAGGCGGCGCCCGCCGGCCCCCTCCCCCGCCTGCTCGGCACGGGGACGGGGTCGCTCGCCGACTATCGCGGCCGCTGGGTCCTGGTCAACTTCTGGGCATCCTGGTGCATCCCATGTCGGCAGGAGGCGCCGGTGCTGGAGAGCTTTCAGCGCAAGTACGGCGGCCGTCGCTTCACCGTGCTCGGGATCGACACCCGCGACCTCAGCGGCGACGGGCAGCGCTTCGTGCGCCAGTACGGGCTCACCTACCCCCAGCTTCGCGACGGCGACGGGCAGCGGGCCCACGAATTCGGCAGCACCGGTGTCCCGGAAAACTTCCTGGTCGGCCCGCAGGGCAAGCTGCGCCTGCTGAACAGGGGCCCGGTCAGCGCGGCATACCTGCAGCGCTACGTGGCGCCGCTGCTGGGGGGCGGCGCTCGCTCGTGAAGATGCGGGCGGCGGCGAGCCTGCTGGCGGCGCTGGCGGCACTGCCGGCGCTGGCATCGGCTGCCCAGCCCAGGGTCTCGCTGAACGACATCGAGGGCGAAGTGATGTGTCCGATCTGCGGCACCCTGCTGGAGCTGGCCGACTCGCCGCAGGCCGAACGCGAGAAGGCATTCGTCGCCGCGCTGATCGCCAGGGGGAAGACCAGGGCGCAGATCAAGGACGCTCTGGTTGCCCAATACGGCCCGGAAGTGCTGGCGCTGCCGAAGGCCTCGGGCTTTGACCTCTCCGCCTATCTGGTGCCGGTGATCGGCTTCGCGGTCGCGGCGGCGGCGCTGGCGATTGGGGTTCTGCGCTGGCGCCGCCAGGGTGGGCCGCCCGGCTCGGATCCCCCGACTCCGCGCGGACCGACCGGCGAGGACGCCGAGCGCCTCGACGCCGATCTCGCCCGTTACGACCTCTGAATCAGCCCGTTGACCGCCACCGGGAGTCGCTTGAAAGCCTCCCTGGCGCCCAGACAGGTGAGCGTGGCATCGGCCTGAGCTGCCACGGCTCTCAGCGCTCCCTCCTCGCCGCCGGGTGGCCCGTCGAGGACGAGCAGCTCGTAGGCGGCGCGCAGCTTCGCGGTCGCGTGAGGAAAGCTCTCGGAGGCGAGCAGGGTCGCGCCGTCGGCGCTCGGCGCTCCGGCCACCACGCAGACCAGCGGTGCGCTGGCGCCGCTTGACGCCGGACCGGCGAGGACGGCCGCCTGGAGGATCTGCTGCGCGCTCGCTTCCCGACGCAGGTACTCCCCCAGCCCGGGGGCACTCGCCAACCCCAGCGCCGTGGCGAGCGCCGGTCTACCGAGATCGCACTCCAAAAGCGCCGTCCGCCTGCCGGCCGCCGCGGCGGCGGTGGCGAGGCCGAGAGCGACCCCCGCCTTTCCCTCCTCGCCACCGGTGATGAGCACTGCCCGGCAGTCCCCGAGCTTTCCGAGCAGAGCTGCGAGCGCCTCGAGGTCGCCGCGCCGGAGCGCTCCGGGCCGCACCTTGCCCGGCGTCGGGGCAGAGATCTCGGCGAGGACGGAAGGCCTGCCACGGCGGCGAAGCATCACATCCGCTCGGGGGCGGAGATCCCGAGCAGACCCAGAGATGCGGCGATCGTGCGCTTCGCGTACAGGCAGAGGGCGAGCCGCGCGCGTTCGACCCCCTCTCCCTCGGCGCCGAGGACCTGGCAGTCGCGATAGAAGGCGTGGAAGTCGGCGGCGACGGCCATCGAATATGTGCAGATCCGATGCGGGGCGCGGCGTGCGGCGGACTCGCGGACCTCCTCGGGGAACTCGAGCAGGCGCTTGATCAGCTCCCGCTCGGCCGGCTCCAGCGGTGCCTCCACAGATCCGCCGCCTGGCTCGCCCGCCGAGCGCTCCGCCCCCTCCCCCGCCTTGCGCAGGATGCTGGCGATGCGGGCGTGCGCGTACTGCACGTAGTAGACCGGGTTCTCGCTCGACTCGCGACGGGCCAGCTCGAGGTCGAGGTCGACCGTCGTGTCGTGGCTGCGCCAGAGCATGAACCAACGGACGGCGTCGGAGCCGATGTCATCGAGCAGCTCATCGAGCGAGACAAAGTCGCCGCTTCGCTTCGACATCTGGGCCCGCTCGCCGTTGTCGACGATGTGGACCAAGCGCATGATCAGCGCCTCGAAGGCATCGGGGTCGGCGCCGAGCGCGGCAATCGCGGCTCGGATGCGGGGGACGTAGCCGTGGTGGTCGGCACCGAGCACGTCGATCAGCCGCTCGAAGCCGCGCTCCAGCTTGTCCCAGTGATAGGCGACGTCCGCGGCCAGGTAGGTCGGCTCACCGCTGGCCCGGATCAGCACCCGGTCCTTGTCGTCACCGAACTCGGTGCTGCGCAGCCAAAGGGCATCTTCGCTGCGGTAGGTGTGACCGTTCTCGTCGAGCTGGGCGAGGGCGGCGTCAACCTCGCCGCGCGCGTATAGGTCGCGCTCAGAGAACCAGCTGTCGAAGCGCACGCCGAAGCGCTCGAGGGTGGCGCGGACGCTCTCCAGCACCAGCTCCACCCCGCGCCGGCCCAGCGCCTCGGGGTCGGCGGGGCTTACCCGCTCGGCGGCGAGGCGCTCGGCCAGCTCGGCCACGTAAGCGCCCTCATAGCCGTCCTCGGGCGGCTCGGCGCCGGTCATGCGAGCAGCGAGCGAATCGGCGAAGCGCTGCACCTGGGCACCTGCGTCGTTGACGTAGAACTCGCGCCGCACGTCGTGACCGACCGCCTCCAAGAGCCGCACCAGGGCGTCCCCGTAGGCGGCGTGGCGGCCGCCGCCGACGTGCAGGGGCCCGGTCGGATTGGCGGAGACGAACTCGACCAGGATGCGTTCGGGCGAGTCGGTCGGGGCCGGGCCGAGCCGCTCGCCGGCGGCGCCCAGGCCGCTCATCGCGCGCCTGTACCAGGCGTCGGAGAGGAAGAGGTTGACGAACCCTGGGCCCGCCACCTCGATCCGCTCGACGCTCCCGGCGGCGCCAAGCTCACGCCCCAGCTCGACCCGGAGGCGCTCGGCGACGGCGCGCGGGGTCTCGCCGAGCGGAGCGGCGAGCAGCATCGCCGCGTTGGAGCTGTAGTCGCCCAGCTGCGACTTGGGCGGGCGAGAGAGTGAGGGTTGCGGCTCGGTCGGCTCGCCGTCGCGCAGGGCGCGGGCCGCCTCGCCAATGGCCGAGCGAAGTTCGGCGATCGAGTCTTTTGCTGTCATCGGCCTCATCGTATGAGCCTCGCCGCGGCATGGGCCGCGCGGTGGACCAGGGTACGCTGGCCCACTTGCGAGCAGCCGTGATCAGCGACGTCCACTCCAACCTGCCGGCGCTCGAAGCCGTTCTAGGGGAGATCGAGGCGGCCGGCGCCGCCGAGATCTGGTGCCTGGGCGATGTGGTCGGCTACGGAGCCGAGCCGGATGCCTGTACCGAGCTGGTTCGCGAACGCTGCCAGACCTGCTTGGTAGGCAACCATGACCTGGCGGTGCTCGGGGTGCTTGACGTCGCTGCCTTCTCGGAGACCGCCGCCGAAGCGGTCCGCTGGACGCAGGCGAACGCCGCCGAGCCAACGCTCGAGTTCCTGCGAGAACTGGAGCCTGCCGGCCCGCGCGAGGGAATCGGGCTCTTTCACGCCTCCCCGCGCGATCCGGTCTGGGAGTACGTCCTATCGGTCGAGCAGGCCGACGCCTGTCTCGACATCCAGCCGCAGCGCGTCTGCCTGATCGGCCATTCCCACGTCACCCTCTTCTTCACTCGCCCGATCGCCGGGGAGCCGGGCGGGACCCGGGGCGGGCATAGCGGCGAGGAGGCGCGACTAGACCTCAGTCACAGCGCCTGGTTGGTCAACCCCGGCAGCGTCGGGCAGCCTCGCGACGGCGACCCACGCGCCGCCTGGCTGGAGCTGGACACCGAGAAGGAGTCTGCACGCTTTCACCGCGTCGCCTACGACATCGACCGCGCCGCCGAGCAGATCCTCGCCGCGGGCCTGCCAAAGCACCTCGCCGACCGCCTCTACGCCGGTACGTGAGCGTCAATTGCAGGGCAAATCCAGTCTTTATCTCGTTCTCTAGACTCGGACCGTGGGTCGCATAAGCGCATCTCTCCTCGCTCTTGCCCTCGGCGCCTTCGCCGCGCTAGCGCTCGCCTCCTGTGGAAGCGGCAGCAGCGCCAAGCTTCTGCCGGGAAACACCGCCGCTGAAATCACCTCCAACCTCGACAAGGTGAAGCGGCTGGCACAGAGCGATGAATGCGTCGGGGCCGAAGACGCGGCACAGCAGATCGCGAGCCAGATCGACGCCCTCGGCGGCGTCGATAAGACCTTGAAGAAGGCGCTGCGCGAAGGCGCTGCCCGGCTCAACGAAGTCGTCTCGAAATGCGGCGAAGAAACGACCGAAGCAACCGAAACGAGCGAAGAAACGACCGAAAGCACACCCGGCAAGCCGGCGAAGAAGGAAGAAAAGCCGAAGAAGCCCAAGCCGACCCCGAGCGAACCGCCGCCGACCAAGACGACCACGACGACCACCACACAGACGACACCGACTACTCCGACGACGACCACTCCGACGACCGAAGGCGGTGGCGGCACCGGCCCGCCTTCCGGCGGCGTCGGCGTCGGCGCCCCTGTAGGCGGAGGCCGGTAATGATCGAGACCCTCTCGGGCCGCTATGAGATCGGCGAGCGCCTCGGCTCGGGCGGGATGTCGAACGTCTACCGGGCGACCGACCGCATCCTCGAGCGGACCGTCGCGGTGAAGGTGCTGGCCGAGCACCTCTCCGATGACGAGCGCTTCGTCGCTCGCTTCCGTCGCGAGGCGCTCGCCGTCGCGAAGCTGATCCATCCCAATATCGTCCAGGTCTACGACACCGGCGTCGACGAGGGGCGCCACTACATCGTGATGGAGTATGTCGAGGGCCGCTCAGGGGCACAGATCCTGCAAAAGCAGGGGCCGCTGGACGGCGAGGCGGCCGCAGAGATCGGGATCCAGGCCTGCGCCGGGCTCGACTACGCGCACCGGCGCGGGATCATCCACCGCGACGTCAAGCCGGGCAACCTGATGATCGTCGGCGGACCGGTGAGGGGCGGCGAAACAACCGTGAAACTGACCGACTTCGGGATCGCGCGGGCGCTCGCACAGACCCGGATAACCCAGGTGGGCTCGGTGGTCGGCACGGCCGCCTACCTCTCGCCTGAGCAGGTGCGCGGCGAGGAGGCCACGCCGGCCACCGACGTCTACGCGCTCGGGGTCGTCCTCTACCAGTTCCTCACCGGGCGGCTGCCCTATGAGGGCTCGACCTTGGCAGAGCTGGCGGTGCGCCAGCAAAACGAGAAACCGCTGCCGCCCAGCACCTACAACGACGAGGTGCCGGAGACGCTTGGCGCAGCGGTCCTTCGGGCGCTTGAGGGGGATCCGAGCCGCCGCTATGCCAGCGCCGACGAGCTGGCCGGCGGCCTGCAGCTCGGCCTGCAGGGAGAGGACGTGACCCTGCCGATCGGTGAAGGCTCAACCCCGACCCGGGTGCTCGGCGGCGAGACGGCGACGCGGCACATCGAGCGCCCCCAGCGGACCGAGTACCGCCCGGCCCCCTCGCCCACGAGGCGGCCGGCGGCGCGGGCGCCCCAGCCGGTCGAAGCCCAAAAGCGGAGCGCGTTCTCGCGCTTCCTGCGCTTCGTCTTCGCCCTGATCGCCCTGGTCCTGATCGCGGCGGCGGTGGCTGCCGCGGTGATCATCGCCACCGATAAGGCGGCCGGGGTGAAGGTCAGCAAGGTGGCGGGGAACACCGTTGAAAAGGTGGTCGAAGAAGTGAAGGACCTGGTCAAAAAGAACACGAAGTAGCCCAGGGAGGGTCTCCGTCGCTGACCGCGGCCGAAAAGGGGCCAAAGGCACCGGCCGCGATGGCAGAGCGAGCGCCTGCGGTCAGCTCTTGCATGTAGGTGAGGTTGTGGAGGCAGATCAGGCGGAGCGCTGTCAACTCCTCGGCGCGGGCCAGGTAGCTGAGGTAGTCGCGGTCGTGGCGCTGGCAGGCGGGGCAGGGACAGCCCTCGACGAGGGGGCCGCGGTCGCCCTCCCAGCCGGACTTGCGCAGATCGAGGCGGAAGCGGGTCTCCGGGCTCGGGGCGAGGGCGACGCCGTGGCGGGCGAGGCGGGTCGGGACCGCGCAGTCGAATATGTCGAGGCCGAGCGCGATGCCGGCGAGCAGGTCGTCGACCTCGCCGATCCCGAGCAGGTGCTTGGGCGCCGGCTCGGGCAGCAGCGGCGCGGTGAAGGAGAGCACCTCGCGCATCTCCGCCTTGTCGCGCCCCAGGGTGCCGCCGATCGCCAGGCCGTCAAGTGCGGCCTCAGAGACCGCCTGCGCGGAGTCGCGCCGAAGGTCCTCGTGGACCCCGCCTTGGACGATCCCGAACACGGCCTGGCGCCGCGGCCCATTCTCCTCATGCCACCTCAGGCAGCGATCGAGCCATCGATGCGTCCGCTCCGTCGATCGAGCCGTGTAATCCCGCTCGGCGTGAAACGGAGTGCACTCGTCAAAGGCCAATGCGATGTCAGACCCCAGCTTCGCCTGCACCTCCATCGAGACCTCGGGCGAGATGAACAGAGAGGCCCCGTCCCTGTAGGAACGAAACCGAACCCCCTCCTCCTCGATCGAGACAGCCGACCCCGGCCCTCCCCCCTGCCGCCCACTCCCCTTGACCTCGTTAGCCACCCCCCCGTGGGCGAGTGAGAAGACCTGAAAGCCACCGGAGTCGGTGATCAGGGCCCGCTCCCATCCCATGAACCTATGCAGCCCGCCCGCGGCAGCGATCCTCTCCGGCCCTGGCGAGACAAAGAGGTGGTAGGTGTTGCCGAGCACCATCTCATAGCCAAGCCTGGCCACCTCCGCGGAGTCCAAGCCGCGCACGGTCGCCTTCGTCGCAAGCGGGATGAACGCGGGCGTTTGGACAGGCCCGTGAGCGGTGTGCAGGATGCCGGCCCTCGCGCTCCCGTCTCGCGCCTCGATCTCGAACCGAAGCCGGCCCGAATCGCTCCTCACGCGATCAGCGAGCGGCCGGTCATCGCTTCTGGCTGGGGGATGCCGAGCAGCTCGAGGACGGTCGGGGCGACATCGGCAAGGATGCCGCGCTCACGCAGCTCGACACCCTCGGCGGTGAGGACCAGCGGCACCGGATTGAGCGAGTGCGCGGTATTGGGCGAGCCGTCCGGCTCGAGCATGTGATCGCAGTTCCCATGATCGGCGGTGACGATGCACGCCCCGCCGCTCGCCTCAACCGCCGCGACCACCTCGCCGAGGCAGCCATCGACCTCCTCGACCGCCTTAACCGCCGCCGGGATCACACCGGTGTGCCCGACCATGTCGGGGTTCGCGAAGTTGATGATCCCGAAGCGGTACTCGCCGCCCGACCAGTGACCGACGAACGCATCGGCGGCGCCCTGGGCGCTCATCTCCGGCCTGTGGTCATAGGTAGGGACGTCGCGCGGCGAGTCGATCAGGAAGCGCTCCTCGCCGTCCCACTCCTGCTCGCGCCCGCCGTTGAAGAAGTAGGTGACGTGGGCGTACTTCTCGGTCTCGGCGACGTGCAGCTGGCGCCCGCCGGCCGCGGAGATCGTCTCGGCCAGGGTCGTCTTCGGTCGCGCCTCAGCGAAGGCGGCCGGATAGGGCCAGCCCTTGCGGTACTCGGTCATCGTGGTCAGGTCGAGCAGCGGGCCGCCGGAGCGGGAGAATTCCTCGAAGCCCGCTTCGGCGAGGGCGCGCGTCATCTGCCGGGCCCGGTCAGGGCGGAAGTTGACGAAGATCGCAACATCGCCCTCGGCGGCGCCGTCGTAGGCGCCGATCACGGTCGGCTTGACGAACTCGTCGGTCTCGCCACGCTCATAGGCGGAGGCAATCGCCTCCTCGGCGCTCGCTGCCGATACACCCTCGGCGTGGACGATCGCGTCGTAGGCGAGCTTGGTCCGCTCCCAGCGGGTGTCGCGGTCCATCGCGTAATAGCGACCGCTGACAGTGGCAATGCGACCGGCGTGGCGCAGCCAGCGCTCCAGCTCGAAGAGGTAGGTCTGCCCGCCGTGTGGGAGGGTGTCGCGGCCGTCGGTGAAGGCGTGAAAGACGAGGTCTGGCACCCCCTCATGTGAGGCCAGCTCGATCATCGCCTCGATGTGCTCCCAACCGGAGTGCACACCGCCGTCGGAGAGCAGGCCGAGCAGGTGCAGGCGCCCGCGCGGGCTGTTGCGGGCGCGCTCGCAGGCGGCGATCAGGGCCTCGTTCTCAAAGAAGCTGCCGTCGGCGATCGCGTCATCGATCCGGGCCAGGTCCTGCTTGACGATCGCCCCGGCGCCGAGGTTGAGGTGGCCGACCTCGGAGTTGCCCATCTGCCCTTCGGGCAGCCCTACGTCGGAGCCCTGGGCGGAGAGCTGGGTATGGGGAAAGTCGGCCCAGAGGCGGTCGAAGACGGGGGTCGCGGCAAGCGAGATCGCGTTGCCTGGGCCGGGCTCGGCCAAGCCCCAGCCATCGAGAATGACCAGGGCCAGCGAGGGGAAGGGCGCGTCGGTCAAGCGGCGGCCTCGACGATCGCCGCGAAGTCGCCCGGCTCGAGGCTGGCCCCCCCGACCAGCGCCCCGTCGACGTCGGGCTGGGCCATCAGCTCGGCGGCGTTGCCGGGCTTGACCGAGCCGCCGTAGAGGATGCGAGCCCGCTCGGCCCCGGCGCCGAGGCCCCGCAGCGTCTCGCGAATAAAGGAGATCGCCTCCTGCGCCTGGCGGGGGGAGGCTGTGCGTCCGGTGCCGATCGCCCAGATCGGCTCGTAGGCGACGACGACGCGGGCCAGGTCGCTCGAATCGACCGCCGCCAGGTCGGCCTGGAGCTGGCGCTCAAGCACGGCCTCGGTCTGGCCGGCGTCGCGCTCCTCCTCGACCTCGCCGACGCAGAGGATCGGCTCCAGGCCGGCGAGCAGCGCCGCTGGAACCTTGCGCGCCAGCGCATCGTCGGTCTCGCAGAAGTAGCGGCGGCGCTCGGAGTGGCCGAGGAGGACAGCCTCGACGCCGGCCTCGACCAGCATCGGCGCCGAGACCTCGCCGGTGAAGGCGCCCGAGCGGTCCTCGTGCATGTTCTGGGCGCCGACCCGCACGGCGCTGCCACGTGAGCGCTCCACGACCTCGCCGAGGGCGAGGAACGGCGGACAGATGACGATCTCGCTTCGGGTGGCGGCGATCCGCGGCAAGAGGGCATCGACGAACTGCGCTGCCGCTGCGACCGTCTTGTGCATCTTCCAGTTGGCGGCGATGTAGGGGGTGCGCTCAGGCATCGAGGAGAGCCCCCAACCCCGGCAGTTCGTTTCCCTCTAATAACTCCAAGGACGCTCCTCCTCCGGTCGAGAGCCAGTCCACCTTCTCACCAAGCCCGAACCGCTGTAGCGCCGCTACCGAGTCGCCGCCGCCGACCACCGTGGTGCCGGGGCACTCTGCCACCGCCTCGGCGACGGCGCGCGTCCCCGCCGCGAACGCCTCCAACTCGAAGGCGCCCATCGGCCCGTTCCACAGCACCGTGCCGGCCGTGGCAATCGCCGCGGCGTAGTCGGCTGCGGTGCGAGGGCCGATATCGAGCCCCATCCAGCCGTCGGGCACCTCGACCCCGTCGCTCTCGCGGCGCTGCGCCGCGGCGTCGAGGCGCTCCCCCAGACCCAGGTCGACCGGCAGCCCCAGCTCGCATGCCGAACCTTGCGCCCGCTCCAGCGCCTCCGCAGCCAGCGCCACGCCCTCCTGCTCGATCAGCGAGTCGCCGGTCGGGATCCCCTGGGCGCGGAAGAAGCTGAAGCACATCGCGCCGCCGATCAAGATGCGGTCGGCGATCTCCAGGAAGCGATCGATAACCGCCACCTTGTCGGAGACCTTGGCGCCGCCGAGAACGACGAGCAGCGGCCGCGGCGGCGATTCGACCACCGAGCTCAGCTTCTCCACCTCCTGCTCGAGTAGCAGGCCGGCGTAACCCGGCAAGAGGCGCGCCACCCCGGCGGTGCTTGCGTGGTCGCGGTGGGCGACGCCGAAGGCGTCGTTGACGTAGAGGTCGGCGAGGCGGGCGAGCGCTTTGGCCAGAGCCGGGTCGTTCTCCTTCTCCCCCGGCTCGAAGCGGACGTTTTCCAGCAACAGCACTTCGCCCGGCCCAAGGGCACGGGCCATTGCCTCGACCTCGCTGCCGATGACCGCGGGCGCCTGATGCACCTCGGCGTCGAGCAGCTGCGCCAGCCGCTCTCCCACCGCCTCCATCGAGAGCGCCGGGTCTGGCTTGCCCTGCGGCCGCCCCAGGTGGGAGACCAGCACCAGGGCTGCGCCGCGCTCGCGCAGCAGCTCGATCGTCGGAAGCGCCGCCCGGATGCGGGTGTCATCGGCGACCCGCCCGTCCTCCATCGGGACGTTGAAGTCGACCCGGACCAGCACTCGCCTTCCCGCGACATCGGCGTCGCGGACGCTTGCCTTCGAGAAGCTCAACGCCCCAGCGCGATCAGGCGCCGGCGGCGACCGGCTCCAGCACCTTCGCCGCCAGCTCCACGCAGCGGTTGGAGTAGCCCCACTCGTTGTCATACCAGCTGACCGCCTTGACCAGGCGCCCGTCGCCGATCGTCATCGTCTGGCCGGCGTCGAAAATCGAGGAGTGCGGGTCACCGACGATGTCGGTGGAGACGATCGGGTCCTCGGTGTAGGCGAGGATGCCCCGTAGCGGGCCCTCGGCGGCCGCCTTGACTACCGCGTTTACCTCGTCGACCTCGACCGGATCGGGGGTCGTGAAGACGAGGTCGACGACCGATCCGGTCGCGACCGGCGCCCGAATCGCGAGCCCGTTCAGCTTCCCGTTCAGCTCCGGCAGCACCAAGCCGACCGCCTTCGCGGCGCCGGTCGTGGTCGGGATCAGGTTGAGCGCCGCGGCGCGCCCGCGGCGCAGGTCCTTGTGCGGCATGTCCTGGAGGCGCTGGTCGGCCGTATAGGCGTGGATCGTGGTCATCAGGCCCTGCTCGATCCCGAAAGAGTCGTTCAGCACCTTGGCGAGCGGCGCCAGACAGTTGGTCGTGCAGGAGGCGTTGGAGATTATGTGGTGGCTCCCCGGGTCATAGGCGCTGTCGAAGTTGACGCCTAGCGCCACGGTCACGTCGGGCTGCTTGGCGGGGGCCGTGATGATCACCTTCTTGGCCCCGGCGGCAAGATGCTTTGAGGCGTCCTCGCGGGCGGTGAAGAGCCCGGTCGACTCGATCACGACATCGACCCCGCGCTCGGCCCAGGGCAATGCTGCAGGGTCACGCTCGGAGAGGACCTCGATCTCGGCGCCGTCGACCGAGATCGATGCCTTCCTCGCCTCGACCGCGCCCTCGAAGCGCCCCAGGACCGAGTCGTAGGTGAGCAGGTAGGCGAGTGTCGCGGGGTCGGTGAGGTCGTTGACCGCGACGAACTCGAGGTCGGCCCCCGCCGCCTTGGCGGCGCGAAAGACGTTTCGCCCGATCCGCCCGAAGCCGTTGATGCCGACCCTTACAGCCATAAGGTCAAACCTTCCATAGTCGTTGTACGTCGATGCTAATCACTGCCCACCGTGATCTCGATCTCATAGCCGTCCGGGTCCTTGAGGAAGCCCGAGTAGGAGCCCGAGCCATAGGAGCGGCGCTCGCCGGGCTCGCTGACGCTGACGCCGCCGGCACCGATCCCACCTTCCCAGGCCGCCTTCACGGCAACCAGCCCCAGCCCCGAGAAGCTGAGCAAGCCGAATCCTGGCTTGGGCTGATGATGGGCAGCGATGAAGAAGACGGGTTTGGCGATCCCCCACCCGATCGTCCGATCCTCGTCGAAATGACGCCGCCAGCCGAGCGGCGCGAGCAGCGAGTCGTAGAACGAGGAGCTCCGGTCGAGGTCGGAGACCTCCAAGAGGACGTGATGCAACACGGGCCTAGAAGGCTATAGGGGGCGGGCGTCCAGAAGTCGTCTGCTCAACTGCCGCGCGGCGTCCAGCGAAAGAAGCGGACCGCGAGGAGGAGTCCGGCGAGGCCCCAGATGGCGACGATCGCGAGGTTGCCCCAGCTGATGCTCGGGCCACCCCCAGCCGACACATAGGCGTCGAAGAAGGCCACAAAGAAGTGGCGAATCGGGAAGGCATCGGCGAAGTGGATGACGCCGCTGGGAAGTTCGTTCTCGGGGATGAAGACGCCCGAGAGGAAATAGAGAGGGAAGAGCAGGGCGTTGACGATCGGCGCGGCGGCGTCTTGGGAGGGGATCGCCGCGGTCAGCGCGATGCCCAGGCAGCAGAAAGACGCGGCTCCGACGACCAAGGTCACCAGGATCGCCGCCGTGCCGCCCCAGGGAATCGGCACCCCGTAGAAGACCCGCCCGATCAGCGCCAGCAGCACCAGCATGATCACGGCGACGACGATCGCGTTGCCGATCCGCCCTGCGATGAAGACCCAGGGCGGCATCGGGGTCCCCCGACCACGCTTCAGCCGCCCTCCTTCTCGGGCGATCACCAGCGACATCACCAGGCTCTGCACCGTCGAGGAGATCACCGAGAGGACGATGATCGCCGGCACGTAGTAGATGGTCGCCTTGATGCCACCTCGAATGCCCACCGTCTTGCCGCTGAAGGCGAGCGCGAGGATCACGAAGAGGACGACCGGGAACATCACCGTGAAGAAGACCGAGGCGGGGTTGCGCCAGAAGGCCTTCTGGTCGTAGCGAAATTGATGCAAGAGAAGGCTCATAGTCACTCGGTGAGCTCCAGGTAGACGTCCTCCAGAGTGGGCCTGCTCACCTCGAGCCGCTCGAGGTCCTCCCCCCGCTCAAGCGCCCGGCCAGTCAGCTCGTGGAGGGTCTTGACCGGGGTGGTTGTCTGCATCGAGATCTCCTCGCCGTTGAGGCGGTAGCTGATCGTCGCCGGTTGGCTCTCGCGATCGCCGAGATCCTCGGGAGTGCCGCGGGCGACGATCTCCCCCTTGGCGATGATCGTCACCCGGTCGGCGAGGCGTTGCGCCTCGTCCATGTAATGGGTGGTGAGAAAGACCGTCTTGCCGAGGTCACGCAGGCCGGCGATCACGTCCCAGGCCTGGCGCCGCGCCGAGGGGTCAAAGCCGGTGGTCGGCTCATCGAGGAAGAGCAGCTCGGGGTCGCCCACCAAAGCCATGCCGACGTCGAGGCGACGTTGCTGGCCGCCGGAGAGGCGGCTGGCGCGCTCGTCGGCCTCAGCCTCCAGCCCGACCAGCTCGATCACCTCCTCGATCGACCGTGGAGCGCTGTAGTAGCCGGCGTAAAGGCCGAGCGACTCGCGTACGGTCAGGTAGGGGTCAAGACGGCAGCTCTGAAGGACGATCCCGATCCGCTCGCGCCACGCGCGCCCCGCCCGTTGGGGATCGGCGCCCAGCACCGAGACCTCCCCGCCACTGCGGTTGCGATAGCCCTCCAGGATCTCGACCGTGGTCGTCTTGCCGGCGCCGTTGGGACCGAGGAAGGCGAAGACCTCGCCGGGCTGAACCTCGAGGTCGATGCCGCGCACCGCCTCGGCATTGCCGTAGCTCTTGCGCAGGCCGCTGATCGAGATGACCGGTTCGGGCAAAGCGCGCGGATTCTATGGTCGGCGGCCGGAACGCTCAGCTGTCCAGCTCGACGTCGCGGTGCTTGACGCGGACGATCACGTCGTCGCGCTCGACCAGGTCACGGCGGATGCGGTCGGCGACAGTAACGGAGCGGTGGCGGCCGCCGGTGCAGCCGACCGCAATCGTCAGGTGGCTCTTGCCCTCCGCGACGTAGGCGGGGACGAGGAACTCAAGCAGCGGCAGCAGCCGCCCGTAGAACTCGCCCGCCTGAGTCCCGGACTCGACGTACTCGCGCACCTCGCGATCGATTCCGGTCAGCGGGCGCAGCTCGTCGACGTAGTGTGGGTTGGGCAAGAAGCGCACGTCGAGGGTGAGGTCGGCGTCCCGCGGCGGCCCGTTCTTAAAGCCGAAGGTGAGCAAGGTCAGCGCCAGCTTGCCGCCCTCCTCGCGGCCCAGCATCTCCTCGGCGATGCGGCGACGCAGCTCGGCAGCGGTCAGGTCGCTTGAGTCCATGACGACATCGGCGCGCTCGCGCAGCGGCGCCAACAGCTCGCGCTCGGCCCGGATCCCCTCGATGATCCGGCCTTCGGGGGCGAGCGGGTGACGGCGGCGGGTCTCCTTGTAGCGGTCGACCAGCGTCTCCTCGTCGGCCTCAAGGAAGAGGACCTTCGGCTTCAACCCGTCGGCCTCGAGATCGTCCAGGACCTGGACCAGGTCGTCGAAGTAATCGCCGCCACGAACGTCGGAGACAACGGCAGCCCGCTCGACCCCGCTGCCGTCGTGGCGGAACAGCTCGCCGAGGCTGCCGATCATCCGCGGTGGCAGGTTGTCGACGCAGAAGTAGCCGCCGTCCTCAAAGGCAGCGATCGCCTCCGACTTGCCCGCCCCCGAGCGCCCGGTGATGACGACCAGGGTCACCTCCTTGAGGGGCTGCCCGCCGTCGCCGCTCGCCTCGCGCTCCTTGGTTTTCTCGGCCCTCGCCATCGCGTCCCCTCAGCCGGTCCTATTGAGCTGCTCGTGGATCTCCCGGGCTACTTTGCCAGGCACGCCGGGCACCGCCTCCAACTCCTCGCGAGAGGCGGCCAGAAACCGCTCTGGAGAGCCAAAATGCTTGAGCAGGGCACGCTTGCGGACCGGGCCGACGCCCTTCAGCTCGTCGAGCACCGAGCCGGTCATCGCCCGGTCGCGGCGGCCGCGGTGATGCTCGATCGCGAAGCGGTGCGCCTCGTCGCGGACCCGCTGCAGGAGCTTGGAGGCCTCCGAGTCGGCGGGCAGGTCGATCGGCGCCCTGCGGCCGGGGACGTAGACCTCCTCCAGCCGCTTGGCCAAGCTGATCACGGTGACGCCGAGCTCGGCAAAAGGTCGCAGCGCCCGCATCCCGGCGGCGAGCTGACCCTTGCCACCGTCGATCACGATCAGCGAAGGGAGCGAGGCGAAGCTCTCGTCGCGCTCGCCATCGTGAGGCGAAAGGTCGGCCTGCTCCAGATAGCGCTTCATCCGTCGTGAGAGCACCTCCTCCATCGAGGCGAAGTCGTCGGGACCGCCGTTGGCGCTCGCCGCTCGGCGCTCGCCGCGCACCCGGAAGCGGCGGTAGTCCGCCTTCTTGGTCGCCCCCCCCTCGAAGACGACCATCGAAGCCACCGTGTGCTCGCCGCCGAGGTTTGAGATGTCGTAGCCCTCTATGCGGACCGGCAGCTCCTCCATCCCGAGCATCTCGCTCAGCACCGCCAGCGACTCGACCCGGCGTTGGCGGCGATGCTCGCGGCGCAGCCGGTCTTGGTCGAGGGCGAGGCGGGCGTTGCGCTCGGCCAGCTCGCGCAGGCGCCGCTTATCGCCGCGCTCGGCTACCCGTACCTCGACGCCGGCGCCGCGACGCTCGCTCAGCGCCTCGGCCAGCACGGCAGCGCGCTCCCGCAGGTAGGGGCCGACGAGGACCGTCCGGGGCATCGCCGGCGAGGCCGAGTAGTACTGTCCGATGAACTCCTCGGCGACCTCGGCCAGGTCGCGCTCGGCCTGGTTGTCGAGGTAGAAGCTCTGACGCTCGGCGAGGATGCCGTCGCGGACCTGGAAGACCTGGGCGTTGGCGTCCGGCCCCTCGGCCGCGACCCCGATCAGGTCGGCGGTGCCGACCGAGCCGCCGGCGACGCGCTGTCGCTCGAACAGGGAGCGAATCGCCTTCAGCCGGTCGCGGTGCAACGCGGCGCGCTCGAACTCCCGAGCCGCGGCGGCCTCCTCCATCTTGCGCGTCTGCTCCTCCTCGACCTGACGGTAGCGGCCGGAGAGGAAGTCGAGAATCGCGTCGATGTTGCG
This sequence comes from uncultured Solirubrobacterales bacterium, assembly GCA_963777915.1. Classification (GTDB taxonomy): domain Bacteria; phylum Actinomycetota; class Thermoleophilia; order Solirubrobacterales; family 70-9; genus CAVUPF01. The sequence continues at coordinate 105,307 of CAVZSH010000005.1, read as the reverse complement.
CTGATACTCCTCGCGGCCGATGTAGCCGACACAGGGAGCCCCGCAGCGCTTGATGTAGTAATCGAGGCAGGGGCTGCCGGAGCGGCGGCCGGGGTGGGGACCCTCGCAGGTTCGAAACTGGAACAGCTTGCCTAGAAGGTCGAGCGTCTCCCGCACCCGCTTGGCGCTGGAGAAGGGCCCGAAGTAGGCGCGGCGGGGACGGTGCTTCTCGCGGGTGAAGTAGACCCGTGGATAGTCCTCGTCGAGGCTGACCGCGATGTAGGGGTAGGACTTATCGTCGCGCAGGCGGATGTTGAAGCGGGGCCGGTGGCGCTTGATAAAGCTCTGCTCGGCGAGCAGCGCCTCCGCCTCGGTCGCGGTGACGAGGAACTCGATCCGCTCGACGCGTGAGGTGAGGCGGCTCTCGCCGCCGGTGAAGTGGGAGGCGACGCGCTTGCGGATTGAGCGGGCCTTGCCGACGTAGAGCACCTCCTCGCCATCGCCGTGGAAGAGGTAGACGCCTGGAGAGTCGGGAAGGGAACCGCGCTGTTGTGAGATCCGCTCCTCACGAGAGAGGTTGCCGCTGTGATCGCCTTTGGCCACTTGGGACAAAGGGTAGGCTCCTGGCCACCCGGCCAACTTGAAGCTGACACGGAGAGCGAGATGACCACCCAGACCCTGAGCCCGCCCGAGCTGAGCACGATGCGAATCGAGATCGACGGGGAGATCGGGACCCTCACCCTCGACCGGCCCGACGCCTTCAACGCGATGAGCCCAGAAATGATCGGTGAGCTGGCCGTCGTCTTCGCCTGGCTCGCCGACCGCGCCCCGCTGCGGGCGCTGATCGTCACCGGTGCCGGCAAGGCGTTCTGCGCCGGGGGCGACGTCAACTGGTTCCGCAAAGGAGTCGAAGCGGAGGAGATCGACCTGCCATCCGAAGTGCGGCGCGGGGCAGCGACCCTTCACCAGGCGATCGTCAACCTGCGGCGCATCCCCCACCCGGTGATCGCCGCAGTCAACGGCCCTGCGGCGGGGGCAGGATTCTCGCTGGCCTTAGCCTGCGACACCCGGATCGCCTCCGAGGCCGCTTTCTTCGCCTGCGCCTACGGCCGCATCGGCGCCTCACCGGACGGCGGTATGACCTACTTCCTGCCGCGGGTGGTCGGCCCCAGCCGGGCGCTGGAGATCCTCCTGGGCGACCCGAACATGAGCGCCTCTGAGGCGCTGGCCGAGCGACTGGTGGCGGAGGTCGTTGCCCCGGAGGAGCTGATGGCGCGGGCCCGCGCCAAGGCCGAGGAGCTGGCGGCGAAGGCGCCCTATTACGTACGGATGGCGAAGCTGCTCTGCGGCCAGAGCATCGAGAACAACCTCGCTGGCCACCTGGAACTGGAGCAGCACGGGATCGCCGACAGCATGGCCACCGAGGACTTGAAGACCGGGGTCGAGGCGTTTTTCGCAGGCGAGACGCCCGAGTTCAGCGGCCGCTGAGCTGCTGGGATCGCAGCAGGGTCGTACCCGGATACAGTCCGGCGGAAGCGCTTCCAGGAAGGATCCCAATGAAGAAGATCGCAGCCCTACTACTCCTCCTTCTCGCCTCGGTGGCGTTGGTCGCCTGCGGGAGCAGTTCGTCATCCTCATCCTCCTCCTCGACTCCCACCGCCACCACCACGAAAAGCGGCGCCGCGGCGCCAGGCGGAGGAAAGACCGCGAGCAGCGGCGAGACGAGTCAGACCTTGAAGGTCGAAGCCGACCCGAACGGTCAGCTCTCCTACGTGCCGAGCAAGCTCTCGGCCAAGGCCGGGAACGTGACGATCGACTTCAAGAACCCGCAGGGGCTCTCGCACGACATCGCCGTTGAAGATCCCAGCGGCAAGGTGATCGGGCAATCGGAACTGATCGCCGAAAGCTCGACCAGCTTGAGTTTGAGCAACCTGACGCCAGGCACCTACCACTACTACTGCACCGTGCCGGGGCACCGCGAAGCAGGCATGGAAGGCACCCTCCTCGTCAAATAGCGTGACCGGCCTCGGGGGCGCGATCGAGCCGGTGAGGCCGCAGCCACCGGGGCGGTGCTGGTCCGGGTTCGGGTGGGATGTGGCAGGCAAGCAGCTCGATCGGCAGCCCTGAGAGCTTCCCCGAGCCAGCGTCCTATGCACTCGATCGCTCGCAGTGCGCCACCCCGCCCGACCTAGACAAGCGGCGCACGGCCGATACCGCACCTGCTCCGACTGTCGAGGCGGCGGCGGCAGATTTGGGACCGCTGTCCAATGCGCACCCGGCCCCGGCGCGCGAGCATTGCGGCCATGAACCCACAGCTGCGAATATCGCGCTCGGCGCCTGTGCTGGGCACCCGGCCGGCGCCCCGACGGGGGGAGCCGGCCGACGATGCAGCGCCGGTTCACGCGTTTTCAAGGCAGTCTGGCGGCGGCTTGGGGCATCCGAGGTGGGGGCCGGCGGCCGATCTGTTTCCCTACGAGGAGGACTAGAGCAACATGCATGGACGCGCCCGACCGGTCGAGCGCACGATCCGACTCTGGATCGTGCGACAGGAGCGCAATCGAGTTAAAGAGGGCCGGCAGGACCGGCTCGATGGGCGCGAGGACGCGCCATTTGAGCGACGTGGCCGGGCGCTTCATAGCCGATGATCGCCGCCAGTGGCAGCTGAGCACGACGACCTCTCAGCCACGACCTCATACATCCGAGGGGGCGCATTGATTTGCCAGCCGCCGCCGGTTAGGGTCTGTAACAGCGCGATTCCAGGTACCGGCGAGACGACGAGACGAGGGGCGAGGTTGAAATTGGAGAACGTGGCGAGCGGGCGTGTGTCGGGCGTTGGTGCCGAGAGTGGACCGGTTTGGAGGGCCGCCCACCGACGGGTCATCGTGGCGGCGCTTGCCGTCGCGGCCCTACTGGCGGGACTGGCGACGCTGGGCGCCCAGGCCGCGCAAGCGGAAACCCTGACCGCCGGCAACGGGATCTACAGTTTCTATGTCAATAACGAAAACGGCCAGTACACGGCGACAACCGGTCCCTCTCACCCGCTCGGGGCGGGGCTCAACATTCTCTTTGGTGACGGCAGTCCCGGAACGTCGTTCGACACGGTTCGCTCCTACACGAGCAGTACGAATTATGAACTGCCGAATGTTACTGGCTCGACGACGGTGCCACTCGGCACCAACGGCTTTCAGACCACCTACATGCTGGAAGAAAACGGGGATCACCTCCAGGTCGTCCAGACTCTGAAAGTCAACGGCACCACCTTCAACGACTCCTATGCTGAAGTCACCACTGTGGTGACGAACAAAGGAGGCACCTCAAGGAAAATCGGCGTCCGCTACCTGTGGGACTACCAGATAGGCGCCGACGACGGACCGACCTTCCAGGCCAACGAACCGAACGGCCCGGTGCTCCTGAAAGAAGAAAGCTTTCCCTCGCCGTCGTTTAACCACTACACGATCGAGGACAACGACGTCAATCCCTCGCCGCCAACCTTCGACGTGCTGGGGACCGTCACCGGCCCGGCGGTCGCCTCCCCGGTGGCTCCGACGCTGCTCCAGAACGTCTCCTGGGCCTACTCGTTCGGCACGCCCTTCGAATACACGACCGCCGGCAGGGAAGTCTCCAACGCCAACGGCGAACTCAATGACAACGCGGTCCTCTACTACTGGGGAGACAAGGAAAGCGACGCGCCGGACCTCGCGCCGGGCGGCTCTTATCGGGCCTCAGCCTCGATGTTCCTCACCCCTCCGGGCGCCGGTCTGCCGGGAACCCCACCGGTGGTGAAAATCACCAGCGGCCCGCCGACCGAAACAGAACTGAGCACAGGCACCTTCACCTTCAAAGGCGTCACGGGCGGGACATATGAATGCTCGATTGACGGAGGCGCCTTTGCGACCTGCACCAGCGGCCAGTCCTTCGGGCCGCTCCTTCCCGGTGATCACCAGTTCCAGGTTCGCGAGACGCTGGCCGGCGTCACCGGGCCACCCGCCACCTATCGCTGGACGATCGACCTGCCGAAGAAGTGCGTCCTGCGCGTCGCTCGCGCCCGCGTCTTCGTCTTCACTAAGCACGACAAGGCGCGGCTGGTGATCCACTACACCTCCTATCACCCCGCGAAGGTCAGCGTCGGCTACACACTGAGTGGCTCCAAGGGCAAGCTCTCGCTTGGCTCAGCTTCCGCCAAGTTCAAGAAGAAAGGCGTCTTCCGCCTCTCCGAGCACCTGACCAAGGCTGAGATGCGAAAGGTCCGCGCTGCGAAGAGTTTTGCGGTCAAATTCCGCATACCGAAGACTCCCCATAGCTGCGGGCGCTACTACACCAAGCGCCTGACCATCCCGCAGCGGATATCCAATCAGACGGTCTGGTTTCAATCGGACTCGCGCTTCGAACCGTAGCGCCTAGCTGCCGACGACCGTCAGTTGGCGGGCGCCATCACCGATGTAACCGAGTCGCCCACGAAGCACGGCTTCTCGCTGCCCTCGACCTCGAGGGTAAAGCGGGCGAGGACCTGCCACCAGCCGCCGCCGAAATCCTCGACCGAGACAGCCTCGGCGGGGCCGCGGACCCGGGAATCGATCGGCACCGGGGCGGAAAAGCGAATCTCGTTGAGCCCTATGAATTGTTCGGCCCGATCCGCTGCACAGCGACGGCGGACACGACTGCAACAACCTCTAGACAATGAAGTCCCACGCCCCATCGAGCCCCAAGAAGACGGCACCGAAACGGGAGCTGAAAACTTGGCCTGCCAGGCACCCCGGAGGAGCAGCGCCGAGAGCTTCGGGCTGCAATGAAAAAGCACGACGAGACCCTGCGCCGCCTGGCCGAGTAGGCGAGCGCTGGCCAGGAGGTGAAGGCAACCGCCATCTCATTCGCGGTGCCGGTTCCGCGCGCTCGTCTACCCTGATAGGTGTTATGGCTCTCGATCGGATTGCCGTCGACCCGAACCGAATGCGCGGGCTTCCCTGCATCCGCGATACCCGCGTGACGGTCAGCGCGGTGCTGGGGCAGCTGGCGACGGGCAACAGCGTGGAGGAGGTCCTCGCTGACTACCCCTACCTCGAACGCGACGACGTACTCGCGGCGCTCGAATACGGGGCGGCAGCGACGCAGGAGCGCGAGTTGTCCGTGGCCGCCCCGGGGTGAGGCTCCTCCTCGACGCGAACTTCTCCCCTGAGGTTGCGCGTCGTCTGCACGAGGCCGGGCAGGACTCTGAGCCCAGCTCCAGGCGGGATCAAGGAACTCGTCCGGGCCCTCTTGGCCTAGTGAGCAATCGCCGCGAAGAATCGCTGGACCACGTCGACGGCGTCGGCCCGCAACGTTGCCGCGTCGGTCCCGGGCTCGACTTCCCCTGCCTGCTCGGCATAGCCGATCGGACCGCTGTCAGTCGTCTTGACGTAGCGCTCTCGTACCTCGAGGAAAGTGGTCCGTAGCGAGTTGAACTCGTCGGCGAGCTCGCCGTTGAGCAGGCGGTGCGCGGCCTGCTCCGGTCCCCCGGCCCGGTTGTGCCGCAGGACGTAGACGAGGTCGTAATAGTCCTTTGTGGCTGCGCGGGTGCGCACTGCGACGCACTTCGAGAGCAGGTAGCCCTCGAGGCCGGCGAAGCGAATCCGCACCGCGACGCCAGTGCCATCGGCAAGCTCGCCCTTCAGTTCCTCCCAGGCGAAGTCGCGGGAGACATAGCCGGTACCGCGGAGGTTCTGGGCGCTGAGCACTCGGCATCCACTCGGGCTGACGACCTCTCCCTCCCGGTAATCGGGCAAGTCGCATAGGAACTCCAACTTCACGGGCACGCTGTCAATCTGGCCTCGCCAACGCCAACCATCCTCGTTCGGGTCCGGTTTGAAGTCGAGGCGTTCAAGTGCCCGCTCCACGCCGCCAAGATCAGCGTCGGGATCAAGATGGGTAATGAGGAGCACGTCGACATCGGTCGTGCCGAGGTGATCCGGCACAAGAGCTTCGTCACGCGCGAGAACCTCGGGCACCAGACCGCCGAGCACGACCAGGAAGATGTCCTCGTCCCCCAGCTCGTACAGAAGCCGCACTAGCGCAAGCTCGGCGCGGGCGCGGGTTTGGCGGGAGCGCTGCTCATCCATCCGCGCCATCCTCCTCGGTCGACCTGTCGCGATGCAGCGGGTCGATGAGCTGTTCCTTGATGTGGTCGGCAGTATCTCCACCGCGTCCGCCGAACGAGGACAGGTCAGCGAACAGGCGGGGGGCGCTCACGACGGGGATGTCTCCGATTCGGTGGGCGAGTTTGAGCACGCGGGGGTCTACGGCCCAGAAGGTGACTCGGCCACCCTCGTCGACCTCGCGCAGACCCGCCTCCTCGATCGCGTCGCTGAGCGGGCCGGCGAAGCCGGCGTCCGCGATATAGAGGTGCAGGCTGGGCGTCGTCGTGGCAAAGGGGGCGGCGAGCTCAAGGCCGGCCCAGCCGCTGACAGCCCAAGCCGTGCTGTGGTCCAGCGCGGGGGCAAGATTGGCACGCAGCAGCGCCATCACGTCTTTGGTCGTGCGATGGGCGATGCGCGTTGGGCGCGGAGCATCGACTACCGCAGCTGACCATGAGGCAAGCATGCCCTCCGCGTCAATGAGCTGCCGGTATGCGCCCGGCCCACGTGCGGTGCCCCGCTTGGCCGTCCAGCCCGAGTCATCGAATGCCTTGAGGACTTTGGCCGCCTGAGCATCGGACCAGTCACTCTCCTCCGCAAGCGCGGCCACTCGCAGCGGACGATCCTCGCCCGCGAGGATCGTCTCGGCGATCGCGATCGCCGACTTCGACCACGCGAAGTCGCGGGAGGCGCCCCCCTCGCGGGGCAACTGCACGGGCTCGCGGATCACGATCAGCCCACGCGGTCCGATGATGCGTGCCTGGCCGGCTTCGTCGGCCCAGTTAGCGTCGCGGTCCCGCAACCACTCGATCGCGCCGGGGGAGAGTCGCCGGGCGAAGAGAACAACCTCCTCTGGCCACCGCTCACTGATCGTGGCCGCCGCGCGCCGGACATCCTGCGGCCACCCCTCACCGGCCCACTTCGCCTCGATCGCGATCGCCCGGCCATCTCGCGTACGGATCATGAGATCGGCGTCACTATCGCTCGGAGCTACCTCGACTATCACGCCCTCCAGCGCGGATGCGAGGATCTTCTGCCAGCGCTTTTCTACCTCATTCATGTTTTCTACTTTACCAGTAGAATAGGCGTTTAAGTAGAAAACTGTCGACCAGGGCAAAAAGGTCTACACACGGTCCCGGTGCCATCGAGCAAACGCAGCGCCGAGATCGTGAGGATCTGGCCGCCGAGCGCCGTGCCGGCATGTGAGGAGGCGCCCGTCAGTCCGTGGGTGCCATCACGCGCGTCACCGAGTCACCCACGAAGCACGGCTTCTCGTTGCCCTCGACCTCGAGGGTGAAGCGGGTCACCACCTGCCACCAGCCGCCGCCGACCTCCTCGACGGAGACGACCTCGGCGCGCTCGCGGACGCGGCTGTCGACCGGCACCGGGGCCGGGAACCTGATCCGATTGAAGCCTATGAATTGTTCGGTCCGATCCCTGTAGGAGCTGAGCGGGCCGGGGGTCGCGGTAAAGGCTTTGGCGATCATGATCGACCGATCACGCCTAACGACGGCACGCTCATCGCGGAGTTAACCTGAGGCTTCAGGCCGCGACGAGCTTCGGCACAGGCGCGACCTCGCGCTCCGCTCGAAGCGGCGCTCGCGGATGTGGGCGGCGATCCAGTTCCTCTCGCGCAGCTCGCGGATCGCGGCGTACTCGTCGCGGGCCTCGCGGTACTCCTCGCTGCGGCTGGCACGATCGCGAGTCGCCGCGACAGCGGTTTGCCCCTTCGGGCTGATCTGACTGCTGCGATTCCGGCTCATGACAAGCGCGTTTATCCAAATAGATAAATGAGCTAGCAACTCGTCTAGCGGATGATCACGCCGCTCGGTAGGAAAGGGTGCCCTGGTGAGCGAGCAGCCCGCAGAGATCGAGCGACTCGATGCCCTGTTGGGTGCCTCGATGATCGCCCACGAGGCGATCTTCGAGATGCGCAGCGAGCTGATCGCGAACGAGCGGGGTGACGCCGAGCAGGCCAGCCTGTTGGCCGGGTCGGTGCGGATCGTGACGGAGGAGCTGCCTGGTTTGACGGCCGCGGCGCGTGAGCTCGCCGGCAAGTGGGATGAGCAGAGTCTGCTCGACCACAACGCCGCCGAGGCTACGCTCGGCGAGGTCGCAGCCGAGCTATAGCGCATTGAGCCCGAGGTCCAGGAACTCCTTGACCGCCAGCGCCAGATCGCGGCCCAGCTTCGCGGGATGCTCGAACCGTAGAGCTACGCAGAGGCTAGGCGAGCCGCGGCGGCTTGCTCGTAGCGATCGGCCAAGGCGAGCGCTGCGTCGCGGAAGCCCTTGATGTCGGTCTTCGCCGCCTGGGCGCGAAGCTCCCCGGCGCGGGCGGAGAGCTCCTGCGGCGGCTGGCTGGTTCGCTGCAGGCGTTCCTCCATCAGCTCAAGCGCCCATCGCTGCTCATCGGGAACATCTGGCCAAGGGTGCGCCGCCATAGGGAGAAAGTGTAGCCACGCCCCCCACGGTCCCGGTGCCATCGAGCAAACGCAGCGCCGAGATCGTGAGGATCTGGCCGCCGAGCGCCGTGCCGGCATGTGAGGAGGCGCCCGTCAGTCCGTGGGTGCCATCACGCGCGTCACCGAGTCACCCACGAAGCACGGCTTCTCGTTGCCCTCGACCTCGAGGGTGAAGCGGGTCACCACCTGCCACCAGCCGCCGCCGACCTCCTCGACGGAGACGACCTCGGCGCGCTCGCGGACGCGGCTGTCGACCGGCACCGGGGCCGGGAACCTGATCCGATTCCAGCCATAGTTGACGCCAAGTGCGAAACCGCTTGAGGTGATCAATTCCTTGCGGAAGCCGTCGACCAGAGAGAGGGTGAGGTTGCCGTGGGCGATCGTGGTGCCAAAGGGGCTCTCCGCGCTAGCGCGCTCGACATCGACATGAATCCACTGGTCATCGCCGGAGATCCGCGCGAATGTGTCGATGTCCTCCTGCGTCACGGTTCGCCACTCGCTGGGGCCGATCTCTCGCCCTACCAGCGACTGCATCCCCTCAACCCCCTGCACCTCGACCGCGGTCATCGCCGCAGTCTAACCATCCCTATGCACGAAGACGCACTCGAAAAGCGCCACAAAGGCGCCCTGCACCAGCGAGGCCGAGCGCCCGCCCCGCCTCGCTTAATAGGTATTCGCCTCTACCCAGACCCGCCATATCGCCACCACCGAGGCGGCTAGAAGAAGTATCCAAAGGACGGTGCCGCCGCCACTGGAGAAGAGCTCGTCAGTACCGGCGATTAGCAGGGCGATCATCCCCAGGGCGCCGTAGAGGATCGCCCGCCGCCCGTCGCTGAGGGTCGCCAGCGTCAGTTCGTTCTGGCGGCTCAGCATGTAGAGCATCCAGGCGATTGCCGCGAGGAATCCCATCGTTAGGGCAGTGAGCACAGCTTCAGCGACGTCGCCGCCGGCGGGCATGAAGGCGACGCCGAAGGCCAGCGCCATGATGACCGCGACATCGCGCAAAGTGCGCATCTGCCAATTGTACGTCGCGTCGCTCGCGCTACGGGGACGGCTCGACTTGGGCGACTTGCTGCTCGCGCTGGGAGCGACGCACGAAGGCCGTGGCGATCAACACCAGCGCGATCAAGCTCACCAGAACCGGCCCCAGCGCCCCGGTGCCGAAGATCCTCACGATCCCGTAGGTCGCGGCCCCGATCGCCCCCGCAGCCGGCAAGGTCAGCAACCAGGCAGCGACGATGTTTCCGGCTACTCCCCAGCGCACGGCCGAGACCCGCTTGGCGGCACCGGCGCCCATCACGCCGCCGCTAATCGCGTGTGTGGTTGAGATCGGGAAGCCGAGCAGGGTGGAGATCAGGATCGCCGTCGCTCCGGCGCTCTGCGCGGAAAAGCCCTGCGCCGCGTCCATCTTGATGATCCGCGCCCCGGTCGTGCGCATCACCCGCCAGCCACCGCTGTAGGTACCAAGCGCGATCGCCGCGGCCGCCACGATGATCGCCCACAGGGGCGGCGCCGCGTTGGCGCCCAGGGTGCCGTTGGCGATCAGCGCGATCATGATCGCCCCGGTCGTCTTCTGCGCGTCGTTGGCGCCGTGGGCAAGCGCGAGCAACCCGCCCGAGACGATCTGCCCGTGACGAAAGGCGCGCGTCACCTGCCCCGGGCGCCGCCTGCCAACAAGGCGGTAGATGACCACGATGAGGAAGCCGGCGAGCAGGAACGCCGCGAGCGGAGCGATCAGCGCCGGGAGCAGCACTTTGTCCAGAAGCCCGCCGCCGAGCACCGCGCCGGTCCCGGCCGCCGCCAGGGTGGCTCCGACCACCCCCCCGATCAGCGCGTGTGAGGAGCTGGACGGCAAGCTGAAGTGCCAGGTCGCCAAGTTCCAGGCGATCGCTCCGATCAATCCTGCGAAGACGACGCTCGGCGTGATCGCCGTGGCATCGACCACGTCGTGGGCGACGGTGGCCGCAACCGCGACCGAGATGAAGGCGCCGAGGAAGTTGAGCAGCGCCGCAACCGCGATCGCCACCTGCGGGGGCGCCGCGCCGGTGGAGACCGCGGTTGAGATCACGTCGAAGGTGTCGTGGAAGCCGTTACTGAAGCCGAAGCCGAGCGCCGCGACGACGACGAGCGTCAGAATCACATCGGAGCTCACGAGTTCTTGATGACGATTCCCTCGATGATCTGAGCCGCGGTCTCGGTCGCGTCTATCGCGTTCTCAAGTACCGCGAACATGTCCTTCCAGCGGATTACGACCATCGGGTCGATCCCGTTGGAGAACAGCGACGCCACGGCGTCGCGGGAGATCCGGTCGCCCTCGTTCTCGAGCCTGTGGATCTCGATCCAATACTTGTCGAGGTCCTTGAACTCGCGCAGGTGCTCCAGGCCCTCGGCGAGCTGCTCGCATGCCCCGACCAGCACCTTGGTCAGCGCCTGCGCCTGCGACATCGGCGCCTCGATCTGGTAGAGGCCAAGGAAGTCGGCAGCCTCCTCGGTGAAGTCGACGATGTCGTCCATCCGGGTCGCCAAGCCGTAGATGTCCTCGCGGTCGATCGGCGTGACGAAGGTCGAGTTGAGGCGCTGAATGATGTCGTGTGTTATGCGGTCGCCCTCCTGCTCGGCCTTGAGGATCTCCCGGGAGAGGCCGCTGTCGTCGGGCCAGGAGCCCATCATCTGGTCGAGCAGCCGCGAGGCATGAACCGTGTTCTGCCCGGCCTCGATGAAGAGATCGAAGAAGGTGTGATCGCGAGGCAGTAGCGAGAGGCGCGCCACCCGGCAATCCTAGTGGTCGGCCGGCCCTCAGCCCGCGGCCGCCGCGAGCTGCTCGGCGGCGCGCGAAGCGTGGCGCGCGCGCAGCTCCTCCTGGACGCTGCGACGTCCCCCTGCAGGCGCGCTCAGCCGCGTCCACGCCCCGTCTGCGCCCAGTTCCCAGGCATTCGCGTTGTCGGCGAAGCAGCGCTCCAGGACGTCGAGCATCTCAGCCCGCAGCTCCGGGTCTTCGACCGGCGTCACCAGCTCGACCCGGCTGTCGAGGTTGCGTGGCATCAGGTCGGCTGAGCCCATCAGGACCCTCGTCTCCTCCCCACGCTGGAAGGTGTAGACGCGCGAGTGCTCAAGGAAGCGGCCGACGATCGAGAGGACGCGGATGTTCTCTGAGATCCCGGGCACCCCGGGCCGCAGGCAGCAGATCCCCCTTACGTTGAGGTCGACTCGTACCCCCGCCCTCGAGGCCTCATACAGCGCCCGAATGCACCCCGCGTCGACCAGCGAGTTCATCTTCAGCGCGATCCGCGCCGCTTCGCCGGCCCGGTGGGCTTCGACCGTGGCCTCAATCTCGCCGACGATCTGGTCGCGCATCGTGGTCGGTGAGACCAGGACCTTGCGGTACTCGGCCGGCCGCCCGTAGCCGGTCAGGAAGTTGAACATCTCGGCGACGTCGGCGCCGATCTCGGGGTCGGCGGTGAAGAGGCCGAAGTCCGTGTAGAGGCGCGCCGTCTTGGGGTGGTAGTTGCCGGTCCCGATGTGGACGTACTCGCGCACTCGGTCACCCTCGCGGCGGGCGATGAGGATCGCCTTCACGTGGGTCTTCAGCCCCGGGATGCCGTAGACGACGTGTACCCCAGCCTCCTCCAACGACTTGGCCCAGTGGATGTTGGCCTCCTCATCGAAGCGGGCCTTCAGCTCGACCATGCAGACCGCCTGCTTGCCGCGTTCGGAGGCGCGGATCAGCGACGGCACCAGCGGCGAGTCGTCACTGGTCCGGTACACGGTCTGCTTGATCGCCAGCACATCTGGGTCGGCCACCGCCTGCTCGACGAAGCGCTCGACCGAGGTGGCGAAGGATTCATAGGGATGGTGGACGAGCAGGTCCCTCTGGCGGATCGTCGCGAACATGTCGACCGGCTCCTCGTCCTCGCCCTGCAAGCGCGGCTGGGTGACCGGGGACCAGGGCGAGTAGCGCAGCTCGGCGTGGCCGGGCACGTCCGCGACTCGAGTGAGGTCAGCGAGGTCGATCAGCCCATCGACGTCGTAGACCTCGCGATCTTCCAGCCGTAGGGCATCGATCAGCTGCTCACGCAGCTTGGGGTTCATGCCGGCGGCGATCTCCAGCCGCACCACCTCGCCGAAGCGGCGGCGGCGGATCTCATCCTGAACCGCCTGGAGCAGGTCGTCCGCCTCGTCTGAGACCGTGAAGTCGGCGTCGCGTGTGACCCGAAAGTAGCCGTGGTCGACAACCTCGGTCCCGGGGAAGAGCGCATCGAGGTTGGCGGCGATCGCCTCCTCGAGCGGGACCAGCGCGGTGCCCTCATCGCCGACCGCGAGGAAGCGGCCAAGCAGCTCCTTCGGGACCTTGACGCGAGCGATGATCTCGACCCCGCTCTCGGGGTCGCGCAACAGCACGCCGAGGCTGAGCGAGAGATTCGAGATGTAGGGGAAGGGGCGACCGAGGCCAACCACCAGCGGGGTCAGCGCCGGGAAGACCTGCTCGTGGAAGCGCACGTCGATTTCGCCTCGCTCCTGCTGGCTGGCGGTCTCCAGCGAGACGATCCTGATCCCCTCCTCCTCCAGCGCCGGGCGCAGGGTCCCGTTAAAGCAGGCGTGCAGGCGGTGGTCTAGCTCCAGCACCCTGGCCTGGATCGCGTCAATCTGCTCGCCGGGAGCGAGGCCGTCAGGGCCCCGCGCGTCGATCCCGGCGTCGAGCTGGTCGAAGAGGCCGGCGACCCGGACCATGAAGAACTCGTCGAGGTTGGAGGCGTAGATCGCGCAGAAGCGCAAGCGCTCCAGCAGCGGCACGCCATCCTCCTCGGCGAGTTCCAGGACCCTGTGGTTGAAGTCGAGCCAGGACAGCTCGCGGTTGAAGTAAAGAGCGGGATCGTCGATCGGGCCATCGTACTGAGGCACGGCGGGCGTCCAGGAGCCTCAGGCGGCCTGGGCGAAGGGCTGCCGGTCGAGAGCCGCGCTGTCGCCGAGGGCGCGGCGATAGCCGGCGGCGAGCTGGTCGAGGGCCCGCTCCCAGGAGCGAGAGCGGGCGGCGCGAAGCGCCGCGGCGCCGAGCTGGCGGCGCAGCAGCGGCGCGGAGGCAAGCTGGAGGAGGGTGCCGGCCAGGTGGTCGGGGTCGGGGCGGCAGAGCATGCCGGTGTGGCGGTTCTCGACCAGCGCCGCCGGCCCGCCCTCGGCGACGGCGATCACCGCCAGTCCGCTCGCCCCCGCCTCGACGATCGCCTGCCCGTAGGTATCGGTGCGACTGCAAAAGAGAAAGACGTCGGCGCTGGCGTAGGCGCGGGCGAGCGCCTCGCCTTCCAGCCAGCCGAGGAATGTCGCGCGCTCGCCGAGCCGCGCCCGAAGCTCCGCCTCCTCCGGGCCGCCGCCGGCGAGCAGCAGGTGCAGGCGGGGGTCTGAGGCGTGCGCCCGCAGAAAGCTCTCGGCGAGTAGGTCGACGCCCTTCTCACGGGTGAGGCGACCGGCGTAGAGGACCTTCAGCTCACCCGGGTAGGCGTCGCGGTCGGCCTTCTCGGGGTCGAATCGCTCGGTGTCGACGCCGCGCTCCCAGCGCCCGAGCCGGGCCGCCTCGGCGCCGAGCCGAAGCAGGGAGCGATCCGCCGCCGGGCTGGGCGAGAGGACGACCGACGGGGCGCCGTAAAAGGTGCCCAGTGCCGCCGCGGCGATCGCCTCAAGGCCGCTGTCGCCGCTGCGCAGACCGGCGTAGGCCGCCAGCTCGGTGTGGTAGCTGCCGAGCAGCGGCAGCCCGGAGATCCGGCTGAGCAGGGCCGTGGCGACGCCCGCTGGGCCCGGCGCGGTGACGTGGAGGAGGTCGTAGCGGCCTTCGGCCAGCGTCTCGACCAGGTCGGGCAGGCTCGGGACCCCGAGCCTCATCCCCTCATAGAAAGGCACCTCCAGCTCGGCGGCGGCCGGGAGGCGGCGATCGACGCCGGCGTCGGTGCCGATCACCTCGACCTCGAAGCCCGGGACGCCGCGCTCGCGGATCTGCTCGACCGTGCGGGTGACGCCGTGCATCGCGTCGATGCCGTCGGCGATCACCGCGACCCGACGCGGCTCGCCTTCACGAGCGGCCAGCTTCGCCTTCTCGGCGGCGAGGAATGCCGTCGAGGGCACGTAGGGAATGGCCGGGACCAGCGCCTCAAAGAGGCCGGTCAGGGCCGCTGGGACCTCGCCCCGGGCGAGGTCCCCGGCGCCGTCGCCGACCGCGCTGCGCAGGCGCCGCTCGTGGATGCGGCGGGCGCGGCGGTAGAGATCGGCGTGGGAGAAGCCCTCGGACTGCAGGTAGGCGAGCAGCTCGCGCCCCCGCATCTGCATGCCCATGCTCCGCAGCCAGGCCTCGAGCAGGCCGCGGGCATCCTCAGGACCGATGTCGGCGGCGACCTTGCCCTCGCGGGCGGCGCCCTCGCGGATCGTCCGCTGGGCGATCTTCAGCACCGCCGCGGGGTCGGGCTCGTTTCCGTCCCCCGCCTTCCCGTCGAGGGCGAGGGCGCGGGTGGCGAGCGCTATCGCCGCGTGCGCCCACTTGGCGGCGCTACCCTGCTCGCCGCCGGCGAGTGCCTCGCCGCGGCGCAGGTGCTTCAGAAACTCTTCCGGCGTGGCGGCGGCCGGCGCCTCGGTGAAGGTGCGGCCGATGTCCACGCCGGCATGGTCGTCGGAGCCGCCGATGCCGGTCCCGCCGTGAGTCTCGATGTAGAGGACGGCAGGCATGTTGAGCTCCGCGGCCCGCGACCCGTTGCGGACCTCCCAGACCTCGAACAGCTCCGCCAGGCGGCGGCGGTGGCGCTGGGTCAGGGGCGCGCCGACGTTGTAGAAGGGATGGGCCAGGGCGCATGCAATCTCGTTCTCGCGAAGGTGGGCGGCGCAGGCCTCGAGATCGCCGGAATGGGCCTGCAGCCACTCGTGGTCCCCTGGAGTGATCCCGTAACAGAGGACGTGAACCGCCTGGGGCTCGCCGGCGAAGCGGGCGGTCAGCTCCTCGGAGACGAAGCAGTCGGGACGGTCCGCCAGCTCCAGGCAGCCGTCGATCGTGTCGTGGTCGGTGATCGTCACGAAGTCCATCCCGCGGCGCCTTGCCAGCTCGTATACCTCCTGCGGTGGGGTCGCGCACTCGGGCAGCCCGAGCGAGCGCTGGACCCCCAGCCGCGAGAGCTGGGAGGCGACGGAATGGCAGTGCATATCGACTCGGGAAGTCATCGGTGTCTCCCTGTCAGTATTCGCTTGTCGCCTTCAAGATTCCGCGAATAGCAGGGAAAAATGTGAATTGACGGGGAAGGAGATGTGAAGCTCGGGTAAACCCGCTCGACCTAGAGGACGCCCTCTAGCACGGTCCAGGTGCCCTTACTCTCCTCCGCCTGCCAGAGGTCTACGAAGCGGCGGTGAAGGAGCTCGCGGCGGGTCCGCAGCAGCGCCTGGAGGGACTCGATGCCCGCCGTGCGGGGCAGCATCACGTCGCAGTCGTGGATCTCTCCGAGGACTCCCTGAAGCTCCTTGACGGCGCGTCGGGCAGCTAGTGCCTCGGGGCCAAAGCAGCCCTCGACGATCTCCAGCACATAGCGCAGCCGCTTGGCGGCGATCCGCATGCTGTGCTGGTCGGCAGCCGCGGAGGGGTCGAGGGCCTCGACCGCGAAGAAGCGCAGCTCCGCAAGGCGGGTCTGGACGATCCGCGACGCGTTGCGGCGCAGCGAGTTCGCCGGGTCCAGCCCCTTCACCTCGCGGGCCTTCACCCCGCGGCCCCCTCGACGAGCCGCCGCAGCCGGCGGCGCAACCTCTCCAGCCGCTCGACAGCGACGAACGGCGCAAGCTTGTCGTTTACCCGCAGTCTCTCCTCACGCAGCGCGGCGAGAAGCGCGACGACGCCCTCGCGATCGCTGCCGTCCGCCTCCGGGTCGAACCGCCTCAGGAATTCGACCTCCACGTCTAGATCCCGCCGCGCGCCGAGCGCGTCGGCGAGCGCCTTGACCTCCTTCAGCGCCCTGCGGAATCGCTTGCGCGGAAAGCAGGGCTCAAAGACCTCCATCGCGGCGCGCAGGCGGCGCGTCGCCACCCGCATGTCGTGTACCCGCTCGGGGCTTTTGAGGTCGAGTACGCCCTGGGTCTGCTCGAACACCTCCGCCGCGCGCACCTCCACCACTCGCGCCGCAGCCGACGCAAAAGGTTCCTCGCAGTCGAGCTTGACCTGGCGCGCCCGGGCCATTTAGAAAGCGTAGTCGAGGCCGGCGAGACCGCCGTCAGGCGGCGACGGCCTCCGGCGAGGAGCCGTTGAGGCTGCCGTTCAGCAGGTCGAGGATGACGCCCTCGCGCAAGCCCCCCTTGCCGATCTGCAGCGGCTGCCCGAGCAGCTCGGAGACCTTCTCCAACAACAGCACGCCGGTCGCGAGGATGCGCACGCGCTGAGGGTCGAGCTCAAAGCGTCGCCCCACTTCGGCCGCCGGGTCCCCGGCAAGCACGCGGATTCCGCGCTCCAACGTCTCATACTCGAGCACCGCTCCGACCAGCCGTCGCAGCGAGGTGGCGCTGCCCCCGACCGCGACCGCTTGTGCGGGATGCTCGATCTCCACCCCCTCAAAGAGGTCGTCGATGCGATCGCGGACCTTGCGGATCTCGGCTGCCGAAGGAGGGTCTGAGGCGATCAGCTCATCGGCCAAGACTCCGGATCCGACCCGCCAGGAGCGGACCAACTCGACCCCGCCGGAGACGGTGCCGAGGATCACCTCGGTCGAGCCGCCACCGACATCGACGACGCCAATCTTGCCCTCCACCGGGTGGCCAAGCGTCTTGGTGGCGCCGATGAAGGACAGACGCCCCTCCTCCTCCTCGCTGAGAATGGCGACCGGCACCCCCGAGGCCTCTCCGATCGCCTTCGCGGCAAGCTCGCCATTGGACGCCTCGCGCACGGCCGCCGTGGCGACCGAGCGGATCACCTCGGCCCCAAGCTCCTGGGCCAGACGCACCTGCGTGGAGACCAGCTCGGCGACCTCGCGGACCTTCTCCGCCTTGATCGCCCCATCCTCACCGAGCGCCTTGTTGATCCGCGTATAGGCGCGCTGCTCCATCACAGTTTTCAACTGTCCATCCACCGGCTCGGCCACGAGCACGCGCGTCGTGTTGGAACCAATATCTATGGCGGCGCAGAGCACAGTCTCCAACTCCGATCATGGCAAACGCGTCGGATCGTCAGCGAGGGACGACATCGGGGTGAGAAGCGTCCTCGAACTCCCGGAACAGCCCGGTGACCACGAAGGCAACCTGCTCGCCGATGTCGACGGCGTTGTCGCCGATCCGCTCGATCGCCCGCGCCGCCAGCAGCATCGTCATCGCCCACTCGCGCTTGTCGGCGTCGTCGCCGATCTCCAGCGCCAGGCGGAAGCACTCGCGGTTGAGGTTGTCGACCACGTCGTCCTGGCGCACCAGGTCCCGCGCCAGCTCGACGTCACGGTCCTCGAAGGCCCGCTTCGCCTGGTTATCGATCGAGCGCACGTGCCTGCCCATCGTCAGGATCAGCTCCACCATCTCCTCGTCGGCCGGCGGCTCGTTGCCGGTCAGCGGGATCACCTTGCAGATGTTCACGCACTGATCACCCATCCGCTCGACGTTCTTCAGCACGTGCAGGAGGGCAGAGATCAGCCGCAGGTCGGTCGCCACCGGCGACTGGGTGGCGAGCAGGGTGATCAGGCTCTGGTGGACCTCGAGGTAGCGACCGTCGATGCGATCGTCATCGGCGACGACGATCTGGGCCAGCTCGACATCTTGGTGCTTGATCGCCTCCAGAGTGCGGTCGAGGGCCGCATTGACCAGGTTGAGCCCATCGAGGGCGCTGGCCTCGAGGCGCTCGAGCTCCCCCTGGTAGTGGCTTCTGGTCTCCGGCGACATCAGCGGGCCTCGCGCTTTGCTCGCTTGCCAGGAGCCGGATGTGGATGCTGTGCTCGCCCGGCGCGCATCAGCCGAACTTCCCGGTCACGTATTGCTCGGTGCGGTCGTCGTCGGGGTTGGTGAAGAGCTTGTCGGTGGGGCCAACCTCGACCAGCTCGCCGCTCAGCATGAAGGCGGTGGTGTCGGCGACCCGCGCCGCCTGCTGCATGTTGTGGGTGACGATGACGATCGTCACCCGCTCCTTCAAATCCCCGACCAGCTCCTCGATCCTCAGCGTAGCTACCGGGTCAAGCGCCGAGCAGGGCTCATCCATCAGCAGCACCTCGGGGTCGACAGCGAGCGCCCGCGCGATGCAGAGGCGCTGCTGCTGGCCTCCGGACAGCCCCACCCCCGGCGCCTTGAGCCGGTTCTTGACCTCCTCCCAAAGCCCGGCCCCGACCAGCGCATCGCGGCCGCGATCGTCCATCTCGCTTCGCGAGGCGCCGGTCAGGCGCAGGCCGGAAGTGACGTTGTCGAAGACCGACATGGTCGGGAACGGGTTCGGCTTCTGGAAGACCATTCCGACCGTGCGGCGCACCGCGACGATGTCGATCCGCGGGTCGAAGAGGTCGAGGCCGTCGAGCAGGACCTTGCCCTCGGCCCGCGCCCCCGAGATCTCCTCGTGCATGCGGTTGATGCAGCGCACCATCGTCGACTTGCCACAGCCCGACGGGCCGATGATCGCGGTGACCCTGCCAGAGTCAAAGCCGAGGCTGACGCCACGCACGGCGTGGTTTGACCCGTAGTAGGCGTGCAGGTCGAGCAACTCCACGTTGCCGATCTCGCGGCCATGCTTCGCCGGCTTCCGGGCGCCCTCCTCGGCGACGGAGATCGTCGGGCCAGGGCGGGAGGAGCCCGCCCGGGGGCTCGCCTGCGATTCGGGGTTGTGCTCTGTCATCGATGGGCTCTCGGTCGAATCTCTGTTTGTCATCCTAGGACTCCCCTGGTGGCGGGCGGGCGCTCGGGGGCTCAGGCTCCCATGCGCTTGCGGGAACGGGCGTAAAAGGTGCGGGCGACGATGTTGAGGACGAGCACAAAGGCGATCAGGACCAGGGCGGCGGCCCAGGCCTGGGTATGCGCTTCGGGGCTTGGCGACTCGGAGGAGCGGAAGATGAAGATCGGAATCGAGGCCAGGGCCTGCGAGGGGTTGGTGAGGACGCCCTGCGCATAGATCGAGGAAAGCAGGATCAGCGGCGCCGTCTCGCCGGCCACGCGGGCGACCGCGAGCAGTGCGCCGGTGATCAGGCCGCCGGCCGCAGTCGGGACCGTGATCCGCATCGTGGTCCGCCAGCGGGCGATCCCGAGCGCATGGGCCGCCTCCTTGAGCGTGCCGGGCACGAGCGTCAGCACCTCCTGGGCGGTGCGGGCGACGATCGGCAACATGATGATCGCCAGCGCCACCGAGGCCGCGGAGCCGCTCTGCTGTTCGCCGGCCACCAAGAGCCCGTAGACGAAGATCCCGGTGATGATCGTCGGCACCCCGTTCAGGATGTCGAGGACGAAGCGGACGGCGTGGCCGATGCGCTGCGGGGCGAACTCGGTCGTGTAGATCGCCACCAAGAGCCCGACCGGGATCGCCATCAGGGCCGCCAGCGCGACCATGACCGCGGAGCCGATGATCGCATTGGAGATGCCGCCGCCGGCTTCGCCGAAGAGCGCCGTCGGGGTGGTCAGGAAGTGCAGGCTCAGCGCTCCGATCCCCTTCAGAAGGACCGAGCCGACCACGATCAGCAACACCACGACGGCGAGCAGCGCCGCCACGGTCGAGGCGATCTCGATCAGCCGGCTGAAGCGGTTTCGCCGCTTCAGGTTGCCGCGATCGATCAGCAGCGCGTGACCCTCGCCCGGGCTCATCGGGCAACCTCGTCTCCATGCCCCGATTGCCGCGGGCTCAAATCGTCGCCCGCCCCCCTGCCGGTTAAAGCCCTCATAGCGCCTCTGCCTCGGTCAGCGTCGCCTCGGTGTCCTTCAGCGTCCCGCGCTGGACGATCAGCCGGGCGATCACGTTGACGATCACCGCGAAGACCAGCAAGATCAGGCCGAGGTAGGCGAGCGATGCTTTTTGCAGCTCTGAGGCGGCCCCTTGGAACTGCGAGGCGATCTGCGCCGCAAGCGTGCCGCCGGTGTGGAAGAGAGAGATGTTGATCCCGGTGGCGCCGCCGATCACCTGGGCGACCGCGATCGCCTCCCCGATCGCCCGGCCGAGGCCGAGGATGACCGCCCCGACGATTCCCGCCCGCGAGTAGGGAAGCACGACCTGGCGGACCATCTCCCAGCGGGTCGCACCGAGCGCGTAGGAGCCCTCCTTGAGCTCACCCGGCACCGTCTCGAAGACCTCGCGGGTGACGCTGGTGATGATCGGCGTGGTCATGATCGTGAGGATCAGCGCGGCGGTCAGATAGCCGAAGGCCGACGGTTCGCCGCTGAAGATCGGGAGGAAACCGAGCACGCTCTTCAGCGCCGGCTCGATCGTCCCGTGCATGAACGGCCCGAGGACGAGGATCCCCCAGAGCCCGAGGATGACGCTGGGGATGGCGGCGAGCATGTCGACCAGGGTCGCCACCGGCCGCCGCATGCGCTTTGGGGCCAGCTCGGTCAGATAGATGGAAATCGCTATTGAGAGCGGTGCGGCGAAAAGCAGCGCGATCGCCGAGGTCACGACCGTCCCGTAGAGGAAGGGGGCGGCGCCGAAGCGCTCGCTGACCGGATTCCAGTCGTTGGTGGTGACGAAGCCGACCCCGAATTTCGAGATCGCCGGGCCGGCGAGGTGGATGACCTCATAGACGATGCCCCCGACCGCAACGACGGCGAGCGCCGCTGCCAGGCCGGAGAGGCCCAGCAGCAGCGGGTCGCCGATGCGATCTTTGCGGTTGCGCCGGGCCCGCAGAACCGGGGTGCTGAGGGCGCCGGCCTCCACCTAGCTGCCGATCTTGGCGATCGCCTTCTTGTCGGCGGCGACGACCTGCGCGGGCAGCGGCGCGAAGTCGAGGGCGGGCCCGTATTCCTGGCCCGGGCCGATCGCATAGGTGATGAACTTCTGCATCGCCGCCGCCTTGGAGGACTTGAGCGGCACGATCACGTAGGTGTAAGTCGAGATCGGGTACGCATCCTTGGCCGACGCCGGCAGGCTCGCCAGCGAAATCGAGTTGTCCTTGTTAATCGTCTTCACCGCGCTTGCCGCCGCTTCGACGCTCTTCACTCCCGGAACCGGGAAGTTCCCGGCCGAGTTTTCGACCAGCGGCATGTCGAGCTTGTTGGAGAGCGCGTAGGCGAGGCCGACGTAGCCGATCGCCCCATCGGTCTGGGAGATCGCGGCCGAGACGCCGTCGTTTCCTTCCGCGCCGGTGCCGGTCGGGAACTTGACGCTGGTCGAGGTTCCGACCTTCGACTTGAATTCGGGGTCGATCGTCGAGAGGTAGTTGGTGAACGCGTAGGTATCGCCGCTTCCATCGCTGCGGTAGACGGGCGTGATCTTCGTGGCGGGCAGGCTGACGCCGGGATTGAGCTTGGCGATTGCCGGGTCGTTCCAGCTGGTGATCTTGCCGAGGTAGATGTCGGCCAGGACTTCACCGCTCAGCTTCAGGTTCTTCGGCACGCCCTTCACGTTGTAGGCGGGCACCGTGCCGCTGAGCGCCCAAGGGATCTGCACGACGCCGTTTGCTTCCTTGAACTGGTCGGGGGTCAGCGGGGCATCGGAGGCACCAAAGTCGACCGTTCGGGAGGTGATCTGGGAGATCCCGCCACCGCTGCCGATCGCGCCGTAGGTGACCGTTTCTTTGGTCTTGCTCGCGTAGCCCGCCTGCCACTTCGACATCAGCGGCGCCACCAAGGTGCTGCCGGCGCCGACCAGAGGCGAGCCGGAGGAGCTGGTGCTGCTGCTTGAGGACGAGCTGCCGCAGGCGGCAACCCCGATCGTGAGCGCCAGCGCCACGCCAGCGCTGAGAAGTCTCTTGGTCACGCGGGTCTCCTTATGTTGATGGCCATCTGCCGGCACGCTCTCAGCGGCCTTCGGGCAGCTTGTTATCTCGCTGTATCGAGAATGTAAAAGGAATGTAAAAGCAGCCCGGGAAGGCGGCGGCGCATCAGCCATCCGGGGAGAAGCGGTAGCCGATCCCGTTATGGGTGTGGATCAGGCGCAGGTCGGGCAGCGCCGCGCCGAGCTTGGAGCGGAGGCGGCTGATGTAAACGTCTACCGAGCGATCGGCGTTTCGAGGGTGGCGCCCCCAAACCGCGGCGTATAGCTCCTCCCTGGTCATGATCCGCTGCGGGTGGGCCGCCAGGGTGGTGAGCAGCTGCAGCTCGCGCATCGTCAGGCTGAGCGGGCGCCCGTCAACCAGCGCGGCGTGCTGGTCGGGGCGGATTTCCAGCCGCTCGGCCAGTTGCCGATCTGAGCTCCCATTGTCGCCCGCCATGCCCGATGAGCATGGCGAGGCTCGGCGGCGCCGCGGTTACTTCGGCGTGAAGCAGTTGTGAACGGGTTGTGAAGCTCTCAGGCGGCGGCGACGCGCTCGGGCTGCGGTGAGCGCTCGACGGCAAGTGCCTCTGCCAGGGCCTCGCCGGCGATCCCGGGCACCGGCTCTGGGTCAAAGCGATAGCCGACCCCGAAGTGGGTATGGATGTAGCTCCAGCCCGGCGAGCGCTTCTCCAGCTTCTGGCGCAGCTTGCGGACGAAGACGTCAACCGAGCGGTCGCCGTGGGCCATCGCGTACCCCCACACCCGCTGGTAGATCGTCTCGCGCTCCAGCACCTGTCCCTTCGCCTCGGCGAGCAGGTGCAGCAGCTCGAACTCGCGGCGGGTGAGGTCGAGGCTGGCATCGCTGACGAAGGCCTGGTACTGGTCGGCTCGGATCTCCAGCTCACCAGCGACGAGCGGGCCGGCCTCCGCACTTGAGTGGCCGCGGCGGCGGCGGCGCGAGACCGCCTCGATCCTGGCCATCGCCTCCTCGGGATGGCAGGGCTTGGTTATCCAGTCATCGACCCCGAGGCGCAGGCCCCGGACCCGCTGGGCAACTGTGGAGCGGCTGGTGCAGACGACCACGCCGAGGTCGGGGAGCATCCCGCAGACTCGCTCCAGGTAACCCCAGCCGTCCTCCCCCAGCACGGCCGGGTCGAGCAGGAGGGCGTTCAGCTTCATTGCCACCAGCTCCTCGGGCGGCACGGCGCCGGCTACCTGGCGGAGCTGCCAGCCAGCGATCTCGGTGCGTTTCGACAGCACGGTCACGAAGCCGCTGTCGGTGTCGATAACCGCGAGCCTGATGGTCTGCTGTGGGTTCAAGTTGGCGACGCCGATTCGGACGGGCAGCGCGTGGGGTCTGCTTCCGAGACGACTCGATTGTATGCATCGACGACGATGGCCGCTTGCCAAAATCCCCAGCGTTCACAGGATTTTCACAGCCAGAAGCCTCTTATTTGCGGGAAAGCTGGCGGCGCCGCGCCCGCTTGCGCTAGATTGCCGCCCGTGAAGCGCGCCGCCGCACTCTTCCTCGCCACCTGGTCGCTGCTGCTCTTCGCGGCGCCGGCGGCCCTGGCCGACAACGGGGTCGGCCTGGCAGGTCCAGTCACCGACAAAACGGTCACCTTCTTTTGCTTCGGGGTGATGATCTTCTTCGCCGTCTTGGTGATCGTGATGTCGCTGATCCAGGGCAAACTGGAGAAGCGCAAGGAACGCCGGCGTTATGACCTCGAACGTTACGGCTAGTCAGGACAGCCGGAACCCGCTCAGCAGACGCTTCTCGCTCTCCCCCTCGATCTTCGCCACTACCTCGACTCGGCCCTCCAGCGGGGTGCCGCGGATCTTCGTCGCCAGCAGATCGTCGACCTGGAAGATCCCGGCTGAGTTGTTGAGCTCGATCTCGATTCGCACCGGTCGCTCCTCCCCGGCCTCGATCCGCACCTCGTCTACCGCCGCCGCGGAGATCGAGTGGATCCCCTCCTGGCCGGCCTCGATCGGGATGCGGGTGCGCCCCTGGGCCATATCGAGCGCATCGGCGACCCGGACCACCCCCGCCTCAACCGTGTAGGGCTCGCCGCGACGGCGGTGGCCGATGATCGCATGGAGGATCTCCGAGGCGACGATCGTGCGCTGCGGCTCCTTGTAGGAGCCGGCGAGCAGTCGGTCGAGGGCGCCGCTGGCGAGGAAGAGGCTGTAGGCCTCGTGATCGGCGCGGTGAATCGACATGCCGACGTCGTGTAGGAGGGCGCCGCCGGCGACCACCACCTCGGCGTCCCGCGCACTCATCCCGTGATCGGCGACGACCGCCGGCGCAACCCCGGCTTTGACCAGCAGCCGCAACAGCCGGAGGGCGATGTTGAGGACGATCTGCATGTGGACCCACGAGTGGTCCGACATCCCCAGCCGCTCCGCGTGGACCTGCGACATGTACCACCAGGACCGCACCTGCTCGTCGTCGTTGACCGCCTCGAGGAAGCCCTCCAGCTTGCGGTTGCCGCGGGTCGGGGCTCGGACATGAGCCTCGGCGATCGCCTCGCGCGGCGGCTTGCGACTCGGCCCCTGCGGGTCGGGAGTTGGGACGCGCTCGCCACTCATCGCGCGCTCATCCTCGCAGGCATTCGGCGTGGGTGGGGTCGGGCAGCCCTGCCACTTAACTCTTCACCGCGAACTGGCATCTCTCCGCAAGGGGCCCTGCGAAGGCCCGTTGCCGGGAGGGGGCCACCCGACCCCGCCCTCAGGTCAGCCGCAGACCGGCCAGGGGCTGGAGCCCGAACGCGAGTAGAGCAGCGCCGCGCGGTAGGTCTGTTCAGCGGCAGAGGCTGCCGCCGGGTCTCCTTTGCCGCCGACCGAGGCCCAGGTGCCGGAGTCGAACTGGTATAGGCCACGGTAGGTGCCGCCGGGAGAGATCGCGGTCGGGTCGCGGCCGGACTCGCAGGCCGCGATCGCGTTTAGGGTGGTGAGGCTGACGCCGCCCGGCAGCTGGCCGAAGCCCTCGCGGTGTTGCCTTTGCAGCCTGGCGCGGTTTTCTGCGCGGAGCTTCCCCACCTCGATGCGGATCGCCTCTTGGAGTTGCTCGGCCGGGCGCTGGAGCATCGCGATCCTCACCGGCCTGGCGTCGCTTAGGCCGATCCGAGGGGCGGCTGCTTCGCCGCCGGTCGCGGCAACCGCGACTGCCGGGAAGGCTAGGACGGCGAGCAGGACAGGGACAAGATATGTGCGTTTTGTGAGCAAGCGCGGAACCCTGGAGGAGTCGGCGCCGCAGTTTGGTGATCGCCATCACATAGCCCCGCCCACAAGCGACGATCATCACAAGGCCAGGCATGAAACGCCCGTCGGCCGGCGAGTCACTGCGGGGGATCGTGCAGGGATGCGCGGCTCAGAGAGCCTTGGCGCTCAGCATCGCAAGGCCCGGAAGAGTGCGAAACGTGGCCTTCGTGGGCCCGCCGAACCCCGAGTCCGCCAGCCAGGCGGAGACCTGCTCGATCGTGTAGGTATCGGCGCCCGAGGTGAGGTGGAAGAAGAGGCCGAGGATCGAGCCCGAGTCGGGCCTGCGGCCGTCGGGGCGGTCATACAGCTCCAGCACGCAAAGCGGCGCCCCGGGGCGCAGGACGGCGCGGACGCGGGCGAACAGCTCCCGGGCCTGCTCCGGCCTCAGGTGGTGGACGATGTTGAAGCACAGGGCGCCGTCGTGAGGACCGCCGAAGTCGGCCTTGAACATGTCGCCCTCGACGTGGTGGACCCGGTCTTCCATCCCGGCCGCGGCGACGATCTCACGGCCGATGCGGGCGCTGCCCGGGAGATCGACCACGGTCGCCTTGAGGCCCGGATGACGCCTGCACAAAGCCATCGAGAACTCGCCGTGGGCGCCGGCAACGTCAAGCAGGGAGTGGGCGCCACGGGCCAGCGGCACCGCCTTTGCCACCTCCGCGCTGGAGAGGCGGGCCAGCTGGTACTGGCCGCGGATGTAGGAGCCCCAGTAAGGATCATCCGCGGGCCTGTCGTGAAGCTCGGCGTGCCGCCCGTCGCGAACCAGGTCCTCCAGCCCCTGCCACCACTGCCAGTACTCGCCGGTGTCGGCGAGGAAGTCGCCGAGGTAGCGATCTGAGCGTGGGTCGAGCCAGCGGCGGGCGCGCGATGTCATCTCATAGCGGCCGTCGGGGCGCAGCTTCAGGTGACCGAGCGAGGCGATCACGTCGAGGACCAACTCGGTTCCGGCCGGCCGGAGGCCGAGGTGCTCGGCCAGCTCAACCGGGTCGCGCGGACCCTCCGCGAGGGCGGCGAGCATCCCGGTGCTCTGGGCTACCTGGAGCGAGCGGGCGACGGGCATCGCGAACATCGCCTCGCCGATCGGGGTCGGCAGCTGGTTGAACAGGAGGCCAACCCGCTCGGTCAACCCGTCTGGAGTCGCCGCGATCCGCATCGGCTCCAGCCTAATCAATGATGAGCGGGAATTCCCGCCTCCGGATGGCGCTTAGCGGCATGATTGCCCGATCGCCGAGCGCTCGACATCGCGCCTGCTGCTTGCCTGCCCGGACCGTCCCGGCCTGATCGCCGCGGTCAGCGGCTTCCTCGCCGCGGCGGGACTCAACATCGTCGACGCGGATCAGCACTCCTCGGGCGAGGGAAGGCTGTTCATGCGGATGGTCTTCGACTCGGTTCCCAAGGGCAAGCGCGAGGCGCTGCACAGGCGCTTCGCGGAGGAGGTCGCCGGACCGCTGGAGATGGAGCACCGCTTCGCCGAGTCCGAGGAGCGCAAGCGGATGGCGATCATGGTCTCGCGCGAAGACCATTGCCTCTCAGACCTGCTCTGGCGCTGGCGAAGCTGCGAGCTGGGCGCCGACATCGCTGCGGTGATCTCCAACCACCCCGACCACGCCGAGCAGGTCGCCTCGCTGGGCCTCCCCTTCCACCATGTGCCCGTCGCGCCGGGCGACAAGGAGGGAGCAGAGCGGCGGGCGCTGGAGCTGCTTCAGGGGGTCGACCTGCTCGTCCTCGCCCGCTACATGCAGATTCTCTCCCCCGAGTTCCTGCGCGGGCTGGGCGCGCCGGCGATCAACATCCACCACAGCTTCCTGCCCGCCTTCGTCGGCGCCGATCCATACCAGCGCGCCCACGAGCGCGGCGTGAAGCTGATCGGGGCCACCGCGCACTACGTGACCGAGGACCTCGATGCGGGCCCGATCATCGACCAGGACGTGACCCGGGTCAGCCATCGCGACGAGGTCGCCGACCTGATGCGGATCGGCCGCGACATCGAGCGCCTCGTCCTCGCCCGCGCCGTCAAAGCCCACATCGACGACCGTGTCCTCCTCGACGGCGCACGTACGATCGT
This sequence comes from uncultured Solirubrobacterales bacterium, assembly GCA_963777915.1. Lineage (GTDB taxonomy): Bacteria > Actinomycetota > Thermoleophilia > Solirubrobacterales > 70-9 > CAVUPF01. The sequence goes on along the minus strand of CAVZSH010000005.1, from coordinate 77,569 downwards.
CTTTTAGCCCGCTAGCTCGCCGTTAGAAAACTCACCGTGGGAAGTGCTTGGCGGCGAGCAGCTCGACCGTTCCCTTGGTGCGAGTTGTCGTGAGGCCGAGGGCGGATTCGATCGCCGCCAAGTCGAGCCGCGAGTCGAGGATGCCAGCGCTCGGCAACCAGTAGAGCTCGCGGCCGCGGATCGCGAGCCTGTCCTCCTCGCTGCCCAACGCCAGCACCTGCTCGCCCGCCTTCGCAGCAGGCGCTTCCAGCAGCATCGACACCTGGAGCCTTCCAGCCGAGGCCTCGACCAGCTCTGGGTCAAACGGGACGTGCGCCGCGATCTCCAGCACCTCCGCGGCGCTGCGCAGAAAGACCGGGACCTCGTAGCCGAGCGATCCTTTCAGCCCTTCCTCGAGGCGAGCGACGACCGCCTCCGGCTTCGCCCTGTCTGCGCTGAAGATCACGTTGCCGCTGGCGCGAAAGGTGGCAACGTCGACGAAGCCCAGCTCCTCGAAGCGCAAACGCAGCTCCTCGTTCTTGATCCGGCGGCCGCCCAGATTCATCCCCCGCAGGAAAGCCACGTAGCGACCCATGCGCCCACCCTATGCGTCAGGCAAGCAGAGACCCAGCTTGGTTGAACGTCCAAACTCTTCAGCTATCGCAACGGCCGGCGAAGGGCTCACCAGGCGAGCTTGCAGCCACGACCGAACCCGCGCAGAAGAAGCAGTGCGACCGAGTTAAGTCATTGGCCGGTTCAAATGAGAGTTTGGTAGTGAAGCTAGGCGGACTCGAACTGCCGACCTCCTGATTGCGCTTCCAGGCGACCCTCAGTGTTTGTGAGGGGCTGCTGGTCAAGCTCGGCGCAAAAGAGGATGAATAGACATGACCGCCAAAGCAGGAAAGAAACGCCTGCGCCCCGGGGAGCTGGACGGACTCGTCCTCGCCTACCTGGACTAGCACAAAGGCGACGGCCCACTGACCGCCACCGCGATCAGCAGCATCAAGCTCGAGCTGTTGTATCGCCCAGGCGCCCTCGACGCGGGCTAACAAGTGATGCCGATCTTCGTCCAAGGAGCACTACCGTCGATCCATCAGTGATCTAGGCCCGGTCGATTATTGCTCGCGCCCTGGCAAAGGCATCCTTTTACCGCGTCAAGGTCCGGTTCCAGGTCGGCGAAACGCGCGCGGCCACAGGCTTCCCCAAGCGAGCTTTCCTTGATCCTGACATATCCCAAGGAAAACGCCTGAACCTTTGCTAGCGTGGACTTCATCCCAAGGATCCCAAGGACATGACGGACGTTGCCAACGAAGGGGTCGGCCGAGCCGGCCGTTTAGTGCCGAACGGCTCCGACTATTCGACGTTCTCGCCAAAACCGCTCCCCCCGGATACTCCGCTGGCCATCGATGCCGAGCTCCAACGGCTCCTCGACCAGGCCAACCAGGCACTGGGACGCCTCGACGGGATCACGCTGTTGCTGCCAGATCCCGACCAGTTTCTCTACAGCTACATCCGCAAGGAGGCCGTGCTCTCCTCCCAGATCGAGGGAACCCAGTCCTCGCTCTCTGACCTTCTTCTCTTCGAGCACGACATTGCTCCGGGGGTCCCCGTCGAAGACGTGCGGGAGACCACCAACTACCTCTCCGCGCTGGATCTGGGCCTACGAAGCATGGAGGAGGGACTGCCGATCAGCCTGCGTCTCCTCAAGCAGATCCACGCGGAGTTGCTCCGGGGCACCCGCGGAGGTGAGACCGGACCGGGGGAGTTCCGCCGGGTCCAGAACTGGCTCGGTGGGCCCGGGCCCGGGCTCGCGCGCTACGTGCCGCCACCTCCGAACGAGGTGCCGGGTGCGATGGCCGACCTCGAGAAGTTCCTGCACGGAGATCCCGTCGCGGTTCCCCTTCTGACCCGGGCGGCGCTCGCACACGCCCAGTTCGAGACGATCCACCCGTTCCTCGACGGCAACGGCCGGGTGGGTCGGCTGCTGGTGACGCTGCTTCTCTGCAGCGATACCGCGGATGGTGAAACACGAGTCCTCTCACGACCGCTTCTGTATCTGAGCCTCCATCTCAAGCGCCACCGCAACGTCTATTACGAATGCTTGCAGGCGATCCGCACCGACGGCGACTGGGAGGGCTGGCTCCGCTTCTTCCTCGAAGGCGTGATCTCCGTAGCGACCCTTGCCACCGAAACCACGAAGCGCATCGTCGAGTTGATCGAGCGGGACCGGCGCCAGATCAACGAACTCGGCAGGGCCGCTGGTTCGGCGCTGCTCGTCTTCGATCAGGCAGTGAGAGAAGTCGTGCTTCGCATACCCGATACGGCGAAGCGGCTGCCGGTCTCCGAGCCCACGGTCGCCACCGCGATCGCCAACCTCGAGCGGATCGGGATCTTGCGGGAGATCAGCGGACGCCCGCGCAACAAGATCTTCGCCTACGACAGCTATTTGGAGATCCTGAGTGAGGGCACCGAGCCGCTGTGAGAGCCAGAGCAGCAGCCACTCCTCAATCGTCAAAGAGAGCGGCGGCTATGAGCTCAAAACCTGGTGGCGAGGTGGACCCGCGTCTAGGTAAGTGGGGGTTATCGGGGCGCGGGTCAGCTCGACCGGGCCCGCCCCGGGCCGAAGTTGGGGTGCGGTTGAGCGGCTGGTGGGAGGATCGCTTGGGCTTGTAGGAGTCAAGTGAAGGGCTTCCTCCGCAGAGGCTTTCAGTGAGGCTACTCGGGCATTGGACGAACCGCGTCCGCATGGTTGTCTTGGGGAGAGTCTTGCCGTCTGAGCTCTGTCGACGAGTTAGGAACATCAGGACTCACTGGCGGTTGTGGCCGACAGCTCCGGGGGGTTGGCGAGGCTCTGAAAAACGACGCAATAGCGCTCGGTCAGCTTCAGGAGGTTGTCCAGGTCATCTTGGCTTGCGTCGGTTTGGAGGTCGAAGCTGAGGCGGATCGCGCGGAAGCCAACCGGGGCGGCGCGGTCGACCGCCATCGTGCCGCGGAAGTCGAGGTCGCCCTCTGCCCGCACCTGGCCCGCCTCGACCGGGATGCCAAGCGACGTGGCTACGGCCCGCAGCGTCACGCCGGCGCAGGCGACCAGCGCCTCAAGCAGCATGTCTCCCGAACAGAGCAGGGAGCCATCGCCGCCGGAGGCAGGATGCAGCCCAGCCTCGGCCAAAGAGCGCCCGGTGTCTACCGAGCAAGAAACGCCTTCGCCCAGGTTGCCGCTTGCCGAGAGGGTCACCAGGGCGGCTTCCGGCTCAGCCCTGTAGCGCTCCTTCAGTGGTGTCTGGATCGCTCGCAGCTCATCGCGCTCCACCCGAGGAGGTTAACGCGCCGTTCCGTGTCGAGTTGCAGGCACTTCGGTATGGAGGCGGCCGGACTTGAACCGGCGTCCGCGGTCACGGTGCGATGGTCTCTACAGGTTTAGCCGACGCTTGGTTCTCGTCTCCCGGGGTCCGCGCCGGCAGGCACTACGGGGGACAGAGCCCTCTGAGATGTCCCCTGGTGGACGGGGCGATCCACCCGGGTGAGCCCGCTTTCTGAAGCCGGCTGCCCTCCCCGCGGGCGAGGGAGGACCGACTCTCATCGCCTAGCTACTAACTAAGCGGCAAGGGCGAACTCATGGTCCGCACATATTGGTTGTGCCGGTGTTTAACGAGGCCTCCGGCAACCTCGACCTGCAACCGTTCGCACGGATCGACCACGTCGAAGCCTGTCGCCCCCGTGCTATGTGCCCTGCAATTGTACGGTGCCGAGGAGGGAAGGCGATGAGCGAGAGGGAATTCGACGCGATAGTGCTGGGCGCCGGGCCGGCCGGCGAGGTCTGCGCCGGTCGGCTTGCCGAAGGCGGGCTGGAGGTCGCGATCGTCGAGCAGCACCTGGTCGGCGGTGAGTGCTCCTACTACGCCTGCATGCCGTCGAAGTCGCTGCTTCGCCCCGCCGAGCTGCTCGACGAGGCGCTGCGAGTGCCGGGAGTGGCCGAGGCGGTGAGCGGGGATCTCGACCCCCGGGCGGTCCTCGCCCGCCGCGACGAGGTGGTCCACGACCTCGAGGACTCCGCGCAGCTTCCCTGGCTTAAGGAGCGCGGGATCGAGCTGTTCCGCGGCGAGGGGAGGCTCGACGGCGAGCGGCGAGTCATGGTCGGTGGGGAGGCACTCAACGCGCGAGGAGCGGTGATCGTCGCGACCGGCAGCGGCGCCGCGATGCCGCCGATCGAGGGCCTTGACTCGGTGCGGGCGTGGAACAACCGTCAGGGCACGACCTCCAAGGAGATCCCGGCGAGCATGGTCGTGCTCGGTGGCGGCCCGGTCGGGGCCGAGCTGTCGCAGGCCTGGTCGAGCCTGGGCACGTCCGTCGCCCTCATCGAGGGCGAGGAGCGGCTGCTCTCGCGCGAGGAGCCCTTCGCCGGCGAAGAAGTCGCGGCGGCGCTGCGAGAAAAGCACGGCGTCGAGGTACGGACAGGCGTCTTGGCCCAAAGGGTGAGCCGCGGCGGAGCGGGGATCGTGGTCGAGCTGAGCGACGGCGAGGAGATCGAGGGCGCCGAGATCCTCGTCGCGGTCGGGAGGCGACCCCGCACCGCGGGGATTGGACTGGATTCGGCGGGCGTTAAGGCCGGACGCGGCGGCTTCCTCGAGACCGACGAGAGGCTGCGGGTGGGTGGCCGCGAGTGGCTGTATGCGATCGGCGACGTGAACGGCAGGGCGCTGTTCACCCACATCGGCAAGTACCAGGCCTGGGTCGCCGCCGAGAATCTGCTCGGGCGGAAGGTCGAGGCAGTCGCGGAGGGCATCGGCTCCCCTCGCGTCACCTTTACCGACCCCCAGGTCGCCGCAGTCGGCAAGACGCTCGAAGGCGCAATCGAGGCCGGGATCGACGCCGTGGCAGTCGACGTGCCAACCGACGGCACGGCCGGGGCCAGCTTCCAGGGCAAGGGGACCGGCGGCACCTCGCGGATCGTTGTCGACGAGGCGCGCGGGACGATCGTCGGGGCAACCTTCACCGGCTTTGAGACCGCCGACTTCCTCCATGCCGCGACGATCGCCGTGCTCGGGGGGGTGCCGCTTGCCCGCCTCCGGCACGCGGTTCCGGCCTACCCGACGCGCAGCGAGGTGTGGCTGAAGTTGCTGGAGGCCGACGGGCTCTGAGCGCGACGCTCAGACGGTCGAGCGGCGCTTCAGGTCGTCCAGGACCTCCGGCGGGAACCCGGCCACCTGGTCGAGGTCATCGACCGACTGGAAGCGGCCGAGGCGCTCGCGGTGAGCAAGCAGGCGGGTCGCCTGGGTCACCGTCAGGCTCTGCCCGCGGAGCTGCTCGAAGGTGACCGTGTTGAGGTCGATCGTCGCCCCGGGTCGATCCACTGCCGCGGGCGGTGGCTCGGGCTGAGGCGCCGGCGGCTGCATGGCCAGTGGCGGCTGCGGGGTGAGTGAGACAGCAGGCGGGGGCAGCTGCTGGGACGGCGGCGGGGGCGCAGCAGCCGGGGGCGACGGTTGGGGCGGCTCGGGTGCGGCTAGGGGCGGCTCGGGCGGCAGCGGGGATGTAGAAAGCTGGTTGGGCGATGGCGGCGGCGGAGGTGTGGGGGCAGGCAGCGGCGACGGGTAGGCAGCCGGCTGGAACGCCTCGCCCCCACTTTCAACCGAGCGGATCACCGCCTGCTCGGCCTCGGCGGCGCGCTGCTCGGCCTCGCGCGCCCGCTCCTCCGCCTGGGCGACGTTCTCCTGCATCTCGCGGAGTCGCTGTTGGCGCTCCTCCTCCTCGGCCTTGAGCTGCGCGAGTCGCTGGGCCTCGGCGGCACGGCGCTCGGCGGCTTTGGTGCGCTCCTCAACCTGGCGCAGGCGCTCCTGGGCTTCCTCCATCGAGCGCTCGATGGCGACGTGCTCCTGCTGCAGGCGCTGCTCTGCGGTCTGCAGGTCGGCGGGCGCTGACGGCGAGGCGGCCGGCGGCGGCGCTGCGATCTGTGCCCCCGGCTGGGAGGGAGGCACGGCCTCGATGCTCTGCGTGGCCTGGCCAGCCCAGGCGCGCGCCTCGCGGTCTTCAGCCTCGCGTTGCAGCCTTTCGGCCTCCTGGATGCGACGGTCGGCCTCTGCCCGGATCCGCTCCTCCTCGTGCTGGATCTCCCCCACTTTGGCTCGAACCCTCTCTTCCGCGGCGGCGGGATCGTAGGAGCCCGCTGGCGGAGAGACGGCGCCGAGGACCGGCGGGGGAGCCGGAGAAATCTGCGGAGCCGGCGCGGGAGGAGCCTGGACGGGGGGCGGCGGCGCGGGCGGTGCCTGCTCGGCGGGAGTAGGCGCCGGTGGCGGCACCCCACCGGCCTGCTGGGCTCCGCGCTGAAGCAGCTCTCGCTCCTGCGCAGCCCGCTCGGCGGCGAGCTTCCGCTCCGCCTGTGCAGCTTCCTTTTGCTGGCGCTTTGCGCCGCCGCCACCGCCGCGACGCGAGGTGCGCTTCGCGGCCCTCTCTTCCTTGCGGCGCTTCGCCTCTTCTCCTCGACTTTTGCGGTGCTCCAGGCGCGCCGCGCGCTGCTGCTCGCGGGCCCTACGCCGCTTCTCCTGGGCGCTTAATGGCGGGGCGGGGGCGGGGGGTAGAACCGATGCGGGAGGGGCGGCTGGGGTCGGTTGGGGGGCAGCCGAGGGCGGCGTCCCCGCAAGCTGGGCCGTGGCCGGCGCGGGAGCGACAGAAGCAGGCGGGGTCGACGAGGGGGCGGCCGCCTGCTTCTTCGTCTTCGCTTTCGCCTTGCTGCGACGCTGGGTGACGCTGACCACGAGCAGCAGCAACAGGATCGCCACAACCAGGCCGGCGACGAAGTACTCGACGTGGTCGCTGACGTAGTTGCCGGCCTTGCTGGGGAAGGATTCGGCCTGCGCCTGGGCAGGGACGATCATGGCCAGCGAGGCGAGCGCGGCGAAGCTCGACAGTAAGAGCGAGCGGGTGCGCATGGTCCTGAATCCTTTCATGTAAGGCGGCGCATGCAAGCCCAACCGCCGCGGCGGGCTCAGCCGTGCATGACCCGGGCCGGCCCTCACCGCATCCGTCCCTTGAACTCGCGCTCGACCTCGCGGCGGACGTCTCGGTCGGCGATCTCGCGGCGGCGGTCACGCCCCTCCTTGCCGCGGGCGAGCGCCAGCTCGACCTTTGCCCGCGGGCCCTTGAAGTAGATACGGGTGGGGATCAGGGTCAGCCCTTTTTGCGCCGTTTTGCCGACCAGGCGCTCGATCTCGGCCCGGTGCAGGAGCAGCTTGCGCGGCCGCTCGGGCTCGTGGTTCTGACTGCTGGCCGGCAGATAGGGAGGGATGTGGAGGTTGCGCAGCCAGACTTCGCCGCCGTCGACCACTGCGTAGGCGTCGGTCATCTGGGCCTTGCCGCCGCGCAGCGACTTGACCTCGGAGCCGCGCAGAGCGATCCCCGCCTCCATCGTCTCCACCAGCTCGAATTTGTGGCGGGCGCGGCGGTTGGTGGCGACGTCGCCGGAGACGGGCTTGCGGCGCTTCTCAGCCACCAGCGGGCTCCAAGTCGACGCGGCCCCGGGCTGCTTCGACTCCCCCTACCGTGACCGATATCGGATCGCCGAGCCGCACCCGGCTGCCGCTCTTGCGGCCGATCAGGGCGGTCTCGGTCGGGTCCAGCTCGAAGTACTCGCCCGGCATCCGGCGGGCTGGCAGGAAGCCCTCATATACGTCGCCCAGCTCGCCGCCGAAGGAAACGAAGGCGCCGGCCCGGATCACCCCGGAGACCTCGCCCTCGAACTCGGCCTTGGCACCGCGCTCGCGCAACTCCCGCTCGAGTAGATAGGCGGCGCAGAGGTCGTCGGCTTCGTGCTCGATCCGCGCCGACTCGCGCTCGCGCTCGGAGCAGTGGGCAGCCACCTCCCGCGCCGCAGCGCGGCGCGGCGCCTCCTCCCCCTCCCCCAGCGCCGCCAGCAGGGAACGGTGGACGAGCAGGTCAGGGTAGCGACGGATCGGCGAGGTGAAGTGGCAGTAGGCAGGGCTGCCGAGGCCGGCGTGGCCACTGTTTTTCTCGCTGTAGGAGGCTTGCTTGAGGGAGCGGAGCACGAGCGATGTATACGCCGCGCGGCCGTGCCCGCGCCGCGCGGCCTCGCGGCCTGCGAGCCGGCTCGCTTCGGCGGCGACCTCGCCCGCCTGGCGCGGCGAGAGCCCCTCGCGCAGTGGCGGGGTCGGCACCCCGAGCGCGTGGAGCTGGGCGATCAGCCGCTCGATCCGGGTGGGGTCGGGCTGGGGGTGGACGCGGTAGATCGCCGGCGCTCGCTTGCGCTCCAAAAGCCGCGCCACCTGTTCGTTGGCGAGGATCATCAGCCGCTCGATCAGGCGGTGTGACTCGGTCTGGGGAACCGAATGGGCGCCGGTCACCTCCCCGGCGGAATCGAAGCGGAACTCGGGCTCGAAGGACTCGACGTCAAGGCCGCCGGTGCCGCGCCGCTCGTGCAGCGCCGCCGCCGCCTCCCGCGCCACCGCCAGCGACTCGCCGGCAGACTCTGGCGACTTCACCCGGCCGGCGAAGATCGCGTCGAGGCGATCGTAGTCAAGGCGGGCGTCCGAGCAGATGCGGCTGCGGTAAAAGCGCGCCGCGCGTGGCTCGGCCTCAGGCCCCAGCTCGACCTCGGCGGTCACCGCGAGGCGCTCCTCCCCGGGCGTGAGGCTGCACGCCTCGCTGCTCAGGGCATGCGGCAGCATCGGCTCGACCGCCCCCGGCGCGTAGGTACTGTTGGCGCGGCGAGCGGCCTCGCGGTCAAGCGGCGAGCCGGGCGATACGTGCGCAGCGACGTCGGCGATATGGATCCAGACGCGCGCCCCGTCTCCCTCGCGCCGGGCCGAGATAGCGTCGTCGAAGTCACGGGCGCTGGCCGGGTCGACGGTGAAGGTGGGCAGAGCGGTGAGATCGTGGCGAGGCCCCGGGCGGCTCCGGGCGGCGCTCGCCGCCTCAGCCGCTTCGACCTCCAGCGCCGCGCGGAAGCCGCGACTCCCCAGCCGCTCGCCCAGCAGCGCTTCGACCGCCTCGCGCGCCCGCTTTGGAGAGCGCGCCCCCCGCGGGCTCAACCGCGAACCTGGTGGGCGAGGACTTCGAGGGCCCGCTGCATCGCCTCGTCCCTTTTGGTCCGTGGGTTGTCCCGGACATATACGTCGGGGTGGATTCCCTTGCCCGCCAGGTTGACACCGTCGGGCGTGAAGTAGCGGCCGACCGTCAGCTTCAGGGCACCGCCGTTGGAGAGGCCGATCTCCTGCTGGAAGACGCCCTTGCCGTAGGAGCGGGTGCCGACCACGGTTGAGCCGGCGTCGTCGGCCAGGGCCGCGGTGAGGATCTCCGCCGAAGAGGCCGTGTCGCGGTCGATCAGGACGACAACCGGACGCTTGGGCAGGTTGCCGCCGACGGCCCGGTAGACCTTGTCCCCCTCGGTGCGCGAGCGGGTCGAGACGACCACCTGCCCCTTGGGCAAGAAGAGGCTCGCGATCAGGACGGCTTCCTGCAGAAGGCCGCCGCCGTTGCCGCGAAGGTCCAGGACGATCCCCTGGGCGCCTTCTCGCTCCACCCGCCGCAGCGCATCGGCGACCAGGCGATGGGAGTCTTCGGTGAAGCTGGCAAACCGCACGTATCCCAGCTTGTGGCCGTCCACCCGCTTGATCCGCGTGAAGGTGACGGGCGTGACGATCTCAGCTCGCCTGACCCGGATGCTCTCAACGCCGCGGTGGGCCGGCCGCACTACGCCGAGCCTCACGCTGGTGCCTTCCGGGCCGGTGATCCTTTCCCTCGCCACTTCGAGGCTCTTCCCGGCCAGCGGCTTGCCATCGACCGAGACGATCACGTCACCTGGTCTGATCCCTGCCTTCGCGGCGGGCGATCGGTGCAGGACATGCTCGGTGAGAATGCCGCGCTTGGTCGGGACGATCACGATTCCCACGCCTGAGAAGTGCCCGTCGATCTCATCGTTGAAGCCCGTCAGGCTCTTCGGCGAGAAGTATTCGGAGAAGCGGTCGTGGAATTTCTTGCGCAGCGCCCGCGCCATTCCCTGAAGCGAGGCGTTGCCGAGCTCGCTCTCCCCGACCGGCCGGTAGTAGTTGTCCTGGATAAGTTCGGTCGCTTCGGCGGTGAGACCCCCGGAGGAGTTGACGAAAGGGCTGCGGATGAAACTAGGCAGGTTGCCCGGGTGGCCCCCCAGCCACAGCCCCGCGCATAGGGCGAGGAGCAGGGCGGCGAGGATCGCCGCAATCCGCCCCGCCCTCACGCCGGCCTCAGACCTTCAGGAAGCGCCGCAGCGTGACTCCTGAGCCGATCGCCGAGACCAGCACCGCGGCGCCGAAGAGGATGCCGACCAGCAGCGGGAAGGAGAAGCTGCCGTTGTTCTGCGCTGCGAGGAAGGAGAACGTCTTGCTGAGCGGGTCGACGATGGTGATCTTGCCCAGCCACAGGATCAGTATGGCCACCAGGCCGCCGGTGAAGCCGACCAGAACCCCCTCGATCATGAACGGCCAGCGGATGAACCAGCGGGTCGCGCCGACCAGTCGCATCACCTCGACCTCGCGGCGGCGGGTGTAGATCGAGAGCCGGATCGTGTTGCCGACCAAAAGCAGCGAGGCGGTGATCAGAAGGGCGGTGATCACGGTCAGGACGATCTTCAGCGCGCCGGTCACCTGGGCGATCTGTTCGGCCGCCTGCTGGCGGTCGAAGGTGTTCTGGACGATCGGCGAGATCGGGTGCGGCTTTCCGTTTGGCCCCGGTCGCATGATCGCGAGGCGGATCGAGGCGAGGTTGGAGGCGTCGTTGGGCTTGATCCTGAAGCTGGCCGGCAGCGGGTTTTCGTGGAGCTGGGCGGTCAGTTCCTGGCTCTTCTTCTTGCCCAGCGATTCCCGCAGTTCTTCGAGCGCCTCGGCTTTGCTGATGAACCGCACCGAGGCGACGTGCGGGAGCGCCACCAGCTTTGCATGCAAGGCGGCGGTTTCGTCCTTGGTCGCGTCGGCGAAGAGCGCAACCTGAACGTTGAGTTGGCCGCGGACCTGATCGCTCTTGGCCTGGGTGGTCTGCAGGATCGGGATCAGCACGCCGAGCAGGATCACGGTGACGATCGTCGTGACGATCGCCGCCATGCTCGGCGCCGCGTTGCGGCGCAGCGCCCGGAAGGCCTCGCGGATGAAGAAGGCGAGCTTGCTCATCAGAACAGCGACTCGCTGCCGTGGCCGTTGGTCTGGCCCTCGGGCCCGACCCCCATCTCGGCCCGCATCCGCAGGCCGAACTCGGTGGTCGACTCCTCGGTGTAACCGCCGCTGACCTCGTCGCGGACGACGCGGCCCTCGTAGAGCTCGATCACCCGGCGGCGCATGTTGTCGACCATCTCGCGATCGTGGGTGACGACGAGGACGGTGGTGCCGGTCTTGTTGATCCGGTAGAGAAGCTGCATCACCCCGATCGAGGTGATTGGGTCGAGGTTGCCGCTCGGCTCGTCGGCGAGCAGCAAGGGCGGGTGGTTGACGAAGGCGCGGGCGATCGAGACGCGCTGCTGCTCGCCGCCGGAGAGCTGGTCGGGGTAGCTGTGCAGCTTGGTCGAGAGGCCGACCAAGCGCAGCGTCTCCGGCACCTGCTCGCGGATTTCGGCGCGGCTAGCGCCGATCACCTGCAGAGCGTAGGCAACGTTGTCATAGACGGTGCGATCGGGGAGCAGCTTGAAGTCCTGAAAGACGGTGCCGATATTGCGCCGCAGCTGGGGGATCTTCTTCTCCGCCATGGCGCCGATGTCGCGGCCGGCGATGCTGACACTGCCCTCGGTGGCCGCCAGCTCGCGGATCAGCAGCTTGATCAGGGTCGACTTGCCGCACCCCGTGGGGCCGACCAGGAAAACGAACTCGCCGCGGTCGATGGCCAGCGAGACCCGGTCCAGGGCCATGTGCCCGCCCGGGTAGACCTTGGTCGCGTCGCGCAGCTCGATGATCGGCCGACCGCCAGGGCGGGGTCGCCGCGGCTCCTCGTCGCGCTTTGGTCTCTTCTTCGCTCGTGCCATGCCCGGGGTCTGTTCTGCGGATACAGGGTGACTCCTGCGCACCGTCGGGCGCGCAAGACCCTGCCCATAAAAGGTTGGCGGAACCTTAGCGAATTGTTAGCGGACGCTAGTTATTGCCCGCAGTGCGGCCCGGCTCAAGCGCCTCTTGCACCGCAGAGGAGATGTGCGCGGCGTCGATCCCGGCGGCGCCCAGCAGCGACTCCGGGGGACCGCTACCGGGTCGCTCAAAGACGGCGAGCCGGAGCAGCCGCGTGCCCACCCCGGAATCCGCCAGCGCGGTGGCGACGGCCTCACCGATCCCTCCCTCGGCCCAGTGGTCCTCCACGGTCACCAGCGCCTGCGTCTCGGTCGCCGCGCTGACCAGCGTCTCAGCGTCGACGGGCTTCACCGAGTAGAGGTCGATCACCCGGGCCGCGATGCCGCGGCCGGCGAGATCCTCGGCGGCGGCAAGGCACTCGTGCAGGGTGACCCCCGCGCCGATCAGGGTGACGAGATCATCGCTGCTGGACCGCAGCGTGCGACTACCTCCGATCGCGAAGGCCTCCTCCGGCTCATAGAGCACCGGGGTGGCGCCGCGAGTCGTGCGCAGGTAGCTGACGCCGTGGTGGCGGCGCATCGCATCGACGAGCTGCACGGTCTGGTTGGCGTCGCAGGGGTACAGGACAGTGCTGCCGAGGACGGCACGAAGGGCGGCAATGTCCTCGAGTGCCATCTGCGACGGTCCGTCGGGCCCGATCGAGACTCCCACATGCGAGCCGCAGAGCTTTAAGTCCGCATCGGAGATCGCGGCCATGCGGACGAAGTCATAGGCACGACTCAGAAACGCGCCAAACGAGGAGGCGAACGGTTTCCATCCACGGACCTGGAGGCCTACCGCAGCCGCGACCATCTGCTGCTCGGCGATGAACATCTCAAAGAAGCGGTCCGGATGCTTCGCGGCGAAGCGCTCGGCGTAGGTCGAGTTCCCCACCTCGGCGTCAAGCGCCACGACCCGCTCATCGACCGAGCCAATCCAGGCAAGGGCGTCGCCATAGGCGCCGCGCGTCGCGACTTCGGCGCCAACCTCATAGGCGGGCCGCTTGACCGGCTCTCTCGCAATCTCGAACGGTCGCGGCGCAGGCGGGGGCTGGACAGCCACCGCAAGCGAGCGGACACCGCCAAGCTCGGCGATCGCGGCCTCCGGATCGGCAAGCGGCTTGCCGTGCCAGTTCGGCTTGTCCTCGACGGCGGCGACCCCGGAGCCCTTCTTGGTGCGGGCGAAGATCGCAACGGGCACGTCCGCCTCCAGCGCCCGGGCATAGGCAGCGTCGATCGCCGCCAGGTCATGCCCGTCGATCTCCTCCACCTGCCAACCGCAGGCGCTCGCGCGCGCCGCAAAGGAGGAGGTGTCCCACTCGTGCATGGTCGGGCCTCGCTGGCCGAGCCGGTTGACGTTGACCACCGCGATCAGATTGCCGAGGCGAGCGTGACCGGCGTGCTCGAACGCCTCCCACATCGATCCCTCGGCCAGCTCGGAGTCGCCACAGAGCACCCAGACCCTGAGGTCGGAGGATTCGAGGCGGGCGGCGGCAAGCGCGATGCCGACCGAGATCGGAAGGCCCTGGCCGAGCGAGCCGGTTGCGACGTCGACCCAGGGGATCTCCGGGGTCGGATGGCCCTGCAGGCGGGAACCGAACTCACGGAAGGTGAGCAGCTCTTCGTCGTCGATCGCGCCGGCCGCCTTGTAGAGCGCATACAGCAGGGGCGAGGCGTGGCCCTTGGAGAAGACGAGGTGGTCGTTTGCACGGTTCTCTGGGGCGGAGAAGTCGTATCGAAGGTGGTGCGCGAAGAGCACGGCCATCAGGTCGGCGGCCGACATCGCGGAGGTGGGATGGCCGGAGCCGGCTGCTGCGCTTGCGCGGATCGCATCGACACGAAGCTGCTGGGCAAGCTCGTGCATCTGCTGGTTGCGATTCGCTGTTTGCGCAGGGATGGCCTGGTGCAAGGACGTAGATCTCTTCTCGATGCGGCCGGGAGTCGGACTCTATCTTCCGCTAGCCGATCGCCACCATGCGCTCGATCGGGAGGCGCGCCCGCGCGGCGATCTCTGCCGGGACCCTGACCTCGAACTTCATCTCAAGCAGCGAGTCGCGCAGCTTCGGCAGCGTGATCATCTTCATGTACTTGCAGAACGCCATCCGGTTGGCCTCGATCAGGTTGGCCTGCGGCGCCGCCTTTTGCAGTGGGTAGAGCATCCCGTTCTCGGTGGCGATGATGAAGCTGCCTTCGGGATGCGCTTCGACCTGGCGCAGCATCCCTGAGGTCGAGAGCATGTGGACGCCCTCGGGCTCGATCTCGCCCGCTGCGAGGTACTCCATAGCCTGGGTCGAACAGCCACACTCAGGGTGGATCAGGAGTTCCGCCTCGGGATGCTCGGCCCGCGTCTGGGCGAGGTCCTCAGGGCGGATCCCGGCGTGGACGTGGCACTCTCCGTCCCAGACCCGAAAGCGGGCGCGGCGCTCGGGGTCCTCGTGCAGGCCGGTCTCGCGCTCGACGAAGGCACCCAGCCACATATCGGGACCGAAGAGGATCTCGGCCTCGGGGCCGTGCTCGGCCCAGATGTGCTCGACCACCTTGACCGCGTTGGAGGAGGTGCAGCAGTAGTCGGTCTCCGCCTTCACCTCGGCCGAGGTGTTGACGTACATGACGACCAGCGCGCCGGGATGCTCGGCCTTCCAGGCACGCAGCGCCTCGGCATCGATCGAGTCGGCGAGCGAGCAGCCGGCGCCGAGGTCGGGGATCAGGACCGTCTTCTCCGGCGAGAGGATCGAGGCGGTCTCGGCCATGAAGTGCACGCCGCAGAAGGCGATCGCCTCCGCGTCGGTGACCGCAGCCTGGCGAGAGAGCCCGAGTGAGTCGCCCATGTGGTCGGCGACGTCTTGGACCTCGGGCAGCTGGTAGTTGTGCGCCAGGATCACCGCGCCCCGCTCGGCAGCAAGGGCGCGGACCTGCTCGCTCAGCGCAGCGACCTCCTCGGGCGAGAGGCCGTCCGGTGAAGTGGGTTGGATCGTCGGGAGCTCTTGCACGGAGCCCTTCCTTTCCTGATGTTCGCTGGGCCGGCCTTCGCCTTGAACCAGTCGAATGAACGTTGTCCAAGTCTAACCGCTCAGCCCAGCGGCGCTCTCGACGCGGAGGGCGATCGGCGGCGAGGCCTACCTCCTCGACCCTCTCGCCGCACCAAGGGCGCAGGCGCAAGACTTCACCTATGCCCGAGTTGCCCGAGGTTGAGATCACTGCCCGGCGGCTGAACAGCGCCTTGTCGGGGGCCGTGGTCGAATCGGCCATGGCGCCGGGGATGAACGTGATGAAGACATTTGAGCCGGGGCTGGAGGAGCTGGTGGGACGAGAGGTGAGCGCAGTGCGACGAATCGGGAAGATGCCGGTGGTTGAGTTCGGGGATCTGGCGCTGCTGATTCACCTGATGTCAGCGGGCCGGCTGCAGGTGTTTGAGAAGCGGGCCTCGCCCAGAGATCGGGCCTCCCGGGTGTTGGTAGGGCTGGGGGACGGGCGGGAGTTGCGGCTACGGGAGTTTGGGACCAAGCAACGGGCCTGGGCGAAGCTGCTGGGTAGCGACGCAGTGTCTGGGGAGGAGATCGTTGCCTTGCTTGGGCCGGAAGCCTGGCCGGCGCCGCCGCTCGAAGAATTCGCCGCGCTGATCGATAAGCCTCGCTATCTGCATCCGCTGCTGCGCGACCAACGGACGATCGCCGGAATCGGGCGGTCCTGGGTCGATGAGATTCTCTGGGAGGCGCGGCTCTCGCCGTTTAAGAAAGGCTCGGAGCTGGGCGAGGCGGAGGTCGAGCGCCTGCACGGGGGGCTGCAAGTGCTCGGCGATGCGATCGATCGCTACGAGGAGGTGGTCGGCGCTCAGGTTCCCGACAAGCTGCCGATGCCGCTGCAGGTCCACAGGCGCGAGGGAGAGCCCTGCCCCCGCTGCGGGACGACGATCGAGGCGGTCTTCTTCTCCGAGCACCAGACCAACTACTGCCCCGCCGAGCAGACCGGCGGGCGGGTGCTGAAAGACCGCCGGCTCTCGCGGCTCTTGAAGTGAGGCTCAGGCGGGCTCGACCAGCATGCTGAAGTCAAGGGTCGGCGCCGAGTGGGTTAGGGCGCCGACCGAGATCAGGTCGACCCCGGTCTCGGCAATCGACCGCACCGTCTGAAGGCTGACCCCGCCCGAGGCCTCCAGCGAGGGCGCCGTCGTGCCGCCGGAGCCCTCGCGCAGCTCCACCGCCCCCCGCAGCGTCGCGGTCTCCATGTTGTCGAGCAGCAGCAAGTCGGCGCCGGTGCCCAGCGCGTAGGCGACCTCGTCGAGGTTGCGACACTCGACCTCGACCGCCAGCTCGGGGCGCGCGGCGCGGGACGCATGGACGGCCCTCGCCAGCCCGCCGGCCAGGGCGATGTGGTTCTCCTTGATCAGGATCGCGTCGTAGAGGCCCATCCGGTGGTTGCGCCCCCCGCCAGCCGCGACCGCCGCCTTCTTGAGCCCCCGCAGCCCCGGCGTCGTCTTGCGCGTGTCGAGGATGACGGCGCCGGTCCCCGCCACGGCCTCCACGTAGCGCGCCGTCAGCGTGGCGATCCCGGAGAGGTGGCCGAGGAAGTTGAGCGCGGTGCGCTCGGCGCCGAGCAGAGCGCGCGCCGGGCCGCTGACAAGCGCCACCTCGCTCGGCACCTCCTCCCGCCACTGCCCCTCAACCACCAGCTTCTCGACCTGCTCGGCGCCGCACTGGCGCATCACCTCCTCAACCGCGGCGAGACCGAACACCACCCCGGGCTGCTTCTGCACGATCCGGGCGCGGCCCACCGCATCCTCGGGCACCGTCGACTCCGCTGTCACGTCCCCCGAGCCGATGTCCTCGCTGAGCGCACGAGAGACGACCTCGCTGAGCGGCTCGCCGGGGCCAGGCATCGCCGCAGGGTAATCGACCTGGGCTCGCGGCTTTCCCGCCTACCGCAGAGCTGCGAACGCCCGGCGGCGGCTTGAGTCAGAGCCTCGTCTCACGTTCGAGCCCCTCAGCGCGTTTAATCAATGACCTTGAGCGCCCTGCCTCCCTTCCAAGCCCTGCTCGACGAGCACGCATCCGATGTGATGGCAGTGCTGCGCGGCGCCGTCGGGCGCCTTGACGCCGAGGACTGCTTCCAGGAGACCTTCATCTCCGCCCTGCGGGCCTATCCGAAGCTGGGCGACGCGAGCAACCTGCGGGGCTGGTTGCTCGCGATCGCCTATCGCAAGGCGGTCGACCACCATCGCGCCAACGGGCGCCGGCCAGTGCCGGTCGCCGAGGTCGCCGAGGTCGCGGTCAGCGACCCGGAGCTTGGCGGTGAGATCTGGGCGATGGTGGGTGCTCTGCCACCCAAGCAGCGCGCAGCGGTCGAGCTTCGCTACGCCTGCGACCTGCCACACGCCGAGATCGGCGCCGCACTGGGCTGCTCGCCGGAGGCGGCCCGCCGCAGCCTCCACGAGGGAGTCAAGCGACTGAGGAGGGAGCTGACATGAAGGACTCGCTGCAACGCCTTGCCGACCGAGCCGCCGCCGAGGGCCTGCTGGACATCGCCTACACGACGACGGACTCACCCTTCGGGCCGCTTTTGCTCGCTACCACCAAGCGCGGCCTGGTCCGGGTCGGCCTGCCAAATCAGGACGCCGAAGATCTGCTCGCGGACCTCGCGGCCCGCATCTCCCCGCGGGTGCTCGAGTGCCCGGCCCAGCTCGATGAGCCACGGCGCAAGCTCGACCTCTACTTCGAGGGCCGCCTGCAGGCTTTCGGGCTGCCGTTTGACTGGCAGCTCACCGACGGCTTTCGCGGCAGGGTGCAGCGCGCGATCGCCAAGATCCCCTACGGGCAGACACGCAGCTACACCGAGATGGCAGGCCGAGCCGGAAACGAGCGGGCTGTGCGGGCCGCCGGCACGGCGTGTGGCTCCAACCCGCTCCCGATCGTCGTCCCCTGCCACCGCGTCCTGCGCAGCGGAGGCGGCCTCGGCGGCTACGGCGGCGGCCTACCGATGAAGGAAGCCCTGCTGAAGCTCGAGGGCGTTCTCTAAAGGGACCGTCCATTCCCGTCGATCCAAGGTGGGATGCCAGACGCAGAGAAGCCGATCGGCTGGGCGAAGCGATGGAAGCCCCTCGCTGTCTCGGCCTGCATCGCCCTCTCCATCTCGCTCGTCGGTGCGGCGAGCGGCGCGCAGCCGGCTGCCGCATCGCCTCCTCCGACCCTGCTCACCCGGGCCACCGTAACGCCGAGCTTCTCAAACGAAGAAGAAGAAGAAGGGGCGGAAGAATGGGAAGGCGAAGAACTCGAAGAAGAAGAACAAGAAGAAGAATCCGAAGCCGCGAACCTTCCCCCCGTCAAGTGCCTGCTGCGCACCGCCGCGGCTCGGATCGTCACCTCCACGACGCACGACAGCGTCAACCTGACCGTCCACTACACCTCCTACGCGCCCTCCGAGGTCACGGTCGACTACTGGCTGAAGGGCGGCCGGGGGTCGCTGCAACTGGGGAAGGCCAGGGAGCGCTTCACCGAAAAGGGGCTTCTCCAGATGAGCGCGCACCTCGACCCTCGCGCGATGGCCAAAGCCCGGGCCGCGCGAGCCTTCATCGTCAGCCTCGACGTCCCGGCGGCGCCGTCCTTTTGCGATCGCTATGCGATCCGGCGCTTGACGGTCAGGCGGCTGAGCGGCGGCCAGACAGACTGGCTCGCGCCGGACTCGGCCGCCGCCCGAGATCGCTGAAAGACGGCCGCTCAGAGCCGTCGATCGGCGGGCGCCGTCCCTACTCGGCCGAGGAGGCGGCGGTCTTGTTGAGGTAGTCGCGGATGAACTCGTCGAGGTCGCCATCGAGGACCCGCTGGACGTTGCCGACCTCGTGCTCGGTGCGGTGGTCTTTGACCATCGTGTAGGGGTGCATGACGTAGCTGCGGATCTGCGAGCCCCAGGCGACGTCCTTTACCTCCCCCCTCTCCCGCGCCAGCTCAGCGGCGCGCTTTCGCTCCTCCAACTCGATCAGCTTCGAGCGCAGCAGCTGCATCGCGACGGCCTTGTTCTGAGCCTGGGAGCGCTCGTTTTGGCACTGCACGACGACGCCACTGGGGATGTGGGTGATCCGCACCGCCGAGTCGGTCTTGTTGACGTGCTGGCCGCCGGCGCCGGAGGCGCGGTAGGTGTCGACGCGCAGGTCGGCGTCGTCGATCTCGACCTCGACCCCCTCATCGACCAGCGGCCCGACGTTGACCTGGGCAAAGCTGGTGTGGCGGCGGGCGGAGGAGTCAAAGGGGGAGATCCGCACCAGCCGGTGGACGCCGCGCTCGGCCGCGAAGAGGCCGTAGGCGTTCTCGCCACGGGCGATGAAGGTCGCCGACTTGAGGCCCGCCTCCTCACCGGGCGAGGCCTCCTTCATCTCGACCTCGAAGCCGCGCCGCTCGGCCCAACGCAGGTACATGCGCAGGAGGATCTCCGCCCAATCCTGGGAGTCGGTGCCACCGGCCCCGGCGTGGACGGTGATGACCGCGTCACCGGAGTCATACTCGCCGCTGAATAGCCGCGCCTCCTCGAGCTCGGCGAGGCGCCGCTCGACCGAGGCGAGCTGGGCGGTGAGCTCAGCCGCCATCTCCTCGTCCTCGGCAGCCATCTCGGCCAGCTCGCCGAGATCGCTGACCTCGGACTCGAGGTGGCCGAAGGTCCTCAGCTTGCGCTGCGCGCGGGCGTGGCTGGCCGAGACGCGGGCAGCGGCCTCCTGGTCGTCCCAGAAGCCTGGCCGCTGCATCTCGGCCTCCAGCCGCTCCACCTGGGCCCTAAGCGAAGCCGGGTCAAAGGTAATCCGCGAGCAGCTTCAACTGGTCGCGGATCTCGGCGAGCCGCGCCGGCACCGATTCGGTTGAGGCGGTCTCGGCCATGGAGAGAGCTTACTCAGCGCCGGTACCGTGCTCGAATCCCGCCGCCCGCAGCGCTTCGGCGCGATCCTCGAACGGGCGCCAGCTCCGTACCCTGCCGCCGCGCAGCTGAAAGAGCCAGGCCATCTCATCCTCGCCGGCCGGCGAGTCGTCCTCGGCCCAGCGCCAGACCCGCCTGATCGAGGCAACCGCCCGGTCGGTGTCCTCGTATAGCTCCTCCAACTCGATCGTCTGCTGCACGCCGCCGGGCGCTCGCGTCGCCCACAGCCGCGCGGCCTCCACTCCCTTTCGCAATCCCTTCATGGAATGAAGCTCAACCTCGGGATCGAGGACATCGACGAAGGCATCCAGCTCGCCTGCGTTGAAGGCCCTGATGAACTCCCTGACGGGATCAGAATTCCTCATCGCGGACCAAAGGGCGCGGAGGCGCTGGCTGCTGCGTCCTCAGGCCCCGTGGCACTTCTTGTACTTCTTGCCCGACCCGCACCAGCAGGGGTCGTTGCGGCCGATTTTGTCGTGCTCGTCTTTGACCACGGTCTCGATCACCTCGGCGGCGCCGTTGCCGGCCTGCTCGACGCCCGCCCCCGCGGCGACCATCTCCACCGCCCCGGCCGAGCCCGTCGCGGCGACTTGCTGCAGCGCCGAGGGCTGCCCTTCGAGGGTGCCGCCGGAGTAGTCAAAGGTCGCCGGTTCGCTCTCGCCGTTGGGGGCGAAGGCGGTTTCGGCCTGCGCGGGGTCGAGTTCCACCTCGACGTGGAAGATCAGCTTGCTGAACTCCTCCCAGATCGAGTGCATCAGCTCTTCGAACATCGTGAAGCCTTCGTTTTTGTAGGCGACAAGGGGGTCGAGCTGGGCGAAGCCGCGCAGGTGGATGCCCTCCCGCAGGTAGTCCATGTCGAAGAGGTGCTCGCGCCAGCGGTTATCGATCACCTGCAGCAGGATCGAGCGCTCCAGGTAGCGGACGAGCTCGGCGCCGAACTGCTTCTCGCGTTCGTCGTAGGCGTTCATCGCGTCGTCATCGAGGGTGTCCTTCAGCTGCTCGGGGTCGACCGTCTCCGGAGCCAGCGAGCCGACCTCGATGCCGACCGGCCAGATCTGGCGCAGCTGGGTCTCCAGCTCGGCCATGTCCCAGTCCTCGAGGACGTTGCCCGGCGTGTACTCGTCGACCAGGCGCTCGATCACGCCCTCCATTTCGTCGCGGGCGGTCTCGGAGATGTCGCGCCCCTCGAGGATCTCGCGGCGGTATTTGTAGACCACGCGGCGCTGCTCGTTCATCACGTCGTCGTACTCGAGCACCCGTTTGCGGATCAGGAAGTTCTGTTCCTCGACCTTCTTCTGGGCGTTCTCGACCGTCTTGGTGAGCATGTTCGCCTCGAGCGGCATCTCACCGCCTTCGTCGTCGATCGGCCCCAGTCGATCGAGAATTTTGTAGATTCGATCGCCGGCGAAGAGCCGGATCACGTCGTCTTCGGCCGAGAGGTAAAAGCGCGTCTCGCCGGGGTCGCCCTGGCGGCCGGAGCGGCCGCGCAGCTGGTTGTCGATGCGGCGGGACTCGTGACGCTCGGTGCCGCAGATGTAGAGGCCGCCCAACTCGCACACCTCCTCCGCCTCGGCCGCGCACTGCGGCTCCAGCCTGGCGACCTCCACCGCGAGCGCCTCGTCGTAGCCCACCTCGCCGGGCGCGACTCCCTGCTTCTTTAGCTCGTGGACCGCGAGCTGCTCGGGATCGCCGCCCAGCTTGATGTCGACGCCGCGGCCGGCCATGTTGGTAGCGATCATCACGGCGCCCTTGCGACCGGCCTGGGCGATCCGCTCGCCCTCTCGCTCGGCGTGCTCGGGCTTCGCGTTGAGCACCGCATGCTCGACGCCCTGGCGCTTCAGCTCCGCGGAGATCATCTCGGAGACCTCGACCGAGACGGTGCCGACCAGAATCGGCTGCCCCTTCTCGTGACGAGCCGTGATCTCGTCCAGCACGGCCTTCCACTTGCCGTCTTTGGTTTTGAAGATCTGGTCGTTGTGGTCGTCGCGGACCATCGGCTGGTTGGTCGGGATCTCGACAACCGGGATCTTGTAGATCTTCATGAACTCGGTCGCCTCGGTCAACGCGGTCCCCGTCATCCCGGAGAGCTTGTCGTAGAGGCGGAAGTAGTTCTGCAGGGTGATCGTGGCGAGCGTCTGGTTCTCCTCGCGGATCGCCACCCCCTCCTTGGCCTCGACCGCCTGGTGCAGGCCCTCCGACCAGCGCCGTCCCTCGAGGATGCGACCTGTGAACTCGTCGATGATCATCACCTCGCCGTCGACCACCGCGTAGTCCTTGTCGCGTTTGTAGAGCGACTCGGCCTTCAGCGACTGGACAAGGTGATTGACGAGGCTGCCGTGCTCACCGAGATAGAGGTTCTCGACCCCGACGAACTCCTCGGTGCGCTTCACGCCGCCCTCGGTCGGTGCCACCGTCTTGTGCTTCTCATCGAACTCGTAGTCGTAGTCGACCTCGGAGGTGTCCTTGGACTCGCCGAGGGATTTGAGCTTTTCTTTGGCCGGGACGCCCTTCATCTGTTTGGCGAGACGGGCGAAGGTGTAGTAGGTCTGGGCCGCCTGTTCGGGGGCGCCGGAGATGATCAGCGGCGTCCGCGCCTCGTCGATCAGGATGTTGTCGACCTCGTCGACGATCGCGAAGTGGTGGCCGCGCTGAACGCAGTGCTCAAGGGCCGCGGACATGTTGTCGCGCAGGTAGTCAAAGCCGAACTCCGAGTTGGTTCCGTAGGTGACGTCGCAGGCGTACTTCTGCTGACGGGTCGCGTGATCGTCGCCCTCCTGGATCGCGGCGACACTGACCCCGAGCGCGTCGTAGACCGGTTTCATCCATTCGGCGTCGCGGCGCGCCAGGTAATCGTTGACCGTAACCAGGTGGACGCTGTCGCCGGCCAGCGTGTTGAGGAAGACGGCCAGGGTCGCAGTAAGCGTCTTGCCCTCGCCGGTCTTCATCTCGGCGATCGCCCCGTCGTGCAGGACCATGCCGCCGATCAGCTGCACGTCGTAGTGGCGCTGGCCAAGGGTGCGGCGGGAGGCCTCGCGGGTCAGCGCAAAGGCCTCGGGTAGGAGGTCATCGAGCGGCGCACCGTTTCGCGCCCGCTCGCGCAGCGAGTCGGCCTCTTCGCGCAGCTCGACGTCCTCAAGCACCTCCATCTCCGGCTCGATCCGATTGATCGCCTCGGCGCGCTTCTCATAGGCCTTGAATTTGCGTCCCTCGCCGACGCGCAGCGCACGCGTGACCATGTCCCTTGCAGCGGGCATTGGCCTAGGTTAGCGATGGGTGGGGCTCAGGCGATACGTCCGCGCATGCGCCCGACGGCGCGCCGGGTCAGGGCGCGCTTGCGGCGCAGCTCGCGGTGCTTCTTTACCTGGCGGCGGATGTCCTCCGCCAGCTCGTGGATCGTGTGGGGCATCTCCGCCGAGGCCTCTCGAGCTCTCAGGGTCACGCCCTTGAGCCGGAGGGTGGCCTCGGCCACCTGACTCTCGGCAATCGAGGGATTGCGCTCCTCGGTGAGCTCGATGTCGAGCGTGGCCAGCTCCGAGACCTGCTTGCCCACCGGGAGGAATCGCTTCAGCACGTGCTCTCGCAACTCGTCGGTGATCTCGACGTTGCGACCACGGATCTCGATTCGCATGCTGCCTCCTTCGGGTCTGTGCCTCGATGCTACGCCTCTCACAGGCCCTCGGCAACGTTTTGGGAGACGGGCAGCGCAGCGACCATGCGGCGGCGCCGGGTGAGGGCCGAAAGGGGTGGCGGCGGCGCTCAGCACGCCCTCGCTCTGAAAGCGCTGCGCGAGCCCGAAGCGCTCGGCCAATTTCACGATCATGGCACCGGCTGCTCGCTCGGCCCATGCCAGCGGCGACTGGCGTTGGCAGCCCTTGACCGATCCTTGGCGCCGCCGGTGCCTGGCCCGCTCCCGATGAGGACTACCGGTGCGCGTGACCCGCGATCGCACCGATCAGGAACGTCCGAGGAGCCAGCTCGGCTCCTTCCAGCAAGATCGAGTCGCGGATGCGGACGCCGTCGCCGATCCGACAGCCTTCGCCGAGGACCGCCGGGCCCTCGATGCGAACTCCCTCCCCCAGCTCTACCCCGGCACCAATCAGCGCCGGCGGCTCGACCTCGGCGTCGCCGAGCGGGCTGGCGGCTCGGACGCCGTCGGCGACCTCCGGGGCCCCGGGATCGACTACGACCGCCCCGCACAGGGCGTCGAAGTTACCGCGGCGAAGCTCCTCGAGGTTGCCGATGTCGTTCCAGTAGGCGTCGACCTCGTGCGAGTAGAACGGCACGTCGCTCGCCAGCAGCGCCGGGAAGACGTCCATCGCCCAATCGGCGAACCCGGCTGGGTCCTGCGGTCCCGCCAAGGCGCTCGCCCCTGGCCCGGGGAAGAAGTCAAAGACCTCCGAGCGGAACATGTAGATGCCGCAGTTGGCCAGGTTCGACAGCGCCTCGGCAGGCTCGGGCTTCTCCTGGAAGCCCTGAATGCGGCCGTCGGCGCCGGTGATCGCAACCCCAAACTGGCTGGTCTGCTCGACCTGCTTCGTCGCCAGGGTCGCGATCCCATCGTGGGAGAAGTGGAAATCGCGCATTGCACCGAGGTCGATGTCGGTGAGCGCGTCGCCGGAGATGACCAGGAAGGAGTCGCCGAGGAACTCCGCCGCGCCCCGCACCCCCCCTGCGGTGCCGAGCAGCCGCTCCTCGCGGCTGTAGGAGAGCTCGACCCCGAAATCCGAGCCGTCACCGAAGTGGGCCTCGATCAGCTCCGGGAACCAGTGCAGATTGGCGACCGTCTCGGTGAAGCCGTGACCGCCGAGCAGCCGCACGATGTGCTCCATTACCGGCCGGTTTAAGACCGGCACCATCGGCTTTGGCATCTCGTAGGTGATCGGCCGCAGCCGTGTTCCCAACCCAGCGGCTAAGACCATGGCCCGCATCGCGACCGCCTAGGCGGAAATCAGGTGCCCTGGTCCCATGAGGCCAGGTACTTCGACTGGATCTCGGTGAGACTGTCGATCCTGACGCCCTTGGACTCCAGCTTGAGACGGGCGATCTCCTGGTCGATCTCGCGCGGCACCGAGTGGACCCTGGTCTCCAGGGTGTCATGGTTCTTTGCCACGTACTCGGCGGCCAGCGCCTGGTTGGCGAAGCTCATGTCCATCACTGCCGCCGGATGGCCCTCCGCGGTGGCGAGGTTGACCAGGCGCCCCTCGGCGAGCAGGAAGATCTCGCGTCCGTCCTTTAGCCGGTGACCCTCGACCAGCGGCCGCGCCTCATAGGTCGAGGCGGTTAGCGCGTCGAGGTCGCCCTTGTTGATCTCGACGTTGAAGTGGCCGGAGTTGCAGACGATCGCACCGCTCTTCATCAGGTCGAACATCTCTCCGGCGATCGCGTCGCGGTTGCCGGTCACCGAGATGAAGACGTTGCCCTCGCGGGCGGCCTCCACCCCGGGCATCACGTCGAAGCCGTCCATCACCGCCTCCAGCGCCCGCAGCGGGTCGACCTCGCAGACGATCACGTGGGCGCCGTGGCCCTTGGCTCGCATCGCCACGCCCTTGCCGCACCAGCCGTAGCCGATCACCACCACCCTGAGGCCGGCGATCAGCACGTTGGTGGCGCGGATCACCCCGTCGAGGGTCGACTGGCCGGTGCCGTAGCGGTTGTCGAAGAAGTGCTTGGTGTCGGCGTCGTTGACGGCGATGATCGGGAAGCCGAGCTTGCCCTCCGCCTCCAGCGCCTTCAAGCGGATCACACCTGTAGTCGTCTCCTCGGTGCCGCCGAGCACCTCGGAGAGCTGCTCGGGCCGCTCTCCGTGCAGGACGCTGATCACGTCGGCGCCGTCGTCCATGGTGATGTGGGGGTGCTTGTCGACGGCGGTCTCGATGTGGCGGTAATAGGTCTCGTTGTCCTCGCCGTTGATCGCGTGCACCTCGGCGCCGTAGCGGTCGACCAGCGCGGCCGCCGTCTCATCCTGGGTGGAGAGGGGGTTGGAGGCGCACAGCGCCACGTCGGCCCCGCCTGCCATCAGGGTGCGGACCAGGTTCGCCGTCTCAGTGGTGACGTGCAGGCAACAGGCCATCCGCAGCCCCTCCAGCGGCTTCTCGCGCTCAAAGCGCTCGCGGATCTGAGTGAGGACTGGCATCTGGCGATCTGCCCACTCGATCCGCTTCTGGCCCGCGTCTGCGAGCGCGATATCGGCGATGTCGTAGTTGGATGCGGCGGTTGCCATCGGTTCCTTTCGTGTGGTCGGGGCCCGGCGAAGGATACGTAGGACCTACGCCGGCTGTCCTAAGGCGGCCTTGAAGTGCTCGATCGCCTCGACCGGGAGGGGGTCGACGCCGTGGGACTCGGCGAGCCGCAGCGAGACGAGGTCGCCGAGCATCGTCACCCAGAGCAGCCGGGCGGTGCGCGAATCGCCCTCGGTCTCGATCCGGATGACCTCGGTCCCCTGGTCGGCGATCAGCTCCGCGGTCAGCTCGAAGCGCCGCCGCTCGCGCGGGTGCTGATCGGCGTCCTCGAAGAAGACGGCGGCTAGCCTGGCGGCGCTCGCATCGGCACCCTCCCAGCCGCAGATCTCGTTGTGGTCGGCCTCGGGCAACTGCGAGTAGAAGGCCGGGAGCTTTGCGTTCTCGTTTATCTGGGTCTTCCAGCGGCGGGCGAGCGGGGCGGTAAGGTCGGCGCCATAGAGGGTCGGCAGAGTCCCTCCGAGCCTGGCGGCGACGTCCACGGCTCGCGACTGGAGGTTGTCTGTCTGCTCCTCAAGGAAGGCAGCCGCGGCCTCGATCTCGGCGTGGAGGTGCGGTGCGGCGCCTACCAGGGCGGCGATCTCCATGGCGCAGATCAGCATGTAGGCAACGGCGTTGCGGGGAGCCGCGAGGAGCCCCGGTAGGCCGATCACCGGAACCCCGTCCTGGCGCGCGGTCTCGACCAGGGCGCCGCCAGTGGCGGCGACTATGCGCCTGGCGCCGAGCGCCCCGGCGGCGGCGAAGCAGCCGAGCGTCTCCTCCGTGTTGCCCGAGTAGCTGGAGCACAGCACCGTCCACTCCGGAGTCGCCCAAGAGGGAAGTTCATACCCCCTGACCGTGAGCAGCGGCCGGATGAGGCGGTCGCCCAGCGCCGCCGCGGCGAGATCGCCGCCGATCGCCGAGCCGCCCATCCCGCAGACCATCAGCCCGACCGCGTCAGCCGGCCCCAGGCGTGCCGATTCGATGCGCCACAGCGCGTCGCGCAGGTGATCGGGGATGTCGAGGACGTCTTCGAGCATCAGGCCGGAACCTTCTCACGCGCGCCGATCACCGCGCCT
The DNA here is from genome assembly GCA_963777915.1 of uncultured Solirubrobacterales bacterium. Taxonomy (GTDB): domain Bacteria; phylum Actinomycetota; class Thermoleophilia; order Solirubrobacterales; family 70-9; genus CAVUPF01. The sequence continues at coordinate 50,339 of CAVZSH010000005.1, read as the reverse complement.
TCGAGCTCGGCGCCGGGGGCAACCTCGACGCCGGGGGCGAGGATCGAGCCGCTGACCCGAGCCCCCTCGCCCACCGTGCAGCCCTCGAGCAGCACCGAGTCGCGTACCTCCGCGCCCACCTTCACCCGGCACCCCGGCCCGAGGACGGCGCGCGGTCCCACGGTCGCGCCCTCGCTGAGCGTCGCAGCGGCATCGACGAGCAGGCCGGGCGCGGTCCGGCGCACCTGCGTCTCCACCCGTCCCTCGAGGATGTCCCAGCTCGCCTGGAGGTAGCGATCCGGCGTCCCGATGTCCATCCAGTAGCCGTCCAGACGCAGTCCGTGCAGGCCGTCCCCGACCAGGCGCGGGAAGACCTCGCGCTCGATTGAGACCTCGCGCCCCGCCGGGATCAAGTCGAGCACCGAGCGCTCCAGCACATACATCCCGGCGTTGATTTCCCCCGGCGCCGCCTCGCCGCTCTTCTCCAAGAACTCCAGGACCTCGCCACCCAGCCCGGTGCTGACCAACCCATAGGCCGAGGAGTCCTCGACCGGGTGAAGGCCGAGCGTCGCCCGCGCCCCGCGCTCGGCGTGGGCGCGCAGCAGCGCGGTCAGGTCGAGATCGGTGAGGACGTTGCCGTTCAGCGCCAGGAAGCGATCCTCGAGGTCCTCGCCGAGCTGATCGGCGGCGAAGCGGATGGCACCGGCGGTGCCGCGGGCCTCGGGCTCGACGACGTAGCGGATGCGCACCCCCTCCCCCTCGCCGTCGCCGAGCGCCTCGCGCAGCACGTCGGGGAGAAACCCACATGCCAGCACGACTTCGCTGATCCCATGCCCCGCCAGCCACTCGACCATGTAGGCGATGAACGGCCGATCGACCAGAGTCAGCGCGGGCTTCGGCACGGTCGCGGTCAGCGGCCGCAGCCGCGTTCCCTCGCCGCCGACTAGGACGATCGCCTGCATCGGCCTCAGTCTGCCGTCGTCGGGGAGGTCGAGCCCTGGCCGGCCCTGCCGATTCCCTCGTACTCGATGCCGGCGGCACCGAGTGCCTTGGCGTCGAGGAAGTTGCGGCCGTCGACGATCAGCGGACGGGCCATGCGCTGGGCCACCTCGGCCCAGTCCAGCTCGGCGAACTCCGGCCACTCGGTCACGAGTACTGCGGCGTCGGCGCCATCGAGTGCGCCAAGGGCCGAGGGCGACATCTCAACCGCGGGCAGCAATTCGGCTGCCCGTTGCTCGGCCACAGGGTCATAGGCCGCCACCTCGACCCCCTCCCCCTCCAGGCGGGCGGCGAGAACCAAGCTCGCGGCGTCTCGCATGTCGTCGGTGTTGGGCTTGAACGAGAGACCCAGCAGCGCGACCCGCCTGCCGACCAGCGAGCCGAGATGCTCGCGGAGCTTGTGAACGACGCGTCGCTTTTGAAGCTCGTTGACCTCGACCACAGCATTGAGGAGTTGGAAGTGGTAGCCGGTATTGGCGGCGAGCTTGCGCAGGGCGGAAACATCCTTGCCAAAGCAGCTGCCTCCGAAGCCCAGGCCTGCCTGCAGGAACTTCGGTCCGATTCGGTCATCCAGACCCATGCCCCGAGCTACCTCAGAGACATCGGCCCCAACCTCCTCGCAGACGTTGGCGATCTCATTGATGAAGGAGATCTTGGTGGCCAGAAACGTGTTGGATGCCAGCTTGATCATCTCGGCGCTGGAGACGTTGGTGCGAACCAGCTCCCCTTCGAGCGGAGCGTAGATCTCCTCGACCGCCTCGGCCGCCCACTCGTTCCCAGGATCGATACCGATCACCACCCGGTCGGGGTTCATGAAGTCCTCAACCGCCGAACCCTCCTTGAGGAACTCAGGACAGGATGCATAGGCGGTAGCGCTCAACTCTCGCTGGATCTTGCGACCCGTGCCGACCGGAACCGTCGACTTCATGACCAGCGCATGAGTGGAATCCCCCTGCAGCTCATCGACTACAGACATCACGCGCCCGAGGTCGGCGTCCCCCGAGTAGGTCGGCGGGGTGTCCACGCAGACGAAGAGGATGCGGGCCGCCGCCAGCACGTCTGCCATCTCGGTGGTGAACTCGAGTCGCTCGGCGTTGCGACGCAGCAGCTCATCGAGGTCCGGCTCGTGGATCGTCGTCTCGCCGCGCGAAAGCGCCTCGACCTTGGCAGGCACGATGTCGCGCGCCAGGACGCGGTGGCCGAGCTCGGCGAAGCAGGCTGCCGTCACCAAGCCCACCCAGCCGACCCCGATCACGCCGATCGGCTGCTTCTCGCCGCTCATAGGAGAACCTCCCCATTGTTCTTCTGAGGTCTCATCTCCTCCTCCTCGCTCGCTTCGGCTTCGGGATGATCACGTTCACCGAGCGCGCCATGCCGATCATCTGCTCGTTGCTCAGCGAGTCCAGGAGGCTGTTGGAGATCCAGTAGGTGTTCCCGGCTCGATGCCAAGCGACCATTTTGACCTTACCGCCGTCGGTATAGATCTCATATTCGCGGCCGCCGAGCGTCTCGGTCACGCTGGGGTTGCTGAGGATCGGTGGGTTGGGCCAGCCCCGGATCCCCTGCACCCCGAAGTAGACCAGGCCTTCCGGCAGGGCCCACTGGAGAACGATCCGGTAGGCCTCGTGACTATTTCCGTCGCTGTCTGAGAGGTGGTAGACGCGAGGGTTACGCACCCGTTCTTCAACTGAGTCGGGCACATATTCGGCCCCCGAGGGCAGGCGGGTCGGGTAGAAGACCGGGAAGACGCCGGCCTTGCGTGCGACCGCATCGGCCTCGAGCTTGCCGCCTTCAGAGGCCGGCACCAGACCATCTCCGCCCGGGGACTTCGGCTTGGCGGCGGGCTGCTTAGAGCTGTGGGCGCTCGCCTTCTTTTTCCCGTTGCCGCCTTCCTGAGCGAGGATGCCGTGCGGTACGCCGTTGGATGTCCCCAGGAACTGGCTGGCGGCGCCGTGGATCGCGCTCTCTGAAGCGTAGACGTAGCTCGGGCCGAGGATCGCCGGGAAGTGGATCTGTTTGACCTCCGCGTTGCGCGAGGCGATGAACAGTTTCAGCACCTGGAGCATCGTTTCGGCGTTGCTGATGTCTGAGGTCGTGTATTTGGTGAAGATGTCGATCAGGTTGTTCTGACCGAGAACGAGCTGGGAGATCGGCACTTGCTGGCGGGCCGCGCTGAGGAACGCCTGCTGGCGGCCGGAACGGACCAGATCGGTGTCGGTGTGGCGGTAGCGCACGAACGCAAGCGCTTGTGGGCCGCACAAGCGCTGATAGCCGGGCTGGATGTTGATTTCCGAATACTGTTCGGCCGGCGGTACGCCCAGGTTGGAGTGGTAGTAGCGGCGGTCGACGTTGGTGTAGACGCAACCGATCGCATTGACCGCTCGCACGAAGCCGAGGAAGTCGACGTTGACGACGTGGTTGACCCCCAGGCCGGTCAGTTCCTTGACCAGGCGCAGGGTCAGCTTCGGCCCACCGTCCGTGTAGGCGGCGTTGAACTTGCCGATCCCGTAGCCGGGGATATCGACCTTGAGGTCGCGGGGGATCGACATCACCGTGATCAGGTTGTGGTCGGGGTCAAGCCGCACCAGGATCGTCGTGTCCGAGCGCCCCCGTTCTTCGCCAAGGTTGGCTCGTTTGTCAGAGCCGAGGATGAGGATCGTCTCGGGTTCGCCGCCGTGGACCTTGGAGAGGTAGCGGGCGAGTTTGTTCTTTTCGTAGACGTTGTGGTGGGAGAGCGCGTTGGCGATGCTCCCGATGTAGAGGAGGATGCTGATCGCGGTCGCCGCCGCGGTGGCGGTGACGATCACCACCGAGGCGAGGGTGAAGCGCCACCAGTAGCGCTTCGGCTTCGGCGGAGGCTCGTGGTCGCCGCCGGGCGGCGGCTTCTTGGAGGACGGCTCGATCATCCTCGGCTCAGATGCTCAGCCGGTCGGGAACGGCGCGGAGGAAGGTTTCGAGCGTCTGCCGGTAGGCCTCCAGCGAGGAGACCGAGACCCACTCCTCGGGGCCGTGGTGGCCTGCCCCAACCGGGCCGAACTCGACCGCCGGCACCCCGACCCGCAGGAAGGAGACCGCGTCGGAGGCGCCGTCGCGCCCGACGCTCATCGGCTCGTCGTGGTGGGCGCTCGCCGCCTCGCGCAGCGCCCGCACGACCGTGGAGTCGCGATCGACGATCGCCGGTGGGCGGGTGAAGAGCGGCGCCACCTCGGCGCCGCTCAGGCCGCGCACCTCCTCCAGCACGCCGGCCGGATCCTGATCTGGCAGGTAGCGGATATCGACGTTGATCACGCATCGGTCTGGCACCTTGTTGAGCGCGTCCCCGCCCCAGATTCTGCCGAGGTTGATCGAGGGGCGGTCAAATAGCTCGGAGCTGTGCCGGGCAAACGGTAGCGACTCGATGCTGCGGAAAACGTCGAGCGCGTTCAGCACGGCGTTGTCGCCCAGCCACGGCGTGGCACCGTGCGCAGCGGTGCCGCTCACCTCAAGCCGCAGCGCCAGCACCCCCTTTGCCTCGACCCCGATGTGAAGGTCGGTCGGCTCGCCGGTAATCGCGAAGTCGCCGAGGAAGCCGCTGTCGACCAGGTGGTCGCTGCCCCGCTCGGCCTCCTCCTCGGACTCCTCGTCGCCGACGATCCCCAGCCGCACCCGCACCCGGTCTTGGTCGCGCATCGCCGCGGTGGTCAGCAACATCGCCGCCAACGCACCCTTCATGTCATAGGAGCCGCGCCCATAGAGGCGATCGCCCTCGATCCGGGGATCGAACTGGCCCGCTCGCCCCGGAACCACGTCGAGGTGTCCGTGAAGGACGACGGTCGGCGCCCCTTGCGGGCCTACCTCGGCCCGCATCACCGGCAGACCGCGCACCTCATCGCGGGCGGCCTCTATGCCCCGCGCCTCCAGCCAACCCTTGACGAAACCGGCGGCCTCCGAGACGGTCTCCGGCTCAGAGGTGTCATAGCCGATCAGCCGCTTGGCGAGTGCTACGAGCTCCTCGCTCATCCTTCTGCGATCGCGAGGAAGGCCTCCGCCCGGTCGCGGTCCTTCCGCGCCCTACGCTGGGCAGCGCTGCCCTCCCCGGCCTCGGCGAGGCGACGCTCGGCGTCGGCGAGCTGCTCCTTCAGAGCGGGGCTGTCGAGGTCGGCGGGGTCAAGCGCCTCCTCGACCAGCAGCCGCGCCCGGTTGCCGAACACCTGGAGCCAGCCGTGCGCCTGGGCGTAGCGCACCGTCTCGGAGTCGGTGACGTGCAGGCGCAACTCGGCCGGGCGCAGCTCCGCCAGCAGCGGCGCGTGGTTGGCGAGGATGCCGATCTCGCCGACCGAGGTCCGGGTCGAGACCTGGCTCACCTCGCCGCTGTAGACCTCGCCCTCCGGGGTGAGGACCTCGACCTCGAGCTTGTGGTCTGCAGCCAAGGAAAGGCCCCCTAGGCGGCCGCAGCCGCAGCGCCCTCGGTCACCTGGTCGATCGAGCCCTTCATGTAAAAGGCGCCCTCCGGCAGGTCGTCGTGGGCGCCGTCGAGGATCTCGCGGAAGCCGCGCACCGTCTCCTCGACCGGTACGTACTCGCCGCCGCGGCCGGTGAACTGCTCGGCGACGAAGAAGGGCTGGGAGAGGAAGCGCTCGATCTTGCGCGCTCGCGAGACCGTCTGCTTGTCCTCGTCGGAGAGCTCGTCGATGCCGAGGATCGCGATGATGTCCTGCAGCTCCTTATAGCGCTGCAGCACCTCCTGCACCTGGGTCGCGGTGCGGTAGTGCTCCTCGCCGAGGATGTCGGGCTTGAGGATCGTCGAGGTCGAGTCGAGCGGGTCCACTGCCGGGTAGATCCCTTTCTCAGAGATCGCCCGCGAGAGAGTGGTCGTCGCGTTGAGGTGGGCGAAAACGGAGGCGGGGGCGGGGTCGGTGAGGTCGTCTGCGGGGACGTAGATCGCCTGCACCGAGGTGACCGATCCGCGCTGGGTCGAGGTGATCCTCTCCTGCAGTTCGCCCATCTCCGTCTCCAGGGTCGGCTGGTAGCCGACCGCTGAGGGCATCCGGCCGAGCAGCGCCGAGACCTCCGAGCCGGCCTGGACGAAGCGGAAAATGTTGTCGATGAACAGCAGCACGTCCTGGCCGCCCTGCTCGCGGAAGTATTCAGCCATCGTCAGGCCCGAGAGCGCGACCCGGAGGCGGGCGCCCGGCGGCTCGTTCATCTGACCGAAGACGAGCATCGTCTTGTCGATCACGCCCGACTCTTTCATCTCGAGCCAGAGGTCGTTGCCCTCGCGCGAGCGCTCGCCGACGCCGCAAAAGGCAGACAGCCCCTCGTGCTCCTCGGCGATGTTGCGGATCAGCTCCTGGATCAGGACGGTCTTGCCGACCCCGGCGCCGCCGAACAGGCCGACCTTGCCGCCCTTCGCGTAGGGCGCCAGCAGATCGACCACCTTGATCCCGGTCACGAGGATCTCCTGGGTCGGGGTAAGGTCGGACACCTCAGGGGCGGGGCGGTGGATCGGCCAGCGCTCCTCGGTCTGCAGCGGCTCGCCCTGGTCGATCGGCTCGCCGAGCAGGTTGAAGATGCGGCCCAGGGTCTGCTCGCCGACCGGGACGGTGATCGGGCCGCCGGTGTCGATCACCTTGTCGCCTCGCTGCAGGCCATCGGTCGCGTCCATCGCTACGGTGCGCACCCGGTTGTCGCCGAGGTGCTGCTGCACCTCGCAGATCAGCTCGCTCGACTCGCGATCCTGATCGCCGGCCATCTCGACCTTCACCGCCGAGTAGATCTCCGGCAGCTGCTCTGCGAAGACGGCGTCGACGACGACGCCAGTGACCTGCTCGACCTTCCCGACGTTGGCTCCCTTGCTTCCGTTCTCGTTGCTCTCAGTCATCAGTTCCTTTTCTGGTTGCGGGCCTAACCAAGCGCCTCGGCGCCGGCGACCACCTCCAAGATCTCCTGTGTTATCTCCGCCTGCCTGGCCCGGTTCATCTCCAGGGTCAGGTCGTCCATCATCGTCTCCGCGTTCTCCGCGGCGTTGCGCATCGCGGTCATCCGCGCCCCCAGCTCCGAGGCGGCCGACTCCAGCAGCGCTCGATACACGGAGATGTTCACGTACTCGGGGATCAACTCTGCGAGCAGCTCCTCGGCGTCCGGCTCATAGATCCAGAGCGCCCTGCTGTGGGCCTTCTCGATCTCGGTCTCCTCGGCATCCTCTTCCTCCTCGGAGGCCCCCTCGCCGATCAGCTCGGCCTGTTGCAACGGCAGCAGCGTCTGCCGCCAGACGTTCTGGGTCAGCGGCGAGACGTAGCGGTTGTAGATCAGCTCGACCCGGTCGAGCTCCCCGTCGACGTAGCGCCCGGTCAGCTCCTCGCCGATCTCGCGCGCGTTGGCGAAGGCGGGCCGGTCGGTGAAGCCGACATAGGAGCTGCTGAGGTCCTGCTTGCGAAAGCTCAACGCCGAGACGCCCTTGCGGCCGACCGCGGAGAACACAGCCTCGGCGCCCTTCTCGCGCAGCTCGCCCTTGAGCCGCATTCCGTCGCGGATGATGTTCGTGTTGAAGGCACCGGCCAGGCCACGGTCGCCGGTGATGAGGACGACACCGACCCGCCTGATCTGATCGCGCTCGATAAGCACCGGCACCCGCGGGATGCCCCCGGCCTGCTCGGCGGCGCGCCGGGTCAGCTTGCGCATCCCCTGCGCGTAGGGGCGCAACGAGGCGATCCGCTGCTCGGCTCGTCGCAGCCGTGCCGCGGCGACCATCTCCATCGCCCGCGTGATCTTGTTGATGTTCTTGATCGACGCGATGCGATTCTTGACTTCCTTCTGGGTCGCCATGGGTATTAGGCCGGAGCCGCCTGTCTTGCGTCCTTCTCCTCGGCGAGCGGGCTGGGCTCGGTCCGCTGCGCCTCGGCGCTGACCCGATCGGACTCGCCCTCCTCGAGCGGGTCGCCGTGCTCGTCGAAGTCGGGGCCGAAGTCATCGACGAAACCCTCGATCGCCTTGCCGAGCTCGGCCTCATCCTCTTCGGAGAGCAGCCCGGTCTCCTCGATCCGTCCCAGCAGATCCGCCTGCTCGGCGTGCAGGTGGGTACGCAGGTCAGCGAGGAACTCGCCGACGCGCTCGGTCTTGACCCGGTCCAGGAAGCCGCCGGTGCCGGAGTAGATCGCCGCCACCTGGTCGGCCACCCCGAGCGGCTCGCGCTCCTTTTGCTTTAGCAACTCGACCAGGCGCTCGCCGCGAGCGAGCGCCTTCTGGGTCTCGGGGTCGAGCTCGGAGCCGAACTGGGCGAACGCCTCCAAGTCGCGGTACTGGGAGAGGTCGAGGCGCAGTTTCCCGGCGACCTTCTTCATCGCCTTGGTCTGCGCGTTGCCGCCCACCCGGGAGACGGAGATGCCGACGTTGATCGCCGGCCGCACGCCCGAGTAAAAGAGGTCGGACTCGAGGAAGATCTGGCCGTCGGTGATCGAGATCACGTTGGTCGGGATGTAGGCGGAGACGTCGCTTGCCTGGGTCTCGATGATCGGCAGCGCGGTCAGCGAGCCGCCGCCCAGCTCGTCGTTCAACTTCACCGCCCGCTCCAGCAGGCGGGAGTGCAGGTAGAAGACGTCGCCGGGGTAGGCCTCTCGACCCGGCGGGCGGCGCAGCAGCAGCGACATCTGGCGGTAGGCGTAGGCGTGTTTGGTGAGGTCGTCATAGACGCAGAGCGCGGCCTTGCCGTTGTAGAGGAAATGCTCGCCCATCGCGCAGCCGGCGTAGGGAGCGATGTACTTGATCGGCGCCGCCTCATCGGCGGGGGCGGCGACGATGATCGTGTTCTCCATCGCGCCGCTGTCCTCTAGCACCTCTTTCAGCTGCACGACGGTCGACATCCGCTGCCCGATCGCCACGTAGATGCAGACCAGGTCCTTGTCGCGGTTGTTGATGATCGTGTCGATCGCAATCGCTGTCTTGCCGGTCTGGCGGTCGCCGATGATCAGCTCTCGCTGGCCGCGGCCGATCGGGATCATCCCGTCGATCGCCATCAGCCCGGTCTGGACCGGCTCGGTGACCGGCTGGCGCTGGACCACGCCGGGCGCTTTGAACTCGGCCGGGCGGGTCTCGGTCGTGGCGATCTCGCCGCGATCATCGAGCGGGCGGCCGAGCGGGTCGACCAGCCGCCCGAGCAACTGCTCGCCGACCGGGATGCGCAGGAGGTGAGTCGTCCGCTTCACCGTGTCGCCCTCGACGATCTTCTCCCACTCGCCGAACAGCACGGCGCCGACGTTGTCGGCCTCGAGGTTCAGCGCGAGCCCGGTGACCCCGTGAGGCAGCTCGAGCATCTCTAAAGCCATGCAGCGCTCGAGGCCGTGGATGCGGGCGATGCCATCAGCCACGGAGAGAACCGTGCCGACCTCAGCGAGGTCGGCGGAGTCGGTCTCCAGCCCCTCGATCCGCTCCCGCAGGATGCTTGCGATCTCGTCCGGCTTGATCTCCATCGGTGTGCTCTCTGCCTCCTTACGCCGCCTCGGCGACGCCTTTTCGAAGTTTCTCCAGGCGAGCGCGGATGCTCGCATCGAGGACCATGTTGCCGATCTGCAGCACGACGCCGCCGAGGATCTCCCCATCGACGCGGCTGGCCAGATCGACCTCCTGGCCGGTCTGGCGCCGGATCTCCTCGCCAATCTTTGCCACCACCGCGGGGTCCAAGTCGACCGCGCTGGTCACCGTCACCTCGATCTGACGGTTCTCCCGCTTCCACAGCTCCTCGAACCGGCGGCGGATGTGGGAGATCTCCGGCATCCGATGCTTCTCGATCAGCAGCTCGAGGAAGTTGACCAACTCGGGGTCGGCACCGCCCACGGCGCGCCTCAATCCCTCCGCCTTCTCAGCCGAAGAGAAATAGGGACTGAAGAAGAAGACCTGCAGCTCGCGGTCGGAGTCCAGCGCGTCGGCGAACTGGGCAAGCTCCTCGCGGATCGGGTCGAGCCTGTCCCTGTCCCTGGCGACCTCGAAGAGCGCCTCGGCGTATACCCGGGCTGGGTCGGGCATCGGCTAGTTCTCCGACCCCGCCAGCGCCGAGAAGTCGACCTCGCTGAGCGCGTCCTCGACCAGACGCTTTTGGTCTTCGGCCGTCAACGACTTGCGGGTCACCTTCTCGGTCGCCAACACGGTGAGGTCGGCGACCTCCTTGCGAATCTGCTCCAGCGAGCGCCGCGTCTCGGCTTCGATGTCGCGTTTCGCCGCCGCCACCAGCTCCTCGCGGCGCTCCTTGCCCGCCGCAGTAGCCTCGGCGCCCGCCGTCTCCGCCGCCTTACGGGCGCGGACCATGATTTCGTCGGCCTGCTGGCGCGCCTCGGCGAGCCGACCGCGGTACTCCTCGAGCAGCTCGTCGGCTTCGGTGCGCTGGCGCTCGGCGGCATCGATCGAATCGCTGATCGCCTTGGCCCGCTTGTCGAGCGCCGCCTGGATTTTCGGGAAGGCGACCTTGCTCAGCACCCACATCGTGAACAGGAACAGCACCAGCGTCCAGATCATCAGGCCGAGGCCGGGTGAGACCAGGAAGTTACCGCTGCTGTTGCTGGCGGCAAGCGGAACCGAAGCTATGTGGCCCAGCGACACCATGCGCCTAGAGGAAGAAGGCGATCAGGCCGAAGATGAACGTGTAGAAGGCGACGGCCTCGGTGAGCGCGAAGCCGAGCCAGCGAATGCTCTGCAGCTCATCTTTCATCTCCGGCTGGCGGGCGACCGACTCGATCTCCTTGCCAAAGATGAAGCCGATGCCGATGCCGGCGCCGATCGAGCCCAGGCCGGCGCCGACGCCGAGGGCGATCGCCTTGCCCGCCTTTTCCACGCCTTCGTTTGAGACGGCGGCAACGACAGGGGACAGGTCCATAAAAAAGCGCTCCTTTTCCTAGTGACTGGCGGAGGTGGCTCCGCCGAGATAGATGGCAGTGAGGGTCGAGAAGATAAATGCCTGCAGCGTTGCGATCAGCCCGACCTCGAGGATGAAGAAGAAGAAGGCCAGCGGGAAGGTCAGGGCGCCGAGCGCGGCGATGCCGAGCAGCACGGCGAGCCCACCGCCCATAAAGAGCAGCAGCAGGTGCCCGGCGAGGATGTTGGCGAAAAGACGCACCGAGAGCGAGATCAGGCGGGCGAAGTGGGAGATCGCCTCGATCACGAAGATGAAGGCCTTGCCGATCGGGTTCATCTCCTCCAGGCCGGGAGGCAGCCAGCTCTTCAGGTAGGGGATCAACCCCTTGGCCCGGATCCCTTCGAAGTGGTAGGAGAACCAGACCACCAGCGTCAGCACCAGCGGAATCGAGAGGTTTGCGGTCGCCGCGTAGATCGCGAAGGCAGGGATCTGCAGGCCAAAGACGGTGAACTCGTGCTCGGTGTTGGTCGGCAGCGGCAGGAAGCCGAGCATGTTCGAGAACCAGATCCAGAAGAAGAGTGCGGCGAGGAAGGGGAACCAGCGGGCCGCCATCGCCCCGTCGAGGTTACCGCCGGTGATGTTGTTCTTGGTCAGGTCGTAGGCGACCTCTACCGTGGTCTGCACCCGGTTGGGCTTCTGGTGCATCCGCCGCGAGATCCAGACCATCGTGACGATCGTCAGGGTGCTCGCCAAGACTAGGTAGAGCACCGCCTTATTGATGCTGAGGTCGATCCCGGCGAGGTGGATCGAGACCCACGGTTCGAGCTTGAACTCGTTCTGGGGCTGAAACGATTCGTTTTTGCCGGCGTTGCCGAAGATCAGCAGCAGCAGGATCGCACCAGCGAGGTAGACGCCGGCCCCGATCAGGACTTTGGTCCGAGTCCTCATCCCACTCCCTGCCCCTCGGGCTCGAAGAGGTGGGCCAGCCCCTGGGCGATGAAGGAGATCGTGAACAAAGCCGCGACCAGGACCGCGGCGGCGAGGCCTGCCTGGCGTTCGGTCAGGCCAACCGCCAGCACGGCGCCGGCCATCAGCCAGACGCGGCCGAGCGTCGTCGCTGCGACGATCCCCATCGCCCGCTGGCGGTTGCCGGCGGCCAGTTCCGCCGCGGCACGACGGGCGGCGAGCATCTGGATCCCGCGCTGGACGAGCCAGACGACGGCTCCCACCGCGTAACCGAGCATAGAGAAGCCGCCGAGCAGGAAAATCGCGAGCGCGGCGGTCAGCGCCAATAGGTCGACGTACTTGGGAGGAGACATAAAATCCGCCCGGCTCAAGCCGAGCGGGCGGATAGGCGACTATATCCGAACGGCCCTCGGAACCGAGTTACAAAGCCAGTTCGTGAGCCTTGATACTACCCCTCGGAGCGCTCGAAGTCGATCGCTTCGAACTCGCCTGTCTCGGGGTTGAGGCGGCCACGGCGCAACTTGAGGATCTCGAGGACGTAGACCAAGTAGACGCTGAAGGCGAGGGCGATCAGCAGGCAGCCGATCAGCACCCCAGTCCAGAACGCGTTGAAGCGGCCGTGGTGGTTGCTGTAGGGGACGAAGCGCAGCGCCAAGGCGAGTCCGGCGAGGACCAGCGTCCAGCCGTAGAGATAGGCGATCGTGCGCCGCTGCGAGAAGCCGATGTTTGCCATCCGGTGGTGGAAGTGCCAGCTGTCGGCCTGGTAGATCGGCTGTCGGTATTTGAGGCGCTTGGCGACGACGAAGCCGGTGTCGAGGATCGGCACCGCGAGGACGACCAGCGGGAAGGCGAGGGCGATCACCGCGTTGGTCTTCAAAGCGCCCTGCACCGAGGCGGTGGCGAGCAGGAAGCCGAGCAGGTTGGAGCCGGTGTCGCCCATGAAGCTAGAGGCGGGCGGGAAGCCGTGTCGCAGGAAACCGAGCGCGGCGCCGGCGGTAAGCGCCGCCAGCACCCCCGCCGCGTTGCGTTCCAGCGAGAGCGCGATCGCCGCCAGGGCAACCGCGGCGATCGCGCAGACGCCAGCCGCGAGCCCGTCGACTCCGTCGATGAAGTTGATGATGTTGACGACCGCGACGATCCCCAGCACGGTCAGCGGATAGCCAAGCCAGCCGAGCTGGAAGCCGCCGAGGAAGGGCAGGGTGAGATCGGTGACCCGGACCCCGGCCAGGACCGGGATCAGCGCTGCCGCGGTCTGGCCCAGCAGCTTCGGCAGCGCCGACAGCCCGCGCACGTCATCGATGACGCCGATCGCGGCGATCGCAATCGCACCGAGCAGTATCGAGCGACTCTCACCGTCGCTCGGCAGCCAGATCCAGCCCGCCACCTCGACCCCAGCCAGAATCGCCAGTCCCGAGAGTCGCGGCATTGGCCTGTCGTGCAGCCCGCGTTCCTTGGGCTGGTCGATCGCCCCGACTCGGTAGGCGAGCCGCTCGGCGTAGGGGACGAGCAGCCAGGCGATCGCAGCGGCTGCGAGAAAGGCGAGGACGGCGTCTGAGGTCGAGGCCATTTCGCGGTGCCCGGAGAAGGTACGAGCGCGCTCAGGCTACTCGACGGCTCCGAGGGCTCCTTCGACCAGCAGGCCGGGGTCGCGCGGGTGGCAGACACCGGGAGGCGATACGCGCTTTCCCAGCGGCAGCTCGGCAGGGTCGGCGAGGACCTGGAGCCGGCCCTCGGCGATCAGCGCCTCATCGACCCCACCCATGCGCCCGGCGAAGGTGGTGAAGACCGGCGTGCCGAGCGCCACCGCCTCGCGGTTCATCGTTCCCCCGGCGCTGACCACGAGGTCGGCGAAGGCGATCAGGCTCTGGGCGTCAACCGCCCGCTCGGGGACGATCAGGTTCGTCGCGCCGATCCCCCGAACGATCGCTGCCTGGGACTCGGTGCGGGGAATTACGACGGCCTCGGCGTCGGGCTCGCCGGCAAGACGGCGGATCACCCGGTCATAGAGGTCGTTGCGGGCGTGGTACTCAGAGGTCTCCGGCGGCGGGCGGACGATGACCAGCACCTTCTCCCGCTTGAGCCCCAGCTCATCGAGCACGCCGGGGTCCGGCTCAAAGCCGGAAAGGTAGTACTCCTCCTTTAGGCCCGGATAGCGAAACAGCTTGCTCTCCCTGGCGCCGGTCCGCCTCAGCCGCTGCAGCGGGATCGAGTCCGGAACCATCACCCGGCGCGCCACCCGGAAGCTGATCTGGCGCTGCAACCCGGCGAACTCGTAGTCCTGCATCTGTACCGAGGGGATCAAGAAAAGGGCAGAGACGACGGCGAGGTCGACCGATCCGTGGGCGAGCGCCAGGTCCGGCCGCCGCCCCGAGATGAGCCGCGCCAACCGCGCCGAGCGCCCGACCAAGGCCGAACCCTTGCCGAGCACCGAAGCGCCCCCGTGACTCCCCACCGCCGTGTAGGGAATCCCCAGCCGCTCGAGGATCTCCAGCGTCTGCCCATACTCCCGCGCGGTGACGAAGACCTCGTCCCCACGAGCTTCCAGACGCTCGACGATGGGCCGCAGGACGAGCGGGTGCGCCGCCGCCGTGCAGTCGACCCAGACCTTCAAGCGATCAGACGGAGGCGGGAGTCAGCTGGGGGTAGAGGGGGTAGCGGTCCAACAGTGCCCTGCTCCGCTCCGCCAGCGCCTCCCGCTCACCGTCGAAGCGCTCCGAGAGGGCGGCGGCGATCACCGCGGCGATCTCGCGCATGTCCTCCTTGAGCAGGCCGCGGGTGGTTAGGGCAGGGGTGCCGATCCGCAGCCCCGAGGGATTCATCGGCGGCCGCTCGTCGAAGGGGATCGCGTTGCGGTTGACGGTGATCCCGACCTCCTCGAGGCGGTCCTCAGCACTCTGGCCGTCGAGGCCGGTGGGAGTCAGGTCGACGAGCAGGAGGTGGACGTCGGTACCGCCGGTCAGAACCGGGATGCCGCCCTCCATCAGGCCCTCGGCAAGCGCCTTCGCGTTGGCAATCGTCTGGCGCTGGCGGGCGCCGAACTGCTCGGTTGCGGCGATCCGCAGGGCAACCGCCTTGGCGGCGATCGTGTGCATTAGCGGGCCGCCCTGCTGGCCGGGGAAGATCGCCTTGTCGATCGCCTGCGCATGTTCGGCGCGGCAGAGGATCATGCCGCTGCGCGGGCCGCACAGCGTCTTGTGGATCGTCGTGGTGACGACATCGGCGTGCTCGACCGGGTTCGGGTGCTCCCCGGCGGCGACCAGGCCGGCGAAGTGGGCCATATCGACCATCAGTTTGGCGCCGACAGAGTCGGCGATCGCCCGGAAGGCAGCGAAGTCGAGCTGGCGCGGGTAGGCCGACCAGCCGGCGACGATCAGCTTGGGCCGGTGCTCGTGGGCGAGTCGCTCGACCTCCTCCATGTCGACCCGCAGGTCCGCACGGCTGACGTGATAGGCGATGACCTCATAGAGCTTGCCCGAGACGTTCAGCTTCATCCCATGGGTGAGATGCCCGCCGTGATCCAGCGCCATCCCCATGATCGTGTCGCCAGGCTCGATCAGCGCCATGTAGGCGGCGTTGTTGGCCTGGGCGCCGGCGTGGGGCTGCACGTTGGCGTGCTCGGCGCCGAACAGCTCCTTGGCGCGGTCGATCGCCAGCTGCTCGGCGACGTTGACCTCCTCACAGCCGCCGTAGTAGCGGCGCCCCGGGTAGCCCTCGGCGTACTTGTTGGTGAGCACCGAGCCGACCGCTTCGAGCACCGCCTGCGGGACGAAGTTCTCCGAGGCGATCATCTCCAGCGTCCCCTGCTGGCGGCGCAGCTCTGCGTCGAGCACCGCCGCGATCGCCGGATCGACCTCGATCAGGGGGGCAGTTTGGAAGCTCTCGGGCAGCTCGCTCATGGCCAAAGCGACGATACCAAGCGATCCGAATGGCGCTGTCGAGGTGCACTGGCGCCCTGCGTCGGCGCCTTGGCGCTTCCTTGGCCTGGCGCGCACCGACCCAGGTCCTCGCTCACCCCGCTACCCCCACTACCCCGGCCGCAAGGCGATCGCCCTGGAGGCCTCGGTCGGCTGGTCAGACATCTACCCTCCGACTTCACGAGGCAGTGGATCAACGTCACCGTGCTGCGCGGCTGTCTTGCCTTCGTGATGAGAGGCGACCCGCAGAACTTCTTCTGTGAGTCCGACGAGCAGGACAACACCTCCGGGCGCCTCGTCCACCTTCCCTTTCGCGCCGAGGACGGCTGTCGAGCTCAGGCCAGGCCGAGACCGGCCAGACAGGCGGCAAGGTCGCTCCTAGAGAGAGCACCATCGCGGAGGATCGTCCAATCGCCGCCCTCCTCGAGACTGGTGAGGTCGACGACAGTGGAGGGGAGTCCGGTGAGGGTGCCGCCGTCGATGGCAAGATCGGCGGCCTCGATGATCTTCGCGGGCAGGTCCTCATACCGCGCCGCGGGCACCGCGCCGCTGCGGTTGGCGGAGGTCTGAAAGACCGGGCACATGGCACCCCCAAGCGGGCCGCTGATCAGACGGACGCCAAGGCGCTCGGGGTCCTCGCGGCAGGCGAGCGGGTAGCGGTGGTGCGGGTTGGCGAGCACCAGGGTGACCGGCCCTGGGAGGAGGGCGCCAACCGCCCGGGCGCTGCGCGGGCCGATCCCCGCGACCAGCTCGCGCATCGCCAGCGCCGAGAAGTACATGACGGCGGAGGGCTTGCCGTGATCGCGGCCCTTGACCCGCTGGATGCGCTCGATCGAGGCCGCATCCAGCGGGTCACAGGCGAGGCCATAGAGGCCGTCTGCGGGAAAGACGGCGACCCCGCCGCCAGCGATGCAGCGCGCCAGCGCTGATCGCGCCACATCGGCGCCGTCCCGCTTCACCGAGACGACCTCGGTCATGGCGCGCTCCTCGCCCCACCGCCCGGCGGCTCGCCCGCTCGCATCACAGCTGCCTGCCCCCAGCCACCACCCGCTCGATCCCATTGAGGTCGCGGCGGGCGCGGATCTCCGCAAAGCCGGCGCCGCGCAGCAGCTCGGCGACCGCCCCCGCCTGCCCCTCCCCCACCTCCAGGGCCAGCCTGCCCTGCCGGACCCGGGGAATCAGAGCCCGGATCGGGTCGAGCCCGTCGGGGCCGCCGAGCAGCGCCTCGCGCGGCTCCCAGCGGGTGATCTCCGGCTGCAGCGAGGCCCACTCGCCATCGGCGACGTAGGGGAGGTTTGCGAGGGTCAACTCGAAGCTCTCCCCCTCCGGGACAGAGCCCTCCCGAAAGCGGACCCGCCCGCTGAGGCCGAGGCGCCTGGCATTTGCGCTCGCCACCTCCAGAGCCACGGCCGAGCTGTCGGTCGCCGTCACCTCACACTCCGGCATCTCCTCGGCGATCGCCAGCGCGATCGCCCCCGACCCGGTGCCGACATCGAGGACCGAGCGGGGCCCCAGCTCCAGGGCCAGCTCGACGAGCAGCTCGGTCTCCGGGCGGGGGATCAACACCCGGCGGTCGACCGCCAGCTCGATCCCGCGAAAGCCTTTGCGGCCGAGGATGTAGGCCACCGGCTCGCGCCGCAGCCGCCGCCGCACCATCTCCGCGAAGCGCCGCCCGGCAGCGGCCCCCACCGCGGCGTCGGGATTGGCGGCGAGCCGCGCCCGCTCGTGCCCGCCCGCCTCGGCGAGGAGCACTTCGGCGTCGAGGCGCGCGCACCCAACCCCGGCGGCGTCGAGGGCATCGACCGCGGCCCCGATCGCGTCGCGAACGCTGCCCGCGCTGGTCGTCGGCGCCACGCGCATCAGGCGGCCGATGCGGCCGCCTCCAGCCTCTGCCTCTTCTCCTCGGCGGCGAGAGCGTCCGTGAACTCGCTCAGCTCGCCGCCCAGCACCCGGTCGAGGCTGTGTGAGGTGTGCTTGATCCTGTGGTCGGTCACCCGGCCCTGGGGGAAGTTGTAGGTGCGGACCTTCTCGGAGCGCTCGCCGCTGCCCACCTGTGCCTTTCGCTCGGAGGCGATCTTCGCCTGTTGGCGGGCCAGCTCACGCTCATACAGCCGCGCCCGCAGCACCCGCATCGCCCGGTCCTTGTTCTGAAGCTGGGACTTCTCATCCTGCATCGAGACGACGATGCCGGTCGGTTTGTGGGTGATCCGCACCGCCGAGTCGGTCGTGTTTACCGACTGACCGCCGGGCCCCGAGGATCGGTAGACGTCGACCTGAAGGTCGTTCGGGTCGACTTCGACCTCGACCTCCTCGGCCTCCGGCAGTACGGCGACCGTCGCGGTGGAGGTGTGGATGCGGCCCTGGGACTCCGTCTCGGGCACTCGTTGAACCCGGTGGGTCCCGCCCTCGTACTTGAAGACCGAATAGGCCGCGTCTCCCTTGACCGCGAAGGTGACCTCCTTAAACCCGCCCACCTCGGCAGCCGACTGCGAGAGCACCTCGGTCGAGAATCCTCGCTCTTCCGCGTAGCGGAGGAGCATCTTGAACAAATCGCCGGCAAACAGCGCCGCCTCGTCTCCCCCGGTCCCGGCGCGGATCTCGACGAGCACGTTCTTGGAGTCGTTGGGGTCCCGTTCGACCATGGCCAGCCGAATCTCATCCTCCAGCGCCTCTAGCCGAGCCGGCGCCTCCTCGACCACCTTGCGCAACTCGAGATCGTCTCCCTCCTCCAGCAGCTCCGTCGCGCCCTCGAGGTCATCGCCGAGCTTCCGGTACTCCAGCGCCAGCTCATGGGCCGGCCCCAGATCGCGATACTCGCGCCCAACCTCCGCGTAGCGCTCCCGGTCGCCGATCACGCCTGGATCGGCCATCTGGCGCTCGAGCTCGGCGAACCGTGCCTCGATCTGCTCGACTAGCTGCTCGATCACGCGACTATCTCGATGTGCTGAGCGGCGAGATCCTCGGGCGACTCCCGGGCCAGCACGGCATCCAGCGAGGCGATCGCAACCGCGAGCTGCTCCTCGTCGGGCTCGCGCGTCGTAAGTTTCTGCAACATCAACCCCGGCCACATGACGGCGCGCACCCAGCGCTTGCGGCGGTTGCGCCCCGCCCACTTGATCACCTCGTAGGAGAGTCCGGCGATCAGCGGGATGCCAAGGATGCGCGAGGCAACCAGCCAATACCAGGCCGGCAGCCCGATCGGCGCGAAGACGAAGATCGCCAGGACCATCACAATCAGCAGGAAGCTGGTCCCACAGCGTGGGTGCAGCCGCGAGTACAGGCTGGCCCGCGCCGGGCTCAGCTCATCTTCGGCCTCATAGCAGGAGATCGTCTTGTGCTCGGCGCCGTGGTACTCGAAGACCCGTCGCAGGTCGCTCATCCGGCTGATCGCGGCGATGTAGCCAACGAAGAGTGCCGTGCGCAGCGTCCCCTCGATCAGCCAGAAGAGGATGGGAGAGCCGAGCTGGCCCTTGATCAGGCTGGTCAATCCGACCGGCACCACGAAGAAGAGCCCGATCGCCAAGAGCAGCGAGAAGACGACCGTCGCCCCCCAGACCCAGCTGCCGATCTCCTCCTGCTCACCCTCCTCATCCTCGGGGAGCTGGGCGTTGGCGGAGATCGCCAGCGCCCGGAAGCCGATCTTCATCGACTCGCCGAGGGCGACGACGCCGCGGATCACCGGTAGCCGCCAGGCCCGGTGGCGCCTCGCCCAGGGGACGAGCGGCTCAGAGCTGACCTCGAGCGTGCCGTCGGGGCGACGCACCGCTACCGCCCAGGTCGAGACGCCGCGCATCATCACCCCCTCCAACACCGCCTGACCGCCGACCGGCGCATCGCGCTTGGCGACCAGCGCGCCGTCGGGCATCCGCAGCGGATCGCCCCCGTTGGGCGAGGCCGGTGGCGCCTCTGCTGAGCCCAGCTCCGGGCTCACCGTTTACTTCCTTGCCTTGGCGTGCTTTGCGGCGCGGCGCTGGAAGCGCTCGACCCGGCCACCGGTGTCGACCAGCTTCTGCTTGCCTGTGTAGAACGGGTGACACTCCGAGCAGAGCTCGACGTGCAGGTCGGCCTTGGTCGAGCGGGTGTAGAACTGGTTCCCGCAGGAGCAGTGGACGTTGGCGAGCGTGTACTCGGGGTGAATTCCAGACTTCATCTCCTCTCAGTCTAGAGAACTGCCCTCCTCCTGCCGATACACCGAAGGTGGACACGGTGAGTGGGCCAAGAGAGGCGGCGGGTGCCCGCGTGCTGCGGGGCGCGCTGGCGATCGTGCTCTTCGGCGGCACCGCGCTCGTCACCCTGCACATCTGGTTCGGGTTTGGCGGCCCCGACCTCAACTACGCGGCAGAAGGACCGATCTACGACGCCGTGGTGATCGCCGCCGGGCTGGCCTGTCTGGCCAGAGCGCGACGCGGGGAGAACGAGCGCGCCGCCTGGCTGGCGATCGCCGCCGCGATCCTCTGCTGGGGAGCGTCGGAGGTCTACTGGACGGCCTTCATCCTCCACAACCCCACTCCTCCCTATCCCTCGCCGGCTGACGCCGGCTACCTCGCCTTCTATCCCCTCGCCGCGGCCGGGGTCGCGCTGCTGGTCCGTGCCAGGGCGCACGAGGTCGATTGGCGTTTGTGGATGGACGGCCTGATCGCCGGGCTCGGCACCGCGGCACTGGGGGCGGCATTCGTCTTTGACTTCGTCGCCAGCCATGCCAGCGGTAGCCCCGTCCAGGTCGCGACGACGCTCGCCTACCCGATCGGCGACATCGCGATGCTCTCGCTGGTGGTCGGGGTGATCGCGCTGACCGGATGGCGGCCCGGTCATACCTGGTCGCTGCTGTTCGCCGGGCTGGCGGCCCTGGTGGTCGCCGACGTCGCCTACACGCTGCAGTCAAGCGGGGCCAACCTGCCGGGAGGCGACTGGACCGATCCGATCTACCTGATCGCCGCCGCCTGCCTGGGGGCCGTGCTCTGGCAGCGAAGCGCCGACACGATCCGGGTCTCGGCGCGCTTTGATGGCTGGCGCGAGCTGATGGTCCCGGCGCTCTCCGCCGGAGTGATGATCGGCCTCTTCGCCTTGCAGTACTTCAGCGCCGCCAGCGGCCTCTCGACCACGCTCTGGGCGGCGACGATGATCGCCGTGATCGTCCGCCTCGGGATGAGCGTGCGGGAGAACAAGTCCCTGCTCGAGCAGGTGCGAACCGACCCGCTCACCGGACTGGGCAATCGCGGCGGGATGCAGGTGGACCTGTCGACCCGCAACGAGCAGGCGACCGAGCGCGAGCCGGTGACTCTGCTCCTCCTGGACCTCAACGGCTTCAAGCGCTACAACGACACCTTCGGACATCCCGAAGGCGACGTGCTCCTCGCGCGCCTCGGGCGCCAGCTGCGCGAGGCCGTCGGCGAAGACGGCACCGCATACCGCTTCGGCGGCGATGAGTTCTGCGTGCTGCTGACCTGTGGCAAGGGGCGGCTCGACACGGCGAAGCGCAACGCGACGAGAGCGCTTACCGCAAGCGGCAGAGGCTTCGACGTCACGGCCTCCTGGGGCGCGGCGACGATTCCCGGCGAGGCGAGCGAGCCTGCCGAGGCGCTGCAGCTCGCCGACGTGCGGATGTACGCGCAGAAGGAGTCGCGACGGGTCGCCCACGACCACGACACCGCTCCCGAGGAAGTCGAGGTGGCGCGGTGGCTTCGGGAGAGCTCCGGCGCGCCGGAGCTGCGATAGCGGCGCCGCATCAGCGGGCCAAAATCCGCACGCTGCGGACTCATTTTGCTCAGTGCATGTTTTTCGTCTGACCGGAGAGCCATGCTTCCGTCACGCCCCCCACAGGACGGAGAGCCATGCCCAAGGAGATCTTCGACCAGGACCGGCCGCGGAGCACGATGGCGCAGCGCCTCGATGAGGCCTTCGCCGGGTGTGAGCACTGGACGCTCGCCCCGCCCGCTCAGCGGCGCAACTCGATCGGCTTCAGTCCGCGAGCGTCCAGCTCCTCGAGGACGATCGGCAGCGAAGCGACGGTGCGAAGCCAGGAGCCCGGAGCGCTGTAGTAGTCGGCGTCGTGCAGGAGGAGGATGTCCCCGGAGCGGGCGTCCGCGCTCGAGCGCCGTGCGATTGACTCCGCCGTCGCCCGCCGCGACCAGTCCCTCCCCCATTGCGACCACAGCACCGGCCGCCAGCCGCGGCGACGGATCGCCCGTAGTCCGGCACCGCTGAAGATCCCATAGGGCGGGCGGTAGGCGGATATGGCCTGCCCGCCGGCCTCCTCGATCGCCGCCCTGGCGCGATCCGCATCTTCTAGGAGCTGGTGCGTCGTCAGCCGCAACAGGTTGCGATGGCGGTGGCAGTGCAGCTCGACCCGGTGCCCGGCGGCGACGATCTCCGCGACGAGGGCCGGGCGACGCACCACCTGCTCACCGGCGAGAAAGAAGGTCGCCGGGGCCTCGGCCTCGCGCAGTACTTCCAGCACCGCGGGCGTTCCCTGCGGGTGGGGGCCATCGTCGAAGGTAAGCGACACTCCCTCCTCGCCCTCCTGGCGGTGGACGATTCCCAGCGCCGGGCCGACCCCGGGGACGACGGGGGCGAGGGCCGGGCCGGCGTGCAGGATCGCGGCGGCCGAGACGCCTGCCCCGGCGAGGATTGCGATCAACGGCTGGTTAGACGCGGGGCGGCGCGGTGGGGCGGCGTCGTCGCCCTCACCCGGCGCGAGACGACGACCACCTGAGGATCGTTGTCCTCCTTGCCGATGTGGATGCGACTCTCGATCGGCTTCGCCACCTTTGAGATCTCGCGGTAGGGAGTTTCCCAGTCCAGCGAGAGAGCCCCGACGACGACTACGGCGATCGTGATGACGGCGAGGCTGACCGCGGTCGCCGCCCGGCCGGCCCGCAGGCGCCAGACCGGCTGGGGCCGGACGCGCGGGCGCGCGGTGAGGACGCGCGACGCAATCGAGGGCAGCGAGGCAAAGGAGGAGTCCGGGGCGCGACGCTCACGGGTGAGGTGGCGCAAAACCGACTCCAACTCGTGCTCGGAGCGTGCCACCTCGGCCAGGCCGAAGCGCTCGAAGGCGGCGTTGTTGGCGCGCAGGTGACCGGCGGAGAAGCCGAAAGAGACAACTGGACAACCACGGATGTGCGCCTCGAGCACGGTCAGGCCGGCCGTCGAGTGGACCATCACGTCAGCGGCGGCCATCCAGTCGCTCATCTGCTCGGTGAAGCCGACGATCCGCACCTGCTCGTTGCCGGCGAAACGCTGCTCAAGCTTCTCGCGGGCGATCTCGTTGCGACCGGTGATGCAGACGACCAGGGTGTCCTCCACCGCGAGCGCGGCGCGGATCGCGCCGCTGAGGTCGCCGATGCCCCAGCCGCCGCCCGAGACCAAGACGAGACGGCCGTGGGCCGGG
This sequence comes from uncultured Solirubrobacterales bacterium, assembly GCA_963777915.1. Lineage (GTDB taxonomy): Bacteria > Actinomycetota > Thermoleophilia > Solirubrobacterales > 70-9 > CAVUPF01. Next base: position 27,271 of record CAVZSH010000005.1, on the reverse strand, counting down.
ACGTCCAGGGCGCGACGGGCATCGCCGCGGGTTCGCGGCATCAGGAAATCGCGGGAGATCGGCGGACGCATCCACTCGACGCTGCCCGGGCCGGCCAGCTTCTCGACCTCCTCGATCGACTCGGGATGGGTGACGTAGTGCAGGTCGATGCCCGAGTGGGCCCAGTAGCGCAGGCCGGCGAGGTCGGTGATCGCCGACTGCACAGGGATCGCGAGGCGACGGTTTTCGCGCAGCATCCCGAGCACGGAGGTGACACCCGGGTAGGTGGAGAGGACCACGTCGGGGTCGTGCTTGGCGATCAGCTTCATCAGGCCGTGGGCGCCCAGCCAGTAGGAGAGGTGATGGCCGAGCCAACGGGTCGGGCCGAACTTGGTGATCAGCCAGTACTGGATGTCGAACAGCCACGGCATCCAGCGAAAGGTGACGCGCGAGCCGCCTCGGACGACCGAGGAGACGATCCGCCCCATCGCATCCAGACCGTTGGCGACTTCGATCTCGACGCCGGGGATTTCCCTCTCGACGTCTTCCTTGATAATCCGCGCCGGCAGGTCGTGCCCCTCGCCGATGTCTGCGGTGAGGACGAGGACCCGCGGCGGGCGCTCCTCGGAGCGAGAGGCGCCGGCCAGCAGCGCTCCGGCGGCGTGTTCATTGCCGTTGAGCGAGGGCCTTTTGCCCGGGACCGGGTCCGGCGCACGGGTGCAGCCTCGCACCCACTCGACGTACTGTCGCACGCCCTCGCGGAAGCTCGTCTCCGCCTTCCAGCCAAGCTCCTTCAGGGCACGGGCGTTGGAGATCTCCTTACCGGGGAAGTCGCCGGGGCGTGGCGGCGTGTGGACGATCTCGCAGCCGCCGGTCATCTCCTGCACCGTCTCGGCGATCTCGAGGATCGTCACTACCTCCTCGCCGGAGAGGTTGTAGGTGCGGTCGGCAGCCTCCGGCTTGAGGCCGGCGATGATCCCGTCGGCAAGGTCCTCGACGTAGATGAAGCTGCGGCACTGGCTGCCGTCGCCGGCGATCGTCAGAGCCTTGCCTTCGAGTGCAAGGTCGGTGAACTTGGCGACGACGCCAGCGGCGCGGGCACGCGGCCCGTAGGGAATGCCGAAGCGAAGGACCGTGCACTTCAGGTTGAACAGCTCGGCGTAGCCGGCGCAGTAGGTCTCACCGGCGAGCTTGGTCGCGGTGTAGAGGTGGCGCGGGGCGGGGATCGGTGTCTCCTCGTCGACGGCCGGCTCGGCGCAGTCGCTGTAGACCCAGGTGGTCGAGCCGTAGACGACTCGGCCGACCTCGGTCCGACAGGCGGCCTCCAGCACGTTGAGAGTACCGCGCGTATTGACCTCCTCGGCCAGCACCGGGTCGGCGTGCACGTGGGCGACGTCGGCGACCGCGGCAAGGTGGATGACCGCATCGCAGCCGCGCATCGCCAGATCGAGGTTGGCGGGATCGGTGATGCTGCCGGTGAAGGTCTCGACCTCCAACGGGGAGTGGTAGGGGGAGGCGCTGAGGTCGAAGATGCGCGGGGTATCGCCGCGTTCGATCAGGCGGTCGACTACATGGGAGCCGATGAAGCCGCCGCCGCCGGTTACCAGGACCCTCATGCTTCCTCCTTGCCGAGAGCCGCCTCACGGCTCTCCGGGCGGTAATAGAGCGGCACGCACCAATGGCTCTCTGCCACCCAATCGGTGTTGGGCAGCTCCACCGAGCGCCCCATGATCCGGTGGCAAGGCTCCTCATAGACGCGGCCGGTGGACTTCTCGATCTCCTCAAAGACGATGTACTTGTAAAGGCCCGAGGTCATGCCGTCGGGCAACTCGAGGCGGGCCGGGTGCAGCGGGTCAAGCTGCTCGCGAGCGTAGGAGTTCTTCCAAGCGACGATCTCCTCCATGCGGTCGGCCTGAACCAGGCCGAGGGCGGCGGTGAACTCGCTCATCCGAAAGTTGAGCCCGTCTACCTCATGCTCGAACTTGCCGTAGTTGCGGAACTTGCCGGCGAACTCGATCAGCTCGGGGTCCGAGGAGACGAGCACCCCGCCCTCGCCGGTCGAGACGGTCTTGGTCGCATAGAGCGAGTAGACACCCGCATCGCCGAAGCCACCCGGCTTGCGACCGCTCCACTCGGCGCCGTGGGCGTGGGCGCAGTCCTCGAGCAAGAAGATCCCGTTCTCGCGACAGTAGGTGGCGATGCGGTCGGCGTCGAAGGCGAGGTGGCCGCCGATATGGACGAGGATCGCCGCCCTCGGCTTCAGTCGCTCGGCCTTGGCCTCGAAGTCCTCAAAGGACATGCAGAGGTCGGTCCGATTGCAGTCGACGAACTCGACCTCAGCCCCCGCCTTGATCGCCGCCAGCGGCGTCGCCATGAAGGTGTTGGAGGGGCAGAGCACGGTCTCGCCCCGCACGCCAGCAAACTCGAGCGCCGCCAAGGCGCCACCCGCCCAACTGCCCAGTCCGAGACTGGGCAGGTCGTTCCACTCCGACCAGCGCCGCTCGAAGTCGGCGAGCATCCGCCCCTCCGACCACTGCTCGGAATCGAGCACCTCTCCCCACAGCTCGAAGAGGCGCGCACGGTCTCGGTGGTCAAACCCGATCGCGAACTGGGTCGCGTCAGGCCGGGTTGTCTGTACAGGCCCTACGATGGCTCCTTAGGTGGGTGTGGCTGGGGTTGCCTTCGCAGGGACGAGTTAACGATGATGCTTGCAGAAGGCGGTGCAAGGCTACCAGCGCAAGCGGACCCCATGCCTGGATCGGGTCGCTATCGGGCATTTTCGATCACCGCTCCAACCGCGCGCGAGCCGGCGAGCAGCACGGTGCCGGCGACTGCAATCGCCATGAAGGCGATAAGAGCGACGCCTCCCAGTGGCGTGCTGGCCCAAGACTCGCCGAAGATCAACGGCGCCAGCGCCACCGGCACCAGCACCTGAACCGCAAACATCACCGGGGCTACGCGCGTCGCGGGGCGGCGCTGCAGCGCGCTCATCTCGCTCAACAGCGCCAAGCCCTCCGAAGCTGCCGCGGTGGCGAGCCAGGCGAACGCGATGAGCAGCGCCCCCGCTGCGAGCTCGTCGGTTAGCAGCTTGCTGGCGATCCCCGTCCATGCGTAGCCGCAACCGGCGCTGATCACCGGCAACAGCCCGATCGCCGTCGCCCGGTCACGCAGCACGTAGGGCGCGGCGAGCGGAACGGCGAGCAGGGCCAGTGCCGCGATGATCGCGCCGACCCCGGCATATTCGGTGCTCCGCGCCGGCGCCGCCCAGGCCACCCCCGCTAAGCCGACCACGATCGCCGCCACGGCGATCGCCTCCCTTCGCCCCGGCGCCTCCCCCAACCGCGTCGCCCCCAGCCAGAGCAGCAGGACCAGACCGCTCGCCAGGCACGGCTGCACCACGGTCAAGGGGGCGAGCAGCAAAGCGGCTATCTCCAGCGGCCAGCCAAGCAACCCGATTCCCGTGGCCCCCAGCCAGCGCCGGTTCTGCAGGAGCTTCCCGAGCAGCGAGGGCCGCAGCGAGTGCTCATGCGGAACGTCCCGTACCTCCAGCGCCTGCAGCGCAATCGAGGTGTTGTAGAGCAGCGAGGCCCCAACAGCGGCAATTATTCCGAGCGCCAAGATGAGCGCGAGGTTAGTCCTAGGTCTCTTGGTAAAGCGGCCCGTCGCCACCCTCGGGCAGGGTCAGGCGCCCACCCTTGGCGGTGATCGCCCCGCACTGCACGCAGTTGGAGGCGGTGACGTGGACATCGACCTCGGCGGACCCGCTCCCCAGCTGCTCGTCGGGGATCTCATAGACCTGGGCCGGGCACATCGAGACCCAGGTCTGGGCGATCTCCCGCGGCACCCTGGTCTGAATGCGCACGTGGTTGGGGGCGTCGTCGCGGGTCGCGTTGCCTGAGAGGAAGACCGAGTCGAGCTTGCTGAAGGTCAGCTCGTTGTCGGGCTTGGGATAGGTGTCCCCCGCCCTGCCGATCTCCATCTCGTGCTCGGCGTCGTCCTCCTGTTTCCACTGACCGGGGGGGAAGGCCCCGTTGCTCAGGGCCCAGCCATTTGCGATCGCGCCGCCGATGAAAAAGCCTTTCGAGAAGGCCTGCCGCACGTTTCGTGAGCGATATAGGTCCTTCTCGATCAGCGAGTTGTGGACCTTCTCATCGTAGGCCTCGAAGTTGACCGAGTCTTCTTTGAGGGCCGCGATGATCGCCTCCGCCGCATACATGCCGGCGTGCATCGCGTAGTGGACGCCCTTCAGGGTCGGGATGTTGACCATGCTGGCCGCGTCACCGGCGATCGCCATGCCCGGCACAGCGAGGCGCTTGGGCATCGCGAAATATCCCCCGGAGGGGATCGTCTTTGCGCCCCATGCGACACGCTTGCCGCCCTCGAGGATCTTCTTGATGAAGGGATGGGTCTTCATCAGCTGCAGGGCGTCGTGGCAGCTGAAGGTGGCGTCGGTGTAGTCGAGGCCGACGACGAGGCCGATGCAGACCTTGTCCTCGCCCATCGGGTAGATGAAGCTGCCACCGAACTCGTTGTATTTGGCCGACTTTCGCAACGGCCAGCCCATCGTGTGGATAACGCGGTCGAGCGGCTCCTTCACCTCCCAGACCTCCTTCACCCCCAGCTCCCAGCGCATCGGCTCCGCGCCGTGCAAATCGAAGTAGTCATAGGCAGCGTAGGTGAGGTGGCCGACCGTGCCCTCCGCCAAGACGGTCGCCTTGGCGACCACGTCTGAGCCCGGCTCGAAGTTGGCCAGCTCCTCCCCGTCCTTGCCGCGACCGCGGTCGCCCGAGCGCACGCCCTTGACCACCCGGTCCTCGACCAAGAGCTTGGTCGCCGCGGTCTCCGAAAGGATGTAAACGCCTGCCTCCTCGGCTTTCTCGGCAAGGAAGCGGCCGAGCTTGGAGACCGAGGTGACGTAGTTGCCGTGATTGCGGAAGTTGGGAGGCGGCGGCTTGAGCGGGATCGCTCGATTCTTCGTCAGCAGATAGACTGCGTCCTTGGTCACCTCCTGGTAGACCGGCCACTCGGTGGGGTCGAGCCCGGGAAACAGCTCTTCCATCGCCGAGGGCTTCATGTTGGCCCCCGAGAGCAAATGAGCTCCCGCGACTTTGCCCTTCTCGATCACCGCCACCGGGACTTCGCCCAGCTTCTCGGTCAGCTCCGGCTCGCCCTCTAGCAACTGCATCAGCTTGTTAGCGCAGGCGAGCCCGGCGGGGCCGCCGCCGACGATCGCGACACCAACCTCGATTCGCTCCTCCTCGGAATCGGTCGGCGGGCCGATCACCTCGGTGGCGTCAAAGGGCGGCGGGAACTCGCTCGGTGCAACTGGCATCTCGACTCCTTCGCAGCGACTGAGCTGGCGCTCAGCCGCCCTTCTTCGCCTTGATCGCCTCGGTCAGCTTGGGGAGGATCTTGTGCAGATCGCCGATCACGCCGAGGTCGGAGAACTCGAAGATCGGCGCGTTCTGGTCCTTGTTGATCGCGAGGATGTTCTCCGAGCCCTGCATCCCGACCTTGTGCTGGATCGCCCCCGAGATGCCGGCCGCCAGGTAGAGCTTCGGCGCCACCGTCTTGCCGGTCTGGCCGATCTGGGCCGCGTAGGGGTACCAGCCGGCGTCGACCACGGCGCGGGTCGCGGCGACCGCCCCGCCCATCGACTCGGCGAGTTCCTCGCAGAGCTTGAAGCCCTCGGCCGCGCCGAGGCCGCGACCGCCGCCGACCAGGATGTCGGCGTCCTCGATGTTGACGTTGGCGCCGCGCTGCTCGCCGCGCTGGACCATCTTCGCCTTCGAGGACCAAGGAGACAGCTCGACCTCGACCTCTACGACCTCGGCGCTGCCGCCGGTCTCCTTGGCGTCGAAGGCGTTGAGCCGCCCGATGATGATTCCCGGCTCGGCGACGTAGCCGACGTTGGCGATCTGGGAGTCCTGGAGGATCGGGCGCTCGGCGACCAACTTGCCGTCTGCCACCTTGACCTCGGTGACCTCCATCGTCACGCCGGCGTTCAGCCGCGCGGTCAGCCCGGCGCCGATCTCAAAGCCGAGCAGGCCGCCGCCGAACAGCGCATAGCCGAATCCGTTCTCCGAGATCACTTTGGCCATCACGTCGACGATCGGCTGGGCGAGGCCCTCCGGCACCTCCTTGGCGCGGTAGACCTTCGCCGCGCCGTAGTTGCCGAGCGCCGCGCAGGCGTCCTCGGCGACGTTGCCGACGACCACCGCGGCGGCCTCGCCGCCGATCTGGCCGGCCAGCTTCGCCGCCTCGGAGATCGCTCCGAGCGAGTTCTTGTTGAAGTTGCCCTCGCCGTCGTGCAGGGCGTAAACCAGGATGCCGGCCATCTAGATCAACTTCCTCTCGTCGAGCCAGGCGACGATCTTCTCGACCGTCTCGTTTGTGTCCTCGTCCTCGATGATCTCCCCGGCCTCCTTGGCGGGCGGCGGGTTCAGCGCGAGGACCGCTGTCTTGGAACCGGACTCGCCGACCATCGCGCCGTCGATCCCGACGTTTGCGGTCGCCTTCGCGTCCAGCGGTTTCTTCTTGGCCCCCATGATCGCCTTCAGGCTGGGGTAGCGGGGCTCGTTAATCGCGTCACCGACGCTGATCACCGCGGGCAGCTCGACCTCGACCGTGTCATAGCCGTACTCGGCCTGGCGCTCGCAGCGCAGCTTGCCGTCGGTGACGTTGATCTTGATCACCTGGGTCAGCGAGGGCATCTTCAGGTGGTCGGCGACGACGGCGCCGATCGTGTAGCACTCGCCGTCGTCGGACTGCTGGCCGAGCAGCACCAAGTCGGGGCTCTCGCCCTCCAGCACCTTGGCTAGCGAGTAGCCGGTCGCGCAAACATCAGAGCCGGCCAGGGCGTCGTCGGAGAGGTGCACCGAGCGATCGGCGCCGAGCGCGACGGCCTTGTGAAGGGCGCGGACGGCGGAGTCGGGCCCCATCGTCACCGCGATCACCTCCTCGACCGGGATCGCGCCACCCTCCTTGATCTGCATGGCGGCCTCGATTGCATGGGTGTCGAAGGGGTTGAGATTCTTCTCGCCGCTGCGGTCCAGCCGCATCGTGTTGGGGTCGATGCGCTTCTGGACGGCGGCGTCCGGTACCTCCTTGACCAGGACGCAGATCTTCAAGTTCAAGCCTCCTTGGCTGGTTCTCGGGCTGGTTGACTGACCAGTCAGTCAGTTTATCTATTCACGATGATGTGTCGTCATTCCGCGCCTCGATGGCGCTCGGCCGCCCCCTCGCGGATGAACTCAACGATCTCGTCGGTACCGGCCCCCGGCGTAAAGACCTCGGCGACGCCGAGGCTCTTCAACTCGGGGATGTCGTCGGCGGGGATCGTGCCCCCGACCGTGACCAAGACATCATCGACCCCCTGCTCGGTGAGCAGCTCCACGACGCGCGGCACCAGGGTCATGTGGGCACCGGAGAGGATCGAGAGGCCGACCGCGTCGGCATCCTCCTGGATCACCGTCTCGGCGATCTGCTCGGGAGTCTGGTGAAGGCCCGTGTAGATCACCTCCATGCCGGCATCGCGCAGGGCGCGGGCGATGATCTTGGCGCCGCGATCGTGTCCGTCCAGACCGGGCTTGGCGACGACGACGCGGATCTTGCGGGCGGTGGCGGCCTCCATCGGCGGCGGGAACCCTAGAACACCGGCGACTCGGTGTAGGTCCCGAAGACCTCCTGCATCGCGGCGATCATCTCCCCCTCGGTGGCGCGGGCGCGGGCGGCATCGAGGATCGGCCCCATCAGGTTCTCCGCGGTCGCGGCGGCGCGCTTCAGCTCGGCGAGGGCGGCCTCGACCGCCGCGGTATCGCGCCGCGCCCGCGTCGCCCCCAGGCGCTCGACCTGCTTGCCTTCCAGGGCGGGGTCGATGCGGAGGATCGGCGTCTGGGCTTCGTCGTCCTGGACGAAGTCGTTGACCCCGACGACGATGCGACGGCGCTCGTTCAGCTCCTGCTGATAGGCGAAGGCGGCGTCGGCGATCTCGCGCTGCGGGAAGTTTTGGCGGATCGCCTCGACCATCCCCCCCAGCTCGTCGATGCGGGCGAAGTACTGGTATGCGGCGTGCTCCATCTCCTCGGTCAGCTTCTCGACGAACCAGGAGCCGCCAAGCGGGTCGACCGTGTTCGTCACGCCGGACTCCACGGCGATGATCTGCTGGGTGCGCAGCGCCACCCGCACCGCCTCCTCGGTGGGCAGGGCCAGCGCCTCATCGAAGGAGTTGGTGTGCAGGGACTGGGTGCCCCCGAGCACCGCCGCCAGCGCCTCCAGCGAGGTCCGCACCACGTTGTTGAGCGGCTGCTGGGCGGTCAGCGAGACGCCCGCGGTCTGGGCGTGGAAGCGCAGCCGCATCGACTCCTCGCGCCTGGCGCCGTAGGTATCTCGCATCTCGCGCGCCCAGATCCGTCGTGCCGCCCGGTACTTGGCGATCTCCTCGAAGAAGTCGATGTGTGCGTTGAAGAAGAAGGAGAGGCGGGGGGCGAAGTCGTCGATGTCGAGGCCGCGCTCAAGCGCCCGCTCGACATAGGTGAAGCCGTCCTTGAGGGTGAAGGCCAGCTCCTGCTGGGCGGTCGAGCCCGCCTCGCGGATGTGATAGCCGGAGATCGAGACCGGGTGCCAGCGGGGCATGTGCTGCGAGCACCACTCGATCATGTCGGTGATCAGCCGCATCGCCGGCTCGATCGGGAAGCACCACTCCTTCTGGGCGATGTACTCCTTGAGGATGTCGGTCTGGATCGTGCCGCCCAGATTCTCGGCCGGGACGCCCTGCTGCTCTCCGACCAAGACGTAGAAGGCGAGCAGGATCGCCGCCGGGGCGTTGATCGTCATCGAGGTGCTGACGCCGCCGAGCGGGATCCCGGCGAAGAGCTGCTCCATGTCGTCGAGGCTGTCGACGGCGACGCCCTCGCGGCCGACCTCGCCGAGGCTGCGGGCGTGGTCGGAGTCATAGCCCATCAGCGTCGGCATGTCGAAGGCGGTCGAGAGCCCTGTCTGACCGTGGTCAAGGAGGTAGTGGAAGCGCTCGTTGGTCTCCTCGACCGTGCCGAAGCCGGCGAACTGGCGCATCGTCCAGAGCCGGCCCCGATACATCGAGCCGTAGGGGCCGCGGGTGAACGGGTACTCGCCGGGGCTGCCGATCGTGGCATCGGGGTCGACAGGGGCGTCCTGGGGCGTGTAGAGCGGCTTGACCGGGTGCCCCGAGATGGTCGAGAACTCCGCGTCGCGCTGCTTGAACTCGGGCCTGGCCCGTGGCTCGGTCGCCATAGGACAGTTTAGGCGGGGCAACCCTCAGCGCCGCGCCGCGAAGCGGCGGGGCGGCGCCTTGCGGCGCGCGGCGAGGCGGGAGCCGCCGAAGCCGGCGATCGTCGCCAGCAGGGTGATCGCGACGGCGAGAAGGCGGCGGCCGAGCCGCTCAAAGCGCATTGTCTGCCAGCCTTCCTGGCGGGCGATCTCGGTCAGCTGGGGATCGGGGTTGACGGCCACCGGGTGGCCGACGGCGCGCAGCATCGGCAGGTCAGACAGCGAGTCCGAGTAGGCGTAGGAGAGGCTCAGGTCGACGTCGTGCTCGGCGGCAAAGGCCTGCATCGCCTCGACCTTGCCGTTGCCGTAGACGAAGGGGCCATCGAAGCGACCGGTGAAGTTGCCCTCGCCGTCGACCTCATAACGGGTGCCGATCCCGCCCTCCATGCCCAGCACCTGGGCCAGCGAGGCGACCACGCCGTTGCCGGCGGCGCTGACGATGAAAGTGGCGCGGCCGGCGTCCTGGTGGGCGTGGACCTCGTCCAGCATCTGGGGATAGACGCGCGGCAAGATCGCCGCCATCACCTCCGGCCCCATCCGGTCGATCTTCTTCTCCGCCACACCGGAGATCAGCTCGCGAGCAGCGCGCAGAACCTCGGCGGTCCGCTCGTCGGTCGTGCCGAGCAGCCGATAGCGCAGGTGCTCCACGGCCCAGCTCGCGAGCTGGCGCCGCCCGACGATCCCCTGCCGGGCGGCGACGCGGGCAAACTGCATCCCACTCGACCCTGCCATCAGGGTCTTGTCTAGATCGAAGAATGCAGCTACGCGGCTCAATCCGAGCCGTTGACCTCGATCACGATCGCATCCCCCTGGCCGCCGCCGGAGCAAATTGCCGCGACGCCCAAACCACCCCCGCGCCTGCCGAGCTCGTGAACCAAGGCACCGACGATGCGAGCTCCCGAGGCTCCGATCGGGTGCCCGAGGGCGATCGCCCCGCCGTTGACATTGACCTTCTCCTCATCGATGCCGAGCATCCGCACCGAGTTGATCGCGACCGAGGCAAAGGCCTCGTTGATCTCCCAGAGATCGACGTCGGAGGGGCTGCGGCCGATCTTCTCCAGCGCCTGCTCGGCGGCCTTGGCCGGGGTCCTCGCCAGGTATGCGAAGTCATCGGCGACGGCGCCGTAGGAGAGGACGCGGGCCAGCGGGGGGCGGCCCTCCTTCTCGGCCCACTCCTCCGAGACGACGACGACGGCGCCGGCGCCGTCGTTGACGCCAGGCGAGTTGCCGGCGGTGTGGGTGGCGTTCTCGCCGCCGACCGTCTTCAGCTTGGCGAGGGTCTCGAGGCTGGTCTCGGGGCGAATCGCCTCGTCGGCCTCGACCGTGCTCTCGCCCTTTCGCGACTTCACGGTGACCCCTACGATCTCCTCGGCGAGGCGGCCGGCGTCGGTCGCCTCAGCGGCGAGGCGGTGCGAGCGCTCGGCAAAGCGGTCCATGTCGACGCGGCTGATCTCCAACTCGTTGGATACCTCGCTCGCCTCGTTGATCATCTGCTTGTGGGTGAAGGGGTTGGTGAGGCCGTCGTGGGTCATCGCGTCGACGGCGCTGACGTCGCCCATCCGAAATCCGAAGCGGGCACCGGGCAGCAGATAGGGCGCCTGGCTCATCGACTCCATCCCGCCGGTCACCGCGACCTCGGCCTCCCCGGCGCGGATCGAGAGGTCGGCGATCCCGATCGAGCGCATGCCCGACGCACAGACCTTGTTGATCGTTTCCGAAGGGACCTCCTTTGGGATGCCGGCCTTGATCTGAGCCTGGCGCGAGGGGATCTGCCCCTGGCCGGCCTGGAGGACCTGGCCGAAGACGACCTGCTGGACCTGCTCGGGCGCCACGCCAGAGCGCTCCAGAGCGGCCTCGATCGCGGTGGCGCCGAGCTCGGTCGCATTCAGCGAGGACAGGCCCCCGCCCATCTTCCCGAAGGGAGTGCGGGCGGTTGCAAGGATCACTGTGCTGGGCATCTACTGCCTTTCTCTCGGCGCGAGGTCGTCAGGTGCAATTCCAAGGGCGAGTGCCCTCGGTCGGACGATACCGGGAGGGTTCGCCAAGCTGCGTGCGCAAGCGCATAGACTCGCCGGCCATGCAGGTCGAGGTCCGCCAGAGCGAGCCGTCCGAGGTAGAGGCCGATCTGGTCGCGATCGGCCTCTATGACGGCGAGGGCCTGCCGGCCGAGATCGCCACCGCCCCGGGCGCCGCCGACGCCAGGGGCGCCTTCAAGAAGCTGGCGCTCCTGCATCCGCAAAGACCGGCCCGCCTGCTGGTCGTCGGACTCGGCAAGCGCGATGAGATGGACGCCGAGCGCGCCCGGGTCGCGGCGGCGCTGGCGGCTCGCGAGGCGGCCGAGCTCCAGACGAGGTCCCTCGCCTGGGCGCTGCCCGAGCCCACGCCGGGCACCGCAACCGCCGAGGGCCTGGCCGAGGGCCTGGTCACGGGAACGATCCTCGCCGGCTACCGCTTCGACCGCTTCCTCAGCGCCGATCCCGACGACCCCCGCCCGCCCGCGATCGAGTCGCTGAAGCTGCTGGGGCCCGAGAGCATCGCCGCCGCAGCCGAGGCGGCCCGCGTCTGCGCCACGGCCCAAAACCGCGCCCGCGACCTGCAGAGCCTGCCCTCCAACGTCGCCACGCCGAGCTACCTCGCGCAGCGCGCCGAGGAGATCGCCGCCGCCCACGACGCGGTCGTCGTCGAGGTGCTCGGCCGCGAGCAGATCGCAGAGATGGGGATGGGAGGCCTGGTCGCGGTCAGCCAGGGGGCCGCCGAGGAGCCAAGGCTGATCGTCCTGCGCTACGCCGGCAATGGCCCGGGGGCCACCCTCGGGCTGGTCGGCAAGGGCGTCACCTTCGACACCGGCGGCATCTCGATCAAGCCCTCCGCCGCCATGCACGAGATGAAGATGGACATGTCGGGCGCCGCCGCGGTATTGGAAGCGGTGGCGGCGATCGCCGAGCTTGGGTTGGCGATCGACCTGCTCGCCATCGTCCCCGCCACCGAGAACATGCCGTCGGGCACCGCGGTCAAGCCGGGCGACATCATCACTCAGTACAACGGCAAGACGGTCGAGGTCAACAACACCGACGCCGAGGGCCGCCTCATCCTCGCCGACGCCCTCGCCTACGCGGTCGAGCTGGGCGCCGAGCGGCTCATCGACCTCGCCACCCTGACCGGCGCCGCCCTGATCGCGCTCGGCTCGACCTACGCCGCGCTGATCTGTAACGACGACGAGCTGGCCGGCGAGGTCGTGGAGGCCGGCGAGGCGAGCGGGGAGCTGGCCTGGCGCCTGCCCCTGCACCCCGAGTACAAGGAGCTGACCAGGGGCACCGTCGCCGACCTCACCAACGCCTCGGCGAAGCGCAAGGCCGGGACGATCTACGCCGGCTCCTTTCTCGAGGAGTTCGTCGGCGCCACCCCGTGGGCCCACCTCGACATCGCCGGTACCGCCTGGGACGTTGGCCGCCCCTATACCGGCGAGGGTGCCAGCGGCTTCGGCGTTCGCCTCCTGGTCGAGCTGGCCCGCCGGCTCTCGGCCTGACCCCGGCTCAGCCGCCGAGGATCATGCAGGTCGAGGCGCCGTGGGCGAGCAGCTTGCCGGTCTCGGCGGCGGTCAGGCTGGCCTCCGCGGTGGCCTGGCGGCGGCCGCGGTAAAGGACGCGCGCCTCGCACAGGACGCGGCCGGTGTCGCGGGTGATCGGGCGCACGAACTTTGCCTCGATCCCGAGCGAGGTGTAGGCGACGCCGGCCGGCAGGGTGGTGTGCACCGCGCAGCCAAGCGCCGAGTCGAGCAGGGTCGCGGCATAGCCTCCGTGGACCACGCCGATCGGGTTGTAGTGCTCCTCGCCGGGTTCGCCCTCAAAGACGGCACGCCCGTCTCCCAGCTCGATCGGCCGCATCCTCATCGTCACCGCGATCGGCGGCGGCGGCAGCTCCCCGGCGACGATCGCCCGCATGTACTCCATGCCGGTCATCGTCGCCCCCGCCGCCGCGGTCGGCACCGGGTCCTGCCAGACCATGGTGCGGGTGCGGCTGCTCTGCGGGCTGCGCTCGGCGAATGCCAGCGCGGCGTCAACCGCGGTCTCCGGGCCCCCGCTCACCGCCTGCCCCTGCGAACCCGGGTCGCGACGTTGGCGCCGACCGGCTGGCGGATCGCCGGGTAGTGCAGGTCGGCCGTGATCTCGGCCTGGCTTATCGCGATCCGCGGCGCCTTGGACCGGTGCTGCCTGTGCCTTGGGATCAGCCTCATCTCAGCGCCTCCTATCGGGCCTGGGTTTCGTCAAGCAACTCGACTGAGGCCCACCCTACCGCAGTAGGTTGCTTGAAGCAACCTTGTGTGAGAACATCACTTTCGTGCTCCGCCACGACTACCCCGGGCAGGTCTGCTCGATCGCCAAGTCGCTGGAGGTTGTCGGCGAGCGCTGGTCGCTGCTGATCGTCCGCGACGTGATGAACGGGCAGCGTCGCTTCGACGAGCTGCAAAAGGGGCTCGGCGTCGCGCGCAACGTGCTCGCGACCCGCCTGCAGCGGCTGCTCGACGAGAACATCCTCGAACGCCGCCCCTACCAGCGCAGCCCCGAGCGCTTCGAGTACTTCCTCACCGAGAAGGGGCTGGACCTCTGGCCCGCGCTGATCGCGCTGCTCGGTTGGGGGGACAGGCACTCGACCGGCCCGGCGGGCCCGCCGATGCTGATCGTCCACAAGGAGTGCGGCGGGGCGGTCAGCGATCGCGGCGTCTGCGAAAGCTGCGGCAAGGTGCTGGGCGCCCGCGACGCCCGGGCCCTGCCGGGCCCCGGAGTGGCGACGCTCGCCGGCGCCAAAGCGGCCTGAGCGCTGCGCGCTCGCGCGGCACTCGATCGCCCGCTTACCGTCGACTGCTCCTTCAGCACGGATCGCCGGCCGGCGCTGGCCGCCGCGATGCCTGCGAGGAGCATCGCGGTGGGTCCCAGCCGTGCTCTTCGTGATGAAGGCGGTAGCGTTGATCAAACCGCGAACTGGGTTGAGAGTTGAGGAGGAACGGAATGGCGACAACGGCAGCGCTTCAGGTCCACGACAAGATCTTCATCGGGGGCGAGTGGGTGGATTCGACCGCCTCGGAGACGATCGAGGTGATCAACTCGACCACCGAGGAGGTGATGGGGTCGATCCCGGCTGGAACCGCCGAGGACGCCGACCGGGCCGTGAGGGCGGCGCGCGAGGCCTTCGATGCGTGGGCGCAGACCTCGCGCGAGGAACGGGCCGGCTACCTGGCTGCGATCGCCGCCGGCCTCGGTGAGCGAAGCGAGGAGATTGCCGCGACGATCGCCCAGGAGCTGGGGATGCCGCTGGCGCTGAGCCAGATGATCCAGGCCGGCCTACCGATCGGCCAGTTCGCGGCGATGCCGAAGCTGATCGAGGAAGTCGACTGGGAGGAGGAGATCGGCAACTCGCGGGTGCTGCGTGAGCCGGTCGGCGTGCTCGGCGCGATCACCCCCTGGAACTACCCGCTCAACCAGATCGCCGCCAAGGTGGCGCCGGCGCTGGCCGCCGGCTGCACCGTGGTGTTGAAGCCGAGTGAGGTGGTGCCGCTCAACGCCTTCATCCTCGCCGAGGTGATCGAGGCCGCCGGCCTGCCGGCGGGCGTCTTCAACCTGCTCACCGGGACGGGCCCCGTGGTCGGCGAGGCGATCGCCGCCCACCCCGGCATCGACATGGTCTCCTTCACCGGCTCTACCCGGGCCGGGCGGCGGGTCAGCGAGCTGGCCTCGGCGACGGTGAAGCCGGTGGCGATGGAGCTGGGCGGCAAGTCGCCGAACCTGATCCTCGACGACGCCGACCTCGAGCGGGCCGTCCCCGACGGGGTCGGCAAGTGCTACCTCAACTCCGGCCAGACGTGCAGCGCGCTGACCCGGATGCTGGTGCCGCGGACGAAGCTCAGAGAAGCCGAGGAGCTGGCCGTTAAGGCGGCCGAGGCCTTTACTCCGGGCGACCCGTTCGAGGACTCCACGCGGCTGGGCCCGCTGGTCTCCGAGACCCAGCGCGAGCGGGTGCGCGGCTACATCCGCAAGGGCGAGGAGGAGGGCGCAAAGCTCATCACCGGCGGCGCCGAGCCCCCCGAGGGCCTGGAGCGCGGCTACTTTGTCCGCCCCACCGTCTTCTCCGACGTGACGCCGGAGATGACGATCGCCCAGGAGGAGATCTTCGGCCCGGTGCTGGCGATCCAGCCCTATGAGGACACCGACGATGCGGTGCGGATCGCCAACGACACGGTCTACGGATTGGCCGGGGGCGTCTGGTCGGCCGACCCCGAGCGCGCGATCGCCGTCGCCAGGCGAATCCGGACCGGCCAGATCGAGATCAACGGCGGCGCCTACAACCCGTTGGCCCCGTTCGGGGGCTACAAGCAGTCCGGGCACGGGCGCGAGAACGGGCGCTTTGCGATCGAGGAGCTGCTGCAGGTCAAGAGCCTTCAGCTCTAGGCGCCAGGCGGGCTATGACCGCATAGGCTGCGGCCGTGGACTTCGAGCTCTCAGACGAGCAGCGCCTGCTGCGCGAGACCGTCCGGGACTTCGCCCGCCAGGAGGTTGCCCCGGTGGCGGGCGAGCTGGACCGGACGAAGTCCTTCCCCTACGCGCTCGTCGCCCAGCTGGGCGAGCTGGGGCTGATGGGGATCCCCTTCCCGCAGGAGTACGGGGGCGGCGGCGCCGACACGCTCTCCTACGCGCTGGCGGTCGAGGAGCTGGCGCGGGTGGACTCCTCGGTCTGCATCACGATGGCGGCGCACACCTCGCTGGGGACGATGCCGATCTATCTCTGGGGGAGCGAGGAGCAGAAATCCGAGTGGCTGCCGCAGCTGTGCAGCGGCAAGCGGCTCGCCTCCTTCGGGCTGACCGAGCCCGAGGCCGGCTCGGATGCGGGAAACGTGCGGACTACGGCGAAGCTGGATGGCGGGGAATGGGTGGTGAACGGGGCGAAGCAGTTCATCACCAACTCGGGTACCGAGATCTCGGGGTGCGTGTCGATCACCGCGCTGACCGGGGAATCGAACGGGCGCAGGGAGATCTCCAACCTGATCGTCCCGACCGGGACGCCGGGGTATGAGGTCGGCGAGCCGTATCGGAAGATGGGTTGGAACGCCTCCGATACCCGCCCGCTCAGCTTCGAGGACTGCAGGGTGGCGGAGTCGAGCCTGCTCGGGCGGCGGGGCGAAGGGTTCAAGAACTTCCTCTACATCCTCGACGGGGGGCGGATCGGGGTCGCCGCGATGGGGGTCGGGCTGGCGCAGGGGGCGCTCGATGAGGCGATCTCCTATGCCAAGGAGCGCCGGGCGTTCGGCCAGCCGATCTCCAAGTTCCAGTCGATCCAGGCGAAGATCGCCGACCTCTCCGCGCAGATCGAGGCCGCCCGGCTGCTCACCTGGCGCGCCGCCCTTCAGAAGGACGCCGGCGCCTCGTTCACGCTGACCGCCGCCCAGGCGAAGCTGATCACCGGCCGCCTCGCCGTCCGGGCGACCGAGGAGGCGGTGCAGATCCATGGCGGCTACGGCTACATCGAGGAGTACCCGGTCTGCCGCTTTTACCGCGACGCCAAGATCCTCACGATCGGCGAGGGCACCGACGAGGTCCAGCAGATGGTGATCGCCCGCCAGCTCGGCTGCTAGGCCTGGCAAGCCTCAGCCGGCAGGCAAGCTGAGGCGATGGGCCGCTCCGATTTTATCGATGCGGCTCTCGCCGATTCCTGCATCGAAGGCAAGCTCCGGCCACGATCGGACGGCGTCCGTCACCTCGGCCAGGATCTCCTCGGCTCGACCCCGCTTCATCGAAGCCACCTCCGATACCCGGCGAAGGTCCTCAACCGTGATGCCGTCGCGCTTGGAGTTGATCGACATCTGGTGCTGAGAAGTCCAGCGGCCCGACGGGTTGTAGGCGTAGACGAGGTCAAACGCCGGCGACAGAGACCACTCTCCGGCACGGTTCATCAGAAAGGCGATGTTCTTGACGTGATCGTCCTGGTTGCGGGCGATGACGTTGAACGTCATGCGGCGGAACTGCTGCTCGACCGCCGCCATCGGCAGGCCGAGGCTGCGGATGACCTGGAAAGCCTGCTCGTAGGAGTTGGCGCCCGACTGGCGGTAATCCAGGTGAGCGAGGGCCGCAAGCGACTGCATGTGGAGCTTGGCGCCGTCCTCGAGGCGATCGAAGCGGCGCGTCATGAAGTGGCGGCGATCGTTCTCCGCCAGCAGGCGGCATTCGGCCATCTCGATGCCCGCTCTGCGCGCCATCTGCGCGTAGACCCACTCGATCGCTCCGTAGCCCCGGGCATCTCCCAGGTCTCGGCTTTTGTCTTCGACGCCGTCGAACTTGAGGATCCAGTGCTCGAAGCCAGGGTCGGCGTCGAGCTGGCCGGACCGGACTTCGTCGGTGAGTGGGTTGAGGGCGATCAAGGCCTTCGCTCGAGCCCCGCCGGCCGAGGTGCCGACCCTGAGGATCTCCCTGAGGGCCTGCTCTTTGCCCGAACCCTGAAGCGAGGTGGCCAGGTCCTCGCGCTGCGCCATCACCTCCGAGGCAAGCTCGACCAGGGCCTCGACGTCCAGGTCGCGGCTCCTCGCCGGCCGCGGCCCCATCGAGGGCGCAAACTCGAGCGCCCCCATGCCCCGCTTGCCGATATAGCAGAGGCGTTGGACCGCGTTGAAGTCGCCGGCGGCCCGCCCTTGGGTGGCCAGCCAGGCGTCGATCAGCGCGTTCCCGTAACGATCGGGAAGCGAATCGGCGAGCAGGCCCGGCAGGCCCTTGAAGCTCTGCTCGGACAGCTCGGGGAAGCTGCAGGGCCTCTCGGGCTGGAGCGGCATGGCGATCGGCGAGACCTCGATGCCGCTCGATGCGAACCGCGGCTCGTACTCAAAGACGGCAGCGTCCTGGCCGTCGGGCAGCAGCACGGCGCCGATCCGCGTGCCCCAGAGGCGAACCTCGGCGAGGTCGCTCATGACCCCCGCCCGCCTCTCTCATCAGCCCACAGCCAGGCCGGCGACTCGTGCCCGGTTTGCTCGGCGCTCCGCGACAACCCGGCTCGCTGTCGCTGGCCACGGTGCCGTTTCAACTGGTCGATCGGGCTCGGTGGGGGCTCGGGGACCAGCCGATCGAGGCCTTCGAGCAAGTCGAGGACGCGCAGGACGCGGATCAAGCTCCGCATCGAGGCCGATTCGCCCGCCTCGATGCGCTGGACGGTCATCCGGCCCAAGCCCGCTTCCTCGGCAAGCTGACCCTGACTCAGATTGCGCTCCAGCCGGGTACGGCGAAGGCGCGCGCCAAGCTCCCGCAGGACCGCTACATCGGTGTTCGCAATTGTTATTTTCATAATGTATTACTTTTGAATCACTATAGCACTTTTTGCCGGCTTTGATTTATTTTAGATACAAAGCTTATCTCTCGCTATGCCCAAGGAAGCCACCCCGGCCGCTTCCTCCGTAGGCAGGACCCGCGCCGCCTGCGGCTGCATCGAGGCGTAGCGGGCCAGCTGCGCCGGGGGGCGAGATTCATGCTGCCCGGCCCTCAGAGGAGCATCAGACCCGAGCCGAGCGACATACGATTCCCCGAGAGTGCAGCACTAAGTGTTACACTCAATGACATGCCTACCAAGCGCAAGCGTCACATGATCACCGAGACCGCCGAGGTTGAAGCCGCGCTTGAGCCGCTGCGTGTCCGAGGGATCCCGGTCGGCCTCTCGGAGCTGGTGATCAAAGGGGCCGAGGCGAAAACGGCGGAGGTCCGGGCCAACGAGGCAGACGATGCGCGCCGCCGCGCCTTGCGCACCCGCTTCGAAGAGAGGACCCGCAGCGGCACGGGCCTCGATGTCGAGATCGGCCCCGGCACCCGAGAGCGGACCTGGCTTGGGGAGAGATGAGCGCTGGGCCGGGCTGGCCGGCCGCCCTGCTTGACTGGTCTGCTTATGCGCGGGTGGTGCTCGCCCATACCAGGCCAGGCACAGGGCGACGACTCAGCCCAGACGCAATCGAGCGCTTCGAGAACGCACTTCAAGACGACCGCCTCAGCGTCTGCCCTCCCTTCCGGCTCGAGGCCCTGTACTCAGCCCGCACAAAGGCTGACTTCGCAGCTCTCTCCGAGGAGCTCGAGGGCTTTTGCCAAGCGCCGGGTGACGCCGCCACATGGCTGCTCGCCGAGCGAGCCCAGCGCGAGCTGGCCGAGAAGCGCTCGGTCAGCCACAGAGTGGCTCCGGCTGACCTGCTGACCGCCGCGATCGCTGCACAGCACGACCTCGGGGTACTTCACTACGACAGCGACTACGACCTGATCGCAGACCATACGAGCCTCGACTTCGAGAGCGTCTGGATCGCCCCGCCCGGCAGCGCCGACTGAGAGCGCAGTGGGCGCGGCGCCGATACGCACACCCACGGCGGCCGTGACTAGGCAGCCTCCAAGGTGAAACGGACCCGGGTGCCTGGCGTCGTCTCCTCCAGCCAGATCCGCCCGCCGTGGGCCTCGACGATCGCCCGCGAGATCGCCAGGCCGAGGCCGGCGCCCTCCTCGCCGCGGGCCTCCTCGCCGCGGTAGAAGGCCTCGAAGACCCGCTCGCCCTGTCCGGCGGGGATCCCCACGCCTTCGTCGGCAACCTCAACTTCGACGCCGCCGGCGCCCGAGCGCGCCCGCACCGTGACGCTGCCGTCGGCCGGGGTGTGGCGGATCGCGTTCTGGATCAGGTTGAAGAGGACGCGCTGCACCTTCTCGGCGTTGGCCAGCGCCACCACCTCACGCGGTGGCAGCTCGGCGTTGATCGCCACGCCCCGGGCCTCCGCGGGGGCCCGCATCGCCGCGACCGTGTCGCCGATCAGCTCCCCCAGCTTGACCTGGCGCATCGTCCAGGAGATGTCTCCGGCCTCGATCCGCGAAAGCTCGAAGAGGTCATCGATCAGCCTCGTCAGCGCCTCGACGTGGGTGCGCGTCTCGCGCAGGTAGCGCTCGCGGGTCTCGCCGGTCGCAACCCCGTCGTCGATCGACTCGACCAGCACTCGCAGCGAGGCCAGCGGCGTGCGCAGGTCGTGCGAGACGGCGGCGATCAGCCGCCGCCGCGCCTCCTCGATCTGGCGATGGGAGCGCTCCTCGACCGCCAGCCGGACGGCGAGCGCCGCGGCCAGCGCCGCCCCCGCCGCGGCGAGCACGACAAGGAGGATCTGCGCCGCGCCCATCCGCTCGGGGACCGTCACGGCGGCGGCCCCGGCGAGGAAGGCCGCGACGGCGATCAGGGCAACGCGCTTCATGGTCGCAGCCTGTACCCGACTCCCCAGACCGTCTCGATGAAGCGGGGCTCGGTCGGGTCGTCGCCGAGCTTGGCGCGAAGGCGACGGACGTGGACGGTGACGGTGCTGGTATCGGTGAATACGGGGAAGTCCCAGACGGCCTCCATCAGCTGATCACGGGAGAAGACCCGCCCCGGCCGTGCCGCCAGATAGGCGAGCAGATCGAACTCGCGCTGGGTCAGCGCGAGCTCCTCACCGTCGAGGAAGGCCATCCTCCGGGCCGGCTCGACCCGCAGCGGCCCGTGCTCGATCGGCGCCGGCCCCTCATCCTCGGCGCTCGGCTTATGGCGACGTAGCACGGCGTCGACCCGGGCCACCAGCTCGGCGGGGGAGAACGGCTTCACCACGTAGTCATCGGCCCCGTGGCGCAGGCCGATCACCCGGTCAGACTCCTCGCCGCGTGCGGTGAGCAAGATCACCGCAATCCGCCCGCCGGGGCGCTCGTGCAGGCGACGCATCACCTCGATCCCGTCGATCCCCGGCAACATCACGTCGAGCACGACCAGGTCGGGCCGATGGCGCTCGGCTACGCGCAGCGCCTCGGGGCCGTCGCAGGCCTGGTGCGTCTCATAGCCCGCCCGCTCCATGTAGCGACCGACGACCTCGACGATCGTCGGCTCGTCGTCGACCACAAGAACCGTGCCGTGCGTGGGCTCGCTCATCGCTTCGATTGTCGCGCCCTGGCTAGCCAAAGGTGAAGGCATAGCCCATCACCCCCGGTTCGGGCAAGAGACGCAGGACGTGATCGCCGACCCGGGGCAAATCGACGAGTTCGTAGAGGCGCTGCGAGGAGACCTCGACGACACCGTGGTGGACGTTCGAGCCGGCGAAGCGCTCCGGGATCGGACGGCCGTCAAGCAGCACCCGCATCCGGCGGGCGCGAAGGGGCGAGCCCAGCACCAGGTATACACGCCGCGCCCCGAAGTCGAGGTCGAGCGAGCCACCGAGCGCCGTCACCGAGTGCAGGCCGATCCGCCAACGCCCGTGGTAGGCGAATTCGTTGGGGGGCGGCGGCGGCGGGCTGGCGAAGTCGTGAATCCCGGGGGAGAGGATCGGGTTGGTGAAGCGTTCGGCGCGGGCTGCCCCGAGATAGGTCTCGGGCGTCGTCACCCCAGCCGAGGGGGCGACGGCGTGGACGACCGGCCCCCTGCCCGAGACCCGGTGGCCGGCTTCGGCGAGCAGCTCGCGGATCACTTTTTCTTTCTTTCCGTAGGAGCCTTCGCCGAAGTCGACGTAGCGGACCTCGCCTTTTGCGTCGATGAAGTACTCGGCCGGCCAGTACTGGTTGCCGTAGGCGTTCCAGGTCCCGTAGTCGTTGTCCTGGACCACGGGATAGCGCAAGCCGTTGCGCTGGATCGCTTCGGCGACGTTGCTCGCCTCGTGCTCGAAGGGGAACTCGGGGGTGTGGACGCCGACGATGGTCAGCCCGTCGCGACGGTAGCGCGCGTCCCACGCCTTCAGGTAGGGCAGGGTGCGCAGGCAGTTGATGCAGCTGTAGGTCCAGAAGTCGATCAGCACCACCCTGCCGCGCAGGCCGCGCATCGTCAGCGGCCGATCGCCGGGGGTGTTGAACCACTGCTGGGTGTCGACGAATTCGGGCGCCTTGCCGAGCACCGGCAGGGCGCCCGCCGGATCTGTCTTCGGCGCACCCTGGTTCGCCGCCCGCCCGCCGACCCCGTGGGCCGCTTCGCCGCGGACTTCTTCAAGTGCGCTGCGTACCCCAGCCGTGTCCTCCAGCCCATGCGTGGGGGTGATCAGGAAGCTCGGCAGATCAGCGGCGATCGTGTTCTCAAAGCGCACGTCGTAGTTCTGGAGCATCGCCAGGGCGACCACCACCATCACCGCCCCCATCGCCACCTGCAGGCCGACGCCGCGCCTCGCAAGCGGCGCGACAACGCGCCGACCGCCCAGCATCAGGATGTAGAGGACGACGGCCGAGCCGATCCCATAGCTGAGCGCCACCGCGAGGCGCCCGGCGGTGAACGGCTGCGACGCCGTGACGGTGATCACCCCGGCGAGGATCGGACCGGCGCAGGGCGCGTAGATGAGTCCCAGGCTGGCTCCCACCGCGGTCCCCGACCAAAAGCCCTCGCCGCCCCGGCCGGCCACCCCGGCGCGGCCCGCGAACCTGCTCAGCCAGGCCTCCAGCCGGGCGGCCAGCGGCGGGATCATCAGGGTGATCCCGAAAGCGATCAGGACGAAGATCGCAAGCTTGCGCAGCAGATCGTCGGGCAGGCCGAGCGCCGAGATCACGTAAACGAGCGCGACGATCGCGAAGGTGAAGGAGACAGCCAGCCCGATGACGATCCCGAGCGGCCGGCGCCGGCCGCCGGTCGCGCCGGCGGAGAGCGCGATCGGGAGGATCGGCAGCACGCACGGCGAGACAGCGGTGACGGCGCCGGCGATGAACCCGAAGAGCATCAGCAATGCCATGCCCTCAACCTTTCCACGAAGGCATTACGAATAAATGACGGCGCGCAGCTCAGCCGCCGATGCGACAGCGCAAGCCTCGACCGCGCGGCCGCGGCTCAGCCGGATGGCCGAGAGGTGAGGGAGCCCTCGGCGCGCGCGGCGACCTCCGCGGCGCGCCCCACCTGCTCGCCGATCCCGTAGTGGGCGCAGATCGCCAGCTCGTGCTCGCGCAGCAGCGGGCGGTCGGGGTCGACGACCGGAGCGGCGCGGATCTGCTCGCGACCGTGGGCGACCCAGATGCGGCCGGGCGCTGCAGCGCAGTCGCCAAGCGGGATCGCCACCAGCCTGGGGCGGCGGCGGCCGAGATTGGCCACCAGCCAGCTCGGCTCGCCGCTACCCGCATCGGCGAAGAAGCCATGGACACGGCCTACCGCATCGCCGTCGATCTCATCGAGCTCATAGCCAACCCATCCCCTCACCTCCGCCAGCGACGGCGCTGGGGCGGTCGGCTTCGCGGGCTCAGCCATCGATCTGGGCCTCCAACAGCTCGCCGGCGGCGGTCGCCGGGTCCAGCTCGCGGCGCACCACCCGCTCCAGCAGCGCAGCGACCTCGGGGTCATCGGCGACCGTCGCCTCGAGGCGACGGCGCATCCGTGAGGCAGCGATCCCCAGCACCTCGCTGCGCAGGTTGCGGGCGCGGCGCTCCTCCAGCGTCCCCGCGGCCTCGATGTGGGCGCGGTGCTGGTCGATCTTCGCCCCCAGCTCGCCCACGCCCTCGCCGCGCACCGCCTCGGTACGCAGGATCGGCACCCGCCAGCCGCCGGGATCGTGGGAGAGCGACAGCACGCCGCGCACCTCCCGCACCATCGTCTCGGTCATCGGGTGATCGGCCTTGTTGACGACGATGATGTCGGGGATCTCCATCACCCCGGCCTTCAGCGCCTGGATCGAGTCGCCGGAGCCGGGCATCAGCGCCAGCACGATCGTGTCGGCGTGATCGACGATGTCGATCTCGGCCTGGCCGACGCCGACCGTCTCGATCAGGACATCGTCTTTGCCCGCCGCGTCCATCGCCAGCGCCACCTGCAAGGCGGCCTCTGAGAGCCCGCCCAGCGCCCCCCGCGTGGCCATCGAGCGGATGAACACCCCGGGGTCGAGGAAGTGCTCGGAGAGGCGGATGCGATCGCCGAGCAGGGCGCCTCGGGTGAAGGGGCTGGAGGGGTCGATCGAGAGCACCGCGACCTGCCGCCCAGCCTCACGCAGCTCGACGGTCAGGGCGCCGATCAGGGTGCTCTTGCCGACCCCGGGCGGCCCGGTGAAGCCGACGATCCGCGCCCTGCCGGTGCGGGGGTAAACCTCCCGGACCAGCTCCCAGCCGGCCGGATCATCGGACTCGATCAGGGTGATCGCCCGCGCCAGGGCCCGCTTGTCGCCGCCGAGCAACCGTTCGGCCAGCGAGGCGGTTTTTGCCGCGTCAGGCATTGAGCGCTCAGTCTAGAGTCCGGCGCCGCATGCGCCAGCTCCGCTTCCTCGCCGCCAACGGGATGCTCAACACCCGCTACGGGCGGCTGCTGTGGCGCTACCTCTGGCGTCGCCTTCTGACCAGGGCGGGACGGCGCTGGCAGACCTCCGGGCTGCTCTTCCTCGGCCGCCGGCTCGAACTGCAGATCGGCCGCGTCGGGGAGATCCGCTTCGGCCGCTTCGTCTGGATCGGCGACGGCTCGAAGATCCGCTGCCACGAGGGTGTGGTCGAGATCGGCGAGAAGACCGTGATCGGCCAGGATTGCACCATCTCGGCCTACCAGCGGGTGCGAATCGGCGCGCAGTGCGTGATCGCCGACCGGGCGATGTTCATCGACTTCGACCACGGCGTCGTCGAGGTCGAGCGGCCGATCCGCGTCCAGGGCATCTACAAGCGCGACGTTGAGGTCGGCTCAAACGTCTGGGTCGGCTACGGCGCCTGCATCCTGCGGGGGGTCAGGGTCGGCGACAACTCGATAATCGGGACCAACTCGGTGGTGACCAAGGATGTCCCCGCCAACGCCGTCGTGGCAGGCGTGCCCGCCCGGGTGATCCGGATGCGAGAGGCGCCAGGGGAGCTGCGCTGGCCCGATCCGGTGGAACCGGACCCCGGCGCGGAGAGCACCCTGCCGCGGCCGGGCTGAATCGCCGCCCTTTACGCCAGCGCCGGAGCGAGGCCGGCCGGCGCGAATTCCTCGCCCACGAAGAGCCGCGCCCCGGGTTGGGGCCGGCGGTGCGGGCGCAGGGCGGTCAGGCGGGGCCCAGCTTGGCGCCGACCAGCTCGGCGTAGACCGCGGCGGTACGCTCGGCGACGTTGCCCCAGTCAAAGCGACGCAGGTGCTCGTAGGCTTCGGCGACGAGGCGGCGGCCGAGCTGATCGTCGGAGAGGACGCGGATCGCCACCTCGGCGAGAGCGTCGGGATCGTGAGCGCGGAAACGCAGACCGGCCTCCTCGTGGGGGACGACCTCGCGCAGCCCGCCGGTGTCGGCGACGATGCAAGGGCAGCCGGAGGCCATCGCCTCCAGCGCCACCAGCCCGAACGGCTCATAGATCGAGGGGACCACGGTGAGGTCGGCGATCCGGTAGAGCGAGTGCAAGACGTTGTCGCCGATCCAACCGAGGAAGCTGCCGTGCTCCATCAGGCCCAGCTCCTCGGCCTGGCGGTGCAGCTCGGCCTCATGGGTGCCCGAGCCGGCGACCAGGAAGCGAGTGCCGGGCACCTGCTCGATCACCCCCGGCATCGCCTCCAGCGCCAGTTGGAAGCCCTTCTCATAGACGAGGCGGCCGATCAAGAGGACCAGCTTCTGCTCGGGAGCGGCGAACTCGGCCCGCAGGCGCCTCAGCTCGGCGGGGTCCTGCGGCTGCAGGTCGTCCGGGTCGATCCCGTTGGGGATCACCGTCACCCGCTCCTCCTCGACCCCGAAGATGTCGGCGATCTGCTCGCGCATGTAGTGAGAGCAGGCGATCACGCGCTCGGAGCGGTTGGTTATCCAGCGCTCGACCCCGTGGATGTAGGCCTGGGGATGCTTGTCGACCCAGCCCTGGTGGCGGCCGTGCTCGGTGGCGTGGATCGTCATCACCAGCGGCGCGCCGCAGCGCTTGGCGAGGTGATCACAGGCGCCCGCGACCAGCCAGTCGTGGCCGTGCAGGAGGTCGAACTCATAGCGGTCGCCCAGCTCGACCCCGGCGGCCAGCATGTCGGAGTTCATCCGCTCCACCCAGGCGACGAACTCGCCAAGGTCGGTGGGGCGCTTGGGCTCGCGGATGCGGTGGATGGCAACGCCGCCAAAGCGCTCCTCGGCCGGTGACTCCTCGCCGCCGCGGGTCAGCACGTGGACCTCGACGTTGCGCTCGACCAGCGCCTCGGAGAGCTTTCGCACGTGGCGGGCCAGCCCGCCCTCGATCAGCGGCGGGTACTCCCAGGAGAGGATCAGGACGCGGGTCACGGCTGTAGGAGCGAGGAGAGGCTCAAGTCCGGGGCGAGGGCGCGCAGGCGCGGGTCGGTGAAGGAGGGGGAGTCTATGGCCTCCAACATCGCCTCCGCGTGGCCGGTGGCGCGCTGGTAGGCGTAGTCGCCCGCCTGGCCGCGCTTGTCGAGGAAGGCCCAGTCGCTGGCCTGGGCCGCGAGCAGCTCGCGCGCCGCGCGCCGCGCGGCCGGCCCGCGCAACCCGCTGCGAAGCGCCCGCAGCAGCCGCAGCTCCAGCCGCCGCGCTCCCCAGGCGAGGTCGGCGACGGCTGGAGAGTCCCAGGTGCGGAGGTCCTTGCCCTCGCCCCAGCTCGAGGCAGCCAGGGGACGCTCGACCGGCTCGTGCTCGGCCAGCGCCTGTGGGACTGTGAGCAGGCGCACCCCGGCTCCCTCCGCCCCGGCCAGCACCCCTGCCAGCCAGAGCGGCCCCTCCGACCACCAGTGACCGATCAGCTCGGTATCGATCGCGAAGACGATCAGGCCACGGCGGCCGCGGGCCTGCGAGAAAGCGCGCAGCCGGGCGGCGATCGCGTCGAGGAACTCGGCCGCCTGGCGGCCCGCCGCCGCCGCCGCGGCGGCGGGCTGATAGGCGCCGCCGCCGACCCGCCAGATCCGCACCCCGCGCAGCGATTTGCCCGCGAACTGGGCATGGGCGGGATCAGAGGGATAGCCGTCGAGCGACCACAGCCAGCCGATCGCCTCCCAATCGATCGCCAGCGCCACCGGCCCTGCCGCGGTGCCGACCGGCTCCAGTGCGTCCAGCGAGCTGCAATGCGCGCTCTGATCGACGCAGAACCACCGCACCCCCTCC
>CAVZSH010000004.1:0-44431 GCA_963777915.1 uncultured Solirubrobacterales bacterium | reverse complement strand
GGTCCCGGAGGCCTCAGAGGCTGCCGGGGGACTGGGGGTCGAGCTGGTGCCGGCGATCGAGATGTCCTGCGTGCACGAGTTCGCAGACGACCTTCACATCTGCGGATACTGGGTCGATCTGGGGGCCATAGCTCCGGCCTGCGAGCGCGCCCAGCACGAGCGGGTGACGCGGGCAGGAGAGATCGTCGAGAACCTGCGCGGCTCCTCGGCTTCGACATGATCTTTGAGGAACGCGATCAGGTTCTCAGGCGATGCTCTCCCGATCTGGGCGGCGCCCAGACCGCCGTGCCGCTGGGCCGGGCGAGGACATGGGCCATCTTCGAGGAGATCCTGCGCCCGGCGGCAAAGGCCTTCGGCGCTGTGCCGCTGGCCGACGGCTGAGCAGGTGGTCGGAGCTGATCGACGACTCCGGTGGCGTTTCTGTCCTTGCTGATGGTTGATGGGGGATATTTCAGAGCTTGCCAAGGTCGAGGAGCTGTTGTCCCCTGGGCATCGATGGAGAGAGAGCTGCTCCATTCTTTACACACCGAGGAAGAAGAACTGCTCGACTGCTGGCTCTGGCAAGGAGCTGAGCCTGACCCCACTGCTCATCCGACTACGACGGCCCGACCGACAAGACCTTCTCCGCTTCGGCGCCTATGACACCTACAGCGTCGAGCAGCCTCAACTACGCCGAGGCCCTAGCCGAGCCGAACCTCGGGACCAGGCCTAGGCGATCACAGCCGCCGCCGGATCGAGCCCCGCTCCTCCAGATAGGCCAGCAGCCTGCGGCCGACTGCTCGGGGCTTTCGGCCTCGGTCGCAGATGGCCTCGGCGCTCTCGGCCGCCCCATAAAGGTCGGAGACCCGGTCAATTCCTTGATCTCCCCCGCGAAGGCCTTCGCGTAGAGGCCCTTTCTCATGCCCGCACAGTCTCAACCGAGGCCTTGACGTAGACCTCGATGAAGCGCTCGCCGATCAGCTCGCGGGCCTCGCGGCGGATCTCCGCATAGGGGGAGATCGCCGCGGTGATCACCCCTACCCCGTTGCGGGAGAGCAGGTCGGCGACGAAGGCGATGCGGCGGATGTTGGTGTCGCGATCCTCCTTGGAGAAGCCGAGCCCCTTGGAGAGGTTCTCGCGGACGACGTCGCCGTCGAGGATCTCAAGCTTTGAGCTGCGCTCTGCGAGGTGGCCCTCCAGAAGCCTTGAGATCGTCGTCTTGCCGGCCCCCGAGAGCCCGGTGAACCAGAGGGTGAAGCCCTGCTCATCGCTCATCGCTTGCTCAGTCCTTCCTGTAGGAGTCGATCAGGATCTCGGCGACCTCATCGCGGGAGAACTCGTGCGGGGGCCTTTCCCCCGCCTCCAGCATCTCGCGCACCTTGGTCCCGGAGAGGTGAAGGTGAGAATCGGCCTCGTGCGGGCAGGTCTTGGCGGAGGCCATCCCCTCACAGGCATTGCACCAGAAGGTGTGCTCGAACATCAGTGGCTCGATCCCCAGCTCATCGAGGTCGATCTGCGCGAAGATCTCCTGGGCCTCATAGGTGCCGTAGTAATCGCCGACCCCGGCGTGATCGCGGCCGACGATGAAGTGGGTGGCGCCGTAGTTGCGGCGGACGATCGCGTGCAGGACCGCCTCCCTTGGGCCGGCGTAGTGCATCTTTGAGGGGTTGACGCCGAGCATCACCCGCTCACTCGGGTAGTAGCGCTCGATCAGCGCCTCATAGCAGTCCATCCGCACCGCGGCCGGGATGTCGCCGGCCTTGGTCTTGCCGATCAGCGGGTGGATGAAGAGCCCATCGGAGGTCTCAAGCGCGGCCTTGGTCAGGTACTCGTGGGCGCGGTGGATCGGGTTTCTGGTCTGAAAGGCGACGATCCGCTTCCAGCCGCGCTCCTTGAAGGCCTCTTTGGTCTGCGCCGGGGTCAGGTAGCGGCGCATGAAGGGCGCCTCGTGATCGGGCAGCGCGCTGGCCTTGATCGGGCCGGCGATGCAGCGCTCGCCCTCGGCGTAGATCGCCGCCACCCCCGGGTGGGCCCGATCGGTGGTCCGGTAGACCTGTTCGGCCTCGCGCTGCAGGTCGCGCTCGAAGATCTCCTCCACGGTCAGGGTGCCGAGCGGCTTGCCCTCATCGCTTGCCAGCTCGACGACGTTGCCCACCGCGCAGTCGAGCTCGGTTGCCAGGGTGATCGGGATCGGCCAGTAATCACCCGCGGCGGTCCGCATCTGGGCGCAGACCGACTCCCAGTCGGCGGAGCCCTGGAAGCCGCTGAGCGGCTCAAAGCCGCCGTTGGCGATCATCTCGAAGTCGGCCGTGTGGCGCTCGGAGAGGGTCAGGGAGCGCTCAGTCATGGTCTCGGTGGGGCTCATAGGTTGGTCTCACCAATCGGTTGGGGGAGGGAATCGAAGACGCGCCTTGGTGCCGCTAGTTGATCCCGCACTCCGTCTTCGCGACGCCCGCCCAGCGACCGTCGCGTGGCGAGGCGCCCGGCCCGACCGGTTGCGTACAGTGCGTGCAGCCGATCGACGGATAGCCGCGATCGTGGAGTGGGTTGTACGGGAGGTGGTGCTCACGGATGTAGTTCCAGACGTCACGCTCGGTCCAATCCGCGAGCGGGTTGAGCTTCCAGAGGTCAAAGCGCTTGTCCCAGCCGAACTTCGGCGTGGCGGAGCGGCTACTGGAATCCTCGCGCCGGACGCCAGCGACCCAGCAGTCTACGGAAGAGAGCGCTCGCCGCATCGGCTCGACCTTTCGCAGCCCGCAGCATGAGTCGGGGTCACGCTTCCACAGCTCCTCGCCGTGCTGGGAGGCCTGCTCCTCCAGGGTCAGGTTGTGGAAGCGGTCGAACTCGACGCCCAGGTGCTCGGCCAGCCGGTCCCGGGTCTCATAGGTCTCCGGAAAGAGCACGTCGGTGTCCAGATAGAAGAAGCGTGCCTCGGGGTTGATCTCGATCGCCATGTGCGCGGTGACCGAGCTGGTCTTCTGAAACGAGCAGGCGAGGTAGTGCTCGGCCCCGAAGGTCTCGAACATCCATACCATCGCCTCCTGCGCGGTGGGCGCTCGAGCTCGGCGGCCACAGCCTCTTGATCGATCTCGGTCGCAGTGGGCATCGGAGCGGGAAGTGTGGCAGGGGGTGGCTTCATCGCAAACCGCCTAGATGGCGCACTCGCCCTCGCCGCGCTCGACTTTGTAGGGGCTGGAGCGGTTCCAGTCGATGAACTGCTGCATCGTCTCAAGGCTGAACTCGGCGGGCAGGGTGAGGTCGGAAACCTCGCCTTCGAAACGCCCGCCGCCGACCCGCTCGGCGAAGGCATTGAACTCCTCGCCACTGCTGCGCTCGGCCTCATACAGACGGATCCAACGCTCGACAGCCTCGGGGACGCGCTTGGCCGGCAACCGCGACTTCAGCCGTGCGCCGAAGACCACCTCGCCGCCCTCGTAGTTGCCGCCGATGTGGGCGATGTAGGCGGACATCTGTCGCCCCCCCACCTTCAGCGAGGCGCCGTAGAAGCCGATGTTGGCGATGTGGTGCTGGCTGCAGCCGTTCGGGCAGCCGCTCATCTTGATGTGGATGCGCTTGGTCAGCGGATCGGCGATCTCCATCGCTTCGAGGCGCTCCTTGATCGCCCGGTTGAGGCCCATCGAGCTGGTGATCCCGAGTTTGCAGCTGTCGGTGCCGGGGCAGCTGACCACGTCGGTGACCTCGCGGGCGCCGGCCTCGCCGAGGCCGAGGGCGACCAGCCGCTGCCAGACGTCGTAGAGCGCCTCCTCGCGGACCCAGCGCAGGACCAGATTCTGCTGCACGGTGCTGCGCGCGTAGCCGCCGGTGTAGTCGCGCATGACCGCCGCCAGGCCGCGGAACTGCTCTGAGCTGAGGTCGCCGCGATCGATCTTCACCTCGACGGCAGCGAAGCCCTCCTGGCGCTGGGCCTGCACGTTGGCCTCGCAGAAGCGGTCGAACTCGGAGCGGTCGCCGTTGGCGGAGGCGGCGGCGAGCGGCGGCGCTGGAGCGCTCGCCTGCTCGTCGTCGTCGAAGCGCAGCCGCTGGACGTCGAAGTCGCGATCGGCAACCCAGTCGCCCTGAAGCTCCTCGTCGACCAGCTCGCGGAAGGCCTCGATCCCGATCTTGTCGACCAGGACCTTGATCCGTGCCCGCGCCCGGTTGGCCCGCAGCCACTCCTGGCGGTCAAAGATCCGCAGCACCGCCTCGGCGACCTTGAGGTAGTCGCCGCTGTCGGCCTCGACGAAGTCATAGAGGGTGGGCGCGACCCGGGCCATAATCGAGGTGCCGCCGCCGACCCTGACCTCGAAGCCCTTGGCGCCGTCGCGCTCGCGCGAGAGGAAGGCGATGTCGTGGATGCCGGTGATCGCCCGGTCCTCCTCAGAGCCGGTGAAGGCCGTCTTTATCTTGCGCGGCATCAGCTGCGTGGTCGGGTGACGGACGAAGTAGCGCACGTAGGCGCCGGCGTAGGGCGTCGGGTCGAAGACCTCATCGGCGGCGACGCCCGCCCAGGGGTCGCCGGTGACGTTGCGCACGGTGTTGCCGCAGCCCTCGCGCGAGGAGAGGCCGACCGCGGAGATCTCGCGCAGCAGCGACTCCATGTCGCGCAGCGGCACGTGGTGGATCTGGACGTTCTGGCGGGTGGTGATATGGCCCCTGTCGAGCGGCGCGTAGCGCTCCACAACATCGGCGAAGGCCTCCATCTGCTCGGGGGTGACGCCGCCGAAGGGGAGCTTCACCCGCACCATCTGGACATCGGGCTGGCGCTGTCCGTAGACGCCCTGCTTGAGGCGAAAGCCGATGAACTCGTCTTCGGGGCGCTCGCCGGCCAGGAACTGCTCGGCCTCGTTGTCGAAGTCGTCGAACTCGCGCTCGAGGATCGGGATGACGTGGCCGGGGACGTTCTCGTAGGACTCGGGGTTCTCCAGCGTGCCAGTTCGGCCCTTGCCCCGCTGCTCCTTGCGCTGATCGACGACGACCTCCACGCCGAGAAAAATAGCAAAACCCGACTGGGATTCGGGTATTTAGCTCTGAGCGGCCTTTTTCCGTGCCTGGAGGATCGACGCGGCCTGGCCCGACTCGGCGACGTAGGCACCGTCTGGGGCGAGCGCCAGCCCCGCCTCGGCCCAGGCCTGGATGCCGCCCTCCAGCGTCGCCGCCTCATAGCCGGCGGCCTCAAAAGCCGCCGCCGCCATATCGGAGCGGCTATCGCCGCGGCAGTAAAAGACAACCGGTCGCCCTCGTTCGATCTCCCCCGCCCTGGCGCTCAACTCGCCCAACTCGATGTGGGAGGCGCCCGCGATCCGCCCAGCCTCCCACTCGCGCTCTGTCCTCACATCGACCAGCTGCGCCCCAGCCGCGACCAGCTTTCGAACCTCCTCGCTGGAGAGGCCCATCAGTCGATCTCGGTCCCCTCGATCAGGAACGCTACCCGCACGTGCGCCCGGTACTCATCGAGGTTCTCGCCCCGGATACCGGTCGAGACTATGTCCACAGCGCGAATGTTTCGCAGCGTGCCCTGAGCCTGACTCAGCGCCTGTTTCGCCGCGTCGTCGGTGGACGTCTTCGAGCTACCGACCAGCTCGATGATTTTCACGACAGCCATCTCGCTCCTCCTTCTAGATCCTGAACGGTGCCCTTCGCGCCGACCCCCTCGATCAACGCAGCCCGCTGCCACGGGCCAACGACCTCGGGCGCCTCCCCGGGAACCGCGGTCTCCGCCACGAACCGCTCGATCGCAGCCGACACGGCGGCGGCCTCCTCTGCGCTCGCTGTCTTGGACATCCTCACAAGCCTAGCCGCACGAACGGGGCCGGGGCGCTGCCGCTCAAAGGCCGTTCAGCCTCGCGGCCGGATGGCCGTGGATGGTCCTCTTGCAGTCGATCGTGGGAGGATCGAAGGTGTCGGTGAGGGCAAGGCCGGCGGAATGCCCCCTGGTGCCGCACTGGATGTGCGCGTCGCGGACATCGTCGCGAGCGTCGATCACGTCGTTGCCGCCGCGACCGTAGAAGCTGTCGACCCCCGGCTGGCCGAGGATGTAGTTGGCGCCGCTGTCGCCGATCAGCACGTCGTTGCCGAAGGAGCCCTCGATGTTCTCATCGGAGCGCAGGCGGACCTTGTGGCAGCCGCGGACGGCGCTGTCGTCGGCGTAGCCGGCGGCGAGGGAGATGTAGAGGATGCCGGGATGGGCCTGGGTCTCGGCGAAGGAGGCGTCATCGTTGCCGGGGCCGCCGACCAGGGCGCCGCCGGCGCAGCCGCCGCCCGCCGCCAGCAGGTCGCTGCCGGGCCCGCCGTAGAGGTAGGTGGGGCCGGGGAGGCCACCGATCAGCCCGTCTTCGCCGCCCTCGCCGTAGATCCGGTCGCTGCCGGTGCCGGACTCGATCAGGTCGTTCTCGGGGCCGCCGTAGATGACGTTGTTGCCGGCGCCGCCGGAGATGCGGACGGACTCGACCGCGGCCAGGGACCCCTGGACCCGGAAACGGTCATTGCCGCGGCCCAGCGCGACCATCAGCCAACGGGCGGGGCCGCCGGTAGGGCAGGCGATCTGGCCGAGGACGACCGGGTTGGGGTGTTCACAGCCTTCGCCGACCGCGATCGCCTTGCTGTCGGTGATCTCGAAGCTGCTCGTGCTTTCGTTAAAGGCGGCGGTCACCTGGTCGGCGCCGGGGCTGCCAACGAACTCAAGGCCCCCACCACCGCCAGGCGTCGGGTCGAGCTGGGCGTAGGCGCTGCCGGAGGGGGGCCCTTTTTCGCGGCCGCAGGAGACCCGGACCGGGCCACCCTTGCAGCTGTCCGTCCCCTCGCCGCCGTTCAGTTCGTCGTGGCCGCCGCCGCCGATGATGCGGTCGTTGCCGGGGCCTCCTTTGATCACGTTGTCGTTCTTGTCGCCGATCAGAGTGTCGTTGAACGCCGAGCCTTCGAGGCTCTCGAAGCCGTAGAGCTTGTCGTGGCCGTCGCCGAACGCCTTGTGGGCGGGGAGCGAGGCCCAGACGCCGCTGTTGCCCCGACCCCCGACATCGGTTGCAAAGGAGGCGATGTCGCCACTTCCCGAACCGCCGAACATCTGGTCATAGCCATAGTCGCCGTGGACGATGTCGTCGTTGCCGGGGCCGCCGTTGACGAGGTCGATCCCGAGGCCGCCGCTCACCTCGTCTTCGCTGCCGGAGCCGCCAAGCACCGTGTCATCGCCGAGTTCGCCGAGCACGATGTCGCGACCGGGGCCGCCGTCGAGCCAGTCATCACCGCGCCCGCCGTGCAGCACGTCGTTGCCCGGCCCGCCGCAGATCACGTCGTTGCCCCCGCCTCCGTAGACGACGTCGTTGCCCCCGCCCGCCCAGATCACATCGTCATGCGGGGTCCCCTGGATCACGTCGTTGCCTTCGGTTCCGACGATCGTCGCCGGCCGCCCGTCACAGTGCGGAACTTCCGCCGAGCCGGCCACCGCGGCGTCGAAGGTGAGCGCGGCGCATCCCAGCGCCAACGCGACCGCGATCGCAATCGCGCCGAGTCGTCTAGTCACGAGGCGGCGATCCTAATCAAGCTGACGGAGCCATCAGTCCAGGTTGATCATCACGTGCTTGATCTCGGTGTAGTCCTCCAGCGCATACATCGAGAGGTCCTTGCCGTAGCCGGACTCCTTATAGCCGCCGTGGGGCATCTCGGAGACGAGCGGGATGTGGTCGTTGATCCAGACGCAGCCGAAGCGCAGCGCGGCCGCGACCCGCATCGCTCGACCGACGTCGCGGGTCCACACCGAGGAGGCGAGGCCGTAGCGGGTGCCGTTGGCCCACTCGATCGCCTTCTCCTCATCGGAGAACGGCTGCACAGTGATTACCGGGCCAAAGATCTCGTTCTGGATCATCTCGTCGTCCTGCTCGAGGCCGCCGACCACAGCCGGCTCGAGGAAGAAACCGGGCAGGTCGGGCTGAACGCCGCCGGTGAGGATCTCGGCGTTGGGGGGCTTTCGCTCCAGGAAGCCCTCGACCCGCTGGCGCTGACGGGCGGAGTTGAGCGGGCCCAGGGTGGTCTGGGCGGACATCGTGTCGCCGAGGACCAGCCCCTTGGCTTCGGTGGTTAGCCCGTTGACAACGTCGTCATATACGCCGGTCGAGGCGAGCACGCGGGTCGCTGCGGTGCAGTCCTGGCCGGCGTTGTAGTAGCCGGTGCCGGCGATCGTCTCCATCGCCGCCTCCATGTCAGCGTCATCGAAGACGACGACCGGGGCCTTGCCGCCCAGCTCGAGGTGGACCCGCTTCAGTCGCTCGGCGGCGGCCTTGGCGATCCACTTGCCGGTCGGCGGCGAGCCGGTGAGGCTGACCATCTCCACGTCGGGATGGGTGACCAGCTCGGCGCCGGCGGGCTCACCGAGGCCGCCGATCGCGTTGAAGACCCCCGGCGGCAGGATGTCGGCGCACCACTCGGCGAAGCACAGCGTGCTAAGCGGCGTCGTCTCTGCCGGCTTGAGGACGACGGTGTTGCCGGCCCCGAGCGCCGGGCCAATCTTCCAGATCGCCATCATCAGCGGGTAGTTCCAGGGGGTGATCTGGCCAACCACCCCGACCGGCTCGCGGCGGATGAAGGAGGTGTGGCCCTCCATGTACTCGCCAGCGGCCCGCCCCTCCATGCAGCGGGCGGCGCCGGCGAAGAAGCGCAGGTTGTCGGCCATCACCGGCACCTCGTCCTCGAGCACCGCGCTGCGCGGCTTGCCGGCGTCGGCGGCCTCGAGGTCGGCGATCTCCTCGGCGCGATCCTCGATCAGGTCGGCCATCCGCAGCAGCGCCCGGGCCCGCTCTCCGGGGGGCGTCGCCGCCCAGCCGTCAAAGGCCTTCTTCGCCGCCTGAACGGCGCGGTCGACGTCGGGCTTGGTCGAGAGCGGCGCCTCGGCGATCGGCTCGCCACTCGCCGGGTTGATCACATCTTCGGCACCGCCCTCGAGCGGGTCCACGGCCTCGCCGCCGATGAAGTTCTTCAACTTGGTCCTCGTCGCCGTCGCCATCTCTCACTTCACCTCCGCTTTGGGGTTTTCGGTTTGCACCGACTCGATGCCCAACGCCTCCTCGACCGCTACATAGCTCTCCCCGACTCCCTCCGCGACCGCCGGGTGGGTCACCTCTCCGCCCGCGACGTTCACACCTGGCCGCAGGCCGGGGTCGCGCCGGATCGCCTCGGCGACGCCGAGGTCTGCGAGCGCGATCGCGTAGGGCAGGGTCGCGTTGGTGAGGGCATGGGTTGAGGTGATTGGCACCGCGCCGGGCATGTTGGTGACGCAGTAGTGGATGATCCCGTCGACTTCGAAGGTTGGCTGGCGGTGGGTCGTGGGCCGCGAGGTCTCAAAGCAGCCGCCCTGGTCGATCGCAACGTCGACCAGCACCGCGCCGGGCTTCATCAGCGCAAGCTGCTCGCGGCGCACGACAAAGGGCGCGCGGGCGCCATGGACGAGGACGGCGCCGATCACCAGGTCGGCGCGGGGCAGCATCTCCTCGACCGCGAGGGTGGTCGAGTACACGGTCGAGCAACGACCGCCGAAGAGGCCCTCCAGCTCGCGCAGCCGATCGATCGACTTGTCGAAGACGAAGACGTCAGCCTCCATGCCGATCGCGATGAAGGCGGAGTTCATGCCGACCACGCCGCCGCCGATCACCATCACGTTTGCCGCGGCGACGCCGGGGACGCCGCCCAGGAGGATGCCGCGTCCGCCGAGCGGGCGCTCCAGCATGAAAGCGCCCGCCTGGGTGGCGATCTTGCCGGCGATCTCGCTCATCGGAGCCAACAGCGGCAGGCGACCGTGGGCGTCCTCGACCGTCTCGTAGGCGATGCAGGTCGCGCCCGAGGCGCGCAGGCCACGGGTCTGATCGGGGTCGGGTGCCAGATGCAAGAAGGTAAAGAGAAGCTGTCCTGCTCGGAGCATCTCGATCTCCGACGGCTGGAGCTCCTTGACGTGGAGGACCATCTCGGCCTGCTCAAAGACCGTGGAAGCGTCGAGCACTATCCGCGCCCCTTGCGCCTCGAAGTCGGCATCGACGATCGCGCTTCCCTCCCCGGCACTCGTCTCGATCAGCACCTCGTGGCCGTGCTCGACCATCTCCCGAACCCCGGCGGGAGTGATCGCGACGCGGTACTCGTCGCTCTTTATCTCCTTCGGGACCCCGATCCTCATTTCACCAGCTCCCTTGCTCGAAGCGCCAGCCAGAACTCGATCCGATCGTTGGCGCGCGAGAGGTCGCGGCCGGTCAGCTCTTCGACCTTGCGCATCCGGTAGCGCAGCGTGTGGCGGTGGCAGTAGACCTGGCGGGCGGCTCGCTCCCACTGGCCGTTTTGCTCGATGAAGGCCTCCAGCGAGCGCAGCAGCTCTCCGCCGTAGTCCTCATCTCCCTTCTCGATCGGACCGAGGACGCTGTCGCAGTAGAGCCCCAGTGCCTCGTCGTCTTGGATCGAGAGCAGCAGGGTGAAGGCGCCGAGGTCGCGCCAGGAGGCGACCTCGGGGGTGTGGCCGTTGGCGAGCGCGGTCGCCTCCAGGGCGCAGCGCGCCTCGTGGAAGGAGTGGCGCAGCTCCTCGGGCGGGGCGGAGCGGCTGGCGGCCGCCCGCACGGCGCCGCGCTCGGCCCTCAGCGCCTTGCAGGCGTCGGCGGCGACGTCTACCGGGTCGCGGTCGCTGGCATCGACGACGGCGCAAAGAAGCTCGCGCCCGCCGGTGGCGTGCGGGGCGACGACGGCCGGGCAGTCCTCGGCGGCCAGGGCCCGCTCGAGCGCCGGCTCGGCGGCACTCGGGTCATCGAGCGCGAAGACGAGGACGGCGGCCTGCTCGCCGATCCCAAACGGCTCGAGGCGGCGGCGCAGCTCGGAGGCCTCCATCCGGCCGCCGAGCGCGCCGGCCAGCACGTCCCCGGCGAGGCGCCGCTCGGTCTCGCGGGCGACGCGGCGGCGCATCAGCTCGAGGGCGACGACGGCGACCGCCTGCTGGAGGATGAGTCGCTCGAAGTCTCCGAGCCCGCCGGAGTCGCTGACGATCACCACCCAGGCCTGCGGTGGACCGCCACCCGGTGAGATCACCGGGTGAGCGAGCGCCCGCCCCGCCACCGAGGGATGGGCGGGGACGAAGGGGTGGCGGTCGCCGGTGTGGGAGAGCGCCTCCTTGCGGATCGCGCCGATCGCGTCGGCAGAGAGCTGGCGACGGAAGCCGCGCCCGGCCAGCCGCTCGCCGCGGCCATCGAGGATCGCCACGGTGCCGCCGACAGCCGAGGCGACCGTGGCGGCGATCTCCTCCAGCCCGCGCTCCTCCAAGACCAGCCGCTCTAGCCGCCGCTGCACGGCGATGCCGCGCTGGAGCACCTCGTACTGCTCGTTGACGAGGCGGGCGAAGGCCTTCTCGGTGATCGCGATGAACGGGGTCGAGTAGGGCACCTCGAAGAGTGGGAAGTCGCGCTTGCGCGCCTCCTCGAGAAGTGCTTTCGGCAGTTTCCGGTGGCTGAGGCCGGTGCCGAAGCCGAGCCCGGCGAGGTTGCGGTCGGCGAGCAGGCGCACGAAGGAGCGTTGCTTGGCGGCGCTGTCGAGCGGGATGCCGGTGGTCAGCATCAGCTCGCCGCCCGAGAGCCAGGGGGTCGGGTCCTCCAGCTCGGAGATGTGGACCCAGCGCACCGGCGCCGCGGCAGCCTGCGTCCCGGCCACCAGTTTGAGGTCTAGCTCGTCGAGCAGGCTCTGGACGGTGAGCATCGAGTGGCCTACTTGACGACCTTCTTCCAAGCCTCGTCGAGCACGCTGTGGAGGACGTCGTGGATCTCCTCGAACTGCTCGCTGTCGGCGATTAACGGCGGGGCAAGTTGGACGACCGGGTCGCCGCGGTCATCGGCGCGGCAGATCAGCCCGCGCTTGTACAGCTCGCCGGAGAGGAAGCCGCGCAACAGGTACTCGGCCTCCTCCTCGCTGAAGCTCTCCTTGGTCTCCTTGTCCTTGACCAGCTCGATCGCGTGGAAGTAGCCGGCGCCGCGCACGTCGCCGACAATCGGCAGCTCGTAGAGGCTCTCCAGCATCTGGCGGAACTCGCTCTCCTTGGCTAGCACGTGGCCACAGAGATCCTCGCGCTCGAAGACGTCGAGGTTGGCCATCGCGATCGCCGCGGCGAGCGGGTGGCCTGCGAAGGTGAAGCCGTGGGCAAAGGAGGCGTCGCCCTGCATGAAGGGCTCGGCGACGCGGTCGGAGGCGATCATCGCCCCCATCGGCGCGTAGGCAGAGGTGAGCGCCTTGGCCACGGTGACGATGTCCGGCAGGTAGCCGAAGCGCTCGCAGCCGAAGTAGTGGCCGAGGCGCCCCCAGGCGCAGATCACCTCGTCGGAGATCATCAGCACGTCGTAGCGGTCGCAGATCTCGCGTACCCGCTCGAAGTAGCCGTCGGGCGGGACGAAGCAGCCGCCGGCATTTTGGATCGGCTCGAGGATCACGGCAGCGACGGTCTCGGGGCCCTCGAACTGGATCCGCTCCTCAATCGCGGTCGCCGCCCAGAGCGGATGGCGGTCCTCGGGCCAGCGGTAGGCGTTGGTGTTGGGGACGTGGCAGGCACCCGGGGCGAGCGGCTCGAACTGGGAGCGCAGCTCGGTGATCCCAGTCGCCGAGAGAGCGCCCAGCGAGGTTCCGTGGTAGGCGACCTCACGGGCGATCGTCTTGTACTTCTGACCGTTGCCCCGCATGCGATGGTAGTTGCGGGCCAGCTTCAGCGCCGACTCGACCGCCTCCGAGCCACCCGAGGTGAAGAAGACGCGGTTGAGGTCGGCGGGGGCAAGCGAGGCAATCCGCGTCGCCAACTCGATCGCGCGCGGATGGGCGTAGCTCCACAGCGTGTAGAAGTCGAGCTCTTCCACCTGGCGGGCGGCCGCCTCGCCCAGCTCCGTGCGGCCGTGCCCAGCATTGACGCAGAAAAGGCCGGAGAGGCCGTCGAGGTAGCGGTTTCCGTGCTCGTCGTAGACGTAGCAGCCCTCACCGCGGACGATGATCGGAATCTCGTGCTCGGCCCCGTAGGAGCCCATCCGCGAGAAGTGCATCCAGAGATGGCGCCTGGCCAACTCCTGGAGGCCGGTGTCGACTGCCTGGGGGGCGGTGGCCATAGGACTCTCCTCTCCTGCTACGACGTTATGGATAAAGCTAGACCGAGAAAGGCCCGGATGCAAGTGGTCATTGGGTCAAGTCCGAGAGTCGACCTTGTACAGAGCGTATAAACGCCGCTCCGGCTTTTGGGTCATTTGCCACTTGCATCCCCCTCCTTGCGGGCGTAACGTCGCCGCAAGTCGCCGCCGCAAGCGGAGAGGTCGACAAGGAGGAGTCACGTGGAGAGCGCTTCGGTCCCCGCCGGGAACGTCCCCGAAGCGGGAGGGGCCAGGGAGGGCAGCAAGGGGCTGAAAACCGGGGCGATCGGCTACATCTCCAACCTCGTCATCGGGATCGCCTCTACCGCTCCCGCCTACAGCATCGCGGCGACGCTGGGCTTCGTCACGGCTGTGGCCGGGATGGGCTTCCACGCACCGGCGGTGATGATCATCTCCTTCATCCCGATGCTCTTGATCGCCGCCGCCTACAACTATATGAACAAGGCGGACCCCGACTGCGGGACCAGCTTTACCTGGGTGACGCGGGCGCTGGGGCCCCACCTCGGCTGGCTGACCGGCTGGGTGATCGTCGCCGCCGACGTCGTGGTGATGGCCACCCTGGCCTACATCGCCGGCGTCTACTCATTTACGCTCTTCGGCCTCACCGCGGCCTCCGAAAACCTCCTCGACGTGAGCATCGTCGCCGTGATCTGGATCGTGCTGATGACCTGGATCTGCTACGTCGGGATCGAGATCTCAGCCCGCACCCAGTTCGTCCTCTTGGCGATCGAGATCTTCACGCTGAGCCTGTTCTCGGCGGTCGCGCTGTGGAAGGTCTACGTGACCGGCGTGGCCGGCTCCGTCCATATCGGCCTCGACTGGTTCTCGCCCTTCGGGCTGCCGGGGGGGAGCACGGCGCTGGTCAGCGGGGTGCTGCTCGGCGTCTTCATCTATTGGGGATGGGACAGCGGCGTCTGCGTCAATGAGGAGTCGCGCGACGCCGCCAACGGCCCAGGCAAGGCGGCCGTGATGAGCACGATCCTGCTGGTCCTGATCTACGTCGTCGTCGCCGCAGCGGCGCAGGCGTTCCACGGCCCCCATTTCCTGACCAGCAACTCCGAAGACGTGCTCGGCGCGCTGGGCCACAACGTCCTCGGCTCCCCGCTCGACAAGCTGCTGATCATCACGGTGCTGACCTCGGCCTCGGCCTCGACCCAGACGACGATCCTGCCGACCGCCCGCACGACGCTCTCGATGGCGCGATTCGGGTCGATCCCGAAAGCGTTCGGCCGGATCCACCCCCGCTACCTGACCCCTGACGTGTCGACGATCGTGATGGGCGTCGTCTCCCTGATCTGGACCCTCTTCATCATCAACGTCAGCACCAGCGTGCTGGGCGATGCGATCACCGGCCTCGGCTTCCAGATCGCCTTCTACTACGGGCTGACCGGGTTCGCCTGCACGGTCTACTACCGCAAGGAGATCTTCAAGAGCGTCCGCAACTTCATCATGGTCGGGCTGGCGCCCTTCCTCGGTGGCGCGATGCTCACCTACATCTTCGTCAAGGCGCTGATCACCTACTCGAACCCCGCCGAAACGGAAACCGGGGTGGCGTTCCTCGGGGTCGGCGTCCCGGTGGCGATCGGGGTCGGGCTGATCTTGGTGGGGGTGGTGGTGATGATCTGGGCGAACTTCGCCTACCCGAGGTTCTTCAAGCGCAAGCCCGAGGTCGCCGACCCGGGGATCCTCGAGGGCACCGTGGTTGGCGAAGCCTCGGTGATGGCCGACTGAGCGCGGGAGGAGCGGGAGATGAGCGAGATCATCGTTGGCTATGACGGATCAGACTGCGGGCGGGCGGCGCTGGATCAAGCCTGCGGGCTGGCCAAAGAGCTGGGCGATCGGATCGTGGTCGTCTTCGGTTACGCGCCGGGAGGCTACGGAGGCGGCGAGATCCCCACGCACCGCGAAGCAGTCGAGGAATTGGGCGAGCGGATCACCGCCGAGGCGGCGAAGTACGCCGAGGCGGCAGGCGTCCCCCACGAGGTCGTCCTTTTGCCGCGCAAGGGCTACCACGCCCTGGCCGAGACCGCCGACGAGCGCGACGCCCGGATGATCGTCGTCGGCAGCTACGGCGACCCGCCCCTGAAAGGCGTCATCCTCGGCTCCACCCCCAACAAGCTGCTGCACCTGGCCGACCGCCCGGTGCTCGTCGTCCCCGCCTCCCGATAGCAACCGCCGGCTTCAGCGGCCGATGTGAAAGCCGATCAGCTCGGGGATGCGGGCGAGCGCGGCGCTGAGCAGGTCGGGCGAGCGTCCCGCCAGCTCGGCCTCCTCCTTGCGCATGATCCCCAGCCGGATCGCCTCGCCGCCGATCCACTGCAAGGGCTCGGGGGGCACCCGCGGGGGTGAGGGGTCGACGAAGGCTAGGCGGGAGTGCTCGTCGCGGCGATCGAGCGCCAGCGAGGCGAGCGTCCTGCCCACCATGTGGGAGGGGCCGACTCCGTTGCCGGTGTAGCCAGCGGCGACGAAGGCACGGCCGCCGCGCAGCGGCGCGACCAGCGGCAGGTGGGTCGGGGAGGCGTCGATCGGCCCTCCCCAGGCATGGGTCAGGCGGCGCTCGCCGAAGCCCGGGAAGTAGGCGCGGAGGTGGGCTGCGACGAGCGAGGCCAGCTCGGGATCCAGCTCGGTGCGTCCGCCCAGACGGGCGCCCATCGCGATCCGCCCGCCGCCCCAGCCGAACGCGATCCGCCCGTCCGGGGTGGTGCGGAAGTAGTCGATCAAGGCGCGGCTGTCGGTGATGCACTCGCCGCCCGTCCAGCCGACCTCCTCCAGCAGATCCGGCACCGGCTCGGTGAGGACGATATGGGAGGAGGCGACCGTGAGCCGGTTGCGAAGCGGCCCTCGGGGAGCCTTCGCCGCCGCCCCCAGCGCCAGCACAGCCGCACCGGCGCGGACGACGCCGCCCTCGGTGTGGGCTTCGACCCCAGCGGGGCTCTCCCGCAGTTGGCGCACCGGCGAGGACTCGCAGACCTCCACCCCGCCCTCCCTCAGCCGCTCGCGTAAGCCGAGCGCCAGGCGGGCGGGCTGCACCGTCGCCGCGCCTGGGTAGAAGACCCCGGCGCGGAAGGCCGGCGAGGCGCAGCGGGCGGCCACCTCGGCGGGCGAAAGCGTCTGCACCGCGTCTGCGGCGCCTAGCTCGCGGCAGGCGGCCACGCTTTGCGCCCAGACCCGATCATGGGCGGGCGCGGTGGAGACCTGGAGGTAGCCACCGCGCCGAAACCAGGCGTCGATGCCCTCCCGCTCGCAAAACGCCCCGATATCGGCGACCGCGGCTTCGGCGGCGCGGGCGACGGCGAGCGACGGCCGATCGCCCCAGCGCTTTCGCATGCTCGCCAGCGAGAACCACATCGTGTTCGCAAAGCCACCGTTTCGGCCGCTCGGCCCGCGCCCGCAGCCGTCTGCCTCGAGCAAGACGACGCGGGCCTGGGGCTCAAGCTCCCTGATCTGCCAGGCCGCCCACATCCCCGTGTACCCGCCGCCGATCACGACGACGTCGGCGCGGCGCTCTCCGACAAGCGGCGGGGCGAGCGCCACCTGCCCCGCCTCCGCCAGCCAGTAGCCGTGCCGGGAGTGCTCCATGGTGTGCCGAGTGTGGCAGCCCGCCTGTC
Organism: uncultured Solirubrobacterales bacterium; assembly: GCA_963777915.1. Lineage (GTDB taxonomy): Bacteria > Actinomycetota > Thermoleophilia > Solirubrobacterales > 70-9 > CAVUPF01. The sequence goes on along the minus strand of CAVZSH010000004.1, from coordinate 27,714 downwards.
GGGACGGGCGGGGGCGCTCGCTAGGCTGGCGTCGTGGCAACCTTTGACCGGATCGCCGAGCTACCGCTCCAGATCGAGTCCTGCGAGCTGGAGGTTCTTGAGTTCACGCTCGGTGACTTCGAACGGCTGACCACGCTCATCAAGCTGCGCGGCGGCGGGCAGGAGGGGATCGGCGAGGACGTCACCTACGACCCGGTCGACCACGTCGCCCAGCGAGACGGCGGGCCGCCCGCCGGCCTCAGCGGCAGCCGCACCTTCGCCGAGTTCTCCGAGCTGATCGGCGAGACCGACCTCTTCCCCAGCTCGGCTCCCGAGCGCGACGTCTCGCGCGCCTACCGGCGCTGGGCCTTCGAGTCGGCGGCGCTCGACCTGGCGCTGCGCCAGGCAAACACCAACCTCGCCGCCGCCCTCCGCCGCGAGCCAAGGCCGGTCGACTTCGTCTCCTCGATGCGCCTCGCGCCCTTCGGCAGCGAGGAGCGCTCCTCGATCGACCCCCTGCTCGCCCGCCTGGCCGTCTACCCCACCCTGCGCTTCAAGCTCGACCCCACCAACGACTGGGACGATGGGTTGATCGCGGCGCTGGCGCAGACCGGCGCGGTCGACTCGCTCGACCTGAAGGGCTTCTACAAAGGCACGCCCGTTGACGTCGAGACCGACGCGGCGCTCTACGCGAAGCTGATCGAAGCCTTCCCCGATGCCTGGCTGGAGGACCCCGATGTCAACGCAGAGACCAAACCACTCCTAGACCCGGTGGCCGAGCGGGTCACCTGGGACGCACCGATCCACTCGGTTGCCGACATCGAGGCGATGCCCTGGGCGCCGAAGATGGTCAATATCAAGCCCTCGCGCTTCGGCGCGGTGGGCGAGCTCTTCAACGCCTATGACTACTGCGAGGAGCAAGGTATCGGCGCCTACGGAGGCGGCCAGACCGAGCTCGGCCAGGGCCGCGGCCAGATCCAGTACCTGGCCTCGATCTTCCATCCCGACACGCCCAACGACGTCGCCCCTTCCGGCTACAACGACCCCGACCGGGCCAGAAGACCGGGCCTGCCGACCAGCCCGCTGGAGCCGCGGCCGGCGCCAACCGGCTTTCGCTGGGAGGGATAGGGTTGCGGAGCGGATGAGCTTCGCCAAGACCCTCAACGAGCAGGTCGCCTCCGAGTTCGCGGCGCAGCAGCAGTACATCGCGATCGCCGTCCACTACGACTCCGAGACGCTGCCCCAGCTCGCCGCCTTCTTCTACCGCCAGGCGGTGGAGGAGCGAAACCACGCGATGATGATCACCCAGTACCTGCTCGACTCAGGCCACCCGATCGAGGTCCCCGGGATCGAGGCGCCCCGAAGCGGCTTCCCCGACACGGTCGCCCCGGTGCGGCTCGCGCTTGACCAGGAGAAGCGGGTAAGCGAGCAGATCGCCAACCTGGCGCGGCTGGCGCGTGAGGAGGGCGACTACCAGGGTGAGCAGTTCCTGCAGTGGTTCATCAAGGAGCAGGTCGAGGAGGTCTCGAGCATGTCGGCGCTGCTGAAGATCGTCGAGCGAGCCAAGGACAACCCGCTGCTCGCCGAGGAGTATCTGGCTCGCGAGAGCCTAGGCGCCGGCGAGGGCGTCGACCCCACCGCCCCGGCCGCCGCCGGCGGGGCCCTGTAGGGGAGCGCCTCCGGCTCGAGCGGATCAGGGCGGGTGGCCGCGTGCCAGGCCTGCCGCGTACAGCAGCGGCGAAAGGTTCGATGCCTAACCCAGCCACCCGGCACGCTTGCGCAGGCTTTTGAGGCGGCGAAACTCCGCGATGTCCTCGCGCAGGGCGGCCGGGGCAGGGGCGGGCAGGAAGCGCGCCGGAAGGGCAGACTCCGAGACCCCTTCGCCCTGGGTGCGGACCCGGTAGGCGCGGGCGCCACGCCGGGCGGTGAGCGCGGCGGGTGGGCCCTCGCCCTCCCAGAGCAGACCTGCGTAGTCGTCGAGACCATATCCGCCGGGCATCCCGCCGCCGACCGCGTCGAGGTAGGCGGCGCGGCGCTCGGGCTCGTTGTTGTAATGGACGCAGAGGCTGCCACCCAGCAGGCCAAGCCCGGCGGCGGGGGCCGGGCGGCCCGAGGACTTGGTGATCCCCGCCTCAAACCAGCACATCGCCCCGGCGCTCTGACCGGCGAGGACGATACCCCGCCGCCAGGCGAGGCTGAGGATGGCGCCGATCTCGTGCGCCTCCCAGACGGCGAGCAGGTTGACGAGGCTGCCGCCGCCGACGTAGACCAGATCCTGGGCGAGCAGGTGGTCGCGCAGCGCCATCGGCCGGCGGCCGAGCCGAAACAGGGAAAGATCGGAGGGCTCGCACGGTCGCTCGCCGAAGGCGGCGTAGAAGCGACCGATCTGCTCGGAGGTGTCACCGCTCGCGGTCGGCAGGATGCAGATCCGCGGCCGCCCGCCAGCCCGCTCGGTGCCCAGCCGCAGCATCAGCTCGCAGACCGCCCGGTCGGGCGGGCGCGAGGTGAAATCGTGCCCGCCGAGGGCGAGGATGCGCCGCAACGGCGCCTGCTCCTCCACTTCGAGCCGGCGCTCCCTGGCATCGGGAGTCGCGATCGCCATCAGGCCGCGACCGCAGTCGAGAACGCCTCGGGGGGCGGGGGCGGCGAAGCGGCGGCGTCGCCGAGGAAGGCGGTGGCGATCCGCGTCTCCACCACCGCTCCGTCGATCAGGTCGAGGCGGTATCCCCGGGCCTCCGGCCGCGAGGCGACCACCCGGCTCAGCTCGGCGCCGGTGAAGTGCAGCGCGGCGCCGTCGCCGGCCGCGTAGCCCGGGAGCATCCCGTCGCGCAGGAAGCCGTGGTAGGCGATGCGGCGACTCGACCCAGGCTCGAAGTGGACGCAGTTGCTGAACGGCAGCAGCCCTAGGCCCTCGACCCGGCGCGGCTCGCCATGGAAGCCGCTCACCGCCTCGGCGAACCAGCACAACGACCCGGCCGAGAGCCCGCAGAGGATGACCCCTGCCTCCCATGCCTCATGCAGGACGCGGTCGATCCCGTGCGCCCGCCAGACCCCGAGCAGGCTGACCACGCTGCCGCCGCCGACGTAGATCAGATCCTGGGAGAGGAGGTGGCGGCGCAGATCGGCCGGGCCCTGCTCGCGGCGGAAGAGGGAGACGTGACTGGCCTCGCAACGGTCGGCCGGGAAGGCACGATAGAAACGGACGATGTAGTGGTCGGCATCGCCGCTGGCCGAGGGCAAAAAGCAGACGCGTGGCCGCTCCGCCCCGGTGAGACCGAGCACGTAGTTGTCGAGCAGAGGGTTGCCCGACTCCATCGAGAACCCGCCGCCGCCGAAGGCCACGATCTGGCGGGGCGTTGTCTTCATTGCCAAATGGTGGCGAGAGGGGGGCGCCGAGTCGTTGTACAGCGGTCCGAAGTTCGCGCCCGAGCGCTCGCCCGCATGTACAGTCGGCGCCGATCAGGATCCGCGGGGCGCACAGCACCTCGATCAGCCGTCTCACCAACGCGACTGCAGCGGCCGTCAGCTCACCGATGCTACCCCGAGCATGACATCTACGGGGTCTATGGCGCCTATCAGCTGCTCCACGACGAGCTCAACCTTGACGGCAGTCGGGTGCTCAACTGCGCCTCCTTCCTCACCACCTGAATGGAGCCCGAGCGGGCGCTGGCAAAGACCGACGGCAAGTCCTCGCCGCAGGCACGGACGCTGAGGCCAAACAGCACCCCATCTGCTGAGAGGGAGCGGCGGCGCTCATTGGGGGACGAAAGTCCGCCGCAGCTTCTCGCGAGCCCGGTGCAGCCTTACCTTGACCGTCCCTTCGGGGATCCCGAGGCGGTGAGCGATCGCGGCCTGGGTCAGGTCCTCCTCGTAGCGCAACGCCAGCAGCTGGCGGTCTCGCTCCGAGAGCGCCTCCAGGGCGGCCTGGATGTCGGCGCGCTCGACCGTCGCCACAACTCGCTCGTCTTCGGCACCCTGATGGCCTTCGATCGTGGCGATCGCCTCCGGACGCCTCCGGGCGTGCTGGCGAAAGGCCTCGTTGCGGACGATGCTCGCCAGCCACTGGTTGCGGCGCCCGGAGTCGCGTAGGGTGAAGCGCCGTCGCCAGGCCCGGAGCAAGGCGTCCTGGGCTATGTCCTCCGCCTCGCTCGGGTTGCTCGCGTAGCGATACGCCAACCGAAGGCAAACCTTGTGCGCCTCGCCCCACTCCCAGCCTTTTTCGGCCAGGCCACTCTGGGCTGTTGGAGCGTTGATTCTCCGAAGGTACTAAGTAGCAAATCAAGCTATCGAATTTAAACGTTGAAACTATTCTGATTAATAGTCGGGTCTCCACACCGTGGAGGCGACCACCGCAGGGAATGTCGGACCGCAGTGGGCGGAGCTCGCCTACGAGGCGATCGCCCCTGTCTATGACGACTTCACCGCCCATCACGACTATGAGTTGTGGCTGGGGAACCTGCTGCCCGAACTGCAGCGCCACGGCCTACGCAGGGGCCGCCTGCTCGATATCGGCTGCGGGACTGGCAAGAGCTTCATCCCGATGCTGGAGCGTGGCTGGGAGGTGTCCGCCTGCGATGTCTCGGCCTCGATGCTTGAGCTGGCGAGCGCCAAGGTGGGCGAGGCGGCGAGCCTGTTTGTCGCCGACATGCGGGAGCTCCCGGTGCTCGGCGAGTTCGAGCTTGTCTGGGCGCTCGATGACGCGATCAACTACTTGCTCAGCATCGAGGAGCTGGAGGCGGCGCTGCGCGGCATGCGGGCCAACCTGGCCCCCGACGGGCTGCTGATGTTCGACGTCAACACCCTGGCCTCCTACCGAACCTTCTTCACCGAAACGGTGGTGGTCGAAGCCCACGGGCGGCGGTTGGTCTGGACCGGTCAGGCCACGGCCGGCACCCCGCCGGGCTCGATCTGCGAGGCGCGTTTCGAGGTCGAAGCGATCGCCGGGAGAAGCAGCGCCGGCGAGGAGATCAAGACCGAGCTGCACCGCCAGCACCACTTCCCCGAAGAGGACGTGCTGGGGGCGCTGGAGCGGGTCGGCTTGCAGTACCTGGAGGTATTCGGCCACGGTTTCGACGCCGTCCTCCGCCAGCCCCTCGACGACCTTCTCCACACCAAGGCCGTCTACCTGGCCCGCCCCGCATAGCCCCCACAAAGGGCGGTGAAGCGACCGTCTGTCCCGACCTCACCCGACATTGAAAGCGACCGAGGGGGCGGCGACTAGGAGCCCGGGTGCAACCGCGGTTTCCCTAGACGATTGCCTTCGAGGCCAGGCGCTCCGGGCCGATCCTCACCACATCCCAGACCAGTCCGGCCCGCTCCATAAGGGAGATCAGGGCTGCCGAAGGGTCAAGCTCCAGACGCCCCAGCCCGTGGCGAGCCGAGGTGGGGAAGGCATGGTGGTTGTTGTGCCAGGCCTCGCCGAAGGTAAACGGCGCCAGCCAGGCCAGGTTTCGCGACTCGTCACCGGTGACGAAGTCGCGCCTGCCGAAGAAGTGGCAGAGCGAGTTGACGCAGAAGGTGATGTGGTGCAAGAAGAAGATCCGCACCGCACCACCCCAGAGCAGGCCGATCAGACCGCCGAGGACGCTGCCGGTCAGCGCCACGCCGAGCCCGAAGGGCAGCACCAGGCCCAGCACCGCCCAGAGGACAAAGGTGCGATCGACGAAGAGCACCACCGGGTCGGCGAGCAGGTCGGGAGCGTAGCGCGCCTCTTCGGCCGGCTCATCGCTGAACAGGACCCAGCCGAGGTGGGCGTGGAAGAGGCCGCGCACCGCGCCGAGGACGCCGTCACCGTGGCCGACGTGTGGGCTGTGGGGATCACCCTTGGCGTCGGAGAAGCGGTGGTGGCGCCGGTGGTAGGCGACCCACTCGATAACCGGTCCCTCGAGGGCCATCGAGCCCAGCACTGCCCAGAGGAAGCGCATCGGGCGGCTCGTCTTGAAGGAGCGATGCGTGAAAAGGCGGTGAAAGCCGACCGTGACCCCGAAGCCGAACGGGACCAGCGTCGCGAAGAAGATGAGCGCGTCCTGCCAGACCAGGAGGCCACCCCAGGACTGCTGGATCGCTACCGCGATCAGCGCCAGTGGGACGACCGTCACCGCGAGGTTGGCGACGCGGTCGACGAGGCTGCCGGCCGCCGGCATGCTGCTCTCATAGGCGGCGCCCGCACCTTGGCCACCCTCAGAGTGCTCAGCCACAAACCCTCCTTTCCTATCCCCGGAGAGCCATTCAGCGCCGGGAGTCATGGGTTCCGAGCACCCGGAGAACTCTCAACGTCGGTGCAGCAGAGCTGGACAGCGGCGAGGAAGGTTCGGCAGCGGCTCGTAGCCCTGTTTGCCCGGGCAACATAAAGGGGCGGTCTAAAGAAGCCAACAAATGCCGTGCGATACGGTCGAGATCTCGGCAAAGCGCCGAGCTTCGCGCTCGTCCCGCCACGACCAAGGGAGCCACCTGATGACATCTCAGACAGCAGTGACCGGCGTCGATTTCGCCACCGTCTTCATCGATGACTTCCCAGCCGCGGCAGAGTTCTACGGAGGCGTGCTTGGCCTGCGCTGCTCATCTGAGTACGACAAACTTCCCGGCGCAGAGTATGAGACCGGCAACCTGACCCTCCAGGTGGTGGAAGCCGCCGCGGTCGGCCGCGATTTCCAGCCCAGCACCCACCCGATCGCCCTCCGTGTCGATGACGTCGAGCTGACCTGGACCGATCTCGAATCCCAGGGGGTCAAGTTCCTGGCCGAGACAATGGACACCGGCGTCTGCAACATGGCCCCCTTCGAGGATCCTGCCGGCAACGTCCTGCTGCTCCACCACCGCTACGCACCGCGGGACGTTCAGGGCTGAGGGTGACTCAGCACCGGAACCGCCATCCGGGCACTTCGACCAGCGGGAGCGACGGGCTGGTCTCTGACAAGGAAACCGAACCGAGATTCGGGAGTGATCCAAGAGAAGTGTTCGGAGGTAGCCGCGATTTCCTGAGCCGGGCGGGCGCTGGCCCGATGGGGCGTCGTCGGCATATATGGCAACGAGGAGCCCGCGCCGGGAGACCAAGGAGCTCACTTGGGAGGAGATCGAGCGGAGGTCCGGCCTAGAAGGTCTGGCTGAGCGCGAGCTCACCTCGAAGACGGGAAAGCTGCGACGGGTCGGCGAGCCCGAGTGGGAGCTGCTGCGAAGAGCAGCGCTCTTCAGCGCCCCGACGGACATCGCTCTGACCTTTGCGGATTATCTCGGGGAGTCCAATGGCAGGGCGTGGCGTTTCGAGCAGCTGACCGAGGAGACGATCCAGTTCATCAACGAGGTGGAACAGGTCACCGGGGCGCGAGTCTCGCTGATATCCACTGGTTTCATGCCACATCGCGGCATCATCGATCGGCGGAGCTGGTGAGCACACCGGATCAGCTCAGCACCGAGTACATAGTCGAGCGCTGGCCGAGGCTTTTTCACATGGCAGAGGCCGGCTCTTGGGAGTCGATCAAGACCCAAGGTCTGCTGTCCACGACTGCGCTGCTGGATCGCTTCGCAATCGATGGACCCAGGCGCCTAGAGATCGAGAGCCAGCGGAGACCGGAGTCGCTGGAGATCGGCAACGGCACTTCGGGCCGCGTCTGGATACGCGACAACAAGCCGATCAACGAGACGGCCCTGCGTCGAACCCTCCAAGGCATGACACTCGAGGAGTGGTACCGGACGCTGAACGACCGCGTTTTCTTCTGGCTGACCCGGAGGCGGCTGGACAAACTGCGGAGCGCGGCGGCCTATCGGGATCGCAGACACGACATCCTTACCGTCGACACCGCAGCGCTTATGAACTCGCATGGCGATGCGGTCGAGCTTTGCAACCTGAACAGCGGCGCAGTCCACGCGGCCGCCGACTATCCCGCGGAGCTGGAAGCTTCTGCGCTGTTTCCGACTACCCCTGGCTAGAGCGACTTGCTATCTCGCCCTCAGAACCGATCGTCGAGCTGACCGTTCCGTACTCGGTCGACGATATCGAGCAACTCGTCGTCGATGTGGCCACCGAATGAGCTCTATTTGAGAGTCATTCGATCGAGACAGGCGCAGCGGGAGAACACTGGCCCGACCCCCTGAGAACGGTAGCCATCCATGCACCGAGGCGGGCCTGGAACTCAAAATCCCTCCCGAGGTGCCCGCTCCGCCCCGCCTTCCCGCTCTCCTGCTCCCGTCTCTCAGCCATCTTGCATCGCGCCAACCGAGGACTCGCGGCTCACTCAAAGGCCTTCTCGTCCAGGCCCGACTGACGAAGGATCGAGCGAAAGGTCCCGCGAGGTATCTGCTTCCGGCCGGCCGGGACGATCACGGTCCTGACCGGCGAACCCGCTTTCCGGTACTTGACGTGGCTGCCGCGCTGTGCGACGAAGACGAATCCCCCCCGCTCGAGCGCCGTGATGACTTGACGCGAGGAATAGAGTTTAGGCACGCTGGAGCGTCAGCCTGCGGACCGCCGGCCCTTCCACCTTGGCGACCGCATCTGCGGGGGCGTCCTCGAAATAGAGTTCGAGCGCCTCGCGGAGATTGGCGAGCGCCTCCTCTTCGTTCGCGCCGAAGCTGGAGACGTTGACGTCGAGGCACTGGGCAACGAAGTGCTCGCCCTCGCGGAACACGACGGTCTGGACATCAATCGCCTGCATGGAAGGAGCATACGCGTAGACAACACCGGTGCTCGTCGATTTCGGGACACTCGTTCCCAAAGCAAGGCGAGACCGGCCTGGGCACCAGGGTTGTTGCCCATAAGTGGCGCCGACACCGCAAGCGATAGATAAAGATTTCTCGCTTCAGCATGCGGAATCGGAGCAACGGGAGCGACGGGACTCGAACCCGCGACCTCCGGCGTGACAGGCCGGCGCTCTAACCAGCTGAGCTACGCCCCCGAGAGTCCGGCTGGGCCTTGAAAGACAGCCGGATCGCCAAAGCTAGCGCATCCGGCCTACTCTGCCGGGGATGAGACTGGTCACCTACAGATCGGACGCAGGGCCGCGCGCCGGCGTGCTCCTAGGCGACGCAGTGCTCGATGCCTGGAGGGTACTGGGGAAGCCTGAGCGGGCCAGTCTGCGGGAGCTGATCGCCGAGGGGCGCTTCGACGATCTGGAGGAGGCGCTGGGGGGCGCTGGGGAGTCGGCCGGTGAGCCGCTTGGCGAGGTCGAGCTGCTGCCTCCGATCCCAGACCCCGAGAAGATCGTCTGCATCGGCCTCAACTACCGAAGCCACGCCGCCGAGGCGGGGATCGAGGCGCCGCAGAGCCCGGCGATCTTCGGCAAGTTCCGCAACGCGCTCGCCGCGCCTGGCGCTACCGTGCGGCTTCCCGCCGCCAGCCGCAAGGTCGACTACGAGGCTGAGGTCGCCTTTGTGGTCGGGCGACGCGCCAGCCGGGTTGGCGAGGCCGAGGCGCTCGAACACATCGCCGGCTACACCCTGCTCAACGACCTCTCGGCCCGCGACCTGCAGTTTGCAACCCCGCAGTGGATGTCGGGGAAGGTCTTCGACGGCTCGGCGCCCTGCGGCCCGGCGCTGATCACCCCCGAGGAGGCGGGCCCTCACGACTCGATCGAGATCGCCCTACGGCTGAACGGCGAGGAGATGCAGAGCGCCAGCACAGCCGATCTGATCTTCAGCGTGCCGCGCCTGCTCTCCCATCTCTCCGAGCTGATGACGCTGGAGCCCGGCGATATCGTCTCGACCGGCACCCCGGCGGGGGTCGGGGGGGCGCGCGAGCCGCGGGTGTGGCTGGGCGGCGGCGATCTGGTCGAGATCGACTCCCCCACCCTCGGCACGCTTGTGACCCGGATCGCCGCCTGAGCGGCCCGCTCAGGGGCGCGGGCCAGGAGGGATTTCGTCGGCCTTGGCCGGCAGCGATGCCGAGCGCGGCCGGCTCGGCTGGGTCGCGCGGCTGATCGACGCGCCGCCGGTCGAGGCCCTCGCCGCCTGAGCTGACCAGTGCATCGGTGCCGGGGTAAAGGCAAGCAGCGCGTTCCAGGTCGAGGTGCCGATCACGCCGTCGGCCGCCAGCCCGTGCGCGCTCTGGAAGGCGCGAACTGCCGCATAGGTCGAGGTGCCGAAGATCCCGGTCACCTCCAGACCCGACTGGCCGGCGGAGAGCAGGTGCTCCTGCGCCCAGACGACCAGGTCGCCGCGGCTGCCGCGCATCAGGACCGGTTGAGCAGCGACGGGTCGGTAGCCGGACACCGGGCCGGCCATGGCGGTGCCCAGGGCGCCCCAGGTGCGGGGGTTGGTTTCCTGCCAGTCCCACCAGCTCGGCTGCCCGCCGTAGCTCGCCGCGAAGCTGCGGAAGCGCATGATCGCCCCCCGTCCGGGGCTTTCGTAGGTCTGCCCGAGCGGGTAGATCGGGTGGCCCCAGAGGCGGTTGAAGAGGTAGGTGTGCTGGTAGACGGCGCGCACGGAGGTGCCGATCGCCTTCCAGTACATCTGCGGCTGGTTGTAGGTGGCGCCGCCGGGGCCGAAGAAGACCGAGTAGGGAAAGGCCGGGTGGTAGTCGACGTAGGGAAAGCCGGCGAGGGAGAGCGGGAAGGTGGGGCCGATCCGCGCTCGCAGCGCCCGTATGTAGGTTTCCGCCGCCGCGTAGCGGCCTTCATAGGAGCCCTCGGCATCGATCACCAGGCAGTCGGCGCCCTTGGCGACGGCGCCGGCGCCGACCTTGGCTTCGGCGATCGGGTGAGTGCCGTAGACGAACTGCCAGGCGCAGACGTCGAGCCCGCCCCGCTGCAGCGTGCCGACCAGCGAGGTCGAGAACTGGCTCCAGACGCTGGCGCCGTCGCCCGCCTTTATGTAGAGCGTGCCGATCCCGTCGCGCTCGGCGCGGGCGAGGATCCGCGCGGTGCTCCCACCTTCGGAGCGGTCTACGTACCAGATCCACATGCCCTGGCGGTCAAACGGCGTCGCGCTCTGGGCCTGCGTCGAGCCGGGCTGCTGCGCTCCTCCGGTCGCGCCGCCGGCGCTGGCCGGGAGCTGAGCGATCATCGCCAGGGCGAGGATCGCCAGGAGCGCCAGGCGGCCACCTGGTGCCGAAGTGCCTCTGGCCCTCACGTCTGCTTGCAACACGGTCATTGGGGGTCCGCTGCGGCGGGCGAAGCCCGTCGACCCTGGCGGCGCCGGAGCTGGATCTGCTGATCCGATCCCGGGCTAGTATGGACAGGCTCCGCTCAGCAGTCGACCCCGAACCGGCCATCGCCCGATCTCGCAAGATCCTGTGCATCGCCTGCCTCGCCATCGCCGCGTCGGCGGGCGGCGCTCAGGCGGGCGCAGCGGGTGGCTCGCCGGGTCACGCAGCGCCCGGCCCGGACCTGCTGGGAGCCAGGCTCTCCCAGTCAGGACAGGACCTCGTCTTCTCGGTGCGAACCTCGACGCCGCTGCCCCTCGCCCAGCTCAACCGCCTGCCGGACGGCGCCGACCCAAGCGGCCGCTACCTGTGCGTGGCGCTGCGCCGCGGCGGCGCCGCGGCCGAGCGGCGGCTCTGCCTCGGCGGCGGTGAATCGCGGCGGCGGGTCGGGCTGGAGCTGATCGACGCCGCCGGCAAGGCGACCCACGAAGGCGTCGTGGCGGCGCGGGTGAGGCGATCGAGCGCCACCAAGCTGAGCGTCTCGCTGCTGCCGGCCGCGGCCGGGCTGGCGCCGCACCGCTATAGCTGGCGTGTGCTGAAGGGCCAGGACGGCTGTCAGGCAAGCGCCGGTGGGATCTGCCAGGAAAGCCTGCCGGTGACCGGCGCCTTCGCCTTCCGCCTGCGCCCGGTGCGGGTGGTCGGCTGCACCGGTGGCAGCGCCGGGCTCGACACCAACGGCTCGCCGGGGCGCAAGGCCGTCGCCCTCACCTTCGATGACGGCCCGAGCGAATACACGCCGCGCTTCCTCAAGGTGCTGCGCCAAAAGCACGTCCACGGCACCTTCTTTGAGATCGGTGAGGAGATGCCGGGACGCGAGGCGACGATGCGCCAGATCCTTGCCGAAGGCAATGAGATCGGCAACCACACAATGCACCACACCGAATACCCCGGCTACTCCGAACTCGCCCCCGACAGCGCCAGGATCGAGGCCTACACCCACTTTAGGCCCTGCCTCTTCCGCCCGCCCGGCGGCGCCCTCAACTCCAGCGTCATCGCCACGGCGGGCAGCCTCGGGATGCGGACGATCACTTGGAACGTCGACCCGCGCGACTGGTCGCTGCCGGGGACCGGCGCGATCTATAACACCGTCATCAACACGACCCACCCCGGCTCGATCGTCATCATGCACGACGGCGGCGGCAACCGCAGCGAGACGCTGGCGGCGCTGCCGCAGATCATCGACACGCTGCGCTCGCGCGGCTACCGCTTCGAGACGGTAACCCAACTGTTGGGCCAGCGGATGATCTACCGGCCCTACGGCTGAGCGGCGAGCCGGCGGCGGCGCCCGTCGCCAAACCCGCGATACTCCGGCTGAGGTGATCGTCGAGAGGACCGAGAACCCGCAGTGGCTGTCGAATGCCTACCTCGTCGCCGACCCCGAGAGCGCCACGGGCGTCCTGATCGACGGCAACGACGAGCTGGGGCCGCTGCTGGAGCGGGCCGAGCGCGACGGGATCGAGGTCACCTACGTCCTGCTCACCCATGCCCACCCCGACCATGTCGCCGGGCTGGCGGAGGCGCGTGAGCGGCTCGGCAACCCGCCGCTGGTGGCGCATGCGGCCGCGGCGGCGGAGCTCGACGAGGAGGTTGCGGTGAGGATCGCCGACCGCGAGAGGCTGAGCGCCGGCGGGCTGGAGGTCGAGGCGATCCTCACCCCAGGCCACGCCTCTGGCCACCTCGCCTACCTGATCGACGGCACCGACGCCTTCACCGCCAACGTCCTCTTCAAGGGAACGGTCGGCGGGACGATGGCGCCGGGGGCAAGCGGCTTCGCCGACCTGCGCTCCAGCGTGATGGACAGGCTGATGACGCTGCCGCCCGAGACCCGCGTGCATCCCGGCCATCGCGAGCCGACCACGATCGGCGCGGAGTGGGAGGGCAACCCGTTCGTGCGGGTCTGGCGCGGGCTGGAGGAGCCCGGCGAGGAGCGCTGCACGGTCTGGGGACGCGAGGCGACGCTGAAGCTCTGGGCCCCGGACTACGACGGCGGGCACAAGGCCTGGATCGTCTTCGCCGACAGCGGCGAAGAGGCGATCGTCGGCGGCTCTCAGGTGCAGCGGACACCGTAGAGCGGTGGGAGCCCCCGGTGCTGCCTTTAGCCCAAAGCCGCCCCCTGGACAGATATGCGATTGGAGCTGGGTGGCTTTGCCCGCACAATGGCTCCTCACTTTTGACTAGGTAAAAGGCTAGGGCACATGCACCTGATCGAGGCGCTCCAGGCGTCCGAAATACAAAGCTTCTTCTTCAACTGGTACCCGGTCTTCGGGGTCGTCTTCATGGCCGGGCTGCTGATCGTCTTCCTGCGGCTGATGCGCAGCACGATGGGGACGACCAAGCCCGAGACGGTGAAGGCGAGCAAGACCGAGCCGGTGCTGTGGGAGGAGGTGCAGGGGGTCGACGCCGCCAAGGACGAGCTGCTGGACGTCGCCGAGTGGCTGCGCGACCCCGACCGCTTCGCCGCGCTCGGCGCGCGGCCGCCACGCGGGGTGCTGCTCTTCGGCCCGCCGGGGACCGGCAAGACGATGCTGGCGCGGGCGGTGGCCGCGCAGGCCGGCGTCGACTTCTTCTCCGCCTCGGGCTCAAGCTTCGTCGAGATGTTCGTCGGCCGCGGTGCCGCCCGCATCCGCCGCCTCTTCAAGGAGGCACGCAAGTCGGGGCGGGCGGTGATCTTCATCGACGAGCTGGACGCGGTAGGCGGCACCCGCGGAGGCGGGGGCGACGGCGGCACGAGCGAGCGCGAGCAGGCACTCAACCAGCTCCTGGTCGAGCTGGACGGCTTCGAGCGCGACCCCGGGACGGTGATCGTGATCGCCGCCTCCAACCACGTCGACAAGCTCGACCACGCGCTGCTGCGCCCGGGGCGCTTCGACCGCCAGGTGCTGGTCGCGCCCCCCGGCCGCGACGGGCGCGAGGCGATCCTGCGCGCCCATGCCAAGGGCAAGCCGCTCGGCTCAGACCTCGACCTCACCGACGTGGCGCGAAAGACGACCGGGATGACCGGCGCCCAACTCGCCAACGCGCTCAACGAGGCGGCGATCATCGCCGGGCGGGCCGAGCGCGAGGCGATCTCCCGCGATGACCTCGACGAGGCGCTGCTGCGCCAGGCGGTCGGCTCCCAGCAGGCGCGGCGGCTGGGAGCCAAGGAGCGGCGGATCGTCGCCTACCACGAGGCCGGGCACGCGCTCTGCCGGCGGCTGCTGGGATTGGACCCACCGGAGATCCTCAGCATCGTGCCGCGCGGGCCGGCGCTCGGCTTCGTCGGGCACTCCCCGCAGGAGGACAGCTACCTGAAGTCGCGCGAGGAGCTGCTCGATGAGATCGTCACCCTTCTGGGCGGGCGCGCCGCCGAGGAGCAGGTCTTCGGCGAGTCCTACTCGGGGGCGGCCGACGACCTGGCGCGGGTGCACGCGGTCTGCAAGCAGATGGCCGCCGAGTTCGGGATGGGGGTGGCGCAGGACGCCGACGGCCCGGCGCCGATCGCCCTGCCAACCGGCGAGTACTCGCTCTCCGACGAGACCCGACGCGAAGTCGACCTTGCTGCGATGACGCTGGCGCGCGAAGCCCATCGGCGGGCCCGCGCCCTGCTTGCCGCCAACCGCGAGTGCCTCGACGACCTCGCGGCCAACGCGCTGGAGCGCGAGACGCTGACCCGCGAGGACCTCGACGAAATCTTCGCCGCCCACGACCTGCATCGCCTCGCCCCCACGCGCACCCTCGGCCAGGCCCTGGTCGCCCTTACCTCCGAGTAGCATCGGCGTCGGCCGTGACCGACCTTGGCGAGGACTCCCACTACTTCCCTCCCGGCCGCTCGATGGCGCGCCGCGTTCACGGCGAGCGATCGGTCGGGCTGCTCTACGGCCAGCGGGCGCTCCTGATCGGGGCGCTTGAACCGCTCACCTACACCGCGACGATGCTTAGCACACGCTCGGGCGAGCGTCCCTTCGAGCGCCTCGCCCGCACCGCGAAGGTCCAGGAGACGATCCTGCTGGGCACCCGCGAGGAGGCCGAGCAGGCGCTGAGCGCGGTGCGCCGCCTGCACGAGAAGGTCAAGGGCCGCCTGCCCGAGGCGGCCGGCCCCCACCCCGCAGGGACCTCCTACTCCGCCCTTGACCCGGAGCTGATGCTCTGGACGCTGGCGGTGATCGCCGACTCGGGGCGGGAGATGTATGAGACTTTGGTGCGGGCGCTGAGCGAAGAGGAACGCGAGGCCCTCTGGCAGGACTACCTGCGCTTTGGCGAGCTGTTCGGCCTGCCGCGCAGCGAGGCGCCAGCCAGCCATCGCGAGTTCCAGACCTGGTGGGAGGGAAAGCTGGCCTCGCCCGCGCTGCAGGCGACCGAGCACGCGCTGCAGGCAGCACCGTTGTTTGCCTTCCGCCAGCCGGTGCCGGCGGCGGCGCGGGGAAACCTGATCGCCCAGAACCACATCATCAAGGGGACCCTGCCGCCGCGGGTGCGCGAGATCTTCGGCATCCGCTGGAGCGCCGCCCATGAGGCGAGCTTCCGCTCCTTCGCCGCCGCCCACCGCCG
The DNA here is from genome assembly GCA_963777915.1 of uncultured Solirubrobacterales bacterium. GTDB lineage: Bacteria > Actinomycetota > Thermoleophilia > Solirubrobacterales > 70-9 > CAVUPF01. The sequence goes on along the minus strand of CAVZSH010000004.1, from coordinate 12,074 downwards.
CGCCCACCACCTCTTCCCCCGCCAGATGCGCCGCGGCCGCAACGACGTCTTCTTCGATGCGGTCAGTCGCAGCGAGCGGCGGCGAGGCGGTACCCAAACGCCCGAGCTCCAGCCCGGCGCCTCCTGAAGGCTCGTGCGCAGCTCCCGCTCCCGGATCGGCGCCAGGTGAGCAAGGGTCCGCCGGTCGGCTGGTGGTCGGTGCGCCGGGCGCAGAACCTCAAGCCCTCCACATACCGCTGCCCGTTCTGCGGCGAGCACCTGCCAGCCCTCAGCGAGCATATGCTGATCGCCCCCGAGGGCGACATCACGCGCCGCCGCCACGCCCACACCGCCTGCGTCCTCGCCGAGCGCAAGGCCGGCCGACTCCCGACCCAGGATGAGTGGCGGCGCACCCAGCCCCGCCCGCCGTCGATCTGGCAGCGGCTGAGGAGGGGGGCCGGAGGAGACTGACTGCGGGCCGAACGATGCCCGCTAAGCTCAGAACCCGTGATAGCCACGCGACGAGGGTTCTGGCTCGCACTCGCGGTCATGGGCACAGGCGGGATGCTGGCGGCAGGAAGTGCGAGGGCGGCGACCGTCCTCCCCCCAGGCTCCGGGCAGTGCCGGGCGGCGGTGCCGGGGGTGCCGCGGACCAGCGAGACGTGCGGGGCGGAACTCATCGACGGCAGGGCGATACCTCCCCCCGATGCCCCGCCGACGGTCAAGGCGGTGATCGCCGCCGCAAACCAAATCGACCACCGACCATACGTCTGGGGCGGCGGTCACCTGAGCTGGCGCTCGCGCGGATATGACTGCTCGGGGTCGGTCAGCTACGCCCTGCATGGCGGTGGGCTACTCGAAACGCCGCTCGTCTCGGGGCAGCTGACCAGCTGGGGAGAACCCGGGGTCGGGCGCTGGATCACCATCTACGCAAAATACGGCCACGTCTACATGGTGGTGGCGGGGCTCCTCTACGACACCCTCTACGACCGGCCCGGTGTCACCGGACCCCGCTGGCATCGGGAGATGATCCCTTCGAAGGGATTCGTCGCCCGCCATCCCGGCGGTCTCTAGCCCACAGCAAACCTGCGGTCGGCGTGAGCCCCTGCCGTGGCCGGCGCCAAACGATCGGGCAGCATCTCCGGCCGCACCACGAAGTGGTTGGCGCCAGCGCCATATAGAGCCACGGCCCGGGGCGGAGTCGATCAGGTGAGGTTCCAGCCGAAGTAGACCTCCGACTTACAGATCTTCTCGCCCTCGAACGTGAGCACCTCGGTGTTGCGAAATCGGTTGCCGTCGGTCTTCGTGCTCTCGTAGGTGACCACGACCTCATCACCGGCATCGATGAGGCGGACGAACTCAAAGTCCTCGATCAGCTCAGCATTCGGCCAACAACGCTCGAAGTACCTGGCGCGATCGATTCCCAGGTCGGCAGGGCTATAGAACCTGAAGTCATCGCTCAGAAGCTCCTCGAGTACGCGGCGATCTCCGGACTCATAAGCCTCGTAGGCGTCACGGGCGAGTTGCAAGCGGTCGCGGTCAGACATCTGAGCCTCCTCACCTCGTTGATCTCGTGAGCGTAGACCTCGCGCGCTGGCGAGATTCACCGCTTCACACGCTCACCCCTCACAAGCTGCCGATCATGCGTCGCCGGATGGCTCTGCGATCTTGGCTTTGGGGCAGGAGAGCCGCCGCGGCCGATGTGGTCACGGCGACCCTCCTGCGACGGTGATCAGCTCGGCTCAACGAGGAAGAGTCGGTTGCCGTCCGGGTCGCGGAGGAAGAACATCGGCGGCACCGGGCCCCCCATCCGCATCACCTCCGCGTCGACATCGACCCCCCGTTCGCGCAGGATCGCATGGTCGGCGTCGATGTCATCGCTGGCCAAGGCGATGCGGGTCTCGATCCCAGTCGGTTCCCCTTCGCGCGGAGGAACGATGGCGATCGTCGTCGTCGCGCCGGGTGGCGCCACTTCTACCCAGCGCTCGCCCTCATTTTTCCCGAAAGGGACATCGGTGCGCTTCTCGAATCCGAGCTTGTCGAGGTAGAACTCGATCGCCCGGTCCTGGTCGCTGACGGGGACGATCACCGTCGTCACCCGGGTGATGTTGGTCTTCGCTGCTGTCTCGGTCATTTCCATCCTCCTGCTCGTAGAGGTCTCCACTAGGACCGCGGGGCGCGGCGAAACTCATCGGTCATGGCATTGACTTGTTCTGCAGCTTCATACCGCAACTGCCAGATCCGGGGGACGAGGATGAACCGCTGCGAGACGAGCGCTGACAATTCAACGTAGATGCGAAGAGGCCCTCGGGCATCTCAGGGCGTATCCGGAGCGAGGTGCTAAGCGTAGGTCGGAGCCGGCTAAAGCTCACGAGGCCGGTTGAAGCGCTTCACTAGCGTTTACATCCGTGCAACCGATAATCGCCTGGCACTTCACGGATCCCGGCTGCCCCTGGGCCTACTCGGCTCGACCAGCCCACGCCCGCCTCGCCTGGCGCTTCGGGGCTCAGATCGAGTGGCGGCTAGTGCTCATCGGCCTGAGCGAGAACACGGAGCGCTACACGGCCAGGGGGCTCACACCAGCGCGGATGGCGGCGGGGGTGCGCGACTTCCCGAGGCGATTTGGGATGCCGTTCGGGGTAGGGGCCAAGCCGCGGATGGCGGCGACGTCTCGCGCTTGTCGTGCGATTGTGGCCGCGCGGGGGATCGACCCCTCGCTAGGTGAGGCGGCGCTGCGGGAGCTACAGCTCATGCAGTTCACAAGCGGCGGGCTGCTCGACCGAGATGATGACTTGCGCGGCGCGCTCGCTCGGGTGCCGGGGCTCGATGCAGACCAAGCGGTCGGGCGGATCGACGACCCTGATGTGGTCGCCGCATATGAGTCCGATCGGGCTCTCGCCCGCTCGGCCGAGGGCTCGCCGACGCACTCGCAGAGACGCTCCTCGACCAGTGACGGGCCGGTTCGCTACACGGCGCCATCGGTGATCTTCGAGCACAGCGGGGGCCAGCGGGTCGAGGTCGGCGGCTTCCAGCCGTTTGAGTCATACGACACGGCGCTGGCAAACCTAGACGCCTCACTCAAGCGCCGTCCTCCGCCCGCCGACGCCGCCGACGCCCTCAGCGCCTTTCCCGGCGGACTGGCAACCGCCGAGGTGGCGGCAATCCTTCGTCCATCGGACCTGGTCGACGCCGATCTGCTCGCCGCCGAGAAGCAGCTGACGGCGCTGATTGGCGACGGCGGAGTCCTCTGCGAGCCGATTGCCGGTGATGCGCTGTGGCGCCTACCCGGACCGGCTGAAGTCACCGCAGGCGGTCCATGAGCGTGCAGCAGCTGTCCGGTCGGGCTCGAATTCGGTCAGAGTGCTGACGGACGATAAGTACCCTGAGGATTAACCAGACGAGGGACTGGCGCTGATCTCAACCGCAATACCCTTCCCGATCGAGCCGTTCGCGCCAACAGGTCTCTTCGCGCCGGTTGCATTGCTGCTGCCAGGGCTCGGCCGCGGCGGGGGCGCCGCCGGGGTGATCCTGATCGTTGTAGTGATGGCGCTGCGAATCTTGATGCGATCGCGCGGTGGCCGGGGTGGACCTGGGAGTCGCGGCGGCTGGGGCACGTAGCGCCGCTCTTTGGGTGATGATAGAGGATCACCCGCTACGCAAAAGCCGGGACAAGCATCTCCTGAATAGCCGCCCAGAACTCGCGGCGCCGAGCCGTGATCCGAGCGATTAAACCCTCATCCTGGCCGGGCGGATAGAGCAGGGGCTGGGGGCGGGTTGCGACCCAGACGTTCAAGCGATCAGCACCGTGCAGCTCGGGCTAGGTCCGAGCTGCACGCGCCAGCGCAAGCGCGTTGGCCCACCAGGCCAGATCAGTTGTGGCCATCCGGAGTCGATCGTCAAGCGAGGCGAACAGCTCGACGTCGAATGGCTCCTCGGCCTGCCTAGCGGGAACCATTACAGCCGGCAGGATGTGAACAGCATGGCGCAACGGCGCCATTTCAAGCTCAATAGAGACGAGGCGGAGCTGCTCGATCGACCGGGCGCCGCCTGAATTGCCATAGCCAACGAAGGCGATCGGCTTCCGGTTGAACTCAGGGAAGACGACATCGAACGCGTTCTTCAGCACCGCCGGGTAGCCGTGGTTGTACTCGGGGGTTATGACGAGATAGCCGTCGGCCTGATCCACCTTATTGGCCCATCTGGAAACCTCGGGCGGATAGTCGCGGTCCCCGTGGGCGGGCGGGCGTTCCTGCTCATAGAACGACATCGGATAGTCGCGCAGATCGACAAGCTCGGCGACAAGGTCATCTCGAGCGCCGAGGCGGTCTATGGCCCACGCTGCGGCCTTCTCGCCGAAGCGCCCCTCGCGAGTGCTGCCAAGGATCACCTGAATCAGAGGAGCTCGGTCGCCGATGGGCGGCAGACTACTAGCCAAATGAGAGATGCCAATCGCTGAATAAAACGAGGTGGGCCGAACCCGTCACTGGGCACCGTGCGCCTGGCCGGTAATTGCTTCGGCATTTAGGAACGACCTTGAAAGCCGTTGGCCCTCGCAAGGGGGCTCGTGGGTTCGAATCCCACCCCCTCCGCTACTGAAGCGGATTTCGGCGCCCCGGCGGGGCCAAGGACAACCGTCTTGTTCTCGCGGGAGCGGTGGGGACGTCCGCTTATCACCGCCAGACACCGCCCCAGCTGGGTCGCGCCAATCGCAAACCGATCGCACGGGGGCGGCACCTCTCCGCCCCCCGGTCCCAAACGGCAACTCCTGCGTCGCTATCTCGACGGCGCACCAGCGGAGGCAACCTATATGTCACGCCATCGCGCCGTGTAAGCGGGTAATAGCGAGACGCATTGCATCCTCGGACCGCCTGCTTCTCGCATTGCGGAAGCCGGCGACCGCTCTGGCCTAATTCTCCCCAGGCATCGGCCGCGCCGCTTGCTGCACGTCCTTGCTCTCGACAAGCTCGCCATCGGGTAGGTCGATCTGTACCGATTTGAGCGGCTTACCGTTGGCATCGAATATCGTGACCGCCCGTCCTCGCGGGCATTCGTCTGGGCCACAGCTGTCGCGGTCGGCTAGCCATCGTTCACGTAGAAATCCGCCAGCGCACTTGACCACAACTCCAAGTGCGACCGCATCCTCCGCCCAGCCACCTGCTGCCTGCCAAATCTGAATGATCTCCGGCAAGGGTCCGCCGTAGCCTTCCTCGGTGCGTCTGTGCACTGACACCTCGACTCCATCCAGCTCCCCACCAAGTTCCTCGGCGAGGGCGTCGAGCTCGCCCTCGTTGAAGTCATACGGGTTGGCGGCCTCGACGATCAGCGTTCCGCTTTTTGTCATCAGACACTCCTTCTGCCGATCATTCCCACTTCCAAGCCCTCTTTGTCGATTGACTCAAGATCGTAGCCCCGACTCACGGCGAAGCCCCGAGCTGCTGGCGCGCAACGCGGCCTCAAATCGGCACCATGGATCCAGATCTCAACTTCCTCAGCACCGCGCTCACGCACTCGCCCGACGGCAGCTTCCTCGAGTAGCTGGGCGAACCCTCGTCGCCTGACCTGAGGCGCGACAAAAAGCTCACGGATCGATGGTGGCGTCTCAGCGTCGCCCGCATAGAGGTGCAACCGACCGACCACACGCCTTGGGTTTCGCAGCTCATATACATCGACCAGCTGGAAGTCCCCTAACGAGACCACGCTCCAGCTCACAGCGGTATAAGGCACGCTGTCAATCAAGAGCTCGTCGATCCAAAAATGATTTTCCGAAGTCCAGCATTGAAGCCAGTCCGCAGCCTTTGCGCGGCTTCTTCCCCGCGACCTCAGGCAACGGTTCATCTGCGGAGAGGGGCCAGTGTCTGAGTTCCAGTTTACGATCGTGCTCTTCACGTGTGCTTTAAAGTACTCTCGACTCAGATATCCGAAGCCGTCATCGCCCCAGTGCTGCCCCCAAGAATTCTGGAAAAGGAGTTCATCAGCGCTTCGCGAGCCAACCACCCGAACCCAGTGGCGGCCCGCAAAGCGCTCACCGGGCTTCGGTAGCTCGAGCCGCCCGGTCGTAGTCCGGTAGGTGCGGTCGAAGTACTCAAAACCGAGGCTGACGTGCGGTCCCGGCTGCTTGCGCCTATTCATTTCATACCCTAGCCAGACCGCCCAGCGGATCCGGTCGAAATCTGTCAAACACTCGTAGAAGAGAGCCGGTAACCGGCTGCTCAAGGCCCAGGTTCGTTCGGTCAAGATTCCGAAGCTCCATCCCAACTCTGGATAGAGGCCAAGGCGTCGAGAAAACATCCAGCTGCTGTTGCGATCGTGAATGTAGCTGAGGGGTATCAGATGCGGATACGGTCCGCCCTCGCTACGTCCGCCTCCAATTTGGACCACCTCTGCCACTCTTGCTCCACCCGCTCGTTTGGTCTGACCACTCAGTACATTAAGTCCTTGGGCTTGCCGAGCAGTTACGGCAGAGACTGCCAGCTTGGCGCGTAGTCAACGGGGAGATCGGCGCCGAGTCCAGGCAGAGGCGCAAAGGACGGCATCGCACCTGGGACTGGGGTAAACGCAAGTTCTGACTTTTCGGGCGAACCGGCGTTGTAGACAATCCAGGTACCGTCAGGAGAGAACGTCGGTCCCTCAAATTGGTATGGACTCGCGCAGGATTCCTTCACCCGCTTGTGTTGTCCGCTAGCAAGCGAGAGGATTTCAATTGCGATGCCTTCCTGTCCCTGCGGGCAGCTGGGTACAGTGAGATACACGATGCTCGCTCCGTCGGGTGAGAACTGCGGCTCGCTGCCAGTGGCTATCTCCCGACCATGTCGGCCAAGCGTGTTGCCGAGGATGATCTTTGATTCTTCCCCTCTTAGTTCTGACCCCTCGACCCAGGCGAGGTGCCGGCCATCAGGGGAGTACGCGGGGCTGATCGCGTATTCCCTAGGGCCCGGATCAATGAGGATCTGGCGATGACCACCGCGCAGGGCAACGCGGTCGATTTGGGTCCGGTATTGCCCCAGCGGTTCAGCGGAGAATGCTACCCAACGACCGTCCGCGCTAAAGGCCGGCGACTCGGCGTCCAGGTCTTTCTTACCCTTGATCAACCGGTGCAGCCCAGTGCCGTTTGCACGGACCGCCCAGATAGTCAGATACCCGTGCCAGGAAGCGTCGCTTCGAAACGCGATCCACCGACCGTTCGGCGAGAAGTTCGGGTCGGCGGCGTAATCCTGGTTTGTGAGCTGTTTTGCAGCACCCGTTCGCCAGTCGAGAACCCAGATGTTCGAGCTGTTCGGATCGGCTGACCGGGCAACAGCAATCAGACCGGGGGCACCGGGGAAGGTGGCCAGCGCTTGACCCGGACAAGTGAGAGCAACTCCGAGCATGATTGTTGCAAGCACCCCGTAGACGGAAAGTGGACGCTTTTTCCCCAGGTGCACGTAGCGATCCATCGTCGTGAGAATCGTGGCAGCCTAGGGCTATCGAGTGCCTTACTCGACTTTGGTCACGAGCTCGTATGTGCTCGGTTGGAAGTCTTCGCAATGGCTGCGGACTCGCATGATCCGCTCACGAAACTCGGGGAGTTCCTTCCATGTCTGCTGTGACTCGAAGCTCTCCCAGGGAGCGAAGCTCTGGTAGCTATCGGGCTGGTCCAAGTCACGAACTAAGCGAAACGGCCCAGAGCCCGGCATGCTGCTCGCCCATGTGACGAACTCAGTCCATGCTTGAACGAAAGCCGCACCCTCCCCGGGTTTGATCTTCCAAACGCCACTCGTGTAGGTCTCAGTCATCGGTCCGACTGTATCCGATCAGCCTGCGACGGGATAAGGCAGCGGACGGGATCGTCGCGGGCAGGCAGGGGGTCAGTTTTCATGACCTTGATGGTGCTAAAACCGCTGTGGCCAAGTAGCCGTCGAGCAGATTCGCCACTTCGGTCTCACTTCCCGGCATCAGGTGCCCGTAGCGATCCATCGTGATCGAGATCGAGGCGTGGCCGATATAGGTCGAGAGCGCCTTGGCGTTTACCCCGGCGGCGATCATCAGTGAGGCAAAGGTATGACGGCACTCGTGCAGCCCGATCGGCTCAATGCCGGCTTTGCGCCAGATCCTGTGGGCTCGCTCGGTTAGCGTCGTTGAGTGCTTGAGCTTGCCGTCGCCGTCAAGCACGATCCGGGTGCCCAGGTCACCTCCCTGCCGGAGGCGGTGCTCAACCAGGATCCGCCGCAGCATCGAGGCAATCGGCACCCTGCGGGTCCCGGCTGCGCTCTTCGGCTCTATCTCCCCGGCCTTGGGGTCCCAGGAGCGCCTCACATGAATTACCCCGGCGTCGAGGTCGACATCTTCCCAGCGCAATGCCCACAGCTCCCCCCGCCGCAACCCGGCATACAGCGCCAGCGCCCACACAGCCCGATCAGCCGGCGGCAGTGCCTCGATCAACGCCGTCGCCTCCGCTGGATCGGCAATCCGCAGCCGCCGCCCGCGGCAGGCGGGCAGCTCGAGCGCTGTGGTCGGATTGATCGCCACCTCTGAGCGAGCCAGAGCCCGGCGGTAGATCACCCGCAGCGGCTTCAGGGTGTTCCTCACGGTCGAGGGATCAAGGCCTGAGGCCAGCAACCGATCGGCGAAGTCCTGCACGTCGACTCGCGAGAGCGAGGAGAGCTTGCGGGAGCCCAGCTCGGGCTTGATGTAGAGGCGAATCGACTGGGAGTAGCCGCGGATCACCGAGGGCTTGTATGGATCGCCGGAGCGGTTTCGGATCGAGCCCTCCCCCACTCCCTTCTCCCAGGCATCACAGGCCTCGGCGATTGTGATGTCCGAAGGCCCGCGCAGGGTGCCACGGCGGATTGCAGTTTGAGCTTCGGCGCGCCAGGCCTTAGCGGCAGCCAGAGTCGGGAAGGTCTTTCGTAGCCTCTTGCCGTCGCGGCGGGAGTAGGCCTGGGCCTGGTAGCCGGGGTCGCAGTTGCAGCGCGCGCCCTCCCTGGAGGTGCAACTGCGGGAGTGGCGGACGTTGATTCCCTCGTAGCGAGGCTTTCGCAGGGATCGCGGTTCTGCGGACTGATCTGGGCTTGTCGCAGTGGCGCTCATAGCTCCCGCTCTCGGCGGGCCGTGACGATAGCTCTGCTCGGCCTGGAGATCGAGTCGCTCAGGCACCCGGGATTGCGCGCTCCGCGTGCTCGCCGAGCCACCGTTCAAGCTCGGCAACCGGGATCAGGATCCGGCGCCCGACCCGGACCACGCGCAGCTCTGCCAGGACGTGGTCTTCGAGGAAGTCGACGCTGACGCCGAGGGCCTGGGCTGCCTCTGCCTTGGAAAACGAAAGGTGCTGCGCAGAGCCCCTCGGCGGAACCTGTTTGCGTTGCCCATCGCTCACACACCGAGCCTGGCGTCCCTTCGCAAAGAGCCGAGCGCATAGTCTCCACTTGACTCCACAATTCCCGATATTCCCCGCGCAATCGATGGGGGTCCGTGGCGGCCAACCGACTGGAACACTGGAGGCGTCGCTACTTCACCCCAGCGACTAGATCTTGCGACTTCCCAACGAAGTTCCCCCCATACGACCTTCGTCACAGTTGCGCAAGCATTCTGATTGCAGCGGGGAGACCAATTACCGAGACAGCCGCGCAGCTCGGCCACTCCCCGATGGTCTCCGCCCGCATCTACCAGCACCTCATAGCGGCGGCACGAGGAGAGCCTGTTCGAGCTGCGCAGGATTGGATCGAAGAGGCACGCAATCAAGTTGAGAGCAAGGAAACGAGGCGGGCGTAGGTTCGGAATGGGTTCGGAATCTGTGCTGAACGCCTGCCGAAGGAGAGAGCAAAGCCCTCTGCAATGCGATGGGCGGTGCTGGGCTCGAACCAGCGACCTCCTGCTTGTAAGGCAGGCGCTCTCCCAACTGAGCTAACCGCCCGGGGCGTGCCAATTATTCAATACTGAGCCGGCCCGAATGCGCAGCCCTCGCTGTGGCGGCTGGGATGGGAGAATCCGCGGCGTGAGATTCGAGGTCTTCTGGAGGGTGGCGGTGGTTCAGCTGGTTGCGGTGGCGCTGCTCTCGACACTTTTGGCGGCGCTTTTGTCGCACGGGTTCTTTGAAGACTGGGGGTGGCTGGCGGGGCCGGCTGCTTGGCTGCTGTGCGCGTGGCTCACGGCCCGCGTCGTGGGGCTGGCGTTGGGCCCTGCGCTGGTCGGGGCGGTGCTGGCAGGAGTGGTTAGCGCGATTGCGGTTGTCTTCGGGCTGCACTGGCTCGGCGCCCTGGTGGCCGTGGGGCTGTTCGCGGCCTGGTGCGCACGACGGACCGGCGAAGGGACGGCTTGGACCTAGGAATCGAGAGCCGTGTGGCGCTGGTGATGGGCGCGAGTCGCGGGCTCGGGCGGGCGATCGCGGCGGCTCTGGCGGACGAGGGCGCGCGCGTGGCGATCTCCAGCCGCTCGGCGGAGAAGCTCGAGGAGGCGGCCGCCGCCATCGACGGCAGGGTGAGCGCCTTCGTCGCCGACGCCTCCGACCTCGACCGGGTCTCGATGCTGCCCGGCGAAGTCGCGGAGACGCTCGGCCCGGTCGAGATTCTCATCACCAACACCGGCGGGCCGCCGCTCGGCGGCGCCCTTGACCACGAGCTACAGGACTGGGAAGGCGCCTACCGCTCGTTGGTCCTGGCGCCACGGGTGCTGGCCGGGGCGGTGGTGCCTGGGATGCGCGAGCGAGGTTGGGGGCGAATCGTAAACGTCGGCTCCAGCTCGACGCGGGAGCCGATCCCCGGGCTCAACCTCTCCAACGCCAACCGGATGGCCGCCGTCGGTTTCTTCAAGACGCTTTCGCGTGAGGTCGCCGCCGAGGGGATCACCGTCAACACCGTCGCCACCGGGCGCTTCGCGACGGAGCGGCTGGCAGACAACGCCGGCTCGATAGAGGCCGCCGAAGCGGCCGCAGAGGCAGAAGTCCCCGCCGCCCGCCTCGGCCGCCCCGCGGAGTACGGTGACCTCGTCGCCTTCCTCTGCTCCGAGCGCGCTGCCTACATCTCAGGCACGGTGATCCCGATCGACGGCGGGCTGCTGCGCTCGGCCTTCTGAAGCTCACCGAGTCCGCAGGCGGTCCCGCTTAGGAGGGCGGCTCGGGCCCCTCTGGGCTCGACTCGCCCGCCGCCTCGCGCATTGTCGGGAAGAGGATCACATCGCGCAGGGTCTTGGACCCGGTGAGGATCATCATCAGCCGGTCCACCCCGAGGCCGCAGCCGCTGGCCGGCGGCATCCCGTATTCGAGGGCGCGCACGAACTCCTCGTCGTGGGGATGCGGGCTCTCCTCCGCGCCGGCTTCCTGGCGTTCGCGTTGTTCGACGAAGCGGCGGCGCTGTTCTATCGGGTCGTTGATGTCGGTGCCACCGCCGACGATCTCCATTCCGGCGGCGATCCCGTCAAAAGCCTCGCCAAGCAGCTGTGGGTGTTCGGGGTGCGGCTTGACCAGAGGCCAGATCGCGAGCGGCAGGTCGACGATGAAAGTCGGCTGGGTCAGCTTCGGCTCGACCAACTTGCCCTGCAGGGTGTCGACCAGCCCGGCCCAGTCCTCGCCTGGCCCGGCGTCCTCCCCGGCCAGCTCGGCCAGCTCCTCGCGACTCGCCTCGACGATGTCAACGCCGGTCTCCTCGATGATCGCCTCGCGCACCGAGACTCGCCTCCAGGGCGTGGCGAAGTCGATCGTCTCGCCGTCGCGCTCGACCTTGGTTGTACCGAGGACGCGCTCGGCGACGTTGGCGACCAGCTCCTCGGCGAACACCATCACTCCGTTGTAGTCGGCGCCGCCAACGAACCACTCGAGCATCGTGAACTCGGGATTGTGCTGCGGTGACATCCCCTCGTTGCGAAAGAACTTGCCGAGCTCATAGACATCCTCAAAACCGCCGACGATGGCGCGCTTCAGATAAAGCTCGGTTGCGATGCGTAGGAACAGATGGCGATCGAGCGCATGGTGGTGCGTTTGGAAGGGGCGAGCTGCGGCGCCGCCGGTAAGCCGCTGCAGGATCGGCGTTTCCAGCTCGACGTAACCGCGCTCGTTCATGTGATCGCGTATCGCCGCCAGCACCTTCGCTCGCAACGCGAACACCTCGCGCGAGCGCTCGTTCGCC
>CAVZSH010000003.1:0-836991 GCA_963777915.1 uncultured Solirubrobacterales bacterium | reverse complement strand
GCGCCACGGTCCGGGTGATCGCCAGTCACCAGAAGCTCCAGCGCAAGACCGGGAAGCTTCGCCGCGGCTCGCCGGGGCTCTTTAACTCCGGCTATTTCGTCCTCTCGGCGCTCGACGGCGCGCCAAAGCGGGAACGCGAAGAAGCCGCCGGCGCGATAGACCTGCGCCGCGGCGGCCAGGCGGAGACGACGCTGGTCATCTCCAGGTACAGCTTCAATACCCCGGGCTCGATCTCCCTCAACCACCGTCTCGACAAGATGACCACCGCGATGGGCCGCGATGCCGGCGTCACGGCCGGGGTCGCCGGCGGGGCGGCCGAGCTCAACGACTACAGTCGCGTGAGCAGGGCGGCCATCCCGGGCGTGGTCGCGGCGATCACGTTCGCCACCTTCCTCGTCTTGGTCATCGTCCTGCGGGCCATTCCACTGGCCGCGATCGCGGTCGCACTCAACCTGGCGACGGTGGGGGTCGCCTTCGGCATCCTCACCCTTCTCTTCAACGTTCCCGCCGGCTGGCCGTTGGGCGGTCATAAATACGTGGACGCAGTCGGGGCGGTGATGATCTTCGGCGTCGTATTCGGGCTTTCGATCGACTACGCGGTCTTCCTGCTGACCCGGATGAAGGAGCGCTATGACCGCGACGGCGACCACGCCGCCGCGGTCGATTTCGGCCTCGAGAAAACCGCCCGGGTGATCACCGGCGCAGCGGCGATCATGATGGCTGTCTTCATCGCCTTTGCCGCGGCGCCGATCGCGACGGTCAGCCAGCTCGGCATCGGCCTTACCGTCGCGGTGCTGCTCGACGCCACCGTGGTGCGCATCGTCTTGCTGCCGGCCCTGATGCTGTTGGTCGGCGAGCGGGTCTGGTGGTTGCCGCGGCCCTTGGAGCGCGTCCTGCCACGGCTCAACGTCTGAGCTCCGGCCCTCCTACCTCGTCGTCTGAAGGTGGGTCAAGGTCGCCCGATGCCATAATCGCGCCGCCCGACCGGAATAGCGCCCGATAACGCGTTGAATTCCAGTTAAGTCCCTGCGCGGCTTCCTCTTGCCCGGGGACGGCTCGGATACGATTCCGGCGCCGTTCTTCCGGGTCGGAGGCCGGGGAACCGCAAGCGACGATCCGTGGCTGCCAATCCCTTAGGCGAGGAGAAAAGCCCGGCGCCCAGCCGGGGGTTCACCCCCGCCCGTATCGCCGTCATCGCGGCCCTCGCAGTCGTGGTGATCGCGCTCGGAGTCGTGCTTTTCGGTGGCGGCGGTGGCTACCAGTACGACCTGATCTTCCAAAACGCGGGTCAGCTCGTCTCCGATAACCAGGTGCTGATCGGCGGCTCGCCGGTCGGCACGGTCGAAAGCATAGAACTGACCGAAAACAACCTCGCAAGCATCCGCGTCTCGGTCAGCCAGCAGCTGCATGAGGGGACCACCGCCGTGATCCGTGCCACCTCTCTTTCTGGCGTCGCCAATCACTACGTCTCGATCAGCCCCGGACCCAACAGCAACCCCCCGCTGGAAGAAGGCGCCACGCTCGGCCTCGCCTCGACAACCACGCCTGTGGACATCGACCAGCTCTTCAACACCTTCCCGCCCTCGGTGCGCCGTGGCCTCAGCGAGTTCGTCCAAGGCAACGCCGCGGTCTATGCCGGAGTCGGGCACCAGGCGAACCAGGCCTACAAGTACTTCGGCCCGGCGCTCAATCGCAGCGACGCCTTCGTACACGCGCTGAATGCCGACCAGAATCTCTTCACCCGTTTCATCGTCAGCTCCAGCAAGCTCGCCACCGCGGTCTCGGAGCGCAGCAGCCAGCTCTCAAGCGCTGTCTCCAACGCGAGCACCGCCTTCGGCGCGATCGCCAGCCAAAACGTCGCCCTCGACCAGGCCCTTCAGCGCTTCCCACCCGTGCTGCGCCAGAGCAATACGACCTTCGTCAATCTCCGCGCCGCCCTCGGCGACCTCGAACCGCTCGTCAACACCGCCAGGCCCGCGACAAAGAACCTGGCGGCCTTCCTCTCCGAACTCCGCCCGGTCGTCTCCGCGGCAGTTCCCGTGTTTAAGAACCTGCGCCTCACGGTGCGGCGACAGGGCAAGGCCAACGACGCCGCGGAACTACTCGCCACGCTGCCCGACGTACAGCAGCGCGCCGCCAAGGCATTCCCTCACGCCGAAGCTGCGATCACCGCCTTCCAGCCCACCCTTAACTTCGCCCGCTCCTACACGCCGGACATCTTCAACGGGTTCGGCAAGCTCGGGGTGGCCTCGGGTTATTACGACGGCAACGGCAACTACGTTCGGGTCTCACCTGCCGACCAGAACCTCTTCACATACAACGGCGGCAGCGGCGAACTGGAACCGATCACACCGGCCCAGCAGTTCGAAGCCTTTGGCCCTTCGGCTGCCGTCCACCGGCGCTGCCCGGGCGGGGCCACCCAGTCCGCCCCCGATAACTCCAACCCCTTCGTCGACCCGCCTTGGGCTGGCGCCAGCGTCACCCCGTCCGAATGCAAACCGTCCGACGCGCCACCGGGCCCATGAAAAAAGGACTGATAGCCGTCGCGCTGGTGGTTGCGGTCGTGGCCGCGATCGTGCTGGTCTCCTCGGGTGAAAGCAACGGCTACCTGGTCCGTGCCTACTTCGATAACGGCTCGTTCATGGTCAGTGGCGAGCAGGTCCGCATCGCCGGGGCGAACGTCGGCCAGATTCAGTCAGTCGGCGTCTCGATGCCCGGCGAAATCGACGCCTATCGCAACGGCAAGCCTGTGGCGATGCCCGGCAAAGCGATCATCGTCTTGGAAATCGCCGACCCCGGCTTTCAGGACTTCCGCAGCGACGCCAGCTGCCTGATCCGCCCGCAGTCGTTGATCGGCGAGAAGTACGTCGACTGCAATCCCACACTACCCCGCGCGCCCGGCTCACCACCCCCACCGCCGCTGAAGCAGATTCCCGCCGGCCAGCCCGGCGCCGGCCAGTACCTGCTGCCGGTGGAGAACAACAGCACCAGCGTCGACCCCGACCTGATCAACGACATCCAGACCCTTCCCTACGCACAGCGCTTCCGCCTCATCCTCAACGAACTCGGCGCCGGGCTGGCCGGGCGCGGCAAGGACCTCGAAGAAGTCGTCCTGCGCGCCAATCCGGTGCTGCGCGAGGTCGACCAACTCCTCGGGATCCTCAACGACCAGCGCGACCGGCTCGCCCAGCTGGCGAGCGACTCCGAGACTATCCTCCGTCCCCTCTCCCGCGAGCGCGCCCACGTCGCCGGCTTCCTCGCCAACGCCGGCGCCGCCGCCCAGGCGAGTTCCGAACGCGGTGCGGCTCTGGAAGCCTCGCTGCAGAAGTTTCCCCGCTTCCTGAGCGAGTTCCGACTCACGATGCGTAGCCTCGAGGGCTTCTCCAACGCCGCCACGCCGGTTTTCGCCGACCTTGGCAAGGCGGCGCCCTCGCTGACCGAGGCGACCAGAGAGCTGACCCCATTCTCCGCCGCCTCGACCGTGGCTCTAAAGAGCCTCGGCGCCACCGGCGCGGTGGCCGGTCCGAAGCTTGCCGAAGCCGATCCAGTCGTCCGCAAGGCATCCGAACTCGCCATCAGCGGCGTCGGCCCAACCTCCAACCTCGCAAAGTTCTTCGTCAACACGAAGGAAACCGGGGGCTGGAACGGGTTGGTCGAACTGATCTACAACACGACCGCGACGCTCAACGGCTTCGACAAGTACGGGCACTTCGGCCGCACCCTGGTCACCCTGTCCAACTGCCTCACCTATGAAATCGCACCCACGTCCTCGTGCGATGCCAACTTCACCGGCGAAGGTGCCCATTCCTCGGCCGCTGTCAGCTCCGCAGCCCTCTACCGCCGCCTCGAGCGACGCCTGGAAGGTCAGAGCAGCGGTACTGCCAGCAGCAGCCCTAGCCGCCCGCGGAACTCGCAGTCGCCTAAGCTCGGCCCTGCCGGTGCAGCGGCTTCCGCAGCCAAGACCGGGGGCACCTCCCCGCTCCTCAACTACCTGCTGGCGCCATGAGGAACCGCAGCGGACTGACGGGAGTCGCGAGCAGCCCGGTGCTGATCGGGGCGGTCACCGTGCTGGTGGTCCTCGTCGCAGTCTTCCTTGCCTATAACGCCAACAACGGATTGCCCTTCGTCTCCACCTACAACCTCTACGCCGAGGTACCCAACGCCGACGCGTTGGTCAAAGGAAACGACGTCAGGATCGGCGGCGTCCTGGTTGGGCGGGTCAAGTCGGCCGTCCCTGTTGCGCTCGGCAACGGCCGCTTCGCCGCCAAGCTCTCGCTCAGCCTCGACAAGGAGGTCGAACCGCTACCGGTCAACTCGACGATGATCATCCGGCCGAAATCTCCGCTCGGCCTCAAGTACCTGCAGATCTCCCCTGGCAACTCCTCAAAGGGCTTCTCCGCCGGCGAAACGATCCCGCTTTCCGCGGCGCGGCCCGAACCGGTCGACATCGATCAGTTCTTCGACATGTTCAACACCAAGACGCGCGCCGCGATCCGGGTCAACGAGGCGGGTTTCGGCAACGCTCTGGCCGGTCGTGGCCCACAGCTAAACGAAGCCTTCGGCTCGCTTCGCAACCTGGTGATCAGCGGCGAGCCGGCACTTGGCACGCTTGTCGCCCCACAGACCAACTTCGGTGGCTTCTGGCACGCGCTCGAGGATCTCTCGGCGACCGTCGCCCCAGTGGCCGAGACCCAGGCCAGCCTCTTCGTCGCCCTCGATGAGACCTTCGGCGCCTTCGCCCGCGTCTCTCGGCCCTACATCCAGGAAACGATCTCCAAGAGCCCCTCTACGCTGGACGCCGCTAACGCAGACCTACCCGTGCTGCGGCCGTTCCTACATGATTCCCAGCGTTTCTTCACGGCGTTTCAACCCGGCGCTGCAGCGCTCGCCAAGACCTCGCCGACGATCGCCGCCGCGGAGCGGGCGGGCATCCCGGCCCTCAACGCATTGCCCACTCTGAATGCGCAGCTGGTGCCGACCGCCGAAGCGCTGCTCGCCTTCCAAAACGCGCCCGGCGTCTTCAACGGGCTCGACCTGCTGATCGACACCAACCACACCCTCGGGCCGGCGATCAGTTTCATCGCCCCCGCGCAGACAACCTGTAACTACCTCACCCTCGCCTTCAAAGGCATCGCCGGAACAACCAGCGAAGGGAACGGACTCGGCAACTGGCTCAACTTCATCTCCTTCGCGCCGCCGGAAGGCCCCAACAGCGAGGGATCGCCCTCTTCTGCGCCTGCCAACGGCCCCGAAGAAAAAAACCACCTTCACTACAATCCTTACCCGAACACCGCCTCTCCCGGCCAGCCCCATGAGTGCGAAGCGGGCAACGTCCGCTACAAGGCCGGCCAGACCGTGATCGGCAACGTCCCGGGCAACCACGGCACCAAGACCTCCGGTCAGCTGAAGGGGCAGGGTGAAGGCAGGTGAGTCGGCTCCCGGAGCGCGACACCAGGCAGGGCGCCACCAACCGCCGCTTCAAGTGGCGACCCAGCAACGCAATGATCGCGGTCGTCTTCATCCTCATCTTCACGCTGGGCCCCTACCTCGCCTTCACGGGACATGTCCCCTTCACCAGCTACGGCTATGAGTTGAATGCGACCTTCTCCAACTCGGCCGACATCGCGGTCAAATCCCCGGTCCGGATCGCCGGTGTCGAAGTCGGCGAAGTCATCTCAACCAGCCGTAATGGCAATGACACCAACGTCACCTTCACGGTTGAAGGCTCCGGGCGGCCGATTCACGACGACGCCTACGCCGTGATCCGCCCGCGGACCTTCCTCGAAGGTAACTTCTTCGTCGAACTGGACCCTGGCAGCCCCAGCGCCCCGGAACTGGGCAGCGGCGGGACGATCCCGGTCAGCCGCACCTCAACGGCGGTGCAGCTCGATGAAATCCTCACTGCGCTGCAGTCCCCCGTGCGAGCTGACCTCAGCCATCTGCTGGAGAGCTACGGCGAAGCCCTCACCCACAAGCCAACCGCGGCTGAAGACGCCACCCAGCTTGCCGAAGTTAAAGGTAAGACCGGGGCCGAAGGCCTAAACGGGGCGCTGCGCTACGGCGGCCCGGCAGGGCGCTACAGCGCCCAAGTCGCCAATGCCTTCCTCGGCACCCAGGAGGGCGACCTCTCGCGGCTGATCGCCGGGACCGGGCGCACTTTTGGCGCCTTCGCCAGCCGCGAGAGCGACCTGAAGGGGCTGATCGACAACTTCGATGTCTTCACAGGCGCCCTCGCTGCCCAATCGACCAACCTTTCTACCACCATCCACCTGCTGGCCCCGACCCTGAAGACCGCCCACGCCTCGCTGGTCAGTCTCGACCGTGCGCTGCCACCGCTGCGTACCTATGCGATCGAGCTGACCCCCGCGGTTGCCCAGCTACCGGGGCTGATCAGCGCCTCCAAACCGTGGTTGAGGCAGGTGCGGCCACTGCTTTCCGGCAAGGAGGGCGGCGGCATCGCGAGGCTGCTGCAGGAATTGACGCCGGGCTTCGCCGGCGCCGCCCAGGCTGGCAAGGTCAACGCGCTCCCGCAGCTCAACCAGCTCAGCCTCTGCACGACCAAGGTGCTGGTGCCGGCCGGCAACCAGACCATCGAAGACCGCTTCGGGACCGGCGGGCCCAACTACCGTGAATTCTTCTACGCCCTAAGCAACTTCGCCGGGTCGGGACAGAACTTCGACGGCAACGGGCCCTACCTACGGATCCAGGCCGGCGGCGGCGGCCAGTTGGTCGCCTCCCCGAACCCGCACGGAGAACTCTCCATCGATAAGACCAATTTCGCACACACGATCGAAGGGGCACTGGGTACCCAGCCGCAACTCGGCGGCCAGCCCGCGCAGAAGCCAGGCGTGCGCTGCGAAACGAACCCCGTTCCCAACGTCAATGGGCCGCTGGGGCAGGTCGGCCCCCCTGATCCCGCGGCGACCAGCCCATGAGCGAGAACGCCTCCAAGCCGAGCCGTTTCAGGCACTTCCGCGCCGCGCTGGCCCGACAGTCCCGCGGTCGCGGCAAAGACACGATCGCGATCGCCGTGCTCGCCGTGCTCGGAACCGCGATGATGCTCGGGATCTTCGTCGAGCAGAAGGCATCACTGCCCTCCTGGCTGCCCTTCGTCGGTGAAAGCTTCGATCACATCACCGCCGAGTTCACGACCGCGCAGGCCGTGACCCCGGGCCAGGGCCAGGCGGTCGACATCGCTGGCATCCAGGTCGGCAAGGTCGCCTCGGTCAACCTCGAAAACGGCCACGCGGTGGTCGGGATGGAGATAGAGCCACAGTACATGCAGCTGATTCACCCCAACGCCGGTGCGCTGTTGCGTCCGAAAACCAACCTCAACGACATGATCGTCGAGATCGAACCGGGCAGCAGCAGTGGGCACATCGAAAACGGTGCGAACATCCCCCTCTCCCGCACCGAGGCAAACGTCCAGCTCGACCAGTTCCTTGACACCCTCGACGGCGACACTCGCCAGTACCTGCAACTGCTGCTCGCCGGTGGCGCCCAGGGAATCGGCGGCCACGGTCGCGACCTATCCGGCGCCTTCCGTCGCCTCCAGCCCTTCTCCCACTATCTCGCGCAGCTGAACGGTGCGGTCGCCAAACGCCACGTGGCGCTCGCCCACGTGATCCACGATTTCTCCCTGCTCACCACCGAACTTGGCCGCCACGACAGCGAGATCCAGCGCTTCGTAACCTCATCTGATGCGGCGCTCGGCAACTTCGCCAATCAGCAGGAATCGATTCAGGCGGCGCTGCGCGAATTCCCGGCGACGCTGCGGGCGACGCAGGCCGGTCTTGCAAGCTCTGATCGCTTCTCCTCAGCTGCTCGCCCGGCCCTCTACGGCCTGATCCCCCAGGCCCAGGCTCTGACCCCCGCTTTCAAGGCGACTGAGCGCCTCTTCAGGCAGACGACGGCGCCAATTCGCGACCAGATCCGCCCCTTTACCCGGCAGATCCGGCCGGTGTTGACGCACGCCAACGAAGGCTCCGGCCCGTTGAAGAAGACGGTAACCGGCTTCGGCAACTCGCTCGGCGGCCTCAACGCCTTCTTAAACGAGCTCGCCTACAAGCCAAAGGGTTCAAAGCAGAGCTACCTCTTTTATCTGCCCTGGCTCAACCACGACCTCAACGCCGACTTCAACCTCCAAGATTCCGCCGGCCCAGTTCAGCGCGCGCTCGTGATGATCAATTGCAACGGCGCCAACCTCGGCTATGGGGTCGGCTAATGCTTTCCCGTTCCTCAAGGCGCTCCTACAGACAGCTCGCGTCCCCAAGGACAATGAACTTCCCGAAATCCCAGAAGACCCCGAAGTAACGGGCAGCGGTTGCGGCCCTAAAAAATGAGCAAGCGCGCCCCGAGCACAACCCAGCTCCTGGTAATCGCCGGCTTTGCCTTGTCGTGCTTCGGGATCCTGCTCTTCCTCTGGATCACCTTCGGCGGCCCAACCCCGTTCAAGGCGAAGCCGTACGAACTCAAGATCCCCTTCTACTCGGCGACCCAGCTCGCCGAACAGTCCGACGTGCGCATCTCCGGTGTTGATGTCGGCAAAGTGCAGGAAATCGCGCTGGCCCCCAACCGCAAGCAGGCTCTGGCGACGATCTATATCGAAGACCGCTACGCACCGCTGCCGCTCTCAACTCGGGCTATCTTGCGCACCAAGACCTTGCTCGGTGAGACCTACGTCGAACTCACGCCCGGCAATCGCAACGGCCCCAAGCTCCCCGATGGCGCCACCCTCCCTTCCGCGAACGTCGAACAGTCGGTCCAGCTCGATGAGATCTTCCGTACCTTCAACCCGAAGACCCGCGCCGCCTTCCAGGACTGGATGCAGGAAGCCGCCGTCGCGATCGGCGGTCAGGGCGCGTCCCTCTCTGCCGCGCTGGGCGAGTTCGACCCGACCTTCACCGAATTCGACCGGCTCTTCCGCGTCCTCGATACCCAGCGCCTCGCGGTCCGCCAGCTGTTCAGCAACGGCGCGGTTGCGCTCGAGGCGCTGCGCGGCCGACAGGGCGAGCTGGCAAGTCTGATCCGCAACTCCAACGCGGTCTTCCAGACCACAGCCCGGCGCGATACCGACATCGAAGAACTCTTTCGCGCCTTCCCGACCTTCCTCGACCAGTCAAAGCTCACCCTGGCAAGACTCCGATCATTCTCCCTCGACGCCGACCCGGTTGTGCGCCAGCTCATCCCGGCTGCCGAACAGCTGTCCCCGACTCTGGTTGCCTTCGGCAAGCTGGCGCCTCAGGCGAAGGGCTTCTTCGAAGGACTGACCCCGGTGATTGCCCTCGCCCCGACCGGCTTCCCGGCTCTTCGCAGACTCTTCCGCGATGATTTCCCGCCCCTCTTGCGAGCGCTTGATCCGTTCCTTCGCAACCTCAACCCGATCCTCACGGGCCTCGGCCTCTACAAGAACGAGATCACTGGTGTTATGGCTAATCTGGCGGTTGCAGCTAACTCGATCGAAACAAAGGAAAACACGAAGGGCGAACAAACCCACTTCCTGCGAACAATGGGCGTGCTCAATCCTGAATCGGTGGCCACCTTCGGTCACCGCCTGACCACCAACCGCGCCAGCGCCTACAGTCAGCCGCTCTTCGCCAAGGAAGTCGCCAGCGGCCTGCCAAGCTTCGAGACCCGCCAGTGCAGTTCGGGGATTACGGCTTCGCTCGACCCCAACACGCCCAACGAACCGGCCTTTAAGGAACGCACGGTCTGGGCCACCGAAAAAGAAGCCGCCACAAGAGCCGTCGAATTCTTCAACCTACTCAAGAAATACGCCTTCGCCGGACAGACCAGCACCGCCACGCTGCCGGCCCCGGGCTGCACCCAGCAGTCCCCGTTCAACCCGATCGGCAAGCCGGGCTCACCCACCACCTATCAGCACACCTTCGAACAGCAGGGCAAGTAGCGCCACGCCCAGTCCGATGGGGCATGAATGGCGCACGACCTGCGTCGCGGAGGCTGTCGGCGTGCCCCAGGCTCACCGCGACCGATCTGCAGGCTAAATCCGCATCTCTGAAGCCGTGAGGGTGCCTTCGGATCGGTCTGCACCCGTGCATGACGCGATCGGTCCCATCAGGTTGCCGTCAGTGGGTCGCGTAGGTAGAAAGCGTCCATTCGCCGAGTTCGCTGCACAAAAAGGGGCGACGCGCGCCCGGCCGCCCTATCCCTTGCCGTCCTACGAAAGACTAAGGCGACGCGACTTTTAGGCCGCGTCGCCTGCGCTTTGTGGATCGGTCTTTAGCCCTTCGCCTTGCAGGCCCTGACCACTTCGCCCGAGAGGCTGGTCCCGTCGCTGAACACAGCCTTGGCCTGTGCCAAGAAATGGCCGGTGGAGCATTTGGCCGCCAGGTAGCTCTGCTTCTTACCCTTGTAGGTGAATGTTTTGCCGATATTGAGGCTGAAGTTAGTTATCGAGCCGCTGCCGCCGGCGATCACCGGGATCGACGCCACCGATTCAAGCCCGTAGGGGCCCTTATGGACCTTCTTTATCTTGATCGTGGTGACGAGCGCCGTCGCCGCCGGAACCTTCACGTAGGCCTGGATGAACATCGTCGTAACGCCGCCCTTTTCGCCGCCGTTGAAGGCGACCAGCGGTCCTGTGGCGTTAAACGGTGGCGATTCGGGGAATTCCACCCGCACCGTGGTGCGGCCTTCACCGACGATCGCCTTCGGGCAGGCTTTCTTGGCTTTTGCGGTGTCTCTCCGCCTGGAGCTTGCCCGACGTGCAGGTCGCCAGGCCCTTGGCGTTGATCACGCCGTTCTTGTCGGTGAGGATCACGGCTTCCTTGAGAGCCGGCGGCTGGGCGCCGTTCTTGGTGGCGATGCCGCCACTCACGCTCAGCGTGATCGGTGCAAACTTGTTCTTCGGCAGCGCCGTCGGCTTCACACCGCCGTTGAGCGTCAGGACCAGGTTCCCGGCTTCAACCACGGTCGGCTTTTCGGCGAATGCGACCGCGGCCACGGAGAGCGCGATCGTAGCCCCCAAGGCGATGATCAAAGTCAGACGTTTGCGCATGTCCTATGTCTCTCCTTTTTCGGCCGGCCCATCTCAAGCCGCGGCCAATCTAAAGCTTCGGGTATCCCTCCACCGGCCAAAATATCAGTATCCGGTACTAAGGAAACCCGGCAATTGACGTGAAAGAGCGCCGCGGACAGGCTTTTCTAGCGGCTTGGCATAGAGAGCCGGGTCCGCTCGCGCTCCTTGGCGGCCCCATCGGCCCCTAGGAAAGGCAGGGCGACCCAGAACATCAGGTCCGGCAAGCGGCTCGGCAAGCGGGCCGCCGCGCCGTGCAGGATCTCGCTGTAGAGCAGCTCATTGATCCCGCCTGCCAGCGAGAGCGAGGTTATCCCCGGCAGCTCGACCGAGGTCTCCGCCCGCCCGGCGTCTAGGAACCCGGTGAACTGGCGCAGCGCCGCGTCGCGGCGGGCCAGCGCCTTCGGGCCCGCCGCCAGCACCTCGACGATCGCAAACCGCGCCTCATCGGGGTGCTCGGCCAGGTGATCGAGCAGCGCCCCGAGCGCGGCAGCCACGCGCTCAGCCCACGGCGACCCGGGCTTTGACTCAAAGCCTGTGGCGGTGTCGCTCAGCAGGTTCCCCAGCAGCACGTCATAGGCGGCGAGGAAGCAGTCTTCCTTGCTGTCGAACAGCTCATAGAAGGTCTTTCTCGACACCCCGGCGACGCCGATCACGTCGACCACCCGGGTGTCCGGGTAGCCACGCTCTGAGACGACCTCGATCATCGCCTGGTGGATGCGATTGCGCTGGGATTCGGTCACCGCCTCTCGCGGCAATCCGTGCCGACCCCTGGGCAGTCGCTCACTCAACCTGGCTGCGCGTCTACCTGAAGCCACTCCAAAACTGTAGAGCAGAGAGCCAAAAGCGCGATCGCTGTACCTCGGCGTCACCGTATCTGGAGACCGCCCGAAGGGTCTCTGAGCTTCAGTCGATCCAGACGACCTGTTCGCGGTCTGGGCCGACGCCGACGAGGCGGATCGGGACCCCCGCCGCAGCTGCGATGAAGCGCAGGTACTCGCGCGCCTCGACGGGCAGGTCGTCCTCGCTTCGTGCAGCGCTGATGTCGGCGTCAAAACCGGGCAGCTCCTCGTATTCGGGCACCGCCGAGTGGAGGATCGACTGGTGGTATGGGAAGCTGTCGAAGACCGCGCCCTCCTTGGAGCGGTAGCGCACGGCGACGCGCAGCGGGTTGATCCCGCTCAGCACGTCGAGCTTGGTGATTGTCAGCGCGCTCATCCGGTTGAGGCGGACCGCGTAGCGCAGCGCGACCAGGTCCATCCAGCCGCAGCGCCGCCGCCGCCCGGTCGTCGTCCCGAACTCGTGCCCGCGCTCCAGCATCCGCTCGCCCACCTCGTCATGCAGCTCGGTCGGGAACGGCCCGGCGCCGACCCGGGTCGTGTAGGCCTTGGCGATGCCCCAGACCTCGTCGATGTCGGTCGGGCCTACGCCAGCGCCGACGCAGGCGGCGCCGGCGATCGGGTTGGAGGAGGTGACAAAGGGGTAGGTGCCGTGGTCGAGGTCGAGCAGCGTGGCCTGGGCGCCCTCGAAGATCACCGTTTCGCCCTCATCCAGCGCCTCCCAGCACAGGCGAGCAGTGTCGGCGATGTGGGGCTCGAGGCGGTGGCCGTAGCTGACGTGCTCCTCGGTCATCGTGTGCAGGTCGAGGCGGGGGTCGGGGGCCTCCTCGATCGCCTCCCGGTCGGCCCCCTCACCGGCCTCCTTGCGCAGTTTTCGCCGCTGCACCGAGAGTTCGCGCAGCGCCTGCTGCTTGGGCTCCAGCGCCGCCCGGATCTTGGTCCGCAGGATCTTCTCGTCGAGCAGGTCCTGGACGCGGATGCCGAGGCGCAACGCCTTGTCCGCGTAGCAGGGCCCGATGCCGCGCCGTGTGGTGCCAATCGAGAGCTTGCCGAGCTTCGTCTCCCCTGCCGTGTCGAGCAGCACGTGATAGGGCATGATCAGGTGCGCGTTGGCGGAGATGCGCAGGTTGCCGACGTCGATGCCGCGCCGGCGCAGGCCATCGATCTCCCCCAGCAGGACGCGCGGGTCCAGCACAACCCCGTTGCCGATAATGCTGGTCTTCTCTGGATGCAGAATGCCCGAGGGAATCAGGTGGAACTTGAACTCCTCGCCGCCGCGGACGATCGTGTGCCCGGCGTTGTTGCCGCCCTGGAAGCGCACGACCATCGCGGCGCGCTCGGCAAGCAGGTCGGTGACCTTGCCCTTGCCCTCATCGCCCCACTGGGCCCCGACTATCACCACGCCAGGCATGACCGGGGGATTGTGCCTGTTCTACTCGCCGACCGCTCGCGCCTGGACGCGCTGGTCTGGGCCGAACAGGGGCAGGGGGTCGCCGCAGATCTCAACCAGACGGGACACCGTGCGTGCCCCGATCTGCTCCTCGAGCTCCTGCTGGTCCAGGTTGGTGGTGATCAGCATCGAGCGCTGCGCTTCATAGCGCTCGTTGATCAATGCGTAGAGCTGCTCGAGGACCCAGTCCGAGCGCTTCTCGGCGCCAAGGTCATCGATGTGGAGCAAATCGACTGAGGTGAGGCGCTCGAAGAAGGGAAGGTAGGAGTCCTCGCCGGGCTCGGAGTCATAGGTGCGCCGGATGCGGGCCAACAGCTTCGGCAGCGAGTAGATCGCGACCGAGCGGCTCTCCTGCAGCGCGGCCTTGGAGACGAGCATCGCCAGCGTGGTCTTGCCGGTGCCTGTGTCACCCATCAGCCAGAGGCCATGCCCGGCGTTGAGGTTTGCCTCCAGATCCTCGACCCAGCTGCGTACCACCCGCACCACCATCGGCTCGATCAGCGTCACCGGCGGGCGGTCGAAGGAGACGCCGCGGTAGCGGGGCGGAATCACCGAGGCGACGCCGCGACTGCGCCCCCGCCGCAGGCGCTGCTCGCGGCACTCGCACGGCCGCGCCACATCCTCTGGCCCAAGGATCCAGCCCGAGCCGTCGCAGACCCCCAATGGGCACGACCGAGGCTCGCGGGGCGGCTCGCTTCGGGCGATCGCCATCAGAAGTCGGGCCCCGCGGCCGCGGCATCGGCGATCGGCGCCCCTGCGCCGGCGGGCTGCTCGATCGGCTGCTCCTGTCCCGCGAAGTCGGCAAATTTCGGGAAGCGGTCGAGGAAGACCAGCTTGCGGGTGCCGATCGGGCCGTTGCGGTGCTTGGCGATGATCAGGTCGGCGAGGCCGTCCGGCTCGTCGTTGGGATCGCGGTAGTAGTCCTCGCGGAAGAGGAAGGCGACCAGGTCGCTGTCTTGCTCGAGGTTTCCGCTTTCACGCAGGTCGGAGAGCATCGGCTTGGGCGGGTGGCGCTGCTCGGGCGCCCGCGAGAGCTGGGAGATCGCTACCACCGGCACCTCCAGCTCGCGGGCGAGGATCTTCAATCCGCGGCTCATCTGACCGACCTGCTCGACCCGGTTGGCGCGGTGGTCATCGGCCCGCATCAGCTGGATGTAGTCGACGATCACCAGACCCAGCCCGCCTCGATCCTGCTCTTGGGCGTGCAGACGCCGGGCCTTCGCCCGCAGGTCGAGGATTCCGAGGTCAGAGGAATCGTCGAACCAGAGCGGTGCCGCCTCCAGCTCATTGCAGGCGCGCACCACCTTCGGCCAGTCCTTCTGCACGACCTGGCCCTTGCGCAACTTGTCGCCGGAGATCCGCGCCCGACAGGCGATGAAGCGCTGCGCCAGCTCGACCTCGGACATCTCCAGCGAGAAGAAGGCCACCGGCAGTCCCCGTTTCACCGCTACGTTCTCGGCGATGTTCGCTACAAGGGCGCTGTTGTGGACGATGACGTCGTCGGCGACGAAGTTGCGAAGCCCCGGGATATCGAGGTCATAGGTCTCCTCCATCCCGACGTACTCGGTCGAGACGACCTCGTCCCACCAGATATCGGAGTCGCACAGCTCCTCAAGCGCAGGCGAGTCGACTGCAGCGGCGAGCTCAGCGAGAAGGCCACGAGAGGGGCAACGCTCCCCGACGTGCCAGTTGTGGGTTCGCGGGCGGCCGCTGCTCGCGCTGATCTCGGCCCAGGCGCGCCGGCCCTTCGCCCGAAGGATCTCGTCCCAGATCTCGACCGGAAGTGTGTCGGTATTTGTTGAGCGGGGGACG
Organism: uncultured Solirubrobacterales bacterium; assembly: GCA_963777915.1. Lineage (GTDB taxonomy): Bacteria > Actinomycetota > Thermoleophilia > Solirubrobacterales > 70-9 > CAVUPF01. The sequence goes on along the minus strand of CAVZSH010000003.1, from coordinate 821,855 downwards.
GTCGAAAGGCGCTCCAGAATCCGAGCCTGCTGCTCCTCCTTCCCGGGAACCGAGACGAGCTCGCAGAACCGGCGAAGGCTGTCCTGCGAAGTGATCCTGACCTCGCGTGCGACCTTCTCCGTGCCCTCGTAGACCGGTCTCTTCAGGATGCGGATCGTTGCGACGATGCCCAGTCGCAGCAGCAGGTGTTGGACATCGCGAGCAAGTCGCTCGCTGATCGTCGTGTAGCCGATCTGGGCGAGCCGGTCGCTGCAGTAGACGTGTCCGTCGCAGGCGTACATCACGCCGAGGAAGCGGGCGAGCTGATCGTCGCCCAGCCCGAAGATTGCATCGGGAACGAACTTGTCCGCCGAGCGCAGTCCCATCAGTCGGTGGCGCCGCAGCATTTCCGTGACCGGGTTGGGGCCGGAGCCTGGGCCGTTGCTGATCTGCGCCATGCCGTGCGAGCGGGCTCTACCGATGCGTAGTTGCGCCCCGCAGCTCTCAATTGCTCGCTCGACTTCACCGAGAACCCCGGATTCAGCGCCAAAGCAGAAGCGCGGCGTCCGCTCGGTGATAGCCCCGTCTGCGATCAGAGCGGCGAGCAAGACGATCTCGGGATCGGGAAGCTCGGTTGGGCTACCCGAGCGAGGCAGTTGTCTTGGAACTGCGATCCGTGTTCCGGGTTTGACCTTGCCGAGCTCCTCCCACCCGGTGCCGGTCAAGACGGGGTGGTTCGACGTAGCCTCGATCCGTCGTCCGAGGCGGGTCGTCAGCCGGTAGACGCGCTTGCGCCCGTTGCGCTTGACGGCCGCAGCCTTCGCGGCCCGCATCTGCAGATCTGGGCCCAGCGCGGCGACCCAGACCTCTTCTCCACGCTCGGATGCCCGGAATACGTCCTCGGCACGCTGGCGCGCTCCGGTGCTGGGGTCATAGATAAGGCTCGCCGCGGCCAGGCACTTTCCCATGGCCGGTCTCGCCGCGATGATGATCAGGTTGCCCGGTTGAAAGCCGCCGGTGATCGCGTCGATGTCCTTGAAGCCGGACGGGGTACCGGTCATCTCCGTCTCGCCGGTCGAGAGCTTCTCGAGGCGGTCCACCTCGTCGTGGAGGATCTCCGATAGCAAACGGAAGTCGCTCGCCTGCTCTTTGTGGGCGACGTCGAAGAGCAGCTTCTCGGCTCGCTCTGAGAGCTCGCGCGGCTCGCCGTCGCGTTCGTGCACCCAGCCCTGGATCTGCTGGCCCGCGCCGAGCAGGCGGCGCAACAGCGAGTTCTGCTGGACGATCTCCGCGTAGTGTTTGGCGTTGCCGGCGGCCGGCACCTTTGCGGCAAGCTCGGAGACGTAGTGCTTGCCGCCCGCCACCTCGATCTGGTTGCGCTGGGTCAGCGCCTCGGTGACGGTCAGCTCATCGACCGGCGCCGAGGCCGCGTAGAGGTCATGGACGCAAGTGAAGATCGCCGCGTGCTTGTCGAGGTAGAAGTCGGCGGCGTTCAGCTTGACCTCGTCGATCACCCTGCTGAGTGCCGCCTCGGCGACCAGCATCGCTCCCAGGACCGATTCCTCCGCCTCGATGTTCTGGGGCGGGACGTGGGTTGTGGGCGGCTGCGGCATCTACTCCTAGTTAAGGTGGCGGGTCGGCGGATTCGCCCCCGGCCCGGCAGCTCAAGCAAACCAGAGCCCGAACCCCGCCACCACCGGGGTCCCAGCAAATAAGGAGAAAGAAATCCACCCCCCGGAGCAGGCGGAGATCGGCCTGGGCTAAGAGGAGGCCGTGGGACTCGGGACGCCGCGGGCGGCTGGCGGGATCAGCCCCTCCTCCTCCTGGTGGCGCTCGCCGCGGCGGAGCATCCTTTGGGTGAGGATCGCGATGCTGAGGATCGCCGTTGCGCCGAGGCTGAGCTGGACGCTCAACAGGCCTTCTCTGGTCCAGTAGACGTCGCGCAGGTCGAGCAGGAGTGCCGCCTCGTCGAAGGTGAGCCCCATGCCCGCGCCCATCGCCGCTGCCAGAAGGTCTTCGAGCTCCTCGTCATCGCTCAGCAGCGCGGCCGTGCCGGATGCGAAGGCGAGCAGGATGCCCGGCACGAAGTGGTGGATGTGACGGCCGCCGACCTTGAGATTTCGGAAGGGCCCCCACTCGTCGCGGATCCCCCAAGTGGAGAGCCGCACCAGGGCAAAGGAGCCGAGGAAGCCGGCGAGCAGGTTGAAGAGGACGGTTTCGCTGCGCGGCGTGACGGCGTAGCCGCGAACCGCAACCCCGACCGTGTCCAGCGCGGCGGCCGGGGCGGTTTCGATCAGCCCCTCTCCGTCGCGGTGAAGGCTCGCCCGACGGCGCAGCATGCGCCCGAACTGACTGAAGATGACCACGCCCGCGCCGCCGAGGGCCAGGGCTGCGAGCCCCATCGTCGCCCTCTCCGAGCGCGCCCAGCCGAGCCGCGTCCGAGCTTGGGCGCGGCGTTTTAGGCGGGTTGGCCGACGCAACGATGTCAAGGTGAGGGCAGCCTAGCGACGCCGCCCCGGCCAAGCTCTGGCTACTTCTCTTCGGCGACTATCGTCTTGACTGCGGCAGTGGCGCCGTCGGCGAGCTCGATCTCGACCATGAAGGTGCCGATCTCTCGGATCGGCTGCTCGAGGCGGATCTTGCGGCGGTCGATACGCAGGTCGCGTGCCTCGCGGATCGCATCGGCGATCTCCTTGGCGCCGACCGAGCCGAACAGCTTGCCGTCCTCGCCCGCCCGCTGGTGGATCGTCAGCACGGTCTTGGAGAGCAGACCGGCGGCCTCGGCTTCGCGCTGCGCCCGCGCCTGCTCGGCCTTCTCGGCAGCTGCGTGGCGGCGCTGGGCCTCCTCCAGGGCCCCCGGGGTCGCCGACTGGGCGAGCTTGCGGGGGACGAGGTAGTTGCGCAGGTAGCCGGGTGCGACATCGACCGCCTCGCCGCGACGACCGAGGTCCTCGACGTCTTGGAGCAGGATCGCCTGCGCCATCAGCGCTCTCCGACATAGGGCAGCAGCGCGATCTCGCGGGCGCGCTTCACGGCCACCGAGAGCTGGCGCTGGTGCTTTCGGGAGAGGCCGGTGACGCGGCGGCCGCGGGTCTTGCCCTTGTCGGAGAGGAAGCGGCGCAGCAGGTTGAGGTCCTTGTAGTCGACCGAGTCGGCGTTGACCCGCGTGTACTTGCGTGGCCGCATTCGCTCCGGCATCCGCCGTCCCCGCCGCGGCGTCGATGTCGTTTCTCTTGTCCTTGCCACTTTTCGGTCCTCACGTGAAAGTCGCCCGGCACGGCCGGGCGACGAAACCAAGCGGCGGAAAGCTTACCTAGAACGGGATGTCATCGTCCCCGCCGCCACCGCCGGCCGCTGCGCCCTCAAAGTCCGAGGTGTCCGCCTCGACGTCGCTGGCGGGGGTGAAGCCGCCGTTGCCGTTGCCGTTGCCGCTGCCAGCGCCGTCGCGCGAGCCGAGGAACTGGACCGAGTTGGCGATGATCTCGACGCTCTGGCGTTTGCCGCTGCCGTCCTGGGCCTCCCACTCGCGCCAGTCCAGGCGCCCCTCGACTGCAACCGGGCGGCCCTTGGAGAGGTAGTTGGCGCAGTTCTCGCCCTGCGCCCCCCAGACCGTCACGTCGAAGTAGTTGGGCTTATCGACCCACTCACCGCTCTGCCCGTCTTTGCGGCGGCTGTTGACCGCAACCCGCAGCTTGCAGACCGACGTTCCGCCGGGGGTGCTCCGCAGCTCCGGATCACGGGTCAGATTGCCCGTCACGACCACCACATTCACGTTCGAAGCTGCCACAGCTCTCACTCCTTGAAGTCGCTTGCCTGAACACCAGTCTAAGAGCGGGAGCGGCGCGACTTCTCCCCTCGGCGAGGAGGATTCCTCGCAAAGAGCGGCGCTAGGTCTCCGGGTCGTCGCGCTCTGCGTGCGCGGCGCGCTCACGCGGTGGGGCGGAGGCCCCGACCGCCGGCGGGACGATCACCGGGGCGCTGGGGTCGACTTTGAAGATGCGGAAGCGCAGGACGCCGTCGGCGATCTTCAGGTTGTGGTCGAGCTGGCCGAGCAACTCGGTGGGGGCCTCGAAGCGAAGCCAGCGGTAGTCAGCCTCGTTGCGAGAGTCGATCTCATAGGCCATCTTGCGAAGGCCCCAGTTGTTCTCGTGCTTGAGCGTGCCGCCGGACTCGATCTGCCCTCGTGTCTCCTGGGTAAGCCCCTCCCGCTCGGGCTCCCCGAGGTTGGGGTCAAGCATCAAGACCAGCTCGTATTCGCGTGGGGCGGTCAAAACGGCGAGGGACTATAGCGCTGTGCTGCAGGGTCGCCCGCCGCCCGGTTCCTCGCCGTGCGGCTGCATCACCCCTCGCCGGCCACGGCGCAGAGGGTGGGCTGAGCGGGGCGGGGGCTGCGCTTGGAGAGGCCTTGAGGCGGCGGCGCGGCAGACGGCATTCGGTGCCCGGCTTGGCCCCTGCCTCCGATCCTCTTATGCCACGGCCTCGCGCAGCTCTGCGATGTCGGCCAGCTGCTCATCGACCCAGTCCCCAGGATTGCGGGAGTAGATGATCTCCTTCAGCCTCTGCGCCCTCAGCCGCTTCTCCTCGGGGTCCATCGTCAGCGCCCGGAAGATCGCGTCCGCCTGCTCTTGGATGTCGAACGGGTTGACCGAGAGCGCGCAGTCCGCGAGCTCCTCGTGTGAGCCCGTGTTCTCGGAGAGCATCAGCACCCCGTTGCGGGTGTTGACCGCCGGCGCCTCCTTGGCGACCAGGTTCATCCCGTCGAACAGCGAGTTGACCATCAGCAGGTCGAAGTGCTTGTAGCGGGCGACCGCGTCGTAGAAGTTCTCATAGATCTTCAGGTCGATCGGCATCCAGTCGGTGGTGCCATGGCGGTGGTTGACGACCGCGACCAGCGCCTCGATCCGCTCCCGGTACTCCGCGTACTCCGGCACGTCCTGGCGCGAGGGCTGCAGGTGGGCGATGAAGGTGACCTCTTCGCGGAACTCTGGGTGCTGGGTGAGGAAGGTGTCAAAGGCGGTGAAGCCGCGTAGCACGTTCTTGGAGAGGTCGGCCCGGTCGACGCGGATGATCAGATACTTGCGGCGTCGCTCCAGCACCTCGCGCTCGGCGGCGGCCACCTCTGGGGTCTCCGCGGCACGGGCCAGGCGCTCGGCGTCGATCGAGAGCGGGTAGGCGCGGGCCAGGGTCTCGCCGCCGCCGTGGCGCACTCGCCCACCCTCATAGTCGACCTCGGCCTCCAGCAGCTCATCGCAGCAGCGCAGGAAGTTGATGCAGTAGGCATGGGTGTGGAAGCCGATGATGTCGTTGGCGAGCATGCTGCCGAAGAGCGCCTCGCGGATCCGCCCCGGCAGGATCCGCCAGCTGTCGGGCTGGGACCAGGGGATGTGGACGAAGTGGTGCAGGAAGGCGTCGGGGCGCTCGGCGCGGATCATCGCGGGGGCGGTGTAGAGGTGGTAGTCGTGGAGCATCACCAGGGGCCGCTCGCGCCCCTCGATCTGCCCCAGCACCGCAAGCGCGATGTCGCGGTTGACCGCCTGGTAGCCGTAGTCCCAGGCGTCGAGCTCCTCCTGACGGATGTCGGGGGCGTTGGAGAGGTCCCAGAGGTAGTGCTGGATGAACCAGAGGATCGGGTTGGCGATCACGTTGTAAAAGCGGTCGAAGGCCGCCGGGTCGCTGTCGACCAGCAGGACCCGGTAGGCAATCCCGTCGATCGAGAGCTCGACTGGCCCGCCGCGCTCCGCCGAGACGGCGACGTCCTCCTCGGACATCGCCGAAGCGATCCAAAGCGCGTCGCGGTGGGAGACGAGCCCCGAGAGCGCCGTGACCAGGCCGCCGCCGCCCCGCTGCACGGTGCGCTCCCCGGCCTCGTTTCGCTCGAACTGCGCCGGCCCGCGGTTGGAGACGATGATCAGCGGATCCGAACCGTCGGGCATGGCCCAACCCTACCCCGAGCGCTTGGCCTCTATGTATCGAGTTCGGTGAACAGCTCGAGCCAGTCGCGCAGCAGGCGGGGGGAGAGGAACTCGCGGCGGGCGTGCTCCTTGCCGGCGCGGCCGAGCCGCTTGCCGAGTTCGGGGTCGGCGAGGATCTCGAGGCAGCGCTGGGCGCACTCGGCCGGGGAGTCGACCAAAAAGCCGCTCTCGCCGTCGGTGATCTGCAGCGGGATGCCGCCGACGTTGCCGGCGACGGTCGGCCGCCCCTTCCAAAGCGCCTCGGTCACAGTCAGCCCGAATCCCTCGCGCACCGACTTCTGCAGGCAGACGTCCGACTGGGACTGGAAGGCGTTGACCTCGATCGCGCCGACGTTGTTGAGGTTGTTGAGGATCTTGATGTCGGGATCGCCCCCCGCGTACTCAAAGGTCCTTTGGAAGAAGTCCCAGCCCTCGGGGTCATCGGTCGCCATCGAGCCGACCAGCGCCAGCTGCACCTCCGGGATCTGCGCGGTCACGTCGCGGTAGGCGTCGATCACGCCCATCGGGTCCTTCCAGGGATCGAAGCGGGAGACCTGGGTGATCAGCGGGCGGTCGACGTCGATCCCAAACTGGCGACAGACGAAGGCCGCGTCCTCGGGGGAGAAGGCCATGTTCTTCGGCGAGAGCGGATCGATCGCCGGGGGGATGATGCGGACCCCGTCGCGGGCCGCCTCGACTCCGGCCGGCACGTAGGTTGGCATGTGCCAGACGGTCGCGTCGTACTCCTCGATCAGCGGCAGCAGGCGGGCGATCGGCTCCGGGTTGGGCTCGGAGAGGTCGATGTGGCAGCGCCAGACCCAGCTGCGGCCCTTCTCCGGGGCGCCGCGGCGCAGGCCGATCGGTTGGGGGTCGTGGACGATGATCGTGTCCCATTCGCCCTGCAGCCCATCGGCGTTCAGCGCGTTGATCTCGTCGAACAGCTCCCACTGCTCCTCGCTCAGCGTCTCCTCGGCGCCTTGGAGGGAGTTGTGCAGGAGCTTGGTCGCATTGAAGAACTCCTCTTTGCCGAAGATCACATGCCAGTGGGCGTCGAGGCCGACATCGCGCATCAGCGGGACGATCGTGTAGAGGATCTCCGAGACGCCACCGCCAAAGGCGGTGGCGCTGACGTGCAGGACCCGCCGGCCCTCGAGCTGCTCGGCCAGCGCGCGGATCCGCTCGATCAGCTCCTTGCCTGCGATGTGGGTGTAGTCGGCCAGCGACTTACGGCCGAGGGCGACTTCCTGAAGCACCCGCGGAGTTCTACCGCTCCGGGCGGCGACGGCGGCCGGCAGGGGAGGCGCTCAGCCGCTCTGGGCGCTTTCGGGACGCTTGCCGAGCGTCACTTCGACTTGCTTGCGCTGGCCTTCGCGAAGGATCGTCAGCGTCACCTTCTGTCCTGGGGCGTAGGCGGCCGTGTCGCGGGCGAGGTCTTCGGGGCTGATCACCGGACGGCCGTCGACGGCGAGGATGACATCGCCGCCGGTGCGGTACTCGGCTGCCTGGAATTGAAGCTTGCCGGTGCCGCCCTTCAGCCCTGCCTTGGCGGCGGGGCCGCCCGGGATGACTTCGGCGATCAGCCCGCCGAACTTGGTGTCGAGCCCGAGCTTGGCGGCAAGCTGGGGGTAGAGCGCCTGGCTGGAGACCCCGAGGTAGGCGTATTCGACCTTGCCCTTCGCCTGCAGCTGGGCGATCGAGCGCTTTACCGCCGAGATCGGAACCGCGAAGCCAACGCCGTCGTTGGCGCCGGAGTTGGTCTCGATCTGCTGGTTGATGCCGATTACGCGGGCGTTGGCTTCGAGCAGCGGGCCGCCGGAGTTACCTGGGTTGATCGAGGCATCGGTTTGGATCGCCCCCTCGATCTGGAACTGGGTCAGCGATTTGACTGAGCGGTCGGTCGCCGAGACAACCCCGACCGAGAGCGACTGCTGCTCGCCGAAGGGGCTGCCGATCGCTGCCACCGGCTCGCCGACGACGAGGTCGTGGTCATCGCCCAGCTGGAGCGGCTGAAGGTGAAGCCCGGCGGGCGGGCTGACCCTGAGCAGGGCGACGTCCGCGAAGGGATCGAAGCCGACAATCTGGGCGGGGACGACGTTGCGGTCGGTGAATTCGACGAAGACGGACTTGGCGGGCGTGCGCCCACCGCCGCTCGATTCGCTTGTCACCACATGGGCGTTGGTGACGATCTCCCCGCCGCTGTTGAGGATGAAGCCGGAGCCCTCGGCGGCGCTCGGGCCCGAGGAGCCTTCGGAGCCGTTAAAGATGGAGCGGATCGTGACCACGCCGGGGGAGGCTTCGCGGTAGACCCGGGCTGCGTCGAAGCCGCTTTCGGCGGTCTCGACGATCACCCGTGGCGGCGCCTGGGCGCTGCCGGGAACTTGCGAGGTCGAGGCCTGCCCGCCGCCTGAGCTGCCGCAGCCGGCGAGCAGGGCCAGCGCGAGCAGCGCTATGGCGCAGGCGGCCGGGCGCCTCACGCGCCGGCCTCGGCAGGGGTGGGGACCGGAGTCCGAGCGAGGGGCCGGCGGTCCGGCGGCAGGTCCAGCGTGAAGGCGGTGAAGCGCTTGTTGGAGGTGATCGTGATGCGCCCCTCCATCCGCTGGGCCAGCTCCCTGGCGATCGCCAGGCCCAGGCCGGAGCCGCCCGCCGAGTCCGCCGTGTAGAAGCGCTCGAAGACCCGGCCCTGAACGCGCTGAGGGATGCCCGGCCCCTCGTCGGAGACGGTCAGCTCGGCGCGCCGGTTTTCGGAGTAGGTGGTCACGGTCACCTTGGTGCCCTCGGGGGTGTGGGTGAGGGCGTTGTCGAGCAGGATACGGATGATCTGGCGGACCCGGTCTGGATCGGCCCGGGCGATTGCCGGGTAATCGGGCGTCCGCAGTTCAAGGGCCGACCCGCGCCGGTCGGCACGGGGTCCGAGCTCGCGCGCCACCTCACGGGCAAGCGAGCCGAGGTCGACGCTGCGAGCCCGCATCACCAAGGCGCCCGCATCGAGCTGGGAGAGGTCGAGCAGGTCTGCGGTGAGCTTGGTGAGCCGCTCGATCTGCTGTCGCATCGTGTGCACGAACTCGGCGCGCTCCTCGGGGTTTGGGTCCTCCTCTTCGAGCAGCTCGACGAAGCCGCCGAGGCTGAAGATCGGGGTGCGCAGCTCGTGGGAGGCGTTGGCGATGAACTGCTTTCGGGCGCTGTCCAGCTCGGCAAGGCGGCGCTGCATCTCGTTGAAGGTGCGGGCAAGTTGACCCAGCTGGCCGGTGGAGGAAATCGGGATCTGGGTCTCGAAGTTGCCGTCCGCGACCTTTCGAGCAGCGTCTTGGAGTCGGGAGATGTTGTCGGCCACCATGTGCGCGAAGTAGACGCCGATGGCGGTCGTCAGCGCCAGGGCGATCAGAGCGGCGGCGATCATCTGTCCCTTGACCTGCGCGATGCTGTGCGCGGTCGGGCCGATCCCGAAGACGTAGACGTAGACGACGAGGAGCGTGCCCGCCGAGATCGCGACCGCGGTGATCGTGATCCTGCTGCCTAGGTTGGTGAGCTTTGGCCGCCGCATCTACTCCCTGAACCGGTATCCGACCCCGCGCACCGTGAAGAGGAACTCGGGCTGCTTTGGCTCGCGCTCCAGCTTCTCTCGCAGGTGACGGATGTGGACGTCGACGGTGCGGGGATCGCGGTACTCCGAATCCCCCCAGACGTGTGCCAGAAGGGTCTCGCGGCTGAGCACCCGACCGGGCGAGCGGGCGAGGGTGCCGAGGATCTCGAACTCGACGTAGGTGACGCGGATCTCCTCGCCGCGCAGGGTCACCATGCGGCGAGAGAAGTCGATTATCAGCTCGCCGCTCTCGATCGTCTCGTCCTCCGCCAGCTCGCCGATCATCCGTGAGCGCCGCAGGGCCGCCTTGACCCGGCTGCGAAACTCGCGCATCGAGAACGGCTTGGTGATGTAGTCATCGGCTCCAAGCTCCAATCCGGCGACCTTGTCCATCTCGCTGCCTTTTGCGGTCAGCATGATGATCGGCACCTGGCTGCGCGAGCGGAGCTGGCGGCAGACCTCGACCCCGTCCAGTTTGGGAAGCATCAGGTCGAGGATGACCAAGTCGAAGCGGCCCTCGCCGAAGCGCCGCAGCGCCTCCTGGCCGTCAACGGCAGAGGTGACGTGATAGCCGTCCTTGCGCAGCGGATAGCTGAGCAGCGTCTGGATCGACTGCTCGTCGTCGACGAGGAGGATTCGCGTGGAACCGTTGGGCATAGACAAAATGTACTTGGACGCATGTGCTACTACTTAGAACTAAGGAACTAGAGCGGGGAGCCGATATGAGGCGCAGGATGCAACCGCGACAGCTGAAGAGCCTCGTCGAGTCCGGGCACTACAGGCCCGAGCCGTCCCTCGTCGCCGAGGCGATGCTGCGGCGGCGGGCCGTGCGGAAGCTGTTGGCGGCCTGGCCCGCGTCGCTCAGCGCAGCTGGTCGAACCCCCCCGTCTCCAACAGCCGGCCGCCGGGCAGCCTGACTTCGGTGCCCTCGCCGGTGAGGACTTCCCCGACCTGGGCAAGGATCGTCTCGGCTTCGCCCAGCGCCGAGGCCGCCTCGCCAAGCTGCCCCGCGGGCAACGCCGCCAGCAGCTCGTAGTCCTCGCCGCCGCCGAGCGCCAGCTCGATCGGGTCGCATCCCGCCGCCGCGGCGACCTCGGCTACCCCATTTGCGAGCGGCAGCGCCCCGACCTCGATCCGCATTCGCGCGGCGCTCTCCTCGGCCAGGCGCCGGGCGTCGCCCGCCAGGCCGTCGCTGAGGTCGATCATCGCGGTGGCGCCGGCCCTAGCCAGGGCCTGCCCGGCAGCGAGGCGGGCGCGGGGTTCGAGCTGGCGAGCGCGCAACCGTGCTGCGGTCTCGGCCCCGACGGCCGCCGCCAGCTCGGGGCGCTCGAGCAGCGCCAGTCCGGCCGCCGCGCCACCGATCTCGCCGGTCAGAACCAAGAGCTCGCCTGGGTGCGCCCCGGCACGGGAGACGAGCAGCTCTGGGCGTGCAGCGTGGCCGACCACGGTCATCGCGACGGTGAGCGCCGGGGCGCGGGTCACGTCGCCGCCGGCGAGGACCGTGCCGGTCTCCGCGGCCAGCGCGGCGATCGCGTCGACCAACTCGATGCAGCCCTCCTCGTCGAGGCCGCTCGGCACTCCGAGGACGACGTAGGCCTCGCCGGGCTCGGCGCCCATCGCGGCGAGGTCGGAGAGGGCGGTGGCGAGGGCCTTGCGGCCGATCTGAGCGAGGCTCGCCTGCTCGCGGCGGAAGTGGACCCCCTCGACGATCGCATCGACCGAGGTCGCGGTTGCCCCGCCCGGCACCGTGACCGCCGCATCGTCACCCATCCCGATCATGAGGCGCGGGCCCGGTGCTGGCAGCCGTTCCCGGATTCGCGCCAGCAGCTCGAACTCGCCCATGCCGCCATTCTCCCCTCCGGTAGCTGTGGGCAGCGGTCTGGACCTCCCTCGTCATTAAGGTGGCACGCACTTGGAGCAGCGCCAGCCACTTCTGCACCGGATCGGAGAGGCCGGGGCGCGGTTCGGGACCCGCCCGCCGCGCAGCCGTGGCCTGCGCCTGGCCATCCAGCTCGGGCTGGCAGTCCTGATCTTCGCATTCCTCGTCCTCACGGTCGTCAGCCAGTGGTCGGAAATCAAGAGCAAGGGCGTCCACTTCCACGGCCTCTGGCTGATCCCGGCCTTCGTGGTGCTGCCCTGCTTTTACGCGCTCAGTGCACTCGGCTGGGACTTCACGCTGCGTTTCCTCGGCTACCGGATCGGGGTCGGCAGGGCGCAGGTCGCCTGGGGCCAGCCGCTGCTTGCCCGCTACGTTCCAGGCAGCGTCCTCTACGTGTTGGGCAGGGTCCTGCTCTCCGAGCGGGCCGGCGTGCCGCGTCGCATCGCGATCGCCAGCATCGTCTACGAACAGGCGATCTCGGCGACCTCCGCGATCGTCGTCGCCGCCTACTTCATCATCAACCACCCCGACCTACAGGGCCAGCCCCTGCGCTGGGCGGTGCTGGTGCTGATCCCGGCCGCGATCGTGCTCCTTCACCCCCGCGTCTTCGGGCCGCTGGCCAACCGGGTGATGCGGGCCTTCGGGCGCGAGCCGCTGCCCGCCGTGATCTCGCTGCGCGGGGTGATCGCGCTGCTCGTCTTTTACTCCCTCAACTGGGGGGTCGTCGCGGTGGGGATCTACTGCGTCGCCCGCTCGGTGACCACGATCCCGTTCAGCGATGTCCTGATCGTCGGCTCCGCACAGGCGATCGGCTACTTCGCGGCGCTCGTCACCCTCGTGACCCCCGCCGGTCTCGGGGTTCGCGATGCCGCCTTCGCCTGGGCGGTCAAGGTGGCGACGCCGGGCGACAGCTTCGCGGTCGGCTCGCTGATCGCGATCGCCGTGCGGGCGGTGCTGACCGTGGTCGAAGTGATCTACGTCGGCATCGTCACCACGCTCGGGCGGCGGCGGGGCTGGAGCGTTCCGACTGGCGTACTCCACCCCACGCCGCAGGAGCAGGCCGCTGGCCCGGAGTCCGGTGGTCACTCGCCGGAGATCCTTTAGGGCCGCGCCCCGCACCGGCGTCCCGGCTGGCCAGCCCAAAAGGCCCCGCCTCAGGTAGGGAGCCGAGCGCCGAGCTGGAAGGCGGTCAGGGCGAGGACCAGCAGCTGAAGCCTGCGATCGCGTGAAAGGGCGGTGAGGGGGAGAGTCCAGATCACATACCAGGGCAAAAGCCAGGAGGTGGCGAGGAGGAGGCCGAAGGAGGCCCAGGCGGCGGCGCGCAGCCAGTCGCCTCCGCGCCAGGTCCAGGCGAGCAGGTAGGCGAACATGGCGGCGTAGAGGGCGAGGGCGCCGATTCTGGCCGCCCCCTTGCCGAGCCCGGTGAGCCGGGCGGCGGTGGAGGGGATGCTGAGGTGGCTCGTCTTGGACTGGTTCTCGCCGGCCAGCCCGATTGCAGCCAGCCAGTGCCAGCCGAAGGCGAAGTAGCCCGCGACGATCGCCGCCGCCAGCGCGCCCAGGGCGCCGATCAAAAAGCGCCCGCGCCGCGCCGATCCCAGCAGGGCGAAGGGGGCCAGGAAGGCGGTTGAGACCTTGACCGCGATCGCCGCGACGATCGCCGCGCCGCCGCCCGCCTCGGCGGCGCAGAGCACGCCGGTGACCCCGAGCATCGCGAGCGCCATCGCCAGGCCGTCGTTGTGGGCGCCGCCGATCACCTGGACGAGGACGAGCGGGTTGAGGGCGACGAAGGCCGCGGCGCGCAGCGGGTCGACGCCCCGGACCGCGGCGAGGCGCCCGGCGAGTGCGGCAACCGCAAGCACCGAGATGGCGGCCACCGCCTTCAGTGCCCACACCGCGACGGCGACCGGCAGCCATGCGAGCGGGTCGCTGGCCAGCGTGAAGAGCGGTCCATAGGCGCTGGGCGTGTGGGGCCAGGTGACGTAGGCGAAGGCGGGGTCGGCCGGTGCCGCCGCCGGCCCGCGGACGTAGGGGTCGATGCCGTGCAGGACGCCGAGCCGGGCGTAGTCGACGTAGCTGTAGACGTCGTGGGAGAGCAGCGGCGGGGTCAGCGCAAAGCCGAGGACCGCGACGGCTATCGCCCCCCAGATGACCCGTCGCCCGAGCGCCGGCGCCGCCACCAGGACGCCGAGATAGGCGGCGAAGCCGACCCACATGAGGGCGTAGACCGCCCCGGCAGCGATACTCAGCTAACCGCTCCCTGCTCCGCTGGGGGCACCCTTCCCGACCCCGCCGCCCCCCGGGGACGGGCTCGGTTCGGGCGGCAGCGGCGGCGGAGCCGGGGCCGGCTTCTGCCCCAGGCCGGGGGCATAGGCGTCGGGGTTATAGCCGCCCACCGCGCTGCTTCCCTGCGGCGCCGCCCCGCCGCCGCTCCCGGCGGCTCCGCGAGTGCCGCCGCCGCCCGGCCCCGAGACTGTGTATTGGCCGAAGAACGGCGCCCAGCTCACCTTTTGCGCGGGCGGCGTGATGTCCACGCAGGGCACGCCGGCGTCGGCGTAGAGCGAGTGCCAGATCTCCGCCGGGTAGGTGCCGCCGAAGACGGTGATCCCGTTGACATCGGTCATCGAGATGGCGTTGGACTGCGGGTATCCGACCCAGACCACGCTGGTTAGGTTGGGCTGGTAGCCGGCGAACCAGGCGTCGGTGTAGTTGTCGGTCGTCCCCGTCTTACCCGCCTGCCCCGCGCAGCCGGTGTAGGCGGCGGTGCCCGTCCCTTCGGTGATGTTGTCGCGCAGCAGCCGCGTCACCTGGTAAGCGACCGCTCTGCTGATCACGCGCTTCGGTTCGGGTGCTTCGGGACGTTCGGCCCGCCCGCTCGGGAAGAGGACCCTGCGGATCGCTACCGGGTTGTGGCGGATGCCGCCGGAGGCGAGGGTTGCGTAGGCGTCCGACAGTTCCAGCGGCGAGACGCCGATCCGCAGGCCGCCGATCCCTTCCGCCGGCAGCCCTTCGAGGTGCGTCGTGATCCCCATCGACTTCGCCGTCGCCGCCACGTTCGCCGGTCCGACGTCGAGGTCGAGCTGGGCGAATACCGTGTTGTCGGAGGTGACCGTCGCCTGTTTGAGGTTGATCGTCCCCTGGTAGCCCTCATCGGCGGTGTGCACCGTCCAGTGTCCCCACCTCGGGAGGTTGAGGTTGAGCGGTTTGGAGACGTAGTAGGTGGTGTAGGGGTCGATGCCCTGCTTGATCGCCGTGGTGAGGACGAAGGCCTTGAAGGTCGACCCGGGCTGGCGGTGTCCCTGCGCGGCAAGGTTGAACTGGTTGCGCCTATAGGGGGAGCTGGAGTCCATCGCCCTGATATCGCCGTCGCGCGGGTCGATCGAGACCAGCGCCGAGGAGGGGTCGGTCGAGTAGGGCAGGGTCGAGCGCATCGCGGCCAGGCCGACGTTCTGCAGCTTGGGGTCGATCGTCGTGTAGACCTTCAGCCCTCCGTTGCGAACCGTCTGCGCGCCGTACTTGGCGATCAGCCGGTTTTCAACGTAGTCGAAGAAGTAGGGCTGGCGGTGCGCGAAGTAGCCCCGCGAGGGGTCTAGCTCAAGGCCGCTGCGCTCCGCCCGCGCGGCCAGGTTGGAGGAGAGATAGCCGAGCGCCGCCATCTTCCCGAGCACCTCATTGCGCCGCGCCCGCGCGGCGAGCGGGTTGAGGATCGGGTTGTACTCCGAGGGCGCCTGCGGCAGGCCGGCCAGCAGCGCCGCCTGCTCGGCGTCTAGCTTCCAGACCGGCTTGGAGAAGTAGATCCGCGAGGCGGCCTGGACGCCGACCGCGGTCGCGCCGCCGATCGTCCCGTAGGAGGCGGTGTTCAGGTACTGACCGAGGATTTCGCGCTTGGAGTGCCTCTGTGCGTACTCGATCGCCAGCTTCGCTTCGATGATCTTGCGTTCGAGGGTGTGCGCCGGGCGCTCGATACAGAGGTTTCGGACCAGCTGCTGGGTGATCGTCGAGCCGCCCTCGACAGCCCTCCCCGCTTCGAGGTCCTTGACCGCGGCGCGGATGATCCCCTGCGGGTCGATCGCCCCGTGTTGGTAGAAGCGCTGGTCCTCGATCGCCACGGTTGCCTGCTGGAGGTCGCGCGGGACGAGGGCGATCGGGACCGGAGCGTGGGCCTCTTCGGAGGCGATAACCCCAAGCTTGCTGCCGTCGGCGGCGTAGAGGGTCGTGTTGCCGCCTCTGTCGATCGGCTTACAGGCGGCCAGCGAGGGCGCCTTGGCGGCGACGTCCAGTACCCAGGAGGTGACGGCGATGACCGCGATCGCGACCACGCCGGTCAAGGCCATGGCGGCGATCAGCAGCTTCTCACGGGCGCCGCCACGGCGCCGGTGACGTCGGCTGCGCTGGCTCATCGAGGACAGGGTACTTCCGGCGCCCCGCCCACAGTCTCACCCGTGCAGGATCAGGGCGCCGCGCAATCCCCGCCCGCTCAGGCCTGCGTGTCTCCGGTGGAGTGGTTGTGCACGATCCCGTCGATGAGCATCTGGTTGGGGATCACGATGGCGCTGCCGTCGCCGGGGTCGACGTAGGTGTAGGAGAGGGTGATGTCGGTGACGCGGCCCGCGGTTTCTTCGAAGCTGATCCGGTCACCGATCCTGATCGGCTGGGTGACCGCGAGCTGGACGCCGGCGACCATGTTGGCGATCGTGTGCTGGGCGGCGAAGCCGACGATCAGGCCGATCACCGCGGTCGAGGCGAGGATGCCGGTCGCCAGCCGCTTCAGCTCGGTGAACTGACTGAGCGCGATTGCCGCAACCACCAGGACGATCGCTACGAGGATGAGGCGGCGCAGGACGCGCAGGCGGGTCCGCGTGGAGCGGGAGACCTGTGAGACTGCCGGCGACATGGAGGCCAACCTACCTTCAAAGCGCGCCTTCCCCTACTCCAACTGGGGCCCAAAAGTAGCCGTGCTAGGGGTCTTCCTCGCCCTGGCTACGGGCCTCGTCTTGTCGATTCCGCCGGCCCTGATCGGCTTTCGGCAAAACGGGGAGCTGACGACCTGGGCTAACGTCGCGATAGAGCTGGTGACGGAGGGCGCCTTCCTGATGGTGCCGATGCTCATCGCTGTGCGCTGGGGCGCCTCCTCTTTCAGTCAGGTGCTCGCCCGTCTGGGGGTGCGGCGGTTTCGGCCTTCAGCCCTGAAGTGGATGGCGGCCGCGATCGGCTTTTACCTGTTCTGCTCCTTCGCCTACACGGTCTTGATCGGGCAGCCTCACCAGGAAGACATCGCCAAGGGGTTCGGCGTGCCCGCGGTCCAGATCCTCGTGATCGTCTTCGTAGCGCCGATCTGCGAGGAGGTTTGCTTCCGCGGCATGCTCTTCGGCGGCCTGCGCGAGCGCCTGCCGGGGATCGCTGCGGCGCTGATCAGTGGCGCCATCTTCGGCGGCCTGCACGCGACAACCGGCATCAGCGCGGTGCCGGTGCTGATCGTCTTCGGCTTCGCCCTCGCCCTGCTCTATGAGAAGACCGGCTCGATCATCCCCGGGATACTCCTCCATATGCTGAACAATTCCGTCGCCCTGCTGGCCCGCTAGCATCTCGCCGATGAGCTCTCAGCGCACCCCCAGACTGGCTCTCGCCGCGCTGCTCGTGCTGGCTGGGGCAGTCCCGCTGGCCCAAGCGCTCGCCGCGCCCGCAACTGCCTCCGCCGCGCCCACCCCCACCCCGAGCGCTCCCCCCGCCGCCAAAATCAAGCTCCACGTCGGCGGCCTGCGCGCGGGAAAGGCCTCGATCTACGCCACCGTCCCGATCACCGGCTCGATCTCCCCCTTCGCACCCGGCCAGAGGGTCGAAGTCAACTTCTACCTCGACTCCCGCAGCCTGCTCAGCCGCACGATCGCGGTGAGCAAGGGCGCCGCCAACACCGGCACCTTCAGCACCTCCGTCCTCATCCGTACCGACGGGCGCTACGCGGTCAGCGCCACCCACCCCGCCGACCCGACACTCGGCCGCGCAACCACCGCGCGCACCAGCTGGCGCGTGCGCTTCCCCTCCCTGCATCCTGGGCAGTGCGGCGAGGTAGTCGGCGGCTTCAAAGCTGCGCTGGCGAAGATGGGTTACGTCTCCGGCGGCGGGCGTTGCTTCAACGCCCGCCTCGGCCGCGAGGTTCTCGCCTACCGCAAAGTCAACGGGATGGCGCGCGATCAGCAGGCCGGCGCCCGCCTCGTGCAGGCGGCCTTCGACGGTCGCGGCGGCTACCGTGTCCGTCACCCGGCAGCCGGCGAACACGCCGAAGTGCCGCTCGCAAAGCAGGTCCTCGTCCTCGCCAAAGGGTCGCGCCCCTTCGCCATCTACCCGGTCTCCACCGGCAAGCCCTCGACCCCGACAGTCACCGGCCACTACCACTTCTACCTGCGTTCCCCCGGCTACAACTCCGAGGGCATGTACTACTCCTTTTACTGGTACCGCGGCTACGCCGTCCACGGCTACGCCGAAGTCCCCAACTACGCCGCCAGCCACGGCTGCGTCCGCACCTACATCGCCGACCAGCCGCGCATCTACTACCAGCTACACCAGGGCGAGAGCATCTTCGTCTTCTGAGGCCGCCGAGGCGCCCGCTTATCTGCCGATGCGCCAAGCGATGGCGCGACGCGATCGGCTTTGCAGTGCGGGGGAGGGGATCTTCCGGCGCCGAAGCGAACCGCGGCCGCGGTTCGCCGGCTTCCCACGCAGCCTCCTCATCCCAGGGATTCCGCGAACGCCGGCGTGGCTCAGTGGGCCCTTAGGTGCGAGGCGGTGCCGCTCTACCTAGCGCCTGTCGGTCCGGCCCAGCGTTGCCCGTGCGACCGATCGAGACCCCGGGCAGTGAGCGGCTCCTGGTCAGTGGGGCCCACCCATAGGATGCTTGCTGGTGCCCGACCTTGATGCCGCCAAGCGCACCCTCCTCGCCGAGCTGCGTGAGCACGCGCTATTGATCGGCGAGGTGACACTCTCAAGCGGCGCCAAGGCCGACTACTACGTCGACGCCCGCCGCGCTCTGCTGCGCCCCGCTGGCTTCCGCGTCGCCGGCACGCTGATCGCCGCCGCCGCGACCGATGCCCGCGCCGCCGCGGTTGGCGGTCCGGTGATGGCGGCGATCCCCCTGGCTTGCGCGGCGATCGCTGTCCCGGGCGGCGACGACCTCCTCGCCTTCTTCGTCCGCAAGGAGCGAAAGGGCCACGGCCTGCAGCGCTGGGTCGAGGGTCCTGTCGGCCCCGGCGAGCGCTGCCTCGTGGTAGAGGACACGGTCACCACCGGCGCCTCCACCGCTGCCGCGATCAAACGCATCCGCGAGGAGGGCCTGGAGGTGGCCGCCGTGCTCAGCGTCGTCGATCGACTTGCTGGCGGCGCCGAGGCGATCGAGGCCGTCGCTGAGGCCCCCTACCGCTCTTTGATCACGATCGACGAGCTCTACCCCGACCGCCCCGACCGCGACTGACGCTGGCGAGCCTTGCCCCCGGGTCACTGCCCGTAGACTCGCCTATCCGATGGCCCACTTCGCCGACCGCCTCCTCGACGCGATCGACGCGACGCACAGCTACCTGGTGGTGGGTCTTGACCCCGACCTCGCCTCCCTGCCCCCCGAGCTACTCGGCGAGCCGGCGAGTCTCGAGCAGGCTGCCGAGGCGGCCGAGCGCTTCTGCTGTGCGATCGTCGACGGAGTTGCCGGAATCGTGCCGGCTGTAAAGCCCCAGGCTGCGTTCTTCGAGCAGTTAGGCTCCGCTGGCCTGGCCACGCTCGAGCGCCTGATCGGCTATTGCCGCAAGGCGGGGCTGCTGGTCATCGAGGACGCCAAGCGCGGCGACATCGGCACCACGATGGCCGCCTACGCAACCGCCCTGCTCGGTCGCCAGCCGTTGGCGGGCGTCGAGGTACCCGTCCATGACGCCGACGCGGTGACGCTCTCGCCCTACCTAGGCCCCGAGTCGCTGGCCCCGATGATCGAGACGGCCGCCCGCCTTCACAAGGGTCTGTTCGTGTTGGTCAGGACGAGTAACCCCGGCTCGGGCGATCTTCAGCTGTTGCAGAGCGCCGACGGCCGGCGTTTCTTCGAACACGTCGCCGCGATGGTCGACCGGCTCGGGGCGGCCGACGTGGGGGAGTGCGGCCTCTCCAGCGTCGGCGCCGTCTGCGGGCTGACCTTCCCCGAGGACGCAGCAAGCCTCCGCGCACTGATGCCGCGCTCGCTCTTCCTAGTGCCCGGCCTTGGCCCCCAGGGTGGCCGCAGCGCCGACTTTCCACACTTCCTGAAGGAGGACGGCCATGGCGCGATCGCCGCCGCGGCACGCGCTATCGCTTTCGGCTGGCGTTCTCAGCCTGAGCAGGCAGACTCCGCCGAGCGCGTCCGCCGGGGGGCCCGGGCGGCGGCCGAGCAGGCCAACGAGAATCTCCGCCAAGGGCTCCTCGGAGCCGGTCGCTGGCGCTGGTAGGAGCGCTACACACTCCCGAGCAGGATTCGAACCTGCGGCCTACTCCTTAGGAGGGAGCCTGAAGGCAATCTGAGAATTGGCTTCAAATTAAAGAATCACCTGCAAATCATGCTCTCTTCTTCAGGACACCGAAAGACACGAAAGGACGTTCTGAGGGCAGATTTTGTTCCTAATTTGTTCCTACCTTTGTTCCCACCTATGGCCTACTCCTGGCAAGAGAGTAGGTCGTCGAAATCTCGCGGATGGGGGAAGGACAAGGTGGCTCAGTAAGCCACTCGCGCAGTCAACGTTAGCCGGGACGCACTGGGAAGAAGACTGGGCGCGATCGAGCGCGCGTGGCGGCTGATCCCCGAAGAACCACCACTCAAGGGACCCGTTGAAGCGATCCTTTTCGCTCCTCTACGTGTGCTTCGATCGCTGAACGACGTACCGTCTCCGCCGCGCTGTGACGCCGCTCCCGCCTCGGTGCGCAGAGCTCCCACTACTAGCACGCGAAGCGTGCAGCGGATCGCCCATGCACACCCAGGCGGAAAGCACTCGGACCTACCGCCGTGCCGTCTCCCCTGGCGCGATCGCCGGCCTCGTTCTCTATCTGCTGACGCTTGTCGGGGAGGGGATGTTGGGGGGACCGGTCCGCTGGTTACTCGCCTACTTCGGTGCCGCGACCGTAGGAGCGATCTTCCCGCTCGGGCTGAGCCCTGAGGAGCTCGCCTGGTTCGCCGCCCTAGCGCCGATCGCCTGGTCGCTCACGGCCCTTGCCCTGCCGGGCCGCGGCCGGATGTGGGCTCGCCGGATAGGCGCGCGTCATCCCAGCGTCGAAGAGGCCGTCGCCCTTGACGACGCCTTCGCTCTACTGCGCAGCGCCGACCCGAGCCTCCCCGGCTCGACCGTCTGCCACGTCCTCGACGACCCGATCCCCGACGCGGGCGTTCGAGGACGCGCTCTGATCCTCACCCGCGCCCTGCTGGAATCCGAATCCCTGGCC
The DNA here is from genome assembly GCA_963777915.1 of uncultured Solirubrobacterales bacterium. Classification (GTDB taxonomy): domain Bacteria; phylum Actinomycetota; class Thermoleophilia; order Solirubrobacterales; family 70-9; genus CAVUPF01. The sequence continues at coordinate 801,028 of CAVZSH010000003.1, read as the reverse complement.
GCGCTCCTCGCCCATGAGCTCGGTCATGCCGAGAGCCTCGACGGCCGCCTCACCGAGGCGCTTGACCGCCTCGCCCTTTGGCAGGACCCGCTGGCCCCGCCCCGTCCCGAGCACGGTTACCCTGGTCCGCAGGACGACCTCGGTGGCGCCCTCACCTGGGCCTTTGCGCGCTGGACGCTGCGCCTTGCCGGCGGTAGCTTTGCCCAACGCCTCCTCGCCCCTCTCTGGGCCGCCCACTGGCGCTCCCGCGAGTATGCCGCCGACGCCTACGCCGCCTCCCTGGGCCAGGCCTTCGACCTCGCCCGCCACCTGACCGACCATGAGCTGGCATTCGACGCACCCCAGCCCCGCCTGCTCTTCAAGGTTTCCCAGCACCCCCCGGTCGCGCTGCGCATTGAGCGCCTGCACGCGCGCTTTGAGGAGAAATCGAAATGAACTCCACACTCACCTGGAGGCGGTGACATCTCGACAGCTTCTGTCTGAATAGGGCAATACATTGACATCTCGACGTCTTCTTGGGGTGAGTGAAAGATGATGAAGAAAAATAGCGAGCGTCGTGCCACCGGCCAAGTCAGCGATGCCATCGTCGTTGCGCCTCCGAGCAGCCACCTCAACGGAGAGAGCGTTCGAGCGATCCATGCGGCTGTGAGGAAGCGTCTCGGCAGTGTCAAAGCGCCGTCTGTGCGTCTGTACTTTCAGCTCGGGACCGAGTCTTCTTCACGGCTATTCACGCGCGCGAGTCGAGGTCGATGCAGGTTGGCTCGGAGACCATGAGTTGGCTCACCTTTACGTCCGGTCGCGCAACTTTTTACATCGCAGACTGTCTGGACTGGCTCGCTGAGCGGGAATCGGAGTCGGTCCACGGTGTTGTCACTGACCCACCGTACGGGCTTATTGAGTACACATCCAAGGAGAATGAGAAGCGCATTGACGGTAAGGGCGGCGTCTGGCGGATTCCGCCGAGCTTCGACGGCCGCCAACGTTCGCCACTGCCACGCTTTTCAATCTTTTCTCAACGTGATCTTGAGAACCTATTCGACTTCTTCAACACATGGGCGAATCGGCTGCGACCGGTTCTCGTTCCCGGAGCCCATGTCCTGGTAGCTTCAAATCCGCTCGTTTCGACCGTCCTCTCAGCTGCGATTCAGACCGCTGGCTACGAACGGCGAGGTGAGGTGATTAGGCTCGTTCAGACGATGCGCGGCGGCGACCGCCCGAAGAACGCTCACCAGGAGTTTGCGGACGTATCGGTGATGCCGAAGTCTCAGTACGAGCCGTGGGTGCTCTTCCGAAAGCCGCTCGACGGCCGCGTCCAGGACAACCTCCGCAAATGGAATACGGGCGGACTTCGGCGGATCGGCGATGCGCAGCCGTTCGGCGACGTAATCTGCTCCGCGCCTACCCGCAAGCAGGAGCGCGAGCTTGCCCCACATCCGAGTCTCAAGCCTCAGGCGTTCCTTCGGCAGATCGTCCGCGCGATCCTGCCGCTCGGCAAGGGATTTGTCCTCGACCCGTTCGCCGGCTCTGGCTCGACGCTGGGCTGCGGCGGAGGCGGCCGGATATGCAAGCATCGGGGTCGAGATGGATTCCGCCTACCTCGGTGTGGCGCGTAAAGCAATCCCCGCACTCGCTGAGTTCCCAGTTAGTGCCGATCGCAATGGACGTGGACCGACGCCTCGGCTACGGATCCCGGTAGAGCCAGTTGGTGCGTAGTCGCTGTAAGCCCTCTCTATGTGGGGTCGCCGTCCGAGTGCCACGGGGCCGCGGGGGTTCTTACGGAAGTCCTTTTCGTCGGGCGAGCCATATGTCGGTAAAACGTGTCGGTTCTCGGTCGAGTACCGGCTCGGTTGTGTAGTCAGCGACGTAGCGGAATACGCAGTACCAAGCCGGCCGATCGCTGTGCATGTTCAGGTGTGGAGAGGTTCACTCTCAGATGGCATCGAGTTCCGAGGACTGGTCTTACGAGACTCATTGCGTTTTGGCGGACAGTTCGCTTCGATGTATCGATGCCGTCTGCGCGACGAAAGTGCATGGAGGACGTATGAGGCGCGCGACGGTAATTGTCGTTCTCGCGGCGATCGCCGCGCTGAGCTGCGCCTCGGCCGCCACGATCCTCGCCGCGAACTATGGGGCCACGATCCTGGCCGGCAACTTGGTGATCCACTTCAAGGGTGCTCTCAGCCCGAAGGCGCTGCCCAAGAACAAGATGGCGCCGGTCAGCTTCCACGCGAGCGCCTCGGTCGCAACTGTCAATGGCAGCCACGTCCCGCCCGCTACCTCAGTTCACATTCAGGTCGACAAGCACATCAGGATCGACACCGCCGGCCTGCCGATCTGCACGGTCGGAAAGATCGAGGCTTCTACGCCCTCCCAGGCGATGAAGGCTTGCGGTCCGGCCCTGGTCGGAAAGGGTTCCTCAACCGTCCAGGTCGAATTCCCCGAATCTACTCCCTTCACCGCAACGGGCCCGATACTGGCCTTTAACGGTCCGTCGATCGGCAGTGGGTATGGCGGGCACGGGTATCCGGAGATGCTCGACTACATCTACGTCAATGTGCCGGCACCGACCGCCGTCGTCGTGATCGCCAAGCTCTCAAAGGACACCGGCAAATACGGCTACCAGGTCTCGGTTGCGGTGCCCACCATCGCTGGCGGAAGCGGCTCAGTGACAAATGCCGAATTCACTATCAACCGTAAATGGACGTACAAGGGCCAAGAGCATTCCTACCTGAATGCAGAGTGCCCGGACGGCCGTTTCTTTAACCAAATTGAAGTTGATTACGGTGACGCCACCAACCTCAGTGGTTACCTGGTTAACAGCTGCAAGTCCAAGGGGTAGAGCCGACCGGAGCGCTACCCAGATCGCTCCGAGCGATCCGTGCCAGTAACTTCGACCTCTTGCTCGGCTTCGAGTTTCGCCTCCAGCCGCTCCAACCACCCCTCTGCAAAGGCCATAAAATCGCCCAGAAAGCGTGCCGACACGGCCAGATAGCGAATGCCCTGTGACTCGAACGCTTCGGCGCGGGGGATAATTTCGCCTCGCAGTTCATCCACCAGACTGTGATTGCGCTCGCGCACCATCCGGATCAGCTTGAGCTGGTCCTCGCCCTCCAGCGCATCGGCGAAGAACACCCGCAGCAGTGCTTCGTCGCGCATCTGAGGCCGCACCATCGTTGGTGAGCGCAACCAAGCACGCAGCGCCGTCTCACCCTCGTCTGTGATCGCATACGCGGACCGCCTCCGGCCGCCCTGGGGATTGTCGTGCCGTACAAGCAGCCCCGCGCCCTCCAGGCGCGCCAGCTCCGGGTACACCTGCGCCAGCGAGATCGGCCAGAAGTTCTGCGTCGATCCGTCCGCGGCTTTCTTGATCGCGTACCCGGAGCTGATGCCAAGGCGAACCATGCCGAGGATCAGATAGGAGTGGGGCGTCAGCTTGATCGGCGCCGGCGATCGGGTACCCGGGTCCGACTCGGTGGGGGAGGTCATTGTGTAGTTGTTGGTCGATTCACCTGATACATCGATCTTGCCATATCGGAAGAAGGCTGAGCGAGAGCGCGGGCTCCGGGTCGGTGACGGAAGGATGCCGTGACCATCGCCGGCTCATGCCAGCCGCTGGCGCTCTGCCCCTACCGGATGAGCGGCACCATGCTCGCCGCCGCGGCGGCGAGCTCCACTCCCGACGGGCCGAGCTTCCGCGTCAACGGCATCGACCAGTGGACCTTTCGCGACGAGCTTTTCTGCCACTACGTCACCTACTACAACCACGCCGAGATGGTCCGCCAGCTTGGAGTCCCGACTGCTCCGGGAAGGTCATCCGTCACGTAGTCTTGAGCAGCAGATGGGGGATCAGAAATCGGCCCCGCCCGAGCTCAAGGAACGCCGCCTCGCGGTCTTCACTTTGCTGGTCGCCTCGTTCGGGGCCGGCTACGTCGCCGCGCACCTGCTTGGCGCGTTGGTTGGGGCCGCCGCGATGTTTGCGCTGCTGCTGTTGCCGCCGTTTCGGGATCCGGTTCTACGGCTGATGGACCTGCTGATTCCCTAGCTCCCGCATTGTGGTCGGCTCTTCGGCGAGTCCTTACGATCTCTCGCCACGCGCGACGAAGTAGGTGCGCCCACTCCACTCGGCGGGGTCGGAGCGCTCCTCGAACAGGCTCTCAAGGACGCCCAGGATCGTCCCGAACACGCTGTGGTCGATCCCGACGACGATCGCGCAGCCGGCAGGAGTGCGCCCGGCCTCGGCCCAGCGCCGCACGATGTCGGGGAAGTCCTTGACGTTGAAGGTGACCAGGACGCGCTCCTCATCGCTCGCCAGGGCCAAGAGCGCCTCATCGGCCCAACCGTCGAACTCACGCTCCTCATCGGCGGCGAGAACGTCGTGGCCGCGACCGCGCAAGGGCTCGGCGATCCGGGCCCCCGAGAGATGAGCGTCAAGCAGCAGGCGCAATGCGCGCTACTTCTCAGCGGGCGTATAGATGTTGATGAAGGGGTATTCGGCTCGCAATTGAGCAAGAGGGCGGCGCTGGAGAGCGATCGCCTCGTCGATCTCCTCGGGAAAGCGCTCGTAGTAAGCCAGGGCAAGCCGGATTTGCTGCTCGTCCAGGTCGCCCGCCGCGACCATCTTCTCGACCGACCCCACGTCGCGGTATGCGTCGATCACCTGCCAGAACGTCCAGCGCCGTCCCGACCACCCAAGGGCGCCGCTCCCGGTCCACCCCCGGAAGGCGATGCCGGGGAACATCCGAGTTCGCAGCGCCTCCTCGGCGAGCCCCTCAATCACCGCCCCTTTGCTGCGGTGCGTGCGCTGCGCCTCGGCGCTGACCAGCTCATCGGTGCCCACCGATATGTGGATGCTGAACGGCTTGGATTTCGCTGTCACGAAGGTAAACGTACACACTAATTACACTGTCTTGAACACCGCCACGAGGCGGCAACCAGCAGCTTCTCCAACGGTGTCAAGACCGTTTGCGCGCCTTGTCGACCTTCCTAGTCGAGGGAGCACGCGGCTTCTACCCACTCGACAATCCACGCTCTGGTCTTCGCCAAGTCGCCGCGACTAAACCCGCACCGGGTCCGCCGCCGCTACTCAAGCGAGCCGGCCGGCGCCAGCCAGACCGACTCGAACTCCATCACCTCCGCGAGCGTGTCGTAGTCGCCGTCGTAGTGGAGCACCGCGGAACCCAGCTCCTGCGCCGTGGCCGCGACCATGTAGCCAACGATCGGGATGCGCTGTGCGCCGGCGGAGCGGTGGGCGAGGACTCGCATCGCAGCCTCCGCGGCACGAATGACGCCGGCGGTCAGAAGAGCAGAGCGAATCGTCTCGAGTCGCTCCGCGAGGAGATCGAAATCCTTGCCGCCGCGAGCGCTCAGGAGGATCTCCATGCGGATCAAGGGGGAGAGGCGCAGGCGGCCGCCGAGCAGAGCAGCCAGCCAGCGATCGCGTGTGAAGGGGTCTCGGGCGCGCGCCCAAGCCGAGGTGTCGACGAGCAAAGGCAGCTCGCCCCAGGCACCGTCGCTATCGGATTGGCCAGGCACTGCCCTTGCCCTCGCGGAGTGCCTCCCAGTCCCAGGGCGCGGTCTCGGGCTTCTCGAAGTGCTCGGCCAGCTGCCCCAGCAGCTGCCGGCGCCGGTCTTCGCTCAGCGGTTCGGCTGCGAGCTGGCGCGCTCCGGCGATCGCCAGCTTGCGCACCGCCTGAGAGCGGGGCAGGCCGGGCGGCAAGTGAGGCTCCGCGGCAGTCAGCGCGTCTGCCAGCTCGGGATCCTCGGTGACCTGGATGCGATGGTGTCGGGTTGGCACAACCCTAGTGTACCACCGGGGTACCACCAGCGAGCATAAATTACGCTCGCCGTGCTCGTCGCCACTCCGGGTCCTTTGCGCCAGGCAGTCGACCTCCGACCTCCCGACTTTGTCGAGCCTCTTCCACGGAGGCAAGCGTTGTGTTCTCCGCTCGACTTCTCAGTGCAACAGTTCGAGCACCTGCTGGAGTTCCTGTCCCGAGTTTGCCTGTTGGAGGATCGATTGTTCTTTGCCGGAGGCGGGGACTGCGCACATCACGTAAGCGCGGAAGCCCAGTTCGGGGTCGAAGCTGTCTTCGATCGTCACCGCCCAGCCGCTCGCGGCGGCGCCGTCCTTTGGCGCCGGGTATGTCGTCGTTCCTTCCCCTTCTTCTTCAGTCGCCGTTTCGATCAGGCTCGGCCTGTTGGCTTGAAGAACGTAGCTCGCTTTCGGGGAGATCTGTTCGAGCAATTCGAACCCCCCGCCACTCACCGCCTCGCCTTCATTGCAGGCGGCATAGGAGGTGCCCGCAGACTTAGCTGCGCTCACCTCGGGGCCATAGCGGGTGACGATCTTGACGACCCCGGGTTCCCCTGGTTCTCCCCGCGGTCCCGCTTCGCCCGCCGGTCCCTGAGCACCGGCCTCGCCCTGCGGTCCGGCTTCGCCTTGCGGTCCCGCTTCGCCTTGCGGTCCCGCTTCGCCCTGAGCACCCGCTTCGCCGGCCGGGCCCGGTTCCCCTGATTCTCCCTTTGGCCCGGCCTTGCCCTGTTCTCCAGCTTCGCCTTGGGGTCCCGGTTCGCCCTGAGCACCGGCTTCGCCCTGCGGTCCAGCCTCCCCTTGCGGTCCGGCTTCGCCCTTCGCGCCCGCTTCGCCTGCCGGGCCCTGGGCGCCGCGAGGACCGGGTTCGCCCGGTGCTCCCGGTTTCCCGGCAGCGCCCGCTTCGCCCTGCGCACCCGGCACTCCGCGCGGTCCCGGTACTCCCGCCTTGCCCTGGGGGTACTGCCTATCTGCGACGCGTTCTGAGCCGCCGGTCAGCTGACCGGGCTTGAAATCCTCGGCCAGGAGCGAGCCGCTCCGCACCTTTTGCGCGGTCACCGCGCCGTTTTTCAGCTGCCTGGTGCCGACGCTGTTCGCCGGCATGCTGGTCGCCGCCCAGGCGCCGCTGCCGAGCGCGAAGAAGAGGGCGAGCGTCGCGATCACGTTCGCGTAGGTCAGCTTTGGGCGCAGGCGGTTCATGGTTCATCCTTCCGGGATCTCGATGAGCAGAGCCCATGTGTCGGCGCCGAGCTCGGCGAGCTGAAGTCCTGACGGTCGGGTTGCGGAGATGCCAAGCCATCCTCCGGCCCTCGAAGCCCAATGCTTGCCCCGATGACCACGCTCCGATTCGAGTAACCCCGATCGCCCTGAGCTTCTGCAGGACTGGGGTGAAAGCTGGTGCCGAGGCCGGTGCCGGCCGGGAATACAAGGAGTGGGCCCTTCTGCCTGGCAAAGCACAGCTCCAGCCGACAAGCTGCTGTCGCCCCGGGCGCCAAGCGCATCGTCGAGTCGGGCGAGTAGGTGCCTAGCTGCGCGCAACTTTCCCTTCCCGACCGTAGTTTGAGCGTATGCATACAGCGATGCGGGGGAGAGGGGGAGCGGTGAAGCGCAAGAGGAAGCTAAGGGCCCTGACCGTGGCCCTCGGCGCGCTGTCCTGCCTCGCCTCGATCGCCTTCCTCCCGGCGAGCGCCCTGGGCGCCTCCACCTGGACCGTTACCGACCTCGGTCTCAGCGGCGAAGAAACCATCTTCGGGATGTCCTGCCTACCGAGCTCCCTTTGTGTCGCGGTCGGTCTGCAGGGCACGATCGTGACTTCGACCGATCCGACCGGTGGTGCCGGCGCCTGGACAATCTCCCACGTCGCGCTGAACGAACGTCTCAAGGGCAACCTATGGGGCGTCTCCTGCCCGTCGGCCTCGCTCTGCGTCGCCGTCGATCACAGCGGCGGCGTCTTCACCACAACCGAACCGACCGCCGGTGCCGGCGCCTGGAAGGCGACCCGCGTCCCCAAGGCGAAGGCGCTCTTCGCCATCTCCTGCGCCTCGAGCTCGCAGTGCGTTGCGGTCGGCTTCGAAGGGGAGATCCTCACCTCGACCGATCCGACCGGTGGCGCCGGCGCCTGGAAGGTCACTCATCTGCCCGAACCGCTCGGCCTGCACGCGATCTCCTGCCTCGGCGGCTCGCTGTGCGTCGCCGGCGACACGGCGGGGGACCTGATCGCCTCGACCGCACCAATGGCCGGGCCCGAAGCCTGGAGTGTCGCGACCCAGCCCGGCGGCCTCAACCCAATCCTCGGCGTCTCCTGCCCCACCGCTGCGCTTTGCGCTGCGGGCAACGCCGGCAACGTCCTCACCTCTACCTCTCCGACCGCCGGCGCCGCGGCCTGGACGCTTACCCCGCTCGCCTCGAGGTTCCAGGTCCTCGCCGCCTCCTGCCCCACCACCACCCTCTGCGCGGCGACAACGAACAACGGCGAAGTCACCGCCTCACACGACCCGACCGCGGGGTCGGCGGCGTGGTTCACGGTGCGGCTCATCCCCGGCCTCACCAACGCGCTCTTTGGCCTCTCCTGTCCCTCGGAATCGCTCTGCGTCGGCGCCGGCAAGTACGGCCAGCTGATCGCCTCGACCGATCCAGGCGAAGGCCCGCCCCCCGCGCCGCTCCCACCACCCAAGCCCCCCCACACGAGGCTCCTCGGCTACCGACGCCACAAGATCCGGATCGGCGCCCACCAGAGAAAGGCCGCCGTCCGCTTCCGCTTCCGGGCGAATGCCGAAGCGATCGACTTCAGGTGCAAGCTCGACCGCCACCCGACCGCGTCCTGTCACTCGCCCAAGGGCTACCGGGTGGGGGTGGGCAGCCACGTCTTCACGGTCGGGGCCGTCGGCCCGACCGGGATCAGGGGGCCCGCGGTGTCCTTTCACTTCAGCGTCGCCCGCAGGCATCGCCGCGTCGCCTCTGGGCACTGACGGCAGAAGGCCGGTGAGGCCGAACCGGGGGAGAGGTCTGTAGGTTCGCCTCAGTGCAGGGATCCGAACCGACTTCAGCGATCGAGATCGACGGGCGGCGGTTTGCCTGGCGCTCGGTCGGGCGCGGGCCGAAGCTCTTGCTCGTCAACGGTTACGCGGCGACGAGTTCGGACTGGGACCCGGGCTTCCTGATGGGTCTGGCACGCTCCTTCGAGGTGATCTGCCCCGACAACCGCGGTGTCGGGGGCTCCAAGCCGGGAGAGGGCGAGCTGACGATTGACGCCATGGCGGCCGACCTCGAGGCCCTGCTCGACGCCCTGGACCTCGAATCCGTCCCATTGGTCGGCTGGTCGATGGGTGGTTTCATCGCCCAGCGCCTCGCGGTGCGCTCGCCGCACCGCGTCGAGGCGATGGCGCTCCTCGCGACCGATCCCGGTGGACCCGGCGCGACTCTTCTTGAGCCAGAGGCCTGGTCCCGGCTCACCGATCACGCTAGCCCGCCGCGGGTCCAGGCTTCGCGGCTGATTTCGGTGCTCTTCCCGCCCGAGCTGGCGCCGGAGGTCGACCGTAGCTTCGGCGACATCGTCGCGGCAGCCCGGGCGGCTCTCTCGCTCGAGGTGCTGGCGGCCCAGGAGGCGGTGATGATCGCTTGGCACACCGCCGAGCAGCCCCGCCCCAAGAGCGACGGCAGCCAGCCGACCCTAATCGCCCATGGCAGCGCCGACGTCGTGATCCCGGTCGCCAACGCCGCTGCGCTCGCGGATACTTGGCCCGACAGCCGGGTCGAGCTCTTCGACGGCTGCGGGCACGCCTTCTTCGCTCAGGAGCCACAACGCGCGGCCCGCCTGATCGGCTCCTTCCTCGGCGCCTGAGTGCCCGCGCTTACGCCGGCGGCCTCCGCCGCGCCGCGAGGAGGCCGACCGCCACTGCCGCCAGCCCCAGCGCCACGCAGGCGATGCCGAGCCCGCTCCGCGGAGCGGTGTCGCCCTGGGTCGGCCCCATGAACCCTGGCAGCGATTGGCACTCGACGCTCAGGTAGACGACGCCGAGCGCCAGCAGCACCAAGCCGAGGACGCCGGCCGCCAGCACCCGCAAACTCACCTCGCCTCGCACGGAACAGAGGCTACTCGCCTGTCTGATCGAGGGGGCAAGCTCCATCGTCGCGTCAGCGCACTGCATCACCCATACTCCCCCCATGTCCATGCCCCTGATCGAGTTCCCCGCCGATGACCCCGACCGCGCCCTTACCTTCTGGAACGCGGTCCTTGGGGCGGAGCTGTCGCCGAGGCCCACCGATGCCGGCTCCGGCTGGGAGTTTGAGAGCGACGGCCTCCGCTTCGGCCTCCACGAGCGCGGCCCCGGTCCCGGTGACACCGCCTCGCTTCCTTACTTCACGGTCTCCGACCTGCCCGCCGCCCTGCAGCGCGTCCGCGAGCACGGCGGCTCGGTCGTCCACCCCGGCGAGCGCTGGGCGATCTGCCGGGACTCCGAGGGCAGCCCCTTTGCGCTTGAGCGGGTAGCTGCCTGACTGCTTGCAGTCCATGTCTCCAAACCATTGCCGTCGCAATGCCGCGCAGTTGAGCTCGGGCGTCGTCCAGACCGCGCCCTCGGGGAGTAGCTGGCGCAACCGGTGACCTCACCATGTCCTCCGCGCACTGCGATCGGTTAAAGCTCTCAGCCATCGCTAACCACGGCAAGGCGCTGAGCCCCCAAGCGAGCGAAAGCGAGACTTTGACGCAGCCAGAGGTTTCTACTAGCAGCGGTGTCCGAAAGGGGAAGCGAGGATATGAACGACAAAAGACAAGAGGCGGAGGATCGGTCGGCCTTCAGCGGCGACGATCGCGGCGATCGCTGGCTCTGCCTACTCCGCCGAGGGCGCGCCAACCCCGATGGAGCTCTACTCGACGCAACCCAGAGTCCCGCCGCCTACTACTGCGTCTACCCGTTGGTGCGCTAGGTTTCAGGCATGGGGCAGGGGAAGACCAAGAAGACTGCGCTGCTGGCCGGCGTCGCCGTCCTCGCGGCGCTCATCCTCGCCGCCGCCGCCCAGGCCGGCCTCTCCCAGAAGGGCGTCCTGCAGGTCTCCTTCGGCGGCGAAATCCGCCCCTCGACGCTGCCCCGCACCGACCCCGCCCCGGTCACGGTCGGGATGAACGGCTCGATCAAAACCACCGACAAATCGGTCCCCCCCCGCCTGGCGCGGATCAAGCTCGACATCAACAGCCACGGCCGCCTCTCCGCCAAGGGCCTTCCCACCTGCCCCCTTGCCAAGATCTCGACCGGCACCGGCGCCACCGCCAAGCGCATCTGCGGGTCCTCGCTGATCGGCCACGGCAACGTCACCTCGCGGATCGCCTTCCCGAGCCAGGAACCCTTCCTCTCGATCGGCGGCATGGAGGCCTTCAACGGCACCTATAAGGGCCACCCGGCGATCTTCGCCCAGGTCTCCAGCCAAAAACCGCTCTCGCTCACCTACGTGATCGTCTTCGAAGTCAAGAAGACCCACGGCACCTACGGCACCGCCTTGGACGCGACCCTGCCGCCGATCGCCTCCGGCTACGGGGAGATCTCGAGCTTCTACATGACCCTGGGCAGAAAGTTCAGCTCCCACGGGCACTCCGAGAGCTACGCTTCGGCCGACTGCCCGGCCCCCAAGGGGATCAGGGAAGTCAACTTCGAACTCGCCAAGGCGACCTATGAATTCGAAGGCGGGATCACGATGGAAAACGAACTCAACAAGCAGTGCAAGGCAAAGGGGTAGGAGAGAAGATGAGGATCAAGTCACGCAGCCGCAGGGCGAAGGCGATCATCGCCCTCACAGCCCTCTTCGCCCTGAGCGCAACCGCCGCCGCCCTCGCCGCCGAAGTCCAGGCCGGCAAGATCATCATCTCGATCGAAGGCGGCATCACCCCGGCCAAGCTCTCAAAGACCAAGCCGACCCCGATCACCCTGAAGATCTCCGGCTCGGTGAAGACATCGGACGGCTCCCACGTCCCCGCCCTAAAGACCCTCGACCTCGAATTCGACAAGCACGGGATGATCAACACCAAGGGCCTCGCCACCTGCAGCCCCTCGAAGCTGAAGGCGACGACCACCGCCGCAGCACTCAAAGCCTGCTCCAAGGAGCTGGTCGGCAAAGGCACCGTGACCGCCGAAATCCAGCTCCCCGAAGAGGCCCCCTTCACCGCCGGCGGGCCGCTTCTGATCTTCAACGGCCCCCCCCAGGGCGGCAAGCCGGTCCTCGTCATGCAGGTCTACGCCCACGTCCCCGCCGCCACCACCTTCGTCACCCAAGCGGTGATCGGCAAGGCGCACGGGATCTACGGCACCTCGACCCTGGTCGAAATCCCGACGATCGTCGCCGGGCAGGGCTCGCTGACCTCCTTCTCGGCCACCCTCCACAAAAGCTGGTCCTACAAGGGCAAGAAGCAGAGCCTGCTCTACGCCTCCTGCCCCGACGGGCACCTCGCCGCCCACGGCGTCTTCGATTTCGCCGAAGGCACCTCGATCTCGGGCAACATCGTCAAACCGTGCAGCAGCTGAACCCCGCAGCGCTTGCAGGCTTCTCAGCCGTGAGGAGCCGGATCGACGATGCGCAGCTTGTCGAGCGGCACGACGAGTATCCGGTCGAGGCCCAGCTCCGCCGGCAGGCTGGTGAACTCCACCATCGCCTCGTCACCGTCGAAGATGTCGAGCACTCCGCCAGTTGCACCGGCGGGCGCGGTCTCAAAGTCCTCGCGCAGCTCGACGATGTCAAGTTCAACGATCTCGCGCACCGTAGCCATACTCAAATGCTAGAGCTTCGGGAAGGCGCTCACAAGCCGCGGCGTCGAGGCGGGCGTCGCGTAGTGCCAAATCGTCCTGGCTGTAGCGCTGCGCTCCCCGATCGCCAGTTGCACGTCTACCTCGCAGTTCAGCCCGAAGCGGCCAAGCTCGCGCAAGCCCGTCACTTTCGCGTCGGCGACGCCGATCGAAATCGCCTCCCAGACCTTCTCCGCGTCCTCGGCGTCGACCAGCATCACCCGCCTCCACTCGGCGCCGTGGCCCTCCGTGCCGAGAACCCAACCCAGCAACTTCACCTGCTCATACCAGCACTCCGCAGCTCGCGGCAGCATTTCTCCAACTTGCGGTGGCCAATCCATGCCCGGCGCACCCTACTTACCTCACCTGTGTGCTACACACGGCATCCCGCGGGCGGGATCGCAAGGTCGATCACTCGGTCCACCGCCTTCCAGGTACGCGGAGCTTTGAGGCAATCCCTATGTCAAACAGTCAAACCCAAGGCAGGTCAAGAACCATGAAGAAGACGATCGCCCTGATGATCACCGCCACGGCCTTCCTGGCGCTCGCCTCGCTCGCCTACGCCTCCGAAGTGACCCGCGAAACCTACAAGGCCGAAGTCGAACCGATCTGCCAGAAGAACACCCAGACCACCGAAAAGACCCTGAAGGGGGTCGAAACCGAAGTCAAGAAGGGCAAGCTGAAGCGGCCCGCCAAGCAGATCAAGAAGGCCGCCCAGGCGCTGAACGCGACCGTCGCCCTGCTCAAAGCGGTGCCCCAGCCAGAAGCCGACCAGGCCACCCTCACCAAGTGGCTCGGCGAAGTCAAGGCCGAGGTGGGCCTGCTCGAAGGCGTCGCCAAGAAACTGAAGGCCGGCAACAAGAACGCCGCCGAGAAGATGAAGATCAAGCTGGATAAGAAGGTCGAACTCTCCAACGACACGGTGCTCGGCTTCGAATTCCACTACTGCAAGGGCAATACGGGGAAGTTCACTTGAGCTTCCCCTAAGGATCGAGGGCGAGAATCCCCGCCGTGCCCGGACTGCCAAAAGCTCTGAGCGCCGCGCTCTTAAGCGCAGCCCTGGCGCTCGCCCTCGCCGCTTGCAGCTCGGGCTCCTCGACCACCACGGCGAGCCCCCAGGCCTCCACCCCGGGCGCCACAACCACCACCACGGCCTCGAGCCCCAGCCAGTCGGCCACCACCCCCCAGAGCACCCAGAGCCCCTCGGGAGGCTCCACCACCTCGCCCTCCTACCAGAGCCCCGCAAACAGCATCAAGGGCTACGGCTCCGCCGCGACCTCCGCCCAGAAGGCCGCCCTCGCCACCGCCGCCTTCTCCTTCTTTAAGGCGATCGCCGCCTCCGATTACGCCAAGGTCTGCGACGGCCTCTCGGCCTCCAACCGCAAAGAGATGCAGGCTTTCTCCAAAGCCAAACCGCAGCTCAGCAGCTGCCCCACCTTCCTGAAGACGCTGATCGCGAGCCGCGGCGTCCCCGAAGCCAAGAAGGCGGCGGCGGGCAAGCTGACCTCGGTGCGGGTCAAAGGCTCAACCGCCTTCGTGATCTTCACCCCCAGGGGAGGCAAGCCCAGCTACTTTGTCTTAAAGCGCGAAGCCGGTGCCTGGAAGGCGATCAGCCTGGCGCCGGGGAGCCCCCTCAACCCCTGATGACCCCAGCCGCCCAGTTGCGCCCCCGAATCCTCGCCGCGGCCTTTGCCCTCGCCCTGGCGATCGCCCTCGCCGGCTGTGGCTCGAGCTCCTCTTCCACGTCCTCGACCTCGACCGCCCCCAGCGCCGAAGCGCTGGCCGCCGCCAAAAAGGACGCAGCCGTTCGCCACGCCGCCGAAGCCAGGGCCCCGAAGGGCTCCTCGCCGACCCTCAGGGCGATCTATGCGACCTTCCCGGCGCCCAAGCCCAGCCCCGAAGCAAAGCGCTCGGCGGCGGCGATCAAGGCGGGGGAGAGGGCCTGTGGGGGCAAGAGCCCGGTCCAGGTAAAGGAAGAGTTCTACGCCGCCGCCAAGCGAAAGCTCTCCTCCGAGCAGACCAAGATGGTCGATCGCATCGACAGCTATGAAAACCACTCTCCGACCGATGCCAGCTTCACCTCGGGCCAGCTCGGCGCCGACGTCTATGAGGCGACCCTGCCGGCGGCGATCGGGCAGTACGGGTATGAGGGCTGCGTCTACGCGCTGGCGCGGGGGCTGGAGGGGCGGTTGGCGCCGAGGAGGTAGGGGAAGCGCCGGGAACGGTCGGGCCCCCCTTCTGGACGCGGTCCGCCCGATCGGCGACGATGTCGAGTGTGACCGTCATCGATCAGAGAGCCCGCGTCCCGCGGCTTGACCGCGCGGCGCTCGATCGCCTCGCAGGCGCGCTTGATCGCGAGGGCGTGGTCGCGGCGATGCTGATCGGCTCCCAGGCAAGGGGCAGCGCCGGTCCGCTCTCCGACATCGACGTCGGCGTCTGGCACGAGCCGGGCCTCGACCCCAAGGCGCTGTTCAAGCTGCGCTTCGAGCTCACCGATGCCGCCGCCCGGGCGCTCGGCACTGATGAGGTCGACGTGGTCCTGCTCAACGGCGCGACGCCACTGATGCGCCACCGCGCCATCCGCGACGCCCGCCGGCTGGTGGAACGCGATCCCAAGGCTCGTGTTCGGCTCGAGGCCCGCGCCGTGCTCGACTACCTCGATACCGCGCCGCTGAGGGCCGAGCTGGCGCGCGGCTTGCGCCATCGCATAGAAGAGGACCGCTATGGTCGACGCTGAGAGCATTGCCGCTCGGCTCGATCGCCTCACTCCGCTCCTGGGGGAGCTGGAAGGGATCCGCGCCGCCGGCCACGATGCCTATACAGCCGAGTTTCGCAGCCGGCTCGCCGCCGATCACGCGATCCAGCTGGCGATCCAAATCTGCATCGACATCGGCGCCCACCTGATCGCCGAGCTGGGGCTGGAGACTCCCTCCGAATACCGCGGCGTCTTCGAGAACCTGCGAAAAGCGGGTCTCGACCCCCAGCTCGCGGAGCGGCTCGCCGACGCGGCCGGGATGCGAAACGTCCTCGTCCACGCATACCTCGAAGTCGACGACGAGGCGGTGTGGGACGCTCTCGATCGCCTCGACGAACTGCGCCGGTTCGCTGCCTTCGCCCAGCAGCAGCTTGCCGCTCCCAGCGACCCGGGCCCCAAGGACTGAAGCTCTCACACAGCAGGCTGGTGCCGAATGGCATGCATGGACAGCACCTGGTGTAGCCGCCCGGAATCCCTGAGACCAGAGGCAAGATGAGGGCCTGAGCCTCAGCCCGCCGCCACCTCCCCGCACAGCTCCGCCAAGCCGAGGCGGCGCAGCCAGATGCCGGGGAAGCCGTCAAGTATGTAGACGGCGCCGCCGCTTTTCTCGCGGCGATCGAAGAGATGATCGCCCCCGGCGATCCGCAGACCGCGGACTGACCGGGCTGCGTGCGTGGGCTCGTGGGTCGGCTGGAGGGTGAGTCGATGGGAGTGGGTGGGTTCAACCCCTCACCGTGCAAGTCCCCTCGAGGACGCGGGAGATTTGGCGGCCTTCCGCCAGGTAGTAGGTTCCTTTTGCGGCCGTGAAGAGCGCGACGCTGAGCCCCTTCGGGGCGGGACAGCTGGCGCTGATGAAGCTCCGCGGCCTGCCCCGGTAGGTGTAGAGGCGGTGCAGGGTCAGCCTGAAGCTGGTCGCATAGCCCCAGTTGACTGCCAGATTCGGCATCTGCATGGAAAGGGTCGTTCCGAAGGTTCCGGGGCTCCTACGTTGGTAGGTCATCACCAGCACGCGTGAGGTCGGCACGGGATCGGTGCCGTAGATGTGCGCCAGGATCACGCGCCGGCCGTGCAGCACCGAGTTGAAGGCGAGCATCCTCCCGTGGGCCGGGAACGGCGCCTGGGTCGGGATCGCGATGTGGGCGGTAAAGCGTCCGCTCCCGATCAGGGCTTCGCGGCAGGCGGCCAGCGCCTGCCTGGTGGTGGTGGCCTCGATCGAGCCAACTCGGCAGACCGGAAGCCCGATCGTTGACACCGCTCCATGGCGATTGATCGCGATTGCCATGCGCAGCAGCCGCGGAGGTTCCCGGCCGTTGGTGCTTATCAGGGCTCCTTCCATTCGCAGCGCGACCGGAACCGAGCCGGCGCGCGGCAGGGCGTGCGGCGTCAGCCTGCCCTCGAACGACGCGCGGACATTGGCGCCGCCGAAGACTCCTGCCTGAACGATCCCTGTCGCCAGGATCGCGCAGGTTGCGAGTGCGACC
Organism: uncultured Solirubrobacterales bacterium; assembly: GCA_963777915.1. Classification (GTDB taxonomy): domain Bacteria; phylum Actinomycetota; class Thermoleophilia; order Solirubrobacterales; family 70-9; genus CAVUPF01. Next base: position 784,213 of record CAVZSH010000003.1, on the reverse strand, counting down.
ACCCCCCAGAACGCTTGCCGCAATATGCACATGCTCTCAGCGTAGCCATTGTGCGACGGCCGGCTGGATCGGATGCTTGGGTTTGAAGTCTGGCCCCCTGGGACCTATTCTCTGGCTATGACTGAGTCGTTCGAACGAACGATAAACGAAGGGTCTTCCCGGTGTCTACCTCCGCGGCCTTAGAGTCCGCCGGCCTGGAGCGCAGCAGCAGCGAGCCGCACGGCACCCGCGAGCGCATCCTGCGCGTCGCCTTCGAGCTGATCGGAGCGTCGATCGCCCCGAACGGCTCGCCGAGCTGGAGCTGCACCTGCGCGTCTCGCGCGACCCCGCCCTACAGGATGCCTCACGGCGCTGCTTTGCCGCCTACGAAGCCCTCGCCGCCGCGGCCCTGGAGGCGCTCGGCGTCCCCGACGCCTCCCGACACGCCGCCACAGTCGTCGCCCTCTTGACCGGCATGGGTGTGCAGCGACTCGGCAGCGGCGGCCACGACGCGGCGGGTACCGCCGCCGCCCTTTTGACGATCGTCCGCGGCGCGCTTGCCGAAGGCGATTTTCGCCCCTTCGCCGCGCCCGGCCCGAGACAGGTCCCGGGACCCGATGTGGCCGAGGCGCAGAGTCCGGAGGGAGATTGAGATGCCGAAGAAGGCCCTGCTCGGTGTCGCCCTGGCCCTGGTGCTGATCGGTGCCGCGACAGCCACCGCATACACCCTTCAGATCCGCGCCGGCAATCTCATCATCAACGCCGAAGGCGGCTTCTCCCCGACGGCGCTGCCCCGCCACGAAAACGCCCCGATCGAGCTGCACGGCGGCGGCAGCCTCTCGACCGCCTCCGGTGCCCTTCCCCCGATCTTAAAGACGCTGACGATCTACTTCGATCGCCACGGCTCGGTGCAGACCACCGGCCTGCCGGTCTGCACGGAGGACCGCCTCCAGAGCACCACGGTCGCAGCGGCTCGGCACAACTGCCCCGGCTCGATCGTCGGCGAGGGCGAGGGCCATGCGATCGTTGCCTTCCCCGAATCGACCCCGTTCGGGGTCTCCTCACCGATCACCCTCTTCAACGGGCCCCCCCACCACGGCGACCCCACCGTCTTCGCCCACGCCTACACCACCGTCCCGGTCGCCACCACCTTCGTCGTCCCGATCGTGATCGAACGCATCCACGACGGCGTCTACGGCTACCGCACCAAGGCGACGATTCCCGAGATCGCCGGCGGCAGCGGCATCCCCGTCTCCGGGCACCTGCGGATCGGCCGTCGTTGGACCTACAAGGGCCGCCACTACAGCTACGTCAACGCCCGCTGCGAAACCGGCCACCTGCAGGCCAAAGGCGAGTTCACCTTCTCCGACGGCACCTATCTCACCGGCAGCTTCTTTCGGCCCTGCACGGTGCGAGGCTGACGCTTCGAGGTGGGTCGCCGCCGCAGTAGTGGTGCGGCGGGCAGGCGGGCAGGCAGTCGCCGCGGGGCGCGCTGGCTGAGACGCGGCTCAGGTGGAATCTGGTCGAGGGCCCCATATGAGTTTCCTGCGCAGAGTTGTTGGCGTTTGCGACGGTTCTCGAATCGTGTCTTCGAAGGCCCTACCATTGGCTACTGATGGCAATCAATGAGGACATCTTCTTGGCATTTCACCAGGCGCTGGATTCCTCCCGGCCAGTGATGGAGATCCGCGATCTGGTTCGCTCCGAGGAGCTGGAGAGTGGCGTCTCGCGATCAGAGGTTCTCGGCCAGCTTGAGTCGCTGCGGATTGAGCTGCGAGGTAGCGACCGCGAGGCCGAGGAGGATGTCGCGCTTGACGTGATGGACTTCGTCAGCGGCTGGTCCAGCCCTCACATGCAGCTCTGAAGCCGCGTCGCAGGTCACCAAGAGGCGACACCGTAGGGCCGTCACACCCAGTGCGCGCCAGTCACAAGTGCAGCAGGGGTCGGTCGTATCGATCAGGCCCTCCAACTCCGGCGTCGAGGTGCCCGCGATGACCAGGGAAATCGGCACGAACGGGCGAAACACGGGCTGCCCGGGTCGTGTGTGATGAGGCTCCCGGTAGGGGTAGAGCCAGGAGAGGGCTATACCTAACCCGGCAAACCGACGAGCTGGGCGCTTCGCTCCCAGAGCTCCTCGGCGAGCAGCTCGTCCTGGGCCTGGGCGCTGGGCGCCAGAACCTTCTCGTCTTGGACGTACTCGCCGCTGAGTGCGGCGGCCTCGCCGGACAGCGCCAGCCAGACCAGCGAGCGGGCGCCGCGCCGTGGCGAGCGCATGAACGGCCCGCCGAGCGTGGTGAGGACCTTCCAGATCCCGTTTTCGCCCTTGCCGAAGCCACTGCGCACCACACCGGGGTGAAAGCAGTTGGCGTGCAGCTCGGGGGCGCGGCGGGCCAGCTCGCGCGTAAAGAGGATGTTGCAGAGCTTCGAGGTGCCGTAGACGCCCATCGCCGCATAGGAGCGTTCGGACTGCAGGTCTTCGAGATCCAGGAGTCCCGACTGGTGCGCGTCGGAGGCGGTGGTGATCACGCGGGCGCCCTCGAGGCGGTCGCGCAGCAGGTTGGTGAGCAGGAACGGGGCGAGATGGTTGAGCGCGAAGGTTCGCTCCAGGCCCTCGGCGCTCTCCCGGCGCGAGGCGAACAGCGCCCCGGCGTTGTTGGCCAGCACGTCGACGTGCCCGTAGCGCCCGCGCACCTCCTCGGCCAGCGCTCGGACCTCCGACATCAGCGTCAGGTCGGCGACGTGCTCATGGACGGGAGCGCCTCCGCCTGCCTCTGTGGCCTCGCGGGCGACGGCCTTGACCCGGGCCGGATCGCGACCCACCAGCGCCACCTCGACCCCCTGGGCGGATATCTCGATCGCGGCCGCACGGCCGATCCCCCGCGTCGCTCCGGTGAGCAGGACAAGGGTCACGAAGGGGAATCTAGCGGCACCGATACGGACCCCGAGGCCCGCGGGCTGGACTGCGGCCCTGCTCGCCCTACTTCAGCTGCGCTGAGTTCTTGCCCAGCAGCTGGCGCGCCACGATCAGCAGCTGGATCTGCTGGGTGCCCTCGAAGATGTCGAGGATCTTCGCGTCGCGCGCCCACTTCTCCAGCAGCTCGTTCTCGCCATAGCCGACGCTGCCGCAGAGCTCGACGCAGCCGAGCGCCACCTCGACGCAGGTGCGGCCGGCCTTCGCCTTCGCCATCGAGGCCTGCAGCGAGTTGGGCCTCGCGTTGTCGGCCATCCAGGCCGCCTGCATGGTGAGCAGCCGCGCCGCCTCGTAGTCGGCCTCCATCTCCAAGAAGCGCGCCGCGGCGGCGGGCTGGCAGAGGGCGGGGGTGGGGTAGTCGACCTCCACGCCCGCCGCCGCCAGCTGCGAGCGGGTCTCATCCAGCGAGGCGCGGGCGACCCCGACCGCCATCGCGGCGACCAGCGGCCGCGTGTTGTCGAAGGTCTGCATGGCGCCGCCGAAGCCCTGCTTGTCCTCGACCTCGGAGCTGCCGAGCAGCGCCTCCTTCGGCACCCGGCAGTCCGTGAGGGTGAAGTTCGCGGTGTCGGAGGCGCGGATCCCGAGCTTTCGCTCGAGCCGGTCGAGCTTCAGCCCCGGGTTGTCGCGCTCGACGATGAACGATTTGATCGCCGCCCGGCCCAGTGAGCGATCGAGCGTCGCCCAGACGACGATCAGATCGGCCCGATCGCCGGCGGTCACGAAGATCTTCTCGCCGTTTAAGACGTACTCATCGCCGTCGAGCTCGGCGGTGGTCCGGATCGCCGCGGAGTCCGAGCCGGCTTCGGGCTCGGTGATCGCCATCGCCGCCCAGCGCCCGCCGTAGCGCTCCAGCTGCTCCTCGCTCGCCACCGAGGCGATCGCCGAGTTGCCGAGCCCCTGGCGTGGCATCGAGAGCAGAAGGCCGACGTCCCCCCAGCAGAGCTCGATGATCCCGAGCGCGGTCGAGAGGTTGGAGCCGTTGCGGTTCTCCCCGCTGCCCGTCCCGGCGGACTCGCGCCGCACGCCCGCGGCGCCGGAGCCGCCGATCTCACCGCCCTCGTTCATGCCGTCGATCACCGCGGCGAGCATGTCGAGCTCTTTCGGGTAGGAGTGCTCGGCGGTGTCGTAGCGGCGCGAGATCGGCCGGAAGACCTCGGTAGCGACCTGGTTTGCCTGGCCGACCAGCGGCTTGAACTTCTTCGGTATCTCGAGGTTGATCATCGCTGCCTTGCCCTAGACGAGCAGGGCGCCCTCCATCACGCCCGCCGCGCGCAGGTCCCGGTACCAGCGCTCGACTGGGTGCTCGGTGACGTAGCCGTGCCCGCCCAGCAGCTGCACTCCCGCGGAGCCGATCTGCATCCCCTTGGAGGCGCAGAGCCGGCGCGCGATCGAAGCCTCCCGCCCGAACCCCACCCCCAGGTCGGCGCGACTCGCCGCCCGGTAGGTCGCGAGGCGCATCCCCTCGGTCTCGATGCCGATGTCGGAGACCGCGAAGGCCACCGCCTGGCGGTTGGAGATCGGCTCGCCGAAGGCGGTCCTCTCATTGACGTAGGGGATGACGTAGTCGAGCACCGCCTGAGCGGCGCCGACCGCCAGAGCGCACCAGGCGATCCGCGAGCGCTCGACGCACTCCACGTAGTCCTCGCGGCGGCCCTCGCCGAGCAGGGCGCCGCCCGGCAGGCGCACCTCCTCCAACACCAAGCGGCCGGTGCCCGCCGCCCGCAAGCCCATCGCTGGCTCGGGCTCGACCGAGAGGCCCTTGCCCCCCGACTCGATCACGAACAGCGCCGGGCCAACTCCCTCGGCCTCGGCCGCGATGACGAACAGCTCGCACTCCGCGGCACGCGCCAGCAGCGACTTGGCGCCGTCGAGGACCCAATCCGAGCCCTCGCGGCGCGCCCTCGTCTCCAGCGCCAGCGGGTTAAACAGCGGCCGCGGCTCCAGCACCGCCAGCGCCGCGGCTGGCACATCCTCGCCGGTGAACGCCGGCAGATAGGTCGCCTCCTGCTCGGCGCTGCCCCAGAGGCCGATCGCGCTCGCCACCGCGCCGGGCGCCAGCGCCGCGTAGGCGATCCCCATGTCGCCGTGGGCGAGCGCCTCGCCGATCAGGACGCCGGTCACCGCGGCCTGCTCGTGCATGACCCCGCCGAGCTCCTCGGGGACGCCGAGCATGTTGACGCCCAGCTCGGCAGCCTGGGCGAGCAGCTCCGGCGGCGTCGCGCGGGCGGCGTCGGCATCGAGGGCGGCGGGCCGGACCTTCTCCTCCGCGAAAGCCCGCCCCGCCTCCCCGAACATCTGCTGCTCCTCGCTGGGAGTCAGGTCGAAGAGGCCCTTTGACTTGCCCTTCGCCTGGCGCGCCGGTTTGCCGAGCTGCTGCGCCGCCTTGAAGGTGCGCCCCGCCGCGCTCGCGGAGCGAAATCCGCCCTTGGTCGTCCGGTACACCGCCCGCTCGAGCGGCCTTCTGAGGCCGACCCGGTCAAGCAGCTCCGAACCCGCGATCCGGTTGAGCGCCCGCAAACCGAGGCCCATCCCGCGCTCGGCGATCCCGGTGTCGGTGTCGCTGCTCCGCGTCACGCCGCCGTCCTCCCGGTCTTCGCTTTCGGCACCGCCTCCAGCGGCCAAAGGCGGCCGTCGAGGTGGGGCGTGTGCAGCCTCGCGTCGCGCACGGCGAACTCGACCTCCCCGTCGTCCGCGGCACTGCCGAACTCCACCGTCGCCGGCAGCACGATCGGGCGCCGGAAGCGGACCTCGACGGCGAAGGCGTCGGGCAGGCGGCTCTCCAGCGCGGCCAGGCAGCGTGCCTTGGTCCACATCCCGTGGGCAATCGCGCCGGGAAAGCCGAGCGGCTTCGCACTCAGCGAGTGCATGTGGATCGGGTTGCGATCGCCCGAGAGGGCTGCGTAGCGCCGTCCCAGATCGCCGCCGAGCCGCCACTCGGCGCTCGCGGCGATCTCCTCCGTCTCCTCCTTGGAGGGCTCACCGCCCGGCTCCGCCGCCGCAACCTCGCCGCCGCCTCGGCGCAGCATCGTGCTGGTGCTCTCCCAAACCTTTTGGTCGCCGACCGCTACCTCGCTCAGCAGCGAGAAGCTATGGCCCTTCGGGTGCGGCTTCAGCTTGGTCGGGCGGACGCGGATCGTCATCTCCTCGCCAACCCCGATCCGTCGGTGCTGGACGATCCGGTTCTCGATGTGGACCAGCCCCACCGGGCCGAAGGGGAAGCTGCCGTCGGCCATCACCGCCATCTGCAGCCCGAAGGCGAGCACGTGTGGGTAGGTGGGGGGGAGATGGTCGCGCAGCGTGAAGCCGCAGACCCGCGCGTAGGCGGCGACCGCCTCCGGCTCGGCCCGCACCCCGGCCAGGGTCAGATCGAGGTCGGGGATCTCCCCGCCGCCGCCAGGGATGAACGGCAGCCGCGAGGCGCCGGGGATGATCGGCGCCGCGGCGCGCACATACAGCGCCAGGATGCTGGGCGGGCCATCGAGCCTGCGGGTGCTCACCTCAGGCCCCCAGCAGGCTCTGCCCGCAGACTCGCACGACGTTGCCGCTGACCCCGGTCGAAGCGGGACTCGCGAACCAGGCGATCGTCTCGGCGACGTCGAGCGGCAGGCCACCTTGGCGCAGGCTGTTCATCCGCCGACCGGCTTCGCGCGGGCCGATCGGCATCGCCGCGGTCATCTGCGTCTCGATGAAGCCGGGGGCTACCGCGTTGATCGTCGCGCCGCGTTTCGCCAGCTCGGGCGCCAGCGCTTCGACCATCCCGATCAGCCCCGCCTTTGAGGTCGCGTAGTTGGTCTGGCCGGCATTTCCGGCGATCCCCGACATCGAGGAGACGCAGACGATGCGCCCGTTGGTGGCGAGCAGCCCTCCGGCAAGGAGCGCGTCGTTGATCCGCTCCTCGGCGCTGAGGTTGATCTCCATCAGCTCGCTCCAGCGCTCCTCGGGCATCTTGGCGATCGTGCGGTCGCGGGTGACGCCGGCGTTGTGGACGACGATGTCGATCCCCGCGGCGAAATGCTCGGCGATGCGCTGCGGCGCATCTGCGTCGGTGATGTCGAGCACGAGCGCCTCGCCACCGATCTCGGCCGTGACCTTGCGCAGCTCCTCGGCTGCCTGCGGGACGTCGAGCCCGACCACCCGGGCGCCGTCGCGGGCGAGGGTCGCCGCGATCGCCGCGCCAATCCCCCGCGAGGCACCGGTGATCAGCGCCACCTTGTCCTCGAGCGGGCGCTCCCAGTCGATCTGTGAAGTGGGGGAAACGCCTTTGCCGATCCGGATCACCTGGCCGGAGACGTAGGCGGAGCGCGGCGAGAGCAGGAAGCGCAGGGTCGAGGCGAGCTCCTCCTCGGCACCCGGGGAGACGAGCACCAGCCCCACTGTTGCGCCTCGCCCGCCCACCTCCTTGCCGAGCGAGCGGACAAAGCCCTCCAGCGCCCGCTGCGCGGTGGCGGCGCGGGTCGAGTCGGTCTGCGCCGGCGGAGTTCCGAGCACGACGACGCGGCCGTTTCGCTCAAGGCGCCCGATCGCCGGGTAGAAGAAGCGCTGTAGCTCGACCAGCTCGCTGGAGTCGGCGATCCCGGTGGCGTCGAAGAGCAGCCCCTTTGCCCGGCCCTGCTCGCCGGCCCGTTCGGCCTTGATCTGGTCAAGGAAGGCGGAGATCTGCTTGCCGAGGCGCCCGCCGGGGGCGGCGCCGGAGAGGAGCGGGCCGCTGATCGCGGGCGCCCCGGCCCGCCGGCGCTCGAGGGTTACCGGCCGCGGCAGCCCGAGCTGGCGGGCGAGCGTGGAGACGCCCGGAGCGTTGACTAGCTGGGAGTAGCGATCGCTCACGACGCCCCGCCGGCGCTCTCCAGCATCGCGACGACGCCCTGGCCGCCGGCCGCGCAGATGCTGATCACGCCGCGGCCTTTGCCGTCTTCGTGCAGCTGCTTGGCGAGGCCGGCGACGATCCGCCCGCCGGTCGCCGCGAAGGGGTGCCCGGCGGCGAGCGAGCCACCGTTGACGTTGAGCTTGGCGCGGTCGATCGAGCCGAACGGCTGCTCGCGGCCGAGCTTCTCCTGGCAGAAGGCCGGGTCCTCCCAGGCGGCCAGCGTGCAGAGCACCTGCGCGGCGAAGGCCTCGTGGATCTCGTAGTAGTCGAAGTCGCCCAGCCCGAGCCCGGCCCGGTCGAGCATCACTGGCATCGCGTAGGCGGGCGCCATCAGGAGTCCTTCGCGCTTGTGGACGTGGTCGACCGCGGCGGTCTGCGCCTCGGTGATGTAGGCGAGGACCGGCAGCTCGTGCTCCTTTGCCCACTCCTCGCCCGCGAGCAGCACCGCCGAGGCGCCGTCTGAGAGCGGGGTCGAGTTGGCGGCAGTCATCGTTCCCTCCGGGCCGCCGAAGGCCGGCTTCAACTTGGCCAGCTTCTCCAGATCGGAGTCGGGCCGTAGGTTTTGGTCGCGCCCGAGCCCGAGATAGGGGGTGAGGAGGTCCTCGAAGAAGCCGCGCTCATAGGCGGCGGCGAGGTTGCGGTGGCTGGCCACGGCCAGCTCGTCCTGGGCGGCGCGGCCAATGCTCCATTCGGTGGCCATGATCGCGCAGTGCTCGCCCATCGAGAGGCCGGTGCGCGGCTCCTCGTTGCGGGGGATCGCCGGCACGATGTGGCCCGGTCTAACCCGTGTCAGGGCGCGCAGCTTGCCGGCGGTGGAGCGCTGCCGGTTTGCCTCCAGGAGGGTCTCGCGCAGCTGCTCGTTTAAGGCGATCGGCGCATCGGAGGTGGTGTCGGCCCCGCAGGCGATGCCGGCCTCGATCTGGCCCAGGGCGATCTTGTTGGCGATCAGGATCGTCGTCTCCAGCCCGGTACCGCAGGCCTGCTGGACGTCATAGGCGGGGGTCTCGGGCGCCAGTCTGGTGCCGAGCACGCTCTCGCGGGTCAGGTCACGATCGCGGGAGTGCTTGAGCACGGCGCCGCCCGCGACCTCGCCGAGGCGCTCGCCCTGAAGGCCGAAGCGGTCGATGAGCCCGTCGAGCGCGGCGGTCAGCATGTCCTGGTTGGAGGCGCGGGCGTAGGCGCTGTCGGAGCGCGCGAAGGGGATCCGGTTGGCGCCGAGCACGGCCACCCGGCGTGGACTGTCGATCAACTGCGACCGCCTCTGCTCAGCGTTGCAGACATCCGTGCATAGGTTACATGACACGAGTCGATGTCAAGGTGTGCCCCACGTCTTCCCGGGAGAGGTCGACCGTGGAGCCACAAGATGCAGCCGCGTTCTTTCGGGGCTTTGATCCGCCCGAGCGCTTACCCCCGAACCGAAGTCCGGGGAACCCACCACACCTCACGGTGTCGCCGCTGAAGACGACCCACCCTCAGGCCCGCGCCGGCGATGTGCTCGACATGGCCGCCGACGTGGGCGACCGCCTCTCGCCCCAACCGCCTCGCTTCGCCCTCCCCCAGCCCTTCTAGGCGACGCAGCTCAGCGACCACATCCTGATCGCGCACGGCCCAGATGCCCGTGTTGCTGTCTTTGATCGGCGAGAGGTTGTCGGGGCTGGTCACGGCATCAACAGCTGCTTGGGAGATCATCGGCGCAGGGTAGGTATGGGCGCGGACGTAGCTAGCCGAGCGGCGGGGGGCCGCGTCGGGTGGAGACAACTCGCTTCGAGACGGCTTCATGACCCCTGGGAGTCACTGATGATGGCGAGTTTCGCCGGGGGCGAACTTTCCCGCGGCCGCTCTCAGCCGAGCAGAGAAGAAAACCCCCCGGGTTGGAGCGGACACGCCCCCGGGGCCGACCCAGAACGTTGAGCATCCATGCCCCAGAACCGTAACCCGCGCTGCGATCCCCCTTCCCCGAACCACGAGGAGGCGGTCCTGGAGCGCGCCGCCCTGACCTTCGTCCTCGCCGAGCATCCGACTCGCCTCACCCAGGGCGAGCTGACCCGAATCCTTGCCGCCGACCCCGAGGACGCCGCCCAGCGCCACGCGGTGATCCGCGCGGTTGGCGAGCTCGCCGCCGCCGGCCTCCTGCGCCGCGACGGCCACTTCGTCTCGCCGACCCGCGCCGCCCTTTACTTCGACCGCCTTGCTCTCATCTGAGTCTTCAATCCCGGCCTCTCTCCCGCCTTGGCCGCCCGCCTGCCACCCGAGAGGGCGTCGAGGCGACGCGGGGATGAGCAGCCCTGGCTGCCGTCAAGGGCCGGTGCCGCATAATACCGACCCGAATTTTGATCATTCGCAGCGATCAAAAGTAGGAGCGTCGCCCGTCCCACGCATCGTGGGGCGACACTGCGCTGTAGCCTGCCGTCGAGCAGACGTTCGCGGAGGCGTGAGCGGGACCAGGAAACGGAGGAATCTTGGATCTGAAGAAGGCAGGGCACCGCCGCTTCACGGGCAGGCCCCTAGCCGCCCGCCACGCAGGCGTCGGCATCTTCGCAACGCTTGCGCTTGCCGTCTGCGGCTTGCTCCTCGCGCCGGCGATGGCGAGCGCGATCGCCCCAGGCTCGATCAAAGGCACGGTAACCAACGCCTCGACCACGAACCCGATCGAAGGCGCTGCCGCCTGCGCCTACAACGTCGAGCGCAAAGAATTCGAAGAAGAATGCGCGTACACGGAAAAAAACGGCGAATACACCATCTCCGGCTTGGCGAGCGGCAATTACAAAGTCGCCTTTATCGCTGACTTCGAAGGCCTCAACTACATCACCCAGCTTTATGATGACGAGCCGACCCTTGAACAGGCCACCGAAGTAACTGTGACCACAGGGCCACCGCTCACCGGCATCGATGCCGCAATGCAGGAAGGCGGTCAGATCACCGGCAAGGCGACGGACGCGGCGACCCTCGCCGAGATCGAGGATGTCGAAGTCTGCGCGCTTGAAGTAGAAGAAGACGTCGCAGTCGACTGCACCCTGAGCGGATCAGGCGGCAAATACACCCTGGCCGGCTTGCCTGGCGGCAAATACAAAGTCGAATTCTGGGCGGAATACGAAAGCCCGAACTACCTCACCCAGTTCTACAACGACAAGCCGACCTTTGAACAGGCCGAACCGGTTTCGACGACCGTTGGGGAGACGCACTCGGGTATAAACGCCCAGCTTGTCCTGAGCTCCACGCTTGAGCCGGAAAGCACCGGGGCGCCGCAGCTCTCCGGTACGCCGGAGCCCGGAGACACGCTCTTCTGCTCGACCGGTAGCTGGAGCAATAGCCCGATCGCCTATGCCTACAAGTGGCTGCGCGACGGTGCCGCGGTCGCCGGCCAGACCTCCAGCACCTATTCGGTGGGGAGTACCGAAGTAGGCGATGCGATCTCATGTCAGGTGACTGCCCTCAACGATTACGGCTCGCGCACAGCCACAAGCAACATCCTCGTGGTCTCGCCGCCGCCCAGTCCGGCGCCGAAGTCCAAACCCCTCAAGTGCAAGAAGGGCTTCAAGAAGAAGAAGGTCCATGCCAGGGCCAAGTGCGTGAAGGTCAAGAAGCACGCCAAGAAGCACAAGTGAGCAGACGCTCGACTCGAGCCATGGGCGCTGAGCAAACGAGGCCCCGCGGCTGGTCGGTGATCGTCACCTACTCCCTCGTCTGCGCGGGCACCCAGCTGCTCTGGCTCACCTACGCGCCGATCGACACCGAGACGGCGCACTACTACGGGGTCTCGGTCTCCGCCGTCGGCTGGCTCGCGGAGATTTTCCCGCTTCTCTACGTGGTGCTGGCGATTCCCGCCGGCCGCCTCCTCGACAGCCGCTTCCGTCCCTCGCTCGCCTCCGGCGGTGCGCTGATGGCAGCCGGCGGACTACTCCGCCTCGGCGGTCAGACCTTTGCCTGGGCGATGGCGGGACAGCTCGCCGTCGCGGTCGCCCAGCCGGTAATCCTCAGCGCGGTCAGCAAGCTCGCCGGCGACTACCTGCCGGCCGACCAGCGTCCCGCCGGCATCGCCGTCGGCTCGGCGGGCAGCTTCGCCGGCATGCTCTTCGCCCTGATCCTCGGCCCCACCCTGGGCGCCCACGGCCATATCGAGCGCCTGCTGGTCCTCGAGGCGGCCCTCGGCGTCCTCGCCGCCCTTGCTCTGGCGGTGGCCCTGCGCCGCCCCGTCCACGAAGGCGAGGAGCGGGCTGCGATCGAGGGCGGCGCCGCGCGGGCGCTCTGGGCGCTGCCGGCGATGCGCACTCTCTGCGGGCTGGTCTTCGTCGGCTTCGGCGTCTTCGTCGCTCTCGCTACCTGGCTGCAGGCCCTGCTCCATCCCTCCGGTGTCTCCGAACAGAGCGCCGGGGCGCTGCTGGTCGGGATGATCGTCGCCGGGATGATCGGCTGCGCAGTGTTGCCCCCGCTCCTTGCCCGCCGCGACGCCGAACGTCCCTTCATGCGCCTCGCAGTGTTGATCGGCGCGGTGGGTTGCGTCGCCCTCGGCACGATCTCCCTGCTCGGCGCCCGCGCTGCCGTGATCGCGCTGATGGGCTTCGTCCTCTTACCGGCCTTGCCGATCGTCCTCACCGTCGCCGAGCGCCTCGCCGGTGCCGCCGCCGGCACAGCCGGGGCGATCGTCTGGATGGCCGGCAACCTCGGCGGGCTGGTGGTGGCGCTGATCGTGCAGGTGCTGGTCCACGATCCGCTCGCAGCCTTCCTAGCCATGGCCGCCGTCTCGCTGCTCGGCCTGCCGCTCGCCGCCCGCTTCCCCTCGCTCGCCGGGACACTCCCCGCTGTGCTTGCACCCGCAGAGCAGCAAGCCACCCTGAGTGCCGACGGGAGGATGGCGTGATCGGGAGCACTCCACCCAGCTCGACGTCGAGCTGGCAGGCGAGCCGTTACGCTCGGAGTAACTCCAGCGAGCTACACTGGTCCTGCGATGCCCTCCAAACATTCACGGATAGCGGTCACCGTTGACCCCGAGCTTGGCCACGCCCTGGTCCGCGTGCGCGCCGCCACCGCCACTGAGGAGGCCGACGCAACGCTGGTGCGCCGTCTCGCTGTCGAGGGGGCGAAGGCTGAGCTGATGGCAGGTCGCGATCGCCGCGAGGCGGTAGAGGCTCTGTTTGAGGCGATGGACGCCGGCGGATTCGACTTGGACCTCGAGGCGGTCAACCGACTTAACGCTCCGCTACGGAGCACGTGAGCATCAAGCTCTGGAACGGGCGCGGCCCGGTGTTGGCCGACACTTCAGCCTGGGTGGCTGTGCGTCGGATGCCGTCAGCTCGTGAGTTCCTCGGCGCCGCGGTCGAGCGCGGGGAGGTCGCCTGGTGTTGGCCGGTGCGCTACGAGCTGATGGTCGACGCGCGTGGCTCGGAGGGGATAGCTGCGGTTGATCGCACCCTCGAAGGCCTGCGCGAGATCGCGGTCGATCGCAGTGTCCAGCGGGACGTGCTGGCGGCGATCCGTGAGCTGGCAAGCGCTGGCCCCCACGGCGCACACCGTTTCCCACTTACAGACCTGACAGTCGCGGTGGCGGCTCAAAGCGCGGGCCTCGACGTTCTGCACTTCGACCACCACTTCGACGATCTCGGCGATCAGCTCGACATCGAGACAGTCTGGATCGCCGATCCCAGCGCCTGAGTGAGACGGGCACGCGACTCAGCTGAGGACCACCGCCACGACAGTCCGCTCCCGTGGCCGGTCGTCGAAGTCGATTAGCACCACCTGCTGCCAGGTGCCGAGCGCCAGGCGACCGTCGATCACCGGCACCGCCTCGGAGGGGCCGAGAAGCGTCGCGCGCTGGTGGGCGTGTGAGTTGGTGTCGTGGTTCAGCCGGTTGTGCTCGTAGTCGCCCTGGGTCGGGATCAGTCGCTCGAGCATCGCCTGTAAGTCTCGAACGCCGCCCGGCTCGAACTCCATCGATGCGATCGCCGCGGTCGAGCCGCGTACGAAGGCGAGCGCCTGCCCCTCGCGGACCCCAGCCTTCTCGACCGCCTGCTGGAGCTCGGCAGTGATGTCGAGGACATCGCTCTCGCCCCGGGTCGAGAATCGCAGCTCCGCAGTATGAACCGGCACAGTGAGCCCAACCTAGCGAAGCACCTCGGCCTAACCTCCGATCGGTGAGAGCGTTGGTCCAGCGGGTGAGCGAGGCCTCGGTCGATGTCGAGGGCGAGCGCGTCGCCCAGATCGGGCCCGGTCTGCTGGTCCTGATTGGGGTGGGGGTGGGAGATACCGAAGCCGAGGCCGACCGGCTCGCCGACAAGATCCGCGCCCTGCGGATCTTCGACGACGCCGGGGGGCAGATGAACGAGCCGCTCGGTGAGCGCGAGGTGCTTTGCGTCAGCCAGTTCACCCTCTACGGTGACGCCCGCAAGGGCAATCGCCCGAGCTTCGTGGCCGCCGCGCCCGCTGATCTCGCGGCGCCCCTTTACGAGCGCTTCTGCAACCGCCTCGGCGCGGCGAGGGGCGTCTTCGGCGCCCACATGGAGGTGGCGCTTGTCAACGACGGCCCGGTGACGCTGTTGCTTGAGGCGTAGTCTCGCTCGCCGGCCCGGTGGGTATCCTCGCTGGAGATGGTGGGAGCAGCTTTGAAGAAGCGCCTCGATGATGCCGCAGATGCGGCTCGCGCCGCCGAGGCTCGCCGCGACGACCGAGCCGCCGGCGAGGCCTGGCGCCGCTATCGCCTGATCCGCGACGCCGCCCGCAACCCCGACCAGCTTCTGGCCGAGGGGGTTGCTCTTAGCAACCAGGCGCTTGCACTGGCGGCGCTCGATCGCCGCTAGACGTGAGCGGCTTCGGCCGGATCCTTTCGGACCTCAACCGCGAAGGCGTTCGCTATGTGCTGATCGGCGGTATCGCCCTGATCCGTCACGGCGTCGTGCGAGCGACCCGCGATGTCGACGCGGTCTTTGATCCCGATCCCGCGAACGTCGAGCGGATCCAGGCGCTGATCGAGCAGTGGGGCGCCACCCGCCCGGACGGCTCGCCAATTCCGCAAGACAGCATTGCTGGAGATCGGACGATTCATCTGGCGACTCCGCATGGCGACTTGGACCTCCTATCCGAGACCGCGACGCCAGTTGGATTCGACGATCTCTTGGCTCGCGCCGACAGCCGTCGCGTCGATGGCGTGCAGGCACCGATCTGCTCCCTCGCCGACCTGGTCGCCTTGAAGCGGGCAGTGGGACGCGAGCGCGACCTCGTCGACCTCAGCGACTTGGAATTCGCCCACGGCGATCTCCCCGACAGCCGCGATACGTCCGACGGCTGAGCGTCAGACATCGTGGCTGCTGGCGGGGATGAGTCGACCCGCACCGTTGCCTGCTCAACCTCTCACCAGTACCTTGGCCGGGCGGCTGGCGCCTTCGACCCAGGGGTAGTCGGATTGCGCCGGAATCACGGCCCGGAAGCGATAGGTCGTCGTCCTGGTCGTCGAGGTGAATTTATAGGCGCTCTGGAAATCTCCCTCGGAGTTCGTGGTCGCCTTGCGGAAGGTGATCCACTGCCGCGACCCCGGCACGTTGGCCTGTAGGACGATTACCCGCCCGCCGCCGTTGGGCCCCGGCACCTGACCCCAGAAGCGCACCCGGTGGTGGTCTGCGAGGCTGCGCGGCGCTAGCTTCAGGCTCGGGCCCGCATGGGCGTAGTAGCGCACCTCGCGCTCCACCTGGAAGGCGTCGTGTCGATAGCCGATCACCACGGCTCGGTCGGGTCCCGGCGGCACTTTGTAGATGTAGGAGCCGTTGGCGTCAGTCGTCACCGTGCCGACGGGGGATGCACTGGGTTCGACGCCGAGCGCCTGCATCTTCACGCACAGAGTTGCGCCGGGTACCGGGTCGCCGGTGCTGTCTGTGAGCTGACCGGTTACCGCAGCGTCCTTGCCGTAGCCGACTGTGATCGTGTCGGACTTCGATGCCGAGAACTGCGCGCTCAGCGTTTCGCCGCCGCTAACCGGCGATTCGGTGCAGGAGTTGTCGACGTCGACCGTCTGCGCTGGTGAGCAGGTCGTGTTGGGGTTGCTGAGGGTGGCGAAGTCCGAGGCGCAGACCTGCACCGTGTTTTCCCCGTCGTGGAAGGGGTAGGCCTGGGTGTCGAGGGTCCAGTCGGCCTTGGTTTCGGTCGGGCAGGGGGTGATCGCCGCCGCCACGGTGCCCTGGACACTGGGGTTGTTGGCCTGGGCGACGTTGCAGTTGGAGACCTGCGGCTGCGCCGCCGGCAGGCCATTGACCGAGACCGAGACGTTGCTGATCCCGCCGCCTTCGTCGTGGGCTTTGACGCTCAGCGTCTGGTGGCCGCGGACCGTGTCGCCCGATAGCAGCGAGCCTTCGAGGCCGGCGAGCGTCGGCGCCACCGGGTCGACCTCGGTGGTGGCGAAGTAGTGGGCGTAGATCCAGGAGCCAGGACAGCCTTCGGAGTTGCTGCTGTTGCAACCGAGCCAGACCCAGAAGGGGAACACAGGATTGTCGAGTGAGAAGGTGCGTACCTGTTCGAGTTGACAATTGGTGGTCGGCCATGTATCCGAAGGTGGCCAGCTTTCGAAGAAGGCGAAGGCAACTGTTCCGGTTCCCCCGCAGCTCAGGGCTGTGATCGTTATCGATTCCATCTTGCCGCCCGGGGGAGGCGCTATGGGCAGCCTCCAGTATGCGTACTGCGAAGGGGTGAATCCAGTCTGGCTAATTGCTAGCGAGCCAGTCGGCTGGCTGCAACTATCGGTTGCGTCAAACGGGCCGTTTGCGGGGCTCTGGAAATAGCTGACCCCGCTAACGCCCCCGCCCGGCAGCGCCGAGTCGCACATCTCGAAGACGTAGCGGGCCGGAGCCGCTCCCGCGCTCGTCGGCGAGATGGCAAGGACGCCGAGCGCAATGGCCAGCGTCGCTGCGAGCCATCTACCGCGCGCCCTCTGGCTCCCGAGTCGAAACGCAAATCGCCCCCCGTCCTCCTCGAAGGCCCCGCATTGCCGTCGCTGCTTCGGGTCCATCCGCTGCCTCCATCGCTCTTTGGCTAGATGCTCCCTGAGCATTTAGCTTCTCTGGTTTTACTCCAAGACGCAACCGAGCCCCGGTTGGGGGACACCCGCCGCCGGGCTGCGGGCCGCGAACGGGGGAGCGATCAAGGCAAAGTCCCTCAGGGTGCGCGGCCACTTCGCTTGCCAGAGCCGTTTGACGGCGACAGATGACGCTGACCCCGCCCCCTCACGATTGTGAGTTGACGGGGTCAGCGTCACTGTCTCTGGGGGAAGGGCAAGCGAAGTGGCCGTGAGGGGGAGGTCTGAGTTCTGTGAGACCTGAGCAGGGAGGTAGTGAGACCGGTAAAAGTGGATGAAGGTGTGTCGAGGTCAGATGTTGGGCCGGCGAAGGGTGAGCGGAGGATCGGGCCGGGCTAATTGGGGAGTCGGGTCGGCGCGATGAGTATCGGGTGGGCGCGGCGAAGGCGGTGCGGTTGTGATCGGGCTTGAGGCACGGCGTCGGCAGGCTGTTTTCGGGCCGGGCCAGGTGTGGGAGCAGACGGCCAGCGTGAGCCGGACTCCAGCGACGGCTAGTTCCGGTGCTCGCGGCACTGCTCCCTGGCCCGTGAGCCGGTGGATCGAGGCAGGCCCACCCTGGCACCGGCACCGAGGACTGCAAGGCCCCCAAGGGGGCCTCCTTCGGCCCCTTCGCCTGCGGCTTCGGGGTTCCGTCCTCGGATCTCCGGTGCGGAGGGCCTGCCCGTTCGATCCACCGACACGGGAGGTTGCAGTGACCGAGGTACAGCTCGACATCGACGTAGACGCCCTGAGGCGCGAGGGCACCGAGGTTGCCCGCTACCGCGTATCTGGCGGCGAGCGGATCATGATCGGCCGCCGAGCCGCCGACGGTGCCGAGATCCTCGACGTCCCTGGCGAGGGGCAGGGGCGCTGCTACCAGGTCGATAGCGGTTATCGCGAGGCATCGGGCTTAGCCGCCTTCGTCAAGGACTATCTCGACCAGGCCGCCCGCTTCGACGCTTGCCCGATGAGCCGCGCGGCGCTCGGCGCGCTGCTCTGCGACGGCGACGAGGACCTCTTCGCGGTGATGCTGGAGGCGCTGTAGGAGTCCGAACGGCATGCCCGTCGCCCGGCCTCCCCGCCCGGCAGGGCGCGGTTGCCTCGCAGACGAAGTCCCCCGGCTCCTCCGCCACCCCGCCTATCCTGACCGCATGGCGGTTCGACCCTCCAACCATCTTGAGCGGGCCGCTCTCAACGATCGCGAGCGCCGCGTCATCGCCCGAATTGTCGAGGCGCTGCGAGCTGAGCTCGGCGCCGATCTGCTCGCCGTCTGGCTCTACGGCTCGCGCGCCCGCGGCGAGGCAGACCCGACCGAGACCCATCACGATCGCCGCTCCGACATCGACATGATCGTCATCGTCGATCCCGCCAGCGGTTGGCGGCCGCTGAGCGGCCATGTCGTACCGATCATCGAAGCGGCCGCCGCCGCCGAGGGTGACACTCCGACCTATTATTCGGTCCTCGTCTACGAGGTCGAGCGCCTGCGCGACCGGCGTCGGATCCGCAGCTTCTTCATCGGTGAGGTCGACCGCGACAAGATCGTTCTCGCGGGCAGCGCGCTGGAGGGGGCCGAGTACCAATGAGCCCGCGCTCGGAAGAGTTCATGGACCAGGCCCGCGACCGTCTCGCGATTGCCCGCGAAGTTCTCGCCGCCGGCCATCTGGAGGGGGCGGTAAGTGCCGCCTACTACGCGATGCTCTATGCGGCGCGGGCGGCTCTCTCCGAGCGCGACGAATACGCCCGCCGTCACGGCGGCACCTGGCACCTCTTCCACCAGCGCTACGTCGCCACCGGTGCCTTTGACGAGAGCCTCCACGGCCTGGCCCAGCGGGCACAAAAGTCACGGGAGGGGGCTGACTACGAAGCGATCACGCCCGATCCCGACGAGGCCGAGGGCTTCGTCGAGGGCGCCGCGAAGTTCCTCGCTGCCGTGGAGCGCATGCTCGCCGCCTAGTGCCGAATGCTCCTGCCCGAGCCGCTCCCGAAGCCGGCCGTGACTTTTTGCCAGTTCTGCCCAGAGCACCTTCGCAGGCCGGTGGGCGGGCGTTCGCAGCTGCGCTCAATTTTGCCCCGCCGGCTCGCCGCGCAAGGTCGCTGTGCTCCCTCCCCTCACTGCGTTCGGTGCAGCGGCTCGCCTTTTCGGGGCTTTGGTCGCTCCGCAAGCAAACACCAGCCCCACCGGGCAGGGAAGGAGATCCAGATGAACAAGGTAGAGCTGCAAGGCCGTCTCACCAAGGACCCCGAGCTGAGCGATTGCTCCGGAACGGCGGTCTGCGACATGCGCCTCGCGGTCAACGGCCCCGGCAACACAGCACCGCTCTTTATCGACGTGGTTGCGTTCAAGGACCGCGCCGTCGAGTGCGCCGAGACTCTCAGCAAGGGCTCCCAGATCGAGGTCCGCGGTGCTCTGCGCTACTCGGAGTGGGAGTCCAAGCCGACCCCTCGCTCCAAGCCGCAGCGCCACTCGCGCCACTCGGTGATCGCCGCCGAAGTGAAGCCGGCCGCCTGAGCGCAGCGCGGCATGCGCATGGGGTGTCCCCGATCGCGACGCTGGGGCGTCCTGGGAGACAGATGCCAGGCGGAAAGAGGACAGATCGGATCAGCGAGCGCGACCTCGAGGTGCTCGAGTTCATCGCCCGCCTCGGGGTGGTGCCGCGCAGTGCCGTCGCCCTATGGGCGGGGACCGCCCGCACCGTGACGATTACCCGCGAGCGCCGCCTGCGCAATGCCGGTTTGATCGCGGTGCAGCCCGGCTACGGTCTCAGCGACCGTCTCGTGCTCTGCACCAGGGCCGGCCTGCGGGCCAGCGGCCATGGTGAACTGAGCACCGCCCGGGTATCGCTCGCGACGATCCGCCACGAGGCGCTCGTCGCGAGGCTTGCCGCGGTGCTGGAGCGAGGCGGGGCGCAGGTGCTCTCCGAGCGCGAGATCGTGGCCCGCGAGCGGGCCGAGGGGGAGCGCCTGCTCTCGGCGGCTCTCTCGGGCGGGCACTTTCACCGCGCCGACCTTCTCCGTGTTGGAGCCGACGGTGAGCCCGGCGAGGCGATCGAGGTCGAGCTCACCAACAAGGGCGCGGCGCGTCTGGACCAGCTCCTGCGCGCCTGGCGCATGGCGGTCGCCGAGCGCCGCCTGAACCGGGTCACCTATCGCTGTGCCCCGCACACCCGTCGCTTCGTCGAGCAGGCCGTCGAGCGCACCCGCACCGGCGAAGCGATCGCGGTGCAGGACCTGTAGCGACGACGGCGGCAATCGAGCCCGCTGTGGGGGGTGTCGGGGTGGGGGGCGGCTGGCAGATGGCAATCGGCTCCGCTGCGCCGCTGCCTGCCCGGGCTTCTCAGCTTCGCTCCATCTTGCCCCGTCCCTCGCCCGGCGCAAGGGGCTTCGCCCCTTCCCCTTCGGTGCGCCGGGCCGCGGAGGCGGGGCGTCGTCGCTTCGCAAGCGAAGCCGGCCAGGCCGGAGAGGAGCCCGAGATGACCAACACCACCCGCAGACCGCCCACCGCCAAGCAGCTGCGCTTCCTGCGCAGCCTGGCTGTCCAGCGCGGCGAGTCGTTCGGCTACCCCCACTCTGCGGCCGAGGCCTTGGCGGAGATCGAACGACTGAAGGCCCGCCGCTGCGACAGCTACGTCGAGCGGCGCATCGAGCGCCAGCAGGTCAGCCGCGACATGGCAGCGCGTGGCGACGCCGCGGCGGTGCGCGGTTCAGAGATCGTCGGCTACGGGTCCTCGGCGCGCTGGCGCTGAGAGGCATCACTGGAGATCGAACGTTCGTTCGTCCCGCCGTTAGAGCAAATAAGCTCATTCGTCAACATGGAGAGGTACCAATGCGACAGAAATGCATGACTGAACTTGCGCCCTTTGATTCATCCACAGTAGTCGCCTCAGGGAGTGATCCTGTGCTGGCGACAAAGCACGGCGCCCTGTTCAACGAGGACTGCTTGGGGTTCCTGCGGCGTGTGGAGGACGAGTCTGTAGACACGGTCTTCGCCGATCCACCCTTCAACCTTGGGAAGGTCTACGGGCCAAAGGTGGATGACCGCATATCCGAGGACGAATACGTCGAGTGGAGCCAAGCCTGGATCGACGAATGCATCCGAGTCCTCAAGCCGGGCGGCTCATTCTTTACCTACAACCTTCCTCGTTGGAACATCGTGTTTGGCGCCCACCTGATGGCCCGCGAGATGACGTTCCGTCACTGGATCGCGATCAGCATCAAGGCTGGCCTCCCCATAATGGGCCGACTTTACCCGGCCCACTACAGCCTCCTTTACTACTCAAAGGGCAAGCCCAAGACATTTCGGAAGATCAGGACCCCGATTGAGACCTGTCGGCACTGCGGTGGTGAGATCAAGGACTACGGGGGGCACCGTGGGGCTATGAATCCCGACGGGGTGAATTTGACGGACGTTTGGACCGACATCCCTCCCGTACGGCACTGGAAGTTCAAGAGCAAGAAGCGTGGCACGAATCAGCTCTCGACTAAGCTCCTCGCTCGGGTGGTTCATCTCTCGACTGTCGAGGGCGACTTGATGCTCGACCCGTTTGGCGGCAGCGGCACGACCTTTGACGTGGCGGAGCAGCACGATCGTTACTGGCTCGGGAGCGAGATCGAGAGCTGTGACGTAATCATCGAGCGCCTCAGCGAGTCCGATCTGGCCCACCACCCGAGCAGTGACTGGGTGGAGCAGGCTGCCTAGCCCAGCGCGCGCCCATCTGTGCCCTTCGGTATGTGGGGGACGGAGTTGTCGATTACGTCGTGGCTCATGCCGTAGATCCGAAGGGCGCCGCTCGGCACCGGGTAGCGACCCCAGAATCCGAAGTTGGGCTCAGCTCCTCGAAGCTGCCGACCCGGTCCGTCAGGTAGCGCTGCGTCGCCTTGACCGGCACGGCGAGAATGCCGCCCGCGATCGTCCCCCGGCAGAGGGCGTCCAGGAGCTTGCTAATCGCTCGGTGGCTGGACGAGACGTTTGCGGTCTCACACTCGAAACCGACATAGCAGCCCTGGACAGTGAGCAGAGCGTCAAGGTCGCCCGTCTTGAGGAGTTGCCCAGCCGGGATGGGCGGAAGTGACTCGGTTACCCACCCGCAGACCTCAAGGTGCCGCATGAGTGGGAGCTTGATGGGCTCGACGCCGTTCGAGTGCTTGTTTGGCTTCCCTTTGCGGTTCAGGATGGGGGTTGTATTCAGACTGAAGGTGCCGCTCCCATGAGGCCAATCGGTCACACCTATTGCAGCCTCAACGTCCTTGGACGCACGGCGCCACAGAGAGGACCGCGGAAATGAGCCCGCCGCGATGATGTCTTTTTTCGCAGCGATCTCCATGCTTGGCGCAGGAGCCTACATACCGGCCAACTCACACCCTGGCCGTCGACCTGGCCGATGCACAGCACTTACCGCTCCCTGGCCTCGCCTCGATCGCATTCGCCCTGCGCTACCAGCGGATCTCCAACGGAGCGGGACTACGTCGAGCTCCGTATCGCGCGTGACGTCGGCGACCTTCCGAAAGCGGATCCTGCTCGGGACGACCACTGACGCTGGCGAGGCGGTTGGCGGCCGGCCGAAGCCCTCAGCCGATCCGCTCCGCCAGCTCGACGATGATCCCCTCCGGGCCGCGGACGTAGCAGAGCCGATACCTGTCTTCGTAGCGCTCAACCTCGCCGACGAGTTCCGCGCCACGGGCTCGCAAGCCGGCGACGACGGCGTCGATGTCCTCGACTGCGAATGCGACGTGGCGGATGCCCGGGGTGTTCGCCGGCGTGTGCCGGTCGCCGCTCGGGCCCGACGGGGCGTGAAACTTCGTCAGCTCTAGCCGTCCGTGGCCGTCCGGGGCCTCCACCATCGCGATCTCCGCCCGGACGCCCTTGAGCCTCACCACGCGGTCCACCCAACCGCCCTCGACCGGCCCCTCGCCCTGCAGCTTGAGTCCGAGCTCGACGAAGAACGCCGTCGCGGCCGCGAGGTCGTCGACCACGATGCCCACGTGCTCCATGCGTTGGATCGTCATGCGCTCGACTGTAGCGACACGATGGCCCCAGCTACAGCGTCTCTCGGTTGCCGTCCGCCGACGCGCCGGCGGGTGCACACCACCCGCGAGAGCGCCTATTCCGGCGATCCGAATATCCGCACGTCGCCAGTCTCGGCTCGTTGGCGCTGAGAGCGCCTTGCCGAGCGACTGGCCTCGGGTGGGACGTTTTCGACCCCCGGCCCGTCTTGTCGGCGATGAAGGTCTCGCCTCCCCGCCTCACCCCGGCGCCCCGCCTACCCGCCCTGCACCCGATGGACACCCTGCACCACCTGGACGCCGCCGCCAGTCTGGTGGTGGCGGTCTTCGCCACCCTTGCACTGGCGGTCGCCCTCGGAGTCGCCGTTGCGGCCTATGCGCGTCATCGCCGCTTGGCTTGGACCTGGGGGCTGACCGCGCTGAGCCCCCTTGCCCCGCTCGTCCTCCTAATCGCGCTCGGCGCGCTCGGGCTGGCGGTCGCGGCGATCGCGCTCGCGATCACCTTGGGGGCGGCTTCGGGCATGCTGGGTTGGGGCGTTCACGCCCGCCTCGAGGACCGCCGCGCCGGCGGCGATCGCGAGGCCGCCGCCGCCGAGCGCCGCGGCCTGCTCGACGCCGCCCGGCGCCACCGCGCCGAGCGCGGGGTGCGCGGGAAGCGGGCGCTGAGAGAGGGGCTGCCGGTCGGCCGCACCAACCGCGGTGAGCTGGCGATGATCGGTCGCGGCGATGCCCGCTCGGGGCGCCACGTGCTGATCCCCGGTGCGACCGGATCGGGCAAGACGACCTCGCTGGCGGCGCTGCTGGTCGATCACGTGACCCGCTCGGGCTTTGGCGCAGTAATCCTGGAGGCCAAGACCGATCGTGCCCTGCTGGAGGCGGCACGTGGAGCCGCCGCGGCGCGCGGCGCTGCTTTTCACCTCTTCTCCCCGGTCGGGTCGGGCGTCTATGACCCGCTCGCCCACGGCTCCGTCGACGAGCGCTCCGAGCGCCTGATCGCGGTGGAGAACTGGGGCTCCGCTGACGCCGGCTTTTACCGTCAGGCTGCCTCGCCCTTCCTGCGCTTGGTGCTGCGCGTCTTGGATGCCGGCGATCGGCCGGTGACGCTTGCCGGCGTCGCAGCCAGCTGCAGCCCCGATGAGCTGGTCAACCTCGCCGGGCAGGTCGGCGACCCAGGGATGCTGGCCGAGGTGAAGGCGACGATCGCCGCCCTTCACGGCGACCAGCAGCGCGCCGTCGCCGGTCTGCGCGCCCGCCTGCAGAACCTCGCCTCCTCCGACCTCGCCCGCGCCTGGCTCGACCCCGAGCGTCCCGGAACGGACTGCTTCGATCTGCGCGAGGCCATCGCCAGGCGCGAGGTCGCCTACTTCCGCTTCGACACCGACCGCACCGGCAACGTCGGCCGGGCGGTCGCCCAGATGGTCCTGCTCGACCTCGGTGCCGCCGCCAGCGCCATGATGGGCTCCGGTGTCGGCACCTTCGTCGCGATCGACGAGTTCGGGGCGCTCGAGGCCCCGGCCCTTGACCGCCTCTTCGCGCGCGGGCGCGCCGCCGGCTTCAGCGTCGCGGTCGGCACCCAGACGCTCGCCGACCTGCGCGCCGCCGGGCCCGCGGTCCGCGAGCGGATCGGCGCGACGATCTCGGCGATCGTCTGCCACCGGATCGGCGAGCAGGCCGATGCGGAGTGGGTCGCCGAGCTGATCGGCGCGGTGCCTACCTGGCAGACCACGATCCGCACCGAAGGCTACGGCCGCGCCACCTCGGAGGGCACCCGCACCCGCGGCTACCGCTTCGAGGTCAACCCCTCCGAGCTGCAGCGCCTCGGTCCCGGCGAGGCCTACGTCGCCCAGCTCGAACGCAGCGACTCGCGGCGCAGCGCAAAGGTGCGGGTGGTGCCGGCCTGGGAGCGGCTATCCGGATTGGGGCAGGGGAGATTGATCACGAAACGGGGCCCCTCCGGGCCCGGAAAGAGAGGTTCTCGATGAACACTGTGACGCTGGTCGGCACGCTGACCAAGGACCCCGAGATGAGAGAGCGCGGCGAGACCAAGGTCTGCCAGATGCGCCTCGCCGAGAGCAACGGCCACCCCGACTCGCCCCTCTACATCAACGTCGCAGCTTTCGGCCGCCAGGCCGAGACCTGCGCCACCTACCTCGCCCGGGGCCGCCAGGTGGCGGTCGCGGGCCAGCTGCGCTTTCGCGAGTGGGAGAGCGACGAGGGGGCAAAGCGCTCCGAGCACTCGATCGCCGCCGAGCGGGTCGACTTCCTCGCCGGGGGGCGACGGCGCGACTCCGACGAGCAGGCCGAGGAGGAGGAGAGCACCTAATCGCTGACCCCGGGAGCCCGGTTTGGTGCCGGGCTCTCCTGGGGTTATGCTCAGGAAACTTGCAGCGAATCGGGAGATCGGATGGGCTCAAGCACAATCAGGTCGGGGGTATCGAAACCGAGCCCCGGATCGTCTTCTGATCGATGAGGCCCGTCGTCCCATCTGCGAGCCGCTCGCTGCAGGGCACACTCGCAGAGAAGACCCACCCCTGATGGAGGCGGCGGCGATCCTTCGTGGACTGCCCGCCCAGCGCCGTGCCGCCGCCTTCGAGCGCGAATGCGAGCGCCTGCGCCCGCTCGGCGAGGCCTACCTGATGCGCCGCTTCGGCGGTTCGTTGAACCGGGCCGACGCTGAGGACGCCGTCGCCGAGGTGGTGATCCGCCTCCACAGCCAGATGGCGGCGGGCCACCCGCCACAGAACCTTCGCGCCGCCTTCTTCACCAGTGTGCGCAACGCGGCGATCGATGTGCTGCGCTCGCGGGCGGCGAAGCCGACGGTGGGGCTGGAGACGGTCGCTGAGGCGCCGGCTCCCAGCCCGTCCCCCAGCGAGCGCGCCGAGAGTCGCGAGGACGCGGTGCGCCTCTCTGAGGCGCTGGCACGGCTGCGCGGCAACTACCGCGAGGCGATTGTCTTGCGCTTCGGCCTCGGGCTGAGCGTGCCCGAAATCGCCCAGCACCTGGGGATCAGCCTGCCGGCGGCAAAGAAGCTCTTGCTGCGGGCCACCCAGCAGGTGAGAAAGCGGCTGGAGGCAATCGAAGCGGCGCAGTTCTGCCCCGAGATGCGCGAGCTGGCCCGCAGCTCGCTGTTCGAGAAGGAGGCGAGCGGGTTGGCGAGCGAGGCTGAGGCAGAGGTCCTAAACACCCACTTCGAGCACTGCGGATCCTGCCGCTCGTTTCTGGCGAGCCTCCACGACAGCCTGCATGAGCTCGGCGGCGGCGCCTTGATCGCCGGGGTTGCGGCGGACCAACTCGACGGCAGGGTCGGGATCGTCGGGCACCTGGCGCGCTGGTTTGGCGCCGGTGTGCACCCTGTCCAGGCCGGTGCGGCGAAGCTGCGCTTCGCCGCCTTCCGGGCGAG
This sequence comes from uncultured Solirubrobacterales bacterium, assembly GCA_963777915.1. Taxonomy (GTDB): domain Bacteria; phylum Actinomycetota; class Thermoleophilia; order Solirubrobacterales; family 70-9; genus CAVUPF01. The sequence goes on along the minus strand of CAVZSH010000003.1, from coordinate 757,968 downwards.
TGGTGCCCTGCAGTCCGGTGACGCCGGCGGTGCCGGCGTCCTGGCGGGGACGGGCCAGAAGATCGCCGCGATCTGCACCGCTGGCGCCGCCACCACGGCGACCTGCCTGGCGACCGGCATCGTCGGGCCGGGGATCGGGAGCGGCGCGCCGTCGCCCTCTTCTGCCCACCATCCGCCGCCGGCGAAGGTGAGGGCGGTCTCCGACTTGATCGCTCCGCCCGCCTCCGCTCCGCAACCCGCTCCCGCTCCCGAACCAAGCCCTGTGCCGCCGTCTGAATCCGGCCCTGCGCAGGCCGGTGGACCCAGCTCGACTGGCTCCTCGACTCCGCCGCCAAGCGAAGCTCCGGCCCAGCAGAGCGAGACCGAGTTCGGGATCGAGCACAGCTCCTCGCCGGCTTCCAGCCCCGCCCCAGCCACCCCGACACCATCCCCCGGCTCTTCGGTGACTCACTCGAGCTCGGGGTCCGGCGGCGGTTCGGGCGGTGCCAGCGGCACGGAGTCCTTCGGCTTTCAGAAGTGAGCTCCGCACACCTTTGCGCCAGCTCCTTGCCGGTTTCAGACGGCTGCGCCGTAGTCCACGTCGAGCGGCCCACTCTCGCCACGCTCCCCCCGCAAGCACAATCTTTGCGCCGGCTGGGAGGCGAGGCTGGCGCCCTCGCCGGTCTGCGCGGCGGCCTTGCGCCAATGACAGCCGCCAGGCCTCCGATTTCGACACACCTCGATGTATAGTGATGTCATGAGTAGGACGCAGATCTACCTCGGCGAGGAGGAGTTGGCGCTCTTGGAGCGTGCTTCGCGCGCCACGGGCGCCTCGCGCTCGGAGTTGATCCGCCGCGCGGTTCGCGCCACCTTCGGCGAGCGCACGAAAGCCGAGCGGCTGGCGGCGCTCCAGGCAAGCGCCGGCTCGTGGAGCGGCCGCCACCTCAGCGGTGCCGACTATGTGGACGCGATGCGCGGCGACCTTAACGAGCGCCTGCGTCGCCACGGCGTCGCGTGAAGCTGATCGACACGAGCGTCGCGGTCGACCACCTGCGCGGCGCGCAGCCCGCGGTCGATCTCCTCCAGCGCCTCGCCGACGAGGACGAGCCGGCACTGGCCAGCGAGGTCGTGCGCTTCGAGCTCCTCGCCGGTGTGCGTGACGAGGAGGTCGAGGCGCTGGAGCATTTCTGCTCAGCGCTCTCGTGGGTTTTCGTGGGGGAGGAGATCGCTCGAAGAGCTGCCGCGCTCGCCCGCAGCCATCGGCGTGCCTACAGCGGCATCGACGATGTCGACTACCTGATCGCCGCCACCGCGCTCGTGCTCGATGCCGAGTTGCTGACGACAAATGTCCGCCATTTCCCCATGCTCACCGGGCTCCAGTCCGCCTACTGAAATGCGATCGGGCGCCCCTCCCACCTGTCCACACCGATTGCCCAAAACTCCACCCTAAGCAGATCGGGATGGTGTGCACACCGTAGGATCGAATTCAGCGCCTTTATCGCAGAGATGTTTACGCTCACGACGGCTTAGAGTCCTTCGACACAGCACGGTCTTGATCAAGGGGCCGATCGAGATTCGCTGCGGTCGGCCGTTATCGACGACTGAGGGTCCGACGGCAAAACCGATGCCCGCCCTGCGAGCAGCAACGCCAGCCCGCCTCAGATCTCCACAAGCGAGCGCACGATCCACCTGCGCTGAACCCAATCCCAGGTCACGGCCTCGACGGGCCTCGCAACCAAGACCGACGCCTCCACTCGCCGACCGCCAGGAGGGGTATCGAACCCCGATCGCCCCGCGTCTTATCGGCGAAGGAAACGGACGATGGGACGAAAGCAAAACGACGTTTTCGTGCTCGGCGATGAGTCGCTCATCGCCGAGCCGATCGCCCCGCGGGACCCTGCTCCCCTTGCGGCAACGGATGCGCGGGGAGGGGGCGGCTCTCCACCGCCACCGCCCTCCGCGGGCCCGACCGGTCTACCCACCGGTGCTGCAATGGGTGCCCGCCGGCTCGCGGTCCTCGGCCTCGGGGCCGCGGCCGCCGCCACGCTCGGCGCGCTGGAGCTCTCCTCCAGCACCGGCTCGGCGCATTCCCAGGGCGATCGGACGTCACCGCGCTCGGCGCCGCTAGCTAGACCAGCACCGAGCGCCCCGGCGCCGCACGCCCAACCGGCGCCAGCCCGTCCCGCCGGTCCGAAGCCAAGGCCGAGGCCCGACCACCGCAGCGTGCTGCGGCGGCCGCGGGCCCTCCACCACAGCGAGCGCGAGCGCGAACCCCGCCCAGAAGAGGCGCCCGTCAGCTCGCCCGTGAAGGCACCCGCTCCGACCTCACCGCCGGCGGTGAGTCGGGCCCCGGCTCCCCTGCCCCCGAGTCCGCCGCCACCACCGGGTGGCGGCGGCTCGGGCAGTGGGGAGCAGTTCGGCTTCGAGCGCTGATGGCCGGCGGCCTTAAAGCCGGCGCCGGCGAGCTCTCCGGGCGGGCGCAGAGCGGCTGGCAGAGCGTGCGCCGCGCCCGCTACTCCGCGCTGGCGCCGCGCTATCTGGCGACGGCGATCCTTTTCCTCTTTTTCGCGATCGGTCTGCGGGCGACGTTCTTTCCTGCCATCGCGGCGGCGCCTCCGGCTCCCGTCAGACGCGGCGCCGACGCCCCCAGTCAGGACTTCGCTCTGCAGTTCGCGCGTGCCTACCTGACTTATGACGCCGAGCGCCCCGGCGAGCGCCTCCGGGCGCTGGCCCCTTTCCTCTCCGAGGGGCTCAGCAACGGTGCCGGCTTCACCCCCGCCGCCGGCTCTCAACGAGTCCTCTGGGCCGAGGTCGCCTCCGACCAGCGGGCGCTAGCCGGCGGGCGGGTGATCACCGTTGCCGCCCAGCTCTCCAGCCAGCGCCTGCCCGTCTACTTGGCGGTGAGCGTCCGCCACGAAGCAGGCCAGCCGCTGGAGCTGATCGGCTATCCCTCGCTGATCGGTGCCCCCGCCGTCGATACCCATGCGGCGCCGCCGGTGCGCACCGCGGTCACCGACCCTGCGGTGGCGGAGGTGGTCGACCGGGTTTTGCGCAACTACCTGGCCGGCGCCGCTCCGAACCTGGAGGCTGACCTGACCGCGGACGCCGCGGTCACCCTGCCGACCATCCGCCTGCATGTGCAGAGCGTCGAGCAGATGCTCTGGGTCGCCGGCCCCGGTTCGGGCGCGGTGCTCGCGACCGTCCTCGCCGCCGATGCTCGCGGCAACACCTACACGCTCACCTACGAACTTGGGATCGCCTACCGCGAGCGCCCTTACGTCGACTTCATCGAGGTCGTGCCGACCGAGAGCTGAGCCGCAGACCACACCGACAGGGAGGTAGCAGGATGAAACCGAAGATCGCAGCGGGGCTCGCGACCAGCGCCCTGATATTGAGCGCCGCGGCGCTGGTGCCGAGTGCCGCGCCGCCACCTTTTACCGCGTTCGGCGCTCCGCCCAGCGCCGAGGCGGCGGTGAGCAAGTCGCTCGCGGCAGGCGAAGGCGGCGGCAACGTCAGCGCCGCGGGCAGCCGGCTCGGGGAATTGCTAAGTGGCTGGGCGGTGCCGGTCCTCACCGTGCTCGCCGGCTGTCTTTTGGTGGGCGCCCTCGTTTCGCGCAATATCGGCGCCAGCGTCGGCATCGTCCTCATCACCCTGCTCGGGCTGATCTTCTTGCTGGCGCCGCAGTCGGTGGAGTCCTTTGCCAAGGGCATCGCCAGCGTGGTGTTCTGAGGGGACGTAGGTGACCGGCGCATATCGGCGTCCTCGTTCGCTCGCGTGCGAAGCCCGCCGCGCGCACTGCGTCCTTGCTCTGCTCGGTCACGCGCGCCTTTTTGCGTGGGTGGAGATCGGGTCGGGCGATGCCCGCTGAGCCCAGCCGCAAGGTGGTGCGCTCCTACCGGCTCGTCTTCCGGCGGCGCTGGCGCATCTTCCGCATCCAGGGCTGGCGGATCCCGTTGCCCAACGGTCTTGAGCTGCGCCTTCTTGGCTACTGGTTTGCCTGCCTGGCGGCGGTTGCTGCGCTGGGGCGGCTGCCGCTGGCAGGCGCGCCGATCGCCGCCGCGCCGCCCTCGCTGCGGCTGCTGGCGATGCCGATCGCCGCCGCCTGGGCGCTCTCGCGCTGGGAGATCGACGGGCGCTCGCCGCACCGGGCGCTGGTGGGCCTCTGCGCCTGGTTTCTTCGCCCCCGCGTGCTCGCCGCCGGGCGCCGCTGCCCGTCGCCAGGTGTCGATTTGGCGCCGCTTCGCCAGCTGGCGCTGGCGCCCGATCTGAGCGGCAGCGACTACCCGCGCGGGCGCCTGGTCGGCCCCGCCCGGGTGCTGTTGCGCTACCCGGTGCAGGTCGAGCTCGAAGGAGTGCCGCGCCGGCGGGGCGCGACGCGGCGCGAGCGGGCGGCGGCGGCGCGGCGCTGGCGCCTTAGCTCGGCCGGTGGGGCGCCCCTGCACCGGGGCAAGACGCTGGAGGTACCCGCCGGTCGCACCGTGATCTTTGCGCCGAGGGTTGCTCCCGAGTGAGGCCGCCGCACTACTTCTTCTGGGCCAATCTGGTCCTGCGCACTCCGACTGACGCCTGGGCGGTCTATGAGCTCGAGGGCCAGAGCTACCCCGGCCTTTCGGACTCGCGCAAGGTTGAAGTAGGCGAGCGCCTGGAGGCGCTCGCCTACACCCTGGAGTCCGACTTCCAGGTCCTCCGCGTTGCCCGCGCCTTTGACGCCGGGGGCTATGAGCGCCGGGCGCTTTCCACGCTTGACCCCCGTCATGGCCGGCGCGAGCGCTTCGAGCGCCACCTCGCCGAACACCGCTCTGAGTTCGAGCGCCGCGGCGCGCTGCGCCCAGAGATCTACCTCGCCATTCGTCTCGGCGCGCCTGGCGGCGCACACCCACTCGGTGGCCTGCTCGACGGCGCCGCGGCGCTCTGGCGCACCCTGGCCGAGCACGCCGGATTTGAGGAGGCGCGTGGCCTCAGCAGCGGCCGAATCGCGGCGCTGCGGGCCGCGGAGGAGGGGGTTTTCGAGCGGGTGCTCGGCTATCTGGAGTGCTCGCGGGTCGGATCGCGGCGCCTCGCCACCCTGGTCCGCCGCGCCTACACCCGCGGCCTCGGCGAGCCCGACGCCGATCGGAGCTTCGCACCGCAGGCACTCAGCTTCCTCGATGCCGGCGGCGAGGAGCGCTTTGAGCCCTACGGCTATGACCTGCTGCGCCTGCACGAGAGCCGCGTCACCGTACAGCGGCGCTCGCTGCTCATCGACTCCGAGCGCGGCCGCGCCCACCAGGCCCAGCTGGTGCTCGGCGCGATGCCTGAGGAGGCGGTCGTGCCCGGCCCCAACGCCGAGCTGATGTTTACCCCGCTGGAGCTCGGTTTCGCGGTCGACGCGACGCTCTCGGTCGAGTTTCTCGCCAACCGCGAGGCGCGAAAGCAGGTGGCGAAGCGAAAGATCGACGCCGACCAGATCGCCCGCGAGGAATCGGCAGGCGATCATGGCCCCTCGGTGGAGGGCGCCGAGCGCCCTCACCTCGCCCGCGAGCTGGAGGCGGTGCTCGGTGCCGGTGACCGTCCGCCGCTCTTGCGCTCCGCTCTGCTGCTCTCCGTCGCCGGGCGCGATTCCGAGCAGCTGGAGGAGCGCCTGGCCCGCCTGCGCGAGTCCTACGGGCGAGTCGAGTTGCACCGCCCCAGTGGCGAGCAGCATCGCCTCTTCCTCGCCTCGCTGCCGGCCGCCACCTTTCCCCTGCCCGAGTACAAGGAGCACCTGCTGCCCGACCAGATTGGGGCAATGGTGCCGCACGCGATCAGTCACGCAGGCTCGCGGATCGGCCCCTACATCGGCTACACGCTGACCGGCTCGCGCCAGCCGGTCCAGTTCGACCTCGCCGAGGCCTGCCAGACCGCCCGCCCGCCGACCTGCCTGCTCGCCGGCAGCCTGGGCTCGGGCAAGACGATCTGCCTCGAGCTGGCGGTCTGGCAGGCCTTCCTGCAGGGATCGGGGCCGATCGTCGACATCGACCCCAAGGGCGACCACCGCCTCGAGGCGCTGCCCGGCGTCGCCGGGGCGATCGAGACGATCGAGCTCTCCGCGCAGGAGCGCTACCGCGGCCTGCTCGACCCGATGCGGGTCGGGGCATCCGAGACCCGCGAGGACCTCACCTACAACTTCTTGGTCTCGATCCTGCCGGCGCCGGTCAAGCCCGAGTGGCAGACGCAGCTGCGACTGGCGATCTCGGAGGCCGCGGCGGCCGGCGCGCGCAGCTGCGGCGAGGTGCTGGCCCGGATGAGCGCCTCGGGCGGTGCGGAGGCGATCGAGGCGGCGCGGGCGATCGAGGTGCACGGTCATGGCGGCCTTGCCAAGCTCGGCCTCGGCCGTGGCGATGAGCGGATCGCCGCGGTCGGTGACGCGCAGGTGGTCTCGCTGCGGATCCGCAACCTCACCCTGCCACTGGCCGGCACCGCCCGCGCCGAGCTCTTGGAGGAGGAGCGCACCAGCCTCGCGGTGCTGCGCCTGCTGGCTGCCTACGCGTTGCGGCTCTGCGCCACCGACACCGCCCGGCACGCGGTGCTGGCGATGGACGAGGCCTGGGCGCTGATGTCAGACACCCAGGGGCGGGCCCTGCTGGAGCGGATCAGCCGCCTCGGGCGCTCGCAGAACATCACCCCGATCCTGGCGACCCAGATGCTCGGCGACGCGGCCGAGCTGGAGCCGCTGGTCGGGGCGCTCTTCGCCTTCGGCGTGGAGACCGAGGTCGAGGCACGCAAGGCGCTCGCGCTGCTGCGTCTCGATCAGGACGATGAGGCCTCGATCCAGCGGCTGATCGGCTACCGGGCGGGGCGCTGCTACCTGCGCGACTTCGCGGGTCAGGTGGCGCCGATCCAGATCGACCCGCCCCAGTGGCTGCTCGGCGAGCTGGACACGACGCCGCGACGCGCTGAGTCCCACGCCTCCCGCTCAGCCTCCTCGCCCGACGATCTCCCCGAGGCCGCCGATGCGGCGCTCTCCTGAGCAGCCGCTTCAAGGCTCCGAGCGCGGCGCCGTTCGCGTTCCCCCACCCTGCGGGCGGGTTTGTCAGCTCGGCACGGCCGCGCTTTCCTTGAGCGCCCTTTCACTCCTATGCCTCGGACCGCCCCTCGTTGACCCAGGCTGCGAGCAGGGGGTCGATGACGCGATAGCCCGTCGTGGTGGCGGGGTCCTCGACGATCTCCCCGCGGTCGCAAAGCGCCTGTGCGGCTTTTTGCACCGCCCCGCCTCGCGAGCCGCCCTGGCGTCGGTCGGAGGCGTAGATGCCCTCGCGGTCTTCGGCTACGGCGGCGAGCGTGCGCCGCTGGGAGGTGGGCAGCGCCGACCACACGGCGCGCAACTCATCGCGTACATCGAGCATCACCTGCTCATAGGTCGCGAGCCAGGTCTCCTCGCTGGCCTTTTTCCCCTTGGGAGTGAGCTCCCAGAGGACATGGGCGAGGAGCATCGTGCGCTGGGGGTGGCCGGCGGCGGTATCGAGCAGCGGCGCAAGCGCGGTACCGATCTCGCGCTCTGTGGCTTCGAAGCGCGCGGCGAGGTGCCCGGCGACATCGTCGGGGCGAAGCGGCGGCAGGTCGACCGGCCCTGCTTGCCCGTAGAAAGCGCGGCGGCGGTTGGCGAAGAGCTCGCGCATCATCCCGACCTGGGAGCCGGCGAAGACGTAGCTGGCGGCGTCACCATGGTGCTGGATCTCCGAGCGAATCACCGCGTCGGCGCGCTGCTTGGCGGCAAGGATGTCCTGGAACTCGTCGAAGATCACCAGTGTGCGGGTGCCGTGGCGCTCGTGCAGGCGCGCGGGCAGCGCGAGGCGCTCCAAGAGCGGCGGCTCGGCCTGGGGGTCGACGGTGACCTGCGCCCCGGCCGGCAGTGGCCCGCCTCCGACCTGCAGCGTCGGGCGCAAAAGGCGCCTTGCCCCGGCGAACCATGTCGCCAGGCGGCCTCGCAGCTCGGCGGCGTAGGCGCGCTCGATCCGCTGCGCGATGTCGTCGAGCGTGAGCACGCCGAAGAAGTCGACGTAGACCGCCGCCCAGCCCTCCCGGCGCGCCTCCTCAGCCACGCGGCGCAGCAGCGAGGTCTTGCCGTAGCGCCGCGGCGCTACCAAACGGCTGTTGTTGGCGCCCACCGCCCGCTCCAGCAGCTCCCGTGCCTCATCGTCGCGATCCAGCAGCTCCTCGGGCGGGACCGGCTCACTGAAGCGGAATGGATTTCTGCTCTCATTCATAGAGCAATTCTGCTCTCCATTATAGAGCAAAAAGGGAGGTGTCGCAGTGGGCATTCGCTTCTCACTAACCGTCGAGCTGAAGGGCCAATTCTTCGCAGCTCGGTAGCTCTACCTGGATGTGTGTATGTCGCGCCGCGCCGGTTACGACTCGCGGGAAGACCCCGGAGCGGTCCCTGTGCAGCCCCCCTCGGGAGGCAGGACACTGGACCGCCGGGGTTTCGCTTTGGCGAGTGTCTGCCAGAGTCCGCGAGCCAAGCGACTTCAACTTATCGGCCAGTGCTCGACCTCGAGCTCGACCATCGGGAAGTCGCGGGGATTCCCCGTCGCCAGACGGGCGCCGACCCCGAGCGCCGCGGCGGCGATCAGGCAATCGGCCTGGCTCAGAGTCCTCCCCTGCGCGGCGAACTGCGAGCGCCAGCGCCCTGCCTGCTCGCCCTCGGCTCTGCGCAGCGGCGCGACCCGCAGCGCTCCCAGCAGCCCGCTCACAGCATTCGCCTCCTGGGGCTTCGCGCCGCGCCAGACCTCCTCGACGTTGATCGCGCATACATACGGCGGCGGCCCTTCGCCGCGCAGCCTGCGAAGCCGCTCGCCGGCCTCGCGGCCGCGCAGCGCGTCGATCAGCACCGTGGTGTCGAGCAACAGCTCCGCCACCTCGGCTCAGCCGACCCGTTGGCGCTCCGCCCGGCGCCCGGCCCTTACCCAGGCGGCCGGATCGCGGTCCCAGGCGTGGCCGCGGTCCTCGACCCGGCCCAGGGACGCTTCGATCTCCTCCCAGCGCCGCTCGTCCTCGAGGGCGCGCTCGACCGTTCGCGCGATGAAGGCGCTGCGCTGCCCGCGCCCGGCGCGCCGGTCGAGCTCGGCGATCAGCCCATCGTCGAGACTGATGTGCAAACGCATGTGCCTAGACTAACACACAAGGTTGCCGACGGCGGCCGCTCGCCGCGCCGATCTGTATGCAGGGAGCGGGCATCCCAACCAGCCGCTTGCCCATCGCAGCCTTTGCGATCTTCCTCGAGACGGATGGCCCACGCCCGCCTCAGCCTTCCGACGTCGCTGCCTGGGGCCTTCTCCGTCGCTCCCCAAATCCTCGCCCGACCTTGCCTTGACGGGGGGCCGCGCAAGGCCCGGCATTGGGCGCCGCTCATGCTTGTCGTGCTCGCGGCGCTGTGGCTGGCGGCGCCGGGCATCGCCCGCGGGGCAACGGCGAGAGCCGGCGGCGGTTCGACCGCGCCACCCAAGGCACCGGTCCAAAAGCAAAAGGCCCCGCCCAGCGAACAAGGGGAGCGGAGCGGCCAGCTGATCGTGCCCCAGCAGCTCAGCGATGGCACCGTAGCCCGGGAACTCGGTTCCAGCGGCCAGGTCGACCCGATCTCGGGGCTCGGCATCCGCAACCCGGTCTGCGATCAGCTCGCCCAGATTCGCTCGCACACGACCCGCCTTGCCTGCGAAGCCGACGGCACGCCGGAAAGCAACTACCCGACCTCCAACTACGGCTTCGACCTCTTCGTCTCGACCGGGTTCACGCATCCGATCGGCGACGTCACCTGGGCGTTCGTGATGCTCGGCCTCAACAACATCTGGCTGGGGCTGCTCTTCGTCTTAAAGCAGGTCTTCGCCCTGCTCGGGCTGGCCTTCGGGCTCAACCCGTTTGGCGAAGGCCAGACGATGAGCCAGATCTCCGCCACGGTGGGGCGGCTGTATGAGCGGATCACCGATCCGTGGCTCTCGACGCTGATCGTCTGCGGTGGGATCTGGTTCGTCTACAAGGGCCTTTTGAAGCGAGAGCTCGCCGCCGGGGTGGCGGGAACGGTGGCGGCGGTCGCGATGTTGGTGGTCGGCCTGTGGGTCGTGAACCAGCCGCGCGCCTCGGTCGGCGCTATGGCGAGCCTCTCCGATGAAGTTGCGCTGGGGACGATCAGCGCCCCGCAGTCGGGCTCGCTGGCGCGGCCGGCCGGCGCCTACGCCGAAGCGATGTCCAACACCTGGACCCGCCTCGTCGAAGTGCCCTTCGCCGGCCTTGACTTCTCCGACGTCAAGTGGGCGCTCGGCCCGCCGCCGGCCGAAGCGGTTCAGAAGGCCGATGAAAAGTTCTGCGATGACTACGGCGCCTTGGCGCTCCTCGCGGTGCTCTCCAACCTCGGCAGCGCGGAGGCCAAGGAAGCCTGCGCGAACTTCGCCGCCAAGCGCTACGGGCGCCCCAAGCGGGTGATCGACCTCTACCTGCGCTCCTCCCCCGGCAGCCCGGCGCGCCAGGCGCTCTGGGACTACTTCAACGGCAGCTCCGCCTATAAGGCGAAAGTCGCCGCCCAGGGAGGCGGCGGCGTCATCTCACGACTCTCGCTGCTGGCCCTCTTCGCCCTCGGTCTGCTCGGCGCGATCCTGCTCTTGGCCTGGCTCGCTATCCGCCTCTTCACCCAGGCGGCGATCGCCTTCGTGCTGCTGCTCGCTGCCCCCTTTGCCCTCTTTTTCCCGATGCTCGGCGACGCCGGTCGGCGCGCTTTTAAGACCTGGGGCCTGACCCTGCTCGGAGCGATCGTCGCCAAGGTGATCTATGCCGCCTTTCTCTCGATCGTCCTGCTCGGGATCGCGGTCCTCGGCCGGGCGAACGGGCCGGCGGGCAGCGCCACGGGTTTCCTGCTCTCCTGCGCGTTCGCTTGGTCGGTACTGCTCAAGCGCGCCGAGCTGATCAGCTGGATCAGCATCGGCGAGGCCGAGCGCGCCGCCGCACGCAGCTTCGGCTTCGGTCAGTTCGCAGCGATGAGGCTCGGCGGCCAGGTGGCACGGGTGCCGAGTGGAGCGCTGCGCGGCGTCGCCGGCCGCGCGGCCCGTTTGAAGCGCTCCCGTGCCGAGTTGGCCGCCGAAGCGACCCGGGAGACGGCAAGGGGCTCCCTGCAGGACTCCGCTCGCGCGCTCGCCGAGCAGCGCTACCGCGAGGCGCGCGAGACGGTGAGGGCTGCCGAGGCCAGGCCGACCACCGCCAAGCGCGGAGCGAAAGGCGCAGCCGGCGCGAGGCGCACCCTACGAGCGCCCGGCGCCGCCGAGGCGCCGGGCGCACAGCAGGTGGCGATGACGGGAACCGAAGACCGTCTGACGCCGGCTCTCAGCCCTGAGCGCTACCGGCGGGCGAAGGAGCTGTTGGCCCACGTCGACCGTAACCAGCGCGAGCTCGGTGAACGCTGGAGCGATCGCGACCGGCAGCGCTTTGAGGCGGAGGACCGCGAGCTGCTGCGCAGCTCGCGTGACCTCGCCGATCACGCTCACCGTGCGGGCTATGAGCGTGCCCGTTTCGAAGCGCTGCGGGGCCCCGAGCGCGAGCGCGCCGAGCAGGACATCGAGAAAGCGAGAAAGCGCGACTCCCAGCGTCTGGCGGTGGCCTCCGAGGTGCCAGGGCGGATCGTCGGCCGCGGACGCCAGGCAGCCGAGCGGGTGCGCCAAGGCGTCGAGGGCGATGGCCCCGCGCGGGGTGAGCACTTGCGGGCGCTGCGCCGAGAGCGGCGCAGCGCCGATCACCTGGCGTCGCGGCGCAATCTGAGCCGCGGAGGCTAGGTGTCGGCGGCCGTGCAGCGCTGGCGCTTTGTTCTCTTCTGCGCTTCTTGCGCGGCGCTGGTGGCGGCGGCGCTCGGCTTCGCCGACCATCGCCATCGCCCCGCGCCGGGCGCGCCTCCTCTTGCTTCGGTGCCGCCGCCCGCCACCCCGGCCCCGCCGCGCAGCGCAGCGAACGGGGTGGCGGGACTGCGCACCAGGCTCGCCGGCGCGGCGCGCCGCTTCCTCTCTGCCTTCTTTCACTATGAGGTGGGCGAGCTGGGGCCGCGGGTGCGGCGAACGCTGCGCTCCACCGCGACCCCCGGCTTCGCTGCAGAGCTGCTCGGCGCCCCGCCGCGCGCCCCGCCGCGCAGCCCTCCGGACGCGATCCCGGGGCGGCTGGCGATCGCCGCCGTCTCGGTCCTCCCGCCGCGGGCGCTGATCAGTGGCTCCGCCCGCCGCGGCGAGCACTCGGAGCAGTTCTCATTTCTCTTTGAGGCTCGCCATGGCGCCTGGCTGGCGAGTGGTCCCGGCGAATGAATGGCCACTTCGGCGCCAGGCGCTCGCCGCCGCGGCGGGTGTTCGGCGTGGCGGCGCGCTTCATCGGTCGCGACTTCGGCTTAAAGCTCGCCGCCGCCGCGGCGCTGTTTTGCCTGCTCTGCTTTGCCGGGCTCTCCGCCGCCCTAACCTCCAGCCCGGCGAGCGGCGATATGCAGCAGTGCGCCGTAGCCGCCGACTCAGACGAAGGGATCCCGGCCAACTATGTGCCTTGGCTTCAGAAAGCGGCGACCCGCTACCAGCTCGGCCCACGCGGCTTTGCGATCATCGCCGCGATCCACAAGATCGAGTCGGACTTCGGCCGCTCAGCGTTGCCCGGCGTGCGCTCGGGGACCAACTCGGCTGGCGCCGCCGGCCCCGGCCAGTTCCTCTTCTCGACCTGGGCCACCTACGGCGTCGATGCCAACGGCGACGGCCGCAAGGACATCTACAGCGTCCCCGACTCGGTCTTCGCAACCGCCAACTACCTGCACGCCTCCGGTGCGCCGGGCGATTGGCGGGCGGCAATATTCGCCTACAACCACGCCGAGTGGTACGTCGAAGAGGTACTGCAGACCGCACGCGGCTTCGGCGCCCACACGGTCTGTACCGCCTCGGCCTCCGCGCAACTCGGCGAATTGCCCGCCGCTCACCTGGCTCGGGTCCAGTACGTGGCCAAATGGATCGAAGCGCGCCGCATCCACTACTGCTGGGGTGGCGGCCACGCCGCCAGGCCGGGCCCGTCCACGGGCAGCTACTGCTGGAGCGCCGATGACCGTCAGGTCTTCGGCTCAGGCGAAAAGGGTCTTGACTGCTCCGGCGCGGTGCGTTGGCTCTTGGTCCTCTCCGGCTATAGGGACCCGGGACCTCTGGTCTCGGGGGATTTCGCCGCCGCCTATCCCTCGGGGCAGGGGAAACAGGTGACCATTTGGTCCAATGTCGACCACGTCTTCGTCGAGATCGACGGCCGCGACTGGGGCACCTCGGATTCCAACTTCGCCCACGGACCCGGCTTCGGCCCCCAGTCGACGGTCGGCTTCGTGGCAAGCCATCTGCCGGGACTGTGAGGCGCTCAAAGGCAGGCGCCGATCGCCTCCCGAGTTACTCATCCCCACCTATTGCAGGTCGCCTTCCTCGGCCTGAGAGCGCACTGGACCTCGATCTGAATCGCGACTTCGAGCCCACTTCCCTTTTCGTTCTAGGTGCTCGCCGGGCCAACGCTGCTGACCGGTGCGATGAAGGTCCGACCGCCGACATGCACTCCGATCGCCGTGGTCCTCGAGAGGTCGAGCGCCGAGCTCAGAACCGCCTCGCTTTCGCCGCCCCAGCGGTAGCGGAAGGTCCCGGCCGAGACCCGGGCGCCGCTAGGGCTGCGCAGGAAGACCTGGCAGAGGGTCCCCGAGCGGACGCCGCTGACGTACATCTGGATCTCGGTACCGAAGGGGCGGGGCTCAAGCGTGGCGGCGATCCTCATTCCGGAGGGCAGCGAGTTGAAGGCAACCCGCTGCTGGGGGCCGGGGCGCCCACCTCCTCCTAGCACGAAGATCGCCAGAGCCGCGGCGGCCATTGCGGCGCTCACGCCGCCGAGCGCCAGCCCGAGGCGCAGCCGGCCTCGGCGGCGCTTGGTGCGCTGCTCGGCCCCAATCGTCGCGGCAACCCGGCCGGCGAGTGCCGCCGGGGGAACGGGCGCTGGGCCGAAGCGCTCGGGGTCGGCGTGTGGGAGCAGGCGCGACACGAGGGCCAGGGAGTCGGCCTCGGCGCGGCACTCGGGGCAGCCGTCGAGGTGAGCCTCAAGCCCGGCGCGCTCGGCGGCAGAGAGGTGCCCGAGTGCGTAGGCACCGAGCGACTCCCGCCATTCCCGACAGTTCTCAGTCCTCATAGCCGATCTCCTCGAGGGCATTGCGCAGCGCCCGCAGGCCATAGTAGACGCGGCTCTTCACGGTGCCCTCCGGGACGCCCAGCTCCACCGCCACGTCGGCATAGGGGCGTTCGCGGTAGTAGGTCTCGATTAGGACCCGTCGGTGGGGCTCACCGATCCTGCGCATCGCCTCCTCCACCTGCCAGGCGAGGAGCGCGTCGTCCAGAGGCTCTACCGAGGGCTCGGTACCGCCGTCGGCCACCATGGGACGCAGCGCACGGGCGCGCCCGAGGTCGATGACGATGTTGCGCATGATCGCGAACAGCCAGGTCCGCAGCGAGCCGATCTGTGGGTCGAAGCGCTCGCCTGCCCGCCAGGCGCGCAGGAAGGTCTCCTGCACCGCCTCCTCGGCGAGCCCAGAGTCGCTGAGCGCGCGCATCGCGAAGCTGTAGAGCTCGCCAGCGTGCGCGGCGTAGGCCTCGCGGACGTCCCGTTCGCCGGTGAGCGCCCCGGGAGACATCACAACGATCTTGACGCAGGGGAGATATTCACGACTACCTTGGATACGGACAGGCAGCTGGCCGGGTTCAGGCCTCGGTGCCATGCTGCTGTCATGTCGTTTGACTGTCCATGAGGGCGGACAGCCGCTGGGCTGGGCCTAGTGCGTCTGGGTTCTCGCCGGTTGAGACGCCGGCTGGAGGCGAATGCCGTGCGGCTTTCGCTTACACCAGAGCACAGGGACTCAATAGCCGTAGCCGCCACCGCCACTTGAACCGCCACTGCTTGGCGCGGTGGTGGCTTCCGTTGAGCCGCCGCCGGTCGTGGCTGAGCTCGTCGCCGTCGCCTCAGACCCGCTCGGCTTCAGTGCGTGCCAGGATCCACCAAATGACGTGATGCCGTTGCCGTTGACTTCACCGGGACTCATATCGGCCGTATAGGTGTAGAGCGGATGGCCGTTGTATGTGACCTGAGTTGTGCCATCGGTGCGCTTGATCGTGCCTAGCTTTGAGGTTTCGGCGCCGCCGGCTGCCTTGGGTGCGCCGCCGCTCGTCAATGGCGGCCAGATCTTCGCGCAGGAGCCATAACAGGCCGACTTGGTGGCGGTGTCCTTTTGGAAATCGTAGAGAGCCATGCCACTGGAGTTGACGATGATCGTGCCGAGCTTCGGAGTGCTGGCAGTCGAGACGGTTGCAGCACCCCCCGAGGAGCCTCCGGCGTTGGTGGCGGAGGTCGTAGTCGGTTGGCTCGAAGATGTCGAGCTTGTCGTGGAGCTTCCGCCGCAGCCGGCGACGAAGACGGCCAGCGCGGTGAGTGATAGCGCCGCGACAGTGATGCGTATCTGAGTCATTGGCCAGCTCCTGATCTGATGGCGAGGATCGCCGGATGCAATCGACGCTCTGTCTTCTAGGGATTACGGGTCGGCCTCCGTGTGGGTTCAATGGTGCGGTAGCCGGGCACTGCGCAAGTTGGCACAGATGACCGTGATTTTGCCGATTTTGGTATTCCGGTGCAGGGCGGAGCAGAACGGTTCTAGCCGCCGACCTCCTTGCCGTTCGGGCGCAGCGCATGCCAGGAGCCGCCAAACTCGGTCAGACCATTGCCAGTCGCCTCGCCTGGCCTCATATCGCCAACATAGCTGTAGAGCGGATGGCCGCCGTAGGTCACCTGTGTAGTGCCATCGCTGCGCGGAGAGGTTCCCAGCAGCGATTGCTGAGCTCCCCCCGCGGCTTGAGGCGCGCCGCCGCTCGTCAGTGGCGGCCAGATCTTCGCGCAGGAGCCGTAACAGGCCGACTTGGTGCCCTTGTCCTTGTGGAAGTCATAGAGAGTCAGCCCGTGAGAGTCGACGAGGATCGCGCCGAGCTTCGCATTGCTGGCGGTTGAGACTGTCGTTGATTTGGCGCTGGAGCTCTTCCCGGCACCGTTGGTCTGACTCTTCTTTGCCGCCGAGGAGTTTGGTGAGGTCGGGTTGTGAGAGCGGGAAGATGCGGGCTGGGCGGCTGCCGCACTTTGACGAAGACCCTGAACCTGGCTTCGCAGCCTGGCGAGTTCGGCTGTGGCCCGGCTCGTCGATAGCCGCGCAAGGGCCGTGCGGCGATTGAGTTGACGGACTAGGGTGGTCTGTCTCCGAAGCCTGTCGATCTGGCCTTGGAGAGTTGGGATCTCGCCGCCTGTGGCGCTGTTATCGGAGGTCTGAACCGCTATGTAGAGGGCGACCCCTGCGACGCAGGCGATCACGGCAAACAGCAGAATCCCGAGGCGGCTGCGGACTCCTATCGCTCTGTCGATCTCACCGATCCAGGCACGGAGCCCATCGGTATGAGCTGGCGCACCAGAGTCGGGCTGGTCGGCCATCGCGCCGGCGTGCGATCAGGAGGTTGGTCTCAACTCACCCCCTATACGGAGGCGGCGTGCCAGGTCCCAACGTCCTTGACGCCTTCGCCTTCGGTCTGGCCTGCTCTCTTGTCTTCGATGAAGGTGTAGAGCGGCAGGCCTCGATAGGTGACCTGTATCCCCCCTTCGGGACGCTTTACGGTACCCAGCTTCACCGGTCCCTTCGGCTTCACCCCAGCAGCCACTTTGAGCGGATGCCATAGCGCCGTGCAGCCGCTGCTCTTCGTGCAGTCGAACTTGCCGTGCTTCTCGACGCTCAGGCTGTAGAGGGTATGGCCGTTGGTGGCGGTGAGAATCGTCTTGCCCTTGCCCTTTGCCTCCTTGACCACGACCTTCGAGCCCGTGCCGCCGGCGGCAGCGCCGCTGGCGCCGAGGCCGACAAGCGCCGTCGCAACGATCAGCAGGACGGTCGCGGTTACCGAGGCTCGTGGGCTGCGGACTGCGTGGGACTTCGACATGATTCTCCTTGGTTGGGCGTTAAGGGGCATAGGGGCGCACCGTTACCTGGGCCGACACTATTACCTTCCGCTGCTCTTGAACATCAGGCTCTTGCTTGTGGTGGCTGGGCTGCCGCCGGTGGGCTGGAAGGTGACCTTGACCTTCAGCTTCAGCTTGTGGCCCCTTGCCTTCTTCAGGGCCTTGGCGCCGGCACTGCTCAACTTCAGCTTCAGACTGACCTTCCCTGCTCCAGTAACAATCGTGGTGGCTGGCTTCAGATCCTTGCCCGAGGCCGAGATCGTGCCGGGCCCGGGAACGCTGATCTGAAGCGCCGCGCTGGCGCCCTTGGCTGTCGCTTGGCCTACGCTGAAATTGTTCGGCGCTGGCGGTGGGAGCGTGGGTGGAAGCACCGGGGGCGTCACGGGTACTTCAGCCGGGGTCGTGAATTCCTGGTTTTCGCTGGTAGTCGTGCCGCCTTTGTTGTGT
The DNA here is from genome assembly GCA_963777915.1 of uncultured Solirubrobacterales bacterium. Lineage (GTDB taxonomy): Bacteria > Actinomycetota > Thermoleophilia > Solirubrobacterales > 70-9 > CAVUPF01. The sequence continues at coordinate 740,531 of CAVZSH010000003.1, read as the reverse complement.
GCGACGAGGCGATAGTCGTAGGGGATCCCCGGCGGAAATTCCCCCACCACTACCGAGACAGCGACCGGTGCGTTGCCGTTCCCGGCAACAACCGCATCGGGCGTGGGGAGGTTGGTCCCGTAGGCGGTGGTCGTGCCGAATTCGAAGTGGTAGGAGGCTTCGGCTCCGTGGGGATTAACAGTGCCGTTTATGACGTAGCCTTCTGGCGTTTTGGTAAATGGTGTGGCGACTACAGTAGGCGGTTCTGGCTTGGTCTTGAACTGCTCGTCTTTGCTCATGCCAGGGCCTTTGGAGTTTTCGGCGTCGATCCGATAGTGATAGACCGTGTTTGGAGTCAGTTTGTTCAGCTCGACTTCCTGAGAGACGGGAACGGCGGTTTCTCCTTCGCCGATATTGACGTTGGATTCGGGGATGTTGGTTCCATAGCCGGTCGTGGTCCCGAATTCGAAGTGATAGCCAGTTTTGAGGCCGTTCGGATTGATGTTCCCTTGCAGTTTGTATCCGGTGGGAGTTTCAATCGGTTCTATCGCTTCGGTGATGGGTGCGGCGGGTTCGATTTTTGGGGTCGTGAATGCTTCGTCTTCGCTGGGGGTCGACCCGGCAGAGTTTCCCGCGACGAGCCGGAAATGGTAGGTGGTGTTCGGTAAGAGTGATTTGAGTTCGGTGGAGACATCCTCGGCGCTCGTCCCGGTCGGGAGCTGGCCTTCGGGACTGCTGGCGCCGTATTTGGTCGAGACGCCGTATTCGAATTTGTAGTGAGTCGCAGCTCCGTTTGGGTTGACTGTGCCGCTGAGTTTGAACCCACCTGCGATCGGAGTCGCTGCTTCGATAGTGACTGCGGGCGCCGTCGCGTTTGTAAGGGTCGTGAAGGTCTTGTCGCCCGTTCCGCTACCCGTCGCTTCGCCTTTGGAGTTTGAGGCGACGATACGGTAGTGATAGGTCATGCCGGATGTCAGACCGCTTATCGTCTGTTCAACCTGGGTGCTGGCGGGATATTCCGCGGCGCCAAGATTTACCCCCGGCGCCATGGGGACGTCTGTGCCGTAGCTGGTGTTGGTGCCGTACTCGAAGTAGTAGTGGGTTTCAGCGCCATAGGGGTAGACCGTCGCGGTCAGCTTCGCCCCGTTGGACGTTGGGGTTGCCGAGGTCCCGATAACCAAGGGTTCGAGGGTTGGGTAGACCGACGCCGCAGCTAGAGACGGCAGCGCAGCACAGGCGAAGGCCACGACCGACGTGCAAAGGAGGACCTTGGCGGCAAGCCTGCGGCGCGAGCGCGGGCCTGGCCCCCCACCGATCTTTTCGAAGTTACGCAGGTCGGTCATCGCTCCTCCTCCACGCTTTGGTCTGTTGCGCCGTTGCACGGGTGATGTATGCCGCCGTCTCCATCACTAATGCCCCCTGGATTTGAAGGTCAGGCCCTTGGTCGTACCGGCGACGCTTCCGCCGGTCGGCAGGAAGCTGATCCTTGCCTTCAGCTTCAGCTTGTGGCCCTTTGCCTTCTTCAGGGCCTTGGCGCCGGCACCGGTCAGCTTCAGCTTCAGCTTCACGGCACCGGCTTCAGTTGCGGTAGCCGTGGCTGCCTTCAGGTCCTTGCCCGAGGCGGAGATCGTGCCTGGATCGGGCACCGTGACCGCCAGCGTCGCGGTCGCTCCCTTGGTCGTCGCTGCACCGATCGTGAACTGATTGCTGGGCGGCGGCGAGCCGGAGCCCGATGGCGTTGTGAAAGTTTCGTCTTTGCTGGTGTTCGGCCCCGCGGAGTTTGAGGCCTCGAGGCGGAAGTGGTAGGTCGTGCCTGGCTGTAGGCCGGTGACCGTCTGGGAGACCGGAACGAAACCTTCGTTGGAGCCCGCGTCGGCGTCGGGCACCGGGACGTTGGTGCCGTAGCTGGTCGTCGTGCCGTATTCGAAGTGGTAGTGGGTGTCCAGCCCGTAGGGATCGACCGACCCCTTGAGTTCGAAGCCGCCGGCGGTCTGGACCGCTGGCTTGGGAATGACCAAGGGGGGCGCGTTGATGATCGCGGCGGCCGGGCCGGGGAAGGCGGCAAGCGCGAGGGGTGAAAGGGTCGCGGCGGCGAGCCAGCGAACGGCCCGGCCTCGATGGCGTCTAAGGCGCGACGACCCATCAATTTGATCCCTGGTCTGCATCTCGCGCATCCCTCCTCCTCAAGCTCCCTCGGACCCATATCGGGCTTCTCAGGACGGTCTACGGCCAAGCCGGCGGAAAGGTTCGATCGCGATACCGAGAGTCGTGTCGCCGCACCTGAGGGCAGGCGACCATCGGCCCTAAAGCCGGGATCAGCTGCCGAGCGGCGAGGGAGCTATCTCTCCCCTGCCCGCGACCTCGATCTCGGAGGGCAGCCGCACACCGAGACGATCGGCGAGAATTTCGAGCCTTGTCCGCCAGGCGATGATCGCGGCGCGCTGGGCATCCTGGGTGTCGGGGAGATCGTCAAAGCTGCGATCCGGGATCGCTGCCACGAGCGCGCTGAGGTAGGCGTCCTCAAGGATGTAGGTGCGGGCGTAGCTTCGCTGCGCAGCGGCCAATTCGGGCGGAACCGGGCGGAGCGCGTTGATCTCAACCGTGTAGGCGGCAAACCGGTGCTCGAGCGAGTTCATCCGCCGCTCTGCCTCACGCCCGCCCAGCTGATGGCGGTTGTAGCCGGCGAGGGTCGGATCGGCGCTGCCCAGCAGTCGGTTGACGGCGATCCGGATCGGCTCGACTTGCACCAGGTAGCGCCGGAGCGCCGTTGCCCGGCCAGCCTCGGAATGCACACCGGCTGACCCCGCCCCGCAACCGGCGAGCGCTATCGCCGCAACGGCCACGGCAATCGGCGCTGGGCCGGCGGCGCCACGCCGCAGACGCCTTGGTCCTTGTGGTGGGGCGATAGCACTCGATGGCCGCAGCCGCCACCGGAGGTTCCGGTGCCCAAGCCGGCGCCGGCGTTGCGAGATGAGTGACTCCATGGGCGTCCCCACTGCATACGCGCAACCTGGTGGATGGGTTCATTGGCTACCCAGCGTGGACCGGGAGGCTCACAGAAACCTCAGGGCAGTCGGCTGGACACACCTGATCGGATCAGGAGCGGAACGAGGTACCACCTGAACTATTGAGCCGATCTCTGCGTATGCAGTGGGGTAAAGCTGATCGAGTCCAGTCCGCTGCCCATCCTTAGTCAGGAGACATGCCCCATGCCTAGACCTTTGGTTCTTCTCGCCGTGATCGCGGCGCTGGCGATTGCCGGATGTGGAGGATCGAGCAATAGCGGCTCTTCGTCCACATCGAACTCAGCCGCCGGCAGCGGATCTTCGACCGCCACGGCGAGCCAGGCGGCATTCATCGCCCCGCTCAAGGCGGTCAAGACCCTGACATCCACGGTCCCCGCCAACGGTGACGTCAATCCCTACGGCATTGTCGTGGTGCCGAGCACGGTGGGCAATCTGGTCGCCGGCCAGCTGCTGGTCAGCAACTTCAACGACAAGGCCAACGACCAGGGAACCGGTACGACGATCGATCAGATCAGCACGGCCGGCAAGAGCTCACTGTTCGCCAAGATCGACCCCAAGACCTTGCTGGGGAGCTGCCCGGGCGGGGTCGGGCTGACGACCGCGCTGAGCGTGTTGCCTGGCGGCTACGTCGTCGTCGGCAGCCTGCCGACGACCAATGGCATGTCCGCAACCGCCAAGGCGGGCTGCCTGATCGTCCTCAACAGCAGTGGGCGCCCGGTGAGCACGATCGCCGGCAGCCAGATCCAGGGCCCCTGGGATATGAACTCGGTCAGCCATGGCTCGACCACAACGCTATTTGTGAGCATGGCACTGAATGGCGGCGCCAAGCAGGGTGTGCACACAGACAGGAACTCCACGGTGCTGCGACTTCGCCTGCATTCAGGCCCCGGCCAGCCGCCAAAGGTCCTCAGCGAACAGGTGATCGCCGACAAGATCCCCTGGATCGACAGTCCCGAAGCGCTCGTGATCGGCCCAACAGGGGTTGCGCTGGCGAGCAACGGAACTCTCTATCTCGCAGATACGCTCGAGAACAGGATCACCGCGATCCCCCAGGCCATGACCCGCACGACCCCGGTCAACGCCGGCGGAGCGATCGTTTCCCAGGGCGAGCATCTTAAGCAGCCCCTGGGGCTTGTGATGACTCCGAGCGGCAACATCCTGACCACCAATGCCGGTGATGGAAACATGATCGAAACCACGCCTGGTGGCAAGCAGGTGGTGGTTCGCACGGCCGATACGAAGACAGGTGAAGGATCGCTGTTCGGGTTGGTCGTGAAAGGAAACCGCGTCTACTACGTCGATGACGGCGAAAACACGCTGCGCCTCTTGCACTGAAGTTTCAGCTCGTCCATATAACCCACCCAGTCACCCAAGCCAGGAGCTCCATGAAGAAGCCGGCCGCATTGCTCGCCCTTCCCGATGACGCGAAAGGGCAGTCGGTCGCGGTGAGCTGCAAAGAGATCGGCTTCATGGTTCCCTAGCTACCTCTCCAACCTCTCCGCGCCTTTCGCAAGCTATGGCGCGGTCGCTCGGCCACTAAAGCTAATGCGTAGCAGTTCTGCTACACTAATGCCCGTGAAGCGGATACCCCAACGAGAGCTTCGCAACGACGTCTCTACCGTTCTACGGCGCGTGATGGCGGGCGAGCAGCTGCGCGTCACCGTCTCCGGGCACGACGTTGCTGATCTCGTACCGATCGAGGACGCGCCCTCGTGGACTGCCGGGTCGCGAGCACAGGAGCTGATCATGGGTGCCCAAGCCGATGCGGGTTTGGCAGCTGAGCTCGACCAAGCGTTCCCGGACATGACGGACCAGCTCTAAGGCGATCGAGCGGTTGCCGTGCAAGCGGTTCTAGATACCTCGGTCTTCATCGCGCGCGAGCAGGAGCGGCCGCTCGGCACTCTCCCCGAAGAGGTTGCCGTCAGCGTAGTCACCCTCTCCGAGCTTCGCCACGGCGTTCTCGCCGCGAGCGGTCACGAGCAGGTGGCGCGCCGTCTCAGCACTCTGGAGGTTGCGCGGCAGATTGCTGCGCCGTTGGTAATAGATGAGGCCGTTGGGGACGAGCTGGCGCGCCTGCGCATGGGACTGAAGGCAATCGGCAAAGCGATGAAGGTCATGGACGCTTGGATCGCCGCCACCGCGATTGCCTACGGTGCAGCGGTTTGCACTCAAGATGCGGACTTCGACGCGGCGGCACAAGCAGGACTACTCGAGGTCACGCGAGTGTAGCTCGGGCGGGCGCCAAACAAACAGCGGTTAACCTTGGTCTGGCGTCAATTGTTTGGCCTGATCTCAGTGGCCGACGGCCGCTGACGAAGGGCAAGGTCCGTAGTTGCGCATCCGGCCTAGCTCACGTACGATGTACGGATCATGGAGCCGACTACGAGCCCGAAGACCCGCCGGATCGAAGTCCGGCTCAGCGACGAGGAGCGCAGGCTCGACGCCGCCGCGGCCGCGGCACTGGGCGAGAGCCTGAGCGACTTCTTCCGCCGCGCCGCCCAGGAGCGGGCGCAGGAGGTGCTCGCCGATCGGCAGGGGATTGCGCTCGGCGAGCAGGAGGCGGCGCGCTTCCTCGACGCGCTCGAGCGGCCCGACGAGGGCACGATCGCTCGACTCGAAGCTCTCAGCCGCCGCGCGTGAGCGCGGCGGCTGGGCTCACCGAGCGCTACGACCCGACGCGTCACGACGTGGCGGGCTTTGCATGTGGCAGCGAGCCGCTCGACCGTTGGCTTCTCCGCTACGCCGGCCAGGGCGAGCGACGCGGCGCCATGCGCACCTTCGTCGCGACCGGCCCCGGCGGCGTGGTTCGCGGCTACTACACGCTGCTTGCCGGCCAGGTGGAGCACGTGGAGGCGACCGAAGCTGTTCGCAAGGGCCTCTCGCGGCACTTCCCGATCCCGGCGGCGATCCTCGCCCGCCTCGCCGTCGACGCGCCCAGCCAGGGAGCGGCGCTAGGCGCGCGCTTGCTCAACGACGCGTTGGGGAGGGTATGCCGAGCCGCGCAGGAAGTCGCCGTGCGGGCGGTCGTCGTGCACGCGATCGATGACGGGGCGGTGGGCTTTTACGAGCGCTTCGGGTTCCGCGGCCTCAGCACGGCGCCGCGGACGCTGATGGTGACGCTGGCCGAGCTGCGCGCCGCCGGCTACGGGCCATAGTTCAGTCGTTCGCCAGTTCGCGCAAAGCCGCCCGCCCCTCGACCAGGCAGCGGTTCACCTTGGTCTGGCGTCAATTGTTTGGGCCGATCCCCGTGGGCGCCGAGCGCTAGCGCCCGAACGTCAATCATGCATTGCAGACAATTGGCGAGAGCAGCCGACATCCCGTGATCGTCATCGGCGACTCCGACAGCTTCGCCCGCCGTCGGGCTCGGGCAGCACACGCGAGCAGCTCGTCGAAGCGTTCTTCGGGCTAATGCTACGCACCCTCACCGAGCTGCACGCGAGCGTGATCGTCGCAGTGGGGCGCCTTTACCGCGACGCACCTGGCGATTCGCCCGGTGGGAAGCCGGACATTCGAACCTAAGATAGGGGGCTGTCGTTGTTGACGCCGGTTAAACCAGGGCAACGTCGGCGACGTTGCCTTCGATGAGGCCCTTCAGCGAGCGAGTCTGATCACGCCGGTTCCGGGAGGGGTTGGTCTCATGACGGTGGCGATCCCTGCTTGAGCAAACGGTGAATGCGGCGTTCCTTCAGGCGCGAGCCCAGGCGGCAGCCTGAGTTGCAGACCTAGGCGTCGACCTCCGCCGCTGGCTTTGCGGCCGCGAAGCATGGCACCGGGCGTGTCGAGTCCTGCAAGCTCTAAAGGGCTCCTTGCCGCCCTCACCTTCGGCTCGGGTTCCGGGCTCGCCGTCCGGCGCCTGCGCGGCCTACGTCAAAGCCAGCGACAGACGGAGGTCGAAGATGTACGCAAGCAGTTCCGGGCGACCAAGGCATGCCAGGGCAGCAACATCCAGAACGAATGCAGCCGCTACGGTTGTCAGAATGAATTCTGTGGCAAGCAAAACCTCACCCCAAAGCATCCTGCCCACGGATGCAGGGGATTTGACCCCTGTGCTGAGCGCAACCTATTCGTTCGAAGATACGAGCCTCTACTTAGCCGAGGCGATCTCTTGGTTGGAGGTGCAGCCTCAGGAGTCGATCCACGCCTGTGTCACGGATCCACCTTATGGCTGGTCAGAGTACTCCGAGGAGGAGCAGGCGAAGCTTCGCAATGGGAATCGCGGCGGAATTTGGCGCATCCCGCCAAAGTTCGACGGGCATCAGCGATCTCCGCTTCCACGTTTCACCACGATGACCGAGGATGAAATCAGTCGGTTGTGCGCTTTCTTTTTAAGATGGGCACACGTTCTCTACCCTGTGCTGGTTCCAGGTGCTCACGTTATGATCGCGTCTAACCCACTCTTATCGCACATGGTCTCCGGAGCCGTCCATGATGCCGGTTTCGAGCGCAGGGGTGAGATAATCCGGCTCGTGCAAACCATGCGTGGAGGAGACCGACCAAAGAACGCTCATGATGAGTTTGTTGATGTAACCGTCATGCCTCGGTCACAGTGGGAGCCATGGGTTCTATTTCGCAAGCCGTTGGACGGACGTGTCCAAGACAACTTGCGAAAGTGGAAAACGGGCGGCCTGCGCCGCGTGTCTGCAAACCGGCCATTTGGTGACGTGATTAGGAGTTCACCGACTCAGTCGGCTGAGCGGAAGCTGAGTCCCCATCCCTCTTTGAAGCCGCAGGCGTTCATGAGGCAACTTGTCCGAGCCAGCCTTCCGCTCGGCGAAGGAGTTGTCTTGGATCCCTTTGCTGGTGGGGGATCGACGCTAGCAGCGGCTTCAGCAATCGGCTATGCATGCATCGGCCTCGAGCAGGACCCATATTTCGTCGAAATCGCTCGCGAGGGAATCCCGAAATTAGCCGCATTGCATACAGAGGACTGAAGCTGACGTTCTAAGTCTCCGAAGGTAGCGTCTCTTTACGAGTCCGGTTCCCCCAGTTCGTCAATCTCGAGATTCGTCTCCTCCTCGCTCTCAGCTTGGGAAGTGGCTTCCTCTAGAAGCGAGGGCTGCAGGTGCAACCGATGAAGTTGGTCAGCCATCTTCGTGAGACTCCTTATGTACTGGGGATGTTCATATACGGCATTGGCGTGAAGCTTGACAGTGCCTGTCTTCACAATGGAGGCGGTTGGCGTTCGGCGACTGGTGCCTTTCCGACCAGAAAAGCTCCAATCCTCCTCCTCTAACAGCGCGACCATGACCTTGAGGATTTCAATGGGCCGCCTCCGCTCCACGGGCTCTGTTGCTACATCGACCGAATATTGGACGACCATGATCCATGACTTCTCGGGATTGTGGCCTTGCCAACCGCCGGACTGAATTGAGGTCTTTACCTCCAAGCCCTCGTCACCGTGAAGCACCGCATTATTGGGATACATACCAACCGGAATCAGATCCGGGTGACCGCCAACCTTTGCATTTCGGGCAAGCGTAGCCGAGTTCGTCCCAAGACTCTTCACCACCAGCTCGCTGATGAAACCCGATAACGAGTTTCCAAGAACGATCTCCTCGAGGCGATCGTACCCTCGAGACACTAGAAACGAGTTGAGGTCATGGATGAAGTTGCAAATCTCTTCCAGCGCGCCTCGGGCCTCTGAGACGGTCAATCCATATGGGAGCATAGCCTTGCTATTGAATCCACCCTCATAGAGCGATGCGCGCCGTATGTAGAGAGGCTCGTCCACAGCGCCTGATTCGCGGCGCAGTCGGCCCTCCCTTCCCTCACACACAACAAGAGTCGATGAGTCCGCGGCGTTGGTTCCTGGTTGTTGGCGAGGCACGTAGCGGTCTGAGCTTGTCTTGAGCGTCGAGTTTGAGTGCGGCAAGCTCGGCACGTGGCTCGCGGTCGATCTGGACCGGGATCTCTGATCCGACCAAAAAGGTACGCCTGCCCGGCAACCCGCCCGCAGCTTGGTCCTTGATCCACCGTCTGATCACGCGACAGGCTGATCCCTACGCAAAGCCGCCCGCCCCTCAGCTAGGCACCGGTTCACCTTGGTGTGCGTCCAGCCGGTCAGATCGCAGATCTCGCCATAGCTGTAGCCGAGGGCGAAGAGGCCCAGAGCCTGGCGCTCCTGTGGCTTTAGCTTGGCCAGTCGGGAGCGCATGTCGGCGAGGCTCTCGGTGGCTTCAGCCAGCTCGTCGGGACCCAGAGAAAGGTCGCCGAGGAGGTCGGGTCGAGCTGCGTTCTCGGCTGCGGTGTCCAGGTCGACCGTACGCTGCCCGACCTTGCGCTGGCCGCGATAGAGCGCCCAGCAGCGGCGCTTCAGGGTCACGGTGAGCCAGGCCAGCGGCGGCGGGCCGGCGCCGGGATCGAAGCGGTCGATGAAGAGGGTGAAGGCGTCTTGAAGAGCATCCTCGGCTTCCTCGCCGCTGGCGCAATTGCGCCTCGCGATCGCCAGAAGTCGGCCGCGGTGCGCGGCGTAGATCCGCTCCGCGAGCGCTGTGGAGCTCGCCCGGGGTGCCTCTGGCTGGGCAGGTTCTGCGGTGGCCACTTGGTGCCTCCCTCCGTCGCTGACTTGACGAAGGCCGCGAATGCGCCGGTCGAGGCGATCCCGGAACCCGAAGGGCCAGCGTCAGGCGCCAGCCGCAGGGGCCCGCAGGGACTGGGTTTGCAGCAGGCAAGCTGCTCTCCCTGAGCGGTTGGGGCCGCGCTGGAGCCCACTGCTAGCAGTGGGCTTGCAGGGATCGCCGCCGGCGCGATCCTTCGTGGCCTGAGAAGGCAGCGGCGCGGGCGGGCAGAACCTGGCACTCAGACTGCAAAAGCCGCACTATGGCCTCCCGGCGGGGCTCTGGGTTCGCCCCGGGCGCGCAGGACTCGCATGTTGGCACGCAAGCGTGCTGCGGCAAGTCCATGCACGCCCAGGCGAATCCGGCCGACCAGCGCTGTCGCGAGAAACCGGCGCGCGGCTCTGGCGAGGTTTGGCGCGAGCCGAGCGCCGAGGAGCTGCCGATCCTGCAATTGCTTTCCGAGCAGGTGGCGATCCCGCTCGATCAGCTGGCGCGCTTTATGGACGTTGAGCTGGAGGAGGCGGTTTGCAGGATGCAGGCGCTGGAGGCCGCGGGGCGGGTCGAGTACCGGCGCTTCCTGATCCGCGACTGCGCCTGGTTTTGGCTCAGCCACCGCGGCGCCCGCATGGCTGGAGCCGGCTTTCCTTATCGCGAGCCCGACGTTTCGAGCCTCGCCCATCGCCGCGCCGTCAACGAGGTCCGCCTCTACCTCGCGCGGCGGGCCCCACAGGGGCGCTGGGTCTGCGAACGCGCCGTCTTTCGTCGACGCGACCCCAACGACCATCTGCCCGACGGTGTCTTCGAGATCGACGGCGAGTGCCATGCGATCGAGGCCGAGCTCTCGACCAAGCGCGATCGCGAGATCCGCCGCATAGTCGCAGAGCACAGCAACCGCTACGACGCCGTCATCTACTTCTGCGGCCCGCTCCCCTACAACCTGCTGAAGCGCGTCCAGGCGGAGGATCGCTGGCCGAAGCTGGCGGTGCGCCGCTTGCCGGAGGGCGAGCCATGCTGAAGCGCCGCAAGGCCCGCTCAGTCCAGGGAGACGCGCCGGGCGGCCCCGACGGCGTCCTGCTCGGCTCGCGCCTTGCCGGCGAGCTGGTGCTGCCGATCAGCGGGGCGAGCCTGGTCTGGCCCTTCGAGCAGATGCGCCGCCACGCGGTCATCTTCGGCGCCAGCGGCACCGGCAAGACGGAGACTTCGATGCGGATCGCCCACCAGGTGGCGTCGAAGAGCGACGCGCAGGTCTTCTACCTCGACGCGAAGGGCGATCGTGGATCGGCGGAACGCTTCACCGCGCTGATGCGCGAGGCGGGCCGTCGGGCGCAGGTCTTCCCCAACCAGCCCTTCGACGCCTGGCGCGGCGATTGGCGGGGGATCTCCAACCGCCTCCTGGAGGTCGTCAGGTTCGCTCCCGAGGGTCCCGCCGCCTACTACCGCGACATCGCCAAGACGGCGTTGCAACTCGCCTGCAACCACCCCGACGGGCCGCCGCGCTCCAGCGCCGAGCTGCTGTGGCGCCTCGACTACGAGTTGTTGCTGAACGCCCACGGGCCGGGCAGCGCGGTGCTCTCGCTGCCTCGCGACAAGGTGAGCCAGGTGCGGCTGCGCTATGAGGCCTTCTTCGGCCAGCTCGGCTGCGCCCTTGACGGCAGCTGGTCCTGGGAGGACGCCGACGCCGCCTATCTGCAGCTCGACTCGGTCGCGCTCGGCGAGGACGCGGCCGGCACCGCCTGCCTGCTCTTCGCCGACTTCGCCCACTACTTCACCCAGCGCAAGGCGCGCGGTCGCTTCTGCGTGCTGATCGCCGACGAGTTCTCCGCGATCGCCACCTACACGGACGTAGCGAAGAAGGTCGAGCAGGCGCGCAGCTTCAACACCGGCCTCATCCTGGTTCCACAGACGCCGTCGGGGATGGGGTCCCGCAGCCAACGCGACCGCATCCTCGGCTCGGTCGAGACCGTGATCGTCCACGCCGTCAACGATCCGGAGGAGATCGCCGCCCTGGCAGGCTGCAAGCGCGCGGTTGAGTTGACCCACCGCTACGAGGGCGCGATTCGGGTGCGCGAGGGCGTTGCCCGCCAGCAACAGCGGCCGAAGGTCGACCCTGACCGCATCCGCGAGCTGGCCACTGGAGTGGCCTGGGTGATCCGCCGCGGCCGTGCTGCCAAGGTCGCGATTGAGCGGGCGCCGAGCGCGGGGCGGGTCGCCCTGCCAGAGCCGGCGCCGCTCGACCGCCCCAACCAGCCGGTCGAGGCTGTCGTGCCGAAGCAGATCCCCTACCTCGACGAAGAGGGGTGAGGAAGCGTGGCGATCTCAACTGAGAGGGCCAAGCTGCCCCGATCGGGCCAAGGCCCGCGTCGCATTCGCCCGCTACGCTCTCCGCAGCCCTGGGAGTCGGAGCTGTTGCGTTTGATCGCCGAGCAAAGGGGGATCCCCTTCGACCAGCTGGCGCGCTTCATCGGCTGCGAGGCAGAGCAGGCCGCGAGGCTGGCAGAGCACCTCGCCCAAGCCGGCTATGCCGACTACGGGCGCTTCCTGATCGCCGAGCCGCGCTGGGTCTGGCTGACGGGCCGCGGAGCCCGATTCTCAGGCACCGGGTTTCGGCCTGGCGCCCCTGGGGTGGGCGCGATGGCGCGGATCCGTGCCACCAACGAGGTGCGCCTGCTGATCCTCAGGCGCGCTCCCGAGGCATCCTGGATCTGCACGCGCAGACTGGTTCGCGAGCTCGGCAAACATGGCCACCGACCCAACGCCGTGGTCCAGATCGGCTCCGAGCGCCATGCGATCGTGATCCAGCTTCGCGCCGCAGAGCAGAAGCGGACTCGCAGCGTCCTTGAGGCTCACATGGCTCACTACGACGCCGTCGTCGCCTTTGCGGCGCCGCGGCCCCGCAAGCAGCTGGAAAGACTCGCGGCCGGGCACCATTGGCCCAAACTCCTCATCCGCGATCTGCCACTGCCACCCCAGGCCGAGCCCTGAGCGCCTACGCCGCTACAGCCTCGGCCTCGACGCTCCCCGCTGGTGCTGCCTCGACCCCCAACGCCCCCCGCACCTGCATTGCGATCGCCTCGGCCAGCTCCGGACGCTCATCAAGGATCGTCTTGACAGCGGCGCGCCCCTGTCCGAGCCGCTCGGAACCGAAGGAGTAAAAGGCGCCGCGCTTGGCGATCACCTCGTGTTCGACCGCGAGGTCGAGGATGCACCCGGCCTTGGAGATGCCGACCCCGAAGTCGATGTCGAACTCGGCCACCCGAAACGGCGCTGCGACCTTGTTCTTGGCGACCTTTACCCGGACCCGGTTGCCGACCGCCTCGGTCCCGTCTTTGAGCGTCTCGACGCGACGGATGTCGAGCCGCTGGGAGGCGTAGAACTTGAGTGCCCGCCCGCCGGGTTGGGTCTCGGTCGGGCCGTAGGTGACGCCGACCTTCTCGCGCAGCTGGTTGGTGAGCAGGCACAGCGTGCCGCTGCGCCGCAGGTTGCCGGCGATCTTGCGCATCGCCTGGCTCATCATCCGCGCCTGCGCCCCGACCGTCTGATCGCCGACCTGCCCTTCCAGCTCCACCTTCGGCACCAGCGCCGCCACCGAGTCGATCACGATCGCCGCCACCTCCCCGGAGCGGATCAGCAGGTCGGCGATCTCAAGCGCCTGCTCGCCGTAGTCGGGCTGGGAGAGCAAGAGGGCGTCGGTGTCGACCCCGATCGCCGCCGCGTAGGCCGGGTCGAGGGCGTGCTCGGCGTCGATGAACGCGCAGCGCCCGCCGCTCCGCTGCGCCTCGGCGATCACGTGGTAGGCGAGCGTCGTCTTGCCAGAGGACTCCGGCCCATAGACCTCGACGATCCTCCCCCTGGGCATCCCGCCGATCCCAAGCGCCAGGTCGAGCGAGAGCGCCCCGGTCGAGACCGCCTCCACTTCGGCCAGCGGCCCCTCACCCAGCGACATCACCGAGCCCTTGCCGAAGGCCCGCTCGATCATCGCCAGGGCGCCGGCCAGGTCCTTGACCGCCCCGCCGCCCTCATACCCGTTGCTCCTGCTCATCGCTTCCCTCCTGTCGATTGGATCTCCTCGGCCCAGGGTGCCGGCCAGCCGCCCTCCGCCAGGGCGCGCCGCAGTTTCGCCGCCCCGACGTGAAGCAGCGCGTGGCGCCGCTCCGCCGCGAAGCCGCGCCGCAGGTGGGGCGCCAGCCGCAGCTCGCCGATGTCATAGAGCCGGTGGTGGGTGCGGCAGAGCCCGATCACGCAAGCGGGATGCGCGCAGCCGCCGAGCCGCTGCGGCACCAGGTGGGCTGGGTCGACCGGCCGCCGCCCGCACACCGCGCACCCCAGCCCCGCCACCTTGCGCCGTTGTGCGGGCGAGGCGGCGACCCGCGGGACAGGCGCCATCGCGCCCGAGCGGAGCCGCTCGGCAGACCGAGCGAGCCGGCTGGCCCCCATCGTCCTCATGCTGGCTTGAGCCCGGCCGGCCCCGATCTCTCCCCCCAGCGCCTCAAGCCAGCCGCCCCGCCACAGTCGAGTCCGCCAGCGACCCTCCAAGGCACCGCCGCCCCCGGCGGGGGGAGGGGGCGAATCTCCCCCCACCCCGATTCAACCCCTCAGAGCCGACCGGCTCGTCAAGCCACGATTGCCAGGAGCACACCGATGAACAACGTCACCCTCAGCGGGCACCTCACCCACGACCCAGAGCTGATCCACCGCGCCGAGCGGGTGATCTGCGAGATGCGGCTCGCGGTCGACAACGGCCGTCATCCGACGACCTACGTCGACGTCCGCACCTTCGACGAGCAGGCCTACATCTGCGCCGAGTTCATGCACAAGGGCAGCCGCGTCGGCGTCAGCGGCCGCCTCGCCTACGACGAGTGGCGCGGCCCGGAGGACGCCAAGCGCTGCCGCTACAGCGTGATCGGCTGGGTCGAGTTCCTCGACTCACCGCCCGGCGAGCTTGAGTCCGCATCGCAATCCGACCCAGATGGCAAAGACCAGGCCGTGGCCGCTGCCTGACGGCGCTGGCGCAGAGACCGAGCGAGCCGCGCCGGGCTCAGCCGCCGGTCGTGGGGTGAGCGGGGACCAGGCTGTTCCTTTCGGGGTCCAGCCTCGCCCCCATCTCGACGCCCCGAGCCCCCAATCGGGCCCGCGGCGACACCGCCAGCCACTTGACGCCACCTGCCTCAGGCGTCAGCCGGCAGCACTTGAACGTCTCGCCCTGAAAGGCGCCACGGCGCGGAATCGCCGGAGCAGGGGCAGCCGGCTGAACGACGGAGCAGCCGACTTTGACACGGCGAAGCCGTGCGGCGGCTGCCCTCATGGCCGTTCAGCCGGATACCTACCAGTGCACACGCGATCGCAACGGGAATACCGGGTTGCTCGGGGAAGTTGTGGAGAATGACAGGCACCGCCAACGCTGGCGGCCGGCCGCCAGCGTTGGCCGCCGCGTTCTCGCCTACGCTCTCGACGTCCGCCGCAGTGAAACACTCGACGATGAAAGCGAGCCAACCCCTACCAATAGAACGTGCTGAAGAGCACGGAGAGGTGTTCACTCGCAGGTGGGTTGTAGAGCTGATCCTCGACCTAGCCGGCTACGTTCCCGACCGCGATCTGGCGATAGCCACGGCATTGGAGCCGTCATGCGGATCGGGTGCCTTCCTCGTACCGGTCGTCGAGAGGCTGCTGCTGTCGGCTCGCGAGCACGGGAGGAGTCTGGAAGACGCGCACGACTCTCTGCTCGCCTTCGATCTACTACCCGGCAACGTCGATAGCAGCCGCCTGGCTGTCCGGCGCGCGCTGGCCTCCGACGGAGTCGAGAGCAGCCTCGCCGATGCGCTCTCCAAACGGTGGGTTCGTTGTAGGGACTTCTTGTTGGACCCGCCGCTCGAACGCTCCGTCGACTTCGCGCTTGGGAATCCGCCGTATGTCCGGCTGGAGTCGGTGCCTCGCGAGCGTTCGGACGCATACCGCCGAGCCTGCCACACGATGGGTGGACGCGCCGATGTTTACGTCGGCTTCTACGAGCACGCCCTTCGGGCGCTGCGCGACGGAGGCGTACTTAGCTTCATCTGCGCCGACCGATGGATGCGCAACGCCTATGGCGCCCGCCTTCGCGCGATGGTAACCGAAGGATGGGCGGTCGACGTCTTGGTCTCGATGACAGGCGTCGACGCATTTGAGGATGAGGTCGACGCCTACCCCGCAGTTACCGTCCTGCGGCGCGGGGGACAGACACGCGGCCCTCTGGTCATCGAGGCCACGTCGGGCTTCGAAGAGCGTGAGGCCCGAGAGGTGGCGGGGTTCGTCCGTGGCTATGGAACCGAGACCGCTACCGGCCGCGGCTACCGTGCCGCGCGCCTTCACGGCTGGTTTCAAGGCCCGTCCGGCTGGCCGAGCGGATCCCCCGATCGGCTTGCTGTCATTGCTCATCTGGAGGCATCCTTTCCCCCGCTAGAGGATCCGGATACCGGAACCCGAGTTGGGATCGGGATCGCAACGGGTGCCGACAAGGTCTTCATAGTCGAAGACCCCGACCTCGTCGAGCCGCAGAGGCTCCTCCCATTGGCACTTCCACGCGACATCGCCTCGGGCCGGGTCGAGTGGTCGGGGAAGCTACTGGCCAACCCTTGGGATGCAGATGGTCTCGTCGATCTGCGCCACTGGCCTCAACTGGCCGAGTACCTGGGGCGATACCGATCCGCGCTGGCCAAGCGCCACACCGCGAAGAACGGTCCCTGGCACAAGACGATCGATCGGGTCATCGAAGGTCTGGCCGAGAGGCCCAAGCTCTACCTACCGGACTTCAAGGAGGCGATCTTCCCAGTTCTGGACCCCGGTAAGACCTACCCACACCACAACCTGTACTGGGTTACCTCTGATCGCTGGGATCTACGTGTCCTGGGTGGGATTCTGTTGAGCGATGTCGCGAACCTTTTCATCGAGGCCTACTCGGTGAGGATGCGGGGCGGCTATCTCCGCTTCCAGGCTCAGTACTTGCGTCGGATCCGCGTGCCGGAACCGAGCGCCATTGGCCCGGATGCCGAGGAGGCGCTGACCCGGGCATTCGATACACGAGATAGGAAAGCAGCGACCGAGACAGTGCTCCGCCTGTATGGGCTCGACACGCTGCCCGCCTGAATGGCTCCGACGCGTCAAGACTTGGAGATCGCTATCGCGGCGTATTGGCAAGCGAGGGATGACCAGCTTGCAGCAGCCAAGGCGATTCAGTCCACAGCCGAGGGTTCCTCGAAGGCGGTCCGAGGTGGCGGGCAATTCAACCCAGTCGTGAACTTGATCTCACGCTTCTTCACCGACGCTGGCTATCCGATGGAGTCCATTGGCGCAAAGGGCAGCGGAGTTGTCTTACCAGCCTTCTACCGGCCGACCAAGGACTGGGACCTCGTGGTTGTCCACCGCGGAGTCTTGGTCGCCGCGATAGAGCTGAAGGCGCTTGGCGGACCCTCGTTTGGGAATAACTACAACAACAGAGTCGAGGAGGCGCTCGGCAGCTCCGCCGACCTGTCTCGTGCCAACATCAGCTCGCTGGTCGGCGCGGAGCCCCCATGGCTCGGTTACTTCTTCCTTATAGATGACAAGGAGGAGTCGCGGCACCCCGTTAGGCTCCGAAACGGACCGTTCCCGGCGGATGAGGTTTGGCGGGGTCGGTCCTACCAACAGCGGTTCGTGATCACTGGAAAACGCTTTCTCGATGAGGGTCTTTACGACGCCGTTTGTTACCTCGTATCCTCGCGGGAGGATCCCGGCCCGCAGGAGCCATCGCCCCAGCTCGATTGGCGCCACTTTTGCGCCGCGATCGACGCCAGGATCGAGTACCTGGCGAGCCTCGGCTATCCGTAGGCTCATAGTTCCGACCCGCGCTTTCCCACTCCGTCGAGACAGTCTCCATGCCGATCGCCGATCTCCATCCGCCTCCAATTGCCCCCGCGTAGGCGTCGATCTCGACTGTCCCGCTGAGATTGGCTTCGCGCCGGTTGATCCGCCATGACCAGCCGGATAGGGTCGCCTCTTCCCGTCCTCGCCTCCCAATCACAAGGAGACCCTCCTGTGAAGTCCATACGCAAGCGCCTCACCTATGCCGACGTGATGTCGACCATCGCCGTCTTCCTCATCCTCGGCGGCGCCACCGCCCTGGCCGCCACCAAGCTCGGCAAGAACAGCGTCGGCACCAAGCAGATCAAGAACAATGCGGTGACGACCGCCAAGATCAAGAACGGCGCCGTCACCGGCGCAAAGGTTAAGAGCGGCTCATTGACCGGCACTCAGATCAACGCTTCGACCCTGGGCACGGTGCCGAACGCCACCAACGCGACTAACGCCACTACCGCCGGCGCAGTTGCCGCAGGCGCTGTCACTCCTGCAGGTCTTGCCAGTATTCCCGTCGCTCGTGTGTCCGATAACACCGAACAAGTGCTGCCGAATGAAACCCCTGTGACCCTGAATTTTAATACGGAGAGCTTTGACATAGACAACCTCCACAGCACAACAACGAACTCGTCGAGGTTGACAGCGCCGATCGCAGGGATCTATCGCGTTAGTGCATCTGTCGGGTTTATCTTGTCTTCGAGCACGACCAGCGTGATCTTGGAGCTTGTCAAAAACGGTACCGTCGACCTGTTCGACACTCAGAATCCCACGGAAGGGAATACCACCTTTTCGAACGCTACCGATCTGGTGAAATTGAATGCCGGGGATTTCGTCCAGGTTGTGGCCGAGCAAAAAGGCGCCACCAGCGGCAGCAGCGCTTTTTCCTGCAGCCCTGCTGAATCCTGCCCGTCGTTCTCGATGGAGTGGGTGGCACCGTCCTGAATTCGCTTTAGCGATCAGGTGTTCCTCTCGGGGCCAAGGTGAGCGTTAGGCGGGGCAAGTAGCGCAGGGATTCAGCCAGTAGCGCCGCCCACGGGCGGCGCTACTGCCGCTGCCAAAAATCAGTGCTAGCGCCAGGAAGGCTTTAAAAAGGGGGCAGTGGGTCCACAAGGAAAGTCGACCATCGCCGTCTTCCTCGTCCTGGGCGGCGCCACCGCCCTGGCCGCCAGCAAGCTCGGCAAGAACAGCGTCGGCACCAATCAGATCAAGAAGAACGCAGTCACGACCGCGAAGATCAAGAACAACGCGGTGACTGGAGCGAAGGTCAAGGTGTCTACGCTGGGAACCGTGCCGAGCGCTACAAATGCGACCAGTGCGACTAATGCCACCAACTCCACCAACGCGATAAATTGGAGCCGCTACTTCACCACGGGCGTGGTGAAGGCGTCCGCTGGGCAGAACGTGCCGCTGCTCACCATCGGTCCGTTCTCGATCGTCGGCCACTGCAAAGACCTCGGCGGCGGTGAAGTCGAAGCGTTCACAATGCTCACGACGAGTCAGGTAGGTTCTTCGATGAGCGCCTACGAAAAATCGTACTACGAAGCTGATTTCAACCCGAGCACCGAAGCCGAACTCGGCTATGGGGTCGAAGGGAAAACCCCGCAGTCCAACGATTCATACGGCGGTGGCTCTTACTACAATGCATTCAGCGCAGCGTCCGCGGATGGCAACACGCTGCTAAGTGGTCAAGCAACCAGCGCGGTCTACTACTACGGAGCCCAGTGTGCCTTCTGGGACCACGTGACGAACGACGCCTGAAATCAGCCCTTCGTCCGCGGACGAAGGGCTGTCCCCGTGTGTGAGAGGGCGCGGCGCGAGCCGCGCCCTCTCACGTTCTCAGACAATTCGCCAGCCACCCATCGCCCGGTTTTCCCTGCCGACCCACCAGCCAAACAGCGGCGCTGGGCAGCTCGTCCGATGCGCCAATGCCTTCCCGTCAACCTCCAATTTTGCTCCGCGCGGGCGTCGATCTCGACCGTCTGTTGAGATCGGCCCCGCGCGCGGTTGACCCACCACGACCAGCTGGATAGGCTCGCCGAGCCCTGCCTCGTCCTCAACCTAAAGGAGCGATTAGTTGAAGCAGATACGCAAGCGACTCACATACGCCAACGTCATATCAACCCTCTGCTTGTTCTTACTGCTTGGGGGCGCCACAGCTCTGGCCGCCGTCAAGCTCGCTAAGAACAGCGTCGGGACAAAGCAGCTCAAGAACGGCGCAGTTACCGGAGCCAAGGTCAAGGTCCACTCCCTGACTGCCGCGGACTTCAAGGCCGGCCAGCTTCCGGCTGGTGCCCAAGGGCCGGAAGGAAAACAGGGGAAAGAAGGTCCAATCGGGCCAAGTGAACTCTTCTCCACGACGGGTGCCTTCAAGTCCCTCGCCACCACGGAAAGCCTGTACCCGCTTGCGTCCCTAACCGTGCCCGCTGGCCAGTACCAAGTGATCGCATCACAGACGGCGCAACCCTCTGGTGGTGGCACGGAGTTCGACTGCTACATCTACGCGGGTTCCAAACAGGAGTCGAGCTTCTACACAGTGCTTGCCACAAATACGGTTGACGTTGTCACGGGGCTCGCAACTCTCAACCTTTCGGAATCGACTGTCGTGACCGACAAATGCTCTGCTATTACCAACACGGTCCTTGTTCCCGAACCGAAATTGGTGGCATTGAAGGTGGGCGCCATCCACTAGACACGCAGTTCAAGCGAGGAGCACGCGGCGGTCTTCGGGCCGCCGCGTCTCGTTTACGGTTCGGATTCGCGAGTGAGCCGCGAAGAACGCCTGACCTTCGTCGCCTCTTCAACGGGTCGGCTCCGGCTCGGAGCCGACCCACCCGTAAAGCATGTTGGGTGTTCCGACTCGCTAGCTCAATTCAGCCGATCCCGAGCACCCGGACCTGAGTGCCCTGGATCGCAGAGCCGCTGGCGCAGCCGCTGGCGCTGACCGTCATCGTGAGTTTCTTGGACACCGGGCCCTGGAAGTTGAAGTTCGGCTGGGCGCCGAATGGGTCGTTGATCTGTTCGGGGGAGGTGGAGTTGCTGGAAAAGGTCAAGCCTTCGCCTTCGCCGAACTTCCTGTCGTTTAGCAGGATGCGAATCTCAACTTCGCAGGGTTCGGATAGGTTCGCAGCAGCGACAGTCGCCTCGAGTTCGCCGTAGATGACATTGAACTCGCCAGACCGCTGCGTCCAGGAGTTTTCGCTGAGCGGGTAGGCGAATTCGCTGCGTTCGGTCAGTGGCGAGGAGCCGCCGGTGGGGCTGGCGACGAAGCTGACCGGTGTCTGCAGGTCAGCTGCGGTGACCGAGCCTTCGGCGATCTGCTGGGAGCCGACCGCACCGTTGGCGATCCGGTTGGCGACCACGGCGCCGCGGGCGAGCTTGCCGGCCCTGACCGCTTCGGGGGCGATTTTGTTGGTCTTGATCGCATTGGCGGCGATGTTGGAGGAGTGGATCTTGCCGGCCGCCCAGGCAACGCCACCGGCCAGGGCGAGGAAGAGGGCGACAGTGACGTGACGTTTGCGTAGGCGATGAGCTTTCGTGCACGCTTCACTGAGCTCTCCTGTTGAGGGATCGGGCCAACCGACCTGGCGTGGCAAGTCGCTGCTGTCTTCGAAGAGATGACTACGATTCCTTCCCGACGCCGTCAAGCCGGATGGACGGAGTTTGTCGCCTGGCTTGCGGCACTCGCTACCAATGGAACGGCAAGCAGCACGGCCGTCGGGACCGTTGGAGCGCAAGGCGCTGCATCTTCGGCGCAATGACAAGCTCTGTGAGATGCTCTTGCGCGGGCCAGGGCGCCAGTTTCGCTAGGAAGGGGCAGCGAGTGTCCTGCGGGAGCAGTTGCCACAGACCGCTTCGCGTGAGGCTGTCTCGAAGCCATGCGCGTGCGCCTGGCGAGCTCCGGATCAAGCGCCGCAAGCAGCGCTTGGCGCTGCCAAGGGCAAGCCCGAGGGCGGCGCACCACGCAGTGGCCACCGCCTTACGTGCGCGGAGTTGTGAGACACCTCTAACACCCGTCCATCTCCCTCGACGGTGTCCGCACTGCCTGCAAAGGTCTACTCCGCTTAAAAATGGGAGAGCCTGCCCTTCGCAGGTGCCTGCCTCGTCCCTCAACCTAAGGAGCCAATCAGTTGAAGCAGATACGCAAGCGCCTTACCTACGCGAACGTGATGTCGTCGATCGCCGTCTTCCTCATCCTCGGCGGCGCCACCGCCCTGGCCGCCGGAAAGCTCGGCAAGAACAGCGTCGGAACCAAGCAGATCAAGAACAACGCTGTGACCTCTGCCAAGATCAAGAAGAACGCGGTGACTGGAGCGAAGGTAAAGGTGTCTACGCTGGGAACCGTGCCGAGCGCTACAAATGCGACCAGTGCGACTAATGCCACCAACGCCACAAACTCCACCAACGCGACAAATTGGAGCCGCTATTTCACCTCGGGCCTGGTCAAGGCTTCGGCCGGACAGACTGTGCCTTTGCTGAGCATCGGCCCGTTCACGATCACCGGCCACTGCAAAGACCTGGGTGGTGGCTCGTTTGAAGCGTCCACTATTCTCACGACCAGCCAGACTGGCTCGTCGATGGCCAGCTACGAGAAAAGCTATGAAGAGGCCAACTTCGATCCCGGCACCGAAGCCGAACTCAGCTATCCGGTTGATGGGACCACTCCGGAAAGCAGCCAGTACAAGGACGCCTATGAATACAACGGGTTCACGGCCGCGTCCGCTGACGGCAAAACGCTGCTGGGTGGCGAAGCTGCCAACGCAGTCAATTATTTCGGTGCAAATTGTGCCTTCTGGGTCAGCGCGACCAACAACGGCTGATGGATTGATTCCTTCGCACGCCAGCGGTGCTGGCCACCTGTAACAACGGGGCGCGGCGAGAGCCGCGCCCCTCTTTGTTGTGACGTCTGTCCAGGTACCCGCCATGCAGCGCCGCCCGAGGGCGCGGTCACCGCGCCGCAAGCGCAGGGAATCCCGTAGCGGGTCGACGGCGCCTGGCAGCTCGTCCCGGGCGCCAATGTCTTCCCGTCAACCTCCAATTGCTCCGGGTGGGCGCCGATTTTCGTCCGTCTGCTGAGATTGGCTCCGCGCCGGTTGATCCGCCACGACCAGCTGGATAGGGTCGCCTCATCCGTCCTCGCCTGGTCAGACTGCGACCAAGATTTTCAGGACCCTTACTCCAGGGGGAAAAAGGAGTCGTCGTGGCGACGATCTCAGGCTTCACGTTCAAAGCGAGCTGTGAAAAACTGAAGCCAGTGCAACGCTTACAGCTCCGTCCTCGACGGGTACAGTGCTCATCGCTGAGGGGAACGGGGAGAATCCCACCACCGCTACTTCGATCTTCGAATACGCGTCGAGCAAGGCTGGAGAAACATCGACGATCAGTCTTAGTGAAGGTCGCTCCAGGACAGCCACAGTCAAAAACACTTACGGAGAGTCGTCCTTTTCTGGAGCGACAAGCACCGGCACCGTCATTAGCGGTGAGCTGGGATTTGACTACGGCACCTTTAACGAAGAAGCGCCCGAAAGGTGCGTGGTCTTCGGTCAGGTCACCTCAGGCTGAGTCGGTTCGATGGAGCGAGGTAAGGATAGAGCCGGCAAGCCTGGCTCTATCCTTACCTGTGTGTTTCCGCATCGCCGCTCCGGATGCTGGAAGCCAACGGTCCAGCTCCTCACAACGCCTGGGCAACCCTTCGTTCACGGACGGAGGTAGTCACTGTTGAAGAGAGGGCGCGTCGTAAGCCGCGCCCTCTCTTTCGTTCTAAGCCATTCGCCAGACACTTCGTCAGTCAGCCGGCGGAGCCGGCTGCAGTGCCAGAGGCGGCGAGAGGTGTTGTCGGTCATGCCTAGATGAGTAGTTCGTGTGCCCAGAGTTCGGAGGTGGTGCCATCGAGTGACCTGATCTGAACATAAGCTCGCATCGGCCCGCCGGTGGAAGTCCGGTCCCGGTAAGCACCAGGGCGCCGGGTAGCAGGCTGGCGGCGTCGGGGGGAAACGCCCGGCGTCGGAGCCCAGCGTCAAATGCCCCTTGGGGGGGAAGCAACTGGCCGGTCCGTAACGTCAAGTGAATCCTGCCGCCTCGTGACGCTAGCCCCGTCAGGGGACAAGGGGGAGCCGAGCCCGGGAATTCGGGGCGAAGGCCATGGAAGCCGCGAAGAGCCTGGAAGCGCAGCGGCGAAGAACCCCCCGGGGTAGAGGGAGCGGAACGGTCGGAAGGTCGATGCGGGAACTGGGGAAGCCCTCCCCGGCCCCGGGCCTGCGGATGTCGTGCCCGGGAAGCGATGAGCGCGTATAAGCCGTTGGCGAAGTCGCGCTCGGCCGGGAGGGTGGCGGAGCGGCCCGTAGTACCGCTTGAACCCGAAGGACAACACAACCCCGGGCAAGGGAAGGGGCCGTGCTTCATCTGTGCTTGACAACGACGGAAGGACCGGTGCGTGCCCACCATGGCTAACAACACCGAGCAGGACAAGGTTCGAGAACTCCAAGTCAAGCTTTACCTGGCGGCCAAGCGGTCGCCGGGCAGGCGCTTCCATGCGCTCTGGGATCGCATCCACCGCAGGGATGTTCTGGAGCGGGCATGGCGCCAGGTGCGCGAGAACCGCGGCTCTGCCGGGGTCGACCGCACCACCATCGCCCAGATCGAAGCCAGGGGGTCGAGGCGTTTCTCGATGGGCTCCAAATGGAGCTGGCAGAGCAGCGCTACCGACCCCGACCGGTCAAGCGGGTGCATATCCCCAAGCCCGGTCGCTCCGAGACGAGGCCGCTGGGCATCCCGTCCGTCAAGGACCGGGTTGTCCAGACCGCGGCAAAGATCGTCTTGGAGCCGATCTTCGAGGCCGATTTCCGTGACTGCTCGTTTGGGTTTCGGCCCAAGCGCTCAGCACACGATGCTCTTGATGTGATCAAGAGCGAGGTGATGCGGGGACGGCGCTGGGTGGTGGATGTCGACATCCGCGGTTTCTTCGATGCGCTCGACCCGAAGATCCTCGACCAGCTCGTCTGCGAGCGGATCTCCGATCGGCGCGTGCTGAAATTGCTGCGGAGTTGGCTACGGGCCGGGGTGCTTGACGGGGCGACCCTGATGCACCCTGAGGCCGGCACGCCCCAAGGCGGGGTGATCTCCCCGTTGCTCGCCAACGTCTATCTGAACGCGCTCGACCGGGCGTGGGAGGACGGCCACGGCGGGTACGGCGTGCTCGTCAGGTATGCCGATGATCTCGTCGTGCTCTGCCGCACCAAGGCTCAGGCCGAGGCGGCCCTCCGAGAGCTGCGAGCGCTGCTCGCCGCTCTCGGCTTGGAGCTGGCCGAGGCCAAGACTCGCCTTGTGTGTGTGCAAGAGGATGGCGAGGGCTTCGACTTCCTGGGCTTTCATCACCGCATGGTGGAGAGCTTCAACAAGCCGGGGTTTCGGTTCCTGGCCCGCTGGCCGTCGGCGCGCGCCATGGCGGCGGCGAGGCAAAGGATTCGCGAGTTGACCGACCGGCGACTGTTGTTGTTGTCGGTCGAGGACGTGGTGGCCAATCTCAACCGGTTCCTGACCGGCTGGGCCGGCTATTTTCGCCGGGGCAACTCCACGGTTCAGTTCCACAAGCTCGACTGCCACGTGGCCGAGCGACTGGCACGCTGGATCGGGATGCGCCACCAGGCCCAGCGTCCACTCGCCTATGGCCTCTGGCGACTTCGCCAGGAGCGCTTCTTTGGCCTGCGCCCGCTGGTTGGACGTGTCCATCTCGGCACCGCGCAAGCGGTCAGGTGAAGGATGTCGGCGAGCCGTGTGAGGGAAAACCTCACGCACGGTTCGATGTGGCGGTGGGAGGAGACCAGGCCAGTCGGGCTCGCGTATGCCGCACGGTCCAGGCGCCTCCCGCCGACCCGACCACGGCTCAAGCCACGTAGTCGACCAGAGCCCGCGATGGCCGTCCGAGTTCGTAGTTGAGCGAGACCGCGGCGGCCAGCGCGAGAAAGCGACTGGCGATGCGGGCCCTCAGGCCGCGCAGGGTGCGAGCCCCGTGGCGCTCCAGGGCGAGGATGTCCTTCGCGGTCCAGTAGATGCTCTCGATCCGTTGGCGGATCGGGGCGAGGTGCAGCCAAGTGCCGGGCTCCTCGCCTCGCTGCGGGCGGACAATCGCCGCGCCGAGGCGGGCGGCATCGGCCTGAACTCGGTGCCGGCGTAGCCCTTGTCGCCGAGAACCGCGACGGGGCCGCTGCGATTGACCCGCCCCAAGAGCCGCAGGCAGACCTCGCGCTCTCCTTCCTTGGGAGAGGTCAGCGCCATCGCGCGCGGGGTCCCGTCGGGAGCCATCAAGGTGTGCAGCCGAAGCCCCCAAAACCAGCGGCTGTGGCTGGCGCAGTAGCCATAGTCGGCGGCATCTGCGATCGCGCCACCCAGGCTGTTGGCGCCGGCCCGCTTCACCGTCTCTCGGGAGCGGGCGCACTCCACCGGGGTGGAGTCGGCGAGCAGCAGGTTGTCGTAGTAGCCAGGACTCTGGCTTGCAAAGACACCGATCAGCCACTCGATCGTCTCGGCCAGCCGCTCGCGGCGCTTGTGGAAGCCGGAGCGCTTGGTCAGCGCTGGGAACAGATGCCCAAGGCGCTTGCAGGCGATCCGCACGAAGCGCTGATCGGAGCTGACCCCCATGATCGACTGCGCCACACACAGCGTCACGACCTCGGCGTCGGTCAAGATCCGGCGGGCGTTTCCTGGCTTCTTTGGCAGGAGATCGTCAGCGGTGCAGAACACAGAGGTGAGCAGCAGGTCGAGGTCGGCGAGCATCGTGGCCCCCTTCGGGTCGGCGGTGGTAGTGAGCACCGCCGACTTCGACCCCGCTGCCTATCTCCCCTGCGACTCCTTGTTACCGACGCTGGCCGTGGAACTACTCATCTAGGGAGCCGTGGATTTGGATCGCCCAGCCCGTTCGCGTTTGGGGCGATGGCGGGACTGCGGGAATTCATGGTCGATGGCTCGGTGCATTCGCACCAGCAATGCCGCCGAAGGCGTGACCCTGCCTGTGACATAGGTGGACAGTCGGGAGGCAGAGGTGCCCACGCGGGACGCGAACTCGGCGCGGGAGAGCCCCGATGCTCGCACGAGCCGGTCGACCTCGGCCGCCACAGCGTTGCGCTCCGATGCCTCGGCGGCTTCGCGCGCTCGCGAGATCGCACGCTCGATCGCCACGGCGACGCCGTAGGGCCGGCTGTAGGTGAGCGCCTCCTCGACCCGGCGGGCGACCGGCCCCCACGGCTCCGCCCGGATCGCGTCAGCCAGCCGGCGCCAGTGCTCTAGCCCGCCGCGCTCGAGCGCGGTCTGGATCGCCTCTTGCGGCCACTCCGAGACCGGGTCGTGCGGAGAAACGTCGACGTTGCGGAAGGCGAGCGTTCTCACGGGCTCACCATCCGTGTGGCGACCTCTCCCAAGGTCCCCGTGACGGTGCTCCAATCGCTCCAGCGCCGATGCAGGCGCCGGTAGGAGGAGAGCTGGTCGACGACCGAGCGATCGGCTGGTCGCGGATCGGAGAGCTGGCGGACGAGTTGGGACGCCACCCCATCGCCCGCCCCGTGCTGATCGGCGTAGTAGTCGTCGATTCGCGCCAGGATCTCGGCCGCCCGATCGCCACCGAGGTGCTCGGACAGCGCCGCGAGATCGAGATAGTCGCGGGTCTGGTTGCGACGCACCACCAGGAACGCCTTGATGCGCAGGGTCTCCTCGATCGTCGGCACCGTCACCTCGCCACCCGATGGAAGGACGACGGTGGCGATCTCCAGCGGGACCTTGCGGACCATCTCCCGTACTCCGGCTTCGATCCTGTCCAGGTTCCCGAGGATCACCTTCCCGGGCGTGACCCTGTTCGTGGCCCAGCCCTCGTCGTCCTCGACCGCTTCGAGGACCATCTCGAAGCGGTCGGCCAGGTCTGCTACGACGTGATCGTGGTCGGTCGATTCGCGATGATTCGCATAGAGGATTGCCGCCGCGCCGCCTACGAGAACCGCCCCCGGCACCAGCCGCTGCAGGTGGGCGGCTGACTCCAGCAAGGCGATGAACTGCGGGTCCTGGCGTCCCACTTCCGCCGGTTCAGCGCGCTCGGGGGCGCTCTTCTCGTCCTTTGGACGCTGCTCTTCAGGCACTGTGATATATTACCACATCTGATAACGAGCAGTTCAGCACGGCGGGATCCTCTCGCGGCCCTCGTCGGGGCCATTGCCAAAACCAACTCCCCCGCGTGCTCCTCTCCGCATCCGCCGCGGGGCGGGTAACCGGCGACTGTTTAGCTGGGGGCGGGCCAGGACTACGCTTGAACCGCCGACACCTTCCAAGCCCGGTGGTCCCGAATCAGCCGATCCCGAGCACCCGGACCTGAGTGCCCTGGATCGCAGAGCCGCTGGCGCAGCCGCTGGCGCTGACCGTCATCGTGAGTTTCTTGGACACCGGGCCCTGGAAGTTGAAGTTCGGCTGGGCGCCGAATGGGTCGTTGATCTGTTCGGGGGAGGTGGAGTTGCTGGAAAAGGTCAAGCCTTCGCCTTCGCCGAACTTCCTGTCGTTTAGCAGGATGCGAATCTCAACTTCGCAGGGTTCGGATAGGTTCGCAGCAGCGACAGTCGCCTCGAGTTCGCCGTAGATGACATTGAACTCGCCAGACCGCTGCGTCCAGGAGTTTTCGCTGAGCGGGTAGGCGAATTCGCTGCGTTCGGTCAGTGGCGAGGAGCCGCCGGTGGGGCTGGCGACGAAGCTGACCGGTGTCTGCAGGTCAGCTGCGGTGACCGAGCCTTCGGCGATCTGCTGGGAGCCGACCGCACCGTTGGCGATCCGGTTGGCGACCACGGCGCCGCGGGCGAGCTTGCCGGCCCTGACCGCTTCGGGGGCGATTTTGTTGGTCTTGATCGCATTGGCGGCGATGTTGGAGGAGTGGATCTTGCCGGCCGCCCAGGCGCTGCCCCCCAACGCGATGAACATCGCGATCGTCGCTGTCACGTTCGCATAGGTCAGCTTGCCGCGCAGCTCTCTCATCATTGACTCTCTTCAGGTAGAGGTTGCTCCGCAGGTTGCCGGAGGAGTCGCAGCAAGTTGATCACGCCTACGACACCGATCATTACCGACCAGCCTTTGGGGATTTCACCGCTTAGGAGCCCGATCGCACAGATTCCAATCAGCACCGCCCCAAGCAGGCCCGCGAGGCCGGGGTGGTGGAGGATTCGGGCGAGGCGGGGAAGCAGGATCATGGTCGGGCTATCAACAGATGTTCAGCGCCTCGGCGCGGACTCCTTCAAGTCCAATCGATCTGACTAATGCCCCGGCTAGCTGGTGCTGTCGCGCCGAGGTCCAGATAGGGTGGCGGGCGTGCCCGGTCGCCGCTTGGGCACGCACGAGCGCGTCCGGTCAAGGCTGCTCGATTCGAGGAGGGGTTCGCCGACGAAGCCGGCGCGTCCGCTTATCCGCCGACGTAGCGAGCGAAGTGGTGGGAGGCGATGACCAGGCTGGCGTTCAGGTAGAGCCGGTGCGCATCGGCCCGGTCGAGGCCGACGCCCGAGTCGATGTGCAGCTGCTCGCAGCCGAGTCGCTCACCCTCATCGATCAGCCAGTCGAGCAGGTCGCGGCCGTGACCTCGCCGCCTGGCCTGCGGCAGCGTCGAGAGATCGTCGACGTAGAGGTAGTGGCCCCAGGCGAGGCTGTGGCCGGTGCGAAACCCCGCCACAGCGACAGCGTCTGGCGTGCCCTCTTCGAATGCGCCGACCAGGCGGTAGCCTTCCGGTCGCTGCAGATCGTCGACGCGACGGACGAAGGCCTCCTCGTCGACGAGCTCCGCCCGCAGCGCCTTCATCGCATCGAAGCCCAAGCCGGTATTGGGCGGAAGCAGCTCGCGAATCACCGCCGCATCGTAGGCTCTCCAACCTTCGTATTCGCCGCTGGCGAGTTCTGCCCAGTCTCTCGCGGGGGCGCACCCGGTGGATGTAGGGTCCTCGTCCAAGGCTGCGGAGAGGAGGCGGAATGGCGGTCAAGCTGCATTGCTGCTCACACACATGGGTGAAGGTCAGCGCGCATCCATGCTGGAAGGTGCAGAAGGCGTTGGACGAAGCTGGAGTGGACTACGAGGTGGTCAAGCACCCGGCTTTCCCGCGCAGCAAGCGGACCGCCTACATCGAGCTGACCGGCGGGGAGAAGGCGCTGCCGGCGATCCAGCTCGAGGATGGCACGGTGATCCGCGAAGAGTCCAATGACCTCGCTGCCAAGGTGCGGGAGGGCAGGCTCAACGCCGTCAGCTGATGGTCGCGCCAGGGCGCATCGTGCGCCGGGCGCGCCTCCGACTTCTCTCCGGCCCAGGCGGGGAGGCGCTTTCCTACGCGATCGTGCAGACCACCGAGCTCGCCCGCGGTCGGGTGGTGCGCCAGATCAACGTGCTGGATCCCAAGTCCGAAGCTGAGATGATCGGATCGTGAGCGAGTACGTCCTCGACCACCGACTCGAAGGCGAGGCTGCGCGGCTGGCCCTGATGTCGCAGCTACTCGACCCGATGCACCGCCGCCAGATCTCCTCGCTTGGTATCGGCCCCGGCGCCCGGACGCTCGAGGTCGGCTGTGGCAACGGCTCGATCTCCGCCTGGCTCGCCGAGCGGGTTGCGCCCGGTGGGCAGGCCGTGGCGCTCGACCTCGACCTCTCGCTTGTCGAGGCACGGGCGCCGGGGCTTGAGCGACGGCAGGGCGACATCCTCACCGGGCCGGTCGATCCGGGCAGCTTTGACCTGGTCACCGCTCGGGCCGTTCTTCACCACATCGCCGACGCCGATCAGGCGATCGCCAACCTCCTTGCCGGCCTGGCGCCCGGCGGCGCGATCCTGCTGATCGAGCCCGACTTCCTGCCGGTCAGCGTCGCCGAGCCGCCGCCTATCAGGGAGTTCTGGGACGGCTGGCTCGCCTGGTCGCGCGCCCAGGGGATCGACTACCACGTCGGTCGCACCCTGGCGCCGCGCCTCGCCGCCCTGGGCCTTGAGCAGATCGAGGGCACCGCCGAGACCGCTGTCTACAACGGCGGCTCGCCGTGGGCCGATTACTGGACGCAGACCGTCGTCGAGCTGCGCGAGTCGCTGCTGGGCTCCGGCCATCTCGACGACGGCCCGATCGAGGCCTTCCTGTCCCACTGCGCCGACCCAGCCTGGTGGACACAGACGATTGCCTTCACCGCCGTTCGCGCTCGCAAGCCTGGCGGTTGAGGAGCGGCCTGACTATTTATCCGAGCCTGGCCCGGACACGTCGTCGAGCAGCTCGAGCATCTTCTGGTGGTAGGCGATGCCGGCGATCAACGTGCGCTCCGAGCGCTCCCAGCCCTCGGCCTTGCGCACCTCATCGAGATAGCCCCGCAGCTCCTCCAGCTTGGCGTGGTGCCAGGCGGCGCGCGCCTTCACCAGCAAGTCCGGCTTGGCGCCGGCGAAGACCTTGAGCATGACTTCGTCGCGCAGCTGTGGGGGGGCGGCGCTTGGCTCCTCAGCCCAGGCGCGCAGCGCCTCACGGCCCTCGTTGGTGAGCGTGTAGCTCTTGCGGCGACGGCCGCCTGACTCCTGCTTCGCCGACAGGTAGCCCCCCTCGGCGAGGCGCGCCGGCTCCTCGTAGGCGGTCGTGTGGGGAACCGGCCAGAAGTTCTCAATCGATTCCTCGAGCGCCTGCTTGATGTCGTAGGAGGTCGCCTCGCCGAGCTGGTCGAGCAGAGCCAGAAGCGCATAGGAAGTGGTCGTCAGGCGGATGGACTTGCGTTTCATGGTTCGAGTCGTATAGTACGGGACGAATTGTCAATAGAAAGCTACGCGAAGCGGAGGTCGGCATGAGCGACAGCGGAAACGGCAACGGCAGCTCCCACGACTACGACGCGGTGATCGTCGGCGCGAGCCTAGCGGGCGCCACCACCGCGATCCTGCTCGGCCGCGCCGGGGCGAGCGTCGCCTTGGTCGAGAAGCAGCCTGACCCGCAGGCCTTCAAGCGCATCTGCTCCCACTTCATCCATGCCTCCGCGGTGCCGACGATCGAACGGCTCGGCCTCTTGGAGCCGATCATGGACGCGGGAGGCGTGCGCTCGCGGATGCACGCCTGGACGCGGTGGGGCTGGATCGAAGCGCCGTCCGATCGCGCCGGGCTGGCCGTCAGCCTACGCCGCGAGCTGCTCGACCCGATGCTTCGCGAAGCGGCGGCCGCGACCCCGGGCGTCGACCTGCTCCTCGGCCGCGCCGCCAACGCCCTGCTGCGCGACGGCGACGCGGTCACCGGAGTGAGCGTCCGCGCCCCCAGCGGCGAGGAGTCAGAATTGTCGGCGAGGCTGGTCGTCGGCGCCGACGGCCGCGACTCCAAGATCGCCGAGCTCTCCGGCGTCAAGGAAAAGGTCCTCCCCCACGGGCGCTTCGCTTATGGCGGCTATTTCGAGGGAGAGCAGCCCAAGTACGCGCCCGACGGCTCGATCTGGATGCTGGACCCGCACTGGGGTGCGGCGTTTCCGACCGACAGCGGCCTCGTCTTCTACGCGGCGATGCCGACCATGGAGCTGCTGCCCGAGTTCAAGCGCGATCCGACCGCGGCGCTGATCTCCTACATCGAAGCCCTCCCCGAAGCGCCTCCGATCCACTCCGCCCGGCCGGTGGAACAGGTCCTCGGCAAGATCGATATGTCGAACCGGGTGCGCGTCCCGGCCGCGCCGGGGCTGGCCCTGGCCGGCGACGCGGCGCTGGCCACCGACCCGCTCTTCGGCGTCGGCTGCGGCTGGGCGCTTCAGTCCGGCGAATGGCTCGCCGACAGCGTCGTGGCGGCGCTGCGCGGCGAGGAGTCCCTGGACCGCGGCTTGAGGCGCTATCGCCGGCTCCACAAACGCCGGCTGAGCGGCCACGCTTTCATGATTCACGACTACGCCACCGGCCGCAGGCTCAACCGCGGCGAACGGGCGCTGTTCGCCGCCGCCGCCCGCGACCCGAAGGTCGCGGCGAGATTCGACAAGTTCGCGACCCGCCAGGTCGGGCCGGCCCGCATGCTCGCGACCACGATCCCGCGCTCGCTGATGGTCAACCTGCGCCACCCGCGGAGACGGCGCGAGCTGGTGCCCGCCGCCGGCGACGGCCGCGCCCGGGCCGCGGTCCGATGAGTCCGGCGTCGCTGGGGCGCACCCGGCTCGCGCTCGGCGGGACCCAGACGCGGCTTGTGCAGGCCGGTCCGCCCGAGGTGAGCGAGGCGGTCGTCTTTGTGCACGGCAACCCCGGCTCCGCCGACGATTGGGAGTCGCTGGTCGCCGCGGCCGGTGGCGCCGGCCTGCGCGCGGTCGCCTTCGACCTGCCTGACTTCGGCGAGACGTTGGCGCCTTCCGGCTTCGAGTACACCGCGCCTGGCTACGCGGCCTTCCTGGCCGAGGCGATGGCGGCGCTCGGGATTGACCGCGTCCACTTGGTCCTCCACGATTTCGGCGGCCCGATCGGGCTGATCTGGGCGGCCCTGCACCCCGACGCCCTGGCCAGCGTCACCCTGATCGACACCGGGGTTCTCCCGGGGTACAAGTGGCACCGGCTGGCGCGAATCTGGCGCACCCCGGTGCTCGGCGAGGTCTTTCAGGCCACCGCCACCCGCGGGGCATTCCGCCGCCTGCTCAACCGCAACGAGCCGCGCGGGCTGCCCCGCCCCTTCGTCGAAGCGATGTATGACCACTACGACCGCCGCACCCGCCGCGCCGTGTTGAAGCTTTACCGGGCCACGGATGACCCCGGGGCGGGGGGCGCTGAGTTCGCGGCTCTGATCGCCCCGCGCGACATTCCGGCGCTGGTGATCTGGGGAGAGGATGACGCCTACCTGCCAGCCGCATACGCAGCCCGCCAGCGCGAAGCTTTCCCCTCCGCCGAGGTCCACGTGCTTCCGGACAGCGGCCACTGGCCCTACGCTGATGCTCCCCAGACGGTCGAGCGGCTGCTGGTCGAGTTCCTCCCCAAGGTGGGGACGGCTGCGGCCTGAAAAGGTCGTAGGAGCATCGCCAGCGGGCTGCCGTGCGCGTCGCGCATCCGCGGTGGCTCGTTGAAGTGGCACCCGCGCCATCTCGACCAGAAACCCTTGATCGTCGGGGCGCGCGGTCCGCACTCGCACCGGCGACACCGTACCCCAGCACCCGGGATGCATCTTGACGGTACTTCCGCAGGAAGTGTGGTCATCATCGAGCAGCCATGGCACGATTTCGCCGAGCTCGGCCGGCAAAGGGGCTGTGGGATGTGAGACGGTCGATGGCAGTAAGGGTAGGGCTCGCCGATTGAGTATCTGGTGAGGAACGGCCGGCCTGTCGCCATCGCCACGGCAGCTCCGCTGCAGTGTGTCCGCCTGGTTGGCAGCTAGATGAAGCTGACGACCCATCCGTGTCTGCCAATCTCTGTTCTTAGTGACTGTTCAGGTCCGGCAGGTGACATAACCCGAGCCGCGAACTCCCTCATGTGCCCGCCCGACGCCCGTCCTATGAGGAGCTCGAGGCCCTTGTCGCCTCCCAGGGAGCGCTGATCGAGGAGCTGCGAGCCGAGGTCGCCGAGCTGCGGGGACGCCTCGGCCAGAACTCCCGCAACTCCTCCAAGCCGCCCTCCTCAGACGGCTATGAGAAGCCCGCTCCCAAGAGCCTGCGCCGCCCCTCGGGCCGAAAGCCCGGTGGACAGCCCGGTCATCCGGGGCGCCATCTGCAAAAGGTCGAGCGCCCCGACGAGGTGATCGTGCACGTGCCGGAGCGCTGCGAGGCCTGCGGCGGCGACTTGGGAGGAGCGACCGTCGTGGGCGAAGAGGCACGGCAGGTGTTCGACCTGCCGTCGGTGGCGCTGCACGTAACCGAGCATCGCGCCCAGCGCCGGCGCTGTCGTTGCGGGACGCTGAGCGCCGCCTCCTTCCCCCAGGGGGTGAGCGCCCCGACCCAGTACGGGCCGGCGCTGCGGGCGCTCGCGGTCTACCTGGTCTGCTTCCAGCACCTGCCCTACCAGCGCGCAGCGCGGCTCTTGGCTGACTGGCTCGGGGCACCGCTCTCGGCCGCGACGCTGCAGGCGATCGTCAAGCGCAGCGGTGAGGACCTGGAGGAGTTCGCGGACGTCGTCCGCGAACGGCTGATCGGCTCCGCGGTCGCCCACTTCGACGAGACCGGCGCCCGCGCCGAGGGCGCCCTGCGCTGGGTGCACTCGGCCTCCACCGGGCGCCTCACCCTCTACGGGATCCACGATCGGCGCGGGGAGGAGGGGATCGACCACCTCGGGGTGCTCGGGCCCTTCAAGGGAGTCGCCGTCCACGACGGCCTCTCGACCTACCGCAAGTACGAAGACGCCACCCACGCCCTGTGCAACGTCCACCACCTGCGCGAGCTGGTGGGAGCGATCGAGCGCGACCCCGACACCCAGACCTGGGCGAAGGAGATGGACTCCTTGCTGCGCGAGGTCAAGGCGACGTGGCCTGCACCCCTGAAATCGGTCCGACTCTTATGAGAGTCATTCCCGCCCGCGACAATGGGCAAAGGAGGACCGAAGCAGGTGAAGAGGCAAAAGCACACCCCCGAGCAGATCATCCGCAAGCTGCGGGTCGCAGAGCAGATGCTCTCGGAGGGCAAGACGATCGGCGAGGCAGCGAAGGCCCTGGAGGTCTCCGAGCAGACCCTGCATCGTTGGCGAAACCAATACGGCGGGATGAAGGCCGAAGACGTTAAGCGATTGAAGGAGCTCGAGAAGGAGAACACCCAGCTAAAGCGCCTGGTCGCCGACAAGGAGCTCGAAGTGCTCGCCTACAAGGAGATCTCGGCGGGAAACTTCTGAGCCCGGCCCGGAGACGCCGAGCGGTCTGCATGCTGGTGGACCGCCTCGGCCTCTCCGAGCGTCGGGCGTGCCGGTTCGCCGGCCAGAACCGATCCACACAGCGCCGCCGCCCGAAGCTGGCGCCCGATGACCAGGCACTGCGCAGGGCGCTGCGCAAGATCTCCGAACAGCGGCCTCGCTGGGGCTATCGTCGCGCCCACGGCCACCTGCTCAGCGAGGGCTGGTCCTTGAACCGCAAGCGAGTGCAGCGGGTCTGGCGTGAGGAGGGCCTTCGCGTGCCCGCCAAGGCCAAGAAGCGCCGCCGCCTTGGCACCTCCACGGTGCCGGCGGACAGGCTCAAGGCCGAACACCCCAATCATGTCTGGGCACTTGACTACCAACACGACGCGACCGACGACGGCCGCGAGCTGAAGTTCTTAAACGTGGTCGATGAGTTCACCCGCGAGGCGCTGGCGATCGAGGTCGATCGCTCGATCAACGCCGAGCAGACCGTCGCAGTGCTGGCACGCCTCGCCGCCAAGCGCGGTGCCCCCGCCCATATTCGTTGCGACAACGGCCCCGAGTTGACCGCGGCGGTGCTGCGCGAATGGTGTCGGCACGGATCTACCGGCACCGCCTACATCGAGCCGGGCTCGCCCTGGCAGAACCCCTACGTGGAGTCCTTCAACTCACGCCTGCGTGACGAACTGCTGAACGTCGAGGTGTTCACCTGTCTGGACGAGGCCCGGGTGCTGGCCGCCGACTGGCGCACCGACTACAACGCCAACCACCCTCACTCGGCGCTTGGCATGATGTCTCCCGCCCGATTCGCTGCCAGCTGGCAGCGAATCGGCAACACGAACGTCCCAGTTAACCCCGGACTCTCACTCGGGGTGGACCGATGAACGGGGTCCGGTCAGACGGTCGACCGAGCCCGAGCCGCCGGCACCACCGCGCTTGACGCGCGGGTTCCTTGACGCGCGGGTTCTCGAGGCCTTCGAGGAGCGCTACGAGCAGGTCATCGCCCGCGGGCACGAGCAGAACCCGCCGCCCACCAAGCGCACCGGCAGGCGCGGCCCGATCGGTCGCTCAAAGACCGCGAACCTCCACCGCCGCCTCGACGAGCAGCGCGAGGAGGTGCTGCGGTTCGCCCATGACTTCCGGGTTCCCTTCGACAACAACCAGGCCGAGCGCGACCTGCGCATGATCAAGCTCCAGCAGAAGATCTCGGGCAGCTGGCGGACGATCTCAGGCGCCGAGGGCTTCCTCGCCCTGCGCTCCTATCTCAGCACCGCCGCCAAGCACGGTCACGACGTACTCGACGTTCTCACCCGCCTGGCCGAGCAGGACCCCTGGATTCCCGACGCCGCTGCGTCCTGAGGGCATCGGGGACCTGAACAGTCACGTTCTTAGGGAGTATTGCTCTATTGCAAACCTAGTGGAGAAGACCGATTCGGTCCGGCGGCCAGTAGGTGGCAAAGGCTTCGCCGATCATCCAGCTTCGCGGTATGGGGCCCCAGAAGCGGCTGTCGTCGCTATTCCCACGGTTATCACCCATCATGAAGTAGTCGCCGGGAGGAATCTTGATCGTCTTCGGCAGGTTGCAAGCGGGGACGCCACCGCAGGGAGTGATGTAAGGCTCATTCGTCTTCTCGACCCCGTTGACGACCGGATGCCCTTCTTTGACCGAGAGCGTATCCCCGGGCAGGGCGACGATGCGCTTGATGAAAGTTTGGCCCGACTGTTCATTGGTCGGTTTCGGACATGACTCACCGACTTCCTCCGGTTCGCGACCGTTGATCGTGACCCCGCATTCCCTCCCGGGGTGGTCGGCGCTGGCGGGTGGGTGGAATACGATGATGTCGCCGATCTGAGGGCTCGTGAAGTGGTATATGAAGCGGTTGACAAGCACGCGCTGACCTTCCTCGAGGGTCGGTTCCATCGAGCCCGAGGGGATC
The DNA here is from genome assembly GCA_963777915.1 of uncultured Solirubrobacterales bacterium. Classification (GTDB taxonomy): domain Bacteria; phylum Actinomycetota; class Thermoleophilia; order Solirubrobacterales; family 70-9; genus CAVUPF01. The sequence goes on along the minus strand of CAVZSH010000003.1, from coordinate 703,399 downwards.
TGGTAAGGCTTCACCGCCCAGGCCTGAACCGCCAATGCCAGGCTCAGCGCCAGCGCGACGATGACGACGAGCTCGACCAGCCCCCCGAGGCGGCCCTGCGGCTTGAGAGGGAGCTTCACTGGCCCAACTTACCGAGAATGTTTAAGCCATTCTGAGGGCCTGGAGGCGCCGGGGCAGAATGGCGGAGCCGCCATTAAACACTGCAACGATGGCGAAGATCTCGCACTAGGAGACAATCACCAACATGGACGCAGACGGGCTTGAGGTTGTAGATGGTGCCGTTGCCGGAGCGTGGATAGAACCGGAGCTCACTGGTTGCGGGCGACACACCATCCCATCGCTCGGGATGGGATGGTTGATTGACTTGACCGACTGGAGGATTCACATCGCAGAGGAGGCCGAGACCACATCGGTCCTGGCCCTTTGGAAAGCAGCGGAGAGCCTTCCGTCGGTGACCGATACCGAGGACGCTCTCAAGCGCCTGCTGAGGCGTGACCCGGATTCGCTCCTCCTCGCCGAGGCAGGAGGGAAGATCATCGGATCTCTAATCGTCGCCTGGGACGGATGGCGCGGCAGCTTCTACCGGCTCGCCGTCCACCCACAGTGGCGACGGCAGGGCATCGCCACTGCGCTGATCGCCGCCGGTGAGAGGCGACTACAGGGACTGGGGGCGACCCGGATGACCGCGATCGTCGTCAACGAGGAGCGCGCCGCTATGGATCTATGGAGTGCGGTGGGATATGAGCGCCAGGCCGGCGTGAGCCGATTCGTGCGCGTGCCGAGCAACGGGCGTTGAACCGCTTAGGATTCCGCGCCAGGCGCCTGGCCCAACAACCGCTCCACAACCAGCACGTCCCGCCACTCCCCGTCAAGCCGCCCATGGCGGCGATGGATGCCCACCGAAGTAAAGCCGCATCGTCCGACCAGCCGGATGCTGGCGACGTTGTCGGTGAAGAGCTTGCCGAGCAGCTTGTGGAAGTCGTTGTGCTCGGCCACGACGGCAAGTGCCTCGGCCAAAGCGGTGCCGACGCCCTGCCCCCGCGCCTCGGGTGCGACATAGACGCTTGCCTCACCGATCCCGGAGTAGCAAGGGCGATCGCTGTAGGAGGCGAGACCTGCCCAGCCGATGACCTTGTCTTTCGCTTCAGCCACCAGGAGCGGGAATCGCTCGGCTCCGATTCTCCCCTCGAAGTCCGCGGCGCGGCGAGGCTCGGTCTCGAAGGTCGATTCTCGCTCGGCGATCGCCGCGTTGTAGATCGCGCAAATCGCCTCGGCATCGGCACCGACTGCATCGCGCACCACAACCTTCTCGGTTTCAAGCATGACCTTATTCTCGATCCAGGCACGCCCGTCCGCAATGGCCGGCTGGCCAAAGCGGCTTGGCCAGATCACCGCGTGGTAGCTGCGGTTCCGTGTCTGTGTTTCGATGGTCCCGATGAGTCTTGCCACTCCGGCGGTCTAACTTGAACACCAACGACGAGGAGGATCACTATGAGCAGGGTTGTCGTATCGGAGTTCGTCTCGATTGACGGAGTGATGGAGGATCCCGGCGGAGCGGAGGACTACAGGCACGGCGGTTGGACCTTCGAGATCGATCGCGGCGAGGAGGGCGACAAGTTCAAGCTCGACGAGGTCTTCGAGGCCGAGGCGCTACTGCTGGGGCGTGTGACCTACGAAGGGTTCGCGGCCGCCTGGCCGACGATCACCGATGAGGTCGGCTTTGCCGAGAAGATGAACGCGATGCCAAAGTACGTCGTCTCTTCGACTCTGGAGGAGGCCGGATGGAGCAACTCGACCGTTCTCAGCGGTGATGTCCCCGACGAGGTTGCGAGGCTGAAGGGCGATGTCGACGGAGTGATCCTGGTCGCCGGCAGCGCTCAGCTCGTGCAGACGCTCCTTGAGCACGACCTCGTCGACGAGCTGCGGCTGATGATATTCCCGGTTGCCCTTGGCCGTGGCAAGGGCCTCTTCGGAGAGCTGAGTGACAAGAAGCCGCTGCAGCTGACCGACTCGCGGCAGGTGGGCGACGGGATTGCGATTCTCACCTACGAGCCGTCCCGCGACGGCGCCGCATAGGGGCCTCCCGACTCGCCGTCGATGAGCGCCCCGGCCGAGAATGTCGCGCCCCTGTGTGAGGGCGATCTCAAGCTGCGGACCTTCGAGCCCGCCGACGCAGGGCCGCTTCAGGCCCTGCTCGCCGAGCCAGAGGTGAGGCGCTGGTGGACGGATGGAGACTATGACGGCGAGAACGGCTGGGTCGTGGAGGTGGGCGGCAAGTTCGCCGGCTGGGTCCAGTACGTGGAGGAGGCCTACGAGTACTACCCGAGCGTGGCGCTCGATATCGCGCTGACCACGGCGCTGCACAGCCGCGGCTATGGCCGTCGGGCCCTGCGGCTAGTGGGCCTCCCGTAAACGTTTGACCGGAAACCCGCCTCCGGCGACGAACAAGCAGCCATGTCCCCAAACCGGGAGGTGGCGATGAGACCGCCGGAAGTGTTTGTTCGTGAGCTGGCGCCTGAGGAGGGCGAGCGACTGCGCTCGATCTCACGCCGAGCCAAGTACCAGTCCAAGCGCGAGCGGGCGATGATCCTGCTCGCCTCGGCGACCGGCATGTCGGCGCCGGAGGTCGCCGAGTTGGTGCGCACCGACGATTCGCACGTTCGCAAGGTGATCCACGCCTTCAACGAGGAGGGGTTTGGATCGCTTGACCCTGACTACCGGGGCGGGCGCCCGCCAAAGACGACGCCCGCCGAGCGCGACCGCATCGTCGCGGTCGCCCGCGCCCGCCCCGATACCCAGGGTGTCGCGTTGACGCGCTGGTCGTTGCCGAAGCTCTGCCCGCACCTGATCGAGACCGGGGTCGTCGAAGAGCTGGGCGAGGAGACCCTGCGCCAGATCCTGCGAGGGGCGGGCCTCTCCCACCAGCGCACGCGCTCGTGGAAGTGGAGCCCCGACCCGCTGTTCAAAGAGCGTGCCGAGCGCGTGCTCTCGCTCTACCGGGAGCCTCCCGCCGACGGCCCGGTGGTCTGCTTTGACGAGATGGGGCCGATCCAGCTGATCCCCCACCAGGGCTCGGGCTGGGCCCTTGAGAAGAGGCCCGGGCGCCTACGGGCGACCTACAACCGAAAGGGCGGGGTCCGCTACCTCTACGGTGCCTATGACGTCGGCGCCGATCGCCTCCACGGTCGGCTTCGCCCCCGCAAGGGCGAGCGCGAGGTGATCGGCTTCTTCAGCCAGATCCGGATGCGCTATGACCCTCGCCTTCGCATCTACCTGATCCAGGACAACCTCTCGGCCCACTGGACGCCGGCGGTCCGCAGGTGGGCTGAGCGGGCGAACATGGAGCTTGTCCCTACCCCTACCTACGCCAGCTACCTGAACCGGATCGAGTGCCACTTCTGGGCGCTCGGGGAGTTCGTCGTCAAGAACGCCGACTATGAGAGCTGGGAGGAGCTGGCCGGGGCGATGGCCCGCCATATCTCCTATCGCAACGGCCCCCACCGCGATCGGCGGCTCGCCGAGGCGGAGCGGCGCAGGCGGGTGGCGTGAGCTGGGTTACGGGTGGAACGTTTCGGGGAGGCCCACTAGCGATCGGTTACTTCGCGGCGAAGGGGCACCACCGCTTCACGATCGACCCCCACGTTGACAACGAGCGTGCGATCCGCAGCTACGCCGCGATCGGCTTCGAGCCGGTCGGGGTACTGCGCTCATACGAGCGCAACCTCACTGGCGGCTGGGACGATGCCCTGCTGATGGACCTGATCGTGGGCAGGGGAGAGCGGGGTTAGCCGGCCCCTCGCCTTCTCCGAGAATGCCCACGCCCTGCCGTCCAGCCTTACGACGTGAAGGAGTACGCGAGCCCCACCGATTCGTCGGGGAATGACCGCTGCGTCTCGAGCCGGAGCGGGAGAGGTGGGGTACCTGGCGCTGAGAGGGGAAGCCCTTCGCCCAGCAGGATCGGTAAGAGGACGATCCCCAGGCGCTCGAGCGCGCCGAGTGCCGCGAACGCCTGGATCGTCTGCGGGCCGCCCACCAGGTGGACGTTGCTGTCGCGCCCCGCGCCGCGCATCTGCTCGAGCAGCTCGGTCGGATCGGCACCCGCGACGATCCCCTCTGTCGGAGTCTCAGCGGGGAGCGGCCGTGAGGTGAGTACGTAGACGCGCTTACCGGGCCACGGCCAGCTTGGCGCCCCGAGCGCCGGCTCGAAGGTGGTGCGGCCCACCAGCACCGCGTCGCAGCCCTCGATGAACTCGGGATGGCCGTGCGACTGGCCGGGTACGAAATCGGGCATCGAGAGCAGCGCCGAGCGGCCGTCGGACGTTGCGACGAAGCCGTCGAGGCTTACTCCGATGTGGGTGCGGATCTGCAGGGCGCTTACCTCTCCAGGACCAGGTTCGCGGAGGTTTGCACAGAGGACCCCTGTTGACTCGTCCGGTCGGCTTTCGGCTCCCCGTCTCTTGGTGCGGCTTCGGAGATCCGAGCCTCGCTCGGGGTCAGGCCGATCCGGGCAGCGGCTCTCAGGCATCGCGGCTTGCGACTCTCGCTCACCCGCTGCACTAGCCCTTCGAGACGCATTAGCTGCCGTCCGGCATCGTTGTACCGTTGTCGATCTATGGCCTCGCGCAGCTCCCACCTTAAGGGCAACGAGGAGCGCGTCCCATGGTCCCAGCTTGGTGAGGTCTCCGACCAGTGCACCGGGCGATCGTCACTGCCTCCCGCCGGTCGGGATGAGGATGCAGGCTAGCCCGGCATCCTCATCCCCGGAATCCGCCGAGCCGGCGACTCGATCCTGGCTCCGCCGCCACAGGCGGGGCTTGACGGGGGCAGCCCTTGCCCTCCTCGTCGTCCTGGTCGTCGCAGCGGCAGCCGCGAGCTGGTACTTCTCCTCGGAGGTATTGGTCCCCGAACGCTCGGGCTGGCCCGCCGATGCGACCGTGGACGGGCTCTCATCGGGTCGAGTTGTCCTCGCGCGCTCAGAAGACACCCTGCGCCCCGGCGTCTACGGCCTCCTCTGGCAGGGTGGCAATGCGATTCTCGGCGAAGTGGTGAAAAGCGACGCCGACACGGTGACGCGGCGGCTGGCGGCCGTGCACGGCTACTACCTGAGGCCCGGGATGAAGGTGGCGCTCGACACCGACGTCTACGCGGGCAACCCGCGGCAGGCCCTGGGATTGCCGTTCGCAAATGTGCGCGTCCCCGACGAACTGGGACCGATGCCGGCCTGGCTGATCCCGGGGCGCACGCATACCTGGGCGATTGTCGTGCACGGGATCAACGGCGATCAGCAGGCGGGGCTGCGCATCGCGCCGACCCTGCACCGAGACGGGCTGCCGTCTCTGCTGATCACCTACCGCGAGGACCTCGGCGCCCCGCCCAGCCCCGACGGCTTGCACCACATGGGCCTCACCGAGTGGCGCGACCTGCAGGCGGCGGCCCGCTACGCGCTCTCCCACGGCGCCCGTCGCCTCGTCCTGATCGGCTACTCGATGGGCGGTGCGATCGTCGCCCAGTTCATGGAGCGCTCGCCTCTCGCGCCCCGGGTCGCCGGTCTTGTCCTCGACGCCCCGGCCCTTGACTGGAAATCGATCCTCGAATTCAACGCCGAACAGATGGGTTTGCCCGGGTTCCTGGCGACCCCGGTCGAGTGGGCGATCGACGCCCGCATCGACCCGGACTGGGGGAGCCTTGACGCGCTCCAGCACCCCCAAGACTTCCACCTGCCGATCCTGCTCTTCCACGGCACCGAGGACAAGCTGGTGCCGATCTCGACCAGTGATGCCTTCGCCGCAGAGCTGCGCCGCTGGGTCACCTACTACCGCGTGGCAAAGGCCGGCCACACCGAGTCCTGGAACGTCGATCCGCGCCTCTATGAGCGGCGGCTTACCGCGTTCCTGCACCGCATCGGCGCCTGAGGCTCAGCCAGGCTCCGAGACAACCAGCCGCAGCCCGAGGTCCAGCTCCGGCGTCGAGCGCAGATGCCCGTGGCGTTCGTCCCAGCGCCCGCTCTCAAGGTCTGCCCGAAGGGCCTTAAGCCCGCGCTCGGCCTCCTCGGCTTGCGCTGCGTCCATCAGATGCCAGACCGAGCTTGCCCGCCGCACCTCCGGGTCCAGGTGCATCTCCGGCCGGTCCCAGAGCGCGCAGAAGAAGCCGTCCTTGCAGAGGCGGGGGATCGGGACCGGCTCGACCCTGGCGCGCCGGGAAGCGCTGCCGCCAGCTCGGCTATCGGCGGCATCAGCTCGGTGTGGATCTCCAGTAGGCGGGGGATGTAGTCCCGCACCATCCACATCTCCGCCATCGCTGGGCCATCGAAGGTGAGGACGAGGACTCGCCCGCGTGAGACCCGGATCATCTCGGTCAGGCCCGCCGCGGCATCCGCCCAGTGTTGGACGGTGATGATCGCCATCGCGGCGTCGAAGCTGTCGTCCTCGAAGGGAAGGTCTTCCGCCGTCGCCTGGATCGCCGCCGCCGCGGAGGCGGGTCGCTGGGCGATCATCACCTCTGAGGGCTCGACTGCAGTCACCGCGCGGTCGGCTGGCTCATAGGAGCCGGTGCCGGCACCGACGTTGAGGACGCTGCGGGAATCGCCGAGCGCCGCTTCGATCCGCGCAGCGATCCTCGGGTCTTCTCGGCGTACCTCGCTGTAGCCGCGCCCAAGCTTGTCGTAAGCGGCTTCCTGGAGAATCGCGAGAGACTAGCCAACTAACTCGCCGCTACGCTGCGGCGATGACCAATATCTATGACGCCAACTTTGAAGACAGGGACGCGCCGCCAGGCTTCCGGGCCCGCCGCGCCCGCATCGGCTACGAACTTGGGACGGAGCTGATCGGCACCAGTCTTTGGGAGCTGCCGCCGGGAGAGGCGGCCTACCCCTACCACTTCCACTATTCCGACGAGGAGCTGGTGATCGTCCTCTCGGGTCGGCCAAGTTTGCGAACCCCCGACGGCGTGCGGGAGCTGAAAGAGGGCGAGGCAGTCGGCTTTCCGCTCGGGGAAGGGGGAGCACATCAGATCCTCAACCACACCGATAAGCCAGCGACGTTCCTGGCGCTCAGCAGCAACGGCCGAACCGACATCGTGGTCTACCCCGATTCGGACAAGATCGGGGCCGCCGAGCGCCTGCCGCAGGGCGGCGGCTTGCGGGTCTTCTTCAGCCGGGGCGATGCCGTTGAGTACTGGGAGGGGGAGAACGCCTCCGAGAGCGACGGCGCCAGCTCGGATCGGGCCGCCTCGCAATCGACGGACTGACAGCGTGGCGCCGCAGGCGAGGCCGGTGTCGGGCTGGCGCCTCGCCTGCTTCGAGCTTGACAGCACCCTTGTCCGGGGAGGACCGTAAGCCGGCACAGAGGGCGCTCGACCGATGCTCTGAAGAACGGGGAGCCCCGCGGCGATGCAGGGTGCGGCGGGCCGCTCTGCGACTCGATCTACTGCTTGGTGACGACGCTGACGTAGAAGAGGCCAAGCAGGAAGCGCTCGGTTGCAGCCGGCCCGTAGGCCGCCAGATCGCTCCAGGGGTCGGAATAGGGATCGCCCGGTGCGAGCTTGTCGAGCAGGCGGGCGATCGGTCCAAGCGCTCGGCCGAGCTGGTTGTCGGGAAGTCCGAGATCCATCACGACGACGCGTGAGGAGGGGCGCAGCCGCTCCCAGGCCCGCGCCAGCGCAGGCCGTGGTTCGGGTAGGACCGAGTAGCTGAGGCTGAAGAGCACCCCGTCGAGGTCGCGGTCGACCTGGAGCTGAGCGGCGTCCCTTTGGAGCAGCTCCACATTTGACCAGCCGTGGCGCTCGACCAGCTTGCGCGCCTCGGCCAGCATTCCCGGTGAGGCATCGACGGCGATCACCGCTCCGCGCGGGCCAACCGCCTCGACAAGGTAGGGGAAATTGCGCCCGGTGCCGGCGCCGATCTCAAGGACGACGTCGCCGGGCTTCAGGTTGAGCGCCGCGACAGCCTTGCGCCGGGCGGGCGGGAAGATCAGGTAGAGGGGCTCAAGCGTGCTGTAGAAGCGGGCCACGCGGTCATAGCGGCCGGTGATCTCCCTGAGAGGGCGCCGAATCGAGATGCTGGCGGGGGACGTGCTCACAGCCAGGGCGAGGGTAGACCCATTCTTGCTGGTTTTGCTACCCCAAGCCTGTGAGCAGCCCCGATCCTCCAGGCGCCTGCCTCGCGCACCCGCCTGAGCGGCTGGACCTCGGGTCGACCTCAGGATGCTCCCAGCTGGCGCCGAGGCCGGCGAAGAGAGGGGCTCCCAACGTGGGCCGAAATCGCCTCCGCCAACGTCTTGCTAGGCATGACAGCGCAAACAGCACTTGCTTCAGCCCGCCCCGTCTATGAAGACGAGGACCTGCTGATCGCGGCAGACGCGGCGGCGATCGCCAATCGCAGCGTGCGGACGATCCGCCGCGCCTATCGCGCCGGCACCCTTCCCGCCTATCGCGATGCGCACGGGCGCGGCGTTCGAATCCGCTATCGCGACCTCCGCGATTGGATGATGAGTGAACTGCTCGCCCCAAAGGTCGACCGTCTCGCCCTAGACGGCGAGCCTGCGCCTGGCTTGATCTTTGGCGTAAGGCCGATCCCCAGCGGCTCACGGAGCGAGAACCTCGCCCTGCTCAACGCTGCGCGGCGGGCGCGCGCGAGGCGCGGGCCCGGCGGCGCTGCTGGGCGCCGCGCTGCGGCCCGGCCCGTTTCTCCGCAGGTTTGAACGGCTTGGCTTGCACTCTGGCTCGCGCCAGCGCGCACTCCTCGCCCAAGTCGATCGGGTCCATCCCCTGGTAGCGGGCGATGATGTGGGCGTAGTAGCGCTGCAGCGTCTGCACGTCATGGCCGGCCCAGCCGGCCAGGTTGTGGAGGTTCATCCCGTGTGGCCCCATCACCAGCGTCGAGTGCAGCGCCATCGAGATCGCCGTGTGCCGGCAGTCGTAGAAGCGCATTGTCCCCAGCCCACTGGGCATCCCCTCGGCCCGGGCGGCAACCTCCCGAGCCGGCCGCCAGACCCGCGCCGTCCAGCGTTTGTACTCGTTGTTGCTCCAGGGCACCGGGGCCGCTTCCCCACCGCCGGGGGCCGAATCCCACAGCGGGCCGTTCTCGTCGAGCGCCTGGAAGACCAGCCCGTCGTCGGGCTGAGCGCCGTAGCGGGCCTCCAGCGCCGCTCGGTAGGTGAGCAGCCGCTCGCTGGCGTTCGGCAGAAGCAGTGCTGCCCGGGCGCCGGTCTTCAGGCCGATCCGCTGCTCATCGACGCCGAGGCCACTGCGCTGCAGCTCGACCGAGCGCTCGTGCACGCCTCCCCAGCTCGCCGAGTAAAGCCACTCGGAGGGGCGGGCGGCGACAGTGAAGCCCATCGCGGCCACCAGGGCCCCATCGCGAATCGCCAGCAGCTCGTCGTGTGCCGGCCTGTTCTGGACCGCCTCGATGATCCGCTCCAGCCCGTAGGCGTCGGCTGCGTAGGCGAGCCGATCGGGAGTCTGAGTCGGCAGCTCGAAGAGGCCCGAGAGCTCGACCGTCAGGGCGTTGGGGTGCCGCAGCCTGCCCCAGCGAAGGACCGCCCGCAGCGTCTTCAGCACCTGGACGCGGTTGGACGCGGTCACGCCCGCCACCGCCAGTTCATCCTGGAAGCGGGTAATGATCGAGGGATCGCGCGAGAGCCGCTCGAGCCGCACCCGGACGATCGAGCGGCTCGCGACCTCTCGGTCCCAGCGCCGCACCGCGTCCTCCGCGTAGCGCGCGGAGAGGCCGGCCCCGCGCTTCACGCACCACTCCTGGAACAACTCTGCGACCGTCATCGTCGCCGCCGGGTCCGACCTCAGCACCGCGCCGTCGACCCTGGCGATCCTGACCGCCTGCTCGCGGTAGGCGATCGCTGCCTCCAGAGCTCGGTCCGGAGAGCCGAGCTTGCGGATCGAGAACGACTTGGCTGCCTGGCGCGGCACGCCGTCTCGGTCTTCCTCGCGCCAGCGGATCTTGTAGCTGACCGTCGTCCCGTCCTCGCGCTCGCAGCCGTAGACCCCGCGGGGGAGGGTGCGACCAAGGTGATCGACGCCGGTTTCGCTCAGCTTCGCGGCCATTGGGTGGGAACAGAACTCTAGCCGATTTGTTCCTACTTTTGTTCCTACCCACCGATTTCACAATCACCGCCGCCAAGTATCTGTTCTAAATTTGGCTCTGTAAGTGGCTTTAAGGCGATGCCCCGAGCAGGATTCGAACCTGCGGCCTACTCCTTAGGAGGGAGTCGCTCTATCCGGCTGAGCTATCGGGGCTCGATGGCTCATCGTAGAGGCTCTCCGAGGCCAACTCCTGGGCTCGACGGCTCCAGAGTTTGACCTCCATGAAGATATCGTCGCCGTAGCCCTCGAGGGCGTCGAGGGCGATCAGGGTGAAGCGTTCTTTTGAGATCGCCTCCTGGTCGACGGTCTCGGCGTCGAGCTCGGCGGTGGCGGCGACCGCACCGCGAAGCAGGGGCCGGCCCCAGACGAGGGTGATCGCGCCTGCTCGCCCGCTCTCACCGCGCCAGCGGCCGATCACGTCGTCATTGAGGTCGATCTTCCAGTCGGGGTTGTCCTCGGCGAGCACGTCGGTGAAGTCGACCTTGGCCTGGAAGTCGGCGGGCTCGCCATCGGGCGGTTGCACGTATGAGACGTGGCCGAACAGCTCCAGCGTGCCCTCTGAGCTTTCGGCTAGGGCCGAGCCAGGCACCCAAACTCGCCCGCCCCAGGCGCGCTCCGGGAACCAGTCGATCTCGGAGGGAACCTCGACTCCGCCTGGCAGGTCCTTCAGCTCCGCACAGGCCTTCCCGAAAGCCTCTGCCAGCCGCTCGACGAAGCGCCCGTGCGGAATCCCCTCCTGTGTCGAATCGGCGATGAAGCGCGGGATCGGGCGCGGGTTCGGTGGCATCAACGCACCCTACAAGGGGCGTCTGAGTTTGATCTCCGCAGAGCGGCGCAGCTCAGACGCGTCTCAGTCGCCGAGCGCTTCTCGAAGATCTGCTGCGGCGCGCTCAGGCGGATAGACGTTGATGTCGACTCCGGTGGCTAGCTCGAATCCGGCCTTGACGGTTAGGCGGGGGGCAATGTCGACGTGCCAGTGGAAGTGCTCTGCTCCGCGGGGGGCGGTGCGGACCCAGAGGTTGAGCTCCGGCGCTCGGCCGAAGCGCTCGGACAGGGCGCGCAGCGCGGTGCGGATCATCGTGGCACCGGCCTCGTCGTCGGAGAAGCTCGCCGCCTCGCGCCGCGGCACCACCCGCAGCTCGAAGGGTGAGCGTGAGGCCCAGGGGCAGATCAGCGCTGCCTCATCGTCGATCGCGACAAGGCGCTCGCGGCGGCGCACCTCCTCGACCAAGACGTCGCTGAGCAGGCCGCCGCCTCCGGAGCGCTCGCGGTAGGCACCGAAGCGCTCCCGCTCCCGCGCCACGGCCGCCGGCACGAAGGGGAGCGCATAGAGCTGGGCGTGGGTGTGCTCGAGCGAGGCGCCCGCCCCGCTGCCCTCGTTGACAATCACCTGAACGTAGGGGGCCTGGGCGTGGACCCGCATCCGCTCGCGCCAGACGGCCACCGCCTCGGCGAAGCGCTTCTCGCTCAGCTCGGCCATCGCGGTGAGATGCTCGGGGGCGTTGACGATCACCTCGTGGGCGCCTAGGGCCGCACGGGAGGAGAAGAGATCGGGCTCGCCGGCGCGGCGGGATGCCAGCAGCGGGTCGCCGGTGCTAGCGAACGATCCGGCCTCGGCAGCAGCGCCTGCGGCCGGGCCCTTCGCCCCCTCGGCGGACAGTGCGGGGTAGAGATTAGGAACGACGCGGGTGGTCCAGCCTGGCGTATCGGGCGGGCCGCCGCCGGGGCGCACTGCGTAGACCTCGGGCGGGGTCCGCTCCTCGCGGCCCTCGCAGAACGGGCACTGCGTCGGGTCTTTCGGCTCGCTTGCGGCGGGCTCGAAGCCCTCCGGCCGCTCGGCTCGCCCGGGCGCGAGGATCGTCCGCAGCCCGGTCAGCTGGTCGATGCGTATCTCTGGTGCGCTCAGGAGCGGGAAGGCGGGAGGGGGTCGCCCTCGGCGTCGGGCTGGGGCTGGATGGGTGCTGGTTTTGGCGGTTTGTGCTGGCCGCCACCGAGGAACGGCTCAAGCATGTCCAGCGGCAGCGGGAATACCACCGTGGTGTTCTGGTTGCTGCCGATTTCCAGCAGGGTCTGCAGGTAGCGGAGCTGCAGCGAGGCGGGGTTGGTGCTGATGATGTCGGCGGCGTCGGTGAGCTTCTGTGCAGCCTGGTACTCGCCCTCGGAGTTGATGATCTTGGCGCGGCGCTCGCGCTCAGCCTCGGCTTGACGGGCGATCGCCCGCTGCATCTGCTCGGGGATCTCAACGTCCTTGATCTCGATCGCGGTGACCTTGACGCCCCATGGCTCGGTCGACTCGTCGATGATTTTCTGCAGCTCTTCGTTGAGGCGCTCGCGCTCGGACAGCAGCTGGTCGAACTCGGCCTTGCCGAGCACCGAGCGCAGCGCCGTCTGGGAGATCTGCGAGGTGGCCATCAGGTAGTTTTCGACCTCAACGATCGCTTTTCTGGGGTCGATCACGCGAAAGTAGGCGACCGCGTTGACGCTGGCAGGGACGTTGTCGCGGGTGATCACCTCCTGCGGCGGGATGTTGAGGGTGACGGTGCGCAGATCGACATTGACCATGCGGTCGATCAGCGGGATCAGCAGGATCAGTCCAGGCCCCTTCTGGGCGATCAGTCGGCCGAGGCGAAATATGACGCCTCGCTCGTACTCGCGCAGCACCCGCACCGCGGTGCCGACCAGGAAAAGGGCGAGGATCGCCAGGAAAAGCGCTACTGCGATCGCAGCTGCCATCTATCCACGTGCTCCTTCCTCGGTTGCGGCTGCTGGTCGGACGATCAGGGTCAGTCCGTCGACCGACTCGATCGTGACTCTATCCCCCACGGGAACCGGCGGCACGCCCTCGGCGAGACGGGCCCCCCAGACCGACCCCTGTACGAACACCTGGCCCTCAGGGTCAAGCGAGGAGCGGACCTCGGCGCTGGCCCCCCTCAGCTCCTCATATCCGGTGCGCACTGGCTGGCTGTGGTAGGAGGCCAGCACTTTGTGCGAGGCAAACCATACGAAGGCACCGAGCGCCAAAGGGACTGCGACGATCACCGCGACCGGTACGTCGTGGCCTTCTTCGCGGTAGAGAATCCCGGCGACGATGAACGCCACGATCCCGAGCGCACCGAGGACGCCGCTCGGCAGGTGCGCCTCGGCGATCAGAAGGGCGACGGCCAAGGCAAGGAGGAGTATGACGACGAAGCTCACCGTCCCATTATCGCCCCAAATGCGCGATCGTCTTCCCGCGCCGCTCGACTATTCGGCAGGGCGGGAAGGTTGGGTGCCCAGAGCCCAGGTCGAAAGGGGGCTGGGTAGGGAACGCATGCTCGCGATTTCGCTCGAGGTCGCAACCGGTGACGATGAGCGCCGAGGCCCTCGATACCCCCCGCGGGACCACTGCCTCCCGCCGGTAGGTATCGGGTCACGTGCTACCTCTTGCGGAAAGACTGGCCAAGAATGGGTTGCTTATTCGCCTCTAATCAGTTGGCCAGTGCGTAGCGCTTGAGGTCAGCTTCGAAATCTGAGGGATGCGCGTAGGGGCCCTGTTTGAGGTAGACGAGCTGGCCCTGGCGGTCATAGAAGGCAGTGTCGGGGATGCCTACGGTGACGTGGAGCGCGCTGGCGATCCTTTTCTCGGGGTCGGAGTAGCTGGGGTAGGGGACTGGTGCCTCCTTGAGGAACGTGTGAGCGGAGGCGTCAGAGTCATCGGAGTCGATGCCGAGGAAGGCGACGCGCTTGCCGTATTTCGCCGAGAGCCTCTGCAGGACCGGGAACTCGGCGCGACAGGGCCAACACCAGGAGGCCCAGACGTTGACGACCACCGGATAGCCTCGTAGCTGGGCGATGCGCCTTTCGAAGGCCCCGGTTCCGCCCGAAAGGAGGCTGTCATGTTGGGCGTACAGAGCGGCCAGGGGGGCGGGGGGGTCGGCCAGCGCTCTCGCGTAGTCGGGATGGCTGCCGCCGTAGTTTCCACCGGCCGCTGAGCTGCCGCAGCCGGCGACGGCGAACGGCCCAGCCACGACGCAGAGCAGGGCGATCGGCAGGTTGCGTCCCGAAAACCTCAATCTGTTGGTTACAATACGTCCGTTCGGTCCGCTCCGATGCGGGCCGCTGAGATCGCCGGGGGAAGGGACCTCGGCCTCCTCACCCACTTGTCTCGGCCGCACGTCTCGCGTCTCGGCTGGGACGGACCCAGAAGCCTTGATGGCAAAGACCAGCGAAGTTGCCGCGCAGGCGGCAGTTCCTTCAGGCGCCGATATCGAGCGTGCGGCTGAGTTCGCCCGCGAGCCCTTCCTGCTGGACGGCGAGGGGCCCGAGGCGCTGGCTGCGGGGACGGCGAGGCGTCGGGCGCTCGATGCGGCGCTGAGAGAGCTGGCAGAGGGGGCGGAGGAGCCCTCGATCCAGTGGCGACAGGACTTCTCTTTGCTGCTGGGGCTAGAGCGGCTGCTAGCCGAGGAGCCGCCGAAGCTGCGTGACGGAGCCGAGCTCTCGCCCCACCAGGTCGACGCCCTCTCGGGGACGCTGGCTGAGCTGATGACTGAGCAGCAGACCGCGGCTGACGTCGACCGGCGCAACGGGGAGGCGGCCGCGGAGGCAGAGGCAGAGGCCGGGGCTGGCGACGGCGCCGAGCCGACCGCGGCTGAGCTCGACGGTGAGGAGCCGCTAGAGGATGAGGAGCTGGCGCCCGACGAGGAGCCCCGGGACTGGGAAGAGCCTGAGGCCGAGGAGGAAGAGGCGATCGAGGAGGCGCCGGAGGACCCGGGCGCCGAGCGGCGCTTTTGGTTCGAGCACGCGACCGGCGCCGGCAAGACGGTCGCCGCGGTTGGATTCATCGACGCCTCCCGCACCGGGGGCGTGCTGATCCTTACCCACCGTCGCAACCTGGTCGACCAGTTCATCGGCGAGATTTCCAGCCGCGGCTACAAGGAGCGCCTGCGCCCACCGTTGCTGGACGGGCGCGACGACCCCGACGGGCCGATCACGGTCGAGACCTACCAGTGGTTCGTCCGCAACCACAAGCGCGTCTCCGACGCCTACTCGATCGTGATCTGCGACGAGGCACACACTGCGCTGGGTGAGAAGACCAGCGCCTGCATCCGCGCCTGGACCGGTCCCGTCTACATCGGCATGACGGCGACCGGTGCGCTGATCGCCCGCCACGTCGCCGATCTCTTCCCGACCCAGACCTCGCGCTTCGACCTCGCCCAGGCGGCGCGGCGCGGCGTGATCTCGCCGCTGCGTTGCCTGCGCATCCCGCCGGGGCCAGGGGTGCGGACGATCGCCAAGGTGCCGCTGCGAAAAGGCGAGGTCGACCAGGACTTCGACCAGGAGGAGCTGGCCGCGCTGCTCGACCAGGAGCCGTTCAACGTGGCGATCGCCGATCTCTACAAGTCGCGCTTCCGAAAAGTCCCCGGTGTCCTTTACACGGCTGGGGTGCAGCACGCGAAGAACGTCGCCAAGGCCTTCCAGAACGCGGGGATCGTGGCCCGGGCCGTCTCCGGGGAAACGCCGAAGCGCGAGCTGGCTGAGATCCTCGCCGCCTTCGAGCGCGGTGAGGTTGACGTGCTCTGCAACGCGATGCTGCTCGCGGAGGGGTGGAACTCGCCGCGGGCGACGATCTGCATGCACCTGGCGCCGACCGCCTCGCGGCGGGTCTACCAGCAGCGGGTCGGCCGCGTGACGCGGCGGGCGCCGGGCAAGGAGGCGGGGCTGGTGATCGACTTCGTCCACCCGGCGACCACCCACGACGAGACGATCGTCACCCTGCACAGCCTGCTCGACCGCGACGTCTACCGTGGCGGGGCAATCGTGGTCGGGCCGGTGCGGCGAGGGCGGGGGCGCAAGGTGCGGGTGGAGCGACGGATCGTCCCCGTCTCTGACTCCGAGCAGAAGCGGATGGAGGTGCTGGAGCGGGAGATTTGGCGGATTGCGGTCGAGAACCTCGATTACCCCGAGCAGCACGCCTGGGCGGCGCTGGCCGGGGCCCGGGTCAACCCCCAGGGCTGGCGGCGGGCACGGGCGATGCTGCAGAACGACCAGACCAAGGAGCTGCGCCGCCGTTTCCTGCTGACCTGCGTGCAGCGCAACCGCAACTCGCAGCTGCGACTGAAAGCGCTGGGGGAGATCGCCGACCTGGGCGACGCCGATGCCTTCGACGACGCGATCGACATCGTCGGCACCTGGAGCCGCGACGATAAGCGGGCGGGGACGAAGACACTGCTGCAGGCACTGCTCGACAAGCGGATCGGCCGCCGCGACCAGGCGCAGGCATGGGTCTGGCGACTCGCCTCCTACACCCGCGAACTGCATGAGGAGTATGCGGTGCAGCGCTGGCCGGAGACGAAGCGACTGCTGGGGCTGCTTGTCAATTCCTCCGGGCGGGCGCACGGGCGAAACGCGCGGCGGCTGGTACACGCGGCGCGCAAACAGGACCGGCGCCTAGCCGTGGCGCTGCTTGCTGCCGCGGTCTCTCATACCCCGGAGGGCGAGGAGGTACTGCGCGGGGCGCGGATGCGGATGGCGCGCAAACCATCAGCGATCGCACGGGAGCTGCTGCGAAACTTCCCGAAGGGTGGCAAGCGGCGGCGAAAGCGCGCCAACAAGCGCCAGCGCGGCGCGGCCGACAACGGCGAGGTGGCGGCCAGCGCCGAGAACGGCGCCGTAGAGGAGAGCGGTGTGGTGCAGGGTTCAGGCGGCGGTGAGATGGACCTCGCCGGCGCTGAGGGCGAGGCGCTCGCCGCCGGGGGCGATGACGAGCAGGCTGCCCCGATCATCGACGCCGTCGGCGAATCCTGAACCCTCGCTCCAGACGACTTCGCGTCCACGCAGGACGTTGCGTTTGCGCCAGGCGTCGAGGATGTCCTCGCGCGCGGCATCGAGCCAGTGTTCAAGCCGCTCGTCAAGGGAGCTGCGCGCCCCTTCGAGCGAGGCATCGCCGTCCAGCGATGTGGCGGTCTCTCGCAGCTCGCTGGGGAAATCCCCCGGCTCGATCGTCAGGTTAAGTCCGACCCCGACCACCGCCCAGTCGTCTTGTGGCCGGGTCTCGATCAGTATCCCTGCGAGCTTTCGTTCGTCGAGGAGGACGTTGTTGGGCCACTTGACGCCACACGCGACACCGGACCGCAGCGACTCGGCCGTCTCGCAGACGGCGATCGCAACGGAGAGCGGGAGCAAGGAGAGCGGCGGTTCGCCGAGCGGGCGCAGGATCGCCGAGTAGAGCAGGGCCTTGCCGGGTGGCGCCGTCCAGGTGCGGCCCTGGCGCCCGCGTCCAGCGCTCTGCTCGGCGGCGGTGACGACGGTTCCGTGTGGCGCTCCGGCGGCGGCGAGCTCGCGGGCCCGCATGTTGGTCGAGTCGGTCCGCCGATAATGCCGGTGCAGCGCGCCGAAGCTCACCGACTTGCGTCCTCGAGGATGGCGGCGATGAGGCCGTCGATGTCGTGGCGCTCGGCTTCTGCGTGGACCTCAAGGCCCGCGTCGCGGGCGGCCGCGCTGGTGACAGGGCCGATCGAGACGACACGGGCGCTTGTGGGGAAGCGCTCGCCGAGGGCCTCGGTCAGGTTGCGGACGGTCGAGGAGGAGGTAAAGGTGACGTAGTCGGCGCCCTGGGCCGCCTCGACGGCCGCCGCATCGGGCTCCTCCCGCACCGTCTCATAGAGAGCTACGACGTCGACCTCGGCGCCGCGGTCGCGCAGGTGCTCGGGGATGACGTCGCGCGCATCGGCGGCGCGAGCGACGAGCACGCGTCGGCCCTCGACCTCGACTCCGGACAGAGCTTCGACCAGCGCCTCGGCGACGAAGCGCTCCGGTACGACGTTGGCGAGGATGCCGCGTCGGCCGAGGGCGCCTGCAGTGCCGGGCCCTATCGTCGCGACGGTTGCCCCTCCCAGGGCCCGCGCGTCAAAACCGGCGGCGTTTAGAGCATCGAACAGCAGGCAGGCGCCGTTGGGGCTGGTCAGGCAGATCAGCGAGTACTCGCTGATCTCTTCGGCTGCACGTCGCACCTCGGCCGAACCGATGCAGGGCTTGATCCGGATCGCCGGCAGCTCGATCGCCTCGGCTCCGAGGTTCCGCAGCCTAGAGGCGAGTCCGCTTGCCTGGGCGCGGGCGCGGGTGACCACGACTCGACGGCCGTGCAACGGGCGCCGCTCCAGCCAGGCGAGCTCATCGCGCCGCTCCACCACCGCTCCGATGACGATCAGCGCCGGCGCTGAGATTCCCTCCCGCTGCACCGCGGTGGCGATCGTCCCGAGGGTGGCAGTCACCGTCCGCTGTCCCTCCATCGTGCCGCGCTCGACCGCTGCCGCGGGCTCGCTTGGATCGCGCCCGGCGCCGATCAGCGCCGCGGCGTTCTCAGTCAGCCGTTTGACGCCCATGTAGAAGACGAGGGTGCCGGGGAAGGCCGCCAGCGCCGCCCAGTCGAGCGCCGTTTCGTCCTTCTCGGGGTCCTCGTGGCCGGTGAGGAAGGCAACCGCGGAGGCATCGTCGCGGTGGGTCACCGGGATGCCGGCGTAGGCGGGCGCGGCGACCCCGGCCGTCACCCCGGGCACGACCTCAAACTCGACCCCGGCGGAGCGCAGCATCTCTCCCTCCTCGCCACCGCGGCCGAAGACGAACGGGTCACCGCCCTTGAGGCGGACGACGCTGCGTCCGGCCCGCGCCGCCTCGATCAGCCGCTCTCCGATCTCCTCCTGTGGGATCGAGGGAACTCCGGCTCGCTTGCCGACGTAGACGAGCTCAGCGTCATTGCGGGTGCCATCCAGAGCTCCTGGAGGGATCAGCCGGTCATAGAAGATCGCGTCGGCGGAGGCGATCAACGCCAGCGATCGCGCCGTCATCAGCCCAGGGTCACCGGGGCCGGCTCCGACCAGATAGACGATCCCAGCCCGCGCGCTCATGCGCTCGCCGCGCGGTCGAGGAGGTCGCGGGCGCCTGCGTCCAGGAGGCGGCGGGCGAGCAGCTGGCCAAGCGCCGCGGGGCTGCCGGCTCCTCCTATGACGCGGTTGCGGATCCACTCGCTGCCATCTGGCAGGCCGACGAACGCTTCGACCTCAACCTCCCCGGCCTCGAACTGTGCCAGGACGCCGACCGGGGTCGTGCAGTCGGCGCCGAGGTGGGCGATCGTGGCGCGCTCCACGGTCAACTCGACCAGCGATGGCTCGTGGCTCACCCGCGCCGCGGCTTCGCGAGAAGCCTCGTCGTCGACTCGCGCCTGGAGGACGAGGGCACCCTGTCCGGCGGCTGGGGTCATCGTCTTGGTCGGAATCGAAAAGGCCGCCTCATCCGTTCGTCCTAGTCGCCGAAGTCCCGCCGTGGCGAGCACGATTGCGTCGAGCCCGCCCTCACTGAGGCGGCGCAGGCGGGTGTCGATGTTGCCGTGCAGCTCCTCTATCTCCAGGTCGGGCCGGGCGGCGAGAAGCTGAGCGCGTCGGCGCAGGCTGGCGGTGCCGACCCGCGCGCCCTCGGGAACGTCGGCGAGAGAGGAGCCGGCGCCGATCCAGGCGTCAGCGGGGTCCTCGCGGACCGGCACGGCGGCGATCGCCAGCCCTTCCGGAAGCTCGGCGGGCAGGTCCTTCGCCGAGTGGACGCCGATCTCGGCATCGTCGTCTAGCAGCGCCCGCTCGACCCCGCGCACGAAGCGGGCCTTGTCGCCAGGCTCGCCGCCGGAGGAGACCTCGACCAGCTCGGCTTCTCCCAGCGACTCGGCGACCCGATCGGCCTGAGCCAGCGCCAGCGCGCTTGCCCTTGTCGCGATGCGGAGCCTCAAGTGGCTTTGCGGCGCAACTCGGTGACACTGGCGCCCGCCTGGTCATCCGGCTCGGTCTCCCCGTCCAGCCCGAACAGCTCGCGCAGCGCGCTCACGTAGAGGTAGGCCTCATCGCTGCCCGCGGCGCGCTTCATCCGCAGGGTGGGCTCATGCAGAAGGCGGGAGGCGATCGCCTTTGCCATCGTGGTGAGGCGCTCGCGGTCGGCCTCGCTGAGGCGCTCCCAGCGAGGCTCGTTCTCGGCGAGCACGCGACGCACGATCTCCTCGCCGCGCTCGCGCATCGCGACGATCGTCGGCACTACCTCCAGCGAGGTGAGCCAGTGCTCGAAGCGGTCAAGCTCGACCTCGATGATCTGCTCGGCGCGCTTGGCCTCGGCCTCGCGGCCGCTCGCGTTGCGCTCGACAATCTGCTGGACGTTGTCGATGTCGTGGAGGCTGACGCCGGTGATCTCGCGGCAGGCCGGCTCGATGTCGCGCGGAACGGCGATGTCGACCAGCAGCAGCGGGCGGCCCTCGCGGCTCGCCATCACTTGAGTAATGTCGTCGCGCTCGACAATGTGATGCGGGGAGTTGGTCGCTGAGACGACGATGTCGGCCAGCTCGAGCTGCTCGGGCAGCTCCTCGAAGCGCACGGCGTTGCCGCCGAAGCGCTGGGCGAGGCCGATCGCGCGGTCATAGCGGCGGTTGGCGACGAATACCGTTGCGACACCGCGGGCGACCAACGCCCGGGCGACCAGCTCCGCGGTCTCCCCGGCCCCGATCACGAGCACGCTGCGCTCGCCGAGGTCGCCGAGCGTGCGCTGTGCAAGCTCGACTGCGACCGAGGAGATCGAGAGGCCTTTCTCGCTGACCCCGGTCTCATCCCGCGCCCGCCCGCCGGCGGCCAGGGCGCCGCGGAAGAGGCGGTTGAGGATCGGCCCGGTGCCGCCCTCGACCAGGGCAAGCTCATAGGCGCGTTTGACCTGTCCTTGGACCTCGGCCTCACCGACAATCATCGAGTCGAGCCCCGAGGTGACCCGGAAGAGGTGGCGCACCGCATCGGTCGAGCGCATCGAGTAGAGGTGGCCAAGCAGCTCGGTGGGCCGGATCTCGGCCTGGCGGGTGAGGACGCCGAGCGCCGTCGACTCTGCCTCTACCGGGTCGGAGACGACCAGGTAGAGCTCTGTGCGGTTGCAGGTCGAGATCGCCGCTGCCTCGTGGATTCCGGCGGCGGCGGTCAGCTCGCGCAGCGCCCCGACGGCGCGACCCTCGGTCAGCGAGAGTCGCTCGCGAAGCTCAAGCGGCGCTGTCTTGTGGGAGACGCCCAGGGCGAGCAGCTCAGACACCGCCGCCGACCTCCTCGCGCTCCTCGCTTCTTCGCTGCTCCGCGAAGCCTGCCAGCTCGCGTAGCTCCCGCTCGATCCGCTGGAGTTTCGCCGCCATGATCCCGACGTAGGCGACGATCAGGACGAGGAAGACGATGTAGGCAGCAGCGACGTACTTGCCGGCTTCGCCGAGCGGGAGGGCGGGCACTCAGCTCACCTCCGGAGCCACTCGGGACTGGGTGCCCGGCGCCGGCGCGTCGAGCGCGCGTCGCAGCCGCTTCAGCTGTCCTGAGGCGCTCTTCGCGGTCAGCTCAAGCTTGACGAGCGTCATCCAGAGCAGCGCGATCGCGGCGAAGCAGACGAGGAAGGTGATCAGCATCGAGGTGGGCAGCCCGCCGTTCGCGGTGGCGAAGACGCGCGGATGCACGAGGCTCGGCGTCAGCCGCACGGCGAGGAAGTTGAGCGGTACGAAGGCGCCGGCGGTGACGGCGAAGACGGAGGCATAGCGGGCCTGGCGCTCGGGATCTTCGATCGCGTAGCGGAACGGGTAATAGGTCGCGTAGAGCAGGAAGACGATCAGGAAGCTGGCCAGGGTCGGTTCTTCCCAGACCCACCAGTGCCCCCACGAGGCCTTCGCCCAGATCGAGCCGGTGATCAGCACTCCGACGGCGAAGATCACCGACATGTGGATCGAGACATAGGAGTAGGCGTCCCAGCGGCGATCGCCGCTGCGCAGGTGGGCGATCGCAAAGAGTCCGCCGACGATGAAGCCGACCAGCGCGGTGATCGCCAGCGGCACGTGCAGGTAGAAGATCTTCTGGATGAAGCCCTGGTTGGCTTCAAGCGGCGCGTAGAAGAAGACCAGGCACAGCCCCGTGGCGAGGGTGACCACGGTGGCGATCGAGAGGGTTCTCAGTCCTTTGCCGTACATGCATGCCTCGCGGTGGGGGAGCGGCGGGTGCCGGCTCAGTCCTCCAGGAGGAAGTCGAACACCGCGTATCCGACCAAGAGGAAGATCAGATCGTATAGCCCGAGGATCGCAAGCCAGGTGCCGAAGCGGTGATAGACGGGTCCGCCCACGGTCATCAGCGGCTCGGTGGCGCCGGTGGCGGCGATCATCAGCGGCACGACCAGCGGCAGCAGCACCAGCGGCACCAATAGGTCGCGGGCACGGGAGTTGACCGCCATCGAGGAGATCAGCGTGCCGGTCGCGGCGAGGCCGAGATCGGTGAGGACGATGACCACGACGAGCGGCGCGAGGGCGGCTGGGGAGCCGAGGAAGAAGAGGACGAATACGGGGACGGCGATCAGCTCGAGCACGAGCAGGTAGACGAGCAGTGCTGCGGCCTTGGCGGCGTAGAGGGCGGTGCGGTCGATCGGCGCGAGGCGGATCGCGTCAAAGCCCCCCTCCTCGCGCTCGCTGACGAAGAGCCGGTTGATGCCGAGCACCCCGGCGAACAGCAGGGTTGCCCAGAGGACGCCGGCGGCGAGGCTGCCCGCGAGGGTGGTGCGGTCAAGGCCGAAGCGGAAGATGACGAAGGTGGTGATCGCAAACAGCGCCATCGCCGGCACGGACTGCAGGGTGCGCAGCTCGGAGCGAAGGTCCTTGGCTAGGATCGCCGCAAACGCGGTGCGCGACGGCGTCATCGGGTCGCCCCCGCGCTGGCGAGGCGGGCGTCGCTGAGGTCGAGGTCAGCCGCGGCGCACTCGCGAACAGCGTGCCCCCCGTGGCCGAGGAGGAGCGCCCGGTCGGCGTCCGGAAGAGTCCGCTCGGGGTCGTGGGTGACGAGCACCCGGGTGCGACCTTCACCCGGCCCGATCAGGGCGCGGGCCAGCTCGCGCCCCTCGACGTCAAGGTTGGACTCGGGCTCATCGAGCAGCAGCAGCGCCGGCTCATGCAAGACGCAACGGCAGACGGCGAGCCGCTGGCGCATCCCGGCCGAAAGCTCTGCAACCCGCCCGTCGGCGCGCCGCTGCATCCCGACCGCGGCGAGCAGCTCGCCGATTCGCGCCTCCGCCGCCTCGCGCTCGATCCCGTGCAGCCGGGCGTGGAAGCGCAGGTTCTCCCGTCCGCTCAGGTCACGGTAGAGCAGCGGCTCGTGGCCGAGGTAGCCGACCCGCCCGCGCAGCTTCCAGGCCTCGCCAGGCAGCGCGCAGCCCAGTACCCGCACCTCACCGCCGCTCGGGCGCAAAAGCGTCGCGAGGATGCGAAGCAGGGTCGTCTTACCCGAGCCGTTGGGGCCGAGCACGACCAGCGAGCGGCCGCTCTCCAGCTCAAAGCCGACCCCGTCCAGAGCGGTTCGCTCACCGTAGTCGCGTCGCAGCGCGGCGACCGCCAGGCCGGCCTTCCCGCTTGCCTTTCTCGGGTCCATGTCGGGGGATTGTGAACCGTCTGGTCTGCCGCGGCCGGGCATCGGCCGGGGGCGCAAGGCGAGCTCCTCATCGAGGAACGCGATCAGCGGCGGATGATCGCGCTGGGGCGGCCGAATGCGAGGCGCGACGCTCGCCGCGAGGCTCAGCGCCGCTTGCGAAGGGTGCGGGCACCGACCCGCAGCAAAGGCCCACTGCCCTCGCGCAGCGCCTGGGTGCGCATCGCGCCCTTGCCGTAGAGGAGCTTCGCCGAAGCGCGGACCGCTTCGCCGAGGGTGCGGTCGTAGGGGTGCCACCAGAAGTCACGAGTGAGGCCCGGCTCCCAGGCGTTCATCTTGATGTTGACGCACTCATAGAAGCCGAATTTGGAGTGCGAGCGGCCGACTCCGGAGTTCTTGACTCCGCCCCAGGAGCACTGGCAGGCGCCGTGGCTGAAGGAGTGGTCGTTGACCCAGACCATTCCCGACTGAATCCGCCGTGCGATCCGCGCGCCCTTCTGGCGGTCCTTGGTCCAGACCGAGGCGCCGAGGCCGAACTCGGAGTCGTTGGCGAGGTCGATCGCCTCCTGCTCTGAGTCGACGACGACGATTGGCAGCACCGGGCCGAAGATCTCCTCTTGCATGATCCGCATCTGATGGGTAACGCCGGTGAGCACGGTTGGGGCGACGAACTTGCCGGTGAGGCCCGGGACCTCGGTCGGTCCGCCGCAGAGCTTGGTCGCGCCGGCGGCGAGGGCATCCTCGACCAACTCGACGACGATCTCGTACTGGCTCTCGGAGGTCATCGGGCCGATCTCCGTCTCCCACTCGGTGGGGTTGCCGAGGCGCAGCTCCTGAGCGCCGCGGGAGACGCCGTCGACGAAGCGCTCGGCGACCTCGCGCGCCACGTAGACGCGCTCGATCCCCGAGCAGGTCTGCCCCGCGTTGGCGAAGCCGCCCCACAGCGCCCCGGAGATCGCGTTGTCGAGGTCGGCGTCGGCGCAGACGATCATCGGGTCCTTGCCGCCCAGCTCAAGCACCGAGCCCTTCAACCGTTGAGCGCAGACCTCGCCGACCTTGCGGCCGACCTCGACCGAGCCGGTGAAGAAGACCTTGCCGACGCCCGAGCGAGCCAGTGCGTCGCCGACCGCGCCACCGCCGTGGACGACCCGGACCAGGCCCTCGGGTAGGCCTCCCTTCTCGAATACGCGGCGGATCGCCTCGCCCAGCAGGGGGGTGAGGCTTGCCGGCTTTAGGACCACGCCGTTGCCGGCCATCAAGGCGATCGCGACCTCGCCGAAGGGGATCGACCAGGGGTAGTTCCAGGGCGCGATAACCCCGACCACCCCGATCGGCTCGTAGGTAAAGCGGCCTTTCTTGCTCAGCGTGAAGGCCTGGGTCATCCGCACCCTCTCCTCGGTGAGGATCTTCGGACCTGCCTTGGCGCACCAGTGCAGGGCGTCGACGGTGGGCAGCAGCTCCATCGTGTAGGCCTCGGTGCGGGGCTTACCCTGCTCGGCGACGAGCAGGTCGGCGATCTCGTCTATCTCATCGAGGAGAGCGTCGGCGGTGCGGCGCATGTAGCGGGCGCGGTCGACGAGGCCTAGCTCGGCCCATGCCGGTTGGATGCGGGCCACATCGTCGACGACCGCTTGGACCTCATCAGGGCCGATCGTGGCCACGGAGCCGACCAGCTCTGCGGTGGCCGGGTTGAAGGACTCGAGGGTGGACTGGATCGGTGGGCTCTGCGTTGCGGTGTCCATGAGGTCAGTCTAGGCGCTGGATTCCTATGGCCGTGGAATGCGCAGATCCGGCGGTCATACTCAGCCGCGATGGAAGATCGGCTGTTCGATAACGGCGAGGTCGGCTCGCGCCTGCGGGATGTGGCGGAGCCGAATGCTCCTTTGGCCGTGCGGATGCGGCCGCGAAGCCTCGAGGAGCTGGTGGGGCAGACGCAGATCGTCGGGAGTGGGTCGGCTCTGCGGACGGCGATCGAGAGTGGGCATCCCCACAGCGCGATCCTCTACGGGCCGCCGGGATCGGGGAAGACGACTTTGGCCCGGATCGCGGCGGCGGGGGCTGAGGGGGCCTTTGAGGAGGAGTCGGCCGTCAATGCCGGGCGGGCTGAGATTCGGGCTGTGATCGAGCGGGCCCGGGAGCGGCGGGTGGCCATGGGGCGCCCGACCGTGCTCTTCTTGGATGAGATCCATCGGTTCAACAAGGCCCAACAGGACGCCCTGCTGCCCGCTGTGGAGGAGGGGCTGCTGACGCTGATCGGGGCGACTACCGAGAACCCCTACTTCGAGGTCAACTCGGCGCTGCTGTCTCGCTGTCAGGTGTATGAACTGCGGCCGCTGGAGCCCGAGCAGGTGGGGGCGCTGCTGCGGAGGGCGCTGGGCGATCCCGAGCGCGGGCTCGCCGACCCGCCGCCGGTCTCCGATCCCGCGCTGGAGATGTTGGCGCAGCGCTGCGGCGGGGATGCTCGGGTTGCGCTCTCGGCGCTTGAGCGGGCAGTTGAGAGGGCTCAGGGCGGGGCGGTCGACGTGGCCGCAATCGAGGATGCGCTGCAACGTAAGGCGCTTGACTACGATCGCGACGGCGACCGCCACTACGACTTTATCTCTGCCTGGATCAAGGCGACCCGGGGCTCCGACGTCGATGCTTCGCTCTACTACCTGGCGGTGATGCTGGAGGGTGGGGAGGACCCGCGCTTCATCGCACGACGCATGGTCATCCTCGCCTCCGAGGACGTCGGCAACGCCGATCCGCAAGCGCTGCTGCTGGCAGACGCGGCAGCGCGCGCAGTCGATCGGGTAGGTCTGCCCGAGTGTGCGCTGAACCTGGCCCAGGCCGCCGCATACTTGGCGCTGGCGCCGAAGTCGAATGCCTCTTACAAGGGTCTCGCCGCCGCTCGCGCCGAGGTTCGCGAGAACGGGGCCAAGACACCGCCGGACTACCTCCGCGACGCCCACTACCCCGGTGCCGAGAAGCTCGGCCGCGGCAGCGGCTACCGCTACGCCCACGAGGAGCCCGGCGGGGTGAGCGACCAGCCGCTGCTCCCGCGGGGCCTCGAGGACCGCCGCTTCTACGCTCCCACCGACCGTGGTTTTGAGGCCGAGCTGGGCCGCCGGCTGGAGCAGTTGCGAGAAAGATTTCGCAAGCTGTGATCGCGGCGCAACTTCGCGAGGGCGCCAGTGTTTCAAGGTTGGCTTTCCAAGCTAGAGCCAGGGAGAGCCGACACACCGGCCGGAGGCCTGGACTGGGGGCCTCCGGCCGAACTCTTCACAGGGAGGGGTGTCGGCGGCCGCGCCGGTGGGACGCGGCCGCCGACCCATTGCTACCCCGCGAGCCGGGGCGTCTATGGTGGGGCGGTGAGCTCCGAGCAGCCCCTTCGCCTCGGCGGGATGGCCCTTCGCAACGGCCTGCTGATCCACGGCCCGACCCACTGGGCGGCCGCTGTCCGCGACCGTCACGGTGAGATCCGGGTCGCTTCGGAGCCCAAGCCGACGCTCGCGCCGAAGCTTGCGGCGCGGGTACCGGGGGTGCGGGGGCCGCTGAAACTAGCCGAGGCGATGGTGGTACTGCCGTTGGTACGCCGCCGCCTGTCCGCCACGCGGCTGCCGTTCGAGAACTGGCGGGTTCTAGCCACGGTCGGCGCGACGCTGCTAGCCACGGCGCTGGTGCGCAAGCGGCTCGCCTCCTCGGCGCTGCGCGAGGGTGTCGTGCAGGCGATCGGCGCGCTGCCCGCCGTCGTCGCCCTGATGGACCGCGATCTCGCCGCCTACCACGGCGTCGAGCACAAGGCGATCGCCGCCTATGAGCAGGGAGTCGAGGACCCGGCCGGCGTGCCCAAGGAGCATGACCGCTGCGGCTCCAACCTGATCGCCCCGATGATGCTGCTCTCGGCGGGCGGCACGGTGCTGCTGGAGCGCCTGGTCGAGAGCCCTGGCCCGCTTGCCCGGGCCGGGGTCGGACTGGGCGGCGCCTCGCTCGCCGTCGAGATGTTCGCCTGGAGCGATCGCCACCACGACACCGCCGCTGCGCGCGCCTTCCACACGCCGGGGCGCGAGATTCAGCGCCTGCTGGCGACCAAGGAGCCGAGCGCCGAGCAGCTTGAGGTTGGGGTCGCGGCGCTGGCCGAGATCCTTCGCGTCGAGCAGGCTGCGGGCACCGGCGGCGAGCCCGCTCCGGCCGCGTAGACTGGCGCCGTGTTCGAAAGGATCGACCACATAGGCGTCGCCGTCGAGGACATCGACGCCGGGATCGCGCTCTACGGGCAAAGCTTTGAGATGAGGCTCTCCCATCGCGAGACGGTTGTCTCCCAGGGAGTCGAGGCGGTCCTGCTCGACGTCGGCGAGGGACACGTCGAGCTGCTGGCGCCGCTCGGGCCCGACACCGCGGTCGGCAGGTTCCTTGCCCGCAAGGGTCCGGGCCTTCACCACGTCGCCTATGCGGTCGAGGACATCGATGCGACCCTGGCGCAGGTGCTCGCCGCCGGGATCGAGGCGATCGACGCCGAGCCCCGCGCCGGCATCCGCGACAGCCGTGTCGCTTTCCTGCACCCGCGCTTCAGCGGCGGGGTGCTGACCGAGATCGTCGAACCGGCGGGAGGGCACTGATGGCAGACGCGCAGCGGGTGGAGATCGGCTTCGAGGGAGGCCAGGTGATCTCCGCCAGACTCACCGACGCGGACTTGAAGGACCTCCGCAAGCAGCTTGAGAAGGGCGGCTGGCACGATGTTCACACCGAGGACGGCGTCCTCGCCCTCTACCTCGGCAAGGTCGCCTTCTTGCGCATCGAGTCCTCCGACCACCGGGTCGGCTTCAGCCGCAACGATTGATGCGGGCACGCGCGACGCTTTGGGTCGCCGGCGCGGCGACGCTCGGCGCGGCGCTGTGGTGGCGCAAGAACCCTTCGGCCTGTCCCTATGGCCAGCGCTTCTGGGTCCAAGCCCCCCACCCGATCATCACTCGCGACCGCCTGCGCTCGGTCCTGCGCCCGCAGCCCGAAGAGCGGCTGCTTGAGATCGGTCCCGGTGTCGGCTACTACACCCTCGCGATGGCCGGGTGGGTAGGCGCCGCCGGCAAGGTTGAGATCTTCGACCTCCAGCAACAGTTCCTCGACCACACCATGCGGCGCGCCGCCGAGCGCGGCCTGCACAACATCCTCCCGACCCGGGGCGACGCAACGGCCCTCCCCTACGGGGACGCCTCGATGGACGCCGTCGTTCTGACCGCCGTCCTCGGCGAGATCTCCGACCCCCGCGCCGCCCTCGCCGAGATCCGCCGCGTACTCAAGCCCAGCGGTCGGCTGGTGGTGGGCGAGCTCTTCGGCGACCCGCACTTCACCACCCTCGCTTGCCTCAAGCGCTGGTCTGGGGGAGCGGGCCTCACCTTCGAGGAGCGCTCCGGCAATCGGCTCGGCTACTTTGCCCGCCTCTTGAGGGCTGACGGTAGGGTCGCCCCCAGATGACGACGCGGGTCCTTGTCCTGGGAGCTGGGTTTGGCGGGCTTGAGCTTGCTACCTCGTTGTCGGAGGGACTCGGCGACGGTGTCGAGGTGACGCTGATCGACAAGAGCGACTCGTTCGTCTTCGGGTTCTCGAAGCTCGACCTGATGTTCGGACGAGCGACGGCGAAGGCGGTTCGGTTGCCCTACGGCGACTTTGTCAAGACCGGGGTGCGCTTCCTGCGGGAGAGGGTCACGGCGATTGATCCCGAGGGGCGGCGGGCGAGCACCGACGTCGGCGTCCACGAGGCCGACGTCCTGGTGGTGGCGCTTGGCGCCGACTACGACATGGATGCGACGCCCGGGCTTGCCGAGGGCGGCAACGAGTTCTACTCAATCGCCGGCGCCGCGCGACTGGGCGAGCTGCTTCCTTCGTTCAGCGGGGGGCGGGCGGTCATCGGCGTCTGTGGGGCGCCGTTTAAGTGCCCGCCGGCGCCGAGCGAGGCGGCGCTGCTGCTTCACGACTACCTCTCGGCGCGGGGTGTCCGCGGCGATTGCGAGATCTCCTTCGTCCTCCCGCTCGCGAGCCCAGTTCCACCCTCGCCCGAGACCTCCGAGGCTCTGCTCGGCGCTTTCGCCGAGCGCGATATCGAGTTCGTGCCGGGGGCTCGGATCGGCTCACTCGATCCGGCGCGCCGGGTTGCGGTGCTCGATGACGGCAGCGAGATGCCCTACGACCTCTTCCTCGGCGTCCCCAAGCACCGCGCCCCTGAGGTGGTCGTGGAGAGCGGCATGACCGTGGACGGCTACGTGCCGGTGGACCCAAAGACACTGCAGACGCGGATCCCGGGCGTGTACGCGATCGGCGACGTTACGACCGTCGGCGTCCCGAAGGCCGGGGTATTCGCCGAGGGTGCAGCGCGCGTCGTCGCCGCGGCCCTGATCGCCCTCGTGCGGGGCGGCGAGGGACCGGAGGCCTACGACGGCCTCGGCTCCTGCTACGTCGAGTTCGGCGCGGGCCGGGTCGGCCGGGTCGACGTCGATTTCCTCTCAGGGCCGAAGCCGACCGGCACCTTCCAGCAGCCATCCGCCGCTCTGGTGGCCGAGAAGGATCATTTCGGCTCCAGTCGTCGCGCCCGCTGGTTCGGCCGCTGAGCTCGGCCTTCAGTTGTTCGAGCCGAGGGCGCTCCAGAGGCGCTCCTCGGCCTCGGCGACGCGGTGGGCGGCGGCGTCGATGTCTCGCCAGAGGGCCGGATCGGGGTCCTCTCGCTCGCTGGCGGCGTGCAGGGCGCTGGCGAGGTCGGTCCAGCGGGCGCCGGCCTCGGCGGCGAGCGGGGCCTCGGGCCGGCTGGCCTCTTCGAGGAAGCGCGAGTACATGAGGCGAAAGGCGCCGCCGCCGGTGCCGCGGCGCTCGATGACCTGGTATCCGAAGCGCGCGCACCATTGCCAGTCCTCGGCGACCTCGGGCCAGGAGCCGGCCTCGGCGGCGAGGCGCTTGACGGCGCTCAGGCCGGCGAACTCGCCGAAGGTCGGCTCAAGCATCGCCTCGGCAGCACGCTTGATCGCCGCGGGGATGGCGGCTCGTAGCCGCTCGGGGTCGACCGTGTCGGAGACGGTGAACATGTGGCCCTGGAGCGGGTAGGCGGGGTGGCTACTGTGGCGGGCCTTGTCGAGGTTCTCTAGACGAGTCTCCTGCAGCTCCTCAAAGCCGGTGTCAGAGAGCTGGGCGAACTGCCCGTCATAGCCGGCGAGAACGACCGCGTGGCCGGGGAAGTGGGCGGAGTTGCCGTAGTGGTCGAGGTGGTAGAGATCGGTGAGCAGGAGCACCGGCCGGCCGGCGTCGACCTCGGCCCGTGCCGCCTCCCAGGCCTCGCCGTCGCCGGCCTTGAAGGTGCGCATCCGAAGCGCCGTGCCGGTGAGATCGCGGAAGCTCTCCTCGAGGCGGGCGGTGCGGCCATTGAACCAGCGGGTGGGGGAGGCCTGCTCGAGGGCGACGTAGTAAAAGCAGGCGCCGGCGCCCAGCCCGAAGGCCGTCTCCTCGCTGATCTGCACACCGTGGAAGGCGAGCAGGTTGCGCAGGGCGGTCGAGCCGCAGTGCAGGCCGGGGGTGTGGGTGTAGCCGGAGACCGAAGGCATCGAGGGCGGATTATCCTGCGCCGCCGATGCGCGACTTCGACATATCGCTGCTACGGCTGATGCGGACCCACTGGCACACGCCGAGGATCGAGGGCGCCGCGAAAGCGCTCGGGAGAGCCGGCAACAACGGGGCGATCTGGCTCGGCCTCGGCATCGCACTCGCCGTCCTTGACGCCTCTCATCGCGAAGCGTGGTTGATCTGTGCGGCGCTCGGGCCGGTGGCGATCGGGCTCAACTATGTGGTGAAGCTGATCGTGAGGCGCCCGCGACCGGTGCTCGATGGGCTGCCGCCGCTCGGCGGCGCCCCCAGCTCGCTCAGCTTCCCCTCCGCCCACGCGACCTCCTCCTTCGCCGTCGCAACCGCGATGACCCGAGTCGAGCCCGTGGCCGCCCTCGCCTTTGCCCTAGCCGCGGCGCTCTCACTCGGGCGCCCCTATCTCGGCATGCACTATCCCTCCGACGTCGTAGCCGGCGTCCTGCTCGGTGTCGCACTTGGGTTGATCGTGCCGCTCTCGCTATGAAGGTCGGGATCGTCGGGCTGCCGAATGCCGGTAAGTCGACGCTCTTTAACGCCCTGACCAAGGGTGGGGCACAGACCGGGGACTACCCGTTTACGACGATCGAGCCAAACGTCGCCATCACGCAGGTGCCCGACGAGCGGCTGCGGCGGATCGCGGAGACGGTGCGAAGCTCCGAGCAGGTGCCGGCGACGATCTCCTTCCATGACATCGCCGGGCTGGTCAAGGGCGCCTCGGAGGGAGAGGGGTTGGGCAATCGGTTTCTCGCCTCGATCCGCGAGACAGACGCGATCTGCCACGTCGTGCGCTGCCATGCCGACTCCGGCGTGCCCCATCCCGACGGCCGGGTCGACCCGATCGCCGACATCGAGACGATCGAGACCGAGCTGGTGCTGGCCGACTACGTGCAGGCCGAGCGGCGCCTGGAGCGGGTGAGCAAGCAGGCGCGCTCCGGTGAGGCGGAGGCGATCGCAGAGCTCGGCTGGCTGGAGGCGGTGCGCGAGGCGCTGGGGGCAGGACGCCCGGCGCGCTCGGTCGAGCTCCCCGACGCCGCCCCCGCCGCGGCCCGCCACCTCCAGGCGCTGACCTCCAAGCCGGTCCTCTACGTCGCCAACGTCGATGAGGGCGAGGCCGAGGTGCCGGAGGCGCTCGCCGCCCACGCCGCCGCGGAGGGCGCCGCGGCGGTCGCGATCAGCGCCCGCATCGAGGGCGAGCTGGCCGAGCTCGACCCCGCCGAAGCGGAGGAGATGCGCGAGTCCTACGGGGTCGAGGGCTCGGGCCTGGCGCGCCTGGTGCGCTCCGCCTATGACCTGCTCGAGCTGATTACTTTCTTCACCGCCGGGGAGAGAAACGAGGCGGTCGCCCGTCCCCTGCGCCGCGGCGCCAGCGCCTGGGAGGCGGCCGGCACGATCCACACCGAGATCCAGGACGCTTTCATCAAGGCCGAGGCGATCGGCTGGGAGGAGCTGGTCAAATGCGGCGGCTACGCCCAGGCCCGCGACCGCGGCCTGCTTCGCATCGAGGGTCGCGATTATGCAGTGCGAGACGGCGACGTAATCACGATTAGGGTCTGAGCCAGAATGGACGAAGGCGCTCGTTTCCCCGCTGTGCCGAGCAAGGCCGGCCACTATGAGAGCTTCTACCTCAAGGCCTGCCGACCCGGTGGCGGGCAGGGGATCTGGATCCGCCACACCGTCCACAAGCGCCCCGGCAAAGAGCCCAGCGCCTCGATCTGGTTCGTCTTCTTCGACCGCGACTCAGAGCGCCCTCGCGCGACCAAGGTGACGGTGCCGGGCACCGAGCTCTCGGTGCCCGGCGGTGGCTGGGTCCGCGTCGCGGGGGCGGAGATCGGCCCCGGCTGGGCGCAGGGCGGGCTCAAGACCGACGCGCTTGAGGCCTCCTGGGATCTCACCTTCTCCGGTGCGGCTGAGCCCTGCCGCTACCTGCCGGCCGACTGGCTCTATGAGGCGCCGCTGCCCCGCACCAAGTTCATCGCCCCCTACCCCAACGCCCGCTTCGACGGTCCTCTGATTCTCGACGGCGCTTCGATCGAGCTGAGCGGCTGGCCTGGGATGGTCGGCCACAACTGGGGCACCGAGCACGCCGAGCGCTGGGTCTGGCTGGAGGGCAGCGGATTTGAGGGCTCGCCCGACACCTACTTCGATGCCGGCGCCGCCCGTATCGCGCTCGGGCGCTGGAGGACCCCCTGGGTCCCCTCGGGGATGCTGGTCCTCGACGGCGAGGCCCACCGCCTCGGCGGCCTCGGCCAGATCCGCTCCGCCTCTATCAGGGAGTTATCGAGCGCCTGCGAGTTCACCCTCCCCGGCAAGGACATCCTCCTGCGCGGCAGGGTCTCCGCCCCCGGCAAGGATTTCGTCGGCTGGGTCTACGCCGACCCCAAGGGCCCCGAGCACAACACGATCAACTGCTCTGTCGCAGACCTGGAGCTGACGGTCGAACGCCCCGCGCTTCCAGCCCGCCGGCTCAGCCTCGTTGCAGGCGCCGCCTATGAGCTGGGCATGCGAGAGACCGACCACGGGGTGCCGATCCAGCCCTACTCCGATGGCTGAGGAGGGGAGATCGGGTGTCGGTACCGATGCTCCTCACCCAGAGACCTTCTGGAAGCTCATCCAGCTGGTGTAGGCGCCGAGCACGGCGGCGAGCTCATCGCCGCGGATCTTCGTGACCCCACCGGTGCCGTAAAGGCGCGCCCACACGATGCGCGGCGAGACGCCCCGCCGGGTCACGACGATCCGCTTCAGTCGACCACGCAGATAACCACCAAGCCTGGCGCTGATTTGCGCTCCGGTGAACCTCAGCGTCCAGCTGTGCAGCGGGCAGTAGTAGTCGTAGGGGTCCGGGACGCCAACCAGGTAGGGGATCGCCGGGCCGAAGAAGACGTTCTGGACGCTCTCAGTGTGCCCACCCGAGCAGGCCGAGAAGAAGGTCTCTGCGACCTTGCCCCGATACATCACAACCTGCCCCTGGGTGGAGTCCGCGGCCAGGTCGGTGCGAGCGGTCTCGCTTCCGAGGCCTTTGTAGACCTGGCTGGCGGTGCTGCTGTAGAGGTCGAAGCCCTCGCCGTCGACCTGGACGCTGAGCGCGTAAGAGCGCGAGGCGACTGCCTGGGCGCGCAGCTCGGCCATCGGCCATGAGGGCGGCGACTCGTTGGGGATCACGCCCTTCATGTACTGGTTGACGCCCAGCGCGTCGATTACGTTGACCCCGCCGCCCCCGCTCGATAAGACCTCGAGCGCCCCGCCGTAGGCCCCCAAGCCGGCAACCCTGACGCCGCCCCCTCTCGCCCGCAGCTCGCGGCCGCATTCGGCCAGCCGGCGCCCACCGGAGCTCTGCAGCCTCACGACCGAGCCGATCGGGTGGGCCTCGTAGTCGCGGCTCGGGCTCAGCGCCTTGCCGCAGGCGCTTCTCGCACCGCTGAAGCCGACGTCGCCGTTGGCTTCCTCGAGCAGCACCCGCACGGTCGGGTCCGAGTGAAGCGTGCCGAGCCTGGTGCCCGTGTAGTAGTGGTCGAGGATGAAGCGGTAGCCCTTGCCGTGCTCGGCGTAGCCGTAGGCGCCGTACTGGCTCATCCCCACCCCGTGGCCGAAGCCGTGGCCGTGCACGACCCAGCTGACGGCGGCCTCGGCGCTGGGCGCGACGGCGAGCCCGCTCAGGGTAGCCGCCACACAGAGGCAGAGCGGGAGGAGCTTGCGGGGGCCGCGGGGCATCTCTTCTGAACAGATTCGAGGTGGGCCGGATGCGGCCTGCTCTAGTCTGGGAAAGGCAACGCGAGAGGAGGCCGGATGGCGACGCATACGGTGCAGGCGGCCGATCACAAGCTCCTGGCGGCCGGCGAGTGGGTGCAGAGCGGCGAGTGGGTGGAGGTCCGAAGCCCCTATGACGGGACCGTGGTGGGAAGGGTCGCCCAGGGCGACGCGGCGACGGTCGACCGTGCGGTGCTGGCGGCCCGGGCGGCCTTTGAGTCCGCAGACTTCCCCCAGCACGCCCGTGCCGAGACGCTCGACCGCGCCGCCGAGCTGGTCGGCGAGCGGATCGAGGACCTGGCGCTGACGATCGCCTCCGAGGCGGGCAAGCCGCTGAGGACCGCCCGCCTTGAGGCGGCGCGCTGCGTCGACACCCTCGTCTTCTCTGCCGTGGAGGCGCGCAAGCTGACCGGCGGCACCGTGCCGATGGAGGCCTCAGCACCGGGCGCCGGCAAGCTCGGCGTGATGCTGCGCGTCCCCTTTGGCGTCGTCGGCGCGATCAGCCCCTTCAACTTCCCGCTCAACCTCGTCGCCCACAAGCTCGGCCCGGCGATCGCCGCCGGCAACGCGGTGGTCCTCAAGCCGGCCGGCCAGACGCCGATCTCGGCGCTGAAGCTGGCCGAGGTCCTAGTTGAGGCGGGGCTGCCGGAGGGCTGGCTCAGCGTCGTCCCAGGGCCTGGCTCGGTGGTCGGCAACGCGATCGTCGAGCACGAGCTGACCGGGGCGCTCAGCTTCACCGGCTCCGCACAGGTCGGTTGGGGCATTCGCAGCCGCGTCCCCCACAAGAAGGTGAATCTGGAGCTGGGCTCCAACGCGCCGCTGATCGTCCACTGCGACGGCGACTGGGAGCTGGCCGCCGACAAGGCGAAGCTGCATGCCTTCTCCCACGCCGGGCAGAGCTGCATCTCGATCCAGCGGGTGCTCGTCCACGAGGACGTCGCCGACCCCTTCACCGAGCGGCTGATCGCCAACACCCAGACGCTGCGGGTCGGCGACCCGCTCGACCCCGCGACCGACGTTGGGCCGCTGATCAGCCGCGGCGATCGCGATCGCGTCAAGTCTTGGGTCGATGAGGCGGTGGCAGGAGGGGCCGAGCTGCTCACCGGCGGCGAGCTGGTCGACGA
Organism: uncultured Solirubrobacterales bacterium; assembly: GCA_963777915.1. Lineage (GTDB taxonomy): Bacteria > Actinomycetota > Thermoleophilia > Solirubrobacterales > 70-9 > CAVUPF01. Next base: position 667,413 of record CAVZSH010000003.1, on the reverse strand, counting down.
TGGTCGCTGCCTCGCCCCGACCCTGCTCGGCGCCCCACCCCGCGAGGCCAAGGTCTGGTGTGAGGAGATCTTCGGCCCGGTGGCGACGATCGACCGCTACTCCGACTTCGAGCAGGCGCTGGAGATGGCCAACGACTCCCGCTTCGGCCTGCAGGCCGGCGTTTTCACCCGCGACCTCGGCCGCGGTCTGCAGGCGGCCCGGACGCTGGAGTTCGGCGGCGTCCTGATCAACGAGGTCCCCACCTTCCGTGCCGACCAGCAGCCCTATGGCGGGGTCAAGGACTCCGGCAACACCCGCGAGGGCCCCGCCTTCGCCGTGATCGAGCTGACCGAGGAGCGCTTCGTCACGCTGCAGGGCTAGGCCGGGCGGTTGGGGCCGGCCCTAGCCCACGGCCCGCAAACTCGGAGCCTGATAGAGGCCGAGCACATTGCCCGCTGAGGTCGCGGAACCTCGCAGTCACCTCGGGCGCGTCGGTGCCGACCGGCTGGACAATCTCGCCGCCGCCGGATTCACCAGCCGAACACCGGCTCATAGAAATCTGCGGATCGGGGGTGCCGGTGGCAGGGATCTGCAGGTAGCGGAGCTCCCGCTTGCGAGCGTAGGGCCGTCGGCCATCGCCTACCCGTGCGGACGGGCCATCCGGCGGTGGTCCAGCGCCTCCTCCAGCACCCCCGGCTCGACGCCCTGCTCCAGCGCCACCTCGCGCAGCGAGCGGCCCGACTCCGCTGCCGCCTTGACGATATCGGCGGCGCGGTCATAGCCGATGTGGGGATTGAGCGCCGTTGCCGTCGCCAACGTCGCCTCGGCGTGGCGCTCGGTCATCTCCTCGTTGGCCTCGATCCCCTCGACGCACTTCTCGCCGAGCAGGCGCGAGGCCGAGGCGAGCAGCTTGATCGAGTCGAGCAGGTTGCGGGCGATCAGCGGCACCCGCACGTTCAGCTCGAACTGCCCCTGGCTGCCGGCCACCGTGATCGTGGTGTCGTTGCCGATCACCTGGGCGGCAACCTGGATCGCCACCTCGCAGATCACCGGATTGACCTTGCCGGGCATGATCGAGGAGCCCTTCTGCAGCTCTGGCAGGCGCAGCTCGGCGAGGCCCGCCCGCGGCCCAGAGCCCATCAGCGCCAGGTCGTTGGCGACCTTGTTGAGCGAGACGGCGTAGACCTTGAGCGCGCCCGAGAGCTCGACCAGCGCGTCTCGGTTGGCCTGCGCCTCGAAGCGGTCCAGCGGCTCGGAGATCGCCAGCCCGGTCTCCGCGGCCAGTTTCTCGCGCACCTTGGCGGCGAACTCCGGGTGGGTGTTGAGCCCGGTCCCGGTCGCGGTTCCTCCGAGCGGGATCTGGCCGACCCGGCGCAGTGTCGCCTCGACCCGCTGGATGCCCAGTCGCACCTGCGCTGCGTAGCCGCCGAACTCCTGGCCGAGGGTGACCGGCACCGCGTCCATCAGGTGGGTGCGGCCCGCCTTGACCACGTCGGCGAACTGCTTTGCCTTGCCCTCCAGCGCCGCCTCGAGGTCGCCCATTGCCGGCAGCAGGTCGTGCGTGACCTCGCTCAACGCCGCCAGATGCACGGCGGAGGGGAAGACGTCGTTGGAGGACTGACCCAAGTTGACGTGGTCGTTGGGGTGGGCCCCGCCACCGGCCAGCCTGGCGATCACCTCGTTGGCGTTCATGTTCGAGGAGGTGCCGGAGCCGGTCTGAAAGACATCGACCGGGAACTGGTCGTCGTGCTCGCCCTCGGCGACCGCTGCCCCCGCGGCCGCGATCCGCTCGGCCAGCTCGGGGTCGAGGACCCCCAGCTCGGCGTTGGCCTCAGCCGCCGCGGCCTTGAGGCGCCCCAGCCAGCGCACCACCGACACCGGCAGCCGCTCGCCCGAGACCGGGAAGTTGTCAACCGCCTTGGTCGTCTCGCTGCCCCAGAGTTGCTCGCTCAATTCATTCCTCCATCGCAGTCGTCGTGGCTCAGCGTATTGAGCCGTGGGCATCGCCGGGAGTCTGAGCTCTGCTGGGCGGGCCGCATCGGGCCGTCCCAACCTAGGTCGCGCGGATAGGGTTCGGCTGGATGCCGACGGTCCGCGACGCCAGCTTCGACCTCTTCCGGGCGCTTGGGATGACGACGATGTTCGGCAACCCGGGCTCAACCGAGCTGCCGATGCTTGCCGATTTCCCGGCTGACCTCCGCTACGTGCTCGGCCTGCAGGAGGCGGTCGTGGTCGGGATGGCAGACGGCTTCGCGCAGGCCTCCGGCCGCACCACCCTTGTCAACCTGCACACCGCCCCCGGTCTTGGCAACGCGATGGGGGCGATCTTCAATGCGCAGGCCAACCACTCGCCGCTGCTGATCACCGCCGGCCAACAGGCTCGAGCGCAGATCACCTTGCAGGCGAATCTGACCAACCGCGACGCGACGCGGATGCCCCACCCGCTGGTCAAGTGGGCCCATGAACCGCCGCGTGCTCAGGATGTCCCACTCGCCCTGGCACACGGCGCCCACCTGGCCTCGTTGCCGCCGAGGGGCCCCGTCTTCGTCTCGCTGCCGATGGACGACTGGTACGCAGAGGTCGAGGAGGCCGACGCCCGCGAGGCGATCGGGCGGACGGTCAGCGGGCGTGCCGGCGCCGATCCCGAGGCGGTCAGAGCGCTCGCCGAGCGTCTGGACACGGCACGCAGCCCCGTCTTCGTCGCCGGCCCCGAGATCGACGCGAGCGGGGCGTGGGACGCCGCGGTCGCGCTCGCCGAGCGCCAGCGCCTGCCGGTCTGGGCCACCCCGGCGCCGGGCGGCGGGCGGATTGGCTTCCCCGAGAGCCACTCCAACTTCCGCGGCGTGCTGCCGCCGGCGATCGGCCCCCTCGCCCAGACCCTCGAAGGCCACGACCTGATCCTTGTCGCCGGTAGCTCGGTTTTCCCCTACTACCCCCACATCCCCGGCCCCCTGCTGCCCGAAGGGGCGAGGCTGGTCGCGATCACCAGCGACCCCGACGAGGCCGCCCGCGCCCCAATGGGCGACGCGTTACTTGCCGACGTGAAGCTGACCTTGGAGGCGCTGCTGGAGGCAGTTCCCGAGTCCGCCCGCCCGGCGCCGGAGCCAAATGAGGGGCCCCACGAGATCCCCGCCGCTGACCCGCTCAATCCCTCCACCGTGCACTCCGCCCTCGCCGAGGTCCTCCCCGAGGACGGCATCGTCGTCCTCGAGTCGCCCTCCAGCACCCTGGCGCTCCGAAACCAACTGCGCCTCTCGCGCCCGGGCAGCTACTACTTCGCCGCCGGCGGCGGGCTCGGCTTCGGACTCGCGGCATCGATCGGCGTCCAGCTCGCCCAGCCCGACCGCCCGGTCGTCTGCGTGCTCGGCGAGGGCTCGGCGCAGTATGCGATCACCGCCTTCTGGAGCGCCGTCGCCTACAAGGTGCCGGTCACCTTCCTCGTCCTGCGAAACGCCGAGTACGCGATCCTCAAGTGGTTTGCCGAGGTCGAGCAGGTCCGCGGGGCGCCCGGGCTCGACCTGCCCGACCTCGACGTCGCCGCGGTCGCCGAGGGCTACGGCGTCAGGGCCCGCCGCGTCAAGGAGCGCGATGAGGTGCGCGACGCGCTGGCTGGTGCCCTGGCCTCCGCGGCGCCGGAGCTGGTCGAAGTCCCAGTGGCGCCGGGGATGGCGCTCTTCTGAGGCGATATGGCGCTGCTTGAGCGCAACGTCTCCTCGCTCGCCCCCTCACCGGCGCAGCCGGCCCCCGACCGAGCCCCCGATCGGATCGCTACCGGGGCGCCGCAGCCGCTGCGCGGTGAGCTGGAGGCGCTGCTCGGCTCCGACCGCGTCCTCGGACGCGCCGGCGACATCGTCCGCTACGCCTCTGACGCCAGCCCCTATCGGCTCTTCCCGCAGGCGGTGGTGATGGCCCGCGATGCAGGTGAGGTAGCCAAGGTCCTCTCCTACGGCCGCCAGAAGGGCATCCCCGTCACCTTCCGCGCCGGCGGCACCAGCCTCAACGGGCAGGGCCAGAGCGAGGGCATCCTGATCGACGTGCGCCGCCACTTCGGCGGCGTCGCAGTGGAGCGGAGCGGCTCGCTCGCTCGGGTAAAGCCCGGCACAGTGCTCGGCCACGCCAACCGCGTCCTGGCCCCGCATGGGCGCAAGCTCGGCCCCGACCCGGCTAGCACCGACATCGCCACGGTCGGCGGCGTGATTGCCAACAACTCCGGCGGGATGCGATGCGGCGTCCTTCACGATTCCTACTCGACGGTTCGCTCGCTCACCTTCGTCTTGCCCTCCGGGACGACGATCGACACCGCCGCGCCGAGCGCCGCCGAGCGTTTCGCCGCCGCGGAGCCCGAGCTGGCCGCCGGCCTCGCGGCGATCCGCGAGGAGATCCGCGCCGACTCCAAGCTCGCCGACCGCATCCGCCGCAAGTTCGCGATCAAGAACACGACCGGCTACCGGCTTTGCGCCTTCCTCGACGCCGAGCAGCCGCTGGAGATATTCCGTCGTCTGCTGGTCGGCTCCGAGGGCACGCTCGCCTTTCTCGCCGAGGCGGTCTTCGAGACGGTGCCGTTGCCGGCCCGCACCACAACCGCCTGGGTCCACTTCCCCGACATCGAAGCGGCGATCGCCCCGGTCCGCGAGCTCCTCGCCGCCGGCGCCACCGCGGTCGAGCTGATGGTCGCCCCGGCGCTGATCACCGCCGCCTGGAACATGGTCGGGGCGCCCCAGGAGTGGAAGGAGTTGCCGCCGGCCTCGGCGGTGCTGCTGGTCGAGTTCGGCGCCGATTCAGACGCAGAGCTGGACCGCTACCTCGAGCGGGCCGCCGAGGTCCTCTCTTCGCACCCGACGATCCGCCCGGTCGACTTCACCCGCGAGCCGGCGGAGATCGAGCTGGCCTGGCGGGTGCGCGAGGGCCTGCACGGGCTGATCGGGCGATTGCGCCCGCCCGGCACGTCGCTGATCGTCGAGGACGTCTGCGTGCCGCCGGAGCGGATTGCCGAGGGAGCGCGCGACCTACAGGCGCTCCTCGGCGAGCACGGCTTCCTGCCCGGTGTCGCCGGCCACGCCTCGGCCGGGAACCTCCACTTCATGCTCACCCCCGACTTCGCCAAGCGGGAGGACCTCGAGCGCTATGAGGCCTTCATGTCGAAGCTGGTCGAGCTGATCGTCGGCAAGTACGACGGTTCGCTGAAGGCCGAGCACGGCACCGGGATCAACATGGCCCCCTACGTGGAGCGCGAGTGGGGGGAAAGGGCGACCGAGCTGATGTGGCGGGTGAAGCGGTTGGCCGACCCCGACGGCGTGCTCTCGCCTGGCGTGGTGCTTAACCGCGACCCGGGCGCCCACCTGCGCAACTTGAAGACGACGCCGCCGATCGAGGAGTCGGTCACTGCCTGCGTGGAGTGCGGCTTCTGCGAGCCGGTCTGCCCCAGCCGCAACCTGACTACGACGCCACGCCAGAGGATCGTGCTGCGGCGCGAGATGGCGCGCCAGCCGGCCGGCTCACCGGTCCAGCGGGCGCTACTGGAGGAGCTCTCCTATGAGTCGCTGGAGACCTGCGCCGCCGACGGCTCCTGTCAGCTCGCCTGCCCCGTGGGGATCGACACCGGCGAACTGGTCAAGGAGCTTCGCCACCAGCGCCACACCGGGCGCGCCGAAAAGGCGGCGCTGGCCACTGCCAGGCACTGGGACGTGGTCGAGGCTGCCTCGCGCGCCTGCCTGCGCCTCGGCGGGCCGCTGGCGCGGCGGACGAGGCAAGGCCGGGCGCTACCAGGGGCGGCGCCGGGGAAGCTGCCGGGGACCCTGCGCGAAGGCGCAGTCGCCGTCTACGTTCCCTCCTGCACCAACCGCATCTTCGCCGGCTCGCCGGCGGCGGCGCTGGTCGCAGTCTCCCGGCGTGCCGGGCAGCCGGTCTGGATCCCCGACGACGTCGGCGGCAGCTGTTGCGGGCTGCCCTGGAGCTCGAAAGGGTTCGCTGGGGCCCACCGCCAAAAGGCCAACGAGATGGTCGAGAGCCTCTGGGCCTGGAGCGGCGAGGGGGCGCTGCCGATCGTGATCGACGCCGCCTCCTGCACCCACGCCGTCGCCGACCCGGGCGCGGGCATCCTCAGCGAGGCCAATGCCGAGCGCCTCGGCAAGCTCGAGATCCTCGACTCGGTCAGCTGGGCGCACGATCGCCTGCTGGCGTCGCTCGAGGTCGGCGAGAAGGTCGGCTCGGCCACCGTCCACCCGACCTGCGCAACTCGCCACATGGGCCTCGCCCGCCGCCTCGAGTCGCTCGCCGGAGTCCTCGCCAAGGATGTCTACGTCGCCCCTTCGGCTACCTGCTGCGGCTTCGCCGGTGACCGCGGCATCTCCCATCCCGAGCTGACCGAGGCCGCGACCCGCGAGGCGGCCGCCGAGCTGGCGGGCCGCCGCTTCGATGCCCACCTCTCCAGCAACCGAACCTGCGAGATCGGCCTCGAGCGCGCCACCGGCGAGCCCTACGAGTCGATCGTCTTACTGCTCGAGCGACTAACTCGCGCTTGACGTCTCGCCGGCGTCGACGGTTTTCGCGTCGAGGTCGCGGATCAGCGCCGCGACCTTTTGGTCCTTTTCCATGCGGCGGTCTAGCAGTGGGTTGACCAGGCCACGCAGGGCGGAGATGTAGCGCCACCATTTCGGTACGAAGACCCGCGGGGCGCGTTCCTCGATGCCGCGGATGAGCCCGGCACCGGCCTCCTCGGGAGTGATCCGCTTCAGCAGGAAGTCGGGGGTGAATTCGTTGACGCGCGTGGCGTCGGGCTGGGCGAAGGCGTCCTGGACCATTTTCGTGTCGACCCAACCGAAGTAGGCGACTGTGGCGCTGGCGCCATGCGGGGCCAGCTCGATTCGCAACGCCCGGCCCAGCGACTCGACTCCGGCCTTGGCGACGGCGTATGGCGTGTTGCCCATCCCGTTGGCAAAGGCATAGACGGAGGAGACGACGACCATCTGCCCGCGCCGCTCGACGATCTGGGGCAGAGCTGCGCGCGCGGTCCGCCAAACGCCCAGCAGGTCGACCTCAAAGACGCGTTCCCACTCCTCGCCGGAGATCCCCCGCGCGGTTGCGAACTGGGACTGCGCGATCCCCGCATTGGCTACGGCGACATCGAGTCCGCCGAGCTTCTCCACGGTCTCGGCGATCGCCGCGAACATCGCCCCCTGGTCGGTGACGTCGGCAGCGATCCCGATCGCCCGCGAGCCGATCCGCTCCGCCGCCTCGCGCGCCTGCACCGCATCGAGGTCGAGCACCGCCACCGAGGCCCCCCGGAGGTGCATCTGGCGGGCGGTTTCGAAGCCGATTCCCCGGGCGGCGCCGGTTATGAGTGCCACCTTTCCGTTCAGGTCGTAGGTCACGGCCCGGAGCCTACTCGGCCATTCATAGAATCGACGAATGCCAGGCTTTCAGCCAGTAGACCCCAAGCAGTCCTTTCCCGAGCTGGAGGAGCGGGTGCTAGCGCGCTGGCGCGAGGGCGACGTCTTTCACCGCTCGCTCGCCAAACGCGATGGGGCCGAGGTCTGGAGCTTTTACGAGGGGCCGCCGACCGCCAACGGCCGGCCCGGCTCCCACCACGTCCTCGCCCGCGTCTTTAAGGACGTCTACCCGCGCTACAAGTCGATGTGCGGCTACAGGGTGCCGCGCAAGGCCGGCTGGGACTGCCACGGGCTGCCTGTCGAGCTCGAGGTCGAAAGGCAGCTCGGCATCTCCTCCAAGCAGGAGATCGAGGAGCTTGGGATCGACAAGTTCAACGAGCGCTGCCGCGAGTCGGTCTTCGAGTACGTCGAGGAGTGGAACCGACTGACCGAGCGGATCGGCTTCTGGATCGATCTCGACGACCCCTATGTCACCCTCGAGGACTCCTACATCGAGTCGGTCTGGTGGTCGCTGCGAAGGCTCTGGGACGACGGGCGGCTCTACGCGGGCCACAAGGTCGTCCCCTACTGCCCGCGCTGTGGCACGGCGCTCTCCTCCCACGAGGTGGCGCTCGGCTACGAGGACGTCAAGGACCCCTCCATATACGTTCGCTTCCCGCTGCTCGACGATCGTGGCGCCGAGGCGGGCGAGTCGCTGCTGATCTGGACAACGACTCCCTGGACGCTGCCTGGCAACCTCGCGGTTGCGGTGGCGCCTGAGGTGACCTACGTCAAGGCGCGGGTCGGGGGCGAGACGCTGATCTTGGCGGAGCCGCTGGTGGAGAAGGTGCTGGGCGAGGGGGTCGAGATCGTCGATCACCTCCTGGGGCGGGACTTGGTCGGCCGCCACTACAAGGGCCCGATCTTCGATCTCTCAGATCGCCCGCCCGGCGACTTTCCGGTGATCGCCGCGGAGTTCGTCACCACCGAGGACGGCACCGGCTTAGTCCACATCGCGCCGGCCTTCGGCGAGGACGACTTCGACGTTTCGATCGCCAGTGGCATCTACAAGCCGGCGGAAGGGGTGCAGTCCCTCTACAACCCGGTCCGTCCCGACGGCACCTTTGACGATCGAGTCAAAGGCTTTGAGGGCCGCTTCGTCAAGGACCCCGAAGTCACCCGTGAGTTGATCGCCTTTCTTGAGGAGCGCGACCTCCTCTTCGGCGAGCAGGTCTACGAGCATTCCTACCCCCACTGCTGGCGCTGCGGCACGCCGCTGATCTATTACGCGAAGTCGAGCTGGTACGTCCGCACCTCCGAGGTCAAGGACCGCCTACTCGCCAACAACGAGACGATCGGCTGGCATCCCGAGCACATCAAGCGCGGCCGCTTCGGCAAATGGCTGGAGAACAACGTCGACTGGGCGCTCTCCCGCGACCGCTATTGGGGGACGCCGTTGCCGATCTGGCGTTGTATGGATCGCGGCTGTGGCAAGGTCGACTGCATCGGCTCGGTCGCCGAGCTCCGGGATCGAGCCAAGGGAGAGATCCCGGATGACCTCCACCGCCCCTACATCGACGATGTCGTCCTCGCTTGCGAGTCCTGCGGTGCCGAGATGCGCCGCGTCGACTCGGTGATCGACACCTGGTACGACAGTGGTGCGATGCCCTTTGCCCAGTTCCACTACCCGTTCGAGAACAAGATCGAGTTCGAGGAGCGCTTCCCCGCCGACTTCATCTGCGAGGCGATCGACCAGACCCGGGGCTGGTTCTACACCCTGCTCGCCGAGTCGACGCTCCTCTTCGAGACCTCCAGCTACCGCAACTGCGTCTGCCTTGGCCTCATCCTCGACCCCGAGGGCCAGAAGATGTCGAAGAGCCGCGGCAACGTGGTTGAGCCCTGGGATGTGCTCGACGCCCACGGCGCCGATGCCTTCCGCTGGTACTACCTGACCGCGCAGCAGCCCTGGTCGGGATACCGCTTCTCGGTCGAGACGGTGGGACAGTCGGTGCGCCAGTTCCTGCTCACGCTCTGGAACACGTACTCCTTCTGGGTGCTGTACGCAAACGCGGAGCGCTTGGCGCCGTCCGATTTCGCCGCGACTCCGGAGCCGGGTGGGGATCTCGATCGCTGGGCGCTGTCGCGCCTTCAGGCCACGATCTCAATCGTCCGCGAGCGGATGGACGCCTTCGACTGCACGGCCGCTGGCCGCGCGATCGCCACCTACGTCGAGGAGCTGTCCAACTGGTACGTGCGCCTCTCGCGCCGCCGCTTCTGGGAGGGAGACCGCGCCGCCTTCGCCACCCTGCGCCACTGCCTGCTGGAGACGGCCGCACTGCTCGCCCCCTTCACCCCCTTCCTCGCCGATGAGGTCCACCTCAACTTGGCGTGGGGCGAGTCCGGGGGGGCTGGCGATCTGCCAGATTCCGTCCACCTGCGCGACTTCCCCGAGCCCGACCCGGCCCGGGCTGACCCCGACCTGGAGGCGGCGATGGAGGCCGTGCGCCGCACAGTCGAGCTGGGCCGCGCCGCCCGCGCCCAAGCCAAGGCGAAGGTCCGCCAGCCGCTGCGCCGTGCGGTGATCGTTGCCAGCGAAGCCGAGCGGGAGGCGATCGAAGCGCGCGCTGAGTTGGTCCGCTCGGAGCTGAACGTCAAGGAGCTGGACTTCGTGACCGAGGAGGCCGAGTTGGTCAGCTACGCGGTCAAGCCCAACTACCGCTCACTCGGTCCCCGCTTCGGCAAGCGGATGCCGCAGGTGGCGGCTGCGGTCGAGGCGCTCGACCCGGTGCACGTGGCGAGGGTGATGGCGGGCGGTGGGGAGGTCGGCATCAACATCGATGGCGATGAGCACACCCTCGGCCCCGATGAGCTCACCCTCGCCCTGCAGCCGCTGGAGGGCTATGAGGTCGAGGCAGAGGCTGGCCACGCGGTCGCCCTGCAGCTAGAGCTGGATGACGAGCTGCGCCGCGAGGGCCTTGCCCGCGAGATCGTCCACGCCGTCCAGAACGCCCGCAAAGGGGCCGGCTTGGAGATCACCGACCGGATTGAGCTTGCGCTCGGCGGCGATGAGGAGCTGCTGGCTGCCGCCCGCGAGTACGAGAACTACTTGGCCGGTGAGGTCCTCGCCACCTCCGCCTCCTATGACGCCGTCGAGGGCACCGTCGCCAAGATCGACGGTCGTGACCTTCGTATCGCTCTGACTCGCGCCTGAGGCGGGAGAGCCTCCGTGTGCCTTTACGTGGGAGATGCGCTCCCTGCGTAGTCGCCGGCCCTACTCGTCAGGCTCGCCGATGATGAAGTCCGACTTCGAGGAATCGGAGAACTTCACCCAGCAGTGCTCTGGGGCCGCGCCGGCCACCTCGACCAGCGCCTCCTCGATGCGCTTGGCGATCTCCGCCTTTTGCTGATCTGTCCGCCCCTCGAACCAGTGGACGTGTACGAACGGCATCGGTCGATCTAGGCGAGCGCCGGCTCCAGCTCGGCCTCAAGGCGGCGCTTGGGCATCGCCCCGACCACCTTCTTCGCGATCGCCCCGTCCTTGAAGAGGATCAGGGTCGGGATCGAGAGGACGTCGTACTGCGCGGCGCTCTGCTGATTCTCATCGACGTTGAGGCTGACGATCCGCAGGTCATCGCGCTCGCCGTCGATCTCCTCGAGGACCGGGTGCACGACGCGGCAGGGCCCGCACCAGGGGGCCCAGAAGTCGACCAGGACCGGGTCCTCGGACTCCAAAACATCGGACTTGAAGGTGGCGTCTGTCACGTCGCGGAGTTTGCCTGTCACTTGAATCGGTCTCCCGGGTGTCGAGGTTCGCTCAATACTTCAGAAAGTATAGCGACGGCTCTCGGCGGTGGTGTCTCAGTTTGATTCTAAAGACATTTAGGGCCGCGCTAGTAATGAAGGGACGATGCCAGACCGCTCAGGCAAACGCCCCCGCGACCCCAATCAACTCGGGAAGCTGATCGTCGACCTCGCCACCGGGGAGGCCACTGAGCCAGACCCCTGCGATGGCCGCTGGGGTAGCCGACCACGTCTGGACGACTCAAGAGATCGCGGCGCTGCTGGATTGACGGGCTTCACACAATCGAGACATCACGCAGTCGGGCGCGGCGATACCTTTGCCGTTAGAGGCATCCAGTCGGGTCTGTAGCGCGACGAACATTCGCAAGAGCCGAAAGGACTCACTTTGATTCGCAATAGGTTGCTTGCTCTCCTAATCGCAGCGGTCGGAACAGTTGGCGGCACGGCGACTATCTCGACGACAGTCGCATCCGCTCATCACCAAGGGGTCACACTGACACGGCCTGGGCAAAAGGTCGGTGGGCGGTGTAAGAAGGGCGACTCTGGTTGCAGCAAAGACGGCAAGTTCACGGGTAAGTTTTTCGGGTAGGAAGCGCCGCCCGCGGCCCCAAATCAACGCTTATTTTCAAACTGAGACACCACCCTCTCGGCGGCGGTCCCTCGTTGCTTGGCGGGCCGCTCGCCGAAGCGCAGAAGAGGCACACGCCATGCTGCCTCGGCGACGATCGAGCGGTCCATCTTCGAGGAGCCTGCCTGCCGGTCGCGGAAGACGATCGGCACCTCGACGACCCTGAACCCGTGCTGGATCACCCGGTAGGTCATCTCCACCTGAAAGGCATAGCCGTGCGCCTGGATTGAGTCGAGGTCGACCGCCTCCAGTACCTCGCGGCGAAAGCACTTAAAGCCGCCCGTCAGGTCATGCACCCCGACCCCGAGCACGAACCGCGCGTAGGCGCTGCCGCCGCGGCTGATCACCCGGCGCAGCATGCCCCAATCGGAGACTCCGCCCCCCTGCACGTAGCGCGATCCGATCACCAGGTCGGCCCGCTCGGCCGCATCCAGCAGCCGCGGCAGGTAGGCCGGGTCGTGGGAGAAGTCTGAGTCCATCTCCAGCACAAGCGCGGCGCCGCCCGACAGGGCGCGCCGGAAGCCGGCGATGTAGGCGGGGCCGAGACCTTCCTTTTGGGGCCGATGCAAGACGCTGACGTTCTCGTGGCGCTCGGCCAGCCGGTCGGCGATCTCCCCGGTGCCGTCGGGCGAGCTGTCATCGACGATGAGGACATGGGCAGAGGTGGGCAGCTTGCCCCGCGCCGCGTCGAGGAAGGCCTCGATGTTCTCGGCCTCGTTGTAGGTAGGCAAGACCAGCCAGGCGGGGCCTGTGGCGGACTGGGGCATCCCTTGAATGCTATTCGTCAAGCCAAAGGGCGCCTAAAGAGGCAGGTTGCGCCAGGGTGGCTAACTTGCAGCCTGTGAGCAACGCCGAGATCGCCGCCGCCCTGGAGGAGCTGGGGACCCTGTATGAGCGCGACGGGGCAGACCGCTACCGGGTGCGCGCCTACCGGACCGCGGCGCGGGCGATCCGCGACCACCCCGGCTCGGTGGCGGAGCTGGCGGCGGCGGGGCGGGTTAAGGAGATCCCCGGGATCGGCAAGACGCTGGAGGAGAAGATCCGCACCCTGCTTGAGACCGGCGACATCCCCTCGGCGAAGAAGCTGCGCGAAAAGCTGCCGGCGGCGACTGCGGAGCTTGACTCCTTTCTCGCCGAGACTCCCGCCGAGGGCCTCGTCGAGCTGTCCGACATTCGCGGCGACCTCCACACCCACACCACTCTCTCTGACGGCCGCAACACGCTGGAGGAGATGGCGCAGGCAGCGCAGGCGCGAGGCTATTCCTACATGGCGATCACCGACCACTCGGCCAGTCACGGCTTCGGCGACAACGTCACTGCCGAGCGGCTGCGGGAGCGGATCGAGGAGATACGCGAATGGAACGCGGCCAAGCGCGGCCTTCGCCTCCTCGCAGGCTCAGAGGTCAACATCGCCCTCGACGGCTCGCTCGATTACCCCGAGGACCTGCTCGTCGAGCTCGACTGGGTGATCGCCAGCGTCCACACCTCCTTCTCGATCTCAGAAGAGCGGATGACGACGCGGATCATCGCGGCGATCGAGAATCCCCACGTCGACTGCATCGGACACCTGACCGGGAGGCTGATCGGCAGGCGCGAGCCTTACGCGGTCGACGTGGGCGCCGTCGTCACTGCGGCGGCGAAGGCGGGCACGATGCTGGAGATCAACGGGAATCCGAATCGACGGGATCTGCGCGAGGAGAACGCGAAGCTGGCGGCGGAGGCTGGGGTGGCGATCGTCCTCAATACCGATGCGCATGGGATCGAGACGCTCGACAACATGAGCTACGCGGTGATCGTCGCTCGGGGTGCCGGGCTTTCTCCCGACCAGGTGGCCAATACCCGGGGTTGGCGCGAGTTCTCGCGGCTGATCGGGGGGTAGGGCGACCTACGCGGGACGGGCTTCAGGACGTTCGCTGCGTAGTCCGGGGGTGCGGACCAGCTCGATTGGCTGGAAGGCTGAGTTGGGGATCACATAGAACTTGACGCCATCGCGGCGCTCTATGGCGAGAACGGCAGCCTCCCGCGTATGCCAGGCCAGGGATACCAACAGGGCGTAGCCGGCCCCTATTGCCGCTACGCCGGGGAAGAAGATGCCGAGGATGCCGGCCGCGAGGGCGGTTAGGGCGATTGGCCAGAGGCGGCCTATGGCTATGTGCGCCGGAGTCTCCTGGGGGAGGGAGGTTGCGGTGCGGGCTTCGGTCAGGGCCTCCCGGACGCCGTCTGCGGCCCGGGCCGGGCGGCCCAGGTAGAGGCCGATCACCAAGGAGGTAAGCCACCAGGCCGCCGCGACGAGGACGGTCGTCCCGTCGTTGGTCTCGCCGGCGGCGATCGCCGTGATCGCGCCGAGGGCGGTCGCCTCGGCGCCGGTCAGGAAGACCGTGATGCGGAGGAGGTCGGTATAGGGCACTCTGTCACCCCGCCAGGGACTCGAGGATCGCCAGCCAGCCGGCGGGACCCTCGACTGTGAAGTCGGATTCCTCCTCGAGCTCGGGCGGAGCCTCGGGGGAGGTGACGCCCACGCAGACCGCCTCCTCCAGCTCGCCGATCTCGCGCAGCTCGCGCAGGCGGCGGAATGCGTCGAGGTCGGTGCGGTCATCGCCGGCGTAGGCGACGCAGTCGATCCCGTCCGCAGCGAGGAGAGCTGCGACCGCCGTGTCCTTGCCTCCCCCGCCAGCCGGGCGTAGCTCGAGGACCTTGCGTCCCCAGTGCGGCTCCAGGCCATGGCGACCAGCTTCCGCGGCGATCGCGTGGGCGTGGGCCTCGGCCGCCCGCTGATCGGCGGCGCCGCGCCAGTGAAGCGCCTGGATCGGTCCCTTGTCCTCGGAGCGCAGGTCGGCAGAGGACAGCTCCTGCGGGTCGAGCTGGGCCACGAACTGCGCCGCGCCGCGCTCGCGTCCCTCCAGCGAGGGGTCCAACCGGGGTGTCTCCTCGCCCGGCAGCAGCAGCTCGAGACCGTGGTTGCCGGCGTAGGCGATCCCGTCGACGCCGACTAGGCGCCGCGCCTCCTCGGCACGGCGGCCGGAGACGCAGCCGACCACGCCGTAGTGCCTGCTCAGCTCGACCAGCACGGTCCTGGCGGCCTCGGGCACCGTCGCTCGCTCGGGCCGCTCTACGATCGGCGCCAGGGTGCCGTCGATATCGGTGAGGATCGCGGTCCGCGCAGGTTCGGCCCGGAGCGCCTCCAGCGCTTGCCGGATGGCGGCGTCCCCTGTCGCAGATTCGCGAGACACGGCATCTAGTATCGCCGCACGATGCTGCCACCAGCTGTCCGATGCCCTCCCACCAGACCCTGAAGCTGGCGGCGATCGGCACCGCCGCCGGCGCCTTCAGCGGTCTCTTCGGGGTGGGCGGAGGCACGATCATCGTGCCCCTGTTGATCCTCTGGTTCGGCTACGGAGAGCGGCTGGCGACCGGCACCAGCCTGGCGGCGATCGTCCTCATCGGCCTGCTCGGCACGATCGCCCAGGGGGGGATTTACGGCAACGTCCACGTTGTCAGCGGACTGCTGCTCGCGATCCCCGCGGTTGGCGGCGTGGTGATCGGAACCACGATCCAGCAGCGGATCCCCCAGCGCACCGTATCCCTCCTCTTCGCGGCGCTGCTGATCGCGATCGCGATCGAGCTGATCCTCTCGTGAACGAGATCCTCGCCGCCCTGATTGCCCTCGCCGGAGGCCTCGCCGGGGGACTGGTCGGGGTCGGGGGCGGCGTCCTCTTCGTGCCGGCGCTGACGATCTTCCTCGGCCTCTCCCAGGTACAGGGAGAGTCGACCTCACTGCTGATGATCGTCATCGTCGCCGCGGTCGGCGCGCTCCGCCAGAGCTCCTACGGCAACGTCAACCTCCGCCACGCGGCCGTGATCGGCGTCCTCTCCCCGCTCGGCGTCCTGGTTGGCGTCGGGATCGCCAACCGCGTCCCCGAGCGGGCCCTCCAACTCTCCTTCGCGGCGCTGGCCCTGCTCATGTCCCTCCAGCTCTTCCGCCGCGCACTCTCCAGAGCGCGATAGCGAACGGCGCTACGCTCAGAGCGTGGACTCTCTCAACTGGGACGGCGACGTCCCACAGCTTCGTGCCCCGATCTTGGTCTGCTCGTTTCGCGGCTGGAATGACGCCGCCGCGGCCGCCTCGACCGCGCTGGCGACCGTCGCCGAGTCGCTGGACGCCGAGCTGATCGCCCGGGTCGATCCGGAGGAGTACTTCGACTTCCAGGCAACGCGACCGACGATCACCCTCACGGAGGGCCAGGCTCGCAGGATCGACTGGCCCGAGAACAACCTGATCGCCGCCCGCGTCCCCGCCGCCGACCGCGACCTGGTGCTGCTCGACGGCACCGAGCCCAACCTGCGCTGGCGCACCTTCTCGGAGACGATCGCCGCTGCGGCTGACGTGCTGGGGGTGGAGATGGTGATCACCATGGGGGCGTTGATCGCCGAGGTCTCCCACACCCTCCCGGTACCGATCACCGGGCTCGCCTCAGACGAGGAGCTGGTCGAAGAGCTCGACCTGGAGCGCTCCAGCTATGAGGGGCCTACCGGGATCGTCGGCGTCGTCCACGATTGCTGCCGGCAGGTGGGGATGAGCTCCGCCTCGCTGTGGGCTGCAGTGCCCCACTACGTAGCCGCCGTCCCCAATCCCAAGGCTGCCCTCGCATTGCTGCGTCGTCTCGAAGGCCTTACGGGCATAGCCGTGGATGCCACCGACCTCGAACAGGAGACTGCAAGCTATGAAGAGCAGATCGGCCGAGCGGTAGCGGCAAACCCCGAGATCGAAGAGTTGGTCGAGCGCATAGAGGCCGAGCAGACCGCACAACTCGGGAGCCCCGAGGACCTACCCTCCGCGGAGACGATCGCCCGCGAGTTCCAGCGCTTCCTGCGCCAGCAGGGCAGTTAACTCTCGGCTGCCGGACAGATCAGCCGGTAGTCACACCACCCGCAGACGGTAGAGGAGGGCCTCGGCTCGAAGTCCTGGCCAAGCACGGCCTCTCCGACCCCAAGCACGGTCCGCTCGACCCGCTCCGCGTCGTCGGGCTTGATCGGCGCTGCAACCTTCTCAGCGTCGAGCACGTAGTAGTAGCTGGCGGCGCCAGCCTCGACGTCCCAGGCCTCGCGGGCGGCGAGGCGGTAGAGGGCGAGTTGGAGGTCGCTCTCAAGCTCGCCCTCGGTCTTGCGCTCGCCGGTCTTGTAGTCGATCAGCTCGTAGTCGCCGCCGGGCAGGCGGTCGACGCGGTCGACGCGGCCGCGCACGTAGTGCTCGCCGATCCGGATGTCGAACTTCCGCTCCAGCCAGGCCGGCTCTCCCTCAGTGCTGCTCTCTCGCTCCCAGTAGAGATGCATCGCCTCTCGTCCCCGCTCGCGGTACTGCAGCTCGTCGTCGCCGGTGCCGAACCCCGAGCGCCGCCACCCTGCCTCAAAGAGCCCGACCAGGCGACGCAGGCCTTCCTCGCCCTCCTGCACTCCGTCCTTGTGGAAGCGCTCGAGCACGTTGTGGACGAGGATGCCGAAGCGCTGGTTGATCGTCGGCTCCTGCGGGATGCCGAAGACCCGCGCGAACTTGTACTTCAGGGGGCAGGTGAGATAGAGGTCGAGGTCAGAGGCCGAGAGGCTCAGCGCCCCGTCTCCACGGCGCGGCAAGAAGGCCGCCAGCGAGGGCTCCTCGCGAGCGGCGATCAGCTCCAACCTCAGCCCGCGCTCCCGCTCGCGATCGAGCAAGTAGGAGTCCAGGGAGGAGGCGTCCAGCTCCGCCTGCTGCTCGGGCGTTGCCACCTGGCGCAGCAACCCGTTGATCGCTTCGATCGCCTCGGCGGTCGCCTCATCTCCGGGTCGCTGGGCAAGAGCCGCCAGCTTCAGCAGCTCGAGGTAGCGAGCGATCGCCCGGGTGATATCGATGGCGGTATCCAAGCGCGGCTCAGAGAGCTCCCGTCCCGCCTTCCACGATGCCTCCAGCACCTCCTCGCGCAGCATGCGGTAGGTGGCGTGCAGACCCTCCGCCGGGCCGAACAGCTCCTCCTCGTGGAGTTCCTCGGCGACTTCCTCAGAGGCCCGCACCTCCTCATAGAAAGCCGCAGGGCTGCCACCACCCTCGCTTTGGACCCGAGAGAGGACCAGCCCGGTGCGCGCAGGGCTGCCGATCCGGTCCCACTCGCCACCATCCTCGAGGCCGACGGCGAAGACACGGTCGAACTCCATCCCCTTGACGATCCCGGGCTGAAGGCCGAGCACGGCTCCTGGTGAGGGTGGCTCCTCTTCGCCTGTCGGCTCGACCCCCGCCTCTGCGACGGCGCTGAGATAGCTGACGAAGCCCCGGGTCGACCCGTTCGGCTCGCGGCGTGCCCAGGCCGCTGCCAGCTCGGCCAGCCGCGAGAGCCCGAGCAGCCGCTCCGCCACCTCGGGCTGCGCCGCGAAGAGCCGCTGCCGACGCAATCCCACCCGCTCGATCAGCCGCCGCACGAAGACGTCGGCGCGTCGCTCCTCCATCGCCGCCGCGGCGGCTCGATAGAGCTTTAGGAAGGATTGGATCCGCTCCCGCGCCTCGGGCTTGATCTGTGGGCTGTCGAGCGCCGCCTCGCAGGCCGCGACCATGTCCAGCTTGCGGCGTCGCGAGATAGTCGTCAGTCGCGCCAGGTCTCCGGAGCGCAACTCGATCGGCGGCCGGGTCAGCGCCCGGGCGGCCGCGGCGGAATCATCGGGGTCGGCGAGAACACGCAGCCAGGCAATTGCGTCCCGAACCTCGGGCCGCTGAAAGAGGGCGGCCGGACCGGAGAGGTGGAAGGGGATGCCCCGCTCCTCCATCGCCGCCGCGATCGCGCCCCCACGGCGCACAGGATCATCGATCAAGACGCAGATCCCCTCCGGCCCGGTTCCCCCCGCGACCAGATGCTCGACCTCGCGGGCGACAGCCTGCGCTTGCGCCCGCTCGTTGGCGCAACGCCAGAACCGAACCTCAGGCTTGCGGAACTGGGACTCGAGCACAACGACCTTGCCCTCGGGGTGGAGATCGTGAAACCAGGCATCTGTCCGCGACCCGCCCCGGGGCAGGGGGGTGGAGGCCCCCACCCCCAGGTCCTCCTGCTCTCGGGCGAGGGACTGCGGCCGGGCGTCCGCTCCGGCGTCCTCCAACGCGTAGAGGTGGTTCGGGTTATCGACAGCCAGCTTGGCGAGGATCCCCCGTTGGGCTCGGGTCGCCTCCTCCAGCTCGTCGACCATCACGAAGCGGAAGTGGGCTGCGATCTCGCCCCGCGCGTCGGGCCGATCTGCCAGCAGGCAGTTGAGGGCGAGGAAGACGTCGCCCCGGTCAAGGCTTCCGGCGGCGGCGAGGATGCGGTCGTGCGCGTCGAAGAGCTCGGCGAACTCCCGCTCTCGCCGCGCAGCCTCCCGGGACGCCTCATCGCGGGCCCCGGTCTCCTCTTCGCGAGCCCGGGCCTCGATCTCCGCAGCTCCTATGGCCTCGGCCTTGAGGGCGTCGATCCGCTGCAGCAGCCGGGCCAGCAGGCCCGCCGGGTTGCCGCGGATCTCGTGGCGGCGCAGCGGCAGCTCCTCGAGCCGGTCGAGCAGCATCGCCAGACGCTCGGCGGGCCCGAGCACGTCGAAGAACGGGTCGAGTCCGGCGGCGGTCCAGTGCTCGCGCAGTACTCGTTCGCCAAGCCTCTCCCAGTCGCCGATCCAAAGCTCCTCGAAGGGCCCGGCGAGGAGCACCTCAACGCGCTCTCGCAGCCGCCTCGCCGTGGCGCGGGTCGAGGCGAGGATCAGAACCTGCCCAGGGTCAGTTCCGGCCGCGGCGAGGTGAGCCAGGCGCCGCGCCAGCGCCTCGGTCTTGCCAGTTCCAGCCGCGCCCAGCACCAGCAGCGGGCCATCGCCATGACGGACGGCGCGCTCCTGGGCTTCGGCCAAGGCAAGCATGGTCCAACGCTACCGAGTGGGTGGCCTCCATAGGATGGGCCCGGTGGACATTTTCTCCGCAGACTGGCCGGGAATCTGTCGTCGCGTGGTGGTTGCCCAACGTGAGATCTTCGAGCAGGTGCGCGGCATCGAGGCGCGCACAGTCTATGAGGGGATGGGGGAGGGCGGCGATCGCAGCCTGGCGATCGATCGCCGCTGCGAGGACGCCGTCTTCGCCGAGTTGGAGGCGCTTGCCGCGCAGGGCGCATCCTTCCTCGCCGTCTCTGAGGAGCGCGGCGAAGTGAGCTTTGGAGTGGGCAGCGTGGCCAGGGTCGTGATCGATCCAATCGATGGCTCGCTCAACGCCCGCCGCACGCTTCCCTCCCACAGCCTCAGCATCGCGGTTGCGTCGGGAGCCTCGATGGCCGACGTCGAGTTCGGCTACGTCTACGACTTCGGTGCCAGGGAGGAGTTCGCGGCGCGGCGCGGCGGCGGCGCGACCCTAGGCGGAGAGCCGATCCGGGTCGGAGCTGACTGCGACAAGCTGGAGCTGCTCGGAGTCGAGACGGCCGAGCCGGAGCGCTCGCTGTCGGCCGTCGAGGCGCTGGCCGGCAAGGTCTACCGCCTGCGCGTGGTCGGCTCGATCGCGATCACCGCCGCCTACGTCGCCGCCGGTCGCTTCGATGCGATGCTCAGCCTGCGCCCCTGTCGCTCCGTCGACGCGGCGGCGGCGCAGCTGATCGTCCGCGAGGCGGGCGGTGAGGTCGCCTTTGGCGACCTCGGGCTGGACGGGGCCGAGCTGGGCCTCGAGGCCCGTTATCCGATCGCCGCCGCGAGCGGCGGCCGCAGCCTCGTGATCGCGCGAGAGGCCCAGGCCGCCTCAGACCCCGCCTGAGGTCTCGTCCCGGAAACCGGCCTGTAACCATCGGTCTCGACTGGTTTTAGAACGTGTGTTCGTAAAGAACATATGTTCGCTACACTCGCGAACGCCCCGAGGCAGGCAATCCGAACGATCGAAGGGATACGACTTTCATGGCAACACAAACCAGCAACGGGAAATCCACCAGGACTCCCGTGAAGCGCACCGCCACGAACTCAAAGCGCACCGCCACGAACTCAAAGCGCACCGCCAAATCCACTGGTGCTGCCAAGCCCCCGGCTCCCGAGCGAAACCAGATCCAGTCCGTCGCCGAGATCGCCGTCGACCTTCCTGTCGGCGCTGTCCTGGGCGTCACCGAGCGCATCTCCGACCTGGTTGAGCCCTGGACCGGCCGCCGTGCAGCTGAGAAGCAGATCAAGGCCTACCGCAACCAGCTGCGCAAATCGCTGAAGCGGACCGAGCGCCGCGGCGCCAGCGCCCGTCGCAAGGCGACCACCGAGGCAAAGAAGACGCGGGTCCGGGTCGAGCGCGAGGCGCGCCGCCGCCAGCGCACCGTCGAGACCACGCTGAAGCGCAACCGCGAAGAGGTCGAGCAGCGTGTCCGCAAGGCGATCGACGAGCGGGGTACCCGCGCCCAGGATCTGGTCGACCAGGTCACCGACCAGCTCTCTGCTCTGCGCTAGCAGCCGCCCGCGCACGCGATTGGATTGGCTTCGGGCTGCGGCTCGTAGAGCCAGTCGCGTGCGCGGGGACGTTCGATCCTGATCCTCCTCTGGGCGTTTTCTGGGCTGAGAGCTCTGAAATTGCACGAGAGCCCCAGCTCGGTGTTGGCGCCCGAACCCAGGTAGCATCGGCCGACGATGAGCACCTGCGCGGTCACCGGCGGCGCCGGCTTCCTCGGCTCTCACCTCTGCGAGCACCTGCTCGGGAAGGGGCACCGGGTGATCTGCCTCGACAACCTCGAGACCGGCTCGCTGCAGAACATCGAGCACATCCGCGACCCGAGCTTTGAGTTTCGCAACGTCGACATCACCGAGCGCGTCGATCTCCCCGAGGAGGTCGATTTCATCTACCACCTCGCCTCCCCGGCTAGCCCGATCGACTATTTGCGGCTACCGCTGCACACCCTCAAGGTCGGCTCCTACGGCACCCATCACATGCTTGGCGTCGCCAAGTTCAAGCGTGCCCGCTTCCTCCTCGCCTCGACCTCGGAGGTCTACGGAGATCCCCAGGTCCACCCCCAGACAGAGGAGTACTGGGGCCACGTCAACCCGATCGGCCCGCGCGGCGTCTATGACGAGGCCAAGCGCTACGCCGAGGCGCTGAGCATGGCCTACCACCGCCAGCAGGGGGTCGACACCGCGATCGTGCGCATCTTCAACACCTACGGCCCCCGGATGAGGCCCCACGACGGGCGGGCGATCCCGACCTTCCTGCGCCAGGCGCTGCAAGACCGGCCGCTGACCGTGTTCGGGGACGGCAGCCAGACGCGCAGCTTCTGCTACGTCGATGACCTGATCCGTGGGATCGTGGCCCTCGCGGAGTCCGATGTCCACTTGCCGGTCAACATAGGCAACCCCGATGAGTTCACCCTGCTGGAGCTGGCCAAGACGGTGGTCGAGGCGACCGAGTCCCGCTCGGAGATCGTCAATGAGCCGCTTCCGGTCGATGATCCCCAGCAGCGCCGCCCCGATATCAGCCGTGCTCGGGACCTGCTCGACTGGGAGCCCCAGGTGGATTTGCGCGAGGGTCTGCGCAAGACGATCGAGCAGTCCGGCGTCGAGCGCCTGGTCGGCGCCTCGGACTGACCGACTGGCCCTTCTCCGCATGAGAGAGGCGCGGCACGATGGCCGCCCCCGCGGCGCTGTGCGCGTGGCTCTACTGGGCCCCGCTGTGAAGGTGTCGATCGATTTCTGGCCGAGATTGCCCGGAGATTTTTACTGCTGGGCGTCGACCCGATGTCGGCCTCCACTCCTGGTGTGTCTCGGCAGCTCCGAATCGGCGGTCGACTTCGAAGCCGAATCCAGGTAGATCCCGGACGGATCACATCCTGCGCTCGAAGGCAGGGCAGGGCTGCCGATCGGTGCCCCTCAATATCCTCCCTCGTCATGGCGAGCAAGGCCGACGAGTCTTTCGAGGACGACATTCCGCGCACGATCGCACCGATCATCGGCCCCGATGACCCGCGCGTCTTCACTGACTCCGGGATCGAGATCGAGCCCCTCTACACGGCCGAGGACGTTGCCCCAGGGCTTGAGGAGCGCCTCGGCGAGCCCGGCTCGCCGCCCTTTACCCGCGGTATCCACGAGGGCATGTACCGCGACCGGCTCTGGACGATGCGCCAGTACGCCGGATTCGCCAGTCCCGAGGACACCAACGAGCGCTACCGCTACCTGATCGCCCATGGCTCGACCGGGCTCTCGATGGCCTTCGACCTGCCGACCCAGCTCGGCCGCGACTCCGACGACCCGCTCTGCCACGGAGAGGTAGGCCGCACCGGGGTGCCGATCGACACGATCGAGGACATGCGGATCTGCTTCGAGGAGATTCCCCTAGACGGTGTCTCCACCTCGATGACGATCAACGCGCCCGCGGCGATCCTGCTGCTGCTCTACGAGCTGGTCGGCGAAGAGCAGGGAGTGGCGGCGGCGAAGCTGCGCGGCACCGTTCAAAACGACGTGCTGAAGGAGTACATGGCACGCGGCAACTACATCTACCCGCCGGCACCGACGATGCGGCTCACAACCGACATCTTCGAGTACTGCCGCGAGAACGTGCCGAAGTGGAACACCATCTCGATCTCCGGATACCACATCCGCGAGAAGGGCTGCTCGGCTGTTCAGGAGGTGGCGTTCACCCTCTCCAACGCGATCGCCTACGTCGAGGCGGCGCTGGAGCGGGGGCTTGCGATCGACGAGTTCGCCCCCCGCCTCGCCTTCTTCTTCAACTGCCACAACAACGTCTTCCAGGAGATCGCGAAGTTCCGCGCCGTGCGGCGGATGTGGGCGAAGGTCGTAGCGGATCGGTTCGCCGCAAAGGACCCCAACTCGATGAAGATCCGCTTTCACACTCAGACCGGCGGGGTGACGCTGCAGGCCCAGCAGCCGGAGGTGAACATCATCCGGGTCGCCCTGCAGGGCTTCGCCGCGGTCAGCGGCGGCACCCAGTCGCTGCACACCAACGGTTTCGATGAGGCGCTGGCACTGCCGACCGAGCGCTCGGCGCGGATCGCCCTGCGCACCCAACAGGTGCTGGCGCACGAGTCCGGGGTCGCCGATACCGTCGACCCGTTCGCCGGCTCCTACTTCGTCGAGTCGCTTACCGATGAGATCGAGGCACGCTCCTGGGAGCTGATGGAAAAGGTCGAAGAGCTGGGCGGATCGGTCGAGGCGCTGGAGTTCATGCAGCGCGAGATCGAGGAGTCCGCGCTCTCTTACCACGAGCGCTACAGGAGCGGCCAGGACATCGTCGTCGGCGTCAACAAATACGTTTCCGAGCAGGTTGATGACGTCGACATCCTCAGGGTCGATCCCGAGTCCGAGCAGCGCCAGCTCGCCCGCTTGCGGGCCTTCAAGGAGTCCCGCGAGCAGGCCGCAGTGGACAGCCGTCTCGACGCCCTGCGCGACGTCGCCCGCGGCGAAGGCAACCTCTTGCACCCGATCCGCGCCGCGCTTGCCGCCAACGCCTCAATCGGCGAGGTCTGCGGCGCGATGCGCGAGATCTTCGGGGAGTATCGCGGCGGCGCGTTTTTCTAGGCTCTGAACGGTTCCATTCAGGCCCGCCCGGCGGCAGGAAACGGCCCTGCGCCGGTTGAAGCCGCCCTCAATGATCGAGGCCTCCAGGACTCTCGTGAAGTCAGAGCCGGAGCTGGCTGAGCTGATCGCCGTGCAGGAGCAGCTTCGCGAGCTCGAGGTGACAATGGCCGGCAAGGGCTTCGGGACCCGCGTGGAGATCCGCGCGGCCGAGGACTCCGGCCTCAGCGAAGCCGACCTCGAGCGCCTCCTCGACAGGCTGGCGCAGCCGCAAAAGCAGCCGTTCGGCGGCGCCTGAGCCCCTCGTCATAGACTTTCGCGCCCAATGCGTGAGCGCAACCCCGTCACCCACGAGGAGAAGCTCGCCTACCTGCGCGAGCTGCGCGAGGCGGCGATTCACTCCGCCTCCCCGGAGGCGGTTGAGAAGCAGCACGCGAAGGGCAAGCTGACCGCCCGCGAGCGAGTCGAGAAGCTGCTCGACCCCGGCTCCTTCGAGGAGCTGGACACCTTTGTCCGCCACCGCACCTTCGACTTCGAGATGCAAAAGCGCCGCCCCTGGGGCGACGCCGTCGTCACTGGCCACGGCACGATCGAAGGCCGCACCGTCTTCGTCTTCAGCCAGGACTTCACCGTCTTCGGAGGCAGCCTCGGCGAGGTGATGGCGGAGAAGATGTGCAAGGTGATGGATCTCGCCGCCCAGGTCGGGGCGCCGGTGATCGGGATCAACGACTCCGGCGGTGCCCGCATCCAGGAGGGCGTCGTCTCGCTCGGGGCCTACGGAGATGTATTCGTCCGCAACGTGAAGTGCTCCGGGGTGATCCCGCAGATCAGCCTGATCATGGGCCCATGTGCCGGCGGCGCCGTCTACTCGCCGGCGATGACCGACTTCATCTTCATGGTCAAGGAGACCTCGCACATGTTCATAACCGGCCCCGAGGTGATCAAGACGGTGACCGGAGAGGAGGTCGAGTTCGAGGAGCTGGGCGGGGCGATGAGCCACAACACCAAGTCGGGCGTCGCCCACTTCGCCGCCGAGGACGAGGAGAGCTGCCTGCAAGACGCGCGCTACCTGCTCAGCTTCTTGCCCTCCAACAACCTGGAGGCGCCGCCGCGCTTCGAGCCGAGCGACGATCCCGAGCGCGAGGACCCCGAGCTTGACACTCTCGTCCCCGACGATTCCTCAAAGCCCTACGACATGCGCGAGGTGATCTCCCGCATCGTCGATGAGGAGGAGTTCCTCGAGGTCCACGAGCACTTCGCCCGCAACATCGTCTGCGGCTTCTCGCGGCTCGACGGATACCCGGTCGGCATCGTCGGCAACCAGCCCGCCCACCTGGCCGGTGTCCTCGACATCGAGGCCTCCGAGAAGGCCGCCCGCTTCGTCCGCACCTGCGACGCATACAACGTGCCGCTGATCACCTTCACCGACGTGCCCGGCTTCCTGCCCGGCACCGACCAGGAGTGGAATGGGATCATCCGCCACGGCGCCAAGCTCCTCTACGCCTTCACCGAGGCGACCGTGCCGAAGCTGACCGTCGTCACCCGCAAGGCCTACGGCGGGGCCTATGACGTGATGAACTCAAAGCACATGCTGGCCGACTACAACGTCGCCTGGCCGACCGCCGAGGTGGCGGTGATGGGTCCCGAGGGTGCGGTCAACATCATCTACCGCAAAGACATCGCCTCCTCGCCAACCCCCGAGGAGCGCCGCCAGAAGCTGATCGACGACTACAAAGCCCACTTCGCCAATCCCTACTCGGCGGCCGAACGCGGCTACATCGACGACGTGATCGAGCCGCGCCAGACCCGCCCGAAGCTGATCAGGGCGCTGCGCATGCTCCAGTCAAAGCGCGTCCCCCAGCCAAAGCGAAAGCACGGCAACATCCCGCTTTAGGCCGCGGCCGACTCTCCGCGATGCTCGGTGCGGTTAGTTAGATGATTAAGACGTAGCCGAGTCGGTCAGGAAAGCAAGGGCAAGTCCGCCACGCCCAATCAGCCGGGGCGGGGGCATCGAAGTTGAAATGCGTTGGCCTAGTAGCCGGCCGGATGGCGAGCTACGAAGCCCTTGTTGTCGAGCAGTTCGGGATGCCAGCGGGGACCGGTGCCGCTCGCGTCGCCGGCGGTGTCCCAGCGGACGCCGGCGATCACCGCGTAGGCGTGGCCGGCGTTGGCGTAGACGGTGATCCAGCGGCCCGGCCCGGGTAGCCCCCAGCTCTCCATCGGCCCCGAGGGCAGGGGACTGCTGAGAAAGTCGCCGCCGTGTAGCGCGAAGCTGACCGAGCCCGAGCAGTCATAGCCGCGGTCCCACCAGCTGGCGTGGCCGCCTCCCCAGATATACGGCTTGGTGCGGATCCTGTTCGCCGCGGCGATCACCGCTTTGACGCGAGGAGGAGCGCTGGCCGGGGGGATCAGTTCTCCGTCCCGCAGCAGCTTCGCCTTTGCGGTCGGGGTGCATTCGTTGATCAGGGCGGGGGTGAGGCCGCCGGTGCTGCAACTGGCAGAAGCGCCGCTCGGCGCCACCAAAAGGGCCAGCGCCGCAAGTCCGCCTGCTGCCGCTACCCCTGCTTTTAGCTTGAGCTTGTGCCTGTGTGGAAGCAAACCGATCTCCTTCGTCGGCCTACGGGGTTAGCTGTCGGGCTGGCGCGAAAGGAGCCTGCGCCCCCGCCTCGATGAGGTGGGTTAGCCCCGAAAACGTGGTTCCCCCGCTCCCGTGGCGCCTCCAAGCGCTCGGGATTCGGCGTTTCGGTTATTCGGAACGGCGGCAGTCTAGACGATCGACCGGCCGCTTGCTCATAGAAAAAAAACATTTTGTCGCCTTTCGCACTTGGAACCCAGATTCCTGTCGACCAGCTGGCTGCTAGCTTGCGTCTTGGGATGGAACTTGCCGGCCGCACAGCGCTTCTGACCGGGGCCACGGGGGGCCTGGGCCGGGCAATCGCAATGGCGCTGGCGGCGCGCGGGGCAAGCGTCACGCTCAGCGCCCGCAAGGCCGAGGCGCTTGAGGCGCTGGCGGCGGAGCTGCCGGGAGAGGGCCACGGGGTCCTCGTGGCAGACCTGGCGGAGCCGGGAGCCGCCGAGCAACTGGCCGCTGAGGCCGGCCAGATAGACATCCTCCTCGCCAACGCGGGCCTGCCGGGATCCGGGTGGCTCGCCGAGTTCACGCCGGAGCAGGTGAAGCGGGCGTTGAGGGTCAATCTGGAGGCGCCGATGCTGCTGGCCCAGGCGCTGTTCCCGTCGATGATCGAGCGCGGCGGTGGGCAGCTCGTCTTCGTTTCCTCGCTCTCGGGCAAGGCCGCCAGCCCGCGCAGCTCCATCTACAACGCGACCAAGTTCGGCCTGCGCGGCTTCGCGCTCGGCCTGCGAAGCGACCTTGCCTCGCGCGGCGTCGGCGTCTCGCTCGTCTCGCCGGGCTTCGTCCGCGAGGCGGGGATGTTCGCCGAGTCGGGCGCGAAGCCGCCCCCGGGAATGGGGACCGCGACGCCCGAGCAGGTCGGCGATGCGGTCGTCAAAGCGATCGAGCGGGACAAGGTAGAGCTGGCTGTGGCGCCGTTGCCGCAGCGGGCCCTGGCCCACTTCGGGATGCTCAGCCCCAGCACCGCGGTGTGGGCGCAGAGCGGCGCCGCCGGGCAGAAAGCGGCCGAGGCGGTTGCCGCCGGACACCCAAAGGACAAGAGGTGACGAGGGCTCGGAGCGAACACGATGAGCACTGACTCCTTCGGCGCCCGTTCGACCCTTGAGGTGAGCGGGCGCGACTACGAGGTCTTCCGGCTGGATGTTTTACGGGAGCGCTTCGACGTGGCGCGACTCCCCTACTCGATCAAGGTGCTGCTGGAGAACGTGCTGCGCCTCGAGGACGGCGTCGGCGTCACCGCGGGGGACGTGGAGGCGATCGCGAGCTGGGACGCTGCGGATAAGCCGAGTGTCGAGATCCCCTTCCAGCCCGCCAGGGTGCTGATGCAGGACTTCACGGGTGTGCCCGCGGTGGTCGATCTGGCGGCGATGCGCGATGCGATGGAGGAGATCGGCGGCGATCCTGCGTCGATCAACCCGTTGGTCGACGTCGACCTGGTGATCGACCACTCGGTCCAGGTCGATGCCTTCGGCAATACGAGAGCTTTCGCGCTCAATGCCGAGCGCGAGTTCGAGCGCAACCGCGAGCGCTACTCCTTCCTCAAGTGGGGGCAGCGCTCCTTCGACAACTTCAGCGTCGTGCCGCCGGCAACGGGAATCTGCCATCAGGTCAACCTCGAGCACATCGCCCAGGTCGTCTACAGCCGCGAGGCGGAGGGCGTCACCTGCGCCTACCCCGACACCCTGGTCGGCACCGACTCCCACACGACGATGGTCAACGGGCTCGGGGTGCTGGGCTGGGGGGTCGGCGGGATCGAGGCCGAGGCAGCGATGCTCGGACAGCCGATTTCGATGCTGTTGCCGCAGGTGGTCGGTTTCAAGCTGAACGGCGAGCTGCCGGAGGGGGCGACCGCCACCGACCTCGTCCTCACCGTGACCGAGATGCTGCGCGAGCTGGGGGTCGTCTCTAAGTTCGTCGAGTTCTATGGGCCAGGGCTGCCGACGCTGGGACTGGCCGACCGGGCGACGATCGGCAACATGTCGCCCGAGTTCGGTTCGACCTGCGCGATCTTCCCGATCGACGCCGAGACGCTGCGCTACCTGGAGCTCACCGGGCGAGCAACCGAGAGGATCGAGCTGGTCGATGCCTATGCCCGCGAGCAGGGGATGTTCCATGAGCCGGGCGCCGAGGACCCGGTCTTCTCGGTAACGCTGGAGCTTGACCTCGATGAGGTGGTGCCGAGCATCGCCGGGCCGAAACGGCCCCAGGACCGGGTGCCGCTGGCGCAGGCCAAGGAGGCGTTCCTAGGGGCCATGTGGGAGTTCGATCCAGAGGCGGCCGAACGGCTTGGCAACGGCCGCGACGAGGCGATCGAGGAGTCCTTTCCAGCTTCGGATCCGCCGGCCGAGGACCACGACGACGAGCGGGGGAAACCGCGACCGGCGCTGAGCGACGCGCCAGTGGCCACAGTGGAGCGCGGCAGCGGCGATGCGGTCGAGGTGGTGCTGCAAGACGGCACCACCGTCGAGCTTGACCACGGCCGAGTCGTGATCGCGGCGATCACCAGCTGCACCAACACCTCCAACCCGAGCGTGATGATCGGCGCCGGGCTGCTGGCCCGCAACGCGGTGCAGCGAGGCCTTGCCCGCAAGCCGTGGGTGAAGACCTCGCTGGCGCCGGGGTCGACAGTGGTGACCGACTATCTGGAGAGGGCGGGGCTGACCCCCTATCTCGACCAGCTCCAGTTCAACCTGGTCGGATACGGGTGCACGACCTGCATCGGCAACTCCGGGCCGCTGGCGCCGGAGATCTCCGCCGCGATCGAAGAGAAGGATCTGGCGGTATGCGCCGTCCTCTCTGGGAACCGCAACTTCGAGGGCCGGATCAACCAGGACGTGAAGGCGAACTATCTGGCCAGTCCGCCGCTAGTAGTCGCCTATGCGCTGGCCGGGCGGATGGATCTCGATCTGCTCTCCGAGCCGCTGGGCATGGGCTCCGATGGCGATCCCGTCTACCTGCGCGACATATGGCCCAGCTCAGGGGAGATCAAGGAGCTGGTCGGCCGCTCGATCCGTTCGGAGATGTTCACCCGCGGCTACGGCGAGGTGTTCGCAGGGGATGAGAACTGGAACGCGGTGGAGGTGCCCACGAGCGAGCGCTACACCTGGCCTGACTCCACCTACGTGCGCCGCCCCACCTTTTTTGAGGGGATACCGCCCGATCCCCCCGGCGTCGAACCTACCGAGGGAGCGCGGGTGCTGGCCGTTCTCGGCGACTCGATCACCACCGACCACATCTCACCAGCTGGGGCGATAAAGAAAGACAGTCCGGCGGGGAGGTGGCTGATTGAGCAGGGCGTTGAGCCGCGGGACTTCAACTCCTACGGCTCGCGACGTGGAAACCACGAGGTGATGGTCCGCGGCACATTCGCCAACATTCGACTCCGAAACCGCCTGGTGCAGAGGGCCGGGGGATTCACACGCCACTTCCCCGACGGGGAGGAGACGACTGTATATGAGGCGGCGATGACCTACGCGGAGGAGGGGGTGCCCTTGGTGGTGCTCGCCGGCAAGGAGTACGGATCCGGCTCCTCCCGCGACTGGGCCGCCAAGGGCACCAAGCTGCTCGGCGTCCGAGCCGTGATCGCCGAGAGCTTTGAGCGTATCCACCGCTCCAACCTGATCGGCATGGGAGTCTTGCCCCTCCAGTTCCCCGATGAGGAGAGCGTGGACTCCCTCGGTCTTACGGGAGAGGAGGTCATCGACATCGGCGATCTCCAGGGCGGCGAGGCGAAGACGGTGAATGTGAGTGCAAGCCGCGACGGGGCCGAGTCGATTGATTTCGAGGCCAGGGTTCGCCTCGACACACCCAACGAGGTCACCTACTTTCAAAACGGCGGCATTCTCCAGGCCGTTCTTCGCAACCTGAAGAGATAGGTGCGGCGGGGCCGCGGGAGGCAGGGGGGTCCGCGCGACCCACACCGCACCTGCGCGTCGGTAGCCAGGGAGGGATGCCGACGCAGCCGTTCCCCTAGACGGGACTGTCCAGAGGAACAGTCCCGTCTACCTATACAGGCTCAGCCGGTCGGGGTCAAGGCCGCTGAGCGTTTATTGCGGGTTGTCCACCGCGCTATGCGGGTAATCCGCAACGCCCCAGCCCTTGCGCTCGATCAACTCGATTCCAACCACACTGCCGAGCGGGCCGACCGGCGTCAGGGTGGCGGCGAGCAGGGTGTAAGGCGCCTCGCGCCTGACCGCGGCCACCCAGATCACTATGCAAAGGCCGACGAAGCCGATCCCGTGCGCCCATCCGAAGATCATCGTCTCGGTTTCAAACCCGGGTAGCAGCCAGAACACGATCAGGCAGGTAAAGATCGTCAACTCGACCCAGGAGAGGCGCTTTACCCAGACGAACAGCGGCCCCGGCACCGGCTTTTGCATCAGGCGTCGGGGGTGAGGGCGGTTAGGACTATGCGCTCCTGCTCGCGAGCGTGGGCGGCCGAGTAGCCCTCGCCGGGGCTGGCGCGGCCGGGGCGGCCGATGTAGGTCAGCTTGACCCCCTCGGGCAGGATCCCCGGCATGCGCCGCGACATCACCTTCCAGGCGCCCATGTTGCGCGGCTCCTCCTGCACCCAGGCGATCTCGCTCAGGTTCGGGTAGGAGGCGATCAGGTCGGCCAGCTGGCGCTCGGCGAAGGGGTAGAGCATCTCCACCCTGGCGATCGCGACCGTGTCCGCCGCCTCGCGCCGCTCGCTCGCCTGCATGTCGAAATACACCTTGCCGGTGCAAAGCACCAGTCGCTCGACCTTCTCCCGCCTGGGGGAGGCGCTCGGGTCATCGAGGATGGCGTGGAACTCGCCGTTTGAGAGTTCCTCCAGGCTGGCGCTGGCCCGCTCCAGGCGCAGCAGGCCCTTCGGCGTGAAGACGATCAACGGGCGCGGCTTGCGAATCAGCGCCTGCCGGCGCAGCAGGTGGAAATACTGGGCGGCGGTGGTGGGGTTGGCGATGCGGATGTTGCCCTCCGCGCCGAGCGCCAAGAAGCGCTCGATGCGGGCGCTGGAGTGCTCGGGGCCGGAGCCCTCGTATCCGTGGGGCAACAGCAGGGTGAGACGGCTGGTCTGGCCCCACTTGGCCTCGCCGGAGACGATGAAGCTGTCGATGATCACCTGGCCGGCGTTGGCGAAGTCGCCAAACTGGGCCTCCCAGAGGACAAGCGCGCTCGGCGTCGCCGCCGAGTAGCCGTACTCAAAGCCAAGGCAGGCCACCTCCGAGAGGGGGCTGTTGTGCAGCTCAAAGGGGGCGGAGGCTTCATCTAGGTTCTGCATCGGGCAGTACGCAAGGCCGGTGTTCTCATCGTGCAGGACGAGGTGGCGGTGAGAGAAAGTGCCGCGCTCTGTGTCCTGGCCGGTGAGACGGGTGTGGACGCCCTCGGTCAAAAGCGAGGCGAAGGCAAGGGCCTCTGCGTGTCCGAAGTCGATGCCGCCTGCCTCGATCGCCTCCAGGCGCTTGGTCAGAGGCCGGCGCAGCTTGCGGTGGATCGTGAAGCTCTCTGGCACCTTCAGCAGCGCCTGGTTGAGGGCCCGTAGCTTCTCAGCAGGGACCGCGGTGTCGACCGGGGGGCTGGCGCTACGGTCGAGGTCGCCGGTGCCGGTCGCGGTCGCCGTCGGATCCTCGTACTCACCCGACTCCATCTTCTCGCGCAGCTCCTTCAGAGCGGCGGACATCTCCTCGCGCCGCTCGTTCGCGGCGCGCTCGACATCCTCGGCGCTGACCACGCCCTCCCCGATCAGTTTCTCGGCATAGATCTCCGATACCGGCGGGTGGGCCTTGATCTTTGCCGCCATCAGCGGCTGGGTGTAGGCCGGCTCGTCGGTCTCATTGTGGCCAAAGCGGCGGTAGCCGATCAGATCGATAACGATGTCCCGCCCCCAGCGCTCGCGGTAGGCCATCGCGAGGCGGATCGCGGCCGAGCAGGCCTCGACATCGTCGGCGTTGACGTGGACGATCGGCACGTTGAAGCCCTTCGCCATGTCGGCTGCATAGGGGGTGGAGCGGGCCTCCTCGGGGTCGGTGGTGAACCCCACCTGGTTGTTTTGGATGATATGGATCGTGCCCCCGGTGCTGTAGCCCTTCAGCGACTGCAGGTTGAGGGTCTCGGCGACGACACCCTGGGCCGGGAAGGAGGCGTCGCCGTGGAGCAGCACCCCGACGGCACGCCTGGGATCGTGGCTGAGCTTCGGGCCCTCGAGGTCGGACTGCAAGAAGCGGGCGCCGCCGCTGACTACCGGGTCGACGAACTCGAGGTGGCTGGGGTTGGGGTAGAGGCGGACCGAGATCCTCTCGCTCTCGCTGGTCTCATAAATCCCCTGGTGGCCGTAGTGGTACTTGACGTCGCCGGTGCCGCCGTGGGGGATCGCGGCGACCGCCTTCACTGCATCGATCCGCTTGTCGCCCTCGAACTCGGCCAGGATCGACTCGACGGGGCGTCCGAGGTTGTGGGCGAGAACGCTGAGCCGCCCGCGATGGGCCATGCCGAAGACGACCTCCTCGGCGCCGCCGCGATGGGCAAGGGTGACCAGCTCGTCGAGCATCGTCACCACCGCGTCGAGTCCCTCGACCGAGAACATCTTCTGACCCAGGTAGGCCTTCTCGAGGAAGCGCTCGAACCCAAAGACATCGATCAGGCGGCCGAGAAGACGGCGTTTCTCATCCTCATCGAGCGCTCGGCGGTGGGCGCCCGTCTCGATCATCTCCCGCAACCAGAGCCGCTGTTCGTGGGAGGAGAGGTGCTCGAACTGGTAGGCCATCGTGCCGCAGTAGGCCTCGCGCAGCCGCGGCAGCGCCTCAAGCAGGGTCTCGCCAGGGACACCGATGTGCAGGATCGAGGCGGGGATCTTCGCCATCAGCTCCGGGGTGAGGTTGAGGCTCTCGGGCTGGATCGAAGGGTCGCCCTGGGGCTCAGAGCCAAGTGGGTCCAAACGCGCGGCGAGGTGTCCGTGGGTGCGGTAACCCTTGAGCAGCGAGGTCGCCGACTCGACGGCTTGTAACAGCTCCTCGTCGGGGGCGGTGGGGGCGCTCGGCGGCGCGGGGGCGCCGAGCGGTGGGGCAGAGGCGGAGGCCGGGTGAGCCGAGGCAATTGGGCCTGGGTCGGCGCCGAGCTCGCCGGTGAGCGCCTCATAGAAGCCGTCCTCGCCTTGGAGAAGCTGCTCGATCCGGCGCAGGAAGGCGCCCGACTCAGCGCCCTGGATGACGCGATGGTCGTAGGTCGAGGTAAGCGTCATCACCTTGGAGACGCCGAGCCGGCGGATCCGATCGGGGGAGGCGTGCGCCCACTCCGGCGGATAGGCGATTGAGCCGGTTGCGATGATCGCGCTCTGGCCGCTCATCAGTCGCGGGACCGAGGCGACGGTGCCGATGCCGCCCGGGTTTGTGAGGGAGATGTTTGTGCCCCGGAAGTCATCGGGGCTGAGCTTGTTCTCGCGAGTCTTGGTGATCAGCTCCTCGTAGTAGGAGTGAAAGGCGGCGAAGTCAAGCCCGTCGGCGCCCTTGATCGCCGGGACCATGAGGCTGTGGGAGCCGTCCTTTCGCTCGACATCGACGGCGATGCCGAGGTTGACCGGTCCCGCCTCTAGCGCGAAGGGCTTCCCCTCGCGCTCCTCATAGGTGCGGACCATCACCGGCGACTCCTTGGCGGCCTGTACGATCGCCCAGGCGACCAGGTGGGTGAAGGAGACCTTCATCCCCCGCTCGTTCAGCAGCCCGTTCAGCGCCTTTCGCTTGGCGTCCAGCGTGTCGACGGCGACCGTCCGAAACGACGTGGCGGTCGGCACCTCTCGACTCTCGTTCATCGCCGAGGCGAGCATCGCCGCCGGCCCGCGCAGCGGCTTGGCCTCGCCGGGCGCAGCCATCGCCCTCGGTCCACCCCCATCAGCAGCCGCCAGCACGTCCCCCTTGGTCACCTTGGCACCCGGGCCCGAGCCGCTGAGGGCCTCCAAATCGACACCCCTGGCCGCGGCGACGCGCCGCGCGACCGGCGTCGCCCGTACATCTTCAGCGACTCCGTCGGTCTCGCTCGGGGTTGCCCCGTCCTCCTGCGGCCGGCCTGGGGGAGAGGCAGGGGGGGGATTCTGCTCGCGCTCGGGCCCCCCTTTTGCGGTGAGAAGATCCCCAGCAGAGCCGTTGGAGCCCTCGGCGGACCCTTCCCCGGGCTCAATCTCGGCCAGCGGAGCGCCCACCGCTACCTCTTCGTCGACCTGCGCAATCAGTTTCGTGATCGTGCCCGCGAAAGGCGCCGGGACCTCAGCGTCGACCTTGTCGGTTGAGATCTCCACGACGGTGTCGCCCTCGTTGACGAAGTCTCCCTCGGCGACGTGCCACTCGAGCACGATCCCCTCGGTGACCGACTCGCCCATCTCGGGCATCTCGATCTGCACGGTCGCCGTTTGCGCCATCTCTGGATTGAGTGTATGAAACAGAGGTGAATTACTTCTTAACCGGGGCGACGGGGTTCATCGGCCGCAACCTCGTCGAGCGGTTGCTGAAGCGCGAGGGGACGATCTTCGCGCTCGTCCGGGCGGGCTCCCGGGGCCGCCTTGAGGAGCTGCGCACCAGCTGGGGGGCCGACGGGGCGCGGATCGTCCCGGTCGCCGGCGACCTCTCCCAGCCGGGTCTGGGCGTCTCCGAGGAGGACCTGGTGACGATGCGGGGCGAGGTCGACCACTTCTTCCACCTGGCGGCGATCTACGACATGACCGCCGACGCCGAGGTCCAGGAGCTGGCCAACGTCGAGGGCACGCGGCACGCGGTGGAGCTGGCGGGGACGATCGAGGCGGGCTGCTTTCATCAGGTCAGCTCGATCGCGGTCGCCGGTCTTTACCGGGGCGAGTGGCGCGAGGATATGTTCGAGCAGGCCGAAGGACTTGACGCCAACCCCTATTTCCGGACCAAGCATGAGTCCGAGCGGGTCGTGCGCGAGGATTGCCCGCGGCCGTGGCGGGTCTACCGGCCGGGGATCGTCGTGGGGGACTCACGGACGGGGGAGATCGACAAGATCGACGGCCCCTACTACTTCTTCAAGGCATTGCAGCGGGCGCGGCGGGTGCTGCCTACGTGGCTACCGACGATCGGGATCGAGGGAGGCGAGATCAACCTCGTCCCGGTTGACTTCGTCGCCGCCGCGATCGACCACATCGCCCACCGGCCGGGACTCGACGGCCGGGCCTTTCACCTGACAGATCCCCACCCCAAGACGGCGGGCGAGGCGATCAACCTCTTCGCCAAGGCGGCCGATGCGCCGCGGATGGCGCTGCGGCTAGAGCCCAATGTCATCGATCCGGCGAGGACGCTGATCGGCACTGGCTTCAAGCTCTTTCCCCCGGCAAGGCGGGCGGCGGAGGTGGTGCTGAGGGACTTCGGCATCCCGCCCGAGATCCTCGGCTACGTCAGCTATCCGACGACCTTCGACTGCTCCAACGCCCGGGCAGCGCTGGAGGGATCGGGGATCGAGGTGCCGCCACTTGAGACCTACGCCGATCGACTCTGGGATTACTGGGAGCGCAACCTCGACCCCGACCTGTTCAAGGACCGTTCGCTGTCTGGGGCGGTACGCGGCAAGGTGGTGCTGATCACCGGCGCCTCCTCGGGGATCGGCAAGGCGGCCGCGGTGAAGGCGGCCGACGCCGGCGCGACGGTGCTGTTGGTGGCCCGTTCGGTCGAGAAGCTGGAGGAGACGAAGGAGGAGATCGAGACGGCGGGCGGCACCGCACACATCCACCGCTGCGATATGGCCGACATCGAGGACGTCGAGCGGATGGCCGAGGAGGTGCTCGCCTATCACGGCCAGGTCGACATCCTCGTCAACAACGCGGGGCGCTCGATCCGGCGCTCGGTCGCGCTCTCCTACGATCGCTTCCACGACTACGAGCGGACGATCCAGCTCAACTATTTCGGCGCGGTGCGGCTGATCCTTGCGTTGCTGCCGGCGATGCGGGCGCGCAAGTCAGGCCACATAATCAACGTCAGCTCGATCGGAACGCAGACCAACCCACCGCGCTTTTCTGCCTACGTCGCCTCGAAGGCGGCGCTGGACGCCTTCAGCCGAGTGATCGCATCCGAGGTGATCGACGACGGCGTCCACATAACGACGATCCACATGCCGCTGGTGCGAACGCCGATGATCGCGCCGACTCGGATGTACGACATGTTCCCGGCGATCACCCCGGAGGAGGCGGCGGAGATGATCACCGGGGCGATGGTCGCCAAGCCGAAGAAGGTGGCCACGCGGCTCGGGAACCTGGGCGAGCTGGTCTACGCGGTGGCCCCGAAGGCGAGCGACACGATCCTCAACACGGCGTACAAGCTGTTCCCCGAGTCGCAGGCTGCAAAGGGGAAGGGAGACGAGGCTCCTGATAAACCGCCGTCCACCGAGGCCGTCGCTTTCGCGCACCTGATGAAAGGCGTGCACTGGTAAGGAGGCTCAAGCACTGGGGGTGGGGTTACGAGGACCAAGCGCCCTCCGATACCGAGCTGAGCGAGGCTGCCGTCGGGATCAGGGAGCGGCTTGGGTTCGGCGGTCGGCCGCAGGCGCCGGTCCCGTTGGAGGAGGTGGAGCTTCGGGTCCCAAGGTTGAGGGTGCCGGAGGAGTTCGGGGACCTCTTCACCGATCGGCGCTACGAGCGCGCTGCCCACGCATTGGGGAAGTCCTACCGAGACGTCGTGCGGGGATTCAGGGGGGAGTTCCCGAATCCGCCAGACCTCGTCGCCTGCCCGGCGGATGAGTCCGAGATCGAGGTCGTGTTGAGCTGGGCGGAGGCGGTGGGGGCCGCAGTCGTGCCATTCGGAGGTGGGACCAGCGTGGTCGGGGGTGTCGAGCCCAGGACCGGCGATCGCCCCGTCGTCTCGATGGACCTGCGCCGGTTGGACCTGGTGCTGGAGGTCGATGCGGAGTCTTTGGCGGCGCGGATCCAGGCGGGGGCTACCGGGCCTCGACTGGAGGAGCAGCTTCGCGAGCATGGGTTGACGCTGCGGCACTTTCCGCAGTCGTTTGAGTACTCGACGCTGGGAGGCTGGATCGCGACGCGGGCCGGAGGGCACTTCGCGACGCTTTACACGCATATCGATGATCTGATCGAGTCGGTACGGGCGATCACTCCGCGCGGGACCTGGGAGAGTCGGCGGCTACCGGGGTCGGGGGCCGGACCCTCGCCCGACCGGATGCTGATCGGCTCGGAGGGGATCCTCGGCGCGATCGCCGAGGCCTGGGTGCGGGTGCGCCCGCGGCCCGAGTTCAAGGCCGCCTGCGGAGTCGAGTTCGACGATTTCATGGCCGCTGCATGGGCGGTCCGCGAGATCTCCCAATCGGGGCTATACCCTTCGAACTGCCGGCTGTTGGATGCGTTGGAGGCAGGGACGACGGGGGCCGGAACCGGCGAGAAGAGCTTGCTGGTGCTGGGTTTTGAGTCCGCTGATCATCCGGTCGAGGCCTGGATGGACCTGGCGCTGGAGCTCGCCCGGGGGCACGGGGGTGTGCCGGGAGAGGTGCGCGGCGGGGGCGGGGGCGCCGACGCCGTCGGCGCCTGGCGGAGCGCCTTCCTCCTCGCCCCCTACCTGCGCGACACCTTCGTCGCTTGCGGCGTCCTCTCGGAGACCTTCGAGACGGCGATCGTCTGGGACCGCTTCGAGGCCTTTCACGCCGAGGTGATGGCGGCCGTGCGAGCCATGGTCGCCGAGGTCTCGGGCGCGCCGGCCGAGGGGCTTGGCGCGCCGCGCGTCAGCTGCCGCCTCACCCACGTCTACCCCGATGGACCGGCTCCCTACTTCACGGTGATGGCGCCCGCGGTGCGGGGCGGCGAGGTCGAGCAGTGGGACGAGATCAAGGCCGCCGCCTCGGAGGCGGTGATCGGGGGCGGTGGCACGATCACCCACCACCACGCGGTCGGCCGCGACCACCGCCCCTGGTATGACCGCCAGCGCCCGGCGCCATTTGCCGCCGCGTTGCGGGCGGCGAAGGCCGAGCTGGATCCGAGCGGGATGCTCAACCCTGGCGTTCTGATCGACGCCGCCTGAGACTTACAAACCCCTTACACGGCCCTGACCGGATTCATACGCGGCCGCCCGAGGATCGCTGCGAGGAATTGGACACCAAAAGAAGGAGGTTCCAGATGTTCCAAGCAGCCCGGAAGCACATCGGCGCGATCGTCATGATCGGCGTCGCGTCTGCCCTGGTCGTCGGCGGCGTCGCCGCAGCCCAGAGCGAATCCCAGAGCGGCTCGCAGGGGAGCCGAGGCACCGGCCCTCCGCCGATGGGCCCGCCGATGAAAGGCCTCACCTACGCCGAATTCCACGTCCAAAAGAACGGACAGGAGCAGGTGCTGAAACTCGACCAGGGCAAGATCGCCTCGGTTAGCAGCAGCTCCATCACGCTGACCGAGAACGACGGCAGCTCGGTGACGATCCCGCTTGACGAAAGCACCAAGGTCCTCACCGGACCCGGCCAGAGCGCGACGATCGGCGATCTATCCGAAGGTGAGACCGTGGTCGTTTGCGGGCCACAGGGCGGTCCGGCGAAATCCATCATGGTGCCGCCGAAGCCGGGGCAGATGAAGGGCGCGCCGCCTGCCGGCGGACAGCTTCCGCCTCCACCCCCGGGCGGCAATTGATCGATGGCGACTGGGTTGCGGGGCGACCGATCGGGTCGCCCCGCCCGGTCGTTCGGCTCCGGCGAGTGAGAGGCTTAGGCGTGTGAAGGGAGCCATCCTCCTCGTCGAGGACGAGCAGGCGATTGCCGAGCTCGTTGGCGCCTATCTTCGACGCGAGGGGTTCGAGGTCGTCTGGGCGCGCAGCGGCGAGCAGGCGCTGGAGGAGCTCCCCCGACACCCCTTGCGGCTCGTCGTATTGGACATCGGGTTGCCGGGGATCGACGGCTTCGAGGTCTGTCGGCGCCTGCGCGGGCGCACCGGCGTTCCGATCCTGATCCTCAGTGCCCGCGATGAAGAGATCGACCGAGTGGCGGGGTTGGAGGCGGGCGCCGATGACTACGTCGTCAAGCCCTTCTCGCCGCGGGAGCTGGTGGCGAGGGTGAAGGCGATCCTGCGCCGCACCTCTGGCGGCGGGATGGTAGGCCACGCCGGGGCGCTGGCGGTGGGCGATGTCGAACTGGACCACGCGGCGCGCACGGTGACTGTTGCCCATCGTCCCGTCGAGCTGACCTCGCGCGAGTTCGACCTGCTGGCGGCCCTCCTCGCCCACCCGGGCGTCGTGCTCAGCCGCGACCGGCTGCTGGAGCTGGCCTGGCAGGGAGAGTTCGCCGGCGGGACGCGAACCGTCGACGTCCACATCGCCCAGCTGCGACGCAAGCTGGGGCGACCGGACCTGGTCGAGACGGTGCGAGGTGCCGGCTACAAGGCTGCTCCGTGATCAGCTCGCTACGCACCCGGCTGTTCATCGCGATCTTCGGCACCGTCGTGCTCGCCGTGGGGGCATCACTCGCGCTCGGGGTAGTTCTGACCAAGAACGCCGTCCGGGACACGATCCAACTCGATCTCGAGCGGCAGGCGTATGCGTTCTCGACCCAGCTTGCTCGCCTCCCGACATCGAGCTCCCTGCGCTTGCGGGGTGCCCCGCCGCCGACCAATTCGGCGCCCGGCGTCCGATCTCCACCTGGGGGCCTGGGCGGTCCGCCAGCCGCCGCCCCTCCCGAACCTCGCCCGGTTGAGGTCCTCGGCCTCACTGGCGCGGCTGACGTTCTGCCCGCGGCGGCGGTCGCGCAGCTGCGCCGCAGCGGAGTTGCTGATGGGACGGCCCAGATCGGGGGGCGCAGCCAGATCTTTGCGGCGCGGCGGATCGGCGGCGCGGTCGTCTTGGTGATCCGCCCCAACGTCGTCACCGGCGGCGACTTCAGTCGCTACCTCTCGGCGCTGCTGATCGCCAGCGGAGTCGCCGCGCTGGTCGCGGCTGCTCTCGCGGCGCTGCTCTCGCGGCGGCTCGCCCAGCCGCTGCGAAGGCTCGCCGCCGCGGCGGGAGAGCTGGCGGCCGGGCGGCGGCCCGAGCCGGTGCCGCCGGAGGGGACCGAAGAGCTGGACGAGCTGGCCGAGGCCTTCAACGAGATGTCGGCGCAGCTCTCCCACGCCCGCGATGCCGAGCGGGCGGTCCTGCTCTCGGTTTCCCACGATTTGCGTACCCCGCTCACCTCGATCCGCGGTTATGCGGAGGGGATTGAGGACGGCACGGTCGAGCCGCGCCAGGCCGCCGAGGTGGTCGGGCGCGAGGCGGAGCGGCTGGAGCGCCTGGTCGGCGATTTGCTCGCCCTGGCCCGACTGCGCCAGGGGGTGCTGGAGGTGAGGCGGGAGCCGGTCGACCTGGCGGCGGTCGCCCGCGAGGCCGAGGAGCGACTGAGACCGCAGGCCCGCGGGGCTGGCGTCGAAGTGGCGGTGCAGGGCGCCGCGGCGCTGGTCACGGCCGATCACGGCCGCACCCTCCAAGTCATCTCCAACCTGCTCGAGAACGCGATCCGCGTCAGCCCCAACGGCGAGGCAGTGACGCTGGCGGTGACCCCCGGTCAGATCGCGGTGATCGACCGGGGTCCCGGTATAGCCGAGGACGACATACCGCGCGCCTTCGAGCGCTTCCACCTGCGCGCCCGCTCGGGCCATGGTTCTCCCGACGGCGCCGGCCTCGGGTTGGCGATTGTCCGCGAGCTGACCGAGGCGATGGGGGGCGAGGCCACGGTCGAGAACGCTCCCTGCGGAGGCGCCCGCTTCGCGGTCCGCTTGCCGGCACGCGGCTGAGGCTTTGCGTCTATCGGCGCGGTAAGGGGCGACGCCCC
Organism: uncultured Solirubrobacterales bacterium; assembly: GCA_963777915.1. Lineage (GTDB taxonomy): Bacteria > Actinomycetota > Thermoleophilia > Solirubrobacterales > 70-9 > CAVUPF01. Next base: position 625,741 of record CAVZSH010000003.1, on the reverse strand, counting down.
GGCGGCGGTACCCTGTCGCGACCAAAGCTCCCCGTCCAAAGGCGGTCACCGCGCCCGCCGGGCTTGTCCACGTGGAAACCATCACTTCGGAACATCCGACCGTCCCAGCCGCGGCCATCGAGACCGAGGCGTCGCCCACAGAGCCGGCCGTGCCGCGGCGCTCGCCGCTTCGGGCGGCGATCAAGACGGCGCGCCCGCACGAGTGGATCAAGAACGTCTTCGTCTTCGCCGGGTTGCTCTTCTCCGGCAAGTTCACCCATCCCCACGAGATCCTGGAGGCGACGCTGGCCTTTGTCGCCTTCTGCCTGATCTCCAGCGCCGGCTACTTCATCAACGACCTGGTGGACGTCGAGCTCGACCGCAGGCACCCGAAGAAGCGGTTCCGCCCCCTGGCGGCCGGCGAGCTCTCCGAGCGGACCGCGATGACGATCGCCCCGCTTGCGGCGGCGGCGGCGATCGGTCTTGCCTTCGGGGCGATCAACTGGCAAGTGGGGCTGATGGTGGTCGGCTACGGTGCCGCCCAGGTGGCCTACAGCCTCGGCCTCAAGCAGGTGGTGATCGTCGACGTCATGACCCTGGCCGGCCTCTTCATCCTCCGCGTGGCCGCCGGCGCCAGCGCGGTCGGGGCCCACGCCTCGGAGTGGCTAATCCTCTGCACCGGCATGCTCGCCCTCTTCCTCGGCGTCACCAAGCGCCGCCAGGAGGCGGTCTCCGAGCTGCATCAGGGGACCAACAGCCGCCCCGTTCTTGAGCACTACTCGCTTCCCTTCCTCGACCAGATGGTCTCCCTGGTTACCACCGGCACGGTGATCAGCTATGCGATCTACACCGTGCACTCGCCGCTGATCGGCAGTCGCATGATGTTGACCATCCCCTCGGCCATCTACTGCATCTTCCGCTACCTCTACCTGATCTATGACCGCTCAGACGACCGCTCGACCGCCGCGATAGTCGCCGAGGACAAGGGCATGATCGCCGGTGGCGTTAGCTTCGTCCTGATTGCCTTTCTCCTGCTCTACGTCTTCAAATAGGATTAACTGGGCTCGACCGAGAGGTCATCGAGGAGCGTGGTCTTGCCGTCGCGGGTGAACTGGAGGTCGATGGTCTCGTTCTTTCGGTAGGTGCCGAAGAGGCCCAGGTACATCGCAAGCCAACGGCCCGCGCCCACCTTCTCCTTGACGATCGGGCGGGTGAAGACGAGCTCCCCGGCCCGGACGTTGTAATCCTTCCCCTCGACCTGTTCGACGCCGTTGATGAAGACGACGAAGGGTGGGAGGGCCCGGGCAGGCAGCTTGACTCGGTTGCCGACGGCATAGCTGCCCTTGGGGATCTCGGTGCTGGGGTCGCTCATCCTGCTCCTTCGGACAGAATCTCGCGAACGGCGTCAAACGGCGTCTTCACCCCTCCGGGGTCTAGCTCCTCGCGCATAAGCGTCCCGCGGAAAGCAACCATGCTGCCATCTCCCTTCACGTCGACGCCGGCAGTCTGCTTGCGCAGGAGCCCCTTCCCAGAGATCTGCAGCCGCGCATGGACCTGGTCTCCCGGCGCAAAGTCACGCAGTGCCGAAGAAGGCGACAACGGCCCCTCGGCTCGAACCCTCTCAGCCTGTCTCTTCATCTCGGTGATCGCCGCATCCAGGTCGTCAAACGCCTCGTGCCCGACATCCGATCCGTGCCTCACCGTCAGCTTCCATCCGGCGCTCATGGGCCCAGCGTATGGAACTGGATAGAGGGCTGGGTATTCGCCGAGTAGAAGTCTCAGGCGCCCCGCCGAGGCCGTTTTGGCCTGCGCGCCGGCGGCCCGACGATCTTTTCGGGTCCCTCGCGATCCGCGATCGCCACGTAGCCTCGCTCCCGCTCCCCGGTGTAGATCTGCCGCGGCCGGGCGATTTTCTTCTCGGGGTCTTCCTGCATCTCCATCCACTGCGCGACCCACCCGGCGGTGCGCGGGATCGCGAAGATCACGGTGAACATCTCGGCGGGGATCTCCAGAGCCTCATAGATGATCCCCGAGTAGAAGTCGACGTTCGGGTAGAGCTTGCGCGAGGTGAAGTACTCATCCTCGAGCGCTCGCTTCTCCAGCTCGCGGGCGATCTCGACCAGTGAGTTGTACTCGGTCGCCTCGAAGACCTCATCCATGTGCTGCTGGATGATCCGCGCTCGAGGATCGTAGTTCTTATAGACACGGTGGCCGAAGCCCATCAGTTTCTCCTCGCGCGCCTTCACCCGCTCGAGGAAGTCGGGGATGTTGTCCGGGCTCTCGATCCGTCGCAGCATTCGCAGCACCGCCTCGTTGGCGCCGCCGTGCAGCGGCCCGTAAAGCGCCGCAACACCCGCCGCCACAGCAGAGTAGGGGTCCACGTCGGAGGAGCCGACCCCGCGAACCGCATTGGTTGAGCAGTTCTGTTCGTGGTCGGCATGGAGGATGAAGAGGACATCGAGCGCGCGCGTGAGCCGCGGGTCGGGCTCATAGCGCATCTCGGTCTTCTTGAACATCATCGAGAGGAAGTTCTCGGCGAAGCGGAGCTCGTTGTCGGGGTAGACGTAAGGCAGTCCCATGTTGTGCCGGTAGGAGAAGGCGGCTAGGGTCGGCACCTTGGCGATCAGCCGCACCGCCGCCATGTAGCGCTCTTCGGGGTCGCCGATCTGCTTCGCGCCGGGGTAGAAAGTGGAGAGCGCCCCGACCCCGGCAAGCAACATCCCCATCGGGTGGGCGTCGTAGCGGAAGCCCTCAAAGAACTGCTTTAGGTCCTCATGGACGAAGGTGTGATGGGTGATGTCGTAGGCCCAGCGGTCGAGCTGTGGCCCGGTCGGCAGCTCGCCGAAGATCAACAGGTAGGCGACCTCAAGGAAGCTGGAGCGCTCGCAGAGCTGCTCGATCGAGTAGCCGCGGTGTTCGAGGATTCCCGCCTCGCCATCGATGTAGGTAATCGTCGAGCGGCAGGAGGCGGTGTTGGTGAAGGCCGGGTCATAGGACATCAGGCCGAAGTCGTCTTCGGAGACCTTGATCTGGCGCAGGTCCATCCCTCGAACGGTCCCGTCAGTGATCGGTAACTCGTAGGTCTGACCGGTGCGGTTGTCGGTGATGCTCAGCGACTCCGACTCGGCGGCGGTGGCGCCATCGGCGGTTGCGTTTGTGATCTGCTGCTCGGTGGCCATCACCCCTCCTCGAGCTTGTGTTCAGCTGGAGCCGCCAGTATCGCAGCTTGGATCGTCCGGCTTGTTGACCGCCAGATAACCGGGAGACGCTACTCGGCGGGTGCCGTGAGCGGCTCGAACTGGGTCATCGCGTGCAGCCTCGCCAGCCGCTGGTCGATCTCCTCGCGGGTGAGGCGGGAGACGCGCTCGGTGCCGAACTCCTCGACGTTAAATGAGGCGAGGACGGTGCCATAGGCCATCGCCCGGCGCAAGCTCGCCTCGTCGAGGTCGCCCTCGTGGCTGTCGAGATAGCCGAGGAAGCCGCCGGCGAAGCTGTCGCCGGCGCCGGTCGGGTCGCGCACGTCCTCCAGCGGGAAACCGGGGAGGGCAAAGAAGCCCTCCTCGGTGAACAGCGCCGCGCCGTACTCGCCCTGCTTGGCGACGACCGCTCGCGGACCGCGCTCCATCACGGCGCGCGCGGCGCGAGCGAGGTTCGACTCGCCAGTCAGCTGGCGGATCTCGGCGTCGTTGACGATCACGCACTCGACCTCGCCGATTGCCGCTAGCAGCGAGTCCCTAGCGGTGTCGATCCAGAGGTTCATCGAGTCCAGGGCGCTGAAGCGCGCCTCGCCGCATTGGGCGCGGACCCGGCGCTGAAGGTCGGGCTGGATGTTTGCGAGGAAGAGGACGTCGGCGGCCTTGGAGGCGTCGGAGAGCTTTGGTTCGAACTCGCCGAAGACGTTCAACTGGGTGTCCTCGGTGTGGGCGACGTTGAGGTCGTACTCATAGCGGCCGCGCCAGAAGAAGGACCTCCCGCCCTCGACCCGCTCGATGTCGTCGGTGATGACGCCGCGCTGCTCCAGCACCTCGAACTCGGCCGCACCGAAGTCCTCGCCGACCGGACCGACCGGGCGCACCTCGGTGAAGAAGCTGGCGGCGAGGGAGAAGTGCACGGCGGTTCCGCCCAGCATTCGCTCGCGCTCCCCGAAGGGGGTGCGGACGGAGTCAAAGGCGATCGATCCGACGACGGTTAGCGACATCGGCGGGCAGCCTAGCGCCTGCCCTGCGAGACTTCCCCTCTGATGAAGGCGATTCAGATCGAGGAGTTTGGCGGCCCCGAGGTGATGAGCTACGTCGAGATCGACGACCCGGTGGCCGGCGACGGCGAGGTCGTGATCGATGTCGCCCGCAGCGGGGTCAACTTCGCCGATACGCACGCGACGCGAAACGACTACCTGGCCGAGCAGGCCCTGCCGCTGATTCCCGGGGCTGAGGTGAGCGGGCGGACGCCGGATGGGCGGCGGGTGGCCTCGATCCTCGCCTCCGGCGGCTATGCCGAGAAGGCAGTCGCCCCGGAGGGCTGGCTGGTTCCCATACCCGATCAGGTCGACGACGACCAGGCTGCGGCACTGCTGCTGCAGGGGCTGACCGCGATGGCGCTGGTCCAGCGCTGCGCGCGGGTCGAGCCGGGCGAGACGGTCGTAGTCGAGGCCGCCGCAGGCGGCACCGGCGGTCTCTCGGTCCAGCTCGCCAAGCGGGCCGGCGCCAAGGTGATCGGGCTTGCCTCAAGCGGAGAGAAACGGGCGCTGGTCGAGCGGCTAGGCGCCGACGCGACGGTCGACTCGCGCGCCGAGGACCTCGAGGCGGCGATCCTCGAGGCCAACGGGGGCGAGCAGGTCGATGCCGTCCTGCATATGAGCGGCGGCGACGCCTTCGACGCGGAGCTCGCGGCGCTGGCGCCGCTGGGGCGGATGGTCGTCTTCGGGATCGCCTCGCGCGAGCAGCGCGAGGTCTCCACGGCGGCTCTGCTGCGCGGCTCCAGGTCGGTGGTCGGCTTCTGGCTCGTCCACCTGTTGCTCCGCCGCGACCTGGCAGCGCCGATGATCGGCGAGCTGCTCGACGCGGTCGCAGCCGGCGAGCTGGAGGTGACGATCGGCGGCATCTACTCCCTCGCCGAGGCGGCTTGCGCCCACGAGGAACTGATCGGCCGCCGCACCACCGGCAAGCTTCTCTTGGACCCGAGTAAGTGACCGCGTTCAGGGACCTCGGGCTCTCGCCGGAGATCCAGCAGGCGCTCGACGAGCTGGGCTTCGAGGAGCCGACGCCGATCCAAGAGCAGGCGATCCCCGAGCTGCTCGCCGGCCATGACGTGATCGGCCAGGCCCAGACAGGCACCGGCAAGACCGCCGCCTTTGGCCTGCCGCTGCTCCAATACCTGGACCCCGGCAACGATGAGGTGCAGGCGGTCGTCCTCACTCCGACCCGCGAGCTTTGCATCCAGGTTACCCAGGCGCTGCGCGCCTACGCCGAGCACCTCGAAGTCGAGATCGTCGCCGTCTTCGGCGGCGCCCCGATCCGTTCCCAGCAGGCGCAGCTGCGGGCCGGCGCCCAGGTCGTCGTCGCCACGGTCGGGCGCATGATGGACCTGATGTCGCGTCGCTCGTTGGTTCTCACCGCGGCCCGCTACGTCGTGCTCGATGAGGCCGATGAGATGCTCGACCTCGGCTTCATCGAGGATGTCGAGAAGATCCTGCGGATGTGCCCGAGCGGGCGCCAGACCGCGCTCTTCTCGGCGACGATGCCGCCACCGGTCCAGCGACTCGCCGAGGGCTATATGTACGACCCGACGACGATCCGGATCACTCCGAAGAAACTCACCGTCGACGCGATCGCCCAGGCCTTCATCGAGGTGCCGGCCAAGGACAAGGCGGCGCGGCTGGTCGAGTTGCTGAAGACGGAGGAACCCGAGCAGGCGATCATCTTCTGCCGCACCAAAATCGGTGCCTCGAAGTTGGAGAAGACCCTGAAGGACAAGGGCCTGGACGTGAAAGCCCTGCACGGCGACATGAGCCAGGGCTCGCGCGATGGGGTGATGATCGCCTTCAAGGACCACCGGGTGAAGCTGCTCGTGGCGACCGACATCGCAGCTCGAGGCCTTGACATCGAGCACGTCACCCACGTCATCAACTACGACGTGCCCGACTCCTCGGAGGTCTATGTCCATCGGATCGGGCGCACCGGGCGCGTCGGGCGCACCGGGCGGGCGATCACCTTTGTCACCCCCGCCCAGCGTGACGAGATCGCCCGGATTGAGCGAGACGTGAAAACCTCGATCGGCGAGTGGGAGAGTCCCGAGGACCGCCTCGAACACGCCCCTCGCCCTCGCCGCCGCGAGCGGTCCGAGCGACGAGAGAAGCGCAGCGATGCCAACGGCGCAAGTAGCGCGAGAGTGGCCGCCGATGGCAACACCAAGCTCTTCGTAAACCGCGGCAAACGCAGCGGCATCACCGAGGAGGACTTACGCTGGGCCCTGCGCGAGGGCGCCGTCATCCCCGATGACGATGTCGCCTCGATTCGGATCCTCGAGCGCTTCTCCTTCGTCGAGCTGAAGACCGGTCAAGCCGACCGCGCGGTCGAGTTCCTCGACGGCACCAAGCTCCACGGCAAAGAGATCCGCCTGGAGATCGCTAAGAAGTGAGCTCGGCGATGCTGCCGAGCAGCAGCTCGAAGTCGATCGGCTTGGTGACGTAGCCGCTGATCTCGAGGTCGTTCGGGGCGCCGGCTTCGGCGCCGTCCTGGTGGGCGCTGACGATCAGCGCCGGAGTGTCAAACCCCTCGGCGCGCAGCTCGCGCAGAGCGTCGATCCCGGACTTGCGCGGCATCATCGCGTCGAGCAGGAGGACGTCGGGCTGGCGGTCGGGCCCTTCGCGGTGCACGGCTTCGGTCACCTCTTGGCCGTCCGCCGCGGTCTGCACCTGGTGCCCGGCCATCTCCAGCCGGGTGCGGAGTAGCAGCAGGATCGTTTCGGAATCGTCAGCGACCAGGACCCTGGCCATCAGCGGGCCTCCGTCGCCGCGCGGTCGGCGGCCGGGCGCTCGGGCGGGGCAAGCGCCGGGAGGCGGACGCGGAAAGTGGACCCCTTGCCCGGGGTCGAGCTGACCTCGATCGTGCCGCCGTGCAGCTCGACCAAGGATTTCGAGATCGCCAGACCGAGACCCGTGCCGCCAACGCGCTGGGTCAGACCGGCGTCGCCGCGGGTGAAGCGGTCGAAGATGTGGTCCAGTTGGTCCTTGGGCATACCCGGTCCGTCATCGCTCACCGAAAGCTCCACTTCAGCACCGATGCCCGCTGCTGTCACCCGGATCGACGCTCCTTTTGGGCAGTACTCATGTGCATTGGTAAGCAGATTCACCAGAACTTGGCGAATACGGTCGGGCTCGACGCTCACCCGGGGCAGGCCGGCCTCGACCTCGCATTCCAGCCTCTGGCCGGCCGACTCGGTTTGCGCCCGCATCGTCCGTGCCACGTCTTCGACCAGCGGGCCGACCTCGGTCGAGACCGGATGGATCGTCAGCTGCCCGGCGTCGCTGCGTGCCAAGTCGAGCAGATCGTTGAGCAGCCGCACCAGGTGGCGCGAGTTGTCGAGGATGATCTCCACCGTCTCGGCTTGCTGGGGGCCGAGCTTCTCGCGCTCCAGCATCAACAGCTCGGCGAATCCCTGCACGGAGGTGAGGGGACTGCGCAGCTCGTGCGAGGCGGTGAGGACGAAATCGTCCTTCATCTGGTCGAGCCGGTCGCGCTGGCTGGCCTCGCGTTCCAGCCTGTCGGCCATCTCGTTGAAGGCGGCGCCGAGGGTCGCCGTCTCCGACATCCCGCCGACCTTCACCCGGGCGGCGCGATCGCCTGCTGCCAGGCGCCCCGCTGCCTCGACCAGCTCCTCCAGCGGGCGGCGCATCGAGGCGATCAGGCCGCTGAACAGGAGCAGGGCGCCGGTCAGCCCGGCGATGATCCCGGCCGCGACCAGCAGCGCCGTGTTGCGGGTGTCGGTGGAGATGCTTTCCTGCAGCTGCTGGCGGTGGCTCTGCTGGGCGGCGATCGCGGCGCGGGCCGCGACGGGGCGGCGATCTTCCGCCAGCCGCACCCGGGCGACGATCTCGACCTGATAGGAGCGCTCGATCGAGCTCTCGAAGCTCTGGCGCTCCTGGATAAAGCGGGCGACGCCGATTACCGCCATCGCGGTCAGCACGGCGAAGCAGATCGCAAAGCCGATCCGCAGCCTGTTAGCCAGCGATGGGCTCAACCGGCGACCTGGTCGGGCATATGCTTGCGCGGCTATGGGCGACGAGGCTACAGGCACCGCCGACGGCTCGACGCAGCCGGAGGGGATCAACCGGGCCGGGGTCGAAGGCTGGTTCGCAGAGCACGTGCCGATGGCGGAGCCGCCGCTCTCCTTCGAACGGATCTCCGGCGGGCATTCGAACCTGACCTATGGGGTGAGAGACGCCGCCGCCCGCCGCTGGGCCCTGCGCCGCCCGCCGCTGGGCAAGCGCCTCGGCTCCGCTCACGACATGGGGCGCGAGCACAGGGTCGTCTCGGCGCTCGGGTCGACCGAAGTGCCGGTGGCGCCGGTGGTTGGGCTCTGCGAAGACGAGAGCGTCAACGGCGCGCCGTTCTACGTGATGGAGTTCGTAGAGGGGCCGATCCTGCGTGGGGTGGCCGAGGCAAAGGCGTTTCCCGACCAGGTGGAGCGGCGGGAGATCGGGCTGCGGGTGGCGGACACGCTGGTCTCCATCCACGCGGTCGATCCCGACGCGGTCGGACTCGGCGACCTCGGCCGCAAGGAGGACTACGTCGCCCGCCAGCTGCGCCGCTGGCACGGCCAGTGGGAGAAGTCAAAGACGCGCGAGCTGGCGACGATCGACGAGCTGCACGCCCGGCTCTCGGCGCGGATCCCCGCGCAGGGTCCGGCGACGATCGTCCACGGCGACTACCGGCTGGACAACATGATTCTGACCCCGCAGGGCAAGGTGGCGGCAGTAGTCGACTGGGAGCTTTGCACCCTCGGCGACCCGCTCGCCGACGTCGGCTTGCTGATGGTCTACTGGCCAGAGCGCGGCGCGGATACGATCGCCCTCGGTCAGCCGGCCAATTTGGCGCCGGGTTTTCCCACTTGCGAGGAGCTGCGGGTCCGCTACGTTGAGCGCTCCGGGCGCGACCTCTCCGACCTCGACTTTTTCATTGCCCTCGGTTACTGGAAGCTGGCAATCATCCTGGAGGGCGTCTACGCCCGCTACGCGGCGGGACAGTACGGCACGGTGGACGAGGGCATCCAGCAGTTCGCCCGGATGGTGGAGCGGCTAGCCGAGGCAGCCAATGAGGCCGAGCGCCGGGGCAGCTGAGCAAACGACGGTCTCCAGCGAGAAGTCAATCAAGAGGGATTCAGGCTGAAGACCTTGGCCCACGGTCGGGTTCTAGCTCGATCGGGTCGCGACCGTGGCTGCCCAAGCGAGACGATGGCGACCGAGATCGGAGGGAGGTTTGGCGGCCTGTCAGGCCTTTGCTCGCCGTGAATGTCGGAGTGCCCTTTGGCTGATTTCTCCTGCTCAACCTGGCAGGCGCTTTCTCCTGGCAGGTTGGATCCGCTCCCACCCGTCGGACTCAGGCCGACTTCTGCCTACACATATCGGTGATCGATCGGCTGCGACTACTGTCCGGCTGGAGGATTCTCCTCGGCCCAGGCGATGATCTGTGAGCTGCCCGCGATCGTCGCGCCGTCCTCGAGCTGCAGCACCGGAAGCTTCTCCTGGCCGCTCAGCTGCTTCAGCTCTGGGCGGCGGCCCTTCGTGAACAGGCCGAAGGGGCGGCCGCGGGCGAAGATCACCTTCTCGTAGGAATGGCCACGGGCCCGTAGCGCCTCCTGCGCGCGCCGACATGCATGGGGCCTGGGGCCGCCATCATCGATGTGGCAGACGTACAGGGTGAGTTGCTCTGCCATCGCTTAACCGTAGTCCCTCGGCGCGCGCAATGCGGTTCGGGCGGAGTCCAAGCGCCTCCTCCTCGGAGTAAGGTCGAGGCATCAATGAAGCTCACGGTATTTGCGACTCGCATTGCCTCGGCTTCTCTTCTGGCGATCGCGGGCCTGCACCTGAACTGGGCTTCGGGATCGGCATGGCCGCTGGGCGAGCGAGGGGAACTTGCCGACCAGGTTGCCGGCAGGGTCGATGAGGACCCACCCTCAGCCGCGGCCTGCCTCCTCGTCGCAGTCCTGCTTGGTGCCGCTGCGGCCTTTGTAAACGGCCGCCCCCGGCGCGCGCCGGGGATCAGCCGTCTCGGCGCGGCCGGCGTGGTGGCGACGCTCGCGGCACGAGGCGGCCTCGGAATGGCGGGCCGCACCGATCTGATCGCGCGCGGCTCAGTCTCGGAGCGGTTTCGGGCTCGCGATCGCCGCGTCTACTCGCCGCTGTGCCTGACACTCGCCGCGCTGTCGCTGCCAGCGGCGCTGGGGTCCTGATATGGAGCTCGAGCAGGGGGTCAGAGACTCTTGCGCGCCTTGACTGCGGTGCCGTAGGCGCAAACCTCGGTCCAGGTGGTGCCTAGCTCCGAGGTGTCGAAGCGGAAGGCGAGGATCGCGTCGGCGCCCTTGGCTTCGGCCTCCTCGATCAGCCGCTGGGTCGCGTGCTCGCGACCCTCGGCGAGCATCTTGGTCATCCCCTTCAGCTCACCGCCGGCCAGCGACTTCAGCGAGGCACCGATCTGGGAGCCGACGTTGCGCGAGCGCACCGTAAGGCCGAAGACCTCTCCAAGCACCTCTTGGACCTCATAGCCGGGCAGGTCGTTCATGGTGGAGATGAGCATCAGGTGCAAGCCTATCGACGATAACTTCCGAGAGGGATAAGCAATGCACTGGCACTTTGGGCGGGGTTGTCGTCAGCGGTTCTGGTCAAAGCGCAGCTGTTTGCCGCTTCGCTTTGCCTTCCAAGTCCTACAGGGAGCCCCGAGTACGGCTTGATCGGCGCCACTGCTGCCCATCTCCGGCCGTGGTGCTCCGTTATCCCTCGGCGGGGACTGCCGAGGCACTGCCCACCATCTACTTGCTCGCCTGGATCGTGATCTTTCCCAATTGCTCGCCGGATTTGAAGGTCACGCCACTGAAGGAGCCAAGCACGTTCGCAGCCGGTTCGGTGAGCGATGCCGGCACGTTCGCGATCGTGATCGTCGAGCCTTTGACCGCCGGCTTTCCCCCCTTCAGGGTGAAGAACGGTCCCGAGGGTTCGGTCGAGCCGTTGACGTTGGCGGTGAGGTTGGAGCCGGTGCCGGGCCCGAATTTCGCCTTGCCGCCGATCGTCACGGTGACGGGAGCGCTGAGTGAGAACGTCTGCGTGCCACCGCCGAGTTCGAAGAGGCCCGGGATGCCAAAGCCCTTCGTGGTTTGGGTCAGCGTGAAGCCGTTGCCGCTCGGTGCGCCCCCGCCGGCGGTAACCGAGCCTGCCCCCGTCGCCGTGTTCAGCTTGCCGGCGGTGATCGGCATGCTCACCGACGTGGCGCTGCCGCTCGCCGGCCCGACCGGCGCGAAAATGAGTTCGGCGCTCTTAAAAGAGGATGCGACCGAGGGCAGCAGGGTAAAGGCAATCGTGCCGCCCTTGATCTTGACGTTCTTGCCCTTGCTCTTGGCCTTGTGACGCCTGGGTGCGCGCTGCGTCGGACTGGCCGGACTCGCGAGTGCGGTCGCGCTCAGCGACAGAATCAAACCGGCGATCAGCAGCGAGGCGAGCAACGCCCCGAGGAGTGATGACAGACGACCCCGACGATCCTGCATCCCGCTCATCTCCATTGTCTTGGTGGTTTCGCTCAAGCCGAGCGAGGCGAGGCTACCAGCTCGAGGGCTGAGCGACGGCGATGCCGGAAGAGCTCAGCCCGGGGTCTATGGTGGGGTGAAGTGCTTCAGCGTGGAGGGCTGGCAGAGCGGCAAGGAGTCGGTTCCGACCCGCGCCGATCGTCAGAGAGCGGGCGGGTGGATCGTGACCTCGTCATAGGTTGGCACGCCAGCAGGAGGCGTCGCCGGTGTAGCACGCCAAGCCGCTGTCGCTAGCTTTGACCTTGTGCCCGGCGGCGATGACGCTGAGGTCGACCCCCGCCGTTGCTGTAGCCGCCGCCGTCAATTGGTCTTGGCCGACGACGCGTAGAGCCCGTCGGGGAGCTTGCCGGCGCCCGTCCTAGCTGCGACGGCGGCCACGGGAAGCAGCGCCGTGCTGCATAGCACGGCGCTGGCGATCTTCCCCGCTCAAGACGCAGCCGCCCCGAGAGCCTCGGCGATCGCGGCGATCGCGGAGCTCTCCGCGTCGCTAATTGGCTGGTCCTTGTCCTCGGTCTTCGCTCCGGCGACTCGCTGCGCGAGCGAGGTGATGAAGCGTCGGTAGTCATCGAGCTCCTGGGGGGTCGCCTTCTGCTCGAGCAGCGCGATCGCTTCTCGAATCCGCTGCAGGCCATGCTCCTTCAGCTCTTCTGGGGAGTGGGCCTTAGCGTGGTCGATCTCGGGCTTTCGCGAGACGATCTCGTCGAGGAGGGCGGAGTCGCCGTGCTCCTTGCGAGCCTCGGTGTAGGCCTTCGCCATCGCGAAGACCTCGCGGAAGGTGCCGCCGCGCTCGGCGGTTGAGACGATCATCCCGGCGCTCGTCGGCCCCTCCAGGATCACCTCCCACTCCTCGTGGCTGAAGTCGGCCTTTCCTGTCATCGACGCTCTCCTTTCAGCCCTCTGAAACTCTCAAATTGCCCGCGGGGCGTGTTTGGTGGTCAGATCGCCGCTGGTCTCGGCCTCGGCTCGCTTCGACCAGCGGTTCAGCTCGCGGCGGGCCAGGACCATCTTGTGGACCTCGTCGGGGCCATCCGCCAAGCGGAGCATACGGCTAAAGCGCCACAGCGCCGCCAGGGGGGTGTCGTCGGTCATGCCCAGCGAGCCGTGGACCTGGATCGCGCGGTCGAGAACGTCCATGACCATGTTGGCGGCGACGACCTTGATCGCGGAGATCGCCTGACGGGCGGCCCGCTTGCCCTCGGTATCCATCTTCCAGGCGGCATAGAGAGTGAGCAGTCGGGCTTGGTCGATCTCCATCCGCGAGGTGGCGATCGACTCCTGCACGAACTGCTTGTCGGCCAGCGGGCCGCCGAACGCCTGGCGCTCGTTGGCGCGACGGCACATCATCTCCAGTGCCCGCTCGGCAGTGCCGATCGCTCGCATGCAGTGGTGGATGCGGCCAGGGCCGAGGCGGTCCTGGGCAACAGCAAAGCCCATGCCCTGCTCGCCGAGGAGATTCGAGACAGGCACGCGGCAGCCTTCGTAGCGGATCTCGCAGTGCCCGGGCCCGCGGTCATGGCCCATCACAGGAATCGGGCGGACGAGGTTGAAGCCGGGCGTGTCGGTGGGGACGCAGATCATCGAGGCGCGCGCGTAGGGGTGCGCCTCGGGGTCGGTGACGACCATCGCGATCGCCAGCTCGGCGCCGACCGCGCCGGAGGTGAACCACTTGTGGCCGTCGATCACCCACTGATCGCCGTCGCGCACGGCGCGGGCCTGCAAGAGGGTCGGATCGGAGCCCGACACCTCGGGCTCGGTCATCGAGAAGCAGGAGCGGATCTGGCCCTCCAGCAGGGGCTCAAGCCAGCGCTGGCGCTGCTCCTCGCTGCCGTGCTCGGCGAGGATCTCCATGTTGCCGGTGTCCGGTGCCGCGCAGTTGAAGGCCATCGGCGCCGCCGCCGGGCTGCGCCCCATCTCCTCGCAGAGCAGCCCGTACTCCCAGTTCGCAAGCCCCGGGCCATAGCGCTCGTCGGGCATGAACAGGTTCCAAAGGCCCTCCGAACGGGCTCGCTCGCGGACCTCGACCAGGATCTTCGGGTAGGGGACGCCGGGGCCGACCTCGGCGTCGAGCGCCTCCATGATCTGCCGCTCCTGCGGGAAGATCCGCTCGTCCATGAAGTCGAGGATGCGCTCGCGCACGGCCTCTACCTGGGGGCTGGGGGTGAAGTCCATGGGGCGTCCTCTCCTCGGGGCTCGGGCCGGGGGAACGCTAGCTCAGCGGCGGCGGTAACGGGCGAACAGCTCGCTATCGCGCTCCAACAGCCAGGTCAGCTCCAGCTCGGCCACGGCCGGCAACTCGCCCTCAAGGATGCGAGGCGCCATGCCTCCCGCCAGCTTTGGGGCGATCGTCAGGAAGAGGTCGTCGACCAGCCCGCCGCCCTCCAGCTCGCCGTGTAGACCAGGCCCCCCCTCGCAGAGCAGTGCCCTGATGCCGCGCTCCTGGCGCAGGTGGCGAAGCGCCTCGACGATGTCGACGACGCCCTCGTGGCGGACGACCCGCAGCGATGTCGCGGTCTGCGGCGGCTCATCCTCGGAGGCGGTGAAGACCAGCACCCGCCCGGCCCCGGCGCTGAACAGCGGTGCGTCCCAGGGCAGGTCGAGCCGGCCGCTGACAATGACCATCAGCGGGTCGTGGGGGAGGCCGATCCGCTCACGGTGCTCCCGCTGCTCCTGGTTGGAGATCAGCCGCCCGTAGCGCTCGGCGCGCATCGTCCCCGCCCCGATCATCACAGCGTCGAAACGGGTCCGCAGCCCGGCCAGCATCCCGGTGTCCGCGGCGGAGCCGATCGGCCCCGAGACGCCACCGATCGTCGCCCGCCCATCGACCGTGGCGGCGAAGTTGGCGGCGACGAGCGGACGATCTTCGCGCGGCTCCTCCCAAGGCCGGTAGGAGTCGAGCTGTCGTTCCACCGTGGTCGGGCCGGGATCGGGAAGCAGGCGCTGCACTAGCCTGGAGCCTAATCTGACCGGGGGCTGGGTTTCTGCTCAGGAGTAGTCGTTCCAGCCGGCGAACTCGCGACCGGCGAAGCGCTGCAGCGCCGCGACATCTTCGCCGAAGCCGCCGCGGAGCGTCTCGAACAGATCGTCGGGCAGCTTCGGCTTGGGCGCCGGCGGCTTCTCGGGATCGTGGACGACCTTCTCGACCAGCCAGCGCATCGACTCGGGCAGGCGGTCGAAGTTGCGGTCGAAGGAGCGGAAGCCCGGCAGCTTGATCAGTCTCTCCATCAGCTGGTATTTGTCGCCCTGCTTCGCAGCCGACTTCTCCCACTCGCGGCCGAACTGCTCGGAGGTAAACCCCTCATCGACCCCGGCGAAGGCAAACGCCTTGCGCATCGTCGCCTCCCGCTCGGCCTGAAGCTCCTCCTGGGTAAAGATTTCGATCTGAGCGCGGTCGAAACGCTCCAGGTAGGGCTGCAGCTGCATCCAGTACATCGAGCGCTGTATATAGGAGGAACCAGGCTCCGAGAGAGTCGCGACCATCTCGCGGCTCTCATACCCCGCCCCGGTCGCGTGCACCCAGTGGGAGAGGATGCGCTTGATCGGGTCGCGAACCATGTAGATCAGTCGCGCGTCGGGGCAGTGCTCGTACACGCGCCGGGCAACCCCACCGAAGCGGGGCAGGTTCGTGTAGTGGGGGGAGGACTCGCCCCGAACCCCGGCGCGGTCGTCGAAGCGGCTGGCGTACCAGTCGAGCCCCAGGTCCCAGTTCAGCTCCTCGACGAAAAAGTTCAGCTCCTTGGGCTTCGACATCTGGATCTCCGGGTGTAGCCCGAGGTAGTGGTGGATGCTGGTCGTACCGCACTTCAGCCCGCCGATGATGATCAGGTTCGGTAGCGCGGCGTGTCGCTTGCGGCGGCGTCGGCGGCCACTGCTCCGGTCGGCCGTGTAGCGCTCGCGAGCGCGTCCGCACATCGCCTCGTCGGCTGGGTCAGGCGGGACCTGGGTGGACGGGATCTGCGTCTCGGCCTCTGACACGAGCGGGCTAGTGTAGCTGCGATGCAGTCAGCCGATCTCGCCTCCAGCTTCAACTCTTTCTCCAACGCCGCCGCCGCGTTTTTCAGGCATCTCACGGACATCCACTGGACGCCCTTTGCGGTTGCGTTGGGGTTCCTGCTGGCGATGCAGCTGGCGCGCGCGTGGTCTTGGCGAAACGTGCTGCGGGCCGCCTATCCCGACACGCGCATCTCCTTCACGCGCCTCTGCGCCGCCTACCTGGCCGGAGCGGGGATCAACGCCGTGATCCCCGCCCACGCCGGCGACGTCACCAAGGTCTTCCTGGTCAAGCGCCAGATCCCCAACTCCTCCTATCCGGCCGTTACTTCCTCATTCTTCGTCCAGTCCATCTTCGATACCGCCGCGGGCCTGCTCGTCTTTCTCTACGCGAGTAGCCAGGGCCTGCTGCCCAGCCTGCCCGAACTCCCGCACCTGCCGGCCTTCGAGATCTCTTTCTGGGCCGACCACCCGCAGGCGTTTGCGATCGCGACCGGGGCACTGCTGCTCGCCATCGCGGTGGCGATCTACTACCTCGCCCACCACGTTCGTCGCTTCTGGGCGAGGGTTAGGCAGGGGGTTCTTATCCTCGCCCAGCCGCGCCGCTACCTGCGTGAGGTCGCCGCCTGGCAGGGGATCGGCTGGCTCTGTCGTTTCGCTGCTTTCTGGTTCTTTCTCGAGGCGTTCGGGCTCGCCGGTTCGGTTGGCAACGTGATGTTGGTGATGAGCGTTCAGTCGATCTCGACGATCATTCCCCTCACGCCCGGCGGCGCCGGCGCCCAGCAGGCTCTGCTGGTGGCGACCCTGGCCGGGCCGTCGCGCACCGCGGTGCTCTCTTTCTCGGTCGGGACGCAGATCGCGATCGCGGCCTGGTCGGTGATCCTCGGCTTTGCCGCGATGCTGCTCGTATTCCGCACAACCGACTGGCGCGGCCTGGTTCGCCAGGCCCAGGAGGAGGCGGGGCGGGAGGAAGCGGGCGCCCAGCCGCACGCTTCGACTGCCGGCACGCGATGAGCGCCGGCCGGCGGTTCAGGGTCAGGCTGCTGTAGCCACCGCGGCGGCGAGCGGGTCGCCCCTGCCCCAGCGCCCCACCGATGCGTACGGCCGGAAGCGCACGAACGCGGACTCGTGATGAAACGGCTCGGCCCGGTGGGCGCTGGTCGCAGCCGGGTGCGCTCCACTGCTGCGGCCGTAGGCGTAGTCGCGCATCTCCTTGGCGCTTCGCCAGAGCGAGAACGTCGCGACCATCCGAGGCGGGCGCGCCAGACCGGTCGAGGCCAGCAGCCCCGGGTCTGCGATTGCCTCGCCCTCGGCGCGAGCGCTTGCCCGCAGGAACGGGCGCACGCGGCGGAGTCGGAGCTGACCCAGCGTCAGCACAGCCACCGGCTCCTCATCGGCGACCGGGAGTTCCTGCGCGGGAAGGTCGGGCAGCCCCGACCAGGCGCCGTAGACCCGCAGCGGCTCCAGCCGCACATGCCAGCCGCTGGAGAGTTGCTCTGCGAGCGGGTGGGTGGCGGAGAACGCATCGAGCGCTTTGTCGTCATCCCAGGATGCGATCAGCCCCACCCGCCCGAGCCTTGGGGATGGGAGAAGGCTTTCGCTCAGCGGCGCCGTGAGCGTGGTCTCTGCGTAGCGCAGCCCTTCAACCGCGGAGAGGTCTGATTTACCGCGCAGGAAGCGGGGCGCCGCGCGCCAACCGAGGTTGGCGAGATGCACTGAAACGATCATGCGACTCCTTCCGCTCGAAGCTCTAACCTAATGATAACTAGGAAGTGGTTCGAACCGTACCTAGGAGTGCCTAGGTTGTCAACCGAGACCGAGAAGACAGCGAAACCCCGGAAGCGCATGGTCGCCGCGGCGCGTCGCGAGGTGATCGCGAGGGCCGCAACCGAGGTGTTCGCGGAGCGCGGCTACCAGGGGGCCTCGATCGAGGAAATCGCGAGGCGGTCGGGAGTGACGCCGCCGGTCGTCTATGACCACTTCGATTCAAAGCAGGACCTCTACAGGTGCTTGCTGGAACGCCACTTCGCCGATTTGCGCCAGGTATGGAGCATCAACTTCCGCGGCGAGGATCCGCCCGAGCGGCGAGTCGCGCGCTCCTTCGACTCCTGGTTTGCCTACATCGAGGCACACCCCTTTGCCGGGCGGATGCTCTTTCGCGACACCACCGGCGACCCCGAGATCGCCGCCATGCACCTCGAGGTGGCCGCCCGGAGCCGCGACGCGATACTTCCCCTCTTGGCCGCCGAGCCGGGCGCCGAAGGGGTCGCGGGTTCGGTGGAAGGCGAGGGACTGGACATGGCTTGGGTGGTCCTGCGCGGCGTCCTGCAAGGTTTGGCCATCTGGTGGCACGAGCACCCGCAGGTGCCTCGAGAGCGGGTAGTCGCCACCGCGATGAACGCCCTTTGGGTCGGCTTTGAGCGGGTGCTCGGGGGTGAGGTCTGGCGGCCGCCCGTCGAGGAACCTGGCTGATTGCTCGCTCGACGTGCTCGGAGTCTGCCCTCTTCCTCGCATGCCTCCATGGAAGGGCGGCTGGGCGCATCGAGACCGACCGAGAGTCAAAGGCTCGGCGCCGTCTTCTGGCCTTTGCTTTCATGTCGGTATGGAGGGAAGTCCGTTCAACCTCTTCGGCGACCCGGACGAGTTCCGGGCCCGCATGGAGGAGCTGTCGGAGCAGATGCAGTCTTCGCAGCGGGTGGCCTGGGCCGACAACGCGATCAAGCTTGCGGTTGAGATGACCGTCGCTTCGATCGGCCAGATCGACCTCAGCGGCAGCCCCGACGAGCAGGCGATGCAGGTGCGCGACGCGATCCGCGTCCTCTTCCCGGAGGCCGTGACGCTGGTGCGCGAGGCCCGTGAGGGCCTCGCCTAGATTCCGCTAGATCAGCTCGAGGAACAGGTAGATCGCCGCGCCGCGGCCGATCGCCGCGTCGGCCAGCTCGATTGGCAGCGCCACGAGAAGTGCCGGGATCGCCAACACGACGCTGATCAGGGCGTCGATCCGGCGCTGCCAGGGGCGCTCGGCCGCGGTTGCTTCTCCCCATTCCAGGGCGCCGAAGGCAGCGTTGCGGCCGAAGGTGAGGCTGTTGAGCAGCGTTTGCCAAGTGATCGCCAGCCCCAGGGCAGGCGCCCAGCGCCGTCGCTTGACGACCTGGTCGCGGCGCGCGACCAGGCGTCGCACCGCCTCGACCGTGAACAGGTAGTGGGCGCTGGGCTGAAATCCAGCCCAGCCGGCCCCGCCGAGCGAGGCCGCGGAGCTGGCCCGGTTGACGATCAGCAGCCTCCCCTCGTGCTTGAGGCGGTCCAGCTCGTGCAGGGCCTCCTCGGTGCCGCCCGATTCGCCCACCACGCCGAGGCCGCAGCTCTCACAGCGGCTGACCGCCCCGCGCAGGCCCGACCGCATGGCCATCACGCCGAACAGCGGCTCCCCACAGGCCGGACAAGGAGGATTGTCGGGGCTGTGGCCCGCCTCCAGCGGGACGACGGGAGTGCGCCGCTCTGTGCTCATGCGCGGTAGCGTACGGCCAGTGCGGCTCAAGGAGATCATGACCGCGGGCGTCGTCACCGCGACCGGGGAGGCTAGCGCCATCTCGGTGGCGCAGCTGATGCGCGACCACCGGGTGGGATCGGTGGTGATCGTCGACCCGGCCGGCTCGCCGGTGGCGATGGTCACCGACCGCGATCTGGCGCTGCGCGCCTTCGCTGAGGGGATCGCCGCCGAGTCGCAGGTCGGCGAGCTCGCCTCGCGGCCGCTGGTCTCCGCCGAGCCGGAGATGGAGCTAGACGAGGCGGCGGCGCTGATGGTCCAGCACCGGGTGCGACGGCTGGCCGTCATCGACGGCAACAGCCTCGCCGGGATCGTCACCCTCGATGACATCGCGGTGCGGACCGGTGACCTTGAGGTGGCGCAGAAGATGACCCAAGACGTCATCGAGGGCGCGCTGCCACAGTTCTACTTCCACGACCGAGGCTGAGCGTAAGCGTGCGGCTGAGCAAGGCGGAGGTGCTGGAGTGGGAGCGCCGCTGGGCGGTCCCGGCGGCGATTGCGGCACTTGCTGCGGTGGCGCTTGTGATCGTCGCGATCGCGATTGTCACCCAGGCGGTCGGCACCGGCAGCGGCGACTCGACCCTGCTGCAGGACGTAAACCAGCACCGCACTGCCCAGATGCTCTCCAGCATCATTCAGGCGATCGGGGTAGGGCTGCTGGCGGCGCCGCTCTACTACCTCTTCCGAGCTGCGAAGGCGCGCAGCGAGAAAATGCGCGGGCAGCTGGTCGGGGTAGTCGTCGCGGCGCCACTGTTCCTCTCGGCGCTCGCCATCCTCAGCGGCATCTCGACGCTTCACGCCGCGTCGACATTCGTTTCCAATGACGTGCCGCGGCTGCTCGCCCACGGGGCCTCGCTGAGCGGCGAACATGCCAACAAGATCGCCTCAGAAGCGATCGACAACGCGCCGCTGCGCCCGCTGGCCGCGGGGTTCGGCATCGCGGGCCAGCTCGGCTTCCTGGTCGCGATGGTCTACACCTCGCTGTATGCGATGCGGACCGGTTTGCTGAGTCGCTTTTGGGGGGCGCTGGGGATGGGGCTCGGCGCCGTCTCCTTCATCTTCTTCCAGTTCGCTCTGCTCTGGTTCGTATACCTCGCCCTCGTGCTGCTGGGGAAGGTCCGCGGTGGCCGCCCGGCTGCCTGGGCCGCCGGCGAAGCGGTCCCCTTTCCCACACCCGGCGAGAAGGCGAGTGCGGCCCTGAGCGCCGGCAACGGCGACGGCCCATCGAGCGCGGACCCCGAGGCGCCGCCTTCCCTCGAACCGCAGGACGGCGAGCGCCGCAAGCGCAAGCAGCGCGACTAGGGCGAGGCTCAGCCGAGCGGGTTGAGCCCCGGCGGTGAGGTGACGTGCTCGGCAGCCTGGGATCGTTTGCGCTGGGTGCGGATCTCGCTGAGGATCCGCTCAAGTCGCGGCTCCTGTGAGGTGTCGACGTGGGTCATCGCCGCGGCGACGGCGGGGTGGATGGCGGCAATCCGCTCGTGCATCGCCTGGGCGATCGCCCGGTAGGTCGGGTGTCCCTCACGGCCGGAGCGCAGCTCGATCAGGTGCATCGCCTCGCGAGCGTTGAGGTCCAGCGTGTAGCGGATCCGATAGGCGAGGCTGAGAGCGTAGGGGGCCTGCTCGCCCAGACCAGCGGCGGCGAGCCGCTCATACTCGGTGCGGGAGATCTCCAGGGCCCGGTCGAACTCCTCACCGACCCCCGCTTCGCGGACCTCGCCAGGCACTCCCGCCCCGAGCTCGGGCCCCAACCGCTGCCACTGGCAGGTCAGCATCCGGTGTCGCTGGAGATCGCGGAAGGCGCCGTAGTCGGAGACGATCTCGAAGCGATAGCGCAGCGCCTCAAAGCCGCGGCCGGGGCGGTGGCGGCGGTTGACGCGCTCGCCTACCAGCGCGCCCAGCAGCTCGGCCCGCTCGGAGCGGTCGAGCACGTCGAGACGGGCGAGGATCTCGGTCTCCGGCCTGCCCGCCGACTCGAACAGGCAGGCGGCGAGCAGGTCCTCTTCGGTGCCATCGACGTGGACCAGCTCGACCGAGGGCGCGTCCTCGCCTGCGCCGCGACGATCGAGCCCGAGCCGCGCCACCCAACCCTCGGTCGCCTCGCGGCGCTGCCGCAGGTAGGCGACCCACTCGCCGCCGCGGTCGGGCCGCTCGACCCGGGAAACGAAGCTTGGCATCACCTGCTGCAGCTCGTGCAGGATCATCCCGCCGTAATCGCGCGCCTCCGGCAGCGGCGAGGACATCAGCCGCAGGATCAGCTGCTCGTAGGCCTGCCCCGAGGCGAAGATGCCGACGTGGCTCAGCGTCGCGGCGGGGAGCAGGCCGCGCAGCAGGTCGAGCGCCTTGGCCCGGATCGAGCGCTCCCAGGCGCGCTCCGGCTCGGCTTCCCCACGAGGCCAGCGCTCCGACGCCCACGACTCGACCTCGCGCAGCGATCGCGAGTAAATCCCGAATAACTCGTCCATCGCCGTCCCGAACTGCGGGCCAAGCTGCTCGTCGCGGTAGTAGCGGTAGCCGCCCGCGGCGGATGCCTCGAGCGGCTTGTCGTAAGGGATGTAGCGGGTCGACTGCTCCAGGTAGGCTGCGAGGCGGCCGCGCTGGAGGACCTTGGTGAGGATGTTCGAGACCCACTCACAGGCCACGTGGGCGCCACCGACCTGGGCGATTGAGTCGTCGCCGTAGCCGAGGAACACCCGCTCATAGAGCTTCGCCGCTCGCTCTCCCTCCTCCGCGTCAAAGGGGCGCCCGCCGGGTGGGGAATCGGCAGCGAACTCCTCCAGGTAGAGGCGCCGAACGGTCCCCGAATAGCGCGAATAGCGGGCAAAAAGAGCTCCCTTGACGGTCTCCGGCAAGTTGACGAGGGCGAACACCGGGCGGTCGAGGTTGGTGAAGTGGGAAGCGAGGATCGTTCTCTCCTCGGGGGTGAAATCCTCGACCGGGTAGCGCACCGGGCGCATCGTAACCGCGCGACACGACGGGCCCCGCAGGGGTCCGCATCCACCAGCAGCGATCGCGGTGAGAAGGGCTGCGCCTCGGCTCAAAGGCGACAACTTCGGGCGCCGCCTGCAGGCGGCCGGCTAGGACGCGAGCACCTCCCTGCGGCCGCCGTCGGGGGGCGGCGTGGCCACGAGCTCGACCCGGTGGCCTCCTGGGGCGATCGCGAGGGCTCGGGGAGAGCCCCAGAGCTTGCGTTTGTCGGTCACCTCGAAGCCGTGCTCACGTAGCTGCGCCACCGCTAGCCCGAAGTCCGGTGGGATGACCGCCAGATGGCCGCGCTGGGGGACGGTCGGTTCCTTGGCGGCGATCAGGTGGACCTGAGTCCCCGCCCGCTCGAGCCAGACGGAGGCGCCGAGGAGCGCTCCAGGCGGCTCCACCAGGTTAAAGCCGAGCAGCACCCAGAACTGGGTGGCGCGCTCGATCTCCGCCGGCTCGATCTCGATCGAGGCGTGGTGGAGCATCGGGAGGCTCAGGGAAGGAACTGGGCGATCGAGGCGCCGGCGTGCTGGGCGAAGGCGACCAGGGGCTGGGGGATGATTCCGAAGAAGACAACGGCCGCCGCGGCGAGCAGGGCGGGAGCAACCAGGTAGAGGCGGTTGCCTGCCTCGGGGTCGATCGGGTCGGCCTCAGGGGAGGCCCCGGCGATCGCAGGTGTCGCGGCGGTCCCTGCAGCGGGCTCATCGCCCGGCCGCATCCACATCGCCGCGACGACCCGCAGGTAGTAGGCCAGGGAGATCATCGTGCCGACCGCGATGAAGACCGCAAGCCAGGTGTAGCTGCCTTCGACCAGCGCCTCGATCAGGTAGAGCTTGCCGATAAAGCCTGCCGTCGCCGGCAGCCCGGCCAGGCCGAGCATCGCGATCGTCAGCGGCCAAGCGAGCAGCGGGCGCTCGCGTCCGAGCCCCTGCACGGCGCGGAGCTCATCGCCATAGGCGGTCTCGCGCTCGCGGGCGACGATCACCGCAAAGGCGGCGAGGTTCATAAAGGCGTAAACGGCGAGGTAGAAGACGAGGGCGTCTATCCCGGCCTTCGAGGCGACGACAATGCCGCCCAGCATGTAGCCGGCCTGGGCGACGCCGGAGTAGCCGAGCATCCGCTTCAGCGAGGCCTGCCCGAGGGCGCCGACATTGCCGACCACGATCGAGATCGCGGCAAGGACCGCCAGCGCGGGCTGCCACTCGCTTGCCTGCGGCGCCAGAGCGACGTCGAAGAAGCGCACGAAGACGGCGAAGGCAGCCGCCTTGGTCGCCACCGCCATGAAGGCGGTGATCGGGGTGGGGGCTCCCTCATAGACGTCCGGCGTCCACTGGTGGAAGGGGGCGATCGAGGTCTTGAAGGCGAGGCCGACCGTCGCCAGGGCAATCCCGACCAGGATCAGCGGGTCGCCCAGAACCCCATGGCGAGCGATTCCCGCGGCGATCCCGTCAAAGCCGGTAGAGCCGGTGCCGCCATAGAGGAACGCCATCCCGTAGAGCAGAGTCGCCGAGCCGAGCGAGCCGACGATCAGATACTTCAGCCCCGACTCCAGCGAGTGCTCGCGGCGAAGATTGGTCGCGCAGAGGATGTAGAGCGGGATCGAGAGGGTCTCAATCGCGACAAAGAAGCTGACCAGGTTCTGTGCCTGGGCCAGCAGCGTCATGCCCAAGACCGAGCCGAGCAGAAGCGCGTGGTACTCGCCTTGCCCGACCTGCTCGGCGGCGGGCTCACCGACTGAGAGGAGGACCGCGAAGGCGGCAGTGAGGATGGCGATCAACGAGATCGAGATCGCCAGATCGTCGAGACGCAGCGCGCCGCTGAGAAGCACCTCGCCCCCGTCCCATTGCCAGATCAAGAGCCCTGCGGTGGCCGCGAGCGTGATCAGCGTGAGCGCCGGCACCGCCCGCCTAGCGCGCCCAAAGACGCCGCCGAGCAGCACGATGCAGAGCCCTACGGTAAGCGCGATCAGGGGCGAGAGCCCGGCGTAGTCCAGGTGCGGTGCGTGGAAGCTCATCGGCTGGCGAGGGTCGTGTTCGTGGGTGCTGGCTGCACGGCGCTGAGTTGCGCTTGCACCGAGGGGTCGGTGCGCTTCAGGATCAACTGCGGGTAGAGGGCGAGGGCGAGGATGCAAAGGACGAGTGGGGCGAGGACGACGCCGTCGCGCCAGGCGATCTCCCGCGAGGCGATCCCGTCGGGCTTGCGGTTGTGCATCGTGCGCTGGTAGAGGCGCAGCGCGTAGTAGGCCGACATCGCGACGCCGGAGATCGCGATGAAGGCGAAGACGATCTTCGACTGGAAGAGCCCGTTGAGGATGTAGAACTCGCCGATGAAGTTGGCCGACCCGGGCATCGCCAGGGTCGCCAGGGAGACGATCAAAAAGAGCGCCGCCAGCACCGGGGCACGCAGCGCCATCCCGCCCATCTGGCGCAGGTCCTCGGTGCCGGTTCGCTCGACCAGGATCGCGACGATGATGAAGATCGGCGCCACCACGAGCCCGTGGTTGACCATCTGCAGGATCGCCCCGTCGGCTCCGTCGGCGCGCAGCGCGAATATCCCGGCGGTGATGAAGCCGAGCTGTGCCACCGAGGAGTAGCCGGCGATCAGCCGCACATTGGTCTGGGTGAAGGCCATCACCGAGCCGTAGAGGATCGAGGCCAGGGCGATCACCAGGATCACCTCTTGGAACTGCACAGTTGCGGCAGGGAAGAGCGGCAGCACGATCCGCAGGAATCCGTAGGCCCCGACCTTGGCAAGCACCCCCGAGAAGACCGCCAGCGCTGGCAGCGGCGCGGCGCGGTAGGCATCGGGCATCCAGCCGTGCAGCAAGAAGGCGGGCATCTTGACCAGGAAGGCGGCGGCGAAGAACCAGAAGATCCAGCGTTGGCTGCCGTCGCTGAGCGGGTGCTTGGCGAGCGCGGCGATCGAGAAGGTGATGTGGCCGCCGTGGGCGGAGAGGATCGCGGTGGCGATCGCCCCGACCAACATCAACAGCGAGCCGATCAGCGTATAGACGATCATCTTCAGCGTCGCCGCCGATGCGGTGACGCCGTCGGCACGGTCCGTGCCCCAGGCGCCGAAGAGGAAGTAGAACGGGACCAGCATCAGGTCGAAGAAGAGGACGAAGAGGAGCAGGTCCTGGGCGAGGTAGGAGCCGAGGGTCGCGGTCTCGCCGAGCAGCATCAGGAAGAAGAAGAGCTGTGGGCGCTCCTGTTCGCGGAAGGCGGCGAACGCGGTGGCGCCGCTCCAAAGCACCGCGGTCAGCAGCACCAGGAAGACGTTGAGCCCGTCGACCCCGAGGCTGTAGGAGACACCGAGGCCCGGGATCCAGCTCAGGTTGACGGTGTCCTGGAGGCCGCTCGCGCTCGAGTCAAAGCCGGCGAGGACGGCGATCGCCAGACCCAGCGTCGCCAGGCAGCCCAGCGTCGCCCACCAGCCGGTCGCGCGCTTCGGCAGGAAGAGGCCGAGGAGGCCGAAGGCGAGCGGTGTCCAGAGGAGAAGGTTGATCACGATGCGCTCAGCAGGAAGTAGAGGGCGAGCCCGGCGAAGCCGGCGATCAAGAGCAGCGCGTAGCTGCGGACGAAGCCGCTCTGCACGGTGCGGACGACCCGTCCGGCGCCGCCGACCACCTCCTCGGTGCCGGTGACGAGGCCGTCGACGACGACGCGCTCGAAGGTGCGGTTGGCGAAGCGGCCGACTGCAAGCGCCGGTCGCACCACCACTACGTCGATCAGCTCATCGAAGTACCACTTGTTGACCAGGAAGGTGTGCAGCGCCCCGAAGCGACGGATCAGCTTCGCCGGGGTCTCGGGCCGAGCCACATAGAGCCAGTAGGCGATCCCGATCCCGGCGAGTGAGATCGCCGCGCCGATCCCCAGACCCTCCCAGGATGCCGCGACCGAGGGGTGGATCGCGGCAAGCGGAGAGTCGGCGAAGACCGGTTCGAGGAACTTGGTGATCGCGTCGTCGACGCCCGGCACCTGGATGAAGCCGGCGAACAGCGCCAGGAAGGCGAGCACGCCCATCGCGATCTTCATCGGCGGCGAGGACTCGGCGATGTGGTGTTCGGCACCGGGGAAGCCGACATCGGTGTCCTCCTCCTCGCCGCTCGCCGGGTTGACCGGGTGGGCGTGGACCACATGGCCGCTGTCGATCAGCTCCTGGGCCTCCTTGCAGGGGCGTCCGGGAAGGACGCGGAAGATCAGCCGGAAGGTGTAGATCGCGGTCAGCAGGGCGCCGAAGTAGCCGAGCACGGTGAAGATCAAGTACATGCCGCCGCGCGCCGTCGCGTAGGCGAGGATCTCGTCCTTGGAGAAGAAGCCGGAGGTGCCGGGGAACGCGGCCAGCGCCAGCCCGCCGCAGAGCATCGTGATCGAGGTGAAGCGCATCGTCCTCCCGAAGCCGCTCATCCGGTCGATGTTCTGCTCATTCGCCATCGCGGCGATGATCGAGCCGGCGGCCATGAACAGCAGCGCCTTGAAGAAGGCGTGGGTCATCAGGTGAAAGAGGCCGGCGCTGTAGGCGCCGATTGAGACGCCCATGATCATGTAGCCGATCTGGCTCATCGTCGAGTAGGCGATGGCTCGCTTCAGGTCGGTCATCACCAGCGCGATCGTCCCGGCAACCAGCAGCGTCGCGAGGCCGACGAAGGCGGCTATGTCGGCGGCGGTCGGGGCGAGGACGAAGAGGATGTGGGTACGGGCGATCAGGTAGACGCCGGCGGTCACCATCGTCGCCGCGTGGATCAACGAGGAGACCGGGGTGGGCCCCTCCATGGCATCGGGCAGCCAGGTGTGGAACGGGAGTTGCGCCGACTTGGCAAAGGCGCCGACCAGCAGCAGCAGGCAGATCGCCGTCACCGACCACTCGTTGGTGTGGAAGACGTGTGGCGCCCTGGCGAAGACCGTGCCGTATTCGAAGCTCCCCACTTCGCGGAAGATCAACAAGGCTGCGAGGACCAGGCCGATGTCGCCGACCACGTTGATCACGAAGGCCTTCATCCCCGCTCGGGTCGCGGTCGTGCGCCGATACCAGAAGCTGATCAGCGCATAGGAGGCGAAGCCGACGAAGGCCCAGCCGACGATCAACAGCACGAAGTTGCCGGCGAGGACCAGCAGCAGCATCGAGAAGACGAAGAAGTTGAGGTAGCTGAAGAAGCGGTGGTAGCCCTCATCGGAGCGCATGTAGCCGTAGGAGTAGAGGTGGATCAGGGTCGAGACTCCGGTGACGATCAAGACCATGAAGACCGAGAGCGGGTCGACGAAGATTCCGAGCTTGATCTGCAGGCCGGCGGCGCTTGCGTATTCCCACAGCGAGGAGGCGTGGTGGCGGGCGTCGGGCGAGGAGCCGAGCAGGCCGATCAGGGCGGCGAGTCCGCATGCGAAGGCGAGCCCGATCGAGGCGGTGCCGATCGCCCCGGCGGCGCGGGTCGGGATCGCGCGGAAGCCGAGCGCGATCACGATCGAGCCGAGCAGCGGAAAGAGCAGGACCAACCAGGCCCAGGCCGTCACACTCACCCGCGCAACCCCCTCAGGTCATCGACGTTGAGCGGCAGCTTGCGGCGGAACAGGGCCACGATCAGACCCAGGCCGACTACGACCTCGCAGGCGGCGACCACCATCACGACCAGGGCGAAGATCTGCCCCTGCTGGTTGCCGACCATGCGGCTGAAGGCGACCAGCGCCAGGTTGCCGGCGTTCAGCATCAACTCCAGGCAGAGCAGGATCACCATCGGGCTGCGCCGGATCAGGATCCCCACCGCGCCGACCGTGAAGAGCAGCGCCGAGAGGACCACGTACCACTCGATGCTCACGCAGGCTCACCTCGCTTGCGCCCGGCGAGGACTACCGCCCCTACCGCCGCCAGCAGCAGCAGGATCGAGGACGCCTCGAAGGGGACAAGGAAGCGCTCTAACAAAAGGCGGCCGATCGCAGCGGGGTTGCCGAAGCCGCGGTTGACGTGCGGTCCGTCGGTACCGAGCGCCAGCAGCGAGGAGGCCAGGACAGCGATCGAGAGCTCGACGAAGAGCGCAGCGCCGAGCAGGGGCGCGAGGAAGCGCTGCCCGGGGATCGGCTCCCAGGCCGACTCGCCGCCACTGCCCACATAGGCGACGACGAAGACGTAGAGGACCATTACCGCGCCGGCATAGACGACCACCTGCGCGGCGGCGACGAAGGCCGCGGTGAGCAGCAGGAAGAGCACGGCGAGCGAGAAGAGGTGGACGATCAGGGCCAGCACGCTGTAGAACGGGTTGCGCAGGGCAACGACGCCGATCGCGCCGCCAAGGGCCCCGATCGCCGCTCCGAAGAACAGGACCGCTTCCACCTACTCGCCCTCGGCTTTCAGCGGCGTCCGCTCGATCGGCTCGGCGAGCAGCATCTCCTTGGTGAAGATCAGGTCGCCCCGGTCGTAATCGGCCATCTCGTAGTCGTGGCCCATCGTGATCGCGTCGAACGGGCAGGCGATCTCGCAGTAGCCGCAGAAGATGCAGCGCGAGAGGTTGATCTCATAGACCGCCGCGTAGCGCTCCCCTGCGGAGACCCGCTCGCCGGGAACGTTCTCGGCGGCGACGACGCGGATGCAGTCAGCTGGGCAGGCGGCTGCGCAGAGCGAGCAGCCGACGCATTTCTCAAGGCCGGTGTCCTCGAAGCGATGCAGTTTGTGGCGGCCGCGGAAGCGCGGGTAGACCGGCGTCTTCTCCTCTGGGTACTGGATCGTCAGCGGCCCCTCGATCAGGCGGGCGAGGGTCGTCTTTAGCCCGCGCAGTGTCTCGCCGAAGGCGCGGTAGGCGCCGCCGACTCCGCCGGGATCGGGTCCGCGCTGCACCTCGACCACGCTGTCGTCCTTGAGGTAGGGGAACTCGGTCACGTAGTCGTCACCAGGATCGCCGTCACCAAGACGTTGAGGGTCGCCAGGGGGAGGAGGACTTTCCAACCGAGGCTCATCAGCTGGTCGTAGCGGAGGCGCGGCAGCGTCGCTCGCACCCAGATGAAGAAGACGACCAGCCCCAGCATCTTCACCAGCATCCAGATCGGGCCAAGCCAACCCGGGCCGGGGCCCATCCAGCCGCCGAGGAAGGTCGCCGCGGCGATCCCCGAGACGACGATGATCTCCATGTACTCGACCAGCAGGAAGGAGCCGAAGCGCATCCCTCCGTACTCGGTCATGAAGCCCTGGACCAGCTCGGCGTCGGCCTCGGGAAGGTCGAACGGGGCGCGGTTGGTCTCGGCGAAGCCGGCCACCATGAAGATCAGGAAGCCGACGATCTGGGGCACGATGAACCAGATGTGGCTCTGGGCGCGGACGATTTCCACGAGCGAGAGGGAGCCGCTCATCATGATCACCCCGAGCAGCGCAAGGCCCATCGAGACCTCGTAGGAGATCAGTTGCGCGGCGGAGCGCATCGCGCCGAGGAAGCTGTACTTAGAGCCCGAGGACCAGCCGCCCAGCAGCAGCCCATAGAAGGCGAGCGAGCCGACCGCGAAGAAGTAGAGGATGCCGATCGGGACGTCGATGCCGTAGAGGCCGACCCCGTCCTGCACGTCGCCCCAGGGGATGATCGCGAGGGCGAGCACCCCTGAGAGGACCGGCAAAAGCGGCCCGAGGATGAACAGGGTCGGGATCGCGTTGGCCGGACGGAAGGCCTCCTTGGAGAGCAGCTTGCCGACGTCGGCGAGCGGCTGCAGGATGCCGAAGGGACCGACACGGTTGGGGCCGTAGCGGTGCTGGAAGCGCCCGATCAGCTTGCGCTCGAGCACCGTCAAAAGCGGCAGGATGCCGAAGATGATCGCGAAGATCACCAGCGACTTGACGATCATCACCCAGGTCGCTTCGACGTAGTAGGGGTCGGCGATCGGCAGCGTCATGTGCCCAGCTTCGCGATCTCGACCGTCACCGGGCCGCCGTTCAGCAGGGCGTTTGCGTTGCCATCGGCGGTGCCCTCGATCAAGAAGCAGGCGCCCTCCTGCATCCGCTCCTTGATCGCGACTCGGGCCTGGACGCTGGCGCCGTTCTGAGCGACTTTGACCTGATCGCCGCTCTTTAAGCCGAGGCGCTCGGCATCGGCGGGCGCCAGCTCCACTCGCTGGGCTGGCTCCAGGAAGCGGAGCGGAGGGTTCAGCTCCGTGATCGGTCCGGCCCATAGGTCGCGGTAGGTGCCTAGCCTGAGCGCATCGCTGGGCGCCGTAGTCAGGCGGGCGCCCGCCTCGCCGGGGACGGCGCCCGCTGGCTCAGCGCTGGGGAGGGAAGTTGCACCGGGTCGGTCCTGCCAGCGGACGCCGCGACCGCCGATCGCGGCGTCGTCGATGCCGGCGTAAAAGGGGACGGCAGCGGAGACAGTTGCCAGGGCTGAGGGCTGGGAGGAGATGCCGGTCTCGTGGCCGAGGGCTGCGGAGAGCTCGGTGAGGACCTGCCAGTTGGGGCGGATCTCACCGGGGCGTGAGGCGCTGGGGCGGACTCGCTGGATACGGCCGTCGGGGTGGGTGAGCGTGCCGTCTTTCTCGGCATGGGTCTCCAGCGGGAGGATGACGTCGGCCTTTGCGGTCGTCTCGTTCTCGAACATCGAGAAGGCGATCACGTGCTCGGCGGCGCCGAGGGCCGCGGCCCAGGCGCCTGTGTCGGGGAAGTCGCGGATCGGGTCGACGCCGAAGAGGATCAGGGACTTCAGCTCGCCGGACTCAAGGGCCGCGCGGATCTCCTCGGTGCTCTTGCCGTCTGGCGCCTCGGCAAGGCCCGGTCCGGCATCCGGGAGACAGCCGACCTCGCGCAGGCCGCGGGCGTTGGTCACGTCGGGTACCTCGAGCAGGCCCGAGCCGTCCTTCTCGGCGAGCTCAAGGGCCGAGGCCACATCGAGCAGGGCTTGCAGGGCGCCCTCGCCCTCGCGGCCGATCCGCTCCCCCCAGACGATCGCGACGCTCTTGGCGCTTTGCAGCAGCTCGGCGATCGGTGAGGCGGGCCCGCCCTCGCCGCTGCGGCGCAGGCAGGCGGCCAGTTCGGTGAGGAAGAGCGTGGCGCCGCCCGGGGCGTATCGGCTCGCGGCCACAGCGCCACCGTCGAGTGCGGTGGGGCGCTCGGTGGCCAGCGCGAGCCGGGCGCCGCCTCGGCGGATTGCCTTGCGGATGCGGAGGTCGAGGATCGGGGAGCTGTGCAGGGGGTCGGTGCCGATCAGGAGGATCGCCTCGGCGTCGTCGATGTCGCGGACCCTGGCCGAGAGGCCCGGCTGGGTGAGCTGGAGCAAGGTTGCTCGCGAGGCACCGCGCGATGGGCGGGAATCGACGTGAGGCGAGCCGAGCGCCTCGCGCAGGATGCGCTGGACCAGGTAGCCCTCCTCGTTTGAGGCGTCGCTGACGATCGCCGCCGCGGCGCCACCGGACTTGCGCAGGCCCTCGGCCGCGGCGAATATCGCATCGCTCCACCCGGCCTTGACCCCGCCTCGTAGCCGCGGAGCGTCGATCCGCTCCTCGGCGCCGAACATCTCGAAGCCGTAGCGACCGCGGTCGCACAGCCAACCGTCATCAACCTCGGAGTTGTCGCGCCCCAGCACCCGTTTCACCTGCTCGTCGCGCACCGTGAAGCTGACGTTGCACTGGCTCGGGCACAGCGTGCAGACCGAGCCCGCCTGCTCGATGTCCCAGGGCCGGGCGCGGAAGCGGTAGGTGTAGCTGGTCAGTGCCCCAACCGGGCAGAGCTCGGTGATGTTGCCGTGAAAGGGGGCGATGTAGGGGCGGTCATCGAAGGTGCCGACGAACGAGCGGTCGCCGCGCTCCAGCAGCGCCAGCTGGGAGTCCTCGGCGACCTCCTGACTG
The DNA here is from genome assembly GCA_963777915.1 of uncultured Solirubrobacterales bacterium. Lineage (GTDB taxonomy): Bacteria > Actinomycetota > Thermoleophilia > Solirubrobacterales > 70-9 > CAVUPF01. The sequence continues at coordinate 593,665 of CAVZSH010000003.1, read as the reverse complement.
AATCGCACGCAGCGGTAGCAAAGGATGCAGCGCTCGCGGTCGATCGCAACCAGCGGCGAGAGCTCAATCGGCTTTTGGAAGTGGCGCTTGGGGTCGGTGAAGCGGCTGCGGCCCGGTCCCCAGCCCATCGAGATGTCCTGGAGCGGGCACTCCCCACCCTTGTCGCAGACGGGGCAGTCGAGCGGGTGATTGACCAACAGGAACTCGACCACCGCGCTCTGGGCGTGCTTTACCTGGTCGGTCATCGTGTGGACGACCATCCCGTCGCGGACCGGTGTCGAGCAGGAGGTCTGAAGTTTCGGCATCCCCTCGATCTCGACCAAGCACATCCGGCAGGCCCCTACAGGATCGCCCAGCTTCGGCTCGTAGCAGAAGACCGGGATCTCGACGTCGCCCCGCTTCGCCGCGTCGTGGAGCATCTCTCCCTCGGTTGCGGCAACCTCGCGCCCATCGATGATCAGCGTTATCTCCCTGCCGCTCACGCAGCAACCGCCTCCTCGACAGCGACGGCCTGCCCAGCCGCGATCACAGCCTCGAACTCGCCGCGGAATTTGCGCACCATCGCCCCGACCGGCATCGCCATCGAGTCGCCGAGGACGCACAGGCAATGGCCGATGATGTTCTCCTGGACCGAGCTGATGATGTCGAGGTCCATCGGGGTTGCCTCGCCGCGGACCACCCGCTCCAGCATCTTCACCGTCCAGTTGGTCCCCTCGCGGCAGGGGGTGCACTTGCCGCAGGACTCGTGGTGGTAAAAGCGCGCCGTGCGCAGCGCCATGAGGGGGATCGAGACGCGGTCGTCGGCGACGATGATCGAGCCAGAGCCGAGCATCGACCCCGCCTCGGCCATCGCCTCAAAGCTGTATGGGAGGTCGAGGCCCTCCTCGGCAGTGAGGACCGGGGAGGAGGAGCCACCGGGATAGAAGGCCTTCACCTCATGGCCTTCCTCCGGCCCGCCGGCCAAATCGAAGATCAGCTCGCGGGTCGGCACGCCCAGTTCGACCTCATAGTTGCCCGGCCGCTGCACGCAGCCCGAGATCGATACCACCTTGGTGCCCGGCGACTGCTCGGTTCCAAACCCGCGGAACCAGTCGGCTCCCTTGGCGACGATCCCCGGCACGTTGGAGAGCGTCTCCACGTTGTTGATCAGGGTCGGCCCGCCGTAGAGCCCCTGCACCGCCGGAAAGGGCGGCTTCAGCCGTGGGTTGCCGCGCTTACCCTCCAGCGCATCGAGCAGCGCCGTCTCCTCACCGCAGATGTAAGCGCCGGCGCCGCGGTGGACGACCAGCTCCAGGTTGCGGTGGGTGCCGAGGATGTCCTCTCCCAGATAGCCGGCCTCGTAGGCCTCAGCGACCGCGGCGTCGAGGATGTCCGCCTGTTGGTCGTACTCGCCGCGAATGAAGATGAAGGCGTGGCCTGCGTCGGCGGCGAGAGCGGCGATCGCGATCCCCTCGATCAGCTGGTGGGGGTTGCGCTGCATCAGCTCGCGGTCCTTGAAGGCGCCCGGCTCGGACTCGTCGGCGTTGCAGCAGAGATACTTATCCATCTCTCCGCGGGGGAGGAAGGAGGCCTTTTTTCCCATCGAGAAGCCTGCCCCGCCGCGGCCCCGCAGCCCGGAGTCCTCCAGCACCTTCAGCACCTCGTCGGTCTCCATCTCGCGGTAGGCCCTCTCCAGCGTCGCGTAGCCGCCGTAGCGCCTGTAGCCGGCGATCGTGCGCAGCTCAGGGTCTTCGGCGTGCTCGAGCAGGACCCGCGTCTCAGGCATCGGGGCCTCCCGGCAGCGGCCGCTTGGCAAGTGCCTTGTCGGGCAGCACGTCGGCGCCCGATCGCAGCTGCTCTATCGCGGTCAGCGCGTCCGCGTTCTCCAGCGGCCCGAAGTAGCGCTCGTCGATCGAGGCCATCGGAGCGATGTCGCAAGCCCCCAGGCACTCGAACCCGGTAACGAGCACGTCCTCGGACTCGGCGGCCGCCCGGAAGGCGCCCAGCAGGTCGTCTCCGCCCCGCATCCAGCAGCTGATGTTGGTGCAGACGGCGACCTTGTGGGTACCTACCGGCTCGGTGTGCAGCAGGTCATAGAAGCTTGCCACCGACTCCAGATAAGCGGGAGTCACCCGCATCACGGCGGCGGCCTGTCGAATCCCCTCCGGCGTGCACCACCCATATCGCCGCTGCACGGCCCAGAGCGCCGGAATAGAGGCCGAGTGCCGATCCGGATAGCGAGACATCAGCGCTTCGATGTGCTCTCGCAGCTCAGCCGGGCATCCCACCTCATGAAGCTCAGGGACCTCCTCGGGAACCCGGTCCGGCATGCGCCCCTCGGTCAGGGCTGGGTCAATGGGCAGGTGATTCACCGGTCAACGCCTCCCAAGATCGGGTCCAGCATCCCGAGACTGGCGATCATGTCGGCGATGTAGCCACCAACCGACATGTCCTTAAACGCCTGCAGGTTGACGAAAGACGCATCGCGGAAGTGCACCCGCGCCGGCTTCGCCGAGCCGTCGGCGAGGACGAAGCAACCCAGCTCGCCACGCGGCGACTCGATCGCGTAATAGGCCTCGCCCGGCCCCACCCGGTAGCCCTCGGTGACAAGCTTGAAGTGATGGATCAGCGACTCCATCGAGACCGGCAGCTCAGAGCGCGGCGGCAGCACGTACTTGCGGTCATCGGCGATGAATGGACCCTCGGGCAGCCCGTCGAGCGCCTGCTCGATGATTCCCACCGACTCGACCATCTCCGCCAGCCGTACCCGGTAGCGGTCATAGCCGTCGCCGACCGTGCCGACCGGGATCTTGAAGTCCAGCTCGGGGTAGGCGAGGTAGTCGAATGCCTTACGCAAGTCCCAAGGCTCGCCGGCGGCGCGCAGCAGCGGCCCGGTTACGCCCAGCTCTAGCAGCCGCTCGCGGGGCACGATCCCGACGCCCTTTGTCCGCGAGAGGAAGATCTCGTTGCGGTCAAGCAGCGCTTCGTACTGCCCTACCCGCACCGGCATGTCGGCGACGAAGTCGCGCAGCTTTGCCTCGAAGCCGAGCGGGATGTCCTCGATCACCCCGCCGACCTGGAAGTAGCGGGTGTGCATCCGCTGCCCGGTCGCCATCTCGAACAGGTCGAGGATCTTGTCGCGCTCGCGGAAGCAGTACCAGAGCATCGAGATCGCACCGAGGTCGAGCGCCGTCGTCCCCAGCCAGACCAGGTGGGAGTGGATCCGGTTCAGCTCGAGGAAGATCGTCCTCAGGTAGCGGGCGCGGGGCGGGATCTCCAGTCCGACCAGTCTCTCGACCGCGCCGCAGAAGGCCTCCATCTGGAAGAAGTAGGAGACGTAGTCCATCCGCTCGACGAAGGGGATGACCTTCCAGTAGCTCTTGTCCTCACAGGACTTTTCGATCCCGGTGTGGACGTAGCCGATCACCGGCTTCACGTCCCGAACGACCTCCCCTTCGAGGTCGACGATCAGCCGCAGCACCCCGTGCGTGGCCGGGTGATGGGGCCCGATGTTGACCGTCATCACCTCGGTTTTGGTGTTGTCGGTCAGCGTCTCAACCACGAGCGCCCTCGTTGTAGGTGAAGGTCACGGGCTCCCCGCCGACCGGAAAATCGCGCCGCTGGGGCCAGCCGACGTAATCGTCGGGCAGCAGGATCCGGGTGAGATCGGGATGGCCGCGGAACACGATCCCGAAAAAGTCGAACACCTCCCGCTCCTGAAACTCGGCCGTCGGGAACAGCTCTACGCAGGAGTCGATCTCCGGCAAGGTGTCCTCGCCGGGGTCGGCGAGCATCGCTTTGACCCTCAGCCGCTCGACCCGGTCTCGGTTCAGCAACTCGTAGTGAATGCCGAAGCGCGGCGCCGCGGGCAGGTAATCCGCTGCGTGCAGGCTGGAGAGGAAGCGATAGCCCTGACCCGGCGCGTCGCGCAGCCAGCGCAAGACGTCGAGCAGCTGCCCTGGGTCGATGACCAGCGCTGCCTGGTCGCGGTCAAAGCTGGTGTCGAGGACGGCGCCGGAGTGGTGCTGCTCGATCTCCCCGCGGATCAACTCGAGCCCGGGGGCGTCAGGCACGGATCAGCTCCCTCGCGGCCTCATAGGCTTCCGCCTCCTCGGGGCTTGGGGTACTGCGCGGGCCGCCACGTGCCCACTCCTCGGTGCCCACCGCGTTGTAGCGTTGCCGCCAGCCTGGGTCGGGATTGCCCTGGATCTTGCGCTGAAGCTTGGTGAAGCCGTAGAGCACCGCCTCCGGCCGCGGCGGGCAGCCGGGGATGTGGAGGTCGATCGGCATGAACTTGTCAGCCCCCTGCACCACCGCGTAGTTGGAGAACATGCCACCGCTGGAGGAGCAGGCTCCCATCGAGATCGCCCACTTCGGCTCCAGCATCTGGTCATAGAGCCGCCGCACTACCGGTGCCATCTTGATCGAGACCCGGCCCGAGAGGATGATGAAGTCCGCCTGGCGCGGGGAGGCGCGCAGCGCCTCGGCGCCGAAGCGGGCGAGGTCGTAGCGCGCCGTCACGATCGAGATCGGTGCTTCGATCGCGCAGCAGGCGAGGCCGAAGGTGAGCGGGAACATCGAGTTGGCCCGCGCCCAGTTGAACATCTTGTCGAAGTTGGTCATTACAACCCGCTCCTCGACGTAGCGCTCCAGGTCCTCTCCCTCGAGGTCGCCCCGCAGCATGTCGCGGGCTCGCAGCTGGCGCGAGCGCATCGTCTGGCGCTCTACTTCCAATCCAGGGCCCCCTTGCGCCAGACGAAGACGAAGGCGACTGCCAGCAAAACGATGAAGGTGATCAGCTCGCCCAGCACGAAGACGCTGCTGGCCCCCTTCAGGATCACCCCGACCGGGTAGAGGAACACCACCTCGATGTCGAAGAGGATGAACAGCATCGCGACGAGGTAGAAGCTGACGCCGAAGCGGAAGCCGCGCGCCGCCTCGACCGGGATGCCTGACTCATAGGGCTCGGCCTGGCGCCTACTTGCCGCGGTGGAGCGCTTCGGGCGCTTCGGGCCGATCAGGTGGTTGAGCATCGCGAAGGCACTGCCCACGGTCAGCCCGAGGAAGGCGAAGACGAGAATCGGGAGGTAGCTCTTCAGCACTGGAGATCGGGTTGGGCCGGACGGTTCGCGCGGCGCCTTCGCCGCGACCCTCGCCCCGCAGCCGCTGTTATACACCCTTTGTGACACATTGCCACATAGTGCTTTTCCGCATCTGCAAGCCGAATCCCGACCCTTCCAGGCGGATTTGGCAGTGATCGCGACCCACATCGTCCTCGGCTGCGTGGTGATCCTCCTCAACCTGGTCGCGGGCACCATCGGCGGCATCGCCTGGTACCGCGAACGGCCTTCGATCCCCTTCTGGTACCTGCTGCGCGCCGCCCAGGCCTCGGTCTTCCTTCAGGCGATGCTCGGCGGCCTGCTCGTCTTCACCGGCCACAAGCCGGCTGAAAGTCTGCACTACCTCTACGGCATCCTTCCTCTTGCCGTCTCCCTTCTCGCCGAGGGCGCCCGCACCGGCGCAGCCCAGCGTGAGCTGGGCGACATCGACTTCGAAGCGCTCCCCACCGACACCCAGCAGTCCCTCGCCCTAGCCATAGTCCGCCGCGAGATGGGCATCATGGCGGTCAGCTGCGGCGTCATCTTCTTCCTCGCCCTCCGTGCCGCCTTCACCGGCGGCCACCTCTAGGCGGAGATGCGAAACACGGGGTGCTCGGGAGCTATGCGGCGCAGCTCCTCCTCGGGTGCGTCCGGGCCGACGTCGCCGAAGAAGGCACCCACCTCCCATTTCCAGCGCTTCAGGTAGGCGCGCAGCAGGGGCGATCTCTCCTCGTCGGGCAGCTCCGTCGCGGTGAAGTCCTCGGCTCGGCGGCCGATTACCAGCCGCCCCGTGCCGCTGACCCGCAGGTTTCGCACCCATTGCGTCTTGCCGCGCGGCGCGACCAGGTATCGCTCGCCCTCAAAGGAGAGCAGGTTGACCGGGGTGCGCCGCCACTCGCCGCTCTTGCGCCCTTGCACTTCGAGCACTCGCGACCCGGCAAAGCTGACTCCGAGCCCCATCAGCGCGGTGATCAGCCGGTTGAACACTTTCTTGGTGAACCAGCCCGGTTCTTGGAACTCTCGCTCGATAGGGCGATTATGGCGCTCTTAACCCAGCGGCCGGTACTCGCCGCCGTGAAAGAGGAGGGGAATGCCCTCGCTCGCCTCCATGGCGCTCACCTCGCCGGTGAGGATCACGTGGTCGCCGGCGGCGAGAACGTCGCGCAGCTCGCAGGCGACCCAGACGAGGGCGCCGTCGATTGCCGGGATGCCGTCGCGCGCGCTCCAGGCGACTTCCGCCCACTTCTCTGCCACCGGCGCCTTGGTGGCGAAGGTGCGGGCGATCTTCTCTTGTCCGGCGTGCAGGACGCCGATCCCGAAGCGGTTGGCGGCTTGGACGGCGAGCAGGGTGCGAGAGCTGCGATCGAGGCAGGCCAGCATCAGCATTGGTTCGATCGAGAGCGAGCAGACGGCGTTGGCGGTGGCCCCGGCGGGGCCGTCGGGGCCGGCTGCGCTGACGACCGTGACGCTGGTCGGCAGCAGGGCCATCGCGGCGCGGAAACTGGCTGGATCGGGCGGCGGCATCGTCAGAGAGCGGGATCGGCGCCAGACAATATGATGCGCGCCGCGTGCGCCCCGCTCTGATCACAGCCTTGGTGGTCTTCGCCGCCTTCGGGCTCGCCGCCTGCGGCTTCGGCGAGGAAGGGATCTCGGTCTCCAAGAGCAGCCCAGACTACAAAGGGGCCGTCGCCTTCTCCACGCACTGCTCCGGCTGCCACACGCTGGGCGCCGCCGGCACGCAGGGAACCGGCAATCGAGGCCAGCGGACGCAGGGTCCGAACCTCGACCAGCGAACCGAGACCTACCAGGATGTCCTCTTCGCGATCCAAAACGGCGGTTTCTCCGGGGCCATCATGCCCCAGAACATCGTGGTCGGTCGCGAAGCCGAAGACGTCGCGCGCTTCGTCGCCAGGTACGCGGGTAAAGAAGCCAACACCACGCTGCGGCCCGGCGAATCCTCCTCGCCCTGACCCAGGCCTCCAATGCTCGATCTGAAGCTGATCCGCTCCGATCCCGAGCGGGTCAAGGCGGCGCTGGCCCGCCGTGGCGCGGCCGAAGGCGTCGACGAGCTGCTCGCGCTCGACGGCCGTCGTCGCGAGCTGCTGCCCGAGGTCGAGAACGCCCAGGCAGAGCGCAAGGCCCTCTCCAAGCAGATCGGCGATGCCAAGCAGGTGGGCGGTGATGCCGGGGAGCTGATGGGCCGTGTCCAGGAGCTGAAGGAGAGGATCGAGTCCGGCAAGGCCGAGCTGGAGGGCGTCGAAGCCGAGCTGCAGAGGGTCGCAACCGCCCTCCCCAACCTCCCCGATCCCGACGCCCCCGACGGGATGCGAGAGGAGGACGCCACCGTCCTTCGCGAGGTGGGCGAGAGGCCCGCGCTTGACTTCGAGCCGCGCGACCACCTCGAGATCGGCGCTGCGCTCGGCTTGATCGATATGGAGGCGGCTGCGCGACTCTCGGGCTCTCGTTTCGCTTACCTGAAGGGCGACCTGGTGCTGCTGGAGCTGGCGCTGGTCCGCTTCGCGATCGAGCGGGTGCGCGCCGAGGGCCACGAGCCGGTCGTCCCGCCCGTCCTCGTCCGCGAAGAGGCTCTGTACGGGAGCGGCTTCCTGCCCGGCGACCGCGACCAGATCTATGAGGTGCCCAAGGACGAGCTGTTCCTGATCGGCACCTCTGAGGTCGCACTGGCGGGACTGCATGCCGGTGAGATCCTCGACCCCGATGATCTGCCGCTGCGCTACGCCGGCTTCTCGACCTGCTTTCGCCGCGAGGCGGGCGCCGCCGGCCGCGACACCCGCGGCATCTTCCGCGTCCACCAGTTCGACAAGGTCGAGATGTTCTCGTTCGTGGAGCCGTCGCGCTCCTCGGCCGAGCACGAGCGGCTGCTGGCGATCGAGGAGCAGATCCTCACCGAGCTGGAGATCCCCTACCGGGTCGTAAACATCGCCGCGGGCGACCTCGGCGCCCCGGCGGCGAAGAAGTACGACTGCGAGGCGTGGATCCCCAGCCAGGGCCGCTACCGCGAGTTGACCTCGTGCTCGAACACGACCGACTACCAGGCACGACGGCTGGGGTGTAGGTATCGGCCGGCCGACGGCGAATCTCCGCAGACTGTGCACACGCTGAACGGGACAGCGGTGGCGGTGGGGCGGACGATGATCGCGCTGATCGAGAACCGCCAGGAGCGGGACGGTAGTTTCACGCTACCCACTATTTTGCATCCGTACGGCGCGCCTGAAAGGATCGGCTAACGATGAGCACCAGCGTTCGGGAAGCCAAACGGGTAGTTCTCTGTGACGATCACGAGATCGTCCGCGAGGCGATCAAGTCGCGGATGGTCGACTCGAATGCTGTCGAGATCGTCGGCGAGGCTGGCAACGGGCGCGACGTGGTCGAGGTGGTCAAAGAGCTCGAGCCCGACGTGCTGATCATCGACGTCGAGCTGCCCAAGCGCGACGGCATCGAGGCCACCAAGGAGGTCCTCAGGGCGCGTCCGCGGACTAAGGTGATCATCTTCACCGCCCACGCCCAGCCCGACCTGCTCGCCTTGGCGCTGCGGGCCGGCGCCTCCGGCTATGTGCTGAAGTCAGCCCCGGCCGAGGACATCGCCCGCGCCGTCAAAGCGGTGACCGGCGGCGGCACCTTCCTCGGCGGCGATTTCGCCGGCGGCAAGCCCTCCGAGGTAGAGAAGCTGCTTGAGCTCTCCCCCCGCGAGCGTCAGATCCTCGAGTTGCTGGCCGAGGGCCTGCGGGTCAAAGAGATCGCCGAGCGGCTCGGCCTCAGCCCGGCGACCGTCCACACCCACGTGCGCAACGCGATCGCCAAGCTGGAGGTCGACACCCGCACCGAGGCGGTGGCGCTCGCGGTGCGCTTCAGCTACCTAGGAGCCGGCGGCGGCGTCTAGCTTCAGCGCGCAGCCATTGATGCAGTAGCGCTGGCCGTCCGGCCCCGGGCCGTCCTCGAAAACGTGCCCGAGGTGGGCTTCGCAGTGCTTGCAGACGACCTCGGTGCGATGCATGAAGAGGCTGTTGTCGGGGCGCAACTCGACGTGCTCCAGATTGACTGGCTCGGTGAAGCTGGGCCAGCCGGTGCCGGAGTCAAACTTGGTCTCGGAGGAGAACAGCTCTGCTCCGCAGCACACGCAGCGGTACATCCCCTCGCCCTTCTCGTCCCAGTATGGGCCGCTGAAGGCGCGCTCCGTCCCAGCCTTGCGGGTCACCTCGTACTGCTCGTCAGTCAGCTGCTCGCGCCATTCCTGGTCTGACTTCTCGATTTTCGCCATGGACAAAGAGTAGGGATAGGCAAGCGTCTGGCGCTGCTACGACCTGCGCTTAGGATCACGCTCGTGCCCGGAGCCTTTTATGAGCGTGACGGCGACCGCTACCTCGCGACCGCGCTGACCCGCGGCCCTTGGGACCCCGGCGCTCAGCACGCCGGGCCGCCTGCGGCCCTGCTTGGGCGGGAGATTGAGCGACTCGACGACGCCGGCGAGTTCCAAGTCGGCCGCATCACATTCGAGATCCTGCGCTCGGTGCCGATCGCTGCCCTGCGGGCCTCAGCCCGCGTGGTGAGACCCGGGCGGCGTGTGCAGCTGGTCGAGGCCTCGCTGAGCGGCGAGGATGGCGAGTTGATGCGGGCCACCGCGTGGCGCATCCGCACCGCGTCGGTCGAGCTCCCCGAGGGGGTTGGCAGTGAGGCAGCCCCACCGCCCGGGCCTGAGCAGGGCTCGCAGTCCGAGTTCTTCCCGACCGGTCAGGACGTCGGCTACCACACTGCGATGGAGTGGCGCTCGGTCAGCGGCGGCTTCCAGGAGCCCGGGCCGGCGACGGTCTGGATGCGGATGCGCTGCCCGCTCCTCGCCGACGAGCAGCCCTCGCCGCTGCAGCGAACGCTGATCGCCGCCGATGTCGGCAACGGCATCAGTGCCGTGCTCGATTGGCGCCGCTACCTCTTCATAAACGTCGACCTCACCGTCTACCTCGAGCGGATGCCCGAGGGGGAGTGGGTTTGCGTCGACGCGGTCACTCTGCCCCAGCCAAACGGGGTCGGCACCGCGGAGTCGGTGCTGTGGGATCGCAGTGGCCGGATTGGCCGCGCCGCGCAGGCGCTGTTGGTTGCCGAGCGTTAGCCGCCGCTTATCGCAGCAGGCCGGTCAGGTCGTCGATCACGCGGTCGGGCGGCGGCTCGGCGTGTGCGGCTTCCTCGCGGGAGGTGGCGCCGCTGAGGACGAGGATCGTCTCCAGCCCCGCCCGCCGCCCGCCCTCGATGTCGGAGGCAATCCGGTCGCCGACCATTGCCACTCGCTCGGCGCCGGGGATCGATCCGCGCGCGAGGTCGAAGAGGCGCCGCTCCGGCTTGCCGCAGATCGTCGCGGTCTCGCCCGAAGCGGTCTCGACGGCGGCGAGGATGGCTCCGCTGCCTGGCCACTCGCCGTCGGGCATCGGCAGGGTCGGGTCGCGACTGGTCGCCAGCAGTTGCGCGCGCCCCGCTCGCAGCGCAAACGTCGCGGTCAGTAGCTCCTCGTAGTCGAACTCGCGGTGTCCGGAGACGACGACGACCTGGGCCTCGCGGCCTCGCTCGCCGTCCAGCACCCGCGCCCCCTCTGCCCTGATCAGTTCCTTTAGCCCCACGGCCCCAATCACGAATGCCCCTCCCTGCGGACCGGCTGCCTCGGCCGCTAATCGCGCGGTGAGGATGCCTGCCGTCAGCACCCTGTCCTCATCGACCGAGACCCCTGCCTCACGCAGCCGCTGTGCGTATGCTGCCGCCGGCCTGCCGGGGTTGTTGGTGACGAAGGCGATCTCCTTGCCCGCGTCGATCAGGGCTCGCAGCGTCGCCGCGGCCCCCGGCACCATCGCCGGACCGACCCACACCACCCCGTCGAGGTCGACCAGGAAGCCGTCAAATTCGTCCACCGCCGCCACGCGGCGCAGGCTAGTGGACTCTCGGTACCGTGCTGGCCATGAGCGACCCAAACGGGCAGGTGGTGATCGCGACCGACCTGAGCCGTCGCTACGGCGAGGGGGATGCGGCGGTGGACGCGCTGGCCGGGATCAGCACGGCGTTTGCTCGCAATCGCTTTACGGCGATCATGGGCCCCTCGGGCTCGGGCAAGTCGACCTTGATGCACATCCTCGCCGGCCTCGATAAGCCGACCTCTGGCACGGTCACCCTCGATGGCGTCGAAATCACCGGCCTCGACGACGGCGAGCTGACCAAGCTGCGCCGCGACAAGCTCGGCTTCGTCTTCCAGTTTTTCAACCTGCTGCCGGTTCTCACCGCCGAGGAGAACGTCGTGCTGCCGCTCTCGATCGCCGGCCGCAAGCCCGACCGCGAGTGGCTGGAGCGGCTGATCCGCACGATCGGGCTGGAGGATCGGCGCACCCACCGACCCGCCGAGCTCTCCGGAGGACAGCAGCAGCGGGTGGCGATCGCCCGCGCCCTTGTCTCCAAGCCGGCGGTCGTCTTCGCCGATGAGCCGACCGGCAACCTCGACTCCAAGGCGAGCGAGGACGTCCTGCGACTGCTTCGCCAGGCGGTCGACGAGTTCGGCCAGACGGTGATCATGGTCACCCACGACCCGGCCGCCGCCGCCCACGCCGACCGTCTGATCACGCTGCGCGACGGGAAGCTCGTCCACGACGCCGCGCCAGGCTCGACCGATGAGGTGATCGAGCTGATGAAGCAGATCGACTAGCGCTAATTGACCGGTCTCGCCATCAAGAGCCTCTGGGCGCGCAAGGTGCGCGCCCTCACGACGATGCTCGCGGTCGTGATCGGGGTCGCCTTCGTTGCCGGCAGCTACATCCTCACCGACACGATCTTCGCGGCCTTCAACCAGATCTTCAGCGACTCGCTCAAGGGGACCAGCGTCGTCGTCACGGCGAAGAACCCAGTCGAACAGGAAAGCGGCGAAGTCCCGACGATCGCCGCCTCGCTCTTGCCCAGGATCCAGCGGACCCCGGGGGTGCGCCTTGCCGCTGGCGCGATCTTCACCCCCGGCGGATTCTTCAACTCAAAGGGCGAAGCGATCGGCTCCAAATTCGCCCCTAAATTCATCTCCTCGACCCTGCCCGATGGGCTCGAGTCGCTCAACTACGTCGACGGCCACCCGCCTCGCGGGCCTGGCGAGGCCTCGATCGACAAGGCCGCGGCCGAAAATTCCGGAATCTCGATCGGAGACAGGTTCGAGATTGCCGGCCAGCGGCGGGCTCGCACCTACCGGCTGGTCGGGCTGACCAAGCTGGGCGAAGCGTCGTTCGGTGGCACCAGCATCGCTCAGCTCACCCTGGCCGAGGCGCAGCTGATCACCGACAACCTTGGCCGCTTTGACCAGATCTCGGTGGCGGCACGGCCGGGCGTCTCGCCGGGGCTGCTCAAGCAGCGGATCGCCCGCGCGATGCCCCCCGATGTCAAGGTCGAGACCGGCGAAGAAAACGCCAATCGGGACTCCGCACAGATCCGCGAAAAACTCGGCTTCTTCCAGACCGCCCTGCTGGTCTTCGCCGGGGTCGCGATCTTCGTCGGCGCGTTTCTCATCTTCAACACCTTCTCGATCACCGTCGCCCAACGGGTGACCGAGTTCGGGATGCTGCGGACGCTCGGCGCATCGCGGAGCCAGATCCTCGCCTCGGTGGTAGTCGAAGCGCTGGCTATCGGCCTGCTCGGAGCGCTGCTGGGCCTGCTCGGCGGGTTCGCCATCGCCAAAGGACTGAACGCTCTCTTCGTTGCGCTCGGGATCGAACTCCCGACCACGGGTCTCGTTCTGGAGACGCGAACCGTCGTCGTCTCCCTGGTGATCGGAGTTGGCGTTACTCTCGTCTCCGCGATCGTGCCGGCGCTGCGCTCGACTCGGGTCCCGCCGCTCGCGGCGCTGCGGGCGCTGGAGATGCCGAGCAGCCGCCGCCGCCGCCTCGCCTACGTGGCGCTCGCCGCCGTGCTGGGCGTGATCGGGGCGACGATGGTGCTGGTCGGGCTCTTCGGTAGCTCAAGCGGCGGCACTGCCGCCGGGCTGATCGGCGGCGGGGCGCTCGCCGTCGTACTTGGGGTATCGCTTTTCAGTCCCCGCCTGGTGCGGCCGCTCGCCGCGCTCTCGGGCGCCCCCATGGAGGCGCTGCGCAGCCTGACCGGCAGGTTGGCGCGCGAGAACGCGCAGCGCAATCCCAGCCGCACCGCGGTTACGGCCGCGGCGCTGATGATCGGCCTCGCCTTGGTCACCTTCGTCACCGTCTTCGCGGCGGGGATCAAGAGCTCGGTCGCCTCGGCCGTCGATGAAAGCTTCCAGGGTCAGTTGGTGATCCGCAGCAGCAGCGGCTTCTCGCCGATCCCGGCCGGCGCCGCCGCCGTCGCCCGCAAGGTGCCGGGCGTACAGCTCGTCTCGACTCTGCGCTCCGCCCAGGCGAAGCTTCTCGGCGGGCCCGGCACGCCGCGCGTCTCCGCGCTTCAGCGAGACGCGGGCCAGGTGCTCTCCCTCGATTGGAAGCGAGGCGGTCCGGCGACCCTGCGCCACCTCACCGACGGCGAGGCGATCCTCAACCGGTCGTTTGCCTCGAGCAACGGGCTCGAAGTCGGCGACCGGGTCAGGTTTCTCACCCAGACCGGCAGGCGCCCGAGCTTCAGAGTGGTCGGTGAATACAGCGACAAGGCAAACCTGCTGGGCAGTGTTGTGGTCACCCACCGGGTGCTGGCTCGGGACTTCGGCCAAAGGCAGGACTCGATTGACTTCGTCAAGCTGGCGCCGAGCGCGAGCCTCGCCGCCGTCCAGTCGCGCCTGACCAAAGTGGTGGAAACCGGCTTCCCGACGGCGGAAGTGTCCAATCAGCAGGAGCTGAAGGAAAAGCAGGAGGGGCAGATCGACAACCTCGTGCACCTGATCTACGCGCTGCTCGCCCTGGCGATCGTCGTCTCCCTGTTCGGGATCGCCAACACGTTGGCGCTCTCGATCCACGAGCGCACCCGAGAGCTAGGGATGTTGCGCGCGATCGGCATGTCGCGTCGCCAGGTGCGGACGATGATCCGCTACGAGGCGGTGATCACAGCCTTGATTGGGGCGATTCTCGGCATGGTTTTGGGGGTCCTATTCGCGGCCTTGATCGCCCAGCCGCTGAAGAGCGAAGGCTTCACGCTCTCCTACCCGATCGGAACACTCGTCCTCCTGCTCGTCTTCGCCGCCTTCGCCGGGGTGATCGCCGCGATCGGGCCGGCGCGGCGTGCCGCGCGGCTCGACGTGCTCAAAGCCCTCCAGTACGAGTGAGATACCGCAGCGAGGTCGGCCCTTCGCCTTCGCCTTCGATCGGGATCACCGGCTTGGCTTGCTGCACGCATGTCGCGTCGCGGCGGCAGCTTCCCCGCAGCGCTGGCACGTGATCGGCGATTGGGCGCCGGCATTCGATTCCGGAGCAGTTCTTGAGCAAGCTCAGCTGGCTGGCGAGGTAGTTGCGAACCCCGAGGAAGTCCGGGTTGTTCACTTGCGAGGCCATTTCGTAGGGGTCTGTTTCGAGGTCATACAACTCTTTTTCGCCGTCCACGTATTCGACGTACTTGTAGTGGCCGACCCTGATTCCCACATAGCTGACTGGCGGCGCCGAGTTGCTCTTCGCGCTTTCCGCCGCGGCTTCGGCGGCGTCGGAGCTGTTGCCGAAGAAGGACTCGAGCAGTACGGCCTGCTGGGAGCGCTTGGCGGGATGCTTGGCGTAGGGCAGCATCGAGAAGCCGTCCAGCGGTCGGTCGGCATGCGCCCCCGTGATCTGCAAGATGGTCGGCGCGAGGTCGACGTTTGCTACCAGCGCGTCGGAGGTCGTGCCCGGTTTCAGCCCCGGGCCGCGGACCAGCAGCGGCAGGTGGGTCGAGGACTCATAGGGAAGGAACTTCGAGCGCTTGATCCGGTGCTCTCCCTCGAAGTAGCCGTTGTCGGAGGTGAAGAAGATGTAGGTGTTGTTCAGCTGCCCGTCGCTCTTCAGCGTGTCGATAATCCGTTGCACCCCGTCGTCGACCGAGCGCAGCGACTCCAGCTCCTTTTGGTATTCGACCTTGATGCTGTGCAGCTCGCTCGGGTTGAGGAGGGGCAGGTCGCGGATGTAGCTGGGCTTGTCGGAGACGTTGGCTTCGTCGAAGTTGGGCCGCCTAGGCACCTTCACCGAGGCGAGTGAGTTGTAATAGCGGGGCGATGGCTCGGGCCCGGAGGGGGGGTGGTAGTCCCCGTGCGGGGCGATGTAGTCGAGGGCCAGGTAAAACGGCTGGTCTAGCTGGGTCGAGGTATCGATCTGTTCCTGGGCCCGTTGGGTGAGGACGTTGGTCTGGTAGGTACAGCCACCGCTTCCCGGCGGCGCGTACTGCGGACAGGTGACAGGCTCCCTGGGGTCGTAGTTGATGTTCCCGAACGGTCCCTGCACGACGCCGTTGTCGTCGAGGGTGTAGCCGTAGAAGTGGTGGGTCGAGGACTCGTTGTTGAGCGTCTCCCAGTCGGTCCAGCCAGGCGGCTCTTCGGTCGGGCTGCTGTAGGGCGGTTCGCCGTACTGGTTTAGGAACTTGCCGATGTGGATCGTCCGGTAGCCGGCCTCCTGCAGCCAGATCGCGAGGTTATGCTGGCCCGCCTGGGAGCGGATGAAGACCGGGTAGCCGCCGCCGCTCGCGGTCTCCAGGCTGTTGCCCTCGACCCCGGTGTTGTGGGCGTAGTCGCCGGTCAGATAGGTGGCTCGCGAGGGCCCGCAGAGCGAGTCAGAGACGTAGTAGTTGGCGAAGGTGACGCCGTCGTGTCCAAGCAGGCGAAGCGTCTTGCGCATTACTGGCACCTGCCTGCCCTGGGGATTGATGAACGTCTGATACATCTCGCTCATGTCCTGATCGTCGGTCTGGATGACGATCACGTTGGGACGCGGCGGGGTTGCCGCCGAGGCCGCGATGGCGCCGTTGCCGCCAAGCGCCAGCGCACTTGCGCAGGCGCCCGCGCTGAGAAGCGCCGCAGCGAGCAGGCGCCCTGAAGGCCGCCGCACCGCCGCCTGCCGAAAAGTTCCCACGGATCCGAACAACCGTCTGGCGGCACGGTAGTTTCGGCGTGAGACGGGCCGGCCCTGATGGCCCTGCGGTTGGCTCGGCGTCACTTGGCGGCCAAGACTACGGCCAAATTCTGAACCGGAGCTTAGCCGTGGCGCAGGAGCCGCCCCACCGCGTCCATCAGCTCCTCGGTGAGGTCCGCCCGCCCGCCCTCGTTGCCCCCTGCGAGGCAGTGGGCGGCATGGTCGGCGAGCAGCCCGAGCGCGACCTTGTCCAGCGCAGCCTGGATCGCGGTCACCTGGGTGACGACATCGATGCAGTAGCGATCCTCCCCGACCATCCGCTCGACGCCCCTAACCTGCCCCTCGATCCGCCGCAGCCGCTTCAGCAGGGCGTCCTTGCCCATCGTGTAGCCGCGGGGCTTGGCGTCAGCGCTCATCTGCCTCATTATATACCCCCAGGGGGTACTAGGCCAAGCCCATACGAAGCGCGCCGGCGGCCTCCAGCATCGCGGCCCGGGCGGAGCGGCTGACCGCGGTCAGATTGGCGAAGCTGTGGATCAGGCCCTGGTAGCGGCACAGCGCCACCGGCACGCCGGCCTGTTGCATCCGCTCCGCGTATGCCTCGGCCTCGTCGCGCAATGGATCGAAGCCGGCGGTGAGCACGTAGGCTGGAGGCAGGCCTGAGAGGTCTTCGGCCCTGAAGACCGAAGCCCGCGGGTCTGCCTCGTCTGCTCGGTTTGGCAGGTAGCTCTCCTGAAACCAGTCCATGTCGGCGGCTGTGAGCAGGAATCCCTCTGCGAACAGCTCTCGCGAGCGCCGGTTCTCGAGCGCGTCGGTCGCCGGGTAGATCAGCAACTGCAACGCCGGGTGTGGCCCGCCGCCGTCGCGCGCCATATGGCAGACCACCGTGGCCATGTTGCCGCCTGCGCTGTCGCCGCCGACCGCGATCCGCGCCGGGTCAGCGCCCAGCTCGCTCGCATGTGCCACGGCCCAGTCAAAGGCAGCGTGGGCATCTTCGATCGGCGCCGGGAAGGGGTGCTCCGGCGCCAGGCGGTAGTCGATCGAGAGGACCTTGGCGCTGCTGTGGGCGGCGAGGAAGCGACAGACCCCGTCGTGGGTGTCGAGGTCGCCGAGCACCCAGCCACCGCCGTGGTAATAGACGAGTAGGGGTTCCGCCGCAGGGCCGTTGCTTGCGGGCGTGTAGAAGCGAGCCCGCATCGCCCCGGCCGGTCCAGCCAGCTCAAGCTCCTCCACCTGCGCCATCGGGATCGGCGGCCCTGCGGTGATCGCAGCCTCGACCCGGCGCTCCGCCCGGATCTGCTCGGGGTCACCGCCACCGCCGGTCAGCGACCTGCTTCCGGTCAGTGCGACGAGGTGCAGGAGCACGTGGATGTCACTCGCCAGCGTCTGGCCGTCAAGCACTGGCGGCTTGCCGAAGATCAGTCGCTGTGCCCCGGCCGGCAGCCCACATGCAAACCGCAGGATGCGATGCTCAAGGCGCGGCGGGAGGCGGGGGAGAGAAGCCACGACGAGAGCAGGCTATGCGATCGGGCGGGGGAGTTCGCAGCTTTGGTTCTGAGCTAATCCGCGCGATTCCCCGCCCCAGGATGGATCTCACACGTGGGCCCCTTTCTGCCCTGTACGGTGGGGCGAAGCAGGATGGAGGCGATGACGAAAACGGTGGCTCCCCCGACTGTTCGCCGTGTGGTGACCCGCGGGCTGCCGCCCGGCCCGCGAATGCCGCGCGCTGCCCAGACCGCGATCTGGTCGCGCCGCGCGCAGTGGATGCTCGAGCAGTGCCGCGCACGCTTCGGCGACATGTTCACCCTGCGCATCGCCTATGAGGGAACCTGGGTGATGGTCTCTGATCCTGAGGCGATCAAACAGGTCTTCACCGGCGACCCGCGCGTCTTTCATGCCGGTGAGGGCAACCAGATCCTGCGGCCGATTCTCGGCGAGAACTCGGTCCTGGTGCTCGACGAGAGGGCCCACATCGGCCAGCGCAAGCTGCTATTGCCCCCGTTCCACGGCGAGCGGATGCAGGGCTACGGGCAGACGATGGCCGAGATCGCCGCCCGCGAGATCGAGAGCTGGCCCACCGGTACCCCGTACAAGCTGCGCCCGCGGATGCAGGCGATCACGCTGGAGATCATCCTCGAGACGGTCTTCGGGCTCCACGGGGGAGAGCGCATGGACGCGCTGCGCGTGGCGCTGCGCGACTTCCTCAACCTCACGACCAACCCGCAGATGCTCGTGCCGTTGATCCTCGCCGGCCCTGATCGGATCAGGCGCTTCCCCTTCTTCCGGCGCCGCATCGACCGGGTCGACGAGCTGCTCCACCGCGAGATCGGCGAGCGCAGGGCGGCGGGAGACCTCGCTGAGCGCGACGACATCCTCTCGATGTTGGTCGCCGCGCGGCACGAGGACGGCAGCGCGATGACCGACGCGGAGATGCGCGACGAGTTGCTCACCCTTCTCGTCGCAGGGCACGAGACCACGGCGACGGCCCTCTCCTGGGCGATGGAGCGCCTGGTTCGCCACCCTGAGAAGCTCGAACGGCTGCGCGACGAGGCGCTCGCCGGCTCCGGCTCCGAGGAGTACCTGACGGCGACTATCCAGGAGACGCTGCGCCTGCGTCCCGTCATCGTGCTCGTGATCAGGCGGCTGACAGAGCCGGTCGAGATCGGCGGCTACGAGCTGCCCGCCGGCGCCTCGGTCACCCCCTGCATCCACCTGGTGCACCGCAATCCCGAGATTTACCCCGAGCCGGAGCGCTTCCTCCCCGAGCGCTTCCTCGACAACCCGCCGGGCACTTACACCTGGATCCCCTTTGGCGGCGGGGTGCGCCGCTGCCTCGGTGCCTCCTTCGCCCAGTTTGAGATGGCGGTGGTCCTCAGGGAGCTGGTCAAGCGCCGCGACGCCCGCCCAGTCGACCCGGCCCCCGAGCGACCCTTCCGCCGCGCTATCACCGAGACCCCGCGCCACGACGCCGAGGTCATTCTCGGCTGAGCTGGCGCTGGTCCCGGCGAGCCGCCAAGTCGCCTTTGTTGGCCTGCTGGGAGGAGGAGCTGTCGAGCTGGCGCTAAAGGAGCCTGCGCCCCCAGGTAGGGGCTCGCCCTAGGACTCTCGCCCCCAAGCTGAAGCCCGGGATCGGCGCTACCGGTATTCCGGGCGGCCCAGCCTAGCCGCAGCCGGTGTTGTTGCCGCACGACGAGCACGTGTAGCAGGAGCCCGTGCGCTGCATCATGCCGCCGCACTGCTCGCACGCGGGGCCGAGGTCCAGGCCGGACATCTTGGCCGGCACGACCGGGGGCGTTTCGGTGAAGGCCGCCGCGGCGGGAACCGCCTCGCCGCCGGCTGCCTTTGCCTTCTCAGTGCCGTTCCCGTTGCCGGGCTTGGAGTGGCCGTTGCCGGCGCCTTGCGCTGGCCCTGCCGAGCCGCCGCTGGTGTCGATGCCGAGGCCCAGCTGAGTTGTCTCCGCCTCGCGCTTGGCCCGAACCTCGCTGGTGAGGATGCCGAGGTCCTCGAGTGTGTCGGTGTCCTCGATGAAACGGCTCGCCAGCCAGCGCATGATGTAGTCGGGCAGCGATTTGGCGAAGGGGATCTCGGGGTTGCCGGTGATCCCCTCCGGCTCGAAGCGCATGTAGCTGAACTTGCGCACGAAGACCTCGAGCGGGACGCCGTACTGGAGTCCGATCGAGATCGCCGTCGCGAAGGCGTTCATCAGCCCTCGCATCGTCGAGCCCTCCTTGCCGATGTCGGTGAGGAAGATCTCCCCGACCGAGCCGTCCTCGTACTTGCCGGCGGTGATGTAGCCCTCGTGCCCGGCGATCGAGAACTTGTGGGTGATCGACTCGCGCTCGCGCGGCATCTTCTTGCGCACCGGAGCGGGGGGGGCCTCCGTCTCCCTGTGCGTCTGTGCGTCTGTGCGCAGCGCCTGCGCGGTCTTCGACCCGTCGCGGTAGATCGCCAGCGCCTTCAGCCCGCCCTTCCAGCCGCGCGTGTAGGCGTCGGCGATGTCCTCGACCGTCGCCGACTGCGGCAAGTTGACGGTCTTGGAGATCGCACCGGAGATGAACGGCTGGGTCGCGGCCATCATGTCGATGTGGCCGGTGTGGGAGATCGCCCGCTCGCCGACCGCGACGTCGAAGACCGGCAGGTGCTCGTCCTTCAGCCCTGGTGCGCCGATGATCGTGCCCTGCTCGGCGATGTATGCGTCGATCTGGTCGACCTCGGTATCGGAGTAGCCGAGTGTGCGCAGCGCCAGCGGCACCGAGCGGTTGACGATCGTCATCTGCCCGCCACCGACCAGCTCCTTGAACTTGACCAGGGAGAAGTCGGGCTCGATCCCGGTCGTGTCGCAATCCATCAGGAAGCTGATCGTCCCGGTCGGCGCCAGCACCGTCGCCTGTGCGTTGCGGTAGCCGTGCTCCTCGCCCAGCTCGACCGCCTCGTCCCAGGCCCGCTGTCCCGCCTCCAGCAGCTCGCCCTTGATCCCGGTCGGATCGATGTCGTAGGAGGCGTCGCGGTGCATCCGCATCACCCCGTTGTGGGGCTCCCGGTTTCGCTCGTACTCGTCGTAGGGTCCGGTTGCCCCGGCGGCGATCAGCGCTGACTGGCGGTAGGCCCGCCCCGTCATCAGTGCCGTAATCGCGGCGGCGACGTTGCGACCCTCCTCGGAGTCGTAGGGAAGCCCGTCCGACATCAGCAATGCGCCGAGGTTCGCGTAGCCGAGGCCGAGCTGGCGGAAGGCGTTGGCATTGGCGGTGATCTCCTTGGTCGGGTAGCTGGAGAAGCCGACCACGATCTCCTGCGCGAGGAAGACGATGTCGACCGCGTGCTCGAAGGCCTCGACATCGAAGCTGCCGTCCTCGCGGCGGAATGTCATCAGGTTGAGCGAGGCAAGGTTGCAGGCCGAGTCGTCGACGTGCATGTACTCACTGCAGTTCGCGACGACGAAGCCGTCGACGATGTAGGAGTGGTGAACCGGCTCCGTGAGGTTGTAGACGATCTCTTGACCGTCCTCCTCACAAGTGACCAGATGCGTGTGCCGCTTCGTCGAATAGCGCGTTGTCTCCGCGAGCAATGCCTCCAGCGCCGCGCTCTTGCGTGGAGTGGAGAAGCTGATCTCGTCGGCGAAGCGAACGAGATCAGAGCCCGTGATCCGCAGGTCGAATCCTTCGCGGGACTCGTACTCGACGACAGTACCGTCCTTTCGCGTGTAGCTGAATGACGGGCTTCCGCTTTCGGATACGCGGTAGATCCTACCCCTGACGCCAAAGGCGCTCAGAAGTCGCTGCACGTCCTTCAGCAGTGCGTTACTGCGACTACCGAGTCCGACATAGCGGTTTGCCTTGCCGCCAGCCTCGACACGCGAGACACAGCCGTCGGCGCCGAACAGCCCTCGGAGGAACGCGACTTGGATCTCACTGGGGGCACCGAAAATTGCCTCCGGCACGCGCTTCTCGTGCGCCCGAGCCGAAGTGACGCCAAGGCCCAGAAACAGCTCGCGCGCAGCCGAGCTTCCGGCTCGGAGTTGGACCGTACCGTTGTCCATCTCTTGCCTAGAGACGCCTCCGATGATCTCTATTAGCTTGTTTTCGTGCGAGTCCGAAAGCCCGTCGGCGATGTCATCCCCTCCGTAGATCCACTGTGTTTGGGCTTCGGTCAGGCATCCGTCACCGATCAGATGACCGATGAGCTCGCCGAGAGCCGCGCTCCACTGTGTGGGCAGCTCCTGATGGGTAACCGAACCGCCACGAGAAAAGGACTTCGCGGTCTCCGCGACCTTCACGGGAAGCTCCCATGAAGCGTGCTCGGCGGGAGTTGCTGTGTCGTTGAGCATGATCTGATCCGACTCGGCGAGATCCTCGGCCGCAACGTAGCCACGGTTCAGCGTCCAGATCTTGTGGTTTGGAGTGCACCGCAGCGTCGCACCGTTTGCGAAGTGCATGCGAATGATCGGCTTCACCCCTGTCTGCATCACCGCGAGAGGCCGCGTTGCGATCACCCCGTCGCGCTTGGGGCATGGCTCGGACCCGTTCTCTCCGGCCGTGCCGCGATGCGTATAGACCTCGACCTCTTCGCCCGATTGAGCCCGTCTGAAGAGCTCACCGATTGCCATCAGCCCTTGCGTGGTATGGACCCTGGCGTCCGCCGGGAAGCACGGATTAGAGGCGTTGATCCGCCCCGACTCCGGGCAGGTGTGCCAGCGGTTGATCGTGGTGTCGTACTGCACGCCGGGATCGGCGCAGCGCCAGGCCGCTTCGGCGATCTCGTCCATCAGTGTCCGCGCGTCCAGCGTCTTCACCGCCTCGCCGGTCGTCCGCGCGGTCAGGTCCCACTTCTCATCGGCCTGCACCGCCTCCATGAACATGTCGGTCACCCGCACTGAGTTGTTGGCGTTCTGGTACTGGATCGAGGTAAAGCCCTCACCGTCGATCGACATGTCGAAGCCGGCGTCGCGCAGCGCCGCCGCCTTCTCCTCCTCTTTTGCCTTGCACCAGACGAAGTGCTCGACGTCGGGGTGATCGACGTCGAGGACGACCATCTTCGCCGCCCGCCGCGTCTTGCCGCCCGACTTGATCGTCCCCGCCCAGGAGTCTGCCCCGCGCATGAAGCTGACCGGCCCGCTCGCCGTCCCGCCCTTCTTCAGCGGCTCCATCGAGCCGCGGATGTTGGAGAGGTTGATCCCCGAGCCCGAGCCGCCGCGGAAGATCTTGCCCTCCTTGGTGTTCCAGTCGAGGATCGACTCCATGTTGTCCTCGACGCTGAGGATGAAGCAGTTATGGACTGCGATGTTGTTGCTTAGGTACTCGCCGGACTCGGTCTGGATGTCGTAGACATCCTGGACACCCAACTCCTCGATTGCGACTATTTCCTCCTCGCGCAGATCGGGGCAGATCTTCGGATTGCGCAGTCCCAGCGACTCGAACAGACGGCGCTGCTTCTCCGCGCCGATGAACCCGATCAGCTCGGCAAAGCGGGCCCGCTCCGAGCCGATGCTGATCGAAAGCTCATGCAGGTCATGTCGGTCCGATCGCTTCTCGTGCTTCCGGCGGCGGCGCGAATAGATCCCGACCGAGTTGAGAAGGATCTGGAGGTCCTCCGTCCACCTCTCCCCGATCACAGCGAATCCGATCCGTGCTTGCTCATAGTCATGTTCGCGACGCACGGTCATGTAGCCGTCCGCCTGGAACACGCTGCGCAGATAGGCGTAAATCTCCTCGTGTGTGGCTGTCCAAAGTCGGGAGGGAACGCGGATCTCAGTCCCACGCGGGGTAAGTTCCCACCGCTCGACGAAATCTCGGAGCACCTCCCCGTACAGGCGGATTCTCTGCACCGGGACCTCCTGGGTGTCGGCAATTCGCACCTTGCGATGCACATCGGGCAAGGCGATGTCGAGGTTCTCCATCACCCACGTGTACTCGTCGTCGTTCGCGACCTGGAACTCGATCGTCAGGGAGCTGTTCGTTCCCTGGTACTGACCTACGAATCCATCGGCTTGGAGCCAGCCGGCAAGCGCTGCCTCGGCGCGGTCGACGCGCGTCGTCTCGTCGATTGTCGCTAGATGATGTGTGCCATCACCCTCCGCCACGTCGATCCCACCTACTGGGACGAGGGTACGATCGGCAACCTTGGCGCGATGGGGGTGAAGATGCAGTCGCATGCCTGGGGCGAGTTGGTCGACGCGCAGCCATTGAGGCTCGGTACGACGCTCCGATACGGCCTTGACAACATGGTCCGGCGTGGCTTCGATGAACCCCCCGTTGCGCAGCTTCACTCGCAACACGGACTTGCGGCCGTTGGCCTTGACGGCAACGACTTGGGTGAGGCCACCCGCGTCGTACACCTCGCGACCGACCTGCGCATCTGCGACCAACTCCCCGATCGGGACCATTCCCTCGGGTGTCGAGACAAGCGCGTGATACGGCTGGCAGGCCGAGCACTGCGGGCGCTCCTCGAATCCGACGTTGAACCAGACCGGCGAGTTGAAGGCCGCTTTTTGGCCCAGCAGGATCGAGGTCAGCTCCGCCTCGAAGGCCTCGGAGTCCTCGGCCGAGGCGAAGTAACCGCCCTCGCGCCCCCACCCCGAGATCGTCCCGGCGACCCGGCCGATCATCTGTTTGACCGAGCTCTCGCGCTCCTCGCTGCCGAGCTGTCCGCGGAAGTACTTCTGGGCGACGATGTTGGTTGCGTTTTGCGACCAGCTCTTCGGGAACTCGACCCCGCGCTGCTCGAAGGCTGGGCTCTCCGGGTTGCCGATCACCGCATCGCGTACCTCCCACTCGATCTCGTCGAAGGGATGGACGCCCTTCCGCGTAAACCGGCGTTCGATCGCCAGGCCCTTGAGACCGGTTGACTGGGCGCTCGTGGCGGTCTTGGACATCGACTGGCTCCTCTCACAGCGGCTTTAGGGGGTAACTACGCAGGATCGTCGTCGAGCCGGACGGAACCGATCGAGCTGGAGCCTGCAAATACCGGAGATTCGCTTGCTCCCTATGTATGGTGACACTATGCGGGTACGGGGCCAGGCGGCACGAGAGGCGGTCGGCGAGCGGGCGAGTGCGGCGCGTGAGGCGGCCGCCGAGCGGGCCGAGGCAGCCAAAGGGGCCGCCGCCGAGGCAATCGCCCTGGTCAAGCCGAAGCTGCGCGGCGTCTCTCACATGTGGGCCTTCTTCGTCTCCCTTTTCCTCGGCGCCGCGCTGATCTTCGCCGCGAAGACCCCGAGGGCGACCCTCGCCGTTGCGATCTACGCGGTCAGCCTCTCGGCCCTGCTCGGCACCAGCGCCCTCTATCACCGGGTCGACTGGAAGCGGCCCAACGTGCGCCGCTGGATGCGCCGCCTCGACCACTCGATGATCTTCTTCCTGATCGCCGGTACCTACACCCCCTTCGCCCTGCTCGTTCTGCACGGCCCGCTCGCCGCCGCCATCCTCGTAGTCGTCTGGATCGGTGCGATCGCCGGCGCCGCGGTGGAGATGGTCTGGATCGATCACCCCAAATGGGTGGCGGCGCTGATCTACATGTCGCTCGGCTGGGTCGCCGCGGTCGCCTTCCCTGAGCTGTGGTCCGACATGGGCGTCACCGGCACGCTCCTCATCGCCGCCGGCGGCATCCTCTACACGGCCGGCGCCGTCGTCTACGCCACCCAGCGCCCCAACCCCAACCCCGCCGTCTTCGGCTACCACGAGGTCTTCCACGCCCTCGTGATCGCCGCCGCCGCGGCCCACTTCGCCGCGGTCGCCTTCTTTGCCCTGCCGTCCTCCTGAGCGGCACCAAGCCCCTCGACGGCTGTCTCGCTTCATCCCCTTCAAACCGACCCAAACGGGTACCGCTCGGCGAAGTTGAAGATCTGCCCGCCAGCTGAGCGCCGCCGGGCCCGTGTCGGCGGCAACCCCTGGCTACGGGTGGAGCTCTACGCTGCGACCGACTCGAGCTCGGCCTCGATCTCGGCCGCGGCGAGGAGCTCGGCGAGGATCTCCTCGAGCTGTTCGGCCTGCTGGGGAGAAAGCTCCAGGCGCCCGGCCGTCAGCTGCTCGTGCGCCTGGGCAACCGGCAGCTCCGCCTCGATCACCCGGCCGCCCATCGCGGTCAGCACCTTGCGCAACTCGGCCTGGGCCCAGACCGCCCCGAACATGCTCTTCGAGGCGCCGATCGCCGCCGCCGGCTTGCCGTTCAGCGCGCTGCGCCCGGCCGGGCGCGAGGCCCAGTCGAGCGCGTTCTTCAGCTGGCCGGGGAGCGAGTGGTTGTACTCCGGCGTCGCGATCAGGACCGCATCGGCGCCGCGGATCGCCTCGCGCAGCTCCTGCACCGCGGCGGGCGCCGGCTCCGCCTCGGCGTCCTCACTGTAGGGCGGGATCTCCGCCAGCCGCTCGAACATCCCCAGCTCCGCCCCGGTGGGCAGCCGCTCGGCGGCCGCCCCCAGAAGGGCAGTGTTGAGCGAGTCGCGGCGCAGGCTCCCGGATATGCCGAGCACCTGCATGGCTAGTCGCTCCCCACCGCGACCAGCTCCAGCTCGACCGCGATACTCACCTCGTACTCGAGCACCTGGCCGCCGCTCGGCAGCTCCGCGTTCCAGTCCAGACCGAAGTCGCGGCGGTCGACCGAGGCCTCCAAGGAGAGCCCGACGCGGGCGCTGCCGCCGAGGTCGGCGCCGAGTGCTGCGAACCGCCCACCCGCCTCGACCTCGTGCTTTTGTCCCTTGATCTCCAGCTCGCCACGCAGTCGCAGCGAGCCGTCCTCGGCTACGTCCAGCTCGCTCGAGCTGAAGCGAAGCTTCGGGTAGCGCTCGGCGTCGAAGAAGTCGGGGGAGAGGAGGTGGCCCTTGAGCTGCTCCTCGGAGACATCGATGCTGGCGACGTCCACCGAGCCCTCAAGGCGAGCTGCCTTGCCTCCGCTGAGTCGTGCCTCATAGGAGCCGAAGCCGCTGCGAAAGGCCGAGACGCCGTTGTGGGTGACGGCGAAGGTGATCGAGGAGTGGACTGGGTCGACTGACCAGGTGCCGGGCGCGATCTCCTGTTTGGTGGTCTGGGTGGTGGGCATGTTGAGTTCCTTCCGGTAAGTGATTGCCAGATAAACCTTTAACTAAGAAATTATCATAGCAGAAAAGATTGTAGATACAAATATTGCTTTGGCAACATTCATCTGCGATGATCCAGGGCGTGCCCGCAAGCCCGACAACTGCAGATCCGAAGGCCAGGCGGAACGGCTCGAAGGCGCCAGCCCCCGACCCCCATCGCGACGCCTGGGCGGCCCTCTGTCGCACCCACGCCGCCGTCACCGGCCGCCTCCAGGAGGCGCTGACCGACGCCGGCCTGCCACCGCTGGGGTGGTATGAGGTACTGAGCGCCCTCGCCGCCGCCCCCGAGCAGCACCTCAAGATGGGCGACCTCGCCGACGCCCTGGTGATCAGCCGCGGTGGCCTCACCAAGCTGGTCGACCGCCTCGTCAAGGCCGGCCTGCTGGAGCGCACCTTCTGCGAGACCGACCGGCGCGTCAGCTACGCGGCGCTGTGCCCGGCTGGCACAGCGATGCTCGCCGAGATGCAGCCGATCGTCGCCGCTGAGATCGAGGCCAGCTTCGCCGCGAGCCTCAGCGCCCGCCAGGCCGACGCCCTGCGCGAGGCCCTCGCCAAGGTCAGTGGATCGGTCTGCTCGAGCGTCGGTTGACGCTCAGGCCGGTGCCGCCGCGGCGCGCTCCTTGGCGCTCTCGATCAGCGCCAGCACCGCTGCCTCCTTGCCCTCGCGCAGCAGCGCTGCCGGGTCGGGATCGCCGTTGACGATCCCCTCGAAGAACTCCTTGCGGTCCTGGTAGGTCGGCAGCGTCCCCTTCGCCCAGCCGCGGGCATCGTTGAGGATCACCGCAAGGCGTGCGTACTCCTCGCCGAACAGCGCGGCGACCTCCCGCTTCATCCGCTTCGCGAGGGCGGGGGAGGCGCCGGCCGTGGAGATCGCGATCGCCAGCGGGCCGCTGCGCACGATCGCCGGCAAGATGAAGTTGCAAAGCGGCGGCACGTCTACCACGTTGACCAGCATCGCCCGGCGCTCGGCGTCGTCATAGACGCCGATGTTGACCTCGCTGTCATCGGTCGCGGCGATCGCCATGAAGGCGCCCTCGAGGTCCGCTGCTCCGTCGTAGAGGCGCTTCTCCCACTGGATCGACCCCTCCGCCGCCAGCGCCTCCAGCGCGGGGTGGGCGAGCGGTGCGATCAGCGTCACGTCGGCGTCGCAGGCGAGCAGTCCCTCGACCTTCTCCAGCCCCACGTCGCCGCCCCCGATCACCAGGCAGCGCCGCTCCGCCAGCTTCAGGCAGGCGATATAGAAGGGCGTCTCCAGCATGTCGCGCACACACGACTGGTCGCAGATCCCCTTCCGCAGCTGGCAGACGCACTCCTTGCCGGCGTAGGCCTGGGCGGGCATACCCGAAGGTTAGAGGGAGTCCAGCGTCAGCTGCAGGCCCTCCGCCAGCCCCACCTCCGCCCGCCACCCCAGCTCGCGCTCCGCCCGCGCCGGATCGATCGCGATCCTTTGCACCTCGCCCGCCCGGGGCGGGGCGAACTCGGGCTCAAAGCTCTCGGCGCCGTCCAGCTCGCCGAGCAGCCGGACCAGCTCCAGCACGTCGGTCTCGATCCCGGTGCCGATGTTGATCGGCTCGCTGATCGCCCCGTCCGCCGCGGCCAGCGCCGCGGCCACCACGTCGCCCACGTATATGTAGTCGCGGGTCTGGGTGCCATCGCCGAACACCGTCGGCCGTCCCCCGCCGCGCAGCCGCCCGCAAAAGATCGCGATCACCCCTGCCTCACCGAGCGGGTCCTGGCGCGGGCCGTAGACGTTGCCGAGCCGCAGCGCGACGCCGGAGAGCCCGTAGAGCCGCTCGTACAGCGCCAGGTAGCCCTCGGCGGCGAACTTGCTCTGACCGTAGGGGGAGAGCGGCTCGACCGGCGCGCACTCCCCGAGCGGCAGCTCCTTCCCCTCGCCCTCGCCGTAGATCGCCCCGCCGGTGGAGACGAAGACAAAGCGTCGTGCGCCCGCCGTTCGGGCCGCCTCCAGCAGGTTGGCGGTGCCGCCGACGTTGACCGCGGCGTCGAAGGCGGGGTCGGCGATCGACTTGCGCACATCGATTTGCGCCGCCAGGTGAAAGACCGCCTCCGCCCCGGCCTCGGCCGCCGAGTGGGCCACGGCGGCGGCGTCGCGGACGTCTTGCTCGACCAGCTCCGCGCCCGCCTCCAGCGCCCCGTCGAGGTTCTCGCGGCGCCCGGTCGAGAGGTCGTCGAGCACCGTCACCCGATCGCCGCGCGCCAGCAGAGCGTCGACAAGGTTTGAGCCGATGAACCCCGCGCCGCCTGTCACCAAGCACCTCATGCGGCCGCCGATCCTAGGGGGATCGGCGCGCGCGAGGCCGCCGGGGTGACCGAGAGCCCCTGCTACCCTCGCCGCCCCATGAGGTTGATCGTCACCGAGAAGAACAACAGCGCCAAGAAGATCGCCGAGATCCTCGGCGCCGCAAACGGCGGCCCGGCCACCGACAAATCCTTCAAAGTCCCCTACTACACCTGGACCGATGCCGGTGGGGAGCAGATGTCGATCGGCCTCAAGGGTCACGTGCTCGGCCCCGCCTTCCCCGAGGGCTACTCGAACTGGCAGAAGACCGACCTGCACGAGCTGATCGACGCCGAGCTGGTCAAGGAGCCGACCGACAAAAACGTCGTCAAGGCGATCAAGAAAGTCGCCAAGGAGGCCGACGAGCTGGTGATCGCCACCGACTTCGATCGCGAGGGCGAGCTGATCGGCCTCGAGGCGCTGGAGGAGATGCTCGACGCCAACCCGGCGCTCGGCTCGCGCGAGGGGACCCGCGACGGCACCCTGCCGATCAAGCGCGCCCGCTACTCGGCGCTCACCAAGGAGGAGATCGAGCGTGCCTTCGACAACCTCGACGAGCTCTCCTACCCGCTCGCCAACGCCGGCGCTGCGCGCCAGGACATCGACCTGCTCTGGGGCGCGACCCTGACTCGCGCCGTCTCCCTCGCGACGCGGCGCTTCGGCTCCAACTTCCTCTCGGTCGGCCGCGTCCAGAGCCCCACCCTGGGGCTGATCGTCGAGCGCGAGATGGAGCGCCGTGCCCATGTCGCAAAACCGTTCTGGGAGCTGCTCGCCCGCTTCCAGCATCCCGACGGGGCATTCGAGGCCCACCACGCGGTCGACAAATTCTGGGAGCGGGCGGAGGTCGACGCGGCGCTCGCCGGCACCTCCAGCCCCGGCACGGTCCGCTCGGTCACCGCGAAGAAGAACACCCGCAAACCGCCGACCCCCTACAACACGACCGCCTTCACCACCGACGCCTCCAGCCGCCTCGGCATCACCCCGGCCAGCGCGATGCGGATCGCCGAGGACCTCTACATGGACGGCTTTATCTCCTACCCGCGCACCGACAACACCGTCTACCCGCCTTCCCTGCCGGTCCGCGAGCTGGTCTCCTCGCTGGTCCGCATCAAGGAGTTCTCCGCCGCCGCGGGCCTGATGGAAGCCGAGCTGAAGCCCACCCGCGGCAAAAAAGAGACG
Organism: uncultured Solirubrobacterales bacterium; assembly: GCA_963777915.1. Classification (GTDB taxonomy): domain Bacteria; phylum Actinomycetota; class Thermoleophilia; order Solirubrobacterales; family 70-9; genus CAVUPF01. Next base: position 563,536 of record CAVZSH010000003.1, on the reverse strand, counting down.
ACCGACCACCCGCCGATCTACCCGACCCAGGCGATCCACCCCGGCGCCCTTGAGGGCCCCCGGCGCCGCGTCTATGAGCTGGTCGTGCGCCGCTTTCTCGCCACCTTCAGCCCGCCGATGATCACCGAGTCCACCCGCGCCGACATCGAGGCCGGCTCGCAGACCTACTTCGTGCGCGGCTCGGTCGTCGTCGATCCCGGCTACGCCGGCATCTACACCTATGCCCGCTCCGCCGATGAGGAGATCCCCAAGCTCGCAGAGGGGCAGTCGCTCGAGCTCGACGGCGAGCCCTGGATCCTCGACAAGGAGACCCAGCCGCCCTCGCGCCTTTCCCAGGGCAAGCTGATCGAGATGATGGAGGAGCGCGGCCTCGGCACCAAGGCGACCCGCGCCGACATCATCCAGAAGCTGTATGACCGCGGCTACGTCTACGCCAACCCGCCGGTCCCCTCGGAGACCGGGATCGCGATGTATGAGGCGTTCAAGCGCTACGTGCCGCGGATGGCGACGCCGGAGATGACCGCCCAGCTCGAGCAGGAGATGGACCGCATCGCCGCCGGCGAGATGACCAAGGACGGTGTCGTCGGCGACAGTCGCGATCTGCTGCACCGGACCTGGTCGGAGATCGACTCCAGCCGCGAGGACCTGGCGAAGGTCGTCTGGGCGGGGATGGACCAGGACCGCATCCTCGGCCCCTGCAAGGTCTGCGAAGAGGCCGGCCGCACCAAGGAGGACGGCTCACCCAACATGCTGCGCATCATCCGCGCCAAAAAATCGGGCAAACGCTTCGTCGGCTGCTCGGGTTGGAGCGCCGATGATCCGAGTTCCTGCGATCAGACCTTTCCGCTGCCCCAGCGCGGCGATGTCTTCCGCCTCGAGGATCGCTGCTCGGTCTGCGGCCAGACGCCGCGGCTGAAAGTCGTCCCCTTCCGCGGGCGCCCCTGGAACCTCTGCCTCAACGACGACTGCGAGTCGATGCAGGAGATGAAGAAACGCCGCGCCGAGCGCGAAGCCGCCCGGGCGGCGAAAGAGGCGATGGAAAAGCAGCCGCTGCCCGATGGCTCTGAGGACGGGGCGGCGCCGGCCAAGGCGAAGACCGCGACCAAAGCTGACGCCGGCACACGTCGCCGCAAACGCGCCAAAGCCGCGGCCAAAGGCTGAGGCCACGGAGCGTTGTTCATCTCCTTGGAGGGGATCGACGGCTCCGGCAAGAGCACCCAGGCGCGCCTGCTGGCCGAGGCACTCGGCCCCGAGACGCTGCTAATCCGCGAGCCGGGGGGGACCGATGCCGCCGAGCGCATCCGCGATCTGCTCGCCGACCCGGGCCTCTCGCTGGACCCCTTCGCCGAGCTGCTCCTCTTCTCGGCCGCCCGCGCCGACCTCCTCGCCCGCGTGATCCGCCCCGCCGTGGAGGCCGGCACGGACATCGTCGCCGACCGCTTCGCCGACTCGAGCGTCGCCTACCAGGGAGCTGCCCGCGGCCTTGGGATGAGCTTTGTCCTCTCGCTGACCGATACGGTGATCGATGGCCTCTGGCCCGACCTCACCGTGCTGTTGGCGCTCGATCCCGAGGTCGGCCTCGGCCGGGCAGGGGGAGAGGACCGCTTGGAGTCCGAGGGGGTCGAGCTCCAGCGTGCCGTTGCCGAGGCCTACGAGGAGATAGCCAAGATCGCCTCCGACCGAGTTGTCGTGGTCGATGCCGGCGGCAGCGTCGAGGAGGTGCACGAGCGGGTGCTGGAGGCAGCTCGGAGCCGCGCCGCGTGAGCCCGCTTCGATGACGACTGTCCTGGAGGAGGCAACCGCCCACCAGCCGCGCGCCAGGGTCGCGCTGAGCGCCGCGCTCGCCTCAGGCCCATCGCACGCCTACCTTTTCCGCGGCCCACACGGAGCCGGCAAGCGCGCCGCCGCTCGCGCCTTTGCGGCCGAAGTCCTCGCCGCCGGCGCCGAGGACCCAGACGACACCCGCCGCCGCGCCCTCCTCGATCCCTCCCCTCATCCAGACCTCGCCTGGCTCGCTCCCCGCGGCGCCCAGCACCTGCTCGAAGACGTGCGCGAGCGGGTGATCCGCGCCGCCTCCTACCGACCCTTCGAGGGCGGGGCGCGCGTCTTCGTCATCGAGGCCGCCGAGGCGCTGCGCGACGAGAGCCAGAACGCATTGCTGAAGACCCTGGAGGAGCCGCCGCTCTACGTCCACCTGATCCTCCTCACCTCCGAGCCGGAGGTGCTGTTGGAGACCGTTGCCTCCCGCTGTCAGCGGGTCGACTTCGCCCCCCTGCCGCTGGACGCGATCGAGGCGGCGCTCGGCGGCGATCTGGACCCCGGCGAGCCCACCTCGAGCCCCGGCGAGATCGCCGCCGCCGCGCGCCTCTCGGCGGGAGACCTCCAGCGCGCCCGGCTGCTCCTCTCGGGGCGGGGGAGGGAGATCCGCGCCGAGGCCGAGCGTTGCGCCACCGCGGCGCTCGGCGGCCGCTCGGCGGCCGCTCCCTGGAAGCAGCTGCTCGAGCGCGCCGCGGTCGTCGGCGAGGACGCTGGGGCCGCGACCCGCGAAGCGTTGGAGGAGGAGTCCTCGGCCGGGCTAAAGCACACCGCCCGCGACATCGCCGAGGAGTCAAAACGAGCCGCGCGCCGCCGCCGCACCGAGATCCTCGACCTTGGCCTCGAGTTGAGCGCCGCCTGGTTTCGCGACCTCGCCGCCGTCGCCTTGGGCGCCCCCGAGGTCGCCTACAACCAAGATCGCATCGCCCAGCTCCAATCCCAGGCGGCCGACCTGGACCCCGCCAGCGCCCGCCAAGCCGCCGAGCTGATCCAAGACACCCGCCGCCGCCTCGAGTTAAACGTCTCCGAGGAGCTTGCCCTGGAGGCCCTCTTCTTCCGCCTGGAGAGCTCTGTCGGATGAGCTTGGATCTGATGCCATGAAGGAGCGGGTCAATGGCTGTCCGGAGAACTCTTCGCCTACTTAAGAGGTCTCGTACCGGTTCGATGAGCTGGGGTTCGAGAGTCATCCGGCGAGCTCCATCGCCAAGCGCCTGCAAGGCGGCGCTTTTCGCTTGACCGCAGACCCTGCGACCACGTGGTTGCAGTTAGTCAACCGCAGGTCAACTTCGGCCTCGGGCGGCGGCGTCCAAACCGCGCACGCCCCAGCCCCGCAGCGCGTGGGCGCCGAGCACCGCCGCGACCGCGGCCCGGTAGCTGCCGCCAGCCGCATCGGCCGCTCCTCCAACCGCCGATTTGCTCGCCCGCTTGCGCTCACTACCTCGCCTCCCGACGCCCGCTCTCAGCGGTAGGCCCGACCGCGTGGCCTGATTGCCAATACATCGATCACACGGTTTGCATCCTGGCGACCGAAAATCACTCGCCACTCGCCGACGCGAAGGCGCAAGAGCCGGTCTCGACCACGGAGGCGCTTGACATCGCCATCGGGGAGCTTGCTGATCGCCCCCCCAATGCGTTCACGATCACGCCGGCCCATCCGACGCAGTGATTTCAGCGCAGCGGGGCGGATCTCGATCCGCCAACCAGAATCAGCCAGCGTTCAGCTCCGCCTCGGCCTCAGACCACGGCACGCCCGGCTCGCTACGCGCCTCCTGCACGGCGCGTAGATCTTCCTCGGTCAGCTCCTCTTCGTCATAGGGAGCCGCGTCGAGCTTGGCGGCGACGGGGTCCTGGGCGCGACGCAGGAGGATTGCTGCGGCGGGCAGCGACTCATCCGGCAGCGCATCGACCAGCTCGTGTAGCTCGGTCTTGGTCATCGGGAAAACGGTACCACCGGCCAGCGCGGGCAGCGACCGCCAAAGTTTCAGGCACTCGCCGCCAGGGAGTGCCCGAATCGCCGACATATATCGACCCATATCCGCGCACATCCGGCTCGACGTTGCCTCCCGGACCACATCAAGAATGACCTGCAAGCTTGCCGCTTTTTGTCAATCTCAGCTGGCCGGCTTCGTGGATCGCACCCAAGAGATCGCCGGTTCGAGTCCGGCGAGCTCCAAGGCCGGCCAGGGCTCACGCGGCCTGCGTGACAGGTAAGCCGGCTGCTACCCGGCCGCGAGCCGCAGCGGCGAATGGCGGGCGATAGTGAGGAAGTCGGCGTCCTCGCAGAGTAGCTCGGCGTCGTTGCGGATCGCGACCGCGGCGATCAGGCAGTCGGTGAGCTTGCGTGGCGTCTCGCCGGCGCTGCGGCAGAGCCGATACAGCCCCGCGGCGCGCTCGTAGTCGGTGGGGCCCTCCACCGCGAGGAACTTCAGGCCATAGAGCAGACGCCGCAGCCGGTCACGGTCGGCTTCGTCGCGGGCACCGGCGAGGATCTCCATCACGACTACGTCGGTACTTGCCAGGTCGGCCTTCTCCTGCAGCGCAGAGCGCACCCGCAGGTGGGCGGAGCTGCCGGTGGCGCGAAGGAACTCCACCCAGGCGGAGCTGTCGACGAGGATCACTGCTCGGGGGTCTCTTCACGAGAGCGGATCTCGGCAAGGTCACCGGCCCAGCCGGCCCCCTCCATCCCAAGCGCCTCCTCTCGGCTCATCGGCTCGCCCACGAGCCTGCGCAGGGCCAGGTCGACGGCCTCGCGCTTACTGGGCAGCCGGTAGAGGCTCATCGCCCGATCCACCAGGCGATCGTCTATCTCGATGTTCGTCCTCGTCATACCCACCATGATACACCTCATGGTGTAGGCGGGTACCGATTCCATGGGTTGTCGGGCCGGGGGGTTGGTAGGGGCGTCCGCGCACCAGCGCGGCCGGACTACTGCATCAAGGCACCCCAAGGCATTCTGATCACGACCCCGGTTTCCATTTGCGTTTCAGCTGGGCAGGTGCGTCGGGCGGTCGCGCCCCCTATCCCCAGAGCTCAGCCGGTTCCCCCAGGGCGCTCGGCCTGGGGGAGCGCCGAGCCTTTGCCGTTTTGCTCTTGCGCCGCCTGCTCGCGGGCCTTTTCCAGCGCTCGCTCCTGGGCCAGGCGGGTTATCTGCGTCGCCTGGCGGGACATGATCACGCTGAAGTTGAGCGCCAGGCCGAGCAACAGCAACAAGACGATGGAGAAGAGGGCCACGTTGGTGTTGCGGACGCCCATCACGTCGGCGAGCGCTCCCAACAGCCCCGGGAAGGCGGCGCCGGCCAGCATCCCAAGCCCCGCGACGAACCAGACGACGCTGTAGCGCTCCTGTAGGCGGTCGCGGCGGATCAGCTCGAGGATCATCACCATGAAGGCGATCGCGATCGCCGCCGCCAGGATCCGCGTCTGCGGGGTCAGGTTGACCTTTGGGGCCTGGGCGGCGAGCGCGATGCCGCTCATAGGAGAACCTCCCCACTGTTCTTCTGAGGTCTCATCTCTCCGCCTCCACGCTCTTCCCCAGGCGACCCGCCCCGCCGGGCGGGCGCGGGCCCCCATCGTCTCGCTCTCCGGCCACCACCAGCCGCGGGCGGAACTGGCCGACGACCAGCACGATCATCCCCTTGAAGATGAAGAAGGCTGAGCGCAGCGGGGTCAGGAAGGAGTGCCCTCCCGCCCGTTCGAGCATCCGCACCGGCACCTCCTCGACCCGCAGCCCCTGGCGCACCGCCAGCTGCAGCGACTCGATCTCAGCGAAGTCGGGCGAGTAGTGCTCGCTGAACAGCGCCATCACCCGACGGTTCGCCGCGCGCATCCCACTCGTCGTGTCGGTGAAGCGCTGCTGCGTCGCCAGGGTGAGGAAGAAGCGGAAGACGCTGGTCCCGATCCGCCGCGAGATCGTCGGCTTGTAATCGTCGCTGTGCACCGTTGCCGCGTCGCCGCGCTCAGCGCTGCGGCGCTCCTGGTAGCGGGACCCGATCACCAGGTCGGCGCGGTCGGCGAGGACCTCCTTCAGCAGCCGCACCACCTCGGGCGCCGGGTGCTGACCGTCGGCGTCCAGATGCGCGCAGAAGTCATAGCCCTCGCGCAGCCCGTACAGATAGCCAGTCTGAAGCGCCGCCCCCAGCCCCTGGTTGAAGGGCAGCGAGGCGACCAGCGCCCCCGCCGCCCGGGCCCGCGCCGCGGTTGCGTCGGCCGAGCCGTCGTCGACCACCAGCACGTCGGCCTCCGGCAGCGCCGCGCGCACGTCGCCGATTACCCCGGCGATCGAGGCCTCCTCATTCCAGGCGGGGATGAAGACCAGCGTGCGCACCCGCCCGATTCTCCCACGAAGCCCAGCCGTCCCCGCACAGCCGCGCCCGCTCCGCACACCCAGGCAGGGAGTCCGCATTCGTTTTGTGTTAGTAAACCTTCATGAGACGGATCGGTATGCGCCTCTGGCTCTCTGGCGCCTTCGCCGCGGTAAGCCTGATCACGGGCACCGCCGTCTATCTCTTCGGCTCCAATCACCGCGCCCTGCTCGCCGCGGTCCTGCTCGGCGTCCTCGCTGGCTTCTTGATCGCCGTCGCCATCTCCCATCGCGTCGCCCGCCTCGCCCAGGCGGCCGGTGAGATGGCGGCCGGCTCTTTCGATGCCTCCCTCGAGGTCTCCGGTCCAGATGAGATCGGCGACCTTGCCCGCGCCCTGGAGTCGATGCGCGCCTCCCTCAAAGAGAGCTTCGGCGTCCTCACCGCCGATCGCAACAAGCTGGCGGCGATCTTCGACGGCCTCACCGACGCGGTGATGGTCGTCGATGAGGGGGGCTCGGTCCGCTTCTCCAACAGCGCCGCCGCCAAGCTCCTCGACCCCGCCGGGCGGCCCTCCGAGAGCCTGCTCCCCCACCTGCGTCGCGCCGCCGAGGTCGGCTTCGCCGCCCACCCGGCGCTCCGCATAGGCGACCGGGCCTACTCGATGCAGGCCCGTTCCCTGCCCGATGAGCGCGCCGTCCTCGCCGTCGTTCGCGATCGCACCGAGGAGATGCGCCGCGAGTTCGCCGAAGCCGACTTCGTCTCCAACGCCGCGCATGAGCTGCGCAACCCGCTCGCCGGGATCTCCGGCGCGATCGAGGTCCTGCAGAGCGGCGCCAAGGATGACCCCGAGGCGCGCGAGCACTTCCTCGCTCGCCTCTCAGAGGACGCCGAGCGCATGAGCCGCCTCACCCAGTCGCTGCTCACCCTTGCCCGGGTCGAGTCGCTGGGAGTGGGGGAGACCGAGGTGGTCGACGTCCCGGTCGCGATCCGCGACGTTGCCGCCGCGCTCGAGCCCCCCACGCACGTCGGGTTGGCAGTCGAGGTCGAGCCCGACCTCGCCGTCAAAGGCGATCCGACTCTGCTGCGCCAGGTGATGATTGGCCTACTCACCAATGCCTTTAAGAACACGCCGCCCCCCGGCACCGTTACCGTTCGCGCCCGCCGCGATGGCGAGAGAGAGGTGGTCTTGGAGGTGATCGACACAGGAACCGGTATCCCCGCGGCGGAGATCGACCGCGTCTTTGAGCGCTTCTACCGCCGCACCGAGTCCCGAAAGCAGGAGGGCTTCGGGCTCGGCCTGGCTATCGCCCGCCGCATGGTCGACGTGATGGGGGGCCAGATCGGCGCCTCCTCGGTCGAGGGGGCGGGCAGCACCTTCTGGGTCCGCCTCCCGATCGCCCAGCCCAGCCTCACCCCGGTGGCGTGAGGGGAGCGCGATGAGCAGCGGCCGGATCCTGATCGCCGACGATGAGCCCTCGGTCCGCGACTCGGTCGGCTACGCGCTCGCCCAGGAGGGATTCGAGGTCACCGGCGCCGCCGACGGTGATGAGGCGAGCGAGATGCTCGGCAACGGCATCCCCTTCGACCTGCTCATCCTCGACATCATGATGCCCGGCCCCTCGGGCCTCGACATCTGCCGCGACGTGCGCTCGCGCAGTGCCGTGCCGATCATCGTCCTCACCGCCAAGGACGCCGAGGTCGACAAGGTGGTCGGCCTGGAGGTCGGCGCCGATGACTACGTCACCAAGCCCTTCTCGGTGCGCGAGCTGCTCGGCCGTGTGCGCGCCCAGCTGCGCCGCCGCGAGCTCGACCGCTCCCCGCTCGCCCAGGCCGTCCGCATCGAGTCCGGCCCGGTGGCGATCGACCTTGTCCGCCACGTCTCCACCGTCCGCGGCGAGCCGGTCAACCTGACCCGCTCGGAGTTCCAGCTCCTGCGCCTCCTGGTCGGCCGTCCCGGCGAGGTCTTCTCTCGCGGCAAGATCATGGAGGAGCTCTGGCAGACCGAGTTCGACGGCGACGAGCGCGCCTGCGACGTCCATATCTCCAACCTGCGCCAGAAGGTCGAGCGCGATCCCCAGAACCCCGAGCTGGTCCTGACCGTGCGCGGGGTCGGCTACAAGTTCAGCGGCGCCTCCGCCTGAGTGTCAGTCGCGTCCCAGACAGGGCTCCGCCGAGCGGTCCCAAACACCCCGCCCTCGTCAGCCTTCGCCCCGCGCCTCTCGCAGTCGCCGCAGGTCTACGAGGTCCTCGGGCCGGCCCGCTTTCTCCTTAAGCGCGACCAGGCCGTCATAGCTCACCACCTTGACCGTCAACTCGCCGATCTCTGCCGTGATTGCGGTGGGCGCGAGCCTCTCCCAGAGCGCGTACTCGCCGATCCACTGCATGACGTTGAAGCGCCCGAGTCGCGTGCGCAGCACCCAGTTGCCGCCCAGCGCGAGTGCCTCGGGGTCCAGCGGGTCGGGAAGCTCCTCGCTGCCGAATTCCTGCGCGCCCTCGATCTGCGCGTCGAGCCGCCGCAGCACCCGGGCCAGCCTCTTGAGGTTCTCGGGATCTGGTGAGGGCACAACGTCCACATCCTTGGTTGCGCGGACGTAGCCATGGAAGCCGACCGCGACCCCGCCGATGATGAGGAACTCGACCGGCTCTTGGGCAAGCTCCACGAGGATCGCTCGGATATCGAGCTCAGGCACTGCGCCGACGACGTCCTGCCTCGGCCACCTGCGAGAGGAACCTCGACAGCTCGAAGACCTGCTTCACGCGCTGCGCGGGGGTGAGGTCCACGTAGTCACGTCGCAGAGCGGAAAGCTCTGCCTTTCCCTCGGGCGTCCAGTTCCCGTTTCGACTGGTCGATCTCATGCCCAAACGGTACAACGACGCCGATCGGCAACGTCAGCGCCCGAAGCCGTGGGCGCCGATCCCGGCGATCTGGCGCGCAGGGTAGGCTCGCAGCTCGGCAGAACCCCAGGGCCAGAGGCCCACCTTCGTTAGATGACACCCGCCCGCTCCGACAGCGCCTCGAGTTCTGCCCCCACCACCCCCGGGCAGCCCGAGGCAATCGAGTTCCGCCCCTCCAAGATGCCGGGCATGCGCCGCTGGCGCTTCGAGCTCACCGAGACCCACCTCGCTCTGCGCAATATGGCCGTCGTGATGCCGGTCCCGCCCTTCGTGATGCGATTCTCCCCCGACATCGTCCTACCCCTCAGCCAGATCGCGAGCGCCGAGGTCGATCGCGATCCGATCCACTCGATCCGCCGCTTCAGCGCCGTCAAGGGCCGCAAGGTCATCCCCGGCCTTGATCCGTTCTGCGTCTGCTACCTCGACCACGGGCGGCAGTTCTTCGCGGTCAAGGCGGGTCGCGACGCTCTCGCGGTCGACCTCGAAGGTCTCAAGCTCCAGCGCCTCACGGTGACCTTCCCCGACCCCGCCCTCATGGTCGACCGCATCGCCCACGCCAAGGGCGCCCCGCCGCCCCCTACTTGAGCGCCAGCTCGACCGCGAACATCAGCGCGAAGAGGCCGATCGCCGCGAGCGCGAGCTTGAAGGTAAGCCAGCCCCGCCGCCCGGTCGCGGCGGTGTAGAGCGCCGCCGCGAGCACCCCCACCCCGAGCACGACGGTCGGGATGCCGAGGACCCCGCCGACGACCTGCTGGCCCGTGTTGTAGACCGATTCCCCGTAGTGCCCGCTGAGCAGATGTTCGGCGAAGAAGAGCGCGATCAGGGTGCCGAGCTGGAATACCAGGCCGAAGCCCAGGCAGCCGATCCGACCCAGGATCCCGACCCTCGGCGCGGGCGTCTTGCCGGGGGTCGGCCCAGGCACCTCAACACCGGGATTGCTCTGTGGATCGGGGTTCACAGCCGATGCACCCGGCACCTGAGCCGAGCCGCCATGCCCACCCTAACCCCTGAGCGAGCGACTCGCGCCCGCGAACTCTTGCTTGCTGAGGCTAGGGTAGGCCTCGGAACACACATTCGCGGAATTGGGGGCTAGATGGCACTTGACCAGAGCAAAGTCGGACAGCACATCGCCGAACAGATGGAGGCGATCGAGGCCGACTTCGGCGAGAAAGAGGGGAACTGGACGATCGGCGATGTCTGCACGATCGTCGAGGTGCGCGGGCCGGAAGGCGGCGGAGTGCGGATGCGGAGTAGCGCTTCGTCTCCCCATGCGACGCTCGGGCTAATAAAAGTTGCGGAGTTGCTTGCGATCAGCAGCATGGGGAACCCCAGCTAGGGGTTCGCAGCGCTGCACTGCTTAGAGCCCATCGGCGCGGCTCGTGCTTGCACCAAGCCTCCCTTGCGTTCTTTGGGAGACCGCTGCGGGGCTCTGCCGTCAGCGGGCTTTCGGGGCGCTTCGCGTGCCTGGCTCTATCGACAATGCTTGCTGTTTAGATCCGCAGGCTTGCGCAGCAGTTTGGGCATCATCCGTAGCATGGACCTGGTGATCGCTCGTCCAGCCTTTGCTTCGCTTGCCTTAGCAGCCCTGCTCCTTTGCGCGGGAGCCGTTCCCGCGCAGGCCGCCTTCGCCGGCGCGTCTGTCGCCGCCCCCGCCGGGGCTAGCGTGTCCCTGCGCTTCTGGACCCCGGCTCGCATGAAGCGGGCCCAGCCGCTGTCCGTGCAGCTGGCCGGCGGGTCTCAGGTCGAGCGCTCCGCCGCCGCTTCCGCATCGCCCTCCGCCCGCGCCCTGCACGAAACCCCCTACCGCACCCCGCCGCGCGCCCCCGCCGCCGCGCGCCGCGGCGTCGCCGCCTCCGATCCCGCCGCCCGCGCCAGCTCCACCTTTCAGACCGTCGCCGAACCCACCCTTCCCGGCAATAGCCAAAACGGCGCCGTCTTCATCGTCCTCGGTCATGGCGAAGGGCTCGCCCGCTGCTCGGGGACCTCGGTCAACGCGCCGAACCTCAGCGTCGTGATCACCGCCGGTCACTGCGTCAACAGCGGCGGGCCCGGCGGCGAATGGTATGACCACAAATGGGTCTTCGTTCCCGGCTACCACAACGGCGAGCGCCCCTTCGGTGTCTTTGCCGCCAAGTGGATCGGCTCCACCCGTCAATGGATCGGCTCCGCCGATGAGAACTACGACGTCGGTGCCGCCGTCGTCTCGCGCAACGAACGCGGCCAGCGCCTCGCCGCCGCGGCCGGCGCCGACGGCATCGCCTGGGGCCTGGCTCCAGGCCAGCTCTTCGACGTCCACGGCTACCCGGTGGCGGCGCCATTTGACGGCTCGACCCAGCAGCTCTGCCTCCAGACTCCCTATGAGGGCCACGACATCGCCTCATTCTTCTGGCCCGGGCCGCTCAACCTGGCGGTCCAGTGCAACGTCACCGGCGGTGCATCCGGGGGCGGCTGGACGATCCCCGGCGGCCAGCTCAACAGCATCACCACCTACGGCTACCGCTCCGACCCGGCGACTGACTTCGGCCCCTACTTCGGCAAGGCGGTTGGCCGCCTCTTCGGCCGCGCCGCGAGGGTCAGGTGAGCCGCCACCCCAGCGCGCCCCGCAGCGCCAAGGCGCGAGCGCGCTCATCCGGACTTGCCACCGCGCTCTGCAGCGCCCTCGTCCTCGTCGCCGCGACAGTCGCCCTGCTGCCCGCGAGCGCGGTCGGCGAGCCATCGCTGCCCCCGCTCCCCCGGAACCTCCCAATCTCCCCACCGCTTGACGCCCGAGCCCTGCTGCGCATGAGCGCCCACCCCGCCGCGCCCTCCACGCCTCGCCCGGCCCTGCCCAGCTTCAGCTTTCTCGCCAGCAAGGGCTATGAGATCGTCGTCGAGGGGGCCGAATCCACCGTCTTTCTCAGCGTTTTTCGTCCCGGCGCCCCCTCCAGCCGCAGCGCCTCGGCCCGCAGCAGCAGCGCCTCCCACGGCCCGAGCTCCTTCGGCACCGCGATCACCACCTACATCGCCCGCGGCGAGGTCAGCTCGACCGGCTTGCGCGCCGACTTCGCCAACCTCGGCCGCGTCGCAGTCCACTTCCACCCCTCGCGCCGCGCCGCGCGCTCTCGCGGCTGCCACGGCGCGAGCCCCTCCTTCCTCTCCGGCGTCTTTCGCGGAGAAATCGACTTCGAGGGCGAGGGCGGCTACACCTCGGCCCACATCCACCGCGCCAAGGGCATCGTCCGCTTGCTCGGCGCCTCGGGCTGCTCCACGCCGCCCGCCCGCTCGCCACGCCGCAGCCGCTCCAGCCACCCTCTCCCCAGCCCCGGCCGGGCCAAGATCACCTCCTTCGCCGCCGGCTGGAAATCGGCGCTCGGAGCGACGCTCTTCTCGGCGGCCACCGACAGCGCCCATACGGCCCGCTACCTCGCCGCCAGTGAGCAGAGCGAAGGCCAGATCGCCGTCTACCGCCTTGCCCTCGCCTTCGCCCCGTCGCAGACCTTCATCTTCGACAGCGCGCTGAGCTCGGCCAGCCTCAGCCCTCCCGCCCCCTTCAGCGGCAGCGGCTCCTTCCAGCAGGGCACCGCCGGCACGAGAAGCTGGACCGGCCCGCTCGTTGTCTCCTTCCCCGGTGCCGAAGACGTGCCTCTGACCGGCTCCCAGTTCATCACTCAGCTGACGAGTAGCTGGTAGGGGTCTGGCGCGACTCCGGCTCTCTTTCGATTCGATACTCCGGGCAGGCGGCAGGAAAAGCCGACGCGAGATCCACGAAGGGCGAGGATGGCGAGGTCGAGGAGCTCGATGTTGGTCGGTCTCATCGCGCTTGCCATCCTGAGTGCCGCCTCCTCGCGATCGCGCTGAAACCACCCGCGCCGAGTAAGTCGCCGCGGCCGAACCGATCTGCAAGCAGAACACCAAGGCCAACGAAAAGATCCTCAGAGGAGTGAGGGGCGAAGTCAGAAAAGGAAGGCTGAAGCGGGCAGCCGGGCAGCTCGCAAGGGCCTCCTCTGTCCCCGACGAAGACCCTGGCCGAACCCGCAGGCGATACCCAGGCCCCCGGCGAAGCGGCCACGCTGACCAAGTGGCTGGGTTACGTAAAGACCGAGGCCAGGCTCTTCTCTTCGACCGCGAAGAAGCTGAGGGACGGCGCGAAGGCCGGCGCGGGGAAGGTGGCGATCCTCCTCAACCGCAACGCCAACCTCGCCAACGATACTGTCCTTGGCTTCGAATTCCACTATTGCCGCTTTGAGCTCGCCAGGTTCACCTGAGCCGAAGGGCAGACGTAGCGCTCGCATTGGGCTGGGCGCAGATGAGAAGATGGAGATCGGGAAGAGAGGAGACAGATGTCGCAGCGCAACATGGACAGGTTGACGTCGTTTGATTCCTCCTTCCTGGTCAACGAGCGCCGAAACGCCCACATGGCGATCGGTGCCGTGCTGATCTGCGAGGGCTCCCCTCCGAGCGAGGAGGAATTCCTCACCCACATCAAAAGCCGCCTGCACCTGCTGCCGCGCCTGCGCCAGCGCCTCGCCTTCCCGCCTCTCGGCCTCGGCCGGCCTCTATGGGTCGACTTCCCCGACTTCGAGATCGCCGCCCACGTGCGCCGCGAGACCCTGCCGGCGCCCGGCACCGAGGTCGAGTTCCGCGAGCTGATCGGCCGCTTCCTCTCCCCGCCCCTGGATCGCTCCCGCCCCCTCTGGGAGCTGTGTCTGGTGGAGGGCTTCGCCGATGATCGCTTCGCCGTCCTCTATAAGACTCACCACTCCCTCGCGGACGGCATCTCCGCCGTCGACATCGGCATCCTGCTCTTCGATGTCGAGCCCGACTTCGAGCTCCAAAGCGAGGAGGGGCCGTGGGATCCGCATAGCCCGCCGACCAAGGTCGGACTGGTCGGCCACGCGATCGCCGGGCTGGGGAAGACCATCCGCCGCATGGCCCGTTGGCTCGCCGCCTCCTTCCGCCACCCTCAGCGAGCCGCCAACCGCGCCGCCGACTGCGTCGCGGGCCTTTGGGAGGTGAGCTGGGAGCTCACCAGGCCCTCTCCGAAGGTCCCCTTCAACACCGAGATCAGCCCCGACCGTTGCTACCACTGGACCAACGCCAGCCTTGAGGACTTCAAGCAGATCAAGAACGCCCTCGGCGGCACCGTTAACGACGTCTCCCTAGCGGTCGTCGCCGGCGCTTTGCGCCGCTGGCTGACCGACCGCGGCGTTCAGACCGAAGGCCTCAAGCTGCAGGCCCTGGTCCCGGTCTCGGTCCGCGCCCCCAACGAGCACGGCGAGCTCGGCAACAAGCTGACCGCGATGCGCGGGCCGCTCCCGGTCGGTCTCGCCGATCCGCTCGATCGCCTGCGGACGATCAGCGCCGCGATGGACGCCCTCAAGGCCTCAAAGCAGCCGTTCGGCGCCGAGGCGCTGTGGGCCATAAACGACTGGTTTCGCGACTTCGCCCCGCCGTTCCTGATCGGCGCCACGGCAAAGCTCAACTTCTCCACCCGGCTCTTCAACCTTCTCCTCACCAACTTCGCCGGCCCCCAGATGCCCTTCTACGTGCTCGGTCGGGAGCTGACCGGCGTCTACCCGATCGGCTTCCTCGCCCAGCGCCACGCCTTGGCGATTGCGATTTTCAGCTACAACGGCACGGTCCACTTCGGTCTGCTCGCCGACCGCGCCGCGATGCCCGACGCCGAGCTCCTGATCACCTACATCGATGAGTCGATCGAGGAGCTGCACGCCGCAGCCGAGCCCGTCGCGGCCTCCTCGGGCCGGTCCCTGGCGGGGTAGGTTCTACGGCCGGACGTGCACTCCGGCGGCCAGCAGCAGCCGCTTGACCTCGCCGACGCTGAACCGGCCGTAGTGAAAGATCGAGGCGCAGAGAACTGCGTCTGCTCCCGCCCTGAAAGCCTCGACCAGGTGGCTGACCTCGCCCGCTCCGCCGGAGGCTATGACCGGGATGCCCACGGCCTCGCTGACCGCATGGGTCAACTCGAGGTCATAGCCGTCCTTGGTGCCGTCGCGGTCGATGCTGGTCAGGAGGATCTCACCGGCGCCCGCCTCCGCCGCCTCCCTGGCCCACGCGACGGCATCGAGCCCGCTATTGATCCTGCCGCCGGCGGTGAAGACCTGCCAGCCGTCCCCGCCGGACTTTCGCTTGGCGTCGATCGCGACCACCAGGACCTCTCGGGCCAGCACCTCTTTGATCTCGGCGATCAGCTCGGGGCGCTTGACCGCAGCGGAGTTGACCCCCACCTTGTCGGCTCCCGCGTCGAGAACCGCCTGCGCGTCGGAGAGCGATCGCACGCCGCCTCCGACGGTGAACGGGATGAAGACGTCATCGGCGACCCGTCTGGCGAGCTCGACCGCCGAACCCCGCCTATCGCTGGTCGCCGTAATGTCGAGGAAGACCAGCTCATCGGCACCCTCGGCGTCGTAGCGCATCGCCAGCTCAACCGGGTCTCCCGCATCGTTTAAGTCGACGAACCGCGAGCCCTTGACGACTCGCCCGGCGTCGACGTCAAGGCAGGGGATGACGCGCCGGTAGGCCCGCCCGCCGGGGGTCGGCTCCCCAGCGGCGGAGGAGTCACTGATCGAGGCGCTCGGCGAAGTGTCCATCGACTTCAACGCCGTCTAGGCGGAGAGGGCGCGCTCGGCGCAGATGTTGACGAAGTTTCCCAGCAGCCGCAGCCCCTGGTGGGAGGACTTCTCGGGGTGAAACTGGACGCCGTAGAGGGGCGGTTTCTCGACTGCCGTGACGAAGCGCCGCCCATAGACCACCGTCCCAGCGACTCCGGGCCCGGAGGTGTCAAGCACCGCATAGGAGTGCAGGTGATAGTAAGTCGAGTCCGCCTCCGCCACGCCGGCCCGCAGCTGCGCGCCGGCGCCCCACTCGACCTGGTTCCAGCCGATGTGTGGCACCTTCAACCCGTTGGCCGGCAGCCTTCGCACCTCCCCCTCCAGCAGGCCAAGTCCCGCGGCGCCCCCGTGCTCCTCAGAGCCCTCGAAGAGGATCTGCAGGCCCAGGCAGATGCCGAGGATCGGACGGCCGCGCTCGCAGCGCTCCCTCAGGACCTCCAACATGCCGAGGTCGCCGAGTCGCCTCATCGCGGTTGGGAATGCGCCGACGCCGATCACCACGGCGCCGTCGGCAGCCAGGACCTGGTCGCGCTCGGCGCTCAGCGAGGGCTCCGCGCCAACCTTGGCGAAGGCCTTCTCGACCGAGCGCCGGTTGCCCATGCCGTAGTCGATTATCGCGATCGATGTGCTCATTGCTCAGGAGGGACGCATCGCCGAGATCGACTGGCGATGGCCAAGTCGATGCTACTGGCATCAAAATCGCGGGCAGGCTTGGCCCGCCCCGCGAGACTCCTCAGATTGCCGACCGTTCCGCTCAAGGCCGCCGCCCGCCGGCAAGCTCTTCTTCGCCGCGCTTGCGCGCCGGGGACGGCCGCTTCAAGCTCATAGGTCTTCCTGATTGACGCGAGCCCTCGGCCAGCGCTAGTCTCCGATTAGTCATTAGCCTCCTGAGCGAGATGGAGGAAAGCTGTGAGGAGAGCGGTTGCGATGCGGGTTTCCTGGGCGCTGGCCGCCCTCGCTGTCGCTGCCTTTTCATCGCTCTGTGGTTCAGCCACCGCCTCTGCGGCCGCTGCGCCCTCGATCGATAGTGAATCGGTCTCTATCACGGCCACCGACGCGACACTGGGCGCGCAGATCAACCTGAACGGACTCGAAACGAGCTACCAGGTGCGACTGGAATCTGGATGCGTGGTGGACCGCCTGGCCTGCGATGCGATCAACGTGCAATCCCTTGCGGGCGGGGAGATCCCCGCCTCCTCTGAAGTCCAGAGCATCAGCATCGACCTAAATGAAGCAGGTGCGAGGCTTCATCCCGGCACGAAATACGCCTATTCGATTGAAGCGACCAACTCTGTCGGCACGACGACAGGCCCCGGTGGGACCTTCAGGATGCCTCCGACCGGCACCCCCTCGATCGAAAACGAATCGCTATCGCACCTGACCCCGACCGACGCCACCCTCGAAGCGCAGATCAACACCGAGGGCCTCGAAACAACCTACGAATTCAAGTTGGAGACCGTGGGGTGCTCTTCGCATGGGGCGGGCTGTGAATTGGCCCCGCGCCCCGTCGCCCTTCCAAGCGGAAAGCTTCTCGGCTCCTTCGTCGGTCAGAGCGTCAGTCTCGACCTGAACAGCGCCGGCGTGACCCTGGGGAAAGGGGAATGGTTCTACACGGTGACTGCAACCAATGCAGACGGAAGTGCTACAGGCACCTTTCATCAGTTCGAAGCGCCACTCGCGGGACCACCAGCGATCGAAAGCGAGTCGGCGACCAACGTCACCGAAAACGACGCGACTCTCGAAGCAATGATCGACCCAAACGGCGCTTACACCGCTTATGAGTTCCAGGTCGCCGCGACCTCCAACTTCGCCTACCCGCATATGGCCTGCCCGCTCACCCTGCCGGGGTATGCACAATGCTATGTGATGTCCGGCGACGAACCACTGCCACCCGGCTTGGTCAAAGAGCCCTCACAGGGGAGCATCCCGGCGGGCTCCGGCGAGCGATCTGTCAGCCTCGACCTGGCAAGCATCGGCGCCATCCTGCAGCCCGCCACGACCTACCACTACCGCGTGATCGCGGCTAACACCAGCAATGGCCAAACAGTGGAAGGCCCCGATCAGACCTTTATCACGCCCTCGAAGCCGTCATCCGAACCCGGGCCGACGTCGCTCGATCAATCGAGGAGCAAAGCGGGAACCCAATCCCTGCCAACGATCCACTCGCCGCACTCCGCCTCGCTTTCACATCACCGCAAGCACAAGCGCTTTCGGCACCGGCTCAAAGTGCATCGGGCAAAGTGCCCGGGTTAGAGGATTCGAGTCGTATGGCGTGGGGAGGACGCAGTCGCGGTGGGGCTCTTCTCGGTTAACCTTCACCCTCGCTTTGGTCCTCCCTGGGCGGTGTTGGCCCCCGATGCAGAGTCTTAAAGTGAGGCGCTCAGCGGCAAGGCGCAGAGGCTGGTTGGCGGTGCCGTTGCTCGGCACGGCGTTGGCCGTCGGCAGCGCGGCGGTTGCAACCGGGGCGGAAAGTTCGGCAACTGTCCAGGCAGGAGACCTTTTACCCATCTTTAACGCCGGGGTTCTGCCGACGACGCTGCCGAGGCACACGATGGCGCCGCTCGCCATCAGGATTGACGGTGGTTTCGTTCTCCGTAACGAACCCCAGTCCCCGACTCTCCGCGAAGCGACGATCGACTTCGATAAGGACGGCGTAGTCGATGCGACGGGCCTTCCGGTTTGCAGGCGAGCTCAGCTCGAGACACTCGACGCCGGCAATGCCCGGCGCACGTGTGGCAAGGCGATCGTCGGCACCGGAACGGCGAACGTCGCGATCGCCTCTTTGCAATCGGGGCCGATCCCGATCCCGCTGACCCTATTCAACGGCGGTGCCCGGGGAGGCACGACGACGCTCTTCATCGATGGGGTCATCCCCTCATCGAGCCCGACGCCGATCGTCGCAACGGTGAAGTTGAGAGAGATCCACGAAGGCCCCTACGGTTTACAGGCGATCACCAAGATCCCGCCGATTGCCGACGGCAACGGCTCGCTGCTCACCGTCGGCATCAAGGTCAAACGGCTCTTCACCTACAAGGGCATGAAGCAGAGCTTCGCAAAGGCGAGGTGTTCCGATGGTCACCTGAGCGCCAGGTTCAACGCCGTCTTCGGTCATGGCGAAGGGTTTTCCGAAGAAACGGTTGTCCGGGCCTGCGAGGCGATCGGCTGAGCGGAAGACGGCGATCGAGACTTCCGCATGAGCGCGGTGTTGTCTGCGGTGCGGTGGGCGGTGCAGGCCTAAAAGTCAATCTTGGCCAGGAGCGCACAGCGGCGCGGTCGCGTCGCATACTGCGCTTGCTCTTGGTGCTGGGCGCACTGGTTGTGCCCCTAGCGAAAGCGGGTATTGCTTGGGCTGTCGTGCCAGGCGCACCAGCTCCGGGTCAGATCACCGAATTCCAGCTTCCCGCCGGAAGCGATCCGGACGGCATCACGACGGGACCCGAAGGAGACCTCTGGTTCGCAGACTCGGGAACGAGCAAGATCGGCCGCATCACCCCCAGCGGGCAGATCACCGAATTCCCGCTCCCCGCGACCTCGAGCCATCCAACGTCGATCACGGCGGGTCCGGAAAGCAGCCTCTGGTTCACCGAGGAAAGCGGGGAGGAGAAGATCGGCCGCATCACCCCGAGCGGACATGTCACCGGATTTGCCGTTCCGAGCGGAGAGGAACCGCGCCAGATTACCGCCGGCCCCGACGGGAACCTCTGGTTCACTCAGACAGGAATTGAACGGCGCGGCTCGATTGCAAAGATCACCCCCAGCGGGCAGATCACCGAATACCCGCTTCCCGTCGAAAGTCGACCGATGGGAATCGTGGCTGGCGAGGACGGGAACCTCTGGTTCACCCAGTCTGACTCAACTATCGACCCGGAAGCGGGGCCGTTCAAGATCGGTCGCATCACCCCGAATGGCGAAATCGTCTACTTCCCCGTTCACCAGGAGCCCTATGGCATCACCGCCGGTCCGGAAGGAAACCTGTGGTTCACAGAGATTTTCGGACAGTGTTTCGACGAAGAAGAGATGGGCTCTAAGGTCGCCCGCATCACCCCCAGCGGGCAGATCACCGAATTCCCGCTACTGCACGAATTCAGCCATCCGTACTCGATCACAACCGGACCTGACGGCAACCTCTGGTTCCTTGCGCTCTCTGGTCCCGATTGCAGGGGCTATGACGCCGGCTTCGAGCCAAATGCGGTCGCTGCGGAGATTGGCAGCATAAGTCCAAGAGGTATGCACCACGTCACAGAATTCCTTACCGAATCTCTCCCTCTGATTCCCGAGACTCTCGTCGGTGAGATCACCGCCGGCCCGGACGGCCACCTGTGGTTCACCGAGCCCAGGACAGATAGGATCGGCCGCATTACCCCCGGACCCCCTGGACGGTTCACGATCGAGGTCGCGAATTACCACACGACAGCCCGTCAGGGCTGGGTGAAGCTGAAACTCGCCTGCGTTGGCGGTGGCATCGAAAGCCCCTGCCGCGGCACCCTCGACGTGAGCATCGGTCCCCTGGGTCCGCGGGTCAAGAAGCTGGTCCTCGACCATCGCTTCTACACAGTCCCCTCAGAAACGACTCGGCAGATCAGGTTGCGCTTGGCGCATCGAGCACTATCGCTCCTCGCCCACCATCCCCAACTTCGCATGGTCGCCAGCGTCACCCGCTCGGGCAGTGAACGGACGAGCGATGAGACCTTTCTGCCGCACTCCCGGCAGCTGCGGTGAGTTGCCCGAGAACATGCCCGGTGTGAATCCGAGGGAACGGATTGTTCCAGCCCGCCGTCCGATTGTCCTGCTTTCTTACCTTTGCGCCAGCCCGCCCATCCGCTTCGGCGCCGAGCCTAAGGCCGCCTCATAGGCTCCGGGTCCGCCCGCTCTATCGCGTCACCTCAGCCGCATTGACCGAGCGAGGGGGGAGGCATAGGTTGGGCCTCGCCGACATCGACTGACACCCCCACCATCCGGGCTGGCCAATCCCGTAGGAAGCATGCTCCTAGGCTTGTAACCCAGGGGTGATCCTTAACGGGGACGTTGCTCAGGTGCAGTTGAGTGGAAAGTCAGTGCCGCCGACGGAGAACCACCTATAGCCGCGCGACATAACGAAGCCGTAGCGGTTTGCGATGTGAAGGTGCCAGCCATCGAAATGGTGCATCTTCAGCACTGGCACGCCGGCGTGATGAAGGGTCAGACCTCTACAGCGATACAGACGCGGGGCCCCGTTTTCTTCGTTGATAAAGCGTGCCAACGCACGCACCGCCATACACGCCGTACTGCGACTGACATGATGGACGTCGTAGGCCTCCTGGCCCGTCGTCACTGGATGCTGGCACTCGTAAGTCTTTCCCATTGCGATCGCGGGCTGGCTGACGGCGAGTGTGAAAGCCGGAATTATCAGCAGCACGACAAGGAGTAGAGAGCCAACTCTTCTGCTCCGTGCCTTGATCACCGCCATCGAGAGCAGAATATCGAGTGCCGTCCGAGTCTGTCAATGCTTTT
The DNA here is from genome assembly GCA_963777915.1 of uncultured Solirubrobacterales bacterium. GTDB lineage: Bacteria > Actinomycetota > Thermoleophilia > Solirubrobacterales > 70-9 > CAVUPF01. Next base: position 542,427 of record CAVZSH010000003.1, on the reverse strand, counting down.
GGCCCTGACCCGCTGCCCCCAGATTCCAATCCAGGCGGGATCGCCTCCGCGAAGCTGATAGGGGCGCTCAAAGATGACCGCGAGCCGCCCCACTCTTGCGCATCAAGCGCGTCTAGGACACCCGCGAGGTGCTGGTCGATAGAGTGCAGTCGCCAAGGGCGACCACTGACCCGGCATCCCATTTCGTGTCCCATCTCATGGGGTGAGCAACTTCCATGTAGCTTGGGGTGCATTTTTTGGCTCTTCACCGCCGATTTCCGACGGAGAGAAAGGTAAGTGCTTCCATGCGACGGGATGTGCTCACGAAACTCACCGCCGAAATGTGCTCATGATTAGTGCCGCCGCTCATGTGGATTTCGGTCAGGTAGATTACGCTGGTGCACCTAGGCTTGTTCCAGCCGTCGCTTGCTGTTGCACCGAAACCCGGCGTGCTTATAGGCCCTCGCATAGCCAGGCCTATGCGAGCAGTACTCGCCGACCCCCAAGCATTTGATGCCGCCCGGGGTGCGCACGGTCTTATCCCCGTAGCCTTCTTCCGCCGCCGCCGAACACCGCTCCTACGGCCCGATCGCAGCAACGGCCAATACAGACGCAACGCGTTTTTTCGAAGCGACTCCTCGGGAGTAGCGGACTGTAGGCCGGCGAGCCTACGAGCGGCAAAGCCAAAAGCAATACCGAAAACTCAAAGAACATCGACTGGTGCCGCGATCGACACGGTGCCGCGAGAGGGCACCGCCATCCATTCAAGACCACCCGACGCTGCTTGGGGCCGTCTCGCCTGGAACATGTCGCCATGAACCGACATCGAATCGCGGTCGGCCGGTACCTCGGTTTGCCCGCCGCAGTCGCCGATAGTCTCACCGCCATGAAAATCTCGTCCAAGATCAGCCGTGTTTCTGCACGCTTCGTCTACCTTGGCCTTGCCGCTGTCGGCACATGGCTGCTACTTGCCGCTGGGAGTGCTCAAGCGGCAACGGTGACAGTCGGGAGCTCGCTCACTGGGCCTTTCGGCCCTGGCATGTGCTCTGCTGTTGGCGGGTGCTCGTCGGCAAACACAAAACTGACCGTTCCCGGAGCGCTGGTCACATCGCCTGTCAGCGGCACGATCGTAAGGTGGCGGATCGCCGGTGCTTCGGCGACGACCGGCTATGCGATCCGCGTCTTTAAACCTGCCGGAGGCACAAGCTTAACTGGCGCCGGAACAGGAAGTTCGCAGACTCCCGCCGGCAGCGGAGTCGAAACCTTCTCAGCCGACCTCCCCATCGAAGCGGGGGATCTTGTTGGCCTAAACGTTCCATCCGGCGGCGCGGTGGGGCTGATCGCGGCTGGGGGAACCTATGACTTCATTGCGCCTGAGCTTCCCGATGGCACGACAGCCGCCGGCACTGAATTTCCCGAAGCCGTTGCCTTCAACGCCGATGTGCAGCCGCCCCCGGGCATCACCGCGATCGGACCGACAACCGGCTCGATCTCGGGTGGGACCTCCGTCGTAATTACCGGCCACGACTTCACCGGAGCCAGCGCGGTCAAGTTCGGGTCCACGCCCGCCTCCAGCTTCACGGTCAGCTCCGACACCCAGATCACCGTGGTCGCGCCGCCCACCGCGATCCCCGGCGCTGTCGACACCAGCGTCACCACGGCGGCTGGCACGACCACAGCAAGCGCAGCCGACCAATTCACCTACACCGCCTGCGTTGTCCCCAAGCTGAAGGGCAAGAAGGTCAAGGCAGCCCGCAAGGCCCTGACCAAGGCCGACTGCAAGCTCGGCAAGGTGAAGAAGCTCAAGGGTGCGACGACGAAAACTGGCAAGGTGAAGAAGCAGAGCCCCAAGCAGGGCAAGGTGCTAGCGCCCGGCGCCAAGGTGAGCGTCAAGCTAGGCGCGTAGACCGACCCGACGCTGACCATCAGCGCGCCGGCACAGCGACCGCATGCCACCTACCAACGTCCTTGACGCCCTCGCCCTTGGCCGGACCCTCTCTCACTCCCGCCAACAGCGAGGTGGCGAGCCGGGGTATAGAGGCGTCGAGCAGCGGCCTCCCCGGTCGAAAGATCTCCGTTCCACGGCCCTCCAGGGCGTCAGCCTCCCGCCGATATCCGCACGCCGCCAGTCCGCCACCTCGTCCCCTCAAACCTGACCATCAGAAGGCTCGCTCTTCTACGAACCAGCCTCCCGCCACATCCCCCACACCCGCGGCCCGCGCGGCAGCCGCAGCTCCCCGATGACCCGGAAGCCGTGACGGGCGTAGAAGTCGATGTTGCGCTCCTTGGAGGACTCCAGGTAGGCGCCGATCCCGTCCGCGTCGCACTGCTCAAGGATCGGCCCCAAGACCGCTGACCCAAGCCCCCGCCCCTGGGCCGAGGGTTCGGTGCCCAGCACGGAGAGGTACCAGTGGGGCGGCTGGCGAGGGTGCTTGCGCTCCACGCCGGGTAGCCCGATCGCGACCATCGGCGCCCGCCCGATCAGCCGCGGGTGAAGCAGGCACCGAGCCAGCTCGGCGTCCTCGCGCGCGCTCGTCTTCCAGCGCCCCGGCACTGCCCACAGCGCCGCGCAGCTCAGCTCGGGCGTCGTCCAGACCTCGCCCTCACTGAGCAGCTGGCGCAGCCGCGCAGCCTGGAAGCGCTCCAGCACAACCGCGCGCAGCGCAGCTGCTCTGCACGACCACACCGCGACCGGGTCATCGAGAAAAGCCCGCGCCAGCATCCTGGCCAGCTCGGGCACGTCGGTCGCCGTGGCTCGTCTCAGCATTGGGGTTTGGGTCGCGATGGATCTCAGTGAATCACCGGGAACCGCTCAGAAAGCCGCGCGCCGGCGCCTCTCAATACCGCCCCAACCCCAGCAGATCGTCCGTCCACCTGCCGTCGTCGCGGGTGCGCAGGTAGGGCGGATCGGCCGCCCCAACCAGCACCGCCACCGACTTACCGCTCTTGCCGACAACGTAGGCACGATTGCCGCCGTTGATCCAGCTCACCATCTCCGCACGAGAGCAGCGCCCGCTCTTGCCCATCTCGGGATTGTGCCACTGGACCCCGGCGACGTGCCCGTGCCCATCGCCGCCCTCCATCCGCACCGCCTCGATCTGGAGCAGATCGACCGCGCCGCTTCCTGGAGCAGTGCTCGGTGGATCGGTTCTCGACTCCGCCTGGCTCACAATTCCCTTCGGCGCCCCTCCGGCTCCCGCAATTCGCACCCAGCCTAAAGGAGTCCGACCCCCATGTAAACGACTGTCCTGACATTTAGAGACGCGATCCTCTAAGATCGTCTCTGCCTGCAGCGGTGGGCCCGCTGCCGCAGGCAGGCCCCAATCCAAACGGCAGCCTTCCCAGCTGCCGGGGGGGCCGCTCTTTCCTGTGGGCGGCTAGGCAGGCACAAGCGGTCTCGGATGTCGAGTTCTCTTCCGGCGCCCGGCCCTTGTGCTGCGTTCGTAGCGCCGCCCTTCGATGCCCACCTGACCGCCCCAGGCCTTTTGCACCGCTCCGCACAACCCATGTAAGCGCCGGTTGAATACTGGACCACCTGCGCCGGTCCAAAACTGACCCCCCCGGCGCAGGGCGGGACTCACGTCCGGCCGGGTCCTGACCCTCGCTCGATCGAAGAGATCGAGGCGAGGAGGAGCAGGTGATCGACGTGGACGGGTGGGCGGAGATCAGGCGCATGCACCGGGTGGAGCGGCTCTCGATCCGCGAGATCCACCGCCGCACCGGCCTGCACCGCGAAACGATCCGCCGCGCCCTCTCAGACGATCGACCGCCGCGCTACCGCCGTAAAGGTGCACCCTCCAAGCTCGACTCCTTCAAGGATGAGATCGAGCGCCTCTTGCGCTCAGACCCGCGCATCCCAAACACCCGCATCCGCGAGCTGATCGCAGAGCTGGGCTATGAGGGAGGCAAGACAATCCTCGACACCTACCTGCGCGAGGTGCGCCCCCGCTTTGCTCCCAAGCGCACCTACCAGCGCACCGTCTACCGGGCGGCCGAGATCTGCCAGTTCGACCTCTGGGAGCCGAAGGGCGAGATCCCGGTCGGTCACGGGCAAACGAGAAGGGGCTGGGTCGTCACCTCAGAGCTTGGGTTCTCAAGGGCCGCCGCCGGCACCCTGATCTTCGCCAAGCAGGCCCCCGACATCCTCTGGGGCATGGGTCGCTGCCTGGCGAAGCTGGGGGCGCTGCCGGAGACCGTGGTCTGGGACCGCGAGGCGGCGATCGCCCCGAGGGGCAAGCCAAGCGATGCCTTCGCCGCCTTCTGCGGCGCCCTGGCGGTCGGCTGGCTGATCTTGGAGGCGGCCGATCCCGAGTCAAAGGGCCTCTTGGAGCGAAACCACCGTTTCATGCGCTCCAACTTCGAGCCCGCCCGGGCCTTCGCCTCACCCGAGCACTTCCAGTCCTGCCTTGACGAGTGGTTCAGCGAGCTCGCCAACCGGCGCTTTCACCGTGGAATCAGGGCGATTCCCGCCGAGCGCCTCGTCAAAGAGCGAGAGCGGATGCGAGCGCTGCCCGAGCCGATGCCCGACACCGATCGGCGCTTCGTCACCCGGGTGCCCCAGCAGCCCTACCTGCGCTTTGACACCAACGACTACTCCCTGGACCCCCGGGCCGCGGGGCGCCGCGTCGAGGTGAGGGTCTCCCAGCGCCAGGTGAGCGCGATCGCGCTGGGCAACGGTGAGCTCGTCGCCCGCCACCGGCGCTCCTTCGCCAAGCACCTGACCTTCACCGACCCCACCCACCAGGCGCTCCTCGATCAGCTGCGCGGCGCCCGCCGGCGGGGGCCCGAGGTCGAGGTCGAGCGGCGCTCCCTGGAGCGCTATGACGCCCTGATCCCGGCATGAGCAAGACATCGGAGCTATCCCACCTCTTCCGCGCCTTGAAAGCGCCGGCTGCGGCGAGGGCACTGCCCAAGCTCAGTGAGCGCGCCCGAGAGGAGGAGTGGTCACACGAGCGCTTCTTGGAGGCGGTCCTCTCCACCGAGGTCGCCTCGCGCGAGTCCCACGGCGGTGAGAGCCGCATTAAGGCGGCTCGCTTCCCGGCCCGAAAGACCCTGGAGGAGTTCGACTTCACCTTCCAGCACTCGGTCAAGAAGCAGGTGATCGAGCACTTGGGCCAGCTTGACTTCCTGCACGGTCGTGAGAACGTCGTCCTGCTCGGCCCGCCGGGAACGGGCAAGACGCACCTGGCGATCGCGATCGGCATCCGCGCCTGCCTGGCAGGCCAGCGGGTCGCCTTTGCCACCGCGACGGAGTGGGTTGCGCGGCTGGGCGAGGCAAAGCGGGCGGGCAACCTCGAGGCCGAGCTGCGCCGCTTGGGCTTCGTGCCCTTGATCGTCGTCGATGAGGTCGGCTACATCCCCTTCGATCCCGAGGCCGCCAACCTGATGTTCAGCCTGGTCTCGGCGCGCTATGAGCGCGCCTCTTTGATCGTCACCTCGAACAAGCCCTTCTCGGCCTGGGGTGAGATCTTCGGCGACGAAGTGGTCGCCGCGGCGATGATCGACCGGCTCGTCCACCACGCCGAGATCCTCGCCCTCAAAGGCGACAGCTTCAGGCTCAGGGACAAGGACCTGGGCTCGCCGCCGCCCAGGGACTGAAGCGCGCGTCCCGCCTGCTCCGCTTCGCCCTACGGGCTCCGCTACGCAGGCGGGACCGCTGACCTTCAACCGCTGGAAGGGACGGGAGGTGGTCCACTTTTCAACCGGCCGAAGTGGTCCACTTTTCGACCGGCCTTGACAACCCACCCTTTGCGCACGTCGGCGACACAGCCTCGGTCTGCTTACCTCATCCGCAAGGCCTTCGCGGCTTCCTCCAGGGCTCTTGGCCCCGAGTCAAGCCACCCTCGCCGACCGGCGCGCGGCCTCAACAGAGCGCGGCTATCGCGCCGTCCTGCCGAGCCGCCCACGCCTCGGAGCGGCGCGTCGTGCCCGCCCCTCAACCCATCTGTGCACCCGTCAACTCCTCGCCTGCCGCCTCCTCGTCGAAGTAGGCGCCGACCACCAGGTGCGCCAGCTCCGGCACCGCCGCCGCGAAGCTCTGCGGCTCGCCCCTCTCCAGCGCCGTGCACACGGATGCCTCGATTGCGCTTACCATGAACAGTGCAGTCATAGGAGGTGACGAGTGGCGAGGCCCTGTCTCGCGGCGCGCGCTGTCGATAGCGCGGGTGAGGCGCTCCAACATCTCTTTTCTCTTGACCAGCGCCGGCCCCCCGGCGACGTGGACTTCGATCAGCAATCCGCGGGCCTGCAGCGGCCGCTCGCAGGCGTTGCGTGCCAGCTCGCGCAGCGCAGCCCGCAGCCCGCACCGCCAGCTCTGCTCGGCCGCCGCGGCCCTGAGCAAAGCCGCGCAGAGCCGCTCGATCTCCACCTCATACGCCGTCGCGTAACACTCGGCCTTGTTGGCGAAGTTGCGGTAGAACTGGGCCCGGTAGCCGCCGGAGCGCTCCAGCAGATCGCGGATCGTGACCCGGCGGTAACCCAGCTCGCCGCAGGCCTCCAGCATCGGCCCCGTGATCCGCGCGCGGAACTCCGAGTCGTCCCGCTCCTGGCTCTCGCGCAGCCTCGCCAGCTCGCTGCGCGGTGTCCGGGCCGCCGGCTCACGCTCCTCGCCGCTTCTCTCAGGTGCGTTCCTTGGCATCGATTCCCCGTCGGTGTACCTGACATCCGCCTTCCCGTCCCGGCCCGCCTGGCGTCGGGAACGATAACACTTCTAAATAGAGACGCTTTCCTCATCGTCCGAACCTTGAGTCTCCAAACTTTTTCCTTATGTGAAGAAGCGCTCACCGGTGCTCTATCCTCACCCAATGGCCTCACTGCCAGAGCATCTGATGCCGATGCCGGCCGGACGCCACCCGCTGCCCCGCGAGGTGATGGAAGCCCACCAGCGCGACCGCGTCCTCGACGCTGCTACCGAGGTTTTCGCCAAGCGCGGCTACCAGGCGACGACCATCGACCATATCGTCGCAGCCGCCAAGATCGGCGTCGGCAGTTTCTACTCGCTCTTCGACGGCAAGCAGGACTGCTTTCTCCAGGCCTACGATCGGATCGTCGCTGCGGCTTGGGATCGGATCGAGGCTGCGCTTCCCGCCGCCCGCCCCTGGTCCGAGCAGGCCGCCGCCGCCCTGCGGGGGCTGCTCGAATCGATCGCCGCCGACCCGCATGGGGCCCGCGTCGCCATCGTCGAGGTCCAGACCGCCGGCTCGGCTGCGCTCACCCGCTACCAGGAGACTCTCGCGCGAATCGCGCGACTGCTTCGCAAGGGTCGCGCGGTGAGCCCGGTCGCGGGGGAGTTGCCGGCGACGCTCGAGAACGCGACCGTAGCCGGCGTCACCTGGCTTCTGCACCAGCGGATTGTGGTGGGCGAGGTCGAGGGGATCGAATCCCTCCTGCCGGAGCTGCTGGAGATAGTCGTCGAGCCCTATCTGGGCGACGACTTGAGCCGCTCGCCCGCTGCGGGCCGCACCGCCTCACCCAGTATCGGCTGACCCTCGACGCCCACCGCTGCGGCGGCGGGGCGGGGGGGAGGGGCTGAGCGGTGGACCGACCAAGGACCGCGCCACGACGCGAGGCGCCCTGGCGCGGTCCGCGCCAGCGCATCGGCGAGGCGATGGTCGAGCTCGTGCTCCAGCGAGGTTACGAGGAGACCACGGTCGAGGCGGTGATCGAGCGGGCCGGGGTCGACCCTGCCGACTTCGAGCGCCACTTCGCCGGCAAGCAGGACTGCTGTCTGCAGATCTACCTCCACAACAACAAGCTCTTCGACGAGCGGGTGCAAGCCGCTTTCGCCGCCGAGGACAACTGGCGCGACGCTCTGCGGGCGGCGGCCTACGTCGCCGCCGATTACTACAACGAGCATCCCCGTAGGATCCGCTTCAATACGATCGCGGTGCTCGGCGCCGGCGAGATGCTCGCGGCCCAGCGAGATGCCTACCTGCAACGACTCGCCGACCTCATTGATGCTGGCCGCTATGAGCTCGCCGACCCCGACTCGGTCAGCCGCACCCTCGCGGAAAGCGCCATCGGGTCGGTATTCGAACGGGTGCTCCGAGACCTTCATCGCGGCGGCGACGACATGCAGGCCAGAGACGTCGTCCCCGAGTTGATGTACATAGCCGTGCGCCCCTATCTCGGCCACGAGGTCGCCCTCCAGGAGCTGAGCATTCCGCCCCCGCCCGACCCCGTCGGTGACGAAGCTGGAGACGACCAAAAACAAACCCGTACAGAAACCGAATCGGCTGTGCAAGACCCGCTCGCCTCCCGCTATGGTGCGCGCGTGTCAAAGCGCGGTCCTTCAGGGGGGGAATCGGGCGCTGGGCTCCCTCGCCTGCCGCCGGGCCGCCACGGCCTGCCGCGCGAGTTCGTCATCCGCAACCAGCGCGACCGCCTCACCGCCGGGATCATCGCGGCTGTCGCCGAGCACGGCTACCACGAGACGACGATCAGCCAGATCGCCGCCGCCGCCGGGGTCTCGCGCCGCACCTTCTACACCTACTTCTCCTCCAAGGAGGAGTGCTACCTCGCCACCTACGACATCATCGCCTCGCATCTGGCCGCGGCGGCCCAGGCCGCGGCCACGCACCACGAGCGTTGGCCCGACCGGGTTCGCGCCCAACTGGCGGCGGCGCTCGAGTTCTTCGCCGCCAATCCCGACCTGGTCCGCTTCTACCTGATCGCTCCGCCCCGCGCCGGCGAGGAGATCGCCTCTCGCTACCGCTTTAGGACAAGCCGCGTCCTCGCCGAAATGACCGACGGCATGCCGCCCGACGTTCGCCAGCCTACTCAGGCCATTCAAAATGCCCTTGCCGGCGGCATGGCGGGGCTGATCGTGGGCAAGGTCGAGGCGGGGGAGGGGGAGCGGCTCGCAGAGCTCCTGCCCGACCTTACCGAGCTGTTTCTCACCCCGTATGTGGGTCGCGAGGCCGCCTCGCGCGCGGCGCACGAACCCTCCTAGCAAAGCGCTCTCCGCCTCGAGATCCCGACCCGGCCCGGAAGGTCGCCGCCGCCGCCGGTGTCCTCGCTGCTGATCGATGGAAGCCGCTCTTCCCGCGCAACTTCCATAAAAAGACCGTGTTATGAATCTTTGTAAACGCAGTCCTCGAAAATCGGTTATATTGCTTTTGCTCGCCCTCTTGGCGGGCACGGGGCTACTGGACATAGCGAGTCTCACAGGGTCGCAGGGAGCGGCCGGCAGAGGGGTTTCGCAGGATTGGAGAGGTTGTAGGTGAGCGCATCGACTTCGGAAACCGGCTTCGCCAGCCGCCGCAATATCGGCAGCGGCGCCGTGCCGGCTCCCGACCAATACGGCCGCCGTCGCCCTCCCTGGCAAACGGCGCGTCAAGAGCGGCGCGCGAGCGGCCCCGAGATAAGTGGGACCTCCTCCCACGGGCACGGGGCCGCTCGCGTCTGCTCCCAGTCCCTAGCCGCCGCCCCAGGGACCACCGCCCCCGCTCCATCCACCCCTTCAGCGGCAGTCGCCTTCCCCCTGCCCACCGAGGCAGGTAGGTGGGCAGGGGGAAGCGGGAGAGAGGGAGAGACCTCAGTCACAGACCTTTTCGCAGCACCCGCCACGGACCCGCAGTCCCGTGCCGGCCTCATTGAGCAGTCAAAGCGGCCCGTCGGTGATGGATTCCCCGTCCGGCCGCAGTCAACAAAGGCCGGCCGGGCCATCCCGGCGGGCGTTCCTACATAAGGAGATATGTAACTCATGTCACGTCTCAAGCACCCCGTTCGCGTTATCCGCGAGCCCTTCGGCAAGGCCGGCCTCGCCGTCGCCATCCTCGCCCTCGTCATGGCGATGGTTGGCGGTGCCTACGCCGCCAACCACGCCACCGCCTCCAAGGCCAAGACCGGCCCTCGCGGCAAGACCGGCAAGACCGGCCCTGCGGGTCCCGCTGGCCCGGCAGGCCCTGCGGGTCCCGCCGGCCCGGCAGGTCCTGCGGGCCCCGCTGGGTCCGCTGGCGCCAAAGGCGCCACCGGTTCTGAAGGCCCGACCGGCGCCAAAGGCGCCACCGGTCCTGCTGGCCCGACCGGCCCCACCGGCACCGGCGCAACTGGTCCTGCTGGCCCGACCGGCCCCACCGGCACCGGCGCAACTGGTCCCGCTGGCCCGACCGGCGAAGCCGGCCCCACCGGCCCCTCAGGCGGCCCCGTCGGCCCCACCGGCCCCACCGGCCCCGAAGGCTCCGGCGGCGGCGGTGGCGGCCCCCTCAAAACCGGTGAAACCGAGACCGGCGTCTGGTCGGTTGTCACCAACGAGGTATATGAAGGAGGAGAACCTGCAGGTTTTGCCTTCGGCGTCGCTCCGATTACCTTTGCCCGTCCGCTCGAAGAAGGGTCAAGTCTCTCCGTCGGGGTCACTACGCGCACCACGGAAACAGAAGTAGTCCCCGCGGATACGGCATGCCCCGGTTCGGTGAAAAATCCCACGGCCGCCGCAGGCGAGCTCTGCATCTACCAGGTGGCAGGATTTTCAGCGCCGGCGGTGCAAGGCTCCTTCGCCGCGATCCACCTGTACGGGATTGTCATGACCATGGAAGACGAAGCGGGCTCTTTCGGTACCGGCACCTGGGCGCTCGGCGGTAGCTGAGAGGACGCCCCCGGGCTCACCGCGCACATCCTGCCCAGGGCGCCGCACGGCCAAGCCGTGCGGCGCCTCCGGCGGGCCCACCTATCGAAACCGACTGACTACAACCCGATGAACGACCGACACAGAGCCAATCCAACCGAGTTCGATCCCCCCCGCCTGCTGGCGTTCTTCGCCCTCGCCCCCCGCCGCTCTCTCCTCCTCGCCCTCTCCCTCCTCTCTTTCCTTACCCTCTTCCTCGCCGCCGCCCCCCCCGCCTTCGCCGAACGCCCCTACCTCTCCCAGATCACCGGCTTCACCAAACCTTCGGGGCTCTCCGTCGACTCATCCGGCGACCTCTGGGTGGTGACCTCACCCACGAGCGTCTCCGAGTACGCCCCCTTCCCCTCCAATGCCAAGCTCGGCGAACAGAGCGGCGAAGGCCGCGTCTCAGGACTTGAAAACGCCGCCCTCGACCCCGCCAACGGCTACCTCTATGAGGGCGTCGACGGGGGCGTCGACGTCTTCGCTGGCCTTGGCCCCTTCCAGACCAAGTGGAGCGGCTTCGACGAAGGCGGCGAACTCCGCGTCGCCGTCGATGACTCCGCCACCCCCTCCCGGGGCCGCGTCTACGTCTCTCAATCCGTCGAACGCTCCGTCTATGCCTTCACCCCCGGCCACGAACCCGAAGACTTCTCCGCCACCGCCCCCTACATCACCGCCAACCGGCTCACCGGCACCCCCGCCGGCCCCCTCGCCCGGCCCGAGAGGATCTCCGTTGGCCCCGAAGGCAACCTCTTCGTCATCGACGGCGAAGACGGCCATGCAGTCGATGAGTACCTCTCCTCCGGTGAATTCGTCCGCCAGTTCACCGCCACCCCCGCCGGCCCCCTCGCCGCCGTCTCCGTCGCCGTCGACCCCACGAACGGCAACGTCCTCATCGCCGAATCGGAAGCGATCGACGAATTCACCGCAGCCGGCGTCTTCATCGAATCGATCACCGAAGCCGGCGGCATCCCCTTCGAACTCCTCGCAGGCATCGCCTTCGACTCCGCCGGCCACCTCTACGTTTCCAACTCCGAGGAAGACATCGACGTCCTCGGCCCCTCCGTCCCCGTGGCCAAGTTCGCCTTGACGGTCGAAACCAGCGGCGAAGGCGCCCTCACCAGCATCCCCCCCGGCATTGAATGCGGTGCCCAGTGCAGCCATGAATTCAGCCAGGGCAAGACCGTCACCCTCACCGCCACCCCCAAGCCGGGCAACCGCTTCAAGGCCTGGGGCGCCGCCCAGTGCGAAACCGAAGCCCCCGCCCAGTGCACCGTCAAGATCACCGAAGCAAAGACCGTCAAGGCCGAATTCACCCCCACCGCCCCCTCTCGCACCTACGACACCCAGCTCACCGGCACCCCCGCCGGCTCCCCGATCCGCTCCGGCCCCTTCGTCGAACCCGAAGACGTCGCCATCGACCCCGCCGGTGACGCTTGGGTCATCGACAACAATGACAAGTTGTCTTTTAATTGCGACCAACTACATTTGGACGAGTGCCCTCTTATCGACAAGTTCGGCTCCTCGGGCGAACTTCTCGCCCAGGGTCCCGAACAGACCTGGCCTTCTAGGGAAGGGGAGAATGGGGGAGTGCACAGCGCCGCCTTCGCCGCTGCCGCTAATCGCCTCTACGTCGTCTTGGACAGATCCGCCGGGACTGGCACGTTCTTTTTTACAGTGAACCCTGATGCCGCCATCAACTCCGAAATCCCAGGCGCATCTTCCGCACATTTGAATGACATCGCCGTCGACAATTCCGGCCGCGCCACCGACGGCGATATCTACGGCGACCAACCAAGCCTGCCGGGCGGGCCCGTGACCCGCCTCGACTCCACCGGCGAGCCCGCCCCCTTCTCCGCCTCGGCCCCCTACATCGGCGGGGAAAGCGGCGACCAGCTCACCGGTACCCCGGCGGGGCGATTCAGGGAGATGGGGGAAATGGCGGTTGACGCCGGCGGCGACCTCTGGGTCACCGAAGGGCCTGCCCTTGGATCGCACCGGAGCCGGGTATACGAGTTCGCCCCCAGCGGCCTCTTCATCCGCCAGTTCACCGGCGCCGGCGTCCCCGGCGGCTTCGGTGATCCCTCTGGTGTGGCGATCGACCCCACCAACGGCAACGTCCTCATCGTCGACGGTGAAAAGGACGTCGTCGAACGTCTTCGACCCCGCTGGCAACTACCTCGAACAGCTCACCGAAGCCGCCGGCAAACCCTTCGGGAGGCTCTATGGCGGCATCGCCGTCAACTCTGAAGGCCGCGTCTACGTCGTCGATCACGGCGAAAAGGTCGTCGACGAGTTCACCCCCAGCGATATCTCGATCCCCGAAGTCTCTTACCGGCCGATCGAAGCTCCCACCCGCGACTCCGCCACGCTGGCCGCCACCGTCAAGCCCGCCAAGGCCGGCGAAGAAGTCACCGCCTGCGACTTCGAATACGGCACCCAGCCCAGCTATGGGCTCCCCCCCAAGCAATGCCTCAACTCCTCCGGCGTTGAAGTCGGCACCCCCACCAACCCGATCACCTCCTCCACCGAAGTCCACGCCGAAATCACCGCCCTCACCGCCGAGACCACCTACTACTACGACATCGTCGCCGCCAACCCCGAACGCTCCCGCTACGGCCTCGATGAAGAATTCACCCCCCACAACGTCGCCGGCCTGAAGACCGAACCGGCCACCGAAGTCAAAGCCACCTCCGCCACCCTGGCCGGTTCCTTCACCGCCGAAGCGGGCATCGCAACCGAATACTTCTTCGAATACGGCACCTCCACTCACTTCGGCCACAAAAGCCCTCTCACCACCGTCCCCGGCCCCGCCTCCGGCGAAGAAACCAAGAAAGTCAGCGCCGAAGTCGAAAACCTCGCCCCCCACACCCTCTACCACTACCGCTTCGTCGCCCAGAACCAATACGGCGCCACCGACGGACAGGCGCTCCAGTTCACCACCACCCAGCCCCCCACCATCGAAGCCCTCTCCACCGCCGGCGTCACCGCCACCTCCGCCGTCCTCCACGCCAAGATCAACCCCGAGGGCTTTCCCACCACCTACCGCTTCCAATACGGCACCACCACCGCCTACGGGCAGACCGCGCCCCAGCCCGAAGGCGAAATCCCCGCCGCCGAAGACTCCACCTCCCATGCCGTCGAAGCCGAAGTCACGGGCCTCCAGCGCGGCGCCACCTACCACTTCCGCCTCATCGCCCACAGCTCCGAAGGCACCGTCACCTCCGAAGATGAGAGCTTCGAATTCTTCCCTTCCGCCTGTCCCAATTCCGCCGTCCGCCAGCAGACCGGCTCCGCCTACCTCCCCGACTGCCGCGCCTATGAGCTCGTCTCCCCCACCAACGCCGGCGGCACCCTCCTCTTTCCCGGCGGCCCCAACACCGGCCAGGCCACCAGCCCCCCCCGCTTCTCCTTCACCGGCGCCTTTGGCGAGATCCCCGGCGCCAACGCGATCAACACCGGCGGCGACCTCTACCTCTCCACCCGCACCGACACCGGCTGGGTCACCCACTACATCGGCCTGCCCGGCAACGAAGCCGGCTGCATGAGCGGCCCCCCCAATGACCCCAGCTCCTACGTCACCATCGACAACCCCGTCGAACTCCAGAGCACCGTCCTCGCCGATCCCACCATGAGCCACGTCCTTGACTTCAACGACGGCGAAGCGTTCGAGTGCTCTGCCGGCAACAACGGCCTCCAGGGCGCCGACCGCTACGTCGATTCCCCTTCCAACGCCCCCTACCTCTGGAACGCCGACGGCAGCCTCGACCGCCGCCTCCCCACCGACATCTCCGAAGTCCCCGGTGCCCTCGCCGCCCTCGAATGCCCATACTCGCATAACTCTGACCCGGGCTGCAGCGGCGAAGTCGCCGCCTCCGCCGACCTCGGCCACTTCGTCTTCTCCTCCAACCGCCTCTCCTTCGCGCCACCGGGGGAACACGGCCTCACCGCCGCCCCCGGCTCCGCCTATGACGACGACCTCGCCACCGGCGCCGTCAAGCTCATCTCCACCCTCAAGGAAACCGGCAAGCCGATCCCCCAGGACTCGCTCTTCGCCCACACTCCTGCTGGCGAAGGGGAGTTCCTCCGCTTCCCCGCCGTCTCCGCCGACGGCTCCCACATCCTCATCTCCACCGCCACCACGGAAGCGCCTTACTGTGGCAGCAAGGAAAACGGGGTCACCTGGGGTTGCCAGCGCTTCATCGATACCCCGATCCACCTCTACATGTCGATCGACGACGCCGGCGCCGTCGAAGTCTCTCGCAGCGAAGTCACCGGCGAAAACGTCGCCGTCAAATACGTCGGCATGACCGAAGACGGCACCAAGGTCTTCTTCACCTCTGAAGAACACCTCATCCCCCACGAAGACGAAGGCCACGGCGGCGCCTCCCTCTACATGTGGTCCCAGCAGGGCGAAAAGGAAGGCCACCCCCTCACCCTGATCTCCAAGGCCAACCCCGGCAGCCCCGCCGGCGCCGGCGGGGCTGCCGCCTGCCAGCCCCCCGACGTCACAACCACCCGAGAACAGAATAGGGAGATAGTGGTTCCCTGGACCAGCAGGTGCGGCGTCCTCCCCTTCTCCGCCTACCCCTACTCCTCCGCCAACGGCGGCTTCGGCGGCAACGGCGTCTCCGATTCCGGCATCGCCTCAAAGAACGGCGACATCTACTTCTTCTCCCCCGAGCAGCTCGCCGGCGACCGCGGCGTCGCCAACCAGGCCAACCTCTATGACTACCGCGAAGGCTCCCTCCACTACGTCGCCACCTTAAACCCCGAAAACCACTGCATACGGACCGGCTTCGAGGATGCCGAAGAAAGGCAGGAGGGGACCCCGAACCTCTGCAGCGCCAGCCCCATCGCCCGCATGGAGGTCACCCCCGAAGACACCCACATGGCCTTCCTCACCGCCTCCCGCGTCACCTCCTATGAAAATGCCGGCCACCTCGAGATGTACTCCTATAACCCCACCGCCGAATCCCTTGTCTGTGATTCCTGCAACCCCGACGGGCGCCCCGCCACCGCCGATGTCGCCGCCTCCGAGGACGGCCTTTTCCTCACCGAAGACGGCCGCACCTTCTTCTCCACCACCGAAGCCCTCGTCCCCTCCGACACCAACCAGGGCGAGGACGTCTATGAGTACGTCGACGGCCGCCCCCACCTCATCACCCCCGGCACCGGCACCGCCACCTCCAGCGAAGTCACGGGCCTCGGCTTGATCGACGAGATCCCCGGCCTGATCGGGGTCTCCGCCAACGGCACCGACGTCTACTTCTCCACCTTCGACCCGCTCCTCACCGAAGACCAAAACGGCGACTTCCTCCGCTTCTATGACGCCCGCACCGACGGTGGCTTCCCCCAGCCCCCGCCGACCCAGCCCTGCGCCGCCGCCGAAGAGTGCCACGGTCCCGGCACCGAATCCCCCACCCTTCCCAAGCTCGCCAGCAACGGCCCCACAACCAACGGCGGCAACGCCGACCCCGAATCACACTCAAAGCACCATAAGAAGAAGCATCACCGCAAGGCAATCCATAAACATCGCGGGCGCCGAGCCAACGCCAAGCGAGGGATTAGGAAGTGAGCCGTGCGTCAAACAGCCAACCTCCGAAGCCGATGCGTTTGCAAGGACATGGGAGTAGAAGTCCCAGACTCACCCACCGGTAACCGAGCATTGACGCAGCCCAACCACCCCACAAAGGAGCCCTCCCGGCCGCCGCGGCTCGGCCGTCTGCGCGTCACTATCGTCCTTCTTCTCGCTCTCGGCGTCGGCCTTTTGCTCTGGCTCACTGGCGGCAGCGCTTCCAAGCATGGCTCGACTGCCTCGGCGCAGCCGAAGATCCTCACCGCCTCCGCGCTTCGCCAGGCGGCGGGCTCCAGCGCCACCCCGATCTACTGGGCCGGATTGCGGCCCAATACCAGGCTTGAGCTGACCCAGGACACCGACGGCCGCGTCTACGTCCGCTACCTGACCGGCGCTGCCGCGGCGGGTGACCCCCGCCCCGATTTCCTCACTATCGGCACCTATCCAGTCCCCGATGCGCTGGCCTCGCTGCGAAAGCTCGCCTCACCTTCGGGTGAGAGCCTTCGCCACGTCCCCGGCGGCGACCTCGCCCTCGTCGACCCCAACCGCCCCGCCAGCGTCTACCTGACCCGCCCCGGCTCGGCCTACGAGGTCGAGGTCTATGACCCTTCCCCCCGTCTCGCCCTGGCGGTGGCTCTCTCCGGCGCCGTCCGTCCGGCGGCCTGATCGCAAAAGCCGGCGTGGATTCTCCCACTAGGCGTTCTCCCTTTGACCTGCTCAGTGACCCCAGGGCGCCGCTCCTCGCTCTGGCGCTGGCAGTCGCCGCCTCGGCCATCTGGCTGATCGGCCTCGACTCCCACCTCACCTTCATCGCCGACGACTGGATACTGCTGGTCAAGAGATGGGGGTCGGGCGCCGCGGTCTTCCTGTATCCCTTCCATGGCAGCATCGTCCTCGCCCCCGCGATTCTCTACAGGCTCATGCGGGCGATCTTCGGCATGGGCTCGGCGCTGCCCTACTACGTCCTCTCCGTATCAGTCTTCCTGGCCAGCGGGGTGCTGCTCTTCGTCTACCTGCGCCGCCGCCTCGGCGATTGGCTCGCCCTCCTCGCGGCGGTCCTCATCCTCTTTCTCGGCGCCGCCTTCGAGGATCTGCTCTTCGCCTTCCAGTTCGGCTTCTTCGCTTCGGTCACCGCCGGCCTCGGGATGCTGATCGCCCTCGACCGCGGCGATCGCCGCGGTGACCGCATCGCCTGCGCGCTGCTGGTGATCTCGCTCTCCCTCTCCAGCCTCGGGCTCGCCTTCGCGGTCGGCGCCCTCGCCGACCTTGCCCTCTGCCGCCGGCCCCGCGCCAAGCGCGCCTACGTCGCCCTCCTACCCCTGGCCCTCTACGGGCTGTGGTGGATCGGCTGGGGCCACCTCGCCCAAAACCACGTCAGCCTCCACAACCTCGAGCACCTGCCCTCCTATGTCTTTGACTCCGCCGGGGCCGGGATCACCTCGCTGCTCGGGCTCGCCTCCAACGACGGCTCAGAGCCGAGCCAGCCCCACCTGATCTGGGGCAAGCTGGTTCTGCTCGCCGCCCTCGCCCTCGCCGCCCTTCGCGTTTACCGAGAGGGCCGCATCTCCCGCGGCTTCGCCGTCGCTCTCGGTCTCGCCCTCGGCTTCTGGATTCTCGCCGGCCTCGACCGCAGCCCCGAACGCTTCCCCACCTCCAGTCGCTACCAGTACAGCTCGGCCGTCTTCCTCCTCCTGATCGCCGCCGAGGCGCTGCGTGGGCTGCGAATCCCCAAGCTCGCGATCCTCGTGGCCGCCGTGGTGACCGGACTGGCGATCTGGGGCGGCATCACCCTGCTTGACCGCGAATACACAGAACGCTGGCGCCCTGCCGCCGACTCCCTCCGCTCCACCCTGGCGGCCGTGCAGATCGCCGGCCCCGGCGCGAGGCCCGGCTTCCCGGTCACCTTTCCGCCGACGGTCACCGTCCCCGCCCACGTCTACCTCTCGACCGCTCACGAATACGGCTCTCCCGCCTACACCGAAGCCGAACTGGAGGCGAGGCCCGAAGCCGAAAGGGCAAGCGCCGACCTCACCATCGCTCAGGCGGAGGGCCTTGCCCTCGTTCCCCCCAGCCACGCGCAACGCACCATCGCCTGCCAGACCCTGCACGCGTCGGCCGAAGGCGCCGCTGCGCTCACCCTCCTGCATGGCGGCTTCACTCTCACCAACGAGACAACTGCCCCGGTTGAAGTGATGTTGGGCCGCTTCGCCGCCGCCTCTTCAGTCAGCCTCGGCCCGCTGTCGGCGGGGGAGAGGGCCGCCTTGACGATCCCCGTCGATGACTCGACCCGTCCCTGGAGCCTCGACTTGAAAGGCGCCGGCCCGATTCGGCTCTGCACCACGGCGCCTAGCGGCTGAGCCAATGGTTTCCTCCTGGATCATCTTCCCCGCCCTGCTCTTCGCCGCCTGCCTGGGCTGCGGGCTGCTGTTGGAGTTGGTCTTAGGCCGGCGCCTCCCCGGCCTGCTCCTCGCGCCCGTCGGCTTCGCCGCAATCGTCGCCCTCACCGACCTCGCCACGGCGAATGCCGCCACCGCGCCGCTCGCCACCCCCTTGGTGGTGGCGCTGGCGCTGGCCGGGGTCGGCCTCACCTGCCCCTGGCGCGGCCGCCGACCTCAGCCCTGGGCGCTCGCCGCCACGCTGGCGGTCTACGCCGTCTACGCCGCCCCCGTCGTCCTCTCCGCCAACCCCACCTTCGCCGGCTACATCAAGCTCGACGACACCGCCACCTGGATGGCCTTCGTCGACCGCCTCATGCAGCACGGCCGCGACCTCTCCGGCCTTCCCCTCTCCACCTACCGCCGCACCCTCGAAGTAAACCTCCCCGGTGGCTATCCGGTCGGCGCCTTCTTACCGCTCGGGGTGGGGACGCAGTTAAGCGGCCAAGACGTCGCCTGGCTAGTCCAGCCCTACATGGCGAGCGTCGCCGCCCTGCTCACCCTCTGCCTCGCCCAGATCGCCCGCCCCCTGATCGCCTCGCGCCCCCTGCGTGCGCTCTGTGCCTGCACCGCCTCGCTCTCCGCCCTCCTCTACGGCTATAGCCTCTGGGGCGGGGTCAAGGAGCTGGTCACCGCGCTTGCCATCGCAACCGCTGCCGCCTGTGTGCCGATCGCCCTGGGGCGGGGCGCAGGCTGGCGCACCTCGCTCCCCCTGGCGCTTACCTCCGCCGCCTTGCTCGGCATCGCCGGCACCGGTGGCCTCGCCTGGCTGGCGCCGATCCTCCTCGCTGCCGCCCTTCTCCTCTTGCGCGCCCAGGGCCTCCGCGCCGCTCTCGCCCGCGCCGTGCCCTTCGCCCTCGCGCTCATCCTGCTTGGGGCGCCGGCGATCCTCGCCGGCGCCTCCTTCTCACCGACCCAGGGCGCCCTGACCAGCTCTTCCGAACTCGGCAACCTGATCCACCCCCTGCTTGCCGCCCAGTACGTCGGCATCTGGCCGGTCGGCGACTTCCGCCTCCACCCCGATCACGTCGCCTTCACCGACGCTCTGATCGCGATCGCCGTCCTCTGCGCCGCAGTGGGGGGGTGGGCGGCATGGCGCCGTCGTGTCACCGCCCTCCTCCTCTACGCTGGCGGCGCCGCACTGGGAACGGCGGCGATCGTCCTCTACGCCTCCCCCTGGGTCGCCGCCAAGGCGCTCGCTTCTACCAGCCCCTCCTTCCTCCTCCTGGCTCTGCTCGGGGCGGCGGCGCTGGTGCAGGGGGTCACCTCGGGAGTGGGGGGGAGGCTCCCCCGGCTGCTCGGCGCAGCGACGCGGAACGCCTCCGCCCTCGGCCTCCTTGCCCTTACCTTGCTCTTCACCGGCGTTGCGCTCTCCGACGCCCTTGCCTACCACGACGTCAATCTCGCCCCCTATGCCCAGCTCGCTGAACTCCAGTCGATCGGCCACCAGATCGCCGGCCAGGGCCCGACCCTGATCACCGAATACAACCCATATGCCGCCCGCCACTTCCTCCGCGAAGCCCAGGCCGAAGGCGCCTCGGAGCTGCGCTACCGCCCGGTCGCCCTGCGCGACGGCTCCGAGGTCGCTAAGGGGGAATCGGTGGATACCGATGCGATCTCCCTGCCCGAACTTCTGCACTACCGCACCCTGGTGCTGCGTCGCAGCCCCGCCCAGAGCCGCCCCCCCTCGGTCTATCGCCTGATCCGGGCGGGCAGCTACTACGACGTTCTGGCAGCGACCGCAAGGCAACAGCCCCCCCTCAATCCTCGCCCACCTGCCGCTGGGCTCCGGCTTTGACCCCGCCGCCGTCCCGCGCTGCGCCACACTGCTGCGCCTCGCCCGCCAGACCGGCCCCGCAGGCCGCCTCGCCGCGGTCATCCGCCCCCCCAACCTCATCGTCTCGCTCAGTGAATCCCGCCATCCCGCCAGTTGGGTTCCCGCTGTGACCGGCGGCCCCGAACTGACCCCGACTTCGCCCGGCACGGCGACCGCGAGCTTCACTGTCGACACACCCGGTCGCTATCAGGCCTACGTGCTGGGCAGCGCCCGTAACAGGCTGAACCTCGACCTCGACCGCCACCCGCTCGGCTCGGTGCAAGAGCAGCTGAACGAGAACGGCCAGTTCCTTTATCTGGGCGCCGCCCACCTGCGCCCCGGCGCCCACACCCTCACCCTTACCTACGGCGGGCAGACCCTCGCCCCCGGCAGCGGCGGCCCGCCGCTGCCGATCGGCCCGGTCGTCCTCAGTCCGGTCGAGCCCAACCCGCCCCTCACCTACCTACCGTCCTCCCGCGCCCGGCAGCTCTGCGGCAAGAGCCTTGACTGGGCAGAGGCGCTGCGGCCGTGAGGGGCGTCAACACGGTGCTGCAGGCCAATAGCTTCACAGTGAGCCGGTGAGGGCTTCTGAGAGGTCCGAGAGGAGGCGAGATCAGTGGCGCTACGGATCACCTGCATAGTCCCCGACGCCAGCGATCCCGACACCCGCATCGACAGCGTCGGCGGGGTGGGGTTGGACGCTTAGCGAGGAAACGGTGATCGGCGAGATCGAAGATGGCGCCAACTACTACGTCGAAGTCGATATGAGCGGGTACCCGTGGTCGTCGCGGAGCAAAACGGACGCAATACCTCCGCACCGACCCCGACAAGAACACCAAGAACAACCTCCTCTCCCTACCCACTACTAGCCCTCAGCAACCCGGCGTAACACCTTCGAGAAGGTCGTGCCTTGCCATTGCGAAGCCACCGCCGGCCGGCCTGCGCGTGTCGGTCACCAGCTCAGTAATGACCGACACCCTCGACAGGACTGGAGCGCAAGCTGCGCCACCAACCGGCCGAGCCCCTAGGATTTCGTCACCATGAGCGCCAAGCCCAAGGTCGAGGTCGCCCGCGAGCACCTGGCGAAGGCACGGGAGGAGGCCGACGGCGGCGATCTGCGCGATGCCGTGCAGTGGGCCTTCGCCAGCCTTGAGGCGGCGCCTCGCCGAGTCGCAGGGCATAGCGATCGACGAACAGCACTGGAAGCGCACCGAGGCGGCCCGGGAGCTGCACAAGCGCGGCGTCCTTCCAAAGGATCTCTCCGGCCTGCACCGCGAGCTGAACGAGCTTCGAAAGGGCGTCTTTTACGAGGGCGACGAACTGGAGTCCGGCGACCTCTCGGTCGAGGACACCCTCACCGATATCGATACAGCGGTTGAGATCGCCGAGGCGCGGTCATGACGACGACCCTCGTCAGGGCCTGGCGCCAGCCCGCCCCGACCAGGGAGGGCCTGGTGCGGCTCGGACTGCCCGACCCCGAGCTGTGGGCAAGTCGCCTCTTGCTCGACCGTGAGCGTGCTGCCCGCCATCAGACGACGGAGCTGGCTTCGATTACCGCGGCGGTGCAGTCCCGCAGCCATGAGCTGGGCGCGGCCGCGCTAATCCTCACAGGCTCCACTGCCAGGGGCGCGCGTACTGCGCTCAGCGACCTCGACTATCACGTGATCGGCGCTCGTCCCAGCCTCGACGACCTGCCCGCCGACATCGATCTCTACTGCGATTACCCCGCAGAGCTGGAGGCCAAGCTCGCCGCGGGCGACGATTTTGCCCATTGGTCTGCTCGCTATGGCTGCGTCCTCTTCGACGATGGCGCCTTTGAGGCTGCGGTCGCCGCGACGTGCGACGTTTGGCCGGACCCCGATCGCAAGCTGCGTCAGGCCAGGCGGGCCCTCGACTTCGCCGAGCGCCTCGCCGCCAGCGGCGACTACCCTGCCTTGCTCGAGCAGGTTCGAGGCGCCCTCTCTCTCACCGCTCGCTGGTGGCTGCTCACCCACGACGTTTTCCCCCTCGCCCGCGACGAGCTGAGCGGCCAGCTCGTCGAGTTGCACCAGGCCGCGTTCGCGAGAGACCTAGCCGCCTCGATCCACGAGCGACCCGACCCCGACGCTCTCGCGGCGTCCCTTTCCACAGCGCGCGCTCTCGTGAGCTGAGCACGCACAGTCGGCGTCGGCAGCCGGCGCATCTCACGCGGCGAGGGCCCCCCACAGCTTCGAGAGCCTGATCTATCTGCACACCCGCAATACGATCCGCCCGAGCGACTCCGAGGCCACCTTCGAGCGGCTATCGAAGCCTGACCGGCCCCCCTTCATCGGTCACCTAAACTAACTCCCAGCGCCGCACTGGCTCGACCGCAAACCCGGCACCTACGAGAGGGGCTGCTGGGCGTATGAGTCAGTGCCGGGGCGTGGGGTCGAGATTTGGTCTCCGCGAGATGGAAGACGGTGCCGATGGGTCGGCGTCCCGATCTCCGGCCACCTGCGGATCGGCCGCCGCTGGACCCACAAGGGAAAGCACTGCAGCTACATCAACGCCCGCTGTGAAACTGGTCACTTTCAGGCCAAGGGCGAGTTCACCTTCGATGACGGCACCTTCCTCAAGCCGTGCAGGGTGCGGGGGGTAGCACCAACTGTCATCGCGTACCATGGCCGCTATTGCAAGGGTGAGAGAGAGGGTTTAATGAAGGCCACCGCAGCCAAAGCCATGGTCGCGCTCCTCGCCGCTCTGCTTGTGGGCGGCTGTGGCTCGTCGGGGGGTTCAAGTTCCAGCACCGCTCCCACCGTAATCTCGGCCGCCACCTCCCACAACCCAAAGCTTCACGGCGCAAAGATCCTCGTCGACTCCAAGGGCTTCGCCCTCTACGCCTTCAGCAAGGACCCCACCAATACCTTTCGCTCCCACTGCCTGGGAGGCTGCGAAGCGAGCTGGCCGCCCTTGATCTTGAGTGGCAGCGCCCCCGTCGCCTCCGGTCAGGCCCTCGGCACCCAGCTCGGCGCGGTCAAGCGCCCCGACGGAAAGCTCCAGGTCGCCTATGCCGGGCACCTTCTCTATACCTACGCGTTCGAACACAAGCCCGGCGAGGCGCTCGGCAACAGCGTCTCCTCCTTCGGTGGGACCTGGCACGCGCTCAGCCCGGCGGGACGGCCCCTCGGCTGAGCTTGATCCACGACCGCCAAAGGGCGAGCGATCCCCACGACTCTCGCTGGTGTTCAAGGAGCGAAGGTGTCTCGACGTGGGGGAGAGGAGAGGACAAGATGAGCAAGGCAACGACGATCGGACCTGAACGCTCGAAATGTGGTTTCTCTCGAGCGCTCCCAGTCGCCCTGCTCGTCTCTCTGGCCTGCTTGCTCTTCGCCTCTCCCGCCAGCGCCGCACCGGCCTGGCTGGTGCCCACCGAACTCTCCGCCCCCGGCCGCGACGCAAGCGAACCAGTGGTAGCGATGGGCGAATCCGGGGAAACCGTCGCCGTCTGGCAGCGCCAGAGCGAAACCGAAATCGGAGAGACCGTCCAGGCCTCGACCCGCAGCCCCGGCGCCGTCTTCTCCGCCCCGCTCGAACTCTCGGCCGCGGCGGGCGAACCTACGGTGGCGATGACGCCCTCTGGAGAAGCGGTCGCGGTTTGGCGCCACTTCTTTCAGGAAGAAGCGAAGGGGTATTACGCGATCCAGGCCTCCTATCGTCCTCCGGGAGGGAGCTTCTCGGCTCCGCTCGACGTAGCGGTTGTCCCCAGTACCGCGATCCCCCAGGACATCCACGTCGCGATCGACGCCGCGGGCGACACCGCCGTGGTCTGGACTCAGCAGGAAGAATCCACCTCTGTCATCGAGGCATCGCTGCGCCCGGCGGGCGCCAGCTTCACGGCACCGGTCATGATCTCCCCGACGCCGGTCGTCTCCGGGCGCTCGGCGAGCGAACCTTGCGTCGCGATCGACGCCGCGGGCGAAGCAGTGGCCGTCTGGACCTACGACAACGGCACCAACAACGTGGTCCAAGCGGCCAAGGGGAGCGTTGGGAGTGGGTTTTCCTCGCCGCTTGAACTCTCCTCCCCCGGCCAGGAAGCCGCTTCCCCTTCGATCGCGGCCAGCCCAGCGGGGGAAGCGACCGCGGTCTGGGTTCGCTCCAACGAAGAAGCGACCGAAAACGTGATCGAAGCCGCAGTCGCCCCTTCCGGTGGCGGTTTCTCGGCCCCGCTGCCGCTCTCCGACCCCGCCCACAGCGCCTTCGACCCTCAGGTGGCGAGCGGCCCAGGAGAAACGGTGGCCGTATGGACCCACTCCGACGGCGCCGACTACATCGTCGAAGCCGCCGCCGGGACAGCCGGCGGCTTCGCTTCTCCCGTGCCGCTCTCCCAACCTGGCGCGGACGCCGAAAGACCGCAGGTGGCCGTCGATCCGAGCGACGCCGCGACGGTTGTCTGGCAACGCTCCAACGGCGAAAGCGAAATCGTCCAGGCCTCCACCGGCTCCGCCGCCGCCGGTTTCTCGGCCCCAGTCGACCTTTCCGCCCCGGGTCAGGACGCCCTCTTCCCACGCGTCGCGATCGACGCCGCCGGCGACGCCACCGCGGTCTGGAAGCGCTCCAACGGAGCCAACGAGATCGTCGAAGCGGCGGGCTATGACGCCGACGCTCCTGTGTTTCGCAGCCTCTCGATCCCCGCCTCGGGCATGGTCGGTGTCCCGCTCACCTTCTCGGTCAGTCCCTTCGACGTCTGGCCGATCGCCTCGACGAGCTTCGGCTTCGGCGACGGCGTGAGCGCTAAAGGGAGCACCGTCTCCCACACCTACTCGGCTCGGGGTACCTATCAGGTCACCGTCACCTCGACGGACGCGGCCGGGACTCCGGTAACCGCTGAGCGCCCAATCACGATCCTCCCGTCTGACGAATTCGCAATCGGCAGGCTGTCGCGCAACCGGAAGCGAGGGACCGCGACCTTCCTCGTGACCGTCCCCGGCCCCGGCAAGCTCGTTCTCTTCGGAAAAGGCGTCGAGAGGGCCACCAAGCGGTCCAAGCGGGCGGGCAGGCTGAAGTTACCGATCAGGGCCCGGGGCAAGTCCCTGAAGCGCCTCTTGAGGCGGGGAAGTGTGAGGGTGTCGCTGGCGATTGCGTTCACGCCGAACGGTGGTGCCACCCACGTCAAGCACGAGAAGGTGACGCTGATCGAGAGGCCCTCGCCCAAGCTTCCAAGCGGCGGGCGAGGCGATAGGTGAAGGGCTCGGCCGCCGCGATCTGGGCGGGGAGAGGGGAGGAACGTTGAGCCGGCGAAAGGCGCCCAACTCCTTCGCGGCCTACAGCCTGCCCCCGGGACGCCACGGCCTGCCCCGCGAGCTGGTCGTCGAGAACCAGCGCTGGCGGCTGCTCGGCGCCGCCGCCGAGGTTCTGGCGGAAAAGGGCTACGCCCATACCAAGAGTTCTGACATCGCCACTTGCGCAGGCATTTCCACATACACCTTCTACGAACACTTCGACAACGTCGGCGAGTGTCTTCTCGCCGCCTACGAGACGGCCGCCGATTGTGTTTGCGACCTCGTCTCGGGTACATGCGATCAGGGGAGAGCGCAAGAGTGGACGGCCCGTCTGCGGACGGCTCTCGACGAGCTGCTCGCCTTCCTCGCCTCCGAGCCCTCCCTCGCCCACCTCCTCGCCTCCGCAGCCCCGGCGGGCGACGCCGCCATCGCTGCCGCCCGCGACCGCCTCGTCGAGCACCTCGCCGACCTCCTTGGCAGCGCCCGTGAATTGCGCGGCGATACTGCACCCGAGCTCCCCCTCGACATCGAGCGCCGCCTGATCGCCGCCTCCGTCGCCCTCCTTTCCGATCACGTCAGATCCGGCGAGGTCGAGCGCCTCCCCGAACTCGCCCCCGAACTCGCTGCGATCTTCACGGCTCCCTACCTCGGTGCCCGGGCCTGACGATCCCGCAGCTCCGATCATCGTCTCAGGGGCCGCTAGACATCGAGTATGCGGTCGTCCATCGCTGCGGCGATCCCGACTCCGCCGAGCGCTTTGCCCGCATGGCGGGGACCGCACCCTCCTGGTCTGTGACCCAGAAGATCTCCGGCAACGGCACGATGCTCGGAGTGAGGGAGGGCACCCGCACCAGGAGCGCGAGTTCCTCATCTTGCCCGACCAGTTCAAGCGGCTCCGGACCGGCGAAGCGGTGGTGATCGACCACAGCGCCAAGCACCCAGCGCAGATCGTGCGGATCTGGCCGCCGGGCACTGGCTGAACGCACCTCGTCTCGCCGACTTCGCTCCCAGGCTCACCGAGAACCCTTCCATCGCCGATGCGCTCCGCCTGTCTGCGCGTGTTGGTCACCTGCTGGGCGATGGCCAACATGCTCGCCAATCGCCGCTCTCACCCGAATTCGATCTTCGCGGCTTGCGTCGGTCCTATTGGCTACCTTGGGATTGTGCCCGATGAGGACCTGATCGCAGAGGCGGGACGCCGCCTCGCCGAGGCTGCCCCGGATGCCAAGGTAATCCTCTTCGGCTCCCGCGCCCGCGGTCAGTCCCGCTCCGACTCCGACCTCGACCTGATCGTGGTCGAGCCGGTAATCGAGAGCCGCAAGGCCGAGTTCGTTCGCCTGCGCAATGCGCTCGGTGAAGTTGGCGTCCCGATCGACCTGATCGTCTACCGAGCCAGCGAGGTCGAGAAGTGGGGCAACGTGCCCGGCACGTTTCTCGACGGCGTGTTGAGAGAGGGCCGTGTCCTCGCCGGAGGGTGATCTCGCCGAGGCATCGCGGACGCTCTTCCGCAAGGCCCGAGGCGATGCCGCTGCGGCTCGCGACCTCGCCGCAAACCCTGAAATTCCGGACGAGATCATCGGCTTCCATGCCCAGCAGGCGGTCGAGAAGTGGCTGAAGTCATTGATCGCGGACCGTGGCCAGAGGTTCGAGCACACCCACGATCTCCGTCGCCTCGTCTTATTGGCGACCCAGGAGCGCGCAGACATTCCAGTCGATGTCGATGCTGTGATCGCCCTCACCCAGTACTCCGTTCCTCTCCCGCTACGAGGACCTGCTCGACGCCGAGCCGCTCGACCGTGAGGCAACGGTCGCCCTGGTCGAGGAGGTCGGCCGCTGGGCTGCCGCCCAGCTCAAGGCCCCGGACGACCAGTGAAGTTTCCCCCCGGCTATCTACTCCCGATGACGTGACGTGCCGAACGAGGACGGCAGCGGGCTCGACTGGGACGGTACGGAGAAGTTCTATGCGGCCGAGGAGTGGATGGCCTACCTGATCTACCACTTCCTGAAACCCGGTGCCGAGGCGAGCAAGACCGACAATCCGCAATTCAGCCAGTTCACCTTCGACCACGTACTGGGCGCGAGATCGAGGCACAGGGCGAGCAGCCCGACGACAAGTGGCTGCTGAAGGTCAAAGACAACGAGGTCACGGTGCTGCAAGGGCACATCGTCTATGGCGATCCCAGCGCCGGGCTCCCCGCTCCTGTGGAGACGCCGAGACAGCTGAGAGCTTCGTCTCGCTCCGCTACACCGCCGCGGACATTCAAGGCTACGCGGAAGAGGCGGGAGTCTCGGAGTCGGTCGCGCTGGAGCGGGTGGGGGAGTGGGCCAAACAGATCGAGGAGACCGCGGCCAAGCTCTGCGACCAGCTGCTCACCTCTGTCGTGGAGAACGGACAGCCGTAGCGGGTGGCGTTGCACCGCCCTGAACAGTCGACGTTGGCTGTTAACGTATCCGCTATGACCAGTGACGTCACGCCCGTACTCGGTCGAGTTCTGCGAGACGCCCGCCTCCGCGCTGGCGTCTCCCAGGGCCAGCTCGCGATCCGCACCGGGATCGCCGCGCCCTCGATCAGCCGCATTGAGAACGGCCACGAGTCGCCCTCCTACGAGCGCTTCGCCACCTGTCTGCGGGCCCTTGGCTTCGAGCCCAGCGTTGAGCTGCGCGGGCTCTCCGGCAGCCGGGCTGACCCTGTCCATCTAGCCGCCGAGGCGCAGCTGACTCCGTCCCAGCGCCTGGAGAGCCTCTTCGAGTGGATGCGCTTCGGCGACCGGCTCGCCCGCGCCGAGCTGCACCCGATAGTCGATCGGCAGGGCTGAGCATGCTCGAAGACCTGCCCTCCGAGCTCGATCGCGGTCCGCTGGACCCGGTGCGGATCTTCGAGGCCCTCCAACGTCACCAAGTCGAGTATCTGACGATCGGTGGCGTCGCGGTCAACGCCCACGGTCATGTCCGTAACACCCGCGACGTGGACATCCTGATCGAATGGAGCGCGGAGAACATGGCCCGCCTCGCCGCCGCCCTCGAGGAGCTCGACGCCAGGCTCTTTGGCGTCGATGCCGACCTCCTCGATGTCGACCTCCGCGATCCCGACGCCCTCTTAAACGGCGGCAACTTCACCCTGCGCACGGCGGCGGGTGGCCTTGACCTCTTCGACCCCGCCGAGATCCCTGGCGGGCGCCCCTACGAGGAGATGCTTCCCCGCGCCGTGGAAGCCGTCGTGCAGGGCGTCTCGATCCGTGCTGTCGGCTTCGACGACCTGATCCGTTTAAAGAGAGAGTCCGGCCGCGACCGCGACCTCGAGGACGTCGCCACCCTCCTTGCCGCCCGCAGCGGCGGGCGCTAAGCACCAGGTGCGGGCAGCTAGGGCTTCGCTCGGCGCCCTACGGGGCCGAGCAAGCTCAGATTCCACCTCCGCCATCGCGCTTGAAGAGTCGGCGCTCATGGATGCGGTCCGCAGCTTCTCTTCACAGCTCGACTGCCCCGCCTGCTACGGCGATGAGTCCGCCAAGGTCGAGATTGCGACCGGGGTCCTTATCGCGGGAGCTCTTTCTCCAAGAGCCCACCGGCTCGTGCGAGAATGGACCGAGCAGCACCGCGACGAGCTCCAAGCCAATTGGGAGCGAGCCGTCAACAACGATCAGCCTGAGCAAATCGAGCCACTGCGATGAACGAGATCATCCATGTCACCGATGTCGAGCCCCTGGAGGGCCTTCGTGTTCGTGCGACCTTCTCCGACGGCGCCGTGAAGGAGATCGATCTGAGCGAGGTGCTAGGCAGAGGTCCCGTGTTCGCCCCGATCCGCGAGCGCCGTGAGGTCTTCGAGCAGGTCCGCGTCAATCCCGAGACCCGCACGGTCGAGTGGCCTGGCGAAGTCGATCTCGATCCCGAGGTCCTCTACGGCCGCTTCGAGCCCGCCTCGGGAGCACGCATCGAGCGCCGCACGGTCCGCGAGCCCGCCCAAGTAGCCAGTTAGCTTGGCGGGCCACTCCAATGAGCGGCCTGACGCTCGACATAACAGCAGCCACCGCCGTCCGCCACGGGATCCTCCACCTCAGCTTTGCCGATGGCCTTGAGGGTGAAGTTGACGTCTTGGAGCGCATGCACGGGCCCGTCTTCGAGCGGGCTCGCACTCCCGAGGGTTTCGCCGAGGTGTCGGTCGATTCCGAGATCGGAACGGTCATCTGGCCGGGCGGTGCCGACCTAGCGCCGGACACGCTATATGAGCGCCTGCGCGCCGGCACCTGGCCAAGCCACGACATGGTGGCCTGATCGGGCGCAAGCTGAGCACCGATCAGTACCTGCGCGAACTTACGAGCCAGCCACTTTAGGCCCGACGCCCGCCCGCGCCACCCTCACGACGCCAGCACGGCGGTGCCGAAGAGCTGGCAGCCGCTGGTGGGGTCCAGGCTCGCCGCGTAGACCGCGCCGAGCGGATCGATCCGGTGACCGAGATCGAAAAGGCCAGAATGCTGGTATGGGGCGACGTCGATCCCAGCGTCGGCGAGGAGCCCCAAGCAGCACCTGATCGGCGGGCGAACCCTGCCTCAGACCTCTAACATCGCCCCGTGATGACGAAGCGGCAGAGGCTCCACCCGCGCAGTAGGGACACCCAGTTTCAACCTGGTGTTCCATCTGAGTGCCATGGCGCCAAAACAGCCCAAATTCCACTCACAAAATTTTCGCCTCTAACAAGCCAAATCCGCCCGGATAGCTCAGTTGGTAGAGCACTTCCATGGTAAGGAAGGGGTCACGAGTTCAAGTCTCGTTCCGGGCTTCGGGGTTTCGGTCCCTTCGCCATTCGCGGAATGCAAGGAGGGAAGCGGGTTTGCGCCGCTTCCCTCCTTTTCGCTGATCGCCCTCCCGGCGTCTCGCCGTCTGCCTGATTCGGGGCGATTTCAGGCTTCGTCGCCCAATCGTCGCCCAAACGACGCGGTCAGGCGGCGATCGCGACGCCGGCGAGCTGCTCTCGGGCCCGGCGGACAAGCCGGTCGAAGTTGGCGCCATGCTGGCGATCGGCCCGCTGCTGGAGTTGGGCGTAGACGTCCATCGTCATGGTCGAATCCGCGTGTCCTACCTGATCCATGACCCACTTGACGTCGAATTCGTTGGCAAGCAGGGCGATCGATATGTAGGTCCGCCTCAGCGTATGCGGCGTGGTTTTCGGCAGCGGGGACAGCCCCTTCGCTACCAGTTGCTCGCTCGCCAGTTTCGCTGCCGTGGCGACGATCTTCCCGATCCGCTGACGAGCGATCCGACCTCCGCGAGCATTGGGGACGAGGTAGTCCTCGGGTCCGGTTGGCATCCCCGCCCGGCGGAGGCGGTCAATGTGCTCGACGATGACCTCCGCCAGGTCCGGGGTCAGCTCGACTATCCGCTCGCCCGCATCCGTCTTTGCGTCTTCGATGCGCAGGCGCGCGCCTTCGGTGTCGTGGAGCCGAACGCGGCCGATTTTCAGGTCGCAAAGCTCGCTGACGCGCAGGCCGCCGCGGCCCAATACCTCGCAGACGACGCGGCGCCCGACGTAGCCACGCCCCGGCTCCATCTTCAGCCGTCCAAGGTGGTAGGTGACCGTCGCCTTCGACAGCGAGACCTCCGCGGCGATCTGCTTCGGCCGCTTCCCGACGGCTGCCAGCCGGGCGACTTTCTCCGCGCTGCTTCCCGCCGCCACGGCGAGCCCGGCCAAGTCGGGCAGCCCGACGTCCTGCTCGCGCGCGGCGTCGAGCAGGGAAGCCAGCTCATCCATCTCCAGGAAGGTGCGCTTCGGCTTCGGCACCGTGATGTGCATCCGCTTTGAGCGCGCCGGGTTGTCCTCGCGATGCTCGTCCTCGATCGCCTCGTCCAATACCGAGGCCAGCGCGTCCAGGATCATCTTGATCGAGACGAGGCCCAGCGGGACGACTTTGCGACCGTGGCGATCGCGCTGGTCGGCTCCGCCATCAAGCGCTTCCTGCTGCTTGCGCGACTCTGCGAGAAGGTGGGCCTTGAAGGCGAGGCTGCTCCGCCGATCGATCAAGTCCACTGGTGTGCCGGCGAAAAAGCGCCGTGAATACCCGAGCCGCCATCGATAGCCGCTCTCGGTGTTCCTGGAGATCGGCTTCTCACCGATGACGCCGTTGACCTTTGCTTCCAGCCACCAGTCCGCGTAGCTCTCATACGTCGGCACACCGTCTTCTACCCCGGCGCCGAGGAGCGTGGACGGCGGTGCCGGGCGCTCCCAGACCCCTGCGCGCACCCGCGCCCCGATGTTCCCCAGCTCGGTTCGAGCGCTGGGCTCATCCCAGCCTCCGCCACAGCCGCAGTCGCAGCCCGGCCGCTCGTGGAGCACGATCGGTTCGCGCTTGCCATCGATGCGGACGCGAAGGTGAAATGCCCTCGTCCCGTCGGCGAGCACCCGCGGTTCAATGGTCCCGGTCCGTTCTTTTGGCATTACGCCTCCCTCCTGCAGGAAGGGCTATCGTGCCATTCAGGCTTCATCATTTCGGGCTACCTCCCGGGTGTTGTTGCTTAGGCGAGCGGGCCGGCGTCCAACCGCTGGCCCGTCGCTGTGTATTCGTTGATTTTACCCTTGCGCCAGGCGGAGGGCCGCCGGATTTTGCCCGCTGATCCATCCGCGCTGGCGCGCGTTTCCCTGCTCGTCGTGGCGAGCGCCTCGGTGCTTTCCAGTCGACGGCGTCGATTCCGCCCAGGCGTTCTTTGACGATCTCCCGGTCGAAGCGGAGCCGACCGTGGGGTCCCCCGAGGCGAATCGCTCCGAGGGCTTCAGCGTGTGAGTAGACCCAGTCGCGCTCGACGCCGAGCTCGCGCGCCAAGGCGCTGGCGTCGATATAGCCACCCTCGCTTCGCGCGCCATCGCCGATCAGCTCCACGACCCGCTGAGCGATCGCCTCGACTAGGTCCGGATCCGGTTGGATGCCCCTTGCGCCCCTCTCAGTCACCGCAGCAGACTGCCGAAGGGTTGGCTGGTGCACGGTGCTCATATCCCTATGACGCACGAGAGCGCCTGTCGGTACCACTGCGGGCGGAGAATTTCGCGTCCGGATTGGGATCGTCGAGAGACCTCGCATCACACACCTCCGTTTGTTCGTTGCTCTGCCTGCTGGCGCCGCAGTGCCTCGACGGCCGTGCGGTAATCAAAGCGCCAGGGAGCCTTCGGCCCCGCGCCGATCCGAATCCCCCCGAGCAGCGCCCGGTGGCGGTAGACCCAGGGCCGCTCGACCCGCAGGCGGCGGGCCAGCTCGCCGGCGCTGATCAGCTCGGGCTCGCCTCGTGGCACACGCTGTTGGAGCATCTGCGCCACCCGGACGGAGACCCGCTCGACGGCCTGCGGGGAGAGGTCGACGGCAACGCGATGTGACGCCGCTCTCCGTCCGCGCCCTCGGGGCGGGCAGAGGTCTCGTCGTGCTCTGGTCGGGATCGTGCTCAGCGCCCGCATCTCGAACCCCTCTTCCCCGGCTCGCTGCGCCGCCACGAAGCGGCAACCCTGACGACTCCCCACCCCGGAGTCAGCTGTTTTCCTGCTGCGCCTCGAGCTCGTCGATGCGGTGCTCGGTCCAGGGGTGCGAGGTATCGCCGAAGTCCTTGAACGGGGTCGGCAAATCGCCGGCAAGGGCGTGGGTGTCGAGGTAGCCGGCAAGTGCCGGCCCCTGTCCGAGCCTTGCCGCGTAGGAGTCTGCGACCGCCTCCCTGCGGCGCCAGTAGATCGCCCAGGGCGTCCGCACCAAAGCCATCGCGGCTCGCCCGCTGATCAGGTACGCGATCAAGCGGAAGGGAAACTCCATCGGTTCGCGCGGCGGCGTCGTCATCCGATGGACCGCCGCAGTGACCCGAGCGTCGCTGGTGTTGAGGTGCCCGAGCTCGTGGGCAAGGACAGCAGGGAAGGAGGGACTCTCCAGCATGGCGCGGGTGAGCATCAGGGTGTCTGCGTAGGCGCAGGCGTTGGGCTGGGGGTCGTCGGTGACAAACCAGCGGTGTGGCGGGCGCAGTTGCGAGTCGACGCCCCTCAGCTGCTCGAACGCCGCCTCGAAGACCGCTCGCTCGCGCTCCGACGGTCGACGCCCGCCCTGCTGCTGCTGAAACCACCAGCCGCCCAAGGGAAGGACGAGAGTCGCGAGGGAAATCCCCAGCGGCCCGAATCCGATCACGACCGACGGGATGTTGACCGGCCATCCCCAGCCCGTGATCAGGTCCAAGAGCGCCAGCACGCCGTCGGCGAGGAGGAAGCGACAAGAGGCGCAGAAGTACTGCAACGCCCAGCTCACCGCGTAGAGCAGAACCCAACCGGGGTTTACGTCCCCAGGCCGGATCAGGTACCTGCTTGCCTTGGCGTCCACTTATACCCAAGACGCGCGAGAGCGCTTTTCGATACCCCTGCGGTTGCTGAATTTCTCCTCTGGAGGGATTTGTCCTTGCTTTGCGTCCAGACACGACCATTACTCCTCCAAGCTCCACTTTCCCGCGGTGTTGCGAAAGCGGCCGGCTTGGCGGCCACGCTTTAGGTGGGCGGCGACGTTGGTCGGCGCGGCGCCCAGGCCCTCGGCGACCTCGGTGTAGGTGGAGTCGGGGTGGGAGGCAAGATAGGCGGCGACGTCGTCCTGGGAGAAGCGCCGCGGCTTGGCCTTGGGGATCACCGCTTCCCCGTCGAGGGCGGCCCTGGCGGTGAGGAGGCGCTCGCGTCTCTGGTCGAGTTCTGCGATCTCGAGGTCGAGCTGGGCTCTGACTCCGAGGGCGTTTCGTTTCGGTGGCATTGCGGTCTCCAAGTTGACTTCTATTGACTTAGGCAGATTGTGATGTAAAGTCAGGCAAATGTCAAGGACCATCTCAAAACGATCCTGGGGACCCTCCCATCAGGAGATGGAGCCGCCGTTTGAACGGGGCCCCTCGCTGCTGTGGAAGCTCGTTGGCCTCTTCGCGCTGGCCTTCTTCGCTCACGGCGTCGTCGACCCCAGGGGCCCCAACCCGATTGAGTGGTGCCTCAAGGCGCTCGTCCTCGGCTGGCTCGCGTGGTTGCTGCTGATCGCGGTTGCCGATGGGCGGATCTCGGTTGCCTGGCTTTGGTCCCTGTTGAAATGGAAGGCCGCCGCTGGGGAGCCGGCGATTGCCGATGTCCAAGGCAAGACGCCGGGTGAAGCGGTGCGCGCGGAGATCGCCCGGCTGGGCGGCGGCGCCTATCTCGGGGTCGGGGGGAGCGGCAGCTGGATCCTCGCAGACCCCGAGAGCGCCGTGATGGTCCTCGGCCCTCCGCGCTCGGGGAAGACGAGCGCGGTGATGATCCCCGCCGTCATGGGAGCCTCGGGAGCGGTGATCAGCACCGCGACGAAGCCCGAGGTGATGCGGGCCACGGCGGAGGTTAGATCGGAAGTAGGGCAGGCGTGGCTGTTCGATCCCGCTTCATCGGAGCGGCGGCTGCCGGACGGGGTGAGGCGGCTGTGCTGGTCGCCGGTCGCGGCGGCCAGCAGCTGGGACGAGGCGCTGGTGATGGCGAGGGCGATGAGCGCCTGCACGCGCACGGGCGCCGGCACCAGCAACGAGAGCCACTGGACAGAGCGGGCCGCCGCGCTGCTAGCGCCGCTTCTCTACGCCGCCAACCTCACCGACCGCCCGATCGCCGAGGTGCTGCGCTGGACGCTGCGCCAAGAGCTTGCTCCGGCGCGGGAAGTGCTCGTCGACTGCGACTCCGAGATCGCCGCCGATGTTCTGGTCGGGATCGAAGAGACGGACTCCCGGGAGCGCTCCTCGATCTTCTCCGCCACCGCCGGCGTCCTTGCCGCCTACAACGCCGACGCCGTCAGGGCAAGCGCCGCCCAGCCCAACTTCGATCCGGTCCGCTTCGCGGCGTCAACTGACACGATCTACATCACGGCACCGGAGCATCGTCAGGCTCTGTGCGCGCCGCTGATCGTCGGCCTGCTTGAGCAGATCCGCCACGCGGTCTATGAGCGGGCGGCAACTGAGGCGACGGACGGAGCGGTGATGCTGTGGGCGCTGGACGAGATCGCCAACATCGCGCCGATCCACGACCTGCCGGCGCTGATCTCTCAGGCTGGAGGACAGAGGTTGCAGGTGATGGTCGGCCTCCAGGACCTGAGCCAGGCGCGGAGCCGATGGGGGGCCGAGGCCGCCGAGGGGTTCATGAGCCTCTTCCAGACCAAGGCGGTGCTATCGGGGATCGGCGACAGCCGCACGTTGGAGAGCATCTCGCTGGCGCTCGGCGAATACGACCGCAAGGTTGTCTCCTCGACGCTTGGAACCAGCGAGAGCGACGAGTGGTTCAGCCCCCACCACTACAACGAATCGGTCAGCTACCAGACCCAGAGGCAGCGAGTCCTCACGCCGGGGGAGATCGCGAAGCTGCCGCCGGGGCAGGGGTTGCTGCTGCGCGGTGCGGAGTGGGGGCTGATCGGGCTGACGAGGTGGTTTGAGAGTGAGCCGTGGCGGTCGGCCGCCCGAAAAGTCGCGAAGGTCGCCCCTTGACGATAGGCGAGGGTGTCTGCGAAGCATGTTGTCTTCACGATTACGTCCTCACCTGATGAGAACATATGTTCTCACTCGATTCGGATGGATATGAAACGAGTGAGTCAGGCGATCAGCGAGTAGCTCCCCTTGGGGTCGTCGTGGGGACGCTGGTTCTCGGCGTACCCGCCGGCGAGATGGAGGCGCTCGCGCAGGCGATCCGCCCATCTGCGCCCGTCGGCTCGCCCGTCGATGTCGAGGGCCATCAGCGCGAGCAGCCTGCCCATTCGGGCGCGGTTGGTGAACGAGCCGACGCGATCGCCGATTCGCCGGTCGACCTCGCGCAAAACCTGCTCGACCGGACCGGTGGAGTTGGGGCGAGCGGAGTCACGGGTCGCGACCTGAGCCGCGATTCGCGACCCATATCGCTCAAGCCAGCTCTGAGCGAGCCCGAGAGAGGGCTCATGCGAGCGCTGTTCGGCGATCGCATCGATCAGGGCCTGCCACCCCTCCACGGTGCGAAAGGCGCCGGGGAGTGCCCTGGTGATCGGGTTGCTGCGATCCTCGAGGATCGGATCGGGCAGGTGCTCGCGCAGCTTGCGCCCCAGGTGCCACTCGCAGATGCGGTGCTCGGTCCCGTGCTCGCCGAAGACGCTTGCGACCGCGCAGGCAAGCGCATTGTCGGCATCGGAGACGACAACCTGCGGCGCTCCCTCGCAAGAGCCGAAGAACTCCTCCCAGGCGGCCTGATCCTTGCACCCGAACGGCTCCAGGCGCCAGATCCCGGGCGAGGCAGGGCGCTTTCCCGACGCTGGGGCGCCCATCGCGGCGAAGACGTGAAAGCCGCGCCCAACGCGCTCGCCGCTGTGGATGCGGAAGTTCTTTGAGTCGACAAGCAGCGTCTCGGGCCAGTGTCGGGGAAGCTCCTCGGCGCAGATCAACTCGGCGAACACGTCGACCCAGTTGGCGACGATCTGGCCGTCGCGCAAGGCGTCGCGCAGGCGCGCTCCCGGTTTCCTCGTCCCGCCCGTGGGCTCCCTTTGCGCTCGCTTGCGAGCAGCCTCGGCAGCGGCCCGGTAGCTGGCGCCGGCGGCTACGGCGACAAGCGCCTCGCCGACCTCGCGGGCCGCGAAGCGATAGTCGCGCGCACCCGCTTGTCCCTCCCACGGCTCCAAGCCGGTCGAGCACTCCACGCAATAGGCATGCGGCTCGCCCTGGCGGGTGAGAACCGGGGTGAACCGATGACGCGGCTCGCCGTTGGCCGGCCGACACAGCCAGCGCTGACGGCGATGCGGCGCTTTGCCGTACCAGCCGGCTCGCACGACCGTTGAACCGGCGTGCTCGACGATCGGGCACTCCGGAATCTCCATGGCGCGACCGTAGTTCAGACCCCGGACGTATCCATCCGAATCGAGTGAGAACATATGTTCTCATGACCAACACGTCCTCACGATCGGCGGTTCGGGGGCAGCTCACGTTCTGGGACCCGGTTCGGGCGGCCCCGCACGCGCATGCTGCGGCGCAGGGAGTCACGCTCGCGGCGCGGCCGCTGGCCGGGTCGCCGGTGGTCCGCGCGGATCCGTATCGTCCGTCGCAGGGCATGGAGACGAGCTTCGACGAGACGCTGGTGGCTGGGCTGGCCGCCGCCGAGAAGCAGGTTCAGCAGAGCTACCGGCCGGTCATCGCGGTCCACAAGTGGTTCGCCAGGCGGCCTGGGACGCTGTTTCGGGGTCTTGCGCTGGCGGAGCTCGTCGATGCGCCGCTCGCGAAGCACTACTTCGAGAGCCACGACCTCGACGGCGTGGTGCTCGACCCGTTCATGGGCGGCGGGACGTTCTCTGTTCGAGGCCAACCGCCTGGGTCTCTCGGTGGTTGGCTACGACACCAACCCGATGTCCCGCTGGCTCTTGGAGCGCGAGCTTGAGGAGCTGGACGTCGAGGCGTTTGAGCGCGAGGGCGAGGCGATCGCCGCCGAGGTGGAGGAGGAGCTGCGCGACCTGTATACAACGCGCTGCGAGGAGTGCGGCGAGGAGGCGCCCGTCAAATTCTTCCTCTGGGTCAAGACGCACGTCTGCGGCTGCGGCGAGGAGACGCTGCTCTTCCCGGGGCCGCTTGTCGCGGGACGCAAGATGGGTCGCCACACGCACGACGTCCTCGTCTGCGGCTCCTGCCGCTCCGTCGCGCAACTGCCCCCAAATCAGCCGGCTGAGGATTGCCCTCATTGCGGGGCTCCCTACGCGGATACCAGGGTGGCAGCGAAGAGCGCGTGCTCATGTGGTCGTCCGTTCACCGTCAGCCGTCCGAGCAGCGGCCAGCCGCCCAAGCACACGCTGTTCGCGCTGGAGTACCACTGCGAGTCGTGCAAGGTGCGCAAGGGGCGCCGGGGCCGCTTCTTCAAGGGTGCCGACGCTGAGGACCATGCGCGATTTGCCGCGGCACAGGCACGGCTCGCCGGCGTGGACTCGCCCTTCTGGCCGGTCGACGAGATCCCGCCCGGGGATGAGACGAACCGTCTCCTGCGCTGGGGATACCGGGGCTTCCGCGACTTGCACAACGAGCGCCAGCTGCTCGGTCTGGCCATGCTTGGCGAGCGGATCAGCCGGGCGCCCGCGGACGTGCGGCCGGCTCTCGCCACCGTGTTCTCGGACTTCATCCGCTACCAGAACATGGTTTGCCGGTATGACACCGCCGCCCTGAAGGTCCTCGACGTCTTCTCGATCCACGGCTTTCCCGTCCATCGCGTCCAATGCGAGGCGGCGCTTATCGGCATCCCTAAAGTCGGTTCTGGTGGCTACCGGCACTTCCTGGCCAAGTACGCCGCCGCCAAGTGCTACTGCCGGGAGCCGTTTGAGACCGTTCGCCTGCAGGGGCGCAAGCAGCGCGTGCCTGTGCCGGGTGAGCGAATCGCCGCCGTTCCCGTCGACGATCATGCCGAGCTCCACCGCAAGCGTGCGGCGCTGCTGCGTTGCGCGAGCATCACGGCGCAGCCGCTGCCGGAGAACAGCGTCGATCTGGTTCTGACCGATCCTCCGTACTTCGCCAACGTCCAGTACTCCGAGCTGATGGACTTCTGCTATTCCTGGCTGAGGCGGCTGATGCCCGACGTGCCGTTCTTCGACCGGCCGACCTCAAAGTCACAGGATGAGGTCACCGGCAACGTCACCGCCGGTCGCGGCATCGACGCCTTCGCCGGGCGCCTCTCCGAGGTCTACCGAGCAGCGGCGCACGCCTTGCGCCCAGGGTCACCGTTCGTCTTCACCTACCACCACAACGACCTGTCTTCCTATGCGGCGCTTATGGTCGCCGTCCTCGATGCCGGCCTCGTGCCCTCGACGACGGTGGTCTGCCCGTCGGAGATGCGCGGCTCGATCCACATCAACAGCGCGGATTCCAGCCGCGTGGACACGGTCTTCGTCCTGCGCAAGCAGCCGATCGGCATACGAGACGAGCGCACCGCGCCGCTCAACGAGCGTCTGATCGAGCACGTACAGAACCTCGTGGACGCGGGCCTCACCGTGAGCGACGGCGACCGCCGCTGCATCCGTCACGGCCTCCTTGCCGAAAGCGCGGTTCGTGCTCTCGCTCCCACCTGGAATCCGGCGGCGCCGATCAAGGAGCGCATGGATGCCGCACGCGCAGCTCTGCTCGCGCTCGATCAGGACGCGGGTGAGGGAGCGTCGTCGCCGGCCGCCGTGGAGCTCGGCTCGGCGGCGCGAGCCGCCCCCACCGCTTCCTAACCGGCGCGCTTCTCGCTCGACCGGCCTCGCGTTCCGATGTAGGGCCGCAACGGCCCGCCTGGCTGGGCGAGCATCTCCAGCTCCGCCAGCGTGTACACATGGCCCTCGCACGCTTTCAGCATCCGGTTCAGGTCCGCGACACGGTGACCGAATCCGCGCCCGTCGATCACCGCCACGATGGTGCGCCGCTCGCCAACCGGCCGCGCGGCCTCGTACTGGCGGAGCGTCTGCACGCGTGCGACCTTGTCGCGCGCCGTCCCGTCGTCCTCGGTGAGCTTCGCCTCGATGATCACCTCGGCTTCCTCGGCCGGGATGAGGAAGTCCGGGGCCTGCTCGAACCCGGGCACGCTCTCACGGTCCCGTGTCGCGCGCCCGTCGATCTCGTGCCGCTCGAGGAGCTCGGTGATCGCGTTCTCGATGAGCTTGCCGACGATGCCCGAGACGGAGTCGCGATGTGACGCATACGGCCTGCCGAGCAGCCTCTCGTAGAGCAACTCCGAGTAGGGGACCTTGCCGGTCGAGAGCATCTTGGCGACCGTGGCCTGCCCGCCATGCGTGTCGCACTTGTCGAGGCGGTGGATCCTGTCCGGCGGGACCGCCGGTACCGGGCGGCGCAGCACCTCCGCGAGAAGGGGGACCACGGTGCGAAGGAGGCGGTCATAGTGTTGCTGTTTGTCGCTGCGCGGCGGCGCGTCGAACAACAGCTGCTGCCCGCGCTTCGCGCGCACATCGATCTCCCGCGCGTCGGCCTGGCCGATGACCAGCGCTTCGCTCCGCCCGCCCGCCTCCTCGACGGCCAGGTACGCGGCCTCGCCGGGCGACATGCCGACCATGCAGCGCAGCACGAGCCACGCCCGTGGCTCGTCTCCGATCGCCCTGAGCAACGCCTCGCCGCTCAGCTCGGCGCCGCGGCGAGTCGCCTTGCGCAGGGCTTTGTACCCGCGCTCGAAGTCGTCTCGCTCGCAGAACGCGTTGCCGCGCGGCATATCGAGGAAGTAGGACCGAAGGCTGCCGAGCACGGCCTGGGCGCGCTCTCGATATGGAGCATCGACAGCGGCAACGCGGGCATCAGGGCGCGGCATGTGAATCACTGATTTCGTTGCAGACGCAGGCGCTCCTGCCGTCGTGCTACCGACCCCAGCCGACCATAGGGCCGCTCGAGGCGGTATGCACGAGCGAGCGGGCTATGACTCGGCTCGGTGGCACCAGCGGGTGCTCAGCGCATCGGTGCGCTGGATGCCGGAGCCGTCGCTCAATGACGAGGGGATTGTTTGGTTCGCGAATCACATCGTTGCCAAGATGATCCAGCAGTCCGAACCCTTCAATCCTTGATCCCAGGCGGGGACGGGGCTGAGACGCCTCATCGACGAGTGCGAGCTGGGCATAGGGGGCCCTCGCTTCTCGTCCATAGCGGGAGCGCGGGCAACATCCGTCGACGCGCCCGCAACCACGCGGAAGGAGCACCGAAGCTGGTCGACTGGCGAAATCTCGTCTCGCATGCCTTTGTCGGGCCTTCGCGCCACTTCGGCCTCGGAGTGATCTACGCCAATCGGGAGTCAACGTCGGGGGGTGGGGTTCAGGCGGGTTCCCCAGCCATTCGGGACCGCGGTCGCCAGTCCCAGGTGAGCCGAAATGTGGCGCTCCTGACGTTTCCGTGGGTGAAGTAAGCATCTGAAGCAAGGCGCACGCCCGGGCGATCACCACCCAACAGGCTGGCATCGCGTGACGCATTTCGCGCGAAGCGGAAGCCATACGA
Organism: uncultured Solirubrobacterales bacterium; assembly: GCA_963777915.1. Taxonomy (GTDB): domain Bacteria; phylum Actinomycetota; class Thermoleophilia; order Solirubrobacterales; family 70-9; genus CAVUPF01. The sequence goes on along the minus strand of CAVZSH010000003.1, from coordinate 500,831 downwards.
GAAGCGCGGCGTCGGGGACAAGCAGCGCGAGCTACGATTCGGAATCGTATCGCTATTGACTGAAATCCTTGCAATTCTACGGCGCCGTCGCTACCTTCCGGGCATGCCCCCGAATACGAAGGCACCACCCACGGTCAGCCTCTACTTCCGTACCTCGCCAAAAGTGCGAGAGGACGTAGAGCAATTCGGCAGAGAGCGCAGCCTCACGCTCAGCTCTGCCCTTGCTGTTCTGGTCGAACGTGGCCTGGAGGCGATAGCCAACGAGGACTCGATCCGTGAGCTGGAGACAAAAGCCCAACGGCTCGGAAAAGAGCTCGCGGTCCTGCAGGAGCGCGAGCGTGGCTGGCAGACCACGTTCAATTCGCTGCAAGGACAGCTGAAGACGCTCCGGGTTGGCAAGTGCCCAGAATGCGACAAGCAAGTCACGGCCTACGACCAAATGCTCGCGCGCAAGTGCCCGGCATGCGCTAAGCCATTGGAGCAGGTTGTGCTGGAGAAGGGCGAGGAGTTCCCGCCCGCATTGGCCGCGCTGGTCGGAGCCGTGGGCGGCCTGCTCTTCGGCATTGCCAGCTCTTCTCAAGGTGGTAGCGCCGGAACTTGAAGCAGGTCTCCAGTTTTCGAACAAGGAGCAATCGCTATGAAACCCGCAGGACTGATCAACCAGAGCGCAACCACCAACCGGATACTCAAAGCCGGGTTCCATGCGGTAGCCGAGTACGACCAGACCGGTTGCCTGGTTGGTGCACAAGGAGGGCTGAGCAGCCAATACGCTTGGCAACGCGTTGCCCAGATCGCGTTCTCGCGTGCAGGTGTAGCAGCCGAGGAAAAGGCCACGGCGATCGTGCTGGGCGACCTGTTCATGGCCGCGCTGGACCTCGAGGGCGGAGGCACGCTTCTTGCAATCGTTGAGCGTCCTGTTGCTGACGCAGCTGCTGAACAACTTACCCATGCCCTAGACAGGGCAGTTGGCTACTACATTGGCCCGGTTCCCGCACCACTGGTGGTTCTCGGTGGCGTTCTCATCGTGGCGGTCATCGTGCTGACCTAGAGTGTGGACCAGCGTGGTAGCTGAGCGCAGACGAATGGATCGACATAGGTAGAAGCCAGCGTGCTGCAGATCGTGACGAAGATGTATTTCCGAGACGGCGTGCCCCTCTATTCCACCGTCCATCGAGAGGTACTTTGGACCAACCGCAACTTTCTGCGGGACGATTTGGTCGACCTCCCGGTGGGTGAGCTTGCTCCCTCCACCGGCGTCGAGCCTGTTTCCGCCGTAACGCTGTCTGTGGCCGAGCATCTTGAGGCCGAGCATCCGGACGGCGAGAGATCGGGACATGTCGCCACGGGCGGCACCGATCTCGTCGATGACTTGGCCGACGTGCTCTCCTTCGGGCTCAACGCAGTCTTTAATCGCGATGGTGACCTGGTCAAGAAGCTGGTCCCCAGCTCGTTCGACGGGTCAAGCCGCGTATCGGCGTCAAAGCTGTTCCGAGACACCTTCGATCCTGCGCGTTTCGTTCCAGAGGACGAACTCCATGAGTTCCGCCGGTTCATGTCGCAGCTGCTTGCCTTGAAGCGCAGCAATTTCGAGGCTGCCATTCGCGCGATCAGACGCATCGTCCGCGCCACACAGCGGGCAACCACCGACCCAACCCTCGCCTACGTGGATTTCGTAGCCGCGCTCGAGTCCCTGAGCGAGGGCGCGGAAGCTCCGATACCCACCTGGGATCGTTTGGACGATCGCAAGCGCCGTTTGTTCGATGACGCGTTGAGCAGCGCGGATGCTGACCTGGCTGAGAGGGTGCGCCAAGCCGCGATGGAGGCCGAGCGTCTCGGGTTCCGGAGGAGATTCGTGGCCTTCGTGATGGACAGCGTCTCACCGGATTTCTTTCGCACGGAGGCCGTCGGCGCCGTGCGACCAGTCCGCGGTGCGGACCTTGAACGTGTTTTGAAGCTCGCCTACGACATCCGGTCACTCAACGTGCACGTCTTGGTGGACCTTCCTCCGGAGGCGTGGGAGTTCGGAGACCGCGCCGAGACTGTCTCTCCGCCTGATTTGGGGACGATGCTCTCTCTCGAGGGACTCGCCCGTTTGGCGCGGCATGTGGTCAGGAGCTACGTCGCCCGCGCCCCAGCCGAAGTTGACGTCACCTTCAACTGGAGAGCGAGCCTTCCTGGCATCTTGCAGATGCGGGCTGCGCCCCAGTATTGGATCTGGAATGCCGAGGGCTTCGACCGCAAGTCGGCCGAACGCTACCTCTCCGGCCTCGTGAGCCACCTGATCGAGACGTTCGCGAAGCGAAACGACGGCATACCTGACATGAGTGCAGTGCTGGAGCAAATCGAGGAACTGCTGCCCGCGACGGGGGAGGGGTCGGCCAAAGACGCTTTAGTCGCGATCTACGTCTTGTTGCACCGAGTGCTTGCGCCAGACGACCGCCGCTCCCGCGCCGCCGAGTTCGTGGACGCCTATGAGGATCTCCTGAAGCGGCCTGGAATGCCGGCCTTTGCAGCCGGGCTCCTTTCGGACCAGCTGCCGGAATGGACGGAGGATGAATTGCACGCGCTGGCAACCAAGCGGCGGCAGGAGCGTTCGAGAAACGCCCACCTGGAGTTGCCTTCTAGCGTGGACGCTGCTCTTCAGGCAATGGCGGCGGAGCATCTGAACAAGGCAGGACGCATCGAGGAGGCGCAAGCCCTGGCGTCCTTTGCAGTCGAGGAGCTGCCCGGCAACGGGCTGCTTATGAAGTGGGAGGCCGGGCTGGCTGACGGTGAGGATCCTCAACTCGATCTAGGCGCGCTCGTCATGGGGATAGATCCTGACGACGAGTTGGAGAAGGCAGAAGAAGCGCCCGCAGCGCCGTCCTGAGAACCCAAGGTTCCACCTCCTGTGGTGAGGACGAAAGCGGAATAGAGGACTTACGCGGCCGCTGATAAGTTCGACCGCGGCTTGGGGATCGAGTAACCACTCCACCCGTCGCGCAGCTCACGATCCCGCTTATCGCTTATCGCGGTGGCTGTTGCAAAAACGGTGGCCAGGGCGCGTGCGGGTGCCGAACTTGGATCGCGAACGACTAATTCGGCCCGAATCTGAAAACGGCAGGGCCTTTCGGGACCCGATCTAGGCCGTTGCGGCCGCCAGCGAGTGCTTGTGGAGCTTCAGGAGGTTGTGTGTGGCGGTGATCAGCCGCCATTCGGAGTGCACTGCCGCCCTGCCGCGTCGCAGAAACCGATCGATCCCGCGGTTGAACTTCGTCTGGGCGAACACCGGCTCGATCATCCCCTGGCGTTTTCGGTAGAGCTCGGCGCCGCGCTCGGTGGCGAGCACACGGCGCATGAACTCGTAGGGCCCTGCGTCCCAGCCGGGGCGGCTGCCCTTGCGCTTGCTCGCGTCGGGCGGAACGATCACCTGGATCCCGCGGCCCACGACGCTCTCCATCTGCTCGCGGTGCCAGTAGCCGGCGTCGGCGACGATCACCTCGGGTGCCTCGGTGATGCCCGCCTTCTCGAGCTCGGCCTCGGCCGCGTCGACCATCGGCTCGAGGTGGCCGAAGTCGGGCGAGTCGATCGTGATCTCGGCGGCGAGGACGATTTGGCTCTCGTTGGTCGCGGCCTGGGCGTTATAGCCCTGGGCGTAGCCGCGCGAGGTCTTCAGGTTGCGCGAGTCGGGGTCGGTGAGGTTGACCTTCCCGGCCGGGCGCTCGGGCGGTGAGTAGGGCTTCGGCGGCGCGCCGAAGCGCCGCCCGTGGCGCATCACGCCGCGCTCGCGGTAGGCCTCATAGGCTGCGTTTGCCCGACTCTCTGTCGCGAGCTCCTCCTCGAGCCGGTGCTTCGCTTCGCGCAGCCGCTCGGGGCGCGAGCGCGGGATCGGCTTCGCTTCCTGTGCGCGCTGCTCGTCGAGCCGCCGACGGGCCTCGCGCAGCCAGCCGCGCCGGCCCTGGTTCGTCGCCAGCTCCGGCGGCAGCTCGTCGCCGCGGCGCTGGCCGTAGAGCTCGTCCTCGCGACGATCGGCCTCGCTGCCTCGGCGAGAACGTCGCGGGCGATCTGCTCGTAGTCTCGGTTTGAGTGGTGGGCGGCGTTGGCGTGGATCTTGGTGCCGTCGATCGCGACCACGCCGGTCTTGAGCAGTCCCGCCTCGGCGCAGAGTCTGAGCACGTCGCTGAAGAGCTCGGCCAGCGCAACCTCGTGGCGCTGGCGGAAGCGGGCGATCGTGGTGTGGTCGGGGCGCTGGTTGGCGGAGATCACCCGGTAGGCGATGTCCTCGGTGCACCCGCGCTCGATCCCGCGCGAGGAGCGCTCACCCTTCGCGTAGGCGTAGAGCAGGAGGGCGACCATCATCTGTGGGTCGTGGGCGGGGCGGCCGTGGCCATCGTCACGGTAGGCGACGTAGAACCCCGAGAGATCGAGCTCCTCGGCGCTCGCCGGGATGAACCAGGCCAGGTGGTCATCGGGCAGCCAGTCGCGCAGCGATGGCGGCATCAAAAAGGCTTGTTCACGGTCACATTCGATGAAGTTGTGGGCCATGCCGAAATGGTCTCGACTGGCACGGACAGGACCCCTTTTTGCAACAGCCACCACGCGAAGCGAGAGCGTTCCGCGGAAACGCTTGGCTCCGGGGCCGGCTGGCAACAACGAGAGCCTCGACCGCTCAAGCCCGCCACCAACGCCGTTCAGCTCGCCAAGCTGCTGCTCCAACCCCACATGCTCGGTGTCTCTCAGTCCGCCTCGGCCTCCCGCTCGATCGCCTCGATCCCGCGCGGACGGCCGGCCCGCACCCAGCGCCAGTACAACACCCCGGCGATCAGCAGGGTGCCCGCGATCGCGAGCAGGGGGTAGCCGCGGGCGAGGTTGACGATCAACGTGAAGGCCACGGCTATCGCCCCCGCGATGTTGAGCGCCGTCAGCAGGCGGGCACCGCGGCGGCGTGAGAAGCGGGCCATGGCGAGCAGGCCGGCGAGGAAGCTGACGAATACGGCTACCGCGTAGACGAGGACCAGCTCCTGCTCGCCGCCGCCCGCGATCAGGATGATCGCCGCCGAGATCAGCGCGTAGACGAGGACCGCGGCGACCGGGGTGTGGTGGCGGTTGGTATGCCAGAGTCGCGCCGGTAGCAGTCCGGGCTCTCCGTTGGGGCCCGATCGGGCGAGTGCCTTGAGCAGGCCAGGGCCTGCCTGAAACGAGGAGCTCGCCGCGGCGAGCAGCAGAAGGCTGCTGGAGAGCTGGAAGCGGCTGCGCCTCGGGCAGCGCCTGGGTGCCGAGAAGCTTGGCGCGAGCGTGTTCGAGCTGCCGCCCGGTCAGCACTCCTTCCCCTACCACCTCCACCACGCCAACGAGGAGCTGCTGATCGTGCTCGAGGGCTCGGTGGGCGTGCGGAGCAAAGACGGCGAAAGAGCGCTGGAGCGCGGCGAGTCGGCTCTCTTCCCCACCGGGGAGGACGGTGCGCACCAGATCGTCAACCGCTCGGAGCAGCCCGCCCGGATCATCGTCCTCTCGACCATGATCGAGCCCGACATCACCGAGTTCCCCGACACCGGCAAGGTCGGCCTCTTCGCCGGCGCGCCTCCCGGAGGCAGCGCTCCGAGGACGCTCCAGGCGTTCCTGCGCGGCGACGCCGAGGTCGACTACTTCGAGGGCGAGCCGACCGAGTGACCAAGCTGCGCTTCAACACTGCGATCTCGCTCGACGGCTACGTCGCCGGTCCCGAACAGAGCGAGGAGAACCCGATCGGGATCGGCGGCATGCGCCTGCACGACTGGCTCTTCAAGCTCGCCACCTTCAACGAGGTCCACGGCGGCGGTGGCGGCGAGGTCAACGCCAGCACGCCGGTGGTCGAAGGCTGGTTCGAGAACGTCGGCGCAACGATCATGGGCCGCAACATGTTCGGCCCGATCCGCGGCGAGTGGGGCGAAGACCCGTGGCGGGGCTGGTGGGGCGAGGAACCCCCCTTCCACAACGACGTCTTCGTGCTCACCCACTACGCCCACGAGCCGCTCGAGATGAAGGGCGGGACGAGCTTCCACTTCGTCACTGAGGGCATCGAGGCCGCCCTTGCGCAGGCCCGCGAGGCTGCCGGCGAGAAGGACGTGGCGCTCGGAGGCGGCGCCAGCGTCGCCCGCCAGTACCTCGCCGCCGGCCTCGTCGACGAGCTGGAGCTGTCGGTCGTCCCGATCCTGCTCGGTGCAGGTGAGCGCCTCTTCGATGGCCTCGGCTCCGACCTGAGACTCAAGCAGATCCGCGCGATCGAGGCACCCGGCGTCACCCACCTCAAGTACCGCGTCGTGAGGTGAGCGAAGGCCCTGGGCGCTCATCGCACCGCTTCGGACGGAAGCGCGGTTCTCGTCCCTTGCGATCGTCTGCCGCTGTGAGTCGGCGCGCCCTCAACTCGCGATGCGGGAGCGAGGTCGGCCCCGTTGCCTTCCTTCCCACCTCGCGCATCGTCGCCCTCCCAACTGCTGCGCGCTGATCGCCTTCGACCAGCCACACGGGCTGCCCGGTTATCGGGACCTTGCAGTATCGGGCCGGTAGGGTCTCGGGCATGAGCCACGACGGGGAGCAAGCTGGGGACTTCGTCAGGCGTTTCACGGAGTTCTGGCAGGCGCCCGCCATCGAGCGGCTCGACACGGTGTTGGCCCCAGACGCCCGCCTGTCCGCGCCGATGACTCCGACGACACACGACTTGGAGGCGGGCAAACGCGCCTTCGCTGAACTCTTCGAGCTGATCCCAGACATCACCGCCGAAGTTCACCGCTGGGGCGCCACCCACGACGGCGTCTTGATCGAGTTCACGGTTCGCGGCACAGCCGGGGGTGCCCCGCTCTCCTGGGAGTCGGTCGACCGCTTCGTCCTTGACCAGAACGGGCTGGCGACAGAACGCCTCACCTATTTTGACTCTCTGCCACTGGCGCTGTCCCTTCTGCGCCATCCCCGGACATGGACTGGCTTTGCACGCAGCCGAATCAGGCAAATTCGCCACTGAGTGACAGCAGGAAGGCGTTCGGCGTGAAGCCGTCGCTCGCAGTACGTGCCGCTCCAGCATCCGCCGGATGGCACCTGCATTTCGTCCAAACCGGTAGCGGAGTCGACATCCGCCGCCGCGCTCGCAACCACGCGGAAGCGGAAGCGCGAGAATGTGGATTCAGCATGGCCGCTCCGCGTGGAGAGCGCAACTCCCCATCAGATCCTGATGGGGGCAGCAAATAGTTGTCGGCCCAATCGACATCTAGACTCATCCAATGGCGTTCCTACTTGCGCAACAGGAGCAGTTGCTCTGTGAGATTGTCGACGCTGTTCGGGCGATGCATCCGGATAATCCGCAACTGCGCGTTACCACCGGCGGGCGCTCTGGGGCACGAGTGTTCCTGCGTGGCCGGCAGACACGGGAGCTCGGCGGACGACGGCCGCATGCGGACATCTCCGAACTCGTCGCGAAGGGATTTCTGCGAAAGGATAAGAGTGAAACAGGAAACGACTACTTCACCGTCACAGCTGAGGCTCACGCCGAGCGAGACAAAATCGCCGAGAGAGAGTCCCTGAGGGGCGGTATCAAGATGCAGCCGGATACTGCACTCAACAGCAAAGGCTGGATTCCAGATGAGCGCGAGCTTGGCCGAGGTGCCAACTCCGTTGTCTATCTCGCCCGCCGGGAGGAGAGCATCGCGGTCCTAAAGGTCTGCTCCGCTTGGAAGCCCGAAACTGAGCGTTACAAGCGCTTCGTAGCGGAGATCCGGGCACTTGAGGAGCTCTCCAACGAGCCTGGCGTAATGCAGGTACTCGACTCAGAAGTCCCCGATCCCGGCAAGGGACGGTTTCCGTGGTACGTCATGCCCCAGGGCATTCCACTTAGGGCCTATCCCCATAGGGAGGACTCCTACCAGTCCCAGCGAACTCCTGAGCCGATCTACTGATCGAACATAGGAGGTAGAGATGGGCCTGGTCGATCGCGACGACGGCTGGCGGATGCCCGACTGGTTGTGGGAGAGGATCGAGCCCCTGCTGCCGCCTCCGCCCGAGCATCCGCTCGGCACCCACAAACGCGGGCTGCCCAAGCGAGGGGTGATGGACGCGATCCTGTTGGTGTTGCGAACGGGGATGCAGTGGAACGCCCTCGAACGTCACCGGCGTGTGCAATTCGAGCACCGCCCACCGGCGCTTCCAGGAGTGGGAGCGGGCCGGCGTCTTCCACGAGATCTGGCGCCAGGGCCTGCTCGACTACGACGAACAGGTCGGCATCGACTGGTCCTGGCTGGCGGCCGACGGGGCGATGACCAAGGCGCCGCTCGGCGGGTCGAAGACCGGCCCCAATCCAACTGACAGAGCCAAGGGGGGGCGAAGCGCTCGCTCCTCACAGACGCTGCCGGGATCCCGATCGGGATCGACCACGACGGTGCGAACCGCAACGACCATCTCCTGCTGAAGAGGACGCTGGACTCGGTCCCGATCGAGCGCCCCGAGCCCAGCGAGGACGATCCCCAGGGACTCTGCCTCGACAAGGCCTACGACAACCAGGAGGTTCGCGAGCTGCTCGGCGAGCGCGAATTCACACCGCACATCCGCGCTCGCGGCGAGGAGATCGACCTCAAGCTGCGCAACCCCGACTGGCGGCCTCACCGCTGGGTCGTCGAGGCCTGTCACTCATGGTTCAACCGCAACCGAGGCATCCTCGTCCGCTGGTCCAAGAAGGAGGAGAACCACCTCGCCTTCCTGCAGCTGGCCAGCGGCTTGATCGCCTTCAAGCGGGCGCACGCCGCACGGCTGGCGGCGGGCCTATAGGGATAGGTCCTTAGCAAGCTTCGTCCAGAAGCACCGCTCGACGAGATAATCATCGGCCTCGCGTCTGTCGCGGAGACGCTGCAGGCTATGCACGAGCGTGACTATTCACACCGGGACGTAAAGCCATCGAATCTCTTTGTCATGGGGGACGGGACGTATGTCGTTGGCGACCTTGGCTTGGTTGGCGTGCCGGAGGAGATCCGTCAATCATTGACGCGCGAGGGAGGCTCGCTGGGTCCGGTGAACTTCATGGCCCCTGAGATGCTCGAATACATCCCGGGCACGGATGCTCGGCCGGCCGACGTGTATTCACTCGCCAAGAGCACATGGGCCTTGGTCGCGAAACGCAACTATCCGTTGCCGGGCCACCAACGCTCCGACGATCGCGAATCCCTGGTCGCGCTCACGGGTGAGGATCGAGCCAGCGAGCTCGATCGACTTATCCAGGCGGCCACGGAGCACGACCCGAGCCTTCGCCCAACAATGGCCGAAACGGCTACCGAACTGAGAGCTTGGGTCAAGGCCCACCTGGGCGAGCGCGATGACGAAGAGGAAAACGAACTGACCGCGGCCATTGCGGCAGCGAGGACTCGTCTATCCAACCAACTGAGCGAGGCGGAGTCTGCTGCGACCGACCTGGAGAGCGCGGAGGAGTCGTTTGGCCAGCTCGTTGAGGCGATGAGCCCCATCTTCACTGCTCTGCCGCAGGTTGGCGCGAGCAAGGACACCGTTCGCGACGATCAGATGCTCGACGCGGCGCTCGGTCATCGCTTCCTCGAGGAGATGGGCAGACCTCTGATTGTCTGGCGCAACCAGGTTTTCGTGTACGCGCAAATAGGCGATGAGCATAACGGAGTCCGTTTGGCGGTCGCTTGCGCCACCGTCCTATATGAAGGTCAGGCGTTGGCCTCCGCGGCAGGGATCCTCGTTTATGAGGTGCCGCCTACGTTTGGGTCGGACGGTTTCGCCTGGCACGACAGCTTTGAAGCCCCGGTTGGCACGCTGACCGTGGGCCAAGAAACGCAGCGCCTGGCGCAACGAGCAACAGAGCAGATGCCCGCGGCGATCACGAGTTTCTCCGACCTTGCTGAGCGACTCTGACGAGTTCGGAGCGGGGCGCTCATACGGTGTACCTTTCGCCAATAGGCGGCCGGCTGCTGCATCCATGACGAGTACACAGACGCCGAGCCCACTCCGCTTCCGCTTTCCGCGGAACCCAGCACTCCGCGATCTCGGGGCTTATGCGAACGCAAGACCCAGCAAGCGTGCCATGCTTGGGCCGTTGCAAGGAAAGCGACCGGGATAAGCTTGGCCAGTCCGGGGGGGCGATCTTGAGCAAGAAGCGAGACCAAGAACTCAAGCAATTACGCAGCGACCTGGGGATTTTCCGTGACGAGTTCCCCAGGCTGTCCGACGACGACTTGTTCGTGGTTTGGTTCCTATTTGCGTTCATCACAGGTGACAAAACCGCGGCAGTCGCGGCGCTCACTGGGCACTCCGGTGAGAAGAACATCGACGCGATACACATCGACCACACGGCGCGGCTCGTCTCTATCGTTCAGGGCAAGTACCGTCAAAAGCTGCTTGCCAACGGCGAGTCGCGAGCGGACGTGCTCGACTTCGCCGCCCTCGCCGAGCGCCTTGCAGGGGACGACGAGAGGTTTGTGTCGTTCATGGAGGGTCTCGAGGGAGCCGCAGCGCACTTAGCGGAGCAGGCGCGCGAGGCGGTCCTCGAGCGTGGTTATCGCCTCAACCTGCACTTCGCGACTCTCGGCCGCTGCTCCGCCCTCCTCGAGGACGAGGCCAAGCGACAGGTCCGCAAGGTTGACGTTCCCGCATCGCAGCGCCCGCGCCTGACGATCCTCACCGGCGAGCGGGTGATGGCGGTCTTTCGGGACTATCTCGACGGAGTGGCACCGCCGGTCGCATCGGTCGAGCTTCCGGTCGAAGGAAAGCCGCAGGAAAGGTTCGACGAGGCCAGTAGCGTGTCATCCTCCACTTTCTCGGTGAACGGGTGGGAGATCGGCCAGCTTGTCAACCAGTACGGGGTCAAGCTCTTTGCCCGCAACATCCGCGGCTACCTGGGTGAGACCGGAATCAACCAGGAGATCCGAAAGACGCTGCGCAAGGACCCGGCCAGCTTCTGGTACCTCAACAACGGCATCACGATCGTCTGTGACGACGCCATGCTTGAGAGCTCCTCGGGCCACGAACGGATGGTGATCTCGAACCCCCAGATCATCAATGGCCAGCAAAGCCGCACGGTTTTTCGCCGTTTTTTGGCTTTACAGAGCCAAGAATCAGGTCGAATCGGCCCGATTCACCAAGCTCAGATCAAGCGAGATTCGGCATGGTTACGCACGATTTCGGCAGGTTTTGGCAGTCACTGCCAATACTTTCCCCGCCTTCTCTGGGGCATACGGGGAACAAGCCGCGCCCGTGCTTCTTCCGCCGGTAGACCGTCCTGAGGTCTACACTCGTTCTGATGGCAGTCCGCCCCTGGCCCGACATTCCCGATCGCTGGCCCATCGACCTGATGGAAGAACTGCTTGCGGACACCGAACAGACGCCGGACGAACTGAGGGCTCGCGCCCGACAACTCCGAGGCCAAGCGGAGGCGAGCGAGTTCGAGGGACAGCGGGAAGCCGCACTCGCCTTGGCCGATCGGTATGAGCAGGCCGCCACGCGGCGGTTCGCCGCCGCGTGATCCTGATCTAGGCGAGCCGCGCCCGGAGCTTTGCGGCGATCTCGCTCTGGCGAGAGAGGAGTGATCGCATCTCCGGCTCCACGGCCGCCAGTTGTGCCGCGATCTCCTGCGCCGTCGAATCCGCGGCCTGCGGATCAAGCAGGCTCTCCTCGTCCCACCGGGTGGCCAGCCCTCGCAACGGGACGGCTAGGCCGGGCAGCCGCACGGTGGCGATCTGCGCCGACTCGGCTACCAGCTCGGCAGAGTCGGTCCCGGCCCGTCCGCGGACGGGCAGCCTTCGGTGCAGGTCGAAAATCGCCTCGTGGGCGATCGTTGCCTCGGCGAGCAAGAAGTTGAGTCGCGTGATCGCCACGGGCCGGTCGGACATCGGCCCATCCTCGCGCAGGGCCGGGGAGCCATGCTTCGCCGCTTGCGGGAGCCGCCGACGAGGCGACGAGGATGGGGTGCTCGCCCCCAAGGCGCCTACCGGAATCGAACCGGTGTAGACGGTTTTGCAGACCGCCGCGTAACCACTCCGCCAAGGCGCCGTAAAGGCGAAGCCTAGCCGGGCCACGGGAAGGGGCACCGCCCTCCTGGGGCTGTTGCTTCCCGACCGGCCTTGCGGTCGCGTCTTAAGCGCAACTGTTTGACAGCCCTGCCATCTGTAGCTGACAATTGTTGCCTTGCGGGCACCACGGATGGGGGGGTTCAGATGTATGTAGAAGACCGCACTCGCTCAGAGGTGGGCAATCTCGCCGAGAGGCTCTATCGCGATTGGCGCCGGCTGCTGCTCGCGATCGCTCGACGAAACGCCGCCAGCTACGCCGACGCCGATGAGGCGATAAATGAGGCGTTCGTCTCCTTCATCTGCCACTTCGACCCCGACCGAGGCGCACCGCCAATGGCCTGGCTCATCCTGACGCTAAAGCGCGAGTGCTGGCGAAAGCACCGCCGCGAGCATTGGGAGCGCCGCGCCGGCCAGGAGTCCGAGCGTGGGGGAGAGGAGCTGGGAGCGGTGCTGGAGTCGCTTCCCTGCCTTGCACCGGGTCCAGAGCAGCGGGTGATCGAAGCAGAGGGCGCCCGTGCCCGCCTTGCCTATCTAAAGCCCGATCAGCGCATGGCGTTTCTGCTGCGCGCCGCCGGCTACTCTTACCGCGAGATCGCCGAGCATCGCGGCTGGACCTACTCCAAGGTCGACCGCTGCATTCGCCGGGGCCGTGGCCGCTTGCGCGCCGCCGAGGCACTGGGCTGAGCACGGATTGACCTGGTCGTCCTCATCGACGAATGCCCTATCGCACTCAATGTCGAGCTGACCGCCAAGGGCGCCACCCGCCTCGACGAGCTGATGCGGGCCTGGCGGCGCTCGCTTGCCACCCGTCAATTCGCCCGCGTCCGCTATCTCTGCTCGCCTCGGGCGCTTCCCTACGTCAGCCGCGCCGTTAGGCGCATGGGCAGCGAGTGGGGCGTCGACGTTGAGCCGCTGGAACTCAGCGGTGGCCTCGCATGATCCCGACGATCCAAGCAGCGCGAGTTAGCGAGTTATAGTGAAGTTCTGACGAGTCGCTCAGGGCCGCGTTCAAGCCGGCCTCATGTGAGTCAGGGGGGGTCTTTTGTTGATCGAAGGAGTTCGTAGTCAAGATAGCCGTCGGCCAGGGCGTCGCTGTGCTTCCCGCGGAAATAAGCTTTTTCTCCTCGGCCTCGTCATAGTGACTTTTCTAGCCGGGGCGTTGGCAAGCGCCAGCCCAGCGATGGCTTTGCCCTCACCGCTGAGATGGGCGCCGCCGGTGCGCGCCGACACGACCCCCCCATTCGCCTATCCGACCGCCATTGAAGGCGTGTCCTGCCCTTCGGCGAGCCTGTGCGTTGCCGTGGACGGTTCAGGCGACGTTCTGACCTCGATCGAGCCGACCGGAGGCGCCGCCGCATGGACCAGCGCCACCATTGACGCCGACAGCGGCCTGACAGCCGTTTCCTGCCCCTCGACCGCGTTGTGCGTCGCCGTCGACGGCTCAGGCGACGTTCTGACTTCGACCGATCCGACCGGCGGCTCCGGAGCGTGGTCTGAGGTCAAGGTCGACGCGATGACGCGCATCGCGAGTGTCTCCTGTGCGTCTGCGAGCCTCTGCGTGGCCGGGGACTCGGACGGCAATGCCATCCTCTCGACCAACCCGACCGGTGGAGTCGGCGCCTGGAGCGTCGTCCACATCGACGGTACCCACTCGAACCTCATCTGGGGCGTCTCCTGCCCGTCCGTGGGCTTGTGCGTAGCTGTAGGTGAAGAAGGCGAGCTCATTACCTCGACCGATCCGAACGGCGGTGCTGGTGCTTGGACGACGAGCGATGTGGACTCAAGCAACACGATCACTAGTGTCTCCTGTCCCTCCGAAGGCCTTTGCGCCGCCGTCGACGACTCGGGAAACGTCCTCACCTCGACCGAACCGACCGGAGGCGCCGGGGCATGGTCGGGAACCAAGGTCGAAGGCAGCGGCGGCGGCCGTATCTCTTGCCCCATCGCTGCCTTCTGCGCCGTAACGGGTAGTGGTGCGGTCCTCACCTCGACCGACCCGACCGGAGGCGAAGGCGCCTGGACCTCGACGCCGATCAACCTCCCCCACACTTCGATCGACGATGTCTCTTGCGTGGAAGAAAGCCTCTGCATCCTTTCCGACAGCGAAAGCGGCATCGTCACCTCGACCAACCCGACGGGAGGCGAAGGTGCCTGGACTTCGACCATGCTGGAAGTCGGCGCTAATTCGCCCCAAGCGATCTCGTGCGTCTCTGTCCATCTCTGCGTTGCGGTCGATGACGCCGGCAACGTCCTCACCTCGATTGACCCCGATGGCGCGGCCGGTTCTTGGAGTTCGGCCCACATCGACGGTCACTGGCTGACCGGGGTCTCCTGCCCCTCGGCCGAGCTCTGCGTCGCCGTCGATGAAGCCGGGAACGTGGTGACCTCCACCGAACCGACAGGTGGCGCTGCCGCGTGGATCACCACCGACATCGACGGTGCCATCCCGCTGAGGGGGGTTTCGTGTGCATCCGTCGCCCTCTGCGTGGCGATCGACCGCGAAGGTGACGTCGTCACCTCCACCGAACCAACTGCTGGCGCAGGCGCCTGGACGGTCGCTCATGTAGCCGACGAAGATGAAGATCTTGGCAGTGTCTCCTGTCCGTCCGAGACGCTCTGCGTCGCGACCGATGGAGGCGAACGATCCAATCCGGACGGCCCAGGGGGCTACGTCGTTGTCTCGACAGATCCGGCTGGCGGGGCGGCGACCTGGAAGGAGACCTACGTTGGGGCTGGCCGCAGCATCTCCTGTCTCGCGGCGGGCCTTTGCGTCACGGTCCGCCTCGACGACACCCTCCTCACCTCGACCGAACCGACCGCTGGCGTGGACGCTTGGGCGGCACTCTCTGTTACCGGCCGGCACCTGAATGGTCTTGATGAACTGGCGTGCGCGACGGGGGGATTGTGCGTCACGACCACGTATGGCGGCAATGGCTCGCCGGGCAACGTGCTCACCACGACAGACCCGACCGGTGGCGGGTCGGCCTGGGTCGTCGAAAACATATACGGACTTCCTGTCCGCCCCCTCGCTCCCTTCGAACTCTACGTGACCGATCTGACCGGTGTCTCCTGCGTCCCCGAAGGGATGTGCGTGGTCACCGACTCCCGCGGCAGGGCGATCGTCGGGACACCTACGCCGCCGGTGGCACCCGCGAACATCCACCCCCCCGCGATCTCCGGCACCCCATCGGTCGGGCACGCTCTCTCGTGCTCCGCGGGCTCGTGGTCGGGCGAACCCGCGCCTGGGTTCGCCTATCAGTGGCTGCGCGATGGCGTGCCGATCGCCAGCGCGACAGCCGGCACTTACACAGTCCAGGGAGTCGACGAGGGCCACGGCCTCGCCTGCCAGGTGACCGCAACCAACAGCGCAGGCTCCGAACATGCGACAAGCGAAGCGCTTCAAGTGCCAAAAGGCGAAGGGACACCACTGCCGATCGCCAACGACTTCCAGATCATTGCGACGAGAGGCCACAAGAACGGCCGAATCCTGGTCGCGCTAAACACTTCCGGCCCCGGAACGTTTTCAGCGACCGCGATCGCGGCTGTGCTGGAAAGCTCCGATGGCGAGAACCGCAAAGACAAGCGCAGCGCCTACGGGACGGGCTCGGCGACAGCGAGCGCAGCCGGCACCACGAAGCTGACGATCAAACCGCGCAAGGACGCCCTCAGCGCCCTGATGAAATCAGGCAAGCTCGGCGTCCGAATCTCGATCACCTTCACGCCGCGCGACGGCACAGCGACGACCAAGGAAAAGACGGTGGTCGTTCATCACCCAACGACTCGGCACCATCGGCGCAAGACTCGCCGTTCCCGCAAGTCTTTGCGAGGCATCGGTACTCTGCGCCCCATCTCACCGCCCGCCCGCTAACTCACCGGCCGTGGCACGGCGGCCTGCTACGGGCAACGAGATCGCGTTCACCAACCCTCCCCGCGAAGGTCTGCCCGCCAGCTCACCCGAGCTATAACGCCGTTTGCGAAATCCATACCGAATATATGGTAGGGGTTTCTTCGATCATTCGATGAACCTCCTTGACCATCGCCCCCAGTCCTGATCGTGTGGCGCACATCTACCAGTCAGCCACGCGGGAGGCGACATGAAGATTCTCCGGTTCAGCCCAGTCGGCACGCCCCACCTGAGTCAGCCAATGCGCACCCGACGATCGTCGCGCTTGGCTTTGCCGCTGATCCTCGCCGCCTTCGTGCTCGGTGCTGCGCTCCCGCAAGCCGCGAGCGCGGCTGAACCGCCAAGTCAGGCTGAAACAGGCTTGACCTACTCGCTTACGCCTTCCAAAACAGAGCCATACACCCTCTGCCCTCCTGGCGGCAGAATGATCCCAGAATGCGACCTGATCATCGAACCACAACCAGTCCAGACGGCGTCCGGCTATGCGGTCCCTGGCGGCGGCCCGCTACTTGAAGGCAGCGGCGAATTGGGTGGATGGGCACCCAAAGACCTAGAGGGAGCGTATGGGACTCCGACCACTGGCGGCGAAGGTCAGACCGTCGCCATCGTCGACGCATATGGCGATAAAACAGCAGAATCGGATCTAGCCGTCTATCGCGAAAAATACGAACTTCCGGAATGCAAAAGGGAAAACTCGAAAAAAGAAGTCACCAACTGCTTTCGGAAAGTCAACGAAAAAGGCGAAGAAAAAAACTACCCTCCTACCGGTGGCCTTCTTGAAGAAGAATGGGGGGTTGAGACCTCTCTCGACATGGATATGGTCTCAAGTGCATGTCCGAAGTGCCACATCCTTCTCGTCGAGGCCAGCGGCCAAGACCCCGCCGAAACCGCAGCATCGGTAAAAGAGGCTTCGACACTTGGCGCCACCGAGATTAGCAACAGCTACGGCTATCCCGAAAAGGACGCGGAAGTCTGCCCTAAAGAAAAAGGCTGCTCGGAATATCTCGAAGACTACAAACAGTCCGGCATTCCAGTGGTGGTTTCTTCTGGTGACTCGGGCTACGATGACGAAGGCTACGCCTACTACGGCTTCTCAGGTGCCCCTAACTGGCCGGCAGCGTCCCCCAATGTGATCGCTGTAGGCGGCACCGAACTCGAAAAAGCCAAAAACTCACGCGGCTGGTCAGAGAAAGTATGGCCTAGCAGCGGCAGCGGTTGCAGTCTGGTCGAGTCGAAGCCTAGCTGGCAAACCGATGCGAGTTGCAGCAAACGTACGGATAACGACGTTGCATCTGTCGCCACCCACCTTTCGATTTACAGCACACCATACGTAGGCGGATGGGAAAACGTAGGCGGCACGAGCGCCAGCTCTCCCTATGTCGCAGGAGTGATGGCTCATTCCAATAGCCATACGAAGTCGCTCGGCGCAGAAGCCTTCTATAAGGCAGGCTCAGCAGGGCATCTATTCGACACCACCGAAGGCAGCAATGGGACTTGCAGCGGATCATATCTATGCACGGCGAAGACTGGCTACGACGGTCCAACTGGATGGGGTACTCCAAATGGCGTCATTAGCCTTGCACCCGAAAATACGGCATTGCCGGTCGCCTCGCCGGAAACGCCCGACCAGGCGGTCCCAGAGACCACGACAAAAGGTACGTGGACCAACGAACCTACCAGCTACTCCTACCAGTGGCAGCGCTGCAACGGCACCGGTGGTGAATGCGCCAATATCTCCGGCGCGACCAGCTCGACCTACACGCCGGTCGAAGCGGATGTGGAACACACGCTGGTCGTAAAAGTTACGGCAACAAACAGCAGCGGTTCCAACTCTGCCTCCTCAAAAACGACGAATAAGGTTAAACCAATTGGAGAAATCACTGAATATGGGTTGCCGGCAGGGACCGTGCCCGAGGAGGGCATCACGGCCGGTCCTGATGGGAATGTCTGGTTCACCGACTTCCTCCCAAGCAAGATCGGCAAGATCACCACCTCGGGCACGATCACCGAATACGCGCTACCAAAAGAAAGCTATCCCCGCGGTATCGTGACCGGTCCTGACGGGAATCTCTGGTACGCCGACTTCGTTACCAGCAAGATCGGCAAGATCACCACCTCGGGCACGATCACCGAATACGCGCTACCGGCAGGAAGCGAACCCTGGGACATCGCTCAGGGTCCTGACGGGAAGCTCTGGTATACGGCCCGTGGAACCAGCAAGATCGGCAAGATCACCACCTCGGGCACGATCACCGAATACGCGCTACCGGCAGAAAGCGAACCGCTTGGCATCGCGGCGGGTCCTGACGGCAACCTCTGGTTCACTGAGTGGGGGACGAACAAGATCGGCAAGATCACCACCTCGGGCACGATCACCGAATATGCGCTACCGGCAGGAAGCAAGCCCGTTGGCGTCGTGACCGGTCCTGATGGGGATGTCTGGTTCACCGACAACAGTACGAACAAGATCGGCAAGATCACCACCTCGGGCACGATCACCGAATATGCGCTACCGGCAGGAAGCATCCCTCGCGGCATAGTGTCGGGTCCTGACGGCAACGTCTGGTACACCGACTTCAGCAGCAACAAGATCGGTAGAATCACGACCTCGGGCACGATCACCGAATATGCGCTCAAAGGAGGCGCTCCCTGGGGCATCACCCAGGGTTCTGACAAAAATCTCTGGTATACCTACTACGGCAGCGGCAAGATCGGGAAGATTACTCCATAGAGGCGTCTTCATTGATCTCCAAACCCCCGAGGCTCGTCTTATCCTCGGGGGTCTTACGGCCCATCAAGAGCCGCGATGAGAGTAGACTTCCGACGGTGGGATTGCGGCCTACAGTCGAGCAAGTAGGGGGTTGTGATGCTCGGAGGTGCTGTCGTCCCAGTGTGCAACGAGGAAAGCGGAAGGCATTTTGCCTCGTAGGCTTTCTGGCCGGGGTTCTTGCGAGTGGCTTTTTGCCTAGTGCTGCGCCGGCGATGGCCGCCTTGTCCGTGAGCTGGGCGTCACCAGTTCGCGCTGACAGCAGCCCTCCCTTTGCTTCCCCAACCGCCGTCAATGGCGTTTCTTGCCCCTCCATCAATCTGTGCGTTGCTGTAGACGAATCGGGCGACGTGCTGACCTCCGCCGATCCGACCGGCGGGGCTGGCGCTTGGACGAGCACCAGCGTCGACGCGGACAGCGGGCTCTCCGCTGTTTCTTGTCCATCGGTCGGCCTGTGTGTGGCTGTCGACGGCTCGGGCGATATCTTCAGTTCCATCGGTCCTACTGGCGGCGCGGGGGCGTGGTCAGGGGTGAAGGTGGATGGCAGAACGGCCATCGCGAGTATCTCCTGCGCGTCGCCGAGCTTCTGCGTGGCTGGGGACACCAGGGGCAACGTCGCCGTATCCACCGACCCGACAAGCGATGCCAGCAACTGGAGCATTGTCCACATTGACGGCGCCCATTCGCACCCTATTCGCGGTGTTTCCTGCCCGTCCGCGGGCTTATGCGTCGCCGTTAGCGAAGAAGGTGAAGTCATCACCTCCACCGATCCGACCGGGGGGGCTGGCGCGTGGACGGTCAGCCAGGTGGACTCTAATGGCACACTGTTTGACGTTTCGTGTTCATCTGAAGCCTTGTGTGTGGCTACCGACAATTTTGGAAACGTGGTCACATCGACCGATCCGGCAGGGGGTGCGAGCGGATGGAGCCCGGCCCATGTCAGCGAAGGTTTGGTCGAACATGTGTGGTGCGCGTCAGATGGGTTTTGCGTGGCGTCAGGTGGTGAAGGTGGCGTGGTCACGGCGTCCGATCCGACCGGCGGAATGAGCGCCTGGACATCGACGCCCATCAATCTTCCCAACAAATTCGGCGGGCAAGAATCCATCGAGGGCGTCTCCTGCGCCTCGGAAAGTCTCTGCGTGCTGACCGACGGCGGCAGTAGCGTCATAACCTCGACAGAACCGAGCGAGGGTGAAGAAGCTTGGACTTCGACCAAGCTGGAAGTAGGCAACAGCTCAGTCCAGGGTATCTCGTGCGTATCGGTTCATCTCTGCGTAGCCGTTGACAACGCTGGCAACGTCCTCACCTCGACCGATCCCCGGGGTAAGGGTCAGTCATGGAGCTCGGTCCACGTCGATGACCACTCATTGAGTGGAGTCTCCTGCCCCTTAGCTGACTTCTGTGTCGCCGTGGACGAGTCCGGGAACGTGGTGACCTCTATCGCACCGACCGAGAGCGCGCTGGCTTGGACCACTACCGACGTAGACGGTACCATCCCACTAAAGGGGGTTTCATGTGCATCCGCCAGCCTTTGTGTCGCGATTGATCGCGAAGGAGATGTCATCACCTCGACCGACCCATCCGGCGGCGCGGGAGCTTGGAGTGTCGCCCATGTGGCCAGCCAGGACAACCTAGGAAGCGTTTCCTGCCCGTCAGAAACTCTGTGCGTCGCGACCGACGGAGCCGAAGTGCTCAATCCCAACGGGCCTGGGGGTGAAGCTATCGTCTCGGACAATCCGGCCGGAGGGGCGGAAGCATGGAAGGAGACCTATGTTGGAGCTGGACGCAGCATCTCGTGTCTCGCGGTGGATCTGTGCGTCACTGTTCGTATCGACGACGCGATCGTCACCTCGACTGAACCGAGCGACGGCGTCGGCGCTTGGATAACGACCCCCATCGAAGGTCTCAACGGCCTCGATGAAGTTGCCTGCGCGACGGACGGCCTATGTGTTGCAACTAGTTATGGAGGGAACGGCTCACCGGGCAACGTGCTCGTAACCACGAATCCGGCCGGCGACGCGACGGCTTGGACTGCCGGAAACGTCTATGGCATCCCCATAGTGCCGCTTGCGCCGTTCGAACTGTTTTTGCCCGATCTGACCGGTGTCTCGTGCGCGCCCGAAGGAATGTGTGTGGTTACCGATGATGTCGGTAGGGCGATGGTCGGAACTCTTCCTCGCTCGGAAGGCGTTGGCGAAGGCGAGGTACCGACTACCACTCTGCCTGTCCCAAGCTCCAACGACTTCAAGCTACGCAAGGTTAGGAAGCGCAAGAATGGTCGGATCGTGCTCACCCTCGACGCTACCGCTACCGGATCGTTCGCCGCGGCGGCGACGATCAGGCCCAAGCTGAAAGGCTTCACTGGGACGCGCGGAGCGAGGCGATGTCGCGGCAAAGGAAAGCCTAAGGGCCGCATCGCCTACGGAACGGGATCGGCGATCACAATCGGGACCGGCACTACGAAATTGATGATAAAACCTCGCCATGTGGCTCTCGCCGCGCTCAGAAGCTTGGGTAGGCTACCGATCTGGATCGTAATCATCTACACGCCGAACGGCGGCGCCCCGAAGACTAAGAGCAAGGCCGTAACGGTCAACGACTCGGTGGATCGTCACCGCTGATCGGCGGTGAGCTTCCAGCACCCATAGGTGGTTTCCAAGAGAACGGAGAGTGGAGTGAGGGAATGAATACGCCGCTGTCCTTCTTGGCGTTGACCGTTTCGGCCATTGGGGCCCTCGCGTCGCTCGGTTGCGGTGCCACAACAACCGTTGCGTCCGCGCCCACGGTCACGGCCGAGTCGGTATCGCACATCACGGCCACCGACGCTACGCTGGAAGCACAGATCAACCCTAACGGCTCCGCTACGACCTATCGGTTCCAGTTGGACTACGGATGCGGAGTGGCGGGACCGAAGTCTGGCGGTGCCGTGAGCTGCATGTCGATTGCCACGATCCGCACGCCGGCCCAGGAAATACCCGCCTCCAATGGAACCCAGAGCGTCAGCCTCGATCCGAACGACGCCGGGGTGACCCTGCATCCGGACACCGAATACCGCTACAGCATCGAAGCGACCAATTCGGCAGGCGCGACGAAATACAGCGGCCACGAAATCCATTCGGCCGCAACAAAGGAAGTCCCTTTCCAGATTTTCACCACGCAACGGCACCGCCGCCCGTGACAGATGCTGCATCACGTCTACCCCGTCGCAGCTGAGGGACCGGACATCCTCGCCAGTTCTCGGCGGCACTAGCACCGTTGACCTCCGTCGCTGGCTTTGCGGCCGCGAAATTTTGGCACCGGCGGCGAGCCCTGCAAGCCCCGGCTGCGCCGGGGCTCCTTGCGGCCCTACGGGTTCCGGGCTCGCCGTCCGGCGCCCTTCGGGGCCTCCGTCAAAGCCAGCGACGGAGGAGGTTCGAGATGTACGCCAGCACCGCCGAGCAGCAAAGGCGAGCCCAAGTCCAGAAGCTCGCCGGGCAAATCTACGATCAGCACCGAGATCGTCTGCTTGCCATCGCGAGAAGCAATTGCGACGGCGTCGAGCAAGCCGAAGAGGCTCTTCAAGACGCCTTCGTCTTCTTCATCGACCGCTTCGACCCCGCCAGCGAGGCACCGCCGCTCGCGTGGATCACGCTGACCCTGAAGCGCCGCTGCTGGGCGCTTTACCGCCTGCGGCGACGGAGTTGGCAGCAGCGCTCCGAGCGTGACGGCGAGAGCTGCTCGAACGAGGAGCTGCTCGGTCGCTCGACCCGCCACCCCGACGACCTCCTCGACCTCGCCGAGGAGGTCGTAGTAACGCGCAGCCGCCTGACCGAGTTAAAGCGCGACGAGCGGCGGGCGATTTCACTGCTCGCCCTCGGCTACAGCTACAAAGAGATCGCCGCGATGAACCGGTGGACCTATACGAAGGTGAACCGGTGCGTCGCTGAGGGGCGGGCGGCTCTTCGGAGCGGCCAGTGCGCCAAATGAAGGCGGATGCAGGCTCATCGCGGAGCACTAGATGGCTAGGACGGCACGTCGTCGCTCGGAGGTCTCTTGAGGATCTCGCAGCGGCCCATTGGTCTCTGTGGAGCGATACCGCAAGATCCTCCGTGTCAAGCCTTGACAAACAACGCACGGGAAGTCCATCGTGGGAGAGATGACGTCCACGTTCCGTGAATTTGTCGGTGCGCTCCAGAAGAGCAACGGTCGAGACGTCCTCGTCGAGGTGATCCGGAGTGATGATCAACATGTCGCCGCTGAGCTCGGCGGACGACTCGGGGCGGTCGTCCTCGGCGAGGATTACAGCCACAACAGACGAGGGGTTGGCTGGGTCCCGGTTGGCGATCAACCGAACGTCGGCCGGGGGCCGGGGTTCTGGGTGGACCCTGCTCGCTTTCGCGGCGCTGAAGTTAGCGACGTTGTGTTTCGCGGCATGTTTGACGATCTGACCTACGTGATCACGCTGAGCCGGAAGGACCGCCAGGGCGAGTGACCTTCTCCAGCTGAGGAGCAGGATTTGTCCTGATTCGCATTGGGCGCGATGCTGCTTGGCATAGAGCGGTACTTCCCGGCAACTAAGGCCAACCTCGGGGTAAGGGTCGCTCCGAAGTTCCGTGACCGCTGCGCCCTATCGCCGACTCTCTGACACCGACCTATCTGCGGTGAAGGCGCAGCTCGGGCGGCCGTCAACCCCCTCCGGGGGTCGGGCGCGAAGCGCCCTTGACTGCCGCCCTGCGCCGCGCTTTTTCTGAAAGTAGGTCGGCGAGGACGACTCCTTCTGGACCGCGAACAAGGGCGGACAAATGAGCGGATGACGACCCGGAGCGGCAATCCGCCCCCGTGCCCCTTTCCTAAGCGGTTGAGAGCGCACTTCGGCAGCCGACCACGCCCACTCACCATGAGAAATACATCAGGTGGTGAGCGGTCGTGGTCGGCTGCCGAAGTGCTGGTAGGGCAGTGGAAGGGGCACGGGGGCGGATTGCTGGTGGTGCGGTGCAGTGAGACCGGGGGAGGGGGTGGGGAGGAGAAGAAAGACGAAGCTGGGGGGACCGAAAAGTGGGCCAGCTTCGTCTTAGTAACGAATGGATGCCGTGATCGAAAGCAGCGTCGTTGTGGCCAGGGAGACCGGGTTGCGGCGAAATCGCGACCGGGAGCTGATCCGCTACGTCGGCCGGCACGGCGTGGTGCGGATCGGCCAGGTGATGGTCGCGATGGGTGCCGGCCGGACCGTGACCTATGACCGCGTCGCGGCCTGCGTCGAAGCGGGTCTGTTGGAGCGCCTGGAGCTGGTCCGCTCCGAGCCGGGCCTCCTCCGTGCGACCCGCGATGGCCTGCGCTACGCCGGCCTCGGCCTGCCGGTCGCGACGATCACCCCCGGCGCGGTCGACCATCGCCTCCGCTGCGCCTCCACCGCGCAGCTGCTCGGCAAGCACTTCGGCCACGAGCGCGTCCTCACCGAGCGCGAGCTGGTCCTGGCCGAGCAGATCGAGGGGCGCCCGATCGCCAGCGCCAAGGTCGGGGAACTCCCCAACGGCGCTCCGCGCTTGCATCGAGCAGACCTCGCCGTCCTCGCCGAGGGCGGCACGATCGCGATCGAGGTCGAGCTGACGCCGAAGTCGCCGCAGCGCCTGCAACGCCTGATCCGCGCTTGGCGCTACGCCGTCGGGTTTGGCGTCGTGGCGAAGGTCCACTACCACTGCGCCCCCGGTCAGACCCGCCGCGCGGTGGAGCGCGCCGTCGCCAAGGCCAGCGCCGGGGACAGGATCGCGATTCGTGAGGTGCCCCTATGAAGCAGGTTCACGACACGAATCTGTACGCCCAAAAAACCCCCGCTCGGGTGGGCCTAAACGGGCCCCGAAAACGTCTTGTTCCTATGACCGAGACGCTTTCAACGGCAGGCCGCATCGCCGGGTCTCCGCGACGGCTTAGCACAGCCGATCGGCCCAGCGAGGTGCCGCGACTTCTCCTCACCCGCGGGGAGGCGGCGCGCACCCTCGGGATGAGCCTGCGCCACTTTCAGCGTCACGTTCAGCCCTTCCTTCCTTGTGTGTACTCGGGTCAGCTCCGGCTCTATCGACCGGGCGACCTGGAGCGCTGGACCGAGTCCGCGGCTCTTCCTGCAAGTCAGGTCGGCTGATGCCGGGCCGTGACACCAAGACCAGATATCAGGGTGTCTTCGCGAGACACCAGGAGCGCTGCAAGGTCACCAAGACCGGCGATCGCCACGACTGCAACTGCACCCCGAGCTACTACGGCGCCGCCTGGGACCGCGAAGCCAACAAGCCGCGGAAAACGCCGCGGGTGAAGCACCTGAGCGAGGCTCGCAACGCTCGGGCCGACTTGCTAGAGGCGCTCGGCAAGGGCGAGTTTGTACAGGCCGGGTCGCAGGTGACCCTCGGCGAGGCCTACGATAAATTCGTTCGGGCCGCCCGAGACGGCGTGGCGCTGAACAAATGGCGACGGCGCTACCGGCCACGCGCGGTGGAAGACCTCGCCTCGGTGCGCCCTCACCTCCCCGACAGCTTGGCGCGGCGTCAACCCAACGACGTCAAGCGCGGTGACCTACAGGCCTTGGTCGACAAGCTGAGCGCTAAGGGGCTTTCGGGTTCGCGGGTCCGTTCGGTGATCAACGGCCTGCGTTCCTTCTATACCTGGGCCCAGGACCACGAACTTGCCAGCCACGACCCCGCTCAGCGGGTGAAGCTCCCCGCCACCGACGCCAATCCGCGCGATCGCGTTGCCACCCCCGGCGAGTTCGCCGCCATACTTCGCGCCCTCTCCGCGCAAACTCCAGAGGAGCGCGAAGAGAAAACGCCCCGCACTCCGCGCGACGCCCTGCGCGACTCCGTGCCCTTCGCGCTTGCCGCCTACGCCACGGCCCGCCGACAGGAGATACAGGTCCTCGACTGGCGCCACGTCGACCTCGACCTCGGGGCAGCCGAGCTGGCTGCCGATGAGGAAGGGCGTAAACCGGGAGGCTCGTGGCGAGTCGTGCCCCTCGTAGCGCCGCTGCGCTCGATCCTGCGCCAGGAGTGGCTCGCCCAGGGGCGCCCCAAGAAAGGCAAGGTCTGCCCGCCGCTGCGCCAGTCAAAGTCGGGTCTGATCGCTCTCAGCACCCTGCAGACGCGGGTACATAAGCGCTGGACCGACCTCAAGCTGGCGCCGATCGGCTTGCAGGAGTCCCGCCACACCGCCGCAACCTGGCTCGATCACGCTGGCGTCTCTCCCAAGGTCGCCTCCCAGATCATGGGCCACAAAACTCCGGAGTATCAGACCGGGGCGGCGCGAATCACCCTTGAGCGCTACACCCATGTCCTGCCCGGCGCGCTGGAGCACGCCCGGAAGCTGCTCGACGCCTTCCTGGTCGAGCGCGCCACCGAAGACGCCGCTACGGTCCGCCGTCCATGAGCGCCCTCTATCTGCGAATTCTCGACCACGTCCTGGGGGCCATGCTTCAGGTCGAGTTCACGACCGCTGGCCGCGAGGTAACCGACTACGCGGTGGTCTTGCTGCTTGAGGCGGGAGAGGACACGGAGACGATTCGCGTCTCTGACGGCGCCCACGGTCTCAACGAGATGCACCGCTACACCCGCGGCAAGGGCAAGCAGCCAGGAACGCCGTTTCATAGCGGTACTCTGGGTGAAGGAATGCGAGCCGCGATCGAGGAGATCGAGGGCGGCTATCGCGAGATGATCGAAGGATGGCAAAGCAAGTGAGCACTGACAGCGAGCGTTCCCCCGCAGCCAAGGTCATGGACGAAGCGATCAACCTCGCAATCGAGGGCCGCTCACCCTATCCCGAGCAAGCCGCCTTCATCGACGCCGACGCCGCTTCTGCCGGCCATGAGATCAAGCGCGCCGCCGATGAAGGCCTCTCGGTCGTCCTCGTTGCCGGCGATGGCAGTACTCGCATCCTCAAGCCCGAGCTTGCCGCACGCTAAAGGCCGAAAGCCCTGCCCCTGAAGTTAGGCGCTACTTCTTCTCAGGTGCCGGCGGCTTCGGCGTCAAGGGGACGAGACTCGTCGGTGCTGGCGGCCTTTTAGGCGTGTTCTGCGGCGTAAGAGAAGCGTGCTCTTCGGCGGGAGGGGCGACCGGACGAGGAGTCAGTCGTGCCCGCCCGCCCGTGCTCACTTGTCGCCGGTCTTTTTGCCGTTCGACGGCGTCAGAGGTACAAGTTTCGTCGGTGCTGGCGGGTTCTTCGGGGTTCTCAGGGCACTGAGAGCCCCCTCTTGCAGGCGCTTGTTATCGGACTCACTCATGCTGAAAGGGTAGCGGGTCCCTCGGGGACCAAATCGACACGGGCGATCTGATCGGCCGCTATGTAGACGCCCCGCTCTGGCTCGACTCGCTGGATCAACCAGCGAACGCCGTCTGCATCTTCCTCGACGATGCAGAGGGCTTGGAGGTAGATGTCGTGAGGAGATGGCGTTTGCCCGACAGCGGAGCGCCGACCAAAGATCCCCCCAACTAGCCGTGGCCGTTCCGGAGTGTGATCGACAAGCTCTACGACGACGTAGACGCCATCCCTGCGCCAGCGCTGGTAGGCGTAGTCGAAGGCATCACGGGCCTCGCCTCCTCCGAGTCCCGCGGCAAAGAGATTCGGTGGCCCATCCTTCTTCTCGACGGAAGCCAGGTATAGGTTTAAACAGACTCCGATGATGATTGGCACGGCCAGCAGGACGACGCCCACGTAGGCGCTGATCGCCCAAAGGTGGTTGACCCAATGCTCGGGCGAGCCGACCGTCTTGACCAAATGTTTGGTCCAAAAGCCGAACACCAAATGGACGATCAACGTGTACGCCAGCGCCCGCAGCGCAAGTTCGAGGTCGCTTCGTGACGAACGCGCCGAGCGCGCGACGCTCAGCTCGGCGATGATGAAGCCGGGCATGAGCAACGCAATGGCGGCAAGGATCGAGACGGCAGTGTCAAGCATTCTCAGTTCCTATCAAGGGGCAAGGACGCCGCTCGGTCGCCGAAATGAGAAGAAAGAAAGTTAGGGCGCTTGCGCTTCGACCCGGGTCAATCGTCCCGAGATTTTCATTCCACTTTCATTCCCCCCTGCATTCCCCCGAGAGAAATCTAAAGAGCGATTTGGCTTGCTAGAGCCTGAAAGTCGAGTCCCAACCACCCAAGTCACCGGTCTCCAAAACCGGGGATTCCAGGTTCGAGTCCTGGCTGCCCCGCTTGTAAACCTGCTTCCGGTGCGGGTTTGAGGGACATTCTGGCCACATTCTCGGGGACTAAACACCCCGCTGCCAGGAGTGCCGTCAACCCTTTTCCTCCGCGAGCGCTCGCCGCAGCGCCTCGTCAAACGACTCCGGCGAGATGTCGAATGGCTCGGCGCCGCTGGGGTCGGTGACGACGGTGGCGGTGGTCAGGCCCTCGACGAGCGGCCGCGCAACCTTCACGTCGACCGGCGTCACCAGACCAAGCCAAAGTGCCGACAGCCACGGCGTGATGAAGGGGACCGGGAGCTTTCGCCGCGGCCGCTTTCCCATCACCAGCGCCATCCGATCCAGCATCTCCGAGTAGGAGAGGACATCGGGGCCGCCGATCTGGACCTCCCGTCCCTCTGACTCGGGCACTTCGGGAGCGCACAGCAGGTACTCGATCGTCGCGTCGATGCCGATCGGCTGCGTGTCTATACGTAGCCAGCTGGGGCCGATCATCACCGGGAGTCGCCCCACCAGGTAGCGCAGGGTCCGGTAGGACTCACTGCCGGCGCCGACGACCATCGCCGCTCGAAAGTAGGTCAGAGGAGGACCCTCGGCGGCGAGGATCCGTGCGGTCTCGTGGCGGCTGCTCAGGTGCTTTGATTTGCTCTCATCGCCGAGCCCTCCAAGATAGATAATGCGTTTGACGCCTTCGCGTCTGGCCAGGCGGGCGAAGTTCAGCGCCCCGATTCGCTCTCGCTCGGCGAACCCCTCACCCCCGGCCATCGCGTGGACGAGGTAGTAGGCGGCCTCGACGTCCCTCGCCGCGCCCACGAGGCTCTCTGCGTCAGTGACATCTCCCACATGGATGTCCAGACCCGCTGCCTCGAGCGAGCCGGCTTTCGAGCGGTCGCGAGCCAGGCAGCGGACGGATACCCCTGCGTCTCCCAGTGATGTGGCAAGTCGGGCGCCGATGAAACCCGTGGCTCCGACGATGAGAGTGCTTTCCGCGATCTCCTAAAGGTAGCCCGATTAAACTGAACTGCAAGACTGGGGCTGTGTCCGTACACGTCCTCGAGCGCAGTCAACGGGTCGAGGTATCGGTCGAGCAGGCATTCGACTTCTATGTGGACGCCCGCAACTTGGAGCCGATGACCCCGCCCTGGCTCCACTTCGAGGTGATTACGCCGGCCGATGTAGCGATGCGG
The DNA here is from genome assembly GCA_963777915.1 of uncultured Solirubrobacterales bacterium. GTDB lineage: Bacteria > Actinomycetota > Thermoleophilia > Solirubrobacterales > 70-9 > CAVUPF01. The sequence continues at coordinate 471,799 of CAVZSH010000003.1, read as the reverse complement.
CCGGGCACGTTGCTCGACTACAAGCTTAAGCTGCACGGAGTGCCGGTGCGCTGGCAGACCCGGATCGAGACCTGGGAAGCGCCGGCGCGGTTCGTCGACACCCAGGTCAAGGGTCCCTATTCCCTCTGGGAGCACACCCACCTGTTCGAGACGGACGGTGAGGCCGCCACCGTCATCCACGACCGCGTTCGCTACGCGATTCCGCTGGGGCCGCTCGGCGCACTCGCGCACCTCCTCTTCGTCCGCCGCGATCTCGAGCGAATCTTCGACTACCGCAGCGAGGCCGTCTCCCAGCGCCTCGTCCTCGAATAGGCAGGCTCAAAGGCGCACCGATTTCGTGCAGGCTTGAGTCGACGGTGAGCTTGACCCAGATATGCCACTCGGTGGTGCGAACTGCGCTTTCGCTCTGATCGATATGCCGCGATGGGACTTGACCAGGTCCAGGCGAGCCTCCTCAACGCGCTGCCGGACGCCCTTGAGGACCGAGCAGGCGATCGAGCAGGCGAACTCGTCGCCTCCCCATCGGACGATTCGGATCCGCGATCGCCTCGCTAGGGTCCCGGAGCCGTCGTTCGTAAGCCGGCAAGACGCGCAGCGGCAGCCTGGCGCTCGTCGTAGGTCACAAATGCCTCGATTGGGTCCAGGTCGACGGCCGATGCAACATGGATCGCGTCGAGGGCTCGCAGCGCCGGCTCGGCCAGCGCCCCCGCGCCGGCAAGCAGAGCACAGTCGAGCGGCCGCAGTGCGAGCACATCGACCAACTCGCCTGCACGTTCCAGCAGCAAGTCGAGCGGGAGGGCGGGATCCTGTGCAACCGCCCGGCGCACCGCGCGAGGGATCTCGGCCAGAACGAGCTCGCTGCTGACCAAGTCCGCACCCTCGACATAGGCACGCAGAGCACCCGACTCGGCCTCCTCGCGGACGAGCTTGACCAATGCGGAGGCGTCCGCGTAGAAGACCGCCACGACTCAGCGATCGCCGCGGATGTCGTCGAGCGCACGGCTCAATGCCCGCGGATCGCCGGTCAGCTCCAACGGCTCCGGCAAACCCCGACGCAGCGGACGGGAGACCCGCCCCTCGGCGATCAGGCGATCGAGGTCGGAGCCCGTCGTCGGCACCGGGCCGAGCTCGGCCACCGGCCGATTGCGATCGGTGACCACCAGCCGCTCTCCGCGACTCACTCGCCGCAGGTAGACGCTGAGGTTCTGCCGCAGCTCCGCAACGCCGATCGACTCATTCATGTACATAAAAGTAGCAGGAGCAGCGCGCTGCGCAAACGATCCAGCGGGCCGCAATCGCGAAGCCGGCTATTCCAGGTAAGGCGCGATCCAGGCGCTGTAGGGCCCGATGAATTCCTCAGCAGCGGGAAGGACCAGCTTGACCGCTTCATGGAGGCGGCTGGCTTTCACCGCCACATACTTGTGCTCGATTGCCGGCCTGGCTTTCTGGGCTCGCTTAAGGCGGTTGCAGAGCGCGGCGCTGACCACTCCCTCCGCTTTGAGCGCGTCGAAGACGCGCGCGGCGTCATTCTGGTGACTTTTCGCCGGTTCCAATTCAGCCAGTCTTGAGCCGTATTCGGCAAGCTCGACCACGTAGCTCTGCACTCGGCTGAAGGCCCGTTCGACGGCCTGGACCTTGTTGTAGGGCTTGATTCCCGACTTCTGTTCGAAGGCCGGTTTGAACTCGGTCAGCTTCAAGTCGTCGCCAAACTCCTCCATCGCGCTTTGCAACGCTTCGATCTGGAGCGGCAAATCCTCGAGGCGTGCGTTCACTTCGCTACGCAAACTGAAACACTCCGCCCGCCCTCGATCAGGGCAACCATCACTTCCTCGAACGGCCGCGCCACCCGGCGGGGCCGTTCTTGGTTCTCCACTCACGAGTTTTTCCGCGGGAAGTAACCTAAGTGCTGGGGCTCGGAAGTTCGCGCACATATCCGATGGATCGACACGCTCCTCATCAACGGAAAGCAGTCGCGAGCTCGGTGCCAGCGCAGACGACTGCGTGTCGTCCAACGCGGTCGTGATCGCGTCGCTGTTCAACAGCGGTTCAGCCGACCTGGTACTTGATGTGCGTGACGCCGGGTGCGTCGACGGCCCGGATCTGTGTCAGCTTGAGAGCCCCGGGCTGGAGACCCTCGAACAGGCGCTCGCCGCCGGCCATGATCACTGGCGCGATCGAGATATCTACCTCATCGACCAAGCCTCCGGCCAAGTATTGATTTACCACCGACGCGCCGCCGGCAAGCCAGATGTCTTGCCCCTGAGTGGCGTCCTTGGCCTGCGCGAGCGCCGACGCGATTCCGTCGGTCACGAAGTGGAAGGTGGTGCCGCCCTTCATCTCAAGCGGCTCGCGCGCGTGGTGTGTAAGCACGAACACCGGATGGTGGTAGGGCGGGTCCTCACCCCACCAGCCTGGCCACGGATCGTCGCCCCAGGGTCCCGTGCCGCCGCCGAACATGTTGCGTCCCATGATGGTGGCGCCGATGTTTGCGCGGCGCTCCTCTACCACCGATGAGCTGGTGTTGGTCTCGCCGCCCTGCTCGCCGTGCATCTCACGGAACTCCTTGAGCGGAAAGAACCATTCGTGCAGCTCCATCCCGCCTACTCCGAGCGGGTTCTTCTCGTTCTGGTCCGGGCCTGCGACATAACCGTCCAGCGACATCGTGATGCTGAGTCTGAGCTTCGTCATGTCACTCCTTTCGCTGGATAGTGACGATCACCTTGGGGCCGGTAATTGACGGCGCCTGCTTGGCCCGGAAAGCGAGCTGTGCGTTGTCCCGGCGTCGGCTTGGTACGCGGGGCTCGACCGGAGTGCGGGGCTACTCAGTTGCGCGCTGCATCCGGCCATTTGAGCCCTCCTCGGCCCATCTCAAGTTCCTTCGCCCTGCTCCACGATTTGGGTTAAGAATACAGATTAGAGGCAAAAACTGCCCTTAACTTGTACTCTTAAAGAATGGAACCGCTCAGCAATGCTCAGATAACTGAGCTCTTTCACGTCGCCTTCCTCAACGTCCTCTCGAAACGCCTTGATCCGGCGCGCTATGTGTTGAAGGGAGGCGCGAACCTGCGCTACTTCTTCGAGAGCCTGCGCTACTCCGAGGACATCGATCTCGACATCATTGGAGTGGAGCCGTGGGGTCTAGAAGACAAGGTTGATGGCGTCCTCGAATCCGGCGCGATGAAGACCGTCCTTAGGGCCAGCAGTCTGGCAATCGCCGAGCTCTCAAAGCCAAAGCAGACCGCGACGACGCGGCGTTGGAAGGTTGCGATCGAGGTCTCGGGGCGCTCTGAGCTTGTTCGAACCAAGATCGAGTTCAGCAATCGCAATGGCGAGCGGCGATACCGCCTCGAGGCGCTGCCTAGCCGCATCGTCGCCCCCTATGCGCTGCGTTCGCCAAGCGTTCAGCACTACACCGAGGACGCTCCCGCCGAGCAAAAGGTCAAGGCACTCGCGGGGCGCTCTGAGACTCAAGCGCGCGATGTCTTTGATCTCGATCTGCTGCTGCGTCGCAGGCCGCTTCCGGCTGGATCTCTCGACTCGCAAATCCTTACTGACGCGGCCGGCCGAGCTCTGCACCTGCCCTTTGCCGCCTTCCGCGATCAGGTTCTTCCCTTCCTTGAGCCCGACGTTGTTGAGCTCTTCGACACTGAGGCTTGGGAGCAGATGCAGACCTTCGTCGCGGAAAAGTTGGAGGAGGCACAATGAAACCGGCCAACGCATACGGCGACTTGCTGCGCATGAACCGCGCGATCCTCACCACCCGCGAGGCCGCCGCACGCTGGCAGACGGCACAAGGTACCGCCGGCCGGCGTCTCCGCACCATGGAGGAAGCTGGACTTGTGCGCCGGCTGCGTCGAGGTCTCTGGGCGCTTGACCCTGACCTGGCGCCGTTCGTCCCCGTCCCCTACCTGACCGCGCCGTTTCCGGCCTACGTGTCGTTCTGGTCGGCGCTCTCCCATCACGACATGATCGAACAGATCCCGCGTCAGATCTCGGTCGCATCGCTCACCCGGGCTCAGCGCATCACGACCACTGTCGGCACCTACGAGGTCCATCACCTTGCCCCTGAGCTCTTCGGTGGCTACGACGGCTCGGAGGAGAGCGGATACCTGGCGACTCCAGAGAAGGCTCTCTTTGACACCGTCTACGTCCGTGCAGCTGCCGGTAGCCGAGCTTTCTTTCCCGAGTTTTCGCTTCCTCAAGATTTTGACGACGCTCAGATCAGGGAATGGACGGGCCGGATCGAGGGTGCACGCCTGCGGACGCTCGTCTCGAGGCGGCTTCGTGAAGTGCTACGGCAAGCATCGCGCGAAGACCCCTCGCTTTCAGGGGGCCCAGCACCGCGCAACCCGAGAATCGCGACAAGCGAACGGGTCTAACGTCTCGTTTTTCGTTCTGGTTTTGTTCCCCTACGTTTTTCCGAGCTATTTACTGACCGTATTTGGCTTGCTGATCTGCTCACTTAATTCCGCCCGCGCTACTTCCAGTTCGTCCTCGCCGACCGGCCGCAACGCAATCGTCTTCTGTGATCTCCCGATCGGCGCTGGCACCACGAGCGGAATTGATGTTCCCCCCGCTTTGCGCTTTGATCCTGGTGGTCAGCGCCTCGTCCTTGCGGATCCTTCAGAGGTGGGATCGCGAGCTAGGCTCCCTGGCGACAACTAGCGGAGGGAGGCCCGATGCTTTCGTGGCTGGCCGAGAAGATGATCGCTCGCAACATGAAGTCGATCCGTGCCGGGGACATCGGGCCCGCGCTGGCGATGGACGCCGAGGACGTCAAGTTCACCTTCCCCGGCGAGAGCTCGTTCGCTCCGGGAGCAAACAACAAGAGGGAGCATGAGCAGTGGCTGAGCCGCTTCACGAGCCTTGGGCTTCAGATTTACCCCGACCAGGTCATCCTCAAGGGGTTCCCGTGGCGCCAGACGATCTGCGTCCGCGGCCACATCAACCTCGACGACTCCAAGGACGGGCGCGTCTACGACAACCGTTACGTGATCTGGGGCCGGATCGCCTGGGGGAAGCTGCGCGAGTATGAGGTCTACGAGGACACCGAAAAGAGCAGGAAGCTCGACGAATACCTGGCGAGCGTCGAGAAGGCGTAGCGCGAACGGACCTCGGCCGTGACTGGGCGGGCCGATGTGGAGGCGACGGCGGTGCGCGCAGTCGTGCGGGGTGAGGTGCAGGGCGTTGCATATCGCGACGCGACGCTGCTGCTGGCGGATCGGCTCGGAGTGATGGGTTGGGTGCGAAACGCGCAGGACGGTAGCGTGCTCGTCCACGCCGAGGGATCCGAGCGGACGGTCGAGGAGATGGTGGCCTTCCTGCACGAGGGTCCACCGGGCGCACAGGTCAGCGATGTGGCGATCGAGCCCGTGAAAGTCGAGGGACACGAGCAGTTCGCGATCCGCGGCATCAGTGCCGGTGCCTTCGTCGTCCAGGAGCACGTCGCCACCGCCCATCACTTCGACCTGCGCTTGGAGGTTGGCGGGGTGATGCGTTCGTGGGCGGTCCCGAAGGGCCCCTCGCTGGACCCCGCCGTCAGGCGCCTGGCCGTGGAGGTCGGCGAGCACGCGATCGCCGACAATGCCTTCGAGGGCACGATCGGAGACGGCCGCGTGATCGTCTGGGACCTGGGGCGCTATGAGCAGAGTGGCCGGGTCGCCTGGCCAGAGGCGCTTGACCGCGGCCACGCCGTGTTTGCCCTGCACGGGGAAAAGCTCCGCGGTGGCTTTGCTCTACAGCGCACTCGCCCAGGTGTGAAGGCTCAGTGGCTATTGATAAAGCGCCATGATGCGCAAGCGCGCCCAGGCTCGGACGTGGTCGCAGAACATTCGCGATCTGTGATCAGCGGTGTCACGCTCGATCAGCTCTTTCAAAAGAAGTGACGCAGCCCAACAGGCTTCCCGATTAAGTGGGAATCCTGGCTGTCTCGTTGGCGCTTTGACTTGGAGAAGCGGCGGACGGTGTCCGGTTCCACCACATAGGCGACACCTGTTTTTGTCTCAGGGCATTGGAGACAGATGTCCTGAGACACAACAAGAAGCGGCGGACGGGAATCGAACCCGCATCATCGCCTTGGAAGGGCGAGGCTCTACCGTTGAGCTACCACCGCGCAGACGAGCCACCGCTAGTGGGCGGGTTCGCTGACAACGACAGTTTGCCCCAAGCGCCCTGCACCTTGCAGCTAGCCGAGCGTCGTTTGAGAAAGTGCGATCACATTGGGCTGTCGATCCGTCAGAATGCAACGCGACCACGGGGCGTGGCGCAGTCTGGTAGCGCACTCGGCTGGGGGCCGAGCGGTCGCTGGTTCAAATCCAGTCGCCCCGATTGGACTATAGATCTGCGTGGGCCCGCAAGGCCCCGCACAGAGCCAAGCCGTCAAGTGCGATGGGCGGTGCTGCGGGGTCTTGCGGGGGTCTCCCAGACGCGCCCCCCTCACCAACCACCCCGCGGCCGCGTTCGCGCTGGCGATCCCTCGCGCTGATGATCCTCAAGCCGTAGATATTGGGGATCGTGCGGCCTGCCCTCGCCCGGGAGGTGATGTGGTGTGAGGGGCCCGCGGTTGTTTGTTGCTTACAACCAGGAGAACGGTCTGCGACTGAGAGCCATCACGACGTGGTGGTAACCGCGGAGAGAATCCAGAGGGCGAGACAGGTGAAGCCGACCATCACGATCAGCATCCAATGCTGGGCGCGAATCGAGTCCTGAGGCGAGCGAAACGAGACCAGGCCGCGGTCGTGGGATAGGACCAGTCCGCCGACGTGCCCGGCGACGATCGCGAGAATCTGCACATACCAGATCGCCGCGAAGGAGATCAGGTTGTAGTTGATCAGGAAGTTCGAGGTGCCGAAGAAGTCCTTCCCCTGGCCGAGTGGGTCGGAGATCAGGTAGCCCATCGCCTGTCCCTGGAGGACGAGCAGCGAGAAGTAATGGGCGAGCATGTACCCGAACGCGATCGGCAGGAGGGTGTGCAGGAACTCCCTGGAGAGGACGTGGCGGCTGACGCCGACTGCCCTCGACATCCCCCAGATGCCGAGGTTGTAGATGCAGGCGACGAAGACGATCCAGAAGATCAGCCCGATCGTCCCCTCCACCTCATAGCCTCCGATAGCGGTGAAGCCGAAGCGCTCGAAGAACGATTGCATCGGCGGGGCTACTGCGTACCAGAGTTCTCCGTTGGAGAATCCATCGAAGCTGGTAGAGCCGATCAGCACGCAAAGCACCGCGGCGGTTCCCGGCAGGAGGTCGATCTCGCGGGCGCCGAGCAATGGCCAGCGCAGGTAAAGGCGGCCCTCGCTCCAGTGAAGCGGTGCGAGCATCGCGATCAAGCCGAAGTAGACGGAGAAGCCATCGGCCCGGGTGGTCCACGCCTCGATCCCAAAGCAGGCCAAACCGATCAGCTGCAGGGCTGCATACGTCAAAGTTAGGACGGCGAGAAGGTGTGGATCGTCCTTGCTCGGGTAGACCAGCTCCAACCACGCGAAGGAGGCAAGCGTGATGGCGGCCGGCCACCGGCCCAAGCGTTGGGGGTATTGGCCGAGCAGCGGGCGGGGATTGCCCCCGACCAGCCGTAGCGACCAGGCGGCAATGCGGGCCGCGGCCCGCCACGGGTTGAAGGGCCGAAAGACGTCGCCTAGAAAGGCGCTGGTGATCGGGATGCCGACCCAGAAGATCACGTAGATGAAGGTCGGCGCAAGGTTGGAGGTGAAGTTCTGCATGCCGAGCAGACCCGCCACCACCACCGCGCCGAACCAGAACAGGCCGATGGCTGCGCAGACCCACTCAAGAAACCTGGGCACTCGAAGGACGGGCCGTAGCGGCGACGGCCCGCGCGGCTCGCCCCAGAGTCGGAACAGCGCCACGAATGAGATCACCATCACCAGTGCCGCTGTCCAGGCGAACAGCCAGCCGGGGATCGGCAGGTCGGCGCGGCCGACGATGCCGTGGGCCAGCGCCGTCGCCGGCAGCGCCAGGGCGATGAGGCCGAGCCCGCCGGTGAGGACGGCTAGCCGCCGGCCCAAGCGGGCCGGCGGCTTCCTCTCGCTCATCCGCCTAACTGGTTTTCACGTCCCCGCAGAGGATGCCGGGGTCGTTCGATAGCGCCTGCATGAATGCCGGCGAAGCCGGCGCGGAGCCGATCTGATTGCGCTCGCTCGGGGGGGTCGGTTTTTCGTGGACCATGATGAAGTAGCCCTTTTCAACGACCTCCTGGTGAACGGTCAGGTTGATCTTCTGGGTGGCTTCTCCCTTCGCGTTGGCCGCCAGGTCCGGCAGCACGACGGCCATGTTCGGCGTCATCTTGCTGCCCGGCGAGCAGGCCCCATCTGGGCCATGTAGGTGCTCCGCGTGGCGGCTGTTTGGCACCAGCCCCCATACCTTGATCAACCCGGTCAGGTGGTCGCCCTTCTGGGTCAGATTCGCCGTGCCGTGGGCGTTGGATGGGGCAAGCAGCATGCCGCTCTCGGCCTTCATCGGGGCCATGTGCTTCATCTCGCTCGCGGTCATCGAACCCATTGCCTCGACCGGCTTGAGCGTGACGCTGGCGTTGTTCGGGGAGGTTGAGCCGCAGCCTGTGATTGCGATCGCCCCGGCAACGGCAGCGACCGCGAATGCGATACAGCGGTATTGGTACACGTTCATTGGTTGTACCCCCTCAAGTCCTTCGTTTTCGGATCGGAGAAAAGGCCGCTCAGGCGCGGCCCGCGAGAGCTGGCGGTGCCCGCCCGCCCAAGGAGGGGTATATGAGGCAACCACCTATCCGTGCTCGCGGGGGTGGGCGGAGGGGAGGCGTGAGCACAGCTCCGTGCCGGCGCCTGCGCCGCGCGATCAGGCAGACGATCAGTTCGGCCCCCGGATAGGGCATGGCCAGCATCGCAGCGACAAGCAAAACCGGCGGCAGGAGGTCGAGGACCGCTGTATTGAAGCCGCCGAGCGCTATGACAAGCGCTCCGAGCACTAGCAAGAGCAGAAGCAGGAGCGGGATTCGCCAATGCCAGGACCGGGATCTCATAGCGGCCATTTTTAGGCAGGATAAGGGTTCCTCAATATCGTATGCGCGTGTCGATTCGCGAGAACAAAAGTCTTTTCTTCATGCTCTGGTTCGCCCTCGTGGGCCTTTTCGTGGTTTTTGTCCTCGCAATCATCTATGTCGCCAACGCTCATTCCAAGCCCCAACTAGCTGGCTTCAAAGACGCAACCGAATATCCGGGCGGCAGTGACGTGCTGGCGCCTCAGATGCGCCTCGAGAACGGCCGCACCGGCACCACCTTCGACACCGCGAGCCTCAGCGGTGAGCCCTACGTGGTCACCTTCCTCTACACCCATTGCCCGACGATCTGCCCGCTGATCGGCGCGGAGTTGCAGGAGGCGCTGCGGGAACTCGGCCCCGAAGCCAAGCGGGTCGCCGTGGTCGGCCTCTCGGTCGATCCGATCGGCGACACCGTTTCGACCGTCAAAGCATGGCTGCACGTGCATCAGGAGCCGTCGAACTTCCAGTACCTGATCGGCTCCAAAGAACAGCTACAGCCCTATTGGAACGCCTGGCACGTCGGGCCGCAGATCGTCGGCGATCCCGATAGCTCGCACACTGCGGCGATCTACCTGATCACCAGCACCGGGCGAATCGCTGGGATCATCAGCGCCGGCACCCAGGTGCCCAGCTCCGATCTCGCTTACGACTTCCGGGCGTTGCTTAAGAGCTGATAGGCCAAGGCCGCCCGGCAGAGGGCGCGGATGCCCAGGCTTGGGGTGATCGATCCGGCAGCCTTCAGTCGGCGGGCTCCGATTCGATTCGGGTGCGCAGATCCGATCCGCGCCCGGCAGCGACCGCACGAGCGGCACGGGCACTGCTCAGCTCGACGCGATGCTCGGTCGCCAGGTCGAGCAGGTCCTGTCGTTCGGTGTCCTCCGCCGCCCAGCGCAGGAAGACCCAGGTGAAGATCCCTAGCGCCATCATCGTGCACTCGATCATCAGAATCGCGCCGGCGATGCTCTGGTCAGTGATCGGTGCCACCCCGTGCGCCCGGGCGCTCGCCGCGTAGTCCGGGTAGAAGTCGGTGTTCGACCACATCAGGAAGTTGGCCAGCACCATCCCCGGCAACCAGATGCCGACCGTGTAGATGACGTGGGCGGCCTTGCCGAACCACTGGGGCTTCGGCAGCGGACCGAACAGGGGCATCCAGAGCAACATCCCGGTGCCGATGAACAGCAGGTGCTCGGAGACGTGGAGGGGCTCAGAGTGGAGCACCGCCTGGGCGAGCAGCGGCGTGTGCCAGAGGTAGATGTTAAAGGTGTAGATCGAGATCGCCGCAACTGGGTGGGTCAGGGCGCGAAGCGGCCGGGCAAAGCGGTTGACCAGCAGCGGCTGCAGGATCGGCCCGGTCAGTCCGAGCACGAGGAGGAGCGAGGCACCGTCGGCGAGCAGCAGGTGCTGCACCATGTGTGCAGAGAAAAGCTGCTCGGCCTGGGTCTCCACCGGACCCGAGGTCGCCACGCAGATCACCACCATCCCGCAGATGAAGCTGAACAAGCGCCAACCCGGAACCGGCCGCCCCTGGCCGGCCAGCGTGTGGGCGCGCTTCAGGTAGGCCGCGGCAAGCGCCAGCGGCACGGCCACGCTCAGCCCGATGAAGATCTGATGTGCGATGGCCTGCATAGTGATCGAGGTCAGGCAAGCGCCTCCCCGCGCGATCGCCCCTGGCCATTTGCCCGGACGCTAACTACGCCGAGCCTGAGGACGCCTCCGTTTTGCGCCGGCCGCTAAACCAGATCCAGAGGCCGACGAGCGGAACCGGCCCAAAGAAGATCATCGACATATACCAGTGTTTGAGGCAGGCCATTACAAACATCGCTTCGGCTAATGATATCCCTCGGGCCATCCGCATAGCTGCTCAATCCCTCAACATCTCCGGCAGCTCAGCGGGGGGAGCTGGTGCGGGTACCTGCGTGGCAGCGCAGATCTGCGTAGATGCCCGGCTGGGTCAAGCAAAAGTCTGGGATCGGCGGGGACTAGACAAGCCGGCGCTGGCTCCGGAGGGGCTCGTGATCGGATGGCGATCGACCTCGCGAGGGCGATCAGCGACTGAGCGCATCGGTCCGCCTACATCGCCAGCAGCATTGCGAGGAACATATATGCGATGCCGAGCGTCATCGCGAACATCGAGGCCCGTAAGTAGCGCAGGCCGATCAGCGACTGAGCGCTGGTCGTGGCGACGGCCCCGCTGGCGGTGACCGAGAAGCCGACTGGAACGGCCTGGTGGTCGACGTTGCGCATCCGGTTGCTGGCCCACAGCAGAGACTGTCCGGCGAAGAAGACGACCAGGAGCCAGGCAAGAGGGGACTGAAAGCCGCTCGGTGACCACAGATAGGCCATCGCCGCGAGGTCGATCGCCATCACCAGCCACAACAGGCTGATGGGGCGTCGGGAAAGCGCCTCGGCCAGCATCCAGAAGACGATCACGATCGCCCCGTTTGCGAATGCGAGCCGCCAGAAGCCGGATGGGATGCTGAAGTGATCGATCGAGGACGGCGCATACATGAAAGCCATCCCGAGCGCCATGAGAAGCTGCCCGGAGTGCCAGAACCGGCGCTGACCGTTGCTCTCAACCACGTGACGCAGCTCAATGGCGATGATCGCGATGAAGACGAGCGTCCAAATCACCGCCAGCCAATTGGGGAGGATGTTGGTGGCACCGTGCCCCGTGCCACCCATCGTCATCCCTCCCATCGCCATACCGCCCGTCGACATCGAGGTATGAGTCCCGCCCATCGACGAGCTGCCACCGCTCATCTGCATGCTCATGCTGCTCACAACCCCGCGAATGTATCAAGCGGAGAAGGCCCACGATCCGCTCCACAGCGCCCTGGGCCGACCCACCTCCACTGGGCTAATATCCTGCTCGATGGGCGACCGTTGCTCTGTGTTTTCGCCACGGGCTCGCGTCATCTGGCGCTTGGCGTTGGCACTTGCGCTGATTGCGTTCACCGCGCTTGCTCTCAGCGGAGAGATCGGGGGCCTGCAAAGTGGGGCGCTGACCCTGCTTCCCGTGATCGCACTGGCAGTCGTAAAACTTGCCCGCCCCTACATAGGAGAGGGCGTCATCGCCCAGATGCACGTCCGCCGTCGCCGTCGCCCCTGCGCGGCGGCGCTCATTGTCGTGCCGCTTCGCCGCCGTGGCGGCTTGGCGCGGGGCGGGCGCCTGATCGCGGTGGCAATGGCTGGTCGTGCACCACCGCTGGCCCTGGCGGGCTGCCTCTAATCACCGGCAGCCTGGGTCTCCACCGCCAGGCTCCGCACTGCGGGGCGAGTTAAGCGACACCGGCCACAGTCTCGCGGAGGTCGGGTGTCGATCAGCGACAAAGGAGTCGCGCCATGTCCGACGACCAAGCATCCGCGCACGAACAAGCGCACGCACCAAGGTCTTTCAGCGCCCCGTTTAGCGGTCGCTTTCGCATCACGCCGCGGGGCATCCAGATCACGCTCGGCCTGATCTGGCTGCTCGACGGGCTGCTGCAGTTCCAGAGCTTCATGTATACGCACAACCTGATCACCCAGGTCTTCCAGCCGGCGGCGGAAGGCCAGCCGGGAATCGTCGGCGCCCCGATGAGGACTTTCGACAACTTCTACGGGAGCGACCTGACCCTGTGGAACACCCTTGCCGGCGAGATCCAGTGCGCGATCGGGCTCGGGCTGATCCTCAGCAAGAAGACGGTGAAGCCCGCGCTGCTCATCTCCTTCGGTTGGGCGTTCGTCGTCTGGTGGTTCGGCGAGGGCTTCGGCGGGATCACGGCTTACACCACTTCCTCCCCGCTGATGGGTGCCCCCGGAGCGGTGCTCCTGTACGCGATCATCGGTCTACTCGTCTGGCCGACGAGCCGAGAGGCTAAGCGCTCGGCGGCCGACAGCGGACCGCTCGGGGACCGCGGCGGGATGATTGCATGGTCGGGGCTGTGGGTTCTCTCGGCGGTCCTCTGGATGCTGAATGACAACCGCGCAAAGAGTGCCACCCACGACATGATCGCGGAAATGGCAAGTGCCTCTCCGCACTGGCTGGCGAGCATCCAGAACTCGGCCGCGGACTCCGCGCAGGGCCACGGCGAGACGATTGCCGTCGTGCTCGCGATCGTCTCGCTGGCGGTCGCGGTCGGCGTGTGGACGCGGCTACGCTGGCCTGCGCTCGCCGTCGGGATCGTGATGTCCCTTGCCTACTGGGTGCTCGGGCAGAGCTTCGGCGGACCGTTTTGGGCCAGCGGGTCGACCGACGTCAACTCGGGACCACTGTTCGTGCTGCTCGCGGTCACGCTGCTTCCCCTGTCGAAAAGGGTACCCGCCACGGAGAGTACACCGGTAGCAGAAGCAACAATCGGGGGGCAAGCAATGGCCTGAGCGTACGCTCAGGCGGGAGAGCCGACCGCTTGACCAGAATCTCGCAAAAAAGGGGCTGACGGCTTGGATCTCGAGTCTCGGCTACGAGTTGATCACAAGCGAGGCAACCCTTCGGGAACTCGGATCTTCCGCGAACCGCGGCGAGCAGAGAGGAGATCGTGCCGTGGGAGGTGATTCCAAGTTGAGCAGGTCGATCCTTAAAACGGTTAGAGTCGGCAAGTGTTGAGAACTGATACAGAAAACTTCAATCGTTTCCTCGCCTCGCTGGGCCTCTTGCTCTTGACTTCGGCCCTGCTGCTCCCCTGCCTCTTCTTTCACGACATCGACATTCTCCGTGCCTCAGAAAGGGCACTCAATGGCATTACTGTGACTGGCCGCGATGCAATTCTCGATCGACAGCAGGCGACAGTAACACTCAAACCTTGGGTGTTTGTACTGTCCGGCTCTTTTCTTGTAGCTGGAATTGCATCTCTGTACTTAGGTTTGCGGCGCTTGCAGGCCGCTCAGTCCAAGGAGACGCGGTAATTGAGCGAGGGGCGTAGACCGACGGTCCCCAGTCCAAATCCAGTCGCCCCGACTAACAGGATCTCCGTCCTTGGGGTTTGGGATTCTCGGGTCGTGCGGCATCTACCCGTGGACGACTCAGGCGATCAGGGTTATCACCCCACGCACGACCAGCAGCGCTCCTGCGATTGTCACTACACGGATCGCGATCCGCCGACCGTCCCGGCGTAACCAGGCCTTGAAGCGTTCCACTCGCCCTGGCGTTGCGTCCGGCTGCAGCCAGTAGGAGAGAAGCGGCAGCTCGAGCAGGGCCAGCATGATCAGGTTGAAGCCGATGACCGCGAGCACAGTCTCCGGAGTGCCGAGATCGTCCTTCGCCAAGCGGGTGAGGGCAACGAGATAGGAGGCGCCCGGAAGGGTTAGGAGCGCTCCAACGGCGAAGGTGGTGCGCGGGGTACCCCCGCTCAGGACCCGCTGCCAGCGTGGCGGACCCTTCTCTCTCCTCGCCTTGCCCTTTGCGGCCTTGCGTCGTTCCCGACGTTCCTTGCGGATCGCATCGCGTTCGGCGCTGAGGGTCCACGCAACGATGAGAAAGATCGCTCCCAGGGCGATGTCGGCTGCCGGACCAAGAGTGTCCTTGGCGACTTCGACCACGCCTGAATCCTCCAAGGAAAAGACGATCACCAGCCCCAGCGAGACGCTGGTCATCATTGCCCCGAGCAGGTAGCCGAGCATCAGGTTCCGCGGCTTCGGCAGCAGCAGCATCACAGTAGTTGCTGCAAGCAGCGTCGGATTGAATGCGGCCGAGAATGCCAATAGGAGGACGTCCATACTTGGACTCAATCACCTCGGAAGCCGCACCGAACGGCGAGACCCTACGGCGGAGAACGGCTGACCTTTCGGCGACGGTGAGACCTCGACTGCTGGCCTTGCAGGGCCTCGGTTCAGTAGCACACATCCTTGTCGCTCTGGGTCAGCGCGGATAAGCTGGACTGAGCGTCGCCAAAGGGTCGTTGTCAGGTTTACCAACGGCGATTCATCGAACGAGGATGAGGAGCACTTCGATGTCGGTTGAGCAGGGCGACCCGCACCGGCTAGCCGCGTTCGCGGCTCTCACGAGTGCGGCAGTCCTCGCAATCCTCAGCATCGACATCGTCCTTTCTCAGTTTCCCCGGGGGCTGATCGTCCTCGCCGGCCTCGTGCTCGCGTTCGCGGCGGCCTGGTACGGCCTGACCCGCACCGGGGGCGCGAGGCTTCTGGGATCAGGAATCGCGATCCTGGCAGTGGCGGTGATCGCGGCCGTATTGATCGCTGACGGCGATCACCTCGCTCAGGCTCTCGTGATCGTGGTGGGCCTGGGGCTCATGCTCCATGCGACGCGATCGGCCTTCACGATCCACGTCCCGTTCCAGCGGGTGCCGGACCCCCGCCACCCCGTGCTCTTCTACAACCCCAAGTCAGGTGGGGGAAAGGCCGAGAAGTTCCACCTTGCCGATGAGGCGCGAGCCCGTGGTATCGAGCCGATCGAGTTGAAGCTCGGTACCGACCTCGAGCAACTCGTGCGCGGCGCGGTAGCCGATGGTGCCGACGCGCTGGCGATGGCCGGCGGCGACGGCTCTCAGGCCGTCGTTGCCATGGTTGCCGCCGAGCAGAGTCTGCCCTATGCCTGCATTCCGGCCGGGACCCGCAACCACTTTGCGCTCGACCTCGGCGTCGACCGCGACGATGTCGTTGGCGCGCTCGACGCCTTCCTCGGCGGTCGCGAAAGGCGGGTCGATCTTGCCGAAGTCAACGGCCGTGTATTCGTCAACAACGTCTCGATCGGCCTCTACGCCGAGGCCGTCCAGCGCGAGGGCTATCGGGAGGCGAAGCTGCGGACCATCCTCGACACGCTGCCCGAGGTGCTGGGGCCTGAGGGCAAAGGTCAGGATCTCCGCTGGACTGGCCCCGGGGGGCGCGAGCACTCCTCCGGTGCGGCGATCCTCGTCTCCAACAATCGCTACCGCCTCGGGCGTGCGGTCGGCTCGGGTACCCGGCCGAGGATCGACGAGAGGCTGCTGGGGATCACCGTTGCTTCCTTGTCGGCCGGAGGACTGCGGTTGATCCGGCGTCCCTGGCGGGAGTGGTCCACGCCCACCTTCGAGGTTGACGCAGACGGCCCGATCGCCGCGGGTATCGACGGCGAGGCCGTAACTCTGGACACGCCGCTGCGCTTCAGAATCTTGCCGGCGGCGCTGGGGGTGCGGATCGCCGCCGCACACCCCGGAGTCTCTTCGTCTGCGGCGATGCCCGAGGGCGCCTGGGAGACTGTTCTCGCGCTGGCGCGGATCGCTGTGGGGAGGACACCGAAACCACAACCTCAACGGAAGGAGAGCTGATGGATATCTTCGAGGTCGAGCAGAGGGAAACCCTTAGGCGGGAGGAGGTCGCTGAACGTCTTCACGCTCTCGCCAACATGCTCGCCCGCCAAAACGACATCGAGTTCGAGCGGGCCGGGATGAAGTTCACAGTGCACGTTCCCGACGAGGTCCAGCTCAAGGTCGAGCTGGAGATCGAGACCGATGAGCGAGAGCTCAAGATCGAGTTGAAGTGGTGAGCGGCACGCCCGGCGGCTGAGCGGCTTCAAGGGCCACCCCGCCAGCGGCTAGGGTGAGAACGTTGTGATTGCCTGCCATTACGGCCACAGCGACGGCTCATATCATCGCTAGGTGGCCGAGTGGCTCAACGAGGCGAAGGCAATCGATACCGCCGTCTATGGAGCGATCGCTGCCTGCGAGACCCCCTCGCTGGACGTCGCCATGCGCCGTCTCTCCCGCGCCGCCGACCAAAGCAAGCTCTGGTTCGCTACCGCGGCCGCGTTGGCCCTCCTTGGCGGGCCCAGCGGCCGGCTGGCGGCTCGGAAGGGCCTGGTCTCGCTCGGCATCGCCTCCGGCTTCGCCAACCTCGTCGCCAAGCCGCTGAGCGCCCGGCGGCGCCCCGCGAGGAAGGAGGCCGAGGAGCTCGCGAGCCGCCACGTTCAAATGCCGCGCTCGAGCTCCTTCCCCTCCGGCCACACCGCCTCCGCTTTCGCCTTTGCCACCGGCGCCGCCGACGCGCAGCCGATGCTCTCAGCGCCGCTGCGGGCCCTGGCGACGCTGGTCGGGTACTCCCGAGTCCATACCGGTGTCCACTATCCCGCAGACGTGCTCGCGGGTGCGTTCATCGGGGTCAGCGCAGCGGAGCTGACCGGCCACCTGCTTGAACGCTGGCCATTTTCATCACCTCCCAGATCCCGCTATTCGGCCCACCGCGCGGTCAGCTGGTAGATGACGACGACGTTGAGGATGATCATCAGGAACGCCCACAGCGGCGCCGCCGGGAACCAGACGATCTGGGCGATCGCGTTGACGGAGACGAAGAAGACGGCCGCCCACCGCGCCGAGGACATCCCCGCCAGGAGCCCGAGCCCGGTGAGCCCGAGGATGACGCCGAGGATCAACTGCACCCAACCCCAGGTCGTCACGTCGGCGACGATCACTCCGTGCCCGCCGACGATGACTACTTCGTTGTTGAGAATCGCCGCCAGCCCATAGAGGGCGTCAAGTGATCCGATGATCAGTAGGACAACCGCCGCGAAGGCAATCCAACCAGTGGGCTGCCGCTCTGCTTGCCGCGGAGCCGGAGCCGAAGCTGGATCGACAGTGCTCATCTGAACCTCCCCAATGAGGCGCAAGGGCCTCGATTTCGCGCCCGTCAGATCGATGTCGAGACTGGGCGGCTATGTCGCGCGAGTGTCTCACCGCACATGCGCAAAAGCAAGGGGCTTCGCGGCGAGGCAGCGGCTCAGACTTAGGACCTATCCCGTTAGGGGCGTGCCACTGGGACGGTTCAGGACCAAGTGGGGCGGCGCCGGGGTGAATTCCGCATGGCAGCGCCATGTGGGAATCGCGACGGGGCCGAATCCACGCCGTGTCCTGAGCCGTAGTGCCCTGTCTCCCAACGCCGGCCAGGAAATGACGAGGTCCAGGCATCGTCAGACAAGGACGCAGGGAGCCCGAATGGCAGCGCCATTTGGTTAAGTCGCCGCCATGGCTTGGTCAGCTCCGGGCTTGAGCTGATCGAACCGTCGGGTCGGTAGGTGCCGTGTCGCGAAGAGGGCTGCAAGGACCAACCCCGCCGCGAAGAGAAACGCGGCCTTTAGAGCTCTCAGCTGAGCGTCTTCGTAATCGCCAACCAGCTCTTGGACGGTGACCGGCTTCACCCCTGCTCTCTGTGCCGAGGCCTCTACTTCACTCGCCGCGACATAGCTGACGCCGGAGTCCAGCCTCACCTGTACCTGTTCCTTGACCGCGGTCTCAACCTTCGGGTTCGCTACGACGTTCGCCGAAAACGCCGCGATCAGACCGGTAATCACCACCGCGCCGAGGAACGCGGTGCCGAGCGAGGAGCCGAGCTGCTGGGCCGTGTTCTGCAGCCCGCCTGCCTCACTACGGTCCTCCTCCCCTACCGACGATTGCACGACGTTTCCGAGCTGGGAGACGATCAGTCCCATCCCGACGCCCAGCACTCCCATCGCGATCAGGAAGGAGGTGTTGTCGAGCTCCGGCTCGATCGTGTCGAGCAGCAGCAGCGTCGCAATGAGCACGATCACGAGGCCGGCGCGGACGATCGTCCGGGCCGGTAGGCGCTTCGCCAATGCGGATCCGATCAGCGCGCTGATGAAGAGTCCCGCCGAGGCGGGCAGCATCCGCACTCCCGTTTCCAGCGCATCGAGGCCCTGGACTACCTGCAGGAACAGCGGCACCGTGAAGAAGATCCCCATCAGGATCAGGTTCTGGGAGACCAGCATCACCAGCCCGGCCCGCAGACGCGGAAGCGCGAGCAATCGCAGGTGCACGAGTGGTTCCCGGCCGTTCGCCTCGCGGCGCAGCTCCCACAAGCGGAAGGCGAAGAGGACGACGCCACCTGCGGCGATGACGAACGGGGTAAGCGCAAAGCCGAACGGCTCGACCGGGGAGCTGCGCGGCTGTAACCAACCCCAGTTGCTTGCCTCGAGCACGCCGAGGACGACCAGCCCGAGCCCGAGCGCCGAGAGAATGCTTCCGACCCAGTCGAGCCCCTGCCGCGCGCGCTCGACCTTTGCCTCGTCGAGCAGCCGCAGGCCCGCGAAGATACCGGCCGCGACTACGACCTCGCCCGCGAAGACGACCCGCCAGCTGAGCTCGGTCGTCGCCCAGCCGCCGAGGATCGGGCCGACGGCGATCCCCGCGCCAGCGACCCCGCCGAGGACTCCGTAGGCGAGGGCACGGTCCTGGCCGCGGAAGTTGGCGGCGACGAGCGCGACCATCGCCGGCAACACCAGGGCGGCGCCGATTCCCTCCAGCACCGACCAGCCGAGGGTAAGGATGGTGACGTTCCAGGACACAGCGGTAAGGGCCGAGCCCGCCGCGTAGATACAGAGGCCGATCGCGAAAGCCCGACGGCGCCCCAGCAAGTCGCCGAGCTTGCCGCCGGTAAGCATCAGCCCGGCCATCACCAGCGCATAGAGCGCAATCACCGCCTGGATCGTGGTGACGGTGGTATTGAAGTCGGCGACCAGCTGCGAGATCGCAACGTTCATCACCGCCTGGTCGAGGACCATCAGGAACTGCGCGGCCCCGAGGACGGCGAGGACGCCCCACTTGGCCAACGCGCTAGCTCCGGGCGACTATGAGTCGACTTTGCTCTGGCCTAGGCCAGCAGTTTCGCCTTCGCCGTCTCAAACTCCTCAGCAGAGATCGCGCCTTTGTCCTTCAGATCGCTCAGTTTGTGCAGTTCATCGGCCGGTGAGCTGTGGGCCTGCTGTTGGATATAGGCGTCCATGTGGTGTTTGGCCTCGGCCTGTGCCTTCAGCGCTCGTTCGCGCATCCCCGAGCCCCGTGCGATCAGGTAGATCAGCGCGCCCAGGAACGGGATGAAGACCAAGAAGAGGATCCAGAGCGCCTTCGCCCCGCCCGACATCTCGTGATCGCGGAAGAGGTCTCCGATGATCGTGAACAGGATCCAGATCCAGATCACGAAGAAGAAGATCTCCACGATCAAGAGAAGCGCGTCACCGAAGCTGATGTTTGCGAGGAGCACGGAGCAATCCTTTCGATTGGTGGCGGCCAGATGCCGGGGCCGCGTAGTCGAGACGCAGTTCATCCTCGACCCGAACCGGAAGCCTGTCAAGGAGACCCGGGCAATTCGACCCTCCTGCCCTACCAATGCTCGGGCGCAGGCTCTCCGCTTCTACCCGCTTCACGGGCGTAGAACCCGGGCGCCCAATGGAGAAGACACAGCGATTACGAAAAAGAGACGCCGCTGACGCGGGCAGGGCTATGCTCGACCCTCATCCAAAACCACGGAAAGGACCAGTCATGGGTGCTCAGGAGAACAAGCAGACGGCGAAGGACGCCTACACGGCATTTGCTAGCGGCGACGCCGCCGGTGCGATGCAAAATATGGATGACTCGATTGTCTGGAGGGCGCGCGGAGACAATGCGCTGACCGGGACCTACAACGGCAAGCAGGAGGTCGGTGAGCTTTGGGGGAAGCTCGCGGCCAAGAGCTTCCGCAATGAGCCGCACGGCTTCGTCGCCGACGGCGACAAGGTTGTCGTATTGACCACCGCCCACATTGAGGGCGAGGAAGTCGAGAGTGCCAACATCCTCACCTACAACGAGAATGGCAAGCTGGTCGAGTTCGACACGCTCGGCGACGCGACGGTATTCAATCGGGTGTTTGCAAAGTAGAGGCCTCGTCCCCGCTCGCTGATCGGTCGAGGTCGGCGGCCGAAGCCTCCGTCGCGCCGCCACTGTGGCGCGAAGCTGGACTCGCCTTCGGCGGCTGAAGGCCCGCTGGCGCCTGAGGGCGCAGAGCTGAACCGATCGCCATCACCGCGCGGAGGAGGCACTCGATAGACGCCTGAGAAGCACTATGTCGTGACGGTGTCCTCGGTTACGCTCGTCCGGCGGCGAGCAGGACCAGGTTCGAAAGTCTCACCGCTCCGCCATCTCCGCTCGCCTCCCGGATGGCCTCGGTTATGGCGGCCCAGGTCTCCTCCTGCACCTCCTGTGGGTGCGGAGCGATCATTGCGCTGATCGGCGGAGCGATCTCTTTGATGAAGGTCGTGAACTCCTCGGGGGACTGCCACTCGAAGCTGACCTCGGCCTCCTCGACCTCCACATTGGAGAAGCCCGCCGCTTCCAGCAGGCCACCGAGCGCCTCCGGAGTCGGGCGCGAGAGCGGACCGGGTGTGCCCGGCGGCGGGGGCGCAACTTGGAGGTGCCCCATCGCGGTCCGCATGGGAATCGCGAGGAACGGGACACGGTCGGGCGATCCCCACGAGCTGATCGCCACCCGCCCGCCGGGCTTGAGGAAGCTGCGGATGCGCGCCGCAGCGGCCTCTGCGTCAGGCTCGAAGATGATCCCCCAGCGTGAGAGCGCGGCGTCGAAGCTGGCTGCCGGGAAGTCCAGAGATGCCGCATCGGACTGAACGAATTCGATGTTTTCGAGTCCGGCCGCAGTGGCGCGCTCGCGGCCGAAGGCGATCATCTCGGCGGAGATGTCGGTAGTCAGCACGGCACCCTCGGGCCCGGCCCTTCTGGCCGCGCTCAGCGACGGTTCCCCGTAGCCGGCGGCCACGTCCAACACTCGGCTGCCGGGCTCGACGCCGGCCAGCTCGACCAGGCGCTCGCTGATTCCACTTGCCGCCCCGTCGATCAGCTCCGACCATTTGCGCCAGCCGGTCGCAGCGCTGTTCCACTGATCTCGCTGGCCGTCTCGAAACTCGACGGCATCAACTGTCTTTGACTCCATGGTCACCTCCCGGTCGGGCACGCGATCCTACACGTCGCAGCCGGGCTCGAGCCTTTGTGCGACACCCACCGCGGAAAGCTGAACTCGCCGTCCGCCAACTCCGTCGGCGACCGAGGCCGTGGCTGTTCGGCAGGGCGGTCACTTGCCCTACCGAGCTCATCGCACATGGCCAGGCCTAGCCCCGGAGCTCCTCAAGCGAATCGACCTCGAGGTCGAAGGGCTCATCGGCCGAACGCCGACGTCGGTAGGGCGAGACGGTGACCCGGTGCACCTCACCGCAGGAGCACGGGACCTCAATCGGGCTCGTGTCGGAGGCGGGGTCTGAATTCACCCTCAGCCGTCGCAGCTCACGGGTCGCTTTGCAGCCGAAGCTGACCACCCAGCCAAAATCGCCCTTCACTTTTCCGTGCTCGCTCTTCACATCGGCTCATTCTCCCGCGTCACTTGCGCCTTTGGGAGGCGCCACTGATTCCTCGGACGCGAGGGCTATGCGATCCGCTCCATCGAGCCGAAGACGGGGCGGCGAAGAATTCATCTTCGACCCGGACACCTCGGAGATGCTCGCTGAGCGCGAATTCGTGGTACGCAGGCCGCTACCTGCCGGTGCGCTCGCGGTGTTTGCACCCGGGCCAGCAGCAGGGCCGGCGCTGGCCTTCCTCCAGCTCCTCTTGGGTCCGCCGAATGCGGCGCTCTCGGGTGGCTTTCTGCTTGGCATCCTCGACCCAGCAGATGAACTCGTTGCGGGCTAAGGGCGTGATGTCCTTCCACGCATCGAGCGCGGTGGCGTTGACGATCAGCGCCTTACGCAGGTCCCTAGGCAGTTTATGCACCACACCACCGGGCACCCTCTGGCCGCTCACAGGCTGATGGTAGTGATCCGCTTCACGGAAGATGGACCCCAGAGAGCCGATCCGCTGGGGTGGCTCCGGCCGGACAGCCATGCGCCGCGCCGGGAACCGAAGCCCGGAGCATGGGAGAGGAGGGAGCAACGGCCCGCGGCCCTCCATACTCCCGCCCATGCACCGCGTCATCGACGCGATGAACGTGATCGGCTCCCGCCCCGACGGCTGGTGGCGGGACCGCCCCGCAGCGGTCAAGCGCCTGGTTGCCCAGCTCGACCGCTGGGCCGCAGAAAACGGCGAGCAGCTCACCATCGTCCTTGAGCGGCCACCCTCAAGCCCGATTGACCCCGAGATCACCACAGTCGCCTGGGCGCCACAGCCCGGTCCCAACTCTGCCGACAAGGAGATCGTCCGCCGCCTCGATGGTTGGCTCGCTGAAGGCGAGGTGACCGTGGTCACCTCCGATCGCGACCTTGCCGACCGCGCCCGAGCCCGCGGCGCTGCTGTCGAGTCAGCTACGGCGTTCCGGGCGCGGATCGACGCGCTCTGACCCCCGATCCGACCAGGCGATACCTCACCTCGGCCACGTCAGGGGGCAGCAACGCCGAGTCGTGCCCGGCTGATCATGGAATAGAGTCGCCACCTAGACCGCTCGCGATCCTACGGGGAGGAAAGCGCGTCGGCACCGGTGCCTGAGCCGGCCATATAGCGCTCGAGCGGCGCTCGGATCTCCGGCGGAATCGCCATCTTGTTGGTCGTCCCGGCTTCGACAAACACGTGGTGCATCTCACCTTCGACCAGCGACGTGCCGTCGCGGACGATGTCGATGCGGGTGCTCATCGCGGTCGTGCCCACACGGGTGACCCACCAGCGCAGCTCAAGCTCGTCGTCGAACCGCGCGCCCCCGCGGAATCGCGCCCGTGCCTCGGCAACCACCATGTCGGTCCCGCGCTCATACATCTCCGCGTAGGGGCCGAACAGCTCCCGCCACGCCTCGGTCAGGGCGATATCGAAGTAGGCAAAGTAGTGAGCGTTGAACACCACGCCCTGCGGATCGCACTCCCCGTAGCGGACGCGCAGCCTGCAGGTGAGAGGCGCTGCCACGTCTGCCTTGAGCACACCTTGCGCTGCCATCTGCATCACCTCGCTTGGTTGGACTCCGAGCGTCGAGGCTATCGCCGCCCGCCCGTACTCACAGAGCTTCGCGCACGTCCCGATCCGCTTTGAGCCGAAGCGTCGATAGCGCAGCCCCCAGGGGGCAGCCACGTCCGTTTCGCCCGAACCAGTCGACATGCTGCCAATCGGCACTCTCACCCGAGCTCGATCGCCGTGGCTTGCGTCGGTCCTATTGGCTACCTTGGGACCATGACCGACGAGACCCTGATCGCAGAGGCAGGACGCCGCCTCGCCGACGCCGCTCCTAATGCGCGGGTGATCCTCTTCGGCTCCCGCGCCCGCGGCGAGGCAAAGCCCGATAGCGACCTGGACCTGCTTGTCATCGAGCCGCAGCTGAGCGGCCGCCGCGCCGAGTTCGTGCGCCTGCGAGAAGCGCTCGGCGCAATCGGAGTCCCTGTCGATCTGATCGTGGTCAGCGCCGAGCACGTCGAGGAATGGGGCGCAGTGAAGGGCACGATGGTCAACGAGGCGCTGCGCGAGGGTCGGGTCCTTGCCGGAGCGTGAGCCGAAAGAGAAGGCGGCGATCCTCGCGCGCAAGGCGCAAGGAGACGCCGCCGCGATGCGCAAGCTCGCCGACGATTCGGAGATAGCCGACGAGATCATCGGCTTTCACGCAGAGCAGGCGGTCGAGAAGTGGCTGAAGGCCGTGATCTGAAGCCGGGGCACCAAGTTCGAGTACACGCATGACCTTCGCCACCTGATCGAGCTGGCGAAAGCCGCAGTCGGCGACTTTCCATTTGAGGTCGCAGCGGTGATTGCTCTGACCGAGTATGCGGTCCCACTTCGCTACGACGAACTGCTCGACGCCGAGCCGCTCGACCGTGGGGCCACTGTCGCCCTGGTCGACGAGGTCGGCCGCTGGGCTGAGGCCGAACTCGATCCCTCCGAGGAGGTCCAGTGAAGCTTCCGCCGGGCTATCTACTGCCCGAGGGCATGACGATGAAGGACGTCCTACGCATCGACGCCGAGCTGCTGGCCAGCGAGGGCATCGATCCCGAGTGGTCGGGCTTCGAGGAGAAGGCCGCAGACTCGGATGCAGATTCCAGCTGAGAGCACCTCCATTCGCTGATCGGTCGAGGTCGGCCGCTGAAGCGTCGAACGGACAGAGCTGGCAAGCCGGGGTGGGGTGGACGATCTCGGTCTGGCTCGCAGATGTGCGAGGGGGCCGACGAGGGTCGAGCCGCGCAACCCCGGCGGTAACCAACGCCGCGCTCAGGTGTTTATTAATCGTAACTATCCGCACTATCTCCAAGGAGGAAGAAATGGAGATACTCAAGCGGTTCGAGCCGATCGCGCTCCTCATCGTCGTGCTCGGCGCCCTCAACTGGGGCATGGTCGGGTTGTTCAGCACGAACGTGCTCTCCGACGTGTTCGGCAGCGGCACGCTGACCGACGTCCTCTACACGGTCGTCGGGGTCTGCGGTCTGCTTTATGTCCCCAAGGTGCTGGAGAGCATGCACCTCAGCGACCACATGCCACACCCGCGCGGTATCTGAGCAAAACGATATTGCGATGCAGACCGGCCCAGGCGGGCCGGTCTGTCGTAGGGGCACTTTCGTGCCGTCGCTCCAACTGCAATTAGCGTCTAGTCTCACAGCCATGAAAATCTCGTCCAGGGGGCAAAGCGCCGCCGCCCGCCTTGGTCGTGTCGCGTTGTTAGGGGCGAGCGCCTGGGCCCTGTTCGCCGCCAGCGCTCAGGCGATGACCGTAACGGTGGGCAGTCCCCTGACACAGCCCTTCGCGCCGACCGAATTCCACACCGTCGGGACCCTCATCAACTCATCGCTGACCGAGGGCGATGCACACGCCACCTCCCCGATCAGCGGCACAATCGTGCGCTGGCGAGTCCTCGACGCTTCCGGAGGCCCGTTCGTGCTCCGTGTGCTGCACCCGCTCGGCGGCACCACCTACACCGCCGTCGGCACCAGCGCCCCCGAGGCCCCGGCTGCCCTGACGACCCAGACTTTTCCCGCCAGCCTGCCGATCCAGGCCGGAGACACGATCGGCATCGAAAACAGCGCTAAAGGCGACAAGATCGGGACGATCTCCACGCTATTTGGAGCGGGCATATACAGCTGGGAACCGCCGCTGGCCTATAACGCGACCCGCGCGGCCACGCATGTCGAAGCCGAACGCGAGGTCGCCTTCAACGCCGATGTTCAACCGCCGCCCACGATCGCCTCGGTCGAGCCGCCCAGCGGCTCGATCAAGGGGGGCACGTCGGTGGTGATCGGGGGCACCGAATTCACAGGGGTGAGCGCGGTGACGTTCGGCTCAACGCCTGCCCCCAGCTTCACGGTCTTATCTGGAGATCCCGAAAAGATCACCGCGCTTGCGCCGCCCGGGGCGAGTTTGGGCGCGGTCGATGTCAGCGTCACGACGCCGGCCGGCACGAGCGAAGCGACAGCTGCCGACCAGTTCACCTACGCCGCCTGCGTAGTCCCCAAGCTGGCGGGCAAGAAGCTGAAGCCGGCCAAGAAGGCCCTGACCAAAGCGGACTGCAAGCTCGGCAAGGTCAAGGGCCACAAGGGCAAGAGCGCCAAGGTCAAGCAGCAGAGCCCCAAGCCCGGCAAAGTCCTGCCGCCGGGCGCCAAGGTCAGCGTCAAGCTGGGGTAGCCGGCCTTCAGCGAAGCAGCGCTAGCTCGCAGCGGAACTCCTTGGGGTCGATCTGATTGTCAAGGTTGACGGCCCCGGTGGGCGAGACTGTGACGCCGGTGTATTCGTTTTCGGTTGTCACGTTGTCGATGCTGCTCGACCACTCATCGCCCGCGGCCAGGGTGACCCCCGACTTAAGCGCGAAGGCACGCAGGCTGAGCGCGTCTGGCAGTTGGCCTCCGGCTTCGCTGCAAGTCTGAGCTGCGACCGGCATGGTTGCCGCGCCGCGCGCCGCCGTTTCCCAGCACTCGCCCGCGAACAGCTGCGTCCCCGTCGGGCAGCCAATTGTGCGGCCGATGATTTTTTCCGCGTTGACGGCATCGAGCGCTGTGACGGCGCTTCCCGCCGTCTTCGCTTCACCCGCCTTGGGCACCAGCCCCAGGCTCGACTCCTTGACCTGGGTCCCGGTCACGGTGTTGGGCTTCAAGCGGTTGCCCGGAATCGACTTGACCTTGATCGTCTTGCCATTGATCTTGCTGGCGGCGTAGACGGTCCCGCCCAGCGCGACGAACAGGGCGATCAGCGAGATAACCAGGGCCGGTGACGGTCGACGGATTTCCTTCAGCATCGTTCCCTCCTGTCGTGACGAGCAGATAAGAGCCGGCCTTCAGCCTAGAGGCTTGATGGGGGTTAGGTGCGTGCGCGAGGGCGTCGCAGACCGAGCTGGACGCCGCACCCGGGCGCAGCGGGTAGCCGGGTGCTACCTGCAAGCCCGGGGGTGGCGTCCAGCGACGGTATGCGGCGTCATCCGTGTGCGTGGGTAACCCCCATTAAGCCTCTAGTGCGATCGGGGTCGCAAGTGGCCAAATTGCCTACGCGGCTCCGGAGCCAAATTTCTCTTTGACCAACCCCGCCCTCCGCGGTAAAGTTGTCCCCCGCTCGAAGGGTCGAGCGGACGGTGTAGCAGGGGGTAAATCTTCAATAGCACCGGCCCACGGAGGGCCGTCAAAGCCGCGGCGAAGTAAGTAGCCGCGGCTTTGCTCGTTGTCCCCGTCCGCTCGCAGGACCGAAGGCCTAATGTCCTGAGGACGGCGCTCGTCTGTCGATGTCTGCTTGCTCCCTCGCAGCCTGGTAACGTCGCCCCATGACTGCACGCAAGCGGCGTTTGACTTGCGTAGCCTCGTGTGGGCTTCTGGCCCTCGTCGCGGTTGCCTCGGCAGTGGCGCACGGACCAGCAGCCGACGCGCTGGCGGCCCCTGCAGCGAGAGCGCCTGTGCTCGGGTCTCGGAGCTTTGAGCCGAAAGGCGCCGGCTGGGGCAACGTGCACCCCTCGAGGATTTTCAACGGAGGCGATCCCAGCGGTCTGGTCACGCACATCCACTGGACGGGTTGGGGTGACTCGGTCGCGACAGGCCGGGGACTGAGTTCAATCTTCAAGCCACATGGTGGCTACTACCCCGACCTCGTCACCATCGAGTTGCACGCATCGGACCTCGGTCACTGCACGGCCGGCGCTCCGCTCGCCTATCGCCGCCTCTCCGTCCGCGTGCCCTCACGTCCCGGCGGCAAGCTTGGGCCGTGGACGCTGTGGAGCGGTGCATCCACCATCTGCTCCGGCCTCGGCTCGACCTCAAGCGCGCAGTTTTGGACGGCGCTGGGCGGGAAGGTCGCCTGTGGCGTTGCGATCCACCCGGTCAACTCGCCGCCGATGCAGCTGCTCTGTAGCGCCAAACCGGTGCCGGCTCCGAAGGCCAACGGCGTCGGTGACCCCGGCTTCGTCTTCCTCGGATCGACCGGGCATCCCTCGCTCGCGCGGCTCAGCCAGGACTCCTTCGTCGGCACAAAGCCGGTGGCGCTCAGCCAAGGGCGTCAGTGGGGCGTCGGTCCGATCAGCGTGACCTGCACGATCAGCTCGCGAGCGGTTAGCTGCGCAAACCGCTCACATCACGGCTTCACGATCACGAAGAGTTCCTACCGCGCGTTCTGAGGCTCCGCGTCGGTGGCCGGGCTACTGCCGCGTGTCTGAACACAGATCAAAAGGAGAGCGCGATGGCTAGCACCCTCGACTCGCTCAGGCATACCAAGACGATTCTCCTCACCACCTACAGGCGCGACGGCACACCGATCGGAACGCCCGTGAGTATCGCCTTCGACGGCGAGCGTGCATTCTTTCGCTCCTACGACAAGGCATGGAAGACCAAGAACCCCTTTCAAAATGAGCGCGAGTCCGGGGAGGTCGATGACCAAGGGAGACGGTCACGGCACGGCTCCCGCGTAGCAGCGCTACGTGGGATACCGGGACGGGGCTGTCTCGCGCAGTGTCACTCGGCCCCATCCGGGCCGTGCTCATTTTGAAAGGGGGTTCTTAGCCAGCCACTTCGCGCTAGCAGGTGAGGCGGTGCCCCGGTCTTCGATATCGGGATAGGGGTCCTGCGCCCGACATCCACCGGATTTTTGCTCCAAAAATTTGCTTGGCGTCTCGCAGGGTGATATAGAAGCTCCGATTTTCCTGTTTGCTCAGGCAATTTGAGTGGCAGGGAGCCCCAGTCCAGGCGTTCTGAGACGGCCAAGCCGTCACGAGGAGGGAACATGCAATCTGGCTCGGCAAATCCGGCTTCGAAATCCATCAAGGCCACAGCCCTTGTTGCCACCGTCTCTCTGTTCGTCCTCCTCGCCTGTGCCTTGCCGGCTAGTGCTTTGGCCGCCGAATGCACCGATACCTGGTCTGGAGCAGAATACGCCTCCTGGAACGTTGCTGGAAATTGGTCCGCAGGGCACATCCCAACTGCTAGCGACGTCGCCTGCATTGGTTCTGGCAAAACGGCCCGGATCACTGAAGGCGCTAACACAGTGAAGGTCCTT
The DNA here is from genome assembly GCA_963777915.1 of uncultured Solirubrobacterales bacterium. Taxonomy (GTDB): domain Bacteria; phylum Actinomycetota; class Thermoleophilia; order Solirubrobacterales; family 70-9; genus CAVUPF01. The sequence goes on along the minus strand of CAVZSH010000003.1, from coordinate 442,618 downwards.
CAAGGCGAAGGGAGTCTCTGGCTCCAAGGGGGCTCCATAGAACCCACAAGCACGACAGAAGCATCGACAATACACGACCTCACTCTTGAATCCGCAACGCTAACCGGCGCCAGCACTCTCACGATCAACGGGGAACTGGCATTGCGAACTCACGGCATCATGTCCGGATCAGGCACGACAATTCTATCTTCAGGGGCGTCGGGTGAACTTGATGCGGAAGCCGTGCTAGCCAAGCGACGGTTTGTCAATGAAGGCACATTATCGTTTGGTAGGGGAGGCCAGCTGGAAATGTCTGAAGGTGCAAAGCTTGAAAATAAGTCGAAATTTTATGTTTGGACCGAAGACAAGGCGCTCTACCCGGGAAGCGGGTCGGCCCCCGTTCTCGTCAACAGCGGGACGTTGGACAAGAGCAACACCACCTTTGCTGACGAAACAGAAATCGCCGTAAACATCGAAAACACTGGCCACATCGAAGCCTACGCCTCAAGCGGCACGCTGAAATTAACCGACGGCGGCTCTTCCACCGGGGGGACCTGGAGTTGGGTGACCTTGACTAGCGGCTCCTTCTCTCTCACGAAAGACACCGTGACGACCCAGATCGAAATCAGGGGCGCAACGGTAACAGCTCAGGAATTGACGGGGTCCGAAGGCGAGCTTTACGTCAGGGCTGGCTCGATAAGCGTTCCGACGGGTAAAAGCGACTCGATTGGCACGCTCTTTCTTGAAACCGCGACGCTCGCCGGCGGGGGCACTTTCGAAATTACAAAAGAACTCATTTGGCGCGGCGCGGGCATCATGTCCGGATCCGGGAAAACTGTCCTCTTGCCAGGGGCATCAGCTCAACTCGGAGGGGGAGAAGCATCCCCGGAGGTGCAGGCCGAAAGGCAGTTTGTAAATGAAGGCACAATGACGGATCCAACCGGTGGATCCGAACTGGAAATGACCGATGGCTCCACTCTCGACAACAAGGCTACATTTGTCGACAATTACGAAGCAGAACTTCATGGGCCGTCGATCTTCGCAGGCGGTGGAGCCGCTCCGGTCTTCGACAACACCGGAACTCTTGAAAAGAGCGTGGCCCACTATCCGACTTTCGAAACCAAAATTGGCGTCAATCTCGAAAACTACGGACGCGAGGTTCAAAAAGAAGGAACCCTTACGATACAACACCCGATCACTAAGCCACACACTGACCACTTTTGCAAGGAGTGCGAAGAAGGAGATCCGGTTAACAGCGCGACTGGCGACTTCTCTGAGACGCAGACTGACTTTGAAATCGGGGGGCGGGGCGTCGGTCTAGACTTGACTAGGACTTACGACGCACAGACAGCGGCGACGGCAACTTCGCCGGGCGCTTTCGGCTACGGCTGGACCAACTCCTTCAGCGACCACCTGATCTCCGAAGAAAGCGGCAAAAAGATCACGGCGGTTCAGGCCGAAGGCGGCACAGTGCCCTTCACTGAAAGCGGCAAAGAATCGTTCAGTGCCCCGACGTGGAGTCAAGACACGCTCAGCGGCAGCTCCGGAACTGGCTACACGCTGACCCTGCCCGAACAGACGAAGTATCAGTTCTCAGGCGCCGGCCAGCTCTCCGGACCCAACGCCCTCGCCACCGACTCCGAAGGCAACGTCTGGGTAGCCGACGCCGGTCACAACCGCGTCCAGGAGTTCAACTCCAAAGGCGAATTCAAGCTCCAGTTCGGTGCCACCGGCACCGGCAACGGCCAGTTCACCTCGATGCACGGCATCGCCGTCAGCTCCACCGGCAACGTCTACGTCGCCGCCGCCAGCCGCATCCAGGAGTTCAACGCCAAAGGCGAATACCTGCGCCAGTGGGGAAAAACGGGCACCGAAAACGGCCAGTTCGAGGGCCTGCGCGGAGTCGCGATCGACCCCGAAGGCCACGTCTGGACCCTAGAGACCGAAGGGGGCCCCAGCTACAAGCCCCGCCTGCAGGAGTTCTCCGCCGAAGGCACCTACACCACCAAGTTCGAATACACCTACGGCGCCGAAAACGACCAGCTCAAGTCCCCCCAGGCCCTGGCGATCGACTCCAAAGGCAACTTCTGGGTCGCCGACACCTCCAACAACCGGATCCAGGAGTTCAACTCCAAAGGCGAATTCACCCGCGTCGTCGGCAAAGAAGGCACCGAAAACGGCCAGTTCAAGACCCCCGACGGCATCGCCGTCGACTCCTCGGGCAACGTCTGGGTCGCCGACACAGGCAACGACCGCATCCAGGAGCTCTCCTCCACCGGCACCTACCTGAGCCAGTTCGGCAAAGCGGGCGACAACAACGGCCAGTTCTCCGAACCCAAGGGCGTCGTCGTGGACACCAAAGGCAACGTCTGGGTGGCCGACACAGGGAACAACAGGGTGCAGGAGGCCACCACCGGCGAATACGTGCGCCAGTTCGGCGGCGAAGGCTCAGGCGCCGGCCAGCTCTCCGGACCCAACGCCCTCGCCACCGACTCCGAAGGCAACGTCTGGGTGGCCGACGCCGGCCACAACCGCGTCCAGGAGTTCAACTCCAAAGGCGAATTCAAGCTCCAGTTCGGCGCAACCGGCACCGGCAACGGCCAGTTCACCTCGATGCGCGGGATCGCCGTCAGCTCCGCCGGCAACGTCTACGTCGCCGCCGCCAGCCGCGTCCAGGAGTTCAACTCCAAAGGGGAATACCTGCGCCAGTGGGGCAAAACGGGCACCGAAAACGGCCAGTTCGAGGGCCTGCGCGGAGTCGCGATCGACCCCGAAGGCCACGTCTGGACGCTAGAGACCGAAGGGGGCACCAGCTACAAGCCCCGCCTGCAGGAGTTCTCCGCCGAAGGCACCTACACCACCAAGTTCGAATACACCTACGGCGCCGAAAACGACCAGCTCAAGTCCCCCCAGGCCCTGGCGATCGACTCCAAAGGCAACTTCTGGGTCGCCGACACCTCCAACAACCGGATCCAGGAGTTCAACTCCAAAGGCGAATTCACCCGCGTCGTCGGCAAAGAAGGCACCGAAAACGGCCAGTTCAAGACCCCCGACGGCATCGCCGTCGACTCCTCGGGCAACGTCTGGGTCGCCGACACAGGCAACGACCGCATCCAGGAGCTCTCCTCCACCGGCACCTACCTGAGCCAGTTCGGCAAAGCGGGCGACAACAACGGCCAGTTCTCCGAACCCAAGGGCGTCGTCGTGGACACCAAAGGCAACGTCTGGGTGGCCGACACAGGGAACAACAGGGTGCAGGAGGCCACCACCGGCGAATACGTGCGCCAGTTCGGCGGCGAAGGCTCAGGCGCCGGCCAGCTCTCCGGACCCAACGCCCTCGCCACCGACTCCGAAGGCAACGTCTGGGTGGCCGACGCCGGCCACAACCGCGTCCAGGAGTTCAACTCCAAAGGCGAATTCAAGCTCCAGTTCGGCGCAACCGGCACCGGCAACGGCCAGTTCACCTCGATGCGCGGGATCGCCGTCAGCTCCGCCGGCAACGTCTACGTCGCCGCCGCCAGCCGCGTCCAGGAGTTCAACTCCAAAGGGGAATACCTGCGCCAGTGGGGAAAAACGGGCACCGAAAACGGCCAGTTCGAGGGCCTGCGCGGAGTCGCGATCGACCCCGAAGGCCACGTCTGGACGCTAGAGACCGAAGGGGGCACCAGCTACAAGCCCCGCCTGCAGGAGTTCTCCGCCGAAGGCACCTACACCACCAAGTTCGAATACACCTACGGCGCCGAAAACGACCAGCTCAAGTCCCCCCAGGCCCTGGCGATCGACTCCAAAGGCAACTTCTGGGTCGCCGACACCTCCAACAACCGGATCCAGGAGTTCAACTCCAAAGGCGAATTCACCCGCGTCGTCGGCAAAGAAGGCACCGAAAACGGCCAGTTCAAGACCCCCGACGGCATCGCCGTCGACTCCTCGGGCAACGTCTGGGTCGCCGACACAGGCAACGACCGCATCCAGGAGCTCTCCTCCACCGGCACCTACCTGAGCCAGTTCGGCAAAGCGGGCGACAACAACGGCCAGTTCTCCGAACCCAAGGGCGTCGTCGTGGACACCAAAGGCAACGTCTGGGTGGCCGACACAGGGAACAACAGGGTGCAGGAATGGGCGGTGGCGGGTTACGCATTCACCTATTCGACCTCCTTTGGCACCACAGGTAGTGCCGGCGGCCAATTCAGCCACCCCGCAGACGTGGCGATCGACTCCAAAGGCAACCTCTGGGTCGCGGACAAGACCAACAATCGCGTCCAGGAGTTCAACGAAAAAGGCGAATTCGTCCTCACCTTCGGCAAAGAAGTCAACAAGACAAAGGTCGAAGCCAAAGGCACCGAAGCCGAACAGAACCTCTGCACCGCCGCCTCGGGCAACACCTGCCAGGCCGGCAAAGCCGGCAGCGCCAACGGACAGCTGAGCGCCCCGGCCGCCCTGGCGATCGACTCCAAAGGCAACCTCTGGATCGCCGACAAGGGCAACAACCGGGTTGAGGAGCTCAACGAAAAAGGCGAATACGTGAGCAAGTTCGGCTCCGTCGGGACCGGCAACGGGCAGTTCACCAGCGGCGGTCCGGAAGGCCTCGCGATCGACTCCCACAACAACATCTGGGTCTCTGACACCTATGCCGGCCGGGTCGAGGAGTTCAACGAAAAAGGCGAATTCATCAGGGTCGTCGGGTCCAAAGGCTCGGGCTCGGGGCAGCTCGGCGAACCGACCGGCATCTCCATCGGCCCGGGAGGCAACGCCTGGATCGCCGACTGGCTGAACAACCGGGTTGCCGAGTTCAACGAAAAAGGTGAATTCGTGCGCCAGTTCGGCGCCGAAGGCGCCGGCAACGGAAAGTTCGAGCGCCCCGACGCGATCAACGTCGACACCAAAGGCGACGTTTGGGTCGGCGACCAAAACAACGACCGCATCCAGGAGTTCAACGAAAAAGGCGAATACCGTACCCAGTTCGGCTCCAAAGGATCGGGCGCGGGGCAGTTCAGCTTCAGCTACCCCCTGGGCCTCGCGGTAGACTCGAAAGGCGACATCTGGGTCGCCGACACCAACAACAACCGGGTGCAGAAATGGACGCCGCCGTCCGGCGAACCACCCCTTGAAGCGCCGGTCGAACCCGACCCCAAAGTCAAAGTCAACACCTCCAGTGGCCTTGTGAGCAGCGTCGAAGGCGAAGCAGCCGGAAAATCCACATACCAGCACAGCGGCGAATCACTGACAACAGCCGCCACCCCTAAAGGTGAAACGAAGTACAAATACAATGAAGCGAAACAGCTGACCAAAGTCGAACTACCACACGGCACCTGGGGTGAAATCGCCTACGATTCCACCGGCAGAGTGAAATCGGTCACCGTCTCGATCGAAGGCGGCAAAGCGAAGACGACCAGCTTTACCTATTCCGAAGAACCCCGGCGCACCGTCGTCACTCCCGAAAGCGAACCCGCGGTGACATACGAAATCGGCGTCGACGGCTCCGTGCTGAAGTGGTGGAACGCAGCGAAACCTCCCGAAATCGAAGAGTTGACCGGGAGCCTGTGGGTCCAGCGAGGAGAAGTCCATCCTGAACCGATTAGCTCTGGGGACCAGACACTGTCGGTTGTAGCGCATTCTCCAGAAGGCATCTCGTCTATCCAAATCGTCGCCAATGGCAGTCATCTCGTCGAAGAAAAGAAATGCGAAGAATCGAAATGCCTCAAACTCGAAAAGGAACTGGTGACCGAGACCGAAAGCTGGCCGCCGGGGGTCCTCCAGCTTGAAGTGATCGTCACCGATCGGCTTGGGCAGGTATCCACCGAGCGTCTATGGGACAACATCCCGTACACGCCGCCGCAATCGGAATCCGAAGAACTGGAACCGCCGACATTCGCAAAAATTAAAACCTTCCGCGAAGAATTCGGTCTCGACCTCGACCTCAAAGGCAATGAACAGGCGATCAACGAAAGAATCTTCAACCTGATCGCGGACTGGCACAATCCGAATACGCCCGAGGGCGAAGTCGCACGAACTTCTGACGAACGATGGGGGGTTCCGCTACGTGCCGTGGACGTAGCAGAGTTGGAATACCGCGAAAGATATATTGCCCAAGCCGCCACCGCAATATTGCAGTGGGTGACTGCGCATGGCCTTGCAGGCTCTTACGCGGGCTACTACGTTAATTATCGTCAGGGTGGGATCATCCACGTCGGCTTTACGAGCAACCAGGCGAGTCTTGTGGAACAACTCGAGGCGGAAGGTGGGCTAATGGCGCCTGCACGTATCGCCCCGTTTGAAGTTCAGCCTAAATATTCACTCGCTTCATTGGCAGTTCAATCGCACGAATTCTCTGTCGGGCTCGCGAGCAAACCGGAAATCTCTGCACTGATGACGGGTAAGGGGACTGATGTAGCCGGTAACCGCATCACTGTCGAAACCTCCAATGTAAATGCTCTTCAGTCATATATATCGGAAAATCTTAACCCCGCGCTATTCACCGTGGAGTACCAGCCAGAACGACCAAGTCGGGAACGCGCAGCGGAATATGGACCGCCACATCGCGTGCGAGAAGCTGACCAGCGTCTCTTTGCCGGCGACGCTGTGTACGGTCAAGGAGATGAAAGTGAGAATGCCTGCACGCTGAATTTCGGCGCCAACGAAAAGACAGGAACAAAAAAATCAAATGGAGAATATCTCTGGGAACGTTTCGCCTTGACTGCTGGACACTGTTTCCAACAGGGAGCAACAGTGTTCAGATATGCCAAGGAAAAAGGGAAAGACGTTGAATTCGCGATCGGCCAACTGACTCGCAGAGCATATGGCGTACCAGTGGAAGGATATGCAACTGATGCTGAGGCGATTCATCTGAAGGACGGATTCGGTACCCCTGAATGGATCTGGGTCTCCAGTGGATACGCACAGAAGACCGCGAGCCCCTCGGTCCCGTACGCAGGTGAGCTCGCTTGCAACTCTGGCATCGAAGGTGGAACTGCTTGCGGTCAGATTACTGGACTGAAAGAAGAGTACTTCCTGCATTCCGCTTATCCAGAGTGGGTATGGGAAATCGTAGGATTGCACACGATACCGGGCGATAGCGGCGGTCCAGTCTGGGATCTGCGCACCGGGGCGGCATTGGGCACCTGGACCGGCGGACATAAGCTGTTCACCCCGGTCCTCGGGTCACCGGCGGAAGAAGATGGCGTTGTTGTCGGTCATGCGGTTGGTATACTGCATGCTCCTGGCATGGGGAACCTGCAAATCAAGGCGGTCCCCTGAAGAGGTGGACGGTAGAGTAAGGTGAAGGCTAAGACACTCGGCCGAGACGGCAGCGAAGGGCTCGCCCAGTTGGGCCGATGTTGCGGTGCCGGGTATTGCGGCGTCGCAATAATCATCACAGTGACATTGACATGCGCCGCCGTCTCGGCCGCGGGTGCACCGGCCGCACCGTTTAACCCAACAAGCTGCGAACCGACGGTGGTGCGAGACTACAGGGCGCCATTGCAAATGCTTCCAAGAGCGAGGGCGGTTCCTCCATCGGGGCAGCTGCCATTTGCCCCGCGTCACACCAGCCTCGTCCTTACACGGTCGATTGTTGTTGGTGAAGGGGCAGTCGGTTTTCGGTTCTACGGTAGGTCTCCGACTAACGGTAACTTCGATCTGAACTGGGTTGTGCGGGCGCAGATAGCTCGTGTTGACCGAGGGGGAGTGCCGACGAAGATAGTCTCATCGCGATTGAACAAATACACCTTGGTATCGCGCATGCAGAAAGTCCGAATGTGGCTCGGCGAGCTACGGGCACAAGGTTTTTATCGTGTAACGATCACGTTTAACCGTCTCTCGGATGGTAAAGTTCTCGGACGCTATGAGGAATATGCTCGAGTTGTTAAACCGACGATACACGTTAGGTTAACTCCAAGCGTTCAACAGGTACCTGCGGGCGGAAAGGTTGACTTCCGAATTGAAAACTTTGGAACGCTGCCAGTCGGAGCTGGGCAAGAATTCGAGTTCGAACGGTTCGACAACGGAAGTTGGGTTTTGGACGCAGCAAGCCCACCGGGCCCGTGGCTGGAAGCTTTGGGGCTTTTGCGCTCCGGTGAAGCAGGCATGTGTGAGAGCTTTGAAGTACCCTCCGATGTGCTTCCCGGTCGTTACAGAGTTAGTAAGCGAGTCAGAGTTGGTGGAGCTAGTAGGAAGCTCTATGCCCCCTTCCTCGTTACGGCGGTAGGCGAGCAGATTCCCGAAGGCTAAAGGCATGGCCGTGCCACGGAAGCGACGCCTGACTTTCTGGCGCCGGTGTATCATCGCCGCGGTCGTTCCGTGCGGAGAAAAGGGGGAGTGGCAGATGGAGCTAGGCAGACTCAGCAACGGCGAGAGGGTCGCTGGTATCTCGGCGATCCTGCTCTTCGTCCTCACGTTCTTCCATTGGTTTGGGGTCAAGGTGATCAACACTTCCAATCTGCTTTTTGCCATTCAAAGTGTCGAGCCAGGGAAAAGCGCCTGGGAAGCACTCGACTACATCCCGATCGTTCTCGCGATCGCGATCATCGCCACGTTCGCCGTGGCGGCGCTACGCATCACGAACTCTGTCCACAGGCCTCCTATTCCGATCAACGCGGTGGTCGCAATCCTCGGCATCGTGTCGGTGCTGCTGATCCTCTTCCGAATCGTTGACCCGCCCATCTTCCACGTCGAAAGAACCATTACAGATGAAGGCACCGTCCAATTGCCGATCTTCCTTGCTCTGTTGGCTGCCACGGGGATCGCCTTCGGCGGCTGCTGGGCGATGCTGGAAGAAGGCGCGTCCTTCGCTGACCCTCGCGCGCGTCATCATCAAGACCAAGGGCGGCTGCATCCTCGAGTGTGATTTCGTCGATCGAGCGAACATGCGGTCCCGGCGATCGTGCTTCGCCAGATCTCTGAGGATGGCGCCCGGCCGAAAACACCTTCACTGGAACCTGGTGGAACCGTTGCTGTATCCGCACCTGGGCTCGATCGAAGTTGCTCAGGACGCCTTCGCAGCTTTCTTCTGCTCCGCGGTCGGAGTCGGGAAGCCCAGCAGCGTCACCGACGCTGAGAAGCCCTCCTCTTCGACCGCGCCCGTCAGCCGCTCGGCGCATTCGGCCTGGATCTCCAGCGCCCGGTCGAGGCTGTCGGAGAGCAACGTCGTCAGGTCTTCCCACCCGGCCTCATCGATGATCATCGGCGTCCAGCTCAGGTGCCTGTCCTCGCGGGAATCGAGGACGTGGGTGCTGAGGGCGGCCGCGGCATCGTCGATCACCGCCCGCAGCAGGGTCGCGCTCATCCCCGGCCGGATCGACTCCGGCAGCTGTGCGAACTCCTCGGCATTGAGGAAGGCGCGCGAGGTCGCCCGGTAGTAGTGCTCGACCGCACCGCGCCGCGGCTCGGTCTTGACCAGTTCCAGGCAGTCGCACTCGAGCAGGACATTGACGTGGTAGCTGACCTGGCTCAGCCCCTCGCCCAGCTGCTTGGCCAGTTCGTTGGGGCTGGCGACCTTTTCGTTGAGGCTGGCCAGGAGATCTGCACGGAGAGGGTGACCGAGCGCCCTGACCAGGCGCGGGTCGATGACCTCGGGCGGTTTCGCCGGTGCCTTGGTGTTCGGCTTTGGGACCAAGCGAGCTTCCTCCAATCGTTGGGCAGCGACCTTCGATCACTCCATCGTATTCCCTGCAAAGGACCCGATTCCCACAAATAACCGGATTAGCGGAACTGACCAGATCACTCAAAAGGTCTAAAGCAATGCGCTCTCAGAGCGCGATCTCAAGCAGGCACGCCGCGAATCCGAAGGGGGTGAGTCAGGTGAAAATCGCAAAGACGGAGCAGGTCGTCCCGATGGTCTCGATCCACAAGCAGGGCTAGCGCTGACTGCGGCTCCGATCTCCGTTTGGGGATCGGAGCCCGACTCCTCCCCTGTCTCCGTCGCCCGGGGACGAGTTACTGCTCCTCAGTCAACCTGGAAGACCACCGGCCGCAGCCCAACGTCCAGCTCTTGCTGCTCGCGCAGGTGTCCGTAGCGCTCATCCCAGCTGCCATCGTCTAAATCCCGCCGTAGTTGCTCCATCTCGGCGGAGACTTCGTCGGTGGTTGACTGACTCGTCAATCAATCGCATAAAGTGTCGCCGTAGACCTCATGAGTATCGGAAAGCATGGAGCGGAAAGGACGGGGACCAGGATGGCTTCGAGAGGCGGAAACGGCAAGGTTTCCCCGGCGGACTTCCGGCCCCCGGTCGACCCCGGTGGCGAGTTCATCAAGCGCTCCCTCGACGGCGAGGACGAGCGGATCGAGATCGGTGTCGCGATCGTCGGCGGTGGGACGGCCGGGCTTGCCTGCGCCAATCGCCTGTTGCGGCTACTCGCCGACGATCCCGAGACGATGGAGCGCCTCGGCGAGGTACCTGTCGCGGTGATCGAGAAGGCGAAGACCTGCGGCGCTCACAACCTCTCCGGCGCCGTGATGCGTCCAGGCCCTCTGCAAGAGCTCTTCCCCGACCTGAGCCGCGAGCAGTGGCGCCAGGAGGGCTTCGCATTCGGCGAGGTGAAGAAGGAGGCGATCTACCTCTTGCCCAACGGCAAGAGCAAGCTCCGCATCCCGCCGCCCCCGCCGCTTCGCAACCACGGCAACGAGGTGATCTCGGTCTCCGCCCTCTGCCGCTACATGCAGCGCCAGGCCGAGGAGGCCGGCGCCTACCTGCTGACCGAGACCGCGGCGACGCAGCTGATCGTCTCCGACGGCGCGGTCCTCGGCGTCCGCTCCGGCGACAAGGGTCGCGGTCAAGAGGGCGAGGAGCTTGGCAACTTCGAGCCCGGCACCGATATCGCCGCCAAGGCGACCGTGCTCGCCGAGGGCTGCTGGGGCCATCTCACCGACGTGGCGGTGCGCGAGTTCGACCTCGCCGAGGAGCGCGAGCCACAGGTCTGGGAGCTTGGCGTCAAAGAGGTCTGGAAGGTTGCCAGGCCGCTTGACCGCGTGATCCACACAGTAGGTGGCTGGCCGCTGAAGATCTCCTCGAAGTACGGCCAGATCGGCGGCTCCTGGGTCTATCCGATGAAGGACGAGAAGACCGGCGAGCACCTGGTCTCGATCGGCTTCATCGTCGATCTCGACTACGCCGACGCCACCACCTCCGCGCACGACCTCCTGCAGGAGTTCAAGACGCACCCGATGGTGCGCGAGGTCCTCGCTGGGGGCGAGCGGATCAGCTGGGGCGCCAAGGCGCTTCCCGCAGGGGGCTACTGGGCGATGCCGAAGCTCTCCGCGCCCGGGGCCGTGCTGGTAGGCGACGCCGCAGGAATGATGAACCTGACGGCGCTTAAGGGGGTCCACTACGCGATCAAGTCGGGGATGCTCGCCGCCGAGCAGCTCTACGCCTCGCTCAAGGCGGAGAGCAACGACTTCTCCGCCTATGAGGAGGCGATCGCGGAGTCGATCGTGGGCAAGGGCCTCTACGAGCAGCGCAACGCCCGCCAGCCCTTCCAGAAGGGCCTGCTCAAGGGCATGCCGCTGGTCGGCATGATGATCCTCAGCAAGGGCCGCTTCCCCGGTGGGCGCTGGAAGCTGCACCGCAACGACGCGAAGCCTATGTTCATCGGCGACAGCAAGGACGGCTATCCCCAGCCCGACGGTGAGCTCACCTTCGACAAGCTCTCCAGCGTCTTCATCACTGGCAACGCCACCCGCGACGACGCCCCCAATCACATCCGTGTGCAGAAGCGCGTCTCCCGCGAGGTGGCCGAGACCTGGCGGTGGATGTGCCCGGCCGGCGTCTACGAGATCCCCGACGACGCTCCCGAGTCCGGCGACGTCAACGTGATCGTCAACTACACCAACTGCGTCCAGTGCGGCGCGATCACCGCCAAGGGCGGCCGTCTCACCCCGCCTGAGGGCGGTGACGGGCCGCTGTACCAGAAGACCTGAGCGAGCGAGGGCAGAACCAATGCACTTGTCTTACGAGAAACGCGGCAGCGGCCCCCTCTGGTTCTGATTCATGGGACCGGCGGCAGCTGGGAAACGTGGGCACCCGTGATTGATCTGCTCACCGCCCACCGCGAGGTCTTCGCGATCGACCTACCCGGCTTCGGTGCCTCAGCGCCCCTGCCGCCCCAGAACCCCCCGACCGCCCCAGCACTGGCGAACGCCGTAGCGGAGTGGATGGCCGAGCAGGGGCTGGAAGCGCCCGCACGTAGCGGGCCACTCACTCGGCGGCGCGGTCAGCACGGCACCGGCGTCGAGCCCTGCAAGCCCTAAAGCCCTAAAGGGCTCCCTGCGGCCTTCACCTGCGGCTCGGGTTCCGGGCTCGTCGTCCGGCTCCGGCGGGATCTCAAGGCGTGCCCTGATTGTGCCGATAGAACTACGATGGAGATGGCTAAGTTCTGCCCGAGCTGCGGAGCACCGCAGAGTACAACGGATCAGTCGTGTTGGTACTGCCCGCAGCTTTACCAGCTGACTACCGGATGGAGTGAGGAGCGTCGCCAAGCGCACTTTGCTCAGAGCCGCGAGGTCAATGCTAAGGCGCGGGCTGAAGTTGAAGCTGAAGACGCCGGGAAGAGCGATGAGGAGATCGTCGCTGGGTGGGAGGAGAAAAATCGAATCGCTGCCGAACTTGAGCCAGAAATTCCGCTTCCAGCGGTCCTCACCCTGGCTGGTCAGAAACCTTATGCAGAGATGAGCGCCACCGAGAGAGCCGAAGTTGAGCGGTACTCCAATGAAAAAAAATACGCGATGCCAAAAGGCGTGCCGCCTTTGCCGACTCCTCGGATCGTCCACGGCTGTACCGAGCTAACAGGTGACGAAGCGCCACTGCCAGGAATAGCACTGGGCTTCGATCAGCAAGCTTGGTGGTGGGGCAGCGATTCCCGACCTGAGCCCCAGTGGCTGAACGCCTTTCCCTGGACCGGCCTGAGCTCGATCGAGATCGAGGGACCAAAGACTGTCGAGAGCCGGGTCACCGCGCCACGTGCGGCTCTGTTCGGCCTGTTCTCACTTGGTCTCAAGAAGACACGAAAGCGCAGCTACCTGAACCTAAAAACCACCATCGGGACTCGTATCTTCGAGGTCGCCGAGATGACGCCCTGGGAGCTGCGTGGTTATCTCACTCCAGTGACCGATTGGTTCAGCCAGCACCAAGATCGCCTGCAGGCTCTGCTCGCCGTCAGGAGCTAAACGGTCCGCCGGCCAAAAGGCTTGCAGCCCCCAGCTGGGCGCGCCGCCAACCAACTGAACTCGCCAGAGACCGGCCCCAGCTTTGCTTTGCCGTCGCATTTGTCTCGGCCCTCACTGACTACCCGGTGATGCTCGCCCCAGTGCTCACAGACGAAACCGCTGTCGAGATTGGTGTAGGTCGCATCCAATCCAAAAGCGCTGTCAGTTCCCTTGGCCCGACCTCCTGAGTCGCTCCCTGACCTGACGTACTCGCACTCGACCTCCGAACGTCGGCTTTGGGCCGCGCATTTTGGCACCGGCGACGCGCCCTTCAAGCCCCTGAAGGGGCTCCAGCTGGCGCTGGCCCTCGCCGGCGGCTCGGGTTCCGGGCTCGCCGTCCGGCGCCCTGCGCGGCCTCCGTCAAAGCCGACGGACGGAGGTCCACATGCAAACCAGCACCGAGGAGCAGCGCAGGCGCGAGCAGGTCCAGGCGCTCGCCGAGCAGCTCTACCGCGAGCGCTACCACTACCTGTTGCGGACCGCCGTCAAGCACGCTGCCAACCGCGAGGATGCCTCTGAAGCCGTCCAGTTTGCCTTTCGGCGCTGCTTCACACTGCCCTCCTTGTTCCTGTCATTGATCAAACAGTCCAGCCTCGGCGCCTGAGACCCGAATCCTGAGCCCTTTGCGGCGGCCCTTGGTCACCTGGATGGCCTCAAGCTCGCCGCGTTGGACCTTATGCAACACGGTCTGCCGGGCGACCCCGAGCCGCTTCGCCGCCGCGTCGAGAGCGAGGAAGCCGTCGGGGACCTCGGGCATGAAGCGGGCGCGGACCTCATCGGTGAGGCGCACTCTCCACGGTGCGTAGGCCGTGGTCTGTTCGCCGGGAAGAAGCCCCTCGCGCAGCCACCTATAGACCGTGGCCCCCGAGACGCCCAGCTCGGAGGCCGCCTGCTCGATGCTGAGCGTCTCGGCGCTTGGGTCGGGCGGCGGCGCGGCGGGTATTCGGTGCTTCTTGCGCACGCTGCGGACACGCTCCTGGGTGAACGGCAGCCCGGCGCCGGTGCGCCGCCCCTGGCGGCTGAGGACCAAGGCGATCTCGCGATCGCCGTGGTGGACGGCGAGCGCCCGCACCAGCTCCACGGTCCCCTCGGGGGTGCGTTTGCTCACCGCGCCGCAGGCCGGCAGCGGCACGGTCAGCTCGGTGCGCGCCCCGCCCTCCCAGGCGACCTCGAGCGCGGCGCGGCGCGGCTCCTGGCGGACGGTGACGACCACCTCCGCGACAAGCGTGCGCAGCAGCTCCTTGCGCTCGCGTGCCGTGGTGCTCGGCGCCTCCCAGAGCCTCGGCAGCTCGCGGGCGAGCCCGGCCAGCGCCGCCTGCTCGGCGGGGCTCAGGGGCTCGGGGCGGCGGCACTCGAGCTCGGCGAGCGAGCGGCGCTCGCGCTCCGCCTCGGTCAGCGCCTCCTCCAGGCGCGCCTCCAGGGTCCGCCCGACGAGCCGGTTCTCGGGCTCGCAGGCGTCGAACTGGCGCTGCGCCCGGTCGGCCTCGAACTGGGCACGCTCGACGGCGAGGCGCTGGCCGGCGAGCCGCTCTGCGTGCTGGTGCTCGAGCTCCTCGATCGCCTGCGCCGAGGCGCCGACGCTGGCCGGGGTGACCGCCTCCAGGAACGCCTCGGAGATCGCCTTCTCCAGCCGGTAGCCGCCGATCGTCTGGCAGTTGCGGAGGGTCGGGTGCACGTGGGGCCCGCGCGTGCACCCATACCACGGGAGCCGGCCGCCCTTGCCCGAGTAGCGGACCTTCATCCGCCGCCCGCAGCGCCCGCAGCGAACGATGCCCTGCAGCAGGGCCACTCCCTCGCGGGGCGCGCCGCCCCCTTCGCCCTTGGGCCTCATGTTGGCGCGCAACCGCTTGCGCGTCGCCAGGTAGGCCTCCCAGGAGACATAGCCGGGATGGTGATCGGGGATGCAGACGGACCACTGCTCCAGCGGCATTTCGGGGCGGCGCTCGCGCACCTGCCCCTGCTCGTCGAGCCTCCTCTCGGTGCGGGTTCGCCCGAAGACGAAGGCCCCGGCGTAGGTGGGGTTGATCAGGAGGTTGCGCACGGTGGGGTAGTCGGCGCGCCCCCAGCGCACCCGTCGTCGCCCGGGGGCGCGCCTGGGCAGCTGCTGGCCCTCGGCAATCAGCTCGGCCACCACTTGGCGGGCGGAGCCGAGCGCTGCCCAGAGCGAGAAGACGCGCCCGATCGCCTGGCGGATCTGCTCGTCGGCGCAGAGCACGATCGCCTCGTCCTCGGCACGATCGAAGCCCACCGGCAGGTGCTGGACCAGCTCGCCGCGCTCTGCCTTGCTGCGCGTGCCGCCCTGCAGGCGGGCCCGGATCAGGTGCAGCTCGGCCTCCGACATCGTCCCCTTCAGGCCGAGCAGCATGCGGTCGTTGAAGTCCTGCGGCGAGTAGATGCCATCGGAGTCGGCGATCAGCGTCGCGGTCAGCGCGCAGAGGTCAAGCAGCTGGTGCCAGTCGGCCGAGGAGCGTGCCAGGCGGGAGACCTCGAGCGCCAGCACGATCCCGACCTTGCCCAGGCCGACCTCGGCGGCCAGCTCGCGGAACCCCACCCTGCCCTCGGTCGAGGCGCCGGAGCGGCCGAGGTCCTCATCGACGACGGTGACCGAGGACGCTGGCCAGCCCAGCTCGATCGCCCGCTCGCGAAGCGCGTACTGGCGGGCGCGGGACTCGTGGTTTCGTTCCACCTGGGTGAGGGTCGACTGGCGCACGTAGACGAACGCGCGGCGGCGGCGCTGGTCGGTGGTGATCTTGGAGCGGTCACTCATCGCGCTCGGCCTCCACGATCTGCGCCAAAAGGCGCGCCAGCCTCAGCGTCACCTCGACCTGAGTCGCCACCGGCAGCGTCTCCCAGACCGCCGCCGGCGCCACCGTCTGCTCGCCCGTCGCGAGCGCCAGCTGTCCCGACATCTTCTCCACCTCCGTTTTTGGTGGAGGCTCGAACGCGCCGCGGACGACGTTCCCTCAGTCGCTCGCCGCGATCGAGCAGCGCCCGCCAGGCCGGCGGCGAGGCGATCGCGCCCAGCGGCGGTTCGGGCTCCTCGCCGCAGGGTAGGTCGGTCCAGTGCGGCGGGATCGCCGACCGGGTGCCGTCGGGCAACTCGCAAACGAGTTCGGTACCGCTCCCGTTGTTCTTCCATCCCCGCACCTTGAGCGTGGCATCGCGCAGGTCGGCGGGCGCGTTGACCAGCCGCACTTGCTCCGGCAGGGGATCGAGATGATGAGTAGTGCGATTGGTACTCGTCCTCGCCTTCGTCGAGAAGTACGATCCGGCCAGCGGCTCCCCACCCCTGGGCTGGCTCACCTTGACGTTGCAGCGTCGCTGCTGGGCCATCTACCGGAGCCAACGTCTCGACCGCCACGTCGGCCAGGAGGCTGACCCCGATGCCGGTCGGCCGGGCTTCTCGGTCGCCGACCTCCCCGCCCAGACGGCTGGCGTCGAGGAGACCATCGAGAGGGCCGAGTTCGTCCTTGAAGCCCGCGCGAAGCTTGCCTCCCTCAAGCCGGCCGAGCGCCGTGCCCTCGTCCTGATCGCCGCCGGATACTCATACCGCGAGGTCCAAGACATCACGACCTGGTCGTATACGAAGGTCAACAGAGCTGCCGCCGAGGGTCGCGCCGCCCTGCGCAAAGAAGCGGCCGCCTGAGCCGACTTGCCCGCGCATCGCAGACGGGGGGTATCGACTCCGGCCTCCGCCGCGTCTTGTCGTAATGCGCCATCCGTCGCTACATACCTGGCGCAGCTACAACGTCGACGACGCCAAACTACGGGCTGTCATCAACACCAACGTTGCCTGACGTACCACTAGATTGGGGCGATGATCCGCGACGCCGATCCTGCCCGCGACGCCGCTGCCTGCGCGGCGATCTATGAGCCCTACGTCGAGGCCAGCGCCATCTCCTTCGAGGAGCGAGCGCCGGATGCCGCTGAGATGGAGGCACGGATCGAGCGCTACTCGCGGACCCATCCCTGGCTGGTCGCCGAGGAGGGGGGAGCGGTGGTCGGTTACGCCTACGCCTGCCGCCACCGCGAGCGCCCCGCCTATCGCTGGGCCGCCGACGTCTCCGTCTACATCGCCGCTGCCGAGAATCGCCGCGGTCACGGCCGCCGGCTCTACGAGGAGCTCTTCGAGCGCCTGCGGCGCCAGCGCTTCCAGGTCGCTATCGCTGGCATCACCCTGCCGAACCCGGCCAGCGTCGGCCTGCACGAGCGGCTCGGCTTCGCTCCGGTCGGCGTCTACCGCCGCATCGGCTGGAAGCTGGACGCCTGGCACGACGTCGGCTGGTACCAGCTGGAGCTGGCGCCAGCCGGTGACGATCCACCACCCGAGCCGCTGCCCCGATCCGAACTCCGGCGGAAGCATTAACGGCAACGACTCATCGCCATATCGGCCCAGACACGGAAGCGCCCCCTCTGCCCACCTGACTGCCACGGGAGGTGGGCAGATGGGGCGCGATGAAGGCGGGCATTAACTGGCGGCCGAAGGTGCCCTCCTTTGGCCTACTGCACCGCCTTTTTCAACTCCGCTCCCGCCGAGAACTTCGGCACCCGTTTGGCCGCGATCTGCATCGCCTCGCCGGTCTGGGGATTGCGGCCCTGACGGGCTTCCCGCTGAACCGCCGAGAACTTGCCGAAGCCTGTCAGCCGTACCTCGTTGCCGGCGGCGATCTGCTTGGTGATCTCCTCCAGCGTCGCCTCGACGGCCGCCTTCGCCTGTCCGTTGTCCAATCCGCTGCGCTCGGCTACTCCCCGGGCAAGCTCCTCCTTGTTGACGATTCCCATCTGTCTCCTCCTTCAAATGTCGGGCCCGCTGGCGCGGACCTCCACTGTTGACCATATTTGCCGGGGCGCTCGCAAGTGCTTGGGTCTGTACGCCCGGCCGGACCTCCGCCACGGCCAGGCCATCGACTTCGACCCAGACGAAGCTCAGCCGCCGGGGAAGTACTGGCGGCCCTGCTTTTTGACCCGGCCCTCTTTCTCGAGGTCGCCGAGGACCCGGTAGAGGTAGTTGGGCTTGATCTTCATCGTCTTGGCGATCTCTGAGGCGCCGATGCCGGGCGATTTCTCGATCAGCTTCACGGTCTGATCGGCGCGGGTGCCGCCACGGCGCTTGCGGCGTTTGCGTGGCGCCGGCTTCGCGCTCGCAGGCGCCGCTGAAGCTGATTTGCTGCCGCGCGGGCGCCCGGGTGAGCGACGGGCGGCTTTGCCGCCGAGCTGGGCAAGGGCACGCTCGAGTCGCTGGCGCTCCTCGTCGAGCTCAACCAGGCGCTTTTGAACGAGATCGCGAGCCTCATCGAGTACAGCTGGTGCGTTGGGCATATCTCTCCTTCGTGGGGGACCGGGGCGGCGCAGTCTCGCACAGCTCGAATGGGTGTATATAGGTGCTAATGGCCCTCTCCAGGAACGAGATCCTTTAGGTCACGTTGCTCGCCACCTCCGGCGGCGAAGCCCTGAGGAGCTGCACCGACACCACGGCGAGCAGCAGAATCGAAGGTCCGAGCAGAAATCGACAGAGCGGCGTGATGAACGCCACTCCGACGAGGAGTGCGACGATCGCGAGCCAGCGGGGCATCAGTGCCCGCGGGCCCGCGGCCCGCAACGCGACCGCTGCCGTTACCACTACCAAGATGCCGACGCCCACGCCGGCGCCGTTGTAGCCGAGGACGTAGGAGATTTCAAACAGCGCCCGGCCGAGCGCCGGTGTGAGCTGGCCGTCGCCGGCCCGCAACGCCCCGACCATGTTGATGGTCTCAGCACCGAGCCCGGCCGCCACCAAGAGGAGCGCACCACCGAACGCGGTAGTGGCGAGCAAGTCATCGCCCTCGTGCTCCCGAAGCATCGCCCGAACACCGCTGGCGAAGAAGACGAACAGCGCGCCCGCGAGGAGGCTGAGACTCGCGCCGATGACGATCCTCGTCGAGGTGTTCGTGTAGAAGGCGATGATCGCTCGCGCGGAGGCACCGGCGTCGGGCTGTTCCAACACCCACAGCGCGTTGCCCACGCCGAACAGGACCACGACCCCGAGCCCGGCGAGTCCGGTCGCCCGGCGCGTGGAAAGTCTCTGATCCGCCATAGCAGTGCCTCGCTTCAGACTGTATCCGCAACGGCCACCGCAAGACGCAAGACCGAAGCCTCACCCGCCAATCCCCGAACACCCGCTAGGCCCGCCCCGCGATAGAGCAGAGACCCCATTACCGCGTGTCGCATTGCCCAAAGCTGTCGGCCTAACCGCTCAGCCATCAACGCCCCTCCGGGGCTGAGAAGTCCGGCTTGGGCCTTCGTCAGTAACCTCTTCTCCGTCACCTCCGCAGCCCCGAAAAGCGTGCAGACCATACGCACCTCACGGAGCTACATAGTCCCACATAGCCGGTGATGGTCGCCGATCAACACACCGTCTTGTGGTGTGTATTTGCCAGAGCTACCTTCGCCGTGTGCAGACCACCCACAAGATCCCCGGAGACTCCGCGGTTCGCTACGCGAAGTACTTGACCTCCACCTCGACGCGCGGCGACTACTACACCCGCGACGGCGCCGACGACCCGGCGGTGCCCAGCCGCTGGCACGGTTCATCCGCCCTGCTCCGCTCACTCGGCCTCGGCGCCGAGGAGCCGGTGGCGCGCAGCGACCTGAGCGCGGTGATGCAGGGTTTCTCGCCGCTCAGCGGCGAGCCGCTGCGCCCGGCCGGCTCCAACGGCACCCGGGTCGCCGGAGTGGAGTTGATGATGGCGCCGCCGAAGTCGGTCTCGGCGCTCTGGGCGACCGCCGGCCCCTACCGCCGCGCCCAGATCGAGGCCGCCCACCACCGCGCCGTGGCGAGTGCGCTGGAGCGGACCCAGCGCGAGGTGGCCCTGGTGAGGCGCAAGAGCGGTGGAGTCGTGCGTTTCGAGCGCGCCAAGAGCCTGCTCGCCGCGGAGTTCGTCCACACCACCAGCCGCCTCGCCCAAGACCAGGAGGCAGGTGGGATCCCCGACCCCCAACTGCACTCCCACCTCGTCCTCTTCGCCGCCGAGCGCTCCGACGGCAAGCTCGCCGCGATCGAATCACGTCGGCTCTATCGCTCCGCCCGCGAGAGCGGCGCCTGGTACCGGGCGGAGCTGGCCGCGAACCTGCGCGAGCTCGGAGTGCCGATCGAGCGCCACACCGGCCGCAACGGGCGCTACTTCGAGGTCCGCGGCGTCCCCGAGCAGTTGGCGAGCCGCTGGTCCTCTCGCTCCGAAGACGTCGACCGCGCCGCCCGCCTCTTCCGCCAGCGCTACGGCCGCGAGCCAAGGGCCGAAGAGCTGGGCTCGTTGACGATCGCCACCCGCGGCTCCAAGAGCGCCGCCGATCAGATCGACATCAACGAGGTTTGGCGAGCGGTGGGTGAGGAGCACGGCTTGAGCGCCGAGGGCGCCGAGCAGCTGTTCAACGAGCGCTCAATATCCAATCAAGGGACCGTCGACCTTTGCACCAAGCTGCTCGAAGAGGTGACCCGCGAGAGCGCGATGGTCGAGGACCGTGAACTCCGAGCCAAGGCCTACGAGCTTGCCGCCGGTGTCTGCCGCCCAAACGAGGCCGACCAGGTGGTCGACGAGCTGGCGCGGAGTGGCGAGCTGGTCCGGCTCGAGGACGGGATGTGGACGACGCGGCGCCTGCGCGAGATGGAGCAGGCCACGGTCGAGATCGCCGAGCGGCGCGCCAGCGAGAACGCAGCTGCCGTGAGCGAGCGATCCCTCAAGCAGGCGCGCCGCGAGATCGGCAAGGAGATCCGCGGCTCGCTCTCCCAAGAGCAGCGCGAGGCGCTGGAGACGATCACCGGCCCTGGCGGCGTCTCGCTGCTTGTCGGCCGCGCCGGCACCGGCAAGGGCGTGGTGATCTCAGCCGCAGCGAGGGCCTGGCAGCTCGAGGGCTATGAGGTGATCGGCACCGCGGTTGCCGGCGCCACCGCGCAGCGGTTGAAAGACGACGCGAGTCTCGATCGCGCCCTCACCGCCGACGGCCTCCGCAACGGCGTCGAGAACGATCGCATCCACCTTGGCCCGAGGACCGTCATCGTCATGGACGAGGCTGGGATGGCGGATACCGAGCGCCTCGCCCGGCTCACCGAGATCACACGTGACTCCCACAGCAAGCTCGTGCTCGCCGGTGACACCGCGCAGCTGGGGCCGATCGGTGCCGGCGGGCTCTTCGAGCAGCTGCGGGACCGCGTTCCCAGCGCCGAGCTGATCGAGGTCCACCGCGCACATCACGACTGGGAGCGGCGGGCATGGGAGCAGGTCCGAAACGGCGAACCCGGACCCGCGCTTGCTCAGTATGAGGCCCACGATCGCCTCCATATCCACGACACTCGCGCCGAAGCCGCGGAGGCGATGGTCGCCGACTGGGACGAGGCGAGGCGGAGCCTGCCCACCGGCAAGGCGGTGATGATCACCGACGCCTCCAACGCCGAGCGCGACCAGATCAACGCGATGGCCCAGGAGCGGCGGGTGCAAGCGGGAGAGCTCGGCTTACACCGGGTCGAGCTGCCCGGCAAGCCCTACGGCTTACACGCCGGCGACGAGGTGATCTTCTCCGCCCAGTTCCACCCTTTCGGCCAAAAGCGGATCGAGAACGGGATCACCGGCACCGTCCTCGACGCCGACCGCGACCGCGACCGGGTCACAATCGCGACCCACGAGCGCGAGCCACGCGAGGTTGCGGTCGACACCGCGAAGTTCTCCGACCTCTCGCTCGGCTACGCCGTCCACGTCTACAAGGCCCAGGGCATCACCGCCGAGGCCTCGGGCATCCTCACAGGCGGCTGGCAGACCGACCGCGAGGGTGCCTACGTCGCGCTCAGCCGCGCCCGCGAGCAGACCCAGGTCTACCTGGCTCGCGAGGACCTCGGAGAGGCGGGAATGGATACCGGCGCGATCGAACGGCTCGGTGAGCGGATGCGCCGTAGCGGAGCGCAGGAGGCGAGCATCGCCAGGACGCTCGACGAGAAGGCTGTCGAGCGCGAGGCGCGGATCGAGCGCGAGATCGACCGAGACCGCGACATCGACCGCGGCTTCGGGATCGGGTAGTCACCCTGCATCAGCAGCTTCCGTTTGTCTGCGCGAAGCGACAGCCCGGAAATCGGGCTCGGCTACGTCAAGGGCGTGCGGGAGGAAGAGATGCAGGCGCTTGTTGCCGAGCGCGAGCGCGCCGGCCCTATCGTGGCATCGCCGATCTCGCCGCCAGCTCGGGGCGGGCCGCGATGGCCTCGAGCGGCTGGCCTGGGCCGGGGCTCTCGATGAGTTGCCGGTCGGCGGTGAGCGCCGCGAGAACTACTGGCGCCTCGGTGTCGCCGCAGCGGGCGGCGGGCAGAAGGGGCAGCTCCACCTCTCCCTGCCCCCGAACTGGAGCCGTTGGGGCGCTGGGAGCGAATCGTCGGGGCTGGCGCGGGCGATGACTCGCTCGGTCGGAGGCTGTTCTTCTCCTTACCAAAAGGCCGACCGGCGTGGCGCCTCTGAAGGCTCCATTCGCTTGGTCGTACTGTTCGACCGTGAGTACGAAACGATCTGGTAGGAGCGGCGGTGCCGGCACCGCCACTGGGATCGGATTCCAGGACCGCCTCGCGGCCCAACTTGCCTGCGCGATACTCGCCGAGGAGCACGCACCGCCCTTCTGGGACTGGCCCGAGGACCAGCCGCTGGAGGCGATCCAGCTCGAGACGGGCGAGCACGTCGATGACATCAGGGTCCTGAACGCGGCCGGGTCCAGCGCCCACATCCAGGCCAAACTTCGCCTTAATCTCAGTGACTCGCCCACCTCCGACCTGGGCAAGACGATCACCGCCTTCGCCGACCAGTACCTGGACGGTCTCCCGGACGGGAATCGCCTCGTGCTCGCGGTCGGCCCGATGAGCAGCAGTCGAATCCGCGAGGATCTGCCACGGTTACTCGAGCGGGTCCGCGGGCTGCCGCCAGACCGCGATCTCGCCTCAATCGCCAAAAACAAAGCTGAGCGCGAAGTGCTGGCGGCCCTTCGCGCTCACCTCGGCCAAGCCTGGCGGGAGCGTACTGGCGCCGACCCCAGCGACGCCGAACTCTGCGACATGCTGCGCGTGGTGCGGGTCTCAGTCCACGACCTCGGCGAGGACGGGGCCGCCACCCACAGCGCCAAGGGCCAACTGCGCACCACTGTCCTCTTCGAGCCGGCCCAGGCGGGACAGGTCTGGGGCGACCTGATCTCGATGGCCACAAGTTTCGCCGCCCAGCAATCGGGGGCCGACCGCCAGCGTCTGCACGCTCTGCTCGCCGCCAAGGGGGTCGGCTTGCGGGCGGCGCCGAGCTACCGCGAGGACATCGAGCGGCTGAAGGCGCGTTCGGCCGCCACCGTGGCGGCGCTCGAGCCGCTCTCGCGTATCTCACCGCCCGGTGGAGAGCGCTTCAAGATCGAGCGGGGGGTCCCCGCCGGAGTCCTGGCCGCCGTAGCCTCAGGCTCGATCCTGATCACCGGTGACCCGGGCGCCGGCAAGTCGGCCTCGGTCTTCGAGCTGATAACCACCCTGCTCGTAAAGGGCCGTGACGTCTTCGCGATCGCCGCCGATGCGATGGAGATCGGCGGCCTCGCCCAGCTCCGCGAGGAGCTGGGGCTCGAGCACGAAGTCCTCGACGTCCTTCGCAACTGGCCTGGAAAAACAGGCGCTACGCTCGTCATCGACGGCCTCGACGCGGCCAGGGGTGAGGGGACCCAGCAGGCCCTGCTCGAACTGATCGCCGCCACCCAGGTCACCGCCTCCCGCTGGAGCGTCGCCGCTTCCATCCGCCGCTTTGACCTGCGCTACAACCACAAGCTGCGCGACCTCTTTCCGGCTGAGCCCTGGCCGCCTGTTCCCGCCCCCTACGTCGCCGCCGAGTTCGCCGCGGTCCGCCACCTGAGCGTTCCCGAGCTAACCGACGCGGAGCTGGCCCAGCTCGAAGATTTGGCCCCGGCGCTGCACGAGCTGCTCGCCAGCGCGCCGCAGGACTTGCGCGACCTTGCGCGTGTCCCCTTCAACCTCAAACTTCTCGCCGAACTTGTCCGCCTCGACGTCGAGCGCTCGACACTGGAACCGATCTCGACTCAGGTCCAACTCCTCGACCTCTATTGGGAGCACCGCGTGATCGGCACCGACGGACAGGGTGACACCCGTAGCGCTGTGGTCGGCGAGATCGTGGAGGCGATGGTCGGGGGCCGGCGCCTGCGCGCCGAGCGCCAGCCGCTCGCTCGGCCCGAGACGTTGGACTCCCTGGATCATCTGCTGAGCGAGGGGGTCCTCGCCGAGCTGCAGTCTGGGTCCGGCACCGTCGTGCGCGAGGTCCTGGTCTTCTCGCACCACGTTCTCTTCGATTATGCGGTCGAGCGCTCGTTGTTGCGCGGAACCGAGGAGCGACTCTCTCGGGCGATTCTCGAGCGCCCCGATTTGCTGCTCTTCGCCCGGCAGAGCTTCGATCTGCACTTTCGCCACCTCTGGGATGTAGATGGCGATCGGAAGCGCTTCTGGGAGGCCTGCTTGGCGCTCGCCACAGTCGAGGGAGTGCCGCAGATCGGCCGCATCGTCGGCCCAGTGGTCGCTGCCGAGCTGATCGGAACCGTCGAGGACTCGCGGCCCCTGCTCGATGGACTCCGTCCCGGTTCGGAGCAGCGAGATGGCGCCGAAGAGATCCTGCGCCATCTGGTCGGCGCGGCTGTTGGGTCCGAACCGCAGCCTTTCTGGCGCGGCGAGGCCGAGCGCGCCGCATGGTCTGCCTTCGCTGAGGCGCTCGCACAGTGCGAGCTGGCGCCGGCCATCGCCTTCGCCCTGCGACAGGTCGTCTCCGAGCTCGCCAAAGATTCCGGGCGGCTCGGCGATGTCGAACTCAGCCAGGTCGGATGCGCCGCCCGCGTCCTCCTCGCCCACGCACTGGACCGCGAAGTCGCCGACCGCAGCATGACCTGGCCGGCGATCGAGGCTGTGGCCGCAACCTATGCCTCCGACCCCGTCGCTTCCCGCGAGCAGCTCGGTCGCATTCTGGAGACCGAGCGCCTCACGCGCTTTGGCTACAGCGAGATGCCCGACCTGGCCCACCAGGTGGAGGTGCTGATTGAGGTCGACCCTGGCTTCGTTTGCGACATTTACGTGGCGGCGTTCTCCTTCGAGGAGACCTCGAAGGAGAAGACCCACATGGGCGGCCGGGTTCTGTCGCTCAGCTCACACCGAAGCCAGGACTACGCCAGCGCCCACTACAGCCTCGCCCGCGCCTACCCGGAGTTCCTCTCGGCGGCGTCGGTTGAGGCAGTCCAAGCTCTGATCGCGGTGCAGGCCGCCTACGCGCAAAAGCACTTCCCCGGCTCGGCCTTCTCTCTCCCCTGGGGCGAGGGGCGCGAGGCGCGCATCCTCGAGGACGGCAGCGGCATCTGGGACGGGGAGCCCCTCGGCCATGACGACGAGGTCAAGATCCTCAATGCCTTCGAGGAGCACCTCGCCTCCCTCGCCGAGGAAGATCCCGAGGCGCCTGTCAGGATCGTCGACCTCTTGCTGGAGTGCGAGGTGCCAGCCTCGATCTGGCGCCGTCTGATCCGGGTCGCCTCGGGCCATCCGGACGTTCTTGAGCCTCTAATCCGCCCTCTCCTGCTCGCCCCCGCCGCGCTCGCCAACGAGGCCCTGGCGAAGCCGCTCGCGGAGTTTCTGCGCACCGGGTTTTCAGATCTCGCGCCCGAGGTGAGGGAGGAGGTCGAGCGGGCGATCCTTGCCATCCCCGACCACTTCGCGACCGCGAACCCCGACCATGTGAACGCCGCCGAAAGTGGCGCTATGCGCCGCAACCGCCTGCTTGTCTACCTGCCCCTTGAAGCGCTTACCGAGGCCGAGGCGAAGGAGCTTCTGGCGCAGCTGCGCGAGGAGAAGGGAGTGCCTGAGGACTTAGAGCCCGAGATGCACGTGGGCTGGCGCGAGGCTGGGGATTGGCGGCGTGGGGCGCTGGCTGAGCAGGGCGTCGAAGTTGACAGCGAGCCCAATCGCCGCATCGCCGAGCTTGCTGAGCCGATCCATGAGTTTGCCGCCGAGCATCTGAACGGTTCCCCGTCCGCTGCCCAGGTCAAGGAGATCCGGCCGGCCCTGGAGGATCTCTGGAAAGCGCTGGGGAGCGCCGAGAGCGACGGCGCGGACCCTCGCCAGGCCGATCAGGGATTTGGCTTTGCAGCCGAGGTTGCTGAGGCGATCGCTCGCAGCGAGGTTCGAGACCGCGATGACCCCGCCCTCGTGCTCGCTACCGAGATCCTTTTTGCCGCCGCCAGTCAACACAACCCGGTCCACGACCCGACGAGCGACGCCGCGTTTGACAAGCACCCCCATTGGGGCTCGCCGGCGCCGCGAGTGGAGGCCGCAAAGGGATTGCTCACCCTGGCTGCAGATCTCGACCTCTGCACGCCGGAGCTGCTAGGGGAGATCGAGAGGCTGAGCCGCGACCCACACCCCGCCGTTCGCCTCCAAGTCGCGCGAGGGATCAGCCTCCTGCGGGTCTCGGCACCGGACCTGATGTGGGAGATCGCCGAGCGGATCGCGGCCGAGGACAGCTCCCGTGTGGTGGTCCAAGCATTTCTGTGTGACCTGCCGTCGATGACCGAGGAGGAGCCCGAGCGGCGGCGCCAGATCGCAGAATCGCTCTACTCCCGCACCCCGAGCGACCGGCCCGGCGGCTCGGCCCTTCGGCGGACGGCGGTGTCGCTGATCGTCGACCTGCACGTATGGGATGGCGACGATGCCGCGGGCGAGTTCCTGCGGCGCGAGGTGATCGCGAATCTCGCAGATAGCGAGGAAGGGATGCGGCAGGCGATCGTGCGACTGCGAAATGCCCAAAATTACGGTGTCGAAGGCGACGCCAACGCCGACGCGATCCGGGCGCGGGCCCTCGCATTGATCGAGTACGCCCTGCGCCAAGCGCTGGCCGACTTCGAGGAGCTCAGCGCCCGGCTGCAGGTCCCCCTGCAGGAGGGCGATCCCGACCTCGAGCGGGCGCGCAACGCTGCAGAGATGATCGACACAATCGCCGCCGAGCTCTACTTCGCCTCGGGCGCCCATAAGGGGGCCAATGCCGACGAGCCCAAGGTGAGCCGCGCGCAGAGCGAGCGCCTCTACCGCGAGGCAGGCTCTGTGTTCGACCTGCTCGCAGACGCGCCTGTCCCCCCAGCCACCCACTACCTGCTCGAGACGCTCGAGGCCTGCATCGAGTTCGACCCCCGCGGCGTCTTCATCCGCATCTCCCGCGCGATCGAGGGGGGCAAGGCCGGCGGCTACCAGTTCGACAACATGGCCGCCGACCTCTTCGTCTCCCTCATCGAGCGCTACCTCGCTGAGTACCGCACTCTGCTGCAAGGCGACGAGGAGCTGCTGAAGCGCCTTATCGAGATGCTCGACACTTTCGTCGAGGTCGGATGGCCCAAGGCGCGCCGTCTTACCTACGGCCTTCACGAACTGTTTCGCTGACGGATCGGAAGGTTTCGGAATCCGAGACCACTTCGGTCGACCTCTCTTCCACCGGGCGACACAGGGGGATGGTCGTCTTGCCTTCGACGTAGAGCGGCTCGATGTGCTCGGTGACGATTCCCAAGGTCCAAATTTAGAACCTCGACGAACTTGGTATCGAGGACATCCCGGTTTCGAGGCCCCGTCGTAGCGTTCCTGAATGGAGCGCGTGCAGATCACCAGCACGAAGTCCGCCTCGGTCGCGGCGCGGCCCATCGCTCGTTGCATCTTGTACGTTTGAGACTCTCTGATTAAACTTGGCTCCGAAGGAGGCGATGTGGCGACCGAGGCAGAAGGCCAGTCGAACCAAGCTCAGCAACAGCGTCTGGCACGTTTGGCGGAGATCTTTGGTGACGATGGAACGCCGCTGCAGGAGAACGCGCTGAAAGACCGGCTAGCTCAACTGCAGGCCGCGGCTTTCGAGGAGTATGAACTCGCGCTCAGCGGCAGTCGGATCCCCTCTACGATCAAGGAGCTGCGCGAGTTACGACTGAGCCTGCTCTACGAGCACCTGCCAGACGGATTGCCGACCGACGATCAGATCGGCGAGTTCTTCCAGATGACCAGAACGCAGGTCGGAACGCTGATCGCCGGCACCCGGGCACGCTTCGGCCCGGAGGTCGAGAAGCGGGTGAAACGCGAAGCAAAGGCGACGCTCGAAGATGCGACTAAGGTCGACGACAACACCGTGGGCATCTTCGCCGCTGATTCCCTCGCTGGCTATCTGAGCGACCTGATCGCGCAGACTCATGCACCGCCGCTGGACAAGCGCCGCGACGCCTCCCAGACCTACTACCTCGGACGCACGACGATCAAGGAACTCTGCAAGAGACTGGGGATTGACCCGGCGCAGACGGTCAAAGTCATCAAATGGAGCTAGCGAGATGGAATCGGCGATCGCCTCGACCGTGACCGCGTCAAGCGTGATGCTCGCTGCATATGGGTTTTCCTACAATGCGCTCAAGGGTCGCATAGACGCTGCGTCGGACGTCGGCGTGAAGGCTGCCGAGCCCGAGGCCGTCAAGAAGCAGCGCGCGACGGTGGTCAGAGGAGCGTGGACCGCCGGATCGCTGGCTGCGGTGGCGTTCGCGATCTGGCTGGTCCTACTGAAGCCGGCGGTCAACGAGGTCGAAGCAGCGATTCGCGTGCATTTCGCCTTCTCCCACTACTCAACCCTGGATATCATCTTCGTCTTGCTGACGATCACCTGGCTCGCGGTCGTAGCTGGGCTCTCCGTCAAGACGATCTCGCTGATTACCGACCTCAGTACGTATCGCTGAGGCACCGCGTATCAAAACG
Source organism: uncultured Solirubrobacterales bacterium (assembly GCA_963777915.1). GTDB lineage: Bacteria > Actinomycetota > Thermoleophilia > Solirubrobacterales > 70-9 > CAVUPF01. The sequence continues at coordinate 413,657 of CAVZSH010000003.1, read as the reverse complement.
GCGAGCCCAAACGTGACACTGCCAGTCTCCAAGAATGCCCATCTCCGCCTCCTTTGCATTGCTGATGCGAAGGAACTGCACTCTTTGATAGAGAGAAATCGGGAATATTTGGCACGCTGGCTGGCGTGGGCACCCACCCAAAGCTCGAAGGATACCCATGCGTTTATTCGCGCTGCGGAAAGACAGGTTGTTGCCAACGACGGATTTCACGCCGCCATCATTTGCGATGGCAAGCTCGCGGGAGTGATCAGCTACATGGATGTGAATTGGCAGCATCGTTGGACCATCCTTGGCTACTGGCTCGACGCTGGCCACCAAGGCCGGGGGCTAATGACCGACGCTGTGCGTTCGCTGGTTGACCATGCGCTATTTACCTGGAAACTCAACCGCGTCGAGGTCCCTGTTGCGGTTGACAACCGAAAGAGTCAGGCCATACCTGAGTGCCTCGGCTTTAAGCGGGAGGCCATCTTGCGTCAGGCCGAACTAATCAATGATCGCTACTGCGACACGTTCGTCTACGCGATGCTCGCTGCGGACTGGAACCGCGATTTATGATCAGTCTTGACCTTATAGGCACGCGTCAAGCTGTTATTGGGAACATATTATTTTTCCGGCCGCAAGATACCGATCATGTTCGATAACTAGGGATTATCGACCCTGGCGACCGAAACCAAGACAGAGAAGCGCGCCTGGACGTTGCTCACGGTCAACTTCCCGTGGGATCCGCCTGAGGACTTCGGGGTGAAGGTCCGCCGCCGGAGCGGCGCCTCGAAGGGCCCCGCGAGGCTGCAGGTTTTCGAGGTCGCGGTCGCGGCCGTCTTCGCGCGGCTGCGGCCGGACTACGAGTGGTACGTGACGCCGAACCTTCCCGATGGCGGCTCGGACTTCATCGGTCAGCAGCAGTTCCTGATGGACGAGGTGCTTGACATCGAGGCGGTGATCACGATCGGGGGGCAGTGCAAGAAGCGCAGCAGGGTGGACAACGTGGTCCAGGAGATTGCCGGCAGCCTGGTGAACATGGTGACGACGATCAACCCGACGTTGTTCATCGTCGCCTTGTCGGCCCGCCTTACCGAGGAACGGATAACGGAGGCGCGTGCACGGGTCGAACGCGCCTACCAACGCCACTGCCACATTCTCGATCGCACTCAGATCGAGGGCCTGTTCAACAATCACCGTCCGGCGGTCGACGAAATCCTGCGCCAAGCCCTCTCGGATGAAGAGATCGCCGAGGTGTACAGGCATCTCGGCGCCTCCGAGCAACTTAGGCCGCATCAGGCGATCACCGTGTCGGCTCCCAAGAGGGTTCTCGCCGGAGCCCCATTTGGCCTGAAGATCGACCTCCGGACGCCCAGCGTGTCGGTGCCGGGCTCACGGCTGCGGTGGCGGCCCGATGAGGCGGCGGAGCGGGAAGACGCCCGGATCACCCTCGTCGGCCCGGTCGACGCGGATGCGCCCGATGGGATGGAGCTAACGCCGGGGGGCGCAACCGACGATCCGATCTACGCCCAGTACTCGCTCGAACTGTTAACCCACTCGGTGGGAGACGTGAATCTGGGTGAGATCGCGATCGACTCCCGGAGAGACGCTGAGTTCGCCGCCGGCTGGACGCCGCTGGGAACGGTCAGGGTCATCGAGAACCTGCGCCCGCGCTTCTACGAACAGCCCTTTCGCGGCGCGCTTTCCCGCCTCGAACATGAGTATGAGCGAGCGCTGGCTAACGGCGTGGCCTCAATCGGCGTCGTCGGTATAGGGGGCAGTGGCAAGAGCAGGTTAAGCGAAGAGTTCGCCCTCAGGCAGCGCCAGCGTGGCAGCGCCGTGGTCGTGGCCAAGCAGGCGAAGACCCTCGACGACCCTCACCGTATCCTCGCCGACCTCCTCCTCGGCCTGCTGGTCGAGGCGGCGCCGTCTCTCGAGGATCCCGCCGAGAGCGTCATCCGAGCCGTGGAGCGCTACGACGCGGCCCTGGCCGGCCGCGCCGAGCCGGCAATTCGGGCGATCTTCGGGTTGAAAGACGGCGGCGCCAGCGCGGCCACCGAACAGCACCTGCTCTCCGCTCTCCTGCTTCTGGTCGCGGTGCGGAGAAGACGCGCACCGTTGATAGTCCACCTCCAAGAGCTTCATTGGTGCTCGAACGACGTCCTCCTCCTGCTCGAGAGGCTGGTCTGGCAGCTCGATCGCGTTCTGCCTGAATCAGGCACCCCAGAGCAGGGCCCGGACAGCGGAATACTGTTCATCTTCGAGGGACGGGTTCGCGAGCGTCAGCGCTTTGGCGAGGGCTGGGACTCAGAGCCCTTTGAAGCCCTGCTGCAAAAGCTCGACTGCCCCACGGTCACCTGCTCGTTTGACCACGACCAGGGCTTGGAGTTCATTCGTCGGTTGTTCGAGGACCAATACAGCGCACACCGGCGAATCAACCCCGACATGCTGGAAATGCAACGCCACCTCGTGCAGCGAATCCATCGGGTCGCGGGCGGCAACCCCTTTCACTCCTTGGAGCAGCTCCAGTTCCTCAAGGAACGGCGAATCATCGGCCAGAACCCCATCACCGGCTTCCTCTACCTGATTCAGCCGGCACCCAGCGACACGCAGCTCCCCGACTCCGTCTTCGAGGCGATCCGGCTGCGTTGGATGTATATGAAGTCTCGGACTCCCGAACTGGCGCTTTTGATCTGGGCCGCGGGCCTGCTCGAGGACCGGGTGTCGACACCCCTGTTCCGGCAACTCCTAGCGGAGCTCGCCCCTCACGTCCCGCTCAGCGACATCGACGCAACGGAAATGCTGTGGAGCGGCGAGGGAAAAGAGGACGAAGTCGCATTTCGCCATGAGAACTACTTCGAATCGGTTCGCCGTTTCGAGGTGGCGACGGAGGATCGCGAGCGGGTGGTGAGAATCTACTGCGACTGGTTCGCCGAGGCCGACCAGTCGGGCCGCCCGGTCGATCGGTACAAGTGGGCGCTGGCGTTGCTGCAGCTCCCAATGCCGGATGAGTCCCAGGCCGAAAAGCTGATGGGCTTAGCGCTGCGAGACGCCCAGCGTCAAGGCGATGCGCGGCTCGCGCGCCGCGTCTCGGCAGCCTTGCTCAACCTGGTCTGGAAACGTGACGGTGACTCTCCCATTCGGATCAACACCTTCCTCAGCCGCGCCGAGGACGAGCTCGCGCTCACCACCGAGCTGCTCGGAGGCGGGGATCGCTCGCAGGCCGACCGGCGCCTCAACCGCCTGTCCGACCGGCTCGACGGGCGCCTGACTGGCGGCCGAGTTCGGTCGCCGCAGACCATCGGAGAGCTCCGCCGCCTTCGGCTCACCGCCGACGTGCGGCGCTCCCAGATTCTCTTCAATGACCGCAAGCCGGTGGAGGCGGCCGAGCTTGCGGCGGACGCCGTTCGCGACATCCATGGCCTGCGCTCGGCCGGGGGGTTCGATGAAGAGGCTTGGGAGGAGCTGGAGATGGAGGCCCTTCACTCAGAGGCGGTAGCGCTCGCCATCTCGGGCGAGATCGAGCCGTCGTTGACTACCTCGGCTCAGGCGGTCGAGATAGCGGAGCGCTCCCAGTCGGTCCTCGCGCGCCACGTCGTCAGCACCTATGCGAACATCCTGATGTCGAGGGATCCCGAGGAATCCGAGACGATTCTAAGGCGCTGTCTCGATGAGCTGGACGGCCGCGCAAACGCGACCGAGGCCAGGGCGTCGGCGCAAATCAACCTGGGGATGACGCTGGTGCTCCGCGCGCATCGCCTCGACCTGGGGGGCGGCGCACTGGGCCGGACGTTGCTCGACGAGGCCACGGAAATCCTCAAGTCGGTCTTCTCTCACGCCTTCCAGCTGGGCCGGTATCCCGATGCGGGGGCTGCGTCCCTGATGCTGGGAGTCATCGGTGCGATGCGGGGCGAGCACGACGAAGTGTCATGGTTCGCACAGGCGGTTGCCGCCGCTGCGAGGGGACGGCAGATGGAGACCCTCTGGCGCGCGCACATCAACCTGGCGACTGCCATGTACCGCAGTGGTGACGCCGTCGAGGGCGATGTCCGGGATCACGCGGTCGCGGCGCTGGAAATCCTCGAGGAGACGCTTTCTCCCTACCCAGAACCCGATCGCTCGGCCCGGTTCGAGTTGGTGCGGATTTCGCTGGCCCAGGCGGTGCGGTTCCTCCAGGCGGCCGGTGACGGCGCTGGCCGGACCGTGGTTAATCGGTACCCGGCGTTGCGCGCCAGCTTCGTGGACTCGGGGCTTGAGGCGCTGCGGAACGAAGAGTACGAAGGCTGGCGCCACGAGTGGTGGCTGCGGGTCGACGGCGAGCCCTACGCCCTGTACTAGGGCATCGACCCAGGGAAGGCCTGGATCGCGTCGATGACGCGGTCGACCTCGGCGTCTGAGAGTCCCTGGTGAACTGGCAGCAGCAGGGTCGATTCCGCTGCCATGTCCGCGCCGGAAAACACACCTCCGCCGCCGTACATTTGGGTCCTGTGCAACGGCCAGTAGCGGAAGTTCGTGTACACACCGCGCTGCAGCAGGTGCGTCGCCAGCCGATCGCGATGCTCGATGGGCATCTGGATCCAGTAGTAGAACCGCGCCCCCCGAGCCGGCGGTCGCTCGGGCAGTGTGAGCCAGGAGACCGAGGCGAGATGAGCGTCATAGACGGCGGCGATCTCCTCCCGGCGGCGCAAGAAGCCGGGGAGCTTTTCGAGTTGCGCCAGGCCGATGGCCGCGGCCACGTCGTTCATGGTTGCCCGCCGGCCAATCACCGCCGGGTCTATCTCCCACCATCGCGACGAGGTCGCCCTCTGCAGGCCGGACGTCTCGACCCCGAGCCTGATGTTGCGGCGCATGCGTGAAGCCAGCGCCTCGCTTCGGCACCAGATCATCCCACCGTCGCCGGTGGTCAGCAGCTTTACCGCGTCGAACGACCAGACTCCGATCTCCCCAAAGGTGCCACACGCTCGACCATCGATGAACGATCCGAGGCTGCAGGCGGCATCCTCGATCAGAAACAAATTTCGCTGTCTCGCCAGCTCCGCGATCGCGAGGACATCTCCGGGGTAGCCGCCGTAGTGGAGGATCAGCACCGCTTTGGTTGCGGGGGTGATCGCGCTATGGATGTGATCAACGGTCGGGTTGAGCGTTCTCGGATCGACGTTGCAGAGGACGACCCGGGCGCCCGCGGCGCGGACGGCGTGCGCGGCACCCAGAAAGCTGACACTGGGCAGGATGACCTCGTCTCCCGCCCCCAGCCCAAGCGCCTCCACGGCCTGGAAGAGGCCCTCGCTGCAGCAGGAGACGGTCAGCACCTCGGTCGGAGGGCGGCCGATGTACTCGCTGAGCAGACGCTCGAAGCGCTCGAGGCGTTCGCCGGCGCCGAGCCAATTGGCCTGGAATACCTCCTCGACTGCGCTCAGCTCCGCGGCGCCCACACTCGGCTGGAGGAGGTTGATCATCTCAATGCGCCAACTGGGAGGTGCGGAGGGCGGCCCCGGTCAGGTCGAGGACGAGCTCGTCCTCGACGGTGTGCCGTCGACTGGAGAACCAGCGCTCGTTTTCGCTCAGTTCCCGGTAGCGGTCGACCAGGTAGATGAAGGGCGTTGGCTCCTCGGTGACCCAGTGGGGGAGGAGCAGGGGCAAGCGCAGTCGGGTCGAGAGGTTTCCCACCTGGCGAAAGCGACGGACCCGGGTGTCCACTTCCGGCCATCGCCGTCCCAGGCTGTCGAGGGCAATCGGCTGATCCGCCCCACGCGAGAGGTCGAGGACCTCGAACGGGACCCCCTCGAGATGGGGCGCTTCGCCCAGGACGTAGTCAAGCGCCTCATCGACGAACAGGCCCAGATCGTTCTCGAACTCGGCCCCCCATCTGGACCAGAACAGCCCCTCGGCGGCCTCCACACCCGCAAACCGTGCCGGCCCCGACTGGCTCTCCCAGTGGTGGGCAACGGAGTCGGCGCAGATGAAGTTGCGGAATCCGTACTTGCGGGCGAGCAGGCAGTGGTCGATGTCCTCGTTGTGGTTGAAGTACCGCTCGTCCAATGTCCCCACCTTGTCGAGGACGTTCCGCGCCATCGCCGCGGTGGCGCCGGTGACCACCTGCATCTCGCGCGTTTTGCTGCAGAGCGGGTGAGTGGCGGGCAGCTCGAAGAAAATGTGTGACTTCGTGTAGTTTCCGAACGCCATGCCAGCGTGCTGGACAAGGCCGGTCGTCGGGAAAATCAGCTTCGAGCCAACGATCCCCACCCTGTCCTCCCGCTCAATCAGATCGACCATCGCACCAATGCAGTCAGGCTCGAGGATGAGATCGGTGTTTAGCTGGACGATGATCTCGCCGGTGGCGAGGGGAAACGCCCGGTTCACCGAGACGCAGTAGCCGAAATTCTCCTCGTTGCGGAGACGGATGATGGACTCGGCTCCTAGGAAGTCCGGCACCGTCTCCCAAACCGGCTGGGTCGAGCCGTCGTCGATGAAGATCAGTTGCGAACCGTCTGGCAAGGCGCCTTCCAACGACGCAAAGAACGCCGGTAAAAACTCGACGCCGTTGAACATCGGAACGATCACGCTGACGCGAGGCAAGCGCGATAATCCCTAGTTATCGCGCCTGTACGAACCTCCCGAGGACATCGGCGTCCGAGACGACGCGGTGGAGGGCGTGGTCGGAGACGTGGGTGTAAATCTCTGTCGTGCTGAGGCTCGCGTGACCGAGGAGCCGTTGGATGTAGCGGATGTCGACGCCGGCCTCAATCAGCTGGGTTGCTGCTGTGTGGCGGAGCATGTGGGGCGTCACTCGGGTGGCGAGGCCTGCCGAACGAGCCGCTTTTGCGAGCCGCGATCTCATTGCAGGTGGGGTGAGGGGCTCGTAGCGAAGGTTGAAGAGGAGGCGGGAATGCTCGACGCCGAGTGACGAGCGGACTTCGATGTAGGCGCTCGTGAGGCCGGCTATCCAGTCATTCGGGAGGAAGACCTGTCGTTCGCGTCGCCCCTTTCCCACCAGGCGTAACGTCCTGCCGGGCAGGTTGATGTCCTGATACCTGATACTCACACTCTCGTTGACCCGTACGCCGGTGGCGACCATCAGCGCCACCGCGAGAAGAGTTGTCGACTCATGGGGCCTCCTTTCGACTGACCGGCTATCGGGTGGTCTGCCGCCGTCGACATGAGCCGCGCGAGCGAGGAACTCGATCAGTCGGTCGAGTTCGTGGGCCGCGAGTATTCGGGGCAGCCTGCGGGATCTGCCCAGGACGAGGCTCGTGCCGCTCCAGGGATCTACGACGAGAAGACCCTGAGAGAGCAGCCAGCGACAAAAGCCACGCAGTGCTGCAGCTCGCCTTCTCAGTGAGGCAGGGGAGAGGGCCGCAGCCTTCTGCTGCTCGATGAAGGAGATCAGGCTTTCTTGATCGATCCCCTGGACCTCGAATTCGGCACCCATGTATAGCTCGAAACTGGCGAGATCTCCGCCGTAGGCACGAATCGTGTGCGGCGACAGTTCTCGGGTTGCGAGTAGCCAGCGGATGTACCGAGTGCGGGCTTGGTCGAGCTGCATTAGTTCGTCGGTTTCAGGCAATCGCAAACCGGATCGTTTATCTCGGCCGGAGCAGCATCGGACTGGATCTACGGGACAACTTCTGCGTATCGGGCCATTGGTAAGGTGAAGGCGTCCGAGGCGCGGGCTGCGGGCGATCGAGTGCTGCAGGCGCAGAGAAACGTTCATGGCCAGATCCTGACGCAGGACAAGATCGCGCTGCGCTTGGTCGAATCGCGTCCGCTCAGGGATAGGTCGTTAGGGCGGTTGCTGCAATCGACCTAGACCGCGATAGCGATCTCGGCTTCGGATCGGGTAGTCACTTCCTACCCCTCACATGCTGATCGCGACGCCTACGGCGAAGACACTCGCGCATCGGCGTTGCCGATGCGCCAGCGCATACCGGGGCCGAACTCCAAGACGAGACCGTCCGGGGCGATCAGCTCCCAATTGGGCGGGTCGTCGTCAGCTTCCTGGTGGGTCGGCGAAACGACAAGCCGGGAACCGTCTGAGAGCTGGCAGCTCAGCTCGCCGCTGTCCTCGTCGATCTCGGCGCCCTGAATCGAGCGGCCGACCAGCGCGCTCAGCTCGCCAGGGGTCCACTCGGCATCCTGGGTGATGAGACGCCAAAGCTCCCCGGCTGGGTCGCGGATCTCGACGTGAAGTACCTGCGGATAGGCGATGCGAGCGTCGATGATCGAGCCACGCATCGCGCGCAGGACAAGGACATTGAGGGGCGAAGCATCTAGGGCTACGGTCGTACTCATCGCTGCTTCCATTGTCGCAGCCAACTCAGCAGATCGCCATAGCCCATGTGCTCGGCCTTGCCAGTGGCTTCCTTCTCCGCGTGCAGGGCCTCGCTGGCCGCATTACGCTCGCGGATGGTCAGCCCGACCTCCCTGCAAGCCTGCCGGAACATGCTTGATATCGCGCTTGCGGGTCAAGGCGCCGAGAGCCTAACGGCAGCTCGCGCCCTTCTTGACGGGTGGGCTGCCGCCGTGCGCCTCGCCGGCTTGGGAATGGCCCCTGTGGCTCGCGCTTGCATTCCGAAAAGAGCGGCAGCTCGGCAGGATTGGCTGCGCCAATGCCTGCCCGACCTGAGGGATTGTGGGCCGGGTCCGCCGTCAAGCCCGCGAGCTCGCGGGCAAGGCCCCGCCCTGACGGGTGACTGCGGCGCGGCTGCGCTTTCCGGTCGGTCATGGGCTGCTCCAACGCAGGCACCCAAAGTCCGCTCGAACCTCGACACCGTGTCGTCCCTTTCCTTTCCAGCTGAGCTGAGTCGCTGGTGAGATGATGGAGGCAGGTTGGACCAGCATGGTCTCAGCAGTAGTCAGGCGAGACGCCGTCGCTGAAAAAGGGTTCAAATCCCGCCCTCACCATTTCCGTGATTGATTGGGCGACGAAACCACATCTCGTCGCCCAAACGCCCCCGAAACCGCACGGAAACTACCCGGAACCGACCTTCCGCAAGTCCTATAGAATTACCAGTGAGGTAGCCCAAAATCCGCATGGCAAAGGGGATTCAGGGTCCATCAACCCAGACAGCTCGGCTTGGTAGACCTCTCCAATGGTAAGGAAGGGGTCACGAGTTCGAGTCTCGTTCCGGGCTTCGGGGTTTCGGTCCCTTCGCCACTTCCGCGTGGTTGGCCGGACCCCCTTCATCGATCCACCCCGCATGAGAGTCCGGGGTTTGTCTTTACGGAGTATCCCTGCTCGCCGCCTCGCGTAGTGAGCCCGGAGGGCGAACGAAGCGAGGCGGCGAAGCGCTGCGGCGACATCATCCCCAGCGCCGAGTGGGGATGGTTGGCGTTGTAGTCCTCACGCCAGTCGGCGGCCAGCACCTTCGCCTCCTCGAGGCAGGTGAACAGCTCGGTGTTCAAGAGCTCATCGCGAAGCCGGGAGTTGAATGACTCCACGTAGGGGTTCTGCCAGGGCGAGCCCGGCTCGATGTAGGCGGTGTCGGTGCAGCTTCGCCGACACCATTCGCGCAGCACCCGGGCGACCAGCTCCGGGCCGTTGTCGGCACGCAGGTTGGCGGGGGCCCCGCGCTCCTTGGCCAGACGCTCGAGCACCGCCACGGTCTCCTCGGCGTTGATCGAGCGCTCGACGCAGATCGCCAGCGCCTCGCGGGTGAACTCATCGACGACGTTTAGGAACTTCAGCTCGCGGCCGTCCTCGGTGGCGTCGTGCTGGAAGTCAAGCGCCCAGACCTGGTTGGGGCGCTTCGCCCTGAGCCTTTGGGCGGGGACGGTGGAGTCGCCGAGGCGGCGGCGCTTCCTGGCCCTGGCGGGCACCCGCAGGCCCTCCTCGCGCCAGAGCCGCTGGGTGCGCTTTCGGTTGATGCTCCAGCCCTCGGCGAGCAGTTTCGCGTGGGCGCGGCGGTAGCCCCAGCGGGGCCGCTCTGCGGAGATCTTGCGCAGGCGCTTGCGCAGGGCCTGATCGTCTGTGGGCACCTCGGGGCGGTGGCGCTGGGTGGAGCGGTTCTGGCCGGCGATCCGGCACGCCCGACGCTCGGAGAGGCCGAGGCGGTCCACCAGCATGCGGACCGCCTGGCGCCTCCTGGCCGGGCTCAGAAGTTTCCCTTGGCGATCTCCTTGTAGGCGCGGATGTCGAGCGTCTGGTCGGCCACGATCTGCTTCAGCTCGCGGTTCTCGTGCTCCAGCTCTTTCAGCCGCTTGACGTCTTGGGCCTTCATCCCGCCGTACTGGTTTCGCCAGCGGTGCAGGGTCTGCTCGGAGACCTCCAGCGCCTTCGCCGCTTCGCCCACCGTCTTTCCCTCCGAGAGCATCTGCTCTGCGCTTCGCAGCTTGCGGATGATCTGCTCGGGGGTGTGCTTTTGCCTCTTCACCTGCTTCGGTCCTCCTTTGCCCATTGTCGCGGGCGGGAAGGACTCTCATACGGGTCGGACCGATTTCAGGGTTGCGGGCCATGGTTGCAAGCACGCCGGTCAGCAGCACTCACTCTCCCTTTGGACGAGGAGAGGGAGCCGACCGAGCCCTACTCCCCAGCGCTTATTGGCGCAGGGACGACTCGGGGCTCTTGGCGAGGATCCGCCCCCGTCCTCGGTGGCACTCCACCTTCCAACGCGCACTACGGCGGAGGCGACATTCGAATCCACTATTAAGCGCGGAGCTCCGCTTAGTTTCGCGTAGCCTTCGGGCCACGCTCGCCAAGGCCCGATGGGCGGCTTTGCAGGGGACTGCGTGGACCAGGAATTCGTCCCGCGCCGCGCCCGATCCCGTGCTGCAGCGACTCCAATAAGGAGGCGGCGGTTGCGGCTTTTGCTCACCGTAGAGAGTCACGCTCGTCGCAGCGCTCTCCATAGGGGCCCCCTGGGGTTCGAAGCTGATCTGGGGTTCCACGGTGGCCATGCCCGTCTTTTCGATCTCTTCGCTGGCTGCGCCGGCCGCAACGATTGGAATGCTGACCGTCCCCGCTTCGCTCAGCCTGCCGCGCCAGGGTTCCAAGCCTTCTCCGTCCATGCTGAGCCCGCCGGGGCACGGCACAGCGACCTTCAGGGAGGCGACCCCGTCCGCGCCCAGTTCCTCGTAGAACGTCCCGATCTTCGGAGCATTCGAGCCTTCGACTTCGAGACGGCTCTCGCCTGAGCTCGATTGGCCAAGCGCATTCGTCACTGTGTACCTGACCGAATAGGTCCCCGCGCAGAAGGCGTGCTCGACTTTTTCACCGTTCGCGGTGGAGCCGTCGCCAAGGTCCCATTCGATCGAGACGATCGGGGACCAGAGGTCATATGTGAGAGCCCACAAGGAAATAGGGACCCCGACCGGTGAAGGGGGGCCAAAGACCTGCTGGGCCAAAGACGGCCCTTCGGCGTCGAGCCCGCTGACCTCGACGGAGCTGTCGGCCCCTTCGGGACGCACCCAGATCGCAGCCAGATCAGGGCCCCACTGATAGCCGGCGATCGCCGGTTCGCTGGCCGAGTTGCCCGCCGCGAAGACCGTCACCGGCTCCGGTGCGCCGGCCGGGAGAGCCTCGATCGAGGCTTCACTGCTCAGAGCTCGCCAGATGAGATCGGGAGAGCCGGCGAGGTTTAGCTGATCGGCTTCGCCGGGCAGCTGCACCGTGGTCGTCGGCGCCGGGAATTCGCCGAACCCGGCCTGAGAGCGGTAATCCAGGACGCTTCCTTCAAACCAGGTGATCCGTTTGCCTTCCGTATCGATGCGCAGATCGGTTGCAGGCCCCGCCGGCCCAAGTTCCGCGGCTTCGGTGAATTCGCCCGCCGTTTCCAGCCAGCTCGACTCCTCGATGCTGTCCCGACCGGCTTCCGAGGACTCCCAGGCTGCCACTGCGCCGAATTCCTGAACCTCGACCTCGGGCTTGGACGCATCCGCCCCGCTCGCCGAGAGGTCCTGCGGTTCGGAGAAGCTGTCGCGACCCTTGCGCGTCACCGCCTGGACGACCTGATTGGACCCGTTGAAGCGTCGCCAGACGACGGCTGCGGTGCCGTTGTAGGAGATTCCGACCGCAGGTTCGGCAGCGTTCTGACCCGGAGCGGACAACGACACGGGACTCGACCAGGCCTGCGTCGTCGGGTCGAGCTCAGCCATCTGTACGACGTTGTCGCTGCCGTTCGAGCTCTCCCAGGCAGCCATCGCTTCTCCCCCGTTGCTGATTGTCACACGGGGTTCGCCGGCGCTCCCTTCGGCTGCGGAGAGATCAACCGGCCCAGCGAAGCTGTGTTCGCCCGGGTCGGCATCGAATGATTCACGTTCGCCCTGGCGAGTCGAGGCCTGGATAACCTGATCAGCGCCTTTAGCGCTTTGCCAGATCACCACCGCGGCGCCCCGCCGATTCAGCACGAGTTGAGGATCGCTCGCATCGGAGCCAGGCGAGGACAGATCGATGGGGGCGGAGAAGCTGCCTTCGCTCGGGCGTGAGGACTCCTGGACGATCCAATTGCCGCCATCGAGCTGAAGCCAAACCGCGACGGTTTCGCCGTCAACGGTCGCGATCTGCGGCTGCGTCGCTTTTTGGCCGAGCGCTGAGAGACGAATCGGCGGGGTCCACGTCGGAGTGACTTCCGCGAACGCCGATGCGGCCTGCGAGCAGCCGAGGAAAACGAGGAAAACTGCCGCAGCAATGAATTTTCTTGCGCACATGTGCCTCCCCAAAAGCGCTCGCCTGAATTGAGCTCAAGGAGATCTTAGATTGATCGATATATACGGTGCGTGAGAGACGCGCCATGACATAAACGCCTCCGCCCGGCTACGACCAACGATCGAGTGGCAGCTGGGACTGGGCAGGGTATTTCCGAAAGTCGAAGTTGTCGATTCGTTCGCTGCTCACTTCGGGCTCTCCTCCTCCTGCGTCCGAGCAAGAGTTAGGCGCCAGACGCTTGTTCACTGGGCAGAACAGTCAAGGGCAGCCAGGTCGGCAGGGTTGGCTCGTTGCGCTCGCAGTCAAGGCCGCGCCGCTGACAGTGACTGCGCCTCGGCTGGGGCTTTCCGGTCTATCAGAGGATGTTCTCAGCGGGTCGGTCTATGAGACGATGGGAAACTGTTCACCGGCGAGAATTTGGCTCTGCGTAAGGCGATACGCGGTCGCTTATATCCGCTCAAAACCCGCTTCAGATTCAGATCAGCCCGGCAAGCAACTCGCGCAGCCCCTCATTCATCGCCGGTGGATCTGCCGCCTCATCGCAGCAGGGTTGCTTGGCCAAGCGGCGGCGCCCGACAGTGGAGAGGCCGGGCAGGACCTCGGCGAGATCAGCCACCCGCTCAGCGATTGAAGCGCCAGCGCGTGGCGCCGAAGGGCTCGACGGTGGCCGTCCCGAAGGCGGTGTGGAAGACGAGGCGGTACAGGTGCCAGGGTGGCGGTCCCGCACTCGGGGCGCTGTAGGGGGCGGTGAACGCCTCGCCCGCCACCTCGGCCGGCCAGCCGGCCTCGCGGTACAGCGCGGCTGCTTGTTCCAGGGTTGCGTGATCAAGGACCCTGGCGGCCTCGCCCTCGAGGACGAGGTCGATGCCGTCCAGGCTGACCGAGAGCGTGCAGGCGGGATTCGCAACTAGGTTTCGCGCCTTGCGGGTCCCGGGTCCGCTGGTGAAATAGAGGTCTCCCGCCATCCAGATGGCGCCGACCCCCGCTGCGTGGGGACGGCCGTCCGGGCGAGCGGTCCCGAGGAAGAACGTGGTGCCAGGTCCAAGAGGGCCGGCGGCGAGCAGGTCACGGGGCCTGCTCCACGGCAGCGCCGAGTGTCCGTAGCGATCGAGGTTGGCGGTCTCCGCGGGCTCTCGGTCATTCGTTTCGAGGTTGGCGGGGGACTGTCCCATGATCTGTCTCCTTTTAGTTGGCGCGCTGCGTTCAACCGATAAGACCGCGACGGGGGTGGAGATTCATCGGCCACTCCTCCAGACCGAATCTCCCGGTGTTCTCGCTCGCATTTTCAGCTCGTCACCATTGTCCTCCTCGTCACTCTGAACGCATTGCGCCGCAGCGGCGTGCAGGAGGCGAGCATCACGATGGCGCTCGACGAGAAGGCTGTCGAGCGTCAGGCGCGGATCGAGCGCGAGATCGACCGAGATCGCAATCTCGACCGCGGCCTTGGGATCGAGTAGCTGCCTCGCGTGCAACCAGCCTTCACTCACGCGGGCCTCCACGGCGTTTCGTAGAGCCGGAGAGGCTTCGGGGTTGGCCCCCGGGGCGTTAGCCATAATCCGTCCTATGGCGGTCCGGGTCGACGTGGCGCCCTCGCTACTGGCGTGGGCTAGTGAGCGCTCCGGCCGCGACCCGGAGGAGCTAGGCGAGCGTTTCCCGCTACATGCCTGGAGCAGCGGCGAGACCCGTCCGACCCTCAAACAGCTGGAGAAATTCGCCCGGGCGACCGACACGCCGGTCGGATTCCTGTTCTTGCAGGCGCCCCCGGAGGAGCAACTTCCGGTCCCCGACTTCCGGACGATGCCGGGGGGCGAGACTGATCGGCCGAGTCCGAACCTGCTCGAGACGATCTTCATCTGCGAGCAGCGTCAGGAGTGGTACCGGGGTTACATGCAGGCCACTGGTGGCGATTCTCTGGACTTCATCGGGTCGCTGAAAACGACGACCAAGGTCACGACGGCGGCAAATCGCATCCGCCGTGCGATCGGCTTCGATCTAGCCGATCGCCGCGAGTTCGCCAATTGGTCTGAGGCCTTGCGAGAGTTCGCCGAACGGGCGGAGGACGCCGGGGTCCTGGTGATGATCAGCGGGGTCGTCGGGAGCAACACCCGGCGCAAGCTCGACCCCGCGGAGTTCAGGGGCTTCGCCTTGGTCGACGACCTGGCTCCGGTTGTCTTCGTCAACGGAGCGGACACCAAAGCGGCCCAGATCTTCACCTTGGCCCACGAGCTGGCACATATCTGGCTGGGCCAACCGGCGCTCTCTAATCCACGGCTCAACGTGCGGAGCGATCAAGCAGTCGAGCGCTGGTGCAACGCCGTTGCAGGGGAGTTGCTGGTGCCGATGGACTCGCTGCGGAACGAGTACTCCGGGCAGAGCCCCCTGGCAGAGGAATTGGCCCGCCTGGCTCGGCTCTACAAGGTCAGCACTCTCGTCGTCCTGCGACGTCTATTCGATGCCGACTATCTCCAGTGGGAGGACTACGAGGCCGCATTTGCGGATGAGCTCTCCCGAATCACCGAGGCGAGGGGCGCTAGCGGCGGCAACTTTTACTACACCCAGCCCGTCCGAACGAGCAAGCGCTTTGCCCGAGCTATCCTCGCCGACACCCAGGAAGGGCGGACGCTTCACCGCGATGCGTTCCGGCTGCTCGGCGTGCGGAAGTACAAGACCTTCGAAGAGCTCGGCGAGCACCTCGGAGCGGCGTGATGTATCTGCTCGACGCGAACGTCTTCATCCAAGCCAAGAACCTACACTACGGATTCGACTTCTGCCCCGCCTTTTGGACTGGCTGGGAGAGGAACATGCCGCCGAGAAGGTCCACAGCGTCGAGAAAGTCTTCGACGAGATCAAGGCGGGCGACGACGAGCTAACTGAGTGGGCGCAGGCCAGGCAGGAGTTCTTCCTGAATCCCGACGCTGATGTGGTGCCCAGTCTGCAGACGGTCAGCAACTGGGCGGCCGGGGAGGGCTACGAGCCTGCTGCCGTCAACACTTTTTTGCAGGGCGGCGACTACTACCTCGTTGCCCATGCTCACGCCCATAACTTGACTGTGGTGACCCACGAGATCCCTGCGAACTCGACGAAGAGGATCAAGATTCCAAACGCCTGCATCTCGCTGGAGGTCAAGTGCATGACCCCCTACGAGATGCTCAGAGCAGAGCGAGCCCGCTTCGTACTCGGACCTTCGAACTGATCTAGCGGCCAGCTCGGCAGGATCGGCTGCGCCAATGCCTGCCGATCAGAGCGATTGTGGGCCGGGTCCGCCGTCAAGCCCGCGAGCTCGCGGCCAAGGGCCCGCCCTGACGGGTGACTGCGGCGCGGCTGGGCTTTCCGGTCAGTCATAGGCTGCTCCAACGCAGGCGCCTAAAGTCCGCGCGAACCGAAGTACTGTGCCGTCTTCTACCTTCGAGTTGAGCTGAGTCGATGGTGAGAAGATGGAGGTAGGTTGGACCAGCATGGTCTTCCCAGTAGCCAGGCGAGACGTCGTCGCTGATGTACGTTCAAATCTCGCCCTTACCATTTCCGTGATTGATTGGGCGACGAAACCACATCTCGTCGCCCAAACCCCCCCCGAAACCGCACGGACACCACCCGGAACCGACCTTTCGCAAGTCCTATAGAGAACCACCAGTGAGGTAGCCCAAAATCCGCATGGCAAAGGAGATTCAGGGCTCATCAACCCAGACAGCCCGGCTTGGTGGACCTCTCCAATGGTAAGGGAAGGGGTTACGAGTTCGAGTCTCGTTCCGGGCTTTTTCGGCGAGCGCTGCCGCGCTTTCAGCCAGTAGGCTGTCCGCCCGTGGACTTCACCCTCAGCGACGAGCAGAGCGATTTCGTCGACGCGATCCGCGATTTCTGCGACCGCGAGTGCGGCACTCAGGATCAGCGCGAGCGCCTTACCGACTCCTATAAGGAGCACCACAGCTTCGAGCTCTACAAGATGATGGCTGAGCTGGGCTGGCTCGGCCTCACCATCCCCGAGCGCTTCGGCGGCTCGAACGGCACGATGCTGGACGCCTGCCTGTTCATGGAGGAGACCTCCCGCGGTCTCGCTCCGATCGGCGGCTATGCGACGACACTTATCGTCGCCGGCGCGACCAACCGTTTCGGGACCGAGGAGCAAAAGGACGAGATCCTCGGCGGCATTGCCCGCGGCGCGGTCGAGGCGATTGCGATGACTGAGCCCGAGGCCGGCTCCGACGTTGGCTCTCTCACCACCTCCGCCGAGCGCGACGGCGACGGTTTTGTCCTCAACGGCCAGAAGGTCTTCTGCTCCAACGCTCACATCGCCGACCACGTCCTCGTCGTCTGCCGCACCACCCGCGGTCCCTCAAAGCATGAGGGGCTGACGATGATCTGGGTGCCGGGCGATGCCGAGGGCATGGAGATCGTCCCGATCGACACGATGGGCGGCCGCGAGACCAACCACCTCTACTTTACCGACTGCTTCGCACCTGCAGACGCCGTCCTCGGCGCGGTCGACCAGGGCTGGACGCAGCTGATGGCGGGCCTTAACGTCGAGCGCCTGATCCTCGCAGCGACGATGCTCGGGATCGCCCAGAGGGTCTTTGACGACATCATCGTCTACGTCAAGGAACGCAAGCAGTTCGGCCGCCCGATCGGTTCTTTTCAATCGCTCCAGCATCGCCTCGCCGACATGGCGACCGAGCTGGAGGCGGCCCGCCTGATGACCCGCTGGGTCGCGACGATGACCGATGAGGACCCCGATCGGATGCTGCCCCGCGAGGCCTCGATGGTAAAGCTCTACGTCACCGAGGTGTCCAGACGTGCCGCCCTCGACGGCATGCAGATGATGGGCGGCTACGGCTACTCCTCCGAGTACGACATGGAGCGCTTGGTTCGCACCGCGCTGGTCTCCACTATCTATGGCGGCACCTCGGAGATCCAGCGCAACATAATTGCCAAGACGCTCGGTCTTTAGCACTTATCACAGATTCGCTATAATTCAGCCGTGACACCCGGTGAGTTGATTCGCACGACCCGCGCTCGTCATGGCCTCAGCCAGGCGCGGTTGGCGCGGCGAGCCGGGACGCAGCAGTCGGCTATCAGCCGGCTTGAGGCAGATGAGATCTCACCGAGCATCGAGACCCTGGATCTGCTGATGGCGGCGATGGGAGAGGGCCTGGAGCTGACCGGAGTCCAGCCAAAGCGAGACTACGACCCTCTCCACCGCCAAGCGACCGCGAGGCGTTCTCCCAGCGAGCGCCTAGCCCTGGGCATCTCCTGGAACCGCATGGCGGGCCGCCTCGCCGCGGCTGGGCGAGAAGCGCGTGCCCGCATCTGAGACCCCGCTCGACGCGGAGCGCATCCTCCGAGCGCTCGCCGAGCACGACGTCGACTATGTGCTGATCGGCGGGCTCGCCGTACAGACCCACGGCCACGTACGGACGACCAACGACGCGGACCTCATCCCGGCACCGGATCCGGCGAACCTCGAGCGACTCGGCGCTGCGCTTCGCTCGCTTGACGCCCAAGTGCTCAATCCCGGCGAGGAGGGCACCGCCGTGGACGCGAAGATGCTTCAGAGATCGACGATCTGGCAGTTCGCAACCCGCGACGGCGGCATCGACGTGATGCATGAGGTCCCCGGCGCTCGTCCCTATGCCGAGTTGAGCGGGCGGGCCTTACATGTGCGGCTCGGGGACGTTGAGGTGCCCGTCGTCGACTTGGATGACCTGATCCAGATGAAGCTGGCCTGCGGTCGCCCTGTGGATGTCGCGGATGTCGCGGCTCTGACCGATCCCGACGCAGAGCCCTGACCTTCGCCGGACCGCTATCCTTCGGCTCAGCCTCGCGCCTCGGCCCGGGGTTTTCCTTTGTAACGGCCGTCCGTACTTAAACGAGGAGACATGGCTCGCGGAGATGTCCGCATCGCGGTGACGCTGGCTTGCGAGGATTGCAAGCGGCGCAACTACCAGACCAACAAGTCCCGGCGCAACTCTCCGGACCGCGTCGAGCTGCGCAAGTTCTGCCGCTGGTGCGGCCATCACACCTCGCACAAGGAGACCCGGTAGCCGGCGATGGCAAAGAGCCGCGCACAGCGCAAGGCCGAGCGCCGGGCTCGCGAAGCGCAGGACCGCAAGCGCTCGGGCAGCGACCCTCTGATCGGCGAGGCCCATGCCCAGCGCGACACCCAGGTCCCGATCTCCGGCGACATCGCCGAGATCGAGGCGGTGGAGATGGGGATTGCGGCTGGCGCGCCAGAAGCCGAGCTGGAGACCCCCGACGCCCCCCGGCCCTCCCGCGCCGAGCGCCGCGCCGAGGAGAAGCGCCAAAAGGAAGCAGAGAAGAACCGCCGCTCCGAGCAGAAGCGCCAGGAGCGCGAGCAGCTCGCCCGCAAACAGAAGCAGGCCACGGCGGAGCGCCAGCGGGGCGGCGTCATCGGCTTCCTCGTCTCCTGCTGGCAGGAGCTGAAAAAAGTCCAGTGGCCCGACCGCGAGACGCTGATCCAGGCGACCGCGGTCACCGTCATCTTCGTCGCCGTCGCGGCCGCCTACCTGGGTGCCCTCGACGCGCTCTTCGAATTCCTGATCAAGCAGATCCTCTAGCGGTAGCGACGGGATCCCCGAACAAAGGCCTCAGATGTATCGCTGGTACGTAATCAACACCTACTCCGGGCACGAGAACAAGGTCAAGCACAATCTCGAGCACCGGGTGCAGACGATGAGCCAAAACCGCAATGTGCGCCAGGTCGTCGTCCCCACCGAGCAGGTCTCCGAGATGAAGGACGGCCAGAAAGTCCAGACCGAGAAACGGACGATGCCCGGCTACGTCCTGGTCAACATGGAGATGACCGACGACGCCTGGGGGCTGGTCAAGAACACCCCTGGGGTGACCGGCTTCGTCGGCTCGCGCAACAAACCGGTGCCGCTCTCCAAGCCCGAGGTCGACCGGCTGCTGCACCGTGAGACGGCGGAGCGGCCGCGTACCCAGGCACAGTTCTCGATCGGCGAATCGGTCAAAGTCATCTCCGGCCCGCTCTCGGACTTCTCCGGCGAGATCGCCGAGATCAACGAGGACGCCGCCAAACTCAAGGTCCTGGTCTCGATCTTCGGCCGCGAGACGCCGGTCGAGGTTGGCTATGACCAGGTGAAGAAGATCTAGCCCGGCCCGCTACCCTCCCCGATCCCGATGGCCAAAAAAGTCCTCACCCTGATCAAGCTGCAGATCCAGGCGAGCAACGCCAACCCGGCACCGCCGGTCGGCCCCGCCCTGGGCCAGCACGGGGTCAACATCATGGAGTTCTGCAAGGCGTTCAACGCCCAGACCCAGTCCGAAGCGGGGACGATCATCCCGGTCGAGATCACGGTCTATGAGGACCGCTCCTTCACATTCATCACCAAGACGCCGCCCGCCGCGGTGCTGATCAAGGAGGCGATCGGGATCAAGAAGGGCTCCGGCGAGCCCCACGTCAACAAGGTGGGGACGATCTCGATGGACCAGGTCCGCCAGATCGCCGAGCGCAAGATGCCCGACTTGAACGCCAATGACCTCGACGCCGCCTCGAAGATCATCGCCGGCACTGCCCGCTCGATGGGCGTGGACGTCAAATAGCGATGGCCCACGGCAAGCGCTACCGGCAGCAGTACGAGAAGATCGAGCGTGATCGCCCCTATCCGCCGGCTGAGGCGATCTCCCTCCTTAAGCAGACCGCTAGCGCCAACTTCGACGAGACGGTCGAGCTGCACGTGGCGCTCGGCGTCAACGTCCGTCACGCCGAGGAGCAACTGCGAGGCACCCTGGCGCTTCCGCACGGGCTCGGCAAGGACGTGACCGTCGCCGTCTTCGCTCAGGGCCAGCAGGCCCGCGACGCGGAGGCGGCCGGTGCGGACTTCGTCGGCGGCGAGGACCTAGCGAAGAAAGTCGAGGAGGGCTGGACCGGCTTTGACGTGGTGATCGCGACCCCGGACATGATGCCGGCAGTCGGCAAGCTGGGTCGCGTCCTCGGTCCCCAGGGCAAGATGCCCAACCCCAAGGTCGGCACCGTTACCGAGGACGTTGAGAAGGCGGTCACCGAGTCAAAGGCGGGCAAGGTCGAGTACCGCACCGACCGCCAGGCGATCATCCACATGGCGATCGGCAAGGCGAGCTTTGACGAGCGCAAGCTGCTCGACAACTATTTGGCGGTGATCGAGGAGATCCTCCGCGCCAAGCCGTCCTCGGCAAAGGGTCGCTACGTCCTCTCCAGCACGTTGACGACGACGATGGGCCCGGGCATCCGCGTCGACGCGACGAAGACCGGCGAGCGCGACCTGGCACCCGCCGCGGGCGCCGAGGCCGCGGCGGAGCTGGCAAGCGCCTGAGCACCCCAGCCGCCGCCCTTCCCAGCCGGGCCGCGCGGCGGCTTGCCAAATGCCCCGATCTACCGATCCACGCCTCCCGGTCAGCGGCGGGCCTTGGGCGCGATCGTCTAGACTGCGCCGCCCCTGACCCAAGACCACCGGCGGGGCCGTGCCCGAAAGCCCGGTGTAGGTGAGACGATGAACCGCGAGCAAAAGTCAGCCACAATCGAGCAGATCGCCGCCCAGATCGAGGGCTCCGAGGCGATCTTCGCGATCGATTACCGCGGCATCAGCGTCCCCCAGGCGGCTGAGCTGCGCACCAAGCTGAGTGAGGCCGACGCCAGCTTCCGCGTCGTCAAGAACCGGCTCACCAAGCTGGCGGCCGAACGGGCCGGCGAGCAGCGCCTCGCAGAGCTGCTCCAGGGCCCGACCGCTCTGACCTTTGTCCGCGGCGACACCGCGATGGCGGCGAAGGCGATCGCGACCTTCAGCCGCGAGCACGACGTCCTCGCCTTCAAGGGCGGCTACATGGACGACCTCAGCCTCGATGAGGAGCGCTTCAAATCGATTGCCCGCCTGCCTGCCCGCGACGTCCTAAACGGCCAGCTCGCCGGACTTGTCGCCAGCCCCCTGACCGGCGTGGTGCGCGGGCTCGGCTCGATGATCTCCGGCCTTGCGATGCAGCTGGGCCAGATCGCCGAGCAGGGGCTGCTCGACGGCGAGGCTCCGGCCGAGGCGCCTGCGCCCGAGCCCGCCCCCGAGGCGGACTCGGGCGAGGAGGAGGCCCCCGCGGAGGAGCCGCCGACTGAGGCCGCTGCCGAGAGCCTGCCAGCCGAGGAGCAAGGGGCCTCCCAGAGCGAGGACGAGACCCCAACCGAGGAGGCGGTTGGGGAGGACACGACTTCTGATCAAGACGAGAGCAAGGAAGAGGAGTAGCTAGAAGCGATGCCAACAAAAATTTCGACAGAGGATTGGATCGAGGAGCTGAAGGGCATCTCGGTGCTGGAGCTCTCCGAGCGGATCAAGGCGCTCGAGGAGGAGTTCGGCGTCTCCGCGACGGCGGTTGCCGCCGCGGCTCCCGCCGCGGCTGGCGCCCCGGTGGGCGACGGCGACGGTGGCGGCGAGGAGGAGAGCGCGACGGTCGACGTGGTGCTGACCGAGGTCGGCGGCCAGAAGGTGCCGGTGATCAAGGTGGTGCGCTCCGCGACCGGCCTCGGCCTCAAAGAGGCGAAGGCGATCGTCGATGAGGCCCCGAAAGCGATCAAAGAGGGCATCGAGCGCGAGGAAGCCGAGAAGCTGAAGGCCGAACTCGAGGAGGCGGGCGCCACGGTCGAGCTAAAGTAAACTGCTGTCCAATGCGCTTCGGACCCACGCAGGGAGCCGAGCCCAGGGTCGAGCGTTGCCGTGTGTTATTTTCTGCGGTCGCGCGCCGTTGAGTCCCCCTGCCCATATCTGCGCTTTATCTACGTCCCTCTGACCGCCTGAGGAGTCGCCGACTTTGGCACGTTCAAACGCTGCCCCCGTAACCCGCAGGAGTTTTTCCCGACTGCAGAACCCGCTCGAAGTCCCCCACCTGATCGATATCCAGCGCCGCTCCTTCGCGGAGCTGGCGGATCCGAAGAAGGGCGGGCTGCGAGAGACGATCGACGACATATCCCCGATCGAGGACTACACGGGGAACCTGGCGATCGTCTTCGGCGAGTTCAAATTCGAGGACCCGCCCCACACGATCGAGGAGTGTCGCGAGAAGGACATGACCTACTCGCGACCGCTGACCGCCACGGTCGCCTTCCAGAACAAAGAGACCGGGGAGATCCGCGAGCAGGCCGTCTTCATGGGCGATTTCCCGTGGATGACCGAGCGCGGCACATTCATCATCAACGGCACCGAGCGCGTCGTCGTCACCCAGTTGGTCCGCTCCCCCGGCGCTTACGTGATGGCGCCCAAGGACCCCGAGAAGCAGGTCTTCATAGCCAACCTGATGCCGGCTCGCGGCTCCTGGCTGGAGCTGGAGATCGACAAAAAAGGGCGCGTCTACGTGCGCATCGACCGCAAGCGCAAGCTGCCGGTCACGGTGCTGCTGCGGGCGATGGGCTATGTCGAGGACGAGAAGCTGCTCGACATGTTCGACCACTCGGTCTACATGCGCCACACGATCGAGTCCGACACCGAGGCGACCCGAACCGAAGAGGGCGCCCTGATCGAGCTGTTCAAAAAGCAGCGCCCCGGCGAGCCGCCATCGGTCGACGCCGCCAAGAACCTGCTTGAGCAGCTCTTCTTCGACCCCAAGCGCTACGACCTCACCCGGGTCGGCCGCTACAAGCTGAACGCCCGCCTGGACCTCGACATCAACCTCGAGACCCGGGTCCTCACCCATGACGACATCATTGCCCTGGTCAAGGAGCTGGTCTCCCTGCCGAAGCTGCTCGGCATCCCCGAGGAGATCGACGAGGAGAATCCGATCAAAGACTACGCCGCGGAGGCGATTACCTACCCGCGAGAGCCGGTCTATGAGCACCTCGACGAGTACGAGCACTTCGGCAACCGCCGCCTGCGCACGGTCGGCGAGCTGATCCAGGAGGCCTTCCGGATCGGCCTCTACCGGATGGAGCGGGTGGTCCGCGAGCGCCTCACCACCGAAGACTCCGACGCGATCACCCCGCAGACGATCATCAACATCCGCCCGGTGGTGGCGGCGATGAAGGAGTTCTTCGGCTCCTCGCAGCTGTCGCAGTTCATGGACCAGACCAACAGCCTCGCCGGCCTCACCCACCGCCGCCGCCTCTCGGCGCTGGGGGCGGGAGGCCTGACCCGCGAGCGAGCCCCAATCGAGGTCCGCGATGTGCACCCGACCCACTACGGCCGGATGTGCCCGATCGAGACGCCGGAGGGACCGAACATCGGCCTGATCGGCTCGCTCTCCTCATACGCGCAGATCTCCGAGCACGGCTTCGTCACCACCCCCTACCGGGTGGTGACCGACGGCGTCGTCACCGAGGAGATCCTCCACCTCGATGCGACCCAGGAGGAGGACATGGTGATCGCCCAGGCCAACGCCGAGGTCGATCCCAAGACTGCTCGGCTGAAGGGCCCCCAGGTTCTGGTTCGGTCCGGCGAGGAGGAGTACGCGACCGCCTCCCCCAAGGAGGTCGACCTGATGGACGTTTCGCCGACCCAGATCTGGTCGGTGGCGACGGCGCTGATCCCCTTCCTCGAGCACGATGACGCCAACCGGGCGCTGATGGGCTCCAACATGCAGCGCCAGGCGGTGCCGTTGCTGAAACCCGACGCGCCGCTGATCGGCACCGGGATAGAGCGCCGCGCCGCGGTCGACACCGGCGACGTGGTGCTGGCCGAGATCGACGGCGAGGTAACCCACGTCGACTCCGAGCGGATCGTGGTCAGCGGCGGCTCCAAGAGGGACGAGTACCCGCTGCACAAGTTCATGCGCTCAAACCAGGGGACGATCATCCACCAGCGCCCGATCGTCAACAGCGGCCAGAAGGTCAAGGAGGGCGACGTGCTCGCCGATGGCTCCTCCACCGCGGGCGGGGAGATCGCGCTGGGCAAGAACTGCCTGGTCGCCTTCATGTCCTGGGAGGGCTACAACTTCGAGGACGCGATCATCCTTTCCGAGCGGCTGGTCAAGGACGATGAGCTGACCTCGATCCACATCGAGGAGTACGAGATCGACGCCCGCACGACCAAGCTCGGCGACGAGGAGGTCACCCGCGACATCCCCAACCGCTCCGAGGAGAGCCTGCGCAACCTCGATGAGCGCGGCATCGTGCGGATCGGGGCGGAGGTCGTCTCCGGCGACTTGCTGGTCGGCAAGGTGACGCCGAAGGGCGAGACCGAGCTTACCGCCGAGGAGAAGCTGATCCGCGCGATCTTCAAGGAGAAGGCGCGCGAGGTCCGCGACACCTCGCTGAAGGTCCCCCACGGCGAGGGCGGCGTGGTGATCGACGTGCTCACCTTCAGCCGCGACGCGGGCGATGACCTGCCGCCCGGCGTCAACGACCTGGTCCGCGTCTACGTGGCCACGAAGCGCAAGATCGCCGAGGGCGACAAGCTCGCCGGTCGCCACGGGAACAAGGGTGTGATCTCAAAGATCGTCCCCGAGGAGGACATGCCCCACCTCGCCGACGGCACTCCGGTTGACGTCATCCTCAACCCGCTCGGCGTGCCGAGCCGGATGAATATCGGCCAGATCCTCGAGACGCACCTCGGCTGGGTCGCCGCCAACGGCTGGTATGACGACGGCTCGGAGGCCTACAAGCAGGCCCACTCCGCCGAGGGCGACGGGCGCGTCTACGTGGCGACGTCGGTCTTCGACGGCGCGACCGTCGAAGATGTCGATGAGGCGCTGGTCAGCTGGTCGGATGCGAACGCCGATCGCGGCATCGACCTCGGCGTCGACAAGCGCGAGCGGCCCGGGGCGCGCTGCGCCGGCACCGCACAGCTCTACAACGGCCGTACCGGCGAGCCCTACGAGGGCAAAGTGACGGTCGGCTTCATGTACATCCTGAAGCTCTTGCACCTGGTCGACGACAAGATCCATGCGCGCTCGACCGGCCCCTATTCGCTGGTCACCCAGCAGCCGCTGGGCGGCAAGGCGCAGTTCGGCGGTCAGCGCTTCGGCGAGATGGAGGTCTGGGCGCTGGAGGCATACGGCGCCGCCTACACGCTGCAGGAGATGCTGACCGTGAAGTCCGACGACACGGTCGGGCGGGTGAAGGCATACGAGGCGATCGTCAAGGGGGAGAACATCCCCGAGCCCTCGATCCCTGAGTCCTTCAAAGTGCTGCTCAAGGAGATCCAGAGCCTCTCGCTGGACGCCAACGTCGTCTCTGAGGGGACCGACGTGGAGATCTCCGACGAAGAGGACGACCTGCTGAAAGCGGCGGAGGAGCTGGGCATGGACCTGACCGGGGTCCGGGCCGAGTCAAACGGCGCCGCCGATGAGCGCGAGGAGCAGGTGGTTGCCGAGGGCGAGGCGGGAACTGACGGGGCCGGCGAGGCCGAGCAAGCAAAGGTGGAGGACTGATGATCGATATCAACAACTTCGACGCGATCGAGATCGGTCTCGCCTCATCGAAGAAGATCCGCTCCTGGAGCTGGGGAGAGGTCACCAAGCCCGAGACGATCAACTACCGCACCCTGAAGCCCGAGAAAGATGGGCTCTTCTGCGAGCGCATCTTCGGCCCGACCAAGGACTGGGAGTGCTACTGCGGTAAGTACAAGCGGGTCCGCTACAAGGGCATCGTCTGCGAGCGCTGCGGCGTCGAGGTCACCCGCTCCAAGGTGCGCCGCGAGCGCATGGGCCACGTCGACCTCGCCTCCCCGGTCTCCCACATCTGGTTCTTCAAGGGGGTGCCGAGCCGGATCGGCTATCTGATCGACATGGCCCCCAAAGAGCTGGAGAAGGTCCTTTACTTCGCCGCCTCGATGATCACCTGGGTCGATGAGGAAGCCCGCGACAAGGACATCGGCAAACTCGAGAAAGAGGTCAAAAAGGTCCTCGAGGAGTATGAGTCCGAGCGCCAGAGGCGCACCCAGGAGCTGAGCGAGTCCCTGCAGCGACGGGTCTCCTACCTGGAGGAGGGCTCCCAGGAGCGCTTCGATGACGAGGACCACCTCTGGGCCGACTCGCTGAAGTTGACCGGGGCGCAGCTGCGCAAGCTAAAGGACGACGAACGCACCAAGCTGATCAAAGAGTTGCGCAAATCCTTTGAGGCGGAGATCTCCGACACCGAGGCCTACATCGAAGAGGCGATCGAGCGGATGCAGGAGGTCTGGAAGATCTTCACCGAGATGAAGCCGAAGGACGTCGTCAACGACGAGACGGTGTTCCGCGAGCTGAAGGACCGCTTCGGCTCGCCGTTTGGCTGGGGCGAGTACTTCCGCGGCAGCATGGGCGCCGAAGCGGTGCGCGACCTGCTCGAGCAGGTCGACCTGGAGGCCGAATGTGAGGAGCTTGAGCAGGTCATCAACAGCTCCAAAGGTCAAAAACAGGCGCGAGCGGTGAAGCGGCTGAAAGTCGCTTCCGCCTTCCTGCACTCCGAGAACAAGCCGGACTGGATGATCCTTGACTGCGTGCCGGTGATCCCGCCGGAGCTGCGCCCGATGGTGCAGCTCGACGGCGGCCGCTTCGCGACCTCGGACCTGAACGACCTCTACCGCCGGGTGATCAACCGCAACAACCGGCTAAAGCGGCTGCTCGACCTCGGGGCGCCGGAGATCATCGTCAACAACGAGAAGCGGATGCTGCAGGAGGCGGTCGACGCGCTGTTTGACAACGGCCGTCGCGGCCGCCCGGTTACCGGCCCCGGCAACCGCCCGCTGAAGTCGCTCTCGGACATGCTGAAGGGCAAGCAGGGACGCTTCCGCCAGAACCTGCTCGGTAAGCGCGTCGACTACTCGGGCCGCTCGGTGATCGTCTCCGGGCCGAGCCTGAAGCTGCACCAGTGCGGGCTGCCGAAGCTGATGGCCCTGGAGCTGTTCAAGCCGTTCATCATGGCCCAGCTGGTGGAGCGCAAAGCCGTGCAGAACATCAAGGCGGCGAAGAAGATGGTCGAGTCGATGATCCCCGAGGTCTGGGATGTGCTCGAGGAAGTCATCAACGAGCACCCGGTGCTGCTCAACCGGGCGCCGACCCTGCACCGCCTCGGCATTCAGGCCTTCGAGCCGGTGCTGGTTGAGGGCAAGGCGATCCAGGTCCACCCGCTGGTCTGCCACGCCTTCAACGCCGACTTCGACGGCGACCAGATGGCGGTCCACGTGCCGCTCTCCGCCGAGGCGCAGGCCGAGGCGCGGATCCTGATGCTCTCGGCGAACAACATCCTCTCACCGGCCCACGGCGCGCCACTGGCGACGCCGACCCAGGACATGGTGCTGGGCATCTACTACCTCACCTACGGACCGCCGGCCGAGGAGCTGGCCAAGCTCGACGAGGAGCTGAAGTCCGGCAAGGGAGCGGTGCGCCGCGCCGCCCAGCCGAAGGTATTCCGCTCCGCCCAGGAGGCCGAGCTGGTCTATGAGAACGGCGGCTGCAAGCTGCACGACCACGCCGGCTACCGCCGGGCAGGGCACGAGCACTTCCTGACCACGGTCGGGCGGATCATCTTCAACGAAAAGATCGAGCGCGCCCTGGCCGATGCGCTCGGGGAGGACTTCGACCCCGAGGCATATGAGTTCGTCAACCACTCGCTGAAGAAGCGTGACGTCAACGAGATGGTCTCCGATTTGGTCGAGGCCTACGGAGCGCCCGCGGTCTCCCAGGTCCTCGACGCTTTCAAGGACCTGGGCTTTCACTACGCGACCCAAGCCGGGATCACGGTCTCCAAGAACAACGTGGTCTCACCGCCCGAGAAGGCGGCGATCCTCGAGCGCTATGAGAAGGAGACGGCGGCGATCCAGGGCCAGTATGACGACGGCTACATCACTGCCGAGGAGCGCCACGAGGCAGTCACCTCGCACTGGAACCGGGCGACCGATGAGGTTGCCACTGCGATGGAGGACAACCTAGACGAGCTCAACCCGATCTTCATGATGGCCAACTCCGGGGCGCGCGGGTCCTTCAAACAGATCCGCCAGTTGGCCGGGATGCGCGGCCTGATGGCCAACCCGAAAGGGGAGATCATCGAGCGGCCGATCAAGGCCAACTTCATGGAGGGCCTCTCGGTCTTGGAGTACTTCATCTCCACCCATGGCGCCCGCAAGGGACTCGCCGACACGGCGCTGCGCACCGCCGACTCCGGCTACCTGACGCGGCGCCTAGTCGACGTCGCCCAGGACGTGATCGTCCGCGAGGAGGATTGCAAGACCAAAGAACACATCGAGATGGCGCTGCGCAAGGACGATGGCTCACTCAACGACAACCTGTTTGGGCGGCTGGCGGCGAAGAAGCTCGAGACCAAGCGCGGACGCGAGCTGCTGAAGCGAAACCAGGAGATCGCCCTGGCCGACGTCGAGGCGATCGCCGAGGTGTTCGGCGAGGAGGAGATCGCGGTTCCGGTCCGCTCGACGCTGAAGTGCGAGGCCGAGTCTGGCGTTTGCCGCGCCTGCTACGGCGTCGCTCCGGCGACTGGTTCGACGGTTGACATCGGCGACGCGGTGGGGATCATCGCCGCCCAGTCGATCGGTGAGCCCGGCACCCAGCTGACGATGCGCACCTTCCACACCGGCGGCGTCGCCGGGCAGGACATCACCCAGGGCCTGCCGCGTATCGTCGAGCTCTTCGAGGCGCGCAAACCAAAGGGTCTGGCCCAGATGGCCGAGGCGGACGGCAAGGTCTCGATCGAGGAGACCGAAAAGGCGGTGAAAGTTATCCTCACCGAGTCCAGTGGCGAGGAGCACGCCTACGGCTTCCCGGCGCGCACCCGCCTGCACGTCGCCGACGGCGACAAGGTCGAGGCTGGCGAGCAGCTGAACGAAGGCTCGCTCTACCCCGCCGACCTGCTGGCGATCCGCGGCCGCACCGAGACCGAGCTCTACCTGGTCGCCGAGGTGCAGAAGGTCTACCGCGCCCAGGGCGTCGACATCAACGACAAGCACATCGAGCTGATCGCCCGCCAGATGCTGAAGAAGGTGCGCATCGAGTCGAAGGGCTCGACCTCCCTGCTGCCTGGCCAGCTCGAGGACCGCGGCAGCCTCAAACGGCTGAACAAAAAGACCAAGGAAGAGGGCGGCACGCCGGCCAAAGGCGAGGAGGTCATCCTCGGCATCACCAAGGCCTCGCTGGCTACCGAGTCCTTCCTCTCCGCCGCCTCCTTCCAGGAGACGACTAAGGTGCTCACCGACGCCGCCCTGGAGGGCAAGCGCGACCGCCTGGTCGGGCTCAAGGAGAACGTGATCATCGGCAAGCTGATCCCGGCCGCCACTGGGCTGAAGCACTACCGGACGCTGGCCGTGGAGCCGGCGGTGCCGATCGAGCCGCCGAGCGAGGAGGGGCTGCTCGACGAGGAGGAGCTGGCGGCCGAGCTGGGGATCGACGGCGCCGATGCCCCGGTCGAGAGCTTCGGCCCCTCCTTCGCCGAGGAGCTCGAGGAGCTCGCCCAGGAGATCGAGACGACTACCGAGGAGTCATAAGGCAGGGGGAGGGCCGCCCCGATTCTCTACTAGATGAGTGGTGCGTATCCGGTTGACTCCTTTCGGTCGGGCCTCCGTCCTTTGTGCCCTGGTCCGAGAAGATTTCACGAGGCGAGCACGCAACGGCACGGAGATCGCCAGCCAGGAGGTTGTGCTGCGGCATCTCGACCATCTGCACTATCGAGCGCTCAAGGAGCAAACCGGATACGCACCAGATGAGTAGTTCCACGACGGCTCAGGCTACGTAGTCGACCAGAGCCCGCGAGGCGAGGGGCATTGCAAAGAGAGACTGCTGGTGAGCGTGCCGGCACTCGATCTGTCCAACACGGACTCATAGAAGGCTAAGCGCGCGCCTCGGAGAAATCACTCACGGGACCGAGTTCGGCTGGAATCTCTGAGGCGTGTTGCCCCAGAGGATTAGCCGGAGCAGGTTGGTTGATGCTCATCTGCGGGCGCAAAAGTCACCGCGAAGGCGCCTACTTCAACAGGCGAAGGAACTCGTCGCGGCCGATCCCGGCGTCGGCGAGAATACCGCTCAGCGTCCCGCGCTTAATGTCTTTGGCATGGACCGCGACCGTGATGACGTTCGGGCTGTGGGGGTGGGTGAAGTGCTGGTGGCTGCCCTTGGAGCGAGCGAGCTTCCAGCCCTTCTTCTCGAGGACTCGGATCAGTTGCCGGGGGCGAATCGAAGGTAGTCGCTCGCTCACGCGGCGACGGTGACGCGCTCGATCTGCGCTGGCTGGGGTAGCGGGCGCCCCTCTTCCTCCAGCACTTCGAGATACCCCTCGATGGCGTCCTTGGCCATCTCCAGCGCTTCCTCGCGGGTCTCGCCCTGGGTATGGCAGCCGGGCAGCGCCGGCACGGACACGCTGAAGCCCCCCTCTTCCTCGGGCTGGAGAACGACCTCGAACTCATGGGACTTGGTAGCCATGCAAAAACTCTCCGCCTTTTAGCTTACGCGGCTTGCCAACGACCGTGCGAAACGCTCGCCGCCGAGAATCGAGACACCGCCGTTGTCGTCAAATTCATCGACCCAGGACGTCAGCGGTGCAGAACACAGAGGTGAGCAGCAGGTCGAGGTCGGCGAGCATCGTGCTCCCTTCGGGTCGGCGGTGGTGTTGAGCACCGCCGACTTCGACCCCGCTGCTTATGTCCCCTGCGAACCTTCCGATCGCCTCGCGCACGAGGGTCTCAAACTGAGACGCCCGATCATGCGCAACAGAGCTGATCCGCCGGTGGCGCTCGTCGTCGAGCAGGATCTCCAGCCGATGCCCATACGGCATGCAATAGACCGGCAGGTGTAGATCTCTTGGGGTGCTGAGGGAGAGTTCCGGCCCCGCGGCCCTCCACGGTAGATTTCCTGTATGCCCGCCGGGGAGAAGGTTTGTGTGATCGGGGCAGGTAGCTCTGGGATCGCTGCCTGTCAGGTGCTGAACGCGCGCGGCATCGCCTTTGACTGCTTTGAGAAGGGCTCTCAGGTCGGCGGTAATTGGCGCTTTGAAAACGACAACGAGATGTCGTCCGCGTATCGCTCGCTGCACATCAACACCTCACGCGGACTGATGGCCTACAAGACCTACCCGATGCCGGCCGAGTATCCGGACTACCCGAACCACTTTCAGATCGCCGCCTACTTCGACGACTACGTCGATCACTTCGGGCTGCGGGAGAAGATCCGGTTTCAGACCGAGGTGCGCTCGGTGGAGCCGGTCGAGGGGGAGTGGGAGGTGAGCATCGACTCCGGCGGGGAGCGGGAGGCGCATCGCTACCGGGCGGTCTTGGTCGCCAACGGGCACCACTGGGATCCGCGTTGGCCTGAGCCGTCGTTTCCGGGCTCTGAGGAGTTCGCCGGGGAGCAGATGCACGTTCATCACTACCGTGAGGCCGACGCGCTGCGCGGCAAGCGGGTGCTGGTGTTGGGGATCGGCAACTCGGCCACCGACGTCGCGGTCGAGTCCTCCCGGGTCGCCGAGAAGACCTTCCTGGCGATGCGCCGTGGCGCCTACATCCTGCCTAAGTACCTAAACGGCAAGCCGACCGACGAATCGGCTTCGCCACTCCTGACCAGGCTGCCGCTCGGGGTGCAGCGCTTCTTCATCGGGCGGATGCTGGGCCTGACCGCCGGCGACATGACCTCCTACGGCCTGCCCAAGCCCGACCACAAGCTGCTTGAGGCACACCCGACGGTCTCGGCCGAGCTGCTCTCGCGGCTGGGCCACGGCGACATCGCGGTGAAGCCCAACATCGAGCGCTTCAGCGGCGGCCACACGGTCCGCTTCGCCGACGCCAGCGAAGAGGAGATCGACCTCGTCGTCTACTGCACGGGCTACAAGATCACCTTTCCCTTCTTTGACCCCAAGCTGATTTCAGCCGAGGCCAACAGGCTGCCGCTCTATCGCCGGGTCGCCTCGATCGGGCATCCCGGCCTGTATTTCATCGGCTTCGTCCAGCCCCTGGGGGCGATCATGCCGATCGCTGAGGCACAGTCGGAGTGGGTCGCCGACCTGCTGGGGGGCCGGGGCGCGCTGCCCTCGGTGGGGGAGATGCGGGAGGAGATCGCCGAGGCCGAAGGGAAGATGCGAAAGCGCTACGTCGCCTCTAAGCGTCACACGATCCAGGTGGACTTCCATCCTTATCTACGCGAGATCCGGCGGGAGCGAAAGCAGGCTGCCCAGCGGGCCTGAAGACCCGGGTCCGCCCGCCGGGCGGGCAGGGTGGAAGGGCAACCGCTGCGCCGCCGCCGTGGGGCCCGCGCCGCGGCCCTCGCGGTCGCTTCGGCTCGGGCCTGCGGCGCTTAAAGTCGCCCTCGGAATCCTCTGTCGCCCCGTCGGGTTCCGGTGACTTGCTCGCCCACCAGACGAGCCACAGCGACCCGAGCACCGGGATCTTCAAGACGACGAGAAGGAAGAAAATCGGCCAGAACCCCACCACGCGGCTCAGTCTAGAGACAAGCGGCGCGGAAGTGGGGAAAAGAGGCCGACTTTCCGCGCACGGCTCCGGGTACTCCTCGAGGCTGCCTGGCTCGATCCTCGCGAGCCGGCGAGCAGGCCCGGACCCTGACCAGGATGCATCTTGGCTCGGTGAGGAGCTCGAGGCGGATCTGAGCGGCGAGCCGGGATCGCCTCAGGAGCCCTCGCGGGCCTCGCGCTTCAGGCCGCGAGCCCAGGCGGCGAGCGCCTCGGTTTGGGCCTCCTCGAGGCCGAGGTGGGCCTCGGTGGGGACGAGCAGGGTGGGCTCGGGCCGGCTGCGCGCCCACGCGTAGCAGCTCTCATCGAAGTTGTCGTCGACCCAGGCCATCGCCCGGCCCTTCCCGTACTCATCCAGCGGCCCCAGCTTCCAGTGCGCCGAGCCGAACCGCGCCGCCCCGTCGAAGGTGAGGTGCGGCAGCTCGGGCAAGCCGAGCAGGTTGGGCAGGTAGTCGTTGGCCCGGTCCTCCCAGCCGGTCGCCCAGACCAGCTCGTAGTGTTCGGAGAGCCGAGACAGTCGCTCCCCGGCCGCCAGGGAGATGCAGTGCACCATGCCGTCGATCAGCTCGAACCGCGCCTCGGAGCGCTCCGGAGGCTCGTCGAACCCGAAAAGGCTGATCACCCCGTCGACGTCGACCGCGAGGATCGGACGCTTCATCGAGGCAAGGCTAGCTACCAGCGGTAATGGGCAAACGCCTTGTTTGCCTGCGCCATGCGGTAGATGTCGTCCTTGCGCTTCCAGGCGCTGCCCTGCTGCTGGTTGGCGTCGAGGATCTCGTTGGCAAGGCGGTCGGCCATCGAGTACTCGCGGCGCTGGCGGGCATAGCTGACCAGCCAGCGGACCGCCAGGGTGCGGGCGCGGCGGGCGGGGACCTCGACCGGCACCTGGTAGGTGGCGCCGCCGACCCTTCGGGAGCGGACCTCGAGCACCGGAGTCAGCTGCTTGACCGCCGCCTCCAGCGTCTCCACCGGGTCCTCGCCGGTGCGCTCGCCGACGATCGCGAGGCTGTCGTAGACGATCCGCTCGGCGAGTGACTTCTTGCCATCGCTCATCACTTTGTTGATCACCTGCTGGACGAGCCGATTGCGGTGCCTGGCGTCGGGCTCGACCGGCCGGATCTGAGCTGCGGAGCGGCGAGGCATCAGGAGGCCTTGACGCCGTAGCGGGAGCGGGCCTGCTTGCGGTCGGAGACGCCGGCCGCGTCGAGCGTGCCGCGAACCACCTTGTAGCGGACGCCGGGCAGATCCTTGACGCGGCCGCCGCGGACCAGCACGACCGAGTGCTCCTGGAGGTTGTGGCCCTCCCCGGGGATGTAGGTGGTGACCTCCATCCCGTTGGTCAGCCGCACGCGGGCGATCTTGCGAAGGGCGGAGTTCGGCTTCTTCGGAGTTACGGTCGCGACGCGGGTGCAGACGCCGCGCCGCTGCGGCGCGGCGACCCTTTTCTTGCGTCCCTGGCCCGACTTGAGGCCGGGCGTCGTCGTCTTCTTCTTAGGGCGCTTGCGACCCTTCCTGACAAGTTGATTCGTATTGGGCACGGCCGCGCATAGTAGAGCAGTCCGCCAAGCACCAGTGCCGCCGCAGCCGCCAGCTCGGCATAGAAGCCGTCGTCGAGCACCGCGTGGGCACCGGCGAAGCGGGAGGCCTGGGCGCCGAGCGCCAGGCCGCTTGGCCGGTCGATGAAAAGGGTCACGGCGAGGGAGATGAGGCCGAGGAGGACCACCGCGCGGGCCAGCCCCCGCCGCCGAGGGCGTAGCGCCACCACGGCGAGGATGGCGGCGAGCAGGGCGAGGGGAACCAAGAGGTAGGAGTGCGCCTGCCCGGCCGTCCTCGCCGCGACGGTAGGTGGTGCGGCGATCGCAGGCAGCCCCGTGTAGCCGGGCTGGCCGACCTCTACCGCGCGGTAGTCGATGAACTGGGAGACGGCGAGGCAGGCGGCCGCGGCGACCGTGGCCGCGCAGATCGCCCGGATCGGCGTGAGCACGGCGCTGGCCCGGGTCGCGGCGCGGGTGCCCGCCCGCACGCCCCGGCGCAGCAAGCGCTCCCCGCGCGCCAAGCCGCGAAAGAGCAGCGCCGCGGCGGGGCGTAGCAGCCGGCCAGCGCGGGCGACCCAGCGCCCGGCGAGCCTGCGCAGCCGCCGCGCGAGGCGGGCCAGCGGCGGCTGGGCGCGCTCGAGCCCGCGGTTGGCCACCCGGTCTACCTTCCACGTGAGCCTGGCCATCCAGGCGAGCGGCACGACGGTGCGACGCCGCGCCGCTGCTATCATCGCGCGTCGCTCAGGCAGCTTCTTCGCCGTAGGTTTCGCCGGGCCCGCGAGGGCCTTTTTCATGCGCCGATCCCGGCTCTTGCCGGAGGGCTTACTTTTCATCCGTCCCCGTTTCACCTCACCGCCTACCTTAAGACCATGCCACGCAGCTTTCCCCTAGAGAAGACCCGCAATATCGGGATCATGGCGCACATCGACGCCGGCAAGACGACGACCACCGAGCGCATCCTCTACTACACCGGCCGCACCCACAAGATGGGCGAGGTCCACGAGGGGGCGGCGGTGATGGACTGGATGGAGCAGGAGCAGGAGCGCGGCATCACGATCACCTCCGCCGCCACCGCCTGTGAGTGGAAGAGCCACCGGATCAACATCATCGACACGCCCGGCCACGTCGACTTCACGGTCGAGGTCGAGCGCAGCCTGCGCGTCCTTGACGGCGCGATCGCCGTCTTTGACGCCGTCGCCGGGGTCGAGCCGCAGTCCGAGACGGTCTGGCGCCAGGCCGACAAGTACCGGGTGCCGCGCTTTGCCTACATCAACAAGATGGATCGCACCGGAGCCGATTTTTTCAACGCGGTGCAGACGATGCGGGACCGGCTCGGGGCCAATCCGCTGCCGATTCAGCTTCCGATCGGCCAGGAGGGCGACTTTGAGGGGGTCATCGACCTGGTCGAGATGAAGTCGCTGGTCTGGAAGGACGAGCTCGGCACCGAGTTCGAGACCGCCGAGATCCCGGCGGAGATGGTCGAGCAGTCCGAGCGCTACAGAAACGAGCTGATCGAGGCCTGCGCCGACTACGACGACGAGTTGATGGAGGCCTACCTTGCCGAGGAGGAGATCCCCCATGAGCGGATCGCCGCCTCTTTGCACCGGGCCTGCCTCGACACCAAGGTGACGCCGGTGCTCTGCGGCTCCTCGTTTAAGAACAAGGGAGTGCAGCCGTTGCTCGACGCGATCGTCGAGCTGCTCCCCTCGCCCTTGGAGGTGCCGCCGGTGAGGGGCTTGGAGCCGACGCCCAAGGGCGGGGAAGAGCCGGTTGAGGGTGAGCGCCCCGCCGATGATGAGGCGCCCTTTGCCGCGCTCGCCTTCAAGGTGATGACCGACCCCTACGTCGGCAAGCTCACCTACTTCCGCGTCTACTCCGGCAAGCTCCCCGCCGGCGGTCGCGTCCTCAACGTGACCACCGGCAAGACCGAGCGGATCGGCCGTCTGCTGATGATGCACGCCAACAGCCGCGAGGAGATCGAGGAATGCTACGCGGGCGACATCTGCGCCGGCGTCGGTCTCAAGCAGACCGGCACCGGCGACACCCTTGCCGCGCCGGATGCCCCGATCGCGCTCGAGAACATCGAGTTCCCCGAGCCGGTGATCGCGGTGGCGATCGAGCCGAAGACCAAAGCCGACCAGGAGAAGCTGGGTACCGCGCTGCAGCGCCTCGCCGAGGAGGACCCGACCTTCCAGGTCGAGTCCGACGAGGAGACCGGCCAGACCCTGATCCACGGGATGGGCGAGCTTCACCTCGAGGTGATCGTCGACCGGATGCTGCGCGAGTTCAAAGTCGACGCCAATGTCGGCCGCCCCCAGGTTGCCTATCGCGAGACGATCCGCAAGCGGGTCGAGAAGATCGTCGGGCGCTTCGTCCGCCAGACCGGCGGCCGCGGCCAGTTCGGCCACGTCGTCATCAATGTCGAGCCGGCGCCGGGCGAGGGCTTTGACTTCATCAACAAGATCAAGGGCGGCGTGATCCCCACCGAGTTCATCGGCCCCGCCAAGCAGGGGATCGAGGAGGCGCTGGAGAACGGCGTCAAGGCCGGGTACCCGATGGTCGACGTGCGGGTTGAACTGATCGACGGCTCCTACCACGACGTCGACTCCTCCGAGATGGCCTTCAAGATCGCCGGCTCGATGGCGATCCAGGAGGGCGCCCGCAAGGCCAATCCGGTCCTGCTGGAGCCGGTGATGTCGGTCGAGGTGGTCACCCCCGAGGACTTCCTCGGCGACGTGATCGGCGACCTCTCGCGGCGGCGCGGCAAGGTGCAAGGCCAAGAGCAGCGCGGCAACGCGCTCGCCGTGGCGGCCTACGTGCCGCTCGGGGAGATGTTCGGCTACGCGACCGACCTGCGCTCCTCCACCCAGGGCCGCGCCACCTACACGATGCAGTTCGAGCGCTATGAGGAGGTCCCGGCGAGCATCGCCGAGGAGATCGTCGAGCACCGCGCGGGTGAGCCGGTGGGTGCAGCCTCCTGACCCCAGCCGCGACCGGGCAGCGCATCTGGCTATATTTCCCAGGTTCGCCCGCAGGCAGCGCAAATTGCGCTGCCAGGCATGACTGCAAAGACTTAACCAGACAAACCAGACAGAAACCCGACTTCGAAAGGTAGAACGGAGAGCGATGTCCAAGGAGAAGTTCGAGCGCGATAAGCCGCATGTGAACGTCGGCACGATCGGTCACATCGACCACGGCAAGACGACGCTGACGGCCGCGATCACCAAGACGCTCTCCACCAAAGGCGGCGCCGAAGCGAAAAGCTTCGAGGAGATCGACAACGCTCCCGAGGAGAAGGAGCGCGGCATCACGATCGCCACTTCCCACGTCGAGTACGAGACCGACAAGCGCCACTACGCCCATGTCGACTGCCCGGGCCACGCCGATTACGTGAAGAACATGATCACCGGCGCCGCCCAGATGGACGGGGCGATCCTGGTCGTCTCCGCTGCCGACGGCGTGATGCCGCAAACCCGCGAGCACATCCTGCTCGCCCGTCAGGTCAACGTCCCGCACGTGGTCGTCTTCCTCAACAAGATCGACCAGGTCGACGACGAGGAGCTGGTCGAGCTGGTCGAGGAGGAGGTCAAGGACCTGCTCAACGAGTACGACTTCCCCGGCGATGAGACGCCGATCGTCAAAGGCTCGGCGCTGAAGGCGCTGGAGGGCGATGAGGAGGCCCAGAAGGCCGTCTTCGAACTGGCCGACGCCCTTGACTCCTACATCCCCGAGCCGGTGCGCGAGCTGGACAAGCCCTTCCTGATGCCGATCGAGGACATCTTCTCGATCACCGGCCGCGGCACCGTCGCCACTGGCCGGGTCGAGCAGGGGATCGTCAACACCGGCGAGGAGGTGGAGATCGTCGGCATCAAGGACACCACGAAAACGGTGGTGACCGGGGTCGAGATGTTCCGCAAGATCCTCGACCAGGGTCAGGCCGGCGACAACATCGGCGCCCTGCTGCGAGGCACCAAGCGCGAGGAGATCGAGCGCGGCCAGGTGCTCTGCAAGCCCGGCTCGATCACCCCTCACACCAAGTTCAAGGCCGAGGTCTACTGCCTGAAGAAGGAGGAGGGCGGGCGCCACACTCCGTTCTTTTCCGGCTACCGGCCTCAGTTCTACTTCCGAACCACCGACGTGACCGGGATCGCCAACCTCCCCGAGGGGACCGAGATGGTGATGCCGGGGGACAATGTCGAGATGACGATCGAGCTGATCCAGCCGATCGCAATGGATCAGGGCCTGCGGTTCGCCATCCGCGAGGGTGGCCGCACCGTCGGCTCGGGGGTCGTCAGCGAGATCATCGAGTAGACGACTCCCAGGGCGGGCCTTGGCCCGCCCTTTCGCTGCCCGGCCGGGCAGCGAGACAACTGCAAAGGACATACGACCGGGGCGGCGCCCCACGACAAGGGGCCCCGCCCTTATTGCGCGGTCAGCACCCGCGCAAGAGAAAGACAAAGAGAGCAGACTCAAGAAGTGGCGACGATAGCGGCACAGAAGATCAGAATCCGGCTGAAGGCGTATGACCACGACGCCATAGACCGGGCTGCGCGGGAGATCGTCGAGACCGCCGAGCGCACCGGCGCCAGCGTCTCGGGCCCGGTGCCGCTGCCGACCGAGAAAAACGTCTACTGCGTGATCCGCTCGCCCTTCAAGGACAAGGACTCGCGTGAGCACTTCGAGATCCGCACCCACAAGCGGCTGATCGACATCCTCCAGCCGTCTCCGAAAACCGTCGACTCGCTACAGCGGCTGGACTCGCTGCCGGCCGGGGTCGACATCGAGATCCGGCTCTAGGTGTGGCGATGGCGGCGATCCTGGGAAAGAAGCTGGGCATGACGCAGGTCTTCCGCGAGGACGGCACCGTGGTGCCGGTCACCGTGATCGAGGCCGGCCCCTGCAATGTGACCGCGGTCCGCGAGCCCGAGCGTGACGGCTACGCCGCAGTGCAGCTCGCCTTCGGCGAGGTCAAGGAGGGCAAGCTGACCCGCGCCGAGGAGGGCCATACCAAGAAGGCGGGCGTGGCGCCGATGCGCCACCTGGTCGAGTTCCGAGACGAGGATCTCGGCGCCGAGCAGGGCCCGAAGATCGGCGAGGTGGTGACCGTCGCCTCCTTTGCGGCCGGCCAGAAGGTGAAGGTCTCCGGGGTCTCGATCGGCAAGGGCTTTCAGGGCGGGATCAAGCGCCACAACTTCAGCCGTGGCCCGGTCAGCCACGGCTCCCACAACGTCCGCGCCCCGGGTTCGATCGGCGCCAGCGCCTTCCCGGCCCGCGTCTTCAAAGGGATGCGGATGCCGGGGCAGATGGGCAACAAGCGGGTAACCCAGCGCGGGCTTGAGATCGCCGACGTCGACGCCGAGCGCAACCTGCTCTTGATCAAGGGCTCGGTGCCGGGCTCGCGCAACGCGGTGGTGGAGGTGCGGAGCGATGGCTAAGGCGACGGTGCTCGGCAAGGCGACAAAGGCGGATCTGCCCAAAGGGCTGTTCTCCGAGCCGTTTCACCACTCGCTGGTCTATGAGACTGCCCGCGCCGACCAGGCTGCCCGCCGCCGCGGCACCGCCTCGACCCTGACCCGCGGCGAGGTCTCGATGACGACCGCCAAGGCCTGGCGCCAGAAGGGCACGGGCCGCGCCCGTGCCGGCGCGCTCAGCGTCCCCAACCGCTCCGGCGGCGGCATCGCCTTCGGCCCCAAGCCACGCCACTACACGGTCAAGGTGAACCGCAAAGCGCGGCGCAAGGCGATGCGCGCCGCCCTCTCGGTTCACGCCGAGCGGGACAGCGTCGCGGTCTTCGACGCCGCCGCCTTCGAGGCGCCCTCGACCAAGCGGGCGGCAGAGGCGCTTGAGAAGTGGGGCGCCAAGCGCGCCACCCTGGTGGTCCTGCTTGCCGAGGAGACCGGTGCGGTGAAGAGCTTTCGCAACTTGCCACGCATCGGGGTGATCGAGGTGGGTGCGGTCGGGGTCGCCGATCTGATCGGCGCCGCCTCGCTGCTGCTCTCCGAGGGCGCGCTGGCGAAACTGGTGGAGAGGCTGGGCTGATGGACGCGCGCAACGTCGTCATCCGCCCGGTGATCTCGGAGAAGAGCTACGCGCTGATCGCCGAGGGCAAGTACACCTTCCGGGTCAACGACCGCGCCCACAAGACGCAGATCGCCCATGCGGTCGAGGAGATCTTCTCGGTCAGGGTGACCGGCGTGCGGACCTCCAAGGTCCGCTCCAAGCCAAAGCGCCGCGGCCTTCACCAGGGCCGCACCAGGGCCTGGAAGAAGGCGATCGTCCAGCTTTCACCGGGAGAACGGATCGAGCTGTTCGAGGGCGCGGAGACCGCCTAGAGAGGGATCGAGATGCCGAACCGCAAAACGAAACCGACCAGCCCGGGGCGACGCTTCGCCACCTACCCGCTGCGCGAGCAGCTGACCGCGACCGAGCCGGAACGAAAGCTGACCGAGGGCCTGCGGAAGTCCGGCGGGCGCAACGTCAACGGCCGGGTCACCGCCCGCCACCGCGGCGGCGGTGCCAAGCGGCGCTACCGCCAGATCGATTTCAAGCGCCTCAAGGACGGGGTGCCGGCGAAGGTCGCCAGCGTCGAGTACGACCCGAACCGCAGCTGCTACATCGCGCTCTTGAACTACGCCGACGGCGCCAAGAGCTACATCCTCGCCCCGGCCCAGCTGGCGGTCGGCGACGAGGTCTCCTCCGGGCCCGGCGCCGACATCAAACCGGGCAGCGCGCTGGCCTTGGGAGAGATGCCGACCGGCACGATCGTCCACAACGTCGAGATGATCCCCGGTCAGGGCGGCAAGCTCGGTCGCGCCGCCGGCGCGGCGATCCAGCTGGCCGCGAAGGAGGGCGACATGGTGACCCTGCGACTGCCCTCCTCGGAGATGCGAATGGTCCGCGCCGAGTGCCGGGCCACGGTCGGCTCGCTATCTAACCCCGAGCACCAGAACCTCAAGGTCGGCAAGGCGGGGCGCAACCGCCACAAGGGCAAGCGGCCCCAGACCCGCGGCGTCGCGATGAACCCGGTCGACCACCCGCACGGCGGCGGCGAGGCCCACCACACGCCGGGTGGTCACCCGGTGACCCCGTGGGGCAAGCCGACGCTCGGCTACCGGACCCGTAAGAAGGGCAAGCCCTCAGGCCGCTACATCGTGCGCGGCCGCCGGCGGGGCAAGAAGAAGAGCCGCTGATGGGACGCTCGACCAAAAAGGGGCCGTGGGCGCAGGAGGCGCTGATGAAGCGCATCTCGGCGCTGAACGAGTCTGGCGACAAGCAGATGCTGAAAACCTGGTCGCGGACCTCGACCGTCTTCCCCGAGATGGTCGGCCACACGATCGCCGTCCACGACGGGCGCAAGCACGTGCCGGTCTTCATCTCGGAGTCGATGGTCGGTCACAAGCTGGGCGAGTTCGCCCCGACCCGCACCTTCCGCTCCCATTCCGGCACCGGCAAGGGCGAGTAGCGATGGCAGACGAGCAAGAGAAGAAAGCGACCAAAAAAGAGGGCAAGAAAGCCCCCAAACGGTCCCCCCGTGCGGCCGCCAAAAAAGCCGCCAAAAAAGTGACGAGAAAAGCCACCGACAAAGCCCCGGCGAAGGCGCCGGAGAAAGAGGCCGCGCCGAAGCCGGTCGCGCCGAAGCCCGACCTCGCCCCGATCGTGATCCGGGCGAGTTCCCGCTACGTGCGGGTGGCGCCGCGCAAGGCCCGACTTATCGCCGACCAGGTGCGCGGCCTGCACATCGAAAAGGCCCGCGCCCTGCTGCAGTTCTCAGCCCGCGGCGCCGCGCAGGACATCCGCAAGCTGATCGACTCCGCCGCCGCCAACGCGGAGAACAACCATGACCTGATCGCCGATGAGATGCGGGTCGCCGAGATCACCGTCGATGAAGGGCCGACCCTGAAGCGCTTCCGGCCGCGGGCCCTGGGCCGGGCCACACCGATCCACAAGCGGACCAGCCACATCGCCGTGGCGCTGAGCCCGGAGAGGGACTGAGGAGCAGATGGGACAGAAGATCCACCCCGAGGGCTTCCGGGTCGGCTACATCCACGACTGGAAGTCGAACTGGTTCGACGAGAAAAACTTCGCCGACATCCTGCAGGAGGACCTGGCGATCCGCGATCACATCGTCGGCAAGCTCGCCCATGCAGGGCTCTCCGACATCACGATCGAGCGCCGTGGTGAGGTCGCCGTCGACATTCACACCGCCCGCCCGGGCATCGTGATCGGCAAGTCGGGCAGCGAAGTGGATGCGCTGCGCAAGGACCTGCACAAGCTGACCGGCGCCCCGGTGAAGGTGAATATCCGCGAGGTAAAGCGTCCCGAGCTCGACGCGAAGCTGGTCGCCCAGTCGATTGCCGAGCAGCTGCAGAACCGGGTCGCCTTCCGCCGCGCGATGAAACGGGCGCTGACCTCGGCGATGCGCTCCGGCGCAAAAGGGGTGAAGGTCCAGGTCTCCGGTCGACTCGGCGGTGCCGAGATGGCGCGGACCGAAGGCTACTCCGACGGCCGCGTCCCCCTGCACACGCTGCGCGCCGACATCGACTACGGCTTCTTTGAGGCGCGGACGACGACCGGCCGGATCGGCGTCAAATGCTGGATCAACAAGGGCGAGGTGATGCCCGAGGGCTTCCGCTCCGATCAGGTCAGCGGCGAGGGCGAGCCACCGCAGGGCGGCCAGCGCGGCGGCCGTCCGGGCGGCGAGCGGGGCGGTCCGCGTGGGGGGGGCGGTCGCTGATGCTGATGCCGAAACGAGTCAAGCACCGCAAACAGATGCGCGGCCGGATGCGCGGCAACACCAAGGGCGCCAGCACCGTCTCCTTCGGCGAGTACGGCATCAAGTCGCTGGAGCGCGGCTGGATCACCAATCGCCAGATCGAGGCCGCCCGGATCGCGATGACCCGCAAGATCAAACGCGGCGGCAAGGTCTGGATCAACGTCTTCCCGGACAAGCCCTACACCAAGAAGCCCGCCGAGACGCGGATGGGCTCGGGCAAGGGCAACCCCGAGGGCTGGGTCGCGGTGGTCAAGCCCGGCCGGGTGATGTTCGAGCTGGCCGGCGTGTCCGAGGACCTGGCCCGCGAGGCGCTGCGGCTGGCGGGGCACAAGCTCCCGGTGAAGACCAAGTTCGTCAAGCGCGAGGGGGCCGAGGCCCGATGAAGGCGGCCCAGGTCCACGACTTAAAAGACGACGAGCTCTTGGCGAGGCTGATCGATGCCAAAGAGGAGGCGTTCAACCTACGCTTCCGTCACGCTACCGGCGAGTTGGAGA
This sequence comes from uncultured Solirubrobacterales bacterium, assembly GCA_963777915.1. Classification (GTDB taxonomy): domain Bacteria; phylum Actinomycetota; class Thermoleophilia; order Solirubrobacterales; family 70-9; genus CAVUPF01. The sequence goes on along the minus strand of CAVZSH010000003.1, from coordinate 369,877 downwards.
ACACATCGCGGCTCGCGGTGGCGCGCCGCGACGTTGCGAAGCTTCTGACCGTCGCGCGGGAGCGTGGCATCAACGTCGAGAGAGAGCTGAAGAGGATATGAGCGAGGACGAGCAGAAAAACGAGACAGCCGAGGAGCCTCAGGGCGAGGGCTCAGGCGCCGCCCCGGATGAGTCCCAGCCGTCTCAAGATGGGGCCGAGGAGAAGGTCTCCACGCCGGCTCCCGAGCCGGCGGATGAGTCTGCTGCTGGGCCTCCGGTCGGCGAGGAGGAGCCGGCGAGCGAGGCCACTGCCACCGAGCAGGAGCCGGACAAAGAGCCTGCCGGGGCTGAGGCGAGGCCTGTTGCAGAGCCGAGCCCCGAGGACGACCTTCCCTGGAAGGAGAGGCAGCGCCTGGAGCGCTCGCGGCGCGCCCACCAGGCCGGACCGCAGCTCAGCGCCGAGCAGCGGGCTGCAAAGCGGGCGGAGGCTCGCAAGGCGAATGCCGAGCTGCGGCGCAAGCAGCGGGCGGCGGCCAAGGGAGGCAAGGGGGCCGGAGGGGCCGGGACGCCGGTTGCCGAGCGGAGTGCCAATGCGGCAAAGGTCCGCCAAGGGATCGTTGTCTCCGATAAGGGTCAGAAGTCGATCGTCGTGCGGATCGATATCGCCCGGCGCCACCCGACCTATGAGAAGGTCGTGCGCCGCTCGCGGACCCTGCACGCCCATGACGAGCGAAACGAGGCCGGCGAGGGGGACGTTGTGCGGGTGATCGAGACCAGGCCTCTGTCGAAGACCAAGCGCTGGCGGCTGGTCGAGGTCGTGGAGAAGGCAAAGTGATCCAGCAGGAGACCCGACTCAAGGTGGCCGACAACTCGGGCGCCCGCGAGATCCTCTGCATCCGGGTCAAGGGCGGCTCGCACCGTCGCTATGCGGGGGTCGGCGACGTGATCACGGCGACCGTCAAACAGGCGAGCCCGCAGGGCAGCGTGCGAAAGGGCGAGGTCGTCCAGGCCGTCGTCGTGCGGACCAAGAAGGCGCTAGGTCGCCCCGATGGCACCTACATCTCCTTCGATGAGAACGCGGCGGTGCTGATCGACCCCGCCAGCAACAATCCGCGCGGCACCCGCATCTTCGGCCCGGTCGCCCGAGAACTGCGCGACAAGAACTTCATGAAAATCGTCTCGCTGGCGCCGGAGGTCCTCTGATGGCCAAGTCGATGCGGATCAAGACCGACGACCAGGTGATTGTGATCGGCGGCAAGGACGCAGGCAAGACCGGCCGCGTGATCCGCACCGAGCCCAAGAAGCGCCGGGTCTACGTCGAGCACCTGAGCATGGTCAAGCGCGCCGAGCGGCCGCGCTCGGTAAGCGACGCGACGCGCGCCGACGCCGGCGGGATCGTCGAGAAGGAGGGGCCGATCCACGTCTCCAACGTGATGCTGCTCGACCCCAAAGACAACAAACCGACCAGGGTCGGAGTGCGCGGCGATGCGGGCGGCAAGCGTGAGCGGTTCGCGAAGCGCAGCGGAGCGTCGATCTGATGGAGGCGACGGCGACAGCCACCTCACAAGCGGCGCCGCCGCCGCGCATGCGCGAGCGCTATCAGCAAGACGTGCTGCCCGCCCTGATCGGCAAATTCGGCTACTCGACGCCAATGCAGGCACCGCGCCTGGTCAAGGTCACGCTCAACATGGGGGTTGGCGAGGCCAAGCAGGACGCAAAGCAGCTCGAGGCTGCGCAGGGGCAGCTGGCGACGATCGCCGGCCAGCAGCCGAGCGTGCGGCGCGCCCGCAAGTCGATCGCCTCCTTCAAAGTCCGCGAGGGGATGCCGGTCGGCGTCTCCGTCACCCTGCGACGCGCCCGCATGTGGGAGTTCCTCGACCGGCTCTTCGCGATCGCGGTGCCGAGGATCCGCGACTTCCGCGGCCTTAACCCGCGCTCCTTCGACGGCCGCGGCAACTACTCGATGGGCGTGCGTGAGCAGCTGATCTTCCCCGAAATCGACTACGACTCGGTAGATCAGGTCCGCGGCCTCGACGTGACGATCACGACCACTGCGAAGACCGATGTCGAGGCCTTTGAGCTGCTGCTCGGGCTGGGGATGCCCTTCGCCAAAGAGGGCCGCCCCGGAGGAGCAGACGCCGAGGCGGAGGCCGAGGCCGAGGCCGAGCGCCACAAGGAGGAGGCCCGCGCGCGGGCCGAGGCCGAGCAGGCGGCGCTGGAGCAGCTGAAGGAGGAGAACCCCGAGGCTTACGCCAAGCCCGACAAAGAGGCCGAGGAGGCTGGGGAGGACGCCGAGAGCCCGACCGATGAGGAGAATCAAGAGGATGGCTAAGACTTCGAGCAAGGTTCGACAGGGCCGCAAGCCCAAGTTCAAGTCCCGGGGCTATAACCGCTGCCGTCGCTGCGGGCGGCCGCGCGCCTACTATCGAAAGTTCGGTCTCTGCCGGATCTGCCTGCGCAACGCCGCGCACGAGGGCTACATCCCCGGCATGACCAAGTCGAGCTGGTGAGCGAGGAATGCAGACCGACCCGATAGCCGATTACCTGACCCGGATCCGCAACGCCATCCGCTCCGGCCACGACGAGGTGGAGATCCCATCCTCGCGGCTGAAGGTGGAGATGTCGCGGATCCTCAAGGAGCAGGGCTACATCCGCGACTTCGCGCCGGCGCCGGCGCGGGTCGGCGAGGCGATCAAGATCAGCCTCAAGTACACCGAGGACCGCCGCCCGGTGATCCTCGGCATCGAACGCGTCTCCCGTCCGGGGCGCCGCCGCTACGTCGACCACAAGCAGGTGCCGCGCGTCTACGGCGGCACCGGCACCGCAATCGTCAGCACCTCTGTCGGGGTGATGACCGGCCATGAAGCCAAGGCGAAGGGCGTCGGCGGCGAGGTCGTCGCCTACGTCTGGTGAGCCTTCGATGAGCCGGATCGGAAGAAAACCCATAAGCGTCCCCGAGGCCGTCTCGGTCGAGATCGCTCCCGGGCGCGTCGCGGTCAAGGGCCCCAAGGGCGAGCTGACCCAGGCTCTCTCGCCGGAGATGGCGATCGAGCAGGTCGAGGGGGCGATCACGGTAAAGCGCCCGACCGATCGTGGCGAGCACCGCGCCCTGCACGGGCTGACCCGCAGCCTGATCGCGAACATGGTCTCCGGCGTCACCGAGGGCTTTGAGAAGCGCCTGGAGATCCAGGGCGTCGGCTACCGCGCCCAGCTCAAGGGCAAGAACCTCGAGATGGCCCTCGGCTACTCCCACCCGGTCTCGGTCGAGGCGCCGGCGGGGATCGAGTTCGAGGTCCCGCAGCCGACCGAGATCGTCGTGCGCGGAATCGACAAGCAGCTGGTCGGCCAGGTCGCCGCGGACATTCGCAAGCGCCGCCCGCCGGAGCCCTACAAGGGCAAGGGCATCCGCTACCGAGGCGAGCACGTCCTGCGCAAGGTCGGGAAGAGGGCCTAGGCATGACTGTCCTGACCGCCAGGCAGCGCCGCCTGCGCCGCCGCCGCCGCGTCCGCGCCCGGGTCACCGGGACGGCCGCGCGGCCGCGCCTCTCCGTCTACCGCTCCAACCGCGGCGTCTTTGCCCAGCTCGTCGACGACGATCGCGGTCACACCGTGGCGGCGGTCAACTGGATCGAGCCGCAGCTGCGGGGGCTGGCAGCGACCGAGCAGGCAAAGCGGGCGGGCGAGCTGCTCGCCGAGCGCGCCAAGGCGGCCGGCATCGAGAGCTGCGTCTTTGACCGCGGCGGCTATCAGTACCACGGCCGGGTCAGGGCACTCGCCGAAGGCGCTCGCGAGGGGGGGTTGGCCTTCTAGTTCCGCTACGGTGGGCCGCTTGCGATGAAGGGTATGGATGCGACAAACGTGGAGACGGTCAGCCCCCGCGGGCTCGACCTGCAGGAGCGGGTGATCGAGATCAACCGCGTCGCCAAGGTGGTCAAGGGCGGCCGGCGTTTCTCCTTCACGGCGCTGGTTGCGGTCGGCGATGAGGAGGGCGTGGTCGGGATCGGCTACGGCAAGGCGCGCGAGGTTCCGCTGGCGATCCAAAAGGGCGTCGAGGACGCCCGCAAGAACTTGATCCGCGTCCCCAAATACGGGCAGACGATCACCCACAAGATCATCGGGCGCTACGGCGCCGGGCACGTGGTGCTGCGCCCGGCCAGCCCCGGTACCGGCGTGATCGCCGGCGGCGGCGTGCGGGCGGTGCTCGAGCTGGGGGGGGTGCGCGACGTGCTGACCAAGAGCATCGGCACGCAGAACCCGATCAACCTGGTCAAGGCGACGATGGACGGCTTGATTCGGCTGCGCCGGCCAGAGGAGGTCGCTGAGCTTCGTGGGCTGACCGTCTCCCAGGTGCTGGGGGTCAGCCCGAGCCGGGCTGCCGAGGGTTCAGGGGGCTCTGGGGCGGGCCAGATCGCGGCGGCGGGGGTCTCGAGCGCCGCCCTGCCCGCGGAGGTCGATCCCGCCGCGCCCCCCGCCGAGGTGGCCGCCAGCGATGAGAGCGACCCGCAACAGCCGGAGCTCCCGGCTGAGCAGGATCGAGTCGAGGAGGCTGCTGACAGCGAGGCCGGCGCCGCGGTTGACGAGCAGGCTCCGGCGGGCGGTGAGGCCTCATGAGCGCCGTCAAGATCAAGCAGGTTCGATCGGCTGTCGGGACCAATCCGAGCCAGCGGGCGACGCTGCAGGCGCTTGGGCTGGGGCGGATCGGGAAGGCTGTGGAGCGCAAGGACTCCGCGCAGCTACAGGGCCAGCTTCGGGTGGTCTCCCATCTGGTCGAGGTAGACGATGACTGAGAAAGCCCGCTCGGAGGAGGTCGGCCTTCATAGCCTGAAGCCCAAGCCCGGCTCGCGGCGGCCGCGCAGGCGGCTGGGACGGGGTGAGGGGAGTGGGCTCGGCAAGACATCTGGGCGGGGCCATAAGGGCGCCGGGGCTCGGTCGGGCTCCAAGCGCAAGGCCGGCTATGAGGGTGGGCAGAACCCGATCCACATGCGGATGCGCAAGCTGCGCGGGCCGCACATGAAGAAGTCGATGCCGTTCGAGAACTTCCGGACCAAGACGCAGCCGGTCAACCTCGCCGATCTCGAGCAGCGCTTCGAGGCCGGCGCCGAGGTGACGCCGGAGACGCTGAAGGAGCACGGCCTGGCAAAGCGCTCGGACCCGGTCAAGATCCTCGCCCGCGGTGAGATCTCGAAGAAGCTGACGGTGCGAGCCCACGCCTTCAGCGCCGCCGCCCGGCAGAAGATCGAGGCGGCGGGCGGCACCTGCGAGACTCTGGAGCCCTGATGCTCCGGACGATCGCGAACGCATTCAGCGTCGCCGACATCCGCAAGAAGCTTGCCTTTACCGCGGCGATGCTTTTGCTCTACCGGCTCGGTGCCTACATCCCGGCGCCCGGCGTCAACGTCAACGCCGTCAAGGACGTCTCCTCGAGCTTCGGCGGCAGCAGCATCCTCGGCTTCCTCAACCTCTTCTCGGGCGGCAGCCTCTCGCGTCTCAGCCTCTTCGCGCTGGGGATCATGCCCTACATCACCGCCTCGATCATCCTGCAGCTTTTGACCGTGGTGGTGCCCTCGCTGGAGAGGCTCTCCAAAGAGGGCGAGGTCGGCCAGCAGAAGATCACCCAGTACACCCGTTACCTGACCGTCGGGCTTGCCTTCGGGCAGTCGCTCGGCTACGTCTTCCTTTTCCGCTCGCTCGGCAGCCAGACCGGCACCAGCGTCGTCGGCACGCTGACCCCCACCAAGGTCTTCCTGATCGTCATCTGCCTGACCGCCGGCTGCGTCCTGCTGATGTGGCTGGGGGAGCTGATCACCCAGCACGGGGTCGGCAACGGGATCTCGCTGTTGATCTTCGCCTCGATCGCCTCGCGAATACCCGAGGGGATAACCAAGTGGTGGACGAACCCCGATCAGGTCTTCGTCGTGATGATGCCGTTCATCGCGCTGGCGGTGATCGTGGCGATCGTCTTCGTCCAGGAGGGGCAGCGCCGCATCCCGGTCCAGTACGCGAAACGGGTGGTGGGGCGCAAAATGACCTCGGGCGGCTCCACCTACCTGCCGCTGCGGGTCAACATGGCCGGGGTCATCCCGGTCATCTTCGCGGCCTCGATCATGGCCTTCCCGCCGACGATCGGCCAGCTCCTCAACACCCCCGCTGCGCTGGAATTCGCCGCCTTCTTCAGTCCCAGCGGCTGGGCCTACGTAGTCGGCGAGGTGTTCTTCATCATCATCTTCACCTACTTCTATACCGCCGTCACCTTCAACCCGGTCGACCAGGCGGACAACCTGAAGAAATACGGCGGCTTCATCCCGGGGGTGAGACCGGGGCGGCCGACCGCCGAGTACCTCGACCGCATCCTCTCTCGGCTCACCTTCCCCGGGGCGCTTTACCTGGGCGCAGTCGCCGCCCTGCCGACGATCCTGATCAGCCAAACCTCGGCCAACTTCTTCTTCGGCGGCACCTCGATCCTGATCGTGATCGGTGTCGCGCTGGAAACCGTCAAGCAGCTGGAGGCCCAGCTGATGATGCGGAACTACGAAGGCTTCCTGAAATAGGCCTCATATGGCTGAGTTGAACCTAGTGCTCCTCGGCCCGCCCGGGTCGGGGAAGGGAACCCAGGGAGAGCGGCTGCAGGAGGACCTGCGGCTGCCCTATTACGCGACCGGGGACATCCTGCGGGCGGCGGTCCGCGAGGAGACCGAGCTGGGGCGGACCGCGAAGCAGTACATGGACCGCGGCGACCTCGTCCCCGACGAGGTGATCGTCGGCGCGATCGCGGCGCGGATCGACTCCCCCGAGGCGGCCGACGGGTTCATCCTCGACGGCTTCCCCCGCACTGTCGGCCAGGCCGAGGCGCTCGAAGCCAAGCTGGGGCAGCTGGGGCGCGAGGTCTCCGGCGTGCTGCTGATCGACGTCTCCGACGAGGAGGTGATGCGGCGACTGGGCGGGCGGCGCACCTGCGTGGAGAACGGCCACGTCTTCCACGTCGAGTTCAACCCGCCCGCTCAGGAGGGCGTCTGCGACCTCGACGGCAGTGCCCTGATCGTGCGCGACGACGATAGGCCCGAGGTGATCGGAAAACGACTTCAGACCTACCACGAGAAGACCGAGCCGCTGGTCGGGCGCTATGACCGCCAGAGCCTGCTGCGCCGCATCGACGGCACGCCGCCCCCCGAGCAGGTCGAGGAGGAGGTTCGCCGCACCCTGGCGACGCTGAAACTGGAAGCCGACGAGGCGATCTAACGTGTACCGGATGATTATCCGGAAGTCGCCCGCCCAGGTCGATCGGATGGCCGCCGCCGGAGACATCCTGGTGCGCTGCCTGAAGATTCTGGCCGCCAAGGCGCGGGCCGGGGTCAGCACCGGCGAGCTCGACGGCGCTGCCGAGCGCTTCATCCGCTCCCAGGGCGCCGAGCCCGCCTTCAAGGGCTACCGGGGCTTCCCAGGGTCGATCTGCGCCTCGCCGAACTCGATGGTCGTCCACGGCATACCCGGGCCCTATCGGCTGAAGCGTGGCGATCTGCTCTCGATCGATGTCGGCGTGGTCAAGGACGGCTGGGTGGCGGATGCGGCGATCACGGTCCCGGTCGGCTCGATCGGGCCCGAGGCACGAAAGCTCCTCGACGTGACCGAGGCCTCGCTGCTCGCCGGCGTCGCACAGATGCAGCCGGGCAACCACCTGGGCGACGTCTCGGCGGCGATCCAGCGCGCGGTCGAGATCGAGGGCCTCTCGATCATTCGCACGCTGGTCGGCCACGGGATCGGCCGCGAAATGCACGAGGACCCTCAGGTCCCCAACTTCGGCGAGCCGGGGAAGGGACCGCTGCTTGAGGAGGGCACGGTGCTGGCGATCGAGCCGATGGTAAACGCCGGCGGTCCGTTGGTCCGGATGGGCGAGGATGGCTGGGCTGTGTACTCCCAGGACGGCTCACTGGCGGCCCACTTCGAGTTCACCGTTGCCGTCACCGCCGCGGGGCCCCGCATCCTCACCCCCTGGCACGAGGGGGACTAGTCGTGCGACAGCTCCTCCCTCCCGGGGCGCTTGGCGATTCCCGCCTCCAGAGTCGGAGAGGATCGGTTGATGGATGAGGAGCGCTGGAGGGCGGTCGATGAGTACGTTGCCGGGCTGCTGGCACCGCCCGATGAGGCGCTGGATGCGGCGCTTCGGGCGAGTCAGGAAGCCAGCCTGCCGGCCATCCAGGTCTCCCCGCCGCAGGGCAAGCTGTTGCAGGTGCTGGCGCTGACGCTCGGGGCGCGGGCGGTCCTTGAGCTCGGGACGCTGGGCGGTTACAGCACCATCTGGCTGGGGCGGGCCCTTCCCGCGGATGGGCGGTTGATCACCCTGGAGTCCAGTCCCGAGCACGCCGAGGTGGCCCGGCAGAGCATCGCGCGGGCCGGGTTGGCCGAGATCGTCGAGCTGCGGGTCGGGGCGGCGCTGGACACGCTGGCGCTGCTTGAGGCCGAGGGGGCGGGACCGTTTGACCTGGTCTTCATCGACGCCGACAAGGTCAACACCCCCCGCTACTTCGCCTGGGCCCTGGGGCACGTGCGGGGCGGTGGCTTGATCATCGCCGACAACGTCGTGCGCAGCGGGGCGCTGGCCGATGCGGATAGCGAGGACCCTGCCATCCAGGCTCAGCGCCATTTCCATGAGATGCTCGCGACCGAGCCGCGGGTCAGCGCCACCACGATCCAGACCGTGGGGGGCAAGGGTTATGACGGCTTCACGATCGCCCTGGTCCTCGACTGAGCCGCGACGTTCTGAGCGCTTCGGCGGAGCCTTAGGGGCCTCGATCGACCCTGACGCGCTTTGCTTAGGCCGCGGTCTGGGAGTTCTCCCTCCGCACGACCACGCTGGCGCGGACCCCTTGCTATCTTTCCCGTTCGGCCCATGGGGCCAGTTGTGCCTGCTGTCCAACTCCTGGGACAGGCGGGGAATCTCTTTCGATACGAGACCGGAGCGATGAAGGTTCGAGCTTCCGTAAAGCCGATGTGCGAGAAGTGCAAGATAATCCGCCGTGGCGGTGCGGTCCTCGTGATCTGCCAGAACCCCCGTCACAAGCAGCGGCAGGGCTGAAGATGGCACGGATCGCCGGGGTCAACATCCCAGTCGCCAAACGGGTCGAAGTCGGACTCACCTACATCTTCGGCATCGGCCGCTCGACTGCGCAGGAGATCCTGGCCGAGGCCAAGATCGACCCTGACACGTTGGTCAAAAACCTGACCGAGGACGAGGTGGTGCGCCTCCGCGAGGCGGTGGAGAGGCGCGAGGTCGAGGGCGACCTGCGGCGCGAGCGCTCTCAGGACGTCAAACGGCTGATGGAGATCGGCTCCTACCGGGGTCTGCGGCACCGACGCGGCCTCCCGGTCCGCGGCCAGAGGACCAAGACCAACGCGCGCGGCCGTAAGGGCCCGCGCCGAATGAGCGTCGCCGGCAAGCGCAAGCCGACCAGGTAGGGGAAGCCGATGGCCGAGAAAAAACCCGCCAAGGGCCGCGCCCGTCGCCGCGTCAAAAAGAACGTCACCTACGGCCAGGCGCACATCAAGACTTCGTTTAACAACACGATCGTCACCCTCACCGACACCGAGGGCAACGTGATCGCCTGGGAGTCGGCCGGCTCGGCCGGATTCAAGGGCTCGCGCAAGTCGACGCCGTTCGCCGCCCAGGTGACCGCCGACTCGGCCGCCAAAAAGGGAATGGAGCACGGCCTCGAGAAGGTGGAGGTGTTCGCCAAGGGCGCCGGCTCGGGCCGCGAGACGGCGATCCGCTCCCTGCAGGCGGCCGGGCTTGACGTCACCACGGTCAAGGACGTCTCCCCGCAGGCCCACAACGGCTGCCGGCCGAAGAAGCGAAGGCGCGTCTAGATGGCTCGCGATACCTCTCCCCAGTGCAAGCAGTGCCGCCGCGAGGGCCAGAAGCTGTTCCTCAAGGGGGAGCGCTGCTTCACCGACAAGTGCGGGGTCGAGCGCCGCTCCTACCCGCCGGGCGAGCACGGCCGTGGCCGGATGCGTCAGTCCGAGTACCGGGTGCAGCTGCGCGAGAAGCAGAAGACGCGTCGCTACTACCAGGTGCTCGAGAAGCAGTTTCGCGCCTACTACGACAAGGCTTCACGCCAGGAGGGGGTGACCGGCGAGAACCTGCTGCGCCTCTTGGAGTCGCGCCTCGACAATGTCTTGGTCCGCCTCGGGTTCGCCGCTTCGCGGCGCCAGGCCCGCCAGCTCGTCAGCCACGGGCACTGGATGGTCAACGGCCGCCGGGTCGATATCCCCTCCTACCAGGTGCGCCCCGAGGACATCATCTCGATCAAGCCGAGCTCGGCCGCCAAGGACACCGTACGCCAAGCGACGGAGCTCGTCTCGACCGTGCCGGCCTGGCTGCAGGCCGACCACGACTCACTCACCGCCAAGGTCCTGCGCTATCCCGAGCGCTCTGAGATCTCGGCGCCGGTCTCCGAGCAGCTGATCGTCGAGCTCTACTCCAAGTAGCCCGGACCCGTTTCTGAACACGCATACGCAAGGAACCCATGACCACTGACTTCCAGGTCCCCCGCATTACCGCCGAGAAGGCGGATGACCGCAGCGGCACCTTTACGATCGAGCCGCTCGACAAGGGCTTCGGCTACACCTTCGGCAACAGCCTGCGCCGCGTCCTGCTCTCCTCGCTCGGTGGCGCGGCGATCACCAGCGTTCGCATCGAGGGCGTCGCGCACGAGTTCTCGACCGTGCCCGGCGTCAAAGAGGACGTCACCGACATCGTCTTGAACCTCAAGGACCTCGTCGTCCGCATGCACACCGATGCCGACGAGGTCGAGGCCCCGCTGGTCGCCACCGGCCCCGGGGAGGTGAGGGCGAAGGACATCGACCTGCCCTCCGGCGTGGAGATCCTCAACCCCGATGCGCCGATCGCGACCCTGGAGAAAAAAACCAAGCTTGAGGTCTACCTGACGATCGGCCGCGGCCGCGGCTACTCGGCGGCCGAGGAGAACAAGTCCGATGAGCAGCCGATCGGGGTGATTCCGATCGACTCGATCTTCTCGCCGATCCGGCGCGCCTCCTACGCGGTCGCGACGGCCCGTGTTGGCCAGAGGACCGACTTCGACAAATTGACCCTCGACCTCGAGACCGACGGCTCGATCGAGCCCGCCGCGGCGCTGCGCGAGGCCTCTGAGATCCTGATCAAGAGCCTGGCGATCTTCACCGACGCAGAGCGGGTCGAGGAGCTGACCGCCCGCGACCAGATCGCCGCCCTGCCGAGCGATCCGCTCGCCGGCCCGGGCGGCGACGGCGTAGCTGCCAGCAACGGCCTCGATGAGATCCTGATCGAGGAGCTGGAACTGGGCGTGCGCTCCTATAACTGCCTGAAGCGGGCCGGCGTGCAGACGGTCGGCGACCTGGTTCGCAAGTCGCGCTCGGAGCTGAACGCGATCCCCAACTTCGGCCAGAAGTCGATCGAGGAAGTGATCGAGACCCTGCACTCCCGCGGCCTCGACCTCCAGCAGGACTAGGAAGCCGCGAGCCGGAGTCGAGGACCCTGTGCGTCACCGCAAGAAGCGCAACAAGCTGAGTCGCGACGCGGCGCATCGTGAGGCGCTGCTCGCCAACCTCTCCAAGCAGCTGATCGAGCACGAGCGGATCAAGACCAGCCAGGCGAAGGCCAAGGCGGTCAAGCCGGAGGTCGAGCAGCTGATAACGCTCGCCAAACGGGGCGACCTGCACGCTCGGCGCCAGGCGCTTGCAACCCTGCACAACGACAAGTTCATCGTGCATAAGCTCTTCGACGAGGTGGCGCCGCGCTACTCCGAGCGCCCGGGGGGCTACACCCGCATCATCAAGCTCGGGCCGCGGCGCTCGGATTCGACCGAGATGGTCTACCTAGAGCTCGTTTAGCCGTAGGAGACAGACTCCAGATACAGGCCGTGGGGGGGAGCCGTGTCGCCGGCGGCGGTGCGCGGAGCGCCGCTCAGAAGCTGGATGAAGTCCTCGGGGGATCGACGCCCGGAGGCGACCTCGAGCATGGTGCCGATCAGGACTCTGACCATGTTGCGCATGAAGGCGTCCGCCGTCACCCGGAAGAGGAGGAGGTCGCCTTCGGCGCTCCACTCGGCGTCGAGGATGTCGCGCTCGAAGCGGACGTGGTCGGTCTGGGTGGGGGTGAAGGCGGTGAAGTCATGGGCGCCGGGGAGGGCCCCCGCGCAGACTTTCAGGGCGCTGCGGTCGATCCGGTGCGGCCACCACAGGGCGCGGCCCTGCTCGAAGGGGCTGGGCGTGGGCCGGGCCAGGACTCGGTAGCAGTAGGTGCGGGACTTGGCGTCGCGACGGGCGTCGAACCCGGCCTCGACCGCAGTGGCCGCGGTGACGGCGATCTCCTCGGAGCCGACGCCGTTTAAGCGCCTCGCCAGGTCGGCGGGCAGCTCGGCTGTGGTCTCAAAGCTCGCCACCTGGCCCCAGGCATGCACGCCGGTGTCCGTGCGCCCCGCAACCGTGAGCTTCGCCGCCTCCCGCAGGATCCTCGCCAGGGCGCTCTCCAGCTCTCCCTGGACGCTCCGCAGGCCCGGCTGTGTCGCCCAGCCCGAGAAGTCGGTCCCGTCGTATTCGATGTCAAGGCGGACGGTGCCCATTGGGGGCCAGTATGCCCCCTAGAATCGAGGAGTGAGAGTCCTGCTGACCAACGACGACGGGATCACGGCGCCGGGCCTGCAGGCGGTGCGGCGGGCGCTGCGCGAGCTGGACGGGGTCGAGGTCGACGTGATTGCTCCGGACTCCAACCGAAGCGCCACCGCGCGCAGCATTACGACCCGCTCGCCGCTCACTGTCGAGGAGGTCGATTTCGGCGACGGCGATCACGGCTTCGCCACCGACGGCACCCCAGTCGACTGCGTCCGCTTCGCCGAGCTCGGGCTGCTGGGCGGCCGCCCTGACCTGATCGTCTCGGGGATCAATCACGGCGCAAACCTAGGCGACGACATCACCTACTCCGGGACGGTCGCCGCCGCCTTCGAGGGCATCGTGCTCGGCATCCAGGCGCTGGCGATCTCCCAGCAGTCCTCGGGTGGCGGCATGGGCTACGTGAGCGGGCGATTCGAGTTCGGCTTCGCCGCCTCCTTCGCGGCGCAGCTGGTCAGCCGCCTCGCGACCGAGCCGATGCCGGCGTCGACCCTGATCAACGTCAACTGCCCGGCCGGCGAGCCGGGGGGGGTCGAGGTGACGAGGCTCGGCAAGCGGATCTACAACGACAAGCTGAAGCTCGTCGGCGAGGAGTCGGGGACGCGGCGCCGCTATGAGATCTATGGCTGGCAGCCCGGCTTTGAGGACGAATCGGGCACCGACCTCCTGGCGGTGTCCGAGGGACGGATCTCGGTTACCCCGATCCACTTCGACCTCACCGATCACGGCGGCTTGGAGCGACTGCGCGGGTGGGGATTCGAGGGGATGCTGGCGGCGAGCGCTCCGGCCGCGTGAGCGAGGCAGCTCCCGAGCGGCGAGCCGCCGAGCTGCGCCGCCAGCTCGAGCACCACAATCGTCGCTACTACGTCTTCGATGACCCCGAGATCGGCGACGACGAATACGACGCCCTGCTCGATGAGTTGCGGACGATCGAGGCCGAGCACCCCGAGCTGCGCAGCGCCGACTCGCCCACCCAGCGGGTCGGCGCGCCGCCGCTGGAGCGTTTCCGCCAGGTCGAGCACGCCGAGCCGATGCTCTCGCTCGCCAACGCCCGAAACGAGGAGGAGCTGCGCGCCTGGGAGGCGCGACTTCGCAACCACCTGAAGCGACTCGACATCAGCGCCTCGGAGTTCAGCTACACCACCGAGCCGAAGATCGACGGCCTGGCGATCGCGCTCAGCTACGAGAACGGGGTGCTGACCCGCGGCGCCACCCGCGGCGATGGCCGCCGCGGCGAGGACGTCACCCAAAACCTGCGCACGATCGGCGCGATCCCGCTGCGGATTGAGGGAGCACCGGAGCTGGTCGAAGTCCGCGGCGAGGTCTACCTGCCGATCGCCGACTTCAAAGCGCTGAACGAGCGCCGCGCCGCGGCCGGCGAGCCGACCTTCGCCAATCCCCGCAACTCCGCCGCCGGCTCGATCCGCCAGCTCGATCCCGCCCTGGCCGCCGAACGCCCCCTCTCGATCTGGTGCTACGGGATCGGCGCCAGCCGCGACCTCGATCCCCCCACCCATATCGAGGAGGTCGCCTGGCTGGCCGAGCGCGGCTTCAAGGTTAACCCCGACACCGCCCACCATTCCGGCATCGACTCCGTCGTCAAGCGCTGCCAATGGTGGGAGGAGCGCCGTGAGGCGCTCGATTTCGAGATCGACGGGGTGGTGGTCAAGGTCGACGAGCGGGCGCTGTGGCGGGAGCTGGGCGTGGTCGGCCGTGAGCCGCGCTGGGCGATCGCCTGGAAGTTCGCGCCGACCACGGCGACGACGAAGCTGCGCGACGTAGTCTGGAACGTCGGTCGCACCGGTCACCTTGTCCCCTTCGCGATGCTGGAGCCGGTCCACGTCGGCGGCGTCACGGTCAGCACCGCGACCCTTCACAACGAGGAGGATCTTGCCCGCAAGGACGTGCGGGTAGGGGATGAGGTGGTGGTGATGCGGGCCGGCGACGTCATCCCCCAGGTCCTTGCGCCTCTGCTGCAGCGGCGCAAGGGCAGACCGCGGAAGCCAAAGCCGCCACAGGAGTGTCCGATCTGCGGGACGCCGACGGTCAAGCCCGAGGGCGCCGTCTTCACCGTCTGTCCCAATCGCGCCGGCTGCCCCGGCCAGTCCTTTCAGCACGTCAGGCACTTCGTCAGCAAGGGGGCGATGGACATCGACGGCCTGGGGGAAAAGCAGGCGATGCGCTTCCTCGAGGAGGGCCTGATCGCCGACGTCGCCGACATCTACGAGTTGAGCGAGGAGCAGCTCGTCGGGCTGGAGGGGTTTGGCGAGATCTCCGCCCGCAACCTGCTGGCGGCGATCGATGCCTCGCGCTCACGCCCTTTCAAGCGGGTCCTCTACGCGCTTGGTTTGCCGGGGGTCGGCTACGTGACCGCGGAGGCGCTCGCCGATCACTTCGGCTCGATCGACGCGCTGCGCGCCGCCGACCCCGAGCGGATCGAGGAGGTCGAGGGGGTCGGCCCGATCATGGCGCTACAGATCGCCGAGTCGCTCGCCGACGAGCGCACCTGGGAGCTGGTCGAGAAGCTGCGGGCAAAGGGCCTGCGGCTCGAACAGGCTCCCTCCGAGCGCCGCCGCTCCGGCGGCCCCCTTCAGGGCAGGACCCTCGTCCTCACCGGCACCCTGCCGAGCTTCACCCGCGAGGAGGCGGCGGCGCTGATCAAGGCTGCGGGTGGCAAGGTAGTCAACTCGGTCTCAAAGAAGACCGACTATGTGGTCGCCGGCGAGAGCCCCGGCTCCAAGCTCGCCAAGGCCGCCGAGCTTGGCGTCGAGACGCTTGATGAGGCGGGCTTGCGGGCCTTGCTCTAGTAGGCGGCGATCGAGGCGGCGATCTTGTCCTGCTCGAGGTGGGCGAGTTCGAGGTTGCCGACGCCGCCCATCAGGATCGAGAAGATCATCGTCTTGCCGTCGCGGTTGAAGCAGTAGCCGGAGAGGTTGCTGACCCCGGTCAGGGTGCCGGTCTTGGTCCGGCAGCGCCCGGCCGCCGCGGTGCCGCGCATGCGCGAGGCGACGGTGCCTTCCCGCCCCGCTAGGGGGAGGTCGTCGACGAAGTCTTCGCCGACCGGGGTGGCGCGCATCGCACGCAGCAGGTCGACCACCTGGCTCGGGGAGGCGCGGCTCGACCGACTCAGCCCAGAGCCGTCGACTGCGTGCACGCCGGAGCCCTGCCGGCGGGCGAACTGGGCGACCACAGACGCCCCAGCCGCGGTGCTGCCGGTGCCTCCGAAGCGCGCCCCGAGCAGCTTGATCAGCGTCTCGGCGAAAAAGTTGTCGGAGTAGACGTCGGTGGTGTCAATGATCCGGTTAAGGGTCGGTGAGCGCACCACGGCGACTTGGGTGGCTGCGGGCGGTGTCGCCCGCAGCGCCACTTGGGCAGGGATTTCGACCCCGGCGCTTCGCAGCGAGCGTGCCAGGGTCGAGGCCGCGAGCTTTGCCGGGTCGGCGGCGAAGCTGTCGGCACTCGGGCTGCTGTATCCGGAGTCAAAGGAGAGGCCGGAAAGGGGGCCGATGTAGGGGCTTGTCGCATAGCCAGAGGCGGCCACTCCGCGCAGTCGGTCGAAGATCGTGTCGTCGGCGTAGAGCCTGCCGCTTACCGCACGGATCCCGGCGGCGCGGATCTGGGGCCCAAGCGAGAGCAGATTGGTCCCAAGGCCATTCAGGAAGCGGTCATAGAAGGCCGGTACCCCCAGGGTCGGATCGCCGCCGCCCTTCAGGTAGAGGCTGCCGTGCAGGACCCCGCCCGGTTCCAGGGTGCCGTCGCTGAAGACCCTGGTCGGGATGCGGAAGTCCGGTCCCAGCCGGTCCAGCGCGGTCGAGGTGGTGAACAGCTTCATGTTCGAGGCGAGGGAGCGCTGCCCCTGCGCGTCGCGCTGACAGACGACCTGGCCGGTTTGGGCTTCGAGCACGATCAGGCCGCTGGCTTGCCCGCCGCCGCGCACCAGCCGCCCCTTCAGCGCCTGGCAGAGCTGCCCGGAGGAGGCCGCCCTCGCCGCCGCGGGCAGCAGGGTGAGGAGCAGAGCTGTGAGGAGTGCTGGGAGGCGCCGCCTCATTCCCTGAGATAATCCCTTTTCATGGGAAAAGTTGTGGCAATCGAGTCCCAACCGCGGCGACGGCGCTCCCGCAAACGCGTCTCGAAGACCGCCCTGGTTCTCGGCGGCGGCGGCTTCACCGGCGGGGTCTATGAGATCGGCGCAATGCGCGCTCTCGATCTGCTCGCGGTCAACAGCACCGTCAACAACTTCGACATCTACGTCGGCACAAGCGCCGGCTCCTTCGTCGCCGGGATGCTAGCCAACGGCATCACGCCCGAGGAGATGATGCAGGTGCTGAACTCGCGGGTCGCCTCTGAGCTGGAGGACCTCGACCTCGCCAAGGTGCTGAGGCCCAACTACCTGGGCTTCCTGCGCAAAGCAGCGTCGCTGCCGCTGCGCTACCTGGAGCTGGCGCGGGCCCTGGCACGGATCGGCGAGCTCTCGGCGATCGACGTCGGGGTCGGACTCGCCGAGGCGCTGCCCACCGGCCTCTACTCGGGCGCCGGGATCGATGACTACGTCGCCGGCGTCCTCGCCGACACCGGCCGGACCAACGACTTCCGCCTCCTCGACCGCGAGCTGTACCTGACCGCAACTGACCTAGATACCTGCGAGCGGATCGTCTTCGGCGAGGACGGCTGGTCCGACGTGCCGATCTCCAAGGCGATCGAGTGCTCGACCGCGCTGCCGATCGTCTACAAGCCGGTCGAGCTGAAGGGCCGCCAACTGCTCGACGGCGGCATCCGCTCCACGACCAACGTCGACATCGCGGTCGAGAAGGGCGCCAAGTTCATCGTCGTCGTCAACCCGCTCGTCCCCTTCGTCAACGACTTCGAGAAGACGATTCCAACCGTCTTCGGCAGCCGCGCGCGGCGGGTCTCAGATATGGGCCTGCCGGCGATCGCCAACCAGACCTTCCGTCTAATCGCCCACGCGCGCCTGCACCAGTCGGTCGAGATGTGGCAGGAGCGCTACCCCGGGGTCGACATCGTCTTGATCGAGCCCGAGCCGAACGACGAGCTGATGTTCGGCACGCCGATCATGGACTACTCGCGCCGGCTGAAGATCGCCCGCCACGGCTTCGAATCGGTCACCGCCACCCTCGCCGAAGACTACGATCGCTACAAAGAGATCGCCGAGCGCCACGGCTTGGAGATTTCCGAGCGCCGGGTCCGCCGCGTGGTCGAGCGCGCCGCGGAGGAGGAGCCGGAGCAGATCTCCGCCTGGCGCCGCGTCCTCGAGCAGACCACCTCGGTCCTGCTCCGCCAGTCCGGTGAGGCCTCCTCGGCCTAGCCCGCGCCCGAGCGTCGCCCGCTACCTGTAGCTGCTTGCACTGCTTGTTGTGCCGGTAGGCCTTGAAGGCCGATTGCCCGGGCGGCGCTTTCAGCCGCCGTAGAGCGCCTCGATCTCGGGGTCGTGCTTGGCGGCGACGACCGCGCGCTTCACCTTCAGGGTCGGGGTCAGCTCGCCGCTCTCCTGGGAGAGGTCGCTGGGGAGGATCGCGATCTTCTTGACCTGCTCGACCCGCGCGAAGCGCTGGTTGATCTTCTCTACGTGAGCTTCGACCGCGGCCTTGATCTCCCCGTTCGCGGCGAGGCGCTCGGGCTCCTCCGGGAGGCCGTGCTCCTTGGCGAAGGCGATGATCTCCTCGGGGTCAAGTGTGACCAGCGCCACCAGGTAGGGCCGGCGGTCGCCGACCACCACGCATTGGGATACCAGCGGGTGCTGCTTGATCTCGGCCTCGAGGTTGGCCGGGGTGATGTTCTTGCCGCCGGCGGTGATGATGATGTCCTTCTTGCGGCCGGTTATCTTGATGAAGCCGTCGGCGTCGATCTCACCGATGTCTCCGGTGTGCAGCCAGCCGTCGACGATCGCCTCCCGGGTTGCCTCCTCATTCTTGTAGTAGCCCTGAAAGACGTTGGGGCCCTTGACGAGGATCTCGCCGTCCTCGGCGATCTTCACCTCACAGCCGGGGAAGGGTTTGCCGATCGTGCCGACCTTGAAGTTCTCGGGCGAGGAGATCGTCGCCGCGGTAGAGGTCTCGGTCATCCCCCAGCCCTCGAGCACGAGCACCCCGGCGGCGTCGAAGAAGCGCAGGATCTCGGGGTTGATCGGGGCGGCGCCGGAGACGGCCAGTCGCAGGCGCCCGCCGAACAGCCCGCGGATTTTCGAGAGCACCCGCTTGTCGGCGAACTCGTAGCGTTTGCGCAGGATGAAGCCCGGCTCGTGGCCGCTGCGCTCCACCTCGCGCATCTTCTTGCCGACCCCGATCGACCAGTCGAATACCGCCTTCTTTAGGCCGCCCTCCTTTTCCATCCCGCTGGTCGCCGCCGTGTAGATCTTCTCGAAGATGCGGGGCACCGAGGGGAAGTAGGTCGGCCTCAGCTCGGCAAGGTTGGCCATGATCTTCAGCGGGTCGCGCTCCCAGAAGGCGAGTGTCGCACCGAGGTCGAAGCTGCCGAGTTGGACCAGCAGCGCGAAGGAGTGGGCGAGGGGAAGGTAGAGGTAGGAGACATCCTCGCCCGTGACCACGCTGGTCTCGTTGATCATGTCAAGCATCGAGCGGTAGTTGCCGTGGCTGATGACGCAGCCCTTGGGCGGCCCGGTCGTACCCGAGGTGTAGATGAAGGTGCAGATGTCCTCGCCCGCTACCGCGCTCCAACGAGCCTCCCACTCCGAAGCGTCGCGGCCCGAGCCGCGGGCGGCCAGGTCCTCGATCGAAATCGCATCCTCGCTGGAGCCGGTCATCCGCACCACGTACTCGAGCATCGGCAGCCGCTCGCGAACGGCGCGGATCTTCTCCATCTGCTCCTCATCCTCGACCACGACGACCTTGGCGTCGGAGTTCTCCAGCACGTACTGGCACTCCTCGGGCGAGTTGGTCTGGTAGATCGGGACGACGACTGCTCCGGCCGAGAGCGCCGCGAAGTCGAAGTAGGTCCACTCTGGGCGGGTGTTGGCGAGGATTGCGACCTTGTCGCCCTTCTGGATCCCGAGGTCGATCAGACCCAGGGAAAGCGCCCGGACGGTCTCCAGCACCTGCTCGAAGCTGCGGCTCACCCAGGCCCCGTCCTCCTTGTAGCTGACCGCCGGCCTATCGCCGTAGAGCTGCGCGGCGCGCGGCAGAAGGTCAGCGAGTGTGGTGGACTTGGTTCCCCTCCCCATCGCGGGGAAGTCTAATTCAGCGGGCAGTGGCGGAGGCCTGCGGCTGCTGCCCTTGGGGCGAGAGGTTCCTCAACGAGGTCTCAAAGAGGCTGCGGTCGATGCGGCCATGGAAGATTGGGATGCCCATTTGCATGCACTTGCCGATCACTTCCTGCCGCTTCATTTGAAGTTCATCGGCAAGCTCGGTAGGCGTCAGGTGATTGGCCACGGCGGACCTCCCGGGTAGCTGAAATCGAGTAGAGAGATATTTATCGCTGGCGGCGGACGTGTCAATCGGAGTCCCGCATATTGCGGCAATTGGCACGTTTGGGAACCGGGATAATGCAGCTGCATGTCCGAGGTCGCAGCCCATCCGATTCCGCGCCGCGGCCGGCTCTGGGTGATCGCCGTCCTCGCCATCGGGCTCTTCGCACTCGGCTACTCGCTGGTCAACATCGCGACTCAACATGGCGGCGAGCCGGTGGTGAAGATCGTAGGTATCTCCGAAGCCCAGGAGATCTTTGGCGGCGTGGAACAGTCGGGTGACCGGCTCGGCTCCTCCAGCGCCCCGGTGACGATCCAGGTCTTCAACGACCTCCAGTGCTCAAGCTGCCGCCAGGCCTTTCTCAGCACGATCCCCGGCCTGGTCGAAGGCTACGTTCGGCCCGGTGACGCCAAGCTTCTCTACCGCCACTACTCAGTCGCCGAAAGCTCGACCGAGCTCGGCTTCTACGGCGCCGAAGCCGCCGCTCAGCAGGGTGAGGGCTGGCAGTACACCTACCTCTTCTTTCGCAACCAAGAAGAAGCGAAGCGCCGGGGCGTAGATCAGGGCTTCCTCGACTCGGTCGCCAACGCGGTCGAAGAACTGAACGTGCCCGAATGGGAAAGCTACCTCGAAAAGAACGGCGGGCCGAACGGCCCGATCGCCCAGAGGCTCGCCGCTTCGGAAAAGCTCGCCACCGATCTCGGCGTCCGCTTGCCAAGAGAAGTGCAGGCAGGCGAAGAAGGGGTCCAGGTTGAAGGGCAGGCGATGATCGTCACCGGCCCCAATGGCAGCCGCACTCTTCAGGAAGGCCCCAGCCTGGGCAAGGTCGAAGCGGCGATCAAGGCTGTGCGGTAGTTGCGGCGCGGTCTGGGATAATCGCCCGCTCTCGGGGCGTGGCGCAGCCTGGTAGCGCGCACCGTTCGGGTCGGTGAGGTCCCCGGTTCAAATCCGGGCGCCCCGATTGCATGGTAGCCGCTTTCTAGAGCGGCTTCCGGCGTTTTCATAGCCCAGTGAGGTAGCAATTTGGTAGCAATCTCTGAGCCCAGAGGTCCCAGGGGAAGGGCAACGGCCAGTTGATCGGATCGGGCTTCTCCGTGCAGCTGCAGCCCGTCGTGCTGGCCGTATCGCTCAGATTGAGTATTGTCGTTGCAGCAGGTCCCGATGCCCCAGCAGCCGCCGGTCAATATCAATGTGCCTCCCGACCGTGTGGCGGGCGAGTATGCGAACGTCGTCACCGTTTGGCATACGCCCCACGACTTCGCGATCGACTTCTGCGTCAACCAGCCCTACGCGAGCTCACCGGGGCAACTGGCCGTGCAGGTCGTCTCTCGGGTGCGAATTCCGCCGACGATTGTGCTGGACTTGCTGAGAGCATTGAACGACAATCTTGGGCAGTACGAAGAGCAGTTTGGAACGGTTGTCAGACCGGAGGAGGGTGAAGACGAAGGTGGCTAGCGACTTGGTAATCGACATCACGCCGGTTCCGACCTTCCACGCGGAGGGTATCTTCGAGGGGGAAGCAAACCCCGCCGACTATGTCGCAAAGCAACAGCCCCCCCTCGGATTGACTCGGGAAGAAGTTGATGGCAAGCAAGTCGTTTCGGTCGTGGATCGGATGACAGGCATTTTCGGATCCGGCAGCGACCCCAAGGCAGCCTTAGAAGATCTTCGGATCGCGAAGAAGGAGCACCGGGAAGTTCTGGAAAGCCAGTCGAAGCTCTCGCCCGCGCTCAAACAGCAACTGCGGTATTTGCAGCGCCGCTAGCGAGCGCCTCCCCGTGGCGACTATCCGGTCCGCGAAACAAGTCGCCCATGCGTTGGAAGCAAAGGGCATGGAAAGGGACGAGGCGCACCACCATATGTTTCGAAAGCAGGTTGATGGGGTCACGACTCTCGTCACCCGCATTTCTCATGATTCCGGGGAGATTGGAGATGGCCTCGCCCTCCTCATGGGGCGCCAGCTCTGCCTCAAACTGAAGGAGTTCTGGTCGCTGATCGACTGTCCGCTGACCGAGGACGCATGGAATGAGCTCGTGGCAGCGCGCTGCCCTGATGGTCGCAATCCCTTCCTCGTAAGCCATTAGGGCAATCGCGATCGGCGTCGGCAACTAGGCCGACAGGGCTTCGACTACCAACGAGCCTTCACCTTCCGCGAAGGTTGCTCGCGCCCAGCGCTCGAGCGCCCGATGAAATTCACGCTCGCCCAACCTTGGCAAACAAGCGCGATAGGTTCGAACACTGCGCCTTCGTCAAGCCGGTTTTGTGCGTGCTTGCGGCGGTCTCGCGCCCGGGGGTTCGGAAAGTGCTTTTTGTAAACGGGCCGAGCGTTCCGCGATGACCTCGGCGATCTTGTCGAGGACCGGGCGATCCTGGAAATCGATCGGCAGCGAATGGCGCGCATCCTCCGAAGTGGCGAGGACACGCTCGATCATCGCCACGGCCCGGCGCTCCACCAAGGCAGGTTTGACTTCGAGTTCGACCCCGAGGCGCCGAAGGTGTCGGCGGCGCAGATAGCCAACCCGCTTCTCGCCGCCGTACTTCATCGCCAGGTCTCGGCTCGCTCCCCTAATCGCGGCGATCGAAAGGAGGTCGTAGAGCGGCGCCATGCGGATCGCGCCGGGGCCGTCGAGCAGTAGCGAGTAGTTCTTTGAGTGCGCGTCGTTGTTGCCGATCAGGAAGTTGAAGATCAAGGCGTCCAGGAACACGATGATGTCGCGGGCAGGGGCGGCGGAGTGAGCGCGGATCAGCGTTGCGCAATCGACGATATTCGGCCCGCCCTCGTTTTCGTACTTGAGGGCGGGAACGACTCCAAGTGCCTGGCATAAATCCTCCTGGTGAAACCTACCGTCGGGTTTCCAGGCCTCGTCGCGGTCGTAGCGATAGACGAGTAGATACTCGCAACGGCCGGCGAGGCGCGGTTCAGCTCGGGCGGCATCGAGGCCTGTGCGGGCGGCCAACATCATGCAGAAGGCCTCGTTGGCGATGGCATCTGCAACGCCTAGAATCGGCGTCTTGACGATATGGGTGCTGGGTGGGCTTCCGGGGCTGAGGCCGATCCGCTTCCCGTCGAAGAGAACGCCGACCTTGTCTTGAGCGCCAGCGAGGGAGATCCGGAATCCGGTTTCCTCGTCGATCGTTCCCAGCAGGGGCCGGTCCGGGAGGTCCCTGAGCAGCTCTCCGAGCTGCCTTTCATCGAGCCATCGTGGCGGGTGCTCGGATCTTCCCGGCACCGGTCCGCCAATCGGCCCGACCGAGATCGCTCCCGCGCACTCCCCGCCGATCTCGGCGAGCAGTTGGAAGGAATTGCGTGCCGAGATGTGGAGGGTTTGGGAGATCGCTTTGAGGAACTCGCCCTCTGGCAGCAAACCCTCGAAGAACGGCACGCACTCCTCGTGAGCGTATGGGCGGTTTCGCACCGGGAGGCTGAGCGAGATCGGGGGGCACTCCGCCTCCACCCACTCCCCGGCGTAGACGAAGCTCAACCGCGCCTGGGACCTCCGCTCCAGCCTGCCGACACGATCGCCGTGAAGGTAAACGTCGAGGGCATCGCTCACCGCGAGCTCGCTTCGATCTGAATGCCGAGAGCGGCGAGGACGCGAAGTACGCCATCGAGCTGCGCCGTCGTCTTGCCCCGCTCGAGTTCGCTGACGAAGCGCAGCGTGGTACGGGCGACGTCGGCGAGCTCGGTCTGATTGAGGCCGAGTTCTTTCCGTCGCGCCCTGATCAGTGAGCCGACGTCTTCGGGGCTATCGATCGGGATGCGTCTCATTTTCCCGTTCGGGGGAAAATACGCTATCGAGCGGTCGTAAACCAGGGTTTATCCCGCGCGGGATAATCCTTGCGCGATTCACCCAAATTCCCACGTATTCACCCGTTCGGGAAAACTATCCAAAGTCAGGGCACTGACGCGTTGGTCAAATGACTTCAACCTGGTCTGAGCGGCCGCGAGGTCGGGCCTGAATCCCGAATGCGGGGGCGCAGACGGGACGCAGGCACCCGGAAAGGCCGTTGCTGAGGTGAAATTCAACCGATCGCCCCCGATTTTGTAGCACAATACGTGCTACGCTAGTGCCATGAGCCGATCCCTTCACGTTCGATTGGACGATAGTTCGGCCGCTGCCCTAAGAGTTGTTCGGGGCGGCGGGTCGAGCGATTCCGAGGCCGTTCGCACCGCCCTCCGAGAGGCCGCTGCCAGGCGGCGGGCGCGCTCGTCCATCGCCGAGGAGGTCGCGCAAGTCGCAGCTGATGAGGCCGATCGGGTCGAGATGCGGGCCGTCCGCGAGCAGATGGCAGAACTCGCCCCGGAATCGCTCGACTGAAGTGGTTCGCGGCGAGGTATTCTGTCTACCTTCGCCGCGAGGCGCACGCGGACGCGGACGTGCCCGCTACGCGGTCATCGTTCAGGCCGATGAGTTCATGGCACTGAGTACGACCCTCGTCTCGCCAACCTCGACAAGTGCCCATCCGGCCACGTTCCGGCCGACGATCGAACTCGATGGTAAAGAGACGCTAGTCCTCGTCGAGCAGACTACGGTTGTAGACCCTCAGCGCCTCGGGCGCTCCGCCGGGCGTCTTGGCGCCGATGAGCTTCGGGCCGTGGACGACGCTCTTACACTGGTATTGGGCTTCTGACTGCCGATTTGCATTCGTGACTTACGCGAGTGCTTCGATGAACGGCTCCCGCACAGGGGGATTACAGTGTCCGCCTCAAGCTACTTCAGTTTTGGCCAGCCGACACTGTGGCGTAGGCGGCGGTGAGATGACTTTGCTTGCGGACGATCCAGTGAATTGCGCGGGTCGGAAGTGGAGCCATTGGGTCGTCCCGTGATGGAACAGCGGTGAGACATCAACAACGGTAAGTGTCGCATTAGAAGGCGCCCGGGTCTGGACAGGCGCGGAGACCGGTCTGCGGCCCGGATGCCGGACGCAGACCGGGCGCGGGCACCCGGAGAAAGCCAGTTTTCACGGGAGAATTAACTGATTGCCCCGATTGCATCTATACATCCACGTGGCCCCGCAAAGCCCCACAGAGCCAGGCCGCCAAGAGTGATGGGCGGGGGCTGCGGAGCCTTGCGGGAGTCTCCCAGATGCAACAGGGCATCCGCCAGATGCAGCTTGGAGCGCCTACCGTGATCTTTGCTTCCAGTCGGTGCGCCCAGCCGCGCCCCTGGAGGTTGAGACGCCAAACCTTCCTTGCAATCCCTAGCCGGACGTTGCGGGTTCGAGACCCGTCGTCCGCTTCTTTCTCCGCTTCATAGAGCCAAGAATCTCAGTCGTGGTTCGAGACCCCTCGAATTGGCTGTGTAGGTTGCGGGCTGCCTGCTGGGTCAGTCGGAGGCGCTGGTCGGTCCCCTGCTGCACTTGCCCTACGGGTTCGCTCCGCAGTGGAGGTGCTCGGTCTCTGATCGGAGCAGAGGTTGCCAATTCCGCTTCGGAGTTGGCGTAACATCCAGAGAAGGAGTCCAGGATGGCCGATGCCCGAGAAATAGAGCTTGTCTTTGAGCCGCAGGAGGAGGGGGGCTTTCACGTCTATGCGCCGGATCTCCCCGGCCTGCATACCCAGGGCGACGACATGGACGACGCGATGGCGAACGCCAACGAGGCGGTCGCTCTCTACGTCGAGGAACTCCGCGAAGACGGCGAGCCGCTCGACATGGGCGTAGTCCGTCGCAAGATCCCCCTGCCGGCGTGAGCCCGTTTTCGCGTCCCATTAGCCGAACATTCAGCGCTGAGGTTTGGTTGAGATCAATTCGATCTCATAGTGTTCACTAAATTCGCCGCCGCCCCCGGCGCTCACGTGGGCCATGCTGTTGTTCACCCTGCGCAGCAACAGCCCGTCAGAACGACGCAGCCAGGTGTCCTGCGTGTCGGTTCCATCCGGGTCTCCACTCAACTTTACCGAAGAGTGTAGATGTACGGCCTCGATCGGCCGGCCGCCGACCTTGACCTTTCCTACCCCCTCTACATCGACGTGGCTGACCACGGTCCCGTTGTCGGATCTGCACGTGGTCACCCAATGCATTCCCGGGCGGAGCTCCGCACTGTAGGGGACGCTGCCCCCGAGGCAGCCGTAGCGCACCAGCTTTGATTCACCGAAGAATTCGTGGAAGGTTCGCACCGCGACCACCCTCGAGGTCTTCGGCGCCAAGCAGATTTCGCCTTCGGTCCAGCTCTGTACCAGCGGCTGCCAGCGTTCCTTCACCCCACACCGGGTCGGGGTCAGGGCAATCGCCGTCGCGCTGCCGTAGTTATGGCCGATGCTGGCCGCTTCGGTTTCGATTCCCTCCGAGCCCCGGGTCCAGTAGCGATAGACGCCGAAGGGCGGGATAGAGGCGCCGCTGTGCTTGGGGTAGCCCGTTGCCTTCTGCATCTCCTTGCGAAAGCTGACCAGGGCTTGGTTGACGCCCGACTTGCTGACCGAGTCTTTGGGGTAGAAGAAGTAGTAGGCCATTCCGGCGGCGCTCAGCACCAAGATCACGACGAGGACGGCGATTCCCTTCATCTCAGGACCCCGGCCGCTGCTCTGTCCACTCCCCGTCGGCCGCCGCCTCCATCTGTGCCCCAAGCGCC
Organism: uncultured Solirubrobacterales bacterium; assembly: GCA_963777915.1. Classification (GTDB taxonomy): domain Bacteria; phylum Actinomycetota; class Thermoleophilia; order Solirubrobacterales; family 70-9; genus CAVUPF01. The sequence continues at coordinate 343,232 of CAVZSH010000003.1, read as the reverse complement.
AACAGCGTCGCCTCGTCGTTCTCTCGCCCCAGCAGCTGCACGCCGATCGGCAGCCCCTTCCAGCTCCCGCGAAGAGACCTCGCCGCCGGCCAGCACCCGCGCCTGAACCACCAGTCCGGCGAAGGCAAGCTCGGTATCTGGCTCGGCGGTTGGAGCCTGCGGCATCAAGTGTGTATAGTACTAGGTCGTTCGACCGAACGAGTCTGAGATCATCGATCTGATGCCCGTTGCCACTACAGAGAACATTCAGGACAAGCGCAGGGCACCCGAGACCCGCGAGCGCATTCTGCGGGCTACGTTGGCGCTGATCGGCCGCGAAGGGATCGGCGCACTAAGCAACCGTCGCCTCGCTGCGCAGGCTGGCATCTCGCTGGGCTCGCTCACCTACCACTTCCCCAGTCAAGACTCGCTGCTGCGCGAGAGCCTGCTGCTGTATGTCGGCGAGGAGGTCGCCCGCCTGGAGGCGATAACCGCCGGCCTGCGGGCCCGTCGTCCCCATCCCAGCCGTCAGGAGGTCGCGGCCGAGGTGCAGCGGATCGCCGATCAGAGCGTCGATCGCCCCGAACAGCTCGCCGAGCTGGAGCTGCACCTGTTCGCCGCCCGTGAGCCCGCCCTTCAAGAGGCCTCGCGGCGCTGCTTCGCCGCATATGAAGCCCTTGCCGCCGCGGCCCTGGAGGCGCTTGGTGTTCCCGACCCCTCTCGTCACGCCGCCACCGTCGTCGCCGTCTTGACCGGCATGAGCGTGCAGCGACTCGGCACCGGCGCCCACGACGCGAGGGGTACGGCTGCCGCCCTTTCGACGATCGTCCGGGGCGCGCTTTCTGAGGGCAAGTCGCGCTCCTCCACCACGCCGGCCACGAGACCAGCTCCGGATCCGACCGCCTAGGCACCTTGGCCAGAGGGAGATAGAGATGCCGAAGAAGGCCCTGATTGGCGGCGCCCTGGCCTCGTCGGCGAGTTGCTCGACCACCGCGCCCGGCGCTCTGTCGCAAAAGCGATAGCCGAGCCCGACGGAGATGTGGCTGACTCCAATTCCCGCGAGGCGCCTCCGGAAGTCTCGAAGTCGCGCTCGACCTTCCCTTGAGGTCCAGATGACCCAGAGCGATCGGCTCACCGCATCAGCTTCTGAGATTGCGACCAGGCCAGGCCGGGCGGGCGTGACCTTGCTCGACTGCGCCCGGGTGTTCCTGCGCTTCCCCTCACCTCGGCTCATCGCCGCCGGCCTAGCGGCCGCGCTCGCGGCCCGCATCGCCATCGGTTTATGGAGTTGGCTCGACCTCGTGGTCGCAGGCCTGCTGATCGCCTTCCAGCCCTTCAGCGAGTGGCTGATCCACGTCGGACTTCTCCACTCCAAGCCGCGAAGGCTCGGCCCGCTTACCATTGATCCGCCAACCGCTCAAGTCCACCGCTTCCACCATCGCCACCCCACAGCGTTGAAGACGGTCTTGCTCCCGTGGCTCGGAGTCCTCTTCATCCTGCCCGGGATAGCCGCCACGATGTGGTTGCTGAGCTGGCCCTGGACTCTCCTCGGAGGCGACCACACGGCACTCTTCCTCACGGCCACCCTCTGCGGCTACGCGCTGCTCGCGACCTATGAGTGGTGTCACTTCATCATCCACACCCCGTATCGCCCGAAGACCCGCTACTACAAGTCGATCTGGCGCTCTCACCGCCTTCACCACTTCAAGAACGAGCACTTCTGGTTCGGCGTCAGCTCCGACGCCGCCGACCGGGTGCTCGGCACCTTTCCGGATCATCGGGCTGTCCCGAAATCGCGCACCGTCCGCAACCTTGAGCGGCGCAGCTCAACAACCAAGCCCGCAGTAGGAGGATCCCAATGCGAAAGAAGACCTTGATCGCCGCCGCCGCGGTACTCGCCCTGCTCGTCACCGCGGGCGCTGCCTATGCCATTCCCATGCGGATTGTCGCCGGCCCGATCGTGATCATCGCCGAAGGCGGCTTCGCCCCGACCGCTCTGCCAAAACACGAAAACGCCCCGATCACCATCCACGGCGGCGGTTCGATCTCGACCACCTCCGGCGCCCTGCCGCCGATCCTGAAGACGCTGACCATCTACTTCGACCGCCACGGCTCCGTCGAGACCACCGGCCTGCCGGTCTGCACGAAGGGAAAGCTGGCGGCGACCACCACCGCCCAGGCCCGCCGCGCCTGCCCCGAAGCGATCGTCGGCGAGGGAGAGGGCAAGGCGATCATCGCCTTCCCCGAATCGCTGCCCTTCTCGGCCTCCTCGCCGCTCACCCTCTTTAACGGCCCCAAGAAGCACGGCGACCCGACCGTCCTCGCCCACGCCTATCTCACCGTCCCGGTGCCAACCACTTACATCGTCCAGATCGTGATCGAAAAGATCCACGACGGGGTCTATGGCTACCGCACCAAAGGCACGATCCCCCCGATCGCCGGCGGCAGCGGCGTGCCGGTCTCCGGTGAGCTTCGGATCGGCCGTAAATGGACCTACAAGGGTCACCACTACAGTTACATCAACGCCCGCTGTGAAACCGGCCACTTTGAGGCCAAAGGCGAATTCACCTTCAACGACGGCACCTTCCTGACCGGCAACTTCTTTAAGCCGTGCACGGTGCGAAAGTAATTGCGGAGGGCGCGGCTGTGCTGCCGGCAGCCGCGCTCCCCGAGAGCCCCGAGCGAGCGACGCTCGCCTTCGTCGAGGCCCAAAACGCGGGTGAGCTCGACATGGCGGCATCCCTTTTCGCCCGCGATGCCTGCTTCCTCACCCCCGACGCCACGGCGATCCGCGGCCGCGATGAGATCCGCAGCGTCCTCGCTCAGCTGATCGCGAGCAGCGCGAAGATCCGGATCGAGGACCAGAGCATGCTCACGGCGGGGGAGATGGCCCTGAGCATCCAGCGCTGGACGATGCGCTCCGGCGGCATCGATGCTCCCTTTGTGCAGACCTCCAACGCCACAGTCCTCCTGCGCCGCCTGGAGTGCTCCTGGAAGCTCGCGATCCTCGCTCCCTGGGGCCTTGGAGGCGCCGCCCGCGATCGTTTTGTGGCCGTTGGCCTGAGACCCTCATAAGGACGATGCTCACCCGTATCGACCTACGAGATCGTGTGGAGCACCGAGCTTCGCAACGATCCCAAGCCGGGCATTGTGCGGTGCTAGACACCGCAGCTGAATGTCCAATTGCACGGTGAGGCCGGTCGCCTGTGGGCGTTGCATCAACGACTCTCAGACGAGCGAGACGCCAGGCTAAGATTCATCGTCGAGTGTGATCCGCTCCATGTATCCGAGGTCGTCCTCGGGCTCTACGTCGTAGGTGACCCCCGGGGCGTGACCGAGTTCGGCCGCGAGCATCCTCACGGCCTCATCGCTGCTCACCGCCTCCACGACGGCCTTCTTCGTCTCACGTTCCTCCTGCCAGCTGATGTCGAATTTCATCTTGCGAACATATTTCCAGGGCGAAGCCATGTCCAGCCCCTTCGCAATAGCATCCCGTCCATCGCAGCGGATGGTGGAGGCGATGCCCACTTCCGACCCTCACCCAGCCCGGCGCAACGGCCTCAAACCGAAGGCTAAGGTGACCGCCGCCCCGCATCTCCTGGGATGCCGTCTCCCTGACTATCTCGCAGAGGAAGGGCGACACGATTCGGCGGTACCTGGCATGCGCTGACCCCGCAGGGGACAGCGGTCTCGCGATGAGGGGGCAAGCCTTGCGGCAAGTCGTTTTACAATGACCGCTGTTGCATCCTCCGCCGTTCGCTGGCGCGAGGGAGGAGCAGCGGTGGGACAGCTCGTCACAGGTTAAATTCCGCCGGTCAAGGAGTGCCGGATATGGCTTAATAGAGCCAAATTGATCTGGGCGTCCCGACGTTTCGCGATCCGGTGGGCGGCAAGATCGCGACTTTCAGCCGTACTCGGGGTCAGAGTAAGGATTGGATGCGCAGGTCCCTACTCTTTATCGCAGCTCTGGCGGTGCTGGTTCTGCCGCCGGCCACGGCCGGGGCGAGCCTGCCCCCCGGGTTCTTCGGGGTTTCCCCGCAGAGCCCCCTGACCGAGACAGAATGCGAACTGATGCAGGAGGCCGGGGTGCGAAGCGTCCGCCTGCCCCTCCCTTGGAGCGCGATCCAGCCGCAGAACCCCTCGGTGGCAAAGCCCAACTGGTCGGGCTTTGACCGTGAAGTCGCGCTCGCGGCAGAACACGGGATCAGCGTATTGCCATTCCTCTGGGGCACCCCCTCATGGGCGGCGCCCGAGCCCAGCCAAGAACCAGTCGAAAGCGCCTGGCAGCGCTGGGGGTGGGCCTCGTTTCTGCGCGCCGCGGTGGCGCGCTATGGCCCCGAAGGCTCCTTTTGGTCGAAGAACCCCGAACTGCCGTTCCTGCCGATCCGCCGCTGGGAGATCTGGAACGAGGAGAACCTCGTCAACTTCTCCCATCACCCCGACCCGGCCCGCTACGCGAAGCTGATCCGGCTCTCCGGGCGGGTCCTTCACGAAGCCGATCCTGGCTCTAAGCCGATCGTCGGCGGCCTCTTCGGGCGCCCGCTTCAGACCCCGCCCAACGTCAAGTCCACCACCTTTCTCTCGCGTCTTTACCGCAGTCCCGGCATCAAGCAGTACTTCGACGGGGTGGCGCTTCACCCCTACGTCGCCAGCGCCACCGAAATGCGCGGCGAGATCAGGAGCCTGCGCGCCATTATGGCGGCCCACAACGACGCCTCCATTCACTTCTACGTCACCGAGCTGGGCTGGGGCTCGGCAGAAGGGCCATCGCGCTGGGAGGTGGGGCCCTTCGGCCAGGCCGAAGAGCTCGATCAGGCCTTCTCGATGCTCGCCGCCAACCGGGTGAGGTGGCGGATCGGCGGCGTCTGGTGGTTCTCCTGGGCCGACCAGGCAGGGACCTGCACGGTCTTCTGCACCACGGCCGGGCTGCTGACCGCCAGCGGCGAAGCGAAGCCCGCCTGGTATGCGTTCAACGCCTGGACCGACGGCGACCCCGAAACCGTCCCCCTGGCGCAGTTCCCTGCTCGGTAGGCTGCGGTCGACTTCCGCACCCGATAAGGAGGAGACGCCAGATGGCTTTCTCGGTTCCCGACCTTCCATACCCCTATGACGGGCTCGAGCCCCACATCGATGAGGCGACGATGCGCGTCCACCACGACAAGCACCACCAGGCCTACGTCGACAAAGCAAACGCTGCTCTGGAGGGGACCGAGTGGGTCGACCGCGACGTCGAGGACGTGCTGTGCAACCTCTCCAGCCTGCCCGGCGACAAGCAGGGGCCGGTCCGCAACAACGGCGGCGGCCACTACAACCACTCGCTTTTCTGGCAGATGCTGAGTCCCGAGGGCGGCGGCGAGCCCGGTGGTGCGCTGGCCTCGGAGATCGCCGATACCTTCGGTTCTCTTGACTCCTTCAAGGAGGAGTTCAAAAATGCCGGCATCGCCCGCTTCGGCTCCGGCTGGGCCTGGCTGGTCAAGGATTCATCCGGCCTCGCCGTCGTCTCGACCCCCAACCAGGACTCCCCGGTCTCTGACGGCAGCGTCGTGCTGCTGGGCTGTGATGTCTGGGAGCACGCCTACTACCTCAAGTACCAAAACAGGCGCCCCGACTACATCGACGCCTTCTGGAACGTCGTCAACTGGGACTTCGTCGCGCAGCGGCTAGACGACGCCGGCTGAGCGCCCCGCGACAGGAGCTGGCCGCGCCGCCTCGGGGAGGTGGCGCGGCTGCTGGTCGCCCTTCGGCGGAATCAGGCTCATCGCGTGCTCGGCCTTCGCAGTGATCGTCAGGCTCGGGTTGACGCCGGGGTTGGCGGGGATCGCCGCGCCGTCGCAGACCAGCAGGTTCTCGTAGCCGAAAACGCGGTTGGAGCCATCGACAACGCCAGTCTCAGGACCGGCGCCGACGACGGCGCCGCCGAGGATGTGGGCGGTCGATGGGATGTTGCGGACCGACTCGGTTAGGGCGCTTTGGGCGATGCCACCGGTGCGTTTGGCGAACCAGCGAGTCACCTGCTCGGCAGCAGGGATGAAGGTCGGGTTGGGTCGCAGAGGATCCTGCTCGGTCTGGAGGCGCACTCCTCCTCCGAACAGCTTGCGCTTCGGCTGCAGGTGCATTGCCGCATCGACGGTTTGCATGACGAGCAGGATCACAGTTCGGCGCGACCACTTGAAGGGGATCAGCAGCCGCAGGGTCTGCCACGGGTGTCGCCCCATCGCGGCAAGCCACTTGAGCGGCCGGCTCAGCTTCGTCCCGGCGCCCGTCATCGTGGTGAAGGTGGCGCTCAGCGCATCGCCACCCTCGCCGTAGGTGACCACCTCGATGTGGGTGTCGGGGTCGGGGTAGATGCTGGAGGTGATCGCGATGGAGCGGCTGAAGTCACGTGTGTCGTCGGGGGCGGTGACCGCCTGGATCGACTCCGAGTTGGTCCGCACTACCGCTCCCAAGCGCTCTGAGACCCTCGGCAGCGAGCCGCGGTGCTTGCAGTTGGCAAGTAGCTGGTTGGTGCCGAGGGCACCGGCCGCGACCACGACTCCCCTCGCGGTCAAAATCTCGCGTTGATGGCGAACCCAGGTGCCGGAGCGTTCGCTGCTCACGCAGTAGCCGCCGGAACCGTCGGCCGCACCCAAGGGGTTGATCTCGGTCACCTGCCGCTCGGGAATGATCTTGACGCCGAGCTTCTCGGCAAACCAGAGGTAGTTCTTGACCAGGGTGTTCTTGGCCCCGTGACGGCAGCCGACCATGCAGTTTCCACAGCGCATGCAGCCGCTCCGGGCCGGCCCCTCGCCGCCGAAATACGGATCGGCGACCTCTTTGCCCGGCTGATCGAAGAAGACCCCGACCCTGGTGTTGGTGAAGGTCTCGCCGACGCCGATCTCCTCGCCGTATTCCTTGAGCAGAACGTCTGCCGGTCCAATCCCCTCGTACTCGGTGACGCCGAGCATCCGCTCTGCCGTGTCGTAGTGGGGGGCGAGCTCCGTCTCCCAGTTGGCGAGCTCGGCCCATTGCGGGTCCTCGAAGAAGGCCGAGCGAGCCCTGTAGAGGGTGTTCGCGTAGCCGAGGCTGCCTCCGCCGACGCCGCTGCCGGAGACGACGAAGACGTCCTTGAAGAAGGTCATTCGCAGCACCCCTCTCATCCCCAGTTTTGGCGCGAAGAAGTAGCGGCGGGGATTTCGTAGGGTCGACTCGGCGAAGTCCTCATCTCGGAACCGGCTCCCGCACTCCAGCACCGCCACCGAGTATCCCTTTTCGGCGAGCCGCAGCGCAGAGACTGAACCGCCGAACCCGGAGCCCACCACGATCCAGTCGAAATCGTGCGTCACGGATCGGACACCCCCTCGCGGGGCAGCTCAGGCCTCGCCGGGCTCCAGCGGACGGAAGTCGCTGGTCCTGGCGCCGCAAACGGGGCAGAACCAGTCCTTGGGGATGTCTTCAAACGCCGTTCCCGGCGGGATCCCGCCGTCAGGGTCGCCGACGGCCGGGTCGTAGATGAAGCCGCAGCTGTCGCAGATCCACAGCGTTGCTTCCTTGGTCGCGCTCATGTCCAAAGCTTAGCCTCACTCTTTGTCGAAGCTGACCGCAACCGGTTCGCGATCGGCGGCGTCCTGGATTTCGAAGTACTCGCGCGGCGTAAAGCCACCCTGGTTGGCGATGACCGAGCCTGGGAACTGCTGGATGTCGGTGTTGTAGGACTGCACGTTGGAGTTGTAGATCCGCCGCGACGCCTGGATTTCATCCTCCAGCTCGGAGAGGTTGCGGCTGAGCTGCTGGAAGTTTTCGGTGGCCCTCAACTGCGGGTAGTTCTCGGCAACTGCACGCAGGTCGGTCAGCGCACCGCTCAGTTTCTCCTCGGCTTTGGCGGTATCGTCGACGCCCTGGGCGGACATCGCCTCAGCTCGGGCTTTGGTGATTTTCTCGAAGGTCTGGCTCTCGTGGGCGGCGTAGCCCTTGACGGACTCGACCAGGTTGGGGACGAGGTCGTGGCGCCTTTTCAGCTGCACGTCGATCCCGCTCCAGGACTCATCGACCCGGTTGCGCGCGGCGATGATCGAGTTGCGCTTGCCGATGAATAGGAGAACGCCGATTACGAGAATCACGACGATGACGATCACAACGATCATGTGGGCTCCTGTGGGTTGGACCTGACCACCGGCCATCCTACGCCGATCGGCAGCGTCCAAGCCGGTCCGGGCCCATAGGATCGCCTTTATGGGAGCCAAGCAGGAAGCGGAAGCCTGGGCCGAGACGGTCCGCAAGCTCGGCGAGCGGCAGGGGCTCAGCTACGAACCGGTCGGCGGGATCAATCCTAAGGACGGGCCGGTGGCACTCTGCGTAGGTGGGAGCAACCGCCTCACGGGTCAGCTCACCGAAGGCTTTTGGGGATCGTCCTGCGACGCCGACGAAAAGGAGGCGGGGGGGCTCTTCGCCAAGGCGATGCTGCCCAGCTCGATCCTAGCCAAGGCGCATATGCCGGACCTGGCCAAGGTGGTCCCCGTCTTCAACGTAGAGTCGATCGAGGGGGCGGAGGCTCTCACCCAGCGCTTCGCCCGCAAGGTCGAGTTCGAGTCGATCGACTTCAACCGGCGTTTTCTCGCCACGGTGCCCAGCGAGTACGACCCGGTGGCACTGCGTGAGCTGTTCGGCCCGGGCTTCATTGCCTGGGTGACGACGATGACGGGCGAGGTCGACTTCGGGATCAACGAAAGCCAGCTCTGGTTCCTGTGGCGGCTTCGGGAGCTGACCGATCAAGAGCTGAAGGCGGCGCTTGCCAACGCCGCCCAGCTCTTCAAACGCCTCCAGTCAGAGATGGCGCAGAGCGGCCGCCACACTTATCAGCCCGGTCCCTGGAACGCCGGCCTGGAGCCCTTCCCGGCGGGCTAGGAAGGGTAGTCGGGGTCGCCGGGAAGGACGACCCTGTGGTCCTCGGGGGTGCCGATCACCTTGGGCAGGATCGGCTCGACCTCGCGGTCGCGGTGCGCCTCAAGCGCTTCGTCGGCGCTGCGGTAGGGGAGCAACGATTCGAGCTGCTTGACGGTCGGGAAGGCGAGCGCCAGCTTGCCGGCAGTGTTCGCGTCCAGCGCTGCCCGCGGCTCAAACCAGCCGGCGTCTGTCGTCTCGACCCCATCGGGCCGCGGCGGCGTGTGGGCCGGGGCGAGGGCGAGGAAGAACCAGGCGTCGAAGCGCCTCGAGACCACCTCCGGCGTGATCCAGCGCGAGAACAGCACCAACTCCTCGCCCTCGGCCAGCCCGATCCCCGCCTCCTCGGCCAGCTCCCGAACCGCACAGGCCTTATACCCCGTCTCGTTCTCGCCGTCGGGCGGATCCACGGCTCCGCCCGGAAACACCCACACGCCGGGCATGAACTTGGCGCTCTCGGTGCGCTTCAGCAGCAAGACCTCTAGGGCGCGCTCTGAATGCTTCCCGCCCCTGCGAAGAAGCACGACCGACGCCGCGGGCCTAGGGACGGACGGCTCGCCGAGGTTAGGCCGCTCGGCGGGTCCGTGCTGGCGATTGCTCACGAGGCCACCCTATCCTCCGCGAGTTCTCCTGCTTGAGCTCCGCCGAGGCGCAGGCGGCTCGGATCGCATCCGCTGCGATCCCGACGAGCCGGCGCAGCTCGTCCTTGGAGATCGAGAGGGGGGGCATGAGGATGATCGTGTCATCGAGGGGGCGGATGATCGCGCCGCGCTTTCGGCCCTCTAGCGTCACCTGGTGACCGAGGCGCAGCGAGGGATCGTGCGCGCCGAGGTCAATCCCGGCCATGAAGCCGCAGCTGCGTACCTCGGCGATCTCCGGCATCTCTGCGGTCTCCCCGAGCAGCTCCCTCAGCAGGCGGATCTTCGGCTGCAGGCGCAGAAGCGTGCGCTCGGACTCAAAGGCATCGAGGTTGGCGAGTGCGGCAGCGCAGGCGAGCGGGTTGCCGGTGTAGGTGTGGCCGTGGAAGAAGGTGCGTTGCTCCTCGGGCGCGCCGAGGAAGCCCTCATAGACGCGCTCGGTGGTCAGGGTCGCCGCGAGTGGCATGTAGCCGCCAGTCAGGCCCTTCGCGAGGCAGAGGAAGTCCGGTGCCACCCCCTCCTGCTCGCAGGCGAACATCGTGCCGGTTCGGCCGAAGCCGGTCGCCACCTCATCGCAGATCAGCAGCACGCCGAACCGATCGCAAAGCTGGCGCGCGGCGCACAGGTATCCGGGCGGGTGGACGAGCATCCCGGCGGCGCCCTGGACCAGCGGCTCGAGGATCACCGCGGCGATCTCTTCCTCGTGCATGGCGAGGATCCGCTCGAGGTCGGCCGCGTCGCCCGGCTCGGCGGTGTGGGTCTCGAACAAAAGCGGCCGGTAGGTCGCGTGGAAGAGGTCGATGCCGCCCACCGAGACCGAGCCGATCGTGTCGCCGTGGTAGGCGTCGCGTAGGTGGACGAAGGAGGTGCGGCGGACGTGCTGACCGCCTCGCTGGCGCTGGTATTGGAAGGCCATCTTGAGGGCGATCTCGGTCGCGGTCGAGCCCGAGTCCGAATAAAAGACGCGGGAGAGCCCCGGCGGCGCCAGCTCTGCTAGGCGGGCCGCCAGCTCGGCGGCCCCGGGGTGGGAGAGCCCGAGCATGGTCGAGTGGGCGACGCGGTCGAGCTGGTCGCGCAGCGCCCGGTCGATGCCGGCATGACGGTGGCCGTGGACGTTGCACCACAGCGAGGAGACTCCGTCGATGTAGCGGCGTCCGTCGGTCCCGATCAGGTGCGATCCCTCGGCTCGCTCGATCATCAGTGCCTCTTCCCCACACCAGTCCCGTTGCTGGGTGAAAGGGTGCCAGAGGTGGTCGTGGTCGAGCTGCGCGGGGTCCGCCGACATCGCAGCGGCGACCTTAGAGCCGCCTTCGGCCGGAAGCGAGACTGCCGGGTCCGCTCTGCGCGGGTACTTGGGGAGCCAGAGTGATATCGGTCACACGAGTAAATATTGCAATGGAGAAATAGTTGTGCATGTGCAATTATTTCCGAGATGCAAGCAAGCGACATCGTGGCGATCGCCGAGGAGGCGGCAGCGCTGGAGGTAAGCCCTGAGGCCCAGGCGACTGCGGCGCGGCTGAGCGCTTTGGTCCGCCACCTCTTCCTCTATGACTGCGGCAACCAGCTGCGGGTGATCGAGGAGAGCGGGCTCTCGATGACCCAGTGCAAGGCGCTGCTGGAGCTCGGCGGACTCGGCCGGGCAACCGAGGCGCGGCAGGTGAGCGATCTGGCAGAGACGTTCGGCGTCTCGGTCCCGTCGATGAGCAGGGCGGTCGACGCACTCGTCAAGGCGGGCCTCGCGACCCGGATCGAGGACCCCGCGGACCGGCGGGCCCGCCAGGTCGCGATCACCTCCGAGGGCAAGGATCTGGTCGACACCCTCATCGTGGTCCGCCAGGCCGGGATGGAGACGTTCACCGCTTCGCTGACCGCCGTCCAGCGTCGCAAGATCGACGCGGCGGTCGACTCGCTGATGAACAGGGGGGACATCGCGGAGGCCTACAAGCACCTGAGGGAGGGGTTGGCTTGACCACCCGTTACGGCCATCTGATCACCGATCAGAACCGCAAGTGGTGGACGCTCGGGGCGATGTGCTTTGCCCTGTTCATGATCATGCTCGACAACACGGTCGTCAACGTGGCGCTGCCGTCGATCCAGAAAGACCTGGGCGCCTCGATCTCCGGCCTCGAGTGGACGATCAACGGCTACACGCTCTCCTTCGCGGTGCTGCTGGCGACCGGCGGGCGGCTCGGCGACATCTTCGGACGCCGCCGCATGTTCCTCGCCGGTGTCGTCATCTTCGCCCTCTCCTCGGCGACCGCCGGCCTCGCGCCTGACTCGACCTCACTGGTGATCAGCCGCGTCGTTCAGGGTGTCGGCGCGGCGTTGATGATGCCCGGAACGCTGTCGATCATCACCGACGCCTTCCCGGCTCACGAGCGCGGCAAGGCGATGGGTACCTGGGCGGGGGTCTCGGCGCTGGCGCTGGCGATCGGGCCGGTTCTGGGCGGCTTTCTCACCGAGCACGTCAGCTGGCGGGCGATCTTCTACCTCAACGTCCCGGTGGCGATCGGCGCTGTGCTGGCCACGCTCTTTGCGGTGCGGGAGTCCCGCGACACGTCGGTCGGGCGAGATGTCGATTACGTCGGGGTCGCGGTGCTCACCGCCGGCCTCACCGCGCTGGTGCTCGCTTTGGTCCAGGGCAACAGCTGGGGCTGGGGGTCGAGCCTGACCGTCTCCATGCTGGTCGGCGCCGCCCTCGCCTTGCCCGCCTTCGTCTTCGTCGAGAACCGCGTCAAGGCGCCGATGGTCCAGTTCGATCTGCTCTCGGACCGCAACTTCCTCGGCGCCGTGGTCGTCGCGCTGGTCATCTCCTTTGCGATGCTTGGCGTCTTCTTCTTCCTCGCCCTCTACATGCAGGACATCCTTGGCTACTCGCCGCTGGAGGCGGGAGTCAGGTTCTTGCCATCGACCCTGATGATCGTCGGCGTGGCTCCGGTCGCGGGCCGACTCTCGGACCGCTTCGGTCCGCGCTGGTTGATCGCTGGCGGCCTTACTCTGGTCGCCGCCTCGCTGTTCACCTTCAGTGGAATCGCAGTCCACTCCAGCTACCTCGAACTGCTGCCCGGCTTCATGCTGCTCGGCATCGGCATCGCGATGACGATGTCGCCGATGACCAGCACGGCGATGAATGCGGTCCCGGTCGAGAAAGCAGGAGTCGCCTCGGGCGTGCTCTCGATGTTCCGCATGGTCGGGGGCTGCCTCGGCGTGGCGGTGACCGGGGCGATCTTCCAAGCCCTGGTCAGCTCGCGGCTCGGCGCGGTGCTGGCCGGCTCGGGAATCTCGGCAGCGGACCGCTCGGAAATCTCCCAGCAGCTTGGCAGCGGCTCGGTCAGCGGGGCGCTTAAGGGTCTCGACCCCGTCCAGGCAAAGCAGGCCGCCGCCGCCGGCGCGGAAGCGTTCGTCTACGCGCTCGGCCACGCGATGAGCGTCTCCGGCCTTGTCGCGCTGCTCGGCGCTGCGATCGGCGCGACGGCGATCCGCGCTAAGCGGAAGGCGAGCGGCGCCGAGGTGGCGGCCAACCGCGCCGGCTCAGCCCTCGCCGCCCGCGAATCGACCTAGCGCGAGGGCGGGCCAGCCGTCCGGCTCGGCCAGCTTGAGCGGCGCCAGCGTTTCGACCCTGACCTCGCCGAGCGTGGCGATTGTCTCGCGGTTGGACCGCTCGATCCGGCTCGGCTGAAGCGGCCAGGGAGTGAGGACGACGCCGGCTACCGTCAGGCCCGCGGCGCGGGCCGCTTCGATCGTCAGCAGCGTCTGGTTGATCGTGCCGAGGCCGGGGGGGGCGGCGATCGCGAGTGGCAGCCCCAGGTCAGCGGCGAGGTCGCGCACCAGGTAGCGAGGGGCAAGCGGGACGAGTAGCCCGCCGACACCCTCGCAGACGAGTCCGTCCGCACTCAACGCCGCGGCGCGGGCTGCTCGAAGCAGCCGCACCGGGTCGATCGCTTCCCCCGCCAGCTCCGCGGCAAGGTGCGGTGAGGCCGGCGGCCCGTAGCGGTAGGGCGCGATCTCCTCATCGCTTTGCGCCGAGCCGGCGGCTCGGCGAAGCAGGGCGTGATCGGCCTCGCCCGGCTCTTCCAGCCCGGTGGCGGCGGGCTTAAAGACGGCGACCCGCGTGCCGGCATCGGCGAGGCCGCGGGCGATGACCGCCGCGACGACGGTCTTACCGACCCCGGTACCGGTGCCGGTTACGAAGAGGCCGCGCAAGGGCGCCTCAGGCGGCGATCGCCAGCGAGCTCGTCGCCGACCCGACAGCGGCGATCCCGATCTCCCGCGCGGCCGCGCCGACCAGCTTTGCGGCGCGCCCTAGCTCGTCGGAGCGGTGGGTCGCCATCACCGTGAATCGCAGCCGAGAGGAACCCGCGGGCACGGTCGGCGGGCGGATCCCCTGGGCAAAGACGCCGCGTTCCAGGGCCCTCTCGCAGAGCTCCATCGTGAGCTCCGCGTCGCCTACCTCTACCGGGACGATCTGGGTCTCCGCCCCCCCTGCGGTCAGCCCCTCGGCAGCCATCGCGCTCCGCAGCGTCGCCGCGTTGGCCCGCAGGCGGTCGACCCGGTGCGGATCGGACTCGAGCAGCTCGAGCGCCGCCAGGGCCGCGGCCACTGCCGGGGGCGGGGGGGCGGTGGAGAAGACGAAAGAGCGCGCTGCGTTGACCAGGTAGTCGACGATCTCAGCGCTGGCGCACGCATAGGCGCCGTAGGAGCCGAGGGCCTTGCCCAGGGTGCCGATGACGACGTCGACCTCGTCGCTCAGTCCGGCGGCGGCGACCGAGCCGCGCCCGCCCGGGCCAAGCGCCCCGGTGGCGTGCGCCTCATCGACCATCAGTCGGCACTCGTGGCGTCGGGCCAGCCGCGCCAGCTTCTCGAGGGGGGCAATGTCCCCGTCCATCGAGAAGATGCCGTCGGTGACGATCAGCGAGCCGCGCCCGCCCGCCTCTCCCAGTCCCCAGGCCAGGTGCTCGACGTCGCCGTGGCGGTAGACGAAGGTCTCGGCCCGCGAGAGCCGGCAGCCGTCGATGATGCTGGCGTGGTTGAGCTCATCGGAGAACACGACCTCGCCGCGGCGGGCCAGCGCGGTAATCGCGCCGATGTTCGCGAGATACCCGGAGCCGAACAGCAGTGCCGACTCATAGCCCTTGAACTCGGCCAGCCGCACCTCCAGCTGGCGATGGGGTGCCATGTTCCCGGAGATCAGCCGCGAGGCGCCGGCGCCGGCGCCCCAGCGCATCGCCGCCTCCGCGGCGGCCTGGCGCACCCGCGGGTGATCGGCCAGCCCCAGATAGTTGTTGGAGCAGAGCAGCAGGACCGATCGGCCGTCGAGCAGGACGCGCGGCCCCTGCGCGCCGCCGATCAACCGCAGACGCCGGTAGAGCCCGCGGTCGCGGAGCTCTTCCAGCCGGTCGGCGATATCCGTCATGCAGCCTGAGGGTAGGGCGGAGGCCTCTTCGCCTTCTTGATCACGCGGAGCTGGGTCGAGGGGTCCCAGAAGTTGGCCTCCTCCTGGCGGTCGATCAGCGCGTCGATCGGGCTTGCCGGGGCTTCGCCCTCGAGCCACCCCGAGCGGTTGTCGGGGCGTGGGTTGGCGCCGTTGTCGGGTTGGCGAGCGACGTTCAACCCCAACTCCTCGAACATCGCCCTGTCGTCCTCGGGCTCGGCGCCGAGGGTCGTGAGGAAGTTGCCCATCATCACCCCGTTCAGTCCGGCCTTCACCGCCAACGGCTGCAGCTCGCCGAGGTTCTCGACCCGCCCCCCGCAGAGCCGGAACAGGGCGCCTGGGATGATCAGCCGGAAGATCGCCACCCACTTGACGACCTCCCAGGCGTCCATCAGGGGCCGTTCGCCGAACTTGGTTCCCTCGCGTGGGTTGAGCAGGTTGATCGGCACCGAGGTCGGGTTCAGCTCGGAAAGCTCAAAGGCCATCTCGACCCGCTGGCGGCGGCTCTCGCCGAGGTTGAGGATGCCGCCGACGCAGGTCTCAAGCCCCGCCTCCTTGACCGCCTCGATCGTTCGCAGCCGGCCCTCGTAACGAACCGTGCTGGAGACCTCCGGGTAGTGGGAGCGGGCCGACTCGACGTTGTGGTGGACCCGCTGGATTCCCGCCTCGCGCAGCTTTTTCGCCCTTTCGACCGACATGTGACCAATCGAGGCGCAACGCTTCAGGTTGGTCTGCTCGGCGACAAGCTCGGCGCCTTCGAGGATCTTCTGGAAGTCCCGCTTTGAGAGGCCCTGGCCCTGGGTGACCATGCAGAAGCGGTGCGCGCCGGCCGCCTCGGCCGCCTTGGCGTGCTCGAGGATCTGCTCGGGCTCCATCATCGCGTGCATCGGCGTGTCTGCCTCGGCGTAGCGCGATTGGGCGCAGAAGCCGCAGTCCTCGGCACAGCCGCCGGACTTGGCGTTGACCAGCGAGCACATGTCGGTGGAGTCGCCGAATTTCTCCCGGCGCACGGCCCAGGCGCGCTCGACCAGCCCGCCGATCTCCTCGCGGCCGGTCAGCTCGCCCAGCGCGAGGGCTTCCTCAAAGGAGATCAACGGCGGCATGCGGCGGCAAGGCTAGGCGTCGCTCCGGACGGCGAGGGGGTCGAAGACCCTGACCCCGTCGCGCCCCGCGTCCTTGGCCGCGTACATCGCGGTGTCGGCCTCCGAGATCACCGACTCGAAGCTTGTGCGCGGGTCGGCACCGAACATCGCGATGCCGATGCTGGCGGTGACTGGCGGACCATCCTCGGCCGCGTGCGCATGCTCGCGGATCGCCGTCGCGATCGCCTCGGCTACGACCCGTGCCTCCTCGGAGTCGCACTGCGGCAGGACGATCGCGAACTCGTCGCCGCCGAGCCGCGCCAGCACGTCGGTCGCCCGCGCCCGCCGCCTCAGGACGGCGGCGATCTCCTTGATCAGGAGGTCGCCGGCCGGGTGCCCGAACGAGTCGTTGACCCGCTTGAAGTAGTCGAGGTCGAGCATCAGCAGGGCACCGGTCCTACCCATGCGGCGCCCGCGTGCCATCTCGCTGCGCAGGTCCTCCTCGAAGCGCCGCCGGTTCTTGAGCCCGGTCAGCGAGTCCTGGCCGGCCTGGCGCTGCAGCTCCTGCATGCGCTCGTTGCGGCTCCAGATCAAGATCAGCGCCGCGAGCAGGCAGGCGAGCGAGATGCCAAACACCGCCATCAGGATCGGCAGGCTGACGTTGGGCCCGTGTGGATCGTGGAGGACCAGGACCCAGGTGAGGTCGGCTACGTGGATCGGCGCCGATGCGCTGTCGTGCAGAACACCGCGAGCCCCGATCACCCGCCGGCCGTTCTGATCGAGCTGCACCGTGTCGTCTGCGGGGATCGCCGAGGTCGCCGCTGCGACCAGGGCACCCACCCTGAACGCACCCGACGCGAATCCCAGCAGAGCCGCGCGGCGCTCCGCCACCGTGGCGGTGGGGGCGCCATCGCGATAGATGGGCTGGTAGACGATCAGGCCGCGGCCGGAGTGCAGGAGGAACGGCACCACCGGCGTCGTCTCCGCGGCACCGCGGGCGGCGGCGCGGCGCAGGATCGGTCCGCGGCTGGGATCGACTCCGAGGTCATACCCGAGCGGCTCGGCGCCGCTCAGCTTGGAGTCGGCGAACGTGACCGGGAAGTACTGGCCGCGGATCCCAGCCCGTTGCAGCCTCTTGCCGCGACGCTGGACGATCGGGAAGCCGTGGATGCGTTCGAACTGGGCGCGCTGGGAGAGCGGCACCCTCGCCAACAATGAGGTGCCGACCAGGGCGCCCTGGCGAAGCAGCGAGCGGGCGATCACGTCGAACTCGTGGCGGTTAAGGCTGTGCTCGACCTGGTAGAAGGCAGCGGTGCTTGAGAGCTGTCCGGTCGACAGCGCCACCACCGCCTGGGCTTGGTGGGCAGAGCGAGCCGCCTCTTCGTGCTGGGTGCGCTCGAAGTTGGCGTGATCGTTGGAGTCGACGAGCAGCGCACCGACCAGGGAGCCGACGGCGATCGCGAGGACCGCGGCCAAGCCGAGCCAGGAGCGAATGCGCATGGACCTATTGTCGGGCAAAACCGGGACAGCGTTGAACCGCGGCAGGTGTCATTCGCCGGGCACGGCGGCGAGTGACTCCCAGAGATACAGGGAGGCGAGACTGCGGTGCGGGGACCAGGGCTCACCGATCTCCAATACCCGCTCCGGCGTGGGCATCTCGCCTAGCCCGTACTCGATCTGGACCGCCTTGCGGATCCCCAGATCACCGCCAGAGAGGATGTCCGGCCGCTCCAGGTGGAAGAGCAGAAACATCTCGGCGGTCCAGCGACCGAGGCCGCGCACGGCGACGATCTCCTCGATCGCCTCCTCGTCGGAGAGCTCGTCCAGCCGGTCGAGCTCCAGCTCACCGCTCAGCAAATGGGAGGCGAGGTCGCGGATGTACTCAACCTTGCGGCCGGAGAGGCCGGCGCCGCGCAGGTCCGCCTCGCTTGCCTCCAGCAGCTGCTCGGGCGACGGCGCGCTCTCTCCGAACAAATCAAGGACGCGCAGGTAGATCGTCTGCGCCGCTTTGGTCGAGAGCTGCTGGCCGACGATCGCACGAAGCAGCGTGCCGTAGGCGTCGGCCGGGCGCCCCTCGCGCCGCCGCCGCAGCCGTGTCTGCAGGTCGATCTTCCCGACTCGCTCGATCAGCGCCGCCATCGTCGGGTCGGCGGCGGCCAGCTCCCGTCGCGCCCTGGCGCTCATCGCCCTCGCCACTCGGGCTTGCGCTTCTCGGCGAAGGCGCGGATGCCCTCGCGGAGGTCCTCTGAGGCAAAGCAGGACTCACGCAGTGCGACCAGGCCGGCCTCCTGCTGGTCGGTCAGGACCGGGCACTGGTTGAGCAGGTCGATCGCGTGCTTGTTGCCTCGCGTCGAGATCGGCGCATTGGAGGCGATCTCGGCGGCCAGGGCGATCGCGTCCTCCTCCAGGCGCTCGTCGGCCACCACCCCGTTGACCAATCCGATCTCCTCGGCGCGCGCCGCCTCGAAGTTGCGGCCGGTCAAGAAAAGCTCCTTGGTCCGCGCCAGGCCGATCGTGTCGAGGAACTTGCGCAGCCCGGTGTGGCCGTAGACGAGCCCCAGCTTCGCCGGGGGCATCCCCAGTTTCGCCCCCGCCGCGCTGATCCGCAGATCGCAGGTGATCGCCAGCTCCAGCCCGCCGCCGAGGCAGTGGCCGTTGATCGCCGCCACGGTCGGCCAGGGATGCGCGGCCAGCTTCTCAATCGCGGCATGGAAGGGGTGGGCGACGAGGGCCTCGGCGTCGCGCTCGAAGGTCTCGGAGGGGATCGAGGCGATGTCATAGCCGGCCGAGAAGACCGGCGGCGCGCCGGTGATGAGGACGCAGCGGGTCCCGATCCCGCGGTCCAGCCGCGGCAGCGTCTCCGCCAGGGCGTCGAGGATCTCGTGATCGAGGGCGTTGCGGCGCTCCGGGTTGGAGATGCGGATGCGGACGACCGCCTCAGCGGGGGAGTCGAGCAGGAGCTTGCCGCCAGCGAGCCGCTGGTCCACCGCGCCCGCCCTACTCCAGCACTACGAGGACGTCGCCTTCACTGACCGCCTGGCCCTCCTCGCAGCGAATCTCCTTCACGGTCCCGTCGTCCTCAGCCTCGACCGGGATCTCCATCTTCATCGACTCGAGGATGACGACGGTGTCGCCGTCGGAAACGGTGTCCCCCACAGCGACCTCGATTTTCCACACGTTGCCGGTGATGTGCGCCTCGATGTCTGCCATTGGCGGGGACAATAGATGCCGTGGGGGCGGAGCAGACGAAGCTGGGCGAGGAAGCTGGAGTCGAGCCGGAGCTTCCCGGCGGTGTCGAGCAGCTCGCGGCGATCGTCGCCGCGCGCAACGAGGCTGAGCGGATCGCGGACACCGTGGTCGCTCTGCGGGGCGCCTTCCCCGCGGCGGCGATCTGGGTCGCCGACGACGCCTCCACCGACGGCACCGCCGAGGCGGCGATCGCGGCCGGCGCCCAGGTCGTCAGTCGTGGCCGCCCGCATGGCAAGGGCGCCAACGTCAGCGCCGCCGCGGAGGCGGCGCTGAGCGCCAGCCCATCACCCACCCTCATCCTTTTATGCGACGCCGACCTCGGGCCTTCCGCCGCCCGGCTCGGCCCTCTGCTCGAGGCCGTCCGCGCCGGCGAGTGCGACCTCGCGGTAGCCGCCTTCTCGCGCCGCACCGGCGGTGGCTTCGGCATTGCCCTCGGCTTCGCCCGCTGGGCCGTCCGCGGCCTCTGTGGCGTCAAGACCGCCGCCC
Organism: uncultured Solirubrobacterales bacterium; assembly: GCA_963777915.1. Classification (GTDB taxonomy): domain Bacteria; phylum Actinomycetota; class Thermoleophilia; order Solirubrobacterales; family 70-9; genus CAVUPF01. The sequence goes on along the minus strand of CAVZSH010000003.1, from coordinate 323,451 downwards.
CGATCTCCGGCCAGCGCGCGCTGCGCGTCGAGGTCCTTCGCGTCACCCTGCCATTCGCCCGCGGCTACGGGATGGAGGTGGGGATGACGGTCGACGCGCTTCGCGCCGGCTATCGCCTGCGCGAGTACGAGCTGGACCTCACTCACCGCCGCACCGGCCGCACCCCCGCCGGCTTTGCCCACCGCGCCCACCAGCTCGCCGACTTCGCGCGCGTATACCTTCAACGCCGGTGATTCTCGCAATCGACCAGGGCACGACCGGGACCACCTGCCTCCTCTTCGATGAGGAGGGGGGGGTCGCCGGGCGCGCCTACTCGGAGTTCGAGCAGCACTTTCCGCAGCCGGGCTGGGTCGAGCACGATGCGAACGAGATCTGGGAGGTGACGCGGCGGGTCGCGGCCGAGGCGATCGCCGACGCCGGTCTGCGCGGCAGCGAGTTGGACGGGATCGGGATCGCCAACCAGCGCGAGACGGTGGTCGCCTGGGACCCGGCAAGCGGCGAGCCGATCCACCGGGCGCTGGTCTGGCAGGACCGGCGTACCGCCGGGCGCTGCGAGGAGCTGAAGGCGGCCGGGCGCGAGGAGCTGGTGCGGGAGCGGACCGGACTTGTGATCGATCCCTACTTCTCGGGGACGAAGATCGAGTGGCTGCTGCGCAACGCCGAGCGGGCCGAGCGGGCGGTCTTCGGCACGATCGACTCCTGGCTCGCCTTCAAGCTGACCGGGCGCCACGTCACCGATCGCACCAATGCCTCGCGGACGATGCTGTTCGACATCCACAGGCTGGCCTGGGACGAGGAGCTTTGCGCGATGCTCGGAGTCGACCCGGCGCGACTGCCAGAACCGCTGCCCTCGGCCCACCTCTACGGGATCACCACCGAGTTCGGTGGCGAGGTGCCTGTAGCCGGGATCGCCGGCGACCAGCAGGCGGCCCTGTTCGGCCAGGCCTGCCACCGCGCCGGGACAGCGAAGAACACCTACGGCACCGGCAGCTTCGTCCTCCTGCACACCGGTGCCGCGGCGCCTCGGCCGAGCCAAGGCTTGCTGATCACGGTCGCCTGCGGAGTCGAGGGAGAGGCGGCCTACGCCCTGGAGGCCTCGATCTTCGTCACCGGCGCCGCGGTGCAGTGGCTGCGCGACGGGCTCGGGATCGTCGATGAGGCTGCCGAGACCGAGGCGCTGGCGGCCTCCCTGGCGGGCAACGAGGGCGTTTACTTCGTGCCGGCGCTGACTGGGCTGGGCTCGCCGTATTGGGATCCCTATGCGCGCGGCACGATCGTTGGTCTGACTCGCGGCACACGCCGCGAGCACCTGGCGCGGGCGGCGCTGGAGGCGATTGCCTATGAGACCGTCGATGCAGTGCGCGTCCAGGAGGCGGCGGCGGGGAAGCGGTTGGAGGTATTGAAAGCCGACGGCGGCGCTGTGGCCAACCGCTGGTTGATGCAGTTCCAGGCAGACGTGCTGGGGGCGCCGGTGGTGGTGCCGGAGATCGCCGAGACGACGGCGCTGGGCGCCGCCTATCTGGCCGGGATCGCGACCGGGCACTGGACCGTCGAGCAGGTGGGGGGGATGTGGAGGGAGGCGGCCCGCTATGAGCCGCAGATGGCGGCGGGGGAGCGGGAATCGCTGCTCGCCGAGTGGCGCCGGGCAGTCGAGCGCTCCAAGGGTTGGGCGAGGGCCGAGGCGCCCGATGAGGCCGCGTAACCGCCGGGGCACCCGAGGGTAGGCACCAGCGGCGGCCGCCGCGCCGTCGTCTCGTCATGGCGGAGATGAAGCCACAGGTCTATCTGGACCCGCGCCCCGCGGGATACTTCACGCAGTTCCACGAGGCGGCGCGCAGGGGGGTCGGCTGGACCTATCCGTTCGCCCGCCTCATCCTCAGCATCCCGACCGTCTTCATCTACCGGGTGCGGGCGATCGGGGTCAAGAACGTGCCCCGCAGCGGCCCGCTCGTCCTCGCCCCCAACCACTTCAGCCAGATGGACCACTTCTTCTCCGCGGTCTACCTGAGCCGCCAGGTCCGCTTCATGGCCAAATCGCAGCTCTTCGGCCCGCCGGTCCTCACCTACATCTACAAGCACGGAGGCGTGTTCCCGGTTCGCCGCGGCCAGCGCGACGAGGAGGCCTTCAAGACCGCCTACGCGCTCCTTGACCAGGGCGAGATGCTGCTGGTCTATGTCGAGGGTGGGCGCTCGCGGTCGCGCAACCTCGGCGAGCCGCGGCCCGGGGTCGGCCGTATCGCGCTGGAGGCGGGGGTGCCGATTGTCCCGGTCGCGATCCACGGCTCCGCCAGGGTGCGCGGCTGGAAAAGGCTGCGCTTCCCGAAGGTCACCGTGCAGTACGGCGAGCCGCTCACCTTCGAGGTCGAGCCCTCGCCCAGCCGCGAGCGCCAACTCGAGGTGGCCGGCGAGGTGTTCGACCGGGTGAGGGCGATGTATGCCCGGCTCGAGGAGCAGGGCCGCCGTAGCGTCATCCGCACGCTGCGCGCGGGGCTGGCGGCCCCCGACCCGGGTCAGGCCTCGCCCGAGGGTTGAGGCCTACTCGTAGCGCGACTCGAGTTGCTCGTAGAAGGCGAGGTCGTGTCCGGGGGTGATCACGACCTGGGGGAATTCGCGGCGAAAGAGGCGCAGCTCCTGCAGGGAGCGGCGGAAGTTATGGGCGTCGAAGGGACGTGGGGGCAGGGGGGCGTCGCCCTCCAGTTGGCGGTAGGTGTACATCGCGTCGCCGCCGATCACGAAGTCGCGGTCGCTGAGGTGGGCGATCACGGACATGTGCCCGGCGCTGTGGCCGGGGGTGGAGGCGAGCCGCACCGAGCCGTCGCCGAAGAGGTCGAAGGTACGGCCAAAGGTGGCGTATGAGTCGATGCCGCCGCGGTCAAAGTCGACCGTCCGGTAGTCGAAGGCGTAGTCGAAGTGGGTGCGGCGGTAGCCGTTCAATGCGGGCTGTGAGCCTCTTGTCGCCGCCTCCCACTCTTCTTCGCTGACGATGAAGGTCGACTTCGGGAACTCCGAGATGGCCGAGGTGTGGTCGAGGTGCATGTGGGTCATCACCACAATCGGCACCTCGCCGGGGTCGATGCCGCGCTTGCGCAGCTGGGCGGGGACGTCTTCGCCAGGCGCCAGCGCCGGCTTGCCGAGTCGGCTGGCGAGCTTGCCGAAGTTCTCCTTGCCGTCGGTGGCAATCGAGGGGTGCAGGCCGGTGTCGATCAGGATCGCCCCGGCGCTGGGGTGGCGGATCAGGAATGCGGGGATGGGGATGATGACCGGCGGCTTGCCGCTGAGCAGAGCGCGCAGCAGCTTCAGGGTGAGGAAATGACCGCCGGGGCTCTCCATCATCGAGAGCGACCAGGTGACGTGCCCGGCGACGATTGGCTCGACGATCACCGTGGCCCCCGGCGTGCCTCCGGCCAGGGCCTCGTGCAGCGGCTTCGCTTCGACGTGGACCGTCATCGGGCTCACCTTACGGCGCTCGGCCGTCTATAGGCTTGCGCGCGCATGGCTGAGAGCGCTCATTCGCAGATTTTCAGGCCGGATCTGCTCGACGGGCAGATCTGCGTGGTCTCCGGTGCCGGCAGCGGCCTCGGGCGGGCGACGGCGCTGGAGCTGGCGCGCCTCGGCGCGGTCGTGATCGGCTGCGGGCGCCGCGAGGAGCCGCTGGCCGAGACGGCGGGACTGGCTGCCCATCTGCCGGGCCGCTTCGAGCGCGAAGCAATGGACATCCGCGATGAGGACGCGGTTGTGCGGCTCTTCGACGGCGTGCTCGACCGCCACGAGCGGCTCGACGTGCTCATCAATAACGCCGGCGGGCAGTTCCTCAGCCCGGCCGAGGCGATTACCCCGAAGGGCTTTCACACCGTGATTGAGCTGAACGTGCAGGGGACCTGGCTGATGACCCACGCGGCGGCGACCAAGGCCTTCATCCCCCAGGGCGGCGGCAAGGTGTTGAGCATCACCCTCTCCCCCCACAACGGGATGCCGGGGATGGTGCATTCCGGCGCGGCGCGCGCCGCGGTCGAGAACATGATGCGGACGCTGGCGGTCGAGTGGGCGCGATTCGGGATCAAGACCTGCGCGTTGGCGGCGGGCCAATTCGCAACCGAGACGCTGATGACCAAGTACCCGCAAGTCGTGATCGACAACCTGGAGCACTCGATCCCGATCGGCCGGGCGGGCAGGCCCGAGGAGATGGCCTGGCTGATCGCCTACCTCGCCTCGCCGGCCGGGGATTTCTTCTCCGGCACGACGATCACGATCGACGGCGCTCGCGACGACTGGGCCGGCCCCTGGCCGCCCGACGCGATCACCGGCGAGGGCGGCGAGCCGGTCGCCGAGGAGCGTCGAGCGAAGGATTGAGTCGCGACTGGCTAGGGCTTGCGTGGCTCGAGGATGACGATCGGGATCTCGCGGCCGCGGCTGCGCGCCTGGTAGTCGGCGTATCCCTGGTAAGTCTTGACCGCGAGCGGCCAGAGGCGCTGGCGCTCCTCGGGGGTGGCGAGGCGGGCGTGGACCGGGCGGTGCTCGGCGCCGATCTGTGCCGTCGTGTCGGGGTTGGCGATCAGGTTGTGAAACCAGGCAGGGTGTCTGGGGAAGCCTCCTTTGGAGGCGATCACGAAGACGTTCTCGCCATCGGGGACGTAGAGCAACGGAGAAGTTCGCCTGACGCCGCTCTTTGCGCCGACGTGGTCGAGCAGCAGCATCTTGCCGCCGACGCCGGGGATCGAGTGCCCGAGCCGCCCGCCGCTCGTCCGGTAAAGGAGCGTGTGGACGCCCATGAAGCGACGGAGGGCAGGCCAGATGTGGTCCGCCAGGTCGAGGTAGGGGACCTTTGACCTGCCTTCTGTCGCCTCGCCGCTCAGATGTACATCCCTCCGAACTGGCCGCCTGTGACGTTGAGGACCTGGCCGTGCACGTAGTTGGCGAGCGGCGAGGCCAGGAAGAGGACGGGGCCGGCCGCCTCCTCGGGCTGAGCCGGGCGGCCGAGCGGGATGATCGCCGAGGCCATCGCCCGCATCTGCTCGGGAATGCCGAGCTCGATCTTCTCGCCCGTAGGAGAGGTCATCTCGCCGCCGGACTCCTTGGCCGCGGTGAGGCGGGTCTCGACGAAGCCGAAGGCGACCGCGTTGACGTTGACCTTGAACTGGCCCCACTCCTTGGCGAGCGTCTTGGTCAGGCCGACGACGCCGGCCTTGGCGGCGGAGTAGTTGGCCTGACCTGCGTTGCCCATCGTCCCCGAGATCGAGGAGACGTTGATCAGCTTGCGGAAGACCTCCCTGCCCTCGCCTCGCTCCGCCTTGGCGGCCTCGCGCCAGTGCGGGGCGAGCGCCCGGGTGATCCGGAAGGGGACGATCGTGTGGATATCCAGCATCGCCTGGAACTGCTCGTCGCTCATCCGGTGCACGACGCCGTCCCAGGTGTAGCCAGCGTTGTTGACGACGATATCGATCGCGCCGAAGGCATCGACCGCGGCGGCGACCAGCTCATCAGCGGCGTTGGCCTTGGTCAGGTCGCCGGCGTGGACAGCGGTCTCGCCGTCGATCTCGCCGGCCGCCTGCTCGGCGATGTCGGCGTCGAGGTCATTGATCAGGACCTTGGCGCCCTCGCTGGCGAACAGCTCCGCTGTGGCCCGGCCGATCCCGCGCGCCGACCCGGTGACGATTGCAGCTTTCCCATCGAGAATTCCCATCAGTCTGCGGTCTCCTTGTGGTTCGTGAAGTCGGCCCGGGAGGCTATAGGGAACCGGCTGGGCCCGGTCGGCCGATCGGCTTGCTGTCGCGCGGTCGGCGACGATCGCGCCAAGCGAGAAAGGCGCCGGCGCCATGCAAGCCTCTCGCTACCGGATCACGCTCACGGTCGGGTCCCAGATCGTCCGCGTACCGCCTCGCGGATCTTGCCGCAATCACATCCGTCCTTTGAGCTGCTCCAAGGGGCCGGCTTTCGGCGCGGATGCAGGTAGCGGGATGGCCTTCCTCTCGACCGCCACGGGGGCGCTGGGCCATCGTCGCCCCGCCCTACCCCGATGTTCGTAATCCAGTAGAGGCACTCGCGGTGGTGGTTTGAGTGAAACCGCGAACTGTGGCTTCATCGACTGGGTGGGCGTCTATCTGGCGCCGATGGATGAGGCCTACTCGGTTTCCTTGGGGTGTGGTTCGCTGGCACAACCGCATGGTCGGCTAGGCGTTCACGCTCTTCAGTAGCCGCTATCCGTGCACTACTGAGCCGGCGGTGCTGGGTCCTGGGGGAGGGGTGGGGGCATCTGATCGGAGGGGGCCGGGGGCGCTGGATGGCCTGCTAGAGCTTCGGCCTCCGAGCGCCAGACGGTGTTCAGCGAGGACTGGAGGTAGGCCCACAGCCCCGGGGCCAGGAGCAGGTAGAGGATGAGGGCGATCCAGCCGTTGACCGGCTCATGGTTGCTGAGGCGGGCGGCCCCCTGGACGCGCTGGGTCCCCCGCCAGTAGGTGATCAGAGCCGGCACGATGATCAGGCCTCCGGGGAACAGGGCGAGCACCGAGTTGGTCGGGTTTTGGCCGAGGTCGTAGCCCTTGGCCAGGCCGTAATCGCGCATCTCCCGGTTGATTCGATACCACCAGACGAGGTGATAGATGCCGAGCGTGATGATCGGCAGCAGGGCGGCGGCCCAGGGGCTGCGGATCTTCACCTTGTCCTCGCCGCCGCGGATCTGCATCTCGTAAGCCATCTGAGCCTCGCTCTCCCCACCTCTCGGTTGCGAGGACACTACTCGACGGCGGGCCGGCCGTTTACGGTTACGCTGGCCGCACGGTGCCCGGTGACCTGGCCAGCGTCTTACTCCTCTCGCTTCTGGCGATGTTCAACCCGACACTGCTCGCGGCCGTCACCGTGATGATGTTGCTTCCGAGCACCAAGAAGCTGATGTTCGGCTACCTGCTCGGTGCCTACACGACGAGCATCACGCTCGGCCTGCTGATCGTCTTCTCGCTAAGCGGCTCCAGCGCGGTAAACACCGCCAGGCAGACCCTCAGCCCCAGCGAGGACATCGTGCTTGGCCTGCTTGCGCTGCTGGTCGCCTTCGTCGTGGGGAGCGGACGCGACGAGCCTCTGCAGCAGCGCAGGCGGCGGCGCAAGGAGGCAAAGGAGGAAGCCGGCGAAGCGAAGCAATCCTGGCCGGAGCGGATGCTGGGGCGGGGCTCGGCCCGGGTCACCTTCGCAGTCGGGGTCGTCCTCTCCTTCCCCGGCGTCTCCTACCTCGCCGCGCTCGACCACATCGCCAAGCTGGACCCCGGGACGGCAGTCACGGTGCTGCTCGTGCTCGGCTTTTGCGCGATGCAGCAGATGCTGCTCGAGCTGCCGCTGCTCGGCTACGCGGTCGCCCCGGATTGGACCCAGGAGGCCGTGCAATGGTTCCGGGCGTGGCTGGAGCGCAGCGGCAGGCGCGCCGCGGTGATCGGGGCCATGGTGATCGGGGCGCTCTTGGTCGGGCGTGGCCTCCTCACTCTCCTGGGGTAGCTCGCAGATCGGCACAATGACGAGGACGTCCCCAGGCCGATGGCCGCGGTGCGCGAGCTGCATCGCCGAACTCGACTTCAAGGGCCTGCGCATCATCCCCTGGCTGTGGGAGGCGCCGCCTACCGACCGCCCCCACTACCCGCTCTATGCGGCATGCGTCGAGATTGTCGGCGGCCACATCGGCTACCCGTGGACCGAGGAGATGATCGCGGTCTGCCGCAAGCATGAGGACGTCTACATCGACACCTCCGCAAACACAAGCAAGCGTCTTCCACCCGAGCTGGTCGCCTACATGAAGACGGGCGGCGGTCGCCACAAGGTGATGTTCGACAGCAACTACCCGATGATCCCTCCCGCCAAGGCGCTGGAGGACATCGCTGCGCTTGAGTTGGACGAGGAAGCGCGACACCTCTACCTGGAGTGCAATGCGCGGCGTGTCTTTAATTGCGGCTGAGCCGATGGCGCGATTGGCTCCCTCACATCCTCTAAGGTGCGTCACCACCGTTGCCCTTTAAGGAGGCCCACTTGTCCGCCAATCGCTTGCTCAAGACAGCTGCTATTGCAACTGGCCTGGTTGCCGTGCTGCTCGTCGGCGTCGCGCTGGCGGCTCCGCTGCCAAAGGGGGCGAAGGCCTACTCGACCGATGGCCGAAAGCACGGAGTTGCCCTGACGTTCGTGACAAGCACCAGCGGCAAGGCGATCGAGCAGGGGTCGGCCGCGCTCGGCAGCCAGTACCCGCTGAGCGGCGGTTCGCTGCAATGCCCCAAGGCGAAGAAGAACCACGGCTTCCACGAAGCGCCGTTTGCGCTCTTCGGCTTCCCGGGTGCGAAGTTGAAGCTCTCCCATGGCAAGTTCGGCTTTACAAAGACGATCAAGACGCCGGACGCGGTCCCGCTCGGCAGCTCGGTGAAACCGTTCACGCTAAAGGTGACGATCGCCGGTTCCGTCGCCAGTCCGACCTCGATCAAGGGGACGTTGAAGGCGAAGGGCGGGCCCTGCACCACCAAGAAGCCGGTGAAGTTCGACGCGAAGCTAGACGAAGCGAATTCGGTCGCTCCCGGTCAATAGCGACCCCGCCTCACCGTTGCGGCGGAGGCGTCGCTTTATCGGGCGGTGTCCCGAAGCGCTCCTCATAGTGGTCGTTCAATTCGCGCCATCCCTGCGGCAGCCGCCCCCCGTCGGGTTCCATCCGTACGTGTTCGTGGTCGAGCGAGGTTGAGAGTGCGGCGAGGCAGAGGTGCCACCCGGCGGCGTCGCGGGCTGACTTGAAGCGGTCATCGAAGGTGTGGGTGAGGATCAGCAGGCAACCGCCATCGCGGGGGCACAGCTCCCAGCGAAGATCGTCTCCGCCCCAGGTGTATCCGAGCAGCCGCAGCGGCTCGTACTCGGTCACCTCGCCATCGGGCAGCTCGGGCCAGCTATCGCTCTTGATGTAAGTGAGGAGCCCGCCGACCCGCGGCTCCAGCTCGAAAGGGCTGGGGTGCCAGGCAGCTAGCTCGTCTGGCTCGGTGAGCGCCTTCCAGACGCGATTGGGCGGGTGGGGGAGGGGGCGCTCGAAGCGAAGGACGGAGCGTCCTCGGTCGTCTTTTAGGATTGCGTCTGCGTCGGGCATGGCTCACCCACTCTTGTCGAGGTGGCGTTCGAGCTGATCGAGACTGCCGTGCCAAAGGCGTCGGTAGGGGGCGAGCCAGCGCTCCAGCTCGGCGAGGCCCCCCGGCCGCAATTCATATAGCCGTCGTTGGGCCTCCGGCTTGGCCAGAACCAAGCCGGACTCACGCAGGATACGCAGGTGCCTGGAGGCATTCGGCTGGCTCAGCCCGGTCTGTCCGGCGATCGCGCCGACCGCAAGGGGCCCGGCGGTCAGTAGATCGAGGATCTCGCGGCGGGCCGGCTCGGCCACGGCGTCAAACACGGTTCCCACGCGATATATATAATCGAAAACTTATATGTATGTCAAGTAATATATAGATCTTGCCCTGTGCTGCCAGGTACTCGTCGAATGCCTTGCTTTTCTGCAGATTTCATCGACCTCGTAGTCGCGCCGCAGGCCCCAGGCGATCCTGTCCCAGATCACAAACGGCTCTTATAGAGGCGCTCGCGCTCGCCCTCGGGCGAGTCAAAGAAGTCGTAGCCGCGGACGCAGATCGCCTGGTTCCAGGTTAAATCCGGGCTATGCTCGGCGCGCATGAGAGAGACGTCTGTGCGGCATCCGCTGAACCGGGCGCTCCTGGTCCTGACCTTTACCACCGGGCTGGTCGATGCCGCCAGCTACCTCGGGTTGGGCCATGTCTTCACCGCGAACATGACCGGCAACATCGTCCTGCTCGGCTTCGGGCTTGCCGGCAGCGGGGGACTGCCGGTGATCGCACCGCTGATCTCGCTCGCGGCCTTCCTGCTCGGAGCCGGGGCGGGCGGTGTCCTGGCGGCGAGGACGGAGAAGCACGATCCCGGTCGCCTCGCAAGGGCGCTGGTGATCGAGGTCACAGCGATCGGCGCCGCGGTCATCGTGGCGGCGCTGATCGACGTGCAGCCGAGCCGCTTCTCCGGTGACCTGGTGATCGCCCTGCTTGCCCTCGCCATGGGCGTTCGCAACGCGACCGTTCGGCGCATTGGCGCCGCCGACCTGACGACGACGGTTCTGACGATGACGCTCACCGGCCTCGCCGCCGACTCGCCTGCCGCGGGCGGGAAGGGAGAGGGCTCGGCGCGCAGGATCGCCGCGGTCGCGGCGATGTTGATCGGGGCCGTGGCGGGGGCGCTCCTGCTGAAGACGAGCCTTACCCTGCCGCTCGCCGCCGCGGCGGCGCTCGCGCTCCTTACCCTGCTTGTCTACGTGCCGGCGGCGCGCCGGCTGCGATCGCCGCCAGCTGCCGCGGCCTGAGCAGGGCGATGAGCTTGTCGCTGTCGACCGCCGCGAGTCCGCCCTTGCGCAGCTTCACGTGGGCGCCGGTAAGCCGGCCGATCTCGGCGGAGAAGTCAGGCTCGTGACCGACCAGGAGCACCTCGCCGCGCCCGGCGGATAGCTCGAGCGCGTCGAACCCGCCGCCGCGCAGCTCGGTGGCCCACTCGGGCTTGATCCCTATTCCCTGACAGGCGAGGCGGGCAGTCTCCGCCGCCCGTACCTTCGGGCTCGTCAGGCAAACGTCAATCTCCGCTTCGAGGGCTGCCAGGGCGCGCCCGGCGGCCAGCGCCTGGCGTTCTCCCTTCGGGGTCAGCCGGCGCGCAGCATCGTCCCTGCCGTCGTCCTCCGCGTCTCCGTGCCTGAGCAGATAGATCACGGTCGGCGCTTAGGTTAAGGCGAGCGTCTGGAGCGCCTCGCGCCCGCTGCCGAGCAGCGGATCGCCGTGAGCGAAGAGGAGGTGTTCGAAGTCCTGCTCAAGGAGCGCCGCGGCTCGCTCGCGAATGCGGTGTTGACCAGCTCCGGATCGTCGCCGATCAGCTTGTCGGAGACGAAGCCAACCTCGTCGTAGTGGATCAGGCTGTCGGCAAAGAGCAGAGCCCCGCCGCCGGCTTCGATGTGCAGCACCGTGTCATCCGGGCAGATCGCGTCCATTTCCAACGCGCTGACGTCTTCGGCCAGCCTGCCCCCGAACGCGATTGAAGCGGAATGGTCCCGCCTTGATGCTCTTCGTACATAGAAGCTCATGGGTGTCAGTTGCGCTCAGCGTGTATCGCTCCGAGCAGTCTGTTGGCTGCATTGGCCCCGTAGCAACATCAATACAACACATTCACACATAGCTCGTCCTTTCCCTCCGCTGATCCCGCCGTGACGGAGAAGGGTCAGTTTATGCCACATATTGAGCTTGTAACGGACACATAAGGGCGTATCATGGTCCGACATGGGCCAGATTCAGGAATTAGCACGCGACCTTGGCGCCGAGGAGCGCACCCTGCGCCGCGCCGCCTCGCAAGGCACTCTGCGCGCCCGACGGCCCGGTCCGCGCCGTCTGCGCCTGGCCCCTGGCGAGCGCGGTTACCTGCGCACCCACTGGCAGCTGCTCTTCCGGCTCCGCGGAGAGCTACGCACCGAGCGTGGCGTCCGCCTCGCCGTGCTCTACGGCTCGCTGGCGCGCGGCGACGAGGACTCGGACTCCGACCTGGACCTGCTGGTCTCGCTCGCCGACGACCGCCTCCTCGCAGGGCTCGACTTGGCCGCCCGTCTAGAGCGGGTCGGCGACCGTCGGGTCGATGTTGCGCATCTTGCCCGGGTCGAAGAAAACGCGCCGCTCCTTCTCGACCGCGTCCTCGACGAGGGCCGCGTCCTCGTCGACCGCGACGGCCAGTGGTCGCAGCTGTGTGAGCGGCGCCGCGCGATCCGCGCCCGCGCTCAGCGCGCCCACCGCCGCCAGATGGCCGCTGCGATTCGCGCGATCGCGGAGCTGACCGGTGAGTGAAGATCCGCGACCCAAGATCGATCAAAAGGCCCTCCAGGCCGAGCAGGCCCGCCTGGCGCGCTTCTTCGAGACGATCAACAAGCACCGCAGGGCGCTCGACCTGGCGATCGCCGAGGAATTCGGCGGTCGGCTCGATCCCGTCGAGTGGCGCCGCGCCTTCGAATCTTCTGAGCCCCACGACGCCAACCGCACGATGGTCGTTACCGGTGACCACTCCGCGGTGCTGAACGCCTACGTCGAGGTCCTTAAAGCGAGCGCCGGCTCGCGCCTGATCGGCCTGCTGCCCCATCGTCGCCCCCATGCCGCGCAGACCGTCGAGGCACTTGTCGCGGATGGCGGCCTCACAAAGGATCAAGCCGTGCTTCTGAATGAGGTCTACATCCTCGAGGGCCGGCTTGAGCACGCCTCTCCGGACGTTGACGCTGAGGAAGTTCGCGATGCCGTCGAGCGTCTGCGCGAAGCGCTCCCGGGCCTGGTCGAGAGTACACGCACCTGGCTCCTTCGTCACGGTGTCGAGCTTCGGTGATGGTGCCTACGCCTTGGAAATCCTGAACTACCCGCCCCGTGACTCCGTCGCTAGGGCGTTCCAGGCAGCCGAAACCCAGGGCGCTCTCGAGGCCGAGCACGGCTACGACCTGTCGAAGGCCATGCGGCGCCGGGTCGGTCGTCCTTCGCTTGCCGGACACGGCGCTCCCCTCGCATGAGCTTCCGCGCCACGCCGGACCTCTACCGGGCGGCGCAGGAGCGCCCCAGCAGGAAGGACGCTCGGTCAGCGACCTCGCCCGCGAGGCCGCGAGGCGCTACGTGAACTCGTAGTCCTCTGCGACTCGGCGGTTCCACCTGGCTAACGGGCAAGCGGGTGGGGATTTCAACCGGCGCTGATGTCCGCCGGTCCTCACCGGGCCCCGAACATCGCCTCCAGGCGCACGGCGAGGGTGACGTCACCCTCGACGCTACAGCGACCGGCGACCATCGTGGTGAGGGCGTCTTGCACTCCCGCGACCACTCGCACCCACTCGGCAAGGCCGAAGTGGATTGTCACCTCGGCGTCCAGCGGTGCGGGCTCGAGCAGCCGGGCGTGGCCGGTGCCGGAATCCACCTCGATCGCCCAGCGCCAGGGGGCGTCGGGCGGCAGCTCGATCGCGAAGGGCTCCAGCTCGTAGGCGATGACCCCGCAGAAGCCGCCTGCCTGGGCGGGCTGAAAGCCGCGGGCCATCGCGCGCAGCAGCGCACGCTGGCGCCGCGGCTCTGCGAAGCGGCGCTCCAGTGGCGCGTCGTCGAGGCCGCGCACGGTGGCGGCGAGCGTGCGCCGGCGGGCACGGGCAGCGATGGCACGGATCGGCCGCGAGCGCTCGGCTTCCTGCACGGTGGCGGACGGCTCGGCGCCGTCCAGCTCGGCGCGAGCCAGGCCAACCCGGTTTTTGATCCAGCCGAGGCCACTGTGATCGGCGATCGACTCGCCGGCGGCAAGCAGCGCCCGCGCCTCCTCGGGATCGCCGGGACCCTGCCGGCGATGAAGAGCGGTGGCTAGATCCACCCGCACCCATCCGCTCAGCCACGGGAGATCGAGTTCGTCGGCCTGCCGGACCGCCTCGCGCAGCTCCTCGACGGCGGCCTCGGGCCGGCCCGCCAGCAGCTCAAGCCGACCGATATGCCACTCCGGCAGGTGGCCGAAGCTGACGGCCGGCGCCGGCTGGATCAGGTACGGGCGCAGCGGCTCGAGCAGCTCGCGCAGCCGTGCGCCTGCTGCGCGGTCGCCGACCAGCGTCGCGGTCAGCGCCAGGACGCACACGACGGCCGGCACGTGCCCGTCGGGACGACGCAACGGGGTGAGGTCTCCGGCCAGCATGCTCGTCAACCGGCTGGCGGCTGCCTCGTGATCGCCGTCGGTTGCCGCCCCTAGCGCGGCGGTGGCCGACGTATAACCGGTCGGCGCAACGGTGTCCATCGCCTCATAAACCGTTCGGCTCCTCCCCGTCTCACTGTCATACAGCCATACGCTCAGCGCCATACCCGTGAGCTCGACGGTCATTTGTATATCTGGGCGCAAGCGTCGCAAGATCGCCCCTGCACGGCGGATCAGCACCTCCCCTCCCTCACGATCGCCGTTTTGGATCAGTCGCTGGCCGCGATTGAGGTCGACCTCCCAGGCGAAGCGGGGACTGCCCAGGCGAGCCGCGATCTTCCCGCCTCGCTCGATCGCTGCGTCGCACTCCGGTATGCGGCGCAACGTGTAGTAGACGGCTGCCGACCACTGCACGCAGCGAAACAGCAGATCCTCACGGCCACAGCCCTCCGCAAGGTCGACCATCTCGAGGGACTGCTCGAATCGATCGAGAACGCCGAGTGGCTCGGTGCTGCGGGAAAACGTCGTGGTCATCCCCGCGAACCGAGCCAGCACCTGGGCTTCGGCGTCGCCGAGGCGCTTGCCGAGTTCCTCGGCTCGGCGCGCCAAGCCTCCCATCAGCTCGTCGTCGTCGGTGAACACCAGAGCGTAGGCAAGCCGGCAGGTCATCTGCAGAGCGAGCCGCGGCTCGTCCTCGCCGAGCGCGGCGAGGCCCTCGCGCAAGAGCAGCACCGTTGAGGCATTGTCGGTCTCGGCTTCCCAGCCGAAGCCGATGTCGCCGCCGGCGAAACCGAGAGCCGCACGGGCGAGCATGCCCGCGTCCTCGGTCTCCCGCGCGGCCTCAATGGCTCCACGAAAAGCATCTCGGGCACGGACCAGGTCTGCGGCGAGCAGCTCCTGCTCGCCAAGCTCGAGCAGCACCGGGGCCCGCGCCGCCTGATCGCCGTCTGACAGCAGGGCGAGCGTGCTGCGCAGGTGGGAGGCTGCCTGCTCGTGGTCGTGCGCCGCGGCGGCCGTTACAGCCGCCGCTCGGTAGGCCGCGATTGCGGGCTCCGGCCCTGCCACGGCCACCGCCAGGCCGAAGTGGCGGGCCAACTCGGCCGGCTCGGCATCGGGCTCCTCCTCCAGCGCGCGGGCTATCGAGAGATGCAGGCGGGCGCGGGCCGCATCGCCGCTGCCGGCGCTCAGGGCCTCGCGCACGAGCGCGTGTGGGAAGGCGATAGTGGGCTGCGTGGTGGCCACGTCGTCGACGAGTCGCTCCGAGAGCGCCTCTGCCACCGCGCGATCCGCCTCCTCTCGCTCGAGTCCCGCGACCTTTGCCGCGAGGGCAACCGGGGCCGAAGGGCCGATCGCCGCGACCGCGCCCAGCAGCTTCTCGGTGTCTGGGTCCAGACGCGCCAGTCGCTCCTCGACCAGATCACCGACCGCGTCGGGCACCGGCGCCTGCTCGAGAGCCTCCCCCTCGCGCAGTGCTCCCAGCTCGTCGAGGTCGCGCGCTAGCTCCGCCGCGAAGAACGGGTTGCCCGAGGTGCGGGACTGGAGCCGTGCCGCAAGCCGGGGTGTGATTGCCCGCCCGACCTGTGCTCCGACCAGCGCCGCCATTCCCGGTGCGTCAAGGCCCTCAAGGTGCAGCTCGCTGAGGTCACGAGTGCGGCGCAGTTCCGAGAGAACGCGGGAGACCGGATGTCCGCGCGCCATCTCGCGATCGCGCGCGGTCACCACAAGGACCGTCTGTTCTGGCGCGCTGTCGAGGAGGTGTCCGAGCGCCTGCGCTGAGGCCGGGTCACACCAATGGGCGTCGTCGAGCACCACGTGCAGCGGCGCGTTGCCGGCAGCGCAGCTCAGGGCGGCGCTGATGCCATGTAGCAGTCGGTAGCGGGCGCCCTCGGCCGCCACCATCTCCCCGGCGCCGGCTTGGTCGGCGACTGATGCGTGCTCGCGGATTTGAGGCACCAGCGCTGAGAGCTCCGGTCCTGCCGCCTCCGCCAGCCTCGCACGCCAGGCATCGTCTCCAGCGAGCGCCAGCTCACCGATCGCACGCACCCACGGCTCGAAGGCGATCACCGCCTCCGGGGGGCAACGTGCCAGCACCACCACCGCGCCCTGCGCGTGTGCCTCAGTAGCGGCCGCCGCAGCGTGGCGCGTCTTGCCGATTCCCGGTTCACCCAGCACCAGCACCGCCCGCCGGCCTGGGCGCGGGGCCGTCGCCTCGCGCAACATGCCGATCTCGCGGTCGCGGCCGATCAGCGGCTCCTCCGCATAAGCCGCGAGGATCGGTGGCAGCCGAATACCGTCGGGGAAGGCGCTGCCGTTCCCCGGCTTGGAAGAATCTCCCAAGGAGACCCCGACCGAACCGCCGCCATCGGGCTCGACGGGTGCGGCGCCTGCATTGCTCGGAGCCTTCGCTGCCAGCTCGCGCCAGCGCAGCCTCGCGGCCCGCACCGATGCGTCCACGCCCTTCAGCTCATAGTCCCGGGCCGCCTCCAGCGCAACCCCGTCCCGCGATGCGACCAACCCTTGCACCAACTCCTGAACGAGCACCTCCCCGGTCTCTGCCGCAGATGACAGGCGGCTCGCGATCACCACGGTCATCCCGTGGAGGTCGTCTCCGTCGGGGATCGGCTCGCCGGCAGCGATCCCAACTCGCGCCGCGATCCCGATCCCGCCCTGCGCTGCGTCCAGTCGCTCGACAGCCGACTGAATCCCCGCCGCCGCGCGCAGGGCACCCAGGGCGCTCTCGAAGCTCGCCATCGCCCCGTCGCCGAGCGTCTTGATCACCCGTCCGCCGGCGGCGGTGACCGCGACGGTCACGTCCTCCATATGGGCCCGGCGTACCTCCTCCATCCGGTCGTCGCCGAGCCGCGCCAACAGCGCAGTCGAATCGACCAGATCGCTGAACACGACGATCGCCACTCCACCCATGCGCGACATCTTCTCGCACCTCCGTTAGAAGAAGCCGAAGGGGACCGGCGAAGCTGTGGTGATCGACCACACCGCCAAGCGCCCAGCGCAGATCGTGCGGATCTGGCCGCCGAGCTCGGGGGTGACCCGCCACGCGGGCGGTTTTCGCCCAATCCACCGTGACCTCTCCCCGTCCCTGCGCTCGCCTGTCTGCGCGTGTTGGTCGCCTGCTGGGCGATGACCAACATGCTCGCCAGAGCGCTGACGAAGACCTGCGAACCACTCTCAATCAGAGCTCCGATGGGAGGATGCACTGATGCCCCGCATAAGCAGCTTCTACGGGATCGTCATCACGATGTAATACAAAGAGCACGGCGCCCCGCACTTCCACATCCGCTACGCAGAGCACGATGCGTCGATCTCGATCCAAACGCTGGAGGTGTTGGGCGGCTCCGTCCCCAAGCGCGCCTTGCGCCTAGCCCGCGAATGGGCCGAGACGCACCGCGACGAGTTGACCGCGAATTGGGAGCTCGCCCGGGTCGAAGATCCTCTGGAAGAGATACCACCTTTGCCCTAGCATCCGACTCATGGCCGCGATCGTCCATGTCACCGAGGTAAAGCCCATGGGGGGCCATCGCCTCCACCTCCGCTTTGAGGATGGCGCCGAGGGCGAGCTGGATTTCAGTGCCGAGTCTTGGCGCGGCGTTTTCACCCCACTCGAGGACCCCGCCTATTTCGCCCGAGTCGCGCTGGACGAGGAGCTCGGCACGATCGTCTGGCCTAACGGCGCTGACATCGCGCCCGAGACGCTGCATCTGTGGGTCACCGAGCGGGTCGACCGGGCCCCGGCTTGAGATCGCCTCGGCAGCGATGCGTAGCACGCCACTTCTAGTCGAGGCCACTCCTACAAAGAGCTACATCGTCCACGATCTGCTTCGAGGATGGCGTAACTGCCGACGTCGACCTCTCCTACCTGCTCGACTACGGCGGCTTCTTTGAGCCGTCGCGGTGGAGATCCACCCGTCGGCACGCAGGCACGGAATCGCCGACGGGGACATCGAACACGCGGTAGACAACGCGATGAGCATCGACAAACAAGCCGACGACACCCGCCTGTATCTGGGGCCGGCCCCGCGACGCCGACCTGTTGGAGGTCGTCACGATCGTTCGGGAGGACAACTCGGAGCTGGCGATCCACGCAATGAGGATGCGGCCGAAGTACCTGCCGCTGCTAGGAGGAGAGTGACGATGGCGAAGGAGAAGAGCTACGGCAAGACGAAGAGCGGCGTCCCGATCACGGAGGAGCTGGTCGAGAAGCTGGCGACCGAGGCGGAGAAGGGCTATGACCTCGAGGAGACCCTGCGCCGCCGTCCCGGCCGCCCGACGATCGGCTCGGGTCCCGCCGGTGTCGAGTCCGTCCGCCTTGACCCTGAGTTGCGCCAGGCGCTCGCTCAGCGCGCTCAGCGCGACCACGAAGCCACTTCCTCGGTGATTCGCAGGGCTCTGCGCGAGTACCTCGAGACGAGCTGATCCCGCCGCTCCGCTGAGCTGTGGGAGGCACTCTTGAGGCGCCTCGAGCGCGCTGCGACCTCCTATGCGGCGATTGAGTCGAGTGAGAGACCGAGACAAAGCTAGCTCAGCACGACGAGCAGTTGAGCCAGATCTTCAAGACGCTGCGCCACCTGATCTCCCCGCTCCGACCAAAGCGGCCGGTCGGATTCAGATTGCCCGAGGACGAGGAGTAGCCGAGGTCACGCATCATGTAGCGCCCTGTTTCGCGCGAAGGTCCGCCATAGGGGCCCTACCCCTTCCCGCTCTCCCCGATCGCCAGCCCATACGCCTCCGCCGCGCCTAAAAATGGCGCCAGCGTCACGTAGACGGCCAGCGGCACCATCTCCGCCAGTCGCTCCGCTCCCTTCTGCTTCACGTGGTCATAGAAGAGCGCGTAAAGCGCCCCGCCGATCGCCTCGGCCGTGATCGGTGGGATGTCGGGCGCCAGCTCATAGCCCGGCGCCAGCAGCCCCTCCATTCCTTCGGTCACCACCTCGCGCTGCTCCAGCGCCCTTTTCCCAGCCGCGTACATCTCCACGGCGCCAAGCCGCGCGTACTCGGGCTCCTGCACGCCGAAGCTGAACATCGCTTCCTGGGTGTCGTGCACGGCGTGGGACCAGTCCGAGGCACGGCGAAAGGCGGGCAGCGCCGCCGCCAGCATCTGAGAGGAGCCGCTGTCGAGGGCGGCCACCATGGCCTCTTCCTTGTTGGCGAAGTGCTCATAAAACGTCCGCTGCGACGTCTTGGCCCGGTCGACGATCTCGGCCACCGTCGTCTCGGGGTAGCCCTTTTCTGAGACCACGGCAGCCAGCGCCCGAAGCAGCCGCTCGGGCGGATTGGAGGCCGCTTGGCGCTCCTCGAAGGGCCGGGCCTTGAGCGAGCGCCGGCGCGGCACTCTCAGCGGGCCAGGGGGTGGGGGGTAGCAGAAGATCCAGTCCCAGAGCTGCGGCGCCAGCTTCACCAGCTCCCCCTCTTCTCCCCTGTAGAGGCGCTTGTGGATCACCTTCTGGATCCCGCCGATCAGCGCCCGCACGATCTCTGACGGCATCCCCTCATGGCCCGGGACCGAGTCGAGCATCCGCTTCACAAGCACCTCGAACGCGTCCAAGGTTTGATCGACCAGCGCCACGCCCTCCGGCCCGGCTGCGTAGACCTCGACGAAGCACATCTTGGCCGCCGCCGGCTGGGCCACTATCAACTTGAGCAGCGTTTCGAACGCCTGCTTTGCCAGCTCTTTGTCTAGGGATTTATCTGATGGCTCCAGCCCTCCGGTCACGGTCTCGAGCGCTGGCTCGACGAGCGCCTCGATCGCCGCAAGAAAGCACGCTTGCTTGTCCGCGAAGTGTCGATAAAAGGCACTGCGCGAGACCCCCGAGAGCTCGACCAGATCGGCGACGGTTGTCGCCTCGTAGCCCTTCTCGGCGACCGTCGCCACCATCGCCGCGAACAACCTCTCGCGCTGGTTTCGCTCCGCCTCCTCGCGCGGCGTGCCCCGTCCCGGCGGCAGCATTTTCGCCCGCAGCTGGCTGGCATCCCCCCACGGCGTTAGCACCATCGGGGCGGGACCATATCCGGGGTTTCGCGCGTATTTCAGGGCCATCTCCGACACCGGCTCCCGTGGTACGTCACCGGCTTGGGAAGCCAAACTTCGCACCTCCTGTTCCCCGCCTCGTTCCCCATTGTAGAGCCTTCTCAGCCCGTCCTCGGAAGCCAGCGAAAGAACCGGTCTGGCCCAAGGGGTTGACTTTCCGGTCCGCGTCTGTTCTCATACCTTCCGGCCTCAGAACGACCGAACCCTTCGCGGTAACGGCGTGTTCCAAGACCAGGAGAGATAAAAGGCCGGCCCGTACCGGGCCAGGGGATCCAGAACGTGGATCAGGCGAAGGTGCACCGGCCAGAGCAGAGGAGTTACTACGTGAGGACAGCGTCCGGATTGGGTCCGGGCTTCACCGCCACCGAAGGCCACCAGGGCCTCGGCGCCGCGCTGCCCTCCGCGCCCTTCGCATCGACCGGCTCGCTCTGCCGCGCCCGCGCCGCCGCCCCTTCAGGCGTTTCGAACCAACTCGGCCACGACCTCGCCTGGTCGCTGCCCTCGCTCGCTGGCGATCCTGGCGAGTCGTCTGGCGTCCTCGCCCTCGACCAGCACCTCGATCGAGATTGCAAGGCCCGAGCCCGCCTCGACGAACTCCAGATCCTCCTTGGAGATTGTCTCCAGCTCGGCGTCGAAGTCGCCGGGCTGCGGGTCGGATGCGTCGCTCGGAAGCTTGCTCATTGCTCAGCCTTTCCTCGTCAGGATCTTACGCTCGCGTTCCGTCGAGTTCCAACCTGTGACGATCAGCCAGCTCGTCGGCTCCAAGGTTTCCTCGATCGCCAGCGTCAGGACACGGCCACCGTCGGTACGCCCGATCAGCGTCCGCCGCGCACTGGGTTGCCGCCGAGTGGCGCGCCCGCGCAGGTTCTTGGCGATCACGTAGGCGTTGTTCAGCACCTGTTCGGCTTCCTCCTCGGAGATATCGCGCGCCCCGAGCTTGCCCAGCGCCACCTCCGTCGCCTGAATCTGACTGATCGTCTTCGTCATTTCCTCCCCAAGACGTTCCAGCTCGCCGATTCGTCCCACGCCCCTGCCTTCTCGATCCGCTTTCTCCAACCGACTTCCGGCGCCGGCCGAAGCTGCGTCCGTCTTCCCTCCCTGGCTGACGGCGCAACCGGAGCCCGGCCTCGCCGGGCTCCAAGGCACGGGACCCCTCTTCTCCGGGTTCCTGGTAGTGGCGAGGGCGGCCTTGACTCCGAGAGGTTCCCTGCCCCCGGGGTTGGGGCCGCCCCCGTCTGTTCCCCTCGGTCTTTGGCGCCCACCCAAGCTGCCAAGCCGAACACCCCTGAGACCCCGGCTACTCTCGACTCGCCCCACCGTCCCCAGCCGCTCGAACTTCGCCCAAGCTTCGCTCGTCTCCACTCCCTGGCAGACGGCGCGATGAAGAGCAGAGCGGGCGGCCCCCATGACGTCGTGGTCTTCCCGGTCCCCGCCGTCGGGGTCGTCCGCGTCTGTTCGTCTTCCGCTCCCCCAAGCCGCGGCGCTGTCACCCGAAGGGCGGCCGCAGGCCGAGGCCGAGGAGCTACCGCGACGAGCGCCTTGACGGCGACCGCAGCCCACAATCGCGCTAGGTCGGCAGGGCGAGTCGCTCACCTCGCCTCTACCGACCTTCAGACACCCACCGGCGTACCTCGCCCTGCCGACCTACGAGCCGCTGTTGCAATGAGCGCCTCGTCCTCCACCGGCGCCTTGGGGACCACTGCTCCCCCTTCATTTATAGCCCACTCCCCGCCCAACACGACAGGTAGGTGGGCAGGGTGGAGTGGGGGAGAGGGCACACCTCCTGCCGCCCACTCCCCGTCGACCGCCCCCAAAACTTCCACCCGCACCAACACCCCGACCAAGGAGACAAGGTGAACCCCACCGAGCACACCGCCAAGACGCCATCCACCAAGACCGGCCCCTTCGCGACGCTCCGTGCCCTCCTCCACCGCGCCAAAGGGACTGGTGCGCCCTCAATCAGCGCCGCCCCAGGGAGTGGTGCGCCCATCCCTCGCTCCTTGACGCCACACCCCGCCGCCGAGCAGGCCCACCTACTTGCCTCGGCGGCCCCGCGCAGGTGTGAGGCCCGCGCTTCCGGTCTCCTCGGTCGCGCCGCCCTCGCCCTCGCCCCCCTCCTTGTTTTCGGCGTATTCGCTATCGGAGCCGCCCCCGCCTCCGCCGCAACCACCTTCTCCATCAATGTCACCAATACCGGCGCCGGCACCGGTATTGTTCTCCAGACCGAAGGCGCAGAATTTCCTGACTCCATCCAGTGCGGCGATGGCCAGAGCCAATGCACCGCCGAATTCCCGGAAGATCATCTGCTCACCCTCGAAGCCCAGCCCGAAGTCGGGATCGACTTCACCGGCTGGACCGTTAACGGCAACACTTCCACCTGCCCCCTCAACGACACCGACACCTGCCACCTTACCCTCACCGAAGATACCGAAGTCAAGGCAAACTTCGAACCCCGCCACTTCGCCAACCCCCGCCTCTATAAGCCAGACGTCAAACTCGACGAAGTGCAAGGCGCCGGCAAAGGCGACGCGATTGCCATCGACCAATCGACCGGCGGCCTCTATCTCACCAATGAGTGGCTCAACCCCTACTTTAGCTTCCCCCCGGCGACGTCGCCAATTTCAAGCCCTCCGGCGAACCTGGCGAACCCCCCGCTATTGCCAATGGAGTCCGGGGCCTCGACGGCGTCGCCGTCAACCCCCTGAACCACGATCTTTACGTCGAAGTTGGCAGTGAAGAAATTCGCTCCTACGACTCCGAATCGGGTGCCGAACTCGGCAGCTTCCCCATTCATGGCAGTGAATACAAGTCGCTGGCCACCGACTCCGAAGGCAACGTCTATGTCATCGATGAAGATGGACTTCGGGTCGATAAGTACACACCCAGCGGTGCCCCCGCCACCCCCGCCACCATCGAATGCACCCCGTGCTCCACCGACGGAGACAGCATCAGCAGCGTCGCCGTCGATCAGCGCAACGGCGACGTCTATATCGGCACTCAGTCAGGTCAAGTGAGCAGCGCAATTGGCAGTGTGGCTCGCTACAGCGCTTCAGGCCAAGAACTCAACACGATCTGTAGCCCCTGCCAGGCTGTGTCGATCGCTGTTGACTCCGCTACCGGCGAAGTCTTCGTGGGAACGCCGGGTAACCAACGTGGTAGTAACAGTCATTTCGCGGTTGTCCCCTACAACGAACTCGGCGAACAAGTCGGTCCCGTCATTGGCCCCCCGCCCGGCGGCTATCGCACCGAAAACCCGGAAGAAGAAGAACTACCCGAACTCTATTCAATGCACATCGCGGTCTACGAATCCCCCCAGGGCCCGGTCCTCTACGTCAGCGATTACACCTACTTCTTCGAAGAACACTCCGGCAGCTGGGTTTGGCAGGTGGCCTCGATCCCCGAGCCTAGCGCCACCACCAATCCGGCCTCGCCGATCACCAACACCGCCGCCACCCTCAACGCCTCCGTCAACCCCGAAGGAGAATCCACCCTTTCCTGCAAGTTCGAATGGGGTACCGAAGCGGGCGTCTATACCCATGAAGCGTCTTGCGCCCCCAATCCCGGCTCCGCCTCAACTGCGAAAGCGGTCAAAGCCGAAATCTCCGGCCTCACCCCCAAGACCACTTACCACTACCGCGTCGTCGAGAGGACCAACGGCGGCACCGCCGAAGGCGCAGACGTTGCCTTCACCACCAAGCCCAACCCCCCGGCCCTCACAACCGGCGCCGCCTCTGAACTGACCCAGACGGCGGCCGACCTTGCCGGTACGGTCAACCCCGAGGGCACGGCGCTCACCGAATGCGCCTTCCAGTACGGCACGACCACCGCCTACGGCTCTGCTGTCGCCTGCGCCTCGCTGCCCTCCGGCTCGGGCACAAGCCCGCTCCCCGTCAGCGCCGCACTCACCGGGCTAGCCGCCAATACCACCTACCACTACCGCGTCGTTGCCGGTAACGGCAGCAACGAATCTGGCGCCGATCAGACCTTCACCACCCTCGCCAACACCTGTGCCACCGACGCTGCCCTCTGCCCGCCGCCAGTAGAACCCTCCAACAAGATCACCCTCGGGGCCGCCAAGCAGAAAGGCTCCGCGATCGACGTCAGCGTGACTGTCCCCGGCCCGGGCTCCCTCGCCGCCTCCGGCAAGGATCTCAAGGCCGTCTCGGCCAGTCCATCGGGCGCCGGCGCTCTAACCCTCAAGCTCAGCCCGACCAGCGCCGGCTCCAAGCTCCTCAAAAAGAAGCACAAGCTCTCCGTCAAGGTCACTTTTACCTTCACCCCCACCGGCGGCACCGCTGGTACCGCCACCAAGACCATCGACTTCAAGACGAAGTCAAAGAAGAAGCACTGATCGACAAGACGCGGGCGGACGGCTCAAAGCCGCCGCCCGGCATCTGACGAGGATCATATGAGCCAGGGAGAGCAAAACTGATGGGCACCGAGCAATCACCGTCTTCGCGGATGGCGTCGCTCACCGCCATCCGCGTAGCCCTTTCCCGCCGCCTTCGCGGCCGGGAGTCGGGGAGCACCTCCCATTGCTGTATCCCAACATCTCCATCTTCCCTCATCTCTCCCAAAGCACCTATGGCGAGCGGGGGCGACTCCGCGACGACTGCGGCTGCGCTGGCGAGCGCCGGACCAAGCGGGGCAAGGACGCAGGGAGGTCGAATAGCAGCGCTATTCGACCGACTGAGGACGCAGCATCGCGCAGCAAGCCCGAGGGAGCAAGCATCGAAATTTGGTTCCTTTGCGCCGCGAGCGAGGGCGCGGCATTTGGTCCGGTCCGCCGCCGCCAGCGTGGCGGCCGTCGGCGTGGGGGCGCTCCTGCTCGCCACGCCCGCCTCTGCCGCCGTCCAGCCCCCGGCGATCGAAGCGGCTTACTCCGCCAACCTCACTCCCACCACCGCGGTGCTTCACGCTCAGGTCAACCCGGGTGGAGCCGCTACCAACTACCGCTTCGAATACGGCGCGACCACCAAATACGGCGCCACCGCCCCCCTTCCCGAAGGACACATTGAAACTGGCCTGCTTTCGCCTCACGACGTCAAGGTCGAACTCACCGGCCTCGCCGAACACCTCACCTACCACTTCCGCGTCTTCGCCACGAACAGCGCCGGAGAAGTCGAAGGCGAAGACCAGACCTTCGACTTCTTTCCCGAAGCCTGTCCCAACGCATCCCTCCGCCAGCAGACCGGCTCCTCCTATCTCCCCGACTGCCGCGCCTACGAGCTCGTCTCGCCCGCAAGCGCTGGCAACGTCATCTTTGGCACCGGGGCAGCTCCGCCGGGGCCCTACGCTGAGAACCCACCTCGCTATGCCTTCAGCGGGATCTTGGGCGCCGTTACCGGCACCAACCCGCCCGATAGCATCTCGCCGGACAATTACGTCGCCACCCGAACCGACACCGGCTGGGTGACCAAGTACGCTGGCATCCATGGTGACGAACACCTCGGTGCGGCCGACACCGCCGCCGATCTCGACCTCGACAAGTTCATCGATTTCACCACTTCTGCCTTCGCCGGCGTTTCACAGCCACCGTCAAATGGTCCCTTCGTCTGGGACTACAACGGTAACAGCCTCGGGCGCTGGCCTGCGGATCTGACTCAGATTCCCGACGGGGAAGATGTCGAAGGAGCCTTCCAGCCCTCCCCCGACTTCACCCATCTTGCTTTCTCCTCTGACAACGTTGTCTTTCCCACCACCAAAGGTGAAGGTACCCTCACCAACCCCGGCTCGGCCTACGACTACGATACTGTCACCGGCAAGACTGAACTAATCTCCTACACACCGAGCGGTGAAAATATTCCGGCCCAGTTGCCCGGCGAATTCATCGAGATCCCGCCGAGCCGTCTCGCGTTCAACGGCAGCTACTCCGCGGCCCCCCCATCAGATCCTCAGGGTAGCCTCGGAGTCTCCACCGACGGCTCCCACATACTTATGTCCACTACCGAAATTGAACCCTGCCCACCCGACCAAGGTGGTTGCGCACAGGAACCGCCTTCTCCAGTGCGGCTCTACATGCGCGTCGATGACGCCGTCACCTACGACGTCTCCGAAAATCAGCTCACCCGCAGTGAAGAACCTGCAAACGTCACCTACGTCGGCATGACCTCCGATGGCTCCAAGGTCTTCTTTACCTCCGAAGAACACCTGACCTCCGAAGATCCCGAACATGGAGGCGCCGGCCTCTACATGTGGAGTGAAAACGCAGGGCATCCCACCCTCACCCTCATCTCCAAGGGAGATAATTCGGGAAATCCTGGCGAACCGGGAAACACGGCCAACTGCACTGCCTCCTGGACCACCAAGTGTGGGGTCATCCCTGCAGCGGGGGCTGCCGGGACCGACAACGAGATCGCCCCCGAAAGCGGCGAAGTCTACTTCTACTCCCCCGAGCAGCTCGAACCCGGCAAGGGTGTCGTCGGCCAGTCGAACCTCTACGTCTACCGCGAAGGCCACGTCCAGTTCGTCGCCACGCTCACCCCGGGCTCCGTGTGTGGCCTATACGGCAATGGATCGATCTGTTCCCCTGGACCTCTCTTCAGGGTCCAGGTCTCCCCCAATGGCGCCCACGCCGCTTTCCTCACCTCCAGTCAGCTCACCTCCTCCGACACCTCCGGCTTCCAGGAGATGTATTCCTATGACCCCTCGACCCGCAGGATCGTTTGCGTCTCCTGCAACCCTGATGGCCTTCCTCCCACCGGCGATGTCCGGGCCAGCGAAAACGGCCTCTTCATGTCCAACGACGGGCGTACGTTTTTCAACTCGCCCGATGCCCTGGTCTCGCAGGATACCGACAAGCTCTACGACGTTTACGAGTATGTCGATGGCCGCCCCCGCCTGATCACCACCGGAGCCGTGTCCCAGGAAGGCCAGGGCGGCGAAAGGTTGTCGGGCCTTGAGGGAGTCAGTGCCAACGGCACCGACGTCTACTTCTCCACCTATGACACCCTCGTCGGCCAGGACGAAAACGGCCAATTCCTTAAGTTCTACGACGCCCGCACCGATGGTGGCTTCCCCTTTGTCCCGCCGCCGCCCCCTTGCGAATCTGCCGACGAGTGCCACGGCGCCGGCAGCGAACCGCCCACCTCCCCGCTGATCACCAGCGGCTCCAACTTCGGCACCGGCGGCAACGTCGCCCCCGAAAAGACGCTTACCTCTAAGCACAGGAAGCATAAGAAGGCAAAAAACAAGCGCCACCACACCAAGCGCCACCACACTCGCCATGCCACCCGTGGAGGCTCAAAGTGAAGGTCACGCGCAAAAACACTCCGCGTTCCCGCTCATCCATTCTCTTTTTCAAAATTTTTGGTGATCCACAACGTAAGAGGAAGGGCGACTCCGCGACGACAGGTGCCGCGATGGCGAGCGCCGAACCAAGCGAGGCAAGGACGCAAGGAGTCCCAATAGCAGCGCTATGGGGACGACTGAGGACGCAGCATCGCGCAGTGTCCGTCGCCGCCAGCGTGGTGGCTGTGGGAGTGGGGGCGCTCGTCCTCGTTGCGCCAGCCTCCGCCGGTGCCCCCATTAAATCCTTCGCCGTCACCCCCTCCACATCTCAGGCCGGCGGCCATCCCAACCTTGAGACCGAGTTCTCGCTCGAAAGTCGTAGAACTCAGAACATTCCTCCTCCCTCCTGCGACTGCCAGGATGCCAAAGACATCAACATCGAATACCCCGCCGGCGTCATCGGCGACCCTCACGCAACCCCCCAGTGCACCGAGGCTGACTTCGGCGCTGACCGCTGCCCGATCGAATCCGAGGTTGGAAACGTGACCCTTGCGGTTGGAGCTTTCCAAGAAATTCCAGTCTTCAACCTGGTCCCCCATCCCGGCGAGGCCGGCCTCCTCGCCTTCTTCGCCCCAATCCTGCACTTCCCGATTTTCATAGTCCTCAGCCCCAGGACGAGCAATGACTATGGCCTCAATGCGACGATCACCAACATCACCCACATCTTGCCACTCGAATTCACCGATTTAACCCTTTGGGGCATTCCTGCCTCTCCGAGTAACAATCCCCATCGCCAGGGGCCTGTCGGATGCGAAGAATTCAGTGAAGTCCCATGCCACGGTGGGGTTGCCTCCAATGCATCCGAAGCCCCATTCATAGATAATCCCACTAGCTGTGGGGTGCCACTCAGCACTTCCATTGAAGTCCTCGCCTACGATGACGGAGTCACCACCGCGCAGGACCCCTACCCGGCCACCACCGGCTGCGATCAGCTCTCCTTCAACCCCTCCCTCTTCGCCCAGCCGACAACCGTCGCCACCGACTCGGCCTCGGGCCTCGACGTCAACCTTGAGGTTCCCCAGCAGCAGAGTCCTTTCGTCCCCTCTCCCTCCGAGATAAGAGCCGCAACGGTGACATTGCCCAAGGGGTTCTCGATCAACCCCAATGCTGCCGATGGCAAGACGTACTGCTCCGACACCCAGGCGCGCTTCGGCACTCAGGAAGAAGCCCAGTGCCCTGAATTCTCAAAGGTCGGCACCCTCACCGTCACCAGCTCTGCCCTTCCCGGCCCCCTGCCCGGCTACGTCTACATCGGCGAACCCCAGCCCGAACACCGCTACCGCATTTTCTTGGTCGCCAACGGCTTCGATGTTCACGTCAAGCTGACCGGCACTGTCACTCCTAGTTCCGAAGATGGGCAGCTCCTCGTCTCTTTCCCGGAACTTCCCCAAACTCCCTTCGAAGATTTCAACCTTCACTTCTTCGGTTCCGAACGGGGTCTTCTCGCGACTCCTACCCAATGTGGCACTTACCCTGTCGAAAGCACTTTCACCCCTTGGGACTCCGAAGTGCCAAAACAGACTTCAGTTCAGTTCTTCCAGCTCGAATTCGGTCCCTACGGCGCCGCCTGCCCCGAAGGTCCGCGGCCCTTTGCCCCCGGCTTCCAGGCCGGGGTCGACGTCCACACCGGCGGCTCCCACACAGACTTCTCCCTGGACCTCGCACGTGCGGATGGCGAACAGGACCTGACTTCCCTCAGCGTCACAACCCCCCCCGGCTTCATTGCCTCCCTTGCCGGCATCCCTTACTGTCCCGACGCGGCACTAAAGATTGCCGCCGAACCCAGCTACTCAGGGCTCCAGGAGAAGGCGAGTCCGAGTTGCCCGGCCGCCTCCCAGATCGGCACCACCACCGCCGGCGCCGGTGCCGGCGACCATCCTGTCTACCTCGCCGGCAAGGTCTACCTTGCTGGCCCCTACAGAGGTGCCCCCCTCTCTCTCGCCGTCATCACCCCTGCCGTCTCCGGCCCTTATGACCTTGGCAACGTTGTCGTCCGCGCCGCCCTCCACGTCAACCCCGAAACCGCCCAGATCTCCGCAGTCTCCGACCCTCTTCCCCAGATTCTCCAGGGTATTCCCCTCCGCCTCCGCTCCATCCTCATCGAGTTGAACCGTCCCGATTTCGCCCTCAACCCGACCAACTGCGATCCTTCCTCGGTCGACGCCACCGTGACTGGCAACGAAGGCGCCCAGGCGAACCCAACCTTTCCCTTCCAGGTCACCAACTGCTCGACGCTGCCCTTCGCCCCTAGGCTCACTACCCGCCTCTCCGGCTCCACCAGGCACGCCGGCACCCCCTCCCTGCACACCGTCCTCACCTATCCCCAGGTGGGCACCTACGCCAACGTCTCCCGCGTCGCCGTCACCTTGCCCCACTCCGAGTTCCTCGAACAGGCTCACATCCACAATCCCTGCACTCGGGCTCAGTTCGCCGAAGGGCAGGTTCCGGGCGAACGCTGCCCGCCCGACACCGACATCGGCTTCGCCAAAGCCGAATCCCCCCTGCTGGAAAAGCCCCTCGAAGGCCCCGTCTACCTCCTCACCGCCCCCGGTCGCCACCTTCCCGACATAGTCGCCGCCTTGAATGGACAGATCGACATCGCCCTCGTGGGCCATGTCGAAAGTGCCCCCGGCCGCCTTCGCACCACCTTCGAAACCGTCCCCGACGCGCCGGTGTCCCAGTTCACCCTCACCCTAGACGGCGGCAGCAAGGGCCTAATCACCAACTCCACAAACCTCTGTGGCTCCACCGAGCACGTCAGCGTCCAGATGGACGGCCAGAACGGCAAGACCGCAAATCAGGACCCCGTCCTTCAGGCCCAATGCGGGAAGAAGGGCAAGCGTAGGAGCCATAGAGCCGCCAGAGGCCACCACAACCGGAGGGGCCGCCGATGAGCGCCAGGCTCAACATCTTCCGCACCCTCTCGACCGCACTGCGCAGCCGAGAGTGGGGGAGAGGTGCGAACCTATCTGGGCCAGGCTCACCTGCAGACGCTGGCGACCACATCTCGCGTTTCGCAGCTTCGATTTCCTCTGCGATGGGGAGGGGCATCCCCGAGTCGACAGGTGGCCCTCCGACGAGCGCCGAACCAAGCGGCGCAAGGACGCAGGGAGCCCCGATAGCAGAGCTATCGGGGCGACTGAGGACAAAGCGCCGCGCTGCGTCTGCCGCCGTCGGAGGGCTGGCTGTTGCGATGGGGCTGCTCCTCGCCGCGACTCCCCAGGCCTTCGCCGCTCGCACCTATGAATCTCAGATGACCGGCTTTACATATTCAGGCAAGATTGCGATTAATGCCCAAGACGACGTATGGGTTGCTGAAGCGGGCTTCGATGGAGCAGTCTCCGAGTACGACGCCAACCCCTCTACGACAAAGATCGGAGAACTTGCGCTTACCCAGCAGGACCTGTCTCAAGGGCGCTTTGAGAACTTTGCGCTCAACAACGCGACCGGGTACGTATACGTCGCCAACTCGGACCTCGACAATATTGAAGTATTCAACAGTGGCGGCAACCTTGTCGAAACATGGGCCCCCACAACAATTTGTGGCGACGACTACATCGCGGTTGACAACTCAGGCGGGCCTACGCAGGGGCGAGTCTATTCCAATAGAGGCTGCGGAGCTGAAGGTCACACTATCCAGGCGTTCAAGGGAGCAGACGAAGAATCGTCCTTCTCCTACTCGGCTAGCTATATCCATGGCAACACGATCACAGGCACCCCCAAAGAACCCAACGAATTTGGTCAAATCGAGGGAATCGCAACCGGCAGCGAAGGCAACTTCTTCGTCATGGATTTGTCCAATCACGTCGTCGATGAGTTCCACGCCAGCGGCGAATTCGTCCAGGAATTTGAAGGTCTGGGCGAAAGCGCTGGCGTTGCTGTAGACCCCACCAACGGCAACGTCCTCATCGCAAGTTCGATCTTCCGGGCGGGCGCCGGATATGAATACGTCGTGAATGAATACTCCTCCTCTGGTGAATACATAGGTCGACTGACCGGCAGCACTCCGACCGGACCCTTTGTAGCACTCAATGGAGCAATTGCTGTCAATTCCGAAGGATACGCTTACGTTTTCGATGCGGGCGATCTGGCTGTCGATATCTTCAGTCCTGACTTTGCCCTTCCCAAGGTGACCTACGGCACCGTCAAAGACATCACCCACACGTCCGGGACGTTGAATGCCACCATTGACCCCAACGAAGCTGGCCAAGTCACGGCCTGCGACTTCGAATACGGACTCAACACTGAATATGGTAGCGGCACAATCCCCTGCTCGCCGAACCCTGCCGCCAGTCCGCCCGGCTCCTTTTTCTCTGCCTCCGAACCGACCGAAGTCGAAGCACAGCTCTCGGGCCTCGCTACTGGGACGGCCTACCACTATCGTGTTGTCGTTCGCACGGCAAATGGGAAAACCAAGAGGGGTGGTGATCAGGTGTTCCTCCCCCCAGCCGTGGAGGGTCTCCTCACCGAACCGGCGACCCATATCGGTCCGACTAACGCAACTCTGAATGCGTCGTTCGCTGGAGACGGCGAAGAAACACATTTCTACTTCGAATGGGCCACCGCTACTGAATGGGAAACCACCAGATCTTACGACCATAAAACCACCACCGAAGACGCTGGAGCGCCCACGGTTCCAACGGCGGTGTCCTTCGCCCTTTCCGGTCTCGAACCTCTTACGACCTATCACTATCGCGTTGTCGCGACGAATGGACTTGGTGTAACCAGAGGCAGAGATCAAACCGTTACAACGTTGCCGTTTGAACCACTGGTCGAAGAGTCGGTCAGATACGTTCACTCCGACGGCGCGTTGCTTGAAGCACAGATTAACCCTGGCGGTGGCAAAGCCACCTACCATTTCGAATACGGCACCGTTGATTGCTCGGTAGGCCCATGTACTAGTACCCCCGTTGGAGAAGTTAAGGCGAGTGTGCTGTATGAGACCGTTTACGCCCAGCTGGGCAGCCTCACCGCGGATACTGTCTATCACTATCGGGTTGTTGCAACCAATGAAGCGGGCACGACCGATGGCCCCGATCAAATCTTTACGACCTTCCCCGCCGGTGGGGTGCTGAAGGACGCCTGCTCCAATGCGCATGTCCGCCAGCAGACCGGCGCTGCCCTCCTCCTCGACTGCCGCGCCTACGAGCTCGTCTCTGCTCCTAACACTGGCGGCTATGACGTCGAGTCCGACCTCGGCGAAGGCCTGTCACCTTACCCCGCCTATCCACAGGCCTCCAGCGCCGCCGGGCCCTCGCGCGTCCTCTACGCCGTCCACGACGGCGCTATCCCTGGCGACGGGCATCCGACCGGTGACGGTCCCAGCCCCTACCTCGCCACCCGCGGCAAGGAAGGCTGGAACACCGAATACGTCGGTATCCCCGCCGATGACCCCAGCGCGAGCGGTCCCTTCTCCTCATCCTTGCTCGAAGCCGACTCGACCCTAGACACCTTCGCCTTCGGCGGCGCCGACATCTGCTCACCGTGTTTTGCTGACGGCAGCACCGGTATTCCCCTCACCCACCCCGGCGGCGAAGGGTTGCTCCAAGGCATGGCACCCGCTGAAGGCATCAGCCCGCCGCCTTCGGCCAAGCCCGACGGCTACATTGCCCAGCACCTCTCGGCCAACGGCGAACATCTCATCTTCGGCTCGACCGCCCGTTTCGCCCCCGGTGGTAACGATGAAACCGGCGACGTTCTCGATCTATGACCACGATTTGAAGACAGGCGAAACCCACGTCGTCTCCAACGCGCCTGGCGGCGGCCCGCTGCCCTGTGTCCTGACTCCCGGCGCCTGCCACTCACCTGGCGACACCAACGGGATTGCCGAGCTTGGCATCTCTGCCGACGGCTCCCGCATTCTCCTCGGCCAGAAGGTCACAGAAGACGCCGACCACAATGCCTACTGGCACCTCTACATGGATGTCAACGACTCGCTCAAATCGATCGCCCTCACCCCCGGCGTCTCCGGCTCCACCGGCGGCGTCCTCTTCGACGGGATGACCTCCGATGGCTCCAAGGTCTTCTTCTCCTCTGAAGAAGACCTCACCACCCAGGATCCCGAACACGGCGGCGCCGACATCTACATGTGGGAAGAAGGCCACCCCCTCATCCTCATCTCCAGAGGGGAAAGCGAAGGCCCCGGCGACCCCGGCAACACTGCCAACTGCACCCCCGTCGACAACTGGAACGCCGTCTCCGGCGCTCACAACTGCAGCGCGGTCGCGATCGGCGGCGGCGGCGGCGTCGCCTCCGAAAACGGCAGCATCTACTTCCTCTCGCCCGAGTTGCTCGATGGGCCCTCCCACGGTACCCAGAATCTTCCCAATCTCTATCTCGCCCGCCCGGGTCAGAGCCCCCAGTTCATCGCCACCGTCGATTCGACCGCGGGAAAGCCCCAGCCCGCGCCCAATCATCGCTTTAACCACGATGTCGGCTCCTTTTCTGGGCGCACCTTCGTCGCAGTCGATGACTCTGGTGGGCCATCGAACGGCGACATCTACGTCGCCGATACCGCTACCAACACGGTCTTCAAGTTCAACTCCTCTGGCGAACCGGATACGAGCTGGGGCGAAAACGGCGAACTGACCCGTGCTTCCCAGCCCTTTAGCGAGGGCGGAATCGCCGGCATCGCCGTCGATTCCGCCGGCAACCTCTTCGTCCTCAATCAGGCACGAGGCCTCCTTTTCGAGTTCGATCAGGAAGGCAACTTTGTCTCACACGGGGGAGAATTTCGTCTCGACGGCTATCCACCCGAAAGCAAGGGACTCGCCATCGACTCCGCCGGCAACTTCTACGTCATTAGCTTTGATCGAGTCGTTAAATACAACAGTTCCGGTGCACAAGTAGGTCAGCTAAGCGCTGGATTTCCGGCGGTCGGGCTCGCCACCGATCCGGCGACGGGCGACCTCTACATCGCCGCTCCCAACCTCCTTGAGCGCTACTCATTCGACAGCAGCGGCGATGTGATCGAGCCCGGTTCACCGGGCTGCACGCCAAAAGTGCAAACTGGGGAATGCAGCCCGACCGAAACCTTCGGCACGGGCCTCTCAGGCATCGCCGCAATCGCTGTCGATCCCACCGGCCACTATATCTATGTCGACGACGGCAACAGGATTATCCAGTTTGACGCTTCCAGCCGCCGCCTTTCTACGACCTGGAGTGGAGGCTCGATCGTCAACTCGTCCGCCCTGACCGTCGGGCCCAGCGGTGAAGTCTATGCGGATAGCGAAGCCGAAGGAACGCCTACGATCGCTGAGTTCGTCAACGGCGCGCCTTCCGGCTCTCAGATTAATAACCCTCTAGTCGTACACGCGGTCGAACAGGCTGAAGTTCGAAACACCGCTGATTTCCAGGTGACTCCCAACGGCAATTACGCGGTGTTCCCTTCTGCACTCTCCATTACTGGCTACGACAACGCCGGCTATCTGGAGCTTTATCGCTCCGACGCCGCCACATCGAGGCTCGACTGTGTCTCCTGCGCTCCCACTAATGAAACTGCGAGCTCCAACGCCACCTTGGCCTCCGACGGCCTGAGCCTCACCGAAGCAGGTCAGGTTTTCTTCAACTCCACTAGCGCGCTCGCTGCTCGCGACCTCGACCAAACCGAAGACGTCTACGAGTGGGAGCCCAACGGCACCGGCAACTGTACTCCGGAGAGCACGAGCTTCAACAGTCTCAGTGAAGCCTGTATTGGCCTCATCTCAACTGGCACCAGCCCCTTTGCCTCGAGTCTGCTCGGCGTCAGCGCCGACGGAACTGACGCGTTCTTCTTTACCCACGATCGCCTCGTTCCCTCCGACGAAAACGGCCATTTGGTCAAGATCTACGATGCCCGGGTGGAAGGCGGCTTCCCCTATGTTGAACCAAAGGTTCCTTGCAAGGCCTCCGACGAATGTCACGGCCCGGGCTCAGCTCCGCCGTCTCCGCCGGAAATCCACTCCATAACCGGCACCGGCGGCAACGCATCCCAGGAACCTGAACCAAAGCGCTTTTGCACGCCGGGTTTTGTCAAAAAGCACGGCCACTGCGTTAAAAGACACCCCAAAAAGCATCACAGGCGAGCTCACCACAAGCGCGGAGCCCACAAGTGATCTCACTGGCCGGCATTCGCAGAATTCGTACTGTCGCCCAGCTGGTCCAGCTGGTGGTTCCCAGACCAAGCAGCGTTCGGAGGCGCGGAGCTCCACGTTTGTACAGTGCTTGCTTTTCGGGGTGCATGCGGGCGGAATTTATGTCTCGACTGAGGACGCAGCGATGCGCCATGTCCGCCGCCGCCATCGTTGTGGTTGGCGCCATCTTGCTGCCCGCCACCTCAGCGCGGGCATCCGAGGGGGTCCACTCCTTTTCCGTCACTGCGTCGACCCCAGCGGCCGGCGGGCATCCTACCCTCACGACCTCTTTCCGGCTCGAAGATCCCGGTGCCCCCGAAGCTGCCCAGAACGTCACCTTCAACACCCCCCAGGGTGTGTTTGGAAATCCGAATGCAGTCTCCCGCTGTACCTCCTCGGACTTCGCCTCCGACCAGTGCCCCTCCAACTCCCAGGTGGGCCTGATCACGATTTACTCCAACTACGAAGGTACCTCGGACGATCTGCTCGGCACCGCACCGATCTATGACCTTGAACCCGGACCCTCTCAGACCGCGCTCTTTGCCTTTATCGTGCCGACTCTTGATATTCCGATCTCGATCCCGGTCACTGTGCGTACCGCTGCCAAAGGCCAGCTCGCTGGTGACTACGGTCTGCGCTTCACGGTCTCAGACATCACCCAATCCGATCCGCTGGCAGCCGCCGACCTCACCTTTTGGGGTTTCCCTGCCGAAGAAGCGCACAACCCCCAACGCTTCCCAAAAGGCGAATCTGGCAAACCTGCTGGTTGCGTAGGTCTTGCCAACACATCCTGCATTAAGGAACCGATCGAAGCAGGGCTCGCGGTTCGCCCCCTAACTGACAATCCGACCACCTGCATCGGCGAACCGCTGACCGCGATCCTTGAAGTCCAGACCTATCACGACCCCGATAATCCCACTGAAGCGGGAGCCAACTATCCCGCGATCACCGGTTGTGAATCGGAGGACTTCAAGCCGGTGCTCTTTGCTGGCCCCACTACCGAAGCTACCGATTCTCCGTCGGGTTTGAACGTCGATCTCAGCGATCCCCAGTTTGAGAACTTCTCCGCCTCCCCCTCTGAGATCCGCTCGGCTACCGTCACCCTGCCACCGGGGCTCACCATCAACCCCGACGCCGCCGACGGCCAAAGTGACTGCACCGAAGCCCAGGTCAACTTTGAATCCGAAGGCCCTGCCGAATGTCCCGACAGCGCCAAGATCGGCACCTTCGCCCTCCACTCTGTTGCACTCGAAGGAACCCTCGAAGGCGCCGTCTACATCGGCGAACCCAAGCCCGAAGACCAGTACCGCCTCTTTCTGATCGCCTCCGGTTTCGGCATCAACGCCAAGCTTCAGGGCTCGATCAAGCCGAACCCTGAAACCGGCCAGGTCACTGCCTACTTCGAAAACCTCCCCCAGGTTCCGTTCGACCAGATTGACGTCCACCTCTTCTCCGGCGAACGAGCCCTGATGGCGACCCCGATCGCCTGCACCATCTACACCACCAAGGCAACCTTCATCCCCTGGGACGCATCGCTGCCCCCCGTCGAATCGAGCCAGGTCTTCGGCCTCAGCACAGGCCCCCACGAAAGCGAATGCCCCGGCCAGATCCGTCCCTTCCACCCGACCCTCGAAGCCGGCACCGCCGACACCGTAGCTGGCGCCTATAGCTCCTTCGCCCTGAAGTTGAACCGCGAAGACGGCGATCAGTACCTCGGCAAGCTGAACTTCACGATGCCCCCCGGCCTGACCGCCAACCTGCACGGCGTCACCTACTGCCCCGAAGCCGACATCCTCGCCGCCGCCAAGACCCTGGGCAAAGTCGAGCAGGCCGACCCGAGCTGCCCGGCAAGCTCTGAAATTGGGACGAGCAACGTCGCCGCCGGCCCCGGCTCTCACCCCTTCCACGCGGTCGGCAAGATCTACCTCTCCGGCCCCTTCCAGGGCGCCCCGCTGAGCCTGGTGGCGATCACCCCGGCCCTCGCCGGGCCCTATGACTACGGCACCGTCGTGGTCCGCGTCGCCCTGCATATCGACCCCCATGACGCCCACGTGATCGCCGACTCAGAAATCGTCCCGGAAATTATCGGCGGCATCCCGCTGCGGATGCGGGAAATCAGGGTCGAAATCAACCGGCCGAACTTCATGATCAACCCGACCAACTGCTCGCCCTTCTCGGTCGGCTCCGAAGGGGTCGGCGACCAGGGCACGGCGGTCGCATTCTCTTCGCCTTTCCACGCTGATAACTGTGCCACCCTCGGCTTCGCCCCGAAGCTGACGATCACCCAGCTCGGCGGCCGCAAGGCGACCCGGCGGGCCAAGCAGCCGAGCCTGCAGTTCGACCTCAACACCACCCCCGGCGACGCCAACCTCAAATCGGTGGCGGTGACCCTGCCCAAGGCCATCCACATCGACCAGGAACACCTCGGCAACCTCTGCGACCGCGCCGAACTCGCCTCAGACCAGTGCAAAGGCAAGGCGGCGATCGGCACCGTGATCGACGAAACCCCGCTGCTCGAAGCGCCGCTTCAAGGCACCGCCTACGCGGTCTCGGGCTTCGGCGTCCTGCCCCACGTCGTCTTCATCCTCGGCGGCCAGGTGACGGTGATGCCCGAAGGGATCTCCACCACGGTCTCCGGCGGGCGCCTGCGCACCGTGATCCCGGTCATCCCCGACGTGCCGATCGGCCACTTCCGCCTCACCCTTTTCGGCGGCTCTCGGGGCTACCTGGAAAACACCGAAAGCCTCTGCGCCTCGACGGTCGCCTCGAAGGTCGAAATCGACGCCCAGAACGGCAAGAGCCTTGACCAGCAGGTCAAGGCGAAGACCGCCTGCCCGGCCAAGAAGAAGACCAAGCGGCACAAGATCGCCAAGCGCCGCCACCACGGCGGGCGCTGAGCGGAGGCAGGACGCCAGGCGATGTCGGGGCAATCCGACTCCACCCTCCGCTCCGCACGCTCCGAACTTAGAAGACGAATGAATCAGAAAAAGCAAACAAGGAGTCAAAGATGATCGGCAAGCTGCGAGACAAACTGACTTACGCAAACGTCGTCGGCACGATCGCGCTCTTTGCCGCTCTCTCGGGCTCCGCCTACGCCGCCTTCCGCGTCCCCCCCAACAGCGTCGGCTCGCGCCAGCTGAAGGCCAAGTCGGTGACCGGCGGCAAGATCGCCAACGCGACGATCTCCGGCGGCAAGATCGAAGCGGAAACGATCACCGGCGCCAACATCAAGATGTCGGCGCTGGGCACCGTCCCCGCAGCGGCCAACGCCGCCAACGCCGCCAACGCCAACGCCGTAGGTGGCCACGCCGCCTCCTGTCTCGAACACACCACCCTGATCCGCGGCCTCTGCTTCGATGACCACTCAAACCCACCCGTCCAAGGCGTCGAAGCAGCCGCCGAAGCCTGTGCGGCCAAGGGCGGCTGGCTGCCGACCCCGTTGGAGCTCTACTCCACCAAGGGCATCCTCAACCTCGGCGAAAACACCAGCGTTGCCCAGCACCAGTTCACCGACGCCCTCTACGGCGAAGTCAGCTCGGGCAACCTCGAAAAGACGGTCGTGGTTGACGGCGTCGGCCCCCCCGAGTCCTACGAAGCCAACGGCGAATCGGCCTACTACTGCGTTTACCCGTTGGTGCGTTAGGCACAGACGAGACTGACGTGGCGGCAGTCGTGCCGCCATCCGGTGTTCTGATGGCGACTCGGATCAACTGCATCATTCCTGAGCCCCAAGACCCAACCAACCGCATAGTCGGCGTCGGCGGCCTGTTCGGTTGGACCGAGCGTGAGGAGATCGTGATCGGCGAGATCGAAGACGGCGCCAACTACTACGTAGAAGTCGGCCATGAGCGCGTTGCCGTGGTCGTAGCAGAGCGCGACGGACGCAAGCACCTCCGCACCGACCCCGACAAGACCACCGAGAACAACCTCCTCTCCCTGCCCCACTGTTCTTAGCGCCTCTCAGTGGCCCGACGCAGACACCGTCGGGCAGGTAGCGCCTGTTGTCGGTTGCGAAGCCCTTCGCCTACCAGCGCCGCTGTCTGTCTGTGCGTGTCGGTCACCAGCTGAGTGATGACCGACATGCTCAACAGGAAGGGGTTTCCCCATGAATGAGCGACCGATCCCAGGTCGATCCTCACGCCAGCTACGATTGAAAGCGATGAAGAAGCGTCAAGTCGAGAGCTTCGATCCTCACCGGCGCGCGGCCGCTAAGCAGGTGGCCCGCGATGCAGACGCTCGTGCGCTCGCCGGTGGCGAGCACACAGAGGCTCAGCTCCACCGCGAGAACGGGCTCCTGGCACTTCCTCGCGAGGGTCTCTCCGTCGACTTCGCTGGCTTCATCGCACCGAGTCGGTGAGTGCTACAGCAACTCCACCGCTCTCTCCGCAAGAGATCCGGCGGGTCCTGCACCGGCTTCAGAAGCTGACCGACGAGGGTCACACGGTCGTCGTCGGCGGCCAGGCAGTCTACTTTTGGGCCTACTACTTCTCACAGCAGGATCCGACGCTGCTGCGCGGCGCGCCGCCCACCAGTAAGGATCTCGACCTCTGCGGCAACCGCGACACCGTGATCCGCGCCGCCGAGCTTCTGGGCGGCGAGCCCTTGCTTCCCTCGATCGACCATCACACCCCCAATGCAGGGATCGTCCGCTTCCGCGACGCGGACGGCCACGACCGCATTCTCGACATCATCACCGCGCCCTACGGACTCCTGAAGCGCGACCTCATTCAGGCAGCCGTCCGCGTCCGCTACCAGCCTCCCGGTAGCCGGGCAGTCCACTTCTGGGTGATGAACCCGGTCCATTGCATGCAGAGCCGCGTCAAGAACGTCGTCGGCCTGCGGCAGCGCAGCCGGCACTCCCTTCGCCAGCTGCGGGTCTCGATTCCCTGCGCTTGAGAGTTCCTCCGGACACTGCTCGACCAGGAGGAGATCGACCTCGCGATCCGCCGCCGCCGGGTCATGGTTTGGAACCAGCGCATCTACCGCTTCGCTCGCTCCGACGACGACGCCCAGGCGCTCTACCGCGAGCTTGGGATTGACCCATTCGCTGCTGTCCTCGCCGACGACGAGCGGCTCAGTGAGCGGTTTCGAGGGGATGGCTATCCACGCTGGAAAACCGACCTCGACGGTCGCCGCCGACGCGCCGCCCGCGAGCGAAAACGTCGTGCCCAGCAGGCCAAGCGCCCGCGCAACGCAACCTGAGCTGGCCTCGACGAACCCCGAGCCGGCCCATTTTCGACGCGCTACGCTGTCAGAGCGCGAGAAACATCGCGTACCGGGAAGTAGCTGAGAGTTACTGATATGAACCAGATCGCAGGGCGAGAAATCGTCGGCGCGAATCGCAACGCCAGGCCCGCCTGCAGGTCAGACCGCCCCTGCCTCAAGCGCTGCAGATACCGGCAGAGGAGGCACTAGATGCGCCGGCGAGCCTGGATGGTTCCGATCCTCGCCGCGGTGGCAATCCTGGCGCTGATCGCCGGACGGGCCGCCGCCGAACGCTCTGAGAGCGGCAACCTGATCGTCTTCCTAAACGGCGGCATCGCCCCCCGCAAGCTTCCCCGCCGCCATTCCGCTCCGGTGGCGGTGCGCCTGCAGGCGGGGATACGCACCGCCGAGCGCCTCCCGCTGCCGCGGGTCAGGGCGATCAGATTGGAACTTGCCTGGAGGGGGGCGCTTGACACGCGTGGGCTGCCGATCTGCTCCCCGTCGAAGCTGCGCAGCTTCGACAGCAGCCAGGCGATTTCGGTCTGCGGGCGGGCGCTGGTCGGGCGGGGGCGGCTCTATGACCGGGTCTTCATCCCGGGGGAGGTTCCATTCGGCCTGCATGCTCGTCTGCTCGTCTTTAACGGCCGGACCAGGCAAGGGCACACGGCGGTCTGGGTGCAGGCCTACAGCGTTAGTCCGCCGGTCTCCTTCGTCCTGCCCTTCCACGTCCGCCACCAACCCGGCCCCTTCCGCACCGTCTTGGTAAGCGTCGTGCCGCGCTCGGTCGGGCCCTGGCCCCACTTCGCCCACTTTCAGATCGTGGTCGGGCGGCGCTTTGGCTATCGCGGTCACCTCCACAGCTACATGAGCGCCTCCTGTCCGGTGCCGCCCCGCTTCACCGAGGGCTTTCTCTCCTTCGCCCGCGCCACCTTCAACCTCTCCGAAGGCCACCAGGTCAGAGCAGAAGCGGTGCGCAGTTGTCGGGCGCGCTGACGCCGCTCATCCCGGGGGCGCCGGGGGCGGCGCTGATCGACCCGGATACCCGAAACGACCGCGTACCACCTGAATCGGCCTACCTTAGAATCCTCGTCATGGGGGGAGCAGCCTGCTGAACCTTCGCAGGCCCGCCACGGGCCTCGTTGTCGTCCTTGTCGGTTGTCTGGCGCTTGGCGCGCTGGGCATCGGTGTCGAGGGCAAGCTGCAGCCGACCTCGCTGACCATCCCCGGCACCGCCTCGGCTCGCGGTCAGGCACTCGCCGAACGCCACTTCGGCAGCTCCTCACCCTTCGCGATCCTTCTCCGCGGCCCCGCCGTTTCGATCGAACGCCAGGGCCCGCGCCTGGTCGCCGCGCTGCGCCGCGAACCCGACGCGACCGTCCTCTCGCCCTGGGACCGGGGTCACCTCGCCGCGCTGCGCCCCGGCTCGCGGCGGGCGCTGATCCTGGTTGACTTTCACGTACCGCTGGCGGAAGCGATGCGCCACACCGTTCCCGCGTTGGAAAGAACGCTCGCAGACCACGTCCACCGTCCTCTTCAGGCCACCCAATCCGGATACGCCAGCGTCTCGCGTGCCCTCCAGCAGGAATCGCTCAGCGCCACCGAGCGCGCCGAGCTGCTCGCCGCCCCGCTCCTGATCATCGTCTTGCTCCTCGTCTTCCGCTCGCTGGTCGCCGCCGCGATCCCGCTGGGCATGGGTGCCCTGACTGTCTTTGCTGGTCGCGGCGTGCTCGTCCTGCTCGGCTCGTTCGTCAACATTGACGCGCTCTCCCTGGTCGTCTGCACGATGATGGGGCTGGCGCTTGGCGTCGACTATTCGCTCTTCATCGTCTCGCGCTTCCGAGAGGAGCTGGAGGGCGGCCTGGATCCGCGCCTCGCCGCGCTTCGCACCCGCGAAACCGCCGGGCGCACCACGATCTTCGCCGGTGTCACCCTCTTTGCCGCGATCTTCCTCTCCTCCTTCCTGCAGCCCGGCTCGCTGCTTTTCTCGCTGGCGACGGCGCTGGTTGTCGTCACAGCGATCAGCGTCCTGATCGCGTGGGTGGCGCTGCCGGCTCTCCTCGCCCTCCTCGGCCCAAGGATCGATGCCGTCAGGATTGGGCCCCGACCCAGGTCCGCAAGGCGCCCCGGTGCGGCGGTCGCCGCCACGGCCGCGCTGCGTCGTCCCGGCCTCGCGGCCGCTGTGATCGCGATCCCGCTGCTGCTGCTCGCCGGTCCCGCCATCGCGGTCAGCACCGGCGCCCCCGGGGTGGGGGAGCTCTCCGCATCCAATCCCGCTCGCAAGAGCACCGAAGAGATCGACAGCTCAGTCGGCCCGGGCTGGGAGGCGCCGTTCATCATCGTCGCCGAAGCTTCCGATGGCCCGATCACCACGCCGAGGCGCCTGGCGCTGCTTACCAGCTGGCAGCGCCGCATCGCGTCTGAGCCTGGCGTGCGCGCGGTGATCGGCCCGGGCCAGATCGTTCACGCCGCCGCTCCGCTCCGTCGATTGGGGCGAAGGATCACCACCGGGGGCAACCGCGGCCCTGCCGGGCTGGCGCGCCTCGGCCTGGGCCTGCGCCGCGCTGCGAGGGCGGTGGGCCGGCTGCGCGGCGGCATCGCCCAGGCAGCGCAGGGCAGCGGTCTGCTCGGAGAGGGGGCGGGGCGAGCAGGACAGGGCGCGGGCCTCCTCGCCGGCGGCCTCGCCACCGCGGTTGGAAGCGGCGCCCGTGCGGCCGCTGCGCTGCCCGAGCTGCAAAGCGGAACCAAGCGACTTGCCAGCGGCCAGCGCAAGGCGTCGGCGGCCGGCTTCACCCTGGCGCTCGGCCTGCGCTCGCTGCTGCCCACCGTGCGCGGCAACGGGCTGGGCCGGGCCCGGCGGCTCACGAAGGAACTGAACGCTGTGGCGGCCGCGAATCCCAAACTTCAACCGGAGGCGACGCAGGCCGCAATCGTCGAGCGCGCGCTCGAATCCACGCACGAAGAACTCCAGCGCCTCAGCGGTGTCGCCAACGGTCTGAACGGAGGTCTCGAACGCCTCGCCTCCGGAGGAAAGCGCCTGGAAGGTGGAACGCAACGCCTTTCCGCTGCGGCAAGCGGGTTGGTTGGAGGCCTCCAGCGACTCGAAGGCGGCGCCCGGCGCCTCGAAGGCGGCCTCGGCGAACTCAAGGGCGGCGCCGGGGCTCTGCAGCGCGGTCTGGCCAGCGGTTACCAGCGCTCCCACCCATTGCAGGCGGGCCTTCGCCGCGCGGGAGTGCGAGTCTCGGCGACGGTCTCACCGTTGGCCAAGGGGGTGCGCCAGCTACGCCGCGACTCACCCCACCTCTTCGAATCGGGTTACTTCGTCCTCTCCGCCCTCGAAGGGGCCCCCCGCGCCGATCGCGCGCTTGCCGGCGAGGCGGTGGATCTGGGCTCCGGCGGTCAGGCGGCGCGGATGCTGGTCGTCTCGAATCAGGCCCTGAACTCGGTTGGGTCGCGCACAGTGGGCGCCAGGCTGATCTCTGACGCCGAACGGCTCGGCCGCGTCGGCGACATGCGCACCGGCGTCAGCGGCGGTGCGGCGATCCTCAACGACTACGGTGCTGCCACCAAGGCGCGGCTGCCCTTGGTCATCGGCGCGGTGATCCTGATCACGTTCCTGGTCTTGGTCGCGATCCTCCGCGCGCTGCCGCTCGCCGCCCTCGCCGTGGTGCTCAACCTTGGCTCGGTCGCGGCGGCGATTGGGGTGATCACCCTCGTCTCTCAGATACCCGCCGGCTACCCGCTCGGTGGCCACCCCTACATCGACACGGTC
This sequence comes from uncultured Solirubrobacterales bacterium, assembly GCA_963777915.1. Classification (GTDB taxonomy): domain Bacteria; phylum Actinomycetota; class Thermoleophilia; order Solirubrobacterales; family 70-9; genus CAVUPF01. The sequence continues at coordinate 279,314 of CAVZSH010000003.1, read as the reverse complement.
GGCGCCGCCGGGATCTTCGCCGTTACCTTCGGCCTCTCGATCGACTACGCGGTCTTCCTCCTCGCCCGGATCCGCGAGCGCTATGACCGCGACGGCGACAACGCCGCCGCGATCGCCTTCGGCCTGGAGCGGACCGCCTCGGTGATCACCGGCGCCGCGGCGATCATGGCCGCCGTATTCATCTCTTTCGCCACGGCGCCGATCGCCACCGTCAGCCAGATGGGCCTGGGGCTGACCGTCGCCGTCCTCCTCGACGCGACCGTGGTGCGGATCGTCTTGTTGCCGGCGCTGATGCTTTTGCTCGGCGACCGCGTCTGGTGGCTGCCAGCACCGCTCGATCGGGTCCTGCCGCGGTTTAACGTTCATGGAGCGAGGCTCGAAGCGATCGAAAGAGTCGATTGAGACAAAGTGCAAGACAGTGAGAACAACCGGGGAAGGCGCAAATTGGGGTGGGCGCTGCTCGGAGCGCTCGTGGGGACGTTCTTGCTCAGCGCCCTCGCCGCCGCCGAAACGACGCCGACTCGTCCCGAATACGTTAACCGCCTCGAGAGGATTTGCAAGCCGCACGCATTGGCCACCCAGCGCACGATGAAGGGCGTCCGCGCGGAGGTGCAAGCCGAACAGCTCAAGCTCGCCGCGAAGAAGTTCACGCGCGCCACGCAGCTCTTCGATTCGACCGTAAGTCAGATCTCCGTCGTGCCCCGGCCCCTTGCCGATTCGGCCAAGCTCGCCAAGTGGTTTGTCTACCTCGGGCGCCAGGAGTCCTACTTAAAGTCGATCACCGCCGAACTCCGCGTGGGCCACACGATTGCCGCACAACGACTCACCGCAAGGTTCATCAAGAACGGCAACGAGGCCAATAACACGGTTCTGGCCTTCGGCTTCAACTACTGCAGCTTCAAGTTCTCGAGGTACGGCGCCTGAGGTACCTGCTGCTACCCAATGCCCACCAGATCCAGATCGAACTAGAGATCGCCAGCCTAGCTATTCCTTGGTACGCAAGGGGACTCAAACCAATTAAGAAGCTAAACAGCTCTTTATCGCATAAACATAGCGTGGTGGTTCACCGATCTGGCTCGATTTGGTAGTTAGCGGTCCGCTATTGTCCTCAATTTCAGCTAGCTTTTCGGCGGCGCTTTCCTATCAGGGCACATGTCACCTCCGTCAGCGGGAGTTTGGCGACCGATCATTCGGTCGCGTTGGCTCGCACCGGCACAGGGACTCAGCCAAAGAGAGGGCTACATCCAGAATGAACGACGGGCCAAAGAACCTTCGAGGCGATTTCGAGACGGCTTCGGTCCGCCTCGAAGCAGCTGTTCTCGACGCCTGCGGGCAATGCACGGAGTGGCCCGCCAAGGTGGCTGCGGGCATTTACGCGGCGCTTGACTTTGCAGCAGCCGACGAGCCGTCCTTTAGCCGCTTCGTGGTCGAGCGGCACCCATCGGGGTCAGACGAGCAACGCCGCTATGCGCAGATGATCGACCGCTTCGCCGGGCTGCTCAGCGCCGCGGCACCGCCGCGCCATCCGGCCTCGAATGGCAAGCCGGTGATTCGCTCAGTCGCGGCGATGATCGCCGAGCCCGTGCGCAGCGGCCGCCCGGAGCGTCTGACCGAGATCGGCCCGGAGCTGGTTCAGCTGGTCCTGCAGCCTTACCTCAGTTTCGAAGAGGCCAAGGGCTGGGCTGACCGGACATCCCGCTCCTACGATTGAGTTTATGTAGGGAGTCCTTGCACTCCGTGATGGCGGAGGGACGAGCGCTGCAGAGATCGCTTGTGGTACGCCAACTTCCAGTCTTGGCAGACTCAAAGAGGCGTATCTGTCGCCTAGCAGCAAAAGGCCCATTTGACAATGCGGTCCGTTTATGTTCTTATTCAGCCCAATCTGTGGGCAGGGGCATCCGGAGCCGCGCCCGCAGTTCCTGAGGCCGTCCCGTCCTTCCTGTGCGGCACGGCCTGGTACGCAAACGCTCAAGGCCCGGGGGACTTCCCATCCCTTGGGCCGTTTGCGTTGGCCGCCCGCCGCACCCGGAACTCCTCGATCGACTCTTCGAAGGAGCGCCGCGGTCAGCCGCTCCGCCCATTCCATCCTCTTCACGACGCTTGCGGGGCCCGGGTCGCCGCGGTCGCCGATGAATCGCAGCTGCACTCCCTCGTCGTGTAGCTCGGGAAGTCACCTCGTCGATGTACTCGGTGAGCAGCCCGCCAACCTCCTCCGGCGAGCGGGTCCCAGTTCTCGTGGAGAAGGCGTAGACCGTCAGCTCCCGGATCCCGAGCTCCACCACGTCGCGCAGGCGTGCCCGCACGTTCTCCGTGCCCGCACGTTCTCCGTGCCCGCCCGGTGTCCGGCTCCCACCGGTAGCCCTGCTCCTCTGCCCAGCGACCGTTGCCGTCGGTGATGATCGCGACGTATCTGGGGCGCTCGTTCTCAGTCATCGCGTCGAAACCGCATCGCGGCGAGTATCGGCCGCACCGCGAAGCCGAGCGATCCAATCATGCGGCTCCGGATCGGCTCGGCGTAGCTGCTCCGTGCCTCGGGCGTGCTCAGGTAGAACCCCGCGACGCCGGCGAGGATGGCGGCGTGCCGTCCGCCGTGGCGGAGCTGCGCGGTCGCCGCCTTCGCTCGGCCGCCCATCAGAGCGAGGCGGTCGCCGGCCACCAGGTTGCTCGCGTAATAGGTCATGTAGTTGTGGGCGTCACTCGCGGCATCGTCGTCGAAGTCGATCAGGTCATCGAGCAGGACGCTCAGCGCCCCGATCGGTGGGAAGTAGGCGGCGTCGATGAGTGCCGCCTCATCGGCTGTGGTCCTTGGATCTGCGGCAGCGGCGATCAGCGCATGCGCCGCGACCGATGAGCTGGCGCCGGCCGCGACCTCCCACCACAGATATCCCGGTGGGCACTCTTGCCGCGAGGCCCAGGCCTTAAGCCCCTCGGCCCCCCCGTGCGCGGCGGTGTGGGTGTAGCTCTGTCCTTCTCCGCACTGCCCGGCGGCGCGTCGTGCCAGGGGCAGGGCGCTGGCATGCGAAGGCAGCTGGTGCACCGTCTGTCGGCATGTGGCCACGAGTGCTTGCAGATAGCCGCCGTCGTCCCGCTGGGGGTGAAGGCGGTACCACTCGGCCACCGGCATGCCAGGGGAGAGAGCATCGCTCAACGCCTGATGGAGCTGCAGGCCGTCTGCTAGCGGGTCTGCCGAGCGCTGCTCGCCCAGGCTGTCCAGATAGTCGACGGCGACCTGGAAGGCCGCCATCGCCACTACCGCGGCGCCTCTGTAAGGGCGCGGCGCCAGGATGGCGAAGACGGCGGTCGCCTCGACGTTTCGGCCCTTCTCGCGCAGGGCGGCGAGGGCGTGACCGCGAAGAGTGGGGTCGGGGATCTCTTCGGCGGCGTGTTCCCAACGGCGCAGCTCACGGCGGGCCCGGGGAACGATCGAGCGCCGGTAGACCGCCAGGGCAGTTCCCACGGCGATCGAATCTCGGGCAGTGCTCATCGACTTAATATGAACCCTCGCCTCGGACTCCCGAGCCACGTCTCCTCTGGGACTTCTCGAGACTCGGACTCGACCAGCTGCGCGGCGGAGGCCGGCCCGCCCTGCCCGAGAGTGCCTTGGGGCTGGTCCAGCCCGCCCTGCTGCCCTACTTCGGCTTCGCCGAGGTGAAGCGCTCGGCGAAGTGCACAGCGCGCAACGCGACCTTGCCGAGTGGCGGCTTCTCGGCGGTCGGCCCGGTAGTGAGGTACTGCTCTTTCCCAACGGCTCCGGCGGAGTCTGGAACGACGGGGCCTGGCAGAGCTGGCACCGCGACGCCTGGCAGCCCGCCTGCCGCGCTGTCGACTTGCAGGGCGCTCGCCCCTACAACCTTCGTCACAGCTTCGTATCCCTGCTGATCCACGAAGGGCGCAGCGTGGTCGACGTTGCACACCAGGCTGGGCACTCGCCGATGATGACGCTCAACGTCTATGCGCACGTTTTCGATGAGTTCGACATCGCCGAGCGTCTCTCCGCAGAGGACCAGATCAAGCGGGCGCGGAGAGATGTGTCAGTTTAGCCCTGAAAAGGGGACCAGACTCACGTAAAATACCTGCAAATATTCACAACCCCATCTGCTTGCCGAGGATCTCCTTCATCACCTCATCGGTGCCGCCGCCGATCGGTCCAAGGCGCGCGTCGCGGACTGCTCGCTCTATGCCGTACTCGCGCATGTAGCCGTAGCCGCCGTGGATTTGCAGGGACTGGTCGGCGATCTCGAGGACGGCGCGCTGGGTGACAAGCTTCGCCATCGTCACGTCGCGGATGCAGTCGTGGCCCTCGTGGAAGAGGCGCAGCGCGTTGTAGGTGAGGGCCCGGGCGGCCTCGGCGCGGGTCGCCATCTCGGCGACCTGGTGGCGGATCGCCTGGAACTTGCCGATCGGGCGGCCGAATGCTTCGCGTTCCAGCGCATAGCTGACGGTGAGGTCGATCAGGCGGCGCATCGCGCCGACGGCGCCGATCGCCATCAGCAGTCGCTCCCAAGCGAAGTTGGCCATGATCAGCCTGAAGCCCTGATTCTCCTCTCCCAGCAGGTGCTCGGCCGAAACCTCGACGTCTGTGAACGACAACTCGCCGGTATCGGAGGAGTGCCAGCCCATCTTCTCCAGCTTCCGCGCGATCTCATAGCCGGGCATCTCTCGCTCCAGCACGAGGAAGGAGATGCCGTGGTGGCCGCCCTCCTGGGTCGTCTTGCAGGCGCAGACGAGGAAGTCGGCGCGGACGCCGTTGGTGATGAATGTCTTGGAGCCGTTGACTAGGTAGCCGCCGTCGACTCGCTGCGCGAAGGTTGAGATTCCGGCGACGTCGGAGCCGGCGCCGGGCTCGGTGATCCCCAGTGCGCCGATCTTCTCCCCGGCGATGCCCGGTACCAGCCAGCGCTGCCTTTGCTCCTCGCTGCCGAAGTTGAAGATCGGCGGCATTGCGATTGAGGCATGGGCGTTGAGGCCCGCGGCGACGCCCCCCGAGCCGCCGGAGCGGGCCAGCTCCTCGACCCACACCGCGTCGTGCAGATGGTCACCGCCCTGGCCGCCGTAGCGCTCGGGGAACTTCAGCCCGAGAAAGCCCAGCTCCGCGCAGCGCCGGTACAGCTCACGCGGGAACTCCCGCGCCGCCTCCCACTGCTCGACGTTCGGCGCGATCTCCCGGGCGACGAAACGGCTGACGGTCTCCCGCAGCTCCTCATGCTCCTCGCCAAACGGCGGCAGCGCAGCACGCGCACCGGTGTCCTTGACGACGGTCAGGGCTATAGCCCGTAGGAGCGGCCGATCACGTCGAGCATCACCTCGTCGGTGCCGGCTCCGATCCGGTTGAGGCGGACGTCGCGGTAGGCGCGCTCGATCTCGTACTCCTTCATGTAGCCGTAGCCGCCAAGGATCTGGACGCAGTCATCGGCGACCTCGCAGGCGATGCGGGATGCATAGAGCTTCGCCATCGTGATCTCGCGCACCGGGTACTCGCCGTTGGCAAAGCGCCAGGCGGTCGAGTAGGTGAACTGTTTCGCGGCCTCGGTCTTGGTCGCCATCTCGGCGAACTTGTGGCGGATCGCCTGGAACTTGCCGATCGGGCGGCCGAAGGCTTCACGCTCCTTGGCGTACTCAAGCGTCTTCTCGATCATTCGCTCGGCACCGGCGTGGCAGCCTGCCGCGGCGACCAGTCGCTCACCCTGGAGCTCCCAGGCGATGTGGTAGAAGCCCTTGCCCACCTCGCCCAGCACCGCATCGGCCGGGACGCGCACGTCTTCGAAGGCCAGCTCGCCGGTGTCGGAGGCATGCATCCCCATCTTCTCCAGCTCGGCGGAGACGCTGAAGCCGGGAACCTTCTCTCCGCCCTCGTCGCGCAGGTCGACGACGAAGAGCGTGATCCCCGCATGGCGCTCGCCGGGATCGGTCTTGGCCACGAGGACGATGAAGTCGGCGCGCGGGCCGTTGGTGATAAAGGTCTTGGAGCCGTTGATCACGTACTCCTCGCCTTCGCGGATCGCCGTGGTGCGGATGCCGGCGACGTCAGAGCCGGCACCGGGCTCGGTGATCCCGAGGCAGCCGATCTTCTCGCCTCTCAGCCCGGGGGCGAGATAGCGCTGTTTTTGCTGCTCGGTCCCGAGCAGATGGATCGGCGGTAGGACCATGTCGGTCTGTACCGCGAAGCCCATGTTGGTGCCGCCCGAACCCGAGTAGCTCATGCACTCGGCGCGGACCAGCGAGTAGAAGTAGTCGCCACCCTGGCCGCCGTAGCTCTCCGGAAAGCAGAGGCCGAGGAAGCCGAGCTCGCCGGCGCGCTTCATCGCCTCGGTCGGCCAGTAGGTGTCCTCCCACTCGTTGCGGTGCGGCCATAGCTCCTTTTGCACCCATGAGCGCATCGACTCGCGCAGGTCTTCGTGCTCTTGGCTGAAGATGAAGTGCTTGCGGCCCGCCTCGTGGTCGGGCTTGATGACGCTGGAGCCATTGCTCGTCGCGGTCGCCACTGGTCTGCCTCCTCGCTTTGCTGGATCCGGATGGGCGGCCTCTGCCGCCTGGAAGCCGAGTGGACAGTAGCACTTCCCACTTCTAGCCAGGTTCGGCTATCGTGGCGCTTTGATGGACTACGAGCTGGTCAGCTATGAGGTCGTCGACGGCGTCGCCACGGTGATGCTGAACGACCCCCAGAAGCGCAACATGCTCTCTGCCCAGATGCTCGTCGAGCTGGTCGATGCGATGAAGGCCGCCCGCGACTCCGGCGAGGTGCGCGCGGTAGTGCTCACCGGCGCTGGTGAGAAGGCCTTCTGCGCAGGCGCCGATCTCGGCGGCTTCGCGGCCGAGGTGCCGCTTGTCGCCAAACATTTCGCCACCGAGCGCTTCCTTGAGTTCTTCCGGCTGATGCCCCGGCTTGGCAAGCCTTCGCTGTGTGCTGTCAATGGGCACGTCCTCGCCGGCGGCATGGGCCTGGCGCTCTCCTGCGACCTGGTGATCGCCAGGCAGGGTGCGACCTTCGCCACCCCCGAGATCAACGTCGGCGCCTTCCCCTACATGATCATGGCGATCATCTACCGCAATGTCCCGCGCAAGAAAGTCAACGAGATGATGCTCTTGGGGGAGCGGTTGAGTGCCGAGCAGGCGGTCGAGTACGGGCTCGCCAACAAGGCGGTGGCGGCCGGGCAATTCGATGCGGCCGTCGCGGAGTGGGCGGGCAAGCTGGCCTCCAAGAGCCCGGTACTGATGCGCCTCGGCCACGACGCGATGTACCGCCAGCAGGACATGGCGCTCGACGACGCGCTCGAGTACCTGCGCTCGCAGCTCTCGCTGACCTTGACCACAGAGGACATCGTCGAGGGAGTCAGCGCGTTCTTCGAGAAACGCGAGCCGCAGTGGAAGGGCCGGTAGGAGTGGCAAGCGAGCAGGAGCAGAGCAACCTTCTCCCCGGTACGGCGCCCCTGGCCGAGCTGAACGAGCAGCTGCACCAGCGGCGAGAGCAGGCGAAGCTGGGGGGCGGCGCGGAGAAGATCGCCAAGCAGCACGAGCGCGGCAAGCTGACTGCGCGCGAGCGGATCGATTTGCTTCTTGATGAGGGCAGCTTTGTCGAGATGGGGATCCACGGCCGTCCCCACTTCGCCCAGCGTACGATGGACGGGGTAAAGGCAGCGGCCGACGGGGTGATCACCGGCTGGGGCAACGTCGATGGGCGTCGCTGCTGCATCGCCGCCTACGACTTCACCGTGATGGCCGGCTCGATGGGGATGACCGGCGAGTTGAAGGTGACGCGGCTGCGGGAGATGGCGCTCTCCAAGCGGATGCCGTTCATCTGGCTGCTCGACTCCGCCGGCGCCCGCATCCAGGAGGCTGCCGGCTCGCTCTTTGCCGGCTCCGGGCACCTCTTTCGCGAAGAGGTGGAGATGTCGGGCGTGATCCCGATGGTCGCGGCCATGATGGGGCCCTGCGCGGCGGGGACCGCCTACATCCCGGCGCTCTCGGACTTCGTCCCGATGGTGTCGGGACAGGGGGCGATGGCGCTTGCCGGCCCGCACCTGGTCAAAGCGGTGACCGGCGAGGACATCTCGATGGAGGAGCTGGGCGGCGCCAAGGTTCATTGCCGAAAATCTGGGGTGGGGGACCTGGAGGTCGCCGATGATGAGGAGTGCATCCGCGCGGTCAAGCGCTACCTCTCCTACTTCCCCTCCAGCTGCGAGCAAAAGCCGCCGTCGATCGAGACCGGAGACCCCGATGAGCGCATGTCGGAGAAGCTGCTTGAGATCGTTCCCGACTCCTCGCGCCAGCCCTACGACATGTACGAGGTGATCCGCGAGATCGTCGATGACGGCGAGTGGTTCGACATCAAGCCGAAGTTCGCGAAGACGCTGATCACCTGTCTCGCTCGCTTCGGCGGCCAGCCGGCCGGCATCGTCGCCAACCAGCCCAAGCAGCTGGCCGGCATCCTCGACAACGACTCTGCCGACAAGGCGGCGCGCTTCATCAACCTCTGCGACGCCTTCAACATCCCGCTCGTCTTCCTCCAGGACGTGCCCGGCTTCATGGTCGGCTCGAAGGTCGAGCACGCCGGGATCATCCGCCACGGGGCGAAGATGCTTTACGCGGTCAGCCGGGCGACGGTGCCAAAGGTGACCGTGGTGATCCGCAAGGCATACGGCGCCGGCTACTACGTGATGTGCGGCAAGGCCTATGAGCCCGACCTGATCGTCGCCTGGCCCGGGGCCGAGATCTCGGTGATGGGCGCCGAGGGGGCGGTCAACATCATCGGCCGCTCGGCGATCGAGGCCTCCGAGGATCCCGAGGCGACGCGCGAGTCGATGTTGAGCGCGGTCCGCGAGCAGATCGACCCTTACATCGCCGCCGGCAACGCGGTGATCGACGACATCATCGACCCGCGCGAGACGCGGCCGACGATCGTCAAGGCGCTGCGGATGGCGAGGGACAAGCGGGTCGAGAAGCCCAAGAAACGACACGGGGTGATGCCGGTATGAGCCGTTTCGAGGATCCGGTCGTGATCAGCTGCTCGATCAGCGGCGTGATCGCAAATCGCGATCAGTGTCCGGCGATCCCCTACACGCCGCAGGAGTACGCGGCTGAGGCGCGGCGTGCCGTCGAGGAGGGCGCCGCGCAGATCCACATCCACGCCCGCAAGCCCGATGGCTCCCCTTCTTATGAGATCGAAGACTTCAAGGCGATCACCGAGGCGATCCTGGCCGAGGTCGGCGACGTGATCGTCAACTACTCGACCGGGGCGATCGGCATTCCGATCTCCAAGCGGATCGAGTACCTGCGCGCGCTGCGCCCCGACGTGGCGGCGCTGAACATGAGCTCGATGAACTACGCCAAGTACTCCAAGCGACGCAAGGATTTCGTCTTCAAGGCCGTCTTCGAGAACAGCTTCGACACGATCATCGAGTTCCTGACGGAGATGCGCGAGCTGGGGATCAAGCCAGAGCACGAGTGCTTCGACGCCGGCCACGTCGCCAACCTCGATCCGCTGATCGACATGGGGCTGCTTGAGCCGCCGCTTCAGATCTCACTCGTGATGGGGGTCAACGGAGGCATCCGCCCGACGGCCCGCAACGTCGCCTTCATGTCCGAGCAGATCCCGGGCGGGGCGGAGGGGCAGAACCAGTGGCAGGCGATCGGCATCTCCCGGGACCAGTGGAAGCTGCTCGGCGCGGCGCTCGTACTGGGCGGCAACGTCCGCGCCGGGGTCGAGGACAACCTCTACCTGCCGAACGGGGAGATGGCGAGCTCCAACGGCGAGCTGATCGCCAAGGCGCGGCAGATGGCCGAGGACGTCGGCCGACGTGCGGCAACCGTCGCCGAGGCGCGCGAGCTCTTGGGGGTGCCCAGGCGTGAGCGAGCTCCCGCTTAGCGACGTACGGATCCTCGACCTGACCAGGCTCCTCCCTGGCGGTTTTTGCTCACTGCTGCTCGCCGACCTTGGCGCCGAGGTGCTGAAGGTCGAGGACACGGGGATGGGCGACTACATCCGCTGGGCCCCCCCTTACTACGGCGAAGAGGGGCTGCAGGCGCTCGGCACCCGCTCGGCGCTCTACCTCTCGCTCAACCGCGGCAAGCGCTCGATCCGACTCGACCTCAAGGCCGAGCAGGGGCGGGAGGCGTTGCTGCGGCTGGTCGCGCGCCATGACGTCGTTCTTGACGGCTTCCGCCCCGGCGTCCTCGACCGGCTCGGGGTCGGCTATCAGCAGATGCGCGAGGCCAACCCGGCGATCGTCTTCTGCGCGATCACCGGCTACGGCCAGGACGGCCCCTATGCGCAGCGCGCCGGGCACGACATGAACTACCTCGGCCTGGTCGGGCTGCTCGGCCTGACTGGCGCCAAAGATGGCCCTCCGGTCCAGTCTGCCGGCCAGATCGCCGACCTCGGCGGCGGCGCGCTGATGGCCGTCTTCGGCGTGATGGCGGCGCTGCACGAGCGGCGTCGCTCGGGCGAGGGCCAGATGGTCGATGTCTCGATGGCCGACGGCGCCCTCTCCTGGCTGGCGATGGTCGCCGGGCGCTACTTCTGTGACGGCGAGGTGCCGCGACGCGGCGAGCAGCAGCTGGCTGGAGGGCTGATCTGTTACCTGCCCTACGAGGTGGCCGACGGCTGGGTCAGCTGTGGCGCCCTGGAGCCGAAATTCTGGGCCGCCTTCTGCGGTGGGGTGGGCAGGCCCGACCTGATCGAGAAGCAGTTCGAGGCGCCGGGCTCGGACGCCTGGCAGGAGGTCGCCGAGCTCTTCCGCGCCCGCACCCGTGAGGAGTGGCTCACCTTCAACGATGAGCACGACTGCTGCATCGAGCCGGTCCTCGACCCCGACGAGGCGCTCGAATCCGAGCTGGTGCGGGCCCGCGGGATGGTGGTCGAGATGGAGCAGCCCGAGCTGGGCACGATCCGCCAGCTCGGCTTTCCGGTGAAGATGAGCCGCACCCCCGCCGATCCGACCCGCCCGGCGCCGGCCTTCGGCGAGCACACCGACGAGGTGCTGCGCGAGGTCGGCTACTCCGAGCAGGAGATCGTGGCGATGAAGGAGTCGGGGGCCGCGGCGGGGCCAAGCGCCGACGCCGCGTCGACCTTTCGGGCATGACCGCCAGCAACGGAGACCTGCTCCGCATGGGCGAGCTGGCCGAGGCCTCAGGCGTCCCCGTCCCGACGATCAAGCACTACCTGCGCGAGGGCCTGCTGCCCGAGCCGGTCAAGACCAGCCGCAACATGGCCTACTACCCGCCTGAGTTCGTCGACCGGATCAAGCTGATCAAGCAGCTCCAAGAGGAGCGCTTCATGCCGCTGAAGGCGATCAGGTCGATGCTCGACCAAGACCCCGAGCGGGCTCGGGCCCTGCTCGATCTGGAGGATCGCATCCTCGACCGCGCCCTGGCCGGCGAGCGCACCCGGACCAGCGCCGCCGAGGTGCGCGAGGGCTACGGCGTGCCCAAGGAGGTGCTCGACCGCCTCGCCGAGCTGGGTGTCCTCAGCCCTAACAGCCGTGGCTATTCCCCCTCCGACGTGAAGATCATCGAGGCGATCAGCCGCTTTCGCGCCGGAGGCTATGACGAGGAGATCGGCTTCACCGTCTATGACACCCTGCGCTACAAGAGCGCCGTCGAGGAGCTGGTCCGCCAGGAGGTCGACGTGGTGATGAGTCGCCTGGCGGGTGAGGTCGAGCCCGAGCGGGTGGTCGAGATGCTCGAGGCTGGCGCCCAGCCTCTCCAGGACCTGATCGCCGCCCTCCACACGAAGCTGATGGTCGCCGAGCTGGAGCGCCACCGCGCGAGCCGCTCATAGGGCCTCTTGTTGCCCTGTAGCCTGAGCCGGTGCGTTCGGTCCTGCTCACAGGAGCCTCGACGGGGATCGGCCGGGCCAGCGCTCTGCGGCTCGACTCCGCTGGCTGGCGGGTCTTCGCGGGGGTGCGCCGCGAGGCCGACGCCGAGTCCTTGAGCTTGGCCGCCTCAGATCGCCTGGTCCCGTTGATGCTCGACGTCACCGACCCCGCACAGATTCTCGCCGCTCGCGAGGGCATCGCTGCGGAGCTCGATGGCCGCGGGCTTGACGGGCTCGTCAACAATGCGGGCGTCGCTATCCCCGGCCCCCTGGAGACGCTGCCGATCGATGACTTCCGCCGCCAGATCGAGGTCAACCTGACCGGCCAGGTGGCGGTCACGCAGGCGATGCTCGGCCGCATCCGCCAGGCCCGTGGCCGCATCGTATTCATCAGCTCGATCGGCGGCCGCATCGCCTTTCCGCTGACCGGGGCCTACCACGCTTCGAAGTTCGGGATCGAGGCGGTCGGCGATGTCTTTCGCCAGGAGCTCCGCCCCTGGGGCATCTCGGTCTCGATCGTCGAGCCGGGCTCGATCGACACCGCGATCTGGGGGCGGGGGGAGCGCGAGGCGGATGAGGTCGGCGAGCGTGCCCACCCCGACCAGGGAGACCTCTACGGCAAGGCGATCGCCAGCTACCGCAAAGTTGCCCGGCAGCTGGCCAAGCGCGGCATCGCGCCCGAGAAGGTGGCCGAGACAGTCGAGCACGCGCTCAGCGCGAGCCGGCCGCACGCCCGCTACCTGGTCGGACTTGACGCGAGGATCCAGGCGCGGCTGAAGCCCCTCGTCCCGACGCCCACCTTCGACTGGGTGGTGGCGCGCATGATGGGCCTCTAGCCCGGGGGCGATCGGCGCCTCCTCCTATACTGGCGCCGAAAGCCGATTGACTGGTCAATCGGCCGGCGCTGGCGACCCCGGCGGACGAGAGGAAGCGTTGCGCGTAGCTGCGGTACAGCTCAACTCGACTGAGGAGAAGGACCGGAACCTGGAGGTCGCCGAGAGGCTGGTCCGCGCTGCGGCAGCCGACGGCGCCGAGCTGGTCGCGCTGCCGGAGAAGTGGAACCTGCTGGGCGGTGGGGAGGAGCTGTTGATCGGCGCCGAGCCGCTCGAGGGCCCCTCGCTGACCGCGGCTCGCGGCTGGGCGCGTGAGCTCGGCATCCACCTGCTGGCCGGCAGCATCTCCGAGCGCGGGCCGGAGAAGGCGTTCAACACGTCGGTCATGATCGGCCCAGAGGGAGAGGATCTCGCGCTGTACCGCAAGATCCATATGTTCGACGTAGATCTCGGCGGCGTCTCCTATCGCGAGTCCGACCATGAGGAGCCAGGCGCCGAGATCGTTACCGCGGCGGCTGGCGAGCTGCTCGCCGGCCTCACCGTCTGTTACGACCTCCGCTTCCCCGAGCTGTACCGGATCCTCGCCGTGCGCGGGGCCCGCTTACTCGCCGTGCCCTCCGCGTTCACGCTGGCTAGCGGCCGGGACCACTGGGAGGTCCTGCTGCGGGCGCGGGCGATCGAGAACCAGGCCTTCGTCCTTGCCCCCAACCAGGTCGGGGAGGCGCCGCCGCACTTCAGCTCCTACGGGCACTCGGCGATCGTCGATCCCTGGGGCACGGTGCTTGCCCTCGCTGCGGGTGGCGAGCGCTTCGTCGCCGCCGACCTCGACCTGGGGAAGCAGGATCGCGTCCGAGAGTCGCTGCCCTCCCTCGCCAACCGCCGGCCCGAGACCTACATATGGCCGCTGCTTATCGAGGCTCACGCCTGATGGCCAAGGCTCCGCCGGTCGATAAGCGCCGCCAGATCCTCGATGCGGCGATCCGCGTCTTCGCCCGCCAGGGCTTCCACTCGACCCGCGTCTCCGACATTGCCGATGAAGCCGGCGTCGCCTACGGGCTCGTCTACCACTACTTCCGCTCCAAGGACGAGGTGCTGAACGAGCTGTTTAGCGAGCGCTGGTCGTTGCTTTTGGCGGCGATCGAGGAGACCGATCGAAGTGGGGATACGCCGCGCGCCAAGCTGGGGGCGGTGGCCGCGTTCATCGTCGACTCCTACCGCCACGACCCGGAGCTGATGAAGGTGATCATCGTCGAGGTGACCCGCGCCGCGAACTCGTTTGGCCGTACCCACCTGGCGGAGATCCGCAGGGCCTATGAGTCGATCGCCAAGATCGTTGCGGAGGGTCAGAAGGCCGGCGCCTTCCGGCGTGACATCGACCCGATCTTTGCCTCGATGTCCTTCTATGGGGCGATCGAGCAACTGCTCTCCGGTTGGATCTTCGAGGTGATCCCGGCCGCCGACACGGACTTCGACCAGGCAAAGGAACTTGTCGTGGCGACGATCTGCGACGGCCTCGAGCCTCGATAGGTAAGGTCGAGCGCCCGTGGAGAGCGACATCGTCAAAAGACTCGCCTGGAGCGGGCTGCTCGCCGCGAGCAGCGCTCTCGCCAGCCTCCTCGCTGCGAGGATCGCGGCTGTGGTGTGGCGGCGGGTCTTCGACGAGGAGCCACCGGAGTAGGCCGGCCGCGATGCCAGAGCCGACCCCGACGCCGCCGCAGGAGCCCGACGAGAAGTCGGTCGCCGAGCTCGTCTTCGACGTCTCCGAAAAGACCTCGTCGCTGATTCGCGAGGAGATCGAGCTCGCCAAAGCCGAGGTCACCGAGAAGCTCGGCAAGATCCTCCGCGGTTCGGCGGTCGGAGCAGCTGCGGGGACCTTCGCCTTCCTGGCGCTGATCCTGGTCATGGAGGGGGTCGCTTGGCTGCTCAACGAAGAGGTGTTCGAAGGCAAGACCTGGCCGGGTTTCTTCGTCGAGGCGGCAGCCTTCCTGCTGATCGCAGCCGCCGCCGGCTTCTTTGCCTACCGCTCGGTCCAGGCCGGGGCGCCGCCAGTGCCCGACCAGGCAATCGAGGAGGCGAAGCTGACCAGGGCGATGCTGGAAGGGGAGGGCAAGTGAGTGCCCACCCTGAGCCGGCTCGTCCCTCCACGGTCGGCATGCCGGGCCGCTCTGCGGCGGAGATCCGCCGCGACATCGACGCTCACCGTCGCGATCTTGGGCACTCGGTCGAAGTGCTGCGAGGGCGGGTCACCGAGCTCACCGACTGGCGCCGCCAGGTTCGCGAGCATCGCCGGGAGCTGGCGATCGGCGCCGCCGTAGTCGGCTTTGCGATCGGCGGCCTGGTTGCGCTTCGCCGCCGCCGCTGAGCTATTCCAGGACCGCTTCCGAGACGCTGCCGACCCCAAGCAGGCCGGGGCCGACATGTGCACCGATCACCGGCCCGATCTCCGAGATGAAGACGGGCTCTCCTCCGAAGATCTCGCGGCAATCGTCTGCCAGGGAGGTGGCTGCCTCGGGGTCCTGGATGTGCTGGACGACCCAGGCGTCGAGCCCCGACTTGTGGCGCTGGCGGGCGTAATCGCGCAGCCTCTCGATCGAGCGGGCTCGGGTCCGTACCCGCTCGATCGGGGTGATCTCCTCCTCGAGGGTGAGGATCGGCTTGATCTTGAGCGCGCTGCCGATCCAGGCGCGGGCACCGCCGATCCGCCCCCCGCGTCGCAAGTACTCGAGGGTGTCGATCGCGAACCACATCTTCAGCTCCTCGCGTGCCTTGCGAGCGCGCGCGAGGACCGCGTCGCCGTCGCCACCGGCGGCCGCGGCCGCAGAGGCCGCAACCACGGAGAACCCCATCCCGCCGCAGGCGGAACGCGAGTCAAAGACGCGGATTCGCTCGCCGTCCTTACCTTCGGCGATCAGCCGTTCACGGGCCTGGCCGGCCGCCTCGAAGGTTCCGCTGATCCCGGAGGAGATATGGATCGAGACGATCTCCTTGCCCTCGTCGAGCAGCGGCTCATAGACGGAGACGAAGTCTCCGATCGACGGTTGCGATGTCGTGGCGCCGCGCTCGGAGGCGCGCAGGCGCTCGTAGAACTCCGCGTAGTCGGAGATCTCGGACTCCGGCTCCTGGTGGTCGTCGACGGAGACGTAGAGGCTGATTCTCTTGATGCCACGCTGATCCGCGAGCTTGGAAGGAAGGTAGGCCGTCGTGTCGCAGACGACGGCAGTTTGGGGGGCGGGGCTCAAGGCAGCCGATTCTTTCAGACGGTAGTGGGTCAGTTTGAAATTTCTCCGGGGCTACGATCTTGGTCATGGCTGAGAGCGACGTTTCCTTCCTTTGCTTCTTCTGTGGCGAGGCCCGTGAGGCGAACGATCCCGTGACTATCCGGGCGTACCGGCGAGGAGCGGTGGCAGGCTTGGGCCGCTCATCGCGCCCGACCGAATCTCAACAAGCTACGTGGAGCGCCAAAAACTTGAACATGAGAATGGGGATGCGTCGCTTTACGCGGCTGACCAACGCGTTCTCCAAGAAGGTCGAGAACCAGTCGGCTGCGGTGAGCCTTCACTTCTTGCACCACAATTTCGCCAAGCCTCACGGCAGGCTCTCTAAGGGAACGTATCCGACGACCCCCGCGATGGCTGCTGGGGTCGCGGATCATGTCTGGACGCTGGAAGAGATTGCGGCGCTGTTGGACTAAGCGCGCCGACCGCTTGGGAGGCTGACTTTCTCCAGCTCCGCTCGCTCAAAGCTATTGACAGCCGAATGGAGGTCTGCGCCCACGGCGCACCAGTCGCTGTAGATCGCAAGGGCATTTGCGTGGTTAGGCGGAAGCGCGTGGGTTCGGTATAGCCCGGTCCCGTCCCATAGTCGGGATGTGCCAAAGAAATCAAAGGCCCCGCCGACGCCGACGATCCACGCCCGTCGCTTCGACGGCATGTGCCGATCGCACGTGAACTCAGGGGGGTGCCATCGAGGGAGTGGGTTATGCCCCTCTGCGTCCGCATTGACCGCCTCAACCCATGCGAAATCTAGGTTTTGGTCGTAAATCTCATGTGCCATTGGGCCTCCGATCCTACCGAGGGGGTCTCGTCGCTGCCACTCCTGCAAGGCTCGACCCGGGACGATACTTTGTGCCAAATGGAGGGGAGTCTCACGCCAAGAGGAAATCCGCCGGAGCGGCGTTCCGAGCCCGAGCTTGGAACCGATACCGAAGAACGGATCAGGATGGGCCAATGGTCCGGACCGCTCCCTCCTCCTGCCGCGTTGGAACAGTTCGAGCGATCCTCTCCGGGAGCCGCAGATCGCATCCTCAGCATGGCCGAGAAGGAGGAGGAACATCGGCACGAGCAAGAGCGAGGGATGCTCAAGTCCGATACCTCGGCACGGTCGCGCGGGCAAGTCATGGCTTTCCTTCTTGCCTTGATAACCATTCTTGGCGGCATCTGGCTTATCTCGGACGGAAAGGGCATCGAGGGACTCATCGCCGTTCTAACTCCCCTCGCCGGGTTGGTGGGCTTGTTCCTGCGCTCGCAGGGCGACTAATTCAAACTGACCCACCACCTCTCAGACTGATCGCTACACTTTGTGAAGTGACTGAGGCACCCACGCCAGCGATAACCCTCACCGACAAAGCCGCCGAGAAGATCGGCGAGTTGCTAGGTGCTCAGGCCGAGGACGGCGAGCAGGCTCTGCGCGTCGCCGTTCGCGGCGGCGGCTGCTCTGGCTTTCAGTACGCGCTCGCTTTCGACAAGCCCAAGGAAGACGACAACGTCTTCGAGCTCGACGGCGTCGCCGTCGTCGTCGACAAGGTCAGCATGCAGTTCGTCTTTGGCTCGGAGGTCGACTACGTCGAAGGTCTGCAGGGCGCCGGGTTCCAGGTCAACAACCCGAATGTGGTCGCGGCCTGTGGCTGCGGATCCTCTTTCCAGGTCAAAGAGGACGCGGCCGAGACGGCCGCGGTCTAGCTCTAGCTGCCGTCGATCTGAAGCGGCGGCGATTGGGCCGGCGGACCGGCGGCCGGCGCGACGGCTGCCTCGGGCTGCTCGACCCCGAGCGCCTCGGCCAGCTCACCGGACTCGAACATCTCCTCGACGATGTCGGCGCCGCCGAGCAGCTCGCCATTGACGTAGAGCTGCGGGAAGGTCTGCCAGTCGGAGATCTCGACGGTCACTTCGCGCAGCGGCTGTAGCGCGGGGAGGACGTTGATGGCGCCGTACTCGACGTCCATCGAGTCGAGCACCTGCACGACGCGCATCGAGAAGCCGCAACGGGGCGCCTCGGGGGTGCCTTTCATGAAGAGCAGCACCGGGTTTGCGGCGATCAGCTCCTCGACCCTGGACTTCAACTCGGCGTCGGCCATCGGCAAAGGGTAGCTACCCGGGGGTATGGGTCGTCCTTACAGAGAGCGCGTGGATCGTGCCATCGTCAAAGCGCTCCTTGACCGCGGCCTTGACCAGGCGGTGCTGGTCGATCCGCGAGAGGCCCTCGAACTGGGGGGCGGCGACCGTCGCCCGCAGGTGATCGCCGGCGCCGGTCTCATCGATCACCTCGACCGCGGCGCCCGGCAGCGCCGCCTCGATCATCGCCTTCAACTCCGCCAGGTCAGCGGCCATCAGCGCTCGGCGGCTCCGAGGGCGCCCGCGTGCTCGAGCATCTCCTCAACCCGGATGAACTTGACCCGGGGGCGGCCGTGGGGCTCGCCGCGGCCGACCTCGGCCGCATCGATCGCCTGCCAGTCCTCGAAGCTGACGTAGCGGATACCGCGCTCGGCGAGCAGCTCCTCCACGGCGGCAGGCTCGGGGCGTTCGGGGTGCAGCAGAGTCTGCGACTCGACATCGGCGAGCAGATGGCGGACGGTCTCCAGCGCGTCTTTCTTGTTGGTCCCGATCACACCAGAGGGGCCGCGCTTGATCCAACCGGCGGTGTAGTGGCCGACCTTGTGGCCAGCGTCGTGGGAGTCGAGCACCCGCCCGCCCTCGTTGAGGATCAGTCCGCGCCTCTCATCGAAGGGGACGCCCTCGATCGGCACTCCGGTGTAGCCGACCGAGCGCAGCACCAGCCCGCACTCCAGCTCCTCGCGCTCGCCGGTGTCGCGGGCACGCAGCGCGCCGCCCTCCTCGACCAGTTCGTTGCGGGCGATCACGATCTTCTCGACCTTGCCATCTCCCTTGATCTGGACCGGGGAGGCGAGGAAGCGCAGGACGATTCGCTTGCGCTTGCCCTCGGGCTCTCGCTTGGAGAACTCACGCAGGGTCTCGACGTTGACGCGGGTCGTCTTGTCGGCTTGCTCGGAGTCTAGGTATGCCTGGCTGGCAGAGTCCAGTTCGACCTCGACGGGGTCGACGATGACGTCGGCGTCCTCCATCTCGCCCAGCTCCTTGATCTCGGGATTGGTGAAGGCTGCCTGGGCGGGCCCGCGGCGGCCGAGCACGACGATCTCGCGGATCTTGCCCGCGTCGAGCATCTCGATCGCGTGGTCGGCGGTGTCGGTCCGGCGCAGCTCGTGGTCGGTCAGGGCCAGCATCCGGGCAACGTCCATCGCCACATTGCCGTTGCCGATCACCACCGCCCGCTCGCAGGAGAGGTCGAACTCCTCCTCGGCGTAGTCGGGATGGGCGTTGTACCAACCGACGAAGGCGGTGGCGGCATGGCTGCCGAGCAGCTCCTCGCCCGGGATGTCGAGCTGGCGGTCGGTCTCGCAGCCGACCGTGAAGACGATCGCGTGGTAAAGGCGCTCAAGCTCCTCGACCTCGATGTCGTGGCCGACCTTGACGTTGCCGAAGAAGCGGAAGCCCTCGCGCGCCGCTGTCTTCTCATAGACCCGGATCACCGACTTGATCTTCGGATGGTCCGGCGCGACGCCGCCGCGGACAAGGCCAAACGGGGTGGGGAGGCGGTCGAAGAGGTCGACCTGGGCGTGGGTCGCCTCGTCTTTGAGGATGTGCTCGGCGGCGTAGAAGCCGGAAGGGCCGGCACCGACTATGGCGACGCGCAGGGGGCTCTCAGGAGTTCCGATCTTGGCCATTGGAACGCGGAAGGATAGGGAACGCCACCAGTGCGCCTTACCTAGGCAGTAAGCAGCATCTCGCTGCAGTCCGGGCAGATCCCGTGGCTGATCTGTGGCTGCTCCGAGCGCCGGAACAGCTCAAGCCGGGCTGCCGCCTCCTCGACCTCGACCCACTCGCCGTTGATGCAGAAGCGGTCACACCAGGCGCACATCGCGAGCAGATCCTCGCCGCGGGGGATGCTCGGGTCGAGAATCGGCTGCGGGAGCTCGCGCTCCTCTTCGGAGCGAAGTCGGGCCGAGAAGAGGACCACGCGGCCGCTTTTATCGGCGGCGATCCGGATGTCCATCTCGCGGCGCACGTCGGGCCCGTCGCAGCGGAACGGCAGCTCGACGGCCCGCACCTCGTCGCGTATTCGTCGCAGCAGCATCCGTTGGATCTTTTGCGTCTGCTTGCCGGCGATGAAGTCCCACAGCGTGCGGCCGAGGCTTGCGCCGGCGCCGTCCCAGCCGTTCTCCGCGGCGAAGCGGTAATAGCCCCCGTCGACCTTGATCAGGCGGTCCTGATCGTCGATCGCGTAGCTGAGGGCGGTGGTGCTCATCCTGGCGTAAGCGCCTCCCGGGCGACGGTCGGGGTGCCGTCAAGGGCGTCCAGCGCCCTGCGGACGGACATCGCCACACAGGTAAAGATCGGGGTCTCGCGCTCGGTGTACTCGCTGGACTCGGTTGGGCGCAGCTCGTTAACGAGGTCGAGGAACATCCCCGGGTCATCGCCCTCGAAGCCGACGACGAACTCCTGGTCATCGAGGCCGAAGGAGTAGGAGGTGTTGATCGTGATCTCCGGGTAGCGGCGGCCGACCTCGATGTGGCTTTTCATGATCCGCCGGCGCTCCTCCTCCGCCAGCCCATACCAGCGCCGCTGCTTGACCATCGGGTAGAGGAAGAGGTACTTGCGCTCCGAGACGCAGATCTCCGCTCGCGCCTGCTCATCGGAGTAGGGCGAGCGTTTGGTCATCGAGAGGAACGAGTGCGGCGTCTCGGCCCATTTGGCGAGGCCGCTCTGGCCGAGCACGACATGGAAGGTGTGGAGGTCATCGAGGTTGGGGCTCTGGCTGAGCACGAGGAGGTCGACGTCGCCGCGTGTGCCTATGGTTGAGTAGGCGCGCAGCGAGCGGTCGGTGGCAAAGTCCTCACATGCGGCGAGGAACTCCTGCTTGTCCGCGGCGCGAAGCTCTTGGTCGCGGCGGCGCCAGGCGGGGTCAATCTTGAAAAACGTGAACTTGGCAAAAGTGCGGTCGGCCATTGGCTTGACGATAGTTGTGGCGGGCCTCGGGTGGGGGGTTGCGCTGAGCTTTGACGGCATTGCCTGGGCGGCTGGCCGTGGATCGGCTGCCGAAAAAGTACAAGACGCTCTACCTCCCACCCGGGCCCCGACTACGCAGGGCAGTCGCGCCCCGGCAACGAAGGTCACCGTCGCTCTGCTGCCCAATGGGACCGGGGTGGCGGAGCTTGCGAGGGTCCACGGGGTTTCGCCGGGGTTGTTCAGCGCTGGGCTTGGCAGCGTGCCGGTGGAGCAGACCTACCTGGACATCACGCAGGGCAACCGGGTCTTTGACTCGCTCTATGGGGCTGGGCTACCGGCGTTGCGGGTGGCTCGGAGTGGCGTGGCTGGGTGGAGCGGGGTTGTGGGACGGGCCAACTCAGCTCCTGCTGAAATCGTCCCCGGGCTGCTGGCTTCGGAGCTGATTAGTGCGGGCATCCCGATCAGCGCCGGCTCCAGCCTGAGGGCGCCTGCTTTGTTGGCCGCTGACCGTCGGGGCCGGCTCGATCGCGGCGCTTGCCGGATGCGGTTGGGGGGCGGGGCGCCTTGTCCTGCCTTGGCGATTCATTTGCGATCGGCTGGCCGCGCCCCAGCCGGCAAAGTGAGCGGAAGCCCCCGAACGGACCCCAGCCAAGCTCTCGAAGTCCGCAGCGCCTCCCTGCGCCAGCTCGCGACCCTGGTCGATCGCCTGCACGGCAACGATCTCCTGATCGCCGTCGAGAGACCGCCTCCGGCCAACGACCGGGCCTTGGCGATCGGGATCGCTGGGCGGGGGTTCGACGGCAACCTCACCTCCGGCAGCACCCGGATGGACGGATACGTGCTCTCGACCGACATCGCGCCGACGATCTTGCGGCGCTTCGGCGTTGCCATTCCCGCGCAGATGTCCGGGCAGCCGATTCGCTCCGAGGGCTCCATCGATCCGGCGGCGGTCATCTCGCTGGGGAACCGGTTGGCGATCATCTCGGGAAGGCGGGGCCCGGTGATCGGGATCGGCCTCGCCGCTTGGCTCCTCGCGCTTGCCCTGGCAGTCGCTGTCACGCGGGGTCGAGCAGCGCGGATCGGGGTCCGGATAGTCGGGCTCAGCGTCGTCTACCTGCCGCTGGTGCTGCTGGGGGGTGCGGCGCTGGAGGGGAGCCAGTCGCTCGAACAGCTGCTGGTGATGCTTGGAACGCCACTGCTGGCGGCACTAACCCTCGCCGCTTTGGGCGGCTACCGGGCGCTCGCCGTCGCCTCCGGGCTGACCGTCCTCGCCTGCGCGGTCGACATGATCGCCGGCTCGCCGCTTACTTCCCTCTCGCTGCTGGGCCCGAACCCGGGGCTCGGGGTGCGGTTCTACGGGATCGGCAACGAGTTGGAGTCGCTGCTGGCAGTGCTGATCGTCGCCGGTACCGGTGCGGGGCTGGTCGGGTTTGCGCCGCGGCTCTCGCCCCGCGGCTGCGCCACCTGCTTCCTCGCGGTCGGCCTGCCCCTCGCCGCCGTCTTCGCGGTTGGGCAGTTCGGCGCCGACGTTGGCGCGGCGATCGTCTTCCCGGTCGGCGCAGCGGCGGCTGCGGCGGCGATCGCCGCACGCCGCCGCCGCACGGTGCTGCTCGTCGTCGCGGCGCCGGTCGTCGCGGTGGTGCTGTTGGCGCTCGCCGATCTCGCCTCCGGCGCCAACTCCCACTTCACCCGCTCGATCCTTGACGCCAGCGGCCTCGGCGACCTCGCCAAGGTCGCCGATCGCCGCCTCCTGCTCTCCGCCCGCAGCTTCGTCCGGCCGATCGTCTTTGTCTTTCTGCCGCTGATCGCGGCTTTAGTGGCCTTCGCGGTGCTGCGGCGCGAGGAGCTGCGGGCCTGGCTGCGTGGCCGCCCGGCGATGCGCGCCGGGTTGATCGGCGCCCTCGTGGCGACCGTGGTGGGGACGCTCGCCAACGATTCGGGCGCGCTGCTGCTGGAGATCGGCGGCGCCTACCTGCTGGTCTTCGCGGCGTACGTGTGGGCAGAGGGCTCCGAACCGGGCGAGGCCCGCCCGATCGACTACGCTTAACGCCTCGTGCGAATAGCTCTCGTCTCGCCATATTCCTGGGCCTACCAGGGCGGCGTGAACCGGCACGTGGAAGCGCTTGCCGAGGAGTTCCTCGGCCGAGGCCACCACGTCCGCGTGCTTGCCCCGTTTGACCCGCCCGGCCGGCTCAGCCGGGTGATGCACCGGGCCGACGCCGAGCCGCGTGAGACGCCCGACTACTTCGTCCCGCTCGGCCGCTCGATCGGGTTCACCTCCAACGGCTCGATCTCAAACCTCGCCGCCTTCCCGGCCGGGGGCGTCCTCGCTCCCCGGCGCGAGCTCCGCATGGGCGACTTCGACGTGGTCCACGTCCACGAGCCGGTGGTACCGTTGGTCGGTTGGAATGCGACGCTCGGCGCCCGCACGCCGGTGATCGGCACCTTCCACGCCTACTCGACCAAGGCGATCCCCAACCACATCGCGACGGCGCTCGGCGCCCGGCGCGTCTTCAACCGGCTCTCGGCCCGAGTCGCAGTCTCTGAAGCCGCCGCCTGGACCGGGCGGCGCTGGTTCGGCGGCGATTACGAGATCATCCCCAACGGGGTCGACGTCGACGCCGCTCCGAGTCGGCCGAAGCGGGTGAGCGAGGAGCTGCGGGTGCTGTTCGTCGGCCGTCCCGAGGAGCGCAAGGGGTTGCCGGTCCTGCTCGCCGCGTTCGGCGCCCTGGTCGAGCATGTGCCCTGCCGTCTCACCGTGATCGGGGCCGAGCGCGACGACATCCGCCGCTATCTGGCCGACCCCGAGCTGATGCGCTGGATCGACGTCGACGGGCGGGTCTCCGGCACGGAGCTGTGGAGCGCCCTGCACGAGGCCGACCTCCTCTGCGCGCCGTCGCTCTCGGGAGAGAGCTTCGGCATGGTCCTTACCGAGGCCTTCGCCGCCGGCACGCCGGTGATCGCCTCCGAGATCGCCGGCTACAGCGACGTCGTCACCGACGGGGTCGACGGGATCCTCGTTCCGCCCGCCGATCCCCAGCGCCTCGCCGAGGAGCTTCAGCGCGTCTACCACGACCCCGAGCGCCTGCGGGCGATGGGTGAGGCGGCGCAGCGCAGCGCCCAGCGCTACGCCTGGCCGCGGGTGGCCGATCGGGTGACAGAGGTCTATGAGCGGGCGATCGAGGCTCCCCAGCCGCAAAGCACCCCAGAGCGGGTTGCGCATTGGGCCGGCCTGCGGCCCGCCGACGGCCGCCCGCGCCGCCGCCCCGAGCGGCTGCCCTCGCTCGACCCGGTGCCGATGCAGCCGGGAAGCCGGCGACGCCGCGTGGCGCGCCGCGCCGGGCTGGGCGTGGCCGGATCGCTCGGGATCGGGCTGACGGCGCTGGCGGCGCAGAAGATCGGCATCGACAACGTGGTCGAAAGCATCGTCCGCTCCAACCTCACCCTGGTGCTGCTCGCCTGCGGGCTGATGGCGCTCTCGCTCTTCGTCCGTGCCGCCGCCTGGTATTGGATCGTGCGGGCGGCGCTGCCGAACCGCCGTGTCCGCCGCCGCGACGTCACCTCGGCGACGATGATCGGGGTGCTGATGTCGGCGACCTTGCCCGCGCGCCTCGGCGAGCCTGCGCGCGCCGTCTCGCTTGCCCGCCGCACCGGCCGGATGCGGGAGACGTTCCCGGTCCTGCTCGGGACGCTGGTCTCCCAGACGATGCTCAATCTCCTCGCCTTGGTCTTGCTCGGCGTGGTCATCGTCTCGACCACGCCGCTCTTTCACTCCAGCACGCAGGCGCTCTTCGCCTTCAGCCTGGTGCCGCTGCTGCTGCTCGTCGTCGTGCTGTTCGCACCGGTCCTGATGCGCCGCAACGGCAACGGCCGCCTGGCTCGGCTCGGCGCGGCGCTGCACGGGGCGCTGGTCCAGGTGCGGGCGGGGCTCGCGATCTTCCGCGAGCCGCGTCGCGGCATCGCCGCCTCGGCCGCCCAGCTTGGCGCCTGGGCGATCCAGCTTTCGGCCTGCTGGGCGCTGCTCTACGCCCTCGGCCTCAACGGCCAGGCGGGGATCGGTGCCGCCGCCGCGGTCCTCTTCGCCGTCAACGTCACAGCGGTCGTGCCGGCGACCCCGGCGAACATCGGCGTCTTCCAGCTCGCCGTGATCAGCGTCCTGCACACCGGCTTCGGAGTGGGCACCGCCGATGCCCTCGCCTACGGCGTCATCCTCCAGGCGGTCGAGATCGCCACTGCGGTCACCCTCGGCCTTCCCGCCCTTGTCCGCGAGGGCTTGACTTGGAGCGATCTGCGCGTGCAGGCCCTTTCCACGGCCCCGGTCCGCCTTCAGCCCCACCCTTCCCAGCGCGACAGCGGCGAACGAATCGGCGTCTAAACGCCTCCCCGGGTGGCGCGAGAGTGGCCTCTGGGAGACGAGCGTTCACCTGCTGAGCACGTCGACCGGTTCTGCCTCGGGCGGCAGCTCGCCGCCACGGTCGGTGCCGGCTATCAGCTCGTCTGGGGTCCTGCCCTCGGGGATGAAGCCAGACTTCATGCCGAAGTAGACGGCCTGGGGGTGGTGGGCGACGATCGCCACCGTCGACTGCTCGGGCATCACGGCGTAGCCGCCAGAGAGGGTCATGCCGATCTCCTCCAGCTCGAGCAGGCGCCAGACCTTCTCGTGCTCGGACTGCTCCGGGCAGGCCGGGTACCCCCAGGAGTAGCGGCGGCCCTGGTCTAGCTCGATGTCCAGCTCGCGCCGTACCTCAGCGTGAAGCCACTCGGCCAGGCCCTCCGCGGACTGCACGCCGAGGCCGTGGACATATAGCTGCTCGGCGAACTCGCCTTCGCGCTCCAGTCGCTCGATCAACTCGGTGACCTCGGGGCCGACCGTGACCCCTTGCAGCGCGACCAGGTCGCGCTCGCCGGAGTCGAGCGGGCGGAAGAAGTCGGCGAGGCAGATGCGGTCGTGCTTGGGCTGGCGGGGGAAGACAAGGCGCTCCAGCTCGCGCTCGGGCTCGGAGGGGTCGAAGACCACCAGCTCGTTGCCGTCAGCATTGCAGGGGAAGTAGCCGACCCGCGCGCGCGGACGCAGGTAGTCCTGCTCGCGCCACATCCGCTCCAGCCGCGGCGCGAAGCCTTCCTCCTCCGCGGTCCCCTCGACCAGCTCGCGCCAGGCCTCCCCCTTCACGCCCCGTCCGCCCCAGTGCAGCTTGAAGAGGACGTGGCGGTCGAGATAGGGGAAGACATCGTCGAGGTTGATCTCTACCTCACGCGCGCCCCAGAAGGGCGGCTCGGGGATCGGGACGTCGGTGCGGGCGGCGGAGCGGACGCTGTCGTCGGTGCTCGGCGGCGCGTCGTCGGGCACGACGACCTTCTCGCGCAGCTGCTTCGCCTCGGAGCGAATTCGCTCGACCAGCGCCTCGCGTGCCGGCGCGTCGATCAGGGCGTCCATCGTGTCGAGCCCCTGGAAAGCGTCCTTGCAGTAGAAGACGCCCGCCTCGTAGACCTCCTCGGACTCCTTGCCCTTCGGATAGAGCGTGCGCCGGCCGAAGTCGCGGTTGATCGCGGCTCCGCCGATCAGCACAGGGAATGAGAGGCCGCGCTGGTGCAGCTCCTGCACGCAGATCGGCATTTGCTTGGAGGTGGAGACGAGCAGCGCGGAGAGTCCGATCGCGTCTGCGTCGTTTTCGACCGCAGCCTCGATGATCGCGTCGATCGGGACCTGCTTGCCGAGGTCGATCACCGTGTAGCCGTTGTTGGTGAGGATCGTGTTGACCAGCGACTTGCCGATGTCGTGCACGTCACCGAACACGGTGGCGATCACCACCTTGCCTTTGGTGTGGCCCTCGATCCGGTCCAGGTAGTTCTCCAGCTGGGCGACGGCGCGCTTCATCACTTCGGCCGACTGCAGGACGAAGGGCAGGATCAGCTCGCCGGCGCCAAACTTGTCGCCCACCTCCTTCATCGCCGGAAGCAGCACCTCGTTGAGGGTTGGGACGGCGCCGTTCTTCTCCACCGAGCGATCGATCCACTCCTCGACACCGTCCTTCTTGCGGCGCAGGATGTGCCAGTGCAGGGCCTCCTCGGGCTCCATTCCCTCGGTCGGGTTGGCGCTCTCCTCAGCCGCCTCTTCCCCCTTTGACTCGAAGTGGGCAATGAAGCGCTCCAGCGCGTCGGGGCGCCGGTTGAAGACGAGGTCATCGGTCAGCTCGCGCTCTGAGTCGGGGATCTCCCCGTAGGGGGTGATGTGGTTGGGGTTGACCATCGCCAGGTCCAAGCCGGCCTCTATGCAGTGGTGCAGAAAGACCGAGTTGAGGACGGCACGCGGCCGCGGCGAAACCCCGAAGGAGACATTGGAGACGCCGAGCGAGGTCTTGACGCCGGGGATCTCCGCCTTGATCCGGCGAATTCCCTCGATCGTCTCGACCGCCGAGGGCTGCCACTCCGCCTCACCGGTGGTCAAGGTGAAGGTGAGCGCGTCGAAGATCAGCGCCTCGGGGTCGAGGCCGTGCTCGGTGCAGGCGATGTCACGGATCCGCGTCGCGATCTCCACCTTGCGATCTGCCGTCTTTGCCATCCCCACCTCGTCGATCGTCAGCGCGATCAACGCTGCGCCGTGCGCCTTGGCGAGCGGCACGACGACGTCGGCCTTATCGCGGCCCGCCTCGAGATTGATCGAGTTGACGATCCCCCGCCCGGGGACATGCTCAAGCGCCGCGCGGATTACCTCCGGCTCGGTCGAGTCGATCTGGATCGGCGCCGGCTGGGTGAGCGAGATGCGCTTGATCACGGCAGTCATCTGCGCGTCCTCGTCGGAGCGCTCGGTCAGCGCCACGCAGATATCGAGCACGTGGGCGCCGCCGTTCACCTGGTCCTCGGCAACCTGGACGAGGCCGTCGTAGTCCTCGGCAAGCAGCAGCTCCTTCGCTCGGCGTGAGCCCTGTGAGTTGACCCGCTCGCCGATCAGGGTCGGGCGTGGCTCCTGGACCAGTGGGGTGGATGTCATCATCGAGGAGAGTCGAGGTGGGCCGGGCGCGGGGCGCCCGCCCGGCACGCGGCCCCTGACCCGCTCGCCGATTGCGGCGATGTGCGCGGGCGTCGTCCCGCAGCAGCCGCCGACGATGCCGACGCCGTAGCGCTCGACGAACTCGCCCAGTGTCGCGGCCAGCGGCTCGGGCTCCTCGGGGAAGATCGTCTCGCCGTCAGGGCCCTGCAGGGGAAGGCCGGCGTTGGGAATGCAATGGACCGGCAGCGGGCTGTTCTCGCCGAGGTAGCGGATCGCGTCCCGCATGTCCTCCGGTCCGGTCGAGCAGTTGAGCCCGATCACGTCGACCTCGAGCGCAGCCAGCGTGGTCAGCACCGCCTGGATGTCGGTGCCGAGAAGCATCTTGCCGCCCTGGGGCAGGAGAGAGACGCTGGCCTGGATCGGCAGCCTGCGAGCGCTCGCCACAAAAGCCTCGCGAGCGCCGAAAATCGCCGCCTTCACCTCGAGGATGTCCTGCGCGGTCTCGATGATGATCAGGTCAGCGCCGCCCTCGATCAGGCCGCTCGCCTGCTCGGCGAAGACCTCGACCAGCTTGGCGAAGGAGATGTCGCCCAGGGTTGGGTCGGTGGAGGCGGGCAGGAACCCGGTCGGCCCGATCGAGCCGGCGACGAAGCGCTCTGGGCCCGCCGCCTGGCGGGCGATCTGCGCCGCGGTGGTGTTGATCTCCAGGGTGTGCTCGCCCAGCCCCCACTCGTCGAGCTTCAGCCGCGAGCCCTGGAAGGTGTCGGTCTCGACCACCTCGGCGCCGGCCTCGAGCATCGAGGCGTGGACGCCCTCGATCACGTCGGGGCGGTTGAGCACCAGCGCCTCATGGCATTTACCGGCCAGCCCGCCGTAATCGGCCTGGGTCAGCTCGAACTGCTCCAGGGTCGCGCCCATGCCGCCGTCAAAGACGACGACCCGTTCCTGCGTTGCGCCTAGGTAGTCACGATCTGGCATCTGTAAAGACTGTCACCTCCATCGACCCCGGCTGTAGCACCGCACCTTGATCCGGAGATCTCGGCCGGTTGCTGCGGTGTCCTCGGGCCGGGACCCTCGACCGCTCTTGATGGTCTACGAAATGTAGCGAAGTCAGCCGCGCATGCTCAGCCGACGCCGCAGATCGCGGGCATTGAACGCCTGGACGATCCGCCTCACCAGGCTGCGGCGGCCCTTGGTGTAGGGGTACCAGGTGGGTTCGCGCTTGCCGCCGAAGCGGGTGATCACCAGAGACTCCGAGCGACAGTACTTCTTGATCCCCGGCTCGCCGTGGCGGGAGCCGATCCCCGACTGCTTCCAGCCGCCGAACGGGACGTCAGAGGAGAGGTAGTTGACCAGCACGTCGTTGACGTTGACCGAGCCGCACTCGACCCGCCGCGCCACCCGCTCGGCCCGCTCCCGCTCCCCGAACACCGACGCCGCGAGTCCGTAACGACTGTCGTTGGCGAGCCGCAGTGCCTCCTCGGTGTCACGCACCTTCATCACCCCGACTACGGGGCCGAAGGTCTCCTCGCGCATCACCTTCATCGAGTGGTCGACGCCGACCAGCACGGTCGGCTCGAAGTAGTCACCGGGGCCCTCGACCCGCTTGCCCCCGGTCAGCGCCCTGGCGCCGGAGGCGATCGCATCGCCTACGTGCTCCTCGACGATCGCAGTCTGCCTTGGCGAGGTCATCGCGCCGACGTCCTTGCCGAAACGGCGGTCGTCGGCTCCCTGGCGCAGCTTGCCGACCTCCGCCGCCAGCTTGCCGACGAACTCGTCATAGACCTGCTCCTCGACGTAGATCCGCTCCACCGACATGCAGATCTGCCCAGAGTTCATCATCCCACCCCAGGCCGCCGCGTTGGCGGCGCGGTCGATGTCGGCGTCGGCGAGGACGATCATCGGGTCCTTGCCGCCCAGCTCGAGGCTGACCGGGGTCAGCGTCTCGGCGGCGCGGGCCATCACCTTGCGCCCGGTGCGGTCTGAGCCGGTGAACTGGACGAAGTCGACCGCATCGATGAGGGCTTCGCCGGTCTCGCCGATGCCCTGCACGCAGTCGAGGACGTCGGGCCCGCCGATCTCCTTCTTCCAAGCCCCAACGACCTCGGCCAGCCCCAGCGGGGTGAACTCCGAGGGCTTGATCACCACCGCCGCGCCCGCCTGCATCGCCGGGATCGCGTCACCCAGGGCCAGGATCAGGGGAAAGTTCCAAGGGCTGATGATGCCCACCACCGGGTGAGGTCGGTACTGGATTCGCAGCTTCTTGGTGGCGAGCAGCGGGGTGTGCGGGCGGACGCTCTCCTCGCCGATGAACTTCGCCGCCTTGGCCCCGTAGAAGTTGATCAGATCGGCGAGGTAGGCCGGCTCGTTGGAGGCGTCGGCGCGGACCTTGCCGGTCTCCAGTTGCATCGTGTCCAGCACCCGGTCGGAGTTGTCGAGCAGCCAGTCGCGCAGCTTCCCGAGCCAGCGGTAGCGCCCCTCGATCCCGAGCGCCTCCCACTCGGGCTGGTTGGCGCGCACCCGGGCGACGGTCTCGGCGACCGCTTGCGGGGGGTCGATCGCGACGGTCCTGATCAGGCCGCCGGTAGCCGGGTTGTAGATCTCAAGACGATCCGCGCCGGCGGCGCTTACCGCGTCGATCGTCTCGCTGGTCTCGCTGCTCGTCTCCGCGGTTCCACTCTCCACCGGCACTCCCTTCCTCGACAGCGTTGGCTGGTC
Source organism: uncultured Solirubrobacterales bacterium (assembly GCA_963777915.1). Taxonomy (GTDB): domain Bacteria; phylum Actinomycetota; class Thermoleophilia; order Solirubrobacterales; family 70-9; genus CAVUPF01. The sequence continues at coordinate 248,663 of CAVZSH010000003.1, read as the reverse complement.
AGCCAACCTTACCCCGCTAGCGCGATTTGCCCCGTTATTGGCCCCGGTGCCCCTGCTTGCCGATTTCGACCACTTCGCCGTTGTTTGTGACGATCGTGTTCGGGGGCACGCTGGAGATCCCAACCACGAAGGACCCGCCCGCCGCGACGCCGCCGGCGGTCTGGGTCTTGGCGACGCCATCGAGGCCGCTGTTGATCCTGTAGAGAATTGTGTAGTGCCCGGCCTTGACCGCGGTCAGCTTCCAGATCGCCTCGGTGCTGGCGCCGGGCCTCAGCGGGCCGAAGGCAAAGGTCTTTGAGTTCGCGGTCTGGGCGCCGCCGGGTTCCGAGGATCCGGCCAGCTTCGGAAAGTGTTCGGCCAGCACCCAGACCGGCCGGTCTGGGTTGGTGAGCCCGGGCTGGGGATCGCGGATGCCAAAGGGAAGCGAGGAGTCCCGCCCCTGCCTGCCCGCGATCGAGACGGTTACGCTGAGTGTCGGGATCGTCTGGGCGCCCGCGTTGCGGACACCGAGCTGCAGCAGTGAGGTCTGGGCGAGCCTCTGGGCGGTCGGAAACCTCGCGTTTACGACCTGCACCCTGTAGGTGGCGGCCGGCTGGCTGGTGTTCGAGGAGGACCCGCAGGCGGCGAGCAGCGCCGCCACGGCCACAGCGGCAACCCCCGCCACGGCGGCTCGTAGGCGGGTGCGCCGGGAATTTGGTCCGGTCCCCCGCAAAGCCGGCGGAACATACCACGGAGGTTTGCCTGCACTCGGGCGCGTTTCGCGGTCTCGGACGGGTTAGCCGGATCTCAACACTCGTGTAACGGTTGGCGCCCAGCCGTTCCCATAGACTCAGTCCACCGAGCAGGTCGCTGCGCGCATGCGGCGCCGCTCATCGGAGGAGTAGATGGTCAGATCCGCTGTAGACAGGGCGTTCCTGCCGGCAAAGTCTCTGTTCGAGCAGGTGGGGGACTTGATGATCCTCACGGCGCGGACGGTCGGCTCTGCCGTGCGCCCGCCCTACCCCTACGGGGAGGAGTTCATCGGCCAGTTCCTCTTCGCCCTGCAGCTCTGCTGGTTCCCGCTGCTGGTCTCGACGGTGGCGATCTGCTTCGGCGCCCCGGGCCTGCAGGCAGCCAACTTCCTCACCCTGGTCGGCGCCCTGGACCGGCTCGGCGGCTTCTTCGTCTTGGCCGCGATCCGCGAAATCGGGCCGTTCGTGACCGCGGTCGTCGTCGCCGGCGTCGCCGGCACGGCGATCACCGCCGACCTCGGCGCCCGCAAGATCCGCGAGGAGCTCGACGCGCTGCAGGTGCTCGGCGTAGACCCGATCAAGAACCTGGTCGTGCCGCGCTTCCTGGCCCTGATGCTGATCACCGGGCTGCTCGACATCTTCGCGCTGGTCTTCGGGCTGAGCGGCGGGATCCTCACCGAGCTCCTCTACCACCAGTCGCTGGGCGGCTTCATGGCCACCCTCTTCTCCAATGCCTCGATCACCGACCTCTGGGGCTCGGTGATCAAGTGCACCCTGTTCGGCGCGATCATCGCCGTCGTCAGTTGCTACAAGGGGATGACCGCCTCCGGGGGTGCGGCGGGCGTCGGTCGCGCCGTCAACCAGTCGGTAGTCATCTCCATCATGGCGGTCTTCGCCTTCAACTACGTCTTCACACAGACTCTGCTCGCCACCCACCCCGAACTGCAGGTGGTCCGATGAACGCCTGGTTTGCAGCCCCCCGCGCCTGGCTTGATTCCTTTGGGGAGATCGCCCGCTTCGGCTCGCGGATGGCCGGCCTGGTCTACTCGGGCCGCGTCCTTCGCTTCTTCGGTGAGAGCCTGCGCCAGGCTGGGATCTTGATCCTCGGCTCGGCGCTCATCATCTGGGGACTCGTCTTCGTCTTGGGCCTGCAGTGCGGGATCGAGGGCGCTTACCTGCTGCGCGCCCAGGGCGCCCCTGCCTACGCCGGCGTCTTCTCGGCCTGGTGCGATTTGCGCGAGATCTTGCCCTACGCGTTCGGCTACATGCTGGCGGCGAAGGTGGGGACCGGGATCGCCGCCGAGCTGGGTGCGATGCGGATCTCCGATGAGATCGATGCTCTGGAGGTGATGGGGGTGCAGCCGGTCACCTACCTCTGCGCCACCCGCCTTTTGGCTGCCTGGATCGCGCTCCCGTTCATGTACCTGGTCGGGATCGGGATCATGTACCTGGCCAGCTACATCGCCGTCGTCAAGCAGATCGGCGACGTCTCCTCGGGGGGCTACGAACTGATCTTCTGGCAGTTCCAGAACCCCCCAGACCTGATCTTCAGCTTGATCAAGGGGATGGTGATGGCGACCGCGATCGTGATGGTCGGTTGCTATTACGGCTACACCGCCTCCGGCGGGCCGGTCGGGGTGGGGACCGCTACCGCGAAGTCGATGGTCCTCAACATCATCTTGGTCCACATCATCGGGATGCTGGGGACCCTGGTCTTCTGGGGGGCCAATCCAAGGGCGCCGATAGGAGGCTGATCTATGTCGATGGACGATCCGAACCAGGTCGGCGAGACAGAATTTGAGGCGGAGGTGAGCGCCGATACACCCGCGCTTGAGCCTGAGCCTGAGCCGAGCGGTCCCTACGTCGGTCCCGACGGGGCAGTGATGGGCCGTGACTTCGTCATCCCCGGCGTCGATCCCAGCGAGCCCGATCCCTATCGTTTCCACACCGGTCGCAAGCGCGACCACGGCGGTGAGGACGCGATCGAGATCATCGACCTGGTCAAGCAGTTCGGCCGAGCGCGCATCCTCAACGGGCTCAACCTCGGCCTTCCCGAGGACCAGGTCTCGATGGTGCTCGGCCCCTCGGGGACCGGCAAGAGCGTGCTGATCAAGCACATAGTCGGGCTGTTGCAGCCCGACTCCGGCGATGTGCTCGTCCACGGCGAATCGATCCCCAACATGACCGATGACGAGTTGTTCGAGGTGCGCAAAAAGTTTGGCCTGCTGTTCCAGGACGGAGCCCTGTTCGGTTCGATGAACATCTACGACAACACCGCCTTTCCGCTGCGCCAACACACCGACAAAAGCGAGGAGGAGATCGGCGAGATCGTCAACCGCCGCCTCAAAGAGGTGGGGCTTACCGAGGCGATCTACAAGATGCCGAACGAGCTCTCGGGCGGGATGCGCAAGCGCGCCGGGTTCGCCCGGGCGCTGGTCCTCGAACCCCAGATCGTCATGTTCGACGAGCCAGACTCAGGGTTGGACCCGGTTCGTACCGCGCTGCTTTGCGAGTTGATCCGCGAGGTGCACGCCGAGCACGGCGGCTGCTACCTGACGATCAGCCACGATCTCAACACGGCGCGCCGGATCGCCGACTTCCTCGCGGTGCTGTGGAACGGCAAAATCGTCGAGTCGGGTCCCAAAGAAGAACTGTTCGACTCGGAAAATGAGTTCGTGTCGCAGTTCCTCAAGGCGGACGTGAGCGGTCCGCTCTCGATGGATTGAGCGCAATTGCGGGCTGGTCGGCCCGCCACGCGCGCGCAGTCCTGACGATCTCGGTTATCTCCGCGATTGCCGCTGGGCTGGCCGCGACGCGGCTCTCGACCGATGCAGGTTCAGGGACCTTGGTCGATTCGGACACGCCCAGCTACCGGGCGACGCAGCATGTGCGGCAGGTATTTGGGGAAGAACCGGTGGTCGTGCTGGCCGAGGGAGACCTGCAGCGGCTGGTGCTCACCGCGAACCTGGGGCGGCTGCTTCGGCTGGAGGGATGCCTCTCGGGCAAGGTTCCGCAGGGGGCGAGGCCGATCCCCGGGCCCTGCACCGAGCTGGCGCGCCTTCACCCGGTCCAGTTCCTCGCCGGTCCCGCCACCTTCTTAAACGAGGCGGTCATCCAGATCGACAGCCAGCTGAGCCGGCTGGCTGCTCGGATCCCACCCCAGGAATTCCGCCGCTACCTGCTCTCCGTCGCGGCCCACTACGGGATCACCAGCTTCCCCAGCCTCGGCAACCCCGACTTCCTGGCGAGCGTCGTCTTCGACATGCGCCGGGGTCGCGAGGTGCCCAAGGCGCGGCTCGCCTATCTCTTCCCCAACGGCCACTCGGCCCAGATCGTCCTGCGCCTGCGCCCGGACCTGACCGAAGCCGCGCGCCACCGGGCGTTGGGCCTGATCCGCGAAGCGGTCTACGAAGCGACGCCGCGCCGGATATGCGCCTTCCAGGGCCGCCCGGCCCCCTGCTTTACGCTGCACGGTGGCCGCTACGTGATCTCCGGCGTGCCCGTCGTCGTCGACGGGCTGGCGCGGGCGCTGAAGGACTCCCTGCTGGTCCTCTTCGCGGTCGCCGTCGCGGTGATGGCGCTCACCCTGGCGGCGGTCTTCCGCTCCCGCTTCCGGCTCTTGCCGCTCGCCGTCGCGCTCGCCGCAGCCGGGCTTACCTTCGGCCTGCTGAAGCTGTTGGGCGGCTCGCTGACGATGGCCTCGATCGCGGTGCTGCCGATCCTCATCGGCCTCGCTGTCGACTACGCGATCCAGCTCCAGGCCCGCTACGACGAGGCGGTCGAGGGTGGCGCTAGCGGGGCCCAGGCGGCCCGCCTCGCAGCGGCGCGCGGGGCGCCGACGATCGCCACCGCATGCCTTGCCACGGCGGCCGGATTCCTCGCCCTTCAGCTCTCCCCGACGCCGATGGTGCGCAGCTTTGGGCTGCTGCTCGTCGCCGGGGTAGCCATCGCCTTCGCTCTGGCGTTGACGGCTGGCTTCGCGGCCCTCGGCCTAAGGCGGGAGCGGCCGGCCAATGCCCCAAGCCGGCTGACCGAGCTCCAAGGCCGGGCAGGGGCCCGGATCGGCAAGCTCACTCGCAACGTCTTGGCCATATCGCTCGCCCATTCGCGACGCGTCCTCGCCGTCGGGCTGGCCCTGGCCGCGATCGGTTGGGTTCTCGGGACTCAGATCCAGACCGTTTCAGATATCCGCTCGCTTGCTCCGCAGAGCCTCCCCGCGCTGCGCGACCTCAACCAGCTTCAGGACGCAACTGGCGTCTCCGGCGAGCTCGAAGTCAGTATCCAGGCCCCCGACCTTGCCGACCCCGCGACGATTCGTTGGATGGCGGCCTTCAAGCGAAGGGTGCTGAGCTCCAGCGGCTTTGGCGGGTCCGAGCCAAGCTGCAGCGCCGCCGAAGTCTGCCCCGGTCCGGCGCTGTCGGACTTCCTCACCGGCGGCGGCAGGCTGAGCGGGCGGGGCATACGCGAAACCCTCGCGCAGCTCACCCCCTATGACCTCGAGCAGGTCGCCCCGGTCGATCCGAAGAGCGGCCGTCTCGGCCACACGGCGCTGATCTCCTTCGGCATCCGCGCCCAGTCGCTGGCCGGTCAGCAAGCGCTGATCGACCGGGTGCGGAGCGAGATCGGCACACCAGGCTCCCCCGGCGGCCCGCCTTCGGGGGTCGAGGTGCGGCTCGCCGGGCTGCCGGTGATCGCCTCCGAGGCAGCGTCCGATCTCTCCGGCAGTCGCTACTGGCTCACCCTCGCCGGGCTGGCCGGGGTGGCGCTGGCGCTGCTCGTGGTCTACCGCTCGCTCTCCCGAGCCCTGTTACCGCTGATCCCGACCGTGCTGGCGACCGGCTGGTCGGGGCTGGTCCTCTGGATCAGCGGCATCCCGCTCAATCCGATGTCGGCGGCGCTGGGAGCGCTGACGATTGCGATCGCCACCGAGTTCAGCGTCATCCTCGCGGCGCGCTTCCATGAGGAGCGGGGCGCGGGGCGCTCGGTCCCTGACGCCCTTCGTAGCGCCTATTCCAGGACCGGGGCCGCGGTGCTCGCCTCCGGCGTAACCGCGATCGCCGGCTTCGCGGTTCTGATCGCCAGCGACATCGCCATGCTTCGCGACTTCGGCTTCGTCACCGTGATCGACCTCGCGGTCGCCTTGCTGGGCGTGATGGCGGTTCTGCCGGCCGCGCTGGCCTGGACCGAGGAGCGATGAGGGATCGCTACTCGGTCATCGTCGGCCTGCTCTTCGTGGCGCTGATCGTCGTCGCCTTCTTGCATACGATCGGTGCCAACCAGCCGGGCACGCTAGGGCTCGAAAAGCTGCCCGCTCGCTGGCCGCTCCCGGAGTTCGCGGTGCCGGTCGCCGCCGGCACCCTCGAAGGAGAAGCAAACGTCGCCCAAAACGACTGCGAAACCGCCCAGGTCCCATGTCCGGCGGGCGCTCGTCGCACCTCCGCCTGCCACATCCACGTCGCCGGGGCGATCCGCGTCTGCGACCTCTTTGACCGTCCGCTGGTGCTCTCCTTTTGGTTTACCAAAGGAGGCGACTGCACCGACCAGCAGGACGTGGTCCAAAGCGCCTATGAGCGCTACCGTGGACGGGTGAGCTTCCTCTCGCTGGACGTGGGCGACGAACGCGGGACGGTACGCGAACTGATTCACCAGCACCGCTGGAAGATGCCGGTCGGATATGACCGCGAAGGCACCGTTGCCGGTCTCTATCGGGTCGGCGGCTGCCCGACCTTCGCCTACGCCTTCCCCGGCGGGACGCTGCAGAGCACCAGCATCGGCGACCTCACGATAGGTGGGCTCGACGCACATATCCGTGCGCTTTTGCGAGCGACCCGCGTCGCGGAGAGAGGTTGAGATGGGCGCCGAGGCGGCAGGCTCGCCGGTGGGATGGGATCCAGCCCCTGAGCAGGGCTGGGTGGCCCCCCATCTCGCCGCCGAGTTCCCTGGCCTCGGCATTGCCTGGGTCGAGGTCGACGCTCGCCCGGGCAAGAGCCCGGAGCCGGTCCGCCGGCGCCTTCGCGACCTCTCCGACCGCTTCTTCGGGACCCATGCGATCCACATGCGCGAGCGCCCGATCCCCTGGGCCTACCGGGTCTTCTTTCGCCAGATCGGTCTCGACCCAGACCGCACCCGCACCCCGGTCGAGCAGTTGGCGCTGGACCGACTCCATGATGGGGCCTTCAAGAGCCGAGGGCTGCCAGCCGACGCGCTGACGATCGCGATCGTCGAGACCGGTGTCGCTCTGCGCGCCTTTGACGCCGACGAGGTCGAGGGAAGGCTATGCATTCGCGACTCGGCGCCTGGGGAGTCACTGTCCGGCAGGCCCGGTGAGCTGCCGCAGGGGACGCTGGCGATCGCCGACGAGCGCGCCCCGATCGGGCTGATGTTCGGCGCGACCGCCGAGGGTCGCGGAGTGCACGGCGCCACCCGCCGGGTCGCGATCGTCGCCGTGCAGGTCAACGGGGTGCCGCAGATCTCGGTCGATGAGGCGCTTTGGATGGCGGCGGCGACTCTCGAGGCCTCTTAACGCCATCCTCGCTTGCGCAGTCGACGGCTTGATTTAGACTCAGAGCGGGTTCTATGCCTGATCTGCTCGAACGAGACACTCTCGCTGGGCTTCGCATCGGAGCCGACGAGCGCCTCGCGCGCGCCGAGCTGCGGCGCCAGATCGGCCGGCTGGAGCGAGAGCTGGCGGGTCTGTTCGCGGACGCCTTTTGTCGGGTGAAGATCGGCTGGGAGCTCAACGGGTTCTGCGCCGAGCCGCGGGTGCTCGGCTTGGGCGAGCTGGAGCGGGTGCGCGACGAACTCGCGACCCGGATCGGCGAGGCGCGCCTGGCGCTCGATGAGCGTGCCCGGCTGGAGACCCTCAACCGGGAGCTGCTGCAGCAGATGCTCGCCGACCCTGCCAGGTTCAAGTGGGTCCGGGTCTCCCGCCACGACGTCGGCGAGCCCGGCTGTGGTGCCTGGCATTCCCGTCCCCGCTTCGGCCCGCTCGGCATGCTTATGGGGTGGTGGCGGGTGAAGGTCTCCTCCGGATGTCCGTTATCCGGACGGCTTGCGGCCGTTGAGCAGGAAGGCCAAGATTGACGAGCGCCCGCCGGCGCCCTGGGGTCCCTTCCCGCTCGCCGAGCTAGTCGTCCTTGCCGGCATCGTGATGCTTGTGATCGGCCTGATCGGGCAGATTCCGACGGCGATCGGGGTCGGCGTTGTGCTCGGCGGCCTCGGCGGCCTGGAGGTCTCGGTTCGCGAGCACTTCGCCGGCTACCGCTCGCACACCACCCTGCTGGCCGGCACCGTCTTCGTGCTCGTGGTCGGAGGGCTCTTCTACCTGGGGGGCTTGATTCTCGCAATCTGCTTGGCGGTGGGCGCCGCTGCCTTTCTTGCTGCCTTCCTGGCGCTGCGCCGGGCCTTCCAGCGGGCCTCGGGCGGCCTCAGCTTCAGGGCCGGCGGGCTTCGCGGCGGCTAGACGAGGACCGCCTCCCGATCGGACGCCGGGCCTTTGGCTGCCAGCTCCGTGGCGAGCAGCAGGCGCTGGCGCGGGGTGAGGGTGCCGAGCCGCTTGTTCTCATTGAGTGCGAGGGGGAGGAGAAACTTGCGGGCACGGGTCCGTCCCCAGCGGCGTTGGCTGGTCAGCAGCTCGGCGATCGTCATGCTCTCGGTCTCCCACGGGCACTCTCGGATCACCTCGGATGCCTCGATTTCACCGCGGGCGATCGAGCGCTTCAACTCGGCTCGGGCCAGTCGGACCAGGTTGGCCCGTTCCAGGGCCTGCATGTGCTGCGGCGCCTGGGCGGCGGAAGCGGTCATCGTTGCAGGGGCGATCAAAGCAGCATCCACTAGGAGTCCTCCCTTAAGGGGATCGGTTAACTGGGAATCTCTTTATGCGGCGGGCTGGCGGCGCGAGCTGCTGGCCGGGGCCGATTCAAGTCTCCGCCGCTCGACCCGCCCAGGGTGCGCGCGGCGAGGTCGCAAGCTATGCCGTCAGGGCGGTGAGCGTCAACCCGGCATCGCGAAACTCGGCCCGGGCCATTCGCTAAGAGCAGCTTTTTCCGGGCCGTCGCGCCTTGTCCAGATTCGGACAAGCCTGAATCTACCTATGACGGGGGATGTTGAAATTCAGATAACTGCCTGTTAGGCGCGCGGCAACTCCGGAAAGTCTTCGATCACCCGGGCGATCGTCCCAAGGGCGCCGTCCAGATGCTCGCGCTCGTGGGTGGCCATCAGACTGGTGCGCAGGAGAGCCCCACCCGGCGGGACAGCTGGGTGGATCGCGACGTTCGTGTAGACGCCGGCGTCGAACAGTGCCTTCCAGAGCAGCACCGCCTGCCAGTCATCGCCGACCTTCACCGGCACCACGGGGGTGGTGGCGATTGCGCCATTCGGGAGCGTCCCCGGCTCGATCACCGCAAGCCCCAGGTGCCGCAGGCCCTCGCGCAGGTATTCGGCGTTGGAAAGCAGCGCCTCAAACAGCGGTGGCCCATCGGAGCGGATCACCCGCAGCGCCGCCAGCGCGGCGCCGACCGCAGCCGGGACCGCCGAGGCGCTGAAGATGAAGGAGCGTGACGCGACCCGCAGGTACTCGATCACATCAGCGGGCCCGGCGACGAAGCCGCCGCATGAGGCAAGGCTCTTGGAGAAGGTCCCCATCCGCAGATCGACCTCATCCTCCAGTCCGAACAGCTCACAGGCCCCGGCACCGCGCGCTCCCAGCACCCCAGCTCCGTGCGCCTCGTCGACCATCAGACGCGCCCCGTGCGCTCTACAGAGCTCGACGATTCGCGGCAGGTTGCAGACATCACCCTCCATCGAGAAGACGCCGTCGACGATGACCAGCACGCCGCCGCCATCCTCAGCTGCCCGGCCGAGCATCCTCTCCAGCTTCTCCATCCGGTTGTGTCGGAAGGGGCGCAGCTTGGCGCCGGAGAGGCGGCAGCCGTCGAGGATCGAGGCATGGTTCCCGGAGTCGCAGATCACCGTGTCGCCCGGCCCGAGGATCGTTCCGATGCAACCGAGGTTTGCCTGGTAGCCGGTGGTGTAGACGATCGCATCCTCGGCCCCCATCCACTCCGCCAGCTCGCGCTCCAGCTCGATGTGCAGCGGCGTCGTCCCGTTCAGCAATCGCGACCCGGTGACGCCCGTCCCGTAGGTCTCCAGGGCGTCGCGAGCCGCTTGCTTTACCCGCCGATCGCCGGTCAGTCCCAGGTAGTTGTTGGAACCGAGCATGATCGTCTCGCGGCCCTCCATCTCGACCACCGGGCCGGCCTCAGAGGTGAGCAGGCGGAAGTAGGGAAGGAGGTCGTGCTGCTTTGCGGCTTCGAGCTGCTCAAGGCGATCGTGGCTGCGCGCCTTCTCAAAGACGTCGATGGGGGCTTTCGCGGTCTCGCTCATGTCCAAGAGTGTAGGTTCCGCACCCATGGGCGGCCTGACCATCCAGCCGGTGCGCACTCGAGCCGAGCTGAAGCGCTTCGTCAAGACACCCTTCAGCCTGCATCGAGACCATCCGCAGTGGGTGGCGCCGCTGATCTTCGAGCGGATGGAGTTCCTCAACCGCGACAAGAACCCCTACTTTGAGCACGCCGAGGCCGAGTACTTCCTCGCCGAGCGCGACGGCGAATCGGTCGGCCGGATCACAGCCCAGGTCGATTCGCGCTGGGACGAGTTTCAGGGCGGCAGCGACGCGATGTTCGGTTTCTTTGAGACGGCGAATGACCCCGAGATCGCCGCTGCTCTACTCGGGGCGGCGACCGAGTGGGCCCGGTCGAAGGGTCGCTCCCGCATCCTTGGCCCGATGGACTTCACCACCAACGATGAGATCGGGATCCTGATCGATGGCTTCGAGCGGCGGCCGATGATCCTTGAGCTCTGGCACCCCCCCTACTACCGGGAGCTGGTTGAAGCTGAGGGCTTTGAGAAGGCGATGGACGTGTTGATGTGGGAACTTCAATTCGGCGACCTCAAGGAGGGCGAGCGATTTGACCCGGCGATCCACGCCGCCGCCGAGAAGGCCCTCGGTGACGAAGGGATCACGATCCGCAGTATGCGCAAGCGCGACATTGCGGCCGAGGTGCGGCGTTTCACGGACGTCTATAACGAGGCGTGGGGTGATAACTGGGGATTCGTCCCGATCACCGATGCCGAGGTCGAGTTCCAGGCCAAGAACCTCAAGCAAGTGCTTGACGAGGACTGGGCCTACATTGCAGAAAAGGATGGAGAGGCGGTGGGAGCCGCCCTCACCCTGCCGGACATAAATCAGGTGATGGCGAAGCTGAACGGGAGGCTGCTTCCGCTCGGCTGGGCCAAGTTCCTGCTCGGCAAGCGCAAGATCGACCAGCTGCGAGTCTTCGTGCTGGGGGTCAAACCCGCCTACCGGCACACCGGCGTTGCCGCCGGTCTCTACCTCAAGCACCTGGAGACGGCGGCAAGGCCGGGGGCGATTGCGGGCGGCGAGATGGGCTGGATCCTCGAGAACAACGGTCCGATGAATCGGGCGATGGAGGGGATGGGCGGCAAGGTCGTCAAGCGCTACCGGATCTATGAGCACTCGCTCTAGCCCAGAAATCCGCAAGTTCCGAGCATTTAGGGCCATCGGTCCCTAGCTGGCCTGAGCTCTCGTTAGAGTCGCGTGGGTGAGTGAGTTTGAGCTAGATGGCGAGGTCTTGGCGGAGGAGGACGCGGAGGCCGGTGCCGGACAGCCGGTGCGGGCGCTGCCGCTGCGCTACGAGGAGTCCGCTTCGCCGGTCCTGCGCGGCGAGGTCCGCACCGCCGCGATCGCCGCTGCCGGAGGGGCGCTGGCGGGTGCCGCGACTGTCGCCGCGGTGCGGGCGGTCGGCGCGGTCGGCTCCCGCAAGCGCACGTCGAGGCGCCTCTCGCGCCGTCGAGATCGCCCCGCCAACGTCGTCGCCAGCCGCTCATTCCTGGTGGACGTCCACTTGCTGGGACGGTGATGGGCAGCTCGGCTTCGCTCGAAGTCGAGGTCCAACCCCCGTCGCCGTTTCGCCTGCCGGCTTCCGGCGGCGAGGACCGGGTGATGATGGTCAGCGCCGGGGTCGCCAGCCGCCTCCTCCATGTCGAGGAACGGCCGGTCTTGGTTCGCGCCTGGCAGCCGGCTGGCGACCGGGTAGCGATCCGCGCCGAGCCCGTCGACCCCGGCGCAATCGAGGCGCCTCAGGCGCTGCTCCCGCCTGCGGCGCCGGCCGGCTCCGCGCAGCTGGAGGTGGCGGTCGAGCGGATGCGCTTCGCGCTCGGGGTCGATGAGGACCTCGGCGAATTTCATCGCCGCTTCCGCGCTGACCCCTTGCTTGGGCCCCTGCTGCGTCGCAGCCCGCACTTCCGACCCCGTCGACGTCCCTGGCCCTGGGAGGCGATCGCCTGGGCCGTAGTCAAGCAGCTGATCGAGTCCGAGCGCGCGGCGAGGATCCAGCGTCGCATCGTCGGCCGTTGGGGAGCGAGGCTGGGCATCGAGCGCGGCGAGTTGCGCGATGTCCCAGGCGCCGCCGCGATCGCCGGGCGGGCCCCGGTTGAGCTCGAGTCGATGGGACTGGCGCTGCGACGGGCGATCGCCCTGCGCGCCGTCGCCCGTGAGGTCGCCCAGGGGCGTTGCGACCTTGCCGCGCAGGCCGGCGACAGGCGGCTGCTCGCGGTCCGGGAGATCGGCCCCTGGACCGTCCAGTGCCTCGCTCTCTTTGGCCGCGGTGACCCAGACTCGCTTCCCGCCGGCGACCTCGGTTATCTCAAGTTGGTCGGTCGCCTCGCCGGGCTCGGCCGCCGCGCGACGGTCGAGGAGGTCGAGCAGTTCTACGCCCCGTATGCCCCCTTCCGTGGGCTGGCTGGGACGCTGAGCTTGCTCGGATTGCATCGGCTCCTCGCCCAAGGGCCGCCGCTCCGCCGCGCGATTTGAGTCCCAGCGACCTGCACGAGTCGATGCCTGGACGAAGGTGCCGTCAAGGAACTCGTCGATTTGTCGATACCGCGCCTCATGGAGCGGGCAGCAGGAGATAGGAACTGGCCCGAGGAGCAGGTCGATGAATTCCTTGACCAGATCACCTCTGGTGGGGAGGACTACCGCCACCTGGTCGAGCGGCTGCCCGCGATCGTCTACACCTCCGAGCTCGGCGAGCACGGTCGCTGGCGCTACGTAAGTCCCCAGGTGGAGGAGATCCTCGGGTACAGCCCCGAGGCATGGAAGTCCGACCCCGGGCTCTGGGCAAAGCTGCTGCACCCCGAGGACCGGGAGCGGGCCCTCTCCCAGGAGACCAGGGAGACCCTCGGGGACCGCAATCCGCCGCCTCTCGACTACCGGATGATCACCCGCGACGGAGAGGTCGTCTGGATCCTCGACGAGGCGGTGCTGGAGTCCGACGAGCAGGGGGTGCCGATCTGGCACGGAGTGCTCTACGACATCACCGAGCGCAAGATCGCCGAGCAGGAGGTGCAGCGCGGCGCCGCCCAGCAGGCTGTGGTCGCCCAGCTGGGCGAGCGGGCCCTGAAGGACGGCGACCCGGAATCTCTGATGCGGGCGGCTGTCTCCCTGATCGAAGGTGTCGAGGGAGTTGACGGGGCCTGTATCTGGGAGGTCGCCCGCGACGGACGCCGCCTCCGCTTGCGCGCCGGGCTGGAGGGCCAGGTGACCGGGGCCGGTCGCCGCATCTCTGCGGCGCGCGATTCCCACGCCGGCGCAGCGCTTGAGTCCGGCCTGCACGTGATCGTCAGCGACTGGTCCGTCGAGCGGCGATTCACGATGCCGCCAGTGCTGCGGGTGCTCGGTTTCGGCGCCAGCCTCGCCGTAATGATCGACGGCAAGGAGCGCCCCTTTGGCGTGCTCGACGTCCACTCGACCGATCCCGGTCGTTTCGGACCGCAGGACGTCCACTTCCTTCAGTCCGCGGCGAACGTGTTGGCCGAGGCCATTGAGCGCCACGTCGCCGACCAGGCGCTGCGCCACCGGGTCCTTCACGATTCCCTAACCGGGCTCCCCAACCGACTCAGCTTCATCGAAGCGCTGGGTGAGGCGCTGGCCCGGGCCAGCGCCTCAGGGTCTCCGGTGGGGATCCTCTTCCTTGACCTCGACCACTTCAAGCTGATCAACGACAGCATGGGCCACCACGCCGGCGACGCGCTGCTGCGCGCGGTCGCGCCCCGTCTCCGCGCCCACCTGCGCCCCGGTGACCTTGTCGCCCGCTTCGGCGGCGATGAGTTCGGCATCCTGATTGACCGCCTTGTCGACGAGGAGGAGGCGGTCTCGATCGCCGATCGGGTCGCCGCCGCCTTCGCGAAGCCCTACTCGATGGAGGGGGTCGAGCACTTCGTCTCGGCGAGCGTTGGGATCGCGGTGGCCCGTCCAACTGACCGCGAGCCGGTCAACGCCGACCTGCTGATCCGTGACGCCGATGCAGCCATGTACCGGGCCAAGGAGCGTGGTCGGGCGCGCTGCGAGCTCTTTGACGCCGAGATGCGAGCCGGCGCCCAGCGCCGCCTTGAGACCGAGCGCGACCTGCGCCACGCGCTTGAGCGCCATGAGCTGGTCCTCCACTACCAGCCGGTCGTCTCGTTGCGCAGCGGCGAGGTCGCCGGGCTGGAGGCGCTGCTGCGCTGGCAACATCCCGACCGTGGTCTGCTGGACCCCGCCGAGTTCGTCACCGTCGCCGAGGACAGTGGACTGATCGAGCCGATCGGGCGTTGGGTGCAAGAGCGTGCCTGCCGCCAGATCCTCGAGTGGCACGATCAGCGCCCGGATGCGCGACCTTTCGACGTCTCCGTCAATCTCTCGGCCCGCCAGGTGGCCCACCGCGACCTGCCGTCGATCGTCGCCGAGATCCTCGCGCGAACCAATCTCGAGCCGGCCCACCTGAGGTTGGAGATCACCGAGAGCGTTCTGGTCGAGGAGTCGGCGACTGCGAAGGCGACCCTGGAGGCGCTCGCAGAGATCGGCGTGAGGCTGGTGCTCGACGACTTCGGCACCGGCTACTCCTCGCTCGCTTACCTCAACCGCTTCCCCTTCGACGCCCTGAAGATCGACCGCTCCTTCGTCGACGCGCTCGGGGTCGAACAGGAGCGCACCGCAATCATCGAGGCGATCATTGGGATGGCTCGCGCCCTCTCGCTCGACGTGATCGCCGAGGGGGTCGAGAACGAGGCGCAGCTCTCCGAGCTGCGCCGCTTGGGCTGCGACTACGCCCAGGGACACTTCTTCTCACCCGCACTGCCGCCGCCGGAGGTGCTTGGGCTGCTCAGCGAGGGGTCGTGGCGCTATTCGGGGATTCTCCCCGAGCGGTAATTTCCCCCCTTGGGCCGATCCTGATCAAGCACACGGTGGCCGTCGCGGGACCCTGGCAGTGGCCGAAGAGGGGGAGGGAGAATCATGAGGATGTCGATCACCCGGCGGGGCCTGCAGATCACGCTCGGCTTGATCTGGCTGTTGGACGGCCTGCTGCAGTTTCAGTCCTTCATGTACTCCCAGGGCTTCCTCAAGCAGGTGATCGAACCCTCAGCCCAAATGCAGCCGACCTGGATCGGGCAGCCGATCCTCTCGGCCGCCCATTTCGCGGCTCAGCACCTGACCTTGTGGAACACGGCGTTCGCGCTCGTGCAGTGCCTGATCGGTCTGGGGCTGCTCTGCCGCCCAACGGTAAAGCCGGCTCTGCTCGCATCATTCGCCTGGGCTTTCGTTGTCTGGTGGTTCGGGGAGGGCTTCGGCATGGTCCTCGCAAACATGGGATCGCCGCTCACGGGCGCCCCCGGAGCGGTCTTGCTCTACGGCCTGATCGGGCTGCTGGTGTGGCCGACCCTGCGCAGCGATCGCCGCTCGGCCACCGACGGGGGTCCAATCGGGGATCGTGGTGGCCTGCTGATCTGGTCGGCGCTGTGGCTGAGCGCGGCGGTGCTGTGGTGCCTGGCATCGGGCCGTCCTCCGGATGCGATCAGCGGAGCCCTGACCGAAGGTGCAAGCAACTCGATGCATTGGCTGGCCAGCCTGCAGACCTCATTAGCCCAGAGGACCCATGGCCAAGGAAGGGGCATCGCGATCGCTTTGGCGACCGTCTCGCTCGCTATCGCTGCGGGGGTTTGGACCCGCTGGCGCAGGGAGGCGTTGATCGTCGGCGCGTTACTCTCGATCGCATACTGGCTCCTCGGCCAGAGCCTCGGCGCGCTCACCACCGGAACGGCAACCGACCCCAACATAGGCCCCCTGTTCGTGCTGCTTGCACTGGCGCTATGGCCACGCCCGCGGCTCGCAGCTAGGCCCTCTGGAGGACCGCAGCGGCTGCGAGAAGATCAGCCAGCGAGGATTGCTTCAGCCTCGATGACGACCAGATGGGTCTAGTGACCTGAGTCGTTAATCCGTTGGCAATAGGCCGCGAGGCTGTCGAGAATCTCGTCTGCGCTCTTGTGCCAGACATAGGGCTTGGGATCGTCGTTCCAGTTGGCTATCCAGGTGCGGATCGAGGCGACGAGGTCCCGAACCGAGCGATGGGATTCCACGCTTGATCCACTTCTCGCTCAGCTCGGCGAACCAGCGCTCGACCAGATTCAGCCAGGAGCTGTAGGTCGGAGTGAAGTGCAAGGTGAAGCGCGGATGGCTCCTCAGCCAGCGCTCAATCGAAGGGGTCTTGTGGGTCGAGGAGTTGTCGAGCACGACGTGGACCTGGAGGCCCGCGGGCACCGAGCGCTCGATCAGGTTGAGGAACTTGCGGAACTCCTCGGCCCGGTGGCGAGGTGTCATCTCGGAGATCACTTTCCCGGAGGCGAGGTCCAGGGCGGCGTAGAGGTTGGTGGTCCCGTTGCGCACGTAGTCGTGGGTCTGGCGGCTCGGGCACACCCGGCATCAGCGGCAGGATCGGCGCCGAGCGCTCCAGCGCCTGGATCTGGGACTTCTCATCGACACAGAGGACGACCGCCGCTTCGGGCGGGTTGAGGTAGAGCCCGACGATGTCGCGCACCTTCTCGACGAACTGTGGGTCGGGCGAGAGCTTGAAGTGCTCTGAGCGGTGGGGCTTCAGCCCGAAGGCCCGCCAGATCCGGCTGATCGCGGTCTGGTTGAGGCCGGTTGCCTCCGCCATCGATCGGGTCGACCAATGGGTGGCGTTGAGGGGCTGCTCCTCCAGGGTCTTCACGATCACCCGCTCGACGTCTTCGTCGTCGATCTTCCGCGGCTGACCCGGGCGCGGCTCGTCGTGCAGACCGTCGATGCCGCGGAGAGCAAAGCGGCCGCGCCACTTACTGACCGTGTGGCGCGAACAGTCCAGCCGCGCGGCGATCTCCTTGCTCTGCTGCCCCTCGGCTGCCGCCAGCACGATCCGGCACCGCAACGCCAGCGCCTGGGCGCTCTTGGGCCGGCGGGCCCAGCGCTCGAGCACCTCGCGCTCCTCGTCTTTCAGCACGACCTCTACCGCGTGTCCAGCCATAACCGCCTCCAATCGTCGCTTGCGCTGGCGACGACTTCGACGTCGGCCGGAATGAGCCTGCGAACTAACGACTCGGGTCACTAGCAGTCTGCGTCCCCTCGCAATGGTGCGGGCTGGGCGCTGGTGGGCCAATACCGGCGGCCGCGGTTCTAGCCTCTGCCCACGCCTCCGGATACAAAGATGGTCGCCTGCCCCGCTAAAACGGCGGCCCGGCCGAGACAGCCGCCAGCAACGACAAAAGCCCCGCCGGGGTTTCCGAATTCCAGATTAACCGGGGATCCTCCCCGGCAGGTAGGCGTTGCTGAGCACCTGGGAGGGAGTCGGCAGCGAATTGATCAGTTCGTTGTCGCGCATCCAATCGATGAAGCCGCGCCACTGCCCCGGGTCCATGTAGCCGTAGGGCCGGCCACGCTGCTTTGGCTCAAGCAGCGGCAGCGTCGCCTTCACCTCCGCGGCGGTCAGCTTCGGTTCGAGGCTGTGGTTGGCTTCCAGCACCGCCTTGGTTGCCGCCGCCGGGTTCTTCACGGCCGCAGCGGTGCCGCGGTCAAGCGCGGCAATGAACAACCGGATCGATTCGGGGTCTTCTTCGAGGTGCTTGCGTTGGGCGACCAGCACCAGCTCGTCATAGGGGGGGACGCCTAGCCTGTTCACCGGGATCACGACAGGATGCTTGCCACGTTCGCGCAGGTCGATGCCCTCGACGTTGACGTAGCCGCCCAGCATCGCCTGGGCGCTGCCCCCGGCCAGCGCCGGCAGCAGCCCGAAACCCACGTTTACCGCCTTGACATCGGAGGGGGAGAGGTTGGCGCGGGCGAGGATCGTCTTCAAAAAGGCGTTCTGGTAAGGGATGCCGGCGGTGGCGATTGTCTTGCCACGCAGTTCCCCGACCCCCTTTATTCCCGACTTCTTCAGCCAGATCATCGAGGTGAGCGGCCGGTCGACCAGCGCCCCGACCGCGACCACGTCGAGGCCCTGCTGGCGGGCCAGCATCACCTCCGGCTCATAGGAGATCGCCAGGTCGGTCTGACCCGCGGCGACCTCCTTGATTGGCGCCGAGGGATCGGAGGGGGCGCTGATCTTGACGTCGAGGCCGGCTTCGCGGAAGTAGCCGAGCTTTTGCGCCATATAGATCCCGGCATGGTCGGGGTTGGGGTAGAAGTCGAGCATCAGGTTGAATGGCTGGGCTTGGCCGGTGACGCTGGTGCTCTTCTTCCCGCAGCCGGCGAGGCCGAGCGCGAGGGCGGCCAGCGCGGCGACGGCGACGAGCGCCATTGTCCAGGGTTCGGGACGGCTTCATCTCCTGCTTTCTATCGCCAAGTGAGGACACGGCGCTCCGCGAGGGCCAGCAGCCCGAAGAGGGTGACCGCAATCACCGCAAGCAGTGTGACCGAGGCGAACACCCGCGCCGTTTCCAGCTGATTGATGTCCTGCTGGATCAGGAAGCCGAGGCCGGAGTTCGCTCCGGCATCCTCGGCGAACACCGCCCCGATCAGGGCGACGGCGACCGCGATCTTGGCACCGCTGAAGACATAGGGCAGCGCGGTCGGGGCCTCAAGGCGGCGGAATATCTGCCAGCGGGAGGCGTCGAGGGTGCGCATCAGTTTGGTCGCCTCGGGGTCGATGGAGCGCAGACCATCGAGCGCGTTGACGGCGATCGGGAAGAAGCAGATCAGCCCGACGATCACCAGCTTGGGCACGATCCCAAAGCCGAACCAGACGATGAGGATCGGGGCGATGGCTGGGATCGGGATCGCCTGCGAGGCGACTATCAGCGGGTAGAAAGCGCGCCGCAGCGTCTCAAAGAGGTGGAGCGCGACGGCGAAGGCAAGGCCGGCAAGCAGCGCGCAGCCGAAGCCGAGCAGCACCTCCCTCAGGGTCACCCAGGCGTTTTCGGCGAGCAGAGAGCGGTTCTGCCAAAGCGATGTCGCGATCTGGGCTGGGGAGGGCACAAGGAATGGTTCGAGGTGTAGGGCGGTTGCTATCGCGCCGCTGCTAGCCGCCAGCTGCCAGGCGCCGACCAGCGCCGCGAGGAGAAGGATGGGTAGCAGCCAGCCCTTCACATCGATCCCTCCCGCAGCGCATGCATCGCCTGCTCCCGCGCGGCGATGAAGGCGGGGTCGGTGACGGCGGCGTCCCGGTCGGCTGAGCGCGGTGTCGGCGCTCGCAGCTCGGCGATGATCCGGGCCGGTCGGGCCGAGAGCACCGCCACCCGGTCGGAGAGGTAAAGCGTCTCCTCGACGTCGTGGCTGACGAGGACAACGGTGCGCGGATCGGCCTCCAGCGCCCCCGCCAGCCACTGCTGCATCTCGGCTCGGGTGATCGCGTCCAGGGAGGCGAACGGCTCATCAAGCGCCAGCACCGGCTTGCCGGCGACCAGGGTGCGCAGGAAGGCGACCCGCTGGCGCATCCCCCCCGAGAGCTCGGCGGGTCGGGCGTGCTCAAAGCCGGCGAGGCCGAAGCGCTCGAACAGCTCGCCGGCCTGCCGGCGCGCCTCTCGCCGGCTCAGGCCGCGGTTGCGCAGCGCCAGGGCGGCATTGTCGATCGCCGAGAACCAGGGCAGCAGCAGATCGCGCTGTGGCATGTAAGCGCAGCGGGCGAGGCGCCCCGCCGCCTCGCCGACGCCACCGACCTCGAGCTCACCGGCAGAGGGCTCCTGAAGCCCGCAGATCAACTCCAGCAGGGTCGACTTGCCGCAGCCGGACGGCCCGACCAGACCGATCGTGCTCTGCGCCGCAGCCTCGAGGTCGAGCCGTTCGATCGTCCGCAGCTCCCCATAAGAGTGGCGCAGGCCGCGGATCGAGACCCCGGCTGCAGGGAGCGCCGTCGGTTCGGCGGGGGAGACGCCGCGCGCGGCGAAATCCGTGACTTCGGCGGGCATCCACGTATCCTCGCGCACTCCGCGGTTCCGGCTGCCGGCGGCGATCGGCAGAGCGCCCGGCGCTCAGGCTGATTTACTGCGCGCATGAGGGTCTCCGCAAAAGCCGACTATGCGGTGCGTGCGGCTGCCGAGCTGGCGGCCGCCGAGGAGGGCCCGATCAAGGGGGAGCGCCTCGCCGAGGCGCAGGACATCCCGCTGCAGTTCCTCGAGCACATCCTTTTGGAGCTTAAGCACGCCGGGATCGTTCGCGCTCGCCGCGGCGCCAAGGGCGGCTACTGGCTGGCGCGGCCCGCTGATGAGATCACGGTCGCCGACATCGTTCGCGCTGTCGAGGGCCCGATCGCCGACGTCCAATCCTCTCCGCCGGAGTCGATCGAGTACCGCGGCAACGCCGAGCACTTGCAGGAGGTCTGGATCGCCGTCCGCGCCAATCTCCGCGCCGTCCTAGAGCACGTCACCCTGGCTGAACTCGTCTCCGGCGAGCTTCCCCCAGTTGTCGGCGAGCTGACCGCATCTCCCGACGCTTGGGCTCCGCGTTAAGGGCTGGACTTCCCGGTATCTCTACCGCTGGGTGGAGTCGGGGACGGCCGGAACCGGGTCGAGGTCCGAACCAGTTCGCGTGGTCACCGCGAATCACAGCGGCGCGCCGTCCGGTTGACGCAGATCCTGCCGCGGCCTATTCGGTAGCCGGGATGCCCCCGGCGACCACGTTGACGAAGTTCTCCAGGTGTCGGGTGGTCCAGCACTCAAACGCTCCATCGCAGTAGGGCTCATAGGCAGCCATCACCGAGTCGCCGTAATTCCAGTAGAGGCGCGGCTCAGGATTGAGCCAGAAGAGGCGGCCGGCCCGCTCGGCAACCCTGGCGAAGACCTCGGCGTGCGGCTCGCGCCCGTTGGTGCGGGCGTCGCCGAGCACGATCACGGTCGAACGCGGGTCCAGATCATCGGAGATCTCGCCGAGGAACTCGAGCCAGACCCGGCCGTAGTCGGTGTAGCCGGAGACGTCGGCGACGCCGCCCTCGCTGGAGATCCGCTGTGCGATGACCCGGAAGTCGCGCTCATGCTCGAAGACCTCGGTCACCTCGGAGATTCGCTCGATGAAGACGAAGCTGCGCAATTTGCGGAAGGAGTCGTGCAGTGCATGCAGGACGCTGAGGAAGAAGACGCTGGCCGAGGTGACCGAGGTGGAGACATCGCAGAGGACGTAGATCTCGGGCCGGCGCGGGCGCTTTGGCCGGAAGCGCAGACGCAGCGGCACGCCGCCGGTCTCAAGGGAGGCACGCATCGTGCGCCGCATGTCAACCGCCTGACCTCTGCGCCGCCCGCGCTGCTCGTGCCCGAGCGTCGCCAGTCGCCGCTTCATCTGGGAGACCGCGCGGTGCACGGCGGCCAGGTCCTGGGTCGGACTGCTCGGCAGAGCGCGGTCGAGCTCGGCGAGCGGGCGCGCTGGGGGCAGGGTGGAGGTGCGCTCGATCAGCTCGCGCTCCAGCTCGCGTCGCAGATGGCGCTCGAAGCGGCTCAACTGGTCGCGGTCGATCGGCGGGAGCTCGGCGGCGCCGTCGGCGGCTGGCTGCGTACCGGCGGAGAGTCCGAGGGTGCGGCGGATCCGCTGCACATCGACCCCGACCACGCCGGAGCCCTCGGCGCGGCGGCCAAAGGCGGCGATCGCCAGTCGCGCCAGGTCGCGCATCTCGCCGTCGTTTCCGTCAATGATCGCCCGGCGGATCTGCTCGCGCAGCTCGTCGAGGTCGAGACGCTCGCCGCCCTCCTGGCGCTCTGCCTGCTCGCCGAGGCCACGCCCTACAGCCTCCGCCTCGGCGGCGCGGAAAAAGAAACGCTCGAAGAGGAGCTCGAAGACGCGGCGGTCCTCCTGGGACTTGGCGATTGTCGCCGCGAGCGCCTCGCGGAAGTCCTCCTGAGCTGTCCAGGGCACTTCCTCAAGCGCCGCGAAGGCGTCGAGGATCTCCGAGGTCCCGACCGCGACCCCCTCGCTGCGCAGCTCCTCGCAGAAGCCGAGCAGCTTCGCCGCCAGGCCCGGCGGGCCCACCTCGGCCTTCGGCCCATAGGGGGAGCTCGGCATCGGCGCTACCCCGCCGTCTGGGTGGGAGCGCCGGCGAGTTTCACGCCCACCCGCTCGGCGACGAGGTCGATGTCGGTGCGGTGCTTGACGATGATCGACATCGACTGCTCGAATGTGTGGCGGTCGATGTCCTCTGCCCCCATCAGCAGCAGGGTCCGGGCCCAGTCGATCGACTCCGCGATCGAGGGCGGCTTCTTCAGGTCCAGGGCGCGGATCATCTGCACCACCTCGACCAGCCGTCGCGCCAGAGTCTCGGCCAGCTCGGGCGCGTGAAGACGGACGATCTCCATCTCCCGCTCGGCCTCGGGGTAGTCGAGCCAGAGATACAGGCAGCGGCGCTTAAGCGCCTCGGTCAGCTCGCGCGAGTTGTTGGAGGTGAGCACGACGATCGGTATCGTCGTCGCCGAGACCTGGCCCAGCTCGGGGATCGTGATCTGGAAGTCGGAGAGCAGCTCGAGCAGCATCGCCTCGAACTCCTGGTCGGTCTTGTCGATCTCATCGATCAGCAGGACCACTGGCTCGGGGCTGGCGATCGCCTGCATCAGCGGGCGCTCCAGCAGGAACTCCGCGCTGAAGATGTCGTCCTGCACGTCATTCCAGCCAGCCTCGCCACCGGCTTGGATCCGCAATAGCTGCTTGCGGTAGTTCCACTCATACAGAGCCTTTGCCTCATCGAGGCCCTCATAGCACTGCAGGCGGATCAGCTCGCGGCCGCTGGCGCGGGCGAGCGCCTTCGCCAGCTCGGTCTTGCCGACCCCCGCCGGGCCCTCGACCAGGACCGGCTTGCCGAGCTGCTGGGCGAGGAAGGAGACCAGCGCAGCCGGCTCGTCGGCGAGGTAGCCGACCCTTGCCAGCGCGTCCTTGACCTCGGCGACGGAGCCATCGGGCATGGTGGCGATGATAATCCGCCCGGTGCCCGACCTCGCCTTGCCGCTCGCAGCGCTGCTTCCCCACAGTGCCGGGCCCTACGTTGCGCTGGTGCTCGCCGGCTTCGCGATCGGCCTGCTCGGCCACCTAATCCGGGCCCGCTGGCTGATCGCGGCCGGCGTCATCCTGATCTTCCTCGGCGCCCTGCTCTTTCCCCTGGCGCTGAACCTGACCGGCGAAAACCAGCCGCCGTCCATCGAAGCCTCGCCATAGCCTCTACGATCTCATCCCAAGCCACTTCGCCAGCCAGGAGGACGTACCGCTTGAGCCGACTTCAGATCATTGCCATCCTCGCTTCGTTGCTGGTGCTGAGCGTCGCGCTTGCGGCCTGCGGCAGCAGCAGCTCCAGCAACAGCGAAAACCCCCAGAAGGTCGTCAACGAAGCGACGCTCAAGGGCATCAAGAGCGCCAACCTTGACCTTTCGCTAGGGGTCAAGGTCGAAGGGAGCGAAGGCGGCAACCTCAACGTCAGCCTCTCCGGACCGTTCCAGAGCGAGGGCAAGGGCCAGCTTCCCGAGCTCGACATGACCGCGAAGGTGAGCGGCTCGATCAACGGCAAAAACGTCAACTTCGAAGGCGGCATAACGCTGCTCTCTGAAAAAGCGTACGTCGACTACAAGGGAACCGAGTACGAAGTCGAACCTACGACCTTCAGCTTCATCCGGTCGACGATCGAACGAGACCAGCAGCGAAACGGCGCTCAGAGCAAGTCGGCGAGCGCTACCGCCTGCCAGGAAGCGGTCTCCGGCCTGAAGGTCGGCAGCTTCATCGACAATCTCACCAACGAAGGCAGTTCCGACGTCGGCGGGACGAGCACGACGCAGGTCAGTGGTGACCTCAACGTCCCCGGGGCGATCGACGCGCTGCTCAAGCTCAGCGAAACCCCTGCCTGCAGCGCCGAGCTCGGCGCGACCGGTCAGATCCCCCCGGCGGCTGAACTCAACAAGGCAAAGAGCCAGGTGGAAAGCGCCCTGAAGACCGCCCACGTCGACCTCTACGTCGGCAGCGACCACATCGTGCGCAAGATCTCCGGCGAACTGCAGATCGAACCGCCGAGCGGATCGAGCAGCGGTCCGAAGAAGGTCAACCTCACCTTCGACTTGTCGCTCAGCGACGTAAACCAGCCGCAGACGATCAGCACTCCCTCCGGCGCTAAGCCCCTGAACGAACTGTTCCAGCAGCTCGGGGTCAACCCGATCGAATTGCTGGGAGCGGCGAGCGGCAAGGGCGGCTCCAGCGGTCTTGGCAGCCTGCTGAACGGGCTGAGCGGTGCGGCTGGGGGTGGCTCGCCCTCCTCCCCGACCGGCGGCGCCTCCCCGGCCGCCGGCTCCCCCCCGGCCGGCGGCGCCTCGGCCGCCGGCGGGAGTGCCCAGCAGGCATACCTGCAGTGCCTGAAAGGGGCGACCACGCCGGTCGACCTCCAGAAGTGCGCCGCGCTGCTCAAGTAGCGCGGCGCAGTTCGAGCCGATGAGCGTCGCGCTACTGGCGCTCAGCTTCGCCGTCATCCTCGCCGGCGCGCTGCTCTTCACCAACGCGGTCGAGTGGATCGGCCATCGGCTGGGGCTCGGCGAGGGCGCCGTCGGCAGCCTGCTCGCCGCGGTCGGTACGGCGATGCCGGAGACGCTGATCGCGATCGTCGCTCTGCTCGGTGCCTCCAACGGGTCCCACCAGGTCGCGATCGGGGCGATCGTCGGGGCCCCCTTCTTGCTCGCCACGTTGGCGATGGGGTTGGTCGGCCTCTTCGTTTACATCTTCAGGCGGCGCCGCGCGCAGGGGTTGGAGCTGAGCGCTCACACACCGACTCTGGAGCGCGACCTGCTCTTCTTCTGTGCCTTCTTCGCGGGCGCCCTGGCGCTCTCTTGGGGGCCGCCCGCGGCGCTGCGGATCCCGGTCGGGATCGCCTTCGTCCTCTCCTACCCGCTCTACATCCGTCGCACCCTGCGCAGCGGCGGCGAGGTCCAGGCCGACGAGACGCTCAATCCCCTGCTCTTCGAGCGCCGCCCCGGCCGTCGCCGCAACCCCGGCCTCTTGCTCTGCGCGATCCAGCTCCTGGTCGGCCTCGGCGCGATGGTGGGAGGCGCCCACCTCTTCGTCGAAGAGCTACTGCAGATCGCCAAGGACCTCGGAGTCCAGGCCGTCGTCCTCGCTCTGATCCTCGCCCCCTTGGCCACCGAGTTGCCAGAGAAGGTCAACAGTTTCTTCTGGGTCCGCGAAGGCAAGGACTCTCTGGCGCTCGGCAACATCACCGGCGCGATGGTCTTCCAGTCGACTATCCCGGTCGGGATGGGCCTCCTCTTCACCAGCTGGGCGCTGAGCGCGAACGCGGCAGTTTCGGTTGCGCTGGGCCTCGCCGGCGGCCTCCTCGCCTTTCGGTGCCTGCGCCGGCGGGGCCGCTTCACGACGCCTGCCGTGATCGCCTGGTTTGCCCTCTATCCGACCTTCATCGTCGTCGTCGTGCTCAGCGTCTGAGCACGGCGCTCAGGTGGCCGACAGCTCGGCGAGCGCGGCGAGCACGACATCGTCGTGCGTCTTCGGCGAGACCTTCGGGAAGACCCTTGCGATCTTGCCCTCGGGGTCGATCAGGAAAGTCGCCCGCTGCACGCCCATGTACTTCTTGCCGTACATCGATCTCTCGCCCCAGGCGCCATAGTCATCGGCGACCGCGTGGTCGGCGTCGGCCAACAGCGTGAAGTCGAGATCGAACTTGTCGGCAAACCCCTTCACGTCGGAGACCGGGTCCGGGGAGACGCCGAGGACGCGGGCACCGGCCGCCCGGTACTCGGCGCCTCGGTCGCGCACCCCGCAGGCCTGGATCGTGCAGCGCGGAGTGTCGGCGCGCGGGTAGAAGTAGAGGACGACGGTCTCCCCGCGCAGGCTCGACAGCGCCACCTCTTTGCCGTCCTGGTCGGGCAGCGTGAAGTCAGGCGCCTGATCTCCCGCGGCGAGCATCAGTCCTCCCTTCCGGGGTCTTGGCCGTTCTCGCCCTCGTCGAGCTCCTCGTCGCCCTGCTCGAGAGCGGTCTCTGAGACCGAGCTGGCCGAGCCCGGGTGGTAGTGCGTCTGGAAGGCCTCCATCAGGCGGTCTCGCCGGTCCTCGTCTACCGGCACCTCATCGGAGATCCGCACCCACTCGGCCCCCTCGTAGGCCTCCATGTTGAAGACCTCTTGGTCGAGCGAGGTCGAGTCGTCGACGATCACGACGACCTCGGTCTGAGGGTTGAAGTAGGTGCCAGGTTGCATCAGCAGCTCCTCGACCTCGTAGAGGTTTTCCTCGGCAGCTCCGGGCATCAATCTGATCCTATGAGATCGGTGAGTTGGCGTTGCGTCTCGGCCTCGACGTCCAGCGGCGCCTGTCCGCTGCGCAGGAGTCGCTCGTTGCGGGTGATCACCAGCCGGCGCACTTCGGCCCGCAGCTCCGCATCGATACCCGGCGTCGGCGCCGCGGCGAGCACCCGCGCGGCCTCCGCCTCGACGTCGATCGGAGCCTCGCCGCGGCGCTGGCGCCGGTAGGAGCTGGCCTCCAGCATCTGGCGCACCTCCGTGGCCTGGAAGGCATCGTCGTGCGGCGGCTCCGCCTGCTCGGCTCTCGGTGCAGGTAGCTCTCGCTCGATCCCGAACTGCCCCTTGCCGATGCCATTCCATGCGGCGCCCGAGCAGGCGAAGGCGATCGCGGCGATCGGCGCGACGATCACTGTGATCAGCACCAGAATGGTGAGGTTGTCGAATGCGATCGCGGCCGGCGCCAGCGTCATGAGGTCCAAGGGTAGAGGGCGCACCTCGCCCCATTCATCCGCTAGTCTTGGGGTTGGTTGACTGACCAGTCAGTCGGTGGCGATCGCCTTCGGCGATCGCTCCAAAAAAGGCTTATCGCACGGACGAAAAGGAGTCTCGACCCGTGGTTGACTTCACCCTGACCGACGAGCAGAAGGACCTGCGCGAGCTGGCGCACAGCTTCGCTGAGAAAGAGATCCGCAAGGTCGCCTGGGAGTACGACAAGGACGGCACCTGGCCCCAGGAGATCATCGAGAAGGCCTGGGAGGTGGGGTTGATGAACACCCACATCCCCGAGGCCTACGGCGGCCCTGGGCTCGACTACCTCTCCGGCTGTCTGATCGAGGAGGAGATGGGGTGGGGCTGCTCGGGCATCGGCACCTCGTTGATGGCCAACGGGCTGGCCTCCGCGCCGATCACCCTCGGTGGCTCTGAGGAGACCAAGAAGAAGTACCTCGGGATGCTCTGCGAGGAGCCGAAGCTGGCCTCCTTCTGTCTCACCGAGCCCGACGCCGGCTCCGACGTCTCTGGGATGAAGACCCGCGCGGTGAAGAAGGGCGACAAGTACGTCATCACCGGCTCCAAGTGCTTCATCACCAATGGCACCTATGCCGACTACTTCACGGTCTACGCAAAGACCGATCCCGAGGCCGGCCACCGCGGGATCAGCGCCTTCGTCGTCGACGCCGATCTCCCCGGGGTCAGCGTCGATAAGAAGGAGGACAAGATGGGCCAGCGGGCGTCGAACACCGCGACCATCTCCTTCGACGAAGTCGAGATCCCCGCCGAGAACCTGCTCGGCGAGGAGAACAGGGGCTTCAAACTGGCGATGATGACGCTGGACCGCACCCGGCCGGGCGTCTCGGCGATGGCCGTCGGCATCGGCCGCGCCGCCTTCGAGTTCGCGGCCGAGTACTCCAAGGAAAGAGTCCAGTTCGGGGTGCCGATCGCGATGCACCAGGCGATCCAATTCATGATTGCCGACATGGCGACCAAGGTCGACGCCGCCCGCCTGCTGGTCTGGAACTCGGCGGTCCTGCTCGACCAGGGCAAGCGCAACACGCTTGTCTCCTCGGAGGCCAAGCGCTTCGCGGCCGACTCGGCGATGGAGATCACCGTCGATGCCGTCCAGGTCTATGGCGGCTATGGCTTCATCAAGGAGTACCCGGTCGAGAAGCTGATGCGCGACGCGAAGATCATGCAGCTCTACGAGGGCACCAGCCAGATCCAGCGCTTGGTGATCGCCCGCGAGGTGTTGCTGCCGCGCAACATCGACGAGGCCACGCCGGAGGCCCAGGCCGCCGCCAAACAGGCCGCCGAGTCCGAGGCTAGCCAAACCGAGCAGGCAGGCGCTACCGTCTAGGCATGGATCCTTCCGAACGCGCCGCCGCCGGAAAGGCGGCGCGTTCGCAGGCCCCCCGTTCCGCCCATGCGGAATGGGAGCCAGCCGGCGACCGGCCTGACCCGGTCGAGATCCTCGAGGTGCAGGCGCGCTGGCGTGTCCCCGAGCTGGTCCCGATCCGCTACGGGCGGATGGCGGCCTCTCCCTTCGCCTTCTTCCGTGGTGCCGCTGCGGTAATGGCGTCAGACTTGGCCGGCACGCCCGCCTCGGGGCTGCGAGTACAGGCGTGCGGCGACGCCCATCTCTCCAACTTCGGCACCTTCGCCTCTCCCGACCGTCGGCTCGTCTTCGACCTCAACGACTTCGACGAGACCGCGCCTGGCCCGTGGGAGTGGGACGTCAAGCGCCTTGCCGCCAGCTTCGCAATCGCCGGGCGCGAAAACGGATTCAAGGCCAAGCAGCGACGCGAGGTCGTGCTGACCGTGGTGGGCAACTACCGCGAGGCGATGCGCGGCCTCGCCTCCCTCAGCGACCTCGACGTCTGGTACGCGCGCCTCGACGTCGAGGCGCTGATGGCGAGCCTGGGGGCCGAAGTCAAACGCGCCGCCGGGAAAAAGGCGGTGAAGCGGGCCGAGCGCAACCTCCTCAAGGCGCGGTCCAAGGACAACCTGCGGGCCTTTGACAAGCTCACCCACACCGTCGACGGGGAACTGCGGATCATCAGCGACCCGCCCCTGATCGTTCCGATCGAGGAGCTGCTGCCGGCGGGGGAGACCCGCGACCTGCAGCAGATGATGATCGATTTGCTCGGTTCCTACCGTTCCACGCTGCAGGGCGACCGCCAGCACCTGCTGGATCGCTACCGGTTTCGCCACCTGGCGCGGAAGGTTGTCGGGGTGGGCAGCGTCGGGACGCGCGCATGGGTGGCCCTGTTCACCGGCGTCGACGACAACGACCCGCTTTTCCTGCAAGCCAAGGAGGCCGAGGCGTCGGTGCTGGAGCCCTACGCCGGGAGCAGCCGCTTCAAGAACCACGGACGGCGGGTTGTCGAAGGCCAGCGGCTGATGCAGGCCGCGAGCGACATTTTCCTCGGTTGGTGCCCCGCGGTCGGCTTCGACGGTCGCGACCGCGACTTCTACGTGCGCCAGCTCTGGGATTGGAAGGGATCGGCCGATGTCGAATCGCTGACTCCGGGGGCGATGGGCGTCTACGCGCAGATGTGCGGTTGGACGCTGGCCCGCACCCACGCCCGCTCCGGCGACAGGATTGAGATCGCCGCCTATCTCGGCGCCAGCAAGGCCTTCGACGAGGCGATCGCCGAGTTCGCTGAGCTTTACGCCGGGCAGAGCGAGCGCGACCACGCGGAGCTGCGCGCGGCGATCGATTCCGGGCGTATCCAGGCAGAGGACGCCTAGCCCGTGAAGACCTGGCGCGTCATCCTCATCCTTTCGGCTGCCCAGTTCATCCTCGTGCTCGACACGACGGTGATGAACGTCTCGATCTCCAGTGTCGTCGCCGACCTGAACACGACGGTGGAGAAGGTGCAGCTGGCGATCACCGCCTACATGCTGGTGATGGCCTCGACGATGCTGCTCGGCGGCAAGCTCGGCGACATCTGGGGGCGGAAGCGCGCCTTCCGGATCGGCCTGGTGGTCTTCGCGATCGGCTCGGGGCTGACCTCGATCGCCCCCAACGTAGGTTGGCTCCTCTTTGGCTGGTCGCTGATCGAGGGCCTGGGGGCCGCCGTGCTGGTGCCGGCGCTGATCGCCCTGATCGCCTCCAACTACGAGGGACAAAAGCGGGCGGTCGCCTACGGAATCATCGGCGGGGTCGCCGCCGCCGGCGCGGCGGCCGGACCTCTGATCGGTGGGGCGGTGACGACGGCGCTGAGCTGGCGGGTCGTCTTCGCCGGTGAGGTCGTGATCGCGATTTTCGTTCTACTTGCCTCGGGCATGATCAGGGACGCGCCCCGTCAGAAGGCAGGGAAGCTCGACTGGGTGGGAGCCGCGCTTTCGATTGCCGGCCTCTTCCTGATCGTCTTCGGCGTCCTGCAGAGCAGCGCCTGGGGCTGGGTCCTGCCGCGCAACCCGCCGAGGATCGGAGGCACCGAGATCACGCCGTTGGGCCTCTCTCCGGTGCCGTTCGTGATCCTCGCCGGCGCCGGCGTGCTGCTTGGGTTTGCCCGCTGGGTCGAGCGGCGCGAGGCTCGCGGTGAAGAGCCTTTGCTGCGGATCGCGCTGCTGCGAATCCGCCAGCTGCGCGGCGGCTCCCTGATGATCTTCTTCCAGCAGGTGATTCTGCTGGGGACATTCTTCGCGGTGCCCCTCTACCTCCAGGTGGTGCTCGGCAAGGACGCCTTCGAAACCGGCGTGAAGCTGCTGCCCCTCTCGGTCGTGATGCTGGTCACGGCGATGCTGGCGCCGAGGCTGTCGAGTCGCTTCTCGCCGCGCGCAATCGTCCGCGCCGGCCTCCTCGCGCTCTTGGCCTCGGTGCTCGGCCTGGTCGGGAGCGTCGACTACACGCTCAACTCGGTCGCCTTCGGCGTCTCCCTGGGGCTGATGGGCTTCGGCGCTGGGCTGATGGTCTCCCAGATCGGCAACGTGATCATGTCCGCGGTGAAGCCGTCGGAGACAAGCGAGGCGGGTGGCGTCCAGGGCACCTTCCAGTACCTGGGCGGGGCGCTCGGCACCGCCATGGTCGGCGCGGTCCTGCTCAGCGGGTTGACCGGGGCGTTCAACAAGTCGGTAGTCGACAACCCGCAGATCTCAGCGCCGACGCAGCAGCGGCTCATTGCCGCGAGTGAGCAGGGGATCGAGTTCGTACCCAGCTCCACGGTGGAAGCGAGGCTCGAGAGTGCCCGGGTGCGGCCGCAGGAGGCGAGCGCGATCGTCGGCAGCTACGACGACGCCCAGATCGCGGCGCTAAAGGTCGCTCTGCTCTCGGTCGCGGCCTTCGTCGTCGTCGCCTTCTGGTTCACTCGGGCTCTCCCAGATCGCCCGATGGTGGCGGCGGACTAAGAAGCGACGCGGGGTCGGGAGGGGTTCTGGCGGGCCGCCTTCTGGCGCTGGGTCTTGTCGAGCAGAACCTTCCGCAACCGCACCGACTGCGGGGTGATTTCGACGCACTCGTCCTCGCGCAGGAACTCCAGCGCCGCTTCGAGCGAGAGCCGTTTGGCGGGCTCCAGGCGCTCCAGCACATCGGCACTGGCGGCCCGGATGTTGGTTTGGTGCTTCTCCTTGATCGCGTTGACGTCGAGGTCGTCTGAGCGGGCGTTCTCGCCGATAATCATCCCCTCATAGACCTCCTCGCCGGGGCCGACGAAAAGCGCGCCGCGCTCCTGCAGGTTGGCCAGCGAGTAGGAGGCTGTCTTGCCGCGGCGATCGGCGACGATCGAGCCGCTGGGCCGGGTGCGCAGCTCTCCTGCCCAGTGCTCCCAGCGGTCGAAGACATGGTGCAAGATCCCGGTGCCGCGGGTCTCGGTGAGGAACTCGGTTCGGAAGCCGATCAGTCCCCGGGCGGGCACCAGGTATTCCATCCTCACCCATCCGGTCGCGTGGTTGACCATATGCTCGAGCCTTCCCTTGCGCTGGGCGAGGAGCTGGGTGACCGCGCCGACGCGCTCCTCGGGGACGTCGATCGCCAGACGCTCGACCGGCTCGTGGACCTTGCCGTCTATCTCGCGGGTGAGGACGCGTGGCTGGCCGGCAGTCAGCTCGAATCCCTCGCGCCGCATCAGCTCCAGCAGGACGACGAGCTGCAGCTCGCCTCGCCCTTGCACCTCCCATGCGTCGGGTCGCTCGGTATCGCGGACGCGGATCGAGACGTTTCCGATCAGCTCGGCGTCGAGCCGGTCGCGGACCTGGCGCGCGGTCAGCTTGCCGCCCTCCTGGCCGGCCAGTGGCGAGGTGTTTATGCCGACCACGATCGAGAGCGAGGGCTCATCGACGGTGATCACCGGCAGCGGTCGCGGGTCGGCGGGGTCGGCCAGGGTCTCGCCGATCGTCACCTCGGGAAGGCCGGCGACGGCGATTATCTCGCCGGGCCCCGCCTGCTCGGCAGCGACCCGCTCGAGCGCCTCGGTCACGTAGAGCTCCGAGACCGTGGCCCGCTCGATCGAGCCGTTGGCCCGGCACCAGGCGATCTGCTGTCCGGAGCGGATTGTCCCATTGCGGACGCGGCAAAGGGCGAGGCGGCCGACGTAAGGCGAGGCGTCGAGGTTGGTGACGTGCGCCTGCAGCGGGTAGTCAGGGTCGAACTCGGGGGCGGGAATCCGCTTCAGCATCAGGTCAAGCAAAGGAGAGAGGTCGGTCCCCTCGAATCCCTCCTCCAGCGAGGCCCAGCCTGCTTTGGCGTTGCTGTAGACGATCGGGAAATCGATCTGCTCGGAGTCGGCGTCGAGGTCGATGAACAGCTCGTATACCTCCTCGATGACCTCGGCGATGCGGGCGTCGGGACGGTCGACCTTGTTGACGACGAGGATCACCGGCAGCTTCGCCTCCAGCGCCTTGCGCAGCACGAAGCGGGTCTGCGGCAGTGGTCCCTCGGAGGCGTCGACCAGCAGCAGCACACCGTCGACCATGGTCAGGCCGCGCTCGACCTCGCCGCCGAAGTCGGCGTGGCCGGGCGTATCGACGATGTTCAGCTTCACCCCTCCGTAGTGGACCGCGGTGTTCTTGGCGAGGATGGTGATCCCCTTCTCGCGCTCCAGGTCCATTGAGTCCATCACCCGCTCCGCCACGTCCTGGCCCTTGCGGAAGGCGCCGGACTGCCACAGCATCGCGTCGACCAGCGTCGTCTTGCCGTGGTCGACGTGGGCGATGATCGCGATGTTTCTGAGGTCGTCTCGGGTGGCCATCTGTGGGAGGAGGAGATTAGGGAACGGGTTTGGGGCTCCCGAACGACGAAGCCCGCCGAGTGGCGGGCTTCGTCACTGCTGAGCGCGGTGCGCGACTACGAGGTCTGCTGGACGCTCGCTGCGGCCGGGCCTTTGGGCCCTTCCTCGGACTCGTAGGTCACCTTGGCGCCCTCGGCCAGGGACTTGAAGCCCTCGCCGATGATTGCGCTGTGGTGGACGAAGACGTCCTTAGAGCCGTCGTCGGGTGTGATGAACCCGTAGCCCTTGTCGTCGCTGAACCACTTGACAGTTCCTGAGGGCATGCATTGCCTCCACTTGATGTGCTGCGAACGCGGAGGATGCGGTGAAGCAACGACGCGAGCGCTAGACACGACTTTGCCGGACATGAGGTCCGACCGAACGCCGGGACCGTAGCAGGCTGAGAGCGTCCGGGGGGGTATCTAGCGTGGCCGCGTGCGCTTCTTTGACCGCATCGACCGCGAGGGATTCGTCGGGCTCATGGAGCGCGACGAGTACTTCTGGCTCGACCTCACCGACCCTGGTGAGGAGGAGATCGCCGAGCTAAAAGAGGTCTTCGGGTTCCATCCGCTGGCCCTCGAGGACACCTTGAAACGCGGCCAGCGCCCGAAGCTGGACGACTTCGGCACGTACATGTTCCTCGTCTACTACGGGGCGGAGGAGGCCGAGCGCGGCGGGGTGGAGCTGATCGAGGCCCATGCCTTCCTCAGCGGCGGTTACATCGTTACCACGCATGCCCGGAGATGCGCGGCGCTGGAGGAAGTCCGCAAGCGGCTGACCGCCCAGCCGCCGCGCTCGGAGCAGTTCGCGGTCTACCGGGTGCTCGACGGGCTGACCGACACCTTCTTCCCGGTCCTCGAGCGGATCGACGAGCGGATCGAGCGGCTTGACGGCGAGATCTTCGCACGGGCGACGCCGCGGCAGCTCGAGGAGATCACCTCGCTGCGGCGGGATCTGGTCGACCTGCGGCGGGTGGTCACCCCACAACGTGACCTGCTGGCGCGGGGTATCGAAGACATCCTCGAAATCCCCGGCCTGGAGGTCGATTCGCGCAACTACTTCCGCGATGTCTATGACCACTCGATCCGGATCTCCGACCAGATCGACTCCTATCGCGACCTGCTTGCCGGTTCTCGAGACGCCTACCTCTCGGTGGTCTCCAACCGCCTCAACCAGATCACCAAGCAACTCACCGTGATGGCGACGATCTTCCTGCCGCTCTCCTTCATCGTCGGCTTCTTTGGCCAGAACTTCAAGTGGCTAGTGGTCAACATCCAGTCGACCGGGGCGTTCTTCGTGCTGGGGATCGGCTGTCTCGTGCTGTCGGTGCTGGGGCTGCTGGCCTGGTTTCGGCGCGCCGACTACATCTGAACCTCGGAAGGCTCCGCTCGTAACCCCGTGTAGCGGTGTTGTGGTGAGTTAAGGAATGGCCGATAGCTTGGATTGAGATGAATCTGAAGGTGGGACGAGGCAGGCTGTTGGGTTGGTCGATCGCCGCGGCGCTCGGCGCCGCCGGCGTGCTCGCGGCCCCCGCCACAGCGATGTCGAGCGGCAGCGGGATCCTTTCGCCGCGCCTGGCCGCGCTGGCGAAGCCTTCGGTGCGCTCGAAGCCACCGGCCAAGCAGGCGGCGATGCTCAGCGTCGCTCCGAGCGGTCCCGGCAGCCTGCTGCGCGAAGGAGATCGGGTCCTCGTCAACGTCCGCTTCGAGCGCGGAGCGGCCGCGAGCCTCGAAGCGCTGCGTGCAGCGGGGGGGCGCATCGTCACGGTGAGCCGCCGCTACCAGACGGTCACCGTCGCCGCGGCGCCCGCTGCGCTGCGCGCGGTAGCCGCCGTGCCGAGGGTGCAGGGTGTCACCGAGATCCTGGCCCCGATCGTCTACGGAGTCGGCGGCGCGGCCTCCGCCTTGCCCTCCGCCACCACCTGTGAAGGGGGGTCTGCGGTCTCTGAGGGGGTCGGCCAGTTGCACGTCGGGGAAGCCCGCCAGGAGTTCGGCGTCAACGGCAGTGGGGTTACCGTAGGGGCGCTTTCGGACTCCTTCAACACCGCGACCAAGGCGGTCACGGGGAATCAGCCGATCGCCACTCACGCCGCCGAAGACGAAGCCAGCGGCGACCTGCCCGGCGCCGCCAATCCCTGCGCTGGCCAGCAGACGCCCGTCCGCGTGATCGAAGACTACGCGGGCGGCTCGGGGGAAGAAGAATCGACCGACGAGGGCAGGGCCATGCTGCAGACCGCCCACGACGTCGCGCCCGACGCCTCACTTGCCTTTGCGACGGCATTCCCGAGCGAAGAAGCCTTTGCTCGGAACATCGAACGGCTGGCGAAGCCCGTCTCCGAAGGCGGCGCCGGCGCGCAGGTGATCGCCGACGACGTCGCCTACTTCGAAGAGCCGTTCTTCCAGGACGGGCCGGTCGCGGCGGCCATCGGCCGCGTGACCGCGGCCGGGGTCGAGTACTTCACCGCGGCTGGCAACGACAACCTGCTCGACGCGATGGGTCGCGAAATCGCCTCTTGGGAAGCGCCGGAATTCCGCGACTCGGGAAGGTGCCCAGAAGCGCTTAAAGCGATCACCGAAGTGGGATCTCCGAGCCACTGCATGCAATTCGGATCCAAACCGGAAGATAACACCTTCGGCATCAAGGTCGAAAGAGGCGCCACCCTCACCGTCGACCTGCAGTGGGCGGAACCCTGGCACGGCGTTCACACAGACCTCGATGCGTTCCTTCTCAACTCCGTAGGGGAACCGATCGAAGAAGGAGGAGAAGTGGTTGGCAGCTACGGCGACAACATCACAACCCAAAAGCCCGTCGAGGTGTTCCAATGGGAAAACAAGACGAAATCGAGCCAGGAAGTCGAGCTTGGCGATTAACCACTGTTTCGGGGAACCGTGCAACAACAACAAAGAAGTCATCTCGAGCTTGGCGCCGCGACTCAAGCTCGCCCTGCTGGAGAACGGCGGCGGGGTCTCAGAGACCCAGTACCCGACTTCCTCCGAAGGCGATACGGTCGGACCGACGATCTTCGGCCACAGTGGTGCCGCCAGCGCGATCACCGTCGGTGCCGAGCGCTTCGACGACAGCTCGGCCCCGGAGGAATACTCCTCCCGCGGCCCTGTCACCCATTACTTCGGCCCGGTCTCGGGCACTACGCCTGCCCCCAAACTCCTCCCCCCCGAAGCGGTCTCAAAGCCCGACGTTGTAGCCACCGACTGCGGTGTTACCACGTTCTTTGCCTCACTCGAAGAAGGCGTTTGGAGGTACTGTGGGACCTCGGCTGCCGCTCCGCATGCCGCCGGGGTTGCGGCTCTGATGCTGCAGTCGAATCCATCGCTCACGGTCGCCCAGGCACGCTCGGCGCTCGCCGCCACCGCACAGCCGGTTGGAACGTTCGGCCCGAACGCGGTCGGCGCCGGGCTTATCGATGCCTTCGGCGCGGTGGCCCGCATTGCGCTGCCGCCGACGATCACGATTACTGGACGGCCAAGCGCGATCGGTCATAACCGCAGGCCCACGATTGCGTTTACCGCGAACCGCCCGGTGGGCTTCTCGTGCTCGCTCGACGGCAGCACCCCCCAGGCCTGCACCTCACCCTTCGTCCCCACGACTCCCTTGGTCGACGGTAGCCACCGATTCGAAGTGAGCGGGGCCGACATAGCGGGCCACGTTGGCAGCAGCGCGGTGTCCTTCACCGTCGAGGCCAATCGGCCAAACACGTTCTTTGCCAGGCACCCGCATAAGCTGGTCCGCACGCATAAGAGGAAGGTGAGAGAGACCTTTCGGTTCGGCTCCAACGAGCCCGGCGTCACCTTCATCTGCGGGGTGGACCGAGGCCGCTTCCACCGCTGCCGCGTCAAGTTCTCCCGCTGGTTCGGGCTCGGCAAGCACACGGTTCGAGTCAAGGCACGGGACTCAGCCGGCAACGTCGACCCCACCCCGGCGATCTTCCGCTTCCGGGTCAAGCGGGTCGGCTGATCTTCGCCTGGCCCGGTGGCTATCGCGCTGCTTTGACCGCCGCCTTGGCGAAGCCTTCCACCTGGAGTGAGCCCCAGCCGGTGGCGAGGTCATATCCCGGGGTCGCGGAGCAGCAGCCGAGCGGGTGACCGCCGCCAGCTTCGGTAGGGGTGAGCCGGCCAAGGTCGTTGTTCCCCTTGGTCACGTCGCGAAAGACGCTGTGCCTCAACCTTCCGTCACCGAGCTTGTACAGCAGCGGGTTGAGGAAGCCGAGCGCGGGCTGGCGGTGGCGCGCCGCGTACTGGTCGGCGAGCAGGACGCCACCGGCCATCAGCGGAGTCGCTGCGCTGGTGCCCCCGATTGCCACCCAGCCGAGGTTGGGTTGTTCGAATTCCGCGCATTCCGCGGCGGTGCAGTAGATCGCGTAGCCGGGAATCACGTCGGCGAGGCCCGAGATGTCGGGGACGAGACGGCCGGTGCCGTAGCGGCGCATCCCAGGACCGTGCTGCCACCAGGGACGATGCGGGGAGAAGAGGCTGACACCCCCACCGCCGGCGCCGAGGAAGGCGGGCGAGTCGTTCCAGGTGACCTCGGAGTGGATGCGGTTCCGTGCGTTCAGGGAGATGTTGGTGCCGCCGACCGCGGTCACGAACGGCGAGCTGGCGGGATCGTTGACGGCGAGCAGGGGCAGGGCCGTCGCACCGGACGGGGTCATGACCCGACAAGCGCTTGAGCCCTGATCGCCCGCCGCCGCCAGGGTTGAGATCCCGGCACCTGCGGCGATGGCGAAGACGTTTCCCAGCGCGCGCCTGGCGGCAAGTTCCAGGTTGAGTTCGGGCTCGCAGCTGCCTAGCGAGATCGAGATCGCGTTGGGGTGGTGGCCCTTGGAGCCGAGGGCCGCGGCGGTGGTCTTCATGATCCCCGCCTCCGAGGAGCGGCCCTCGTATACGTAGATGTGCTTCAGCCCGGGGGCGGAAGCCGAGAGGACCTCAAGGTCGAGCGTGGTCTCGTCGCCGGGCGCGAGCAGGCGCTTGAGCCCTACCGCGGTGGCGCGAATCGGCGGGATCCGCACGCCGAAGCACTTGCCGAAGGCGGCGATGTCGCTGCGTCGGAAGCCGTCGATCTCGACCAGCGCTGCGCTCAATCCGGCGCCGCGAAAACCGCGGCGCTGAAGCGCGGCGTGCCCGAACGCGGTCAGGTACTGATTCGGCGTGAAGGCCGAGCTGAGGCCGGTGCCACCCGCCGCCCGCCCGGCCGCGCAGCCGGCTGAGGTGCCGGAATGGGGCATCAGCGAGCCCAGTTCCCCTCCCTGGGTGGCGGAGAGTCCGGCGGGCGCCGCGCTCGCAGTTGGGTCAAAGGCGCCCGGCCTGGTGCTGAGTAGGCCGATCGCAGCGACCTGTCGCCGCAGCGCCGCGGGCACCTGGCGCCCCACCGCCCGCTCGCCGGAGGAGGTGGCGAGCGCCGCGCGCGGTAAGAGCCGCGATGCGACGCCGCGCGGCAGGCGGGCAAGCACGTAGGTGCCGGTCGGCCCGACCCGCCCCCGCAGCCCGTGCTGCGCCAGCCAGCTCAGCGTCGCGCGACGGTGCTTCGCAGGGGCGCCGAAGCGCTTCACCAGCTGTTCCACGGTCGCGTAGCGACGGTAGTCGGGAGAGCCCGGTTCGGAGACCGAGCGCACGAAACGGTTGAGTCCGCCGGGGTGGTTGAGGAGGAAGAGGGCTTCGACGTAGCGGGGGGGCGCGGCGGGCGAGGAAGCCGCCGTCGCCGACTCGGCCTGGGAGCAGACCAACGCCACGCCGATGAGGGCGATCAGTACTGCGAGCGGTTTCCTCATCGGCGTAGTCTCTGAAACACCGTGGATGTCACCCCGGTGCGGCCCGCGGCGCCTATCCCCGCAGTCGCTCCGCCAGCCCGGAGTGTCGCCCGCCGCCGTCATCGCGACGTACGGCCATCGCCAGCGCGGCCGGGTCCCCGACCAGTACGCAGCTGCTGCGGGCGCGAGTGATCGCGGTGTAGAGGAGGGGGCGGGTGAGCATCCGCGCGTGGGAGCGGTGGCAGACGCCGACCACGACCGGCACCTCGCAGCCCTGTGCCTTGTGGACGGAGATCGCGTAGGCAAGCCGCAGGGTCGCCGTCTCTCCATAGGGGATCACCAGGGAGCCGCCATCGTCGGTGTCGACGAGGATCGCCTCCTCCTCGGGGTCCTCGGAACGCAGGAAGACGATCGAGCCGTTCATCAGGCCCAGCTCGTGGGAGTTGCGGGTTTGGATCAGGCGGTCGCCGATCCGGAAGCGCCCGCTCAGCGCCGGCTTCCCGCTTGGATTGAGCCGCGCCTGCAGGCGCTCGTTGAGCGCTTCGATTCCGACCGCTCCCTTATACATCGGTGCCAGCACCTGCACCTCGCGGATCGGGTCGACGTCGAAGCGCTTCGGCGCCCGCTCGGCAACCACCTCGACCACCGTCTCCAGCGCCCGCTCCGGGCTCGGTCGGTCGATGAAGAAGAAGTCGTGTTCCTGGCCTGCGTTGGGTCGCAGGTGAGGCGTGCGCCCCTGGTTTATCTCGTGGGCGGCGGTGGTGATCATCGACTGCGCCGCGCGGCGGAAGATCTGGTTGAGCCGCACCACCGGCGCGACTTCTGCCGCGATCAGATCCTCGAACGGCTTGCCGGCGCCGATCGGCGGCAGCTGGTCGGCATCGCCGACGAAGACGACGTGGGTCGACTCGGCCAGCCCATCGAGCAGGACCTCGACCAGCCGCAGGTTCAGCATCGAGGCCTCATCGACGATCACGAGATCGGCGGGGAGGGGGTGGCCAGGCCTGTAAGTGGGGTCACGGCCGGGCATCCACTCGAGCATTCGATGGATCGTCTGCGCCTCGTGTCGGGTTGCCTCCTCGAGGCGCCGCGCCGCTCGCCCGGTCGGCGCGCAGAGGGCGATCGTCGCCTCGGCAGCCTCCGCCTCGGCGACGATCGCCTGGGTGCAGACGGTCTTGCCGACGCCTGGTCCGCCGGTCAGCACCGAAACACGGGAGGCGAAGGCGCCGCGCACCGCCGCCCACTGCTCGTCGGTGAGCTCACCGTCTGGGTTCTCGGTGGCGGGCTCATGGTCGAGGTGGGGCGCGGCGCCGGCGCGGGAGCGCAGCGTCTCAGCCACGGCGATCTCGCGGGCTTGGGTCGGCTCGCGATAGACGCGACCCTCCTCGGCCAGGAGGCCGCGAGCGGCGATCAGCACGTCGGGATCGGGTTCGAGGCCAAGCAGCTTCGCGGCGCGGCGGGCCAGCTCGGCGAGCGGCAGGAAGGTGTGTCCCTGCTGCTCGGCCTCGGCGAGGACGAAGCTCGCGGCGGCCTGGGCGCGGCGGTCGGACTCCGGCGGTACGTCGGCGCCCAGCGCGATCTTGTCGGCGCGCGCGAACCCGACTCCTTCGACCTCGGTCAGCCGGTAGGGGTCCTGGTGCAGGATCGCCATCGACCGATCGCCGTAGCGGGCATGGATCGGCGCGGCGAGGTGCGCCAGCCCGTGCGGCGCCAGCTGGACGTGAAGGTCGCGCACGGCGCGGCTCGCGTGCCAGGACTCGGCCGCTGCGCTCGCCTGCTTGGCGCTGACTCCGCTCAGCGAGCCGAACACCCCAGCGGGATCGGCAGCGATCGTCCCCAGCACCGCTTCGCCGTGCTCCTCGACCAGCCGCTCCGCGCGGGCTGGCCCGATGTGGCGCAAGGAGGTGAGATAGGCAATCTGGCCCTCGCGATCGGCGGGGTCGAGCGGCAGCGCGCCCTGGGCGCGAAGCTGGCGGCCGTAGCGAGGGTGGGTCTGCCAATCGCCACTCACCTCGGCCCGGTCGCCAGAGCCAAGATGGGCGACCGGGCCGATCAGCGCAAAGCCCCCGCCGGACTCTGTGTCTTGAACCTCCAGTACCGCATACCCGTCGTCCTCGGCCCGGAAGATGACGCCCAGCACCTCGACCGTGCCCGAGTAGGCCGCCTCATCGGTATCGAACAGGGTCGCGGTGCCGTTCACAGACCAAAGCTAGCCGCCGGCGAGGCGGCTAACTGCCCGCCAGCTCGCCGAGCTTTTCGTCGAGTTGTCTGCGGGTTGCCTTACAGGCCGCTTCGACTTCTGCGTTATGGCGCTCCGAGGAGGGTACTTCCAGGAGGATCTCAGCATCGGCTCTCGACATCGTCATGGTGATTGTCTGCTCTGTCGTCTGGCCTCCGTCGGATTTGCACACCTTGTCGCACGGGCAGTCCGCCGTCTACTCTTGGGGGGCGGATGCAAAGTACTGGCGGCGTTGCCAATCGCTTCGCGCCGCTTGCGGCGCGACTTGAGGGCCGCCTCTCCGGCGGCATCCCATTCGCCGTGCGCTTCTGGGACGGAAGCGAGCTGCGGCCCGAGCGGGGCGAGGGGAGCGGCGACACGCTCTTGATCCGCGACTCGCGGGCGCTCGCCTTTGTCGCCACCGCGCCCAACCAGCTCGGCCTGGGCCGGGCCTGGGTGGCAGGGGACCTCGACGTTGACGGCGATCTTGAGCGGGCGCTGCGGGCAGGCGACAGGTTCCGGGACCTTCGCCTCGGACTCGGCGACAAGCTCGTCTCGGCGCTCGCCGCCGCCCGGGCCGGCGCGTTACATCTTCACCGGCCGGCGCCTCCGGTAAGCGAGGCGCACCTCGGGGGCCGCCTGCACTCCCTGCGCCGCGATCGCGACGCTATCCGCCACCACTACGACGTTTCCAACGACTTCTATCGCCTGGTCTTGGGGCCGAGCATGGTCTACTCGTGCGCCTACTTTGCCTCCCCCGATGACACCTTGGAGGAGGCACAGGAGCGCAAGATCGAGGTGATCTGCCGCAAGCTGCGGCTGACAGCGGGGGAGAGGTTGCTCGATGTCGGCTGTGGCTGGGGGTCGCTGGTCATCCACGCCGCGACCCATCACGGCGTCCGCGCGGTTGGCATCACGCTCTCAGAGCCCCAGGCAGAGCTGGCGCGTCGCCGGATTCGCGAAGCCGGGGTGGAGCATCGCTGCGAGGTGCGCGTCCAGGACTACCGAGAGGTCGACGATGGTCCCTATGACAAGATCGCCAGCGTCGGGATGTATGAGCACGTGGGAGTGGCCCGCTTGGATGAGTACATGCGGCGGCTGGGGGGTCTGGCCCGCCCCGGGGGCTTGATCCTCAATCACGGGATCGTGCGTCTGGCGCCGGTCGTGCGCCGCAAGGACAGCTTCATCTGGCGCTACGTCTTCCCCGACGGGGAGCTGCACCCGGTTGGCCGGGTGGTCGAGTCGATGGAGCGGGCGGGGCTGGAGCTTCGCGACGCCGAGTCGCTGCGCGAGCACTACGCACTGACCCTGCACCGCTGGGTCGCGAACCTCGCCGCTCACCGCGATGCGGCGATCGCCGAGGCGGGAGAGGAGCGGGAGCGGATCTGGCGCCTCTACATGACCGGCTCGGCGCTGGCCTTCGAACGCGGCGACATCTCCGTCCAGCAGCTGCTGGCGGGCGCCCCCGGTGCTTCACCGGGGTTGCCGCTCTCCCGTCACAGCGTCTAGCGTCCCGGTCAGATGGACCGAGGGCTCTGCGATAGCTGTGCCTACCAGCGCCTGGTGCCCAACACCCGCGGGTCGGAGTTCTCGCTCTGTGAGCGCTCGCGGGTGGACCGGCGCTATCCGCGCTATCCGCGCCTCCCTGTCAGGAGTTGCCCCGGCCACGAGCTGCGCGGCCGGGGCGCGGGGGGTGAGCTGCGCGGCGGCGGCCCCCGACCGTCCTAGCCTGCTGCCATCGGGTCGGGTTCGCCAAGCTTGGTGATATCGGGCGCCTCATAGACTTTGCCGACCGTGCCACCGAGGACGAGGAGGCGGATGCCCTCATCTCCCGGCCAGACCTTGCGGCTGATGCCCGGACCGACCTTGGCGACATGGTCGGGGTCGAGCTGGAAGCGCTCCCCCTCGATCTCGATCTCACCGCCACCGCGGAGCGTTGCGTATACCTCCTCTTGCCCGTCCTGCTCGTGATCGTGCGTTGGGTAGTCCTCGTAGTTGGGCGGCATGTCGATGATCTGCATGCCGAACGATTCGACGCCGAGTTCGGCGCGGGCGCGCTTGAAGCCGCCGCCGAAGACAGCCTCCATGTCGTCGATTTTCTTCACTGTGTGAGTGCTCATCCATCCTCCTCGAAGTGAGTTTTCCCCCAGTTGGGGCAGAGCGCTCGATCCTAGTCGATTTGCACGAACGTTCGTGCTTTTCTGTAGCCTCACCCGGATCAGCATCACCGAGACCAGCAAGGGTGCCGAGACCCGAGCCGCGATCCTCGACCGCGCCGTGGACCTTGCCTCCGCCGAGGGCCTCGAGGGGCTGACGATCGGCCGCCTCGCCGCCGAGCTGGAGATGAGCAAGAGCGGCATCTTCGCCCACTTCGGCTCCAAGCAGGAGCTGCAGCTGGCAACGGTGGGGGCTGCGGCCGCCCGCTTCAGCGCTGACGTCATCGAGCCCGCCGCAGCCGCGCCCGACGGCGCCCCCCGGCTGCGCGCGCTCGCCGAGGCCTATGTGGCTCATCTCGGCCGCGACGACTACTCGGGCGGCTGCTTTTGGGCAGCGACATCGGCCGAGTACGATGACCGACCCGGGCCGGTCCGAGAGGCGATCGCCGCCGCACTCGATGCCTGGCTCGGCGAGTTGGAGCGCCAGGCTCGACTGGCCGGCGCGGGGGACCCGCAGCGCCTCGCCTTTGAGTTCTATGCCGTCGTCATCGGCGCCAACTCAAGGTATCGGCTCTCCGGGGATCGGCGAGTCTTCGACTATGCTCGCGCCGCGATCGAGCGGCTGCTGCACGAGGTGCCCGCATGAGCCGCCCCGACCAGGACGGGATGAGGGGGGAGGTGGCGGCGGACTTCGTCCGCCGCTTCGCGGAGTTCTGGCGGGCGCCGGCGCC
Organism: uncultured Solirubrobacterales bacterium; assembly: GCA_963777915.1. Taxonomy (GTDB): domain Bacteria; phylum Actinomycetota; class Thermoleophilia; order Solirubrobacterales; family 70-9; genus CAVUPF01. The sequence continues at coordinate 204,799 of CAVZSH010000003.1, read as the reverse complement.
GGAGCGACTCGGCACCGTGTTGGCCGAGCGGGTACGGCTCTCAGCGCCAATGGTGCCGACCACCAACACCCTGGCCGAAGGCGAGCAGGCTTTTGCCGACCTCTTCAGGCTGATCCCGGACCTGACCGCCGAGGTCCATCGCTGGGGGGCGACGGAAGACGGCGTCCTGATCGAGTTCACCGCGTCGGGAACCGCGGCTGGCGGCCCCGTTTCCTGGCGAGGAGTCGATCGCTTCACACTCGGCGAGGACGGCCTTGCGACCGAGCGCGACACCTTCTTCGACTCGCTGGCGCTGGCGCTGACCGTGGCACGGCGTCCTCGCGCCTGGGCGGGGTTTGCCGGCAGCCGCATCAGGCAGATGCGACGCTGAGTCGAATCCGGTCGAAGTCGCCTATGGCGCCATGTGCTGGACGCGCTCCGGCTCGACCTTGACGATCACCCGGACTTCACCGGGCTGGCGAAGCGGGTACTCCTCGACGCCCATGTAGCGCTTCGCCAGCGCGTCGATGTGCTCGTCGGCCCCCTCGTGGGTGAGCTCGACCGCTCGGCCGCGGATCAGCAGGCTCTCATAGGGGTTCTCCGGGTTGGTGATCGAGATCGCCACTCGCGGGTCGTGCCGTAGGTTCTTTGGCTTCAAGCGGCCCTCGGCCGTGTTGAAGACAACAAGCCCGTCCTCGGAGTCGACCCAGACCGGTGAGACTTGCGGAGAGCCGTCCTCCATCACCGTCGCGACGTGGGCGAAGTTCTTGCCACCCAGCAGGTGTCGTGCCTCTGCGGGAATCTCTGCCATCTGAGCCTCCAGACAATTGCGGATTGTGCGCTGCGTCAGTGACCATAGCCATCGACGTGCCCCGGCTGAGGCATTCGGCGATGATCTGGGTCCATGCCTGAGGAGCTGCCGATCGCTCTCTTTGCCTCGCCCGTTGAGCTTGAGGCATGGCTGGAAGAGCGCCACGCCACCTCGCAGGGCATTTGGCTGAAGATCGCCAAGAAGGAGTCCGGCGTGAAGAGCGTCACCTACTACGAGGCGCTGGAGTTGGCGCTCTGCTTCGGTTGGATCGACAGTCAGAAGCGGCGCTTTGATGAGAAGCACTTCCTGCAACGGCTCACGCCGCGGCGGCCGCGTGGGAAGTGGTCGCGGATCAACCGCGACAGGGCCGAAGAGCTGATTGCGGCTGGGGCGATGCGGGCCGCGGGCATGGCCGAGGTCGAGGCCGCTAGAGCCGACGGTCGCTGGGAGGCGGCATACGAGGGTCAGCGAAGCGCCAGGGTACCCAGCGATCTGGCGCGCGAGCTCGACCGAAACCCGGTTGCGCGTGAGTTCTTCTCCAACCTCGACAGCTCCAACCGCTACGCGATCATCTACCGGCTGAACGACGCGAAGAAGTCCGAGACTCGGGAGCTGCGGCTGCGCAAGTTCGTCGGCATGCTCGAGAGAGGTGAGAAGATCCACGAGCAGCCCTAGCCACCGCCCTACACTCGCCTGGTGGACCGATCGCTGCTCGAAAGGACCCTCACCGAAGCCGGTGGACCCGGCTACCGTGCTTCCCAGGTGTGGGAGTGGGTCGCGCGCGGGGCACGGTCCTATGAGGAGATGAGCAATCTTCCGGCGGCGCTTCGGGAGCAGCTCACCGAGCTGGTGCCGCTCTCGACGCTCGCCGTCCACAAAGAGGCGAGATCCGACGACGGTACGGTCAAGGTCCTCTTCGACACTGCCGATGGGCGGCCGCTTGAGGCGGTGCTGATGCGCTACCGCGACGCTCGCCGCTCGGTTTGCCTCTCCTCTCAGTCGGGCTGCCCGCTTACCTGCACCTTCTGCGCCACGGGGCAGATGAGGTTCGGTCGCAACCTCAGCGCCGATGAGATACTCGACCAGGCGCTTCACTTCCGACGCGTCGAGAGGATCGACCACGCCGTCTTCATGGGGATGGGCGAGCCGATGATGAACCTCGATGCGGTTCTCGGTGCCTGCGAGCGGCTGCCGGATCTCGGCGTCACTCACCGGCGCACCGCGATCTCGACGGTCGGCTGGGTGCCGGGCATCGACCGCCTCGCCGAGTGTGAGATGCCGGTTTCCCTGGCGCTTTCGCTGCATGCCCCCAACGACGAGCTGCGCTCCTCGCTGATGCCGGTCAACGACCGCTACCCGCTTGCCGAGGTGCTTGCCGCCTGCCAGCGCTACGGGGCGCGCCGCCGCCGCAAGGTATTCGTCGAGTACGTGATGCTTGCCGGAGTCAACGACCGTCCCGCGCACGCACGTCAGCTTGCCGCCCTTCTCGACCCACGTTCCTACAAGGTCAATCTGATCCCCTATAACCCGACTGGCTCCTATGACGGCTCCTCCCCGGAGCAGATCGAGCGCTTCCGCGCGATCCTCGCCGAGCATCGCCTCACCGCTACCGTCCGCCTCACCCGCGGTCGCGACATAGACGCGGCCTGCGGCCAGCTCGCGGCCACGGCGAGCCCCGGTAGCTGAGACGCTCTTACTGGTCACTGTCGCGCCGTATGACGGTCTGGCTGCTCAGCCAACTAGCATCCCACGCGATGCCTGCAATCGACACCGCAGCGCCGGTCGCCCGTCCTAAGCAGCTGTCCGCCAACCCGATGCGGCGGCTGGCCGGCGACGTGCTCGCCGAGTGGCGCGGCCGTGGCAGGTTTCCTCCGGGCCCCGGAGATTTCAGCTTCTCCCGAACCCGACAGATCGTTCGCGATCCGCTGCCGATCCTTCTTGCCTGTTATGAGGAGCACGGGCCGATCTTCAGCCTTCGGGTTCTTCACTCCCGCAGCGTCTTCATGCTTGGTCCCGAGGCTAACCACTTCGTCACCGTCGCCCACCCGGAGAACTTCCATTGGCGTGAGGGCAGCTTTGGCGACCTGATCCCCCTGCTCGGCGACGGCCTGTTGACGATCGATGACGCCTACCACGATCGAGCTCGGGAGATCATGATGCCCGCATTCCATCGCGAGCAGGTGACCGCGATGCTGGAGTCGATGAGCGCCGAGGCCGAGGCGGCAATCTCTCGCCTGCGGCGAGGCGAGGTGCTCGACCTCTATGCCTGGATGCGAAATCTAGCGATGCGAATCGCGATGCGGGCGCTACTCGGGCTCGATCCCGACGACGGCGGCAAGGGCGCCGCCGCCGCCGAGCACTTCGAGCGCGCCCTCGGCTTCTATGGGATCGACTTCGCGCTGCGCCTGCTGCGCGGCCCGGGTTCTCCATGGCGCAAGATGGTCACTTCGCGCGCCGTGCTCGATCAGATCGTCTTCGGCGAGATCGACCACCGCCGCGCCGAGCCCAACCCGCACAGCCGCGACGTCCTCAGCCTCCTGCTCGGTGCCCGCGGCGAGGCGGGGGAGGCATTCACCGACCGCGAGGTCCGCGACCAGGTGATGACCCTGATGTTCGCTGGTCACGACACCTCCACCTCCACCCTCACCTTCATGATGCATGAGCTGGCCCGACACCCGGAGGCTCTTGCGCAGCTCTGCGAGGAGCAGGACCGGGTGCTCGGCGGCGGCGTCCCCACGCTCGACCAGCTCGAGCGGGAGATGTCATACCTCGACATGGTCCTCGACGAGGTGCTGCGTCTCTATCCGCCAGCCTGGATCGGCCCGCGTCGCGCCGTACGTGAGTTCGAGTTCGGCGGCTATACCGTGCCCATGGGGGCCTACGTCAACTACTGCTCCTGGGCCAGCCACCGTATCCCGGAGGTCTTCCCCGACCCCGAGGCGTTCATCCCCGAGCGCTTCACCCGCGAGCGCAAGGCCGCCTTGCCACGCGGTGCCTACGTGCCCTTCGGCGGTGGCCAGCGCATCTGCATCGGCAAACGCTTCGGTCAGACCGAGGTGAAGCTGGTGGCGACGATGCTGCTGCAGCGACTGCGGCTCGACGCGCTGCCCGGCCGCACGATGACTGTCCGCCAGATGCCCACGCTTTCGCCGCAGGGCGGCTTGGGGATGAGGGTAAGCGAGCGGGGGCCGCCCTCGGGACTGCCGCTCGCCGCCGCTGCCGGACCTTAGCCAACTCGCCGTATCCTGGGCTGTATGACGGCACTCCCAATCATCGCCGCGCTGTCGCTTGCCCTCGAGGCCTGGCCGGCCGTGGTCGGGGCCGGCCTGATCCCGATCGTCGGCCTGATCGCGGTCGGCTACATCATCATCCGCTCGGTGCGCGATCACGACGAAGAGGAAGAGGACGAGCCGCAGCCCCCGCCTACTTGATGAAGAGCATCTCCTCGTACTTCGGCAGGGGCCAAAGTTCATCGGCGACCACCTTCTCCAGCTTATCCGCCGCCTCGCGCACTTTGGCCATCGCGGCGATCTGCTCGTCGCGGGCGTATATCGCGAGATCCATGCCCTCCAGGTCGTCCGGATAGGCGTTCGCCTTCTTGAGCCCGTCGAGGCCCTCGACCAGCTCGGAGGCCAATGGCTCAACCTCTTCGCTTGCCGGAGGGAAGCTCGCCTTCTTGGCCAGCGCCAGGTGTCGCAGCGCCGCCGGAAGGATCATCGTCTGGGCGATCGAGAAGGTCTCCTCCGCCTCGATGTTTGCCCGGATCGCGTACTGCTCGAGCCACACCTCATAGCGGGACTCCAACTCTCGCTTGGAGAGGACATCGTAGTTCTCAAAGGCGGCGATCGTCTGGTCGCTGATCACCTCCGGAAGTGCGTCGGGCGTCGTGCGCAGATTTTTGAGCCCGCGTCGCTCCGCCTCTGCATGCCACTCCTCGGAGTAGTTGTCGCCGCCGAAGCAGACCTGCTTGCTGGAGGTGTAGGAGTCTTTGACGGTCTCGATCACTGCCTCGGGAACGCTCATCCCGCTGGAAACCTTCTCCTCCAGCTTGCCGGCCAGCTCGTCGATCGCCTCGGCGACGATTGTGTTCAGCACCGTGTTGGGGAAGGCGAGCGACATGCTCGATCCCAGCGCGCGGAACTCGAATTTGTTGCCGGTGAAGGCGAACGGCGAGGTCCGGTTACGGTCGCCGCCGTGCATCGGCAGGGAGGGAAGCACGGTCGCCCCGAGGTCGAGGAAGGAGGCCGGCGTGTTGGGGTCGCCTTCGCCGCTGGCGACCGCCTCGAGCACTTTCTCCAGCTCGGCGCCAAGGAAGATCGAGATGATCGCCGGCGGAGCCTCGTTGGCGCCGAGCCGATGGTCCTGACCGATGTTGGCGACCGAGGCGCGCAGCAGACCCTGGTGCTTGTTGACGGCCTGGATCACCGCTGCGCAGAAGAACAGGAAGTGGATGTTCTCGGCTGGCGTGTCGCCCGGGTCGAGCAGGTTGCTGCCGGTGTCGGTCCCCATCGACCAGTTGTTGTGCTTGCCGGAGCCGTTGACGCCGGCGAACGGCTTCTCGTGCAGCAGGCAGACCAGCCCGTAGCGCCTCGCCACGCCTTCCAGCACCTGCATCATCAGCTGCTGGTGATCGGAGCCGACATTGGAGTTCTCGAACACCGGAGCGATCTCATACTGCGCCGGGGCGACCTCGTTGTGGCGGGTCTTGACTGGGATGCCGAGCTTGCGCATCTCAAGCTCGGACTCCATCATGCAGGCCAGCACTCGCTCGGGGATAGAGCCGAAGTAGTGGTCGTCCAGCTCGTGGCCTTTCGGCGGCTTGGCGCCGAAAAGAGTGCGGCCGGTGGAGATCAGGTCGGGCCGCTCGAAGAAGTACTGCTCGTCGATCAGGAAGTACTCCTGCTCGGCGCCGACCGTGGTGAAGACGCGCTGGGCATCCTCGTCTCCGAGCAGGCGCAGCGCCTTGATCGCCGAGCGCGAGAGCGCGTCCATCGAGCGCAGCAGGGGGATCTTCGCGTCGAGCGCCTCTCCCGTCCAGGACGCGAACGCGGTCGGGATGCAGAGCAGCGCTCCGTTGGGGTTCTCGAGGATGAAGGCGGGGCTGGTCGGATCCCAGGCGGTGTAGCCGCGGGCCTCAAAGGTGGCGCGGACGCCGCCGGTAGGGAAGGAGGAGGCATCGGGCTCGCCCTGGATCAGCTCCTTGCCCGAGAAGCCGGCCAGCGCCGTCCCCTCCTTGCCCGGCTCAAAGAAAGAGTCGTGCTTCTCCGCGGTGGAGCCGGTCAGCGGCTGGAACATGTGGGTGAAGTGGGTGGCGCCCTTTTCCAGCGCCCATTCCTTCATCGCCTCGGCCACCGCGTCGGCGAGCGCCGGGTCGAGCGCATCGCCTCCCGCCAGGGTCACCTGCAGCCTCGCGAAGACATCGTCGGGCAGGCGGTCGCGCTGCACCGCGATGGAGAAGACGTTGGCCCCGAAGGCGTCGTTCTCTGGCTGGGTCAGGTCGAGTGCGCCGAGTGACTCCCCGTTGGAGCTCCATTGCGCTGCGGTCACGTTCTGCTGGCGGATACGAGTCATCGCTTGGTTGGTCCTCACTTGGCAGCGCGCCCAAGTCCTGGGCGCGTTCGATTACCGGTCTCACTTCCCATACGAAGAGCCAGAGCAGCCTAATGGCAGCGCAGGGTCGGCGAGTTGTACGCGGGTACAACGTTCGGCGCGCCGCCTTGTCCCGGATGGCGGTCGGTGCTTTACCGGTAGCCTGCGGCCTCCCGCGGCCAAGTGCCGCATCGCAAAGCCAAGAATCCCGGAGGACCTACCAGCAATGTTCGTTTCCAAGGCCGCCGTCGTCGGCGGCGGCACCATGGGCGGTGAGATCGCCCAGGCGATCGCCGCGGCCGACATCCCTGTCGTCGTCAAAGACATCGACCGCGAGTTCGTCGATGCAGCGGTCGAGAAAGCACGGGTCGTCACCGAGGGCCAGCTCTCCCGTCTGGTCAAGAAGGAGAAGCTGACCCCCGAGCAGGCCGACGCTCGCCTCGCGGAGGTGATGTCCCTGATCGTCGGCGCGACCAGCTATGAGGAGTTCGGCGACGTGGACTTCGTGATCGAGGCGGTACCGGAGAGGATGGAGATCAAGCAGGCCGTCTTTGCGGAGCTGGACGCCGTTACTCCAGGCCACGCGATCCTCGCCTCCAATACCTCCTCGCTCTCAATAACCGAGATGGGGGAAACGACGCTGCGGCCCGACAAGGTGATCGGCTTCCACTTCTTCTATCCGGCCTCGGTGATGCCGCTGGTCGAGGTGATCGTCGGCGAGGACACCTCGCCCGAGACGGCCACCGCCTCCTACAACTTCGCCCAGGCGATCAAAAAGCAGCCGATCGTCTGCGGCGAGGTCCCCGGCTTCGTCGTCAACCGCATCCTGATGGCGACGATCGGCGAGGTCTGGCGCGCCCAGGAGGAGCAGGGCCTCTCGCTGAAGGCGATCGATGAGGCGATCGCCGCCGCCCAGGTGGCGCCGATGGGCCCCTTCTTCCTCACCGACCTGTTGGGGCTCGACACCGTCCTGCACGTCGCCGAGCATCTCAGCGACTCCTACGGGGAGACCTTCTACGTCCACCAGGGCCTGAAGCGGCTCGTCGCCGACGGCAAGCTCGGCGCCAAGAGCGGTGGAGAAGGATTCTTCAAGGACGGCGAGCAGGCAATTCCCGGCGAGGCCGATCCCGACGCCGAGGAGCTGGTCGCGCTGTTCAGCAGCAGGGCACTGATCGAGGCCTGCAAGCTGATCGAGGAGGGCGTCTGCTCGGCTCGCGACATCGACGTCGGGATGATGGCCGGTGCCGGCCTTGACCCGCGCCGCGGGCTGCTGCCGCCGTTCTGGAAAGCCGACGTCGAAGGGCTCGACTCCGTGCTCGAGCAGATCGAGCGGCTCGAGGAGAAGCACGGGGAGCGCTTCGCGGCCCCGCTCATTCTCAGGCGCCTGGTCGCCCAGGGCCGTCTCGGGCTGAAATCCGGACAGGGCTTTTACCCCTACCCCCAGCCCGATGAGGGCGAGCAGGCCGACACCGTCAAGCTGGAGACCCGTGGCGAGATCGCGATCGCCTGGCTCGCCAACGCGCCGATGAACGCCGTCTCCCCCGACGTGATCCGCGACCTGAAGGCAGTCTGGGGGAAGGTCAACTCCTCCGGCGAGGTAGGGGCGATGGTGATCGCCTCCTCGGTGCCGATCGTCTTCTCGGCCGGCGCCGACATCAAGGCCTTTACCCAGATGGATGAGGCCGGCGGCGAGGAGCTGATCCACACCGCCCACGCTCTGCTGCGTGACTTTGGCCAGGCCCGGGTGGCGACGATCGCCGCCGTCAACGCACTCGCCTTCGGCGGCGGCTGCGAGCTCGCGATGGCCTGCGACGTGCGGATCGCCGCTGAGGCGGCCGTCTTCGGCCAGCCGGAGATCAAGCTGGGGATCATTCCCGGCTTCGGCGGCACCCAGCGGCTGGCGCGCCTTATCGGCCCTAACAAAGCGCTGGAGATGAACCTGATAGGCGACGCGATCCCCGCCGAGGAGGCGCTCGAGTTCGGACTCGTAAACCGGGTCGTGCCCGACCACGAGCTGTTCGAGACGGCGCTGATGTGGGGTCGCAAGCTCGCTGCCCAGGCGCCGATCGCGGTCGAGCAGATCAAGCTCGTCTCCCACAAGGGGGATCTCGACGAGGGGATCGAGGCCGAGAAGCGGGGCTTCGCCGCCGCTTTTGCCAGCGAGGACGCCAAGGAGGGGATCGCCGCCTTCCTCGGTAAGCGCACCCCGCGCTGGAGCGGCAAGTAGCGGAGTAGCGCGGCTCAGCCGATCCTGGCGCGTCGGCAGCTTTCCTCGATCGCCCGCGAGCCCGGGTCATCGAGCGTCGCATGCGTGGCGCAGAGGCCCTTCGCCCGCGCTCCGCAGGCTTCGACCGAGCCCCCTCCCATGATGCCGGGGACGATCGCAGAGATGCAGCCGCGCCGGAGCGGCGGCCTGGTATTTCCCGCCGTCACCAACACCAGCGCGATCATGGCGACCGCCGTGATCGTGACCGCCGCCACTGCCACATTTCGCTCGCGCTTGCCCAGCCGCCGCAGCGGCGTGTTGGCGCGCTGCCAGTGTCCCTCCATCGGCATGGCGGCGCAGGTTAGCGATCTGCCGCGAGCCCAATCGGTCGATCGGCCTGAGGGCCGGCCAGGCTCAGGCGTGGTTCCGACAATATGGCGAACCGCCCACGCCGATCTTTAGACGTCTGTACGTAGTGCCCGCTGCCCTGCGACGGCAGGGTTACGCCGATCCCGCCGGGAGTCCAATGCCCTGGTGGGCGCGTTTGGTGCACCCGGCTCTGCTCTCCATAAGAAAGGAAACAGTGGATCGATGAATTGGCTTGACACAGGAGACAACTCCTGGCAGATGACCGCGGCGACCCTGGTCGGCCTAATGAGCGTGCCCGGACTGGTCGTCCTCTATGGCGGCGTAATGCAGAAACGCTGGTCCGTTAACTCGATGATGATGGCCTTCATCGCGTTTGCCTTGGTGCTGATCGTCTGGGTGCTGTTCGCATTCAATATGGGCTTCGGGGCGCCGATGCACATTTTCGGGGCAAGCGGCGGCAGCTTCTTCGCCAACCTCTGGGGCAAGCCCGGCTCGATTCTCAGCAGTTCATCGCTGACGGGCCAGGCAAAAATCCCGCTGTTGGGCGAAGCCGGCGAACTGCACTTCCCGACCTCGACGCTCGCCTACTTCCAGTTCGTGTTCGCGGCGATCACGCCGATCCTCTTCCTCGGCTCGGTGCTGGGCCGGATTAATTTCAAAGCGTGGATTCTGTTCGTGCTGATCTGGTCGAGCGTCGTCTACACGGTTAACTCGTTCCTGATCTGGGGCGGCGGCTACTTTGCCCAGCACGGTGCGCTTGACTTCTCCGGCGGTTACGTGATCCATCTCGCGGCCGGCGTATCGGGCTTCGTCGCGGCTGCCGTGATCGGGCCGCGCCTGCGGCGTGATCGCGAGATCGACGCGCCGAACAACCTGGCGATGGTCGCGATCGGAGCCGGTTTGCTGTGGCTGGGCTGGAACGGCTTCAACGGTGGGGACCCCTATCTCGCCAGCCCTGACGCCTCGGCGGCGGTCCTCAACACGAACCTCTGCACGGCGGTTGCCTTCCTGGTCTGGGTCGCCTGGGACTACGCGACCGGGCGCAAGCCGAGCCTGATCGGCAGCGTCAACGGAATGATCGTCGGGCTCGTGGCGATCACCCCGGCGGCCGGCTTCGTGAACGGCTGGGGCGCGATCATAATCGGCGTAGTCGGAGCGACGATCGTCTACATGGCGCTCAACTATCTGAGCCGGGTGCGGCCCTTCCGCAACGTCGACGACACGCTCGGCGTCGTCTACACGCACGGCTTCGCCGGCCTTGCGGGCGGCCTGCTGGTGGGGATATTCGCCAACAAGGCGATGGACAGCGAATTCATTCTCAACGGCCTGGTCTCGGGCGGCGGCCTGCACCTGCTCGGCTGGCAGGCGCTTACGGCACTCTGGGTGATCGTCTTCTGCGCGGTCGCTACGTTCATCATTTTGAAAGTGATAAGCGTGTTCGTCCCGCTGCGGATGACCGAGGAGGAAATGGAGGAAGGAGACATCGCCGTCCACGGACACGAGGTCTACCCGTCCGACGTTGCCTCGCTCGGATACCCCGATGGGATCGGCTCGGCCGCCCCTGCGCCGGCTGGAGGAGCCTCGACGTAGGGGCGAGCGGCAGCGCCGCTCACCACACAGCCGACGACGAGCCGCCCCCGCACTCTCCCGGGGGCGGTTCTCGTTGGTGCCCTCCCGCCGGCCTATGCCGGCGCCTTGCGAGAGGTCCGGCTGACCTCGCGAAGGACGTCGAGCATGGTCGCCACCGCCGGTGTCACCGCAGCCCCGCGTCGGGTGGCCGCGAAGACCTTGCGGATCGGGCTGTGCGGGTGCAGGGCGCGGATGCGAATGTCGTTTCGCACATTGGAGAGCGCCAGCTGGGGGATCAGCGCCACCCCGACTCCCGCGGAGACCAGGCCCTGCACCGTCTGGTAGTCGTCGCTCTCGAAGGAGACGCTCGGCTCAAAGCCCGCTGCGTGGCAGGAGCGGACGACGTGCCTGGCGCAGGGGCTGGAGGCGGAGGCCTGTATCCACGACTCCTCCCGGAGATCCTCAAGGCGCAGATTCTCGCGGCCGGCCAACGGGTGGTCGCGGGGCAGCGCCAGATGGAGGGGGTCGGCAGGCAGGTCGAAGCGGCGCATCCCGGCTCCGAGCCTCTCGCCGACCGCTTCGAACTCGAAGAGCAGGGCGAGGTCGAACTCGGCGGCTCGCAGCCGCGGTGCGATCTCCTCCGGCTCGCCCTCGGCCAGGGTTAGATCGACGCCGGGGTGCGAGGCGCGGAACGCGGCGATCGCCTGCGGCATCAGCGTCGCCCCGGCGGTCGGGAAGGACGCCGTCCGCAGCCGGCCCCCGCGTCCGGCCGCGATCGCGGCGAGCTCGGCCTCGGCCGTCTCCATGCGGGCCAGGATCCCGCTGACGTGGCCGGCCAGAGCGGCGCCGGCGGCGGTCGGGCGCACCCCGCCGCGGGTTCGCTCGATCAGCGGTGCGCCGACCTCTCCCTCGAGGGTGGCGATCGCCTGCGACACCGCTGACTGCGAGTAGGAGAGGGCGTCGGCGGCGTCCGAGAAGGAGCCGTGGGCGACGACTTCGCGGAAGACGTTGAGGCGGTTGGAATTCAACATAAGTAAAACTGATTCTACATATAGGTATTAACAGTTGCAGTGATGGTACTCCGGGTGCCAACATCAGTTTCGAGGCTTCGCAAACCCGACTTCCAAGGAGGCAGTCATGGCATTGAGGATCATCGTTTCCTACGACGACACCGACAACGACCGCGACGCGCTGGCGCTCGGGCGCCTGCTCGCCTACTCCGGCGCCGAGCTCTCGCTCGCCTACGTCCGTCATTCCCAGGGCGGGGCGCTGGAGGAAAAGGAGGCCGAGGAGCTGCTGGCCCGCGGAGCGGCTTCGGTCGGCGCCCCGGACATGCCCCGCCATGTCGTCGTCAATGCCGGGACCAGCGTGGGCCTTGCGGAACTGGCCCAGCGTGAGCACGCCGACGTCATAGTCTTCGGCTCCGAGTACCGCACGGCTCCCGGTACGGTCAAGCCCGGGATCCCCGCCCACAAACTGCTGCTCGGCGGACCGGCGGCAATCGCCGTAGCCCCGGCAGGCCTGCGTTCAAACCCATCGATTAGCGTCAACACGATAGGCGTCCTGGACGAGGGCGACGCGAGTGCCAGGGAGACCGCGAACAGCCTCGCCTCCGCGCTTGGCGCAAGCGTCGCCGAGCACGGCAGCGGCCCCGTCGACCTGCTAGTCGTCGGCTCGCGCCCCGAGTCCCCGCAGGGGAAGGTGACGCTCAGCGCGGCCAGCGACTACGCAGTCGAGGCGGCGACCTACCCGGTGCTGGTGACTCCGCGCGGCGTCGCTATCAGTTTCGCTGCGACCCAGGCTCCGGTCGCCTGAGGACCAGGATGACGGCCGCGACCGCAGGGTCGCGGCCGTCGATCCGCTCCCGTGCGGCGGACCAGCGGATCGGCTGCAGGTCGCGCCCCGCGCTCAGCTCTGCGATTGCCCCGTCCAGAGAATCGGCCTCAATCATGGCGGCGCTCGGCCCGGAGACACTGCCCTCAGTCCCCTCCAGCATTCGTCTCGTCACATCCTCGGCCGAGCGCCGCGCATTCGACCACCCCTGCCCGAAGGATAGGTCGGGCGTCCCCAGGGTAGGTCCCTCGAGGATCATCAGCTTGCTCTCGCGGGGCTCCCATTCCTGTTCGCCGAGCTCGAGCGGCTGATCGCCGACCCACGGCTCGAGGACCGTCTGGCGCAGCTCGTCCTCGCCCAAGTTGAAGACGCGGGCGCGGTGGAAGGACGAGCTGATCTCAACATGAAATGACATGGAACAACCATATGCTCACGCGCTATGCAGGCGCCGCTGCCCGAGGCTGTCGTGTTCGACAACGACGGCCTGCTGCTCGACACCGAGTCGGTCTGGACCCGCGCCGAGCAGGATCTGTTCCAGCGGCGCGGCGTTGCCTTCACTCCGCTCGACAAGCTGGAGCTGGTTGGCACCTCGGCCGAGGTCGCCGGGGGGATCCTCGAGCGTCGGCTCGGCCAGCCGGGCCAAGCGAAGGCGCTGATCGAGGAGTTGAACGAGCTGGTCGTCGCCGAGTTGGAGCACGGGGTGGAGGCGATGGTCGGGGCGAGGGCGCTGCTCAGCTCGCTACAGGTGAGGGGGACGCCGATCGGCCTTGTCTCAAACTCGCCGCTTCGTTTCGTGCGTCGTTCGCTGGAGATCGTCGGCTTTGAGGGGAGCTTCGACGCGGTGGTCAGCGCGCACGAAGTGGCGGCGCCGAAGCCGGCACCCGATCCATATCTGGAGGCGTGCCGGCGGCTGGGCGTGGAGGCAGGTCCTTCGGTGGTGGCACTGGAGGACTCGCCGACCGGGGTGGCCGCGGCGCGAGCCGCCGGGCTGACCGTGATCGGGGTGCCCTCGATCCAAGGGGTGGCCCTCGACGAAGCCCATCATCTGGCCGAGTCGCTGCTCGACGCTGTAATCGCCCGCCGCCTCGCCCTCTGAATGTGGCCCCTATCTATACCTCCAGTCGAAGCTTAGGGTCGATCAGCCGCGCAGGACGCGCCGCCGCCGCAGCACCCGCTCGCAGATCTCGAGCAGCTCGCCCACCCGGCGCTCGGCTTCGGTGTCAAGATCGGCCTTCAGCGCCAAGTTCGCCGCCGCGCCGACCTCCCCCCGCCGCTCTTGGAGCGTCTCCATATCCTCGTCGTGGTCGGAGTCGGTCAGCGCCCCGCCCAGCTCGGCTAGCAGCGCCTCCAGCCCGACTCGAAGCTGCAGCGCCGCCTCCCGGCCGCGCCCCGCGTCGAGGTCGGCTCGGGCGCGCAGCAGCAGGGTCTCGCAGGCATCGATCCGTTCGCGGCCGCCGAGCACCGCCGCGGTTCGCTCCTGGGGGCGCAGCGATTCGGCGCGCCGCCGCCGCCGCGAGGCCTCGGTAGCCCAGACGTCGACCTCGCGGGCCACCGCGAAGCTTCCCGCCGCGAGCGCCTCGCCACTGCCGAAGCCGATCCGCACCGCGACGGCTCGCTCGGGGCGAAGCTCATAACCGTGGGGGTCGGCGCTTGCCGTCGCATGGGCGTGCAGGGCCCGGTTCAGGAGGGCGATACCCTCGGCGACGAGGGCATCGACCGTGTCGTCTGCCTCCACCGCTTCCTCCAGCCAGCAGGCAGCCTCATGTTCGCGGTCAAACGGCTCAAATGCCCGCACCGCCGTTGCCCGAGCCAGCGGCAGCGGAGCGATGGAGCTGGTGGCCTCGGCCGGGCGCGGCCGTTTCCGGCGCTTTGAGGGGGGCCGCGGCGCGCCGAGCGTCTCGACGATCAGCACGCTTTCCCCTTCCTGTCCTGCCGCGGCGCGCGCCAGGTAGCGTCCGTCTTCAACGGCGAGCGAGCCGGCGAACTCGAACTGCACGAATCCGAAGAGCTGTGCCACGAGGCCGGATTATCTCCTCGGGCCGGCTCGCGGCCGCCGGGCTCTCAGTAGCCGGCGGGGTGGCGGACCACGAAGCCGGCCGGATAGGGCGGTTCGGTGTGCCAGCGCGGCCCGGTGCCCTGGGCGTCCCCTACCGTGTCCCAGCGCAGGCCGGCGATCTCGGCGTAGGTGTGGCCTGCGTTGGCGTAGACGGTCACCCAGCGCCCGGAGCCCGGCTCTCCCCAGCTCTCGAGCGCCCCCGAGGTCAGCGGGGTGGAGAGGAGGTGGGCGGCATGGAGTACATAGCTGACGGAACCGGAGCAGTCATAGCCTGGTGAGTTCCAGGAGCCGTGCCCGCCACCCCAGATGTAGGGCGTGGTCGAGATGTGGTTGGCAGCGGCGATCATCGCTTGGACGGCGGGCGGCGCGTTGATCGGCGCGATCGCTTTGCCGCCTATGAGGCTCGCTGTCTGCGGGGGGTAGAAGTCGAGGTCGATGAGGCGCGGGCGCGCGTCGCTGGCGACGCTGACGCTGCCGAGCCGCATCGTCGAGACCACCTCCTGAGGCTGCACCGCGCCCTGCATCCGCAGCGTCGCCTGAGCCAGTTCGTGAGGAGGATCTCCGACACCCTGGTGGCCGAGCACCGAGGTGCCGTTCACGCGGTCGATCTTCACCACGAAGCCGCTGTGGTTGGCACAGCTCGACGGGGCGATCCCGAGGCTAAAGCCCTGGGCGGTGAGGTACTCGATTCCCGCCAGGACGCGTCGTTCCACCTGCCCCGCACGAATCGCGCTTTGCTCACAGGACGGCAGCGAGAGGTGGGGGTCGCTGAGAGATCGGCGCCGCAGGTCCTCGCTGGAGAGCAGCAGCACCTGGGCGGGGCTGGCGCTCTGGGCGAGCGGTCGGGCGCTGTGGTAGATCGCGCCCGCGCCGCCTTTGCGCCACCCGTCGAGGATCGCCGTGGGGTCGATCTTCGGCGAGCCGTCGGGCTGGATCGAGAAGTTGATGTGAGCCCCTGAACCCGAGGCGCCGTCTCCGACTTGGGCGAGCACCGTCCCCGCCACCACATGGGCGCCGATCCCCAGTCGCTGCTCCTTGGTCGCCACCGAAGAGGCGCCGAGCTGTCCAACGAGAGCGGCGCGAGCGCGGTTGGCGGGGCGGCCGGGTAGGGCGTAGAGGCGCCGCCGGAAGCTCCTCTCGCCACTTGCCGCCAGGTTGGGTGCCGGCGTCTTCATCGCCGCGAGCTGCGCGGTCGGTTCGGAGGGCTGATGGGCCTTCGGCGTTCGGTAGCGGCTGCGGATCTCGCCCAGGTCGGCGTATGTGAAGCGGCTTCCGTAGGCATCCTGGAGAACCATGTAGTTGCCGAGATGAGCGCTGTGTCCGACCTTGAGGACGGTGCCGTTGGCGACGGCGACCACCGGAGAACCGGCCGCCGCGTAGATGTCGATCCCGGCCGCAGAGGGATGAGTTCGCTTGGCGGCGGCCGAGGCGGTTGCTTCGCTTAACCAGTTCCGCTGCAGCGCTTCGGCGGCGCCGGCATTGTCTGCATAGCTGGCCTTGCCGCGAACCGGGAAGTTGGACCCCTCGGCGAGCTGGGTCAGCGCGCTCACCAGGTTGGAGGGGAGGCTCTCGTAGTTCTGAGCATCGCTCAGCACCTCTCGCGCGTACCAGTCGGCGTGGTTATAGGCGAGGACCGCCTTGAAGATTTCCTTGGCTCCACCAGCGGCGGCGAGGTAGCGAGCGGCGGCGCAGATCGCGTCGACTGGGTTGTTCGGATCCTTGTGGCCATCGCCGTTGGCGTCGACTCCCCACGTCGCCCAGGTCGAAGGCAAGAATTGCATCCACCCCTCCGCCCCGGCGCTGGAGGGGCCCAGGTCGGTGCCGAAATCAGTCTCGACTTTGTTGATCGCAGCGAGCACCTCCCAAGGGATGCCGTACTGGGTGCCACAGGCTTGGTAGACGGGCAGCAGGAGTGGGGGGATTTCGAAGGAGCCGATCGCGAAGTCGGAGACCCCGATCGACACAGATTCGAAGGAGCCGGCCGCGCTCGAGCCAGGTTCGACCGGCGAGCCGCCGTCGCCAGACCCCGCGCCGGTGCCCTTCGCCTGACGGGTGCTGGCCTTGCCGCTCGGCGCGCTGACGCCGCCGTTCGCCGCATCCGCGCCACTGCGCTGGCGATGCGCCGCGCCTGTTCTCGATTCGTGCCGGGCTGCGCCGGGCCCCTTGCCGAAGCCGATGCTTGCCCCGTGTTTGACGCCACTCGAGGGCGTCGTGGCAGTTGTTTCTTCGCCGCTTTCTGAGGGCGGTTGGCAGCGCGCTTCGGCCTTGTGGGTCGGGTTGTCGCGGCGGTGGCCAACTTCTTTAGAGCAGGCTGGCGCGGTCTGCGTCGGCGTCGTGGGGGTTGTGCTGAGCGGTGTCGTTGGCTGCACGGCACTGCTCGGGCTCGGGGCGCTGGCGCCGGCCACGGCGGCGCCGAGCGCCGTCACGGCGCAAAAGCTGGCCAGTGCGATGGTCAGTGCAAGCTTGTGTCTCATCCCAGGGCGCCTCGGTACCCGCTGTAACGGATCGCGTAACCCGTGTCCGCTCTCTCCCCGCCAAACAGGCTCGCCCACGCTACTTGTTGGCATGGGGGCATGCAATGGGTCGCGACGCCTCCCAACAAGGCCTTAATCAACGTTTGTTCCATACCGGCGGGGTGGAGGATTTCAGCCGTGCCGGATGCGCTCGTTAAGCTCAGGTCAATGAGCACGGAGCAGGATGAGCAGGAGGGCCTCAAAGCCCGCAGCGAGCAGGCGATCGGCGACCTCGCCCAGGCTCTCTTCGACAGCCAGATGCTCGAGAACGCCCTCGCTGCCGCTTTCGGTGCCCGCGAGAAGGCGCTGGAGGCACAGCACGCCGCGTTGAGTGCCCTCAACCTGCCCTCCGCCGGGGATGTCGAGCGCCTCGAGCGCCGTCTGCGCTCTTTCTCCCAGCGCTTGGAGGAGGTAGAGGAACAGCTCGACGAGACCTCCCGCGAGCTCGCCGAGCTCCGCCGCCGGATGGTCAAATCTGCCAAGACTAACCCTTGACCTTAGCTTGAGAGTGCACGAGCGGCAGCCGCTCCCGCTCGTTTCGCGGCCTGTTCGAGCGCCAGGTCGCCGAGGCGTCTGCTGCGCGCCGCCTCCTCGACGATCAGGATCGCCGCCGCGGCGATCCCCAGGGTGCGGCAGCGGGATAGCACCGTCGCAGTCTGCAGGTCGGCGGCGCTCACCCCGGCTGGCGCCGCCGCCGACTCCGCCGGTGGGCGGTCGAGGCTGGCGATTGCCGTCGCCCTTGCCTCCCCGCCCAGCTCTCGCTCCAGCCGCGCGCTCAGGTCGGGGTCGGGCAGGGCCGCCCCCCCGGGCGCCAGAGCTTCGGTGGCGAGCAGCAGCTCGCCCGTCTTGAGGGCGGGGTCGATCGCCACACAGGTCCCGACCCTCACCGCCCGTCTCATCCCCAGCTCGGCAAGGTCGGCGAGCACGATCGCCGCGCTCGGCCCACCCATCCCGGTCGCCTGGATCGTCAGCTCCCGGGCGGCGGCGGTCAGCCCCGTGTACCCCCACAGCCCGCGCGCGTGGTTGCACATCTTCGGCTCCTCCAGTAGCTCCTGGGCGAGCAACAGCGCCCGGCCCGGATCGCCGACCAGCACCGCGTCGGCGGCGATTGGAGCTGTCGGGCGGAGTCTCTTGGGCATGGGCGGCGGACCATCTTGCCAGCCGTCGCGACATGCTCCGCTCTGCTCAACCCCGTTAGTCCCCGCGTCCGGCTAGCCTCGAGCGGTCGATGGCCCCGGATGAGCGCATATCGCTGAGCGAGGCCGCCCGCCGCTCCGGCGTCCCGGCCAGCACGCTGAAGCGCTGGGCGGCCGAGAAGGTAGTTCCTGTGAGGCGGGGGCGCTGGACGGCGGCGGCGGCCGCGCAAGCGCGGGTCGTGGCGCGGATGCGAGAGCGGGGGCATTCGCTGGAGGATCTAAAGAGGGCGGGCCGTGAGGGAAGGCTCGCCTTCGGCTTCACCGAGGAGCTGTTCTCCGAGCCTGACGAGCAAGCCACGCTCGAGGAGGTCGCCAAGGAGACCGGCCTGGAGCCGGAGCTGATCGAGCGCATCCTCCTCATCCTCGGCACCCCGCTCGGTGGGGAGCGAATGCTCAATCCGAACGACGTCGCCGCCATGCGCCACTGCGCCCGCGTCCTCGCCGCCGGCTTCCCCCTTGTCGCTTTTCTCCAGTTGGTCCGCGTTTACGTGCAGTCGTTGCGCCGCATCGCCGACGCCGAGGTGCGGCTGTTCCACCTCTACGTCCACGAGCCGATGATCCGCGACGCCGTGCCGGAGCTGGAGATGGCCGAGGGGATGGGAGAGCTGGCATCCGACATCCTGCCCCTCGCCGCTCCGCTCACCGAGTACCTACACACCCGCTACCTGCGCTTCTTCCTCGAGCAGGACGTGGTCGGCCACATGGAGAGCGGGCTGGGAGGGGTTGCGGCTGAGCTGGGGCAGGTCGCGGTCGCCCTCTGCTTCATCGATATCACCGGCTTCACCCGTTACACAGAGGAAGAGGGAGACCTGGAGGCTTTGGACTTGGTCGAGCGCTTCGTCGAGACGGTCGAGATGACGCTGCCCCCGGAGGCGACGATCGTCAAGACGATCGGCGATGAGGTGATGGTCGTCTCGCCCGACTCCGCCTCACTCACCGAGTGGGCGGTGGACTTCCTCTCGCGCTTCTCGGAGCGCCCACAGCCGCGCGTCGGAATCCACTTCGGCGAGGCTGTCTACCGCGACGGGGATTACTTCGGCGGTCAGGTCAACCTCGCCCACCGGGTGGTCAGCCGGGCCCAGGCGGGAGAGGTGCTCGTCACCGACCGAGTGATCGACACGATCGAAGAGCGCGATGGACTCGAGTTCGAGCCGATCGGCGAGGTGGGCCTGAAGGGGTTCCCCGTTCCCACCCCGCTGTTCGTGGTCAGAGCTATGGCCTGATCGCCCGCGAGCCTCGGCCGCGGCCCGCCTACACTCAGCGTCATGGAGAGCGACCGCATGCTGGAAGAGGTGCGGGTCGGGGGTCTGATACCGACGGGAACGCCCTCGATCGCCATGCTCTCCGGCGGGCGGGACTCGGTCTGCCTCCTCGATCTGGCGGTGCGGGCGCTGGGCCCCGAAGAGGTCACCGCGCTGCACGTCAACTACGGCCTGCGCGATGACTCCATGGAGGACGAGGGTCACTGCACGGCGCTCTGCGAGCGGCTCGGGGCGCGGCTTGTGGTCGAGCGGCCGCGGCGCCCGGAGGGGCCCGGCAACCTCCAGTCGTGGGCACGCGACACCCGCTACGCTGCGGCCGCGCGGCTGGCGCTGGCCCGAGACGCGACGATCGTCACAGGCCACACCGCCGACGATCAGGTCGAGACAATCCTCTACCGACTCGCCTCTTCGCCGAGCCGCCGGGCGCTGCTGGGCATGCGCCCTCGCGACGGGCGGCTGGCGCGGCCGCTGCTTGCTTTCACCCGATCACAGACGACCGTCTATTGCGAGGAGAGGGGCCTCCCTTGGCGCGACGACGCAACCAACTCCGAGTCCACCTACGCGCGCAACCGCGTGCGGCAGGGGTTGATCCCCGCGCTGGCGGCGATCCATCCGGCCGCCGCGGCGAACGTGCTGCGCACTGCGGAGCTGCTGCGCGACGAGGCGGACGTACTAGACGCGCTCGTCGCGGCCGAGGTCGACGGATCGGGTGGAGCGGCAAGGGGCACAATCGAGCTGGAGCGGCTCGCAGCGCTGCCGCCGGCGCTGCGCCGGCTCGTTGTGCAGCGGCTCGCCGACCGGGCCGCTGGTCGCCCGGTAGCGGGCGCGGCTCGCCATGCCGAGAAGGTTGCGGCGCTGCGCCGCACCGGCACCGCGATGCTCGACTTGGGCGGCGGCGTTCGCGCTGTTGTCGAGCGCGGCGTGCTGCGCACCGAGCTCGGTTAGCGCCTCGGTCTCGACCAGCCCTCTCTATATCTAGACTGCGCCTCGATGGCGGACCCGGCGATCGGCGAGACCCTCGTCTCCAGCGAGGAGCTGAAGCGCCGCGTCGCCGAGCTCGGCGAAGAGGTGAGCAGCGATTACGAGGGCCGCGACCTCTTCATGGTCGGGGTGCTGAAGGGCGCGGTGCTTTTCCTCGCCGACCTGATGCGCGGTCTCACCGTACCCTGCGAGATCGACTTCATGGCGGTCTCTAGCTACGGCTCGCAGACCGACTCCTCGGGTGTGGTGCGGATCCTCAAGGACCTCGATGCGTCGATCGAGGGCCGTCACGTGTTGCTCGTCGAGGACATCATCGACTCCGGCCTCACCCTGCACTACCTGATGCGCAACCTCAGGGCCCGCAACCCCGCCTCGCTGGAGGTCTGCGCTCTGCTCACCAAGCCGGAGCGCCTTCGTGTCGATCTCTCTCCCCGCTACGTTGGGTTCGAGATCCCCGACCGCTTCGCGATCGGCTACGGCCTCGACCACGCCCAGCGCTACCGCAACCTCGATTACGTCGCCGCGTTAGGGGGCTGAGGCGCAAAACTGCCCTGGTACGCTGATTTCTTCTGCCCATGAGGCGTTTCTTTAAAAGCGCGGCTTTCCCGATCCTGCTGGTGGTGATCCTTGCCTTCGTCGCCCAGCGATTCATCAGCAGCCCGTCGGGACCCCCAGCGCCGTCCTACAACGAACTGATTACGCCGAAGACCGGGCTGATCGCGAAGGGCAAGGTCGAAGAAGTCTCGATCAACACCAAGGAAAACTCGCTCAGCGTCAAGGAGACGAAGCAAAACGGCGAAAACCTGAGCTTCTCCACCGGCTACCCGCCGAACACCGAGCAGAGCTTGATCGACGCGCTCGACAGCGCCAACGTGAAGACGATCGTGCACGGGACGGGCGGCTCCAGCCTGCTCTCGCTGCTCACCTACATCCTGCCCTTCGTCCTCTTCTTCGGCTTCTGGATCTTCCTGATGAACCAGATGCAGGGCGGCGGCTCGCGGGTGATGAACTTCGGCAAATCGAAAGCGAAGCGGATGTCGGTCGACGCGCCGAAAATCACCTTCCGCGACGTCGCCGGGGTTGACGAGGCCGTACAGGAGCTTGAGGAGATCAAGGAATTCCTCGAGAACCCGAAGAAGTTCCAGGCGCTCGGCGCCCGAATACCGAAGGGCGTTTTGCTCTATGGCCCTCCCGGCACCGGCAAGACGCTGCTCGCTCGCGCCGTCGCCGGCGAGGCCGGGGTCCCGTTCTTTTCGATCTCCGGCTCGGACTTCGTCGAGATGTTCGTCGGGGTCGGCGCCAGCCGGGTCCGCGACCTCTTCGAGCAGGCAAAGCAGAACTCACCCTGCATCATCTTCATGGACGAGATCGATGCCGTCGGCCGCCACCGCGGCGCCGGCATGGGCGGCGGCCACGACGAGCGCGAGCAGACGCTGAACCAGCTGCTGGTCGAAATGGACGGCTTCGAGATGAAGGACAACATCATCTTGATCGCCGCCACAAACCGTCCCGACATCCTCGACCCGGCTTTGCTGCGGCCCGGTCGCTTCGACCGCCAGGTTGTCGTCGATCGCCCCGACCGCAAGGGTCGCAAGCACATCCTCGAGGTCCACACCCGGGGCAAGCCGCTGGCCAAGGAGATCGAGCTCGATACGCTGGCCGGCCAGACTCCCGGTTTCACGGGCGCCGACCTCGCCAACCTGATCAACGAGGCCGCGCTCCTCACCGCCCGCCAAGGCCACCGCGAGATCTCGATGCAGGAGCTGGAGGAGGGGATCATGCGGGTGATCGCGGGCCCCGAGAAGAAGACCCGCGTGATGTCGGAGAAGGAGCGGCTGATCACGGCCTACCACGAGCTCGGGCACGCAATCGTCGGGCACCTGCTGCCCAACTGCGACCCGGTCCACAAGATCTCGATAATCAGCCGTGGCCAGGCGCTTGGCTACACGATCAGCCTTCCCACCGAAGACAAGTTCCTCACCTCGCGAGCCGAGCTGACCGACACGATGGCGATGACCCTGGGCGGCCGGGCAGCCGAGGAGATCGTCTTCGGCGAGATCACCACCGGCGCCTCCAACGACCTCGAGAAGGTCACCGAGACCGCGAAGCAGATGGTGATGCGCTTCGGCATGTCTGAGCGGCTCGGCCCGCGCGTCTTCGGTCATGATCGAGGCCAGCCTTTCCTCGGCCGCGAGTTCTCCTCCGAGCCCGACTACTCCGACGAGATCGCCCGCGAGATCGATGATGAGATCCGCCGCATCGTCGAGGGCGCCCACCAGACGGCTAAGGACCTGCTCACCGAGAAGCGCGATGCTCTGGACCGGGTCTCGAAGATCCTTCTGGAGAGGGAGACGATTGATGCCGAGCAGTTCATGGCGCTGCTCGACGGTAAGCCGGAGGGCGAGGTTTTCGCCGAAGACGAGGAGTCCGCGGAGCCAGCCGAGCCGACGCCTGCTCCCGAGCGGCCCCAGCGTGAGGGCGCCCGGCCGATGCCGCGGCCGCGGCCGGGGTACGCCGGCGGCGACGCAAGCTGAACCTCTCAGTGAAGTTGATGGGGGTCCTCAATGTGACCCCGGACTCGTTTTCAGATGGGGGGCTCTATCTGGATCCAGAGGCCGCGATTGGGCATGGGCGGGAGTTGGTCGCCGCGGGTGCAGAGATCCTCGATGTGGGTGGGGAATCGACCCGTCCCGGGGCGCAGGAAGTAAGCGCCGAGGAGGAGCTGGCTCGGATTGGGCCGGTGGTGGACGAGCTGGCCGGCAGCGGGGTGACGGTCTCGATCGACACGTCAAAGCTGGTGGTTGCCGAGACGGCGTTGGACGCAGGTGCGGAGATCGTCAACGACGTGACCGCCCTGCAGGGCGATCCTGCGCTCGGGCGGCTGTGCGCCGAGCGCGGAGCAGGCCTCATCCTCATGCACATGCGGGGGACTCCGCGGACGATGCAGGAGAACCCGGTCTACGGCGACGTAGTCGAGGACGTCAAGGCCTTCCTCGCCGAGCGGATGGAGGCTGCGGTATCGGCTGGGGTCGATGAGGAGCGGATCTGGCTGGACCCGGGGATCGGCTTCGGCAAGACTCTGGGGCATAACCTGGAGCTGCTGCGGCGGCTTGAGGAGCTGCGCTCGCTCGGGCGCCCGCTGGTAGTCGGCACATCGCGGAAGAGCTTCATCGGGAAGATCGACGGCTCCGAGGCGAGCGAGCGCCTCGGAGGCACGATCGCCTCCTCCGTCTTTGCCGCGGTAGAGGGCGCCGACGTACTCCGCGTTCATGACGTCGCCGAGGTCAGTCAGGCGATGAGGGTCGCCGCCGCGATCCTTGGGTAGGTTGAGGCTATATGGAGGCTCACGGCAACGGGATCGAATCGAGCGTCGAGGTTGAGCTGCGCGGTCTCTCGATCTACACGCATCACGGGGTAAGCGACGCCGAGCAGGAGGTCGGCCAGCGTCTCGAGTTCGATGTCTCCTTCGACGTGCCCGACTGCGATGCGGTGCTGACCGACCGGCTCGAGGACACCGTCGACTACGCCCAGGTCTGCGACATCGTCGCCCTGGCTGCGACCGAGCGCAGCTACAAGACGCTGGAGCGGCTCGCCCAGGTGGTCGGCGAGCGGCTGATGGAGCGCTACGGCTGCGAGTCGGTCCGGGTGCGGGCCGCGAAGCCCGAGCCGCCGCTGCCCCTCGCCATCCAGGAGGTCGCCGTGGAGGTCACCCATGAGCGCACCGTGCAGGAAGGCGACGAGGACAGTGAGGGCGGGTAGACGGTGCGGACCGGGTACCTGGGGCTGGGGTCAAACCTCGGTGACCGCGAGGGACACCTACGGGCGGCGATCGAATCCTTGCGTGAGGGCGGGGTGGAGGTCGAGGAGGTCTCCCCGACCTATGAGACCGAGCCAGTGGGCGAGGTCCTCTCCCAGCCGGACTTCCTCAACGCCGCGGTTCGCGTCCGCACCGACCTTGAGCCCGAGGCGCTACTCGATCGCTGCAAGGCGATCGAGGCTGAGCGCGGCCGTGCCATGCAGGCGCCCCGCCACAGCTCCCGCCCGCTCGACGTCGACCTGCTCCTGCTCGGCGACCTCGAGTTCTCGACCGAGCGGCTGACGTTGCCGCACCCAGAGGTGAGGAGCCGCCGATTTGTCCTCGTCCCGCTGCTCGAGCTGGACCCCGATCTGAAGCTCCCGGACGGGACGCGCCTTGCGGACGCGCTCGCCGCCCTCGGCCCCGGTCAGAGGGTCGAGCGGTTGGGCTCTCCTTAGGCTGTGGCCGGCGAGCTGCGCAGCGGCTCAAGCCAGGCGGGCGGGAGGATCGGCGGGGTGCGGCCGGGATAGTTCGGCACGACGCGCTTTGCCAGCTTTCCGGCTGGTCGCGCCTCAATCACAGGGCGCAAGTCATCAAGGGTCATCGCCAACCCGAGGCTGGGGGCGATCTGGAAGTCGGCTGCATTCAGCTCCTCGCCGTTCAGCACGCCGGCGGCGATCCAGTCGTCGACCTTCTGAAGCATCCCCGGCAGCTCGGCGAGGCTGCGGCGTACGTGGGTGTCGTCGGCCTCGTTAAAGCGGGCCGACAGGGCGATGATCGGTGCTGCGGTGAGCATGGCCAAGTCGATCGGTATACCGAGCTTTGCGCCCTCCGAGTAGCTGCGCAGCGGTGCCTTGTCGCGCTTGATTGCCCACCAGAGGATCTGGCGCATCGGCGGCTGAAGCTCCTGGTCGCCGAAGCGCTCCGCTTCCTCGACCGCGAGCTGCCGCTCCGGATCGGCTGGGAAGAGCGGCGGCTCAGACCGCAGTCGGTCCAGCTCGCGGGCGATCTCGCGCGAGCCCTGCACCTTGCGACCGTCGACCTTCAGCGCCGGCACCGTCACGCCGGAGAAGCCGACCGCCCGCAACACGACCTTGGAGATCACGGGAAGCAGGTCGGTCCGCTTATAGGCAATGCCCTTATGGTCGAGCATCAACTCCGCGGCGAGGCTCGGGTGCGAGGCCGGGATCACGTAGAGCCGTGCGTTCACTGGCAGTGGATGCTACGTGCATAATCGCCGGCGTGCTACTTGCGGTCGACATCGGTAACACTCAGACCCACCTCGGCGCCTTCGACGGCGATCGCCTGGTCGAGCACTGGCGCTTCCAAACTCGCGCCGGCGCCAGTGGCGACGAGCTCGCAGAGCGGATCAGCGGCTTGCTGGCTTTGCGCGGCATGGGCCTCGCCGAGCTCGATGCGGTCTGCGTCTCCTCCGTGGTGCCGCCGCTCGGCGCCCAATACGAGCAGCTGGTCGAGCGCTACCTCGAGGCCGAGTGCCTGTTGGTCGCCCCGGGGATCAAGACCGGCATGCCGATCAGGATCGACAACCCGCTGGAGGTTGGGGCCGATCGCCTCGTCAACGCGGTGGCGGCCTACGACCGGGTGGGCAGCGCTTGCGTTGTCGTCGATTTCGGGACCGGCATCAACTTCGACGCGGTCTCCGCCGCCGGCGAGTACCTGGGCGGAGCGATCGCCCCAGGCCTGGAGGTCTCACTCACCGCTCTGGTTGAACGAGCGGCGCGGATCCCACGCATCGACCTCGCCGAGCCCGACGCGGCGATCGGCCGCTCCAGCCGCGCCGCGATCCAGTCGGGGTTCGTCTTCGGCTTCGCCGGGCTGATCGACGGCATTGCGCGGCGGATCGAAGAGGAGTTGGGGGAGGCACGCTTTCTGGCGACCGGCGGCCTCGCCGAGGCGATCGTTCCCTTCACCGAGACGATCGACGAGGTCGACGACCTGCTTACTCTAAAGGGCCTGCGTCTCATATATGACCGAAACGCCTCCACAGCTGACTGATCCGTTCCGGATCGCCGACGTCGAGATCCCCAACCGCGTCTTGCTCGCTCCGCTGGCGGGGATCGGCAACTGGTTCGTGCGGCTACAGGCAAAGCGCCACGGGGCGGGGCTGGCGGTCTCGGAGATGGTCTCCAGCTTCGGGCTGCACCACCGCAACGAGCGCACCCTGCGCGAGCTGATGCGGATCCACCCCGACGAGCACCCGGTATCGGTCCAGCTGTTCGGCCACGACCCCGAGGTGATGCGCTCCGGCGCCGCGATTGCCGCCGAGGCCGGCGCCGACCTGATCGACATCAACATGGGCTGCCCGGTGCGCAAGGTGCGCCGCACCGGCGCCGGCGCCGAGCTGCTGCGCGACCCCGACTTGGCGCTGGCGCTCGCCCGCGGGGCTGCCGAGGGCAGCGGCCTACCGGTGACGGTGAAGCTGCGCTCGGGGATCGAAGCCGGCGAGAGGTCCGGCTTCGAGCTGGCCTTACGGCTGGTCGCCGACGCCGGGGTCGCCGCCGTTGCCTTCCACCCGCGCGCCGCGACGGCCGGCCACAAGGGCAAGCCGGACTACGCATTGACCCGCGAGCTCGCAGAAAGCGTCGACGTGCCGGTGATCGTCTCCGGCGGCCTGAAGAGCGCCGCGGCGGCGCGGCGCGCCTACGAGGAGTCCGGGGCCGACGCCGTGATGATCGCCCGCGGCGGGCTCGGCAACCCCTGGCTCTTCGAGGAGCTGATCGGCCGGCGAACCGAGCCGCCGAGTCGTGAGGAGGTCGTCGCCGAGCTGCTCTGGGTGCTCGACCGTGCCGAGGAGCACCTTGGTACCACCCGAGCGGAGCGTTACTTGCGCAAGTTCTATCCCTGGTACATGGCCCCACTAGACGCGCCGGCCCCGCTCGTCGAGGAGCTGCAGCGAAGCGCCGACCTGAGGCGGGCGCGGGTTTTGATCGCCTCTCTCACCGCAGGGGCAGCGGTCGCGTAGGAGGCCTCGATTGCCCGCGGTGACCCCCCGCTATAATCTCGCGACTTCGTGCCCAGGTGTGGCGAGCGAAATCCGCCGCATCGGGGTTTTTTGGGTCTGGGAGCCAATTCCCGGCTCCCCGCAAACAAAAGCGAGGTTGGACACAGTGAGTCGCCAGGCCGTCATCACCCCAGAAGGGCTCGAGAAGCTGAAAGAGGAGATCGAGCATCTCTCGACGACCAAACGCCGCGAGGTTGCGGGGCGGATCAAAGAAGCGCGCGAGTTCGGCGATATCTCCGAGAACGCCGAGTACGACGACGCCAAGAACGAACAGGCGCTGCTTGAGGGTCGGATCGCCCAGCTTGAGGAGCGGTTGCGCCGTGCCACCGTGATCGACGAGAAGGCGCTCGGCACCGACGAGGTGAAGTTCGGCTCGGTGGTCCACGTCAAAGACCAGAAGACCGGCGATTCGCAGAAGTTTCAGATCGTCGGTTCCACCGAGGCCAACCCGCTCGAGCACAAACTCTCGAACGAATCGCCGATCGGCAAAGCGCTGGTCGGTCGCAAGCGCAACGACGTTGTGAGCGTCGAGGTGCCTCGCGGCCCCAAGAAGAAACTCAAAATCACCAAGATCGAGACGGCTTAGCGGTCGGTAGGCTCGCGCCTCGATGAGCGAGCCCGAGACATCGGACGTTCTCGCCGATCGGCGCGAGAAGCTTGCCCGGTTGCGCGAGAGGGGCATCGATCCGTTTCCGCACGAGTTCGCCGGCCGCGAGGAGATCGCCGAGGTGCGGGCCGCCCACGAGGGGCTGGCACCGGGGATCGAGACGGAATCGACGCATCGGGTTGCCGGTCGCATCGTCGCTCGGCGCGGTCATGGCAAGGCTGCCTTCCTCGATCTTCGCGACGGCAGTGGTGAGATCCAGCTCCACGCTCGCGAAGACCTGCTCGGCGGGGACGCCTTTGAGCTGCTTGTGCACCTCGACCTCGGCGACATTGTCGGGGTCGAGGGGACGGCGATGGCGACGCGCAGCGGCGGCGAGCTGACCCTTGCCCTCAGCCGCTGGCGACTGCTCGCCAAGAGTCTGCGCCCACCGCCTGGCAAGTTCCACGGCCTCGAGGACACCGAGACCCGCTATCGCCGGCGCGAGCTGGACCTGATCGCCAACGAGGAGAGCCGCCGCCTCTTCGAACTGCGCACCAAGGCCGTGAGCGAAGTGCGCCGATGGCTCGACGAGCGCGGCTACCTCGAGGTCGAAACACCGGTCCTTCAGCCCCTTTACGGAGGCGCCCTCGCCCGGCCATTCATCACCCATCACAACGCCCTTGACCGCGACCTCTACCTACGGATCGCCACCGAGCTGTACCTGAAGCGGTTGGTTATCGGCGGCATCGACCGGGTCTACGAGCTGGGTAAGGACTTCCGCAACGAGGGAGTCTCCAACAAGCACAACCCCGAGTTCACGATGCTCGAGTGGTATGAGGCCTACTCCGACTACAAAAAGACGGCGCGCGACTTAGAGCTGCTGGTTGCCGAGGTGGTGGAGCGGGTGCTGGGGACGACACGGGTGTCGCGAGGCGAGGAAGAAATCGACTTCGCTCCGCCCTGGAGGCGCGTGACCCTACGCGACGTGATCCGCGAGCGCACCGGCATCGACATCGCCGAGCACCCGACCCGCGAGGCGCTCGCGGAGGCGATGGACAGCGAGCCCGATCCGAGCGAGGGCTGGGGCAAGCTGATCGACGGCCTGCTCTCCAAGGAGGTCGAGCCGCACCTGATCCAGCCGACCTTCGTCTTCGACTACCCCGTCGCACTGTCCCCATTCGCCAAGGACCATCGCTCCGAGGATGGACTCGTCGAGCGCTGGGAGGCCTTCGCCGGTGGGGTCGAGATCGCCAACTCCTTCAGCGAGTTGAACGATCCCGATGAGCAGCGGCACCGCTTCGAGCAGCAGGCAGCTGAGCTTCAGCGCGGCGACGAGGAGGCCCAGCCCTACGATGAGGACTTCGTCGAGGCGCTCGAGCAAGGGATGCCGCCGACCGGCGGCGTCGGCCTCGGGATCGACCGGCTTGTGATGATGATGACCGGCGCCCGCAGCCTGCGCGAAGTCCTGCTTTTCCCGGCGATGCGCACCTGATCGGGGTCCAAAAGGCCGCTCGGAGCGGAAATTCGGGGCCCAAAGCCAGTTGGACGGTCTCGGTATCGTTTAAAGGGTAGATGGGCGCCTCCCGATATCTCAAGGGGCGTCTGCGGTACTTCCCCGATCGAACCGAGTTGGATTAAGTAGAGAGGTCTCTTGTTCGAGCGATTCACAGAGCGAGCCCGTCAAGTCGTCGTCCTAGCGCAGGAGGAGGCGCGCACGCTCAAGCACAACTACATCGGCACCGAGCACATCCTGCTCGGGTTGCTGCGCGAGGAGGAGGGCCTGGCCGCCCGCGTCCTGGAGTCGCTCGATATCACGGTCGAACGCGTCCGCTCCCAGGTGGTACGGATCGTCGGCTCCGGCGAGGAGGTCACCTCCGGACAGATCCCGTTCACGCCCCGCGCCAAGAAGGTTCTCGAGCTGGCGCTGCGCGAGGCGCTCTCGCTCGGCCACAACTACATCGGCACCGAGCACATCCTGCTCGGTTTGGTGCGTGAGAACGAGGGCGTCGCCGCCCGCATCCTGCTCGACTTCGACGCCGACTCCGACAAGATCCGCAACGAGGTGATCCGGATGCTGTCCGGCCCCGGCGGGCGCCGCCAGGGTGCCGGTGGCGGAGGCGGCCAGGGCGAGGGTAAAAAGTCCTCGAAGCTGCTCGACCAGTTCGGCCGCAACCTGACCAAGCTCGCCGAGGAGGGAAAGCTCGATCCGGTGATCGGCCGCGAGACCGAGATCGAGCGGATCATGCAGATCCTCTCCCGGCGCACCAAGAACAACCCGGTCCTACTGGGCGAGCCCGGGGTGGGCAAGACCGCCGTGGTCGAGGGCCTTGCCGCCCGGATCAACAAGGGCGAGGTGCCCGAGCTGCTGAAGAACAAGCAGATCTACACCCTCGACCTGGCGGCGCTGGTCGCCGGCTCTAAGTACCGGGGCGAGTTCGAGGAGCGCCTCAAGAAGGTGATGAAAGAGATCACCCAGCGTGGCGACATCATCCTTTTCATCGACGAGCTGCACAACCTGGTCGGTGCCGGTGCGGCCGAGGGCGCGATCGACGCCGCCTCGATCCTGAAGCCGGCCTTGGCCCGCGGCGAGCTGCAGACGATCGGCGCCACAACCTTGGACGAGTACCGCAAGTACCTCGAGCGCGACTCTGCGCTGGAGCGTCGCTTTGCCCAGATCAAGGTCGATCAGCCCTCGGCCGAGGACACGGTAAGGATTCTCGAAGGGCTGCGCGAGCGCTACGAGCAACATCACCGAGTGACGATCAACGACGACGCGCTGGCCGCCGCCGCCGAGCTTGCGGACCGCTATATCTCCGACCGCTTCCTACCCGACAAGGCGATCGACCTGATCGACGAGGCCGCCTCTCGGATGCGCATCAAGTCGATGAGCGCGCCGCCGGTCTACCGCGACCTAGAGGAGGAAATCGAGACGACACGGCGCGAGAAGGAGGCCGCGATCGAGGCCCAGGAGTTCGAAAAAGCCGCCAGCCTGCGTGACACCGAGCGCCAGCTGACGACGCGCAAGCGCCAGCTCGAGGACGAGTGGGCCGAGGGTGAGAACGGCGAGCGGCCGATCGTCGGCGAGGAGGAGATCGCCGACATCGTCTCGATGTGGACCGGCATTCCGGTCTTCAAGCTGACCGAGGCCGAGACCAAGAAACTGATCCGCATGGAGGAGGAACTGCACAAGCGAGTGATCGGTCAGGAGGTCGCGATCACCGCTGTCTCCAAGGCGATCCGCCGCTCGCGGGCCGGGATCAAGGACCCCAAGCGTCCGGCCGGCTCGTTCATCTTTCTCGGCCCCTCCGGGGTCGGCAAGACCGAGCTAGCCCGCACCCTGGCCGAGTTCCTCTTCGGCGACGAGGAGTCGATGATTCGCATCGACATGTCCGAGTACATGGAGAAGCACGCGGTCAGCCGCTTGGTCGGCTCGCCCCCGGGCTACATTGGCTACGACGAGGGCGGGCAGCTGACCGAGGCCGTACGGCGCAAGCCATACAGCGTGCTGCTGCTCGACGAGATCGAGAAGGCCCACCCAGACGTCTTCAACATCCTGCTGCAGATCCTCGAGGACGGGCGGCTAACCGATGCCCAGGGGCGCACAGTCGACTTCCGCAACTCGATCGTGATCATGACCTCGAACATCGGTGCCTCGGAGATCGCCAAGAACACCTCGATCGGCTTTACCGTCGCCGATGAGACCGGCATGTCTTACGACGACATGAAGAACCGGATCATGAGCGACCTGAAAAAGGTCTTCCGGCCGGAGTTCCTCAACCGGATCGACGAGGTGATCGTCTTCCACAAGCT
This sequence comes from uncultured Solirubrobacterales bacterium, assembly GCA_963777915.1. Lineage (GTDB taxonomy): Bacteria > Actinomycetota > Thermoleophilia > Solirubrobacterales > 70-9 > CAVUPF01. The sequence goes on along the minus strand of CAVZSH010000003.1, from coordinate 173,221 downwards.
GGCCAAGGGCGAGGTCAAGGAGATCATCGACCTGATGATCAACCGAGTCCGCGTCCAGGTTGCCGAGCACGAACTTCAACTCGAGCTGACCGAGGAAGCCAAAGACCTGCTGGTCGAGAAGGGCTGGGACCCCTCGATGGGCGCGCGGCCGCTGCGCCGCGCGATCCAGCGCTACATCGAGGACCCGCTCGCCGACGAAGTCCTGCGTCAGGGGCAGATGACGCCCGGCTCGACCGTGATGGTCGCCCGCGACAGCTCTGGCGATGACGAGGACCGGCCGCTCAGCTTGACGATCCTCGAGCCGGCGAAGCCGCCGGAGACGTTGCCCCCCGCCCCCGAGCCCGAACCCGAGAAGGTCGGCGTCGGTGCCAAGAAAGACAGCGACGGCGACCACGAGCCCGACGGGGGCGACGAGCAGCCGCCGGGCGACGCCGAGTCCTGAGCGGCGCGCCGCGCGTGCGTGAGCCTGGCCGCAGCGCGATCGGGACCTGGAGCGGAGGAAGGTTCCTGCACTTCGGCGAGGCGATCGAGGAGGACCGGCTGGCGGCGCTACTGCGTCCCGGCGCCGGCATCGACACCGTGCTCAGCGCCGACGCCTACGGCCAGGGGGATGCCGATCGTCTCCTCGGGCGGGCCTTGGCGGGCCTCCCGCGCGACTCCTACTGCCTGATCGGTGCGGTCGGCCACGATTTCTATGAGGGCGAGCGCGACGGCGCACGGGGGTTCCCCCGCTTCACCGACCCGCGCCTGCGGGGGGCCGCTGAGTACGCCGGATACCTGCGGATGGCCGCTGAGCGCAGCCTCGAGCGGATTGGCGCCCCCTCCTTCGACCTGCTGCTCCTCCACAACCCCGACCGTGTCGGCTACTCCAGTGAGGCGGTCTGGGACGGGATGGAGGCGCTTCGCGAGGCAGGCCTGGCGGCGAAGATCGGTATCGCGCCGGGCCCGGCCAACGGCTTTACCCTTGACCTGATCTCCTGCTTGGAGCGCTTCGGCGAGCGGATCGATTGGGCGATGATCATCCTCAACCCGTTCGAGCCCTGGCCGGGGGAGCTCTGCCTAGGCGCGGCGGCCCGTCACGACGTGAAGCTGATCACCCGCGTCGTTGACTACGGCGGTCTCTTCTGGGGCGACCTGCGCCCGGGCATGGAGCTGGCAAAGGGCGATCACCGTGGCTTTCGCCCCGGCGGCTGGATCGAGGCCGGCCTGGAGAAGCTCGAGCAGGTGCTGCCGATCGCTGAGCGGGCCGGCCTCAGCTCGATCCAGCTCGCCTGCCAGTGGAACCTCGCCCACGCCGCGGTCCAGTGCGCGGTTCCTACCCTGATCCAGGAGGCGGGGTTTGGCGCTCGCTCGATCGAGGAGAAGCGAGCCGAGCTGGCCGCTCTGCCGCCCGAGCCGAGGCTTACCGACGAGGATGTGGCGGCGATCCGCGCGGTTGGCGATAACACCGGCTGCATGGCGCTGAAGGGCGCCAGTCCGGGGCATGAGGGGGAGGAGCGCCCCGACCGCTGGCCGCTGACTCCCGGCCTGCTCGAGGTCGGCGCGCGCTGGGGAATCGACCCCGAGCACGATCTTGCCGGCGCTCCCGCCGCCTGAAAGCTGCGGTGGAGGCCTCACTTAAGGAGGGCCAATCGCTGCGGCGGCATTTTGGTGGGCCCCGATCGCCCTGCGGCGCCGGCGGCGGCCGATTTGCGCCTTCGCTACGCCAACGATCGACCCGATCCGGACCCGGCTGTAGCGGCCGACAGCCCCACCGCAATCGCGAGCAGCGTCGCTTGCATCTCCGAGAGCGCGAGTTGCGGGCACCGATTCAAGCCATTGCCTTGACAAAGCGCATCCCGACCTTTCCACACGGATATCACCGGACCGCATTCCAGAGCGCTTTTTGGCATTCTTGAGCGGATGCCTTCTATGTCCGGGGATGAGCTTCACGAGTTGTCCGAACGACAGGATCCCCGGCTTGTAAGAGCCCTGGATGTTGTCGCCCCGGGCAGCGCCCTACGCGAGGGGCTCGACAACATCGTCCACTCCCGCACCGGGGGGCTGATCGTCGTCGGTGACCTCGAGGACGTCTCCCACCTGCTCTCCGGCGGGATCAAGCTGGACATCGACTACACCCCGGCGATGCTCTACCAGGTGGCGAAGATGGACGGCGCGATCGTCCTCAACGCCGAGGCTACGAACATCGCCTGGGCGAATGTCCAGCTTATGCCTGACCCGACGATCCTTTCCTCGGAGACCGGCACCCGCCACCGCACTGCCGAGCGCGTATCCAAACAGACCGACGCCCTGGTCATCGCGATCTCACAGCGCCGCGACGTCGTCTCGCTCTACGTCGAGGCGACGAAGTACATCCTCCAGGACATCCCCGCGGTGCTGGCCAAGGCGAACCAAGGGCTGGCGACGCTCGATAAGTATCGCGACCGGCTCGATCAGGTATCCGCCCGTCTCACCGTGCTTGAGTTCGAGGGCGGCGGCGTCCTCTATGACGTGCTCGCCGTGCTTCAGCGGGCCGAGCTTGTGACCCGGATGGCGGTCGAGGTCGAGCGCTACATCGTCGAGCTCGGCACCGAGGGGCGCCTGATCGAGATGCAGCTGGAGGAGACGATGGTCGGCGTCGCCGCCGACAAGACGGCGCTGGTCCGCGACTACTCGGTCGAGGACTCCGAGCAGAACCTCGCCGCCGTGCTCCAGGCGCTCGCCCGCATGCCTCACCAGGACGTGCTCGACTTCGGCCGTCTCGCCGAGCTGCTTGGTTATGACCGCAAGATGAACACCCTTGACTTCCCGGTCGCGCCGCGCGGCTACCGCGTGCTGGGCCGTGTCCCCCGCATCCCCAAGCTTGTCGTCCAGAAGATCATCCACGAGCTCGGCGGGCTGGAGGAGGTCCTCGCGGCCTCCGACGCCGATCTCGAGGCCGTCGACGGAGTCGGTCCGACCAGGGCCAAGGACATCCGCGAGGGCCTGCGGAGGCTTCAGGAGGTCGACCTGGTCGACCGGTACTTGCAGAGCTGACGGCGATGGGCGCCGTCGCAAACGAAAGGAGCAAGCGATTCCCGAGCTAGAGGAAGCCATGGAGGCAGGCTTCGAGGAGGACGTCGTTTACGTCTGCGACTTCGAGGAGGGTGACAAGGTCGTCTACCCCCACCACGGAGCAGGCCTCGTGCTGAAGAAGGAGTCCCGGGAGCTGATGGGGACCGAGCGTGAGTACCTCACGATCAAGATCCTCCACAACGAGCTCACCGTGATGGTCCCCTGCGAAAACGCCGGCCTGGCAGGGCTGCGCCGCGTGATCGATGAGGAAGAGATCAAGAAAGTGACCGATGTCCTCACCGACGACGTGTCGGAGATGCCGAAGAACTGGAACCGGCGCTTCAAGTACAACCGCGAGAAGATCAAGACCGGCGACGTGTTCGAGCTGGCCGAGGTCGTCCGCAACCTGGCGATTCGCGAGATGGAGAAGGGGCTCTCCACCGGCGAGAAGCAGATGTACACGCGGGCAAAGAAGATTCTCGCATCGGAGTTCATGTACGCGCTCGACAAGGACGAGGAGGGTGCCGAGGAGTACCTCGACGGACTGCTGGAGGAGCGCTTCGCCACCACCGCGTAGCAGCGCGGCAGCATCCGTCACAGCGGTCATCGCGGCCGCCGGCTCCGGAGAGAGGCTCGGAGCCGGCGGTCCGAAGGCCTTCGTGGCGGTGGCGGGCAGGCCGATGGTCGAGTGGTCGATTGCGGCTTTCCGGGCTGCCGAGTCAGTCTGCTCGATTGTGATCGCCGCACCGGCGGGCCACGTCCACGAGCTGGCGGGCGGCGATCTCGGCGTCGTTGCCGGCGGCAAGACGCGAGCTGAGTCGGTATCCAGAGCCCTGGAGGCGGTCGGAACCGAGCTCGTCGCCGTCCATGACGCCGCGAGGCCGCTGATCACCTCGGGGCTGATCGAGGACCTGGTCAGCGCCCTTGAAGGCGACCCCCGAGCAGATGGCGTCATCGCCGCGACCCCGGTCGCGGACACGATCAAGGAGGCCGGCGTCGGGAACGGGGCGCTCATCGTCGAGGCGACCCTTGAGCGCAATCGTCTCTGGGCGGCACAGACGCCGCAGCTCTTCCGCGTCGGCGCGCTACGCGAGGCGCTCGCGGCGAAGACGGAGGTGCGCAGCGCCGCCACCGACGAGGCGATGCTGGTCGAGGCGGCGGGCGGCAGGGTGCTGATCCATCCCTCGCCGGCGGAGAACCTCAAGGTGACGACGCCGCTCGATCTCAGGCTGGCGGAGCTGCTGCTCGCCGACTCGGCATAGCGGCGGCTCAGGCGCGGGCGGTAGCGTGCGGCCGCGTGCTCACCGACTACCACGTCCACCTGCGCCCCGACGAGGACGAGACGCCGCCGGAGCGTTTCTTCACCGCCGAAAATGTCGATCGCTACCTAGCCGCGGCGGGCGCGGCGGGGGTGGCAGAGCTGGGGGTCTCCGAGCACGTCTACCGCTTCACCGAGGCGCTCGAGCTCTGGCGCCATCCCTCCTGGGTGCAGAGCGCCCGCGACGATCTCGACGCCTACTGCGAGTTCGTAGGTGGGACGCCGCTGAGGTTGGGCCTGGAGTGCGACTTCGTTCCCGGCGCCGAGGACCGCACCGCCTCGCTGCTGGGCAGGCGCGACTTCGACTACGTGATCGGCTCGGTCCACTTCCTCGGCGAGCGCGCGGTCGACGACGATGGCTGGGACGTGTGGGAGAGCGAGGGCGATCCCGATGAGATCTGGCGCCGTTACTTCGCCTCGCTTGCCGAGTGCGCCCGATCCGGCCTCTTCGACATCCTCGCCCACCCTGACCTGGTCAAGGTTTGGGGCGCCGCCAGGCCGCTGCCCGAGCGCGATCCCCGCTTCTTCTATGAGCCTGCGATCGAGGCGATCGTCGAGAGTGGGATCGCGGTGGAGGTCTCGACCGCCGGACTGCGCAAGCCGGCTGGGGAGATCTATCCGGCGCCTGAGTTCGCCGAGATGTGCGTAGAGGCGGGTGCCGTCTTCGCCCTCTCCTCCGACGCCCACCTGCCCGAGCAGGTCGGCTTCGGCTATGAGCGGGCGATCGAGTTCCTCGGCAGGCTCGGCGTCGGTGAGATCTGCGTCTTTGAGGGTCGCCAGCGCCGGCTCGAGCCGCTCGGTGCCGCGGTAAGCGAGGATGCAGATAGATGAGCGTTGGGATCGGCTACGACAGCCACCGCTTTGCCGAGGGTCGGCGCCTGGTGCTCGGCGGGGTCGAGATTGAGCACGATCGCGGTCTGGCCGGACACTCCGACGCCGACGTCCTCACCCACGCGGTGATCGACGCGCTGCTCGGGGCCGCGGGCAGGGGCGACATCGGGACGCTCTTTCCTGACGAGGAGAAGCGGTGGGAGGGTGCGGACTCGATCGATCTGCTCCGCACCGTCCTCGGCACCGTGCCCGGCCGCATCGTCAACATCGACGCCACCTTGGTCTGCGAGCAGCCGCGGCTGGCGCCGTATCGGGCCGAGATGGAGCGGATCCTCGCGGAGGCGACCTCAGCCCGGGTCAGCGTCAAGGCGACGACCAATGAGGGGATGGGCTGGATCGGCCGCGGTGAGGGAATCGCCTGCATAGCAGTCGCTTCGGTCGAGGGCGGATAGGCACTAGGCTTCCCGGCTCCGATGGGGAACCTCAGCTCGATAATGTCGAACGCCCGGGCGTCGCTATCGGACGCTGCGTTTGAGGCCAAAGTGCTGCACGAGGCAGGGATCCTGACGCCGCTGCGTCCCGACAAGGCGGCGAAGATCGGGGTGACTTTCCTGCGCTGGGGCGCCTCGCCGGCGACCGGCATCGCCACGGCGGCGATCCACTACCCGCACGAGATCGCGCTGATCGATGAGCGCGGCTCGCTCAGCTTCGAGCGGGTCCACCGCCGCTCCAACGCCCTTGCCCACGCCTTCGCCGAGATGGGGATCGGCTACGGGGATGGGGTCGGGATAATGTGCCGCAACCATCGCGGCTTCGTGGAGGCGACCCTTGCCGCCGCAAAGCTCGGCGCCAGCGCTCTGTACCTCAACACGATGTTCGCCGCCCCCCAGCTCGCCGAGGTGATCGGCCGCGAGGGTCCCAAGGTGCTCGTCTATGACGAGGAGTTCACCGGGCTGCTGGAGGGCGTCGACAGTGGGGTGTCCCGGGTGGTCGGGTGGTGCGACGGTGAGGAGCCGGGCGAGCCGACCCTAGAGCAACTGATCGGCGGCGGCGACGAAGCGAACCTGAAACCGCCTCCCGACAAGCCGCGCTTCGTGATCCTCACCTCCGGGACGACGGGAGCGCCGAAGGGCGCCCAGCGCTCCAGCCCCGACGGCCTGCTCGCAATGGCGGCGCTGATCGAGAGGATTCCGTTTCGGGTTCGCGAGACGATGGTCATCGCCGCCCCGCTCTTTCATTCCTGGGGCTTCTTTCACCTGGTGATCAGTCTGCCGACCGCCTCGACGATGGTGCTGCGGCGCCGCTTTGACCCTGAGGACACCCTGCTCGCCGTCCAGGAAAGCCGAGCCGAGGTGTTGGCGGCGGTGCCGGTGATGATCCAACGGATCCTTCAGCTCCCCGAGGAGACGCTTGCCAAATACGACCTCTCCTCGCTGCGGATCACCTCGCTCTCCGGCTCGGCGCTGCCCGGCGATCTGGCCACCGCTTGGATGAACCGCTTCGGCGACAACGTCTACAACCTCTACGGCTCGACCGAGGTCGCATACGCGACCGTCGCCACCCCCGAGGACCTGCGCGCCGCGCCGGGGACCGCCGGCCGACCGCCGCACGGCACCGCCGTGCGCCTCTACGACGAGAGCGGGCGGGAGGTGCCGCGCGGCCAGGTCGGTCGGATCTTCGTCGGCAACGAGATGTCGTTTGAGGGGTACACCGGCGGCGGCGGCAAGGAGGCGATCGACGGCCTCCTCTCCAGCGGCGACGTCGGCCACATCGACTCCGCGGGACGGCTCTTCATCGACGGCCGTGACGACGAGATGATCGTTTCCGGTGGGGAGAACGTCTTTCCGCGCGAGGTCGAGGACCTGCTTGCAGACCACGAGGGCGTGGTCGAGGCAGCGGTGATCGGCGTACCCGATGAGGGCTTTGGACAGAGGCTCAAGGCCTTCGTGGTGCTCGCCAAGAATGGGGGGGTCTCCGAGGAGGACCTCAAGGCTCACGTCAAGGCCAACCTGGCCTCCTATAAGACCCCGCGCGAGGTTGAGTTCCTCGACGAGCTGCCGCGCAATGCAACCGGCAAGATCCTCAAGCGCGAGCTGCGCGAGCGCGAGACCCAGAAGTCCGCCTGAGGCGGCGCAATTTGCGCCTTTTTTGTCAAGCGCCCGGGTGGCGTCGCTTCCGGTGCCCATAGTAGGTTGCCCGGACATGGGTGAACCCGCGGTTCAGCTGCAAGCGGTCGGTGAGGCAAGGGAGGCTGTGCGCGGCGTCGCCGAGCAGGCCCTGGAGTGGGTCCGTCTCAGCGAGAAGCGGGTCGGGGAGGCCGAGGCGAGGACGGAGGCAGTGCGCGCCGAGCTGAAGGAGCGGGCGATCGCGACGCTGTCCAAGCTCGGCGAGGAGGGGCGCGAGCGTATCGGCGCCGAGCGCGCCGGTCGGCGCGAGGCGGAGGCACGCTCGGGGCGCGCCGAAGCCGCCAGGGACCGCGCCGAGAAGGCCTTCGAGGAGCTGCAACAGGGAGCAGAGCGCGACCGCGAAGCGCTTAGGGGCGAGCTGGCGGCAGTCCGTGCCGAGACAAAGCAGTCGCTGGCCAAGGCGGTCGCCAAGCTGGAGCGGGAGGCCGAGCGCCGAACTCACGAGGCCCGTGAGGAGGTCGAGCTCGAGGCTGACCGCAGGGTTGCCGCGGCCGAGCAGCGGGCAGCCGACGCCGAGGCGGCTGCGGCCGCGGCGCACGAGGAGGCGGTGCGGATCGAGACCGAGATCGAACGGCGCGTGATGGAGGGCACCGAGGAGGTGCGCCGCGAGGCCGAGGAGCGAGTGCAGGCGCTGATTGAGAAAGTCGAGCAGGAGGCCGCAGGAGTCGCCCGGGCACGAGCCGAGGACCAGCTCCGCGCCGAGTCAGACCGGATTCGGGTGCAGGCCGAGCGTCGTGAGGAGCGGGCTCGGCAGGCTGCAGAGGAGGAGATTAAGGCGAGCTCCAACAAGGCAAAGCGCGAGGCGCTTGCCGCCGCCGAGGAGACGGCGCCCGCTTGGGCGCGCTCGGAGTCGGCGGCCTCAACCGCCGGATACAGAACCTTCTAGGCTCCGCCTCGCGATGCGCGAGGTGAGGATCAAGGACACGCTGACAGGGGAGCTTCAGGCGCTCGATGCAGGCGGGGAGATCGGCATCTATGCGTGTGGCCCGACGGTCTACAGCAGGATCCACATCGGCAATGCGCGGCCGTTCGTCGTCTTCTCACTGCTCGCCCGCTTCTTGAGGTCAGAGGGTTATAGGGCGAAGCTGGTCGTCAACGTCACCGATATCAATGACAAGATCTATGTGGCTGCACGCGAGGCGGGGGAGCCCTCGGCGGAGTTCGCGGCGCGGATGACAGAGGCTTATTTCGAGGACACCGATCGGCTTGGGTTGGGGCGCCCCGACGCCGAGCCGCTGGCGAGCGAGACGATCGAGAGGATCGTCGGGCTGATCGCCGAGCTGGTCGAATCCGGGCACGCTTATGAGTCCGGAGGGGATGTTTATTTTCGGGTCCGCAGCTTCGCTGGCTACGGAAAGCTCTCCAACCGCCCTACGGAGGACATGGACCAGGGCGAGGAGGCCGGCTCGGCCTCATTGAAGGAGGATCGGCTCGACTTCGCGCTATGGAAGGCGCGCAAGGAAGGCGAGGACAGCTGCTGGGACTCTCCGTGGGGCCCGGGTCGCCCCGGCTGGCACATTGAGTGCTCGGCGATGGCCGAGGCGGAGCTGGGACCCGCCTTTGCGATCCATGGTGGCGGCTCGGACCTGGTCTTCCCCCATCACGAGAACGAGATCGCCCAGTCCGAGGCGGCGGGGCGCCAGTTTGCCCGGGTCTGGATGCACAACGGGATGATCGAGGCCGACGCCGCCAAGATGTCGAAGTCGGAGGGCAATATCTTCCAGCTATCCGAGGCGCTCGAGCGCTACGGGCGCGAGGCGGTCCTCGACTATCTGATCTCCGGCCACTACCGCCAGCCGCTCGCCTTCGGTGTCGAGCAGATGGAGCAGTCAGGGGCGCGCGTCGAGCGGCTGCGAAACTTCTTCCGCGAGCATCCCTGCGGCGCGCTCGCATCCGGCGGCGAGGACGAGTTGGTCACAGCGCGGCGCGAGGCCTTTCGCCAGGCCCTCGCCGAGGACTTCAACACGCAGCGGGCGATGGCCGAGGCGTTCGAGCTGGTCAGAGAGGCGAACCGACGCGAGCTGGCGGGCGCGCCACAGGCGCTGCGCGAGATGCTCGACCTGGTCGGCCTCGATTCGCTTGCCAGTGTCGCGGAGGAGGTAGACGAGGAGGCAGAGCGCCTGCTCGCCGAGCGCGAGAGCGCCCGCGCGGCGAGGGATTTCGCCCGTGCCGATCAGATCCGCGACCTGCTGGACGAGCTGGGCTGGGAGGTCCGCGACTCGGCGAACGGAGCTCGCCTGGTGAAGAAGGGCTGAGGCGTTGGAGGGCGGTCGCCAGATGATCTACGGCCGCCGCCCGGTGCAGGAGGCAGAGCGCGGGAGGCGCCGAGCCCATCGGGTCTGGAGAGCTCCGGAGACATCGCCGGAGGAGCTGCAGCGACTCTGTGGCTCTCCCGACCACCAGGGCCTAGTCGCCGAAGTGGACGCCTATCCCTACGCCGATCCGAACGAGCTGCTGCGCAGCCAGAGCGCGCTGCTCATCACTCTCGATCAGGTTCAGGACCCCCGCAATCTGGGCGCCGTATGCCGCTCCGCCGAGTTCGCCGGCGTCGCCGGCGTGGTGATCCCAGATCGCCGCTCCGCCGAGGTTACCGCTGCCGCTTGCAAGGCCTCGGCTGGCGCCGTAGAGCACATCCGGATCGCCCGAGTCCGCAACCTGGCGGACTGGCTGGGCGAGGCGAAGAGAGCTGGCTTCTGGATCTGGGGCGCCGCCGCTGGCGCCGAGAAGGCGCCCTGGGACGTCGACCTCAGCGGCCCCACGGTGCTGGTCCTCGGCGGGGAGGGCAAGGGCATCCGCCCCCGCGTAGCAGCCGCCTGCGATGACTGCGTAGCCCTTCCACGCCGGGGGTCGATCGGCTCCCTCAACGTCTCGGCCGCCGCCGCCGCCCTGCTCTTCGAGGCGCTCCGACAGCGCTAGCAACTGCAACGGCGGTTGCACGAACCTCAGTTCGGGGTTGACAGAACTCCGCCTGGCCGTAAACTAACGCGCGAATAAAGGGTGAACCTCAGCTTGAGTCTGAGATATCCCAGTCCATAGGGCGCCTCAGGGGAGGTAAACGGCGCCACGACCCTTCACAAGGAGAAGGATCTGTGGCTCTATCTACGCCTACGCATGAAATGCGGCTCCCTTCGGGACGCCGCTCCGGTGCAGTTCGCGCGCAGCAGACTAACTCTCAACCTGAGCTTGATGATCACTATCTCGTCGCGCTCGCCAAGGAAGGCAAGACCGACGCCTATGACGCGATCGTCCGCCGCTACCGTGGCTTCGTCCGTCTCAAGGCCTCCTCCTACTTCCTGCTCGGCGGCGAGTCCGATGACCTGATCCAGGAGGGCCTGCTCGGCCTCTACAAGGCGATCCGCGACTATCGGACCGATCGCGAGTCAAGCTTCCGCAACTTCGCGGAGCTATGCATCACCCGCCAGATCATCACCGCGGTGAAGACCGCGACTCGCAACAAGCACACGCCCCTCAACCAGTACGTCTCGTTTAGCCAGACGCCGGCCGCGGCGGGCGATTCGGACACGACGCTGGATGAGATCCTGCCCGGGCCGACCGTCTTTGACCCGGTCAACCAGGTGATCGCAGCAGAAGAGCTGGAGAGCCTGGTCTCCTGCCTGTCGGGGGTTTCGGGGGTCCTCTCCGATCTGGAGAGCCGTGTCCTCTCCCTCTACCTCGATGGCCACTCCTATGAGATCGTCGCCGAGCGCCTCGAGTGCGACACCAAGACAGTGGACAACGCCCTGCAGCGTGTCAAGCGCAAGGTGGGCGTCCACCTCGCCTCCCGTGAGGTTCCCCTATAGAGAGGCTCCGAGCTCGGGTTCAACCCGTCGCGGCGGGCAGGTCGGCGAGCACGTAGTCGAGCAGCTCGCGGCCGTGCTCAGAGGCGACCTTGACGTCCCCGGCGCCGACCCGGACACGGTGCAGCGATTGCATGCGGAGCACGTCGCCGTCGGTGCGGCTGTTGGGGAAGATTCCTGCGTAGGAGACGCCCAGCCGCTCCAGGTGGTCGGCGACCAGCGCCGTCGCGGGCGTCTCCAGCGGAAGGTCGACGTAGACGGCATCGAGTCCCGCGCGGTGGAAGAGGTGGTGGCGCTCGGCGGCGATCGCCTCCTCGAGGTCTGCCCCGGGCAGGCGGACGGTGAGCAGCGCCAGGTTGTGGTCTGCGTCGATCTCGACGTGCAGCTCGGTCCGCGACGCCAGCTCGGCGCCCGTCGGCGGTTCGGCGAGCGCGCCGCGCAGCGCGCACAGCTCCAGGGTGCGGCCGACGATTCCGCGGTGGCGCTCCGGCGCATAGACGGGGCGCTCATGCCCGTCGTTTAGCTTCGTGTAGAAGAGCGCCGCCGACTGGCGCCGGCGTGACGCTGCGCTCGCCGCGTCGTTTGCGACTGAGGCCGGGATCCAGCCGAGGAGGAACCCGGTCTCGTGCCCTCCCAGCTCGACGTTCGCGCGCTGGCTGTAGGGGTGGGCTGCGGTGGCCTCGCTGTACATCCCCGCCATCCCGCGCGATCGCGCCCACTCCATCAAGTGACGCTTGGTGTGGGTGAACAGGTGCTGTCCGCGGGCGGCCGGCATGGTCACCGCCTGGCCGGAGTGGCCGACTGCGTCGCCGGCGTCGGCGAGGCGCATCCCCTCGTGGCAGAGCAGCTCTCCGCCGGCTGACTCGGCTACGCAGGAAACGTAGGTCCCGGCGGCCAGCCGGGCTGAGACCACCGCTGCGTCATAGACCCAACGCACGTCGTAGGTGTCGCCGTAGGCCGCTTGGATCGCCTTGCTCAGCACCGCCCCCTCGTCGGGCTCTAAGAACCGAAAGGTTGCGTCCATGCCGTCTATATTCGGCACCGTGCCCGCCTAGCTCAATTGGTAGAGCACTTCCCTTGTAAGGAAGAGCGTCTCGGTTCAAGTCCGAGGGCGGGCTTGAGAAGGTTGGCCCACTGCGAATTGGTGCAGCGCCCTGTTGGCGCGCTGGCGTCGCGAGCTCGATTCCGGAGGCGGACCTTGACGCTCAGGAGCCGCTGCCGCCCAGGACGCGTGACTTCTCGGCGGCGAACTCCTCGTCTGTGAGGATGCCTTTCTCGCGCAGCTCACCGAGGCGCTCGAGCCGGGCGAGGCGGGCATCGTCCTCGCTTGGCGCCAGCACCGCGGTCGGCGGCTCGGGGCCAGCCGCCTCTCCGCTTGGCCTCCTCATCTCCGGCAGCCGAAGTTTCGAGGCGCGCTCGCTGAGGTTGGCGCCCTTGACGGCGTCGACCATGCGGTCTTTGGTGCGGCCGAACATCGTGTGGAACTCGGCGTCGGGGAACTCCGTCGCCGTCTGCTTGCTCAGCTCGCGGATCCCGAACCCGGCCATCGCGGCGACGACCAGGGTGGTGAGGAAGGAGCGCAGGCCCTGGGTGGGCGCCGAGAGGAAGTAGATGCCGACGACGATCGCCAGGCCCGTGTAGACGAAGGGCCGGTAATCGCTCAGGGCCGGCGCGATCGCCCTGCGGCTGGCCCGCGCCGAGCCGGTCGGCGAGCCCAGCCAGCCGGCGATGGCGAACAGCACGCCGACCACGATCACCGTCGTCGCGATGCTGACCATCAGCGAGGTGGCGATCGTCCAGGTCGCTTCTGCCGCCGGCTTGACGCTGTCGTTCGTCACAAGCTGGCCGACCACGATCCCGCCGGCGACATGGCGGGCGACGATCACCGCGAAGCCGGCTGCGATCAAGCCGATCCCGGAGAAGAGGATCGTCACCCAGCGCCCCTCGCGCGCCAGGTAAATCGCCCCGGCGAAGGCGGCGAAGGTGAGGAGCGAGAGCAGCAGAGCCAGCCCCTTCACGGCCACGGCGATGTTCTGCGCGGTCTTCAGCTGTTCGGAGTGGAGGATCTCGATCTGGCCGGCATTGGGCGGCAGCTTTGCCGCCAGGTCGGCGCCGATCCCGACCTGGTTGGCGAGGTTGGTGACGAGGCTGCCGAGGTTCAGAGTCACCGTCCCGTTTTCGGTCGAGAGGGTGCCATTTTTTTCTTCCAGGACCGCGACCAGCTGTTCGTGGGCGGTCCGGTTGGCACTCTGCCAGAGGCTCTGTGCGACCGAGGTCTTGAGGATCTGTTCGGCGCCGTTTCCGGCCACCTGTCGCAAACCGCCGGCGGCTGGTCCGGCGAGTCGTTTCGTTTCGCCGGGGAGGATGCTTTTCAATTCCTTCTCGACGTTGACGTTTTCGTAGAGCTGGTTGACCAGGTAGTCGGCAACCGCGCTGCGGATCTTCGAGTTCTGCAGGAGCTGGCCGCTGGTGTCGACCCAATCGCTGGTGTTGAGCGCCTGGCGTTCGACCCAGATCGAGAAGACGCTGAGGAAGGCAAGGACCGAGCCCAGTGCGACCAGCGTTTTCACCGTGCGTCGTCGTCCGCGGCTCACCCGGAGGATGCTATACGTGACTCAGTGAAGCTCGAGGGAATTCACCACATAACCGCGATCACCGAGGACGCTCAGCGGAACGTCGATTTCTACTCGGGCGTGCTCGGCTTGCGGCTGGTCAAGAAGACCGTCAACCAGGACAACCCGAGCGTCTATCACCTCTTCTTCGCCGACGAGAGGGGTAGCGCCGGCTGCGACCTCACCTTCTTTGAGTACCCGGGCGTGCCGCGAGGACGGGCCGGCGCCGGGATGGTCCACCGGATCGTCTGGCGGGTCGCCTCAGAGGATTCGCTCGCCTTCTGGGCGGAGCGGCTGGCGGGGAGCGGCGTCTCGCCGGAGCGGCTCGATGGCGCGCTGCGCTTCTCCGACCCCGAGGGGCTCGACCACGAGCTCGCGGTGGTCGAGGTCGACGACGAGCCGCTGATCGCCGATCATCCCGAGGTTCCCGCCGAGCTGGCGCTGCGGGGCTTCCACGCGGCCCGCGCCTACAGCGCCGCACCGGCCGCCAGCCGCGGTCTGCTCGAGGCGCTCGAGTTTGAGCCGCGCGGCGCAGGTTGGGAGGCGCGCGGCGAGCGGCGCGGCGGCTTCTATCTGTATGACGAGCCGCCCAGCGAGCCTGGGCTGCAGGGCGCGGGCAGCGTCCACCACGTCGCCTGGGCCTCGAAGATGGACGAGCAGGTCGAGTGGCGGGAGAAGGCGATCGCCGCCGGCGCCCACCCGACACCGGTGATCGACCGCTTCTACTTCCGCTCCGTCTACTTCCGCGAGCCGAGCGGCGTGCTCTTCGAGATCGCCACGCTCGGCCCGGGCTTCACCGTCGACGAGCCCCTTGAGCACCTCGGCGAGAAGCTCTCGCTGCCGCCCGACTATGAGCATCTGCGAGCCGAGGTGGAGCCCAAACTGCGGCCGGTCATCAACCCGCGGGTGATCGCAGCCGAGTGAACGGCGACTTCATCTGGCGTGACGCGGGCCGCACGGTCGTCTTTCGCCACGGCGGTGCCGCCCAGGCGCCCGAGCTTCTCCGAGAGCATGGTTTCGCCCGGTTTGAGCTGTTGACGACGCCGCGCGCTCTGGCCGCCGCGGCGGAGTTGGCCGCCGCGGCGGATGCCGTCCATGAGGTCGCTTCCGGCGGCGTGCCCGAGGCCGCCGCGTCGCTGCTCGGCTCGGCCCGCTCCCCCCGCTTGGTGGCGCTCGGCGGTGGCCGCGTGATCGATACCGCCAAGGCGGTCGCCTCGGTGACCGCGGCGAGCGTCGCCGCGATCCCTACCACGATGTCAGGCGCTGAGATGACCGGCATCCATCGCCTGCCGGCCGGCGCCGAGGCAAGAGTGGGGGCGCTGGTCCGCCCGGCGCTGACGATCGCCGACGAGGAGACGATGACCAGCCAACCGGAGCGGGCGCTTCGCTTCAGTTCGATGAATGCCCTCGCCCACGGCGCCGACTCCCTCTACACGCCATTTGCCAACCCGGTCTCCCAGATGGCCGCGCTGCGCGGCGCCGAGCTGATTGCCACCTCACTCGACCAGGGCCCCGCCGAGCGCGATCGCGCCGCGCTTGCCCTCGGCTCGATCCTCAGCGGCTACGCGATCGACTCCGGGATGTTCGCTGTCCACCATGTGATCTGCCAGACCCTTGTCCGCATCTGCGGCAGTCCCCACGCCGAGACCAACGCGGCGATCCTTCCCCGGGCAATGGCTTTCATGGCGCCCCGAGCCCCCGCGCGGCTCGCATCTCTCGCGGCGGCGATAAAGGTCGATCTCGCCGAGATTGAGGCTCGCATCCTCGATCTTGGCGGCAATCCACCGGGCCTCGGATCGCTCGGCGCCGACAGAGCCAAGCTCGACCAAGCCCTTGATGCCATCCTGGCCCGCCCTGAATTGGCATTCACGCCTGAGCCACCCAATCGCGAGGAGCTCTCCCAGCTGATCGCAAGTGCCTGGTAACCGCTTACCGGCCGCCGTGTAGCGCTCTTCGTGAGCGAAGAGCGCCTCGAGGGCTATCACGCCTATACCCGCGCCCGCGGTGTCAACTGGGCGCTTTATCTGCTGGCCAGGGTCTTCATGACGCCGTTCTTCCTCGTCTACTTTCGCTACGCGCGCAACGGCCGCGAGCACGCCCGCGTCAAGGGTGGCCTGATCGTCGCCTCCAACCACCGTAGCTTCCTCGACCCCTTCGCGATCGGCGGCTGCCTGCCCTGGCGGCGGCCGGTGAACTACGTCGCCAAGGTGGAGCTGTTCGAGCGCCGCTGGCAGGGCTGGCTGCTCTCCCGCCTTGGCGCCTTCCCGATTTGCCGCGGATCTTCCGATGAGGACGCGATGGAGACCGCCCGCCTCGTCGTCGAGCGCGGCGGCACCGTCTGCATCTTCCCCGAGGGCACCCGCATCCGCAGCGGCTCGCTGGCGGCGCCGAGGCGGGGGTTGGGCCGGCTCGCCCTGCAGACCGGCGCGCCGGTGATCCCCTCAGCCGTGCTCGGCACCGAGCAGGTGCGGCGCGGCTGGCGTATTCGGCCCCGCAAGGTCAAGGTCCGCCTCGGCCGCGCGATGACCTTCCCATGCGCCGCCCACCCCTCGCCGGCGCTGGCCGAAACCGTGACCGCGCGGATCTGGCCCAACGTCCAGTTGCAGTGGGAAGACCTGGGCGGCTTGCCGCCGATGCGCCGCGCCGCCGTGATCGGTGCCGGCAGCTGGGGAACCGCGGTCGCCGTGCTACTCGCCCGTGGTGGGCTCGAGGTCCAGCTCGGGACCCGCACCGCTGCGCAGGCGGCGGAGCTGGCGGAGGAGAGGCAGAACAGCCGTTATCTGGAGGGCATCAGCCTTCCTGGGGCTATCGATGTCCGCCCGGCATCGAGGATCGAGTTGGCCGGTCTTGACCTCGTCTGCCTGGCGATCCCCTCGAAATCGCTGCCCCAGGCGGTGGGCGCGATCGCCGATCGGATCGGGCAGCGATCGGCGGTGCTGTTGCTGACCAAGGGCTTGATCGCCCCCCAGGGCCAGCTCCCGGCCGAGTACGTCGGGGAGAGGGTGAGAGCCCGAGCGATCGCCTGTCTCGGCGGCCCCGCCCACGCCCGCGAGGCTGTCTCCGGCTCGGCTGCCTTGGTCCTCGGCTCGGCCGACCTCGACCTGCGAGACCAGCTCGGCGAGGTCTTCGACCAGGCCGGTCTGGTCTGCGAGCGCTCCGCCGACGTGACCGGGGTCGAGATGGCCGGGGCGGCCAAGAACGCCGCCGCCTTGGCTGCCGCTGCAGCCGAGCCGCACGGGCTCAATGCTGCCGGGATCGCCGCGGCCGAGATCTGGCGCGAGTGCATCGAGTATGCGATCGGGCGTGGCGCGCAGTTGGAGACCTTTTCCGGCCTGGCCGGCGTTGGCGACCTGACCGCGACGATGATGGCGCCGAACGGGCGCAATCGCCGCGCCGGTGAGCTGCTGGGTGCAGGAACGCCTGCGGCTGAGATCCCGCACCTGATCGGTCAGGCATCGGAGGGCCTCGACACGGCGCCGCTGCTCGCCGAGGCGATCACGGCCGCCGGGGTGCCGGCCGATGCGCTGAATGGGCTCGCTTCGTTGATTCGCGGCGAGATCGACACCGAGGCCTGGGTCGCAGGATTGCGCCGGGTCGAGCGATCCAGGCGGGCCGCATGATCGGACTAGGCTTGGCGGGTGAGCGGCGCAGAGGAGAACGTCGAACCGGCGAGCCTCGACCCAGCCGCGAAGGCGGAGCTGGACCGTGCCTTCGAGGACCTCTACAGGGCCCACCTGCGCGACGTTTACTCCTACTCCTATTACCGGGTCGGCAACCACCACGACGCCGAGGACCTGACCGAGCAGGCATTTCTGCAGGCCTACCGACACTTCGATCGCGCCCGGCGCGAGTCCGACGGCCGGCCGCTGCGGCCCTGGCTGATCCGGATCGCCCACAACCTCGCCTCCAACTACTACCGGGACCGCTCCCGTCGCCCCCAGACTCCGCTCGACAACGCCGACCCGATCGCGGCGCGCCACGGCACCGAGGCGATCGCCGAGGGACGTGAGGAGCTGCGGCAGGTGATGGAGACCCTTGAGCACCTGCCGGATGACCGTCGCGAGGCGCTGATCATGCGCTTCGCGCTCGGCATGGACAACCGCGAGATCGCCCGGGCGCTGGGTCGCACCGATGGCGCCACCAAGGTGCTGATCCACCGTGCGATCAAGCAACTCCAGGAGAAGCTGGACGATGAGTGACGCGACCGAGCGACTGACCGGCAGCACCTGGGACGTCGAGCAGCTGCTCAGCGACGCGCTGCGCCCGATCGAGCCGCCGGAGCGGCTCTCGGGACGGGTCGAGGACACTCTCTCCGCGGTCACACAGGCCGCAGCCGAGGAGCTCGCCGACTGGGCGGAGGAGCTCTCAGAGAGCGAGTTGCGAGCCTTGCGCGACCCACGCAACTGGGTGCGCCCCGTGGTCGCCGTGACGGCCGGCGGTGCAGCCACCGGCGCTCTGGTGTTGCTCGAGGCGCGCCGCCGCAGCAGGCAGAGAACTCGCCGCGGTTTGCGATCGCTAGCCGGCGGGCTTCGCTCGCGCTTTTAGCTTCGGCACCGGCGTGGTCAGCGCGGCGGCGACCCCGAGCAGGCCGAGGATCAGGTGCAGGGAGTCCATTCCGGCGTTGGCCGGGAGGAAGCCGAAGATCGAGTCCCCGCTGCAGATAGCGAAGCCCCAGATCGCGAGCGCGAGATAGAGAACTCCAAGCCATAGTGCGTACTGGCGCGCCGCATAGCCCGCCACGAGCAGCCCGATCGCTCCCGTCGCGACGTGCAGGACGTTCTCCCATCCGTTGGTGCTGAGCACGCCCAACACCTCCTTGACCTGGCCCGGGGTGCCGAACGAGGCGCTGTAGAAGAAGCCGACGATGCCGAGTACGACGAGAAAGGCGCCGGTCGCGCTTGCGTAGAGCCGGGCTGGGCTGGGGGGGTCCATGGGCGGCGATTGTAGGCTGCCCATCGCTTGGCCCAGACCTGTTACCGACATCCCGATCGCGAGACCCGAGTCTCCTGCTCCTCCTGCGGGCGACCGATCTGCCCTGATTGCATGACTCCGACCCCGGTCGGCATGCGTTGTCCCGAGTGCATGCAGGAGCGGACCAAGGTGACCCACGGAGCGGCGGCGTTCGGCGGCTCCGTCCATGCGCCAGCCACCTACTTTCTGATCGCGATCAACGTTGCCATCTATCTCGCCGAGGTCGCCTCCGGTCCCGGCGGCCTCAACACCCCCGGCGTGAGCCTGGTGAACAACTACGGCCTGCTTGGTACCTCGGTGGCAAGCGGTGAGTGGTACCGGCTCCTCACCGGAGCCTTCCTCCATGCGGACCTCACCCACATAGGCTTCAACATGGTCGCGCTCTATTTTGGGGGCCGGCTGCTGGAGCCGGCGATCGGCACTACGCGGTTCGTCTTCCTCTACATGGCGTCGCTGTTCGCCGGCGCCTTCGGGGCGCTGCTGCTGAGCGGGCCCGATCAGCTCACGATCGGCGCCTCAGGAGCGATCTTTGGCGTCTTCGGCGCCGCATTCGTGCTCGCCCGGGGGCGCGGCCTCGACCACGTCGCCCGGACGATAGGGGTGCTCGTGGTCCTGAATCTGGTGTTCGACGTCAGCGATCCGGAGATCAGCCTCGGCGGCCACCTCGGCGGTCTCCTCGCGGGCGTCCTCTGCGCCTTCGCCGTTCTCGCCGGAGAGCGCGGTCGGCTGGGGAGCTCGAGGCTCTACGCGGAGTTGACGGTGATGGCTGTGGTCGCGATCGTCTCGATCGCCGGCGCGATCGCGATCGCCTGAGCGACTACCCGGAGCGCCCTGGTCTTGAGACGGGGTCGCGCAACTCGTCGAACTCGATGTTGCCGGGAGGGTCGATCAGGTCCGGGTGGAGCAGGTGGCCCAGGAGCTCCACCCCGTCGACCAGTCGTGGTCCCGGGCGGGAGAAGGTCGAGGCTGCGTCGACCGCGAAGACGTGGGCGGCGCCGAGCGCCTCGATCCGTTCCCATTGCTCCACGGCCTGGGCGCGCGAGTCCTCCAGGTACCAGCCGCAGGGCATCGCAACGACCACGTCGGGACCCAGTCCCGACAGCTCGCCCCAGCCGACTTCGGGGGAGCGCAACCCCGGCGGCCCGGCGACGTCCTCGCCGCCGGCGATCGAGATCATCTCGGGGATCCAGTGGCCGCCGACGTAGGGCGGGTCGAGCCACTCCAGAGTGATCACCCGCGGCAGGGTCGCCCCCGACACGGCGGCACCGACGGCGGCCAGCCTCCCCTCCAGCTCGCCGCGCAGCTCGTGGGCCTGCTCCTCGACCCCAGTCGCCTCGCCGAGTCGGATCACGTCCTCCAGCATCTCGCCGAGCGTGCTCGGGTCCTGCTGGATGACTCGCGGGTGGCTCGGCAGACGGGTGGCGGCCTCGACCACCTCCTCGTAGGACACCGCGCAGACCTCGCATACCGCCTGGGTGACGATCAAATCGGGGGACAGTTCGCCGAGGCGTTTCTCATCCAGCGCGTAGAGCGCCCGGCCCTCGCCGACGATCGCCTTCACGGCCGCATCGATCTCTCCGGCGCTGAGCACCTGCGGCAGTACGGTGCGGGTCAGGTGAGGAAGCGAGCGCGCTGCGGGCGGGTAGTCGCACTCGTGCGTCACCGCGACGACGCTGTCGCTGAGCCCGAGGGCGAACAGCATCTCCGTTGCCGATGGGACGAGGCTCGCGATGCGCATCCGGGGCTCAATATGGCACTTCTGCGGGTGTCGGCGTGGGGGGAGCTATATTCCGTGCGCCGAATGGCCGAAGACGACCTCCCCCGAAGTACTGGGCCACATAGCCGATGACTGCCCTGCTGCTCGTCCTGCTGCTCGTCCTGATCGCCGTCAACGGCTTCTTCGTGGCGGCGGAGTTCGCACTGGTTCGCAGTCGTCGCGGCAAGATCGAACAGCTTGCAAAGGAGGGCGAGAGCGGCGCCGAGGCCGTGATCGAGCAGCTCGACAAGATCGAAGACTCGCTGTCGGCCTGCCAGGTCGGCGTCACGATGGCCTCGATCGGGATCGGCTTCCTCGGAGAGCCCTCCCTCGCCAAGCTGCTGGAGCCCATCTTCGGCGGCCTCTCGCACGAGGTCGCGGCGGCGATCTCGGTGGTGATCGCCTTCGCCTTGGTCACTGCCGTGCACATCGTCGTCGGCGAGCAGGTGCCGAAGATGCTGGCGATCAGCCACGCCGAGCGCACTGCCCGCCGGGTCGCCCGCCCGCTCAACTGGTTCCGCGCCGTCACGGCCCCGATCGTCTTCGGGCTGAGCGGGCTCTCCAACTCGATCGTCCGCCTCTTCGGAGTCAACCCGGGCGACCTCGAAGAGCGCCACACGGCCGAGGATCTGAAAGAGATCATCGACAGCTCGAGACTGGGGGGGACGCTGGACCCTGGCGAGGCCGGGATGCTCGGCGGCGTCTTCCACCTGCACGAGCAGGAGGCGCGCGAGGTGATGACGCCGATCCCCGCCGTGGTTACCGTCGATGCCTCGGAGGCCGTCGAGACGGCGCTGCGGCGCTGCGTCACCTCCGGCCACACGCGGCTGGTGGTGATCGAGGACGAAAACCCAGACCGAGTGAAGGGGATCGTCCACAACAACAGCCTCGCCCGGCTCTACATGGGCGAGGGGCCCGAGGCATCGATCGAGCCGGTGATCCGCGACGCCCTGATAGTCCCCGAGACACGGCCGCTCGACGACCTCCTCCACGACCTCCAGGTCCAGCGCACCTCGGTGGCGGTGGTCGTCGATGAGTACGGGCGGACGGTCGGGATCGTCAGCGTCGAGGACATTCTCGAGGAGGTGGTGGGGGAGATCGAGGACGAGACCGATCCGCGCGCCGCGGCGCTGCGCCGGCTCACCAACGGCGACTGGTTCGTGCGCGGGCATGTCTCGCTCGGCGACCTCGCCGACGCGGGCATCGAGCTGCCCGTCGACACGGACGCCTACAACTCGGTCGGCGGTTACGTCTTCGGCGAGCTGGGCCGTCTGCCGAAGCGCGGCGACCTGATCGTCTCAAACGGATACACGATCAGGGTTGAGTCGGTGCGGGAGAACCGGATCGAGGCGGTGCGGATTAGCCGTTCCGTCCGTCCCTCCGCCTAGTTTTTTCGGGCAACCCGCACCCCGCCAACGTTGGAGGTTTCGTATGTGGGTTGTTCGCCTTAGCGACAAGCAGCTTGAGGTCCTGAGAGCGCTGCTGCGCTCCGAAGGTCATCTCGGTCCGGCGCTTCAGGGGGCGGTCGAGGCCCTCGACCTGGCTCGCTGGGACGACCTGCCGGAAGCCGAGCTGCCCTGGGAGCAGGTCGAGATCATCGCCCGCCGCCAGGGCATCTCCGAGGCCGACGTGATCTGGGACCTAAGCGGCAAGCGTCAGTCGTACTCGTAAAACCCTGCGCCGCTCTTGCGACCGAGCTTCTCTTCTCCGACCATCTCGACCATCAGCCCGGGAGGCTTATGGGCCGCCTCTGAGGAGTCGGCATAGAGGGCGTCGCCGATCGCCTCGGCAACGTCGAGCCCGACGAAGTCGAGCAGGGCAAGCGGACCCATAGGGTGGCCGGCGCCGAGCTTCATGCAGGTGTCGACCTCCCCGGCCTCCATGCCGGTGCGCTCGATCATCCGCACCGCGTCGAAGAGGTAGGGGAAGAGCAGGCGATTGACGACGAAGCCGGCCTGATCGGGAACCTCGACCGCCGTCTTGCCGAGCGCCGCACACCAGGCCAACGCCGTCTCGCGGGCGCCCTCGGCGCCGTCGGGGAAGCAGACCTCGACCAGCTTCATCCGCGGCACCGGATTGAAGAAGTGCAGGCCGAAGAGGCGGTCTCCGGTGCCGCTCGCCGCGGCGATCTCGGCGATGCCGAGGGAGGAGGTCGTGGTAGCGAGGTCGGCGCCGGGGCATGCAGCGGCGACGCCCCCCAGCACCTCGCCCTTTGGCCCGAGCTCCTCGATCACGGACTCGACGACGATGTCGCACTCAGCCAAGTCGGCCGCGTCTGTCGTCACCCGCAGTCGCGAGGGGTCGGCCCCCTCGATCTTGGCGCAGGCTGCGACCGCCCTCTCCTCCGCCCGCCAGGCAGAAGCCTCGCTTCGGGCCAGCAGAATCGTGTCCGCCGTCGTTGTGGAGACAGCAGCCAATCCAGTGGCTATCGCGCCGCTTCCGGCAATTCCGGGATTCTCATATCCGTGATTTGCGCTCATTCGGACGGGGTTCCTATCACACCGCCCCTGGCTGACCCGCCAGTCAACTTGAGTACAGTTGGGTGACCAGTCGACTGAACGGAGGCTTCCATGGCAGACAACGGCAAGGGCGGCTTTGGGGGCCGCGAAGTGGTCCTCGTCGAGGCGGCGCGCACGCCGATCGGGCGTGGCCACCCCGAGAAGGGGTACTACAAGGATCTTCATCCCTCCAACCTCTTGGCTAGGTCCTACGCCGAGGTGATCGCGCGGGCCGGGATCGACGCTGCCGAAGTCGGCGACGTGGTTGCTGGCTGCGCGCAGCAGTTCGGCGAGCAGGGGGTCAACATCGGCCGCAACGCATGGCTGGAGGCCGGCCTTCCGGTCGAGACGCCGGCGACGACGATCGACCGCCAGTGCGGCTCCGCCCAGCAGGCCGTCAATTTCGCCGCGGCGCTGATCGCCACAGGCGTCCACGACGTCGCGATTGGCTCCGGCGTCGAGCACATGGGCCACATCTCATTCGCGGACGGCGCCTCGGTGATGGAGGAGCACGGGATGCCGTTCTCCCCGCAGCTGATGGAGCGCTATGACCTCGTCCCGCAGGGCATCTCCGCCGAGATGATCGCCGATCGCTGGGAGATCCCCCGCTCCGAGCTTGACGAGATCGGCCTGCGCTCTCACCAGCGCGCCGCCAAGGCGACCGAGGAGGGTCGCTTTGAGCGCGAGATCATTCCCTTCTCTGTCAACGGCGACACCTACGTCACCGATCAGGGCATTCGTCCCGACACATCGTTGGAGGCGCTCGCCAAGCTGAAGCCCGCCTTCAAGGAGGACGGCAAGATCACCGCCGGCAACTCCTCCCAGGTCTCCGACGGCGCCGCCGCCGTCCTGCTGATGGCCCGCGAGAAGGCCGACGCGCTAGGCCTCAAGCCACGGGCGCGGATCTATGACCAAACGACGGTCGGCGTCGATCCAGTGATCATGCTGACCGGCCCGATCCCGGCGACCCGGAAGCTTTTGGAGCGCAACGGGATGACAATGGACGACATCGACCTGGTCGAGATCAACGAGGCGTTCGCCTCGGTCCTCGGCGCCTGGCGTCGCGAACTCGATCCTGACATGGACAGGGTCAACGTCAACGGCGGCGCGATCGCGCTCGGCCACCCGCTCGGCTCGACCGGGGCGCGGCTGATCACGACCTTGCTCCACGAGATGGAGCGCTCCGATAAGGAGATGGGCCTGGTGACGATGTGCTGCGGTGGAGGCCTCGGGACCGGCACCCTGATCGAGAGGATCTGAGCGCAGGCGTGAACCGGACGGGCCCTGGCCAGCCAGCCAGGTAGTCTCTCCAGCCGATGGACCTGACCCTCTCGCCCTCCGAGCAGGAATTCCGCGACGAGGTTCGCGCCTGGCTGGAGGAGAACCACCCCGGCCCCGAGCCGGAGAGCGGGCTCGACGAGGTGATGGCCTTCCGCCGCGAGTGGCAGCACAAGATGCATGCCGCCGGCTGGGCGGGCATCTCATGGCCGAAGGAGTACGGCGGCCGCGGCGCCACCTTGATCGAGCAGGCGATCTTCGTCGGCGAGGCCTCGCGCCAGGAGGCGCCAAGCCCCGCCAACGTGCTCGGCCTCGCGATGGGGGGCCCGGTGGTGATCGCCCACGGCACCGATGAGCAGAAACAGCGTTACCTGGAGCCGATCCTCACCGCCGAGGAGATCTGGTGCCAGGGGTTCTCCGAGCCGGAGTCCGGCTCGGACCTCGCCTCGCTGAAGACCCGCGCCGTCCGCGACGGCGACGAATGGGTGGTGAGCGGGCAGAAGGTCTGGACGACCTTCGCCCAGTACGCGAAGTGGTGCATGCTCGTCGCCCGCACCGACCCTGACGCGCCCAAGCACAAGGGCCTCACCTATTTCCTGATGGACATGGAGCAGGAGGGGGTGCAGGTACGGCCGCTGGTGCAGATCACCGGCGAGGGGGAGTTCAACGAGATCTTCATCGAGGAGGCGCGGATTCCCGATGCCAACGTGGTCGGCGGGGTCGGCAACGGCTGGGGCGTGGCAATCACGACGCTGATGAATGAGCGCGCCGGCCTCGCCTTCGGCGCGATCGCCCAGATCCAAAACAGCCTCAACAGGCTGGCGGCGCTGGCAAGCGCCGTCCGCGTAAACGGCGGCTCTGCGGCTGAGGACTCCTACTACCGCCAGCGGATCGCCCAGCTCCACATCGAGGCGGAGACGATGCGGCTCAACGCCTACCGCGGCCTGACCAAGACGATGCAGTCGGGCATCCCCGGCCCGGAGGGATCGCTCGGCAAGTGGCAGTGGGCCGACATCAACCAGGGGATTGCCGAGCTGTCGCTCGACATCGAGGGCGCCTACGCACCACTGGCGCGCGGCGCCGAGCATGCGGTTGCGAACGGCGCCTGGCAGTACAGTTTCCTACGCTCGCGTGCCAACTCGATCGAGGGCGGCACGACCGACATCCTCAAGAACATCATCGCCGAGCGGGTTCTCGGCCTTCCCAGGCTGCGCTGATTCTGCCCCGAGCTATGTACTTCGACCTCACAGACGAGCAGCAGGCGATCCGCTCGACCGCGCGCGACTTCCTGGCTGCCCGCTATCGCTCGGAGCGGATCCGCGAGCTGACCGAGAGCGAGCATGGATTCGAGCCCTCCGACTGGGCGGAGATGGCCGAGCTGGGCTGGCCGGGCCTGGCGCTGCCCGAGGAGTGGGGCGGGCAGGGGCTCGGCATCGTCGAGCTGGCTGTCCTGTTCGAGGAGATGGGCTATGCGCTCGCCCCCTCGCCGCTCTTCTCCAACACGATCGCCGGCCTTGCCCTCGCCTCTTGCGGCTCCGATCAGCAGCGCGAGCGCTGGCTGCGGCCATTGGCTGCCGGAGAGAGGCGCGGCACGCCGGCGCTTTGGGACGCGGGCTCGCTCGCCACGCCCGGCGGCTTCGAGATGGAGGCGAGGCTGGACGGAGACGGTGTCGTCCTCGACGGCGAGAAGATCCTGGTGATGGACGCGGCGGGCGCCGACTTCCTCCTTGTCGCAACCGCGGACGGCAGGCGCCACTTGGTCGAGCGCGGCGCCGACGGGGTGACGGTGACTGCCGAGCCCTCGATCGACCTCACGCGCCGGCTCTACTCGGTCCGCTTCGACGGCGTCCGGGTCGCCGCCGCCGACACGCTGCCCGCCGCAGAGGCCGACTACTACCCGGTCTTCTTGCGCCTCTGCGTGGCGCTCGCCGCCGAGTCGACCGGGATCGCCCAGCGCACGATGGAGATGGCGGTCTCCTACGCCAAGGACCGCAAGCAGTTCGGCCGGCCGATCGGCTCATATCAGGCTGTCTCTCACCGATGTGCGCAGATGCTGCTGGAGACCGAGAACGCACGCTCCGCCGTCTACGGCGCTGCCTGGGCAGCCGACGCGGAGCCGGAGTCGCTGCCCCTCGCCGCCTCGACGGCGAAGGCCTATGCGTCAGACGCCGGCTGGCGGGTCCCCGATGCCTCGATCCAGGTTCACGGCGGGATCGGCTTTACCTGGGAGCACGACCTCCATTTCTTCCTCAAGCGTGGCCGCGCCAACGCGGCGATGTTCGGCGACGCCAAATGGCACCGCGAGCGGGTCGCCGACGCGGTCCTGGCCAGAGCCGCGGAGCCGGTCCCGGCCTGAGGGCGCGGGGTGGGCGCACTGGATCGCATCTCCGTTGCCGCGATCGGCACTTCGATCGCCGACCTCGAGGCGGAGACGCTGCGCGCCGAGGCGGCCGGGGTCGAGTGCGTGTGGGCTCCGGAGTTGTTCCGCAGCGCAGCGACGCAGGCGGCCTACCTGGCGGCGAAGACCGAGCGGATCGACGTCGCCACCGGGATCGCTTGGGCCTTCACTCGCAGCCCCTTCATTCTCGCCGTCAGCGCACTCGACATCGACGAGATGTCTGGAGGGCGCTTCCGGCTCGGACTCGGCTCTGGCGTGAAGCGGCTCAACGAAACGTGGCACAACGCCGAATACGGCAAACCCGCCCCGCCCCTGCGCGAGGCGATCGAGGCAACCAGGCTGATCATGCAGCAGGCCGGTGAGGGCGAGCCGATCCGCTACGAGGGCGACTATTACGACATCGACATCAAGGGCTGGGTGCGGCCACACCCAGCCCCACGCGAATCGGTGCCGATCTATGCTGCCGCCGTCCAGACCGGGATGGCGCGGATGGCTGGCGACGTCGCCGACGGTCTGATCGGCCACCCGATCCAATCCCTGCGCTGGATCGACGAGGTCGTGGTCGACTCCTTCGAAGCGGGTCTGCGTCGCTCCGGCCGCGAGCGCCGAGCTTTTGACTACCTGCCGACAGTCTGCTGTGCGATCGACGAGGACGAGGCGCGGGCGATCGAGATGGCCCGTCGCACGATCTCCTTCTACGCCACGGTCAAGACCTACATGCCGCTCTGGGAGCTGCATGGCTTCGCCGGCAATGCGGTCGAGGCAGGCGAGGCCTTCCGCCGCGGCGATCTCGCCAAAGTTCCCGCTGCGATCAGCGATGAGATGGTCGAGGCCTACTGTGCCGCAGGCCCGCTCGACAAGGTGCGGGCAAGGGTGCAGGAGACCGCCGAGCGAGCCGATGGCCTCTTCTTGACCCCGCCCACCTACTTCATCTCCCCCGAGGAGCTAAGCGAGTACCAGAACCGAATCATCGACGCCTTCGGCCCAGCCTCCTGAGGGCTCCAGGGACATCGCGAACCATCGAAGTGCTCGACCGGGTGCGCGAGATCCCTGCCGGCTTCGTCCGCACCTACGGCGATGTCTCGCCCGGCGCTCCCCGCTTCGCCGGCTCGGTCCTCTTTGAGTGCGAGGTGCCCGACCTTCCCTGGTGGCGCGTCGTCCGCGCCGACGGCTCGCTGGCGAAGGGGGCCCGCCAGCGCAAGCGCCTGCAAGCCGAGGGCGTACCGTTCCGCGGCGCCCGCGTCGATATGGGCATCGCCAGGCTCGCCTCGTGAGGCACGGGTTGCCCGGCCTCTCGCCGGGCGGATGCGTCGCGCGCGCTGCAAAACCTGACGCGGCGGTATTCGCGGCCAATCGCGCCTGGACGCGATCTCGAAGTCGGCGTTGAGGCGCGCCCGGACCGCTGACGGGCGGGGAGCCTTGCTACTCCTCGCGGGGGGTTATGCGAAAGGTCGAGACGACCTCGGCCTGGTGGGCTTCGGGGTGGACGACATAGGCGCTGGGGCCGCCGCCGAACCAGCCCGAGCTTTCGTTGTCGCCGACAAAGACCCCTGGATGGTGCTTTCCATCGCCGTCCTCGACCCAGACCGGGTCGCCCTCCTTGAACCCATGCACGCCTTCGCTCACCGCTCAAGACTACTGGCCGTTGCGACCACTGCCTGCGGCCGCCTGCAGGCCGCCCGTCTCGGCGCTAACCGGCGAGCCTTGCGGCGAAGCGCTCGAACTCGGCGATGTCGGTCACCGGCGGGCCGTGGCCGGGGAGGATCAGGCTGGGGTTGAGGTCAGCGAGCTTTCGGATCGAGCGGCGGTTCTCAGCGGGGTCGGGGGTCAGGTCCGTGGGCGGCTCGTCGAGTCGGTTGCGCAGGGTCACGAAGGAGATGTTCCTGATCACGTCGCCGCAGATCGCCACCCGGTCGGACTCGCGCCAGTAGATCACCTCTCCCGGCGCGTGACCGGGCGCGTGGATGATCCGGAATCCCGCCACCTCGTCGCCCTCACGAAGTACCCGGTCGACCTTACGGGGAGGCCCCCGCCAGAGTCGCGCGAAGGCCCTGGCGAGAGGATGCTCCGTCGCCGCGACCGGGCGCCTTCCCTCCATCGCATCGACATCGTCCTCATGACAGGCCAGCGGGATGCCGCGCTCCTCGCAGACGGCATTCGCCGAGCCCTGGTGATCGGGGTGGGCATGGGTGAGCGCGAGCATTGAGAGGTCGCGACCCGCCGTCTGCCTGCGGATCCGGCCGGCGTCCCAGCGGCGGCCGGCGTCGATCAGCACGTCCTCCGCCAGGTAGACGTTGATCAGCGGACGCGGCAGCTCGCCGAGCCGCCAGACGCCGGGGACGAGGTGCTTCAATGCGCGATTCCCATGGTGCCGCGCGGGTCGCCGCTGTGCTCCGCCAGGTCCTCCAGCTCGGCGATCTTGCGCTCACCTTCGATCCTGGCGGGGTGGTCGGGCGGAAGGGGGTCGATCAGCCGTCGGATGCGATTGCGAACTTGGAGGGCGAAGTGGGGGGTGGAGGCTCCCGCCAGGGCGCGGACGTCCTCGGCCGTGACCTCATGGCTGGAAGCGAGAAGCTCCGGGCTCTCGGCCTCGCTCACGGTTCTCCCCCGATCTTCGTCAGTGCCGCAAGGTTGTCTAATTCGGCTTGTTGGTTCACGTCGATGGCCCCTTCGTCTCCAATTACCCACACGTGGTTATAGAAAGCACGCGTCGGATCGGTGGTGTAGCCCGGCTTGACGTCGAGCAGGTACCCGCGCAGCGCTGCCGGCAGCGTAGCGGCGCTGTCGGTGAGCAGCAGCGGCCCCCAGGTGCCCGAGGCCGAAAGCGGGGCCGCGGCCGCGGCGTCGAGCGGCGAGTCGCTGCGGGCGACGACGAAGCCGTGGCCGGGTTCGTTGACGTTCCAGCCAAAGCCGCCTTCGCCATAGCGCGCCAACGCGATCGCGTTCGTCACCGGATCCTTGCCTGAGACGCGATGGACCCGGCTGTCGATCCTGGCGATCTGTCGCACTACGGCGGAGGAAATTGCTGAGGAGGGCCCGAGCACGTAGACGGGCGTCCTCGGGTGCAGCTTCAGCGCCGCGGCGGTCGGTGCGGGCAGCTTGTCGCGGTCGGCGAAGAGGACCGGATCGCCCGATCGCGCCGCCCAGGATGCGGCGGGCATGGCGAACCCGGGCTCCTCGGCGGAGGCGATCACGACGTGTTCGGGCGCCGCGCCGAGCAATTTGTCGCGCAGCGCCTCGATCGCCGCGGCGATCGAGGCGGCATTGCGCCCCTTGACCGCCGTCACCTTGGCCAACTCCGCGGGCCGCGCCACTTCGCCGATCGCGAACGCCTGGGCGCCGCCGCTGGCGCCGCTGCCTTGAGGGGAGAGGGCGGCGAGGGCGTCGGAGGTCGGGCCGGGGAGGCTCCCCGGCGCGGAGATCAGGACCGGCGCTTTTACCGGAGCGGCCATCAGAACCGAGGCGGCAATCGCGCCCTGCCAGTCGTCTTCGCCGACCAGGGCGACCGCGGCGGGGCGCTGGGTGGAGGTGGTCGAGGGGAAGGCGGCCAGCGCCACTCCGGCGGCGTTGGAGGCGGGGTCGGCTCCTCCAATGCGGGTGGTGTTGTTGGTGGCAAAGGCGGGGTAGCCGAGCTGGGTCGCAGTCTGTCCACTCGGCGACCCGCCCGGCCTTGCATTGCCGCCCAGCGGCGCTGAGGCGCCGGGGGCCGGGCCGCTGCCCGTCGAGCCGCTTCCTCCGAGGATCGCCGCAACGATGAAGGCGACGGCCACGACCACCAGCCCGGCGATCGCCTTCAGGGCAAAGGGGATCGGCTTGCGTCGCCGCTTTACCCGAGGCGGTGAGGAGGGGCGCGGTGGCGCCACAGGGGGCGCGGCGGTCGTCGGTTTCTCGGCTAGCGCAGCCGGCGGCGGCGGCATGGCGCGCTTCGGCTTCGGCGCAGGCGGCTCCGCGGACGGCGGCGGCGGGTGGGCTGCCGGCACGTCGGCGTTGATCGGGCGGTCTCTGGCCACGGCGGAAACGCTACACGCGAGTTATTGGCTGGCTGTTCAGATAAGCTTCTAGGGCTGGTTGACTGACTAGTCAATCAGTTGCCGACACAGCCGCGCAGCGTGCGCCTACCTTCAGAGGGGGTCGAATGGAATTCGCACTCAACGAGGAGCAGCTCGAGTTCAAAGGCCGCTGCCGGGCCTTCGCCCGCGAGGTGATCCGTCCCGCGGCACGCAAGCACGACGAAGAGGAGAGCACGCCCTGGGAGGTCATCAAGGAGGCGCGCAAGCAGGGGTTCCAGGGTCTCGAGGCGATCCAGCGCTCGGCCGGCGACTCCGAGGGCCAGATGCAGGTGATCTCGGCCGAGGAGATGCACTGGGGTTGCGCTGGCATCGCTTTGGCGATCGCGGGATCCGGCCTCGCCGCCGCCGGGATCGTCGCATCTGGCACTCCCGAGCAGATCGCCCAGTGGGTCCCGGAGTGCTTTGGCGTCGGCGAGGAGATCAAGCTCGGCGCCTACGCGGTCACCGAGCCACAGGCCGGCTCCGACGTGAAGAGCCTGAAGACGACCGCAAAGCGCGACGGTGACGAGTGGGTCCTCAACGGGACCAAGGTCTTCATCACCAACGGCGGCATCGCCGACGTC
The DNA here is from genome assembly GCA_963777915.1 of uncultured Solirubrobacterales bacterium. GTDB lineage: Bacteria > Actinomycetota > Thermoleophilia > Solirubrobacterales > 70-9 > CAVUPF01. The sequence goes on along the minus strand of CAVZSH010000003.1, from coordinate 141,910 downwards.
CACGTCGTCGTCGCCACCGTCGACCCCGAGCTGGGCACGCGCGGCCAAGCCTCCTTCGTCATCGGCAACGGCACCCCCGGCCTCGGCCAGGGCAAGAAGGAGACGAAGCTCGGAATCCGCGCCTCGCACACCGCCGAGGTAGTGCTCGAGGACTGTCGCATCCCGGCCGAGAACCTACTCGGCGGCGAGGAGAAGCTGGCAAAGAAGCTGGAGCGTGCCCGCTCCGGCCAGAAATCCCGCTCCGCCGACGCGCTGGCAACCTTTGAGGTGACCCGGCCGCTGGTCGGCGCCTCGGCGCTCGGCATTGCCCAGGCTGCCTATGAGTGGACCCTGGAGTACCTTGACGGGCGCACGGAAGGTGGCACGCCGCTGCTGCAGACGCAGCGCATCCAGCAGACCCTCGCGGATGTCGCGACCGAGATCGAAGCTGCTCGCCTGCTGGTCCAGCGCGCGGCCTGGATGGGCCGCAACGGGGTGCCGATGACCGGTGGCCAGGGCTCGATGTCGAAGCTGAAGGCGGGAGACGTGACGATGTGGGCGACGATTACGCTGATGGACCTGGTCGGTCCCTATGCCTGGAGCACCGAGTGCCCGCTGGAGAAGTTCTTCCGCGACGCCAAGATCTACCAGTTGTTCGAGGGCACGGCCGAGATCCAGCGCCTGGTCATCTCCCGCATGCAAGCCCGCGAGTACGCCGAGCGGCTCGCCTACGGCGCCGAAGTCGCCACCGTGGCGATGAACGGCGCCGATAAGGCGCCCGCCGCCGACAAGCAGCCCGTCCCCGCATAGCAAGGCGTCCGCCCCAGAGCGTCTTATGCTCGGGGGCGACCGTGCACGACCACGCTCATCGCAGCTTCGGCTCGCACGCCCACGCGCTGGAGTTACGGCGCGACGACAGCCGACGCCGAATGTGGGTCGCGCTGGCGATCAACGCCGTCATGCTCGGGGTCGAGGCGCTCGGCGGCATCCTCACCGGCTCCCTGGCAGTGCTTGCCGACGCCGGTCACCTGCTCTCCGATGTCGGCTCGATCGCCGTGGCCCTGGCCGCCGTCCGCCTCGCCTCCCGCCCCGGCGGCGCTCGCCGCACTTTCGGCTACCAGCGCTCGGAGGTGCTCGCTGCGCTCCTCAACGGCTTGCTGCTGATCGCGGTTGGGATCGGGGTGGCGGTCGCCGCGGTCGGCCGGCTCGGCAACCCGCCGGCGATCGACGGCGGAGGGGTGATTGCGCTCGGGGCGCTCGGCCTCGCCGGCAACCTCGTCGCGACTCTGGTCCTCGCCCGCGGGCAGCGACAGGACATCAACCTGGAGGGTGTTCTGCGCCACAGCGCCGCCGATGCGATCGGCTCGCTCGGCGTCGTCGTCGCGGGCGCCGTCGTCCTGGCCGGCGGCTCGCCGATCGTCGACCCGATCGTAGGCCTGTTGATCTCGGGCCTCATCCTCGCCTCCTCCTGGAAGCTGATCAAGGAGCCGTTCGACGTGCTGATGGAGGCGGCGCCCCCCGGTATCGACGTCGAGGGCCTTGGCGCCGCGGTCTGCGCCGTGGAGGGGGTCCGCTCGGTCCACGACCTGCACGTCTGGACGGTGACCGCGGGCTTCGGAGCGATCGCCGCCCATGTAGTCGTCGCGCGTGGCTCCGACCGCGATCTGGTCCGCCGCCGCCTTGAGGTGCTGCTGGCCGAGCGGTTCGGCATCGAACACACCACACTGCAGATGGAGGAGGAGGCAGGAGAGGGCCTGCTGCGAGTAGAGAACCTGCCCAGCGGGGGCTGACCGCAAGCGCGAAATGAGCGGAAATACCAACTAGTAGGTATAGACGATCTAGCCGGTGCGGCTACCCTGGGATAAGGAAACCTGAATCCAGCAAAGCGGAGGCGAAGTTGGCTCGTCAGGCGCATTCCTATTTTGCCGGTGCGGTCTCGAGCACCGCCGTGATTGTCGCAGCCGTGATCGCCTTTGTGCTGCTCGTCTCGGCCCAGGCCTTCAGGGAGTGGCCGGTCTCCGGGCTGGGGTTTGGCGGCCCCACGGCGGTCTCGGTCTCCTCGGGGCGAGCGGTGGGCGACGCGGCCGCGTCACACGCGCGTGTGGCTGCAGCTATGAGGACTGCTGGCGCGGTCGTCGGGAGCGTTGGCGCTCGCGCTACCGGCCACTCCAGGGTGGCCCAGCGGCCGGGCGGGCTCAGCGGCGAGACCCCCGGCACGACGGCGCCGCGCGGTGGATCAGGGTCCACTGCGGGCGGGGGCGGAAGCGCCTCCCCCGCGAGCCCTTCGTCGACCCCGGCGCCAGGCGGCGGGTCGGGATCACATCCAGCCGGCGGTGGCGGTGGGGCCGGCGTTGGCGGCGCTGACAGCGGCGTTGAGGGCGTCAGCACCGGCCTCACGAGCACCGTCGGTAACACCGTCTCCAAAGTCAACGAAACGCTTGGTGGGGCGCTGAGCGAGACCGGGGCCCCCGACATCACCCAGGGCGTCGTCAACGGCGCAGCCGGCCCCAGCTCGTCGGTCGGCCACGCAGTCGATGAAACGCCGGGCGCGGTCGGCGGCTTGCTCCATGTACTCCGCTGATCGGCAGTAGCGCTCAACCGTCACAATGCCCGTCCTATGGCGGAGCGCGAACAGCTGGGCGCGGTCGTGGCCGACCCGATCGCGGGGTCGCTGGTCTACCCGGCCGGCAGTCGCGTCAACGAGCGCGGCCATCTCGAAGTCGCCGGCTGCGACGTAGTGGAGCTGGCTGCCGAGTTCGGCACTCCCACCTACCTCTACTCCGAGGAGGACATGCGTGCCCGCGCTGGCGCCTACCGCGACGCCTTCGAGCGCCGCAGCGCCAACTTCGAGGTCATCTTCGCCAGCAAGTCGCTTCCCTGCACCGCCGCCTACCGGCTCTTCGCCGAGGAGGGGCTATCTGTAGACGTCGCCTCCGGCGGCGAGTTGCACATGGCGCTGCGAGCGGGCTTTGATCCGGCTCGCATCCACATGCACGGCAACAACAAGACCGACGAGGAGATCCTCTTTGCGGCGCGAGCCGGCGTGGGCCACCTGATCCTTGATTCCTTCGACGAGATCGAGCGCTGCGAGCGCCTGCTCGACGCGCCCCAGGATGTGCTGATCCGGGTTACGCCTGGGATCAAGCCCTCCACTCATGACTACGTGCAGACAGGGCAGCTGGACTCCAAGTTCGGCTTCGGGCTCAAGGACGGCCTGGCGGCGCACGCGATCGAGCGGGTGCTGTCTTCCGAGAAGCTTGAGCTGGTCGGGCTGCACGCCCACATCGGTTCCCAGATCTTCGAGCTGGAGGCCTACACGCTGGCGATTCGCGCGCTCGGCGAGATGGCCGGCGAGTGGTGTCGCATCGTCAACGTCGGCGGCGGCCTTGGCATCGCCTATACGGCCGAGGACGAACCACCTTCGATCGACGCTTACGTTGAGGTCAAGGTGCGCGGTGTCGCCGAGGTTTTCGGCGACGGGGTGCGGATCCTGGTCGAGCCGGGTCGCTCGCTGGTCGGCAACGCCGGTCTCACCGCCTACCGGGTAGGCACCGTCAAGGAGATCCCCGGCGTTCGCACCTACGTGGCCGTCGACGGCGGCATGTCGGACAACCTGCGGCCGATGCTCTATGGCTCACGCTATGAGGCGCTGATCGCCGACCGGGCTGGCGCGGCTCCCGACACTGCGGCGACGATCGCCGGCATGCACTGCGAGTCGGGCGACATCCTCGTCCGCGATGCGATGCTCGCCGCGCCCGCGGTCGGCGATGTGCTCGTGACACCCGCGACCGGTGCCTACGGCTATGCGATGGCCAGCAACTACAACGGCGTGCCGCGCCCGCCGGTCGTCTTCTGTCGCGATGGCGAGGCCCGCGTCGTCGTCCGCCGCGAGACCTACGAGGACCTCACCTCCCGCGATGTCTGACCCCGTCCGCATCGGGCTGCTGGGACGCGGCACGGTCGGTGGCGCCTTCGTCAAGCTGCTGGCGGAGCGCGGCGAAGCGGTCGAGGCGACGACCGGGCGGCGACCCGAGGTCGCCGGCGTCCTAACCAGATCCGGCGGCGACTTTGGCGCGATCCTCGAGCGCTCCGACCTGGTCGTCGAGCTGATGGGAGGGACCGATCCGGCGCGCGACTATGTGCTTGACGCGCTGCGTGCCGGGAGGCCGGTCGTCACCGCCAACAAGCAGCTGCTCGCCCAGTACGGTGACGAGCTGTTCGGCGTCGCTCGGGAGGCCGGCGTGCAGCTCCGCTTCGAGGCGGCCGTAGCGGGCGTGATCCCGATCGTCCGCACGATCCAGGAGAGCTTTGGCGTCACCGAGCTCTCCAAGGTTTTCGGCATCGTCAACGGCACCACAAACTTCATCCTCAGCGAGATGGCTAGCACCGGCGCCGCCTACGCGGAAGTTCTCGCCCGCGCCCAGGAGCTGGGCTTTGCCGAGGCCGATCCCGACGACGACGTCAACGGGGCTGACGCAGCGGCGAAGATGGCGATCCTCGCCCGCCTCGCCTTCCACACGCCGGTCACTCTCTCCGAGGTCGCCTACGAGGGGATCGAGACGATTCAGCCCGACGATCTCGCCTACGCCAAGGAGCTGGGCCTCTCGCTGAAGCTGCTCGGCGTCGCCGAGCGCCGTGAGGATGGGATCACCGTCCGCGTCTTCCCGTGTTTCCTCTACAGCGGCCATCCGCTTGCGCCAGTCGAGGGCCCCTTCAATGCTGTGATGGTTGAGGCTCCGGCGATCACCGAGGTGACGATGTCGGGGCCGGGCGCCGGGGGAGTACAGACCGCTTCGGCCGTGCTCGGCGACGTCGTCTCTATCCTCGCCGGCGACGCGCCGGTTCCCGAGCCTCTCGAGCGTCTGCCAATCGTCACCGACGTCACCTCCTCCTTCTATCTGCACCTTGAGGTCGCTGACCGGCCCGGCGTCCTAGCGCAGATCGCCAAGGTTTTGGGCGACAACGAGATCTCGGTCAAGAGCGTGGTGCAGCGTGGGATCGGGGACGACGCGAGGCTGGTGATGGTCGTCCACGAGTGCCTGGAGTCGCGGTTTAAGGCTGCGGTGGGCGAGATCGCTGGGTTGGAAGACCTACGCTCTGCGCCGCGCTCGATTCGGGTGATCGAGGAGGAGTTCGTTTGAGGGGTCCGATGCGGGCGCCGCATGCCTGCCCGGGGGGTCCTGGCGAGCGCTTTCGGCGCTCGGGGATTCCTGGCGCCTGGGGCGCCAATGATCGCTCTGCAGTGCCGAGGGGAGGCCTCGAGCAGGCCTCCGGCGCCCAAACGACACACTTATAAGTCTGATGCCCGAACCACTGATCGAGCGCTTTCGGGAGAGGTTGCCGCTATCCGATGGGGACCCGGTGGTGACGCTGAACGAGGGGTCTACCCCACTGATCGAGGCGCCACGGCTCTCGGAGCGGATCGGGGTTCGCGCCTATCTGAAGTTCGAGGGTGCGAACCCGACCGGGAGCTTCAAGGATCGGGGGATGACCGTGGCTGTCTCGCGCGCCAAGGGGCGGGGCGCCGAGGCGGTGATCTGTGCGTCGACCGGGAACACGGCCGCCAGTGCGGCCGCCTATGCGGCGCGGGCGGGACTGCGCGGCGCGGTGATCGTTCCGGAGGGCAAGATCGCAATCGGCAAGCTGGCCCAGGCGCTGATGCACGGGGCGCGGGTGATCGCCCTGCAGGGGAACTTCGACGACGCCCTGCGGATCGTGCGGGCACTTGCCCAAAAGCACCCGATCGAACTGGTCAACTCGGTCAACCCCTACCGGATCGAAGGGCAGAAGACCGCCGCCTTCGAGGTGGTGGAGGACCTGGGGGAGGCGCCGGGGGCGCTGGCGATCCCGGTCGGCAACGCCGGCAACGTGACCGCCTACTGGCGAGGCTTTCAGGAGCTCGGGGTGGCCCCGCTGCTCTACGGGTTTCAGGCCGAGGGGGCGGCGCCGCTGGTCCATGGCACGCCGGTCGCCAAACCTGAGACGGTGGCCTCTGCGATCCGGATTGGCAACCCGGCCCGCTGGGAGGAGGCGATGGCCGCCTTCACCGCGTCGCGCGGCCGCGTCGCGGCGGTCTCCGACGAGCAGATCCTCGATGCCTACCGCTGGCTTGCCGCCGCCGAAGGCGTTTTCTGCGAGCCTGCCTCTGCCGCCTCGGTCGCCGGTCTATGCGCCTATGGCCTGCCCGTGGTCGAGGGCACGTCGCCGCCTGAGTCGGTGATCTGCGTCCTCACCGGCCACGGCCTAAAGGACCCCGACACGGCGCTGGGCAAGGCGCCCGCGGTGATCAACTGCCTCAACGACCTCAGCGCCGTCGAGCGCGCCGTCTTTGACTGAATCGCTCGCCGCGCGCCCGACTGCGCCTTTAGTCTGCGCCTCGGGGTGACCGCCCGCCGCCGACTGATCCGCGTTCCCGCCTCCTCGGCCAACCTGGGGCCGGGGTATGACGTGATGGCCGCGGCGGTCTCGCTTTACCTGGAGGTGGAGGTGGAGGAGACCGGCGAGTTCTCGCTCGATCCTGGCGGGCTCGAGGTCTCCACCGGGCGCGACAACCTCGTCGTGCAGGCCTTTGAGAGCCTGCATCCCGCCGACGGCATCGCCTTTCGCCTGCGCAGTGAGATCCCGCTTGCCCGCGGCCTCGGCTCCAGCGCGGCGGCGATCGTCGCCGGCCTCTTCGCCGCCGATCATCTCTACGAGCTGGCGCTCTCGCGGGAGGAGCTGCTGGCCTGGGCGGCGGCGTTGGAGGGACATCCCGACAACGTCGCCGCCGCGATCTATGGAGGGTTCGTGATCTGTGGGGTTGGGGATGGGGATGCGGCCAGCGCGATCCGCTTCGACCCGCCGGGTGGCTTGGAGGGCGTCGCCGTCGTCCCTGCCGAGGAGGTCTCGACCGAGCGCGCCCGAGAGGCGATCCCGGCCGAGGTCCCGCTTGGCGACGCTGTCGCCAACGTCTCCGCCGCCGCGCTGCTCGTGCTCGGGCTGAAGACGGCCGACCTTGACCTCATCGCCCGAGGTCTGGCCGACCGCATCCACCAAGACCGCCGCCGTCACCTCTATCCGCGCTCGATGGAGCTGGTCGACTCGGCTGCCGCCGAACTCGGCGCGCTCGGTGCGACGATCTCCGGCGCCGGGCCCTCTGTCCTGGTCTGGACGACCTGGCAGGACGCCGGCAAGGTCGCAGAGCAACTGGAGCGCCGCTGCGAAGGCTGGGCCGAGGTCCGCCGCCTCCCCTTCACCCCCCACGGCGCCGATGTGCCCGAGCTCTGATCAGCCGAGCAGGGCCTGGCTCAGGATCAGGTTGTCGAAGGTAGGAATCCTTGCGCCCATACCCTAGAAGGATGAGACCAAGGTACCCTCGCACGCGAGCGCCGATCCGGGCGCATGAGGAGGTGTGAGATGGCGAGCGGCTACACGATCAAACATCGCGACGAGTTCGAGGTTCTTGAAGGCTCGGGGGAGTCGACTTGGAGGCTCGCCCGCAAGGCGCTCGGCACCTCCGCATTTGGATTCAACCTGGTCGAAATCGAGCCGGGAGGCCAGATCCCCGAGCACGATGAGGCAGGCAGCGGCCAGCAAGAGCTCTACGTGATCCTCGAGGGAGACGCGACCCTGCGGATCGGCGGCGATGACCACCCGGCGCCGGCTGGGACTTTCGCCTCAATCGAGCCACCAGTGAGCCGCACGATCCTCAATCGCTCCGAGGAACGGGTGAGCGCCCTGCTGATTGGCGTCCACCCGTCGGGCCAATACGAGCCGCCGTCTTTTGCCTGAGCCACGCCCCTAGACGGGCGCCACCCCCGCGCCTATAATGCGGCGCTCTCGTCAACCCGTCGCGCGCCCGCTCGGAGAAGGCGCGGAACCCGGGAGGTCAGACATGCCCGATAACCAGTCCCGTGAGCTTCACGGCAAGCGTGGCCCGCTCCGTTACTCACCTGAGCTTCCATATAGGCCGCTTGTCTCGCCACCCAGCGTCGAGGACAAGGACGCCTGCGCGATCTATGCATCGGTTCGCAAGGACGCGACTCCGAGCCATGCCCCGATCGAGCTCGCTGTCCCCGCTCTGCAGAAGATGCTGCACCGGGCCGGCAATGTCGACGGCGAGGGGGACGGCTGCGGGCTGCTGCTCGACCTGCCGCGCAAGCTCTGGGCCGAGGAGGTCCGCTCCGGCGGCCACGACCCCTCGCTCACCCTCGACGACGCTTTCGCCGTAGCCCACGTCTTCATCGAGCGCTCCCAAGATCGCGAGCGCATCCAGCACGATGCCCGCGAGCTGTTAGGCCAGGGCGGCTTCCGCATTCTCGCCGAGCGAATTGGGGTCGTCGACTCGCCCGCCCTCGGCCCCACCGCGCGCGAGGAAGAGCCGCACTTCTGGCAGGTCGCCGGGCTGCTCGCCACCCCCTCCAGCCGCGACCGCGTCCTCTTCGACCTGCTGATCGAGCTGGAGCAGCGGCTTGGCGTTCACGTCCCCTCCTTCTCGGCCATGACCTGCGTCTACAAGGTGATGGGGGCTCCGAAGGTGCTCGGCGCTTACTACCCAGACCTGCGCGACGAGCGCTTCGAGACGATCGGCTGCTTCGGCCACAACCGCTACTCGACCAACACCTGGCCCTCCTTTAAGCGCGTCCAGCCCTTCTCGGTGCTCGGTCACAACGGGGAGATCAACACGATTGAGCAGCTACGCCAGGAGGCTCGCATGCTCGGGGTCCCAATCCAGCCCGGTTCCTCGGACTCCCAGGACCTAAACCGCACGATCGACACCCTGGTCAGCCGCGACGGCCTCAGCCTCGCTGAGGCGATGGAGATGGTGCTGCCGCCGATTATCGAGGAGATCCGCTCGCTCCCCGCTGAGCTGCGCCCCTTCTACATGTACCTGCACCAGGCGATGGGCCCGTTCGCGCAGGGGCCGGTGGCCTTGATCGCCCGCCACGCCGACGAATGCGTGTTCTCCGCCGATGCGCTCGGCCTGCGGCCGCTCTGGCAAGTCGAGACAGAGGAGGACTACGTCTTCAGCTCCGAGCCGGGCGTCGTCTCCGTCCACTCGATGGTCTCCGAGCCCAAGCCGCTCGCCCCCGGCGAGAAGGCCATGGTGAAGATCGATCGGGAGCGCAAGCGCTCGACCCCGCACGCCCACGACGAGATGTTGCGGATCGTCCGCGAGAGCTGGCTGCGGCGCAACGGTGCCAAGGAGGCTGGCCCCTACGACCGCGCCCTCGAAGCCGGCGGGCCGCTGGATGGCGAGGACGTCCCCGGCTACTCCGACGCCGGCCCCGAGGAGCCGGTTAAGGTCGCCGATCGTGTCCTCGCCGGCTTTGGTTGGCAGCGCGACGACATCAAACTCGTCCAGCAGATGGCGTCGAACGGGGCCGAGCCGATCGGCTCGCTCGGCTACGACGGGCCGCTCGCCGCGCTCTCCCCGGAGCGCCAGAATCTCGCTGACTACTTCAAGGAGACGGTTGCAGTCGTCACCAACCCGGCGATCGATCGCGAGCGCGAGGTCGAGCACTTCTCGACCCGCGCCGTGTTCGGCCGTCGCCCCTCGCTCGACGCCGCCGGGGAGGACACCGGCACGATAGAGACCGCCTTCCCAGTGATCCTCGGTGGCCATCACGGCATGGCGCCGCTCTCCGATAAGACCTACCGTCGCATCGCCCGCGAGCACCGCACATACCTGCTGGAGGATCTTTGGGAAGAGTTTCGAGGTCGGGCCGACGCTGTCGACATCTCACTGCTTGAGTCCGAGACGACAAAGGGGGCGATCGAGCGGATCAAGCAGGAGGCGGTAAAGAAGGTCCGCGACGGCGCCGAGCTGCTTATCCTCACCGATCGCACCGTCTATGACGCCGGCCGCCGGTATCTCGACCCGCATCTGGCCATCTCCGCCGTCGATCAGGCTCTGAAGCAGTTCCGGATCGAGCCCGGTGAGGAGAATCTGAGGCGCCGCTGCGGCGTCGTACTGCGCTCGGCGGCGATTCGCAATGTCCATGACACGATGCTGGCGCTGGGGCTCGGCGCCAACGGCGTCTGCCCGTACACGATGGTCGAGGTCGTCTGCGTCGAGGACTATGAGACCGACGTCTCCAACCTCTGCGCTGCTCTCACCAAAGGGATCGAGAAAGTTATCTCGACGATCGGGATCCATGAGGTACGCGGCTACGCGCGCCAGTTCTCCTCGATCGGGGTCAAGCCGGAGCTTGCCGAGATCCTCCAGACCGAGGCCTTCGCCTCCTCCGAGGCGGGCGGCATCGGCTTCGCTGACCTCGACGAGGACAGCAACGCGCGGTCGCGGGCGCTGTCGGGGGACGAAGACGCCAAGCCGGCGAAGACCTTCCGGTTTTACCCGAAGGTCTACAAGGCGGCGATCGCCACCGCCAACGGTTCCGGCTCCTATGCCGAGTACTCCGAGAAGGTCCGCGACCTGGAGCGCCAGAGCCCGATCTCGATGCGCCACATCATGGGCCTGAATGCCGATCGCGACCCGGTCGACCCGGCGACGGTTGACGCCGGGGTCGGTCACCACGATTACCCCGTGGTGATCTCCTCGATGAGCTTTGGCTCCCAATCTGAGCCCGCCTTCCGCGCCTACGCGGAGGCGGCGAAGGCGATCAACGTGCTCTGCGTCAACGGCGAGGGTGGCGAGATCCGCGACATGTACGGCCACTACCGCAAGTGGCGTGGCCAGCAGGTCGCCTCAGGCCGCTTCGGGGTCTCGGCAGAGATGATCAACTCCTCCTACGTCGCCGAGATCAAGATCGGCCAGGGCGCTAAGCCGGGCGAGGGTGGCCATCTGCCCGGCAAGAAGGTCTCCCAGAAGGTTGCCGCGGCCCGTAACGCGGCGCCCGGCACCGACCTGATCTCGCCCTCCAACAACCACGACCTCTACTCGATCGAGGACCTAGCTGAGTTGATCGACGAGCTGAAGACGGTCAACCCCGACGTGCGGGTCTCGGTCAAGGTGCCGGTGGTGCCGAACATCGGCACGATCGGCCTCGGGATCGCCAAGGCGGGCGCTGACATCATCACCCTCTCGGGCTTTGAGGGTGGCACCGGCGCGGCCCGCCAGCACGCGCTTCGCCACGTCGGCCTGCCCTCCGACATCGGCACCCGCGCCGTCCACCGGGCACTGATGGAGGCCGGCATCCGCAACCGGGTGGAGATCTGGGCCGACGGCGGCTACCGCCACGGCCACGACATCGTCAAGTTGCACTGCCTGGGCGCCAACCGGGTCGGCTTCGGCACGCTGGCGATGGTCAGCCTTGGCTGTACGATCTGCCGCGGCTGCCAGCTCGACACCTGCCACGTCGGGATCGCGACCCAGATCGAGACCGTCGAGCAGGCTCAAGAGCACGGACTGAAGAAGTTCACCCCGCAAGAGGTCGACAGCGCCGCCGAGAGCTGTGCACGCTTCTTTCAGGCGATGGGGGAGGAGGTCAAAGAGGTGGTCGCCTCGCTTGGCTACGAGCGCGCCCAGGACCTGGTCGGCCGCTACGACCTGCTCGAGCAGGTCGCCGCCCACGACAGGATCGACCTGGCGCCGCTGATCACGCCGCTGGAGGAGTTTCTCGATCTCGAGCCGCTCGACCTGCCGGTATCCGCCGAGGCGGCAGAGTCCCGCGCCGAGGCGGGCCTGGTCCTCGCCCGCCCGATTCGGATGGAGGCCAAGCAGGCCTCTGCTCAGATCGCGGCCCTCGCCGGCGACATCTGCTCGGGCCGGACGCTGCGAAACGAGTTCCCGCGCCCAACCGACGCCAACGACCGCGTGCTCGGCACCGAGCTGGCTGGGGCAATCGCCCGCTCGCGGATCTTTGAGGACGGCCCGGAGTCAAACGAGGAGGTTCTCGCCAGCCTTGAGTTCAATGGCGGCTCGATCGCCGGCCAAGGCTTCGGCGCCTTTAACGCCTACGGTGTCGCGATTCGGGTTGAGGGCGGCGCCCAGGACGGCGTCGGCAAGGCGATGCTCGGCGGGACCGTCGCGGTGCTGAAGGGAAAGGGGGCGAAGGGCAGGCGGCTCAACGGCTCGGTCGGCAAGTCGTTTGCCTACGGCGCTCAACGCGGCCGCCTCTTTGTCCAGGGCTCCGCCGACTCGCGCTTCTGCATCCGCCTCTCCGGGGCCGACGTCGTTCTGGGCGGCGAGCCCGAGCACGACCTCGATGACGGCCGCGGTTGCATAGTCGATCGCGCCAACGCCAAGGGCTTTGCCTTTGAGTACATGACCTCGGGGCGGGCCGTGGTCCTCGGCGACATCGGCCCCTGGGCCTGCGCCGGGATGACCGGTGGCCGCGTCTACGTCCGCCAGAACGCCTTCGGAATCGACCGCGCCGCCGTAGAGCGCCGCCTCGGCGAGGGCGCCAAGGTCGAGCTCAAAGACCTAGACGCCGAGGGTCTCCTGGACGTGGACAACCTCCTAACCCACTACGCCGATGAGCTCCAAGCCACCGATCAAGACAAAGAGGCCGATCGCGTCCTTAAGCTGGCCGCTGATGCCGCAAGCAATTTCCTGATGGTCGTTCCGCACAAGGTCCAGGCGGATCCCAGCATCTCGACCGAGTAGCGGGGAAGGCGAAAAGAGCGCGCGGCCTGTTTCCTATTCGGTCAAACGGTCGGCGATCGTGCGGACCTCTCGGAGAAGGCCGTCGAGCATCGCCTCTGTGTTGGTGTGAATCCGCCACTCGGCGTAGCGGCGGTCTTGCTCGAATCCGTCCAGCCGTTGCTCCAGCTTGCGGGTGCGCTCGTCGATCTTGCGCACCGACTTCTCGATTCGTCTCTCGCTCTTGCGAACCCGCTTCCTGACGTAGCGGCGGGTCTCCTCTCGCAGCGCATCCAGCTCCTTGCGCAGCTCGGCGTCCTCCTCGCCACCCTGCTCGGCCAGCATCTCCTCGACGCCGACCCGGACTCGCTCGATCTCCTCGTGCAGCCGTTCACGCGCCCGCTCGGCGGCGGCGGAGATCTCCGGGGCGCCAAGGGGGGGATAGGAGGGATCAGGCGCAGCGCTCATCCCCGCATCCTAGGGCCGGGTGTGGCCGGAACCGCCCGGCTCAGCGCTCGAGCGCGAAGAGGCGGTAGCGGCCGATGGTCAGCTCGTCGCCGTCGGCGAGCCGGCTCCACTCGACGATCTCGCCGTTGAGGAGGACGCCGTTAAGGCTGCGGTCGTCCATCACCCGGGCCTTTCGGCCCGGCTCGCAGACGATCAGGGCGTGGCGCCGCGAGACGCTCGGGTCATCGAGCCGGATGTCCGCAGTGACGCTGCGGCCGACCCGGGTCCAGCCCTCTTTGACCGCGAAGATGCGGATCTCCCCGCCGTCCTCCCGGCAGACGAGGTAGTGGCCGGGGCCCGGAAGCCGACCCCGTGCCTCCGTCAGCCAGTCCGGCGGCGGGCTCGGGGCGTGGGCAAAGAACTCCGCGGTCTGTTGTCCGTGCTCCTGCATCGGCTCGAAGATCGAGTCACGGCGGAAGCTGGAGCCGCCGCAGCGAGGGCACTCGGGGAGGCGGTCGGTCTCCCGCAGCGAGAGCTGGGAGCCACAGCTGAGGCAGAAGAAGGTACCTGCGCCAGGGACGACCCCGGTCTCGAAGCGGCCGCTGGTCGAACTAGTGCTGAGACTGGCGAAGATGAAAGCTCCTTCCCGATGTCTCCCTCCGTGATCCTAGCGCCATTCGGGCCAACCGGTGAGACGATCTCTAGAATCGCGCCGACCAATGGGTCCAGTCAGCTCCGAAGTCGAGATCGACGTGCCGCGCGAGGCGGCCTTCGAGCTGATCGGCGACCTCTCTCGCCGCCCCTCCTTCACCGACCACTTCCTCTCCGACTTCCACCTGACCCGGATCGAGGCCACCGGGGTCGGCGCCGGGGCCCGCTTCCGGATCCACGCTCCGCTTCACTCCGATTGGGAGGAGACGGTTCTCGTCGAGACGGATGAGCCCCACCGAATCGTCGAGCACGGCCATGGAGGGCGCGACAATCGCGTTCCCTCCACGACTCTGTGGGAGCTGACCGAGGGGCCGGGCTCGTTGACCACGGTCCGCGTCTCCCACTGGACCGAGCCCTCGCACCGGCTCGACAGAGCCCGGGAGGCGCTTGCCGCCACCTCGATCTTCTCCGAGCGCGGATGGCGCCAGGCGCTACGGCGGCTGCGCGATCTGCTCGAGGCGGGGGGGCCCGCCGACGGCCGGATCGCCGTCGCCGGAGGCAATCGTTACGCGACCGGCATCCCTTAATAGACTCTCGCCCGCTCATGCCTGCCCACCGCAGATTTCCCCTGCCGGCGCTCGCCGCAATCGTGCTCGGTGCGGTCGCGCTCGCCGTCACAGGCTGCGGCTACTCGAGCAACTCCAAGGACGTGGTTGCGGGGCAGACGGTGAAGCTCGGCCAGCTCCAGTACACGGTCGTCCTCTCCCGCTATCTGAACCCGAGCGACAACGAGGACTCCGCCTACCTGGTCGGCCAGCCGCCGCCCCCGGCGGGCTCCAACTATTTCGGCGTGTTCTTCTTGGTCGAAAACGAAGACAAGATTCCACACAGGCTGCCGAAGTCGCTGAAGATCACCGACCCCGGCGGCCAGGTCTTCGACGCGATCCCCACCAAGAGCCTCTACGCGCTGCCGCTCGGCGGCGAGGTGGAAGCCGAAGAACAGGTGCCGGTGCTCGACTCGCCTGCCCAGCAGGGGCCTATCGGGGGCTCTCTCGTCCTCTTCGAGCTCCCCTCCTCCGTCTCCGCCAACCGCCCGCTTACGCTCAGGATCCCGGGCCCCGAAGGCCCCGCCAAGGTCACGCTCGACCTCTAGAAGGCTCCACAGCTAGAGGCCGGCGGAGAGCACCGTCGCCGCCGCCGGGGCGGCGACTTCGCCTCCCGCGGCTTCGGCGTCGATGAAGAGCACGCCGATCGCCAGCTTCGGCTTTCCGACCGGGGCAAAGGCGGAGAACCAGGCGTCCTTGAACTGGACCGGGTTGGGAGAGTTCTGCTGGCCGGGCTTCGGGCCGAGCTCGGCCGTCCCGGTCTTGCCCGCCACTTGGCCTTGGGGGATTGCAGCGGCGGTCCCGGTGCCTTCCCGCACCACCCCGATCATCAGGTCGGTCAGCTCGTCGGCGGTCTTCTTCGACATCACCCGGACCGGTTTTGCGTCTGGTCGCAGCTTCCTTTCGCTGACGATCGAGGTCGGCTCGCGGACCCCGCCGTTGGCGATCGTCTGCGCGACACTCGCCATCTCCAGCGGCGTTGCCAGCACTTCGCCTTGCCCAATTGCGCTTACCCCGAGGTCGAGTTCGTCGCCGATCTCCTTCGGGATACTGGATTTCGGCGGGTCGACTTCGCGCACGATCCTCGGCGCGTAGAGGGTCGGCGCCGAGTTAAAGCCGAACCGTTCCGCGGTGCCGACCAGCGCCTCGTTGCCGATCTTCGGCCCGAGCGGGACGAAGTCGGCGTTGCACGACTCGGCGAACGCCTGCCGGAAGGTTCCGCCACAGTACTCGCCGTTGGCGTTGTTGATGAATCGCCCACCTACGTTGACCCCGTTGACGACGGGGAATTCGTCCCCCAGCGAGACGACACCCTTTTCCAGCGCTGCGGTGGTGGTGATGATCTTGAAGGTAGAGCCGGGCGGCTGAGGCGCGGAGAAGGCCTCCCCCGCCAAGGCGAGGACGTCTCCGTTGCGGGCATCGAGGACGGCCATGCCGCCGACGCGGCTCCCCAGCGCCGAGACGGCAGAGGCTTGGAGATGGGGGTCGATCGTCGTCTTCACGGGGGCGCCGGCCTTTGGGGGCGCCTGGGCGAGGACTCGGGGAGTGCCGCGCCGCCCGGCGACGGCGAGGAGCGAGCCGCCCGGCCGCCCGGCAAGGCGCGCGTTGAAGGCCTTCTCGAGACCGTTGACCCCGACCGGCGTGTAGGGCGCGAAGCCCTGGCGCTCGAGCGCCGGAAGGGCAGCCGCTTCCGCGCTGCCGACTTCGCCGGTGACGTCGATCGCCGCGGAGCCGATCGGGTGCGAGCGGGCGTCGGCCGGCCCCTCGGCCAGGGGAGTTCCGTCGGCGGCGAGGATCGGCGCTCGCGGCGCCAGCTCGATCCGGCTCTCCAGGTGCTCGCCGTGGCGCAACCCGGGGAAGAGGAGGCTCCGGTTCCAGGCGATCCCGCCTTCGGCGAATTGCAGGTCGACCTCGGCGTCGATGGGGCCAAAGGCGACCGTGTTGGCGATGATCGGGACCGCCACAGTCGTCACGCCTGCGGCTTGGGTTGCTTCCCGAGGGGAGCCTGGCTCCAGCAAGCGCAGCGTCGCCATTCCTTCTGCTTCGCGGTATGCCTTGGCGAATTCGGCGACCCCGATCGCCCGTTTCGAGGCGGGGTTCAACGCCTTATACATCGCGGCGAATTCGTGCTGCGCCCAGGCTTCGGCGAATCGCTTGGCGGCACCCTTCTCGGGAGACGCCCCCGGCGCCCCCGCCGAGGCACCCAGGATGAATGCGACGACGGCGACGATCGTGAGGGGGAGCGTGCGGGTGAGGAGGCGACGACGCCGTTCCACCTCGGGGGAGAGGCGTTTCATTTTGGTGAAAGGTAATAGAGGGATCGTCTGCATGCTTCTATTTGAGTGTGACTGTGCTGGATTGGGGGATAGTCGCCTTCACCGCGGCCCTGGGCCTGTGGGGGTATCGGCAGGGTTTGATCGTCGGGGCCCTGACGCTGGTGGGGTTCGCCGTGGGGGCGTTCCTGGGGAGTCGGATCGGCCCCCTGTTGCTGCACCAGGGACCCGAGTCGCCCTACGCGCCGCTGTTCGCCGCGCTGGGGGCGCTGCTGGTCGGGGCGGTTGTCGCGGTTACCCTTGAGAGCCTCGCCCTGGGGCTGCGGGCGAGGGTAATCCGCAGGAAGGCGCTGCACCGCGCCGACGGAGCGGGGGGCGCTGCATTGGTCGCCGCGGTAGCGCTCGGCCTGGTCTGGGTGTTCGGCGCCGTCGTCCTGCACGCGCCGGGGACGGCGCGGCTTCGGGCCGACGTCCAAAGCTCGGTGATCCTGCGCAGCCTCAACGAAGTGCTGCCTCCCTCGGGCCCGGTGCTGAACGCGCTCAACCGGGTCGATCCGGCACCCTCTATCTCCGGCCAGGTGACCGCGGTGGGGCCGCCCGACCCGAGAATCTCCTCCGATTCCGGCGTACTGGGGGCGGGTCGTTCGGTGGTTCGCGTGCTCGGCACCGCCTGCGGGCTCGGGATCGAGGGCTCGGGGTGGGCGGTGAGGCCGAACCTGATCGTCACCAACGCCCACGTCGTCGCCGGCGAGGACGACACCACGGTCATCACCCAGACCGGCGCCTCGCTCAGCGCCACTCCCGTTCACTATGACCCACACAACGACCTTGCCCTGCTGCGGATCGGCGCGGCGCTTCCCGTCCTCCGGCTCAGCCCCGATTTGCGACTGGGAACCGCCGGCGCCGTCCTCGGCTACCCGGAAAACGGGCCCTATACGGTCGCGCCAGCGCGCTTCGGCGAAACGCGCGAAGTGATCAGCGAGGACTCCTACGGGGACGGCCCAGTCCACCGAACGATCAGTTCCCTGCGCGGCTCGGTCCGCAGCGGCAACTCCGGTGGCCCGATCGTCGACTCTCAAGGTCGCGTCCTCGGCACCGTCTTCGCGGCCACCACCTCCGGCACTCCCGGTGGCTTCGCGGTTCCCGACAGCCTGGTCCGCGCGGCACTGCGGGAAACGGCTCCCGCGGTGAGTACCGGTCCTTGCGCCAGCTGAGGGAAGACCGCGCGGACACCGCTCCTGCGGCTCGTCCTCTCGCCTGAGTCGGTCCGCGAGACCCACGCCGCCGGTGGGCAGTTGCGCGGGAGGGTTCCTCTCGGCCCATCACTTACGTTCAGTAAGCTCGATTTCACGTGGGTGCCATTGCCGCGACCGAAGACCATGCAGTCAAGGGCGTGTGCCCGCACTTCCACGCCGCGATCGAGCTGATCGGCAAGCGCTGGACCGGGGCGATCGTCTGCGCGCTGACCGAGCAGCCGATGCGCTTCGGCGAGTTGGCCAAGGCGGTACCGGGCCTCTCGGACCGGCTGCTCTCACAGCGGCTTCGCGAGCTGGAGGACGAGGGTCTGGTCGAGCGGGAGGTCGAGCCGGGGACGCCGGTTCGCGTCACCTACTCGCTTACCGGGAAGGGCGCCGAGCTGCGCCCCGCGATTCGAGAGCTGCGTCTCTGGGCGCGCCGCTGGAAGCGCGCCGGGCAGTAGCTGCGTGGAGCGGGAGTCGATATCGTCGGCCAGACCGGCTGGGACGTCGGCCCCCGACCTCCCCGGCCCCTTTCCCGTCGGCCGCTACGCGCGCAAGCTCCAGGAGGAGATGCGCAAGCGGGCGCGGGTGCTGCTGATTGGCGAGATCACCGGCGTCGGCCGCAGCAAGGTCCAGGCCTATTTCGAGCTGCGCGACGCCGAGGGCGCGGTTCCCTGCGCGATCTGGCTCAACGACCTGGATAGGGCCGGGTTGCCGGCCGGCGCGCTGCGTGATGGCGCCGAGGTGGTGATCGCCGGCGGGCCCGACTACTACCCGGGCGCCAGCCAGGCGTCCCCCAGCTTCGCCTTCCGCGCCACCCACCTGCGCCTCGCCGGTGAGGGAGACCTACTGGCTCGCCTGGAGGCGCTGCGCAAGCAGCTTCGCTCCGAGGGCCTGTTCGAGCTTCAAAAGCAGCTTGCGCGACCGCTGCTGCCGAGGACGATCGGCGTGGTGACGGCGGAGTCGGGCGCCGCCCGCCGCGATCTGCTGGCCGGGCTGGAGCGGCGCGGCTGGGCCGGGACTGTGGTGTGGGCCTTCGCAGCAGTGCAGGACCGCCACGCCGCGCCGGCGATCGCCGCGGCGATCCAGGATTTGGCGGCGCGCCCCGAGGTCGAGGCGATCGTCATCACCAGGGGCGGCGGCAGCCTCGCCGACCTCTGGGCCTTCTGTGATGAGACCCTCTGCCGGACGGTGGCGATGTTGCGGGTGCCGGTGGTGAGCGCGATCGGCCATGAGCGCGACGCGACCCTGATCGACGACGTCGCGGCGGTCGCCTGTTCGACTCCAACGCATGCCGCCGAGGCGGCAGTCCCGCTCGACTGCGTCGCGGCGCGGGGAGAACTCGACCACGCCGTCGCCACACTGCGCCGGGCGGCCGACTCCGCAGTCCAGGCGCGCACTCCCCATCTGGCCGCCCTGGTGCGCGGCCCGGGCCGCGCACTCCGCCGCGAGCGACTTGCCCTGAACCAGAAGACGCGTGAGATCCGCGCCGCCTCCGAGCGCGGCTTGGCCGGGCGTCGCTCCTACCAGCGTCGTCTCGCCGTCGTGGTGTTGGAGCGGGCACGTCGCCGCGCCGCCGGGCCGGAGATGGACAGCCGGCGCGACGGTTTGCGGCGAGTTGAGGTTGCCCTCCGTGCCCACGAGCCCGAGCGGACGCTGGAACGCGGCTACGTGCTGGTGGAGACCGTCGAGGGGGAGCCGCTCGCCAGCGCCGAGGCGGCGCGCGCCGCCGAGGAGATTAATCTGCGCTTTGCCGATGGCCGAGTCAGAGCAAGACCAGAGCAAGCCGGCGGAAGTTGAGTCCTATGAGGTCGCGGTTGACCGCTTGGAGCAGATCATCGATCGGCTCGACTCCGGTCAGGCAGGCCTGCGGGAGACACTTGACCTTTGCCGCGAAGGCCGCGAGCTGGTTGCCTATTGCGCCGCCGAGCTTGACGCTGTCGGTGAGGGCCTTAGGGAGCTGAAGCTGGATGAGCTGGCGGCGAAGCTGGAGCAGGGCCCGAGCACAACCGCCTGAGTGCCGGGCAGCCGTTGCAAAGAGACCAGCTCCGGTCCTCCAGCGGGGCGACCGGGAACTCGCCCGCGCCGATGCGGGCGATGACGGCGACGAGCCGCTCGCGAGCTGCGCCGATCTCGGCGCGGCCGAAGACGGTGATCTGCGGCTCCTCCAGGCGCTCGAGGAAGGAATAGGCAACTTCGACCTCGGGCGCGCCGCGGGACTCGGCGACGGCGAGAGCGTAGATGTCGCGCTGGACCTGATAGCGGGCCATGTGCTGGGCCGGGCCGGCGCCGCGGAGGCGGTCGGTCTTGTAGTCGACGACGAGCGGCGCCGACCCCTCGCGCTCCACGAGCAGGTCGATTGAGCCGCGCAGGACCGTGCCGGCGACGCCGAGCAGGATCGGCGCCTCGGCGCGGACCCCGTTCAGATCGTCGCCGATCCGCTTGCGCAGAAGGCTCGACCCGAGCCAGCCGCGCACCGGCGCCAGCAGGCTCTCGGGCAGGCCGTCGGAGTCGGGGTCGAGTCCCGCCGCGACAGCGTGGCGACGCGCCAACTCCGCGGGCGGCTCCCGCCATCCGTTCGCCTGGCTCCACTCGAGCAGGGCGTGCACGGCGGCGCCGCGGGAGGCTCCTTCTTCGGGCTCAAAGGGCATCGCCTCCATATCATCGGAAGGCGGGTTCGCCGCTCTGTCTGGCGGGCGAGCAGAGCTGCGAGCGCTCTCGGTCAGACCGAGGATCTGTTCCATGAAGAAGCGGTAGGGACAGTCCTCATAGGCGGAGATAGCGGTGTAGGAGAGCGGCCGGCTCGCCATCGGCGGCGGGCGCCGCTCCACAAGCGGCGCCGGGCCCTCGCCCGGCGGACGCTCGGCGTCTGCGTCGCGCCGCGTCGCGGCCAGCTCGGCGGCACGCGCTGGGGAGGGAAGGTTGACGCGGACCGCGATCTCGGAGGGCTCGAAGGTTGCATCGAGGCCCTCACGCGGCTGCGGGGGCGGGACGGCGACGGACGAGTCTCTTCCCCGGTCGATCCCGAGTCCCTCGACGATCCGCTCGAGCACCGGCGTCCCGGGCTTCGTCTCGCGTCCGGCCTCTGGCTTGACCACGCCGCTGAGGATCAGCCGCTCGCACGCTCGGGTGGCGGCGACGTGGAAGAGCCGTAGCCCCTCCTCGGCGTCGCGCCCCCTCGCCTCCTCGCAGAGCTCTGCGTAGTCGTAGAGGTTGACCGAGGCGGCGCCGAGGCGGCGCAGCTGCATGCCGACCCGCGGCACATCCCCATTGCGGCCGATCGTCAACAGCGGCGGCCGCGAGCCGGCCAGAAGGCTGCGCGAGAGGTCGGGCACAGCGACGACGCCGAACTCGAGCCCCTTGGCGTTGTGGACGGTCATGATCCGCACCCCGTCGTGCCCCTCGACAGCCGTCGCGGCCTGTGCCTCGGCACCGGTTTCAGCGCGGGAGGCGAGGAAGTCGAGCAGGCCCCGCAGATCGCGCCCCTCGCGCGCCTCGAACTCGGCGGCGAGGCGCATCAGCTTGCGCACGTTGGCGAAACGGGCCTCGCCGGCGGGGCGCATCAGCACAGCCAGGTCATAGCCGGTCTCGATCACTGCGGCCTCGATCAAGCCGGCGAGGGAGAGGCGCGCGCCACGTTCGCGCAGTCCCCCCAGCGTCTCGGCGAAGCGTCGCAGCAGCGCCATCTCTGCTTCAGGGATCTGTTCGAGACGCTCGGGCTCGGCGAGCTCGGCCTTGCCAGGCCCGGTCGCCCGCTCCACCGTGGGCCAGACGTGGTGTCCCTGGCCCGCAGCCGACCGCAGCAACCAGAGCGTGTCCGGAGCGAGGCCGCAGGCGGGGGAGGCGAGGGCGCCGAACAGAGCCTGGTCGTCGAGTGGGTTGGCGATCGTCGCCAGCAACGCGCAGACGTCGGCGACCTGTTGTTGGGACCAGTAGCCGCGGCCGCCGACCACGAAGGGCCGCAGGCCGGTCCGCTCGAGCGAGTCCTCGTAGGCATCGAGGTGGGTGAAGGCGCGCAGCAATACCACCATCTCGCCGCGCGGCACCCCGGCGTCGGCCAGTTCGCGCAGCCGCGCGGCGAGGAAGCGGGCCTCGGCGAGACAGTTGAGCGGGGTGCGCCCGTCGGAGCCCGGCGCCAGATCGATGCCCGCCTCCTCCCAGCCCTCTCGGGCGGTCAGCAACAGCTCGACCGCGGGGCCTTCGCCGAGCGGGGCGGCGAGCGGAGTGGCGCCGACCCGCAGTGGCCTGAAGGAGTCGCCGAGCAGCGCCTCACCGAGTGCGTTGACGGCACCGATCACCGCGGGACGGGATCGGAAGTTGCCGCTCAGCTCGATCGACTCGGCGCCCGGGCGCTCCGCGATCGTCCGCCGCTGCTCGCGGAAGACCTCGAGGTCGGCGTGGCGAAAGCCGTAGATCGACTGGAGCTCATCGCCGACCGTCATCAGCTCGCTTTCCGGCCCGCGCAGCGCCTCGATCAGCCGCAACTGGAGGCGGTTGGTGTCCTGAAACTCGTCGACCATAAGGTGGCTGAATCGCGAGCGGTAGGCCGCGCCAATCTCGCCTCGCTCCAGCAGCCGCGCGGCGAGAATTTGCAGATCCTCGAAGTCGACCCCCGAGCGTCGCTGCTTGGCGGCCTCAAAGCGCGCGGAGTAGAGCTCCAGCAGGGTGCCGAGGTGGCGGTAGGCGACGCCGCCCTCACCCGCCTCCGCGGTGCGGGAGATTGCCGCCTCGATCGCCTCTCGGTAGGCGGCGATCGCCTTCGACGTACTGTCGGTGCGCAGCGCCGCCAGCACGTCGAGGCGCGGGAGCCGGTCGGGTTCGCCCTCCAGCGTCGCCAGGGCCCGCTCCAGTCGCTCCCGCTTGGGGTCGCTCGGCTTCAACTCTTCAAGTGCCGCCGCGGCGGCACTTGCCGCATGGCGGATCGCCGCCGCCGGGTCAGACGGCTGTGGCTTGGGCAGCCGCGGTTCGGCGAGTCCGCGGCTGCGCAGCTCCGCGTGGGCGCCGGCGACGATTGTCCGCAGCCCTTCGACCTCGAACGCCGCCACGGTGTCCTCGCGGGACTCTTCGTCTGCGGCCAAGAACTCGTCCAGCGCCTCCTCGAAGGCCTCCCGCGCCGCTCGCTCGGACTCCGGCGCGTCGAGCACGCGGAAGCGCGGGTCGATCCCGGCGGCGACGGGATGACCCGCCAGCAGGCGGTTGCAGAAGCCGTGGATGGTCATCACCCAGGCCCCGCCGATGGCGGGGAGCAGCCGCCGCGCCGGCTCAGAGCCGGCCTGGGAGCGCCGCGCCAGCTCGGCCCGGATCCGTTGACGCAGCTCGGCCGCCGCCTTATCGGTGAAGGTGAAGGCGAGGATCGCATCGGGCGATATACCTTCCTCGCAGACCAGGCGACAGTAGCGGTCGACCATCACCCCGGTCTTGCCAGTGCCAGCACCTGCCTCGACCAGGACGTCGCGGCCGCCGGCGGAGATCGCCGCTGCCTGCTCGGGGGTCGGAGTCCGCTCGCTCAATGCTCCTCCGCCTCGCGGTCCTCCTCGCTGACCGGCGCCCTCTCGCGGCGGCAGATCGGGGCGAAGTCGCAGTACTCGGGGCAGACGTCATGGCCGCGCAGCCCCGGGCGCGGGCCCGGATCGCGGCGGATCTTCCCCGCCCGCATCCGGGCGACGATCGCGCCGGCTCGACTTCGCGCCTCGGCGAGCGTCTCCTCGAGCCCCGCGAGGTCGACCAGGTCGTTGTCGTAGAGGTGGTAAGAGGCGAGCGCCCCAGCAACCTCGTCCAGCACCACACCCCGCGGACGTCGCACCGAGGTGCCCCGCAGGGGGTGGTAGAGCCCGCCGATCGGCCGCGCTTCCCAGTGCTGGGCGACGGCGATCAGGTAGAGCTGGAGTTGGAGCTTTGCCCGCTCCTCGAACTTCTCGCGTGAGGTGACCCTGGCGGAGAGCTTGTAGTCGAGGACGAGGGCACGGCCCTCGCGGTCGCGATCGACTCGGTCGATCGCCCCGTGCAGGCGCCAGCCGTCGATCTCCAGCTCCGGTCGCTCGCTGCCCGCCCGCTCGCCGAACGCCGCCTCCAACAGCCAGGGCTCAAAGCCGCCCGTCTCGCGCTCAGACTCCTCCACTAAGAAACGGCTCAGCAGCCTCTCGACCCGGCGGATGATTGCCCGCTCGGCGGGATGGTGGCCCAGCTCGCGCTCGGCGCCGTCCTCGGCGAGGAGCTGTCGTCCTCGCTCGATCCAGGCAGCGAGCGTCCCTGGTCGGGGCAGGGGATCGCCGCCCGGTTGCTCGCGGTAGAGGCGGTCGAGCGTGTCGTGCATAAGGCTGCCCTGTAGGAGCGGGTCGGGGGTCGGTTCAAGCGATTGGGGGTCGAGCTCATGGGCGGCGAACCAGCGATATGAGCAGAGGTCGAACTCCTCCAGGGTCGTGCCGCCATAGGCGGGGACCGCGGCCAGCGACTCGATCACCGCCGGATTGGCGAGCGGACCCGGGGCTCGGCCGGCGGACTCGGCCGCGAGCGCCGTATCGATTCGCGCTTTGACTCGCCCGCGGGCCTCTCCGCGGACTCCTGCGGCGGCGAGCAGCCCGGCCGGGTTGGCGCTTTCGCCGTAGGCGGCGAGAGAGCGCGCCAGCTCGTCCTCGGAGGGGGCTTCGAAGACAGGATGGACCACTTGAGCCAGGTCGCGCCCGCGGGTGATCGAGGCCTCGACGGGATCCGGCGCCTCGCCGTCGGGGGGCGGGTCGAGGAGGCGTCGGACGTCGTCGAGCAGCGGCGAGCGCGACTCGGCGGCGCCGCTCTCGTCGCTGTCGCGATAAGAGAGGAAGAGCCGCCGGCGGGGGAGGGTGAGGCAGACGTAAAATAGGTAGCGCTCCTCGGAGTCGGTGTCGCGGCGCGGCTCCAGCCCTAACGTCGTGCGCTGGCCCTCGGAGAGGAACGGGTCGCCTCCGCGGTCGCGGCGCGGGAACTCGCCGTCTTGGAGCGAGCCGACGAAGAGGTGGTCAAAGCGCCCTGCCCGCAGCCGATAGGGACTGGCAATCCGTACCCGCCCCTCGACCGGACCGTTCCAGGCGCGGAACTCGACGCTAGCGATCGTTGCCGCCAGCTCCTCGGGACGGAGCGCCGGCTCGCCCAGCTCGCGCAGCTCAGCGAGTGCGCCGGAGATCGCCGCAGCGGCTTGCAGCTCGGCCGCGTCGCCGCGGGCTGGGTGCGGGCCGTCCACCCCCCGGCGCAGGGGACGGGCTGCCATCGTCGCGGTCAAGCGGCCAACCTCCTCCAATAGCTCGCCCTGCGAGCGCGCCGCCGCCTCACGGATACGCGCCAAGTCCAGCGGGAGCTCGTTCCCGCCCCCGCTCCACAGCTCCAGAGCCGCATCCGCACTCCGCACCCGTCCGCGGCGCACCGCCCGCTCAAGCCAGTCGACTCGCCGCGGCGACACCCCGGAGGGGCCACGCAGGAAGCGAAGCAGTTCACTCGCTCCGCCAGCGCCGAACTCGGCCTCCAACAGGGCGCAAAGCGTGCCGCCCACCGACGTAGCGGCAACCGGCAACTCTGCCTCCAGCGCTACGGCGATCCCGTATGACTCGAGCACCGAGGCGACAAGCGGGCCGCGGCGTGCCGGGTCCCGAAGCGCGATCGCGACCTCGTCCGGCTCGACCCCGCCCGCGATCAGCTTCGCGACCTCGGCGCCGATCGCCTCCGCCTCGCCCCGCTCGCCGGCCGATCGCAGGAAGGCCAAGTCACCGTCTGGCGGCCGCCGCGGGCTGTCGAGGTCGCCGAAGCCGCGCTCGAGGTGAAAGAGCAGTGGGCTCGGCGTGTTCGCGGGGTCGGCCTCGGTGCGAACCTCTGCCGTCACCCCGATCCGATTGCGCAGCCCCTCCAGCAGAGTCGCGCGCGCGCTCAGAGCCGTGCTGCCCTCCTCGTGTGGCAGTGCGACCGTCACCTCGGCAACCCGCGAGAGGGCCTCGATCAGCGTGAGCTGGTTCGGGGTCAGGTCGTCGAACCCGTAGAGGTAGAGCGGGCGCTGCCCCCAGAAGCCCCCCGAGCGACGCAGCAGCGCGATCGCCTCGCGCGCGACCCCGTGCGAATCTACCCGGCGGAGCCCCTTCCGTACCTCCTCATAGCCCGCGAACAGGGTGGCGAGGTCGCTCAGATAGGCCGAGCCCTCCAGAGTTCCGGTCCCCGCCTCAAGTGCCTCCGGACCCAGGCCGGCAGCCTGCAGCTCCTCGAGCAGCCGCTCGAAGGCAAGCGCGAAGCCTGGGCGCGCGGCCGAGCTTCGTAGCGGCCCCAGCCGACCCCGCCGCTCCTCGATCGCGATCGAGATCGCCCGCCGGCGTTGTGCCACGGTCAGCTCTGCGGCGGGCGGCGAGCCGCCCGCCGTTGCCACCGCTCGGAACAGCCCCTCGAAGGTCATCACCGAGCCGCCGAGCGCCGCGCCCCCCTCGCACAGCTCTCGCTCGAATGCAAAGACGTCGTCCGCGTTGGGCACGACTAGCACCGGGTCGCGGTCGAGCGCCGCCGCAAAGCGGCAGCGAATCAGACCGGCACGACCCGAGTTGGGAGGCCCGTGGATCAGGTTCAGCGGCACCCCTCCCAGCTTATGCACGGCCCCGGCGCTCATCCGCCGCAAACTGCACATTCCTCGCCCCGCTTTACCGTCTACCTGTCCCTCTAGATTGAGCCAACGCATGGCTCTCTGCTTCGTAGACCCAGCCGACGCAATCCGCGCGATCGCCGACTCGGTCGGCCGCGAGGCCCGCCGGCAGCTGCTCGGCGAGGCGGTCCGTTCCTGGGTCGATGAGATTCCCGACGCCGAACTGGAGACCCACTACGCGAAGGCGCTCTCCGAGCTGGACGAGCATGACCTCTCGATGCTGGCTGCCTGGCACGGATCGCTTGAAGTTGGCCACCCGCTCCCCAACCGCGACTTCCTGATGGGAGCCTTCGGCTCGCTCGGCGAGTACCGTCGCGAGGCGCTCAAGCTGGCAGCCGGCTTTCGTGGCGAGGAGGCAGTCGATGCCGGCGTCACCGAAGACAATGCCCTGGAGCTGGTCCTCAGCCTCCTCTCGCCGCCCCGCCTGATGGAGCTGGCGGTTGAGGCCGTCGACCTCTACATCTGGGACCGCGCCGGCTCGGACAACTGATAGCCAGCCCGGCCGGCGACAACTCAGTCGAGCACTGTGCGAATCTCGGAGATCGCCTGCTCGTTGTCTCGAAAGTGGACTGCACGCATGCCGGCCCTTCGCGCCCCCTCGCAGTTGTGAGCTACATCGTCGACGAAGAGGCAGGCCTCGGCGGACATCTCGATCCGCTCCAGGGTCAGCTCATAGATCCGCGCTTCGGGCTTGCGGGCGCCGACGAAGCCGGAGTCGACGACGATCTCGAAGATCTCATCGACCGGGAGCATCGAGCGCCACAGCGGCTCCCACTCGCGCACGTTGTTGGTCAGCATCGCCATCCGGTAGCCGGCCGCCTTCAGCTCCCGCATCAGCTCGATCATCGGCGGGTTTGGGTCCAGCGCCTCGAAGTAGATCTCTTTGAAGCGGTGCATGTGGGGGCGGTGGCCGAGCAGCGGCTCGAGCCCGTCTGAGAGCCGCTCCAAGAAGGCCGCCTCGGTGATCTCGCCCCGCTCCAGCGCGAACAGCGGGTTCTCGCCGTCCGCCTGGGCGATCGCCTCCATCGCCTTGCCGAGCGCCTCGGTTGAGATCCCGGTCTCGTCTTGAAAGGCCATGAAGGAGCCGAGCAGCGGGGTCGTTAGCACGCCCCCGAAATCAGAGACGACGACCTCGATTTCAGCCATCGGTGTGCACTACCTCGTAGTGCCCGAGCCCCTCACGACCCTCGACCGCCCAGCGGAAGAAGGCGACCTCGGCACTCAGACCAGGCCGGTGCACCGAGGTGGAGCTGATCAAGGTCCCGGCGCCGCGCAGCGGCTGTCCGTCCTCGCCGTCGGGCCAAAGCTCAAGCGTTGCCCGGCGCTGCACCCCATCGGGTCCATACTCGGTCGAGAGCAACGTCTCGGCGACCTCGACCGGAGCGCCGTCGGGACCACACATCACCGCCGCGATCTCCTCCTCGCCGTGTCCGCTGGCACCCGCCGGTCGCATCGCGGTCAGCGCCAGTAGACCGCCGTCGGAGAAGACGATCCCGATCGATCGCCGCCGGGCAGGGAGCGGATCGCTCATCTGGGGAGGGGGTGGGGGCTGGACACCGCCGGAAGCCTAGTCAGCCGCCCGGTTAACATGGGGCGATGTCTGAGAACCAAACCGCAGCGCTCGCCGAGGACGACGTACTGGAGGCCCTGGAGGAGGTCATCGACCCCGAGCTGGGCTTGGACTTCGTCTCTCTCGGCCTTGTCTACGATGTCGAGATTGAGGGTTCCGAGGTCTACGTCACCTTCACTCTGACCACTCCTGCCTGCCCGATCGGCCCCCAAGTCTCCGAGCAGATGAAGGAGTTCGTCGGCGACCTGGAAGGAGTCACTGCCGTTCACCCAAAGATGGTCTTCGATCCCGCCTGGTCCCCGGAGATGATGACCGAGGACGCCAAGTTCGCACTTGGCTTCTGAGCAGGGATTGCGGGGTCATAGGGGGTCATAAAGGGTCAGTTTTGTCCCCATACCGTCCCCACGGCGTCCCCACGGATCAGTCCGCGGGCCTGTCGAGGTAAGCGTCGAGCATCGCTCGCGTTTCGACCTCGCTTCCGGGCATGAGGTGTCCGTAGCGGTCGAGGGTGATCGTGATTGTCGCGTGGCCCAAGTAGGTGCTCAGGGTCTTGGCGTTAAGCCCGGCGGCAATCGCGATGCTGGCGAAGGTGTGCCGCCCCTCATGGAATCCGACCGGGTCGAGGTCCGCATCGTGCCAGCGCTGATGGGTGCGGCGGCGCAGGATGGCGGGGTCGGTCGGCCACGCTGGGTTTTTGGCACTGGGGAACATCAACCCATCGCTCGGGTGGTTCAGCAGCACGAAGTAATCCGCCAACAGCACAGCGAGCTTGTCGATAATCGGCACCTTGCGCGACTTGCGTGACTTGGTGGGGACGAACTGCTTTGACCCCGGGTCCCAACTCCGGTGGACGTGAATCCAGCCGCCCTTGAGGTCGACGGCGGACACGTCGAGCGCCAGCAACTCCCCGAGCCGCAAGCCCGCATAGACGGCGAATCCGAGTGCGGCTCGGTCCTTCGGCTGCAGCGCAGCTATCAACGCCGCCGCTTCGGAGGGAGTCGCGATCCGATCGCGCGCCTTCTCACCGGCTGGGAGCCGTAGCCCCGTGCATGGGTTGAGGCGGACCCACCCGCGCAGTTCCGCGAACCCGATCAGCGCCCGCAGCGCAGCAACGATGTTTCTGACCGTGCCCGGCGACCGCTCGGCCGTCGTCAGAGCGTCTACCCATCGTTGAAGTTCAGGGCGCTGTAGACGGTCGATCCGCTTGGAGCCCAGCTCTGGGATCGCGCGCTTGTTCAGGTCGCGCTCGTACCCCCTGATTGTGCTCGGCTTATAGACGTGCCCGCCCTTCTGACGAAACGCTCCGGACTTCATCTCGGCGATGAACTCCGCGGACGCCTTGGCAACGGTCGGACCAGTCGCAGCTGAGAGGGTCCCTGCTTGCAGTCGTGCCTGTGCGTCCACTCGCCAAGACCGCGCCTCGGCCAGCGAGTCAGTCCACGGACCCCGTAGGTGCTTGCCGACGAACTTGTCGCGGGCGGTGCCTCTGTATCGCTTGCGCCCCTTCGTGTCCGTTCGAACTTCGATCCCTTGCAGGGCCGGACTACGCTCTTTGTTGCTCATGGAGTTACTCCTCCGTGGGCCATGCCCCCGGCCGCTCGAACGGCGCGGGGGCGCTTTGTTGATGTCGTCATCCTAGACGCCGCCCTGGTCGTCGCGGCCAATGTGGCGTTGCCTTCAAGCCATCTTTCGATCTCCGGTACGGGGATGATCCGCAGGCTCCCGCGACGGACGATTCGAAGCTCTGGCTGAACATGGCGCTTGAATGATGACTCGCTCATGCCGACTGCTTCAGCGGCCTCCTCCACGGTCAAGCCGAGGCGAGGTGGTGAAGGGCGTCGGGCGTCGGAGTTTTCAAGGGCCATGGCGACAGATCCTCTGTCCAGCCAGAACGCCCATTGCATCGGCTTTGTCCTGAGTTTGAGGCCCACGTCTGGCCCAACTCAACCGCGCGGGGCGGGGCCATGCATCCTTGCTTCGCTATGCAACCGGCGAAGGCCCCGCAACTCTCTCGGATACCGGCCGCCGGTCAGTTTCACGAACCGTCGTCCCGAACTCCTACAAGAATCATCTCCGACTGAGATCGCTACATTCGTCGGCCGCACCAACCGAACATTGATCACGTGGTTGATCCGATCGTCGATCAGAGGAGCGGAAGACTCCGATCGGCATTCTGGGCTGTGCGGCGGACGTGGACTCTGCGGCGTCGCGTGTAGTGGGCGCTACGGTCACGTGATGCCCGACATCATCGAGAGGCTCGAAAGGCGCATCCGTCGTCACATCACCCAATCGATGCCCACGACGCCGGGATATATCGAAGAACAAAGCCTCTCGAGCATCTTGATCGACTACCGGGTCTGGAGGGGGCGTTTTCTCCAGCCGCGCCCGCGCACCGTCCATCGCTCCGCCGAGCTCAAGAGGCGCTCAAAGTCAGAAGAGCACTTCAAAGCATTGGCAGCGATCGAGGCGAAAATCGCCAAAGGCGAAGACCTCAACCTTCATCTCAGCACCCGAATCTCCATGCCCGTTGGCGGAGACGCGGCCGACCCACTGGCGAAGCGTAGCGATCGTGATCTGCTCGTTGCCGAGTGGGACGTCCATCATCTTCACCTCTCTACCGAAATGGAAACGAACGGATTCACGAAACGAACAGGGGACGTCCTCTTTGCAATATTCCGTGACTCCGATGCCTATCTGCTTGGCATCTTCGAGCATCCCGCCCATGCCAATTGGGCAGCCACGGAGATCTTTGCCGTGATGGTGCGGAACTGGCCAGAGGCCGGCCTTGTTATCGAGGCCAAAAGCGTCGTCGGACTATCCCAGGACTATTCAGATGGGGACCGCCTGAAGCTCCGCAAGTCTGGAGTGATGAGCCTTCAGGAAGTCGATGGCAAGGTCTATAGCCCGGCAAGTATCGGGTTGACGACTGCCGGTACGCCAACTGCGGCGACGCGGCAAGCTGACGCCCTGATGTGGGAGCTGAATCGCTGGCGCCCCGATCCATACACACTTCTCAGGGACACAAAGGGAGTTCCGCCCTCGGCTTACTGGCTACCTGCGATTCATTCCGCGGTCCCTGGGTTTGAGGAGTATTGCGGCTTCGTGGCAGAAGGGACGTTCGTGCCGGTAGGCAGACTCTGCTGACAGATGCTCTTCTATTTTGACGAGAGCGGCGACTACGCCTTTCCAGACGGAGCTTTCGACTGCTACGTGCAAGCAGCACTGATCTGTCCCGATGGCCACCTCTCCGAGGTCGACCGCTTCGTAAGCGCTCGGCGCACGGCGTGGGGCGTCGATGAGCTGCACGCAACCGGGCTGGAGCCCCACCAGCGTCTCGAGGTTGCGCGCTTCCTCGGCGAGTCTGACTGCCAGCTCTTGGCCCACGTGACCGACACGACGCTCATCACGGCGAGCGAACTCGAGGAGTTCCGTCTCGCACAGGCGGCGACGCTGAAGCGCGATCTCGACTGGTACCGCAGGGAAAGCGCCAAGACGCGTGGCGCTCCAGCTGAGGAGATCGAGGAGTGGTACTTGCGCGCCTTAAAGCGCGCGGGCCTTGCATCCCAGGTTTCACACGGCGAGTTCATTCAGGCTTCGTTCTTGGTCGGCTTGATCCTCGAAGCGTTCCAAAAGTCGCTCATTGTCTTCCACGAGGATCGATGGCGCGAGAGCTTCCATGACTTCCACTTCACCCTCGACGGCAAGTTGCCAGGCAAGATGGCGGCAGGAGAGAAGTTCTTAAACGACTCACTTGTCCCCGCATTAGGTTCGATGAGAGGGCGAAGCATCGACAACGTGGATACTTGGCGCGAGGAGCCGGTCCACCCTTTCGTGGAGAAGTTCAGCGCGGCGAATGGCCGTATTCGGGGCGAAGATGTCGAGGACGCCATCGAACTTGATCGGGTGTTCGAGCATGGGTTGAAGTTCGAGTCCTCAGCGAAGGAGAGCGGACTTCAGCTTGTCGATGCCGTCGCTTACATAGTCCGCCGAGCAGTGATAGAGCTCGACGACGAGGTTTCGCAGGAGGCATATGGCGCGATCCGCAACAAGCTTCGCAATAGTGAAGGGCACTGCATGAAGATTCAGCGGCTCAATGTCGGCGAGGAAGATCGTTCCTCGATTGAGCGTTACCGGCGGTTGTATTGGCCGATCCGTTAGCTGTTGGCACTTGGCTTGCCGTGGTGCTGCGAGCCGGCTCTCCACATCAAGCGAGCTGAAGACAGCGCTCCAGCAGATCGTCCAGCCTGACCCGCAGAAATTGGTTTAGGGTTTCCTGAATGTCGGAGAAGAGTTCGTCACCGGCATTGACCGAAGTGGTCGACGCTCTTCCCTACGCCGGAAAAGCCCTCGGGGCGATGGCGAGGCTGGCTCTGAGGCCGAGTGAGCAGAATGCCATCAACAGCTGTCTGGAACGCGCCCTGCGGCCGACCGACGCGAAGGTGGGCGGTCGTGGCCTGCTGAAGACCGTCTTCCACCCGCGGAAGAGCTGGGTGGCGAGGTCGGCGCGCCGCCAAGCGGCGCGAGACGTGATCGCCGTCGACGCACTGATTGTGCCGTCAGGGGAGGACGATCGCAGTTCAGTGGAGGTGGGGTCCGACCCACAAACGCCGGCGCCGCGCGAGGGCGAAGACGAGGCGCTTTGGGATGTTCGCAAGCTGGCGAGCGAAGAGCTCAAGCGCGCGCTTGCGGTCGAGGAGTTCGTTCCCTGGACCGATCGCCTCGCGGGCATCCTTACGATCAACGCCGAAGCTCACTGGGAACGCCTAGAAAAGAAGTACACCCCATCGCGTAGGGAGGAGATGAACCGGTTCCTGGATTTGGTTACGAACGACACCACCGCCGCGTCGGACTCGGATCGCACCGAGCCACCAGGCAAGCCCAGCGACAGCGATTTCATTGCCTTTGGAGAGCGCGTCGGCCTTCGTTTCGTCGCGAACATGGCTGTCCACGACCAGCTCCAGATCATGGTCAGGCGGCTCGACAGGCAGGACTCCCAACGCGCCGAAGCGGCTCTCGTGACCGCAACGCAGGGTCTACGTGTGGCGCTGCTGACCGTGGCGGTCATGCTGGGATTCGCGACCGCGGCCCTGGTCGACATCGTGGCCCGTTAGCGCGCGGCCCTTTTGGTGGCCAGGGTTCCCGGTTCGAATCCGATCGCCCCGATTGGATCTATATATCCGCGTGACCCCGCAAGGCCCCGCACAGAGCCGAGCTGTCGAGTGCGATGGGCGAGGTTGCGGGGTCTTGCGGGGGTCTCCCAGATGCAATCCAGATGCAGGCAGGGCGCCAGTCCAGATGCAGGCGGGGCGCCAGGAGTGACGCCGCCCGTTCAGAATCGTTAGTCCTTGGACTGCGCCGCAGGGCTCATCGCTCCGCGGCGGACACGAGCTCGTCGATCCCGTATGCCTCGAGAGCCAGCAGCTCGTCGATCAGGTCGAGCGAGCGGGAACGGACGGCGGGATCCGTCGACTGGCTGTAGGTGCGCAAGAGAAGCTCGCCGATACTGCGGGCATCTCCGGCGGCGCTCGTCGCGATGTCGTTCATCTCGCTCCGGTGGGTGGTGATGAAGCGCTCCGCGCACAGGAGCGCCAGTTCCTCGAGACCGGAGGTCGTGTCATCCAGGGTGAAGAGCAGCTGACCCAGGGCCTTGGAGAGCGCTCGCGAGGAGATCAGGGCGTGCAGCAGGGGCATGTGCGAGCCGAGATCCGCGCCGCGCAGTTCCATCGCCACCGTGCCCGCCTCGTCACGCACCCCTTCGTCCTCGTCGTCGAAGAAGACCCGTAAGGCCGCCTCGGCGCCGGCCTCATCCGAAGTAGCGACGACCCGCGCCGCGCAGACCCGCGCCGCTCCCCGGCGAATCGCGGCGTCCCCCGAGCCCACGGCGGCCGAGAGCAGTCCTCCGAGGCCGAGCTCAAGGCCGGCGAACGCCGCCAGCCGCCCACCGGCGCTGCGCACCGCCTCGAAATTCGAGCCCAGCATCCGCTCGATGACCGGTCCGACGATCTGCGGGTTACCGCCGCCGACGTAGGCGATCAGCTCCTCGACGGGTCGCGTTGCGAGCAACCGGTCGTCGCTTTCGATCAGCAGCTCGAAGGCGGCGACCGCCGCATCGCGCTCGAAGCGCAGAGCGGCGGCCAGAAGGCGGGCCACGCTGGAGCGCACCGCGACGGAGGGATCCCTCGCGAGCGGGCTCAACCGCCCGGCGACCACGGCGCTTCTGTGGCCATCGACGTCGTGGATCAAGAGTTCGGCGAGGCTTTCGGCAGCCGCCCCGCGGGCGGTGTTCATGCCGTTCGCCCAGGGGTCGCCGTTGTAGAAGGTCTTGCCGCCCCAGGCCTCGGTCAGCCAGGCCTCCCGCTCGGGGTCCGGCGAGTGAAGCGCCCGGTCGAGGATCAGCTCGACGATGTCGTCGGGGATCTCGCCGTCGAGCTGGCCGCGCAAGGCCCAGCCGAGCCAGCGGTCGGTCTCAGTGCGCCCGAGGCCCGCGAGATGGCGCAGCACCGCGAAGAGATCTTTTGCGTCGATCCAGGCCTCGGGGTCGCCGGTGCCGCGCAGGATTGCTTCGCTGTAGGCCGGATGGGTCGCCGAGGTGAAGCTCAGCGCCAGCCGGGCGAAGCGCTCGGCATCGCGCTTGGCTTCGGCCTCCAGTACCCGGGCGAGCTCCTCGGCGTCGCCGCGTAGTTCGATCCCGCGTTCGCGCTCGCCCGTCGAGTAGCGCCCGATCGCGCCCAGCCACTGCCCGTCGTCCATGCGCCTCGCCGCCTCCTGGGGGATCGGTGAGCCCACCGACTGGATGCGGATTCCCATCGGCTCCGGTGGCTGCTCGAGGTCGAACTTGCGCCGCAGCTCACCGAGCCGACGTTTGCCAGCGGCAGAGAGGCGGGCTTCGTCGAGCCCCGAGAGCAGGGTGAAAGCCGAGTAGCCACCGGGCGCTCGCTCCCAATCAGGTGCCAGGTCCACGATCGCCTCCTCCAGGCGTGCGAAAAGCTGGTCCCCGACCCGGGGACTGATCGCCTCCAGAAGCTCGCGAGTCGTCCACAGTGAGCTGTCGATGTAGCCGCTGAAGAGCCGGCTTTCGCGCTGCAGGAGGATCTCGGCCGCCCAATCCGCGTAGGTTGCGGCGCCGGCGCATAGCCCTTCGTAGAGAAGCCATTGCGCCGCGTCGTGAGCATCGCTCTCGAGCGCTTCGAGCATCGGCCGGGCGGCCTCAGGCTCGCCCTCGCCAACCGCCACCAAGGCCCGACGTAGACCGTAGAGGAGAGCGTCGTCGACCTCATGGATGTCGGCCCGCCAGATCCGGAACCCGAAATGCGGGTCTCGGAACTCGTCCTCCCCGGTCGAGCCGCTCGCCGCCATCACCGCGAGCAGATATGCAAGAAGGCCTTCGCAGAACTCGCGCGGCGCCTCCTTCGAGGACTGCGAGATCAGTTCGAGCAGGCCATGATCGCGTCCGCTCAGGTCGATGATCTTGCCGCCGGCGTCGATACGCATCGCCTGCGGGCGCTCGACGAAGAACGCCTGCAACAGCTCCACCGTCCAGCTCGGGGCGTCCTCGCCGAGACCGTGGCTGTCGAGCCAGAGCTCGTCCAGGTGGCCATCGATCAGTCCCGAGCGGACGGCCTCGAGCACCAGGTCGAAGAGGGCCCGACTCTCGGCCAGCTCTCCGAACCGAGCTACCCACATCAGCGCCGAGATGAAGCCCTCCTCGCCGCGGAGCGGAGCGAGGAGGCTGGCTACCTGGTCGGGCCGCTGCTTGACCGCGGTAGCGAGGATGTCCATGGTCCGCCCCCGCAATTCCTCGTCCCCGTCGGTCAGCCACTGGCCCAGCCTGCCCTCGGCCAGCAGTCGGTCAAACCACGCAAC
Organism: uncultured Solirubrobacterales bacterium; assembly: GCA_963777915.1. Lineage (GTDB taxonomy): Bacteria > Actinomycetota > Thermoleophilia > Solirubrobacterales > 70-9 > CAVUPF01. The sequence goes on along the minus strand of CAVZSH010000003.1, from coordinate 106,117 downwards.
GGTTCGCAGCGAGTTCCAAATCCGGCCCTCGAAGCTGGGGTGTTGGGCCAGCATCGCCTCCACTATTCGCCACTCACCCTCGTTGGGGTCGCGCAGGGAAGCGATCAGCGCCAGCACCACGTCCTTGAGGTGAAAGCGGATGTCGTCGCTCGTCAGGACCTGGCTCACCTCGCGGATAAAACGGGCGGGGTCTTCGTCGCGTAGATGGCTGAGGACCTGGCGGACCTGGGCGCGGCGAAACAGCTCTTGCTCACCGCCGAGTAGAAAATCGACCAGGCTCTGACTCCGCCGAATCCAGCGACGGGCGAATGCGTAGTCGAAGAATGCCTCGTGGAAGAACGCAACCTGCTGCCCGTCTCTGACCAGCATGTGCTCGGAAGTGAGGATGTCGGCGTCCTCAAGCAGATCGCCGGAATCGAGCTCGGCGACCGCGACGGCAAGGCGTTGGTTGGCGCTCATCGAATCGACCAGCGTGTCGATCACCTCGGTGAAGCGCGGCGGCGGCTGGCGCGCTCGGCGGGTCGCCCGTGACTTGTTCTCCCAAAAGAGATCGAACAGGTCCTTGGTGCTGGTGAACGAGAGCGTGTCATCGTCCTGCGCGACCGCGCTCAGGAGCACGAGGTGCAGCGGCGAGCTCAGCAGGCGCAGCTGCTCGGCGTCTAGCTCCTTGGCATCCACTCCGATCCTTGCCAAGACCTCGCGGACCTGCTCTTCGTCCAGCAGCTCGACCTTGACCTGCGTCGCCGCCCCGCTGTCGCCGACCAATGCTCGCAGGCGGGAGTCGTTGTCGATGTCGAACTGCCGGCAGGCCAACAGCACGCGCATCTGCGGGAACGCGGCCGCTTCCCGCAACAGCTCCGCGACCGCGTCGAAGCTCGCAGGCATCCGCCCGGAGGCCAGGCTGACGGCGTCGAGCTGGTCGATCAGCAAAAGGGCCGGTTGATCGCCGGCGAGCGCAGCCAGCGCCGCGGCGGGAGAAGCGCCCAGTCCCAGTTGCTCGCCGAGACCGGTCGGTGAGACGAACGGCTCCAACCGGTCGAGGCGAAAGGCCAGGACCGGCCAGCCATCGCTGCTCGCTCGCTCCACCACTTGATAGAGCACCCCCGTCTTGCCCTCGCCGGCATTGCCGCTGGCGACGATCAGGCGTTTCTCGGCGGCGAGCGAGTCGACTAACGCGACTGCCTCGGTGCGCGCGATCGGCGGGTCGAGCATCTCGGCAGCGATCCCTTGCCGCCAGCTTCTGGTCAGCGAACCGATGATCGTGCCGAGGTCCGTGCGCCGGGCCAGGGGGTCAAGCCGTAGGTCGTATTTGTCCAGCCCCTCGACGACCGCATCCAAGGTCAGCGGTACCGCCAAGTTGTTCGCGATCAGATCGCCGAGCGCGAGCCAAGCGGGCCCGCCGGGCGCACCACTCAGCAGCACCGCGGCGAAGGCGGCGTTCGTCTCGTTCAGCTCGCGCTCGTCCGGCCAGCGGACCCATAGCCCACGCAGGATCTCCCAGGCCTTCTGCGGCGATTCCCAGACGCTCGAGCTGAGGAAATCGAAATCCTCTCGAATCTGTTCGCCATCCAGATGTCCCTCGACGAAGTGCTGAAGATCAGTTGCACGCCGGGCTCGGTCGCTCAGCCGGTCGAGCCGACGCGACGGCAGGGTCGAGACGAAGTGGAATTCCCTGCCGGCTTCCACGTGGGTTCGGGCGGCCGCAAGCACACCCTCGCTCTGCAGTGCTCGCGGCGTCCAGGAGTTGGCGCTGCCGCGTTGGCGCTTTACCTGGTGTACCTCGGCTGGGCCGTCGGATCGCTCGAGTGTGAACTCCACTCCCAGGCCCTCCTCGCCGGTTTTCTCCACTGTGAGGCTCTCGGCCCGGCTGAATAAGACCTCGAAGAGCTGGCGCACGGTCCAGGTGTTCTCGTAGCGGTTGCCGTACTTGTTCGCCTCGCCGCCCGGCCTCGGGGTCATCCGGTCGACTCCTCTTGGCCCAGCTCGATCCAACGCACGCCCTCGGTGCGGCCCGCGTTCGCTTTCTCGGAGACCCCGTCAGGGACCGAGATAAGGCGGATCAACCGCGGCTGACCGAGACGCGCCTCGCTTTTCCCATAATCAAGCTCATAGATCAGGCGAGCCCTGGAACGGCCGCTCACCCACGCGGAGCTTTGCTCGGCCTGCGGATCGTCGTCCGCCGCGCCCTCGCCGGCGACCTTCGCCTCGAAGTACACGGTCGCGTCCATCCACAGTTTGATCCCGAAGCGGTCCTCTCCGAGGGCGACCGCGTCGGCGAGCGCAAAACGCTCGAACCCTTTGATCTCGATCACCCTCTTCTCGATCACTTTCCCCTCGAAGGGCTCGCCATCGACGTCTGCTTCGACCGCCGCCTCGGTGCAATCGACGAGGCCGCTGTCCTTTGTCGCGATCTCGGTTATCGCCTTGGCTAGCTCCGCGACGCGATCGGGGTTGTCGACAAGTTGATCGTCGAGGGCGTCGAGCATGTACCGGACCGGCTCAAGCACTCGTTCGACCACCTCCGCCAAGGTGCGCACCAGCGAGACCCGGCCGGGGTCGATGCCGCGTTCTCTGAGATCTCTGATCAGGTGCTTGTCAAGGCGATCTGACATTTCGTCTTCACGGAAATCGCCGTCGGCGGTCGCGAACACGATCGAGTCTCCCGAGCGCGCCACCTCGAGGAGGTTGTGCCAGATCAGCGCGTCGCGGTAACCGCGCTTGCCGGAGCTGTCGAAGGGCGCCTGGCGCTTCAGTGAGCGCTCGACGAGCTCCTGGTGGGCGACCTCGGGCAGGTCCACCAGCTGCGCCCCGGCTGCTTGGATGACCTCGATTAGGTGGGCTCGGTAGCCGGCCTGCGGTTTCAGCTGCCCCTCGAATTCGCCCTCGCCGGCACGCGAGCCGCGCATCTCCCGGATCAAGGCCCGGACTTTGTTCAACGTCTCGAGCTTCGCCGCCTCGCGCTCTTCGTAGGAGTTGATCACCTCGCTCAGCACCACCCGCGGAATGAATAGCTCGAGCGCTTCTCGAGCGCAGGCGCCGAGCAGGGCCTGGGCCGAGTAGTCGGTCAGGTTCCAGTCGCCCTCCACGATTACGCTTGAATCGAGAACGATTTTCACCGCACGTCAGGTTATGTCTTCGTCGATCCGCCCCCGCACGGCCGCTCCAGATCAGGCATGCGGAGCGGAGGTGCGGAGCGGTTCGGGGGCATCTGTGACGCAGTAGCGATGCAGGCGGATCGTCGAGAGTGACGCAACCGCCCAAGAGGGATTTGCTTATTGCCCATACCCGAGGCAAGGTCTAGGAAGCCGAAGATGGGTCATCCTTCCCCACCGTGGCGCCGACATTCAACGATCTCTTCCCGTTCGGCATGGGTATGTGCCATATGCGCGTCTACGAACGCGACATCGGCGAGCCGATAGCGCTCGCGTTGGACCTCGACGACAATCCGGGAAACTCGGTCGGCAACGCGGCAGGGGCGTTGACAGAGCGCATCACCTCGGTGTTCGGCCCCAAGTGCCGATTGTTCATCTTTTTCCCCGACGATGATGAGACCTGGATCGAGGTGCTCGAGGAGGCCGACGGTTCCAACCCGACGTTCCGCCACGACGTATCTCAGGCCGAGGTCGAGAGTCTCGCCGGCGAAGAAGTGGCGATGCCCACAGCTCAGGAATGCACAGCCGTGGACCTGGGAGGCCCAGATCATCCGCTCCTGGCGCTAATCCCCGTCGAGGAGGAGCTGCCGAGCAGGATCGAAGGAATGCAAGTCGTCGCTGTAGCTGATTTACCCTGGGCCCACAATCCGTCGAAGTGTGATCACTTCAACCGCTTCGAAGCAATTCGTGGGCTCTACGAGGAGAGCTTCGATGGCCATATCCCCGCCGGCGCGCATTTCTTCCTGAGCCTCGATGCCGAGCAGTTTGCGACCTGTCGGTACCACCACCATGACTGGGCCGCGATCGCCGCAGCGAGCGTGGAGCTTCTGGAGGGCCTGGCTCCCGATAGCGACCGCGATGATGTGCTGAGCGCCGCAGCCGAGTTCTTCCCTGAAGGGCCGGAGCGCGAAGAGCTTGGTTTCCTCTTCTCCGATCCGATCAAGTGGTCTCCCAGCGCGGCGAGCCTCATCAATGGCCAGCACCGCACTTGTGCGCTTAAGGCCGCAGCCGCTCCGCTCTGTGTTGCGCTAACCCACGGGGAGCTGCACCATGAGGTCGTGCCCGGGGAGCCGCGTCGGCGTGCGCAGAGCGCGCTGGCCGAGTACTGGGCTGTGCGGCTCGGGCGAGATGGGTAGCCATTGATAATCAAGCTGTTCAGACCACACGAGCTAAATGTGAGTCTTCAGAGTCTAAATCTGAGACGCCACGGGATTGACCACTGCAGGAGCCCGCTCAGCGCTGATTGCACTGCCTCCCTTCGCCTCGACAGCTGATGTGCGAGCCAACTTGACACGCTCGCTGGAAAGGGTATCTTTCCAGTATTACCAAAGCCGATCAAACCGACGCAGCCATCGCCGCCCTCGCCGCTGCGCAGGCTGACTATTTAAGCCAGCGCGCCGGAACGGCGGAGCTACTATCGCGCGCCCAGCTCAAGCGCGAGGAAGCGATGCGCCTCGTCGCAGCTCTCGGCGTTTCACACCGACAAATCGGCGTATTTACGAGCCTCAGCCACACCCGTGTGAACCAGATCCTCGGGACTGGCAGACGCGCCATTCCTGAGGCGCACGTACCACCCGATTTCGCGGGCGGACCATCCACGGTCCGCAGCGCGGTTGTGCGGCTCATGGCAGAAGAGGGGCCTCGTGGCTGGACACGCGACGAGCTCCGACGCGGCCTCACTGATCGCGATTGGCCGAGAGACGATCTACAAGATGTAGTCACCGCGCTCGCTGCTGAAGGAGCGATTCTTTCTGCCGATGAAGGGCGCTTCACGATTCACGGATATGGTCACGAGGCGGCGCGAGTCTAAGTTTGACTGGCTCGCAGGTCATCTCGGCATAGCAGGGCGCAAGCGGCTTCGTGCGCACCGCCCCGCTGCGTGTTGAGCGCGTCAAATACTGCCCGGTCCTTCGCCTCCAGACTCCCCTCGAACGCACCGTTTTCGGCCCCCTCGAAGATGGACTCGTAGGCGAAGTAGCGGGAGACGTTGATCGACAGGCCGTTGCCAACGAGGATGGCGTCCCAGCCTTCGTCCGGAACCTCTCCCCAGTCGTAGAGGGCACCCAGGGTGCATCACGATTTGGCGCGACGAACCTCGTCTGGCCCTTCGGCGGGCCATTGTGGGGAGAGCCCGAACAGCCCTGCCGAGGTCATCGTTGGTGGATGCTCGACGAATCTGCCAGATGGGTCGAGTTCCAATCGCCGCCACGGAAGCCGACTCGTCTCGATCGGATGGACAGCCGCAGGGTTCAGCCACAAGCATGGCTCTACCGCAGCAACCCCCCAGGGGTCTAGATTCGACGCGGTCAGCACCGCCGAAACATCGGTGTAGCGGGGCCCGGCTCCCTCGTGCCAGAGCCCGCCTGGCACAAACCTGCCGACGGCGCGGGCGCTGCTCATCGACAGCTGATACTCGATCTGGCCGAATAGCGCCTGCGCTATGTCGTGCTCATCGATGAATTCGCCAGCGCACAGGACCGCGATCACGAATGGGCGATCGTCGAGGTCGTAACCGTGCCCCGCCTTCTTCAGAAGCACGTTGGTCAGCGGCGTGATGTCGTCTATCTCGGGCAGAAGATCGTCGTCACCGGCGTCCTCGGCGAACCCCTCGACGCGTGCTCCTATGACGCCCGCCTCCCGATCCTCTCGCAGCTCGGCGCTTTTACCGGTGGCCTCGATCCGAACGCGCCATCCTTGTTCGTCGATCACTGTCGCGCACCCTGGCTCCCCTCCATCTGCGCGTTGCCGCTCAACGTCTGGGTCCATTTTGTCGAGCCAGACGTTGAGTCGATCGGTAACCAGCTTGCGACCGGGCGTCGCATCGCCGACGCTCCTGAGCTCGATGTGCAGTAAGAAGTCTCGGTTGCGGACCCGTTCGACCGCGGCATACAACTGATCAGCACGAGCCCGCTGATCGCGCCGTACCACGGCAGCCCCAAGCGCCACCGTCGCCTCGAGGAACACGCCATCCGCTGCTGCGTTGACGAGCAAGTCAGGACGACGACGACCGTGACCACGACCGACGTTGAGATCGACGTCGAAGCCAAGGCGGCGCGTTGCCTCATGCAGATACATCTCCCAGAATGCACCGAGGTGAGCACCCAGGGACGACTCGGTGAAACGCTGGCGGATCTCGGGCTGCGCGTGCGCGGGCAGCGTTCTGTACCACACGTCTATCAGCCGGCGGACGCGGTCAGCGGTATCACCGATCGCCCGATCAAGCCGCTGATACTCGGTCAGCATCCACTGGTCCCTCCTGCGCGATTCCATGCGTTCGCGCGAAAACAGCGAAAGACTTGCTGACAGGTCGGCCGGCATCGCCCCCCGAGGTTACGCCGCGCTCGATCGCTTGATACCAAAACCGCTACCCATGGCACAGGAGCGCGCTTCGAAAACTGCCGTCGTCAGGTGATTCAGAGCACCTATCTGGCGGCCGGCGCACCTCCAGTGAGACGGCCCATCACGTTGTAGAGCACCTTAGTGAAACCAACCAGGGTTTCGTGATCCATGAGGCGATCCTGTGCAAACGTCACGATGTCACCTCTTGGCGGCCAAATCTTGGTGACGTGCAACTCAGCCGGGTACACGACGTCGTCGAACCCGAGATCCGGCAAGAGACTCCCCGCGACCTGGATGATCAGCGCTCCAGCTGTGATCGTCACCGTGTAGATGTTCGGCTCCCCAGGCTCCGACAGCCCCTCAGATCCAACCCTCAGTCCCTGGTAGGCGTAGTGCCCTACTTGCAGCGCCTCGTATGTCCCAAGCCAGATCGCTATGCCGGTCGCGGGCGGTTGCCGATAGGTGAAGAAGCGTTGGCGATGCTCAGCAGGTACTACCCGCTCTCGCGGGTGGAGTTCGTCGAACAGGCACGCCTTCAAGAATGCCCATGTAGCAAGTTTGCGCTGGTCGCCAGGATCTAGGGTACGGCCGCGCCCGTAGATCAAATCCTGCAGGATGGGCTTGGCGTTCGCCTCAATGGCCGACATCCACCCGGCGTTACATGGTCCACACACGACTCTTACGACTTGGTTGAACGGTGGCGTGCTGAACTTGACATCTCGCGTCTCGAGCCCGTCGGCCTCCTGCTCGATGCGGTGGTCGAACGACTCGCGCAGCGCGGCCTCCTGCCCCAGCCAGTTTGGCCAAAGGTGCTCTCTAGAGACCGGGGTTCGACCGCAGAAAATGCAGCAGTTGTCCATGGACGGACCACTGTAAGACCCTCGGCGCCCACAACTCTGCCACCCGTGGCAGGAACTCACTAGCGCACGTAGATCGTGCTCTTTGCTTCGGCTGGGAGATCTCGTCACCGAGTCGGCGTCGGCCAAGCCGCGGCGCGCCGGAACGGCGAGAATGCACGGATGGCCGAACCAGCCTGGAAGCGCTACGAGACGCAGATTGCGGATCTGATCCGCCAACGCGCAGTCGGGCCTGTAAAGATCACGCCCGATGCCAAGGTCACCGGACTTTTAAGCGAAGTCCCGCGACAGATCGACATCTTGGTTGAGGGCAACGTCTCGGGGATCGCCGACGTGACGATCGCGCTCGATTGCAAGTGCTTCTCGGAGAAGGTGGACGTCAAGGATGTCGAGGCGTTTCTCGGCATGGTCGAGGACATCGGGGTCAACATGGGCATGCTCGTCACCACCGTCGGCTTCACGCCAGCCGCCAAGCGCCGTGCCACAAAGATCGTGCAAGAGGTCGTGCCACTCGTGGACATCGTGCTGCTCAAGGAGGCCACGCAGTGGTGGATGATGCGCGCAGGGCAAAGTGGCCGCTACGAGGGGGACTACATCGACCACGAGCCATACGGCTCGTTCTGGTGGGTGGTGCGCTTCGTCACCGGCGAGTTGGACGGGGAGGAGGAGGACGACGACGTCCTGTGGTCGTCAAACCAAGGCGGCTGGGACGGGCGGGAGCTCGGGCCGCGCCTCTTGGCCAGCGTGCTCGCGCGCCATCGTCTTGCGCGTAATCCCTCCCCAGAGGATCTCGACAACCTGACCGCGGCGATCGAGCGCAACGTCGAGGAGGGGCAGGGTTTCTATGTCTCCACCAGTGAAGTTGACGACTGGATTGCTGGTTACGACGAGGCCGAAGAAAGATGAGCCGATCGAGAGTTAGTGGTCTCCAGGACACGGGCGCAGCGAATTACCTAAGACGAGACCGAGCCGCTGGCATACCGGCGGCATTTCCCGAGCCCGAGACGAGGAGCGGGTCGATCACCGCGGTCTGAGCTTGACCCCTCTGCTTTCATACGAACATACGTTCGATGGTTGCTTGCGTCCTCATCCCCCGCTTCGCACTCCGATCCGCCGCTCGCGCTCGGCGCCTTGAGAAGCCTGCCGCGCTCTCCCCGCTGCCCGGCACTCGCCAGGCGGTAGGGGAAGTATCAAGCGCCGCCGAGGCCCAAGGCGTCCACCCCGGGATGGCGTTGGGAGAGGCGCTCGCCCGCTGCCCCGCGCTGCAGCTCCTCGCGGCCGACCCGGTCCGCGCCGCCGAGTTGTGGGAGGGGTTGCTGGGACGGCTTGAGGGGATCGGCGCCGCAGTCGAGTCGGGGCGCGAGGGCGAGGCGTTTTTCGCGGTTGACGGGCTGACCGGGCTCTACGGAGGCGAGGCGTCCGGCGTGATGGCGGCGGCACGCGAGGCGGCGAAGCTGCCGGTGGCAATCGCCGTCGCCCCGACCCGCTTCTCCGCCTCGCTTGCCGCCAGTCGCGGCTCGCGCCTGCCGCGCGAAGGTGATGAGGCGATCGTCCCCGAGCGCGCGCTCGCCAAGTTCCTTCGCCCCTTTCCCGTCGCGGCGCTGCGGGGCCGGCTCGGCGCCCCCGAGCGGCGCGAGGGCGAGCTGATCGCCGCCCTTGGGCGCCTGGGACTCGGCAGCCTCGGTCGCCTCGCCGCGCTCTCGGCCGATCAGCTCGCCGACCGCTTTGGGCCGCTCGGCCTGCGGGCGCTGCGCCTCGCCCGCGGCGAGGACACCCCGCTTCGCCCGCGCCAGCCACATGAGGAGCTGGCTGTCGAGATCGAGCTGCCGGAAGGCACCGCCGGTTCCGAGCTAGACCGCGCCGCCGAGCTGCTCATCGAGCGCCTGCTCGCGTCCCCGGCGCGACGCGGGCGGACTCTGCTGGCGCTTCGTCTCAGCGCGTCCCTCAGCGGCGGGGGGAGCTGGAGCGCCGAGCAGGGGCTGGGGCGCCCGAGCGCCTCGGCGCAGACGATCGGTTCACTGCTCGTGCCGAGGCTTGAGTCACTGCCCGGCCCCGCCGCCGCGCTGCGCCTGCAGGCGCTCGCCCTGGGGCCGGCGGCCCCCGATCAGCTCGAACTGACGCTCAAAGGAGCTGAGCCGCGGCGCCGCCGCCTCGCCGCGGCCGTGCGGGAGGTGCGGGCAGCCGCCGGAGCGGAGGCGCTGCTGCGGGTGATCGACGTCGACCCGGGCTCGCGGGTGCCCGAGCGCCGCTTCCTCCTCAGCCCCTACCCGGAGCCATGAGCCGGGCGCGGCGCATCTATTCACCGCAGGCGGCGGCGGTCGAGGTCAACCGCGACGGCTCACCGATCGCGCTCGGTGCCGTCGCCGTGGAGGCGATCCGCGAGGACTGGTTGGTCGAGGACCGCTGGTGGACCGAGCGCCCCCTCCGCCGCCACTACTACGAGCTTGTCTTGGCCGACGGCCGAGCCGCCACTGTCTTCTGCGACCTCCGCGCAGGGCGCTGGTATCGCCACTCGGCCTGATGGAGGCTGCCGCCCCCTACGTCGAGCTGCACTGCCACTCGGCCTACTCCTTCCTCGACGGGGCCTCGATGCCCGACGAGCTCAGCGGCGCAGCGGCCGCACTCGGCTACTCCGCCCTTGCCCTCACCGACCACGACGGGATCTGGGGCTCGATGGAGTTCGCCCATGCCTGCAAGGGGCTTGGCCTCAAGGCGATCACCGGGGCCGAGCTGAGCGTAAAGCTGCCGGCGCTCGACGCCCGCCCCTCCAGGCTCGCCCACCTGACCCTCCTGGTCGAGACCGCAACCGGCTATCGCAACCTCTGCCGCCTGATCACCGCGGCCCACTCCCACACCCGCGACGGGCCACAGCGTGCCCTCTCTCAGCCCTGGGTCGAGCTGGAGGCTGTGAAGGAACGCGCCGAGGGCCTGATCTGCCTCTCGGGCTGCGCCCGCGAGGGGGTGCTGGCGGGCTGCTGGGAGAGCGCTGAGCGCCCCCGCGCCGAGGCGCTGGGGCGGGAGCTGCTCGGCGCCTTCGGGGCCGATCGCCTCCGGGTCGAGCTGCAGCGCCCCTACTGGCGCGATGACCGCGCCCGCAACCGCTGGCTGGCGAGGTTGGCCGAGCGACTCGGGGTGCCCTGCGTGGCGAGCGGTGACGTTCACGCTCACGCCCGCTCGCGGCTGGGGCTGCAGGACGCCTTCGTTGCGGCGCGCAACCGGATGAGCCTTGAGGAGTGCGAGTCACTTCGCCGCGGCAACGCCAGCCCGGCGCTCTGCTCGCCGCAGGGGATGGCCGCCCGCCTCGCCGAGTACCCCGGTGCGGTGGCCGAGACGCTTGAGCTGGCCGAGCGCCTGCGCTTCGACCTCACCGCCGAGCTGGGCTACCGCTATCCCGGCTCCGATGACGCCGGCGCCGATCGCAAGCTCGTTGCTCTCTGCGAGGGGCTGCTGGTGAAGCGCTACGCCGGCTCTCTCGATCGGCCCCAGGCGGAGCAGCGCCTTCGCGAGGAGCTCGGGGTGATCCGAAAGCTCGGCCTCTCGGGCTTCTTCCTCTTGCATCGCGACCTCCTGGAGCTGGCCCGCGAGGTGGCGGCCGAGGTGCGCGGGCCCGACTCCGCCCGTTCGCTTTTGCCGCCGGGGCGGGGAAGGGGCTCCAGCGTCAGCTCGATCGTCTGCTACCTGACCGGGCTCTCCCATGTGGACCCGGTCAAAGCGGGTCTCTTCTCCGGGCGCTTCCTAAACGAGGAAGTCACCGCGGTCCCCGACATCGACATCGACCTGCCGCGCGACATCCGAGAGGCGCTGATCCCCCGCGTCCATGAGCGCTACGGCAAAGAGCACTCCGCCCTGGTCGCCGCGATCCCCACCTATCGCCCGCGCGGTGCGGTGCGCGACCTCGGCAAGGCGCTGGGGCTGCCCGCCGGGGAGATCGAGCGACTGGCGAGGCTGCTCGGCTTCCACGGCGAGGCGGGGGAGATCGAGCGCCAGGTCAGCGCCGCGGTCGGCGCCGAGCGCGCCCGATCGCCGCGCTGGCGCGCCTTGGTGGCGCTCTGCTCCGAGGCGATCGGCCTGCCCCGCCACGCCTCCCAGCACCCCGGCGGCATGGTGATCTCCACCCGAGCGCTGATCGACGTTTGCCCGGTCGTGCCGGCGGCGATGGAGGGACGCCAGATCGTCCAGTGGGACAAGGATTCCTGCGCCGATGCCGGCTTCCTGAAGATCGACCTACTCGGCCTGGGGATGCTCTCCGCGGTCGAGCGCTGCGTGGAGGAAATCGAGCGGGTGAGGGGGGAGAGGATCGACCTCTCGCGCATCCCGCTCGATGACCCCGAGACCTTCAACTCGATCCGCGCCGCGAAGACGACCGGCGTCTTTCAGATCGAGAGCCGCGCCCAGATGCAGATGCTCCCCCGCACCCAGCCCCGCGACCTCGACGACTTAACCGTGCAGGTCGCCCTGGTCCGCCCCGGCCCGATCCAGGGCGGTGCCATTCACCCCTACATCGAGCGCCGCAAGGCGCTGCGCGAGAACCCCGACTTCGAGATCCCCTACGACCACCCCTTGCTGGAGCCGGTGCTCGCCGAGACGCTCGGCACGATCGTCTTCCAGGAGCAGGTGATCGAGGTGGCGATGGCGCTGGCCGGCTTCAGCTCCGGCGAGGCCGAGGGGCTGCGGCGGGCGATGAGCCGGCGCCGCTCGGCGGAGGCGATCCGCTCCTACCACGAACGCTTCCTCGCCGGAGCGCAGGGCCACGAAGTCCCCGCTGCCATCGCCGAGCGGGTCTGGGGCCAGATCGAGGGCTTCTCGGGCTTCGGTTTCCCCAAATCGCACTCCAAGGCCTTCGGCCTGCTCGCCTACGAATCGGCCTACCTGATGGAGCACTACTCGCCCGAGATGCTGAGCTCGCTGTTAAACGAGCAGCCGATGGGCTTCTACCCGCCCGACGCCTTGATCCACGAGGCCCAGCGCCAGGGGGTGCAGGTGGCTGGCCCCGACGCCAACCGAAGCCGCGTCCTCTGTCAGGTCGAACGGGGGCGCGGCGGCCTCGCGGTGCGGATCGGGCTCGGCTACGTCAAGGGCGTCGAGAAGGAGGAGATGGAGGCCCTGGTCGCCGAGCGCGAGCGCGGCCCCTACCGGGGCATCGCCGAGCTCGCCTCGCGCTCGGGGGCGGGCCGCGACGGCTTGGAACGGCTGGCCTGGGCGGGGGCGCTCGACGGCCTCTCCCTGGGCGAGGCCGGAGCGGGGGAGCGGCGCCGGGCGGAATACTGGCGCCTCGGCGTCGCCGCGGCGACGAAGAAAGGGGCAAACGGGCAGCTCCCCCTGGCGCTCGAGCCTCCCCCGGCGCCCCAGCTCTCGCCGCTGGGCCGCTGGGAGAAGATCGTCGAGGACTACCGCTCGACCGGGGTTAACCTCGGCGAGCACCCGCTGGCCCTCCTGCGCGGCGAGTTCGGCCAGGGTGTCACGCGCAGCTCGGAGCTCGGGAAGGTTGAGGATGACGCCACGGTCGAGGTCGCCGGCATGGTGATCGCCCGCCAGCGTCCCGAGACGGCGAAGGGGATCACCTTCATGCTGCTCGAAGACGAGCGGGGCACGGTCAATCTGGTCATCCCGCCGCCCGTCTATGAGCGCTCGCGCGGCGCCGTCCGCAGCGCGCCGCTTGTCCGTGCCCGCGGTCGGCTGGAGCGCCGCGAAGGGGTCGTCAACGTGATCGTCTCGGCGCTGGACGCCCTGGAGTGGGGGGGAGCGCCGCAGGCCGAGGTGGGACGGATCGACCCGGCTCCGGGATGTAAGCCGGCCCGTGAGGGGGGTGAGCTGAGCCTCGCCGAGCAGCGCCGCGCCCGCGAGCTGGCAGTGGCCGAGCTGCGCGCCGTCGCTCCGGCTGGGCATAGCTTCGGGCGCCGGGGGCGGTGACGATTTAACCCGAACCCCAAAAGGTCGCTACAACAGGCCGATGCAATCGGGCCTGAGGGCTGCCCCCGAGGACTCACTGACGTCGGCCGCGAGGCCGACGCCGAACCGCGCCATCAAGTCCCATGCCGTGCCTGGCCACTACCCCTGCAAAGAGGTGGTCGCACGCGAGCGCCGTACGCCGACGTAAGATCCGTTGGTGCCCCGGCATATGCAGCGTCGGACATGATCTCAGGCGGGCATCACATCTGGTCAGGCGACGACTGGCAAGCGTACTGCGACGGGCTGTTCCGCGAGAAGCATGGAAGCACCGGCTACGTGCGGGTTCCCGATCGCGATCGCGGCGACCTCGGTATGGAGGGCTACTCGATCGATGGCGCGGCGACCGTCTACCAGTGCTACGCCACCGAGGCCGTCGACGTCGGCAAGCGCTATGAGAAGCAACGAGACAAGATCACCAAGGACCTGGGCAAGCTCGTCGCCAATAAGGACCGGGTCGCCGACCTGTTGGGCGCCCACATTATGAAGTTCTGGGTCTTAATGGTGCCGCTACACGACTCTAAGGAGCTCGTGATGCATGCGCGGGCCAAGGACCAGGAGATTCGCGAGAAGGATCTACCGTTCCTTGACGACGACTTCACCGTGCTCATCTGGACCGACGAGGACTTCGCCAAAGAGCGGGTCGCGCTCGACCACGCTGGCGTGGCAACAATCCCACCGCCGAAAGCCCTGACGGAGGCTGATGTGAGCGAGTCGGTCGCTGCTATGAAGGACGCTGCGCGCTCGAAGGTCGAGGCGATGAGCGCCAAGCTCGGCCGCGCCGGCGTTGCCATCGACGTAGCGGAACTCAGGGAGCGATTGCTCCGCCAGATCGTCGAGGCGGACAATATTCGCGAGCACCTTCGTCGCGAGTTCCCGTCGACCTCCGAGCGAGTGCTGACCGAGCTTGGTATCGAAGAGCGGGCGATTATCGAGGAGCGCGACTTCAACCAGCTGCACGCGGATTCGGTCGTCGCTGTGCGCCGCCGCTTCAACGACCGGCTGACCGCAGCCGTTCCTGCTATCGGTGCTGACCAAGCGAGCCGGATGGCGCATGGGGCCGTGGGTCGGTGGCTGCTGGAGTGTCCCTTGGACTTCCCGGAGCCTGATGACTGCGGTTGAGCGCGATCTTGACCAGATCTTCGACCGGCCGTTTCTGTTTCGCGACCGGCCGACCTCGGCGCCATCTGACCTGCGGCCCGTCTGGCGGGTGCCTGTCATCGTACTTCTCGTCAGCTACTGCCGTGGCGAGCAAGCGACACACGAGCAGCTACACGTCCTCAACTGGGCCGTGCGGTCCGCCGGTAGTGCCGAGCTGCTTGGCGAGTACCTCACCGGCGAGATTGCGCCCGATCGCGCAATCGTCCGGATGGAGCCGGCACTGGACCGTGCAGTCGCCCTAGCCCGCGGGTTGGGTCTGGCGGCCTGGAAAGGCAAGTACTGGACACTGACCGACAACGGCCAGGAGCTCCTCGAGAATCTCCGCTCGGACGAGCGACTGCTCGTGCGCGAGAAGGAGCTGTTGGATGCACTGCCTAAGCCGCTAACGCAGACAGCGGTCGCCGCGCTGCTACTGAGGGCGCCGCAATGAGGCTGCGACTCGTCGCGTCCGAGGTCGTGGTCGTCGCCGAGCCGGGTCGCTTCTCCGGCCGCGCCGACTTCGAGGAGGATCTGAACTTCATCCGCGCTGAGAACAACATGGGCAAGACCACCCTGCTCATGTCGGCCTTATACGCGATGGGACTAGAGGGGATGCTCGGACCCGGAGCGCAGGCGCCGCTCAAGCCTGCTGTGCAGTCTGAGATTCAGGATGAGAGCGGTGTCGAGCATCCGGTCATCGAGTCCTGGGTGATGACCGAGCTTGAGAACGGGCGCGGCGAGCGACTAACTCTCCGTCGCCAAATCGTCGGCGGCGCCGATCCTCACCTGGTCAACTCGTGGGAAGGCCCAGCGCTCACAGATCCGAGCGGCGGGTACACCATGCGCGACTTCTTCGTTCGCATGGGTGGCGCGGCGCGGCGCGAGGCAGGCCTGCATCATCGTCTGGCAGCGTTCATTGGCTGGGAGCTGCCGGAGGTCGCAACCTGGGACGGGGGCACAGTCCCGCTGTACATGGAGATCCTGGCGCCGTTCGTGTTCGTAGAGCAGACGAGGGGTTGGAGCGGCATCGGTGCGGTGATGCCGCGCTACTTGCGCATCCGCGATCCGGAGCGGCGAGCCGTTGAGTTCCTCGGTGGCCTCAGCGCGCTGACGCGCGCAAGCGACCGCGACGTGATCATCTCCCAACTCGCGGAGGTCAAGGCTGACTGGCGTGCCGCTGTTGAGGGGTTCGCGGCGAGGGTGGCCGAGATTGGCGGCACCTTCGAGGGACTTTCCAAGGAAGCGGCCGCCGATTGGCCACCGTCGCCGCCGGTCACCGTGCGAGTGCTCATGGACGACCAATGGACACCTCTCGACCGCGCAGTTGAGAACTTCCGCGCGCAGCTGGAGGAGGCGTCAAGAGAGCTGCCGCTCGTCGAACAGGTCGCCGACAAGACCGCTGAGGAGCTGCGCGGAGCGGAGGACCGCATGGGCCACCTCGCCGCGCAGCTGGCCGCCGCCAACCGGGATGTGGCTGAGCAGCGCGGGGAGTTCGAGGCGCTCGCCGAGCGAATTCGGGCGGTCGAGGAGGATCGCGAGCGCTACCAGGACGCCATCAGGCTGTCCAAACTGGGCTCGGTTCAGGCGCTGGCGGTGGACGAGTCGCGCTGCCCAACCTGTGACCAGCGCCTACCAGGCACTCTTCTTGGCGACCACGCACGGCCCGTGATGACCCTGGAGGACAATAAGGCGCTGCTCGACGAGGAGCGCCAGACGTTCGTAGCAATGCGCGGCGACGCGGAGGGAGTGCTGCAGGCGAGCGGTCAACGGATCGTCGGCCTCCGGCGCGAGTTGAACGACGCCCGCGCGGAGGTCCGTGCCTTGAAGGCGACTCTCACACAGAATGCGAAGGCGCCCTCGCGGGCGATCATCGAGAAGCAGATCCGCCTTGCGCAGCGCATCGAGCAGCTCGATGGAGTCCTCGACATCCTCATCGCACTCGACACGACGCTCGCGCCGCTCGCCAAACGCAGCCGACATCTACAGGCCGACCTCAAGCGCCTCTCCGGCGAGGGACTCACGTCTGAGGATAAGGCGCGCTTGGACGCGTTCGCCGAGTCAATCCGCGAGCAGCTGAGTCTTTACGGGTTCTCCTCCGTACCGCCCAGTGAGATAGAGATCGCGCCGGACAGCTATCTGCCCCAGCGCTTCGACGAGCCCCTGCTCCCCAAGGACATCTCCGCCAGCGACAACGTGAGGCTCGTGTGGGCCTATCTCACGGGTCTACTGGAGCTTGCACGTGAGTTTCCGACGGCGCATCCGGGCTTGGTTGTCTTTGACGAGCCCGGCCAGCAAGATATCTCCGACGACAGCCTCCGGGGCCTCTTCCATCGCCTCTCCGAGACCGCGAGTCATGGGCAGCAGGCGATCGTCGCCACGTCAAAGCCGTATGACAAGGTCACCGAGCTGCTCGGCCTATCACCAGCGAACCGCAACGACTTCGCCGGACACGTCCTGCACGCTGGGAACACGCGGTAGGACACAAAACTGACTCGCGATGCCAATGGCACATCACTGGATCGGAGCACGCGCACGCGCACGCGCATCACTCCACTGGGATCGATCCCATTTGACGGTGACACTCGTGTTGCTGGCGAGCTCGCTTCACGCGGACTTCCGGGCCGCCGCGAGGTCGAGACGCCAGCCGCTGTCTGCCTGTGCGGTCAGGTTCGCGAGCTGAAGCAGCAGTTCCGACCGCGCAGGCGGACGAGCCCGGCCAGGGCGGGCTGCCCGAGAGGAGGTTTCGCTGTCGAAGGCAACCCCTCAATCCCTTGCGCGCGGCCTGACGGTGGCCGCGTGCGCTGCTGATCTTCTCCTCGCCGACGGGGTGCAGGTGGGAACTTCGGGAGGCGCGAGGCCTCAACGGCGGCTGAGCGCAGAGCGTGCCAAGCGGCGGATCGATCCACCGACCATGGGTATGGCGCTGGCCCGGTGGCCCTACGCGACCCAGCGGGCGTTGGCTAGCTCTTGTCGGTATTGGCCCGTTGCGAGGTAGGCACGCATTCGACGGCCAGGCGCGAGCGGCCTCACCTTGCGGATTGCTCGCGCCGGTGTTCGCTCCTCGGTCGCATAGACCCGCCGGTAGTCCGGGGCATCGGGACTCGTCTCGGGATCGGTCGCGAAGACGAGGAAGCCACGCCGCTCGGCACGCGCGCTGTTTGCCTTCTCGATGCGCTGGCGCTCACGCTCCAGCTCGTCTGCCCACGCGAATAGGTCTATCTGTGCTGCCGGTTGAGCCATCATGAGTCTTCTAGCACCTCCTGCGGCTGGCCTAGTCGGGCTTCCACAAATCGGGACAGAGCCTCGACACTTTCACCCGTAAAGACGTCGAAGACGTCCTGATCGGTCCGCATGTACTCCCACGGGCGGCCAGTCAACCGCGTCGCATCCCGGCACCAGCGACGCGCTCGGCGGTCCTTGAGCGGCACGTCCGGATCCTGGATGCCCTTCGTCTCGACAAGCAGGCAGGAGTCGTCGGCAAGCCGGACGACGAAGTCGGGGTAGTAGTAGCGGAGGGCGCCGTTGGTGGCTATGTACTCGAGCGCGAAGCGGCCAAACACTGGCAGCTTCGCGAACGCGGCGACATCGCTGGCTCTGTCCAGAAACAGCGCGAAGCGTCGCTCGAGGTCGTTATCGACTGCGGTCAGATTGAAGACCGTCCGCTCGCAGTCGACGGTGGCTCGCGACCAGGAGTAAGGGGGCGTCTCGGTCATGCGGATCGCCGTCTCGGTGATCGTCGCCTCGCGCTCCGTCAGGCGAAGCCCGCGGATTGCCTCCGCGAATGCTTTCTTGACCAGCTCCTGCGCGTCGTTCTCCGCTAGCCGGCGGAGCACCACCTTGTCGGCAAGCTCAACCGGCTCTTCGAACACGCGCGACTCCAGATATGCCCGAACCATCGGGGCCAGCGCCGCGAATGCGCCGGCAACGCCACCGAGCCCTCCCGCCTCGCAGACCCGCTTCGTGTAGTAGGAGATCACTCCGGAGGGATCCTCGGCATAGGGGACCATGAACTTGTCCTCCTCGACGATGTTCTTGTCGATCAGGTGTCGGCCCCGGTATTGGATGTACTCGTCGGGCTCCACCTTGGGCACCTCAAGAAGCTCCGGGGGCGATTCGATCGAATCGAGGTCGAGCTGATCGAGAGGAAGCTCCTGAAGGGCCAGCGATCGTGTCAGGATCGGAATCGAGATCTCGAAGCGCCTCTTCCCCTCGTCTGGGTAGATGGCGAGGGCGCCCGGCTCGATCTTGTCGATCTCCTCTCGGTCAACAACCAGGCCGCCGTCTAACTCCTTATCCCACAGGTCCCGGAACGCCTCGTGCTCGATTACGACGACCCGCTCATCATGGCCGGAGCCGGGCGGGCTCATCCGGCGCAATCCCCGGCCGAGAGCCTGCTCCGGCAAGATTTTTGCTTTCGCTGTGAGGCTGCGCAGGGTGACGATGACGCAGACATTTCGGACATCCCAGCCCTCGCGGAGCATCAGCACGCTGACAATGCAACGGACGGGGCTCTCATCGCCATCGATGTCCCGCGCCGCCCGGCGGGCGACGTCCAGGTCCGCCTTGGTGATTTCTCCCGAGCGGCTCGTGTGGATAACGAGCAGTTTGTCGCCAGCGAAATCTGGGAACTGCTGGAGGTAGTCGCCCACCTCATCGGCGGCCTGCGTGTTCTCGCACATCACGAACAGCACCGGGCGCTCGCCGGCCGGCGCCAGAGCCTCATCAAATTTCTGCCAGCGCCCAACCGCCGCGTCTATCCAACGGCGGTAACGCTGTACCGCCGAATCACCAAGCTCCGGCTCGGCTCCGTGTAGCTCGCCGATTACCGGCGTCTTGACGATGCCGGCGTCCACCGCCTCGGCGAGGGGGTAGTCGACCACCACGTGGCGGAAGACTCGGCCTTTCTGGTCTTTGGGAGTCGCGGAGAAGTCGAGCTGCGCGACGACTCCAGCCCCGGCGTCGTCTGGAGCGCCTTCTTGCAACTCGGTGTGAAGCCGCTCGATCGACTGGTTCCACTTCAGCTTCTCCGACCAGACGTGGTGGGCCTCGTCGTTGACGACCATCACTCGTCCGCAACCTGCAATCCGCTGAAAGAGCTCCTCGGCCGAACTTCCCGCTCCGTCTTTGACGCGCGGACCGACCATGACCTCGACCGGATTGGGCTCTGTGTCTTTCTTGCGCGTAGGCGGCTCGTAGAGCCTCTGAACGTTGGTGAGGAACAGCGCCCCGAGTGTCGTGATCGGCACCAGTTCGTCCTGGAGCACCACCGTGAGCTGGAAGTCCTCCATCCATTCAGGGGGCACTAATGGATCCCGCCGGAACGTCCCAGCGTCCCCAAAGTCGCTTTTGAGGCGCTCGAAGACAATCACATTTGGCGCAATCACCAGGAACGTTGTCGCCATCGGCGAGCCCTCCTCCCGTCTGGCATGGAAGTAGGACCAGGCGATACAGAGGCTCATTGCAATGGTCTTTCCTGCACCCGTCGCCATCTTTATGCCGAGTCGCTGGCGCTTCGTTTCGGCCGGGTCGATCAGGATCGCCTGGCTGGCGTACTCGAGCAGGTCCGAGAAGGAGGCGATCCGTTTGATCTCGGAGAGGTAGATGAAGGTCTCGACGGCCTCCCGCTGGCAGAAGAAGAACTGGAAGGGCTCGCCAGACTCGCGGCGGTGGTCCTCCTCAAACCAGAAGTGGAGCAGCCGCCTCGTCGTCTCACTTGCGCCGGGATAGTCGTTAGCGCGCCAGGCGTCGACTGCGGCCCGAACACCGTCGACGAGATGAGTGCCTTCGCTGGGACGACGAGTCGTGCGGATTCCGTAGGGATCGGGGAGGGCGGTCGGCGGCGAGGAGCCGTCGCTCACTTGACCGAGACCTCGGCCAGCTTTGTTGTGTCGTTGCCGAAGATGTCGATGATCTTGACTACGATCGTATGCCGACCCGGCTCCTCGTACTCGTGGGGGTCGCTCTCCCGGGCTAGCTTCGGAACCTCCCGTGTGCGGTAGGCCTGCCATTGGTTGTGGAAGGTGTCGTCTGTGTAGTCGAAGTCGACCGACCAGTAGTCGATCAGGTCCGACCAGCTCTCGATGCGCTCGCGCACCTTCGGAGGGATCAACTCCTCGCTCGGGATCGCGAAGTCCTTCATCACGACCGAGACCTCGCGTTTGTTGCGCTTCACGTCGAGGTCGACGTAGGCAAGCTCGAAGAATCGCACCGCGTCGGCATCACGGATTCCTGGTTCGATGATCTCGCGCGGAATCTGAAGCGGACGTAGATCAAGGCCACGGCGTCGAGCCGTCTCGCTGATCGTGTCGTGCAGGCCCATCTCCCACTCCCAGCCAAGCACGTCGCAAGCCTCGATACCGTTGTCAGCCATCTCGTCCATTAGCTCCTCGAGCTCGTCAATGGTTACTGGCGCATCCGTGGCACCGACGTGGACCATTCGACCGGCCTTGCGCCCATGGAGGCTCGCGAAGCCCTCAACCGGCTCAGCTCTATAGAAGGAAAGGATCGTGTTCAGGTAGTCGGTCAGCTTGCCGTTCCCTGAGTCCCGTTGCCACCGCTGTCGCTCATAGGCACCGAGGTTCTTGATCTCGAACGGTCTGCAATCGGGAATGTTCAGCAGACGCTTGCGTGTGGTGTGGATCGCAAAGCGGCCAAGATCGCAGCCGACCCAGCGACGATCAAGCTCCTCGGCCGCTACGGCCACGGTTCCAGATCCGACAAAGAAGTCAGCAACAAGATCGTGCTCATTGGTGGATGCCGAGATGACACGTCGGGCGAGCGAGCGAGGCTTCTGAGTCTCGTACCTTACATTCTCAGTTTTATCAGCGGGCTGCAGCATCGAAAGACGCCATACGTCATCCACTGTCCGTTCGGTGCTCTCCTGGTAGAGCACTTTGCCCGTCTTAGGATCCTTAGCATTGACGAGCGCCTTCTTCTCTTTGTCCCAGACTCGCCTGATCTGTTTGATCGGTTTGTCACGAATCTCACGCTGTCGGTTAAATGTGTATTTAGCCGATTTTGAATACCAGAAAATTACGTCGTGATTTGACGCAAAGCGCTCAATGTTGCCTTGGTACTTGTTGTAGTACCACCAGATGATCTCGTTGAGAAAGCGCTCAGATCCGAAAATCTCATCCAGCAGCACTTTCACATAGTGACCCTGATGCCAGTCGAGGTGTACGAACAGTGAGCCTGTATCTGAAAGAAGCTCGTGCATCAAAAGCAGCCGCCCGTACAGCATGCTTAGGTACGAACCGCGCCCACGACCCCAGGTGTCGCGGTAGGCGTGCTCCTCCAGGATCGACGGTTGCTTCTCAAGCGACTCGTCGCCTACTTCAACCTTGTACGCGAAATCCGCGCCTGTATCGAACGGCGGGTCGATGTAGATCAGGTCGATCTTGCCTGCGTAGTCCTTCAGCAGGCTGCTCATCACGAGCTTGTTGTCCCCCCAAATCAGCTGATTGGGCGGGTGGTCGACGCCGCCACCCGTCCCGGCCAGCAGAGATCCACTGTCGCGATCGCGTGTCGCCCGCGATTGATTGATTGTCTCGACCGTCTGAAACGGCAGGCTGAGCCGCTCAACTTCGGTCGGCTTCTCGTCCCACTCCAGTCGAACGCTCATCCTGCCACCGCGTAAGTGCGCATAGCGCGCAAGCCTAGAACCCGAATCGGCGCGAGCACCCTCGAATCCTGTCTGTTGGCGGAGATTTCCTGCCCAAGGCCAATTGTCGTCGCTTTGAGATCTCCGAAAAGGTCATGGCCACGACGGGCTGCCGAAGTGGCACGGCGGAGCCTGGGTCTTGGCGGAAGCCGCAACGAGCCTGGCAGTGGCAGGGAGGCGCTGCAAGGCACCGCTTCGCGGGCCTCGCTGATGCGCCCTCGCTGAGGCTCGGGTTCCGCGCCTCCCTGCCCGCTGCCTGACGGCTCTGCGACTTCCGCCAACGAGCCCAGGAGGTGCGCGATGAGCGCCACAGCAACCCAGTCCGCTCCGGCCAAGCTGAACGTGCTCGGCCACTACACGGTCCCCGACGAAGCGCGCGTCCTGCTCGGCCGTCGCATCGAGGGCAAGGTCTACGTCTATGACTACCCCAGCGACGGGTGCGGGCGGCCCCACTTCGTCGAGGCGGGCTTCGAGTCAAAGGCCGAGCTGGCGATCCTGATCGCCGACTACCGTCGCCAGGCCGCTCGTCTCGGTGCCTGCCCGATGAGCCGCGAGGGGCTTGAGCGGACCTTCGCAGTTGCCCCGCGAGAAGAGTGAGCCGGGCCGATCGCGAGTGCCACTGTGCCTCCTCGCCCTCGCTTCGCCGCCACCCCTGATTTTCGCACGCTCCGCGTGCGGATCTGGGGCAGCGGCTCCCGCATCGGGCGGGGGTCAGAGACAAAGGAGCGCTCCATGAGCCAGCCGACAACAGCAGTCCTCGACATCGAGAAGATCGCCGTCGAGGAGGGCTTCAACCCCCGCACCCGATTCGACGAGGACGGCCTCGCAAAGCTCGAGGCCAGCCTGCGCGAGACGGGCATAGTTCAGCCCCTGGCCGTCCAACCGGCGAAGGACGGCACCTACACCGTGATCGCCGGGGAGCGGCGCCTGATCGCCGCGAAGCGAGCCGGGATCGAGCAGGTCCCGGTCCTGATCCGCGAAGGCCCCGGCGCTCGCGCCGCCGCCCTCGCCGAGAACCTGATCCGCGAGGACCTCGACCCGATCGACACCGCAAGGGGACTGGCAGCCCTTGCCGAGGCGGACAACCTCACCACCCACAAAGAGATCGCCGAGAAGGTCGAGATGTCGGTCGCCTGGGTCAGCCAGCACCTGCGGCTGCTGGCCCTTCCCGAGGGCGTCCAGTCCCAGATCGCCGCCGGGTGCGTCCCCGTCGAGGCCGAGCGCGACCTGCGCAAGGTCGCCAAGGTCTCACCCCGCGTCGCAGAGTGCGCCTGCGAGCTGGTAGCGCGCGGTGAGATCAGCGGCCGCAACCTCGTCGAGCACTTCGACGATGTCCTGGTCGCGGTCGCACAGTCACCGTTCCTTGGCGATCAGACGATGATCGCCCCCGGCGCGATCCGCCTCAGCGCGGTGATCGCCGATCCTGACAAGCAGCGCGCGCTCGCCGAGCGCTGCGCGGCAGTCCGTCCCTATGAGCAGTCAGAGGACCCGGTGATCCGTCTCGGCGAGGCCGAAGTCGATGCGGCCCGTGCCGCTGGCTGCCTGATCGAGCACCGGGTCGACCACGGTGGCTGGGAATCGAGCATCGACTACATCACCGATGCCGAGCTCGCGGCCGACCTCGCCGAACGTGCGGTCGAGCGGATCGAGAAGGAAGTCGCCAAACGGACCGAGCAGCGGGCCAACTCGCTCGCCAAGAACGGGGGCGATCCCGCCCCAACGCCCGAGCAGGCCAAGGAGGCCCGCAAGGCGGAGCGAGCCGAGGCCAAGGAGAAGGCGGCAGAGGCGCGGCGCTTCAACGAAGAGCTCGGCCGCAACCTGCTGAAGCGCCGGGGCGGCGCGGGTCGAAAGCAGCACAGCCTCCCTCGCGCCAAGGCACTCGCCGCGATCCTGCTCGCCGACAACGATCGCCTCGCGGCCAGCGGCCTGCGCCTCGTCCTCCCCCAGCTACAGGAGGTCGAGGTCAAGGCGCTGAAGTCCGGTGCCTCTCGCGAGCGGGTCAGCTACGCCGACCCTGAGCAATGCACCGAATACCTGGCAAAGCGGGTCGAAGACGCCCGCTCGGCTGACGAGGTGCTGGAGTTGGTCGCGGACGCCCTGATCGCCGCCACGCTCGCCGACGAGCGGGAGCTGGCCCGCTCGCGGCGGGTCCACTGGTCAGAGCCCACGCTCGGCAAGGTCGAGAAGCTCCTTGCCGCCGACGCCAAATCGGTGCGGCCACGGCGCCAGCGCCGCCAGAGCAGCTAAAGGCACTCGCCGGAGGGGAGCCCACGAGGCCGGTTCTCCTCCGGCGAGCTGGTTTCAAGTTCGGCCGTGATCCGGCCCTGATCGGCTCGATTGGTACTCGTTGGTGTGGCTGGGGATCGGTCATGGCCTTGACGCCTAGCAGACCTCCTCCGCCCGGCTGCGCCGGGCTCCCCGGGCCCGCTGTCCGGCGGGCCATGACCGATCCCCAGCCACACACCAAGAATCCGACCTCCAAACAGCTGCGCTACCTGCGCGACCTGGCGGAGCGCTGCGGGGAGTCCTTCGCCTACCCCGCCAGCTCCGCGCAGGCATCCGCCGAGATCGAACGCCTGCGGGGCCGCAAGCGCAGTGATCGCGGCGAGCGCCGTCGCGAGGTCGCCGAGGTTCGCCGGGCGATGTCCGAGGCTGGCGGCGACGCGGCCGCCTATCGGCGCTCTGAGGTGACTGGCTACGGGTCCAGTGCGACCTGGCGCTAGGGCGAACGGCGCCGCCCGCCCCCACTGGGCTGCCGATGCCTCCCGAGCCTGGCACGGCTTCGCCGTGCTTTCGCTCGGCGATCGCCCGCCCAGCGGGGACGGCGCAAAGCAAGGAGGCTGTTATGGCAACGAGGAGCCCAAATCGGCGCGAGTTGAGCGAGGAGCAGCGCGAGCAAAAGCGAGCCGCCGAGCGCGAGCTGATGGCGGCGGCGATCGAGCAGCTTCGCAGCGCCGAGGGCTGGAAGCGCTGGCTCTCGGTCCGCCGCCACCACCACTCCTACAGCTTCCACAACCAGCTGCTGATCGCGCATCAGCGTCCTGGCGCGACGCGGGTCGCGGGCTTTCGCCGCTGGCTCAGCCTCGGCTACGCGGTGCGCAAGGGCGAGCGGGGAATCCGCATCTGGGCACCTTGCCCGCCCTCGGCCAAGCGGCTGCGCGAATGGAGCGAGGCCGGCGCCGATCCGCTCACCAAGCCGCGCACCTTCTTTCGCCTCGTCGCGGTCTTCGACCGCTCCCAGGTCGAGCCGCTTCCCGACTTTCCCGGCGGCCCGCTCGATCTCGACCCCCCGGTACAGCCGATCGAGGGGGACAGCCTCGCATCTCTATTCGAGCCACTTGTCGCCCTCGGCGCCTCGATCGACTTCCCCGTGGTCGTCGAACCGATCCCGGGCTCAGCCCAGGGAACCTGCGACCCCCGCGACCGCCAGATCACGGTCGATCAGGTCTCCGATCAGTTCTCACCCAACGCCAGGCAAGCGAGCGCGGCGGCCGCGCAGACGCCCGCGGCGCGCCCGGCATTGCCGCCCACGGCTGCGCTGGTCGGCTCGCCGCCGCCGCCGACCAGGAAGCGGCGCGCAAGCTCCTGGGCGCGCGCCCAGAGGTGCGCCGCGCCGCGCCCCACCGCGTCCGCTGCGGGTTCAAACCCGGCAGGCAGGTGAAGCCTGGAGGTGCCTGCGCGCGCAAGCGAGAGGTAGGCCGCCAGGCCGATCACCAGCTCGTCACTGCTCTCCACCCCGAGCAACTCGTGCAGCCGGCGCCTCGCCCCCTCGTGGGCTCGCTGTGCCTTGGAGGCGTGCCAGCCCAGTTGGCGCCCCGCCTCGCGGACCGGCATCCCCTCGAAGTAGGCGAGCGCCAGCAGGCGGCGCTGATCTGCCGAGAGCTCCTCGACCGCCGCCCACACCTTGCCGAAGCGCTCCTCGCCCAGCAGGAGACCCTCGGGGTCGCGGCCAAGCTCGTCGGCGAGCGGGCCGCTCGTCTCGGTCGAGACCACGCGGGGGCGACGATCCTCGGCTTCCAGCAGGCTCTTGGTCCGCCGCCAGGCGCACTCGATCATCCAGCCAGGAGGGTTCTCGATCACGACCCCCTCGGCGAGCTTGCGGCTGTATTCGAGCGTCGCCTGTGCGAACAGTTCCTCGGCGTGTCGGCTGATGAATTGTGGCGAGAAGCGCTTGCGGCGTAGGTACTGGCTAAAGCCCAGCCGGGCCGCCTCCAGCTCGGCCTGGCTCAATCCGTCGTCGTTGGTTCGCTTCCCATACATAGCGCCTACCCGATCAGAGGTTCCATATAGAGAAATTCATCCGCTCTATCTAGAAAACGGTACCCGCATCGGGCCTCTTTGTGGTCGCCATCTGGCATCGGTCCTCATCCCTGCTGTCCAGCGCCGAGCCGATTTGCACCGGCCAATCCGATGCAAAGCCGCCCTGCACTGGACAACCAGGGCGGATGCACCGGCCCCCAGACACATCCCGTCCAAGCACAGAGGCCGCCGACCCAAGGCGGCTTCGGCGCTGCGCTCCGCGTCCCCTCGCGCTCCCCCTTATCTGCCTCTCGCTCACGGGATGCGCGGCCACAGCCCCCTCCGCCGCCGGCGGCGCCGCGCTCGTCGTCGGGGCGCGCCGTGGGACGGCAGCCGGGCCGTGGCTAGCCACGGCGTACCGGCTCGCCGATCGCTTCGCGGCCGCTTACGCGCGCAGTGCATACCGTCGTCATCCGCCGCGGCTGCCGGGTGCGACGGCGGCGGTGGGGCGCGCTGTTGCCGCCGTCGCTGAACGGGTGCCGCCCACCCGGCGCCGACTCCACCCCCGCGTTCTCGCGTTAGCGCTTCAGGAGCGCGGCGCCGCGACGCTCGCCGGCAACGCTCGGATCGGCGACGGCCGCTCGCCGCCCTTCTCAGTCGGCTTCACCGTCGGGCGTGTCGGCCGCGGCTGGCGCGTGATCGCGATTTTCCTGCCGGACTGAGGAGCGGGGGATGGAGAGCGGATCGCTTCCAGCTTCCCCCCCGTCGAAGCTGTGGGTCGGCCTGCCCCTCGCTGCGCTCGCTGCGTTCGTCACCGCCCTGCTCGGCCTGACGCTGATCCTCGGCGCCTCCTCGAACTGCGGCGGCGCCAGCGCTGTCGGCGGCCTTAGCTCGAAGGTGCCGAGTCGCCTGATACCGATCTATGAGCAGGCCGCCTCGCGCTACGGGCTCGGCGAGCAGGGGCCGGCGGTCCTAGCCGCGATCAACGAGGTCGAGACCGACTTCGGTCGCGATATGGGTCCGTCCTCGGCGGGCGCAACCGGCTGGATGCAGTTCGAGCCCTCGACCTGGACAACTTGGGGTGTCGATGCCGACGGGGACGGGGTCAAGAACCCCAACGATCCCTGGGACGCGATCTTCACCGCCGCCCGCTACCTGCGCGCCTCAGGAGCGCCAGGCGACTGGCAGGCCGCGATCCTCGCCTACAACCACGCCGAGTGGTACGTCGCCAAGGTACGCGCCGAGGCTCGGCGCCTTCAGGGCACCTCGAGCGTTCAGGTCGCGGGCTTCGGCGACTGCGCCGCCGCGGACTCTGGCCCGGCGGTGCAGCGGATGCGCGCCGAGGCGGCGCGGATCAACGCGCTGCACCTCCCCTATGTGTGGGGCGGCTCCCACGGCTTCTCGCCGACTCCCCCAAACGGGCCGTTCGACTGCTCCTCGGCGGTCTCACATCTGCTCCAGGTCGGGGGCTTTCGCAATCCGACGATGGCGACGCCCGAACTTGCCCGCTGGGGAGATCCCGGCCCCGGGCGAGCGGTCACGATCCACGTCAAGCCCTACGGGCCCGAAGCGCACACCTTCATCGAGTTCATGCCAGGCGTGACGCCACCCAGCGAGCGCTACTGGGGAACCTCGGACTCCAATCCGAACGGCGGGCCGGGGTGGATTCCCCAGAGCGATTTTTCCGCCAGCTACCTGGCCGGCTTTCAGCTGCGGCACCCGCCGGGGCTTTGAGCGCGATTCGACCCGTTGAGTCCTGCACGCCACCTGCAAGCAAGGTTGCCGCGCCAGAGGCGTTGATAGGGTTCCCACAATTGCGCGGATGGGTCCACTGCAATCCAGGCAATCAAATGCCCGAAACGCCAACTCTGGTTGTCCACGGTCTTCGAGTTAGAGTCTCCTGCGTCCCCACCTGCGTCCCCACGGCCAGCAGAAGCGGTCATTTTGCAGGCAGATTGCACCGAGAGCCTCCGGTGATGATGACCGAGGACGCCAAGTTCGCATTGGGCTTCTAGCCCCAAATGGCGGCGACCACCGGGCCAGCCGAGCCGCCGCAGTCGGCCCGTCCTGGCGACGTGGGGGACGAGTCCGCGCCACCGATCGGGGATGACGGTCGCGAGGTCATCCGCACGGTCGAGCTGACCAAGGTCTATGCCGGTACCGACTTCGCCGCGGTCGACAAGCTCGACCTGAGCGTCCAGGGTGGTGAGATATTCGGCCTGCTTGGGCCCAACGGCGCCGGCAAGACGACGACTGCGGGAATGCTGACCACGCGGGTGGTTCCCACCTCGGGGTCTGCGCATGTGGGCGCGATCGACGTCGTGGCCCAGCCGGCTCTGGCCAAGCAACTGATTGGAACCGTCTCACAGACGAACACCCTTGATCGCCAGCTCACGGTGTGGGAGAACCTCTACTTCCACGGTCGCCTGTTCGGCGTCCCCGCATCGCAGTCGCGCCGCACCGCCGACGAGCTGCTTGAGCAGTTCCAGCTGTCCAAGTGGGCGAAGGCCTCGGTGTTCGCGCTCTCGGGGGGGATGGCTCAGCGGTTGATGGTGGCGCGGGCGATCTTTCACCGCCCAGCCGTGTTGTTCATGGACGAGCCGACCGCGGGCCTTGACCCACAGAGCCGCCTCGCGCTGTGGGAGATCCTCGGGGAGCTCAACCGCGGGGGGCAGACGATCCTGCTCACCACCCACTACATGGAGGAGGCCGACCAACTCTGCGACCGAGTGGCGATCATGGATCACGGCAAGATCCTTGCGCTCGATACGCCAGCTGCGCTCAAGCAGTCGGTCGGCGCCGAGGAGATCGTCACCGTGAGGGCCGCCGGGGACAGCGCTGCGCTCGTCGAGCGGCTGACGAGTGAGATCGACGGCGTCACCCGCACCCGCGTGGTCGACGGGGGCGTCGAGCTTCACGTGCAGGGCGCCAAGCGGCTCGTGCCGCGTGTGGTGAACGCCGCCGAGAGCGGCGGCTTTGAGGTCGCCGACCTTTCTGTCTCCAAGCCAAGCCTTGAGACGGTGTTCATCAACCTCACTGGGAAGGCGCTTCGCGACTGATGGCAGGCTCCGCCCAGCCGGCCCTGGTGGGCGACGATCTCGAGCTGCGGCCGTCGCGCTCCGCAACCCAGGCGAGCCGTCTGGCGCTGCGCGCGCTGATCCTGCGCGACCTGCTGGTGCTGAGGAAGAACTTCGCCGAGTTCCTGGTCCGTACCCTGATCCAGCCGTTCTTGCTCGTCTTCGTCTTCCTTTACGTATTCCCCTCGATCGGCCAGGGCATCGGCGGACGCGGGGGGTCGGTCGCCGAGTCGGCCTTCGCGACGGTGCTGGTACCAGGCGTCGTCGCGATCTCGATCATGTTCCAGGGAATCCAAGCCGTCGCTCTGCAGCTGTCTACCGAGTTCGGCTACACCCGTGAGATCGAGGATCGCGTCCAGGCCCCCTGTCCGATCTGGCTCGTCGCGATCGCCAAGGTGATGTCCGGGTCGGTCCAAGGGGTGCTCGCGGCGGTCGTCGTCTTCCCGATGGCCGCGGTGATCCATGCGCCGGGCGTGGAAGCCCATCTCTCGATCCACTGGTGGGTCGTCGTCACCCTGATACCGCTTGCCTGCGTCGCCATGACCGCGCTCGGTTTGGTGCTTGGGACGACTTTTGAGCCGCGCAACATCGGGCTCATGTTCGGGTTCGTCGTGCTGCCGCTGGTCTTTCTCGGCGGTACCTACTACCAGTGGACGAGGCTCTCGCCACTCCAGGTAGATGGCATCCACTGGCTGCAGATCCTGGTCCTGGTCAACCCGCTGATCTACGTCGCCGAGGGCATGCGCGCGGGCTTGACCGAGGCCTCGCACATGCCCCTGTATGTCGTCTACCCGGTGCTGGTCGGTTTCTGCACCATCTTCTTGTCGCTCGGCCTGCGCAACTTCCGCCGCCGGGTGCTCTCCTGAGGAAGACGCGGCTGATCAGGAGCGCCTCGCCCTTCGACCGACCCAGCGTCCTGCGCCGTATGACCGTGGCGCTTTTGCTGGGGGCCTTCATCTTTGGCCTGCTACTCGCGATCCCGCCGCTGCGCGGCGTGCTGAGCGCGATCGGCCAAATGAGCCCGAGCTGGATCGCGCTCGCCATCGCACTCGAGCTTGCCTCCTGCGCGAGCTTTGTCGTCGTCTTTCGGCTCTTCTTCTTCCCCCTTGCTCCCCACCAGGCCCGCCTGCTCGCCTGGACTGAGCTGGCATCCGGCGTGCTGCTGCCGGCCGGAGGGGTTGGCGGGTTGGCGATCGGCGGTTGGCTCATGCACCTCGCCGGCCTGTCCACGCGCTCCATCATCAAGCGCTCCAGCGCGCTGTTCTTCATCACCAGCGCGGCCAGCGTCGCCGCGATGATCGCCGCCGGGGCCCTGCTGCTCACGGGGCTCTCGGCGGGGCCGGAGGACTTCCTTCGAGCGGCGCTGCCGGTCCTCGTCGGCGCTTTGGCGACGATCATCGTCTTGGCGCTCCCCGCGCGCCAATCGCGAAGGACCGCTCGCCCCGGCGGCCCGGCCTGGATCAGCGATCTGATCGAGGGGATTCGCAAGGCCGAGTACGCGGTTCGCCGGCCCAGCTGGCGCCTTTTGGGCGCGATCGGCTACCTCCTCTTCGACATCGCCGTCCTCTGGGCGGTGTTTGCCGCCCTTGGAGACCGCCCGCCCCTGGCACCCCTGACCCTCGGTTACATCATCGGCTACCTCGCCAACCTCATCCCGGTCCCCGGTGGGGTCGGCGTGCTCGACGGCGGTCTGGTCGCCGCGCTGATCGTCTATGGCATCTCGCCGATCGATGCCACTGCCGCAGTGCTCGTTTACCACGCGATCGCCTTCTGGGTCCCGGGCTTGGGCGGCCTGCTCGGCCTCGCCCTGTTGCGGCAGGAGCTCTCGGGCGCGGTGGAGCCAACCTAGCGGCCCAGCTGGCGCTCGTCGGGCCCGACCTCCTCGGCGGTCGCGTCGAAATCATAGGGTCGGCTGCTCCATCCCTCTCTGCCGCGCATGGTTTGATCGGCCACGCCGAGCACTACGAAGCGGCGCCCGAGGTAGGCACGCATCAGTCGCCTTGCGATCGCCCTCGTCGGCGGGACCAGGAGGATTAAGCCGAAGACATCGGTGATGAAACCCGGGATCAACAGCAAGGTGGCGCCAGCCGCGATCATCAGGCCGTCGGCGACCTCGCGACCAGGGAAGCGGCGTGCGGCGAGCGCAGCGTTGAAGCGCCTCCAGGCGCCGCGCCCCTGGAGGCGCAACAGCAATGCGCCAAGCAGCGCGCCGGCGAGCAGCAGCGCCAGGGTCGGCAGCACCCCGATCAGCTCGGCGACTCGGACGATCACGTAGAGCTCCGCGATCGGCATGAGGACCAAGAGGATGACCAGTAGGGCCACCGTGAAAGCCTAGCCTCGGTGCTCGCTCGACTCGCGAGCGCTCAGGCCGGCGCCGCTGCCTTGGCCGCGGCCTCAAGCTCGGCAAGTGACTCGATGATGCCGCGGGCGATCGAATCAACGTCGTCCATCGAGTCGTAGTCGGCGAGTAGGCCGAAGCCGACGTGTCCGTTGTAGCTCATGATCGCAACCGCCAGGGCGTGGCTTTGAGGCAGGAAGGCGACAGGGAAGACCTCTTCAAGTTCCCGTCCCAGGACGTAGAGGGGGATCTGTGGCCCGGGCACGTTGGTGACGATCAAGTTGAACAGCCGGGTCGAGAAGTTGATCCGCGAAGCCTGGGCAAGCAGGGTTGGCGGGGCGAAGTCGTTAAAGCGGGAGATCACTTCCGCCCCCAGCGCCTGCTTTGAGCGCTTCAGCCCGTCCATTTGCTCGCTGACCACTCGCAGCCGCCGCACCGGGTCCTCGACGTAGACCGGCAGCGGCCCGCGCATCGCGGCGATCCGATTGCCAAGGTTGCCCCGCTCATCCTCGCTGCGGATCGAGACCGGCACCAGCGCTCTCAGCTCTAGCCCCTCGGTGCGGACGCCGCGTTCGTGCAGCCAGCCGCGCAGCGCACCGGTCACCGTCGCCAGCACCACGTCGTTGACGGTCCCGCCCAGCGCGTCCTTGATCCGCTTGAAGGTCGCCAGATCCGAGCGGGCCCATAGGAAGCGCCGGTGCGGTCCGATCGGCCGGTTCAGCGGCACGTCGGGCGCCGGATCGGCAAACGCCCCGACCACCTCGCTCACCCCCTCCAGCGCCTCGGTCAAGCGCTTCGCGGCCGACTCGGGGTGGCGCACCGCCTCGACCGTCCGCTCCGCCAGCTTCACCGGTGCAAGCGCGACGTCGATCGCGCCTCGCGCCACCAACTCGGCCGTCGTCGGTGAGGTGTGTGGAACCCAGTCGTCATCGACCGCCGTAGGCTCCGGCACTGGCTCGAGGTCGAACAGCACCGTCCCGATGTCGACTCCGGAGATCCCGTCGACCATCGCGTGATGGGTCTTGGTCAGGATCGCGAAGCGATCACGCTCCAGTCCCTGCGCCAGCCACAGCTCCCATAGCGGCTTGGATCGGTCGAGCTGCTGGGAGAAGACACGTCCGGCGAGCCGCCGCAGCTCCTCCTCGCCGCCCGGCTCGGGCAGTGCCGTGTGGCGGATGTGGTAGGTGAGGTTGAAGTTGACGTCGTCGGCCCAGAGCGGCCGACCCGCCTCCAGCGGCGGCACCACGAGCCGCTGGCGGAACCGCGGCACCTGACTCAAGCGCCCCCGCACGTGCTCGGCCAGGTCGAGATAGCGGGGCGGCGGCCCCTCGAAGATCAGAATCGCCCCCACGTGCATGTGGCTGGTCGAGGTCTCGTTGGTCAGGAACGATGCGTCGACCGCGGTCAGCCTGTCCAGGTGGTGTCCGTCGGAGCTCATCTCGCAAGGCTAGCTACGCCCCGCGCCGCCGGCCACCCGGCGCAGCCGCCCGCAATCTCGCCACCGCTACCCTGCAGCTCATGGCCTTTACTGCAATTGCTGGCCCCAGGCGGGTCTTGCTCGCTGCTCCGCGCGGTTACTGCGCCGGCGTCGACCGGGCCGTGCAGACGGTTGAGCGCGCCCTCGACCTCTACGGAGCCCCGGTCTACGTCCGTAAGGAGATCGTCCACAACAAGCACGTGGTCGAGCAGCTTGCCAAGCGCGGCGCGGTCTTCGTCGAGCAGGAGACCGAGGTTCCCGAGGGCGAGATGGTCGTCTTCTCCGCCCACGGCGTCGCCCCCGCCGTTCACGACAACGCCACCGCCCGTCACCTGCGCACGATCGACGCTACGTGCCCGCTGGTCACCAAGGTCCACGTCGAGGCGCGTCGCTTTGCTGCCCAGGGCTACACGATCGTGATGATCGGCCACGAGGGGCACGAGGAGGTGGAGGGGACCACAGGGGAGGCGCCGGACAGCATCGTCTTGGTGCAGACGGTGGAGGAGGTCGGCGTACTTAAGGTGGCCGATCCCGAGCGGATTGCCTTCATCACTCAGACGACCCTCTCGGTCGACGAGACCGCCGAGATAATCGCCGCCCTGCGCGCCAGGTTCCCCGCCATCGTCAGCTCCAAGTCAGACGACATCTGTTACGCGACGACCAACCGCCAGATTGCCGTCAAGCAGCTCGCCCAAGAGTGCGACCTGGTGCTGGTAATCGGCTCCACCAACTCCTCCAACTCCAACCGCCTGGTAGAGGTGGCGCGCGAGCACGGCGCCGCTTCCCACTTGATCGACAACCACGACCAGGTTGATGAGGAGTGGCTTGAGGGCGTGGAGACGGTCGGCATCACCTCCGGTGCCAGCGCGCCCGAGGAGCTGGTCGAGCGCCTCGTCTCCTTTTTCCGCGACCGCGGCGCCGCTGAAGTCTCCGAGCTGCGCACCGTCCACGAGGACGTTCGCTTCATGCTCCCCAGGGAGCTTCGCGAGGAGCTGGCGGCGCGGGGCTGATCGCAAGTGAGAGACCTTCCCGAGTAGCAAGCGAGAGCCGAGATTTGTCCGACGCAGACCCACAGCCGCAGGTCGCCCCCTCAGGTGGCGCTGCGCTGTGGTTCCTCGGCACGCTTGCGCGGATCAAGCTCGACGGCTCTCAGACCGCCGGGCGCTTCGGCCTAACCGAGGTGCTCTTCCCCCATGGCGCTGCCCCGCCTCTGCACTCCCATCCCCAGGATGAGACCTTCTATGTGCTCGACGGCGAGCTAACCGCCTGGATCGTCGAGCCCGAGCTTGCCGCCGCACAGGGCGACCCGCCTGTTTGGGTGGCCGAGCGCGGGCAACGCTGCGGCGCCGGTTCGGTCGTCTTCGCGCCCGGAGGTACCGCTCATACCTTCCGCGTCGAGTCCGACACCGCGCGGGCGCTGATCCTCTCGACGCCGGCCGGCATCGAGGACTACGTCCGAGCGCTCTCCGAACCCGCCCAGTGGCCGTGGCTTCAGCCGCCGCCCGACGGCCCGCGCGTCCCAGCTGAGCGCGTGGCCGCTGTCGAGCGACAGCTCGGCATGGTGCGCCACGGCCCTCCCCCGCCGCCTGGTTGAGTAGATAAACCTCATCCGCCGCGTGCTGGCAGTGCCCCTGAAGTGGTGGCGACGCCAGCTCGCGGAGAGCATGAGACCGTCGGCAAGGTCGGGTCTCTGTCAGTGAGGGCTACCGCCTCTTCGCTGCCAGCCTTGCCATGAGATGCCAGCGATCTAGCGGCACTAGGTTGCCAGTGGAATCGATCATCCGAGCACTCCCGCGGCGAAGCTGATCGACCAGATGCGGAGGCCGGGGGTGGGACGGAGGGTGATGGTGTGGCTCTCGTGGCTCTCGTGCACGGCGAGCGCGTACAGTGCCGGACTGCCGATCGTGACCGCCGGCTTGCTCGACCCGTCGAGCTCTAGTTCGATTGTGCCTTCGCCCTCGACGGTCGCGAAGGCGCCACCCGCCTCGTAGGAGGCCTCCAGCCTCTCGCCGTCTTCGCCCGCGGTCCACGGTCGCTCCCAAGAGCCACCGGGAAAGCTCTCGGGGCTGGGGACCATGACACGGGCGCTTGGGCCGTCTGTTGCTCGCAGTGGGTCCATCGGCACCGGCAGCTCGCGCAGGGCGTGGACCTGGCGCAGCTCGGCCTGGATCGCCTCCTCGGTTCTGAGGTATTCGCCCTCGCCGAAGTGAAACCAGGCGAGGGAGCCGCCGAGGCTCCAGAGGAAGAGGCTCGGCCAGCCTTTGCAGCCGTAGGAATGCCACAGCTTCCGCTCGGCGTCGATCGCGACCGGGAAGTCGACGCTGAGCTGCCGCAATCCGGCAGCCACGACATCAGGGTCGGCTGAAAACGGGAACCGGTGGGCCTGAACGCCGATCGTGCTGAGGCCGGCGTCGCGGTAGCGTCGGTCCCACTCGGTCAGGTAGGGGAGCGTTCGCACGCTGTTCAGCTGGGCGAAGTCGAGGAAGTAAACGAGCGCCGGGCCGCCCGCCGTTAGCGCCGGCATCGACTCCGGTCGCCCGCCGATCCAATCGATCCTTGCCGGTAGGTCCGGCGAGGCGATGTTGTCCCGTTCGGGTCGCACCGGCGGACGTTATCCTGGGCCGCTGTGTCACGGCTGCCGCGCAGGGGGGAACTTGCCTGGATCTAAGCGAGGCGGGCGGCGGCTCGACTTAGCGGTCGGGATCACGCTCGGCGCGCTCATCGGAGTCGCGGTCATCGTCGCCTTCGTCTTCTTCGGCAGCGAGGGGACCATCGACGCGCCGCGGATCTCCGGCGTCGACACCGGTAAGCCCGCGCCGGCGCCCAAGTCGAAGCCCGCATCAAAACCACGCAACTTGCCCGCTATTCCTGTCGTCCGGGTAATCGGCGGCGCCCCCCCACCTGCTGGCCCGGTCCGGCTGCGCTTTCAGCGCGGCGAGCGCATCCGCTTTCGCATCGACACCGATGCTCCGGTCGGGATTGAAGTCCCCGGCTACGGGATCGCGGAGACGGTTGAATATGGCACGGTCGTCTCCTTCAAAGCCGATCGCGCAGGCCAGTTCGCGGTCGTCGTTGCCGCCTCTCACATCGGCATCGCCGACCTTCGGATCTCGCCCTGACCTCCCGCTCGATCAGAGGATCTCGGCGAGGCGCTTCTCCAGAGCGGCTGAGACCTCGTCTCGAACCGGTCCTTCGGCCAGTCGCTCTACCAGCGACTCCAGGAACCCCTCGATGATCAGCGATTTCGCCGCGGCCGGACCGAGCCCGCGGGATGTCAAATAGAAGAGCTGGTCACGATCGATCTGAGCGATCGCCGCGGCGTGGGTGCAGCGCACATCGTTGGCGAGGATCTCGAGTCCCGGGATCGCGTCGGCATGCGCCTCGGTGGAGAGCAGCAGGTTGCGGCTCTCCTGAAAGGCGTCGGTCTGCTGGGCGCCGGGGTCGACTTTGATCATCCCCCTCCAAACCGCGGTCGAGCGGGCGCCCAGCACGCCCCGGAACGCCAGGTCGGAGCTAGTGTTCGGCGCCGAGTGCTCCTGGGTCGTGTCGTAGTCGAGGTGCTGCCCCGGGCCGCCAGCGTAGCCGCCGGTCACCCGCGCCTCGGCGCCCGGCCCGGCCAGGTTGGTCTCCATCCGCACCTTGCCTCCCCTTGAGCCGAAGCCGAGGGCGGTCCAGTCGAGCCGCCCGTCGCGCTCCACCTCCGCTCGCTGCGAGGAGAAGATCCACGCCGACTCGGAGATGTCCTGGGTGCTGACGTAGCGCAACGTAGCTCCCGGTCCGACCACCAGCTCGACCACCGAGTTGAGCAGCGCGTCAACATCGTCGCCGGGGGAGGCGGAGTGCTCCCAGACCTCCGCCTCGGCGCCCTCGTCGAGCACGACCAGGGTGCGCCGGTTGACAGCGACGCCGTCCTGCTCGACGGGCACCTCGATCCGGACCGGCTCCTCGACTCTCACCCCGGCCGCCACGTGGAT
The DNA here is from genome assembly GCA_963777915.1 of uncultured Solirubrobacterales bacterium. Lineage (GTDB taxonomy): Bacteria > Actinomycetota > Thermoleophilia > Solirubrobacterales > 70-9 > CAVUPF01. Next base: position 68,918 of record CAVZSH010000003.1, on the reverse strand, counting down.
CAGCACGCCGTCGTGCCAGGCCTTCTCGTTGCGGGCGACGAAAGGGTCCTCGATCGGCACCAGCGAGCCGAGCCGCTGGTGGATCAGGTCGCCGTGGGAGTTGATCGCCTCGGCGAGCGGCAGCACCGTCGCGCCCTCGGGCGCCTCGATCGTGGCGGTCGCCGCGCCCGCCACGTAGGAGTCGATCTCAAGCCTCGAGAGGTCGGTGAATTCCCATCCCTTCGCCTTGTGATCGGGAAGGGGGAGCTCCCGCGCGAGAGAGGCGCCTCTTTGGCGCCTCTCGGAAAGCCAAGCCGGTTCGGTCGCGACCTCAGCCAATCGAGCCCTCCATCTGCAGCTCGATCAAGCGGTTGAGCTCGACCGCGTACTCCATCGGCAGCTCCTTGGTGACCGGCTCGATGAAGCCGTTGACGATCATCTTCGAGGCCTCCTCCTCGCTGAGCCCTCGGCTCTGCAGGTAGAAGAGTTGCTCGTCGCCGATCTTGGAGACGGTCGCCTCGTGGCCAACGTCGGCGTCGTTCTCGTCGATGCGGATCGTCGGGTAGGTGTCCGAGCGCGAGTCCTCGTCGAGCAGCAGCGCGTCGCAGACGACCTTGGAGCGCGATTCGGTCGCCCCGTCGGCGACTTCCAGCAATCCGCGGTACGTCGCCCGCCCGCCGTCCTTGGAGATCGACTTGGAGAAGATCGAGGAGCTGGTGCGCGGCGCCGCGTGGATGATCTTGCCGCCAGCGTCCTGATGCTGGCCGTCGCCGGCGAAGGCGATCGAGAGGATCTCGCCGTGGGCTTCGGGCCCGAGCAGGTAGATCGACGGGTACTTCATCGTCAGCTTCGAGCCGAGGTTGCAGTCCACCCACTCCATCGTCGCCTTCTCGTGGGCGACGGCGCGCTTGGTGACGAGGTTGAAGACGTTCTGCGACCAGTTCTGCACCGTCGTGTAGCGGACCCGTGAGCTCGGCTTGGCGACGATCTCGACCACGGCGGAGTGCAGCGAGTCGCTGGAGTAGACCGGCGCCGTGCAGCCCTCGATGTAATGGACGTCGGAGCCCTCCTCGGCGATGATCAGCGTCCGCTCGAACTGGCCCATGTTCTCGGTGTTGATCCGGAAGTAGGCCTGCAGTGGCATCTCGACCTTGACCCCGGCCGGCACGTAGACGAAGGAGCCGCCCGACCAGACCGCCGAGTTGAGCGCCGCCAGTTTGTTGTCGTTGGGAGGGATGATCGTCGCCCAGTGCTCGCGGACCAGGTCCTCGTGCTCGCGTAGCGCCGTGTCCATGTCGGTGAAGATCACGCCCTGGGCCTCGAGCTTCTCGTTGACCTGGTGGTAGACGACCTCGGACTCGTACTGGGCGCCGACCCCGGAGAGGAATTTGCGCTCCGCCTCGGGGATGCCGAGTCGGTCGAAGGTGTTTTTGATGTCCTCGGGGACCTCGCTCCAGTCGCGGCTGTTCTTCTCCGAGGCGCGCACGAAGTAGTGGATGTCGTCGAAGTCGATCTGGCCCAGGTTGCCGCCCCAGGTCGGGGTCGGGCGGGAGTAGAAGTGCTCCAGTGCCTTCAGCCGGAAGTCCCGCATCCACTGCGGCTCGTCCTTGTAGTCGGAGATCGATTCGACGATCTCGCGGCTGAGGCCCTTTGGCGCCTTGTAGGCGTAGCCGGACTCGGAGTCGTGGAAGCCGAACTTCTCCTTGTAATCGGAGTTGATTCCAGCCAGATCGCGCTGCTCTGCAACGGCCTCGGGTGTGGCCATGGTCTAGTCGACCTCCAAAACGATTGTGTCGTTCTCGACGGCTATCGGGAACGTCTGCACCGGAGCATAGGCGGGGAGGGTCTTCGGCCTGCCGGTGGTCAGATCGAAGAGGGAGCCGTGACGGGGGCACTCGACCGTGCAGGCCGCGGCGTCGAACTCGCCCTCGGCGAGCGGTCCGTCATCGTGCGAGCAGCGGTCCTCGACCGCATACAGAGCCCCGTCGCAGTTGAAGATGCCGATCTTGCGCCCCCCGTGCTCGACCAGGCGCATCGCGCCCGCCGGCAGCTCGGTGGCGGGGCAGACGGGGAGGGATGTCTTGGTGGGCTCGATCATGGGATTGTGCGCCTGCGACTTAATCCTACTTGTGCGGTCGGATTTTAGCGGGCGGACCGGATCGGGCCGCGGTCGTAACAAACGGTTGACCCACGGGCTCGCGGAAATGCAAGGATCGTCGTCAAACCTTCGAGGAGAGGAAGCAGCAATGAGCGAGAGAACGAGCTACGCGCCGGGAACCCCATCCTGGGTCGACGTTGGCTCCCCCGACCTGGATGCCGCGGTCGAGTTCTACAGCGCCCTGTTCGGGTGGGATGTGGCGGAGAGCCAAAGCCCTGAGCAGACCGGTGGCTATCGGATGGCGATCCTGAGCGGCAAGCCGGTCGCCGGGATGATGCCGCTGATGCAGGAGGGTCAGCCGCCCGCCTGGACGACCTACGTCTCGGTCGAGGACGCCGACGCGACCGCCGCCGCGGTCAAGCAGGCCGGCGGCAGGGTGATCGCCGAGCCGATGGACGTGCTGGACGTTGGCCGCATGGCGGTCTGCGCCGATCCGACTGGCGCCGCGTTCTCGATCTGGCAGCCGCGCGCCCATCCTGGGTCCGGCCTCGCCAACGAGCCAGGTGCATTCGCCTGGAACGAGCTCAACACCCGCGACCCCGATGCCGCGAAGGCCTTCTACTCGGCTGTCTTCGGCTGGGGGCCCGATGATCACGACATGGGGGAGATGGGCACCTATACCGAGTGGAAGGTCGGCGATGCCTCGGTCGGCGGCATGATGGACATGCGCGGCCGCGTCCCCGATGAGGTCCCGGCGCACTGGCTCGTCTATTTCGCCGTCGAGGACACTGACGCGGCGGCCGAGAAGATCAAGGAGCTGGGTGGAGGCGTCGCCTTCGGCCCGATCGACATCCCGGCTGGTCGCTTCGCCGTCGCGCACGATCCGCACGGAGCGATGTTCGCCGTGATTAAGCTGAGCGAGGAGACCGCGGGCGCCTAGCGGAATCGAGCGAGCCGGCGACGATCTGGGCCACGCGGCTCAAATCGTCGCCGACTCAGCAGGGTCGCCGGTTTCGCCCTCGTCCTCCCAGTCGGCGGGCTGGCCGAGTCCGGCGCTCTTGACGATCTTCAGCCCCAGCATCGCGCACTTCATCCGCGTCGCCGAGATCTCGATTCCGAGCAGGTCGAGGACAAACTCCTTGGGCAGGCGCAGCAGCTCCTCGCGGTTTTTGCCCGCCAGCTCGTCGGTGAGCAGCGAGGTCGCCGCGGTGGAGATCGCGCAGCCCTTCCCCTCGAAAGCGACCTCCGCGACCCGCCCCTCTTCGTCGAGGCGGATCGTCACGTGCTGCTCGTCGCCGCAGAACGGGTTGGTGTCCTCGAACTCCAGATCGGGGTTCTCGACCCGCCCAAAGTTATGAGGCCGCTTGTAGTGCTCGAGGATCTGGTCGCGGTAAAGCTCGTCCATCAGAGGCCGAAGACCTTTCTTGCGTCGTGCAGCCCCTCGACCAGGCGGTCGATCTCCCCTGGGGTGGTGTAGACGCCGAAGCTGGCGCGAGCGGTAGCAGCCACGCCGAGGCGGTCCATGAGAACCTGGGCGCAGTGGTGGCCGGCGCGGACTGCGACTCCGTGGCGGTCGAGGATCTCGGAGACGTCGTGGGCGTGGATTCCCTCCAGCTCGAAGGAGACGGGACCGACCCGGTCGGGGCCGCGCGGGGGGCCGAAAATCCTCAGGCCGGGGACCTCGGGCAGCCGCTCTAGCGCATAGTCGGCGACCGCTCGCTCGTGGTCTAAGACCGCGTCCATCCCCAGCCCGTCGAGCCAGCGCAGCGCCGAGGCCATCCCAATCGCCTGGGCGATCGCCGGCGTCCCCGCCTCGAAGCGGGCGGGCGGGTCGGCGTAGGTCGTTCCGTCCCGGGTGACCTTATGGATCATCGAGCCGCCGCCCAGGAACGGCGGCATCGCCCGCAGCAGCTCCAATCGGCCCCACAGCGCCCCGATCCCGGTCGGCCCGTAGAGCTTGTGCCCGGTCGTCGCATAGAAGTCGACGCCCAGCTCGGTGACGTCGAGCGGCAGCTTCGGCGCCGCCTGCGCTCCGTCGACGAGCACCATTGCGCCCGCCTTGTGCGCCAGCCGCGCGATCTCCGCGACCGGGTTCTCGGTTCCGAGCACATTGGAGACGTGGGCGACGGCGAGGAGCTTTGGGCCGCGCTTCAGCAGTCCGGCGAGCGTTTCCATGTCGAGCCGACCGTCGTCGTCGACCGGCGCCCACTCGATCTTCGCCCCGGTGCGCTCGGCGAGCTGCTGCCAGGGGACGATGTTGGAGTGGTGCTCCATCTCGGTGAGGACGATGCGGTCGCCCGCGCCGAGGTTGGCGTCGCCCCAGGCCCGCGCCACCAGGTTGATCGCCTCGGTCGCATTGCGGACGAATATGACCTCGCGCCGGTCGGCGGCGCCGATGTGGTCGGCGACCGTCGCCCGCGCCCCCTCGAAGGCTTCGGTCGCCTCAGCCGACAGCGTGTGGGAGCCGCGGTGGACGTTGGAGTGATGGCGGCGCTCGTAGCGATCGACCGCCTGGATCGAGGCCAGCACCCGCTGGGAGCTGGCGCCGCTGTCGAGGTAGGCGACCGGCCTGCCGTGCACCTCGCGCTGAAGCGCTGGGAAGGCGGCACGGACCTTCTCGACCGGGAACGCCGTGGTCGGTGCCTGGCCCGTGGTGCTCACCGGCTCCATCGTCGGAGGCTAGGCAGAGGCGCCCGCCTCTACCTCCTCGCGGATCCAGCCATAGCCTCTCTCCTCGAGCAGGCCGACCAGCTCCGGGCCGCCCTCCTTGACGATCCGCCCCTCGAACATCACGTGGACGAAGTCGGGCTTGACCATGTGCAGGATGCGCTGATAGTGGGTGATGATCAGGACGCCCATCTCGGGGCCGGCGAAGCGGTTGACGCCCTCGGCGACGGTCCGCAGCGCGTCGATGTCGAGGCCCGAGTCGGTCTCGTCGAGGATTGCGATCTCGGGCCGCAGCAGCGCCAGCTGGAGCAGCTCCATCCGCTTCTTCTCACCGCCGGAGAAGCCGTCGTTCAGGTAGCGGCTGGAGAAGTCCTTGGGGATGTTCGCCAGCTCCATTGCCTCCTGGGCGACCTTGGCAAAGTCCTTGATCTTGATCGGCTCCTCGCCGCGCGCCTCGCGGTGGGAGTTGATCACCATCCGCAGGTACTTGCTGACCGAGACGCCGGGGATCGCGACCGGGTACTGGAAGGCCATGAAGAGGCCGGCCTGGGAGCGCTGATCGGGGGCGGCCTCGGTCATGTCCTCGCCCTTGAAGACGATTGTCCCCTCGCTCACCTCCAGCGCCGGGTGACCCATGATCGCGTTGGCGAGGGTCGACTTGCCCGACCCGTTCGGGCCCATCAGCGCGTGCACCTTGCCCTTCTCGACATCGAGGTCGAGGCCGCGCAGGATCTCCTTGTCCGCGGCGTTCACGTGCAGGTTGCGAATTTCAAGCTCAGCCAATTTCACTCCGTTTCTGGGTTTCAGGGTCAGGCGGCGCTGCCGAGCGCCGCGGTCTCGCGGCGCGCCTCGGGGCCGGCGAAGTCCACCAGCTCGGCCAGCGTCGTGCCGGCCAGCGCCTTCGTCACGCCGCCCTGCACCCGCGTCCACAGCAGCTTCGTCGCGCAGGCGCGGTCGCCGTCGCTCTCGTGCGAGCACAACACCTTGCCCTCGGGCGTCTCGTGGAAGCACTCCATCGGGGCGATCTGCCCCTCCAGGGCCTCGACCACCGCGTCCAGCGTGATCTTCTCTGCCGGCTTGGCCAGGCAGTAGCCGCCGTGAGCGCCGCGAGTAGAGGTGACGAGGCCCGCCTTGCGCAGTTTCGCGACCAGATGCTCGAGGTAGGAGAGCGGCAGCCGCTCAGCCTCGGCGACGGCGCTGAGCGAGATCGGGACCGAGCCGGGCTGCCGCCCCAGCTCGACCATCAGTCGCACCCCATACTCGGCTTTGGTCGAGAACAACATCGCTCTTAAATCCTACTGAAGCGGTCGGTTATGGGGCTGCGTCATAATCTGCAGGGCACCCGACCAGGAGCACCACAGCGATGACCACCACCAAGCAATCGAACTTCGGAGCGACCCTCCGCACGACGATCCTGCTGGCAACCCTCTCGGGGCTGCTCGTCGTGATCGGCTTCGCGATAGGCGGCGCCTCGACCGCGCTGCTCTTCCTCTTCATGGCGGCCCTGATGAACCTGGGCTCCTACTACTTCAGCGACAAACTTGCGCTGACGATGAGCGGCGCCAAGCCGATCTCCGAAGCCGAAGCGCCGAAGCTCTACCAGATGATCCGCGAACTGACGACGCGCGCCGATTTGCCGATGCCACGCCTCTACGTGATCCCCGTCGACCAGCCCAACGCCTTCGCCACCGGTCGCAACCCGCAGCACGCGGCGGTCGCCGTCACCCGCGGCATTCTCAGTCTCCTCTCCGACGAAGAGCTGCGCGGCGTGCTCTCCCACGAGCTCACCCACGTCAAGCACCGCGACATCTTGATCCAGTCGGTGGCGGCGACGATCGGCGCGGCGATCACCTACCTCGCCTACATGCTGATCTGGTTCGGAGGCGAGGACAACAACTCGCCGCTTGGCCTGATCTCATCGCTGGCGCTGGTCCTGCTTGCGCCGATCGCAGCGACGATCATCCAACTCTCGATCTCGCGCCAGCGGGAGTTCGCCGCCGACGCCGGCGGGGCCGAAATCTGCGGCAACCCCGAGGCGCTGGCCAGCGCCCTGCTGCGGCTCGATCAGGGCGCGACGCAGATGCCGATGCAGGTCAACCAGGCGGCGGAGCCGCTCTACATCGTCAAGCCTTTCTCCAGCAAGGGCGTAGCCGGCCTGTTCTCCACGCATCCGCCGATCGAGGAGCGCGTCAAGCGGCTTCGACAGATGCGCCCGTCTCTTTAGGCAGCGGTCTCCGTCGCTTCGCCCCGGCCCAACGGACGAGCCCTGCTCGCGGCTATATGTGCCTGGCCAGGCAGGCAGGGGCCACGGGGTGGCGTTGGGAGGCTGCCTGGGCCTCGCTATACTTTTTGAAGTAAAGCCGATCCGGATTTAGGAGATTCAATGACGACCAGCGCCGAGGTGGGCACCCAGACGCAGATCGAGGAGATCGAGCCGTTCGAGGCTGCGGAGGAGATCAAAGGTGGCGAGGTCGTCTTGATCGACACCCGTGAGCCACACGAGTACCAGGAGGCCCACATCGAGGGGGGCAAGCTCGTGCCGCCGGGCCTCCTCGTCGAGGAGATCGCCGCTGCCGCCCCCGACCGCTCGGTCCGCACGATCCTCTACTGCCGCAGCGGCAACCGCTCCGCGATCGCCGCCGCCCAGCTGCAGGGGCTGGGCTACGAGGACGTCGCCTCGATGGCGGGCGGCATCCTCGCCTGGCAGGAACAGGGCCTGCCGGTTCTCGCCGCCGAGGGAATGACCGCCGAGCAGCGCGACCGCTATTCCCGCCACACGCTTCTCCCCGAGGTCGGCGTCGAGGGCCAGTTGAAACTGCTGAATGCGAAGGTCCTGCTGGTCGGAGCCGGCGGCCTCGGCGCCCCTACCGCGCTCTACCTGGCGGCGGCCGGCATCGGCACGCTCGGGCTGGTCGACGATGACGTGGTCGATGCCTCAAACCTGCAGCGCCAGGTGATCCACAACACGGAGCGAATCGGGATGCCGAAGACCGAGTCGGCGCGCCTCACGATCGAGGCGCTCAACCCCGACGTCGACGTGGTCGAGCACCGGATGCGCCTTGACGCCTCCAACATCCTCGAGGTCATCGAGGCCTACGACGTGATCGTCGACGGGGCCGACAACTTCCCCACCCGCTATCTGCTCAACGATGCCTCGGTGCGCCTGCGCAAGCCGGTCGTCTCCGCCTCGATCCTCAGCTTCGACGGCCAGATCTCCACCTTCGTCCCCTTCGAGGGGCCCTGCTACCGCTGCCTTTACCCGACTCCGCCGCCGGCCGAGCTGGCGCCGAGCTGCTCCGCCAACGGCGTGCTCGGAGTGATGGCCGGGACGATGGGCCTGCTCCAGGCAAACGAGGTGATCAAGCTGGTGCTCGGCGTAGGCGAGCCGCTCATCGGCCGCCTCCTCCTCTTCGAGGCGCTCAGCACCCGCTTCACCGAGCTGAAGGTACGGCGCGACCCCGACTGCCCGATCTGTGGAGCGAAAGCCGCCGAGATCCCCGAGTCTGAGCTGGGAAGGTTCCCCGACTACGAGCTCTTCTGCGCCGGTTAGCGGTAGGTTTCCGGGCTCGATGGCCACAGTCCGCATCCCACCGGTCCTACGCCCTCAGACTGGTGGGCAGCCGGAGGTCGAGGCCGGCGGTTCCAGCGTGGGGGAGGTTCTGCGTGCGCTCACCACCGAGCACCCCGATACCGAGGCCCAGCTCTTCGATCCCGACGGCGCGCTCAACCGCTACGTCAACGTCTACCTAAACGATGAGGACGTGCGCGTGCTCGACGGCCTCGACACAGCGATTGCCGATGGCGACACGGTGGTCATCCTGCCGGCGATGGCCGGCGGCTGAGGCGCCCGCGAGCCGCTCAAGCGAACCGGGCTATACTTTTTGAAGTGACGCTGGAGGGCCTTCAGAAACGACCCTGCGGGGGGCGCTTCGGCAACATCGTCGAGTCGATCGGCAACACCCCGTTGGTCGAGCTGTCGCGACTCTCGGCCAAGCCCGAGGTGAGGATCTACGCCAAGTTCGAGGGCCGCAACCCGACCGGTTCGGTCAAGGACCGCGTTGCAAAGGCGATGATCGAGTCGGCCGAGGCCAAGGGTCTGATCGGGCCGGGACAGACGATTCTTGAGCCGACCTCCGGCAACACCGGAATATCGCTGGCGATGATCTGTCGCCGCAAGGGCTACCCGCTGAAGGTGGTGATGCCGGACAACGTCACCGAGGAGCGCACCCAGCTGCTGCGGATGTATGGGGCGGAGATCGTCTACTCGGAGGGCGCCAAGGGCTCCAACGGCGCGGTCGAGGTGGCGCTGGAGATGGCCAAGGACCCGGCCTACTACATGCCCTACCAGTACGGCAACGAGGCCAACCCGCGCGCCCATTACGAGGGCACGGCGGTCGAGATCCTCGAAGAGCTCGACGAGGTGGCCGCCTTCGTCGCCGGGCTCGGCACCGGCGGCACGCTGATGGGCAACGGCCGGCGCCTCAAGGAGGCCAACCCCGAGACGCTGATCGTCGCTGCCGAGCCGATGCAGGGCGAGCTGGTCCAGGGGCTGCGCTCGCTCGATGACGGCTTCATCCCGCCGATCATCGACCTCTCGCTCCTCGACCGCAAGATCATGGTCTCAAACCGCGACGCGATCGTCTGGACCAAGCGGCTGCTCGAGGAGGAGGGGGTCTTCGCCGGCGTGTCCTCCGGCGCGATCGCCGCGATCGCCGTCCGCATCTCGGGCGAGCTGGAGGGTGGCAACGTCGTCTTTCTCATTCCCGACGACGGCTGGAAGTACCTCTCCTCCGGCGTCTACACCAAACCCATCGAGGAGATCGATAACTTGGACTCCACCGTCTGGTGGTAGCTGAGGGACTAGTGCGGATTTCGCGGCAGCTAGTCGACGAGATGGTCGCCCACGCGCGGGAGGATCTCCCCAACGAGTGTTGCGGGATGGTTGGCGGAAGGGACGACGAGGCAAACATGGTCATCCGGGTCACCAACGCGGCGGCGAGCCCGCTGCGCTACACGATGGACCCGCAGGAGCAGTACAACGCGCTGAAAGCGATCGAAGACGAGGGTGGCGAGCTGCTGGCGATCTACCACTCTCATACCAAGAGCGCCGCCTATCCGTCGCAGACCGACGTCAACCAGGCGGTCGCCTGGCCCGAACAGATCTATCTGATCGTCTCGCTGGCCGACAAAGACGCGCCGGACGTGAAGGGGTACCTTCTTAGGGATCTGAGGATCGCCGATGCCGAAGTCGCTATCTCATAGCCACAGTCGCGGTTCCCGTGCCCAGGGCGCCAATGGGCGCGGCGGCGGCTCGGACGGACACGACGGTGGTGGGGGTGGCGGCGGCGGTGGCAAGCTGGTCAAGATCGCCTTCGCCCCAAACCAGGTGGAGGCCGAAATGATCCAGGGGCTGCTCTCTGAGCACGGTATTCCCAGCATGCTGAAACGCGGACCCGGTTTTGACGTGCCGGAGTTCATGTCGGCCGGGCCTCGCCAAGTGTTCGTCGCCGAAGGGGCGGCGAGAAAGGCGCGCGAAGTGCTTGAGGGGACTCCGGGCGGCAGCTAGCCGACGCTGGGCCGGGTTATCGCGCGCAGGTAGTCGCGCCAGGCCGACTCGACCGCGCCGATGCGGGCCTCGAAGGCGGCTTCCAGAGTGGGTTTCGGACCGCCAGGCAAGAGACGCAGGGCGAGCTGGGCGCAGGCCTCCGGACCGCGCTCGTTCTCCAGCAGGTCGAAGATCGTGCCGCCGAGGATCACCGCGTCGCGGCGAGAGGGGGGGAAGGAGGGTCGGGCGCTCTCGCGTAGGCGACGGATCACCGCCGCCCGGTAGAGCCCGACCTGACGGGAGAAATACTGGGCACCGCCCTCCGCCAGCCAGGCCCAGCTCAGGTAGCGGGCGAAGCGGCGCGGCGTCCAGGAGGGGGGGAGGTCGCGGTTGTTGGCGGCGATCACGAGCTGCGCGTAGAGCCGCTCGGCGGTTCCGCGCAGGGCTTCGCGCGAGTCCTCCCCCGCGGCGCGGCGCTCCATGTGGGGGTCGTTGAGGACATGCAGCTCGGTTGCCATAGCCCAGCCCGCCAGGTAGCGCCGTCCGGCTGGAGCCGCCGACCAGCGCGCCGCCGGCAGAAAAGGGTGGGCCATCGCCAGCCAGGCGGGGTTGGTGTGGACGACGACGGTGACTTCGCCCGGCACCTGCTCGAAGCTGTCCTCGAGCCGCAACCGCAGATCCTCCATCCGGTCGAGCGTGCGCTCGGCGAAGGCGGTGTCCTCGCTGTCGTGGCGTGCGCTGAAGCTGAGGGACTTAGTCTCGACCCATGACAACGCGCCGAGCGTACTAGCGTTGTCTAAGGAGGCCTTAGGCGAGGACCGGCTCGGCGTCGCCGGCGCAGACCGACTGGATCTCCTGCCGCGCCCGGTCGAACTCCTCGTCGGCCATCACCGGCGTCCCCTCGAAGGGAAGGTCGCGGTCGATCTCGACCCAGGAGCGGCAGCCGTGGTACTCGTCGCGGACCCGGACCGTGACCGGGCGGGGGATGCGGTGGACCCGCAGTAGGAGGACGTGCAGCGGGTGGCGCCGCTTCCAGTTGAGCCGCTTCTCGGCGTAGTCGGGGGTCCAGACATAGAAGGGAGAGAGGCTGTCGAGCGCGCGGCGGTCGGTGATCGTGAAGTGGTCAGTCACCTCGGCCCAGGCCCGCAGGCGGACGCGGTCGGGCTGGGATATGCCGCCGTCCTGGATCAGCGCCCTCGGCGGCGGCTCCTCGTCGGGCCAGACGCCCTCTTCGAGCGCCCGACGCAACTCTGGATGGTGGGACTCACGCACCAGGTCGTTGCGCTGGTGATCGAAGGTGGGGTAGAGGAAGAAGCGCTCGTGCTCGAGCTCAAAGTGCTTGTTTTCCTCGCGGATACCGCCCTTGCGGAGGGTGAGCAGCTGCTCACCCTCGGCGAGCGCACGCACCGTTACGGCCCATTCCTTGAAAGCGATCGGCATATGGAAGCTGTACCTGAGAAGGTCGGTGATTCGGTGACTGGGAGAGGACGCCTCGAACCCTGTCTGGGCAGTCGGTCCGCCCGGACGGGGGATTCTAGACGAGCCCGGCCGAATCGCCAAATTAAACCTTCATAAACGTGGCCTGTCGTCCGTATCCACCGCCGCCGGGCGTCTCGATCCGCAGCACGTCGCCCCGCTCCAGCCTCCCCTCGGCCTTGCCCGGCAGCGGCTCACCGCCCAGGAGGTCGCGTCCCGGCGCACCGTCGGCGCCTCCCTCACGGCCGCGAGGGGCGTGGCGGCGACGCTCGGCGATCAGGGTGAAGCGCATCGGTGCCAGGGCCTCGATCTCGCGGGCGATCCCGTCACCGCCCCGCTGCAGCCCGGCGCCGCCGCTTCCGCGCCGGACCGAGAGCTCGCGGACCCGCAGCGGCAGCTCGGTCTCCAGCGCCTCCACCGGAGTGTTGAGCGTGTTCGACATCGTGACGTGGATGGCGCTCGGTCCGTCGGCTTCAGGACAGGCTCCTTGGCCGCCGCCCAGCGTTTCGTAGTAGGTGAAGCCCTCCCCGGCAAGGGTGAGGTTGTTCATCGTGCCCTGGCCCTGGGCGGGTACCGGGAGCGTGCCGCCGAGCGCCGCGATCGTCAGGTCGGCGATACGGCTGGAGGTCTCGACATTGCCCGCTGCCACGGCCGCAGGGGGAAGGGCGTTGAGCAGGCAGCCCGGTGGGGCGATCACCTCAATCGGCCGATAGGCTCCGGCCGAGAGGGGCGCGTCGGGGTCGATAAGCGCCCGCACTGCGAAGAGGGCTGCCGAGCAGGTCACCGGCAGCGGGCAGTTGAGGTTGCCCTCGACCTGCGGGTCGGTGCCGCCGAAGTCGAGGCTCAGGTTCTCGCCCGCGATTGTCGCCCGAACCCGCAACCTCAGATCCTGCGCCAGGCCGCCGAAGTCGTTCTCCAGAACGTCGGCAGCCTCATAGGCGCCGTCGGGCAAGGCGGCGAGGGCGGCGCGGGTGCGCCGCTCCGCGTAGTCGAGGGTCGCGGCCATTCCGGCGCGCAGTTCGCTGAGGCCGTGGCGCTCTGCCAGCTCGGCGAGCCGCGTCGCGCCGATCCGATTGGCGGCGAGCTGGGCTCGCAAGTCGGCGAGCCGCTGTCGCGGCGAGCGCATCCGCGCCGCCAGCTCGCGCAGCGTCTCCTCGTCGGCCCGGGTCGGAGGGATGACGACGCCCTCCTCCTCCAGGCGGGTGGAGTGTGCAGGCATCCCACCAGGTGTCGGCCCGCCGACGTCGGCGTGATGGGCGCGGCTCGCGGCGAAGCCAATCAGGGCACCGCCGGCGAACACGGGGCTGATCAGGGTGATGTCCGGCAGGTGCGTGCCCCCCTTGTAGGGATCGTTGAGGATCCAGGCGTCTCCCGGCCGGTGGTCGCGGTCGAGGACCGCAGCCACCGCCTCCGGCATCGAGCCAAGGTGGACCGGGATGTGCTCTGCCTGCATGACCATCTCCCCAGCCGCGTCGAACAACGCCGTCGAGCAGTCGCGCCGCTCCTTGATGTTGGCCGAGTGAGAGGCCCGGATCAGGGTCGCCCCCATCTCTTCGCAGGCGGCGCGCAGTCCGCCGGACATCACCTGGAGGGCGATCGGGTCCATTCTCAGGACGCGCTCCTGCGCGCCACGATCGTCCCTGCGTCGTCGACCTCAGCCCGCCAGCCGGACGGCAGCACCAACGTCGACTCGGGCAGCTCGAAGATCGTCGGCCCCTCGGCCCGGACGCCGGCGGGTGGCTCCCCGCGTAGGACGCGGGCGCCTAGCCACTCGCCGCCGAAGCGTGCGCTCCGCCCGCTCTCAGACAGGGCCCCCACCGCCGCAGCAGGGGGTCGCGGCCGCGGCCCGGGGACGACCATCCCCAAGCCGATATGCACCAGCTCGACTTCGCCTTCTGGGTCGCGGTAGCCGTAGCGTTCTTCGTGGGCGGCGGCGAAGCGCTCCAAGAGGTCGGCCGGGTCGGGGTCGACTGGCCCGGCGATGGTCAGCTCGAAGGCCTGTCCTCGGTAGCGCATCTCGTAGGTGACCTCGGGCGTTGCGTCGGGCAGGTCGCGGCCGGCCCGCTCGATCAGCTCGGCGATCTCGCGGGCGATCCGCTCGCCGCTCAGCTCCTCAGCGCTAAGCATCACCGTGCGGGCAGTGTCGCGGCGGCGGTCTGAGGCGCAGAGGCCAAGCGCGGAGAGAACGCCGCCGGCGCGCGGGCAGAGGATCGCCTCGATCTCCAGCTCGGCCGCGATCGCGGCCGCGTGCATCGGGCCGGCGCCACCGAAGGGCAGCAGCGAAAAGCGGCGTGGGTCGATGCCGCGCTCGACGGTGACGACGCGCAGCGCCCGCACCATCTCCTGGTTGGCGATGCGGATCATCCCCTCGGCGGTCTCCAGCTCGCCAAGGCCGAGCGAGCGGGCGAGCCCGGCGATTGCCGCGTGTGCCGCATCCTCGTCGAGGTCAACGCCTCCTGCGAGCCGCGAGTCCGCTGCCAGGTAGCCGAGCAGCAGGTTGGCGTCGGTGACTGTCGGTTCGACGCCGCCGCGCCCGTAGCAGGCGGGACCGGGATCGGCGCCAGCCGAGCGCGGGCCGACTCTCAGCGCTCCGCCCGGGTCGCGCCAGCCGACCGAGCCACCCCCCGCCCCGACCGTGTGCACGTCGACCATCGGCAGTTGGATGACGCGGCCACCGATCCGCCGCGAGTCGGTGCGCCGCACCTCGCCGTCCTCTATCACGCAGACATCGCACGAGGTCCTTCCCATGTCGAGGCCGAGCGCGTTGCCATCGCCACTCACCCGGGCGAGAAGGCCGGCCCCAACCGCACCGCCAGCCGGCCCGGAGAGCACGCTCCAGGCACCCGACCGTGCCGCCTCCTTCGCCGCGGCGACACCGCCAGAGGACTGCATCACCAAAGGCCGGGGGAGGCCCGCTGTGACCGCGGCCTCGCCGAGCTGGCCCAGGTAGCGGCCAAGTAGCGGGGAGAGGTAGGCGTCGATCGTGGTCGTCGAGCAGCGCTCGTACTCGCGGAAGCGGGGCAGCACCTCGTGGGAGGTGGAGACATGCACTGCCGGCAGCTCATCGCGCAGGTGCTCGGCGAGGTGGCGCTCGTGGGAGGGATCGAGGTAGGAGAAGAGGAGGCAGACGGCCACCGACTCGGCGCCAGACTCGCGGATCAGGGCGGCGAGCCTCGCTGGCTCCCCAGTGCCGAGCGGCTCGACTACGCCGTCGGGGCCGATCCGCTCGCCTGCCTCAAAGCGCAGCTCCGGCTCGACGAGCGGTGCCGGCTTCGGCGCGCAGAGCCGGTAGAGGTCGGGCCGTCCTTGGCGGCCGATCTCAAGCAGGTCGGCGAAGCCGCGTGTCGCGACCAGCGCGGTTCGCGCCCCACGTTCCTCTAGCAGTGCGTTGGTGCCCACCGTCATCCCGTGCGCGAACGCCTCCACCTCGGTGCTGTCCGCACCGGCCTGCTCCAGCACCTCCTCGACAGCAAGCATCACTGCGACTGCCTCCTCGCCGGGGGTGGTCGGGGTCTTCGCAGCATGCAGCGTTTCGCCGTCGAAGAGGACTGCGTCGGTGAAGGTCCCGCCCACGTCAACTCCGAGCAACATCGTTTGAAGCTAATCGGACTCGCCCGAGCGTGTCAGTGCCACTGCTCGTGGCGGATGTCACAGCCGGGGGAAAGGATGAGGTGGACGCCGTCCAGCTCGTGGTCTATGTCAGGAAAGTCGATGCGTAGATGGCCGCCGCGGGACTCGCGCCGCTCCAGTGCACAGCCGGCAATCGCGCGGGCCAGAGGGTAGCTGTCACCGCCCAGCTCGCTCAGCGCCTCCGCGCGCCGCAAAGGTCCGGCCAGCCGCCAGACCGCGTCGCGGGACTCCTCGCTGGGAGGCTCAAAGCGCCAATTGGGCAGCGGCGACCGCTCTGTCGGGGCGCTCTCTTCCAACGCTGCCCGCGCCGCTCGCCCCCCGAAGACGAAGCACTCGCTAAGCGAGTTGGAGGCGAGCCGGTTGGCGCCGTGCAGGCCGGTGCAGGAGCACTCGCCGACTGCGTATAGCCCCGACAAGGAGGAGCGTCCGTCGAGGTCGACCGCGATCCCCCCCATCACGTAGTGCGCCGCCGGCGCGACCGGCACCGGCGTCGATTGCGGCTCCAACCCCGCTTCACTTAGCGACTCGAACACGTTGGGGAAGCGGGTCAAGTCGACATCGCGCAGATCGAGCTCGACGTGGGCCGTGCCGTCCGCCGCGATCCGATCGAGGATCGCCGCGGTGACCGCATCCCGCGGAGCGAGCTCGTCGGTGAACCGTCTTCCGGAAGCATCGAGCAGGGTCGCCCCCTCGCCCCGCACGGCCTCAGTTATCAACAGCCCGTCATAAGGGGTGTCCGGCAAGGCCAGCGCGGTCGGGTGGAACTGACAGAACTCGAGGTCGGCAAGATCGGCCCCGGCCGCCTGACCAAGGACCGGCCCGGCGCCGATCGCGCCGCGCGGGTTGGTCGTGCGCCGCCACAGCGCCGCGGCGCCGCCGGTTGCCAGCACGGTCGCCGACGCGGCGATCGGCTCGGTGTCGCTCAGCACGCCGTGGCAGCGCTCGCCATCGCTCCACAGGGCCCTCGCCGAAGTCCGCTCGCGCACCTCTATCCGCCGCTCGGCGGCGACCATCGCGGCGAGCTTCGAGGTGATCTCGTGCCCCGTCTGACTGCCGCCGGAGTGGACGATGCGCCGCCGCGTATGGCCGCCCTCCAGCCCCAGCGCCAGCTCTCCATTCTCTTCGGTGTCAAAGCTGACACCGCGCTCGCGCAGCTCGTTGACCGCCGCAGGCGCCTCCTCGACCAGCGCCTGGACTGCCGAGGGTCGGCAAAGGCCCCGTCCCGCCGCGATCGTGTCGGCGGCATGGCGGGCGGGGGAGTCGCCCGGCTCAAGCGCCGCCGCCAGCCCTCCCTGAGCCCAGAAGCTGGCGCTCTGTGAGAGCGGGGTGCGGGAGACAAGGCAGACAGAGCCACCTCGCTCGGCGGCGCGCAACGCCGTCCAGAGGCCCGCCGCGCCGCCCCCGACCACGGCGACGTTGAACTCGGCCGCTGCGGCTATCGCCCCGCCTCTCTGCGGACGGACTCGATCTGGCCTCGCAGCCAAGTGGCCGCCGCCCCGCGGGCGCGCGCCTCGCCGTCGGCGACCGCCGCCTCGGCCTCAGAGGCGCGGCGCTCCGCTGCCTCGACCCGGATTTGCGCCGCTTCGGCCTGGGTCTCGATCTCGGCCAGGCGGCCTTCGGCGGCGGAGATCGCCCGCTCCTTGGCCTCGCGCTCAAGCTTTAGCTCCTCCTCGTGTCTCGCTCGCAGCTTCTCACCGGCCTCCGCTGCGCTGAGCCTCGCCTTCTCGAGCTCGGCCTCCAAGACGCGGATCTCGGCGATCGCCCGCTGCTCGGCCGCTTCGGCTGCCTCCGTCGCTGCTCTTAGCCGGCGCTCGGCCTCCTCGACCTGCACGTCAAGGCTCTCGCCACTCGCTCCGCTCGTCCCCTCGCTCGTCATCGTCGCCCGGCTCAATCTATTACCGAGCTGGCGAGAACGTCACGATAGGCCTCGATTACCCGTTCGGCCATTCGCGTGGCGGAGAGCGATGCCGCGCGGCGGGCCCCGACGACGCGGGGGTCGGCAGCCTCCAGATGAGGGCGGGCGGCAGCACTCCAGGCGGCGGTGTCAAACGGGGCGCAGAGGCAGCCCTCGATCCCGCCAATAGCGTAGGGAGCGATGCCGACCGGGGTCGAGAGCACCGGCACGTTGCAGGCCAGGGCCTCGACGCAGGCGAGGCCGAAGCCCTCGTACTCGGAGGTGATGAGGACGGCGTTGGCAGCGTTGATCCAGAGCGCCATCTCGTCGGGGTCGATCGCTCCACCGCTCAGCAGCTCGGCTGCGCAGGCCCTCGCCAGCTCGGCGGCCCGATCGTGGCGCTTCTCGGGTCGTGCCGGGTCGGCGGGGAAGAGCAGGTAGCGTCCGTCGAGGTCGAGGCCAAGCGCCTCACGCGCCTGCTCGCGCGGCGCTGGCGCGAAGCGGCCGAGGTCCGGCCCGCAGGGAAGCACCGCCGCGCCGGGGACGCGGGGCAGGCCGGGCCTGCCGTCCTCGGGCGCAAAGAGCGCCCGCGAGACACCGCCGATGAGGTCCGCTCGCCAGGCCAGCCGCCGTGACAGCGGCCCGACGACGCCGTGGCGGACGTCGGTGCCGTGGAAGGTGATCACCAGCGGCCGTGCCCCGGCCAGCAGCGCGCACCAGCCAGGCAGCCCGTAGTGGGCGTGGATGAGGTCGAAGCGCTCGCGGCGCAGCAGCGCCCGTAGTCGGCGCGTCGCCGGCACGTACTCACCCCTGCCCCGCGGGAAGGCGAAGACGTCGACCTCGACGCCCCGTTGGCGCACCTCGTCGACCTGGTCCCACACCCAGCGCCCCCGCTGCGGGGCCGAGGCGTCGGGCACGAAGTTGGTGACGACCAGAACGCGCACCGAGTGAGGGTATCCACGGCGAAAGCGCTTGGGCTGGGCCGCCGACGGTCGGGATGGTCGCCACGATGGCGGACTCAAGCGATGGGTGGGCACCTTTCACCGATCTGGCGGCATGAACACCGACGGTTGGACGAGTCGATCGACGGATCGCCTCCAAATGGGGGAGACTCGCGGCAATGCCAGCCTCCCGCAGCTACGATCGCGCAGCGGCCGACATCCGGCCGGTGACGATCGACCCAGGGTTCGTCGCAACCGCCGACGGGTCGGCGCTGATCTCGGTCGGTAAGACAAGGGTGATCTGCACAGCCTCGGTCAGCGACTCGGTGCCGCGCTGGATGCAGGGACGCGGGCGGGGCTGGGTCACCGCCGAGTACGCGATGCTGCCGGCCTCGACCGGGGATCGCAAGGCGCGCGACATCTCCCGGGGCAAGCAGGACGGCCGCGGGGTGGAGATCCAGCGGCTGATCGGCCGCTCGCTGCGGGTCGTCGTCGACTTCGAGGCGATCGGGGAGCGCAGCGTCTATGTCGACTGCGATGTGCTCCAGGCCGACGGCGGCACACGCTGCGCGGCGATCACCGGCGGCTACGTGGCGTTACGCCAAGCCTTCCAGGGGCTCCTCGATGCCGGCGCGATCGAGGCGATGCCGCTGAACGGGTCGGTCGCCGCAGTCAGCGTCGGCATGGTCGATGGCCGGGCCCTCTGTGACCTCGACTACTCCGAGGACTCCGCGGCGGAGGTCGATGCGAATGTGGTGATGACCGGCGAGGGCGGATTGGTCGAGGTGCAGGCGACGGCGGAGCGCACGCCATTGTCCCGCGCTTCGCTCGACGAGCTGCTCGGTCTCGCCGAGCTCGGGATCGCCCGCCTGCGGGAGGTGCAGGAGCGGGTCATTTGATCCTCGCCACCCGCAACGAGCACAAGTTTCGGGAGCTTGCCGAGATCCTGCCGGGGGTGAAGCTGCGACCGCTTCCAGCCGGGGTGCGGACGCCGGCCGAGGATGGAGACAGCTTCGTCGCCAACGCGCTGATCAAGGCCCGCGCTGCCCACGCGGTCACCGGCGAGGCGGCGCTCGCCGACGATTCCGGGATCGAGGTCGCGGCCCTCGGGGGCCGGCCGGGCGTTTACTCGGCGCGCTATGCCGGCGAGGGCGCCAGCGATCAGCAGAACCTTGGCAAGCTCCTGCGCGAGCTCGAAGCCGCCGGGGAGAATCGTCGCGCCGCCTACGTCTGTGTCATCGCCCTGGTCGATGAGCGGGGCGGGGAGTGGACCTTCGAGGGCCGCTGCGAAGGGCGGCTGACGATGGCCCCGCGCGGCGCCGGCGGTTTCGGCTATGACCCGGTCTTCGTTCCCGATGACACCGGCTCCGAGGACGAGCGGACGATGGCCGAGCTGAGCGCTGAGGAGAAGCACGCGATCAGCCACCGGGGCCGGGCCGCGGGGCGGCTTGCTGCCCACCTCGACGCGGCGGCGCCCCGGTGATCCGCACCAAGAGCGGCGCGGCGGCGCTCTCGATCGGCTCCAACGCGCTCCTGATCGCAATCAAGCTCGCCGCCGGGGCGATCACCGGCTCGATTGCGATCGTCACCGAGGCGGTGCACTCGCTGATTGACCTGGTCGCCTCGGTGGTCGCCTTCGTCTCGGTGCGAAAAGCCGATGAGCCCGCCGACGCCGATCACCCCTACGGCCACGAGAAGGTCGAGAGCCTGGCGGCGACGATCGAGGGGATGCTGGTCCTCCTCGGCGCCGCGATCATCGTCTACGAGGCGACTCATCGATTGGTGGTGGGGGCGACGGTCCAGTCGCTCGGCGTCGGGATCGCGGTGATGGGCTTCTCGGTGCTTGCCAACCTGGGGGTCTCCACGGTGCTCTCGCACCAAGCGACGGCGCACGAATCGCCGGCGCTGGAGGGCGACGCGTCGCATCTGCGGGCCGACGCCCTCACCTCGGCGGGGGTGCTGGTTGGTCTCGGCCTCGTCCAGGTCACAGGCGACGCCGCCTTTGACTCGATCACCGCGCTCGTGGTCGCCACCGCGATCGTCGTCGCCGGCATCAGGATCATCCGGCGCTCCTCGGGCGTGCTGGTCGACGAAGCGCTCCCCGCCCCCGAGATGGACCGGATCGAGGAGGCGATCTCCTCTGCCCGCACCGCCGAGGTGGCCGGCTACCACAGGCTGCGCGCCCGCCGCGCCGGCAGGCGCCGCTACATCGACCTCCACGTCCAGTACCGCTCGGGCACAAGCCTGGAGCGGGCGCACGAGTTGGCCCACCGGATGCGCGACTCGATCGAGGCCGAGGTCCCCCAGGCCGAAGTGCTGATCCACGTCGAGCCCCAGACCTCCTTCCGCAAACCCGACGCGGAGCGCTCCGGCCCCTTCCGTGCCGGTTAGGGACTGGGCAGCAGATTGACTGCGGCGGCGAGGCCGACGGCGCCGACGGTGATCGAGTAGCCGGTGTAGCCGCCGATCGCGAACAGCACCACGGCGATCGCGCAGATCGCCACAACGATGATCCAGGAGGCTCGGGCCAGAGACACGGCCCGGTATTTTGGCCGAGATGCCTGACGCCGCCGCCACAGAGGTAGTTTCCGGCGATCCCGCAGAGCAGGCGCTCGCCTACCTGGTCGAGATGTCGCCCGACCTGCGCGGCGCTGCGATTCTCGATTCCGGAGGCGGCGTATTGGCTGCCAGCGGGGGCTCGGATCGCTGGCGCGAGGATGCCGCGGGGCTGCTTGAGGTCGCAGACCGGGCTGGTGCCGAACCGGTCGAGCAGGTCCACATCGCCACCGAGCAGGGCGAGGTGTTCGCTGTTCGCGACTCGGGGCTGGCCGCTGTCGCGGTGACGGAGCGCTTCGCACTTGCCTCGCTGATGCTCTTCGACATGCGCTCGGTCCTGCGCGAGCTCGCCGCCGGCAGGGCTGGGACGGCGGGCTGATGCCGGCGAAGCCACACCGAGTGCTGCTCGACCGCGTCTCTGGCTACGCCGACGAAGCCGCTGCCTTCATGCGCCGCCGTCGGATCGCCCGCCGCCCCTTCGCCCGCCTCTACTACGGAGGCGGACGCAGCGCCGAGCGCGCCGCCGATTCCCACGCCGGTGCCGAGCTGTTCGTCGCCGCGGAGCGCCTGATCGAGGTGGCGGGGAAGCGGCTGAAGTCGTGAGAGCGAATCGACCCATGCTGATCGAGCCCGCCGTCGCCGAGCGCGTTATGGTCCGAGCCCTCGCGTCGGGCGGCGAGTTCGCTGAGGTCTTCGCCGAACGCCGCCACGGCTTCTCAATGTCGATCGATGAGTCGCGGATCGAGTCGGTGCAGGCGGGCGCCGAGGAGGGGGCCGGCGTGCGGGTGATCAGTGGCGGCACCACCTACTTCGCCCACGTCGACGGGCTCGACCCGGCCGACCTTGAGCGCGCCGCTGCGGAGGCCGCCTCGGCGCTGCGCGCAGACCGGGCCGAGCCGCGCCCACTGCGGGGCGCCAGCTGGGCGACTCCACAGCGGATCGAGCAGCGCCCCGAGGACGTCCCGGCCGAGCGCAAGGCTGAGCTGCTGCGCGAGCTCGACGAGCGAGGCCGGGCCGCGGGCGCGGCGATCGCCCAGTTCTCGGCCTCCTACGGAGAGGCACGCCGCGAGGTCGCCGTCGCCAACTCCGAAGGCCTGCTGTGTGGCGATGATCGCACCCGCTTGCGGCTCGGCGCCCAGGCGGTGGCGCGCCGCGGCGACGTGGTCCAGACCGGCTTTGAGACCCTCGGTGCGCACCGCGGCTTCGAGCTGCTCGATGGCGACCCCGCGCGGATCGCCGAGCAGGCCGCCCGCAAGGCGCTGGTCCTGCTCGACGCCGACCCTGCTCCGGCCGGCTCGATGCCGGTCGTCGTCGGTGGCGGCTTCGGCGGGGTCCTCTTTCACGAGATGACCGGCCACGGTCTGGAGGCCGACCACGTTCAGAAGGGGGCGAGCGTCTACGCGGGCAAGCTCGCCGAGCAGGTCGCCCAGCCGCTGCTCAGCGCCTATGACGACGGCCGTCTGCCGGGCGAGTGGGGCACCGACGGGATCGACGACGAGGGGACGCCAACCCAGAAGACCCTGGTGATCGAGGAGGGACGACTGACCTCGTTTCTCTACGACCGCCTGCGTGCCGAGCGCGACGGCGTCGCCTCGACCGGCAATGGCCGCCGCGAGAGCTTCCGCCACCTGCCGATCCCCCGCATGACCAACACCTACATCGCCCCCGGCGAGGCCGAGCCGGAGGCGATGATCGCCGAGGTAAAGAGGGGCTTCTACGCCGTCTCCTTCGCCGGCGGCCAGGTCGACCCGGCGACCGGGGACTTCGTCTTCGGGGTCTCCGAGGGCTACCTGATCGAGGCCGGAAGGGTCACCGGGCCGTGCCGGGGAGCGACCCTGATTGGCAACTGCCTGGAGGCGCTGGCGGGGATCGATGCGGTCGGCAACGACTTCGAGATGAAGACCGGCTTCTGCGGCAAGGGCGGCCAGAAAGTGCCGGTGGGAACCGGTCAGGGCCACGTCCGGATTGCGGCGATGACGGTCGGGGGGACCGAGGTTTGAGCGAGCTCGGCACGGCGGCGGGGCGCGCGGTCGAGGCGGCGTTGGCGGCCGGGGCAGGCGATGCCGAGGCCTACGCCTCCGAGGAGACCGGGCGCGAGGTGCGGGTGCACGGGGGCGAGATTGAAAGCCTGACGGCTGCGACCCAGCGCGGCATAGGCGTGCGCGCCTGGCTCGGCGGCCGAGTCGGCTACGCCTACGGCACCGATCCCTCCGAGCGGGGTGTCACCGCGATCGCCGCCCGGGCGGCAGAGGCGGCGCGCACCGCCGATGTGGACGAGTTCGCGGGGCCGCCGCAACCGGTGTCGGCACAGCCGCTTCAATGCCTGCTCGACCCCACCGTCGCGGAGTGGCCGACGTCGGCGGTCGCGGATCTGGCACTCGCGGTCGAGCGGGCGGCGCTGGCGGCGGACCCACGGATCGCCGGAGTCGAGACGGCGGTCTACGCAGACTCAGCCGAGCGGGTCGCGATCGCCTCCTCGACCGGAGTCTCAGGCGAGTTTGAGTCCTCGAGCGCCTATGCCTATCTACAGGCGCTGGCCGAGGGCGACGGCGGCCGGGAGACCGGCCTCGGCTTCGGCTTGGCCCGAGGCCCCGCTGGCCTCGACCCGGCGGCGATCGGCAGCGAGGGTGCGGAGCGCGCGGTGGCGATGATCGGTGCCGCAAAGCCCGCCTCGCGCTCCTGCCCGGTCGTTCTCGACCCGACCGTCGCCGCCAGCTTCGCCGCCCTGATCGGCGTAGGGCTGGGGGCCGACGCCGTCCAGCGGGGCCGCTCGCCGTTCGCCGAGCGGCTTGGCGAGGAGATCGCCAGCGAGGCGCTTGTTCTGCACGACGACGGGCTTGACCTCGCCGGCCCAGCCTCCTCGCCCTTTGACGGCGAGGGCGTCCCCCATCGCCGTGCCGCGCTGATCGAGGACGGAAGGCTACGGACCTATCTGCACAGCACCTACACGGCGCGCCGGGCCGGCGTTGCCTCGACCGGCAACGCCGGGCGCGGCGGCTACCGCTCACAGCCTTCGGTCTCGACCTCAAATTTGATCGTCGGCGCCGGATCGCTCTCCCTCGAAGAGCTGTTCGGCGAGGCCGGTGAGGGCGTTTACGTCACCGACATCGCCGGCCTTCACTCGGGCGTAAACCCCGTTTCGGGTGTTTTCTCGGTGGGCGCCTCGGGGCGGGCGATCCACGCCGGAGAGCCGGCTGAGCCGGTGCGCGAGTTCACAATCGCAAGCGATCTCGTCTCGATGCTCCGGTCGGTGCAGGCCGCCGGCGCCGACCCGCGCTGGGTCCCATTCGGCGGCTCGGTCTACACGCCGTCGCTGCTGATCGGCGAGATGACGGTCAGCGGCTCCTGACGCTTACGCCGAGCCCGCTGTTAGATTGCGGCCGTCTTCAATCCCGAGGAGGAATTTCGACGTGACAAAGGCTGAGTTTCTCGATCAACTGGCGGACGACGAGCGGGTCGGCAGCAAGAAGGCCGCCGCCGAGGCCGTGGACGCCGTGCTCGATGCGATCACCGAGACGCTGAGCGGTGGCGGCGAGGTCAGCTTCACTGGCTTCGGCAAGTTCCACGTCGCCGAGCGTGGCCCTCGTCAGGGCGTCAACCCACGCACCGGCGAGCGGATCACGATCCCCGGCGGCAAGGTTCCCCGCTTCTCTGCCGGCTCGGCGCTGAAGGCCAAGGTCAAGGGCTCATACACCCGATTCCGGGCGCGTCGTAGGCTGAGGCCCTCGCGCCCGGATTCGGTGAGTTCCCGTTGTGGTCGTTCCTCATGTGGGTCGAGGCTGCCTGCGCGCCATCGGTCCGGGACGTTTCGACCGCCTGAAGACGCCCTGAGCGGTTATACGATGAGCGGCGCCCATCCGATCCGCCGCCCCGCTACATGGAGAAACGCAACACAGCCCCGGCCCAGGTCTTCGCCACGATCGCCCTGGTGGTCGGCTTCCTCGTGGTGGTCCTGGTGATCCCGTCCTCGATCGGCGGCGGTGGTGTCGGCGGGTCGAGTAGCCCACGTACCAGCCGGGCGGGTGGCGCCCAGGGCGGCGGTGGCAAGCTCAACACCCCCGCCGCCTTCGTCGTAGAAAACGGCGACACCCTGACCTCGATCGCCCACAGGACCGAGGTATCGGTCGTTGGTGCTCCAGGCTCTGAACCCGCTCGTCGACCCGCAGATCCTGACCTCCGGCCAGAAGCCGCGGCTGCGCTAAGGGCGCGAGATGCCCCCTGGCGCCTGGGCTCGCCGCCCTCCTGATCGCGACGTTGGCGGCGCTGCCCGGCTCGGCCGTGGCGCCTGCCCAAGCCGCCGAAGGTCGCGGCGCGGGCCTGGGCGCTGATCGATGCCCGCACCGGCGAAGTGTTGAGCGCTCACGCCGGCGCTCGGCATTTCTCAGATCGCCAGTACGACCAAGCTGATGACCGCCTGGGTGGTCCTCCACGAGTTGCCGCCGGAGCGGATTGTGCGGGCCACTCCCTGCCGCGCGCGACCCCTGGCGAATCGCTGCTCGGGCTGCGAGCGGGGCGGCGGATCAGCGTGCGCGACCTGCTCTACGGGATGGTCCTGGTCAGCGGCAACGATGCCGCCTACGACCTTGCCCTGGCAGCGGCCGCATTCGAGGCACGCTTTGTGCGCCAGATGAACATGGGGGCAGTGGCGCTGGGCCTCACCGACACCCACTCAGCCAACCCGATCGGGCTCGATGACCGCGGTAATTACTTCCGCCGCCGCGACCTCGCCAGGCTGGCGCAGCACCTGCTGGGGATCCTTGTGCCCATCGCCCGGATCGCCGACTTCGCGCAGCGCGACTCTGCGAAGCCTGCGCCCGCCACGGCGAATCGCGTCTGCTGGATCAAGCTGCTGCGCGGCATCCCGCCCTGGGCGACGACGCGGCGGCCGAAGCCGGCGATGTTGCTGCGCGCTGGCCGAATGCCTGGTCGGCTCCGGCCGCCGCAAGGGGGTCGAGCTGATCTTCGATGCGATTGGGGCTTGCTGCCGACGAAGCCGACTTCTCCGACGACCTGGAGAGCTGCTCGGCCTGCCGCTTCTCGCTCTACAGGCGGCGGGCGGCCGTCCACGCCGGCCAGGCGCTCGCCGAGCCGACAATCCGCTTCTCGGGTGGCGAGCTGCCACCAGTGACATGCTCGGACGATCGAGGTCGCGGTTCGACACGGCCAGCGGCTGGCCCTGAAGACCTCCTCACCGAGCCAGGTGCAAGGCCCGATCAGCCGCGGCGCCGTCCTCGGCCGCGCCACCGTTCTGCTGGGCGGTTCGGCATGCCGCAACCGTGTCCGCTTCGCGCCGCCCGCTCGATCCCGCAGCCAGGCATCCTTGCCAGGGCGCGGAGGCTTGGTCGAGGAAAGCGCGATCCAGGTCACGCCGATCGCTTTCGTGGTACTCGTCGGCGCGGCATCTCCTCTGGCGTCGCCAGCACCGCGCGCGGGAGCGATGGAGAGGAGCTGGTCCGGGTGAGTCGCGGGGAGGTGCGAGCCGCTGGCGATCGGAGCAGAGGGGGGAGGTTGCGCACCCGTGATTCTCGCCGGTGACGCTGAATGCGGCGATCGATCGTACCGTCGCGGTGCCCAACTTCCGGCTCAGTCCCACCGCCACCGGGCGGTCGAGAGCCGCACGGTGGCGGGTGGCGAGGGCATCAACATCACTCGCGCGCTGAGCCTGCTGGGCCGTCCAGGTGATCGCCACCGGCTTTGCCGGAGGCCCGACCGGGGCGCGGGTCCTGGAGCAGGTAGGCAAAAGTCGGTCCTCACCGACTTCACCCGGATCGCTGCCGAGACGCGGATCAACCTCGCCGTGATCGATCCCACCTCCGGCGATCAAACCGAGATCAACGAGCGCGGTCCGGCCGTCAGCCCCGAGGAGGTGGAGGCGTTCTTCGAGCGCATCGCCTACCTTGCCGGTGGGGCGAGGATCTGCGTCCTCGCCGGCAGTTTGCCGCCGGGCGCTGGCGACGACCTCTACGCGCGCCTGGTCAAGGACCTGCGTGCCCGCGGGGTGGTCGTCGTCCTCGACGCCGAGGGGGAGGCGATGCTGTCCGGGCTGCGGGCCGGCGCCTCGGTGGTCACTCCTAACGAGCGCGAGGCCGAGGAGCTGGTCGGCCAGGAGTTCGCCGACCGAGGCGATCTCGTCCAGGGTCTCTCAGAGCTGGTCCGCCTTGGCGCCGGAGAGGCGGCGATCACTCGGCCCGACGGCTGTGTTGCGGTGGTCGGCGAGGGCCCCAAGCGTCGCTTCCTGGAGGTCCGCACCGAGCCTTTAGACCCGGTCTCCACGGTCGGCTCAGGCGACGCCTTTCTTGCTGGCTACGTGGCTAGCCGCTACGAAGGCCGTTCACCGGAGGAGTGCCTCGCCTATGCCGTTGCCTGCGGCGCAGAGTCAACCCAGCACTTCGGTGCCGGCGCCGTGGACCGTAACCAGGTCGAGCGGCTGCTCGGACAGGTGGCGGTGCATGATCTGGAGGTCCCCGCCGAAGTGTAGGCTGGATATTCAACGCCACCCTGGAGGATCTAATTGGAGATCGATATCGGTCGAGGCAAGAAGGGGCGGCGCGCCTACGGATTCGACGACATCGCGATCGTCCCGTCGCGCCGCACGCGGGACCCTGACGACATTGACATCACCTGGACCCTCGGTCCCTACCGCTTCGAGTTGCCCCTGCTCGCCTCGGCCATGGATGGGGTGGTCAGCCCCGAGACCGCGGTCCTGACCAATGAACTCGGTGGGCTCGGTGTCCTCAATCTGGAGGGCATATGGACCCGCTTCGAGAACGCCGAGGAGCGCCTCGAGGCGATCTTCCACCGCACCCAAGCACGAGGCCACGCGCCTCATGCAGGAGATCTACACCGAGCCGGTCAAGGAGGAGTTGGTGAGTCGCCCGGGTCGAGGAAATCGATAGAGAAGCGCCGTCGTCTGCGGCTCGCTGACGCCGCAGAAAGTGCGTGCCCATTACGAGGTGGCGATCGAGGCAGGCCTCGACATCCTCGTTGTCCAGGGCACCGTGATCTCCGCCGAACACGTCTCGACCACCCACGAGCCGCTCAATCTCAAGGAGTTCATCTCCGAGGTGTCGGTGCCGACGATCGTCGGTGGCTGCGCCTCCTACTCGACCGGCCTGCACCTGATGCGGACCGGCGCGGTCGGGGTCCTGGTCGGGGTCGGTCCGGGAGCCGCCTGCACCACCCACAGGACGTACTCGGGATCGGCGTCCCGCAGGCAACGGCGATCGCCGACGTGGCGGCCGCCCGTGCCCAGCACATGCTGGAGACCGGTGAGTACATCAACGTGATCGCCGACGGCGGCATGCGGACCGGTGGCGACGTCTCCAAGGCGATCGCGATGGGGTGCCGACGCCGTGATGGTCGGTTCGCCGCTCGCCCGCGCCAAAGAGGCACCGGGTCGCGGCTTCCATTGGGGGATGGCGACCTTCCATCCCTCGCTGCCCCGCGGTACCCGCGTCTCGACCAAGCAGGACGGGACGATGGAGCAGATCCTGCTCGGCCCGGCCCGTGAGAACGACGGCACCTTCAACCTGATGGGAGCGCTGAAAACCTCGATGGCCACCTGTGGCTACGAGGACATCCGCAGCTTCCAGCGGGCCGAGGTGATGGTCGCGCCCGCCCTGATGAGCGAGGGCAAGAAGCTCCAGCAGGAGCAGCACGTCGGCATGGGCTCCAATGGGCGGGCAGCAGTCGCCGCAGGAGTTGCCGTCTCGGATGACTGAGCAGATCGTCGCCCGGCCCGACGACGAGCCGGGTGGCGCTCTGTCTTCCAGCGAGGTGAAGGCCACCGAGGAGGTGCTGGTCCTCGACTTCGGGGGCCAGTACTCGCAGCTGATCGCCCGCCGGATCCGCGAATGCGGGGTGTTCGCCGAGCTGTTGCCGGCGAACGTGGCGGACGTCGAGCGGATCCGAGAGCGCCGAAGCCGAAAGCGCTGGTCCTCTCCGGTGGGCCCGCCTCGGTCTATGAGCCGGGGGCGCCCGCCCTTCCCGACCCAGTTGCTCGATCTCGACATCCCGATACTCGGGGGCCGTTACGGGATGCAGGCGATGGCGCTGGCCCTGGGCGGCAAGGTCGAGGCGCCGAGGCGGGCGAGTTGTCGGCCGCACCGAGCTGACCCTGCGCGACGGCGGCGGCAAGCTGCTGGGCGGCCTGCCCACGGAGCAGAACTGCTGGATGAGCCACCGCGACGTGGTCCGCGAGGCGCCCGATGGGTTCACTGCCCTGGCCTCCTTCGCCGGCTTCACCGGTGGCGGCCTACGAGATGCCCGACCGCGGCCTCTACGGCATCCAGTTCCACCCCGAGGTCGTCCACACGCCCTACGGGACCGAGATCCTCACCCGCTTCCTGCGCGACGTCGCCGGCTGCGTGGACAACTGGAGCCTGGAGTCGGTGATCGCCGAGCAGGTAGAGCATGTCCGGGAACAGGTTGGCGACAGCAGGTTGTCTGCGGCCTCTCCGGCGGGGTCGACTCGTCGGTCGCGGCGCTGCTGGTCCACAAGGCGATCGGGTGACAGCTAACCTGCATCTTCGTCGACCACGGCCTTCTGCGCGCGAACGAGGCCGAGCAGGTCGGGAGGCATTCGCGCTTCGGCATCCTGCTCGTTCACGTCGACGCCGAAGAGCGCTTCCTGGCCAAGCTGGCCGGGGTCACCGACCCCGAGCGTAAGCGCAAGATCATCGGCGAGGAGTTCATCCGCGTTTTCGAGGAGGAGGCGACGAAGGCTCCGGGCGTCCGCTTCCTCGTCCAGGGGACGCTCTACCCCGACGTGATCGAGTCGGGCGGCACCGACCACGCCGCCAAGATCAAGTCGCACCACAACGTAGGCGGGCTGCCGGAGGATTTGGACTTCGAGCTGATCGAGCCGCTGAGGGTGCTCTTCAAGGACGAGGTGCGGCGGTCGGCGCCGAGCTGGGCCTGCCGCAGCAGATGCTCTGGCGTCAGCCCTTCCCGGGGCCGGGCCTGGCGATCCGTATCGTCGGCGGCGAGGTCACCGCGGCAGCGCTCGACATGCTCCGTGCCGCCGACGCGATTTCAGGAGGAGATCCGCGCCGCCGACCTCTACCGTGACTCTGGCAGTCCTTCGGCGTCCTGCCGGTGTTCGCTCGGTCGGGGTCATGGGCGACGAGCGGACCTACGCGTACCCGATCGTGCTGCGCGCGGTCACCCCGGGACGCGATGACCGCCGACTGGGCGCGCTGCCTTACGACTGCTGGGCGGATCTCGAACCGCATCATCAACGAGGTCCGCGGGGTCAACCGCGTCGTCTTCGAATCTCCTCGAAGCCGCCCGCGACCATCGAGTGGGAGTAAGCCGGCTCGCGACCGTCGCGGCGCTGAGTCCAGACGAACCAGGTGCGGCGCCGATCAGGGTGAGGAGGATCGCCACCCAGAAGTTGAGGCGGTGGCCGAGGTAGTGGTGGGCGGGGTCGACCCGCAGGCTCTCCTCGAAGATGCGGAAGGCCGGTCGCCGGTGACGTAGAGGGCGAAGAGGCCGGGTGGCTTGATCTTGCGGTGGTGCCCGAGCCCAGACACAGGAAGGCGGCCAGCGCCAGGTCCCAGATGATCTCGTAGAGGAAGGTCGGCTGGAAGGTGGCGTAGTGGAGGTAGCCGACCGGGCGGTGTTCGGGTGAGATCTGCAGGCCCCAGGGGAGGCTGGTCGGGCCGCCGAAGAAGCCCTGGTTGAAGTAGTTGCCGACCCGGCCGATCGCCTGGGCGACCAGCAGGGCGGGGGCGGCGGCGTCCATGAAGTCGGGGATCGAGACGCCGGCCCGGTGGACGCGCCAGATCCCCACCACGGCACCCAGGGCGATCCCGCCCCAGATTCCGAGGCCGCCGTCCCAGACCGCGATCGGGCCGTACCAGGTGTGCGGCATTTCGCTGAAGCTGGTGATATAGAAGTAGATCCGCCCGCCGATCAACCCGGCCGGGAACCCCCAGAGCGCGACGTCGTAGACGAGGTCGGGGTCGCCGCCGAGATTTCGCCAGCGCCGCCGCACGATCAGCACCGCGGCGGTCACCGCGAGCGCATACATGACCGAGTAGGCGTGGATCTCGAACGGGCCGACGCCGATGCCGTTGCTCGAGGGGCTGGGGATCGAGGCGATCACGGCAGCGAAAACTAGTGGCAGTGGCGGCTCGGCCGAGCGGGGGGCTCGAGGAGATCTGACGAAGAACGATTCTCAATATCATGCTAGTCTGCCGCACGCCGCAGGCCGACCGAGTCGCCTCACCTCCCACTGAGGCGAGAGAGAGAGCTTTCCGCTGTTCACCGATCCGCCGCCGGCCGCGCCTTCGCGCCCCTCCCCGTCCCTTCACCCTCGTTGTCCTCGCCCTCCTGGCGGCGCTCACCGTGGCCGGTTGCGGCGAGCTCCTCGTCGGCCGCCCCGCGGCGCCAAGATCGTCGCCGTCGGCGCCGAGAACGAGTACGCCAACGTGATCGCCCAAATCGGCGGCAACTACGTGCAGTGTCGCGCGATCGAGAGCAACCCCAACACCGACCCGCACACCTTCGAGGCCAGTCCGAGCGTCGCCGAGGAGGTCAGCGGCGCCAGCCTCGTGGTCCAGAACGGAGTCGGCTACGACGACTTACATGGAACAAGATCGAGTCGGCCTCGCCCAGCTCCTCGCGCAAGGTGATCGACGTCCAGACGCTGCTCGGCCTGCCCGACTGCACCCCCAACCCGCACCTCTGGTACAAGCCCGACGACGATGCCGGCGGTGGCCAATGCCCTGGTCAACGATCTCTCGGCGCTGCGACCCGCCCACGCCGCCTACTTCCAGGCCAACGCGACGAGGTTCGACGCAGTCGCTGCAGCCGTGGCTGGCGGCGCTGCGCCGATTTCAAGCGCACGCTACCCGGGCACGCCCGTCGCGACCACCGAGCCGGTCGGCGACTACATGCTCCAGGCGGCCGGGACCGACAACCTCACCCCGTTCAGCCTGCAGGCGGACATCATGAACGGCATCGACCCGGCGCCGCAGGACGTCGCCTCCAGAAGAGCCTGTTCTCCCAGCACCGGGTGAAGGTCGTTCCTCTACAACCAGCAGGTCACCGACTCGCTCACCGCAGTCGTTCCTGCAGCGGCCGCCAGAACGCGACGTGTCCCGGTCGTCGGCGTCTACGAGACGATGCCGGCCCGGCTACGACTACCAGTCGTGGATGCTGGCCGAGGTCAACGCGCTGGAACGGCGCCGTCAGCACGGCAGAAGTCGACCAGGAGTCTCTGAGCGACAGGAGGCGACTCGGCCTGAGCGCAGGCGATCCTCTCGGTCGCGGAGCTCGGCGTGCGCTGTCGCGGGCGCCAGGTCCTCGACCGACGTCAGCTTCAGCTCGCGCCGGGCGAGTTCACCGGCCTGATCGGGTCCAACGGCGCCGGCAAGACGACGCTTGTTCCGGGTGATCCTCGGGCTGCAGGCCCCGCGCGCAGGGCGGTCCGGGTCGCCGGGCGGCCGCGCTCGCGGCGCAACCCGCTCATCGGCTACGTCCCGCAGAAGTTCCTGCTCGACCCCGATCTGCCGCTGCGCGCGCGCGACCTGGTCGCGCTCGGCATCGACGGCCACCGGCTCGGCTTCCCGCTGCCCTCGGCGCGCGCCGCGGCGCGGTCGAGCAGATGCTCGAGGCGGTCGACGCCGAGCGCTTCGCCGACGCGCGGGTCGGGCAGCTCTCGGGCGGTGAGCAGCAGCGGGTCCTGATCGCCCACGCGCTGATCAGCCGGCCCGCGCCTGCTGCTGCTCGACGAGCCGCTGGCCAACCTCGATCTGCGCAGCGCCCACGAGGTCGTCGCGCTGCTCGCCCGGATCGCGCGCGAGCAG
Organism: uncultured Solirubrobacterales bacterium; assembly: GCA_963777915.1. Lineage (GTDB taxonomy): Bacteria > Actinomycetota > Thermoleophilia > Solirubrobacterales > 70-9 > CAVUPF01. The sequence continues at coordinate 36,319 of CAVZSH010000003.1, read as the reverse complement.
CAGATCGCGGTGCTGATCTCCGCCCACGAGATGAACCCGCTGCTGCCGGTGATGGACCGGATCGTCTACCTGGCCGCCGGTCGCGCCGCGAGCGGGACGACCGACGAGGTGGTGCGCGCGAGGTGCTCAGCCAGCTCTACGGCCACCACGTCGACGTGCTCCGCGTCCACGGGCGGGTGCTCGTCGTCGCCGGTGCCGGCGACGACGCCGACCCGCACGGCCACGAGCGGCGACCGTCGCCGGCGGACGCGAGATCGTCGCGTGAGCCACGGTGTCGGATGCTGCCGCGATCTTCGAGCCCGGGCTTCTTCTCCAGCGCCCGGTGCACATGGCGCTCGTGCGTCGGCGGCGTGGTGGCGATCGTCGCGGCCTGGTCGGCGTCTTCACGGTGATCCGCGGGCAGTCATTCGCCGGCGAGGCGCTCGGCGACATCGGCGCCACCGGCGGCTCGGGCGCCTTCCTGGTCGGCGTCGGCCCGCTCTGGGGTTTCGTCGGGATCAACGTGTTCGCCGCGGCGCGCGATGGAGCTGATCGGCATCCAGCGCCCGCGCGGACGCGACCTTGCGACCGGGATCGTGCTCGGCGCCGGCCTCGGCCTGGCGGCGCTGTTTCTCTATCTGGACACCACTTACAGAACACCACCGGCGCCGACCGTGACCGATCCTGTTCGGCTCGATCTTTGCGATCTCAGCTCGTCGATCCCGCCGATCGCTCGTGCTCGCGGCTGCTGTCGCTAGCGGCTGATGGTCGCCGCTCTACCGGCCGCTGCTGCTGGTCGCGTCAGCCCCGAGCTCGCTGCGGCCCGCGGTATCCCGGTGCGGCTCGTCGGCGTCGCCTACCTGCTCGCGCTGGCGCTGGCGGTCGCGCTCTCCGCTTCACGATCGGCGCGATCCTCTCGACCGCGCTGCTGGTCGGGCCGGCCGCCGCCGCGCTGCGCCTCACCGAGCGGCCGCAGCGGGCGATCGCTCGCCGCGGCCGCGATCGGCGTGGGGGCGATGTGGCTCGGGATCGCTGCTCGCCTACGACAGCTACTACTGGCCGCCGCACCACAGGGCTGGCCGGTCAGCTTCTTCGTGGTCACGCTGGTGCTCGTGGTCTATCTGCTCTCGGTCTGCGGGCTGTGCGCCGGCGCCGCGTGGCGCCGGCCGGCGCGGTGGCCCGCGCGCCGCAGGCGGACGGCTAGCGCGCGATGTTCTCCGGCTTCATGGTCAACGCCTGGATCGTCGCCACGCATCGTCGCGGTCGTCGCCGGCGCGGTCGGCTTCTTCATCGTCATGCGCGGCTCGGCGTTCGTCGCGCACGCGATGCCCAACGGCTCGTTCGCCGGCGCCGCCGGCGCCAGCCTGATCGGCGCTCAGCACGTTGCTCGGGCTCGGCGTCTTCGCGCTGCCGGGGCGCTCGGGATCGGCCTGCTGGGCCGCCGCGGTCGCCACGATGTGGCGACCGCGCTGGCGCTTGTGCTCATGCTCGGGCTCGGCGCGCTGTTTCTCAGCTTCAGCGTCGAGTACGCGCCCGCGGTCTACTCGCTGCTGTTCGGCGAGGTCCTCGGCATCAGCGACAACGAGTCGCGCCGACCGCGGTCGCTCGGCGTCCTTGCCTGCTCGCGCTGGCGATCCTGTACCGACCGTTGCTGCTGTCCTCGGTGCTGCCCGAGTCGCCGAGGCGCGCGGCGTCGGGCGCGTTCACGATCGAGCTCTGCTTCCTCGCGCGTGGTCGCGCTGGCGACGACGATGACCGTGCCGGTCGTCGGCACGCTGCTGTCTTCAGCCTGATGATCGGCGCGCCGGCGGCGGCACGCTCCTTCACCGAGCGGCCCGGCGGGCGCTGGCCGCTCTCGGTGGCGATCGCGCTGCCATCGTCTGGGCGGCGATCGCGCTTCCTACGAGACCAACTAGCCGGTCGGGTTCTTTGTCGGCACGACGAGCGCCGTCTCCTATGCGCTGGGGCGTGGCTGGGCGTCGTGGCGGGGCCGGCGTGGGTTTTCCGGGGAGGCGTCGTGAAATCGGCCTCTAGGATCGAAGGCGTGAGCACGGACACCCGCACGAGCTGGGTCGAGCACGCGCTGTTGACCCTCGCCGAAGCCGGCTACCGCCAGGGCGGCGCGAGGCGTGCGGTGGTCAAGGCGCTGGCCCGACATGACTGTGCCGTGACCGCACTGGAGATCGACGACGAGCTGCGCCGCCGCAAGCCGCGGGTCGGGCGCGCCAGCGTCTACCGCACGCTCGAGCAGCTCGAGCAGCTCGGGCTGGTGCAGCGCGTCGAGGTGACGCGGGGGGCGGCGGGCTATGAGCGGGTCAGCCCCGGTGGCCATCACCATCACCACGCGATCTGCCGGAGCTGCGGCCGGCTGATCCGCTTCGAGGACGACTCGCTTGAGCGCGCGATCGGCAAGGTCTCAGACCGAGTCGGCTTCGAGGTCACCGACCACGACGTGGTGCTGCGAGGGCGCTGCGAGCGTTGCGCGCGATAGCTCGCTGGGTGTGGCGCACCCTTGCGGCTGGGAGGGGGCAGACCATGCGGGATTCGGGCAGCTGGGGCGGCATCAAGGGGACTTGGAGGTGGCGCTCGGCGCCGGCTTCGCCCAGTTCCCTATCATCCAGCGGCTCTTGAAGACCTATGTCGCTACCCCTGCCGATCGCCAGCGAGACTGGTATGTGGTCGACGCCGAGGGGCAGACGCTGGGGCGCCTGGCGACGCGGATCGCCGACGCGCTGCGCGGCAAGCGAAAGCCCGAGTACACGCCCCACATCGACACGGGCGACTTCATCGTCGTCGTCAACGCGGAGAAGATCCACGTCACCGGTGACAAGTTGGCGCAGAAGGTCTACTGGCGACACAGCGGCTACCCGGGGGGGATCAAGTCCCGCACCCTGGCCGAGATGCTCGACCGCCGGCCCGAGGAAGTGATCCGCAAGGCGGTCAAGGGGATGCTGCCGCGCAACCGCCTTGCCCGCCAGCAGCTGACGAAGTTGAAGGTCTACGCGGGCCCCGATCACCCACATGCGGCGCAAATGCCGAAAACTATGGAGATCGAGCGATGACAGAGGAAGAGAAGACCGAGCACACCCCCCAGCCTGAAGACGCTGGGAGTGGCGATGAAGTCCCCGATCAGGCGCAGCGAAGTGGACCGGATGATGGGGAAGAAACCGCCGCCGCTGAGGGCAAAGTCGAGGAGGAAGAGGAGGTCATCGAGACCCCGCCACCGGCCGAGTCCGATCGCGATCTGATTCCCGCCGAGTCGGCCGAGGGCCCCGCCGAATCGGATGACTCGGCATCTGAGCCTCCCGATTCCACCGAGTTGCCCGCGGAGCGTCCGAAGGCCGAGGAGAAGAAGGTTGACGTTATTCCCGGCGCCGATCTGGAGCCGATTGCGGTTGAGCCGGAGGCTCCACAGCTGAGCGCTGAGGAGCAGGCTCGGCTTGAGGCAGAAGAGGAAGAGCGGACTCGCCGCGAGGCTGAGCTTGCCGGCGAGGCTGAGGAGCCCGGCGCGGCCAGCCGTGCCCCTGCGCAGATGGAGAGTGGCGCCCGCTATCTGGCGACCGGCAAGCGCAAGAACGCGATCGCCCGGGTCACCCTGACTCCCGGCGAGGGCAAGTTCGAGGTCAACAAGCGTGCCCTCGAGGAGTTCTTCCCACGCCCCCTGCACCAGACGATGGCTCGCCAGTCTCTAGTCGCCGCCGGCTATGAGGGGAGCGTCGACGTGCGCGTTCTGGTCCACGGTGGCGGCATCAGCGGCCAGGCCGGAGCGGTCCGCCACGGGATCGCCCGGGCGCTGACCGAGATCGACCCAGAGCTGCGCGGCGACCTCAAGCGCCGCGGCTTCTTGACCCGCGACGCGCGCGTCAAGGAGCGCCGCAAGGCGGGGCTGAAGAAGGCTCGCAAGCGGCCCCAGTTCAGCAAGCGCTGACGGGGATCCTGTGACGGAGGAGCGCAAGCTCTTCGGAACCGACGGGGTCCGAGGAGAGGCTGGGACGTTCCTCAGTGCCGAGTTGGCGACCGCGCTGGGCCGGGCGGCGAGTGCTGCGCTTGAGGCGGAGCGGCCGCAGGTCCTGATCGTTCGCGACACGCGCGAGTCGGGCCCGATGCTGGAAGCAGCGCTGGCCGCTGGGATCGCCGCAGCAGGCGGTGACGCGCTGCTGGGCGGCGTCTTGCCAACCCCCGCTGCGGCGATCCTCGTCAACGCGGCTCGGCCTCGACCTGGCGGCGGTCGTCTCTGCCTCCCACAACCCCTACCGAGACAACGGCATCAAGTTCTTCTCGGCGCGGGGCACAAAGCTCGACGACGAAGCCGAGGCGCAGATCGAGTCGCTGCTGGGCCGCGATCTCCCCGCCACCGAGTCGGGCCGGGTGAGCGAGCTGAGCGGCGGGCTCGAGGACTACCTGCGTGCGCTCCAGGCAGCCTTCCCGCTCGACCTCGCCGGACGCAGGGTGATGCTCGACTGCGCCAACGGCGCAACCCACCGCGCCGCCCCGGCGATCTTCGAGCGACTGGGGGCCGAAGTCGAGACGATCGCCGCCGAGCCCGACGGGCGCAACATAAACGACGGCTGCGGATCTACCCACATCGAGCACCTGGCCGAGCGCATCGCCGTCTCCGACGCCCAGATCGGCTTCGCCTTTGACGGCGACGGCGACCGGGTGCTTGCCGTCGACGCTTCCGGGCGGCCCCACGACGGCGACGAGCTGATCGCCCTCGCCGCGCTCGGAATGGACGGCCGGGAAGAACTGGATGGCGGCATTGCAGTTACCGTGATGAGCAACTTCGGTTTCCATCGGGCGATGCAGGAGGCTGGAATCGACGTCGCCGTCACCAAGGTAGGCGACCGTTACGTGCTCGAGGAGATGCGCCGCAACGACCGCGTGCTGGGCGGCGAGCAGTCCGGCCACATCATCACCACGGACTTCGCCCTCACCGGCGACGGGATAGCCGCAGCTCTGATGACCATGCGGGAGCTGGGCGGCCGCGAGCTAGCCGCGGCGATTCCGATGCGAAAGCTCCCCCAGATCCTGGTCAACGTCGAGGTGGCCGACCGCGAGGCGGTGGCCGGGGCGACCGCCGTCTGGGAGGCAGTCGAGCGGGAGAGCGAGGGACTTGAGGGCCGAGGTCGAGTTCTTTTGCGCCCTTCCGGTACCGAGCCGCTGCTCCGGGTCATGGCCGAGGCGCCGAGCGCGGAGGAGGCCGACGCCGTCTGCGAGCGACTCGTCGCCGTTGTGAGGCGGGAGCTGGGCTGAAGCGCCTGGCGTCTACCCTTCCCCTTCATGTGCGGCATCATCGGATACGTGGGCGCGCGCCCATGCCGTGATCTCCTGGTCGCCGGGCTGGAGAAGCTCGAGTACCGTGGTTATGACTCGGCTGGGGTCTCGGTGATCGATGACGGGCGGATCGACAGCGTTCGCGCGGTCGGAAACCTCTCGAACCTGCGCGCCGCGGTTGCCGATCACGACGGCGAGGGCGGGGTTGCGGTTGCCGCCCCGCCGGCCACGACCGGAGTCGCCCACACCCGCTGGGCCACCCACGGCCGGGTCACCGAGGAGAACGCCCACCCCCACGGTGATTGCTCGGACCGCATCCACATCGTCCTCAACGGAATCGTCGAGAATCACGCGACGCTGCGGCGCGAGCTGGAGGCCGAAGGCCACGCCTTCAGTTCGGAGACCGACGCGGAGATCGTCGCCCACCTGATCGAGCGCAACTACGAAGGCGATCTGACCGCGGCCGTGCGCACGTCCTTCGCCGAGCTGCGCGGCCACTATGCCTTCGTCGCCATGCACGTCGATGAGCCGGGGCGGCTGGTCGGGGCGCGAAAGGAGTGTCCGCTGGTCGCCGGGGTCGGCGACGGGGAGACCTTCCTCGCCTCTGCGATCCCCGCCTTCCTCGCCGAGACCCGCAACGCGGTCCAGATCGAGAACGGCGAGGTCGTCACTATCGACGCCTCTGGTGTGGCGATCCTCGACGCCGCGGGAGGGCCGGTGGAGCGGGGCTCCGAAGAGATCGCCTGGGACGAGGACGCCGCCGAGAAGGGGGGGTATGAGACCTTCTTGTTGAAGGAGATCCACGAACAGCCCGACGCCGTCGCCGAGACGATCGCCGACCGCCTGCCGACCGACGAGGGTGTCGACCTCTCCGAGGTCGACCTCTCCGACTCCTTCCTGCGCGAGCTGCGGCGAGTCGTGATCGTCGCTTGCGGCACCTCCTATCACGCCGGCCTGATCGGCCGCTACGCGATCGAGGAGTGGGCACGGGTGCCGGTCGAGATGGACATCGCCTCCGAGTACCGCTACCGCAACCCAGTGATCGGCCCCGGCGACCTGGTGATCGGGATCACCCAGTCGGGCGAGACCGCCGACACCCTGGCGGCGATGCGGCTCGCCCGCGATGCCGGCGCCAAGGTGCTGGCGGTCACCAACATCATGGGCAGCCAGGCGACCCGCGACGCCGACGCCGTCCTCTACACGCGGGCCGGGCTGGAGATCAGCGTTGCCGCGACCAAGACCTTCGTCGCCCAGGTCGCGGCGATGTACTTGATCGGGCTGCGGCTTGCAGAGCTGCGCGGGACCCTGTCGCCCGAGCGGATCGCCCAGCTAGTGGTCGAGATGAAGTCGTTGCCGTCGAAGATCGAGACGACGATCGCCGCGGTCGAGGACCAGGTGCGCGAAGTCTCCTCGACCCACCACACCCAGCAGTTCTTCCTCTACCTCGGCCGACACATCGGCCTTCCGGTTTGCCTTGAGGGGGCGCTGAAGCTGAAGGAGATCTCCTACATCCCGACCGATGCATACGCGGCTGGGGAGATGAAGCACGGACCGATCGCGCTGCTTGACGAGTCGACGCCGGTGGTCTGCGTCGCCACCGATAGCCCCGTCCTCGACAAGGTCCTCTCCAACGTCGAAGAGGTGCGGGCGCGAGGCGCCGAAACGATCGCGATCGCAACCGAGGGCTCCGACCGGGTCGCTGAGGTCGCCGACCAGACGATGAATGTTGCCCGCACCGACTGGATCCTGCAGCCGATCGTCGCGATTCTTCCCCTCCAGCTCCTCGCCTATGACATCGCCCGCGCCCGCGGCCTCAACGTCGACCAGCCGCGAAACCTGGCGAAGACCGTCACCGTCGAGTAGCGCGCTGGGCAGGGCGATAGGGTGTCCTCGATGAGGGCTCGTCTCGTCTTCCTCCTCGCATCGGTCGTGGCAGCCCTGGTGCTCGCCGGTTGCGGCAGCAGTTCCAGCCCCGACCCCGCTGGCGTCGCGCCGCCGGACTCGCCGCTCTTCCTCGAAGCCACGCTGCAGCCGCAGGGGACGCTGAAGTCGAACATCGAGTCGCTGACCAAGAACCTCGCCGGGATAGACGACCTCGGCGGTCTGATCGTCTCCAAGCTCCAAAGTTCGGCCAGCGCCTCAGGCGAAGAACTCGACTTCGGCAAGGAAGTGAAGCCCTGGCTGGGCGAAAAAGCCGGCCTCTTCTTCGAGCGCTATGACGGCAGCAACTTCAGCCGCTATGGCGTCGCCGTGCAAACCACCGACGCAGGCGCCACGCAGAGCTTCATCGAAAAGCAGGTCAAGTCAAGCCACGAACCCGTCAAGAGCGCCTCCTATCAAGGGGTCAACTACAAAGTCCAGGGCTCCGACGGCACCTCGATCGGGGTGCTCGGCAGCTTCCTGGTGATCGCCGAAGACGAACAGGTCTTCAGGGACGCAATCAGCGCGTCCAAGGGCGAATCGCTGGCCGACGTCGGCTCCTACAAGAGCGCCACCGCCGCCAAGCCCGCTGAAAGCCTCGCCGATGCCTACGTCGACATCGGCTCGTTGATCCAACAGTCGGGGAGTGGGGTCGGCGCCCAGGCGCTACAACTTTTCAAGGCTGCGGGGATCGAACCCAACCATGCGACCGCGCTCGCCAGCCTGCTGCCGGGTTCCAACCGGGTGGAGATCGACGCCAGCAGCAACCTCGGGGGGGAGAAACCTCCGAGCGGCAATGCCTCCAGCCTGCTTGGCTCCTTCCCAGCGAGTGCCTTCGCCGGCCTCGCCGTCTCGGGCTTCGGCAAACAGCTCGAAGAAGCGATCGACAGCATCGATGCTTCCGGTATCCCGCCGAGCCTCCCGCCGCACAAGCTGAAGAGCACGCTGCTGCAAGCTGGGATCAACCTCGACAAGATCGCCGGCTCCCTCGACGATGCGGGGGTCTTCGCCGAGGGAGCCAGCAAGGGCAGCCTCGGCGGTGCCCTGGTGCTGACCGTGAAGGAAGCGAGCGAGGCGCGAGAAACCGTCGCCAACATCGGCCTGCTGCTTCGCCATGCCGGCGTCCCGGGCTTGACGGCAATCAGCGGCACGGCCAGTGGCTTCTCGGTCCACAGCTCCGAACTCGGCAGCAAGCCGCTCGCCGTCCTCGCCGAGGGCGAGCGGATCGCGATTGGGCACGGGCTGCCTGCGGCCCGGCAGGGGCTCTCGACGGAATCGAGCCAGTCCCTTGCCAGCACCGCGAGCTACAAGGAAGCGGTTGCGGCGCTCGGCAGCACGCCGATCAGCGGCTTCGTCAACGGGCCGGCGGCGCTGAGCCTGGCCGCGGCGCTTGTGCCGCGCTCCGAACAGGGCTTCCAGAAGGCAATGCCCTATCTGGCGAAGATCAGCTATCTCGCCCTCGGCGCGGGCAGCTCGGGCGAACTGGCGACGGCGAAGCTGATCGTCGGCTTGAACAAGTAGTCGGGGGCCGATGGCCGCCGGTCGTGGGCATCGACCTGCTGGAGATCGACCCGCTGGAGCGCGCCCTGGAGCGCCATCCCCGCCTCGCCGCCGCCACTTCACCCGGGCCGAGCAAGACCTACGCCGCCTCCCGGGCCCGCCCCGCCAGGCAGCTGGCCGTCCGGTTTGCTGCCAAGGAGGCCGTGGTCAAGGCATTGGGCCTCTCGGGTGGTTTCGACCTGCGCGAGGTCGAGGTCGTGGCGGGCGAGCCGCCGACAGTTCGCCTCAAAGGCCGCGCGGCAGAGGCGGCCTCAGGCAGGAGAATCGAGATCTCGCTTACGCACTCGCGCGACTACGCGGCCGCAGTGGCCTTGATCCCCCTCTCGATTAGCAGGGATTTTCCGAACCAGCGGTTTGGGGCCTGGCTTTGGCGAGTGCCGCCGACGGGCAAGCAGATTGGCGTCGCTTTGTGGCCGCGTCGCGCGTTAAACGGTGAGCGGGCCCTACTGTTCGGCGAGAACCTCCGGGCGTTGCCTCTGTCGCGCTGGGCTTCGCATCGAGCACTCGGCCGACCCGCGGCGCGCAGTTAGGCTGGTTGTATGGAGCCTTGGCTCAATCTCCTCTATGACGCCGAAGGGATGCGGGCGGTGGACCGCTGGGCTATCGAGGAGCGGGGGGTGGCGTCGCTCGAGCTGATGGAGACCGCTGGCAGGGCTGTGGCGGAGGCGGTGGCGGGGCTGGCGCCCGAGGGGCCGGTACGGGTCATCTGCGGCAAGGGCAACAACGCGGGCGATGGGCTGGTGGCGGCGCGGCGCCTGGCCGCGATGGGCTATGCGGTGGAGGCGCTGTTGCTCTGGCCCGCCGAGCAGCTGAGCGCAGACGCTGCGGCCAATCTGGAGCGCTTCGCAGCGGAGCAGGTGGTCGCGGGGCTGGAGCAGCGGCTCGCCGGCTCCGGCGCAGTCGTCGATGCGATCTTCGGAACGGGATTCTCGGGGGCGGCGCGGGAGCCCGCTGCGGCGGCGATCGATGCAATCGACCGCTGTGGAGCGCCCGTCGTCGCCTGCGATATCGCGTCGGGAGTCGACGCCTCCAGCGGGGAGGTCGAGGGCGCCGCAGTCGGGGCCGACCTCACGGTCACCTTCCACGCGGCGAAGCTGGGCCACCTCATTGCGCCCGGCAAGTGGCGCACCGGGGAGCTGCAGATCGCTCCGATCGGGATCCCCGACGGGGCGCCGGCCGAGCCGGCCGGTGGCGTCATCGATCCCGCTCTGCTGGAGCTGGCGCCGAAGCGGGGAGCGCGGTCGACCAAGTTCACCTCGGGCCAGGTCGCGATCGCTGGCGGCTCGAGGGGGCTGAGCGGGGCGGTCCGGATGTCCTCGCAGGCGGCGATCCGGGCCGGCGCCGGGTACGCGACAGTCGCGGTGCCAGCAGACTTGGAGGCGATCTTCGAGCAGGGCCAGCCCGAGGTGATGTCGGTCGGCTGTCCGGGCGGTGAGGGCTGCCTTTCGCCGGCGTCGCTGAAGGCCGTGCTCGGCGTTTTCGAGCACGCCGCGGCAGGGGTGCTCGGGCCGGGTATGGGGCGCGACCCGGGCTCGGTTGAGTTGGCACGGGAGGCGGCTGGGGCGATCGGGGCGCCGCTGGTCATTGATGCCGACGGGCTGGGCGCCTTCGCCAGCCAACTCGAGCTGATTGGGACTCGCGAAGCCCCCACGGTCCTCACCCCTCATGCGGGCGAGCTGGGGCGGCTGCTCGATCGCAGTTCCGAGGAGATCTCGGCCCGCCGCCTCGCCTCGGCGCGCGAGGCGGCCCGCGCCGCCGGCGCGGTCCTCGTCCTCAAGGGCGACGATACGATCGTCACCGATGGTGAGCGGGTCGCCGTCAACGCGCTCTCCGCGCCGGCGCTTGCTACCGCTGGTACGGGCGACGTTCTCTCAGGGGTGACCGCTGCCCTTCTCGCTCGCGGCTTGGAGCCGTTCGCCGCGGCGTGCGCCGCCGTGGTGGCGCACGCCCGCGCCGGCCGCGACGCGGCCCGACGGGTGGGCTCCGCCGAGTCGGTGATCGCCACCGACGTGATCGACTCGATCCCGGCGGGCCTGCTCCCTGAGGTTCGGGTCGAATAACCTCGCCGCGATGCCGAGCGCAGCCGAGATCATGGATGCCGACGTGCCTGCCCTCTCCCCCGAGGAGGATGCGCGCGCCGCGATCGACCTCCTTGCCAAGACCGACATGGGCGCGATTCCCGTCATCGATGAGGACCGCAAGGTGGTTGGGATCGTCAGCGAGTCCGAGCCTGATCCTAAGCGACGAGGAGTCCGATCTGCACCTGCCGCACTACGTCAACATCATGGGAGGCATCGTCTTCGTCGGTTCGATGAAGGGTTTCGAGAGGCGCCTCAACAAGGCCTTCGCGACCAAGGTCTCTGAGCTGATGACCGCCGACCCGATCGTCGCCCGCGAGGAGGAGAGCGCCGATTCGGTGGCGAAGACGATCGCCGACAAGCACCACAACCACCTGCCCGTTATCGACGCCGAAGGTCGTCTCGCCGGCATGGTTACCCGGGCGGACGCGCTCGCCGCGCTCGTCGACGCCTAGTCATGGCGCGGGCGCTCGCCCGGATCGACCTCGGCGCAGTGAAGGCCAACTGCGCCCGGCTGAAGGCAACCCTGGCCCCGGGAGCCGAGTTGTGCGCGGTGGTCAAGGCAGACGGCTATGGCCACGGCGCCGACGCCTGCGCCTCCGCGGCGCTGTCCGGGGGGGCCAGCAGGCTGGCGGTGGCCACCGCCGCCGAGGCCGCGCAGATCGGCCGCCGCTTCCAGCACGTTCCGCTGCTGGGGATGGGAGCGTTGAGCGCCGAGGAGGTAGACATGACGTTGTCCTCGGGGGCGGAGCTCGGTGTCTGGCGGGAGGGCTTCCGGGCGTTCCTCTCCGACCGCGCCCGGGCGCAGGGCCGCCCGGCTCGGGTTCACGTCAAGCACGACAGCGGCATGGGGCGCCTCGGTACGCAGGACCCAGCCGAGGTGATGGCGCTGGCGCGCGCCTGCGCCGAGGACCCCCACCTCGACCTGGTTGGCCTCTGGACTCACTTCGCCACCGCGGATGAGCCCGACTCAGGGTTCTTCGAGGAGCAGCTCGACCGCTTCACGGCAGTCGCCGACGCGGTAAGGGCGGAGTTTCCGGGCATCACCGTCCACGCCGCCAACAGTGCCGCAGTCTTCCGTGATCCACGTTCGCATTTCGATATGGCCCGCTGCGGCGTCGCCCTCTACGGTCTCGACCCCTTCGGGCGCGACACGGCCGCGCGCGGCCTCGCCCCGGCTCTCTCGCTGCGCTCCTATGTCGCCGACGTGAAGCGCTTCGCGGCCGGCGACAGCGCCGGCTACGGGCAAAGCTGGCGCGCTTCTGCCGACACCAGTGTGGGGGTTCTGCCACTTGGCTATGGCGATGGGGTGCGGCGCGGCCTCTCCAACAACGCCGAGGTGTTGATTCGTGGCAGGCGCCACCCGCTGGTTGGCACCATCTCGATGGACAACCTGACCGTTGACCTCGGTCTTGAGACAGAGGTCGAACCCGGTGACGAGGCAGTGTTGATCGGCACCCAGGGGGAAGAGGCGATCCACTTCGCCGAGGAGGTCGCCGTCCGTCTCGGCACGATCAACTACGAGGTCACCTGCGGGATCTCAGCGCGGGTGCCGCGGGCCGCAGCGTGAGCCTCGCCGATTGCCTTGGCAGGGCACCGGCGGTCGACCTGGCGCGGCGGGCTCTGGGGGGTGGCAGCGGGGCGTGGATCGTGGGCGGCGCGATCCGCGATGCGGCGCTCGGCCGGGCGGTCAGCGACCTCGACCTCGCGGTAACCGGAGATCCGGCGGCGGCGGCGAAGGCAATCGGCAGGGAGGGTGGGGGGCACCCTTTCCAGCTCTCGGCCGAGTTCGGGACCTGGCGGGTGGTGGCCGCCGATCGCTCCTGGCAGATCGACGCAACGGCGTTGCGGGGAGGGACGATCGAGGCCGACCTGGCGGCTCGGGACTTCACCATCGGTGCTGTCGCGGTTCCCCTTGCCGGAGGCCGCCCACTCGACCCCCACGGGGGCCTCGCCGACCTCGAGGGAGGCTTCCTGCGCGCGGTCGGCGAGCGCAGCTTCTACGAGGACCCATTCGTCTGCTCCGCGCCGCCCGCCTGGCGGCCGAGTTCGAGCTGGCGATCGACCCAGGGACCGTCGCTTTCGCCCGGGCCAGAAGCCGCCCGCGCCGCCGAGCCTGCCGGGGAGCGCCAGCTCGCCGAGTTGCGACAGCTCGTCGGCGGATCCGACCCGCTGCGCGGTCTTGCCCTGCTCGACGAGTTGGGACTCACCGCGGTGGTCTTACCCGAGTTGGAGGCGCTGCGCGGAGTCGGGCAGGGCGCCAACCACCACCTCGACGTCCACGGCCATACGCTTACCGTCCTAGAGCACACGCTTGAGATCGAGGCCGACCTGGAGCGCTTCGCCGGTGATTGTGCAGGCGAGGCGGCGGAGCTGCTCGCCGATCCCTTGGCCGACCAGATGACCCGCGGTACCGCGCTGCGTTTCGGCGCCCTCCTTCAGTACATCGGCAAGCCGGCAACGCGTGGCGAGCGGGGCGCCTACGTCACCTTCATCGGCCACGACCGCGACGGGGCCGAGATCGTCGGGGGCCTCTGCGCTCGCCTGCACACGAGCCGCCGGCTGACCCGCCACCTGCGCGCTCTCACCCTCCATCATCTGCGTCTCGGGTTCCTCGTCCACGAGGCGCCGCTGCCACCGCGCCGCGTCCACGAATACCTGCGCGCCACCGATCCGGTCGCTGCCGACGTTACCCTGCTCACCGTCGCCGACCGGCTCTCGGCCCGGGGCAGTGGGCCGCTCGCCAGCGAGGAGGCGATCGGGGCGCACCTGGACCTCGCCCGCCAGATGCTCGCCGCAGCACTTGCCTGGCGACGCGACGGACCGCCCGCCCCGCTGCTGCGCGGCGACGAGCTTGCCGCGGAGCTGGAGATCGAGCAGGGACCGGAGCTGGGCGAGCTGCTGGGCGAGCTGGAGGCGGCCCAATACGCGGGTGAGGTGAGGACCCGTGCCGAGGCGGTCGAACGCGCCCGCCGGCTGCGCGGCCAACCCGCCTGAAACTTGGTCAGGTACCCTCCCCGGCCGCATGGCCAAAGAGGAAAAGATCGAAATGGAGGGGGAGATCACCGAGGCTCTTCCCAACACCATGTTCCGCGTCAAACTCGACAACGGCCACGACGTTCTCGGCCACATCTCCGGCAAGATGCGCCGCCACTACATCCGCATCCTTCCGGGCGACAGGGTAAAGATCGAGCTCTCGCCCTACGATCTCGATCGCGGCCGGCGTACTCACCTACCGCTACAAATAGCTCTCGCGCGCCGCCGGATCGGGTTTTTCCAGCTCCGCGATCAACGCCGACCAGGCAAAATCCTTGGCGCCAAGTCCCCTACCGGTGCGCGGGTCGTAGTACTCGCGCAGCCCTTCGCGACTCACCGCGCGGATCAGGCCCTTCGCGAGCCGCGCCGCCTCATCCTCATAGCCGAGGCGGCGCGTCCCCAGCCAGACCATCCAGGCAGCGTTGACCCAGGTCGGGCCGCGCCAGTAGTGGCGGAGTGGGCCGCGGCCGCCACCGGGCTCAAAGCTCGGCTCCGAGGCGGCGACCGAGGGCGGCGCCACTGCGGTGAGGAACTCACGAGCGCTCAGCAGGTGCTCCTCGACCAGGCGGTGCCCGATCTCTTCCGGTAGGTCGGGCAATGCGAGGGGAGAAAGGGCGGCCCAGGTGATCACGCCGGGTCGCGCCCCTCCGGGCTGGACTTCATCCAGGAACAGCCCGCGCTGCTCGTCCCAAAGCCGGTCGATAAGCGCCCCAGTCGCCGAGGGCGCTCCCAGCGCCTGCAACGAGAGCGACCACATCGTGTTGGTAAGCGTCTCGCAGAGCACCGGGCCGCCGCGATCGCGGATCCGGCGCGCGTCGAAGCCGAGCCGGCGATTGCGGTGCACCAGCCAAGGGAAGCCAATCCGGGCGTTGGACTGCCATCTCCAGATTGGATCGAACTTGGGGGAGGCGTCCAGGCCCGACTCATCAGGCTGGACAATCCACAGCAGCCTGTCCCCGTCGAGGTCGCGGTTGCGGCTGAGCCAGTCCAACTGGGCCGCGATTCGCGGTTCGGCGGCGGGCTCACCGACGGCAATGCGCCATGCCCAGGCAAGTAGCGGCGGCTGGATCGTCTCCTTGCAGGGCGTTGCGGGAGGCGACGTTGTAGAAGGGCAGCCGGACCAGGGAGACCGGCCGGGGCCAGAAGATCGTGTGCCCGACGAAGCCATCGGGCCGCTGCGCGGCCAGCAGGCTCTCTAGCTCGACTTGCGGTCGGGCAGCGTTAAAGCGTCGCCAGGCGATCGCCGCAAAGCATGAGTCCCAGTACCACTGCCAGGGGTAACGGCTGGGGCTGGGGCGGGTGTAGGAGAAGGGCACGCCCTTGCGCGCCCCTCCAGCCAGTTGCGGCGCAGTACGACCTCGGCGATCTCGGTCGCCTTGGCGCTCACACTGCGGTGCGGCGCATCTCGCGCAGGG
The DNA here is from genome assembly GCA_963777915.1 of uncultured Solirubrobacterales bacterium. GTDB lineage: Bacteria > Actinomycetota > Thermoleophilia > Solirubrobacterales > 70-9 > CAVUPF01. The sequence continues at coordinate 21,057 of CAVZSH010000003.1, read as the reverse complement.
CGAGCGTGCCGAGGATGGCGAGCATCCCGACCAGCGCCAGCAGCCCGGGCCAGGTTTCCGCCCAGCTGATGCCGCCGACGAAGCCCTGCCTCGCCGCGTCGATGACCTGGGTGACCGGGTTGACCCGGGCAGCCTTTTGCAGCCAGCCCTGCAGCAGGGCGAGTGGCGCGTAGGCGGTGGTGGTGAGGATCAGCGCCATCATTCCTGCCTGCATCAGCGGCGCCGCCGACTGGCTCTTGAAATGAAGAGCCAGCATCGAGCCCCAGCAGGCCGGTCCGCGGCCATCGCGGCGACCATGAAATAGGCAACTAGGAGGCCGTCGATGCCGGGGAAATTTGCCCCGAGCGCCAGCGCGACTATGAGCACGAAGGTTGCTGGGATCAGCGAGCGGGCGCTCGCCGCCAGCACGGTCCCAGCTAGCAGCACCCAGCGGGGAGCGGGGGAGACCAGCAGGCGGTCAAGCCAGCCCTGCTCGATGTCCCGAGCCAGGTTGACGCCCGCCGCCGCTCCCGTGAACCCGGCTCCCTGGAGCATGCTGACCGGCACGATGAAGCTCTCATAGCTACCGGTGGTGAAGCCTTTGAGGTGGGTGAGCGCCCCAAAGACGCCGTTCAGCCCGAGGAAGAAGATGGTCGGCGCGAGCACGCCGGGGATCGCTGCCCCTGGCACCCGCAGCAGCTCGTTCTTGGCGCGTGCAATCAGGGCTCCGATCGTCGCCAGGTTCGACCTCCAGACTGGCAGCGGCGTTGCGGCCTCCATCAGCCGACCCTCAACCTATGGCGCAGCGCCCGCGCGCTCAGAACCAGCCCCAGCACCACGATGCCGGCGATCGCCAGCACCGCGTATAGCGTTTCGGTGGCGCTGATCCCGGAGATCATCGGACTGCGGATCCCGTTGACGACGAGGCTGAGCGGGTTGTATTCGGCGATCGTCTGCGCTGGTTGGATCATCAGGTTCTCTGGGAAGAAGGCGGAGGAGAGGAAGAGGATCACCAAGACCAGCGGAAAGAGCCCTTGTACGACGCTGGCTCTGCCGGTCCGCAGGGCGATCGCGGCGCCGATCCCGCCGACTGCCAGTGCTGCCGTGGTGACCAGGAAGATCGCGATCAGCGCCCCCGGGACGCCGCTCTGGATTTCCGCCCCGAGACCAGCCCGATCGCCAAAAACCAAAGCGCCGAAAAGAGTCCCAGTGCCGCGGTCCCGGCCAACCGTCCGAGAACAATCGTGAAGCGCGAGATCGGCGCCGCGAAGAGCCGATCGGTGAAGCCCATCTCGATGTCAACCGCGAGGGCGATGCCGCCGCTATTGCCGGCCAGCATCAGAGACTGCATCATCGCTCCCGCCAACATGAACTGGAGGAAGCTCTGCACCGGAGGAAAGCCGGGCAGGTTGACCGCCGCACCCGCCCCCCCGGTTTGGATTGCAAGCAGCAGAGTCGGAAAGACGATGATCGGCGCGATTAGCTGTGGGCGCCGGAAGGTTTGGCGGATCGAGCGCATTCCCAGCGCTCTGATTACCCTCAGGTTTGTCGCCAGGGAGGTCAAACCTCGACCGGCTCCTTCTCGGAGGCGTGCTCCTCGCTCTCCTCCTCGAGGTGGTAGCCGGTCTTCTCGACGAAGACGTCGTCCAGCGTGGGGCGGATCAACTCCAGTGACTCGACCGCGATCCCGGCTTCATCGAGTGCCCGCACTACTCGCGGGATGTCGGCGGCGCCGTTTCGGACCTCGACCAGGACCCTCTTTCCGTCCTTGGGAGGCAGCAGCTTCCCGATCCGAGCGCAGATCTCCTCAGCCTCGGTCACCGACCCTTCGGCAAGCTGAAGCTGGACGTGGGGGTGGCCGACCTCGGCCTTCAGCGACTCCGGTGTGCCCTCGGCGACGATCCTGCCGCTGTCGATGATCCCGACGTTGTCGGCGAGCTGGTCCGCCTCCTCCAGATACTGGGTGGTGAGGAAGACGGTCGTGCCTTCGTCGTTCAGGCCCCGCACCTCTTCCCAGATCGTCTTGCGGCTGACCGGATCGAGGCCGGTAGTCGGCTCGTCGAGGAAGAGGACGCGCGGCTCGTGGACCAATGCCGCCGCAAGGTCGAGGCGCCGCTGCATCCCTCCTGAGTAGGTACCGACCCGGCGGTCTGCAGCGGCGGCGAGGTCGACCCGCTCCAGCAGGTCATCGGCGCGCCGTCGGCCCTCCTCGGTGGGGATGCCCTGGAGCGTGGCTTGCAGGCGGATCAGCTCGCGGCCGGTCATCAGCGGGTCTAGCGCTGCTTCTTGGAGAGCGACGCCGATCGACCCGCGCACCGCACGCGCTTCTTTGACCACGTCGTGAGCGGCGACGGTGGCGCGCCCGCCGGTTGGCAGCAGCAGCGTCGTCAGCATCCGCACGGTCGTGGTCTTGCCGGCGCCGTTGGGGCCGAGGAAACCGTAGATCTCGCCCTCCTCGACCTCGAGGTCGATTCCCTGCACCGCGAGTACCTCATCGAAGCTGCGCTCCAGCCCCTCGACCACGATCGCCGGCATCAGGCCTCCGTCGGCTCGGCCTGCTGCGCAAGTGGCGAGAGCGCCTGCACCCAGCGCCGCCCGTTCGCCCGCTCCAGGGCCTCGGCGGCGTCGAGCAGCAGGGCATCGTCTCCCCAGGCGGCCTGGAGCTGGAGTCCGATCGGCAGTCCGCCGGCGAGCCCGACCGGGACGCTGATCGAGGGGATCCCGGTCAGGTTGGCGAGGCCGGCGCCGCGCACGTTGGCCTGGTCTGCGCTCAGCGTGCCAGAGGGCAGCTCGACCAGCGGTGCCTCCAGCGGAGGTGCGACTGCGGGAACGGTCGGCCAGGCGATCAGGTCAACCTCCTCGAAAGCGGCGGCCACTCGGTGTCGCATCAGCGTGCGGACGCGATAGGCCTTCATGCTTGCCGCCGCCGGCAGGAGCATCCGGTACTTGACGAAGCCGCGATTGATCGGGCTGAGGTCGGGATTGAGGTGGTTGAGCTGCTCCGGCGAGACGTTGCCGAGGACCTCGGTATTGGCGATCAGCACGGTGGCCAGCGCGGCCGGCTCGATGTCGGCGAGCGCCACATCGCGCACCTCCCCGCCGCTCTCGGCGCGCAGCGCCTCGATCGCTTCCTCGCATGCGGCGCGCACCTCGGGCGCGACATCTTCGGAGACGGTGTCGCGCACGACCCCGATTCGCAGGCCGGCGGCCTCTCCGGCGGCGAGCTCTTGGCCAAATAGCGCCGAACCCAGCAGCCGGCAATCGGCTGCGTCGGCGCAGAGCGGCCCGGAGACGATCGTGGTCGAGATCGACGCCATGTGGTGCCCGGCCATCGCTGAGCGGCCGAAGGTCGGCTTCAGCCCGGTCAACCCGCAGTAGGCGGCCGGAAAGCGGATCGAGCCGATCCCGTCGGCGCCGACGGCGCCCCCGACAAGGCGCGCCGCGACCGCGGCGGCAGGGCCGCTGGAGGAGCCTCCCGGGCAGCGCTCGGTGTCCCAGGGGTTGCGGGCAGGGCCGTAGACGGATGCGTTTCCGGTGCTGCTTGAGCCCAGCTCGTGCATGTTTGCGACTCCGACGATCACCGCGCCGGCGTCGCGCAGGGCCCGGTAGGGACCTGATTCGCCAGGTGCCACGGCGCGAACATCTCGGCGGCCCCGAAGCGCTGGGCGCGCCAGGGCAGCGGCCACTCGTCCTTAATCACGACCGGGACGCCGCGCAACGACCCCTCGGGTGCTGCCGCGAGCATCTCCTCTGAGCGCTCCGGGAAGGTCTCGACCACGGCGTTGATCTGCGGGTTGCGCTGCTCGATCCGCTCCAGCGCCGCCTTGAGCAGCTCCTCGGGGTCGGCCTCGCCGGCGGCGATCGCCGCGGCCTGGTCGCGCAGCGGCAGGTCGAGGGTGCTCACGCTGGTGCGGGGGGCTTGGAGAGGTCCGGGCAGCGCTCCGCTTCGACGCCGCTCGTGTCTAGCCTGAGAAGCTCGCATATCCCCGGCCAGAAGAGCTGATGGGCGGCGCCCATCACCGCCAGGTCTACCTCGTCGGCCTCGATTCCGAGGGAGGCGAGACCGGCGGGGACGAAATCGTCTGCGCGGTTGGAGGCCTCCATCTGGCGGGGGCAACCCTACAGAGGCGAGGTGGCCGGGATCGTGCAGGCATGCCCGCTGCGCCGCATCCCATCGCCGCGGACGGCAGAATCCCGGCCGCAACCGGGGTGCTCGCCCCGTGTTTGCCTAGGAGCCGATGGCCTTCGAGCAAGCGAAAAGTCGACCCGGCAGGACGCGCGCGCTGGCAAGCGCGGCCGCCGCCTGCCTGCTTGCCGCACTGATCGCGCGAGCTGGCCCGGCGCGGCTGACTCGGCCCCCCTGCGGGTCATCGTCCTCGGCCAGACCCCCTCAACGCCGGCCCCGTCCTGCCCCGGCAAGATCGTCAAGAACGTCGAGATCACGCCGTGCCGGGTCGAGGGCCACGTCACCGGCTTCCAGACCGCCGCCGGCGGAGTGGCGAAACCCTACGTGGCGCCCTTCGAAGGCAAGGTCGTCGCCTGGTCGATCACCCTCTCCAGGCCCTCTACCAAGAACTCCGCCACCACTACCAACGAGGTCAGTTTCTTCAACGAATTCCTCGGCCAGCCCTCGGAGGCGAGGATCAGCGTCCTGCGCCCGCTCAAAGCCAACCCGCCCCAGTACACGCTGGTGCGCCAGAGCCCGGTCCAGGTGCTCAACCCCTACTTCGGCACCACCCCGATCTTCGCCCTCGAACACCCGCTCGCCGTCCTCCAGGGCCAGACGGTCGCCCTCACCGTGCCGACCTGGGCGCCGATGTTCGCCTTCAACGTCTCGGCCAACAACACCTGGCGCGGCAGCCGCCTGCCCAAGCACTGCTCCTCCAAAGAAGACATCAAAAACGGCCGCCCCCAACAGGTGGTCGGCAAGACGAAGACCTACGGCTGCTACTACTCAAACGCCCGCCTGCTCTACACGGCGACGCTGGTCAAGAAGCCCTAGCGTCTCAGGACGGCGCTGCCGAGCGCCTCTTGGCGCAGCCCGCAATAGGGGCAGTCGCTGACGTCGAGGCCGATCAGCTGGTCGCAGCGGCGGCAGGCACGGAGGTTCTCCGGGCTCCCGGGGCAGGGCCGAGGCGGAAGGAGCGAGCGGCAGCACCATCGCCACCGGCTTCATCTCCTCGCCGGTCTCCCGATCGACGTAGGTACCGCCGGGCTTCGCGTAGGCGAGCGCCTCACGGCCCGAGGCCGGGGCGCGCATCCGGTAGAGCTGCTTTGATTCATGGCCGCAAAGACTAATAGCTTCCGTGGAACCGATGCGGGTCCTCATCTTCCACGGCTACATGCTGCGCGGGACCGGCAGCAACATCTACAACGCCAACCTGGCCCAGGCGCTGGCCCGGCTCGGCCATGAGGTCCACCTCCTCTGCCAGGACCGCGAGGTCAAGCTCGCGGGCGTCCAGATCCACAACCCCGACATCGGCGGCCTCCTCCCGGTCTACGTGAAGGACCCCTATGAGGGCTTCGAGGTCAAGGCGTTCCCCGAGCTGAGCAGCGAGGAGCTCGACCGCTACGTCTCGGCCAACGTCGAGGCGGTGAGGGCGGTGGCCGAGGAGGCCGGCGGCTTCGACGCCGCCCTCGCCAACCACCTGATCATGGGCCCGGCCATCCTCGCCCGCGCCGACGTCGCCCCTTTCGCCGCCAAGATTCACGGCTCGGCCCTCGAGTACACGGTCAAACCCAACCCCCGCTTCCTTCCCTACGCAAGGGAGGGCATGGAGGCGGCATCAGGCGTCCTGGTCGGCTCCCGCCACACCGCCGAGTCGCTCTGGGCGACGCTGCCCGATCTCCCGGGCCTGCAGGAGAAGACCCGGCTCGGCCCCCCCGGGGTGGACACGGTCGAGTTTCGGCCCGCACCCGAGCGCGACCCCTTGGTCGTCTTCGTCGGCAAGCTGATCGTCTCCAAGGGGGTGGATCTGCTGTTGGCGGCGTGGCCGCTGGTCCACGCCGCGCATCCCGATGCCCGCCTCGGATCGCGGGGTTCGGCGAGTATGAGGACGGACTGCGCAGCTTGCTCGGCGGCGCTCGAACAAGGGGATCTCGGTGACGCCCGCGAGGTCGCGCGGCTGGGGCGCGGGCTGGAAGGCGGTGAGCAGGAGGCCGCTGCCGATCCTCTCGGCGTTCCTGGCAGATCCGCCCTCCGGCTATGCCGAGGCGGCAATCGCGGCGGCCGGGTCGGTCGAGTTGATCGGTCGGCTGGAGCACGACGAGGTGGCCGAGCTGCTTCCCCATGCGGAGGCGCTGGTCATGCCCAGCACCTTCCCGGAGGCGTTTGGGATGGTCGCCGTCGAGGCCGGCGCTTGCGGAGCGCTGCCTGTCTCTGCCGATCACTCCGGCATGCGGGAGGTCTCGCGGCAGCTGGCCGCGGAGCTGCCGGAGGGGGTCGGCCGCTCACGTCGTTCCCGGTCAAGGAGGGCGCGGTCGAGGCGATCGCCGAGCGCCTCAGCGCCTGGCTGGAGCTCCCCGAGGAGCGCCGGCCGGCGGCACGCGAGGCGCTGGTCGAGACGGTCCGCCGGCTGTGGAGCTGGGAGGGCGTGGCCCGCGGCGTGATCGCCGCGGCGGCGGGCAGATTGGGCGAGCTGCCGGCGCCCGGATAGCTCGTGCCGAGCGTCATTTGGGCATCAAAGCCTCCCGCCGCCGCTTCAATAGAATGCCCGCCGCGCTCATGTACGGCCGCCTGCCGATAGCCAAGATGCTCGCCGCGACCCTTGCGATGGCCGCGGCGATCTCGGCGGTGATGCTCTCGATCAACTGGAACGGCGAGGAGGCCTCCACCGCGGCGCCGAAGATCGACGACCTGCTCAACGTCATGATCGTCCTCTCGTCGATCGTCTTCTCGCTCGTCATCGTGATGCTGTTCTACGCGCTGTACAAATTCCGCGCCAAGCCTGGCGATGAATCCGACGGCGAGCCGATCCACGGCAACACCCGCCTGGAGATCGCCTGGACCCTGATCCCGACGATCATCGTCCTCTTCGGCGGCGGATACAGCTGGAAAGTGCTGAACGAAATCGAACAGCGCGGCAAGGACCCGATGACCGTCGACGTCTTCTCCCAGCAGTACGCATGGAGCTTCGGCTACCCGGGCAAAGGGGACGTCTGGTCGCCGGGCGAACTGCGCGTACCGGTCAATCGCCAGATCGTCTTCAGGATGCACTCCCAGGACGTGATCCACTCCTTCTGGGTACCCGAGTGGCGGATCAAGAAAGACAACGTCCCGGGCATCACGACGACCGCGGTGATCACGCCCGACCGGATCGGGACCTTCCAGGTGATCTGCACCCAGCTATGCGGGTTCGGCCACTCGACGATGCGCGCCAAAGTCGTCGTCGAGTCGCCGGCGCGCTTCCAAAAATGGGTGTCGAGCCTGAAGGAGAAGGTCCCGCCGCCCTACCAGGAATCGATCAGGCAGGACACCGAAACCAACCCCCCGCCGCTGACGGCGGGCGGGGCATAATGGAGGCGATCTGATGGCGGCAGCGATCAAGCGACCGGGATGGGTACGAGGCGCGATCGGCGCCGTGCTGGCCGGAGCCTTCGGCTTTGGCTTGGTCATCTCGCTGCGGGCGATCTCCGGCCTGCCTATCTACCAGACCGCGCAGAACGGCTACCCGCAGGTGATTGTGCCGCTGATCACCACGCCGCTCGGTTTCCTGCTCGGCTTCGGCTGCTTTGACTACTGGCTGCGCTGGGCGGTCGGAATGCCGACGATCCCCGACGACCACTCCCAGCACGGCGCCAAAAGCTGGCGCGATTACTTTCGCTTCAACACCGATCACAAGGTGATCGGCATCCAGTACATCTGCAACAGCTTCTTCTTCTTCTTCGTCGGCGGCCTGATAGCGGAGGTAATGCGGGCCCAGCTTGCCCAGCCGGGCAACCAGATCGTCGACCCCGGCACCTACAACGGCCTCTTCTCCACGCACGCGGTGCTGATGATCTTCGTCTTCGTGATCCCCGTCTTCGCCGGGATCGCCAACTACGTCCTGCCGCTGATGATCGGCGCCCCGGATATGGCCTTCCCGCGCCTCAACGCGCTCAGCTTCTGGATGTTGCCGATCGCCGGACTGCTCTTCGTCGGCAGCTTCCTGGCCCCGGGCGGCGCCTTCGACGCAGGCTGGACAGGGTACGCGCCGCTCTCGACCGGCGCGCCTCTCGGGCAGTCGTTCTTCAACCTCGGCGTTCAGTTCGCCGGCGCCTCATCGATCGCCACGGCGCTCAACTTCCTGGTCACGATCATCACCATGCGCGCACCGGGGATGAACTTCTGGCGGATGCCGCTGCTCGTCTGGGCGAACCTCTCAACCTCGCTGCTGGTCGTCGCCGCGACGCCCTTCATCGCCGGTGTCCAGTTCATGGTCCTCTTCGATCGCCTTCTGCACACCAACTTCTTCCAGTTCACCGGCGGCGGCGACGTGATCAGCTACCAGCACATCTTCTGGTTCTACTCCCACCCGGCCGTCTACATCATGATGTTGCCCGGCTTCGGGATCATCAGCGAGGTCATCTCGACCCATGCCCGAAAGCCGATCTTCGGCTACCGATTGATGGCGCTGGCGCTGATCGGCATCGTCGTGCTCAGCTACTCGGTCTGGGCGCACCATATGTTCGTCGCCGGGATGTTCAGCTGGCTGCGGGTGCCGATGATGTTCACCACGCTTTTGATCGCGGTGCCGACCGGGATCAAGATCTTCTCCTGGCTGGGCACCCTCTACTTCGGGAAGATCCATACCTACTCGACCGCGATGTTATTTGCGCTCGCCTTCATCGTCACCTTCACGGTCGGCGGGATCAGCGGCGTGATGCTGGGCATGGTGCCGATCGACATCCACGTCTCCCAGACCTATTTCATCGTCGCCCACATCCACTTCGTGCTCTTCGGCGGCTCGGTCTTCACGATCTTCGCCGGCATCTATCACTGGTTCCCGAAGATGACCGGGCGGATGTATGACGAGAAGCTCGGTCGCGTCCACTTCTGGGGCACGCTTGTCTGCACCTGGGGAACCTTCTTGCCGATGCACTGGATCGGGATGGACGGGATGCCGCGCCGGGTCGCCAGCTACGCCGCCCAGTTCGGAGACTGGAACCTGCTGATCAGCTGCTTCGCCTTCGCGCTCGGCGCCTTCCAGCTCGTCTTCCTCTACAACATGATCGTCAGCTGGCGCTTCGGCCCGCGCGCCGTGGCCAACCCCTGGCGGGCGAACTCGATCGAGTGGCAGGTCTCCTCGCCGCCGCCGATCTTCAACTTCGACGAGATCCCGCGCGTCGTCGGCGGGCCATACGAGTACGGCGTGCCGGGCGCCCGGCACGCGATCATGGGCGGCGAGGGGGCCGAGGTGCCCGCGGTGGCGCCTAGCGTGGTGGGCAGCACATGAGCGAGCCGTCTGAGGGCCGCCCGCTGCTGGTCTTCCTCAACGAGGTTGCGGGCGGGCGCAAGCTGCTGGCGGCGGTACGCGAGCGGGCCGGGAAGGTGCCCTACGTAGCCGTCGCCGCGCCTCAGAACCAGCCGGCGGTCGGTCAGCTGATCGACTCCGGCGAGCTGCGCGACGCCGCGCGGGCAAGGGTCGCGGTGACGATGGCCGTGCTCTCGGAGTTCGGTATCGGCTCGGTCGGCGAGGTGATGGACCCCGATTCCGCGCTGGCCCTGGATGACGCGGTGCGCGCCCATGAGCCCGGCGAGGTTCTGCTCTCCTGCTTGCAAGGGACGCGCTTCGGGATCACCCGCAAGGACCTGGTCGAGTGGGCGAGGACCCGCTTTGAGCCCGAGACGGCGGTGACCCACATCCCGGTGCGGATCGAGGACGACTCGATCCGCTGGGACGTGATCCACACTCTGGTCGTCGCAACCAAGACGGTGGCGACTCCGGACCTCGTCAACCGGCTCACTGAGCGCGCCGCGGAGCGCCCACATCGCTACACGATCATCTGCCCGCGCTCCGAGGGGGTCTCCGAGGCCGAGGTGGTCCGCGACCTCGCCTCGACGATGGCCCAGCTCTACCGCGCCGATGTCGATGCGACCGGCCAGCCGATGAGCCCGGACCCCTTCCACGCCGTCAAGAATGCGATCGAGCATTACCGGATCGACGAGATTCTGATCTCAACTTTCGCCGGCGAGCGCTCGCGCTGGCTCGACGACGGCCTGATCGGGCGGGTGCGCGAGATAACCGAGAAGCCGGTCGAGCACCTGGAGGCGGGTCGCCCGGCGGCCGCCGTCGCGGCCGCCGTCGCCGAGGGTGGCGAGGCCTGATGGAGAGCGCGACCGTCGCCCTCGGTCACGACGGGCACGCCGAAGATCACCACGGCCCTCCCGAGGCCAACCAGAGCTCCCGCATCGATCGCCAGACGCTGGGAATCCTGCTCTTCATCGTCTCCGAGGTGATGCTGTTCGGCGCCTTCTTTGCCTCCTACTTCTTCTTGCGCATCGTCGTCAGCCCGACCGCCTGGCCGCCGTATCCCTACGAACTGCCGGTGGCAGTCGCCGGCGTCAACACGGCAATCCTCGTCTCTTCGAGTTTCACCGTCCACTACGCCCTGGAGTCGATCCGGCGAGGCAACCGGAACGGGATGAAGCTGGGCCTGGCCCTCACCTGGATGCTCGGCGCTACCTTCCTCTTCATCCAGATCAACGAGTACGTCCACCTCGGCTTCAGCGCCCGGGACCTTTCCTTTGGCACGATCTTCTACTGCCTCACCGGCCTGCACGGCGCCCACGTCTTCGTCGGCCTGATGCTGCTCAGCTTCGCCACGATCCGCGCCTTCCGGGGCCACTTCGGCCCGGCTGCGCAAGATCACCGCGGCGTCGAGATTCCCGGCATCTACTGGCACTTCGTGGACGTGATGTGGATCATCGTCTACACCGCCGTCTACATCCTCTAGCTGGGCCGCTTAACGACTTCATGAGGATCTCTGAGCAGGCGGTTTTCCGCTGGGTCGTGATCGTGGGGATCGGCGCCGCGTCCGTGATTGCGCTGACGCTACTGACCCGGCCCTTGGCCGGGGCGATCTGGGGGTTGCTGCTGATCTGCGCCGGAGTCGCGCACAGCTATCGCTGGCTTAAGCGTCGTGGCGCGTCCGCGGATTTGAGCACAGCCAGGGTGAGGGCGATCGGGACGGTAGTCGGTAACTCGTGAACGGCGAAGAAGAGCAAGTCGAACGCCAGGGCAAGAACGGCGGCAAGGACGGCGCCCTTGAGTTGGAGACGACGGTCGCGGGCCAGCAGCGCTCCCAGCGTTGCGGCGATGAAGAGGTCCCCGAACCCCATCATGGCGGACCCGAAGGAAACATACTGCAGGCGGGGGAGACTGCCGGGGGAGACGGCATTGAGAACCGCATTCGGGCCCTGAAGGAGGTCTGAGGCGACCAGCCAGGTATCGATCGCGGCCATCGCGTAGATCCCCAGCCTCAGCCACCCGGCCGGGACAACGCAGGTGAGCAGCCAACCGAGGCTGACGCAGGCCAGGGCGGAGAGAGCCAGCGCTGCCGCCTGGCCTGTGAGTGCTCCCTGGAAGGCCCAGGCCGCGGCAAAGAGGGGGATGACCAGCAGGCCAAGCACTGGGCGCCCGCCGTGGGCGATCGTGCCAAGGGCCAGCGCCGCCAGCGGCGGGACCCCGCCCAGGGCCAGATAGGTCAGTACGTGCGCTGAGGTGGAGTTAAGCGCGATGGCGGTGATCGCGGCGATGATCGAGACCGGCAGGACGAGCGCCCACCAGCGGCTGCGGAGGCCGGCGAGGGCCGGTAAGACGGCGGGCCTAGGGATGGCGACAAGCGAGGCTTGCGTGAGGCTGAGGATGCCGATCGAGAGCGAGAAGGGGAGCATCGGGCTGGTCTGGGGCAGTCTGAGTCTAGGCTGCGCCCAGGTGGCGACGGCCCTAAACGGTCTTGACGCCTGTGCCCAGCTCAAGCCGGCCGGCATCTCCCACCGAGGGAGCGGTTGCCTGGCGTGGCTCGAGCCGGCCGGCGACGGCAACCGTCCAGAGCATCGCCAGCCAGGTGGCTGTGGCGAGGGCGACGTGGACCCAGACGATCTCGGTTGGCAGCTTCAGCTCCCACTGGACGCCGCCCACGATGCCCTGGATCCCAAGCAGGCAGATCAGTGCGGTGAGGGGCCGCAAGGTGCGCCGGTCGCCCCCCTTGCGGCGTAGCAACAGGAAGACCCCGATCGCCGCGAGCCCGAATACCGCGGCGATCGCCGCGTGTCGCTGCACGACCCATTCCAGCGTCCCTCTCCCCTCAAAGGTGAAGCGGTGGACCAGTTGCCCGCCACTTGCCCCGGCGTGCGGTCCCGAGCCGGTCGCCACCGTTCCGGCGAGGATCGTCAGCTGGCCGAGCGGAATCAAACCGCGGACCGCCCAGACGCCCAGCCGATCGCTGGAGCGCCGCCGCTCTCGGGGCTCATACCGTGAGCACCAGGCCAGCGCGAAGGCCGCGTCCAACAGCATCATCGAGAGGATGAAGTGGAGCATTACCAGCCCCGGGGCGAGGTGGTGCTCGACGACCTCGGCGCCGAGGATCGCCTGGGCGATCACTCCCAACGGCAGCAGCGCACCGATCAGCGCCAGATGTCGGCGGTAGGGGCGGCGGAAGAAGGCCAGCAGGCTGGCGGCTGCTACCGCGATGCCCAAGAACCCGGTCAGGACCCGGTTGCTGTACTCGATCACCGCGTGGGATTCGAGCGGAGGAACCACCTGCCCGTAGCACCTAGGCCAGTCCGGGCAGCCGAGGCCGGAGTCGGTGAGGCGCACCGCGGCGCCGGTGAGAACGATCAACGAGAGCGAGCCGAGGGCGACCAGGGTCACCTGCGCGTAGCGCTGCGGCGAGATCTCGTAGCGCTCTCTGAGTCGTTTCCACATCTCGGAGATGATGCCAACGGCCGGACGGCCGTTGGCATCAACCGCCCTTGCTCTTCGAGGTGGCGCTCGAACCGCCCTTGGAGGTCGAGGCGATCAGGTATTCGACCAGCTCGTCGATTTCGTTCGGTTTGAGGATCGTGGCGAAGTCCTGAGGCATCACGCTGGCCGGGTAGCCCGGGGTGATTTTGGCGTTGGGGGCGACGATCGATTCCTTGATCATCGCCGCGGTCTGACCGGGCAGGACTTTGTTGAAGTCCGGCCCGGTAACGCCGCCGGATTTGGCGGCGGCCAGGGTATGGCAGCCGCCGCAGCCGTTGTTGGCGAAGACCTGGGCACCGGGACCGCCGGGGACCTTGGGCGGAGCCGCCCCGGGGACTCCGGCGTAGCGGCCCACGTAGGCGGCGACGTCGTCGAGGTCCTGGCCGGTGACCACATCGTGCGGCATCGATATCGCCGGGTCGGCGTTGCTGGGCCGCGGGAACTGGACCTGCGCTTTGACGACGCCTTCGATCGTGGCGCCGCCCTCACCCGCCGCCCGCGCCGCGGCGAAGGCGTCATCGAGGTTGGGACCCACCTGCGCGGTCGTGCCAGCTTGCGCCAGGGTGTGGCAGCGGCCGCAGTTCTGGACGAAGAGGACCCTGCCGCGTGTCACGTCAGCGGTGCTGGTCCCGCAACCGGAAGCGCCCAGCGCGACCGCGGCCAGGGCGGCGAGGGAGATAAGCAGTCGAGTGGATTTGGGCGGCATGGGCATCGGGCGGACGGCGGGCCGGATTCTATATGTCGAGGCCACGGTGGAAGCGGCTTGCCAGGCACGTTCGGTGGGGTAGTCTTGCGTCGATTCGCACGATCTCCAGAAGGCTGAAAAGGAGGACCCGATGCAGGTACGGGAAGGAATGTCGGAGGTGGTGTTGACCGTCGGCCCATCGCACACCCTGCGCGCGGCGGCCGAAAGGATGGTGCAGAAGGGAACCGGCGCGGCGCTTGTCGCCGACCCCGAGTCGCCGGCGCCGGGAATCGTCACCGAGCGCGACATTCTCGTCTCGGTCGGCGGCGGGCAGGATCTCGACGTCGAGCTAGTCGCCGATCACATGAGCGCCAGCGTGATCGCCGCCTCGCCCGATTGGAGCCTCGAGCGCGCCGCGGCGGAGATGTCGCACCGCGGCATCCGCCACCTGGTCGTCCTCGAGGACGCGGAGGTGGTCGGGGTGCTCTCGATGCGCGACATCGTCCGGGTTTGGACCTCCGCAGGCGCTACCTCGGGGATGACCCCCAACTAAACCCTAGCCCTGCGGGGGGCTGATGGTTTCCACGGGAAGCACGGCACCGCGCACCCTCTGCCTACGGGGCAGGCGGTAGTAGTCGCGGACCGCGCCGCGGACGATGCTGCGGAAGGCGGCGAGGAAAAAGATCACGCCGACGATCGCGTATACCCAGGAGGGGAAGATGAACCCGTTGGCGTAGATCCCGCAGAGCATGCCCCCGATGCCCGCAGCGAAGAAGGCGGGTGCCCAGGAGGGGCGCGGCATGAAGACCAGCTCGCCGGGCTCGGGGATGTTGCGGTGCTCGCTCATCCCTCTATGAGGCGATGTAGAGCAGGGCGACGACGAAGGAGAGGGCGAAGACCGCCGCGGCGAAGCCGCCGGCAGCCAACCCGGCTTTCATGCTGCGCCTTGCGGTCTCGCGATCCACGGCCGGATTTCTATCAGGCGAGCCTGGCGTCGACCGCCATCGCTCCGAAGAGCAGCGCCAGATAGGAGAGAGAGTAGAGATAGGTGCGCAACGCCCAGCGACGATCGGCGCTGCGCAGGAGGCGAACTGCGCAGTAGATGAAGATCGCCCCCAGGGTCATCGAGGCGGCCAGGTAGGCGACGCCGAAGCCACCAGCGCAGAAGGGCAGCTGCGTGACCGCGTACAGCAGCACGGTGTAGAGAAGGATCTGGCGACGGGTCTCTGTCTCGCCTCGCACCACCGGCAGCATTGGCACGCCGGCATTCGCATAGTCATCCTTCATCAGCAGCGAGAGGGCCCAGAAGTGCGGCGGCGTCCAAAAGAAGACGATCGCGAAGAGGTAGAGCGCGGTACCGCTGAGCCCGCCCGTCACCGCCGCCCAGGCGACCAGCGGTGGCACCGCCCCGGCGGCGCCGCCGATCACGATGTTCTGCGGCGTGGCGCGCTTCAGCCAGAGGGTGTACACGCAGACGTAGCCGAGCAGGCCCGAGAGCGAGAGTGCCGCCGCCAGCGGGTTTACCGCCAGCGCCAACAGCGCAACCGAGGTGCAGCCGAGCAGCACCCCGAAGCTGGTCGCGGCGGCGGCGGAGACCCGCCCGCTGGCGACCGGCCGGTCGGCGGTGCGGGCCATCTTGCGGTCGATGTCGCGATCGATCGCGTGGTTGATCGCCCCGGCCCCCCCGGCCGAAAGGGCACCGCCGAGGCAGGTTAGGAAGACGAGTCCGATTGAGGGATCACCGGCCACGTACATCGTTGTCACGGTGATGAAGAGCAGCAACGACTGCACCTTCGGCTTGGTCAGCGTCAGGTAGTCGCGAAGGACGATCAGCGTGGCCGAGCGTTGGGCGCCCGCCGCCACCGTTGGAGTGGGGGCAGTCTGCGCTCCAACACCGGCGTCCATGCCGGTCAGGCTACCGGCTGGGACTCGCGAGTAGGCAACTCGGCCCGGTCGGCCCGGTGTGAGATCGCCTCGCGAATATCTCGCATCGGCCGGGTGCTGCGCACGTCGGGAAGCACGTCGAAGTTGTGCGGGTCGGGCGGGGAGAGCGCCAGCCACTCCAACGCGTCACCGCCCCACGGATCATGCCCGGCTTCGGCGCCCCTGGTGCGGCTGAGGATCGCGTTGACGAGTGTGATCACGATCCCGATCGCAAGGATGAGAGCGCCGATCGAGGCGATCAGGTTGTACGTGTTGACTCCGGTGTGGTCGAAGAACTTGTAGGCGTCGACGACCTCGCCATGAACGGCTCCCGCCAGGAAGAGCGGCACGAAGGCGAAGAGAATGCCGATTGCCATTGTCCAGAAGGAGATCCGGGCGAGGCTCTCGCCCATCGTCCGCCCGGTCATCTTCGGGAACCAGTAGTGCAGCGCGGCAAAGCCACCGAAGACGCTCCCGCCGAGCAGCGCAAAATGGGTCGCTGCAGTCGCGTCGGTGGTGTCCTTGAGCTCCCATGCGGAGGCGACCATCGACTGCCCGATCTCGGCGGCAAGGCCGATCGAGATCGCCGAGATCGCCCCGATCGCGAAAAGCAGCGGCGCCCGCATCCGCAGCGTCCCGCCGATCATCGTCGCGATCAGGTTGAAGACGAGGAGGCCGAAGGGGACGATCAGCGCCAGCGACATGATCATCGCGAAATACATCCAGCCGATCCCGATCGGCGCGGTCAGCATGTTCTGCATCCATGCCAGCGTGCCGATCACGGCGATCCCAACCAGCGAGCTGATCACGGCGCCGCGGTTGAACAGCGGCTTGCGTGCGAAGGTCGGGATGATCTCGGCGATCGCCCCCAAGGCGGCGATCAGGATCAGCATGTAGACGCCGGTGAAGAAGATCCAGCTGAGGTGCTGCCAGAGCAGCGGCGACCCGCCAGAGCCGCCGTTGAAGAAGATGCCGCCAAAGTTGCGGTCGATCATCAGCATCGTGATCGCAGCGAGCATCACCGGACCGATCACCAGCATCAGCCACGAGCAGATCGCCCCAGCCCAGGCGAAGACCGGCAGCCGTCGCCAGGCCATCCCTGGCGCTCGCATGGTGCGCAGCGTCGCCACCAGGTTGATCGCGATGAAGACGAAGCCCAGCGTCGCCATCCCGGTCGCCGTGGCCCAAGCGTTGACGCCGTTGTTGGCTAGGTAGGTGAGTTCGGAGAGGGGCGCCAACGGGTTCACCCCAGCCTCTGATGGGGTGAAGAGGAACCCGGCGTACAGCACCGTCGCCCCGGCCACGTAAAGGCACATGCCGAGCTGCCCGAGGCGCGGCAATGCGGTGCCACGCGAGCCGATCTGAAGCGGCACCAGGTAATAGAAGAGACCGAAGGCGAATGGGATCGCGAAGAGGAAGATCGCGGTCGACCCATAGACGGAGAGAATCCGGTTGAAGGTCACGGGGGTCAGGAAGGTGTTTTCCGGGATCGCCAACTGGAGGCGCATCAGCAGCAGGTCGACCACGGCGAGGAAGAGGAAGCCGAGAGCGGCGGCGATCAGGACCCGCCCGACGTCCTTGTGGTCGGCGCTGGTGGCCAGCTCCACCCAGCGAGGGCGGCGCTTCGGGAAGCCGTCGACGACCAGCTCGGGGGCGGGGCTGGGGCTCACGGAACCTTCCCGCTGTTGATCAGCCCGATCACCCGGTTCTGCGCAGCCTGGACTTCTGCTTTCTGCCGCTTGATGAAGGCCAGGTAGGCGGGTGGCGAGACTACGTCGACCTCGGTCCGCATCGCCGCATAGCCCTGGCCGGAGAAGGTCGATGACTGGCCTGTGTATGTCCCTTCTTCGTCAGCTCGGAACACGACCTGATTTTGCTTGCCGGGCACCGCCTCGCGCTTGGCGGCCAGGTCGGGCACATCCCAGGTGTGGACGACGTCGGTGGACGCCAATTCAAGAACGACCGCGGTGTCGACCGGCACCACGAGTTTGTAGTAGGAGAAGGCCCCGTTGGGATAGTTGTAGCGCCACAGCCACTGTCTACCGGTCGCCTTGATCGTCAGCGGCTTGGAGTGGGCGGCCGCGAGCCCCGCGGGCCCGGTCGTCGGTATCTGCTGTGCCTTGTCGGTGTAGATGATGCTGAGGATGAGGATCGCTGCGGCGAAGACCGTCAGCGCCGCGCCGACCCGGAGCTGGATGCGCCGCCCGCCTCGCACCTGGCGCGGCTCGGCGCCGCGCTCGGCCCGGTAGCGGCGCACCGCGTAGATCAGCGCGACGTTGATCACGACAACGACGATCGCCGCGGCGACGAAGCCGATCCAAAGCAAAGTGTGGATCTGGTCGGTGCCAGGGGAGTGGGGCGCCAAAGCGCGGCCATTCTAATCACGCGGCGCGGCGCGGCGCCGCTCCCAGCGTCGTGCGCCGACCTATACTCGCCGACCCTATGCGGACCCGGTCTCGCCCATCTCCGGCGTTGCGCGTGGCGGTGCGGTTCGGAGCCCTGGCCGCGGTCGGTGCCGCTTTCGCGGTGCCGCTGGTGCGCCGCCGCCGCCGCATCCCAGCGCCGGTCACCGTCGTTGCCTGCGCGGGCGGTCCGCTGGCGCTCGCGGTGCTCACGCCACGCTCAAAGAAGCGCGACGTGGCGCTGTTCGCGATGCAGATGTGGGCGTTCATCATGGTCCATGAGATCCCCTACGACGACCCCGAGCGCCTCCGCCGCCGCCTCCGCGTCAACTATCCGATGGCGATCGATCGCGCCCTTGGCTTTGGCAGCCTCCCCAACGCGCGCCTCCAGCGTGCCCTCGCCCGCCTCGGCCGGGTCAAGGCGATCGACCGCGTCCTCACTTGGGCGCACTGGCTCTGGTTCTTTGAGCCCTATGTAGCCCTCTCCTTCATCCTCCTCCGCCACAACGAGCGCTTTCCCCGCGCCGCGCGACAGCTCGCCGCCGTCTTTGACATTGGCTGCGTCGTTTACTTCTTCGTGCCGACCGCCCCGCCCTGGTGGTCTTCTGAGCATGGGCTCACGGGGGAGGAGGTGCGCCGGATCATGGTCGAGGTGGGCGAGGAGACCTGGGGCTCGGCCTGGCCTGGAATGTATGAGGCGCTGGGCGGAAACCCATGGGCGGCGATGCCCTCGCTGCACTTCGCGACCGCGCTGACGATGGCGCTGGCCTTAGCCGAAGCCGGCCCGCTCGAGGGCCTGGCCGGAGGGGGCTACGCGCTGACTCTCGGCTTCGCCCTCCTCTACCTCGGGGAGCACTACATCACCGACCTAGCGGCTGGGGCGCTGCTTGTCGTCGCCGTGAGGCGCGGCGAGCCGCTCGTCGCGCCGCTGATTCGGAGGGTCAACGGCACCCTGCGACACCTGGAGCGCCTCGCCAGCGGGTAGCTTCCCAGGGGTGTCTCAGGAGGACTCGGCGAACGGCGAGGTGACCGTCGAGCTGCCGCTGTTCACGGCGCGGCGGGTGGTGCAGACGGCGATCGTCGTCTTGGCGCTGCTGATCGGGATCTATTTTCTCTTCCCGAAGCTTGTCGGCCTGGGCGATGCGCTGAGCAAGCTCGACGAAGCCCAGCCGATTTGGATCGGGGTGGCGATCGGTTTCAATGTCCTCGCTTTCGCCACCTACATCGCGCTCTTCAAGGCGGTCGTCGGCGGCAAGGCCCTGCGGTTCACCTGGACGGAGACCTATGAGATCAACATGGCCGGCCTGGCCGCGACGCTGCTCTTCTCGGCCGCCGGCGCCGGGGGCATTGCGCTCACCTACTGGTCGCTGCGCAAAGCCGGGATGCGCCGCCGCGACGCGGGGCGGCGGATGGTCGCCTTCCTCACCCTCCACTACGCCTTCTACCCGCTGGCCCTGATCGTCTTCGGCGTGCTGCTGCGAACCGGCGTCCTCGATGGACAGCACCCGGTCGAGCTGACGGTCATACCGGCGTCGATCGCCGGGCTGCTGCTCATCTTGGGGGTGTTGATCGCCTTCATCCCATCGGACCTGGAGCGCCGCGTGGCGCCGTTCGTGCGCGGCGAGCGCGGTCGCTCGCTCGCTAACACGATCGCCAGGGTGCCGGCGACCCTTGGCGAGGGGTTCAGATTCGCGCTCAGCCTCTTCGCCCACCCCTCGCGCGGCGGGCTTGCGGTGATCGGTGCGGCAGGATTTTGGGCCGCCAACATCGGCATCCTCTGGGCCTCCTTTCACGCTTTCGGCGTCCATGTCCCGCTCGCTGTCGTCGTTCAAGGCTTCTTCCTCGGCATGGTCGCCAACCTCTTTCCGCTTGCCCCCGCCGGAGTAGGGGCCGTCGACGCGGGGATGATCGGCGCCTTCGTTCTCTTCGGCTTGCCGGAGGACACAATCTTCCCGGCGATCCTGATTTACCGGCTGGTCGCCTTCTGGATGCCGATCCCGTTCGGCGTAGTCGCTTTCTTTCAGCTGCGCAACAAGGTTGGCGAGTGGGAAGCGGAGGGACTGCCCATCGATCGCGGCTCCGCCGTGGAATCGGCGCTGGGGCCCGATCCCGAGCTGAGCCACGGAGGTTGACCCGTCCGGCGCTGCAAGGAGTTAGGTGGCTTTCGGGTGGGCCTTATTTGCCGCCGCCGCGAACTCCCGCCTTGACTCTCGATCGTCTTTAGACTCGACATAACCCGGCAATGGCACAGGAGGATCCGATGGCCGATATGCCCGAGCACGTGGCGAAAGCCCTTCCCGAGTTCGACACCGCCACACAGGGCCGTTTCCGCGACATGTATGAGCGCAGCGGCAATATGACCTTCGGTGAGCTCAGCGCGGAAATGCGCGATTGGTCAGGGCGTGAGGCCACCGTCACCGAAATCCCCGGCCCCGGAGACTCGGCGTGGGAGGTCAAGACGGCCTCCGGTGCGCTGGAGTTCGACCCAGCTGACTACACGACCGGCGACCACACATTCGGCCTCTCGTGTGGTGATGCGCTTCAGGGCGGCTGGGACCTGCTAATCAGCGATGGCGACCCCATCCGCCGAGCGGACGACGGCGCGATCACATGGGTGAGTAACGGCGGCGCGAAGGTGCTGGACGTGCAGCTCAACGCCAAGTAGCCGATTGCGGGCGAGAGCCGTGATCCGCCAGATCAGAGCGTCGATGGGAGCAGGCACGCGGCGGGGCTGGTCCTCCAACCGATACATGGATCGCGGGATCAACCCGCTGCCGTAACAGCCAAGGTTCACGCGCAGGGGCGGCGATTTTCGGCTCTACGCGTCGGTGTCCCGCCGCCGCGATGCGAGGCGTTAGGCTCTGGGGGATGCGGATGGTGACCCTCTCAGCAGGCGAGCATCAAATCCTCGAAGCGATGGACGTGGAATCCAGTGCGCCCACCACTGATCGAACCGTCCGAGGGATCGCCGCGCGGGCGGACATTCCGGTCGGCGAAGTGCGACGCGCTCTCCTGAAGCTTGAGGCCAAGAGGCGAGTGATCCGTCTGCATGACGTCAGGCTGGGCGAGATCTGGACGATGCTCGGGGCGGGTTCCGACGCCCTTCATGCCGAGTCATAAG
>CAVZSH010000002.1:0-42703 GCA_963777915.1 uncultured Solirubrobacterales bacterium | reverse complement strand
CGGAAGGCCGACCGAGATCCTACGGGAGCACGATCCCGTGACCGACAGCGAGCCAGGCACCGAGGAGCGCGGCGGCGGTGGCGGCGCCAAGGCGCATGGCGATCGGCCGGGGAGCATGGCGTGGGTACTCGGCGAGGTCCTTGAGTGCGCCCTCGATCGCCGTCCCCAAGACCTCCAGCCGCGGGCGGCTCGACGGGCGGGGGTTGAGACAGGCGTCAAGGACGCCACTCAGCTCGCGCGGCAGGTCGGGGCGCAGCCGGCGCAGCGGGCGTGCACGGGCGCCGATCGCCCGCACCGTGGCCGCCGGATTGGAGCGCCGGTGCGGGTTCTCACCGCTCCAGCACTCATACAGAGTCAGGGCAAGCGAGTAGACGTCTGCCTCGGCTCCGGCCGGACGCCCCTCCGCCTGCTCGGGGGACATGTAGGCGAGGGTGCCGAGAACATCGCCTGGCGCCGTCAGCGAGACGCCGTCAGCGAGCTGGGCGACGCCGAAGTCCATCAGCTTGGCGCGCTGCTCTCCCTCGGTGACTTGGACGTTTTGCGGCTTGATGTCGCGGTGGATGACCCCGCGGGAGTGGGCGTGGTCGAGGGCCTCACAGAGATCGGCGCCGATCTCGCCGATCTCGCGGTCGCTCAGCTTGCCGTCGCCGGCGAGACGGGCCAGTGTCGAGCCGTCGAGGAGCTCGGTGACCAGTAGCGCGTTCCCGTCCTCCTCGCCCAGCTCATACAGCGTCACAATGCCGGGGTGGTTGAGGCGGGCCGCAGCCTGCGCCTCGCGCAACACCCGCTTGCTCGCCTCCCCGCGCGACTCGATTGCCTTGACGGCGACGGCGCGCTCGAGGCGGCCGTCCCAGGCCTCATAGACAACGCCGAACCCGCCGCTGCCGATTCGGCGCTCGATCAGGAAGCGGTTGAGCACCAGGGAGCCGACCAAAGCTCCCTTTCCTTCGCCACGCGGCAGGGCTCTCCTCCGCAATCGGCCACCCCAAGACGCAAGGTTTGCTGCGGGTCTTGACGCGGCGCCCCCGCAAGAGTTCATACTCTCCCGCCAGCCAACCAGTCCCGGAGAGCCGTCCTTGGAGGATTCGCCAGCACTTCGGCCGCAGCGAAGACCGCGGCCGCCACGTCGCCCCGAACGCCAGCAGATCATGCTGCGGCGCGGGCTGGCGCTTGCCGCGGCGCTGATTGTCCTGATCCTGGTCGTCTTGGGGGTGAAGGGGTGCCTGGACGCACAGGCGAACAGCGAACTGAGCGGCTACGCACGCAACGTCACCCAGATCGTCGAAGAGACCCAGCAGACCAGCAAAGCCTTCTTCGGCAAGCTCTCCAACCCGGGGAGCCTCTCGGTCACCGAGTTTGTTGCCGAGGTCAATGCCGACCGCAGCGCGATGGACAGCTACGTGACCCGCGTCGACAGCCTCAGCGCGCCCGGGGCCATGAGCCACGGGCAAAGCGCCCTCGAACTGGTCTACGAGCTGCGCGGCAGCGCGATGAACGAAATCGCCAACAAGATGAGCACGGCCCTGGGTAATGTCGGCGCCCCAAAGGCCACGGCCGCAATCGCCGGGCAAATGCAGAAGCTGCTGGCCAGTGACGTCCTCTACGCGGCGGTGGCGCGGCCGGAGATCAACGGGGTGCTCGAAAGCAACGGGATCGAAGGCGCCAACGTACCGAAGAGCGTCTTCCTGCCGGAAGGGACGAAGTGGCTGGAAACGGCGGCGGTCAGCTCGGCGCTGGGTGACGTCAGCGGCTCGACCTCGCCAGCCACCCCGGGCGTACACGGGCTGGGACTGGTCGGCTCCAGCGTCAACGGAACCGAATTGACCGCCGGCACGACAACGACGGTTCCCAAAGGGGGCACCCCCGAAGTCGAAGCCAAGGTCCAAAACCAGGGCGAATCGACCGAGAACGGGATCGTCGTCTCAGTCAAGGTGAACGGCGGGCACACGCTGCAGGGGGACATCAGCAGCATCGGGGTGGGCGAAACGCAGTCGGTGACGATTCCCCTTACCCCGGCGCCGAAAGGCCAGGTCACGCTCGAAGTCGAAGTCCGCCCGGTCCCCGGCGAGAAGGTCGTCACCAACAACAAAGCCAGCTACGCCGTCAACTTCGAATAGGTCCAGGCGTCGATGCGGATCGCCTACCTCGGGCCGGCCGGCACCTTCACCGAAGACGCTTTGAGAGAGGCGGCGCCGGACGCCGAGTTCGAGGCGCTGCGCACGGCGACCATCCATGAGGCAATCCTCGCCGTGGAGCGGGGCGAGGCGGAGCGCGCGCTGGTGCCCTTCGAGAACTCGATCGAGGGCTCGGTGCGCAGCACCCTGGACACCCTTGCCTTTGAGGCGACGGCGGTGACGATCGTCGGCGAGCACGACTTCGCGGTACGGGCGCATCTGATCACACGCCGCCCGATTGGGCTGGGAGAGATCGAGGCGGTGCTCTCACACCCTCAGCCGCTCGCCCAGTGCGCCCGCTTCCTGCGCGAGCAACTCCCGGAGGTCGAAAAGCGCAGCGTCAGCAGCACCGCGGCGGCGGTGCGCATGGTCGGCGAGTCTGACCGCCCATGGGCGGCGATCGGGGCGCGCTCCGCGGCCGAGCTTTACGGGTGCGTTGTCCTGCGCGAGGGGATCGAGGACGAGGCGGACAACGTGACCCGATTCGTCTGGATCGCGCCGAAGGGGGCCGCCTCAAGCGGCGGCAGCGTCTGGAAGACCTCCCTTGTCTTCTCCGAGCTGGGTGAGGACCACCCGGGCGCTCTGGTCGAGGCGCTCCAGGAGTTCTCCAGCCGCGGCGTCAACCTGAGCCGGATCGAGTCTCGGCCCTTGCGGCGTGGACTGGGCCGTTACATGTTCTTCTGCGACTTGGAGGGCTCCACCAGTGACTCCGCGGTCGCAGAGGCGGTCGAGGCGCTGCGCAAGAAGGCGGAGTCCGTGCGCCTGCTGGGCTCCTACCCCGTCGGCTGAGACGCAGACCCGTGGCGCTGGGACCCGGTCCCCGTACAATCGGCAGAACCATGGCACGGGTCTTGGTCCTAAATGCGACCTATGAGCCGATCAACGTCTGCACGTTGCGTCGCGCCGCTGTGCTGCTGCTGAAGGAAAAAGCCGAGCTGCTGGAGCAGCGAGAGGGGGCGCTGCACTCCGAGCACATGACGATGGAGCGGCCCGATGTGATCCGCCTGATCAACTACGTGCGGATCCCGCGCGAGGCGCACCGGCGGAAAATCACCCGCAGGGCAGTGCTCGCTCGGGACGCGTGGACCTGCCAGTACTGCGGCGCGAAGAAGTCCGGGCTGACCGTCGATCACGTCATCCCCCGCAGCCGAGGCGGCAAATCTGTCTGGGAGAACATCGTCGCCGCCTGCGCGAGCTGCAACCGCCGCAAGGGCAACCGCCTCCCTCGGGAGATCCAGATGCACCCCCGCAGCAATCCCAGGGCGCCGGGTCCAACCGTCTTCATCCAGGTGGCGAGCCCGAGCATCCCGCCCGCCTGGGAGCAGTACCTGCCGGCGGCTGCATAGTCAGTGCCTCCTCCTTTAGGGGACTGCACGGCCTACCGTACAGCGCGCCAGTGAGGGATCGGGGCTCAGGCGTCTCCTCCGGAGGCCTCACCCGACGGCTCGCTGTCCGACTCGACCACCAACGCCACCGCGCTGACCCGATCGTCGTCCTTGATGTTCATCACCTTGACGCCCTGAGTCGCCCTCCCCATCTCTGAGATCCCACCGACCGAGGTCCGCTGGACCATCCCGTTCTGAGAGATGAAGAGCAGCTCCTGGTGCTCCCGGACGATCAGCGCGCCGGCCAGCCCGCCTTTGCGCTCGGTCAGCTTCGCGGTAAGCACGCCCTTGGTCCCCCGCCCCTTCACCGGGTACTCGGCGACCGGAGTGCGCTTGCCGTAACCGTTCTCGGTAACCACGAACAGTTCGGTGTCGTCACGGGCTATGTCCATCGCCAGCACCCGGTTGCCCTTGCTAGAGACATTCATCCCCTTGATCCCGCTGGTGTCCCGCCCCATCGGCCGCACCAGCTCCTCGGAGAAGCGCGCCGCGTGCCCGGAGCGTGAGACCATAAGGATGTCGTCATCGCCGGAGGTCAGCCGCACCTGGACCAGCTCGTCGCCTTCGCGAACCTTGATCGCGATGATCCCGTCGGCGCGGATCGGTGTGTTATAGGCGAGGAACTCGGTCTTCTTGATCTGCCCTCTGGCGGTTGCGAAGGCGAGGTAGCGGTTCTCCTTGAAGTCTCGGGTCGGGATCACCGCCATCACCTTCTCTCCTTCGCGCAGCGGCAATAGGTTGACCAGAGCGCTGCCTTTCGCGGTCCGCGACCCCTCCGGCAACTCGTAGACCTTGAGCCGATAGACCTTGCCGCGATTGGTGAAGAAAAGTAGGAAGTCGTGGGTCGAGCAGATGTGGAGGTGCTCGATGTAGTCGTCCTCCTTCAGGTTCATCCCCATCACCCCAACCCCCCCGCGATGCTGCTGGCGGTAGGTGGCCAGCGGCAGCCGCTTTACGTAGCCCGAGGCGGTCAACGAGATCACCATCTGCTGGTCGGCGATCATGTCCTCGATCCCGACGTCGCCCTCAAAGTGGGTCAGCTCGGTGCGCCGCTCATCTCCGTAGGAGTCGACGACCTCGGCGAGCTCCTCCTTGACCAGGCCCATCACACGCGACTCGTCGCCGAGGATCGCCCGCAGCTCCCCGATCCGCTCGATCAGGTCCGCGTGCTCGGCCCGCACCTTGTCGGCCTCCAGGGCGGTGAGGCGCTGTAAGCGCATGTCGAGGATTGCCTGCGACTGCTCGCGCGAGAGCTCAAACTGCGCTATCAGCCCCTCGCGCGCCTCGTCGGGGTCCGAGGAGCCGCGGATCAGTTTGATCACTGCGTCGAGGTTGTCGAGCGCGACCAGCAGTCCCTCGAGGATGTGGGCGCGCGCCTCGGCGCGGCGAAGCTCGTACTGGGTGCGGCGGGTTACGACCTCTCGCTGGTGCTGAACGTAATGGTGGACCAGCTCCAGCAGGCTCAGGGTGCGCGGCACCCCGTCGACCAGCGCCACCATGTTGACGCCGAAGGTCGTCTGCATGGAGGTTTTCTTGTAGAGATTGTTGAGCACCACCTTGGCCGGTGGGCCGCCGCGCTTCAGCTCGATCACCAGCCGCATCCCCGAACGGTCGGACTCGTCGCGAAGGTCTGAGATTCCCTCGAGTTTCTTGTCGCGGACCAGGTCGGCGATCTTGGTGATCAGACCGCCGTCGCCCCCCTTCTTAACCATGAAGGGCAGCTCGGTGACAACGATCGCCTCCTTGCCTCCCTTCAGCGGCTCGACGTGGGCGCGGGCCCGCACCCTGACGCTCCCACGGCCGGAGGCATAGGCGTCGCGGATCCCCTCCATACTCATGATCCCGCCACCCGGGAAGTCGGGTCCTTTGACGTGCGCCATCAAGCCCGCCAGATCGACCCCGGGATCGTCGATGTAGGCGTTGACGGCGGCGGCGACCTCGCGCAGGTTGTGGGGCGGGATGTTGGTCGCCATCCCGACCGCGATCCCCGAGGCGCCGTTGACCAGCAGGTTCGGGAACCGGGCCGGCAGGATCAGCGGCTCCTGGGTCGATTCGTCGTAGTTGGGGCCGAAGTCGACCGTGTCGGCATCGATATCTCGCAGCAACTCGGTAGCGAGCCGCCCGAGGCGAGCCTCGGTGTAGCGCATCGCCGCGGCCGGGTCGTCGTCGATCGACCCGAAGTTGCCCTGGCCGTCGATCAGCACGTAGCGCAGCGAGAACTCCTGCGCCATCCGCACCAGGGTGTCGTAGATGGCCGAGTCGCCGTGCGGGTGGTACTTACCCATCACCTCGCCGACGATGAACGCGCACTTTCGGTAGGCGCGGGTCGGCTGCAGGCCGACGTCGTGCATCGCGTAGAGCACCCGCCGGTGCACGGGCTTCAGCCCGTCGCGTACGTCCGGCAACGCCCGCCCGACGATCACGCTCATCGCGTAATCGAGGTAAGACGAGCGCATCTCTTTCTCGAGCTCGCGCTCCTCGATCCGCCCGGTCAGCGCTTCCAGCGCCATCAGCCGCGCCCTCTAGACATCGAGAAACCTGACCTCTTTCGCGTGTGACTCGATGAAGTTGCGGCGCGGCTCGACCTGGTCGCCCATCAGCATCGAGAAGATCTGGTCGGCGGCGGTCGCATCCTCGAGGGTGACGCGCGCCAGGGTGCGAGAGGCAGGATCCATCGTCGTCTCGCGCAGCTGGTCGGCGTTCATCTCCCCCAACCCCTTGAAGCGGGTCAGCTGGACCCCGTGGCGAGCCAGGTCCAGCACCGCGCCGCGCAGCGACTGGAAGGAGAGGGCGGCGCCGTGACGGCCACCGAAGCGGACCTCGAACGGCGGCCGGCCGACCTGCTTCAGGAGGGCGGCGTGGACCTCGACGAACTTGCGGTAGTCGTGGTCGGCGAACAGCGCCGCAGGGAGCTGGTGCGTGCGCGCCAGGCCGCTCCTGCGCTCCACCGCCTTGACGACGAGCGCCTCCTCGGAGGCCTCGAGGACCTCGGTATCGAACGGCTCGCTCTCGCCGGCCTTGCGGCTGAGCACCTCGCGCGCGGCGGCGACCGTCGCCACTTCCTCGTCGAGCAGGCTCGACTCCTCGAGGAAGCGCACGGTCTCATGGCCGAACTCGGCCTGCAGCGAGGACCCCCAGCCCTCATACTCCTTCGAGCGCCGTACATAGGCCTGCCAGCGGCTCGCCGTCAGCTTCCTCGATTGCCCAGTGGCGTCAATCAGCTCGAAGTCCTCAAGTTTGTCGCGGAGCAGCAGCTCCTCAAGTTCGGACTCTCGCTCCAGGTAGGTCTCCTGGTTGCCCTGCTTGACCCGATACAGCGGCGGTTTGGCGATGTAGACGAAGCCGGCGTCGATCAGCTCCGGCATCTGTCGGTAGAGGAAGGTCAGCACCAGGGTGCGGATGTGGGCGCCGTCGACGTCGGCGTCGGTCGCCATCACAATCTTGTGGTAGCGGGCGTCCTCGATCTTGAACTCCTCATGGACGCCGGTACCGATCGCCGTGATCAGAGCCTGGATCTCGTTGTTGGCCAGCACCTTGTCGATGCGACTCTTCTCGACGTTGATGATCTTGCCGCGCAGCGGCAGCACCGCCTGGGTGTTGCGGTCGCGCGCCTGCTTGGCGGAGCCGCCGGCGGAGTCGCCCTCGACCACGAAGATCTCGGCAAGACTCGGGTCCTTGACCGTGCAGTCAGCGAGCTTACCTGGCAGGGTCGAGTTCTCCAGTGCCGACTTGCGCCGCGTCAGGTCGCGTGCCTTTCGCGCCGCGTCTCGTGCCCGCGAGGCGTCGATCGCCTTGCTGATGATCCGCCTGGCGTCCCCGGGGTTCTCCTCGAAGAACTCACCCAGCTTGCGGTTCACCGTCTCCTCGACCAGGCCGCGAATCGGAGGGTTGCCCAGTTTGGTCTTCGTCTGGCCCTCGAACTGAGGGTCGTGCAGCTTCACCGAGATCACCGCGATCAAGCCCTCGCGAACGTCCTCGCCGGCCAAGTTGTCGTCTTTCTCTTTGAGCAGGCCTTTGCCCCGCGCGTACGCGTTGAGCGTCCGGGTCAGGGCTGAGCGAAAGCCAGAGAGGTGAGTGCCGCCCTCATGGGTGTTGATGTTGTTGGCGAAGCTGAAGATCGACTCCTGGTAGGAGGTGTTCCACTGCATCGCCACCTCAACCTGCCCCTCGTCCTCGGAGCCTTCGAAGAAGACCACCTTGCGGTGCAGCTCGTCGCGGTTCTCGTTGAGGTGGCGGACGAAGTCCTCAATCCCGCCCTCATACCGGAAGGTGACGCTGTTGGTCGCCCCTCGCTCGTCGATCAGCTCGATCTTCAGGCCGCGGGTCAGGAAGGCGGTCTCGCGCAGCCGCTCAGCCAGAGTCTGAAAGTCAAAATCGATCTCTTCGAAGACCTCGAGATCGGGGAGGAAGGTGATCTTGGTGCCGTGCTCTTTAGTGGCGGGGCCCTTGCTCAGCTCCGTGAGAGGCTTGCCGCGCTCGTAGTCTTGGGACCAGACGTGGCCGTCGCGGCTGATCTCCAGGTGGAGGCGCTCCGACAGCGCGTTGACGACCGAGACGCCGACTCCGTGAAGGCCCCCCGAGACCTTGTACCCGCCGCCGTCTCCGAACTTGCCGCCGGCGTGCAAAACCGTCAGGACGACCTCGGCCGCGGGCCGTTGCTCTTTCTCCATCATCTCGACCGGGATGCCGCGGCCATCGTCAGAGACCGTGCAGCTGTTGTCGGGGTGGAGGACGACACGGACGCTGTCGCAGTACCCGGCGATTGCCTCGTCGACTGAGTTGTCGACTACCTCATAGACGAGATGGTGAAGGCCGCGTGGGCCGGTCGAGCCGATGTACATGCCGGGCCGCTTGCGAACCGCCTCCAGGCCCTCAAGGACGGTGATGTCCTTAGCGCCATAGGAATCGGCCGCCTCGGCGGCTTTGGTCGTCTTCTCAGGCAATTAGTCCCTTCCGGTTCTCACAGAAAACCCCGACTGCCTGGAGACCTGCTCCACACGGTCGGGGCGCAAACACAAGTTGACATAAGGATACCAGTCCGGGACTTCGGAAAGCACCGTCATGAATCGTAAAATCCCTGCAAATCACGAAAGAAGTGCGGCTAAAAGCGCGAGCTGTTGACGCGGAAGCGAAGGCTTGTCGGCGCCAGCTCTCCGAGCCGGGAGCGAAGCTGCCCCAGCAACTGCTCCTGCATCAGGTCCAGCTCCTGCGCCCAGACAGCGTCAACGCACTCGACCGTCAGCGTCCCCGCCCGCTCGGACACCGGCTCCGCCCTGGCGGCAAGCTGGCCTCCGAGGGCCCCATCCCAGGCCGCTTGGGCCGCCGCCAGCCGGGTCTGCGGAGCGGCGCGCTCGCGAGCGGTGCGAATCGCGCCCGCGGCGGGACGGGGGGCGCGGCGCCTGGTCATGCGGCAGCAGGCTCGGGGATCGCGGGGCGAGGCATCCGTATGACGCTGCCCATCGCGGCAATCGGGACCGACTCCTCATCGGCGGCCGTGATCACTGCCTGGCCGCCCCGCATAAGGCACTCGACCAGACGCTCTCGACGCCCCGGGTCGAGCTCGCTCATCACGTCGTCAAGTAACAACAACGGTGCCACCTGCCGCGCCTCGAGCAAGGCGTCGCGCTCGGCGAAGAGAAGGGAGAGAAGCGCGGCGCGCTGCTGACCCTGGGAGCCGTAGCGCCGCAGCGAGCGCCCTGAGATGGAGACCTTCAGCTCGTCGAGGTGCGGCCCCCATGAGCTGCGCCCCAGCCGCAGGTCTTGCTCGCGGTGCTGGGCCAGCCCCTCGCGGATCTCCGCCGCCGAGCCGCTTGCCCGCGGGGCGTACTCGAGGGTGGCGCTCCCATCCAGGCCAAGCGCCGCAGCCGTCGCCGCAAACGGCCCCGCAAGCACCGCGGCAGCCTCGGCCCGGGCCGCGATCAGCGGCTCGGCGGCCGCGGCCAGCGCCGTGTCCCAGACGATCAGCTCGCTACCGGATCGCGAGCTGCCGATCAGCCGGGCCAGCAGGGCGTTGCGCTGCGCCAGCGCCTGGCCGTAGCGCTTGCGCAGCTCCGAGCGAGACGGCCAGCGTGCCGCCACAAAGCCGTCGAGGTGAGCGCGGCGCTCGGCCGGCGGGCCCTTGATCAAGACCAGGCGATCGGGAGAGAAGACCGCTACCGGCGGGCGGTTGCGGGCGATCGTCGCCGGGTCAGCGAAGTTGCCGTCGAGGAGGTGGCGGCGGCCATCCGCCCTGCTCACTGAGGCGAGCAGGCGGCGCTCGATCCCGTCCCGGTCACTAACTGCAACCTCGACGCGGGCAAGCGAGGCGCCGAAGGGGATCAGCTCGCGACGATCCGCGGTCCGGAAGGAGCGCCCGGTCAGGCCGAAGTAGAGCGCCTCGACGAAGTTGGTCTTGCCGGCGCCATTGGGGCCGATCAGGCTGACGACCCCTGGGCAGAGCTCGACCCGCAGATCATCGAGACTCCGCAGCGGCCTCGCTTCAACGGCGGTGACGAGCACCGGGGCTGCCTCACACGTTGAGTCGGATGGGCATCACCAGATAGCGGAAGTCATCGTTGTCGACCGGCTGTAGCAGCCCTGGGCGCAGCGGCGAGATCAGCCGCAGCACCACCTCCTCGCCCTCGACGCTTTCGATTCCCTCCTTGAGGAACTCTGGGTTGAACCCGATCTCCAGCGGCTCGCCCTCAAAGGCGGCCGGCATCGTCTCCTCGGCATCGCCGACATCCGGTGTCTCGGCTGCCACGGTCAGCTCGCCGGGGGCGAATGAGAGGCGCAGCGGCGCGTTTCGTTGCGCCAGCTGGCTGACGCGGCGGGTGACGTCGAGGAAGTCCGAGCGCGGCAGCCGCACGTCGTGCTCGTAGGACTCCGGCAGAAGCTGTCGAAAGTTGGGGAACTGGCCGTCGATCAGCCTCGTATTGAGGACGATCGTCCCTGCCTTGAAAACCGCCTGGTTGGAAAGCAGCGACACCGCGACTTCCTCGACCTGCTCTGCGGAGAGGATGCGCCCCAGCTCGCGAAGAGCGCGGGCCGGGATGTTGGCTTCCAGCTCGCCGCCTATCCCGCCCTCCAGCTCGGTTCGCTTCACGGCAAGCCGATAGGAATCGGTCGCGACCATCGTCATCTCGTTAGCGGCGACGCTTACCAGCACGCCGGTCAACACTGGGCGCATGTCATCGTGCGAGGCGGCGCGGGCGACCAGCTCCGCGGTTGAAGCCAGGGCGAGGGCTGGGATCATCAGCGGCTCGGCCTGCTGCTCAGGGAACCGGGGGAAGTCATCGGCCGAAAGAACCCGCAGGTGAAAGCTCGACCCGCCGCTGCGGATTTCCACGTCGCGCTCGGCCTCGCGCGACTCGATCTCGACCGACCCCTCGCCAAGTGAACGTGAGACTTCAGCGAGCAGGCGGCCGGGCAGCAGGACTGAGCCCTCTTCCCCGACCTCGGCCCGAAGGCCCGTCTTGAGGCCCATCTCGAGATCGGTCGCGGCAAGTGTCACGCCGTCGCTGGAGGCTGTTGCAAGGATCCCGGACAGCGACTGGGTGGCGGCGCGGTTGGAGATCGCGCGGGAGATGACCGAGAGCTTGGAGACGAGTTCGTCGCGTTCAGTGGTGAGCTTCAAGTGATGTGTGCTTTCTTGAGTTGGAGTAGAGCCTGTGGAAGCTACTTGGGTGATGGCGATTTGGCCTGGGAATGCGGTTTGCTGGCTGTGGAAGCGTCTGTGGGGGGATCGGATTCTTGCAGTGAGATCGGCTGTCAGCCGCCGCTTTGGGCGGGGTTGTGGATTGCGGCGCGGAGCGCGGCAACGCGACTGGCCAAAGCGGGATCCTCGACTACGCCGGCCTCTATCCTGCGGACTGAGTTGAGGATCGTCGAGTGGTCGCGTCCCCCGTAGAGTCGACCGATCTGGGGCAGCGAGAGGTCGGTCAGCTCGCGGGTGAGGAAAATCGCTACCTGGCGAGCGCGGAGTGGGCAGGCCGAGCGGGTCGAGCCGACCAGCTCGGCGTGGGAGACGCCGAAGTCGGCCGCCACCCGTTGCTGGATTTGCTCGATCGGGGTGGGTTGGCGCGTGCCTTGGGGGATCAGCTCGACGATCAACTCGGAGCTGAGTGGCTTGGCCATCAGCGAGGCGTGGGCTATGACTTTGGTCAGCGCTCCGTGCAGCTGGCGAACATTGGCATCGATCCGGCGGGCCAGCTCGACGAGCGCCTCGCGGTCGGCGATCTCAACGCCGGCCTCGCGGACCAGCCGGCGCAGGACCGTGAGGCGGGTCGCGAGGTTGGGAGCCTCGACCGGGACGGTCAGGCCCCACTCGAAGCGGTCACGCAGTCGTGCGGCAAGGGTGGACAGCTCGCTGGGGATGCGATCAGCGGAGAGAACCAGCTGGCTGCCAGACTCATACAGGGCGTTGAAGGTGTGGAAGAACTCCTCCTCGGTGTGATGCTTGCCCTCGAGGAACTGGACGTCGTCGATCAGCAGCACGTCGATGTCGCGGTAGCGGCTCTTAAACGCCTCGGCTCCGGCCGAGCGCAGCGCGCCGACGAACTCGTTGGTGAACGACTCTGCCGTCGTATAGCGGACGCTGAGCCCCGGCGCATTGGCCTCGAGGTAGTTGGCGATCGCCACCAGCAGATGCGTCTTCCCCAAACCCGGGGGGCCGTGGAGGAAGACCGGATTGTAGGCCTCCGACGGGGCCTCGGCGACGGCGAGCGCCGCCGCATGGGCGAGGCGATTTCCGGCGCCGATTACGAAGCGCTCGAAGCTGTAGTTGGGGTTGAGTTCGACTTCGCCCTCCACACCTGCGCCGCCACCCTCTTCTGCGGCGGTGAAATTGACCTCGCGCAGTGGCGTTCCAATCGCGGCGAGCGCCTCGCGGATCAGCGGCGCGTAGCGCCGTTGGACCCAGGCCCGGATGCTCTCGGGGGCGGTGAGGTAGATGGCGTCTCCCTGCGCGCCGACTGCCCGCAGCGGCTCCAGCCAGAGCTTGAAGGTCGATTCCGGGACCGAGGCCCGCAGCCGTACCTGGGCATCTCGCCAGAGGGCCTCGAGGTCATGTCGATCCAGCGCATCTGCCACCGACGGCCGACCATAGCGTCGGCTGGGGGAGTCATAGGGAGCGCTTCCGCAAATCCCGGCCAAAACCGCTCGCCCCTATACTCCCGCCCGGATGAAGCGGACCTATCAGCCCAAGAAGCGCAAGCGGGCAAAGACCCATGGGTTCCGAGCGCGGATGAGCACCCGTGCTGGCCGCACCATCCTCAACCGACGGCGGCGCAAGGGCCGGAAGCGCCTGACGGTGTAGATGGCGGCGAAGCGACGCCGCCTCTCGCGCAGCGGCGAGTTCGACCGCGTCTACCGCGATGGCTCATCTCATGCAACGCGCTACCTCGTGCTCTACAGCTTTCCACGCCGCGAGGATGAGGAGCGCGGCGTGAGGCTCGGGGTTTCGACGAGTCGCAAGGTCGGCGGCGCTGCCGAGCGCAACCGCGTCAAGCGGGCGCTGCGCGAGGCATTCTGGAGCCTCTCGGACAATCTCCCGAGCGGCCACGATTTCGTCCTTGTCGCCCGCTCGGAAATCGGTGGGCTGCTCGCGCGGGAGGGGACCGAAGGCATGCGCAAAAGCATCGAAGAGGCACTGGCGGGGGCATCAAGCGGGCGGCGTTCCACGTGAAACGCGCCGCCCTCGCCCCGATTCGCGCCTACCAGCGCTGGATCTCCCCGTCCCGGCCGCGGCGTTGCCGCTATGAGCCGACCTGCTCCGCCTACGCCCTGGAGGCCGTCGACCGCTTCGGTGCGTCCCGAGGCTTGCTGCTCGCCGCCTGGCGCCTGCTGCGCTGCAACCCCTTCAGCCACGGTGGCTTTGACCCAGTTCCTGACCGCTTCACGGTCCGGGTTGGTCCGGTTGACCCCACCGAGCACCACGGTGAGGTCAAGGTTTGATGCTCCCGATCGCGATCCAGCTCGCCCCGCAGTTCCTGGTCAATATCGCCAACGGCGTCCTCCAGTTCTTCCACGACAACGCCGGGCTGAGCTGGGGAGGGGCGATCATCGCGCTTACCGTCTGCACCCGGGCGGTGCTCATCCCGCTCACCTACAGACAGCTGAAAGGGATGCGGGCGCTGCAGGCGCTGCAGCCGCAGATCAAGGAGATCCAGGCCAAATACAAGAACGACAAACAGCGCATGCAGCAGGAAATGATGAACTTCTACAAAGAGAACAAGGTCAACCCGTTCGCCTCCTGCATCCCGCTGGTCGCGCAACTCCCGGTCTTCATCACGCTCTTTTACGTGCTGCGCACCGAGCTTCCATCAGACATCGGCTGCAAGGCCGGCGAATGCGGCAGCCAGGCGTCATTCCTCTTCATTCCGGATCTGACGGCGAAGGCGACGGGCGGCGTTTTGATCGTGCTGCTCGTCCTCTACGTTGTCACCCAGCTGATCTCGGGCCTGCTCATGTCAGCCACGGCCGACAAAAGTCAACGGACGATGATGTTCGTGCTACCGCTGATCTTCGTTCCCTTCGTGATCAGCTTTCCGGCCGGGCTGATCCTCTACTGGATCACGACCAACATCTGGACGATCGGCCAGCAGTACACGATCCAGCGGATCATCCCGGCGCCACATGTGCCTACTGCGGCGGAGGTGGCAGCAGCAAAACCACCACCACCACCTCCTAAAAAGAAGAAGAAGCGACGTTAAGCGGGGGCCTTCGGCTTTCGGCCTAGGCTGAGCTTGAATAGGGTGCCTTGCGTGGGTGAGACGAGCGATTGGCCACAGGAGCCCGCAGAGCGGGTGCGAGAGCTTGTTGAGGGTGTGCTGGACGAGCTCGACCTCGACGGAGATGTCGAGATCCGTGAGGACGACGATCGGATCGAGGCTGTGGTCGAGGGGGGTGAGGACTACGGATTGCTGATCGGGAAGCGGGGGCAGACGATCGACGCGCTTCAGCTGCTCTGCTATCAGGCCGCCTTTCGGGGGATGCGCGAGCGCAAGCGCGTGGTTGTGGACGCGGCCGGGTATAGGCAGCGACGGCGGGAGACATTGCAATCGCGGGCCGATCGAGCCGCGGAGCAGGCGCTGGGCGACAATCGAGTGGTGGAAATGGATCCGATGAGCGCCCAGGAACGGCGCGTCGTGCACGAGCGCCTCAAGGAGCGCGCCGGAGTCGAGACCTACAGCGAGGGCGACGAGCCGCACCGCTGCGTCGTCGTGGCGCCCCTCGTCTCGGAGTGAGCCCGGACCAGACGGCCGCCCTCGCCCCCGAGGCCCGCGCCGCCCTGCAGAAGGTACTCGACCTCCTTGCCCAAGAGCGGGCCTCGGTCAGCTCGATAACCGATGACCGGGCATGGAGGGTCCATGTCGCAGACAGCCTCACCGGTCTTGAGGTACCGGAGCTTCGCGAGGCTCCCAGGATCGCCGATATCGGCTCTGGGGCTGGCTTTCCTGGCCTCGCCCTGGCCGTCGCCCTGCCCACTGTCCAAGTCGACCTGATCGAGTCCGTGGCTCGAAAGTGCGAGTTCGTGCAGCGGGCGATAGACGCTGCCGCGATCGCCAACGCCCTGGTCATCAACGCCCGGTCGGAGCAGTGGGCGGGCGGGGGGGGCCGGGAGTCCTACAAAGCGGCAACCGCCCGAGCGGTGGGTCGGCTCTCGACCCTCGCGGAGCTGGCCTCCCCGCTGTTGCTCGACGGTGGGGTCCTGCTCGCCTGGAAGGGCAGGCGTGACCCCGAGGAGGAGGCCCAGTTGCAAAGAGCCGCCGCCAGGCTCGCCATGCAGCCTGAGCGAATTTTGCAGGTCGGTCCCTACGCTGGCAGCGAGCACCGCCACCTTCACCTGATCCGAAAGCGGGGACCGACCCCGCCTGATCTGCCCCGTCGTCCGGGAATCGCAAAGAAGCGCCCGCGCGGCTGAGCCCCGCCGCCGGGACCCAAATAGTCTGGCCGGCATGGGTGTCGTCTACGCGGTCGCAAATCAAAAGGGTGGGGTCGGCAAGACGACCACGTCGGTGAACCTCGCCGCCAGCCTCGCCGCTTTGGGACCCCAGACTTTGCTGGTCGACCTCGATCCGCAGTGCAATGCGACGGTCGCCCTTGGCCTTGACCGCGACCTTCACCCCTCCTCTTACGATTGCCTTACCGGCGAGGTCTCGGTCGCCGAAGCGGCCCGGCCGGCCGGCCCTGACAACCTCTGGCTAGTGCCCGCCAGCCGCGATCTGGCCGGTGCAGCGGTCGAGCTGCCGCGGATCGATGACTCCGAGACGCGGCTCCGCGACCGTCTTGGACCGGTGCGCGATCGCTTCGCCGTCACCCTGCTCGACTGCCCTCCCTCGCTCGGACCGGTCAGCGTCAACTCCCTGGCAGCCGCCGACCGTGTGATCGTGCCCGTGCAAGCCGAGTACCTGGCGCTCGAGGGCCTGGTTCAGTTCCTCGAGACGCTTAACTTGATCCGGCGTGAGCTGAATCCCGCCCTGGAGGTGTCGGGGCTGTTAGTCACCATGCACGACGAGCGCACCCGACTCGCGCAGGATGTCGAGAGCGAGTTGCGCCGCCATTTTCCCGAGATGGTCTACGAGACGGTGATACCTCGCAGCGTGCGGGTCGCCGAGGCCCCCAGCTATGGTCTGCCCGTGACCGAGCACGCTCCCCACTCGCGTGGGGCTGACGCCTATCGCGCTCTTGCAAAGGAGTTGCAAGAGCGTGGCTAGTGGGACCAAGCGCGGGATCGGCCGCGGCCTCGCCGCGATCCTTCCCGAGCCGATCTCTGCGGCGGCCGGCGAGCTGCTTGAACTTCCGGTCGGCTTGATCAAGCCGAATCCGAGCCAGCCGCGGACCAAGTTCGACCCTGAGGCGCTGGCCGGGCTGGCTGCCTCGATCGAGGCCAGCGGCATCGTGCAGCCACTGCTCGTTCGCCCCCTGCACGACGGCAGCTACGAGCTGATCGCCGGCGAGCGGCGCTGGCGGGCTGCCAGGCAGGCGGGGTTGGAGAGGGTGCCGGCGGTGGTCCGCGACCCAGCGGAGGCGGAGCGCCTGCAGGCGGCGCTGATCGAGAACATGGTCCGCGAGGACCTCAACCCGGTCGAGGAGGCGCGCGCCTGCGCCTCCCTGGTCGAGCACCTCGGGCTCTCCAAAGAAGAGCTGGCGCGCCGCGTCGGTCGCAGCCGCCCGGCCGTCTCTAATCTGATCCGCCTCCTCGATCTACCCGACGAGACGCTCGCCCTGCTTGAGTCGGGCGAACTGAGCGAGGGTCACGGCCGCGCCCTTCTCGCGGCGCGTGGCAACGACGTCCGCCGCCGCCTCGCCCGCGACGCAGCGCGAGGCGGGTGGTCGGTCCGCGAGACCGAGGACAGAGTTCGGCTGGCTGGCCAGCCGAAGGCCGGTGCCGGGGCCCGCAGGAAGGTCGACCCGGAGGAGGCCGCGGCGCTGAGCGAGGCGACCGACCGCTTCGAGGCGGCGCTCGGACGCGAGGTCAAGGTCCGCCCGCGAGGGGAGGAGATCGTGCTCGAGATCCGCTTCGATGACCTCGATGAAGCACTCGCCTTGGCGCGGAAGCTCGACCGCCACCGCGCCTGAGGGCTGTGCCTGAAGCCCCAGCCCGGCCGCTATCATCGCCACAATTCGGGCGATTAGCTCAGTCGGTTAGAGCGCGTCTCTGATAAGGACGAGGTCCCTGGTTCGAATCCAG
This sequence comes from uncultured Solirubrobacterales bacterium, assembly GCA_963777915.1. Taxonomy (GTDB): domain Bacteria; phylum Actinomycetota; class Thermoleophilia; order Solirubrobacterales; family 70-9; genus CAVUPF01. The sequence continues at coordinate 25,472 of CAVZSH010000002.1, read as the reverse complement.
GATCGCCCACTCGTGCAGCAGATGCAGATCTACGGCGTCAGCTTCGACATGGTCGGCAAGCAGCCGATCGTCTTGCTGAAGACCGTCGACAGCAACAAGTTCCTGCCGATCTGGATCGGCCACCCCGAGGCCGCGGCGATCCTGATGAAGCTCCAGGGCGCCTCAACGCCCCGACCGATGACCCATGACTTGCTCTCCGATTTGCTCGAGCAGCTCGATGCCAAGTGCGAGCGCGTCTCGGTCACCGAGCTGCGCGACAACACCTTCTACGCCTCGATCACGGTCTCGGTCAACGGGTCGGAGATGGAGATCGACTCGCGACCCTCCGATGCCCTCGCCCTCGCCGTCCGCGTCTCGGCCCCGATCTTCGCGGCCGAGGAGGTGATCGAGGAGTCCGCGATCGAGTTCGAACATGAGGTAGAGGACACCGAGGAGGTTGTCGACAAGTTCAAGGAGTTCCTCGACGAGGTGTCCCCCGAGGACTTCGCCCAGGGAGAGGATTCCTAGGCGGTGACAGGGTTCAGGGCGAGGTCGAGGATGCGCTCGACGAGGTCCTCGAACGCTATCCCCGCCGCCTCGGCGGCCTGGGGCAGGAGGCTGGTGTCGGTGAGGCCGGGGATCGCGTTTACCTCGAGCACCTGCGGCCCGTCCGCGCCGAGGATCAGGTCGGCACGGGCAAAGCCGGTGCAGCCGAGGGTGCGATAGGCCCCCAGCGCCGCCGCGGTCACCGCAGCCCCCTCGTCCTCGTCTAGCTCGGCCGGGCAGGCGAAGGTGGTGCGACCGATCTCATATCTCGCCTCAAAGTCATAGCGGTCCTCGCCGGCAGGGATCGCCTCAAGCGCCGGCAGCGGCTGCTCGCCGAGCACGCTCACCGCCAGCTCGCGACCCTCGACGTAGCTCTCCAGCAGCACCCGGTTGTCATAGCTGAAGGCCGCGATCAGGGCCTCCGGAACCTCGGCTCGGCTCGCGGCGAACCTGACCCCCAGGGCCGAGCCGCCGCGGCTCGGCTTGACCACCAGCGGGAAGCCTAGGCGTTCCTCCAACCGGCCGAGCGCATCGGCGGCGCCCAGCTCGCGGAAGGCCGTCTCGTTAAATGCGAACCAGTCCGGCGTCGGGACGCCTGCCTCGCGCAGCGAGTGCTTAGCGAGCACCTTGTCCATGCAGCGGGCGCAGGCCGCGACGCCGGGGCCGGTGAAGGGAACTCCAAGGATCTCCAGCAGCTCCTGCGCGGTGCCGTCCTCACCGCCCGACCCATGCATCGCGACGAAGGCGACATCGGGGCGCTGGGCTCCCAGTCTCTCGACCAGATCGGCGCCGACGTCGATCGCAAGCACCTCGTGCCCAAGCCGCTCAAGGGCGTCCTCGACCCGAGCGGCGGAGCGCAGCGAGACGCCGCGCTCAAGTGAGCGGCCGCCTTTGAGGACCGCCACCCTCACGAGCCCGCCTCGCCCGTCTTGCGAAACGGCAGCACGTTTGCCTTCCCGGTTTCCTCGCGCGCAGCTGCCGCCACCTGCTGCTCGCCGGTCAGCGCCCCGTAGAGATCGACCTGCTCTGAGATGACATTCCCGATCCGGCGGATGCCCTCGCGGATCTCACCCTCGCCGACGCCGGAGAAGTTGAGACGCATCGAGTTGCGGCCGCGCCCGTCGACGTAAGCGGCCTGACCCGGCACGAAGGCGACATCGTCGCGCAGCGCCTTGGCCAGCAGGTCGCTGGTGTCGATGTACTCGGGCAGGGTCGCCCAGATGAACAGCCCGCCCGCGGGCTCGGTCCAGCTCGCCTGTGCCGGGAAGTGCTCGCCCAACGCCTCGAGCATGACGTCGCGGCGGCGGCGGTAGATCTCGACCAGGTCCTCGACGTACTGGCGCCACCGCCCTTCGGCGAAGTACTCGCGCAGGAAGTACTGGGTCAGGGTTGAGGTGCACAGGTCAGAGGCCTGCTTGCCGAGCACGATCTTCTCCATCACCGGCGGCGGCGCCACCGCCCAGCCGAGACGGATGCCGGGCGAGAGGATCTTCGAGAAGGTGCCGACGTAGAGCACGTAGTCACCGCCATCGAGCTGGTAGAGCGGCGGCAGCGGCTCGCCGTCGTAGCGGAGCAAACCGTAGGGGTTGTCCTCGACGATCAGCAGCTCGTGTAGGCGGGCCAGCTCGACCAGGCGCCGTCGACGCTGCAGGGACATCGTCACCCCGGCCGGGTTCTGGAAGCTGGGCACCGTGTAGATGAATTTCGGCCGCCGTCGCTTGTCGGCCAGCCTCTTCAGCGCTTCTTCCAGCACCGCGATTCGCATCCCCTCGGAGTCGCACTCGATCTGGCGGACGTCGGCCTGGTAGCTGCAGAACACCGGCACCGCGCCGGGGTAGGTCGGCGCCTCGCAGATCACCACGTCGCCGGGGTCAAGGAGGGTCTTGCAGACCAGGTCGATCGCCTGCTGGCCGCCGGTGGTGACGATCACGTCCTCGGGATCGGGCAGCATTCCCTCGGCGCCCATCACCTGCACGATGCAGTCCTTGGTCTCCTCGAAGCCCTCGGTCGGCCCGTATTGGAGCGCCGCTGCAGCGGAGTCCTGGGCAATCCGGGTCATCTGCGCGGCAAAGCTCTGCGCCGGGAAGGTCGAGGTGTCCGGCAGGCCGCCGGCTAGCGATATCACCTCGGGGCGGGCGGTCACCGCCATCAGGTCCCGCATCGCCGATGAGCGCATCACTGCGGTGCGCTCGGCGAACAGCCCGGCGTAGCGCTCGAGGTCCCGCGTCCTGGTGTGAGCCCGCCGCCTCGGCGGCGGGCTCGGCGACTCGCTCATAGCTCAAGTGTGCCGAATCCACGCGAAAGCGCCAGGAAGGCTAGGTTTTCGGGGCGTGAGTTTCCTCTCCGGCATCAGCCTCGAGCTCGGCATCGGCATCGCGATCGGCATGCTCGCCGGGACGACCGGCACCCACGGCTCGGCGCGCGGCAGGATGACCCTGCTTGCCTCGGCGATCGGCTTGGTTGTCGGTTTCCTGCTGGCGGGCGTTGCCAATCTCGACCGGCCAATCGGAGCGCTCTTCTGCCTGATCGGCGCCGCCTTCGCCTGCGTCGTCCTAAGCGACGTGGTCGGCGGCGCGGAGCGCCGCAAGGGTGCCGGCGGCGCCGCGCTTGGCTTCCTGATCTCGCTCATCGCCCTCGTGGTCGTCGCGGTCTCGGTGCTGTTTCATTTCGCTGCGCTCTTGGTGGTGGCCGCGTTGGCCTGGCTGGCGATCGCCCGCCGCCGTCGCGCCCGGCGAAAGCACGCGGGTCTGCGCGTGCTGCGATAGCCGCCCCGGTCGAGCATCATTTGGCGGCGATGCCCGCGAAGAAGCTCGTCCTCACCTACGTCGACTCGTTGCGCACCGACATGCTGGAGCGAGCCGTCGCCGAGGGGCGCGCACCGACCTTCGCGGCCTTGCTTGAGCGTGGTGTCCTCGTTCCGGACTGCGTCTCCAGCTTCCCCTCGGTTACGCCGGTCGCCTGTGCTGAGATGGTCACCGGCCGCGGCGCTGAGCAGCACTGGATCAGCGGCATGAACTGGTATCACCGGCTGGAGCAACGCTATGTCGAGTACGGCTCCTCGTTGGAGGCGAGCCGCTCCTTCGGGGTCTTCCGCACCCTCTATGACCTCGTATACAACATGAACCTGGCGCACCTCAACCCCGAGGTCAAGACCCTCTTCGAGCGCCTCGACGACGCCGGCGCCCGCACAGCCTGCACGCCGTTCCTGATCTACCGGGGGCGCCACCGCCATCAGGTTTCCCTCGAGGGCCTGCTGCGCCGCGCCGTCGAGGCGACCCGGCTCAAGTTCCGCCACCACACCTGGGGCCCCGGCGAGCTCTTCTACGGAGACCTCTACGCCAGCCGCGAGGTTTCCTGCAGGCCGTCCTCTATCCCCGGCGGCCGTGACGGCTACTCGGCCTGCTGCGCGGCGGAGCTAGCGAAGCGCGACCTCGCCGACTTCCTGCTTTTCTCGCTACCCGATAACGACCACTACTCACACCGCCACGGGCCGCAGGAGAGCGTCGAGTCGATTGCCAAGGCCGACCGCTGCTTTGAGAAGCTGACCGAGGCAACGGGTGGGCTTGACGCCTTCCTCGGTGAGTACGCGCTGATCCTGCTGGCCGACCACGCCCAGACGCCGGTGCATCGCGGCCTGGCGCTGGCGCAGCTCCTCGGTCGGGAGTGGACTGTGCTGCAGCCGTCTGAGGCCCGCCCGGAGTCGGCCCAGCTTGCGGTCAGCCCGACCGGTCGCGCGGCGCACATCTACCTCTTGGAGGGCGAGGGCGAGCCGGCAGAGCCATGGGCCGTGAAACGGGCACTGAGCGAGATCGAGGGGGTCGACTTGGTCTGCCGCCTTGAGGGACCCGATCGCGAGCCGCTGAGGCGCGAGGGGTCCGGGGTGGCGATCGAGGGCGGGGCGGTGGCGGTGGTCGAGCGCGCCGGAGAGCAGATTCGCTTTCGGCCCAGCGGCCCGGTGGTCGATCTGCGTGGAGCGAGCTGGGAGATCGAGGGGGAGCTAGCGGCGCTGAAGGCGCGGCTCGAGGATGGGCGGTTGCGCAGCGAGGCCTACCCCGATCCGCTCGCTCGCGTCTGGTCGGCGCTCACGGCGCCCAACGCCGGCGACTTCGTCCTCTCGCTTTCGCCTGGCTTTGAGGCGGTCGACTGGGGCGGGGTCACCCACGCCGGGGGCGGCAGCCACGGCTCCCTGCACGCCGGCGACTCGCTCGGCCCGCTGCTCTTTGTCGGCTGCGGGCCGGACTCTCCCGATGAGCGGGCGCAGTGGGCGCTGCGCGACGTTGCGGGGGTCGTCCTCGAGAGCTTCGGATTGGATGACTCGCAGTGAAGCGCCTGGCGACGGCGACCCTGATCGCGATTGCCCTGCTGGCGCCGTGCCCTGCGAGCGCGGCACAGATCAGCGCGGCGCGGGCGACCAGGATCGCAAATCGCGATCCAAAGGCGATCGAAGAGCGGCGGAAGAACCCCGGTCTGGCGCCCAGCGCCACGATGAACGACGGCAACTGGGAAGTCGGCTATTTCGCCGGGAGCAAGGAGGTGGCGCTGGTCATCGTCGACCCGCTCACCGGGTTGGTCCGCGAATCGTGGACCGGCTATCAGGTCGCCTGGAAGATGGCCCGCGGCTACCCGGGCGCGTTCGGTCACAAGCTCGACGCCACCTACGTCTTCGTGCCGCTCTGCGCTCTCTTTTTGCTCGGGCTGGTGGATTGGCGGCGACTCTGGCGGATCGCCAACCTCGACCTCCTCGTCCTGATCGGCTTCGGCGCCTCGTTCTTCTTCTTTAACCGGGGCGAAATCGGCGTCTCAGTCCCCCTTCAGTACCCGCCGCTGCTTTATCTCCTCATCAGGGCCCTGTGGGTCGGGTTCCGCGGCCGCGGCGAGGGGATCCGCCCGGTCTGGCCTGCCGCTTGGCTGCTCATCGCCGCCCTCTTTCTGATCGGCTTCCGGGTCGGGCTGAACGTCGCCGACTCGGGTGTGATCGACGTCGGCTACGCGGGCGTCGTCGGCGCCGATCGCATCGCCCACGGCGAGCCGATCTATGGCAACTTCCCAAAGGAAATCTCCCAAGGGGATACCTATGGCCCGGTCAACTACTACGCCTACGTCCCCTTCGAGCGGATCTGGCCCTGGTCTGGCACCTGGAACGACCTTCCGGCCGCCCACGCCGCAGCGGTCATCTTTGACCTCCTCACCTTCGGTTTCCTGATCCTTTTAGGCATGCGGATCCGTCCCGGGCCGGCGGGCCGCAGGCTTGCCGCCACCCTCGCCTTCGGCTGGGCCGCCTACCCGTATACCGCCTATGCGTTGGAGTCGAATTCAAACGACACGCTGGTGGCGATGCTGCTGGTGGCGATGCTGCTGGTCTTGGCGCGCCCAATAGCCCGAGGCGGCGTGGCCGCCCTCGCCGCCTTCACCAAGTTCGCACCCGTCCTGCTCGCGCCGATGCTGATGACATATGAAGCAAGGCGCAAGACTCGAGTGAGCTTCGCCCTGTCCTTCCTGCTCGTATCGGCGCTGGTGATGCTCTGGGCGGCAATCGATCCAGGGCTCGGCACCTTCTACGATCGGACCATCGCCTACCAGGCAGGCCGAGACTCCCCCTTCAGCATCTGGGGCCAGGTTCGGAGCCTGGAACCCCTGCGCATCGCGCTTCTCATCGCAACCGCGGGGCTGTCCTTGCTCCTGGCATGGCGACCTCAAAGGAAGACGCTTGTCCAGGTGGCTGCCTTGGGAGCGGCGCTACTGATCGCCCTGCAGCTGACGATGCATCACTGGTTCTACCTCTACATAGTGTGGTTCTATCCGCTGCTGCTGGTGGCGTTGGCGGGTGTCAAGACCTGCACGATCGCCTTGGCAGATCCATTGCTCCCCACTTCCACCAACGCTCCCATCACCCACACGTCCTCCTCGGCGGTTTCGAACTTCACCGGCATCTGAGTAATCAGCCGCTCCAGCACCTGCTCTGGCTTTACGCCGAGCACGCTGGTTCGCGAGCCGGTCATGCCGACGTCGGAGATGAACGCCGTTCCCTTCGGCAACACCCGGGCGTCGGCTGTCGGAACATGAGTGTGCGTTCCAAGGACCGCGGCAACCCTGCCATCGAGGTGCCAGCCCATCGCCACCTTCTCGCTGGTCATCTCAGCGTGGAAGTCGACGATTACGCAGTCGGCCTGGAGCCTGTCGAGGACGGCGTCGACCTCGTGGAAGGGAGAGCGGGCCACCTTCAGGCCCTCGGCTCCGCTCAGGTTGATCACGCCGACCCGCCGCCCCCCAACCTCGATGACGGTGTGCCCCCGACCGGGATTGGCGTGCGGGTAGTTGGCCGGTCGGATCACCCGGTCACTGCGGTCTAGGTACTCATAGGCCTCCCTGTGCCGGTAGACGTGGTTGCCAGTTGTGATCACGTCGGCCCCGGTATCGAAGAGGTCGTGCGCCGTCCTCTCGGTGATCCCCATCCCCCCGGCAGAGTTCTCCCCGTTGACAATGACAAGCTCAGGCTCATAGCGCTCACGTAACCTCGGCATCGCAGCCTTCAGCCCCCTGCGGCCCGGGCTACCGACAACATCTCCGATGAAGAGCACGCGCATCTTCACCTCACCCTAGACGGAGGCGAATCTGCGCAGTGCGAGGCGGGCGATCAACCCGTAGGCGACGATCAGGACGACGAGGTGCGCCAACGGCCCGCCGAGCCCTGAGCCGCCGCTGTTAAGGGCAGCGCTCAGCGCTTCCAGCGCCGGCTTAAAGGGGAAGAGCGCCGTGAGCAGCTCGATCGCGTCATACAGCCCCGCCCCGACCACGCCTGAGGGGATCAGCGAGAGGAAGGCGATCGGCAGCGAGACCATGAAGGCGAGCAGGGAGACCGCCCGGACCTCGCGCGCCGCCGCCCCGAGCGCCGCCCCGGCGGCGGCCAGCGCCCCGCTCGCGGCGAGGATCGCGACCAGCCAGAGGCCGATGCGACTCCAGTGCAGCGGTACGAAGGTCTGAAGGCCGGCGAGCATCAGCAGGGTGACGATCAGGCCGACGCCCATGCCGAGCGCGACCTTCTCGCCGAGCAGGGTGGAGGGCGAAACGAGGCCGCGGGTCAGGCGGGAGAAGGCGTTCTCCTCCCGCTCCAGCGCGAGCGAGCCGGCCACCAGGAGCACCGTGACGAAGGTCAGGGTGAAGGTCGCCGCGACCGCCACCGCGAAGATTTCGAGCGGCGGGGTCGCGGCGCTCAGAACCTGCTTGTCGACTTCGATCGGCTGGGCGAGGCGGTCGATCAGCGGGCCGGCGACGTCGAGGTTTTCGCGGGACAGGTTGGCGAAGCGGATGACCTCGTCGAGCGAGCTGCGCAGCGGCCCCCGTGGCATCGCGGGGCGCAGCGCCCCGAGGATCTGGGCGCTGGTGCGCAGGCCGAGGATGTGAAACGTCTGGCCGATCACCTGGAGGCCGCCTCCGTTGACGAGCAGGTTGAGGTAGTGGCCGCCTTCCACGGCGATCCGCCGCGCGATCAGCAGGTTCGCCTGCGCCAGCAGCGATTCGATCCGGTCGTTGACCAGCTGCGCCTTGACCGGGTCCTCCTCGTTGACGATCACTTCAACCCGAGGAATCCCCGGATTGAGAGTGGAGAGCGAGTTGATCTGCTCGACCAGGTCAGAGGGCAAGATCAAGGCCGCGAGGACGTCGCCCGAGCGGACCTCCTCGACCGCTTCGGGGCGGTCCTTCACGTAGACGCATTCGACCCTTTGGCAGATGCGCACTCCGACCCCGACCGCGGGAAGCTGCCGTCCACCGACGCTGACCCGCTCGCCGGCGGGGATTTCGTTGAGGAAGGCGACCCGTGGCTTGCTCGGCTCGCGGGAGATCGCAAAGCCGACGAGCACGGCGATCAGCACCGGGTAGGCGACCAGGAGGAAGGCTTGAAGCGGCGAGCGCCGCAGGATCTGGAGGTCCTTGAGCAGCAGCCAGCGCGCCCTGAGCAGCTGACTTTGGGCGCCGCGGGACCGCAGAGGGTCAGGCATGGGCGCTCCTGCAGGCACGTCTGATCAGTGCCCCCGGTGATGGAGGTAGGCGACGAAGGCGGTCTCGAAGTCGCGGTCGGCGGCCTCCGGAGCGGTGCTTCGCACCGCCTCGCGCAGCCCCTCCGCCGAGCCGTCGAAGAGGGCCTCGCCGTCGGCGAGGACGAGCAGCCGCTTCCCGTACCGCTCTGCCTCCTGGATGTCGTGGGTGGAGAAGATCACCGTCGTCCCCCGCCCGGCCAGCCCGGAGACGAACTCCCACAGGCGAGCCCGCTGGCGAGGGTCGAGGCCGACGCTGGGCTCGTCCAGCAGCAACACCACCGGCCGCGCCAGCAGCCCGATCGCGATATTGACCCGCTGTTGGTTTCCCCCGGAGAGCCGGGCCACGATCTCCCCCCGTCGCTCCGCAAGCCCCGCCAGCTCCAGCATCTCCTCAACCGAGGCGCTCGGGTCTTCGTGCCCCTCCAGGCGAGCGAACAGCAGCAGGTTCTCCGCGACGGTCAAGCGCCGGTAGAGCGCCGCCTGCTGAGGTACCCAGCCCACCTCCCCCTGGGGCAGCTCGACCTCTCCTTGATCGGCCCTGACGATCCCGGCCAGGATCGAGAGCAGCGTCGTCTTCCCGGCCCCGTTCGGCCCGATCACGGCCACCAGCTCCCCTGCCTGCGCCGCGAAGTCGACCCCGCGCAGCGCGGCCTGCTCCCCGTAGCGCTTTGCCAGCCCCCGCGCCTGCATAGCTGCTGCCTTTCTCCCTGCGGCCATCGCCGGAAAGCTACCCGGCCTAGAATCGGCGCAGTGCCTTTTCCCGCGACACGCATGCGACGGCTGCGGCGCAACGAGGCCCTGCGGGGGCTCGTCCGCGAGACCAGCCTGGCACCCTCACAGCTGATCCAGCCCGCCTTCGTCCTCGCCAGGGAAGGCGTGCGCGAGGAAATCGGCTCGATGCCCGGCATCGAGCGCTTCTCGATCTCCGAGCTGCTCGCCGAGGCGACCGAGATCGCTGCGGCCGGGGTGGGAGCGATCCTTCTCTTCGGTCTTCCCTCCACCAAGGATGAGAGCGGCAGCGGCGCCTATGACGACGAGGGCATCGTCCAGATGGCGGTCCGCGCCCTCAAGGAGGCTCACCCCGAACTGGTCGTGATCACCGACGTCTGCCTTTGCGAGTACACCTCGCACGGCCACTGCGGCTTTCTCCGCGATGGCGAGGTCGACAACGACATCACCGTCGAGCTGTTGGCCAAGACCGCGATCTCCCACGCCGAGGCCGGCGCCGATGCGGTGGCGCCGAGCGACATGATGGATGGGCGGGTAGCGTCGATCCGCTTCCAGCTCGACGAGGAGGGCCACTCGGGCGTCCCGATCCTCGCCTACAGCGCCAAGTATGCCTCGGCCTTCTACGGCCCGTTCCGCGAGGCTGTCTCCTCGACCCCGGAGTTCGGCGATCGGCGCGGCTACCAAATGGATCCCGCCAACGCCGCCGAGGCGGTGCGCGAGGCCCGGCTCGACCTCGAGGAGGGGGCCGACATGCTGATGGTCAAGCCCGCCACCGCCTACCTCGACGTCGTACGGCGCGTCAAGGAGGAGACCGGCGCCCCGCTTGCCGCTTACCATGTCTCCGGCGAGTACTCGATGCTGAAGGCGGCTGCCGAGCGCGGCTGGATCGACGAGCGCGCCGCCGTGCTGGAGACCTTGACCTCGATCCGCCGTGCCGGCGCCGACGCGATCGTCACCTACTACGCGAAGGAGGCCGCCGGGTGGCTTCAGTAGACACGCCGAAGGTCCCACAGTCCAAGGCCCGCTCCCGCAAGGACGGCGCCGCGATCCCACTCGATGAGACCGACAAGCGGCTGATGAACCTTCTCCAGTCGAGCTTCCCGCTCGACCCCGAGCCCTTCGCGCTGGTGGCCGCGGAGGCCGAGCTGGAGCTGGGCGACGTCCTGGCCCGAACGAACCGCCTGCTCGAGGGGCGGATCATCCGCGAGATCACCCCGATCTTCGACACCCGGGCGCTCGGCTATGAGTCGATGCTGGTCGCCGCCAAAGTCGACCCCGAGCACCCCCAACGCGCCGCGGCGATCGTCAACTCCCATCCCGGCGTCTCCCACAATTACCTGCGCACGCACGATTTCAATCTCTGGTTCACGATCGCCACCCCGCCCGACTCCGAGCTGGGTCTCAGGGGCACCCTCGACGTGCTGATGGGAGAGACCGGCGCCACCTCGATGCGCCAGCTCCCCACCCTCACCCTGTTCAAGATCAACATGAACCTGGAGATGGAGAAGGGCACCGACGCTCTGGCCGCCGCCGCCGAAGCCTCGCCGCCGCGCGAGCTGGACGCCCAGCCCTACGACGAGGCCGACGTCGCGGTGATCCGCGCCCTGCAGGGGCCGATGGCCGCGGTGAAGCGCCCCTACGATGAGGCCGCCGCCGCGCTCGGAGTCTCAACCGAGGACTTGCTCGCGAGCCTGCACGACATGGTCGACCGCAAGATCCTCCGCCGCGTCGCCGCCATCCTCTACCACCGCCGCGCCGGTTTCTCCGCCAACGGGATGGGCGTCTGGAAGGTCCCCGAGGGCGAGATCGCCCAGATGGGCGCCCGCATGGCCTCCTTCCGCGGCGTCTCCCACTGTTACCAGCGCCCCACCTATGAGGACTGGCCCTACAGCGTCTTCACCATGGCCCACGGCCGCTCCAAGCCGGAGTGCGACGCGATCCTCGACTCGATCGCCGAGGACTGCGGGATGGGTCCGCAAGACCGCGCCACCTTGTACTCCTCGACTGAGTACAAGAAGATCCGCCTCCACTATTTCACCGAGGAGTACTCGCGCTGGGAGCGCGAGCATTCCTCCTGACGGCGATCCATCCACCTCGCGCCAACTGCAAACAGATTGACGCCTGCCCTCCGCTCGCAACCCCAGCCTTTTGACCGCATCTTCTGAGCTGTATGAGCGAGCGCTGAAGGTCCTCCCGGGCGGCGTCAACTCCCCCGTCCGGGCGATGCGCCAGATCGGCCGCGAGCCGATCTTCATCGAGCGCGGTGAGGGCTGTGAGCTGGTCGATGTCGACGGCAACCGCTACCTTGACTGGGTCGGCTCCTGGGGGCCGCTGATCCTCGGCCACGCCCACCCCGCGGTCCTCGCCGCGCTGATCGAGGCGGCGCGGCGGGGCACCACTTACGGCGCCCCAACCGCCGCCGAGGTCGAGCTTGCCGAGGAGGTCGCCGATCGCATCCCCTCGGTCGAGATGCTGCGCATGACCAGCTCCGGCACCGAGGCTGCGATGAGCGCCGTCCGCCTCGCCCGCGCCGCTACCGGGCGCGAGGTCGTCGTCAAGTTCGCCGGCGCCTACCACGGCCACTCCGACGGCCTGCTCGCCGATGCCGGCTCGGGCCTGGCGACCCTGGGCATCCCGGCGAGCCCTGGGGTCACCGTCGCCCAGGCGGCCTCGACCGTCCTCATCGACTGGAACGACCGCGCCGCGCTGCGAAGCGCCCTGGCCGAGCACGACGTGGCCGCCGTGCTGGCCGAGCCGATCGCCGCCAACATGGGTGTCGTCCCACCTACCCCCGGCTTCCTCGAGTTGCTCCGGGCGCTCAGCGCCGAGGCTGGCGCGCTGCTCATCTTCGACGAGGTGATCACCGGCTTCCGGGCGGCGCGCGGCGGCGCCCAGGAGCTCTACGGAGTGCAGCCCGACCTCACCGTTCTCGGCAAGGTGCTCGGCGGCGGGCTCCCGGCTGCCGCCTTCGCCGGGCGCCGGGCGCTGATGGAGAGGATCGCCCCGTCCGGCGACGTCTACCAGGCCGGGACACTGTCCGGCAACCCGCTCGCCCTCGCCGCCGGCCTTGCGACGCTGGGGGAGCTGGACGCCGCCGCCTACGCCCGGCTCGGAGAGCTGACCGAGCGTCTCGCCGCCGGCCTCGGCGAGCTGGCCCGCGACCGGCCCCTGCAGGTTGCCTCGGCACCGGGCCTGCTCACCCTCTTCTTCAGCGAGGCGGCGGTTGGCGATTTCGCAGCCGCCCGGGCTTGCGATCTCCAGGCCCACGCCCGCTTCTGCCGCGCGATGCTGCAGCGCGGCGTCTACCCACCCCCCTCTCAGTTCGAGGCCTGGTTCGTATCGCTTGCCCACGACGAAGAGGCAATCGAGCGAACCCTCCAGGCCGCAGAGGAGTCCCTGCAGGAGGCACTCGCATGAGCCGCCCCGAGGACGCGCTGCTCATCCTCGCCGCCCAGCTTCGCGCCGAGGACACACCGATCTCCCCCTACGTGGTGGAGCCCACCGAGGTCCCGGTCCTCGGCCTCCTCGCCTCGGCCGGCCCGGCAGCCGCCCTTGCGCCGGGCGAGTACGCGTTGGTTGTCGAGGCGGTTCGCGAGGGCTATCTCTTGCACTACGGTGAGCCGCGCCTGCTCGCCGGTCACGACGCCGACCTCGCCCTGCTCGCCGGCGACTACCTCTACGCGCTCGGTATCGAGCGCCTCTCGACCCTTGGCGACAGCGGCGCGGTTCGCGAGCTGGCCGATCTGATCAGCCTCTGCGCCCAGCTCCACAGCGAAGGCCGAGAGGACGCGGCGCCGGACCTGTGGAGGGCCTCCGCGGCAGTGCTCGGAACGGGTCCGAGCGATGACCACGAGGCCGCCAAGCTCGCGCTTCGCTCAGGGCAACCTCATCGGTCTCGGAGTCAATAGACTCCGCGCTTCCAAAGCGAGCTGTGGCTGACGACGCGGACAAGAGGAACGGAGCCGAGCAGGCTCCAAGGCAGGAGCGGGCGCAGCCCGACCCTCCCGGCTACTTCGAGGGCGAGTCGCTGACCCGCCGCCGCGCATTCACGATCGCCGCCCAGGGCATCGGCGGCATCGCCGGCGCCGCGGTCATCCTGCCGGCGGTCGGCTTCGCCGTAGCCCCGATTTTTCACCGTGGCAAAGAGCGCTGGGAGGCGGTCGGCCCGGTCGGGGACTTCATCGAAGACACCTATCGCCAGGTCGTCTTCACAGAAACCCAGGGGATCGGCGACGTCGGCAAGGCCACCGCCTACGTACGCAAGGGCTCCCGCGAACTCGGCGAGAACCCGAAGGAAGTCATCGCCCTCTCCAATCGCTGCGCCCACCTCGGCTGTCCGGTCCGCTTCGTCCAGGCGGCCGGCAACTTCATCTGTCCCTGCCACGGTGGCGTCTACGAATTCCAGGGCAAGCCGATCGGCGGCCCTCCGGTGCGCCCGCTCGATCATTTCCAGACCCGAATCCGCAATGGCCAGGTCGAGCTCGGCCCTCGCTACAGCGTCACCAACCAGCTCGAACCGGTGCAGGCGCGCGACCCCGGCGAGTTCACCGGAGGCATCTGGGAATACCTCTACCCGCCCCGCCCGTCGACCTTCCCGCCGCCTTCCCATTAGGCCCAGGCAGCGATGAAGATCCCCGACGCGATCGTCCCCGCCCCGCTCCGAAAGCCTGCCAAGCCCGGCCAGGGCGCAAACGGCAAAAGCCAGGCGCCGACCGACCTGAAGACCGCCCCGCCCGAGCGCCCCAGCGACGCCCAGCGCCTGACCGACCAGGCCAAGGATGCTCCGGCGGATGTGCTCGCCTGGGTCGATCAGCGCACCGGCGCCACCGGCTTCCTCACCGGGATGCTCTACCGCAAGGTCCCAAAGGGCACGAACTGGTACTACACGCTCGGCTCCGCGACCCTCTTCGCCTTCATCGTCCAGGCGGTTACCGGCGTCTTCCTGGCGATGTTCTACACGCCCTCGGCGACCCAGGCCTACGCCTCGATCTCCCACATCAACAACGACGTCTTCCTCGGCCAGTTCGTGCACGGCATGCACAAGTGGGGGGCCAGCGTGATGATCATCCTGGTTTTCTTGCACATGGGCCGCACCTTCTTCTTCGGCGCCTACAAGTACCCGCGCGAGCTGAACTGGGTGATCGGCGTCGTGCTGTTGATCCTGACGATGGTCATGGGCTTCACCGGTTACCTTTTGCCCTTCGACCAGCGCTCCTACTGGGCCTCGATCGTCGGCATCAACATCAACGGCACCGCCCCGGTGCTCGGGCCCTACCTGAGCGACTTCCTGCGCGCCGGCCCCGAGTTCGGCGCGACGACCCTTTCCCGCTTCTACGCGATCCACATGCTGCTCATCCCCGGTGCGATCATCGCCCTGATCGGGGCCCACCTCTACCTCGTCGTCAAGCTCGGGACCACTGCGCCTCCCTGGGTGCGGGCCGATAAGCCGAAGGCTGCGGCGCCGATCGAGCAGCTCGACGCCGGGGTTAAGGGCAACGGAGCCTCCCCGGTCTGATCCGATGAAGGGACGCGACAAGCAGGCATATCTCGAGGAGTACGAGCTGCTGAAGAAGAAGGGCAAGCCCTTCTTCCCATATGCGGTCATGAAGGACTCGACGATGGCGCTGATCGTCGTCGCCGTGATCATCGCGATGTCGATCATCCTCGGCGCCGAACAGGGGCCGAGGGTCAACCCGACGACGACGACCTACGTGCCGCGGCCGGACTGGTACTTCTATTTCCTCTTCGAGGTGCTGCGCGTCCTCAAAGGGCCGGAACTGGTGCCGATCGCGACGATCGGCATTCCCACGGTCTGCATGGTCCTCCTCATCTTCCTGCCCTTCTATGACCGCGGCCCCGAGCGCCGCCCCGAGCGCCGCCCGATCGCCACCTCGGCCGGCGTCATGACCATCCTCGCGATGGCCTATCTGACCTACTCTGGCGCCGTTGCCGGCCCGCCAACCGAAATCACCTTGAAGGTCGCCCCGCAATATGAAGCAGGCAAATTGGTGGTGGCCGGCTCGGGCTGCCTTGCCTGCCACCGACTGGGCGAAAACGGCAACAAAGGACCGGGGCCGGAACTGACCCACATCGGCGCCCGGATCCCCCGCGCTGCGATCATCCGCTCGGTGGAAATCGGGCCGGGTATCATGCCCTCCTTCCGCGATCTGCCGCCGAAGAAGCTCAACGAGCTAGCTGACTTCCTCTCCTCACTCAACTAAGCCTTCCCGGGACTCCGCCCAGTTCGCGGAGCAGGTCAACCACATGTTCGACCGGGTCGCGGCCCGCTACGACGTGCTGAACTCTGTGATGAGTGCGGGGCTTCACCACCGCTGGCGCCAGCGAGCTGCTGATCGGGCCGCGCTGGGGCCGGGCGACTCCGCGCTGGACGTCTGCTGCGGCACCGGCGACCTCGCCCTCGAGCTGGCCCGCCGCGTCGCCCCAAACGGCCGCGTGGTCGGCTGCGACTTCTCCGAGCCGATGCTCGATCTGGCGCGGGAGAAGGCGGTCGCGGCACCAGGCGCCGTGCGCTTCGAGTGGGCCGATGCGCTGCGGCTTCCTTACGATGCCGGCCGCTTCGATGCGGTGACCGTCGGCTTCGGTGTGCGCAACCTCGCCGACCTCGATCGCGGCTTGCGGGAGATGGCCCGCGTCCTGCGCCCCGGAGGGCGGCTGGTGATCCTCGAGATCACCCAGCCGAGGCGCCCGCCACTTTCGACCTTCTACTCGCTCTGGTTCGACCGGATCGTCCCCGAGATCGGCAACCTCTCCGGTGACCCTGAGGCCTACGCTTATCTCCCCGAGTCGGTTCGAAGCTTCCCAGACCCCCACGGCCTCGCGACCAAGATGGACTCGGCCGGTCTGGAGCGCATCCGCTACACGGTCCTCGCCGGCGGGATCATCGCGATCCACAGCGGCCTTTGCGGGTGACCCGCCGCTCCGCCGTCCCGCCGCCGGTGACGGCGGTCCTCGACGCTTCCAGCCGCTGGCTGCCGGCTCGGCTGGGCGAGGTGGAGGCAAGCTTGCGAGAGCTGAGCGTCGGCCACGGCGATCTGCTCAGCGCGGACGCGACGGCAACGCTCGCCGCGGGGGGGAAGCGCCTGCGCCCGCTGCTCGTGCTGCTCTGCGCGGGCGGGAGCGGGGGAGATGCGGCGGTGCGCGCCGCGACCGCGATCGAGCTTGTCCACATGGCGAGCCTCGTGCACGATGACGTCCTCGATGAGGCGCCGTTGCGCCGGGGCCAGCCCACCGTCGCCGTAGTCTCAGGTCGCCACCGAGCGATCGCCACCGGCGATCTGCTCTTCTCCCGTGCCTTCGCGCTGCTCTCCGAAGCGGGCGACTCGGTTGCGGTTGCCCAGCTCAGCGAGGCCTCGGTCGCCCTCGCCCGCGGCGAGCTGGCCCAGCGCCAGGACGCCTTCGACACCGGCATCTCAGAGGAGCGCTACCTGAAGCGCTGCCGGCTGAAGACCGGCAGGCTTTTCGAGTGCGCTTGCCTGATCGGGCGCGAGGATGAGTCGCTGCGCGCCTTCGGAGCCGAGATCGGGCTCGCC
Source organism: uncultured Solirubrobacterales bacterium (assembly GCA_963777915.1). Classification (GTDB taxonomy): domain Bacteria; phylum Actinomycetota; class Thermoleophilia; order Solirubrobacterales; family 70-9; genus CAVUPF01. Next base: position 8,632 of record CAVZSH010000002.1, on the reverse strand, counting down.
TTCCAGCTGCTCGACGACGTGCTGGACGTGGCCGGCCCTCCACAGCGCACTGGCAAGGCCCGTGGCACGGACCTTCTCGACGGGACCGTCACCCTGCCGCTGATCGCCGCCGCCGAGATCGATCCGGGCATCGGCTGCGTCGATCTAAGTGCGCTGGATGAGGAGGCCGCGGAAGCCCTCTGCGATCGCATCGCTGCGACCGGCGCCCTCAAGGAGGTCCGCTCCCGAGCTCTCGAGTTGGTCGCCGGGGCCAAGCAGCAACTCGACTCCGGGGCCTTTGAGCCCGAACAGCGCCGGCTCCTTGAGCTTGTCGCCGACGGCGTCGTGCAGAGGTACAGCTGAGAAAGGGTCTAGCGGAAGTCTTCGGCGGTGATCAGGTCGGCAGCGAGTGCGGTGATGAATGCCTCGGCCATTTGCGCCATGTTCTCGCGCTCCAGCGCTTTCAGCTCCTCGGCGAGCTCGTGTGTGCCGAGGTCGAGCTGCTCGTCGAAGTCGTCGATCTCGCGCTCGCCGTGGATGCCGTCGCAGCTCCACTCGCAGTCGGGGCAACGCCGCCATACCCGCCAGTGAAAGCGATCGTCGGTCTGCTCCCAGCAGGTTGGCTGGACTAGGCGCGAGCCGCACTGGGGGCAGACGTGAAGCCCGGTGGCGGTCTGCAGATGGCTTGTGTGAGCTGCGTCTCTCATCCCTGCACCATCGAACCCCGCAGAGGGACACTCGATCCGCACTTTTCCGCAGCTTTTCGACAAAACCCAACTACCAGGTAGGCCGAAGCCCCGCAAACGCTGATCCAAGCGCAGCGGCGCCCCGTTACCATGGATCGATGCTCGGAAACATCGGACCTCTGGAGGTCCTCGTCGTCTTGATCATCGCTTTGGTGGTCTTCGGCCCAAAGCGACTTCCCGAGCTAGGCAGCAGCCTCGGCCGCGGCATCCGCGAGTTCCGCGGCTCGCTCAGCGGCGAGAAGCCCGAAGAGGGCGAGGCCGAGGCCAAGCGGCTGGAGAGTCCGGGCACCGCGGAGGGCCAGCCCGAGCGCGATGTCGTCTCCGACAAACGGGCCTGAGAGGGCCGACCGGGATGCCGCGCCGCGTCAAGGCGGTCTCCCACGAGGATCGCCTTACCCTGGTCGAGCACCTCGACGAGCTTCGCAGCCGCATCGTCGTCTCATTGGCGATCTTCGGCGTAGCCCTGGCTCTCTGCTTCTGGCAGAACCACCTGCTGTTGCAGATCGCCTCGGGGCCGCTTCCCTCCGATCACAAGAAGCTCCTCACCTTCGGCGTGACAGAGCCGTTCACGACGACCCTCACCGTCGCCGCCTACGGTGCGATCGTCCTCTCGCTCCCCTTCGTCCTCTACGAGCTCTACGCCTACGTCCTACCCGCCTTCAGCGTCGCCGAGCGCCGGGTCATCGTGCCGATCCTCGTGCTCGCCCCGGTTCTCTTCCTGATTGGCGTCGCTTTTGCCTACTTTGCCGTGATGCCGGCCGCGGTCCAGTTCCTGCTCGGCTTCAACAGCAGTCAGTTCAACGTCCAGGTCCGCGCCAGCGACTACTACAGTTTCTTCTCGATGACGATGCTGGCCTGCGGGATCGTCTTCGAGCTGCCGCTGGCGATCGTCGCCGTGACCCGGCTCGGCATCGTCAAGGTCGAGCAGCTCAGCTCCAACCGCCGCTACGCGTATCTGATCATCTCGATCATCGCTGCGGCCCTGCCCGGCGTCGACCCGATCTCGATGCTTCTCGAGATGGTGCCGCTCCTCGTGCTCTATGAGTTGAGTATCTTGCTCGCCCGGGCCTTCGGCCGGCCGGGTAAGGCCGGAGGCATTGCAGAACCCTCAACTCAGGAGCGGTAGTCAGCCGATGGCAGCGAGCGGCGAGCGGAGGATGGTCTTCGATATCCGAGGGCGGCGCAAACACGTCGTCCGGGTCGTCTATGCGCTTCTAGCCCTGCTGATGGGTGCCAGCCTCTTCCTGGTCGTCGGCCCCAACATCGGCAGCCTGTTCGGCGCCAGCACCTCGACCAGCAACGCCGGCGGCCTGCTCGAAGAACAGGCGGTCGGGATCGAACGGAAGCTGAGAAAGAGCCCCGAAGACCCGAGCCTTCTGCTCTCGCTCAGCCGTACCCGGGTCAGCGCCGCCAACGCGCAGACCGAAGTCAACCCGACGACCGGGCAGCCGAAGGTCAGTCCGGCGGCGCGAACCCAGCTCGAAAAAGCCAGTGAAGCCTGGAGCCGCTACCTGAAGCAAGCCGGCAACAACCCCAGTTCCTCCGGTGCTCAGCTGATCGCCAGCGCCCTCTTCAGCCTGGCCCAGACTTCGACCACCGGCCCCGAAGCCGAGGTAAACCTGAAGGCGGCCGCCAATGCCCAGCAGATCGTCGCCGACGCCCATCCAAGCCTCGGCTCGGTCAGCACCCTTGCCGAGTTCAAGTACTTCGCCTTCGACTTCGCCGGCGGGGACAAGGACCTCAAGCAGGCCCAATCGCTCGCCACCTCCAAGGCCCAAAAGAAGCAGCTCGAAACACAGCTCGGCGAAGTCCGCAAGCGCGCGAAGGCATTCCAAAAGCAGGTGAAGGCAGAGGCCAAGGAATCGAAGGGCAAAGGCAAAGAAGCGCTCAAAAACCCGCTCGGTGGGCTCTCGGGTGAAGAATCCGCGCTTCCTTAGACGCCGGGGACGGGACGATCCGTCTTCACCAACTGGAAACGGGCTGGGAACCAGCTGGTAACACACCGCGACTCGTGCTCCTAAAGGGTCACCGAAAGATCAATCGGCGACTCGGAGGAACCTATGAGGGCGATGCGGCTGTTCGGTGGGCTCGCGGTGATGGCTTTCGGCTTGGCGATCGGCTCTGGGGCTAGCGCCAGTCCAGGTCACGGGCACAGCTTCAGCTTCGGCGAGAGGCCCCGATTCGAGCATCGGGGCGGGTTTAGCTTCGAGCCCGGGAACCTCTTGGTCAGCCGCAGCGTCTATGACAACAACCCGGCCAACGTACAGGTTGGCGAGCCGCTGCCGCCGGGTTGTGTCAGCGAATGCGCGACGGCGACGACTGACGGCGTCTACCCCTATGTGTGGGACAACGACTTTGCCGACGAAAGCTTCGGCATCACCTCGAAGATCTTCCTCGACCAGCTGACGCCATCCGGCTCCTTCGTCAACTCCCTGGAGGTGCCGAACAGCTCCGAGCGCGGCGTCTCGCCCACCCAGGACCAGATGGTCACCAGCTTCTCATCGAAGTCCGAGCTTGCGCTCAATCTCTCTACCGACGGGCGGGACGTGACCTTCATGGGCTACCTCGCGCCGACCGACACGGTGGACGTCTCCAACGCCAACACCCCGGGCGTGATCGATCCGACCAACCCCGTTCCGGGGGCCTACTATCGCGTCGTGGCGCAGGTCAACCGTCGCGGCAGGTTCCACTTCACCGAGACGAACGCCTACAGCGGCAATAACGGCCGGGCTGCGATCCTCAACCGCGAAGACGGGGAAGAGGTGCTCTACACGGCCGGTAACGCCGGCAACGGCGCAAACCCACAGCCCAACGGCATCATCGTCGGCGCGGGTGCCCAAATCCTCGACCCCCAATTCGAGCCCGAGGCCGCCCAAAGCCCCGGTCCGCCAACCCCGCTCGGAAGCTTCAACATCACACAGCTAGGAGATAAAGCCGACAAAATCGGCAAGGACACGAACTTCCGCGGGATGACGATCTTTAATCACGTGCTCTACTACACGAAGGGCAGCGGAAGCAACGGCGTCAACACCGTCTATTTCGTCGACACGACAGGCCATGCCTGCCCCAGTGGCGTCGGCCTCCCAGCCCCGAACGCACCGCTGCCGAGATCACCGCTTGCCTACGAACCGTCACTCCTGCAGACAAGCGGCCTGCAGCCCAACAACATGTGCATCCTCAAGGGCTTCCCGACCGCGCTCAAGTCGAAGTCCGCCTTCCCGTTCGGGATCTGGTTCGCGAACCCCGACACGCTCTACGTCGCCGACGAGGGTAACGGCGAAGAAAGTTACTCAAGCGCGACGGGGACCTACACCAATGCCGCAGCTCAGACCACGGCGGGCCTTCAGAAGTGGGTCTTCAACGGAGAAACCTGGAAGCTGGCCTACACCCTGCAGTCGGGCCTGAACCTAGGCCAGCCCTACACCGTGCCCGGCTACCCGAGCGGTGAGAACCCTCTCACCGGCCTCCCTTGGGCGCCCGCCACCGACGGCCTGCGCAACATCACCGGCCGTGTAGACAGGGACGGGACGGCCACGATCTGGGCCACGACCTCCACGGTGAGCGGAAACGGCGACCAGGGCGCGGACCCCAACAAAGTCGTCGCAATCACCGATGCGCTCGGCGCCAGCTCTCTACCGGCCTCTGAGAGCTTTAGGACGGTGCGGTCTGCGGGCTTCGGCGAAGTCCTGCGTGGGGTCTCCTTCACGCCGGGGACATCGGCGCGGCCCGGCGGCGGGCACTGATAACCGCCGCATCGGCTTCGCCGGGGCCCGGGCAGTGGGACGGGTTCCCGGGAGCTGTGAAGGAGCTCCCGGGGCTGCGTTGCAGCGGCATTGAGATCAGCCGAACCTGTCAGTACCCGGACCAGGCCGAAGAGCCGCCCTTGCCGGCTATTCGCCGCCGAACGTCGTCTCGGGCTCCAGCGGTGTTACGCACGGCCACGGGCCACACGATCTCCCACCATCGGATACGCCTGCGCGTCAGCAGCGCGCTGGAGCGGGTGGCGAGCGCGACCTGGCGTGGCTAGCCGCCGACCTCGGCTTCTCTGACCAGAGTCACCTTTGCCGAGTCATCCGCAGCGAGACGGGGTCGACTCCGGCGGCTTTGCGAAGCATCCTCACATAGGCGACATTCGTGAGGCCCACTTACATCATTGCGAGTGATCCGCAGAGTGGGCCGTGAAGGACTCGAACCTTCAACCTTGAGATTAAGAGTCTCCTGCTCTACCGGTTGAGCTAACGGCCCGGGCGGGCAAGTATAGGAAGCCGTGGTCGTTATCGGGCGCTGCAGGGCTCCGCGACGGCGCCGCTCATTATGGTGCCGTCGGCGAAGCTGAAGCGGCCCTGGGTCTGGAGGATGCCGCGCGAGCAGCGGGCCGAGACGTAGCTGAGCTTTCGCTTCCCGACGCTGTAGAGCCGGCCTATCTTCGCGTCGATATGGGTCAGCGCTCCGTATCCGCCTGCGATCGGCGGGACGTTGATAGTCGCGCGGTAGCTGAAGGCGCCGGTCCGGGGTTCGATCGGCACGACCACGGCGAAGGTCTGGGCGACCGGGACGGTGGTGCGGGCGTGAAGGATGACGGTAGGGTCGCCGTTTTGGGGCAGGCCGTTGAACAGAGTCAGCAGCGAGGTGGCAAGTATCGGCGCCTGCCCCGGCAAGGCGATCGTCGCGGCGACATGCCCCGTGCCGACGATCGAGTCCTTGCAGACAGCCCGCGCTTCCTGCGGCGTTGCTTCGTCGATCTGACCCACCGAGCAGGTCGGCAGCCCGCGCGTGCTCAGTCGCCCGTCACGGTCGAATTCGAGCACCGCTTGCTGAAGTGCCGCTGGCACCCCGCCGCCCTCGGCTTCGATGTCGACGTACCCTTGGAACCTGATCGGAGCGAAGGCCCGACGTGGCAGCACCTTCGGCTCGAAGCCGCCGTCGGCTCGCAGCACCAGATCGCCAACCTTGATTACGGCCGCACCAGCGCTCCCGACGAGCAGCAGGCCGGCCACCGCAAATAGCGCCAATGTCAGATATCGCTTCAAGTTCCCGTGACCCAGATTATCGTCAGGCTTCATACGCCTAATTTGGCCGTACAGTTCTCGAACACAGTTCCCGCCAGGAAGGTGCCGTCTACCGAGGTGATCTCGCTCGTCTTGAAAGCTGTTGCCCGGGTGGCTCGTGGTGACAGCGGGGGGTCTTCCCTTGCATCTCCAGGTCCGGCCTCTGTGGCCCTCCCACGGTCAATTGAAGATCGCGTTTGGCATGAAGGCGGAACCGGCGCTTGCCCGCGGAACTAGACGACTATGTCCCTGAGGTCCATACCGACGCTCAGCCACCGCGTCGTGCGTGTCGAACAAGAACCTCCTGCGGCAACAGTCCGCTTGCCTACCTCCAAGCGCAGCGCCTACGTAGCGCCGAGACCCACGACAACGAGAGCGCCTGCAAAAAAAGGCGCCCTTAACAAAGTCTTCCGCATATGTTCGCCCCTCCCGCTCCCTGAATCGCCAAACTACCGAATGTGCCTATGAGGAGGAGGAGCAGGGGCCGAGGCGGCGCGGCGCGCAGCGACGAGAGCGCCCGCTATCCGCTGCTGCTGCGCTACCCGCGGCGCGTGCTCGCGGTGGCCTTCGTCGTGCTCGCAGTGCTCGGGGTGATTGGGCTCGGGGTCAACTCACGACTGCAGCCCACCTCGCTCGATATTCCCGGGACGCCGTCTTCAAAGGCCAACGAAATGTTGACCAGCAGCTTCGGCAACTCGGCCCCCTTCGCGATCTTGCTGCGCGGACCGGCGGGCGCCCTCAACGAACAAGGCCCGGCGCTGATCCGCGCCCTGCGCCGCGACCCCAAGGTCACCACGCTCTCACCCTGGGATCACGGCTCCGTGGCGCGCCTGCGTCCCAGCCCCGATAAGGCCCTGATCCTGGTCGACTTCCACGTCGACATCGACCAGGCAGTAAACGAAACCGTCCCCAAGCTCAACCGCATCCTCGAAGAAGAAATCCACCCGCCGGTGCGGGCGACCCAGTCGGGCTTCGCGAGCATCTCACGAGCGCTTCAGACCGAGTCGATCTCGGCCAGTGAGCACGGCGAGCTGATCGCGATACCGATCCTCCTGCTCGTCCTCCTGCTCGTCTTCCGCTCGCCGGTCGCCGCCGCCATCCCACTCGGATTCGGGGCGATCACCGTGTTCGCCTCGCGCGGCATCCTCTATCTGCTCACCTCCTATCTTGGCATCGACGCCTTTGCCCTCACCGTCACGACGATGATGGGCTTAGCGCTCGGCGTCGACTACTCGCTGCTGATGGTCTCGCGCTTTCGCGAGGAACTCGCCGCCGGCGCCACGCCCATAGACGCCGCCTGGGCGACCCGGCGAACGGCCGGACGAACGTGTGTGTTCGCCGGCAGCACGCTGCTGATCTCGATGGTCGTCGCCCTCTTCCTCGTCCCCGGCGCCCTGCTCGCGGCGCTGGCGGGGACGGTGGCGATGGTCGCGGCGCTCAGCGTTCTCGTCGCGACGGTGGTCGGCCCGGCGTTGTTGACCCTGATCGGCTCCAATCTCGACCGCTGGCGCATCGGACCCGAACCGACCGGGCAATCGCGGCTGATGGTCTTCGTCCGCGCCGCGATGCGGCGTCCGGCTCCGGTCGCCGCCCTGATCGGCGCCGTCGTCTTGCTGTTCGCCGCCCCGGCGATCGCCCTGAAGACCGGGCCGCCCAGCCCCGAACAGCTCTCCAAGGGCGACCCTGCCCGCAAGGACGCCGAACTGATCAACCACGTGATCGGCCCCGGCTGGGACGCACCGTTTCAGATCATCGCCACCACAACCCACGGACCGATCACCGAACCCGCCCGCCTCGCCACTCTGGATCGCTGGCAGCGCCGCTTCGCCGATCTGCCGGGCGTGCAGGCGGTGATCGGCCCAGGGAAGGTCGCACGTAAAGTCGCGCCGCTGCGCGAAACTGGGAACGGCCTGCTTGCAGGGGGCAACACAGGGCCGGCCGGAGAACTCGGCAAGCTCGGTCGCAAGCTGAACGTCGCCGCGGGTGGCGTCTCTGAGCTACGCGAAGGGATCTCGCAGGCGAGCTCGGGGGCCGGCCTGCTCTCCGAAGGGTCCGACCGGGCCGCCAGTGGGGCGCTGGCGATCTCGAACGGCCTCGCGAAGGCCAGTGCCGGCAGCCAGCGGGCAGTCACCGCGCTCGACGAATTGGAAAAGGGCGCACGGAAACTTGCAAACGCTCAGCAGGAAGCCACGCTCGGCGTGTTGCAGCTTAAGTCTGGTATCGAAACCGTGCATAGTCAGTTGCGAGCAAACGCCCTGCCTCGTTCGCGCAAGACGGAACAGTCGCTCAGAGCGGACTCCCACAACAAGCTCCCCGAACTGATCGCGCCCGCCAAGGTTGCCGACGAACAGCTGAGCACCGCCCTGCAGCAGCTTGACCAGATGACCGTGGGCAAGTCAGATTCCCACTACGGGGCGGCGCTGGAAGCGGTCCGAACGGCCTCCGCGGCGGTCAGCGGCACCGACCCGGTCAGCGGCCAGCCCTATGCGCCGGGCTACGCCGGCCTGCCGACCGAACTGACCGAACTGCAGAAACGCCTGGCCGTCGACCTCTCAGAAACCGAAGAAGTCAGGCGCTATCTGGAATCCGAAATCAACCACCTCAAGGAACTTAAGACGGGGGCGGTGAAACTCCTCAAAGGCATGAGGAAAATCCAACATGGCGACAACGAACTCGTTCACGGCTCTGGCGAACTCGCCACCGCCTCCTCTTCCCTGGACAGCGGCCTGGGCCGCCTGGCCACCGGGTCTGCCGCGTTGGTAGGGGGCATATCGCGGATCGGCGGCGGCGCTGGCTCCCTGCAGGAAAACCTGGCCGCCGGTTACCACGAAGCCGCCCCCCTGCAGTCCGGGCTGAACC
>CAVZSH010000001.1:0-62189 GCA_963777915.1 uncultured Solirubrobacterales bacterium | reverse complement strand
GCACCCGGCACCGCGGGCGTCTACCTCGCGAGGCGGCCGAAGGAGCGGTTTGGGCTCACCGCCACCAACCCGGTCCGCGACCTCAAGCAACTGATCCCCAGCCCAACGGTGAAAGCCCACTAATCTCTCGCGAAGCTGTTGATTCGGACTTACCAGTCGCGCTCTTGTGAGCGCTTCTGTTTGGGAGGTCAAGTGAAGAGGAGTTATGGGCCTCGATCGGGAGAGAGCAGCGGCGTTCGTTGACCGCTAGGGACAAGCTGCTTCTCGGCGCCAGAAGTCAGGCGGCACTTTTCTAGTGGGAGCTCGACGACGGTCTACGCGGTTCCGGCGCCTTCGCTGATGCCCAAGTTCGAGGACTACCAGGCTCCGGAGCGGGCGACGGACCCGATCTCCGGTCAGGAAAGTGCGGCCACCCGCGCTAGCGCTCAGGCGCCGGAGGAGGGGCGGGAGGTCGCGCTACTATAAAAAGTAAAGTATTAGACTTTAGGCGGCGAATGATGGCTGAGAAGAAGGTCGAGAACGTGATCATCGTCGGCGGCGGCCCCGCCGGCTACACGGCGGCGCTCTATACGGCGCGCGCCAACCTCGAGCCACTCGTCTTTGAGGGCTTTCGGTGGGGCGGGCAGCTCCAGAACACGACCGACGTCGAGAACTACCCCGGTTATCCCGACGGGATCATGGGGCCGGCGATGATGGGCCAGTTCCGGGCCCAGGCTGAGCGCTTTGGGACCCGATTCGTGACCGACGACGTCGACCGGGTCGAGCTTTCCGACGGGGGGGTCGAGAGGGTCTTCCTAGGAGACGAGGAGCATCGCGCGAAGACCGTGATTCTGGCGATGGGGGCGGAGCCGCGCCGGCTCGGAATCCCCGGTGAGATGGAGCTGGGCGGCCGCGGCGTCTCCACCTGCGGAGTCTGCGACGGCGCCTTCTTCAAAGGCCAGAGGGTGCTTGTGATCGGCGGCGGCGACTCGGCGATGGAGGACTCGATCTTCATCTCCAAGTACGCCAGCGAGCTGACGATCGTCAACCGGCGCGACGAGTTCCGAGCCTCGAAGATCATGCTCGAGCGGGCGCGTCAGCAGGGCAACATCGACTTCAAGACGCCCTACGTGCCGGAGGAGTTCCTCGCTGGCGAGGACGGCAAGCTGAGCCGGGTCCGCCTCCGCCACGCCGAGACTGGCGATGCCGAGGAGATCGAGGCCGATGGTGCCTTCGTCGCGATCGGCCACCTCCCCAAATCGGAGATCGTCCAGGGCCAACTCGACACCGACAATGGCGGCTACATTGCCACTCACCCCGGCTCGACCGCTACCAGCCTGGCGGGCGTCTTCGCCGTTGGCGACGTCGTCGACCGCACCTATCGCCAGGCTGTGACCGCCGCCGGCACCGGCTGCATGGGCGCCCTTGACGCCGAGTGGTACCTGCGCGACACCCCGCCGATGGCCGAGGCCCACTGGATGCCCGGCGGCGAGCCCGTCGAGATCGCCCCCGCGCCGAGCTCTTGAGCCGGGCGACGGCGCCCTAGTCGAGGAGCTTCTTGATCGTGAAGGTCCGTTTGCCACGCGGTGTCTCGACCTCGATCGGCTCACCGATTTTGCGATCCCTTAGAGCGCGTCCGATCGGCGACTCCGCCGAAAGCCGACCCTGAGTCAGGTCGGCCTCGGTCGAGCCGACCAGTGTCCAGGTGTTGACCTCGGCACTTGCCTCGTCGAGTACCTCGGCGGTGCGGCCGAAGGCGAAGGCCTCGGCATCGCCATCGAACGTCGACCACCACCGCGTTTCGCAGCCTCTCCTTCAACCTCTTGATGCGCGTCTCGAGGTGCGCCTGATCCTCCTTGGCTATGTGGTAATCGGCGTTCTCCTTCAGGTCGCCCAGCTCTCGCGCCGCCTTGATCCTCGCCGCCATCTCGCCGCGAGCCGGCCCCTCCAGCTGCTCGATCTCCGCGCGTAGCGACGCGATGCCCTCCTCGGTGATCGGCTCCCCGCCAGCCTCGCTGCCACTCATTCCGCCACCCTCGCAGATACACACGGCCAAGGCCGTCGCGATGCGGCAATCCGCTGGTGCGACGCCAAATATTTGGCTAAGGTCGTTACACGACCGCTTCCTGCAGCCATCTCGACTCTGTCCAGTACCTCGAGGTCCCTCCCGGGATCGCCGGGTGCGAGGAGTGTCTGTCCCTGGGGATGCAGTGGGTGCACCTGCGGATGTGCCAGAGCTGCGGGCACATCGGTTGCTGCGACAACTCGCCGGGAAAGCATGCCACGGCTCATCACCAGGCTAGTGGGCACCCGATCATCCGCTCGGCGCAGCCGGGCGAGGATTGGAGCTGGTGCTACGTCGATGAGCTGATGTTCCAGCTGGACGCCTGATCGGCTAGCGGCGCTCCGCGCTCGGCGGCAGCGCGCAGCAGCGGCGCCACCCGGTAGGCCCCACCGCGCGAGCGCTCCAGGTCATCCAGCAGCAAGAGCGCCGCCCCCGCTCCGATCAGCTCGGCTAGCTCGAGCGGGCCGAGCGGCCAGTTAAAGCCGAGCCGCAGCGCGGTGTCCATGTCGGTCGGTGAGCCGATCTCCTCTTCGAGGGCAAAGGCCGCCTCATTGGCGATCTGGGCAAGGAGGCGAGGGAGGATCGCTGGCCCAGCCGGGTCGATCTTTGCCAGCTCATCGGGGTCAAGGCTCGGTGCCTTGATCCCGAGATCGGGGTCCGGGTCGCGGTGGGCGCCCTCGCCATAGCTGTAGAAGCCGTGCCCGCTCTTGCGGCCGAGCTGGCCTTCCGCGACCAGCCCTTCCTGAATCGGGCTGGGGCGCCAGCGCTCCGGCTTGCCTCCCTGGCCGTAGAAGGAGCGGGCGATGCTGAGATTGACGTCGAGCCCGATCAGGTCGATCAGCTCGAACGGGCCCATTCGAAAGCCGCCGCCTACCCTGCAGACGCGATCGATGACCGCCGCCCCGGCGAGCCCCTCGCCAAGCATCCGCAGGGGCTCCAGGGTGAAGGGGCGGGCGAGGCGGTTGGCGAGGAAGCCGGGGCTGTCCTTGGCGCGGATCGGCGTGCGGCCCATCCGCCTGGCTGCCTCGGCGGTCGCCGCCAGGGCACTCTCGGCCGAGTCGGCTGCGGCGACCACCTCGACCAGCCTCATCAGCGCCGGCGGGTTGAAGAAGTGCATGCCGACCACACGCTCGGGGTGCGGCGCCCCGGCGGCGATCGCGGTGACCGGGAGAGAGGAGGTGTTGGTGGCGAGGATCGTCTCGGGGCCGCAAGTCTCGGCCAGGGCGGCGAGCAGCTCGCGCTTCAGCTCCACCTCCTCCGGCGCCGCCTCGATCACCAGATCGCAGCCGGCCAGGTCGGCGAGGCTCGGGGCGGGGTCGACCAGCTCGCTTGCCGCCTCGGCCTCCGCCTCGCTCCACAGTCCCTTCGCGGCGCCCTTTTCCAGGTCGCCCCGCAGTCGCTTGATCCCGGCGCCGAGCGCCTCTGGGACGGGGTCGTGCAGCCGCGTCTCATAACCGCCCAGCGCGGCGATCTGCGCAATCCCGGCGCCCATCGTCCCAGCGCCGACGACGCCGACCCGCTCTACCCTCACCGGCCCTTGAACTCCGGCTCGCGCTTCTCGAGGAAGGCCTGCATGCCCTCGACCCGATCTTCGGTCGCCATCGCCAGCTCGTAGAGGCGGCGCTCGCTGTCAAGCCCGGCGGAAAGCGCCGTCTCCTCGGCGGCGAGCACCGCCTGCTTGGCGAGTCGAGTCGCGATCGGTGGTCGCTCGGCCACGATGTGGGCGAGGGCCACCGCCTGCTCCAGCCAGCGTCCCTCCTCGACGACCCTGTTGACGATCCCCATCTGCAGTCCCTCAGCAGCGTCAAAGCGCTCGCCGGTCAGCACGTACTCCATCGCCCGCTGCTTGCCCAACACCCGAGCCAGGCGCTGGGTGCCGCCGCCGCCGGGGATGATCCCCAGGTTGATCTCAGGCTGGCCGAACTTGGCCGTGTCGGAGGCGACGATCATGTCGCAGGCCAGCGCCAGCTCGCAGCCGCCACCCAGCGCGTAGCCGGAGACGGCGGCGATCAGCGGCGTCTTCACCCTTGCGAGGCGCTTCCAGAACTCCGCCGCAGGGTGGTAGAGAGCCTCGGCGAAGCTTCGCTCGCTCATCGCCCTGATGTCGGCGCCGGCGGCAAAGACAGCATCGGAGCCGGCGATCACCGCGCAGCGCACCTCGGGGTCGGGGTCGAGCCGCTCCAACTCGGTCGCGAGCCGCTCCATCAACTCGGGTGAGAGGGCGTTGCGCGCCTCGGGCCGGTTGAGGCGCAGTAGGGCGACGTGGCCGTCGAGCGAGCTCTCGACCCCCTCGCCCATCGCTCAGCTCTCCTCGAAGGGAAGCATCGCGTTGATCCCCGTTGCCGCCCGGCCGATGATCAGCTTCTGGATCTGCGAGGTGCCCTCATAGAGCGTCGTCACCCGGGCATCGCGCAGATAGCGCTCGACCGGGTAGTCATCGACGTAGCCGGCACCACCGTGCACCTGGATCGCCAGGTTGGCGCACTCGACCGCCGACTCGGTCGCATAAAGCTTCGCCACCGAGGTCTCCATCGTGTTCGGCTTACCTTCGTCCTTCAGCGCACCGGCGCGGTAGACCAGCATCCGCGAGGCGTCGCGCTTGAGGATCATGTCGGCGATCATCTCCTGGACCAGCTGGAAGCGGGCGAGCGGGACGCCGAACTGCTTGCGCTCCTTCGCGTAGCGAACGGAGGCCTCGACGCAGCCATCGCAGATGCCGACGCAGCCGGCGGCGACGCTGTAGCGACCGTTGTCGAGGGCGCTCATCGCAACCTTGAAACCGTCGCCGATCTCGCCCAGCATCGCGTCCTCGCCGACCTCGACCTCATCGAGCGAGAGCGAGGCCGTGTCAGAAGAGCGCAGGCCGAGCTTGCCGTGGATCTCCTGCGAGGCGAAGCCCTCGCTGGCGGTTGGGACGAGGAAGCAGGCGAGTCCGCGGTGCTTTAGCGCCGGGTCGGTCTGGGCGAAGATCAGCGCCACCTCGGCGAAGCTGCCGAGCGAGATCCACATCTTCTGGCCGCTGATCGACCAGCCCGAGTCGGTCTTGGTGGCGCGGGTGCGCAGGTTGGCGGCGTCGGAGCCCGTGTCGGGCTCGGTCAGCCCGAAGCAGCCGAGCGCCTCGCCCGAACACAGGCGCGGCAGCCACTTCTGCTTTTGCTCCAGCGCTCCCCAGCGCTCGATCGAGCCGGCGACCAGCGAGGTCTGTACCGAGACGACGGTGCGGGCGGAGGAGTCGGCGCGCCCGACCTGCTCGACTATCAGGCCGTAGCCGATGTAGTCGAGGCCGCGGCCGCCGTATTCCTCGGCGACCGGGGCGCCGAGGTAACCGATCACGCCCAGCTTGCTCGCCAGCTCGCGGTCAAAGCGGCCCGCGCGGTCGTTGTCGCGCACCCGCGGCGCGATCTCGCGGTCAGCAAACTCGCGCGCCGCTTCGGAGATCAGTTGCTGCTCGTCGCTCAGCTGGAAGTCCATCTCACCCCTGCTCTTTCGTTTTCGGCGTCTTCAAAGCTCCTGCCCCAAAGTCGCCGCGAACGCCTCCTGCGCCTCGCGGGTGCGAGGCCCCGGCGCCTCGGCGAGCTCGGACCCGTCGATCGCGGACACCGCCTGTATCTCTCGCGTGGTCGAGGCGAGAAAGGCCTCGCTAGCGGCGCGCAAGTCGGCGACCGGCCAGGCGCCCTCTTCGACCTGCAGCGCCTTCACGAGGCGGTCGCGGGTGATCGACTCGAGCACCCCGGCGTCGAGCGCCGGCGTGCGCAGCGAGTCCTGCGGAGATACCCAGAAGATCGAGGAGGTCGGCGGCTCCAGCACCGTGCCGTCGGGCTGGACTAGCACCGCCTCGTCGGCGCCCTGCGCCTGGGCGAGCCTGGTCGCCTGCATGTTGGCGGCATAGGAGAGCGACTTGACCCCGTTGAGGATCACCGTCGGGCAGTAGGTGACGGTGGCGAGTCGCAATGTCTCGGCGTGGGGCGGCAGCTGCTCGGTTGCGGCGATCCGCCTCCCACCACGGGTGACGATCAGGCGCAGTTGCCCGTCGGCGTCGCCCGCCTCGGCAAGCAGCTCGCCGATCTCGCGCTCCAGCGCCGCCCGGTCGAACTCAAGCTCGATCGCCGCCGCCGAGCGCTGCAGCCGGTCGAGGTGGTCGCCGAGTGCGAACGGACGCCCCTCATAGAGGCGGATTACCTCGAAGGCGCCGTCGCCACGGTAGAGGCCGTCGTCGCGCAGCGGCAAGGTCGCCTCGGCGGTGGGCGAGACGGTCCCGTCGACGCTCGCCAGCTCGTTGAAGGTCGTCGTCATCGGCGCGGCGAGGCTATCTCAGACTGATTCGAACACGGTTGCAAGGCCCTGGCCGACGCCAACGCAGAGGGTGGCGATGCCGTAGCGTCCGCGGCGACGGCGCAGCTCCCGTACCAAGGTCGTGGCGAGGCGGGCGCCAGAGCAGCCCAGCGGGTGCCCGAGCGCGATCGCGCCGCCGTTGACGTTTAACCGCTCTTCGTCGATCCCCAGTTCTCGCGCGCAGGCCAGCGCCTGGGAGGCGAAGGCCTCGTTCAGCTCGACCAAGTCGATCTCCTTGAGGGAGAGGCCGGCGGCGGCGAGGGCGCGCGGCACTGCCTCTACCGGTCCGATGCCCATGTAGGCGGGGTCGACGCCGGCGACGCCGAAGGAGACGATCCGGGCCAGGGGCTCGGCCCCGAGCCGCTCCGCGCCAGCCTCGGAGGCGATCAGCAGGCAGGCGGCGCCATCGTTGAGGGTCGATGCGTTGCCGGCGGTCACCGTGCCGCCCTTGCGGAAGACCGGGCGCAGCGCTGCGAGCTTCTCCAGAGAGGCGTCAGGCCGCGGCCCCTCGTCGGCCTCGACGGCGACGGTCTCGCGCCCCCGCGGTACTTCGACGGGGACGATCTCCTCGGCGAGCAGCCCAGCCTCGGCGGCGGCGAAGGCGCGCCTGTGGCTGCGCAGCGCGAAAGCGTCCTGATCCTCGCGGCTCACCCCGTAGCGCTCGGCCACGTTCTCCCCCGTCTCGCCCATCGACTCGGTCGAGACCCCCAGCTCCGCCATTCGCTGGTTGACCATGCGCCAACCGAGGGTCGTGTCGTGCATCGTCTGCGCGCCGCGTGGCAGCCCCCGCTCGGGCTTCTCCACCACCCACGGCGCCCGGCTCATCGACTCGACGCCGCCGGCCAGATAGAGGTCACCTTCGCCAAGCTTGACCGCGCGGGCGGCGGCGTTGATCGCCTCCAGCCCCGAGGCGCAGAGGCGGTTGACGGTTGCCCCGGGGACGGTGCTGGGGAGGCCGGCGAGCAGCGCGGCCATCCGCGCCACGTCGCGGTTGTCCTCGCCCGCCTGGTTCGCCGCGCCGAAGTAGAACGTCGGCGATCCGCTCGGGATCGAACGTCGCTGCGCTCAACAGCGGCCCGGATCGTGTGGGCGGCGAGGTCGTCGGGGCGCATCGTGGAGAGCGCGCCACGGTAGGCGCCCATCGGGGTGCGGATCGCATCGACTACGAAGGCCTCGGCCACGGACGTGGATTAAACAGGGAGGCGGGAGGCAGAGGGCGGTCCGCGCTTATCCTTACTCGGTGGATTTCCTCCTGGGGACGGTGGCGATTCTTCTTTTCCTGGTCGGCGTGCTGCTCGTGGTCGGCCGCTTTTACCCTGGCAGCAGCGCCGATTTCCTCGACTGGCAGCCGACCCGCTCGCCCGAGGTCGAGGTCCAGAACGAGATCGATGACGTCCGGCAGATGCTGGAAGCCCAGAACGATATGCGCCGCCGCCGCGGCGCCCCGGAGATGACCGAGGAGGATCTGCGCGAGAGGGTCGACGAGGACGAGCGCGACCGCCTTCGCTGGCAGGGCCCCTTCGGGGCCGCTTAGGCTGGGCGGTGGCGAGGGCGCTGATCGTCGGCTGCGGCTGCCGCGGACGGCTGCTCGGGAAGCGCTTGCTCGCGGAGGGATGGGCAGTGCGCGGGACCAGCCGCCGCGAAGATGGCTTGGCGGCGATCGAGGTGGCAGGGATCGAGCCGGCCCTGGCCGACCCAGACCGTCCGGGCACGCTGCTCGATCTTGTTGGCGACGTCACCGTCGTGCATTGGCTGCTCGGTTCTGCCCAGGCAGAGCCCGAGGTGATCGCGGCGATCCACGGCCCGCGGTTGGAGCGCACGATGGAAAAGCTGATTGACACGCCGGTACGGGGCTTCGTCTACGAGGCGGCAGGCCGGGTGCAGCGCCACCATCTAGAGCGTGGCGAGGCGATTGTGCGCGCCGCCGCCGAGACCTGGAAGGTGCCGGTCGAGGTGGTCGATGCAGGCCCGACCGAGCCGCAGGCATGGGCCGATGAGATGGTCGCGGCGACCCTGCGGCTGGTCGGTTGAAAGCGCCCCGCACTATTTCTTGATTGAATGAGTCAGGAATCTGAGCCGGCGGATAGATATGTCTAGACTCAGGCGGGAATTCGGCAGATGAAAGAGCCCACGGATTTCGGAGGTTGCAGATGAGCTACGCAAAGGATGTTCTTGTCGAGACCGATTGGGTCGCCGAGCACCTCGACGACGACTCGATCCGGATCGTCGAGGTGGACGAGAACCCGGCCCTCTATGCCGAGGCCCACATCCCGGGCGCGATCGGCTTCGACTGGAAGGCCGACTTACAGGATCAGGTCAAGCGCGATTTCCTCGGTCCCGAGGACTTCGGCGCCCTGATGGGGAGCCGTGGCATCTCAAATGACCACACCGTCGTCCTCTACGGCGACCGCAACAACTGGTTCGCCGCCTACACCTACTGGTACTTCCTCTACTACGGCCACGACAAGGTGAAACTGGTCAACGGGCCGCGCGAGAAGTGGATCGCCGAGGGGCGGGAGACGACGACCGAGGTTTCCGGCCGTCCCGCAACGACCTTCACGGCGCAAGCGGGGGACAGCTCGATCCGCGCCTTCCGCGACGAGGTCACCGCGGCGCTTGACTCCTCGACCAATCTGGTCGACGTCCGCAGCCCGCAGGAGTACTCGGGCGAGCTGATAGCGATGGCCGGCTACGAGCAGGAGGGGGCGCAACGCGGGGGTCACATCCCTGGCGCCGCTTCGGTGCCCTGGGCGCAGGCGGTCAACGAGGACGGCACCTTCAAAGCGGCGGAGGAGCTGCGCGACCTCTACACGTCGAAGGGCGTGATTTCCGACGGCGCGCCGATCATCGCCTACTGCCGGATCGGTGAGCGCTCCGCCCACACTTGGTTCGTCCTGCACGAGCTGCTCGGCCAAGACGACGTGAAGAACTACGACGGCTCCTGGACGGAGTGGGGGAACCTGGTCGGGGTGCCGGTCGAGAAGGACGTTTAGCCGAGTCGTTCCAGCAGGTCGCCAAGGATCCGTGCGGTCGCGCCCCAGATCAGGTACTCGCCGACCGAGTAGGTCGGCGTGTGGATTGAGACGTCGCGGCGGAGGAGGCGGCGGATCGCGTAGCCATCTCGTAGTTGCTCGAGCGAGAAGGTTAGGACCGTCTCGACCTCGGCCGGGTTCGGCTTGAGGCCGAGCTCGGCGGGGTTGGGGAGGAGGCCGACGAACGGGTGGATGCGGTAGCCGGTGACGAAGGTCGAGGTCGGCGGCAGGGCGCCGCACAGCTCGACGGCGGCCGGGTCGAGGCCGATCTCCTCCTGCGCCTCGCGCAGCGCCGTCGCGGCGAGGTCGGCGTCGGCCTCGTCCTGGCGCCCACCGGGGAAGGAGATCTCCCCGGCGTGGCGCCGCAGATCGGCGCGGCGCTCGGTGAAGAGGAGGCCGGGCTCCTCGGGCCAGCCGTAGAGCGCGACGAGCACCGCAGCGGCGGTGCCCCCCCGTCCCTCCATCGCCGCCGCCTCTGCGGAGCTGATCAGGAGGCTGGGGAGATCGCTCTCGCCGCCGCCCGCCGTCAGATGATCACCTGGACGGTGCCGCCGTCTACCGACCAGGCGGCTCCGCTGACATAGGAGGCGCGCTCGGAGCAGAGGAAGACGATCGCCGCGGCGATCTCGCCGACCTCAGCCAGTCGGCCGATCGGGCGCTTTGACCCGGCCGCCTCTAACGCCTCCTCGCGGCTCGCCGCGCCAGACATCGCCTGCGATTGGTCGAGCAGACCCGCCGGCTCCATCCACATCTCCGAGGCGACCGGGCCCGGGCAGATCGCGTTAACGAGAACGCCCCGGCCGGCATAGCGCTCGGCGAAGAGGCGGGAGAGCGAGAGCTCGGCCGCCTTCGCCACCGAGTACTCCGGCATCGCCGCCGAGGGGCGCTTGGCGGCGCTCGAGCAGACGTTGACGATGCGTCCCCAGCCGCGCTCGGCCATCGCCGGGGCGGCGGCGCGCATCGCCCGCAGCGGCGCCATCACGCTCAGCTCGTACTGGGCGCGCCAGTCGGAGTCGGGGACCTCGTCGAGGTCGCGCCAGCTAGCGGCACCGGCGTTGTTGACCAGCACCTCAAGGGCGCCGAAGCGCTCGGTTGCCACGGCGAGCATCCGCTCGCCGGCGTCTGCCGCGGTGACGTCAAGGGCGAGGTGGGCGGCGCGCCCGCCGGCTTTCGCCCCCGCGGCGCCCGCCTCCTCGGCCGCCTGCGCCAGACGGGCCTCGTTGCGGGCGACCAGCAGCACGCCGGCGCCCTCCGCGCAGAGAAGCCGTGCTGTCTCTCGGCCGATGCCGCTGCCGGCGCCGGTCACGAGGCAGGCGCGTCCGGCGAGCCCAAGGTCCATCTAGAGAGACTCGACTCGGTGGGCGACCGTGACCGGTGTCGCGCTGGCCAGGGCATTGTGGACCGGGCATTTACGCGCGATTGCGACCAGGCTCTCTCTCTGCTCCTCGCTCAGTTCTGCCGGGAGGCGCAGGGACACAGCGAACGCGCTCGGCGTCGCTCCCTCGTAGTCG
This sequence comes from uncultured Solirubrobacterales bacterium, assembly GCA_963777915.1. Classification (GTDB taxonomy): domain Bacteria; phylum Actinomycetota; class Thermoleophilia; order Solirubrobacterales; family 70-9; genus CAVUPF01. The sequence goes on along the minus strand of CAVZSH010000001.1, from coordinate 51,270 downwards.
ACCTCGACATTCACCTCGACGGCACCGATCCGCCAGCCTTTGCGCTCGGCGTAGGTCTCAATCGTTATCGCGGTGCAGGCCGCGAGGCTGGCGGCGAGCAGGCGGGTGGGGGAGGGGCCGGCGTCGGTGCCGCCGGCCTCTGCAGGCTCGTCGACGATGACATTGTGCCCGCCTTCGATCTCCACGTCATGGGCGAAGCCCTCGCGGCGGCGGGCGATGACCTTCACGCGGGCTAGCCTCTGTGCCGGCCCTCGAACAGCGCCGGGTCATCGACGTCGGCGAAGCGGGCCATTGCGTAGGCGAGGTCAGAGGCGCGGTTGATGAGGTGGATCACGGTCTCGCTCGCCAGCTCTCCGGCCTCGGCCAGGGCGGCGATTGCCCGCTCGGCGCGGCGGATCGCGGTGCGGGCGACGTTGAGCTGGGCGGAGAGCTGGTTGCCGCCCGGGATCACGAACTGGGGCGGCAGCTCGACCTGCGACATGTAGCGGTCGATCCGCTCCTCGATGGCGCCGACCATCTGATCGGTGACGCGGCTGATCCCGTCTTCGAGCCGCTCCGCCGCCGCCGGCGCAGTCGCCAGCTCCGCCCCGGCGACAAAGATGTCGTCCTGGAGGCGGAGGATGTCGGCGGCCAGCTCCGCCTCGCCGGACCCGCAAAGGGCGCGGGCGACTCCCAGCTCTGAGCAGGCCTCATCGAGCGAGCCGTAGGCCTCGGTGCGTCCGTGGTGCTTGGGGACGCGCCCGCCGTACCAAAGGGATGTAGTCCCGTCGTCGCCCTTCTTGGTGTAGATCTTGACCACGGCTCGATCCTACGCCGCGGGCCTCAGTCGAGCGGGTTGAAGACCAGCCCCGTCATCACCTTGGGGAAGAAGTAGGTCGACTTCGGCGGCATGTTCTCGTCGGTCTCGGCGACCGCGCGGACTTGATCGACCGGGATTGGCCGCAGGAGGAAGGCGACGTCATAGGAGCCCTCCTCGAGCAGGGCCAGCGCGTCCGGCACGCTCTTCGCGTAGCCGATGCCGCGCTTGGCGGCGATGTCCTCCTCGCTCATCCCCGCGAGGCCCTTCAGCACCAGCGTCTCGAGGATCGCCGCGTCGAGGCGGCGGTAGCTCTCCGGCTTGCCATTGAGGCGGCGGTCCAGCTCGGCCGTTTCTTTTAACCGCAGCCGAAAGGCGCGTTTGTGGAAGGTGTCGAAGAGGCCGAAGACGCCGATCCCTTGCTCCGCGGTGGGGTCGAGGTCGGCGGTGTCTATCTCGGCCACGTCGAACAGCTCGCGCAGGCCACTGCCGAGACGCTGCTGGCGCTCGGGATCCCCGGCGAAGCCGGAGAGGAGGCGGTGGGTGGGATAGACGGTGAGGCCCGGATCGCCGAGTCCGGTTAGCGCCATCAGGGTGTAGTTGTGGGCCCCCTCGCCGCCGAGCTCATCGCGGTAGGCGCGTGCGGTCTCATAGCGGTGGTGGCCGTCGGCGATCAGCAGCTCGGCATCGGCGAGTCGCTCCGCCACCGCGGCGTGGATCGCCGGGTCGCTGACCCGCCAGACGCGGTTGACGGTGCCGCTTTCATCGCTGACCTCGCCCCAGGGCTCGCCCTGGATCGCCGGCTCGACCAGCGGCCAGGCATCCTCGGTGCTGAGCGAGAAGATCGGCGAGAGGTTGAGGTGGGTGGCGCGGGTCAGTTCGAGGCGGTCCTGCTTGGGGCCGGGCAGCGTCCGCTCGTGGGGGCGGACCTTGCCGGCGCCGTAGTCTTCGACCAGGACGCGGACAAGGATGCCGTGGCGGGTGTGGGCCGATCCGTCTGGCGCGGTGTAGTCCTGGGTCAGCGCCCAGATCGCCGGCTCGGGGTCCTCGACCAGAGCGGCGGCCTTGCGCCAGGCCTCGATCGTCTCGGCGGCCTGCGCATATGGGTCGCCGCCGGTCTCCTGCGGGCCGCGCGCGCCGTAGGGCTTTGGCAGATCGATTGCGACAGCGTTGTAGGGCGAGCGCTCGAGTAGCTCCGCCCGCAGATCAGCGTCGATCACGTCATAAGGAGGCGACGCGACGTCCTGCAGCGATCCGACCACGCCGAGGTCGTAGTGGAGGGCGTTGAACGGTCGCACGTCGGCCATTCCCGCGAAAGCTAGCGGTTGTCCTCCAGGGCCGGTTCGGTACAGCGCCCGGAGCGGCTCTAGACTGAGCGCTTCGGGGCGTGGCGCAGCCTGGTAGCGCGCGGCCTTTGGGTGGCCGAGGTCCCCGGTTCGAATCCGGGCGCCCCGATTGGATCTATATATCCGCGTGCCCCCGCAAAGCCCCGCACAGAGCCAAGCCGTCGAGTGCGATGCGCGGGGTTGCGGATCACGCGACCGCGGGCGCGATCGCGGCCGGGGAGATCGTCCTCGGCGACCTCTCAACCGAGACTGGTAGGAACATCCAGACCGGGTTTCGGTTTATGTTCATGGGCGCGGTATAGGGAATCCGCAACCCAGATGCACATGAGCAGTTCAAGGCGCTTGATGCCGAGGAGGCCCTTGAGACCCTTGCCTTCGCGAGCATGCTCATGCGCCGTCTGGACGAGGCCGATGTGCGCGGCGGTCTGCACGAAGACCAGCCCGAGTGACATCCGACTAAAGGGCTGAGGCCAAAGGCGTCCAACTGTGTGACGCTCCAGATAGAACGCAACCTCTTTCGCGCGCGCTATCGGGAGCGCCACGATGTCGGTCGCGTCCCTCCTCTTCGTCCTTAGCAGGAGCGAACTGGTCGTCCTCCGAAACGCTCGCGTTTGACGCGATGCGGGTGCGCGCGATACTCGGACAACACTTTGCTCGTCGCCTCGGGAGCGGATGACATCTTGTGGCAGGCATGGCTGCAATGATTGAGACGCTGTGAAATGCGGCCCAAGCTCGTACGACGGATGAACTGTGGATTGCCTTAGTTGCGGTCATGAGAACCGAGCGGGGGCACGCTTCTGTGAGGCCTGCGGTGCGCCACACCCTCCTGTTTGCCCCTCCTGTGGCACCGAGCTGAGCACCACTGCACGCTTCTGCGATGGCTGTGGTCAGGCGGTCGGTGAGCAGGCCGCTGTGCAGCACACGCCCGCGGGCCCAGACGATGAGCTCGCCGAGACGAGCGCTGCCATACAGGAGCCGATCGAGGGCGAGCGCAAGCAGGTGACGGTGATGTTCGTGGACATCGTGGGATCAATGGACCTCGCAGAGGCGCTCGACCCCGAGCGCTGGCGCGGGCTGCTGGATCGGTTCTTCGCGATCATCTCCGAGGCTGTGCATTCGGTCGAGGGCACGATCGACAAGTTCACTGGCGACGGGGTGATGGCGATCTTCGGGGCGCCGGTCTCCCATGAGGATCACGCGCGTCGCGCCTGCCTTGCGGCGCTGCAGGTGCACGGATCGCTCGCACCACTCGTGCGCGATCTCGGCGATGAGGGCGTAGAGCTGTCGATTCGTTTGGGACTGAACTCGGGTGAGGTGATCGTTGGGGAGATCGGCGACGAGGGTCAGATGGGCTACACCGCGATCGGCCACACAGTTGGTCTGGCCCAGCGGATGGAGTCGCTGGCTCCCGCAGGCTGCACCGCGCTGAGCGCGGCAACCGCCTCACTGATACCCGGCGAGTTCGACCTACGCGAGCTGGGGGAGTTCGAGGTGCGGGGCTCGAGCTTTCCCCAGCAGGTATTCGAGCTTGTGGGGAAGGCTGGATTGCGCGATCGCGTGGAGACCGCGGGCGCGCGCGGTGGCCTCTCTACGTTTGTCGGACGCGGGCGGGAGCAAACGGCTCTTGAGGCGGCGCTTGAGCGCGCAGTTGAGGGCGACGGCCAGGTCGTGGCACTCGTGGGTGAGCCGGGGGTCGGTAAGAGCCGCCTGGCACACGAGTTCGCTGAGCGCTGCGCCTCCGAAGGGATCCTGGTGCAGCGCACGCAAGCAGTCGCACATGGTCGCGAAGTCCCGCTGTTGCCCATACTCGAGCTGTTTCGCGTCGCGATCGGCGTCGGTGAGAGCGACGACGCCGCGACCGCCCGCCGGCGGATAGCCGAGAGCCTTCGAGCACTCGACGGATCCTTCGAGAAGGACCTGCCGCTCGCCTTCGACTTCCTCGGCGTGGGAGACCCCGGGAAGCCGACGGCAATGATCGATCCGGAGGCCCGCCAACGTCAGCTGCTCTCGATCGTACGCCGCTTCGTGCATGCTCGCAGTCGGGCCCGGACCGCCGTGACGCTGATCGAGGATCTGCACTGGCTCGATGACGCGAGCGGAGTGTTCCTGGCAGAGTTCGTGCGCGCCGTCGCCGGGACGCGCACTCTGCTGATCCTTACCTACCGTCCCGAGTATGCGGCCGAGGTCTTGCGGGGCTCCCATTGTGAGCAGCTCGCGTTGCGTCCGCTTGGACCGCGCGCGGTAAGGGAGCTGCTCGGGAGCCTCCTGGGCCAGGATCGCTCGCTTGACGGACTGCCCGAGCTGATCGCCGCACGCGCGGTGGGCAACCCGTTCTTCTGCGAGGAGCTGGTTGCGGCGCTGGCCGAGTCAGGCAACCTGGTCGGCGAGCGCGGCTCATACCGGCTTGGGCGAACGCTTGAGGAGGTCGTGCTGCCGGCGACCGTGCAGGCGACGCTGGCCGCGCGCATCGATCGACTGAGGGAACGCGAGAAGGGTCTGCTGCAGGTCGCCTCGGTGATCGGTTATGAGCTCGAGGAGGCGGTTCTGCGCGCGATCTCGGGCCTCTCCGACAGCGAGCTGAACGACGCGCTCGGCTCTCTCGTCTCAGCTGAGCTGCTAGTTGAGCGGATGGGCGAGTCTGGCGTCGCGTACGCCTTCAGGCACCCGCTCACCCAGGAGGTCGCGTACCGCTCTCAGCTGAGCGACCGGCGCCGGCACGTCCACCGGCAGGTGGCGGTCGCGATCGAGCGGCTCTATCCGGAGAGGTTGGACGAGCTCGCCGCGCTGGCGGCCAAACATTACGAGGCCGCCGGGGATCAGCTTGCCGCAGCGCGCTTCACCAGCCGCGCCGCCGCGTGGGTAGGGGCCAGCGACATCTCCCAGGCGCTTTCGCACTGGCGCAAGGTCGGCGAGCTGGTTGAGTCCCTGCCCGACTCAGCCGAGACGATGGCGCTCGCACTTCTCTCCCATGTCCGCCAGCTGGACTACGGCTGGCGCCTGGGGATCACAGAGCAAGAAGCAGTTGCCCACTACAGCGCCGGCAAGGAGCTAGCGGAGCGCAGTGGCGACCGCGTCAACCTACTGTTGATCACCGGGATCTACGCGAACGTGCGCGGCGTATCGGGACACACCCAGGAGTGCGGCAAGCTCAGCGAGGAGGTGAACCGCCTGAACATCGAGATCGGCGACCCCGCATTGCGCTTGGCGACCCCCATTCCGATTTATTCGCGGTTTGTGCTTGGACGACTGGGCGAGGCGCTCACACTGGCCGAGGAATTGATCGCGCTGGGCACCGAGAACCCGACGCTAGGAGGCGGGATCGTCTTGGCCTGTCCCTACGCGTGGTGCGTGATGCAGAAGGGACAACTTCTATCCTGGATGGGGCGACTTGAGGAGTCAGCAATACAGCTCGACCGTGCTCTGCAGATCGCCCAGGAGCAGGGGGACCTCGAGGTCCAAGGCTGGACGGAAATGACTTACGTCTTCGTGGCGCGCTACACAGGCCAGACAGAGTCCGTGCTCGCCCATGCGACCCACTCAGACGAGATTGCCGAGCGCATCGGCTCCCCCTTCTCCCGCGTTTGGTCGCTTTACTATTTGGGATACGCCCATATGATGCTCGGCGAGACCGACGATGCGATAGCCGCGATGGAGCGCTCGTTATCGCTAGCCCGCGAGGCGCGCACGGGACTTGAACTCGAGGCGTGGCGAGTGGCGGGGTTCTCGGAGGCTCTCCTGCGCGCCGGTGATCATGCGAGGGCTTTGGAGGCGGGCGAGAAGGGGGTTGCGCTCGCGTTGCAACGCGGCAACGCGGCCCATCTCCCCACCTGTTATCGGGTCCTGGCCGAGGCTCTGCTGGCCTCCGAGAACCCGCAGAAGATAGCGACCGCTCAGCGGGCACTCGAGAACGCGATTGCGGCAGTCGATGCGACGGGGGCACGTACCGAGCTGCCCTTCATTGAGCGCACGCGGCAGAAGCTGATGCTAGTCGGCTGAGGCTCAAGAGCGGCTTCGCGGCTGTCCACGAGCGCGGGCGGTGGCAAGAGCGAGCGGGGTATTGGGGATACACGCAGCGCCTCGAGTCTCAGGTGTAGTCGCGGCACCCCGCGCGCCTGACGCCCCCCTTACCTCGGGCAGTAGATTGGCGCCACTTGACGAGGAGCGCCTGCGCCGGTCATCTTTGTGCGCGCTCTCGCATTCGCGTGGTTGCGAGCGCGTAGGCGACGCCGCTCACGCTCCTGCATTGGACGACGAGCGGGTGCGCCGACCGCCCGGAGCCGACCCGTGCTCTGATGAGGATGCGTTACTCCGTCCGTCGCGAAGAGGTGGTCGAGCTAGAGCTCGAACCGAAGCGCCTTGCCGACGAGCGCGAGTGCCTTGAAGACGCCGCTCATGGGTCCGGTCGGGCGAGTCCAATCGGGGTACTCATCGAACAGCATCACCGCGTAGATCGCGGACCGCGGCTCCTTCGGCGGGAGCCGCTTGACTTTGCCCTCGCCGATCAACTTATGCATGTGACGAAAGAACGCCTCCGACCTCCCTGCGGGCCGGATCCGGATGACAACCTTCGCCGTCTCATCGGCCTCGTTGCGAAACGTATGCGGCACGCCGGGGGGGACGGTCGCCGTCGCGCCGGGGCGCAACGTCGTCCACTGCCCAGCTTTGAAGACATCGATAGCCCCCTCGATCACCTCGAAGCTCTCCTCGCTGTTCGGATGCAGATGAGGGGGAGGCGCTGGCATCCGAGAGTCGAACCAAATCGTCGACTCGAACACCTCCCCGGAGGTGTCCTCGGTGCTTCGTGTGATCTCCCACCGCTCGCCCATAGCAGGATGGAAATCGAGTTGACGGTCCGCCTCTGTCGCTGCGGCACTATCAGGCATCTCACGGCTCCTCGTGTCTCACAGATGAAATCCTATTGCGACACCATGTCACAATCCGAGTCGAACACACACATCACACTGCCCGATGGGCGCACGCTCTCGTACCTGCTCGCGGGCGCCGACAGCGGGCCGGTCGTGACCGTGCTTGACTGGTCCATGTAGCCGCGGGCTCGGGCGGGCGCTCGCCGCAACCGCGCGCGAACTTGGGATCCGGCTCGTGATCCCGGACCGTCCGGGTTGTCACGGCAGCACGCCGAAACCAGGTCGCACGGTCGCCGATTGGCCCGCCGACCATCTCGCCCTGATGGACGCCTTGGGCGTTGACCGCTTCGGGATCGTGACGCAATCCGGCGGGACCCCCTACGGGATCGCCGTTGCCGGTGCGGTTCCAGAGCGGGTCATCGCACACTCGCTGCTCGGAGCTATTGCGCCGCTCGCGGAGAAGGCCCAGTGGCGCGCGGCCGGGAAGGATATGAAGATGGCGGCGTTCATGTCCCGGCGCGCGCCGTTTCTGCTGCGGGCGGGCTTCAAGCAGCAGTACAAGAAGCTGCCAGATTCAGCGATGGCACTGTTCAAGGGGCCGGACGCGGAGGTCGTCCAGATCTCGTGGGTCAAGGAACTGTTCGTACAGACGACCGGGGAGCTGTTTGCGAACCCAAACGGGTTCATCGAGGAGGTCCGGATCCTCTGCAAGCCGTGGGGTATCACGCCCGGGGCGGTCCGCGCCTCCCTCTGGACTGGTGAGTTCGACCGGATGCACCCGCCGTCGCACGCCCGTCGCGTCGCCGAACTGCTCGGCGGAGACCCGCCGGTAACGGTGGTACCAGGCGTCGAGCAGATCGGCCTGCTTCTGATCTTCGAGGAAGCGCTGCGATTCGCAACATTCAGCGGTCCTTGAAACACTCGCTATTCGCCAAAAGCAGGCACATGGCGCGCCGCGACGAGGCGCCCGCTCGGGACGAAACGCAGTCGTCCGCGTCGACGCCGACCTTACGCCCACTTCCCCTCTGACGGTTCTCGGCCCCCGCCGCATCCTTGATCGCGACGGCAACCTGCTTGTCACGATCCCGGAGCCGATCGAGGCGAGCGCCGATGATCTCGCGCCCGCTCTCGCGGCGGTTTGAGCGGGCGGGCGGACGCGCGAGTTCGAACCCCGACGCAATCCAGATGCACACGCCCCCAGCGGCGCTCTCTAGCCAATCGCCAAGGTCTGTGCGGGGCGTCGCGCTGAGGCACGCGAGGGTCGCCCAGATGCAGTCGAAGCGTCCCGCCAGATGCAAAACCGCCTGGGGCACTCCTCGCGTGGTAGGAGAGAGGAAAGGAGACGCACGGGGAGCCGTGGCTGCTCGGGCCACGACAGGTCGCCGGCGACTATCCGCGTTGCCCGGCGAACGGGTCCTCGACGGCGATGCCGTCAAAGCGCCTGAAGTCGCGGTCGCGGGTGTAGATCGTCCCGACGCCGTGCTGGCGCATCAGCGCGGCGAGATGCCCGTCGGGCACGGCATTGCCGCGATCGACATCGTTGCGGGTCGCGAGGTAGAGCCTCCAAAACCCCTCGTCCTCACCGGGTGTCCGAACGTGCGGGGCGGCGATTAGGGCGCTGACGTTGGCGATTGCGTCCCCGGGGATGAGGGGCCGGGGGAGCACCGACGGGTGGGTGACGATTCGCAGGTAGCCCATGATCGTCGGCCAGAAGAGGTAGACGATCTCCGGGCCCGCCGCCAAGCGCTCCACCAGAGCTCGGGCGGGCTCGTGAACGGGCTCGGCCTCGTTCGAGGCATAGACCAGGAGGTTGGCGTCGATGGTGACGCTCACCGGTCGAGCAAGGTGTTCAGCGCTTCCCTGTCTTCGAGGTCCACGGCCGGCTTGCCGAGGTCGTGGCTCACCCAGGAGAAGGGCCGGGGCTGTGGCTCGGCTTCCTGGCGGAGCTCGCGAGCCAGCAGTTGGGAGGCAAGCTCGCCGATCGACTTGCGCTCGCGCTTACTGCGCTGGCGCAGTTCCCGCATCACGGATGGATCGAGGTTGAGCGTCGTCCTCGTCATGATGTTTGATGTTATCAGTATTGGCATCAGGCATCTAAAGTTGGTCGCCGTCGCCGAAGGGTCCGGCGCTTCGCCGCGCCAAGCACCGACCCTTCTCGCCGCATCGGTGGTGCCCAGACGCAATCCAGACGCACGCGCCCCAACCGGGCCACCTGCCAGAGCAAAATCAATCCGATTCGCCCCGATTAGATCGCGGACGATTGTACGGTCTGGTCCGTCCGATCTGGTGTCGATAGTTGCATGAATGAATGGCGGGGATCGCATCGCGCATCGGATCGAGCGGGCGGTATTCGAGACCGACCGGCAACTGATTGTCGGCGACGTGACCCTGCCGCCCGAGGGTTACCAGAGCCGCTTCTCAGACTCCCTCAACCGCGGCGGTCTCGAGTTCATCCCGCTTACCAACGTCGAGATCACCTCGCTGGACACCGGCAAGGTGATCGAGCGACCGTTCGCCGTGGTCGGTAAGACCCACGTCCGGATTGCCTACTCCTATCAGGCCCGCGCGGCTCTTCGCCGACCCTCGCGAGCGTAGGAACCGAGATCGACCAGGAAGGCGAGGATGACGATGAACCACTCGAAGCCCTTGACGCCGTTCGAAGAGCTCCACATCGCCGCATAGGCCAGCGTTGTCCAGGGCAGCAGGAAGAAGCCCAGGAAGGGGACGAACCAGCTCTCAAAGGCGCGGCTGAGCAGGTCTGTAAACAGCCACAGCGCGATCAGCGCCAGCCGTGGCGAGATGAAGGCGAAGAGGACGAGGAGGCAGCCGATGGATCCACGTTATCCGGCGACGCGGGCCTCAACAAGCTGCATGGCGCTGAGTCCGCCCCAAGCATCTAGGCATGGTCAGTGCATGTAGGAGCCGGCCTCAGGCGGCGCAGCGACTCGCGTGATGAGCTTCTTCCTCGCCCGGCGCCCCGCTCTCTGCTCCTGCCCAAATCCCCGAGAGAGGGGGCTCCCATGCGTTCTCTCTGTCGAGCGCCGGATCTCGGGTCCGCGTCGGTTGGTGGCGGCGCTTCAGGTGGTCGCGTGGGCCGGCTTGGCGCTGGCCATTCAATACGTCGCCCCCCGGTCGACCGGTTTGGGCGAGGGCAGCCCGACGTTCGCGACGGGCCGCTGTGCCCCCGGTGCCCTCGTCATGCCCGAGCCGAGGGGACTGCACCGGTAACGTCCACGATGTGAGCATGCTCGGGAAGCTGATGATGGTGCTGAATCCGGAGAAGACACGGATGCCGTCGGCGCAGGAGGCGTTGCCCGGGCGCAGTGAGCCGGCCTTCGAAGTGCCCGAGCGAAATGCGGTGCTCGGCACGCCGCTGAAGCCCCCCTTCCCAGAGGGCATCGAGACCGCCTACTTCGCGCTCGGCTGCTTCTGGGGGGCCGAGCAGCTCTTCTGGGTGCTGGACGGCGTCTATACGACGGCGGTTGGCTATATGAACGGGACCACGCCCAACCCGACCTACGAGGAGGTCTGCAGCGGGCGCACCGGGCACGCCGAGGCGGTGCTGGTCGCCTTTGACGCGGCGAAGATCACCTACACCGACCTGCTCAAGGTCTTCTTCGAGGAGCACGACCCGACCCAAGGGATGCGCCAGGGCAACGACGTCGGCACCCAATACCGCTCCGGTATCTATTCCACCGGCGATGCCCAGAAGGCGACGGCAGAGACGGCGCTGCGGGCCTACGACGAGGCGCTACGCGCCGCCAGTCGCGAGCCGATCACCACCGAGGTCGAGCCCGCCGGCCCCTTCTATTACGCCGAGGACTATCACCAGCAGTATCTGCACAAAGTGCCAAACGGCTATTGCGGCCTTGCCGGCACCGGAGTGTCCTGCCGCATTCCCGCGGCGGCCACCTAGCTCGTGCACCGGCGCGCCGAATAGCATCCCGCGCCGGTGACCCCCTCCCTCGGCTCTTACATCGGCGGCTGCTGCGCCGTGATCGGCATCCTCTGCGCGCTCGGACTGGGCGGTTACTGGCTGCGGCGCTGGATCGTGCCCGAGTTCTCCGGCGCGCTCGCTCGCCTCGCCGACATCACGATCACCATCGCGCTGCTGATCCTCTCGCTGGAGCTGCTCGGGACCCTGAGCATCCTGCGGCTTGGCTGGATCGTCGTGGTCTGCATCACCGTGGGCCTGCTGGCCGCCCTGCTGGGCTGGCGCCGGGCGCCGCGCGAGGCCACTGCGATCGCTGCCCCAAAAGTGCAGAGAGCCGCCCTGTGGATCGCGCTGGGGGTCGCCACGGTCACCGTCGCCGAGTGGAGCGTCCCGGCGCTGCTCAGCCTCGAACAGGGGATGTTCGGGGGGGATACCACCTGGTACCACATGCCCTTCGCGGCGCGGATGGCCCAGGAACACTCGACGATCCACCTGCTCTACACCGACCCGCTGCGCCTCGTAGCCTGGTTTTACCCGCAGAGCTCGGAACTGATCAACGCGGCCGGGATCCTGCTGATGCACAACGACTGGCTCTCGCCGCTGATCAACCTCGGCTGGTTGGCGGTCGCCCTGCTCGCCGCCTGGTGCGTTGGTCGCCCCTACAAGGTCGGCCCGGCGACGCTGGTTGCCTCGTCCCTGGTCTTCGCCTCGGGGGTGCTGATCGACCTGCAACCTGGCGAGGGCCGCAACGACATCATGGGCCTCGCCTTCCTGATCGCCTTCGCGGCCTTCATGATCAACGGCCATCAGCGACGCGCCCCGGCCACCGGGGCGGCGGTCCAAGATGCGCCCGAGCGCGACGCGCCGCTGCTCGACAAGGGGCCGCTCGTGCTCGCCGGCATCGCCGCGGGGCTGGCGGCGTCGGTGAAGCTCACCTTTCTGATACCGGTCGCGGCGATCGCGGTCGGCGTGGTCCTCTTCAGCGGCAAGGGGCGCCGACTCACGACCGCCTGGGTGATGGGGCTGTCGATGTTCGTGGTCGGCGGCTACTGGTACGTGCGGGCGGCGCTGAAGAGCGGCGGCAACCCGATCCCGCAGATTGGCTGGGGGCCGCTGAGCCTTCCCCGCCCCGACCAGATGCCGCTCGATCCCCGACCGCGCTTCGCGGTCTCGCACTACCTCTTTGACCCGACCGTCTACCGCAAGTGGTTCATCCCCCAGCTCGACAACGCCTTCGGGCCGCTCTTCCCGCTGATCCTGATCGCGGCCTTCGCCGCGGTCATCTACGTCGCGCTGCGCTCCCGCAACGTGATCCTGCGCGTGCTCGCGGTCGCCGCTCTTTTGACCGCGATCGTCTATGTCTTCACGCCACTAACCGCCGCCGGCACGGAGGGCTCGCCGACCGGGTTCTTCACCAACACCCGTTACCTGACGCCGGGGCTGGTCCTGGCACTGGCGATGCTGCCGCTCGCCCGGCCGCTGCGCGCGCCCGACAAGCGCGCCTGGCAGACGCTGATTGCGGTCACGGTCGTCTTCGCGGTCACGGTCCTGGCCTCACCGCACGTGCACCTGGCCTACATCCTCGGCACGGTCTTCCTCGTCCTCGCGCTGGTCTGGGTGCCGGCCGGCCTGGGGCTGCTGCGCGGGCGCGGGCGAGTGAGCGGCGGCGTAGTGGCCGCGGTGGCCGCCACGGTAGTGCTCTTGGCCGTGCTCCTCGGCCGCGGGGAGGAGGTCTACTACTACGATCACCACTACACGGATCCGGGCCTCTTCCTCGGGGAAGGCGGACCCAAGCGTGCCTATACGTTTGCCTACCACCAGCACGACAAACGGATCGGCATCGCCGGCTCGGGGGAGATCTTCTTCGGCCAGTACGGCTACTACGGCGCCGACCTCTCCAACTACGTCCAGTACATCGGTGTGCCCGGGCCCGATGGCGCCTACCGCCTTGCCACCAGCTGCCCCCAGTTCCGCCGCCGCGTCAACGCCGGCCACTACGACTACCTGATCGTCAGCAAATACACCGAGGACTCCACCTCTTCGCCTTACTGGTACCCGATCTACGCTTGGCTGAGGACCGATCCGGCGCTGAAGCAGATCATCGCCGAGCCGCATGTCACCCCCGAGCCCGACTACGTCTTCAAGGTCAACGGCGAACTCGACCCCGCCGCTTGCGCCAAACTTCGGCCTAAGTCCTGAGGCGAGGACTGCCAGAGCACTCGGGCTCCTTGCTCGGGCGACTGAATTGACGATTCCGGGTAGAGGGAGTCACGATGAAGCGAAGGACGTTGGGCAGCGAAGGGCTTGAAGTCTCCGCCGAGGGCCTCGGCTGCATGGGGATGTCGGAGTTCTACGGCTCCTCCGATGAGGGTGAGGCAAAGGCGGTGATCCAGCAGGCAATAGATCTGGGCATCGACTTCCTCGACACCGCCGACATGTACGGGCCGTTCACCAACGAGAGGCTCGTCGGAGAGGTGATCGCCCCTCGGCGTGAGGAGGTCGTGTTGGCGACCAAGTTCGGCAACGTGCGCGGTCCAAACGGCGAGCGCCTCGGGGTGCGCGGCGATCCCGACTACGTGAAGCAGTCCTGCGAAGCATCGCTTCGGCGGCTCGGAGTCGAGCGGATCGACCTCTATTACCAACACCGGGTTGACCCCGACGTCCCGATCGAGGAGACGGTCGGGGCGATGGGGGAGCTGGTCGAGCAGGGCAAGGTCGGCCACCTGGGGCTCTCCGAGGCCGCGCCGGAGACGATTCGCCGCGCCCACGCGACCCACGCGATCACGGCCCTGCAGACCGAGTACTCGCTCTGGAGCCGCGACCCCGAGGACGAGATCCTGTCGACCGTGCGGGAGTTGGGCATCGGCTTCGTCGCCTATAGCCCGCTCGGCCGGGGCTTTCTCACCGGCCGGTTCCGCTCACTTGACGATCTCGCTGAGGACGACTTCCGCCGCCACAGCCCCCGTTTCCAACAGGGAAACTTCGAGCGCAACCTCGAGCTCGTGACCCGGGTAGAGGAGATCGCGGATGAGAAGGGAGTGACGCCGGGCCAGCTCGCCCTGGCCTGGGTGATGGCTCAGGGCGAGGACATCGTTCCGATCCCAGGCACGAAGCGTCGTCGCTACCTCGAGGAGAACGTCGCCGCGGCGGAGATCGAGCTCAGCGAGGACGAGCTGCGCAGGATTGCCGAGGCGGCGCCCCTTGGAGCCGCCTCCGGCGATCGCTACGCGGACATGTCGCCAGTCAATCGCTGATCGCCTCGGGCTGGGCTCACTGCGCGATCGTGACCAGGGTCCCGATTGGCGTATAGGGCCAGACCTTGCCTGCCTCTTCGAGCGGCATCTCGACGCAGCCGAGGCTCTGTGGGGTGCCGTAGGAGGCGCGATCGAAGGCGTGCAGGGCATCACCGCCGTTGAAATAGCTGACCCATTTGATCCCGGGATCTTCGTAATGGGAGCCGTCGGGGTTGGTCCCGCTCATCGTCGTTTCTTCAAGGTGCTCGAAGACCGGGTAGGTGCCGAGCGCGGTTTCGGCACCGGGGATGCCGGTGTTGGCTGCGGTTGTGAGGACCTTGTGGCCGTTGTGCCAGAGCGTCACCGTCTCGGGGAGCGTCTCGCTCACGTAGACGTAGCTGTAGCCCGATTCCGATTTGCGCTTGCCGGCGATCGCGGCCCCTAGCAGCGCCGCCCAGACCCTCGAGCCGGCTTCCCCGTCCGTTTCCATTTCGTGTTCGTCCTCGAATGCCATCACGGCGCCGCGGGTGACCGCGTTCGGCTTCCCTGCATACCAGTTCGCGCGCAGGCCGGCTGGGGTGTCCGGATAGCGCCAGGTGAAGCTGCCCGCCGGCGGTTCGACCGCCGCCCGCACCTCGCTGGATGGCGTGCGGGCTACTGGGGCGCCGGCCGGCTTCCATTCAAGCGGTAGGTAGCCGGCCTGGGCGAGGAGCTGCTGGAGGCGCAGGGTCGAGCCCGGCGGGACCGTCCAGCTGATCTCGCGGCCGGCTTGGAGGGTGCCGCCCGGTTGGATGATGTCGAGCTGGCGGGGAAGCTCGGCGTGCAGCGTGGTGTCGAGGCCCGCGCCATAGCCGCTGGGTGTGAAGATGAGCGTGTGGCTGTCGGCCTGTCGCCATTCTCCCGAGGCGCCGGAGGAGAGGGTGGGTCGCGCCGAGCCAAGGACGTTTGCGACGGGCTTTGAGAAGGTGAGGCGCAGTGGCGTCGCGGGGGACACGGCAGCGCCGGGCGGCGGGCTGGCGGCGACGCTCGGCAGGCTGCCGGCCGGGAACCAGGTGACTGGCGCGGGCGGGCTCAGTCGCTCCCAGGAGCGGGCGGCGCTGGCGACCAGGACCGTCCCGGCGGCCTCACGGGTTCCGAGACTGACGGAGCTGCGGGGCTGGGCGAATCTCTCGCGGTGCAGGTGCCCTGAGACGCCGTAGGCAACCTCGCGGACGGGCTGGTCGAAGGAGACGCGCGGTGCGGCCGAGCTGACCGTCAGCCAGTGGCTCCGCACTTGCGCCGCCGGTGCCTGGAGCGTCAGCTGCTCATGGTCTTCGCTGCCGGCCAGCCAGCCGATCCAGCCGGGGCGACGCAGGACAAGGTCGACCGACACCCGCTCGCCGGGCGTGATCTGCGTTTTCGGTACCAGTCTGTCGTCGCGAACGCTCACCGGGATCGGCGCCCCACCGGGGCCGAAGGCCTGTGCCTTCTCGACGGTCCCACCGAAAGCTTGCACTTCGTATCGGGCGAGCGCGACCGGGTCGGTGCTCAATGTGCCACCGGACATCGCAATGGCGGCGATTGCGAAGGCGACTGCGACGATCACGACGGCGCCGGCCAAGCCCAGCAGCGAGCGACGGAGCAACCCGGAGCTGCGTTCCTTCGACGAGCCGTCTTGAGGACTTTGCTCCTCGGTCACCGTCACGATGTAGAGGATAGGGAGAGAAGCGGGTGCGCAGGGCGTGTTTGTTGCAAACTGGACTCCTGTCCCCGTAGCTCAGTGGACAGAGTGATGGCCTTCTAAGCGCGCGCCCAGGTATGAATGGATGCCGCCTTGACAGCGAAAACGGCCCGCTGCCCAAGCGGTTTGCAGGGGCTAAGCGAGAGTTGCCTCAGCACGGAGATGCCCTTCGAGTTGGCTGCGGCCGTGCGGTGCGCGGCGGTGCTTGAGCGTTGGCCGCTGAAGTTCATGACCGTCGTGGCTGATCATCGCTGCCCAGTCTGCGGCACGAGTCTCGCCCGTCGCCGCGCCGACGCCATTACCCGCTCGGCTCCCTGTAGGCGGGAGCACTCCCGCGTGAGAGCCCTTCATGCGTGGCGAACTCGACGGACGCTAGAGCAACCCTTCTCCAGCGAGATGAAAGAGCGCAAAGGCGTGCAATGACCGGATCCGGCCATTTGACAGCCCATCTTTCTGGAATCGGATATGAATAGCGCCGTTGGGAGTTCTCTACCGACGGGAGAGATGATGACGCGCATTCGGATGGCGGTGCTTGCACTTGGGGCGCTAGCGGCCTTGGCGTTACTGGCGGGCTGCGGTTCCTCCAAGACCCACGGCGCCGAAGGGACGGTCAAGTTCACCGAGCCCGGCGGTCACAGCGGGGTGAGTGCCCCGATTGGGAAATTCAACGGGAAAAGCTTTACTCCCGGCACTGGGATCACCATCTTGACCCAGCTCCAGAGCACGGAAAAGAAGACCGTGGGCGAAATCAACGCTGTTTGCATCGATACCCAACCTCCTCCAAACCCGCAGACGCTGAGCGGTACCTGTACAGGCACAGCAACGGTGCCCGGCGGCTCATTTGCGTTAAGCGTAGGCGGCAAAGGGGCCGTTGGCGGTAACACGGTCTCCGGTTCCATCACGGGGGGAACCGGCAAGTACAACGGGGCCTTAGGCAACTTCAGCTCGAAACCGACGAGCGGTGGCGAAAGCCCCTCGAAAGAAGACACCTTCAACTACATCCTGCCGTAATCCGACCCGCGCCCCGACCGCGTAGCCTGAGTGACGGGCTGCGCGGTCGAGCCGGTGTCGTTTCAGCGTAGGGAGCAACGGAATTGAAGAGCCGTGGCTTAGACACCTTCTTATTGGCTATGGCGGTGGCTTCGACGCGGCCCTTCATTGGCAGCCGGGGACAGCGAGGTGGAAAATCCGCTATCAGAGCAGTCTGAGTGTCGATAGAGCAACCAAGTAAACGGCTGTCTAGAGGAGAAAACTAGACCTCCTGCCCCCGTAGCTCAGTGGACAGAGCGACGGCCTTCTAAGCCGTGGGTCGCTGGTTCGAATCCAGCCGGGGGCGTCGTTTAGCGTTAATGCGGCACCGTTCGGGCCGCGCTCTTTATCGTAGGCAACCGAATGGGCCCGCACTCCGGCGGGGTTGGCAGGTGCCGCTGGACGACCGGCATCGCGCTCAACTTGACGCCAAAGCACAGGGCGGGGCATATTGGGCGGCGTGAGGTCATTCGGCTCTTGCCGGGGAATCAGCTCAGCAGATATGAACCGCCGCGGCGCTCTTGACGACTTCGAAGGCACTGCCGGGGATGCGCTTCAGCTGGTCGAGATTTTCGTTGTCCCAGCGACGGTCGCTTGTCCCACTGAAGTACCAGTTGGAGCCGTTGTCGGCGACGATCAGACCGTAGCGCTTAAGCGCCGTGGCGATCGTCTTTGCCGCGCCGCTAAAGCCGTTGAGGCCATAGTCCTCCCTCAGCCGCAGGCGCAGCCCCATCGGCGGCGCGTCGGGGCTGGAGGTGTCCCCGGCGCAGTGGGAGGCGGGATGGACCCAGGCGTTGCGGGTGCTTTCGAAGGTGACGCGGATCGCGTGGTCGATCTGCCCCGAGGCGGCTTCTTCGTAGCGGACCAAGCCGGGGAAGATCGGCAGCCCGGCGGCGTCGGCCGAGGTCCAGGAGTCTGGCCGCCGCGCGCTTGAGCGGAGGTTCCAGTGGACGCCTGAGTCGGCGTTCCAGTGGGGATGCCTTGCGGGTACGAAGAAGGCCCGGTAGAGCTCGTAGAGCATGCAGCTGGAGCGGTCGACGACGAGGACGTGGCGGTCGCCTTCGCTTCGCTGTCCGCCCTCGATCGGCGCGGCCCTGGGGATGGGGAATGGGCCGGGGTCGCTTTCGCTTCCGTAGGCGGTGTAGTGGATCGGCAGCTCGCGCTGGTGGGCGCCGACGACGGCATAGGGGAACCCGTAGGAGCGGGGCGAGCCGAAGTCGGGGTGAAGGTGGTTAGCCCCGTGGGAGTCGATGTAGGCGATGTAGGCAGCGGAGTGGGGATCAGCCGGCGCCTTTGAGATGTCCTGGTTCCAGGCGGACTCGTTGGGCTGTGACGGCGCGCCGGCCGGCAGCCCGGGGGGTGGATTGGGGAAGACGGGGCAGGAACCGAGGCTGGGGTAGGGGCCAAGGGCGCTGGCGCTGGCCGCCGGAGACCCGCGGGCGATCGCGCCGACGGCGAGCGCAGCGGTGGCCAGGGTCGCAACGGTGACGGCGCTCCACGCTTGGCGCCTCACGCTTCTGGGGAGCGCTCGCGGATCGACAGGCGATCGATCTCGAGGTCCGCGACCTTGAGCTCAGAGATCGAGGCGCGCCGGATCGCTAGCCGACCGATGCTGAGTCGCCCGATCGCAAAGCCGCCCACGGCAGCCGCGCCCACGGCGAGCGCGCCGAGCGCCGCCGCCCCCCGCGCCTGCGCCCCAGTCATTGTCGCCGGGCGAAGCTCCGGCCGGAAGATGGCGATCGACCGCAGTCTTTGCATCCCGCGCACCGTAGCGCGATTAGCCTGCGGCTCGTGAAAGCCACGATTCCATCTCTGCTGGTGCTCAGACATGCGCCCTGGGAGGGCCCGCACCGAATCCTTGAAGCCTTCGGATCGCTCGCCGTCAGGATCGTCGATCCGCTCGAAGGCGATCCGCTTCCCGGTCCGTCGGAAGTCTCGGGGGTGCTGGCGATGGGTGGGCCGATGAACGTCGATGAGACCGACCGCCACCCGGCGCTCGCGATCGAGCGCGATTGGCTCGTCGAGGTGGTGCGCCGAGACATCCCGGTGCTCGGCATCTGTCTCGGCGCCCAGCTCCTGGCGCGCGCGCTCGGTGCCTGGGTGGGACCGGGGGAGAGGCCAGAGATTGGCTTTGCTCCAGTCGAGGTGCTCGACCCCACAGATCCGATCGTCGGGAGCCTGGCTCCCGCCGCGAACGTTCTGCACTGGCACGGCGATGTCTTCGAGTTGCCCAAGGGCGCCCAGCTTCTTGCTTTCTCTGCCCAGACCGAGAACCAGGCGTTCCGCCTCGGCAATGCCTGGGGCCTGCTCTTCCATCCCGAGGCCGACGCGGCGCTGGTAGAGGCCTGGCTCTCGGTGCCGCAGATGGCCGCAGAGGCCGAGCGGGCCCTTGGTCGCAAGGGTGTCGCCGCCCTGCCCGGCGAAGCGCTCGCGGTGCAGCGGGAACTGACCCGGAGCTCTACGCCTGGCTTTCGCGCCTTCGCCAAGATGGCCGAAGCTGCAAAATGATGGGGTGAGCGCGGTGGCGACGGCAGAGCGGATGGATAATGAGGCGGGCGCAGTCGCTATCTCGGTCCGCCAGCTGAGCAAGTCCTTTGGCGAGATCGAGGCGGTCCGCGGCGTCAGCTTCGAGGTGGCGACGGGGGAAGTGTTCGGCTTCCTCGGCCCCAACGGCGCCGGCAAGACGACGACGATCAACATGCTGTGCACGCTGAGCGCGCCCAGCGGAGGCGCCGCCAGCGTCTCCGGCTTTGACGTGGTCACCCAGCGTGATGATGTGCGACGCCACATCGGCCTCGTCTTCCAGGATCCGACCCTCGACGGGTACCTGACCGCGGAGCAAAACCTGCGCCTGCATGCCGAGCTCTACGGTGTCGAGAAGCAGCTGGTGGCGCTGCGGATGCGTCAGGTGCTGGAGATGGTCGGGCTGTGGGAGAGGCGCAAGGCGCAGGTCCTCACCTTCTCGGGTGGGATGCGGCGCCGGCTGGAGATCGCCCGCGGCCTCATGCACTCGCCGCGCGTGCTCTTCCTTGACGAGCCGACGATCGGGCTCGACCCCCAGACCCGAAGCTCCATCTGGGGCTATATCCGCCAGCTCCAAGAGAGCGAGGAAATCACGATCTTCATGACCACCCATTACATGGACGAGGCCGAGTTCTGCGGGCGGATCGCGATCATGGACCACGGCGAGATCGTCGCCCTAGACACGCCCGAGGCGCTCAAGGAGGAAGTCGGCGCTGACCGGATCCGGATCGAGACCGACGACGACGAGGCGGCGATCGAGGCGATCCAGGGGCGATTCGGCCTCGAGGCCCAGGTCTCCGAGGGGGCTGTCACGTTTGCGGTGCCCGATGGCGAGGAGTTCGTCCCCCGCCTCTTCGCGGAGTTGGGTGTGCCGATCCGCTCGGTCAGCCTCTCCCGCCCGACCCTCGACGACGTCTTCATGGCGCATACTGGGACGACGATCCGTGACGCGGAAGAGTCGGGTAACAAAGCGGCGAACCGGATCGCGATGCAGATGATGAGCGGAGGGCGACGGTGAGCGCGCCAGCCGAGGCCGCGACGGTTGCGGTCGAGACGCAGCATGAGGTGGTCACCGTCAGGGTGCCGGCGCGCAGCTTCGACAGCGAGCTACGGGCGATCAAGATCGTCTGGCGCCGTGAGCTGATCCGCTTCTCCAAAGACCGGATGCGGATGATCACCTCGCTGGTCCAGCCGCTGCTCTTCCTCTTCGTACTCGGATCGGGGCTACAGCAGCTCTCGGCGGCGAGCACCCACGGCGTCAACTTGAAGACCTTCATCTACCCGGGGATCCTCTGCATCTCGGTGATGTTCACCGCGATGTTCTCGGCCGCCTCGATCGTCTGGGATCGCGAGTTCGGTTTCTTGCGCGAGATGATGGTGGCGCCGATACGGCGCAGCTCAATCGTGATCGGCAAGTGCTTCGGCGGGGCGACGGTCGCCGCTCTGCAGGGCGTGATCCTGCTCTGCCTGGCGGGGACGGTCGGCGTTCCTTACGACCCGGTGATGATCCTCGGCGTCTTCTTCCTGCAGCTGCTGCTCGCCTTCAGCATCACCGCCTTCGGCGTCATGGCAGCGGTCAGGGTCAAACAGATGCAGTCGTTCATGGGCCTCATGCAGATGGTGATCATGCCGATGTTCTTTATCTCCGGCGCTCTGTTTCCGGTCACCAACCTGCCCGGCTGGCTCGCTTTCCTTAACCGCATCGATCCGCTGACCTACGCGGTCGCCCCGATGCGCAGCCTCATCTTCAGCCACCTCGCCCTCAGTGAAGCGGCCAAGCAGGCCCTTGACCCCGGCATCACCTGGTTCGGCTGGACCGTCCCCGCCGTCCTTGAGGTCGCCACCGTCCTCGTTCTCGGCCTGATCATGTTGGCGATCGCAATCTGGGAGTTCAACGCCGGGGAGTAGCCGCCTCCGAGCGCTGGCCTGGGCGGGAGTCTCTACGGCCCGCGCGCTCAGAGCCGGGGCGCAGGGAGGGCGACTGGCGCTTGGGATTCGCCGCTTCGGCCGCGCACAGCTTTGGACGGGCGAGGGCAGCGAGGAGGGCGGGGGGTTGGCCCTCATTCCGAGCGCGACATCTATCGCTAAGCTGCGCCGGCAGCGTGGCGGCCATAGTTCAACGGTAGAACTTCGCGTTGTGGTCGCGACAATGAGGGTTCGATTCCCTCTGGTCGCCTTTGCTTTCCCAGCTACGCGGTTCTAGAGCGGTGGCCTCATCGACGAGGAGTTCGCCTCGGCAAAAGGCCGAGATCCTTGAAATACGAGTTAGGAGAGAACGCGACCGATGAACAACTCACACAGCGCACACGACGCCGCCATGCTCTACGGAAATCGCTTCCTCACCGAGGACGCGCCCGACGGCGATTTCCCGCCGTGTGGCATGGCGGCCGTGGACGCGATGCGCCTGCTCGACGAGGACCTTGCGCTGGAGGGCGACCCACAGCGCAACCTCGCGACCTTCGTCACGACCTGGATGGAGCCCGAGGCGGACCGGATCATCGCCGAAAACCTCTACCGGAACTTCATCGACCACGCCGAGTACCCGATCTCGGCCGAGATCGAGCAGCGCTGCATCAGGATGCTCGCCGATCTCTTTCATGCCCCTGGCGAGACCACCGGCGCCCGCACGCAGGGCTCCTCGGAGGCGATCATGCTCGGCGCCCTGTCGCTGAAGTGGAAATGGCGCAAGCGTCGCGAGGCCGAATCGAAGCCGACCGACAAGCCGAACCTGATCTTTGGCGGCGACGTCCATGTCGTCTGGGAGAAGTTCTGCCGCTACTTCGACGTCGAACCGCGAATCGTCCCGCTGCAGGAGAACAAGTACATGATCGGGCCGGAGGACGTGCAGCCACATCTGGACGAGAACACGATTGGGGTCGCAGCGGTGCTCGGCACGACCTTCACCGGCCACGCTGACGACATCGTCGGGATCGACAAGCTTCTGGTTGACCTCAAAGCAGAGAAGGGCCTTGACGTCCCGCTGCACATCGACGCGGCGAGTGGCGGCTTCGTCTGGCCCTTCCTCTACCCGGAGTCCGAGTGGGACTTCCGCCTCGAGCAGGTTCGTTCGATCAACGTCTCCGGGCACAAGTTCGGGCTCGTCTACCCAGGCATCGGCTGGCTCATTTTCCGCGAGACCTCAGACCTCGCCGAGGACCTCGTCTTCTATGAGAACTACCTCGGGAAAAAAGACGCGACCTTCACCCTCAACTTCTCCACCGGAGCCTCGATGGTCCTTGCTCAGTACTACAACTTCGTCCGCTACGGGCGTGAGGGCTATGCCTACATCATGAAAGCGATGCAGGAGAACGCCCAGGCCCTAGCCGCCAACCTCAAGAGCGGCGGCGACTTCGAGTTGATCGGGGCCGGGGAGGAGCAGTTGCCGCTCGTCGCCTTCAAGCTCGCCGGCGAGGTGAATTACGACGAGTTCGACCTCTCCTGGCAGGTCTCGGCCGAGCGCGGCTGGATGCTCCCCGCCTATACGCTCCCGCCCAACGCCGAAAACGTAAAGATCCTGCGGGCGCTGGTCAAGCAGACGTTGAGCCGCGATCAAGTCGAACGGCTCTCCGGAGACATTGCTCAGGCTTGCGCGACGCTGGAGAAGAAGGGTGGCACCCACCCCTCCGAGCGCAAGCGGGTCAAGAGAAGCACCGGTTACTGATCCCAAGCGCGCGGTGATCGGCCCGCCGTGAGGTGGGTCAACGGGTGACAGGCGAACTCATGCTGGGATTACTAGTCGTCGTGGTCTCGATTGCCGTCGGTGATTCGCTCAACCCATCGACCGTGGCGCCGGCCCTATATCTGGCGACGACCGAGCATCCACGTCGCCAGGTCGGTGGCTTCATCGTCGGGGTATTCGCGGTCAACCTGCTCGCCGGGCTATTGATCATGCTCGGCCCCGGGCAGCTGCTTTTATCGTTCATTCCTCGACCCAGCGCAGCGACCAAGCACGGCATCGAGCTCCTCGCCGGTGCGATCATTCTGGCCTTGGTGGCCGGCCTCTGGTCAAGGCGAAAGTCCTTCGCTCGCAGCAAGCTGCCGACCGTTAAGACCAAGGGGGGGTCGAGCCTGGCGCTCGGGGCGGGGATCGGGGTCATCGAGTTGCCGACCGCGCTGCCGTACTTTGCCGCGATCGCCGCCATCACCGAGTCCGGCTTCAGCATCTCGGTCCGGGTTGCGATGTTGGCCGTCTACAACGTCGTCTTCATCCTGCCCCTTGTTGGGATCCTGCTGGCGGTCGAGGTACTCGGTAGGGATGCCAGCCGCGTCTTGGGGCAGGCCAATCGGTGGCTGCAGGCACACTGGCCCGTGCTGCTCGCTGGGTTTGGGCTGATCGTCGGCCTATTCATCCTGGCATTAGGCGTGATCGGGTATTCACATTCGACGTAGTGGTTCGGTGCAGCGTGATGCTTCAGCTGGGTTCGGTGGCACTTCGCTTCGAAAACTCGATTCCGAGGCCCGGCTGCAGGGTGCCGAGGTAGCTTGCCCCCTCGGAGCGTTTCTGAACTGGCAGGGGCGCGGCATGCAGGGTCGAAGAGGGGCGCATGGATCGGAAACTCGATGTCGGCGACACTCTCAGTGAGGTCTTCTCAACCTATGGCGCCCAGGCTGGCGTGTTGTTGCCGGTGGCGTTCTGGCTCTTCCTGGTTGTGGCCATCGTCAACGGCCTTATAGCCACGAGCCTGGCGCTGGTCCCGATCTCGCTGGCGATCAGCGTGATCGCCGCAACCCTCTATCAGGGCATGGTCGTGGGGCTTGTGCGAGACGTTCAGAGCGGCCGCCCCAGCTCCTCGGCCGGCGAGCTCTTGCGCTCAGCGGCCCCGGTGATCCTGCCGCTGATCGGAGCCAGCCTGCTCTCCGGCCTCGGTGTCGGCTTAGGCATCGTCCTGTTCGTCGTTCCGGGTCTGATCCTGTTGACGATCTGGGCCGTGATCGCGCCGGTGATCGTGGTCGAGCGCTCCGGCGCCATCCCTGCATTCGGACGCTCGCGCGCCCTGGTTCGCGGCAATGGGTGGCGGGTCTTCGGCGCGATCCTCGTCGCATTCCTGATCACCTTCATTGCCGGACTCGTGCTCGGCGCGATCGGGGCGGGTGTTGCCAACGGAGCGATCGTGCGGATTGTCTTCAATGCGATCGCCGCGACGCTCACCGCGCCGATCGGGGCGCTTCTTGCAGCGGTGCTCTACTTTCGCCTGCGTTCGATCGAGGAGTCCGCGGGCTCCTCTGCCGCGGGCCGGGGCGGCACGCCTGCACCGCCGGGGCCCGCGCCGGTTTAGCCGCCCATCTCGATCGGCTCGGCCGGTACCCGTCAGGGTGCCGGATGCGTAGTTGGGCCAGTCGCGACGACCTCTGACTCGCGCGGGGTGAGCTGGACAATCGGGATCGTCCGGTTTACCTTCGCCGCTTCTCGACGGTACGCCGCGTAGGGCGCGAAGACGCGGTCGGCGAGCCCCCAGAGCCTCTGGCACTCGGCCTCGTCGCTAACCACCGTCGCATGCTTAGGGATGCCACCGAACGTGACGTTGGGGTGGGACCGGAGGTTGTGAAACCACGCCGGGTGTTTTTCGTAGCCGAGCTTTGAGGCAACGATCGTGACCCGGTCACCGTCGTGAAAGTAGATGACCACGTTGCGTCGCACCGTGGCGCTCTTCGCGCCCCGGGTTTCGAGCAGGGCAGTGGGCATGACGAGGCCCATCCCGACCCGGCCCCGGGTTGCCCGCATCAGGTATGGATCGACCTTCCAAACGACGTTGACCGACATGAACCTTCCCAGGCGGGTGTTGGCGAGGGCAGCATAGGCGCGGCTGAAAAGGTTGCGCGGCCGATTGGGGTCAACGTACTTGAGCCGAGTGGGCATGGGGTCGATGTGCGGATCGGGCGCAGGCCCGCCCAGTCAGGACGGGTTGAGCTCAATCAGCTCACAGCGGTACCCGTCAGGGTCGCGAACGAAGCAGATACGGGAGCCCTCGGTGCGGCCGCCGGGGCGGTAGGGCGGCTTCTCGGGATCGATGCCGCCGGTGGCGAGGCGCTCGAGGGTGCCGTCGAGGTCCTCAACACCGATCGCGATGTGGTTGTAGCCAGTGCCCAGCTGATAGGAGTCGACGCCGTGGTTGTAGGTCAACTCGAGGCGGGGGTCCTCGCCGGGCATGCCCATGAAGACGTTGATCGCCTCTTCCCCGATCGGCATCCGGCCGACCTCTTCGAAGCCCAACTCCTCATAAAAGGCCACCGAGCGGTCGATGTCCCCGATCCGGTAGCAGGTGTGCAGGTAGGTGGCCATCGGTGCCACCAGGCTATCGTCCGTCGCTGCCTGGAGAGGATCGGCGCAGCCTTTCGCTTTCAGGCCGCCCTCCCCCGAGTGCGCATCGAACAGCTGAGTGCTCGACCCGCTCAGAGGGACGCTACGGCACTCTTCTACTTTGAATGTCTCCGACCCAATCGGGCTCCTCCGCGGCCGCCGGGCCCACCGCGGTCGCGGGCTGCGGGTTGGCACCCTTCCTCTGGGTCCTAACGAACCACGCGGCGCCGATGATCGTCAATATGCAGGCCACGTAGAAGTTCAGCCGCAAGCCGAAGATGTAGTGGGCGGGATCGACCCGCAGCGACTCCTCGAAGATGCGAAAGGCCGAGTAGCCGGTGACGTAGAGAGCGAAGAGGCCCGGCGGCTTGATCCGGCGGTGGTGGCCCAGCCAAACGAGGAACGCGGCGAGGCCGAGGTTCCAGATCAGCTCGTAGAGAAAGGTGGGCTGGAAGGTGGCGAAGGCCGCGTAGCCGGCCGGGCGGTGGGCCGGTGAGATCTGAAGTGCCCAGGGCAGGTTCGTCGGTCCCCCGAAGAGCTCCTGGTTGAAGTAGTTGCCGATCCTGCCCACCGCCTGGCCGACCAGGAGCGCCGGGGCGGCCGCGTCCATGAATGGGGCCGCCGCGACGCCGGCGCGGCGCAGCCGCCACACCCCGACCGCGGCGCCCAGGGCGATGCCGCCCCAGATCCCCATCCCCCCGTCCCAGACCGCGAAAGGCCCCCACCAGTGCGGAGGGACCAGGTTCGAGCTGGTCAGGTCGAAGTAGATCCGCCCCCCGATCAGCCCCGCCGGGAAGCCCCACATCGCGACGTCATAGACCGTCTCGCGCGAGCCCCCGATCGCCTCCCAGCGGCGGACGGTTATGAAGACCGCCAGGGCCAGCGCGATCACGTACATCAGCCCGTAGACGTGGACTTCGAAGGGGCCGAGCTGAAAGCCGCTGGAGGAAGGGCTGGGGATTGAGGCGAGCATGGGCTGGATTGTCCCTGACTGCCGCCTCAGCCCGGCGAGCTGAGGTCGGCGGCGAGGCCGGCGACGCCCTGGCCGCCCTCGATCTCATAGCGGTTCAGTTCGTAGGGGCGGCTGCGGCTCGCATAGCCGGCGTTCTCGGTGACGGCGCCGGTGTAGCCGGCGGCGCGCACCGCGGCAATCGTCGCGCTGTCATAGAGGCTCGACGGGTAGCAGAAATTGTTCGAGGGCACGTGGTAGGTGCGCTGCAGGAAGCGGCGCGAGCCGGCCACCTGGTAGGTGAGTTCGGCGCCGCTCATCGTGGTCAGGTCGGGGTGGGTGGCGGAGTGTGAGTCGACCTCCCAGCCCTTGGCGATGATCGGCTTGATGTAGGGAGGGGTGAGGTGTTCCACGGTGATCTCGAAGAGGACGCCAGGCCAGCCGTAGCGGTCCAGCACCGACGGAGCGAAGCGGACCTGGGCCGGGTAGCCGTTGTCGAAGGTGATCACGATCGGCTTCGGGGGCAGCGTCCCGTTGCCATACCAGGCGCGCTCGACCTGATCCAGGGTGACGCCCTGATAGCCGTTTCGCGCCAGCCAGCCCATCTCTTCGCGGAATTCGCGCGGGGAGACGTAGAGGCCGGGGTAGGCCTCGCTGGGCGGCGCCGTGCCGATCGCGTGGTAGACGAGGATCGGGACCGGGCCACGGTGAGGCTTCCAGTTGGGCTGCGGGCGTGCGTTGCGGACCAGCTCGGAGTTGGGGTGGGGTCTTTCTGAGCGGTGCGATGCGGCGCTCTTCGACCCCCCGGCACCGCGGGCCCCTCCCGAGTCTCCGGCGCTCCGCTCGAGGACCCTCAGCACCGCAAGCGCCACCACTCCAAGTAGCGCCAAGGCGGCGATCAGCCGCCGCCGCCGCGCGGTCCGGAGCCGCCGCGCCTCCGCGCGCCTCTCCTGCAACCGATCGGGGGAGTGCTCGTCCGTAGCGTTGCGCAGACTAATTCGTAGTCGTCACCGCGGCGTCGTGATCGCGGCGAGCGCGACCTCGGTCGGGCCACATCTCTCCTGGGCCATCGGCCGCGCTGGGGGGATGCGGCCAGGTCCTCTCCAGCGCCTCGGTCGCCACTGCGCCGATCCACCTCACCTGCTTCGCCGCTCCGTCGCGGGGACCATCCGGCCGCGGCTCCCCGATCATCAGCCCCACATAGAAGCTCGTCGCCTCGAAGCCGATATCGGGCTCGTCGGTGCTCAGTGGCCCTCGGCGGCCCGCCCGTCTGCCTTGTCGCTTTGCGCGGCCACCGTGGTGGCGCTCTTGCGTTCGTCGCGATGGCGGGCCGGAAGCCTCGCCTCGATCGCTGTCCCTGCGCCCAGTTTGCTCCTCACCTCAAGCGCCCCGCCGGCCAGCGCCACCCGCTCGCGCATTCCCCGCAGACCGAACCCGCCAGTCTCGCCGTCGAGGTCAAACCCGCGACCGCCGTCCTCGACCCTCACCCTGATGCTCTCCTCCTCCTCGCTCACCTCGACCTTGGCGCGATCGACGCCGGCATGTTTCGCCGCGTTGTTGAGTGCCTCCTGGACCAGCCGGTAGACGGTGTCCTCGGTCTGGCTGAGCAGGCGGGTCGGGTGGCGGCCGGAGTCATAGGCGAGATCGGTCCGCAGCTCGACGCTCAGCACCTCACCCCAGTTAAGCCGCTCGACCAGTGCCCCCAGTGCCGCCGCCAGCCCCAGCTCGTCGAGCGTCGGCGGGCGCAGGTCGGCGATCAGCCGCCGCATCTCGGCGATCGTGTGGTCGACCCGCTCGATCGCCTGGGAGAGCAGCTCGTCCATTTCGCCCGCAGTCCTCCCCCGGCGGGCGGTGGAGAGCAGGACCCGCAGCCCGCCCATGCTTTGAAGCGCCTCGTCGTGCAGCTCGCGGGCCCAGCGGCCACGCTCGTGCTCGGCAGCTTCGATGCTATTGCGCACCTTGTCTTCCGCCACCGACTGGGCAGTCGCCACCGCGGTCGCGGCGCTGGCCGCGAAGGACCCGAGCACCCGCTCCTCCTCGTTGCTGAACTCGGTGTCCTCGCCGAGCGGGTCGAGCGCCACCAGGACACCGACGGACTGGCCCCTGAAGACGAGCGGCACCAGCAGCGCCGCCGCCCCGGTGCCCTGGCTCCGGGGCTGGGACATCAGGTTGGGGCCGAGATCGCGGAGGCGGCTTGCCCGGCGTGCCTCAAGCACTTGGCCCGGCGCCGAGCCGGTGACCGGAAGGCGTAACTCCAGGTCGAGGTCGAACTCGCCGGCGGCGGTGGCCACGCGCAGCTCGCCGTGCTCCTCGAGCAAGATCAGCAGCGAGCGCGCCTGGACCAGAGCTCGCCCCCGCTTGACAATCGTCTCCAGGATCCGGTCGAGATCGGTCTCCCCGCCGACGGCGCGGGCGATCTCAGTCGTCGCCTCGAGGCTGCGAACAGCGCGCTCGAGATCGTCGCGCTGCTCTTCGACGTCGCGGTAGAGGCGGGCGTTGTCGACTGCGATCGCCGCCCACTCGGCGAGGATCAGCGCCGATTGCTCATCGGCCTCGTCGAATCCGCCGCCGGCCTTCTCGGTCAAGTAGAGGTTGCCCCAGGCCTTGCCGTGGATCACGATCGGCACGCCGAGGAAGCTGGTCATCGGCGGGTGTCCGGGCGGGAACCCATAGGAACGGGGATGGTCGCCGACATTGCCGAGCCGAAGAGGCTCGGGGTCCTCGATCAGCAGACCAAGCACCCCGAGCCCGCGGGGCAGGGCGCCAATCGCCTCCCTGTCTCTCTCCTCGATGCCGCGGGTGATGAAGCGCTCCAGCTCGCGCCGGTCCGCGTCGAGCACGCCAACCGCCGCGTAGCGGGCTCCGGTCAGCTCGCAGGCGACCTCGAGCACCCGGCTCAGCACGCCCTCCAGGTCCAGCTCCGCCATCAGGCCGCGGCCGACATCTATCAACTCGCGCAGCCTGCGCTCGTCCAAGACCCCGCTGTCGTTGCCGTTCGGTCTCATCCTCACCCGCCTGGCTCCGAAATCATCGACGATCCCATGCTAGTGCGCGTCGAGCTCCAATGCTCATTTTTCCTTTAACAAAACCCATCCAGCCACCGGCGGATCGTTTTCGCTTAGCTAAAGGAATCTCGCGGGAAAACACGGATGGCGGGGCGCCCGGCAGGGTCTTAGATAGGAGCATGCGCTCTTTCGAGAGCTCCGGGGGCGACGGTAGCCTCCTCGCCATGCCCACCGTCGCACGTCCCGCCGAGGGCCTGGGTGCGGAGACGACGACGATCGTCCTCGCGGATGACCACGCCGTCGTGCGCAGCGCGCTGCGGATGCTGCTCGATGCCGAGGCCGACTTCGAGGTCGTTGCCGAGGCGGGCGACGCCGATACCGCCGTCCGATATGTGCGCGGGCACAAGCCGAAGGTGCTGATTCTCGACCTCAACATGCCGGGTCGCTCCAGCCTCGAGGCTGTGCCGGACATTCGGGAGGCCTCCCCGCAGACCGAGATCGTCATCCTCACCATGCAGAACGAGCCGGCGTTTGCCCGCAAGGCCCTCCAAGCCGGGGTACGCGGCTACGTGCTGAAGGAGGCCGCCGACGCGGAGCTGGTCCAGGCCGTGCGCAGCGCTGCGGCTGGCAACACCTACCTGCAGCCGGCGCTCGGCGCGCGGCTGGCAGCTGAGCCAGACTCGAAACGGAGCGATGACCTCAGCGAGCGTGAGCGCGAGGTACTGCGCCTGATCGCGCTCGGCCACACCAACGCGGAGATCGCCGAGCAGCTCTTCCTCAGCATCCGCACGGTGGAGAGCCACCGGGCTCACATCCAGCAGAAGCTGCGGCTCTCCGGTCGCGCCGAGCTCGTTCACTACGCCCTGGAGCGCGGCTTGGTGAGACCTGAGTCCTGAGGGCAGCCGTCAGGCCGTCGTGTACGGGCCAGCCGCGACGAGCTGAGGAATGCAGCCTCCCTATGTCTGAACTCTGGACCGACCGTCGGGACGCTGGGAAGCAGCTGACAAAGCAACTGCTATCGCTAGCAGACGAGCGCCCTGTCGTCGTGGCGCTCCCCCGCGGTGGCGTACCGGTTGCGAGGGAGGTCGCGATTGCGCTTGGCGCACCGCTGGAGATTCTCGCTGTCCGCAAGCTCGGCGCCCCGCACAACCCCGAGTACGGAATCGGTGCCGTCGTCGAGGACGGGACTCGGCTGATCGACGCCGAGGCGGTTGCGGCGCTGGGTATCACCGGAGGCGTCCTTGACTCGATCATCGCCCGCGAGACAGCCGAGCTTCGCCGCCGTGTGAATGCCTACCGCGAGGATCGCCGACCTCTTGAGCTGAAAGGCCGAACAATTATCGTCGTCGACGACGGCGTCGCGACCGGAGTCACCGATACGGCGGCGCTTCGCGCTCTGCGACGGCGAGAGCCGCGGCGGGTGATCCTCGCGGTCCCGGTTTGCGCGGTGGACACGATCCGGCGGTTGCGCGGCGAGGCGGACGCGATCGTCTGCCTGCTCGTCCCACCGTTGCTCTGCGGCGTTGGCCAGTGGTATCGGGACTTCTCACAGGTGTCAGACGCGGACGTTGTGTCGACGCTGAGAGAGTTTCACGACGCCGCGGCTTAAGCTCCTCGACGACCGAGAGATCTCCACCGCGCCGAGGCGCTGAGTCGCAGCTGCGGATTTCTGGCTCATGGCTTTCAGTGGTGCCGATACGGGCCGTCGTGCGGGAGATCGGCGGCGGCGGCAAAGTCGGTGCCTGACTTATCGCCGCGTCTAGGAGTGCAGACAAGCTTTTGACGCTGTTAAGATCTAATTAGTCTGAGTGATCGGCCTGATCGGCGAGGCGACGGCAGGCAGATGCCGGAGAACGCCGTGGGCGATACCGCCAGACCCGACACGACTGGCTCGACCTTCGAGCAGCTGCTTGAGGCCGCTCCTGACGCGATCGTCGGAATCGGCCGAGACGGGCGGATCGTCTTCGTCAACAGCCAGACCGAGGCACTCTTCGGCTACCCGCGCGAGCAGCTGTTAGGGGAGGTGGTGGAGGCTCTGGTCCCCGATCGCTTCCACGAAGTCCACCCCGGCCATCGGGACGGCTACTTCCGCGAGCCGCGCACGCGACCGATGGGGGCCGGAGTCGAGCTCTCTGGCCTACGGAAGGACGGGACGGAGTTTCCGGCCGAGATCAGCCTCTCCAGCATCGAAACTGAGGCCGGCGTCGTCGCCATGGCCGCCGTCCGCGACATCAGCGAGCGCGCCGAGAGCGAGCGAGAGAGGGCGCTGCAGGAGCAGCTTGCCCAGGCGCGGCGGCTGGAGAGCGTTGGGCAGCTGGCCGGAGGCATCGCCCACGACTTCAACAACATCCTCGGGGTGATCATCAACTACGCTGAGTTCGTCGCCGACGAGCTGGAGCCCGGCTCCCAGGCGCTCGCCGACGTTGAGGAGATCCGCCGCGCCGCCGATCGCGCCGCGGCGCTTACCCGCCAGCTGCTGATCTTCAGCCGGCGTGAGGTCGTTCAGCCGGAGGTGCTCTACCTGCGAAACGTGGTTGCAGAGCTGGAGAACCTCCTGCGCAGGGCGCTCGGCGAGCGGGTCGAGCTGGTCACCCGCTTCGGCGAGGATCTCTGCGCGGTTGAGGCCGACCCCGGCCAGATCGAGCAGGTGCTCGTCAACCTCGCGGTCAACGCCCGCGACGCGATGCCCGACGGAGGGCGCTTGATGATCGAGGTCGACAGAACCGAACTCGATGCCGAGTACGCCTACATGCACCCCGACACCGAGCCCGGGATCTATGTGCGGCTGAAGGTGAGCGACACCGGCAGCGGCATGGACGAGGAGACCGTCCAGCGCGCCTTTGAGCCGTTCTTCACCACCAAGGGCAAGGGGGAGGGCACCGGACTCGGGCTGGCCACCGTCTATGGGATTGTCACTGGAGCGGGAGGGAGGATCGACCTCTACTCGGAGCCGGAGATCGGCACCACGGTCAAGATCCATCTGCCGGTAAGCACTAAGGCGCCTAGTAGCGAGGGCGAGGCTCGGTCCAAGGAGCGGCCGGTGGGGCGCGGCGAGACAATCCTCGTGGTCGAGGACGAGCCCGACGTTCGACGGATGGCCGAGCGCATTCTCACCAAGGGCGGGTACGTGGTGATCGGCACCAGCGGCGGCGAGGAGGCGCTCAGCGTCTGCCAGAGCAAGGAGCAGCCAATCCACCTCCTTCTCACCGACGTGATCATGCCGGGAATGCTGGGCACCGAGCTGGTCGAGCAGATCAAGTCGATGCTGCCCGAGCTGAAGGTTGTTTTCATGTCCGGGTACAGCCATGAAGTGCTCGCGCCGCAGGCGCTTGCCGATCAGGGTGACGCCGCCTTCATCGAGAAGCCGTTCAGCGGCAACGAGCTGCTCCGGACCGTCCGCCTGCTGCTTAGGTCACCGTAAGCTAAGATTGCTAAGGGTTTCCTAACGAATCGACCTATCATGGGCGAGGCTTCAGGAACCATCGCGGGTGTGAGTGGCCAGTGCCCGATATCGGGGACGGCTCATGTCGGGTGAGCGGATCCTCGTCGTCGATGACGAGGGGACGGTGCGGCGGACGCTCTCGCGCGCCCTGGTCTCCGACGGCTATGAGTGTGCCGTCGCCGAGGGCGTTCCCCAAGCCCGCGAGATGCTGGGAGGCGAGCGTTATGACCTCGTCATCTGCGACCTGAACATGCCCGGCGAGAGCGGGATGACCCTGCTCGAGGAGCTCGACAAAGCCCATCGGGAGATCGCGGTATTGATGGCCACCGGCGAAGATGACCCGGCGATCGCTCACGCGGCGAACGAGCGCGGGGCGGATGGCTATCTGATCAAGCCGTTCAGTCGCAACGAGCTGCTGATCCACGTCGACTGCGCCCTCGAACAGGCGCGCCGCCGCCAGCACCAGCGGCAGCTGAGCGATGATTCACTCCAAGCCGCGCACGAGAGGGCCTCCGAGGTGAGGGAGGCGCTGATGGACGTCGCAGAACGCGAGCGGCTAATCGATCGCCAGCGCGCCGAGATGCTCCGCCGCCTCAGCGAGGCAGTCGGCAAGCGCGACCTTGAGACCGGCGCTCACATTCGCCGCATCGGCCGCCACGCCGCGCTGCTTGCTCGCGCCCACGGCCTTGACGAGGAGACGGTGCGCGCGATCGGCCTTGCCGCCCCGATGCACGATGTCGGCAAGGTTGCGATCCCCGACACGATCCTGCTCAAGCCGGGGGCGCTGAGCACCGGGGAGCGCGAGGTGATGCAACGCCACGCTCAGATCGGCCACGACATCCTGGCCTACTCTGGCTCTCCGCTGCTCGATCTTGCCGGGGAGATAGCTCTCACCCACCACGAGCGCTTCGACGGGAGCGGCTATCCGGGCGGCCTGCCCGGCGAGAAGATCCCGCTCGCCGGCCGCATCGTCGCGATCGCCGACGTCTTCGACGCCTTGGTCAGCGACCGCCCCTACCGCGCGCGGCTCCCGCTGGAGGGTGCGCTCGAGATCATGCGCGCCGGTAGGGGGGCCCACTTCGACCCTCCCCTCCTCGACTGCTTCATGGAGAACATCGACGCGGTGCTTGAGGTGTCGGGAGCTGTGAAGGATCCTCAGTCGTGAGCGAATTACCCTCGATCCTGCTCGTCGAGGACGACGAGGTCTTCGCCAGCCTTACGGCTGAGGTGCTAACCCCTCGCGCAGGTCAGTCGCGCCGGGATTGATCGCTACGCGCAGCGGCCTGCGGCAGCGGTAGCCGTGATGCGAGCTGCAACCTCTAGAGTCTCGGTCTGCCGCAGCCAAACGTGCTCGAAGGAGGTCAGATGGGATTCGATCAATACCACGAGCCGCCCGAGGAGTTGCCCGCCGAGACTCGGACCTTTGCCCGGATGTGCGCCTCGCTGACCGAGGAGGCCGAAGCGATCGGATGGTATGAGCAGCGCCTCGCGGTCGAGCCCGACCCCGACGCGCAGGCGATCATGCGCGACGCCCAGGGGGAGGAGTTCAAGCACTTTGCGATGGACTTCGAGTTCCTCCTCCGCCGAACGCCGAGCTGGCGCGCGATCGCGGCGGGGATCCTCTTTAAGCCCGGAGCCATCGTCGATCACGCAGAGCAGGCCGAGGCCGAGGCGCTTAATGCCGGCTCCGGCAAGGGCTCCCAGGTCGAGGATGGCTCCGGCTCGCTGGGCATCGGCAGCCTCAGGGAGGCGGCGCGATGAACCACCTCCTCCGCTCGCTCGCCCCGATCACCGACTCCGCCTGGGATCTGCTCGACGAGGAGGCACGCGAGCGCCTGCACGGCACCCTCGCTGCGCGGCGGCTGGTCGACTTCGCCGGCCCCCACGGCTGGGAGCACTCTGCGACCAACCTCGGTCGTGTCGCCGCGGTGAAATCGATCCCGGCCAAAGGCGTCACCGGCTCACAGCGCCGCGTCTTGCCGCTGGTCGAGCTGCGCTCCGACTTCTCCCTCGCCCGCGAGGAGCTTCGAGACCACGACCGCGGCGCGGTCGACATCGACCTCACCGAGCTCGACGATGCGGCCCATCGCCTGGCTGTCGCCGAGAACGTCGCCGTCTTCCATGGCTGGCCAGCGGCCGGGATCTCGGGGATCGCCGAGGTCGCGCCGGGCAAGCCGATCGCGCTTGGAAAAAGCGCCGAGGCCTACCCCCGATCGGTCGCCAGCGCGGTCGAGCGGCTGTTGCGTCGTGGGATCGGGGGGCCGTACGGCCTCGCGCTCGGTCCCGACGAGTACACACGGGTCAGCGAGACCGCCGAGCACGGCGGCTACCCGCTGCTCAACCACCTCGGCAAGATCCTCGGGGGCCCGATCGTCTGGGCACCTGGGGTGAGGGGCGCGGTCGTCGTCAGCCTGCGCGGCGGGGACTTCCTCTATGAGTCCGGCCAGGACCTCTCGATCGGCTACGACAGCCACGACGAGGCGAACGTGCGCCTCTACCTGGAGGAGAGCTTCACCTTCGTGGTCGCGACGCCCGAGGCCGCGGTGCCGCTCAGCTCCTAAGGCGACGGTTGCGCCTGGCAGTCTTGGGGCAATGGCGCCCTGGAAGCTCCCCGTACTTGCCGCTGCGATCGCCGTCCCGATCGTCCTTGCCTTCCTCATCGGCGGCCCCGGCGCAGGGGTCCTCATCGGCGCCATCGTCGCGGTGGGGATCGTCGCCGTCGCGGTTGCCCAGCGGCCCCGCGGGCCGATCGCCTCTGCGCCAAGGCCAGACTCCTGCCGCCACCTCCTGGTCGTGGTCAGCCGCCCGGTCGATGAGGCGGCGGTTCAGGCGATCCTCGCCGAGGCACGCGGCGAGGGCGGGGAAGGCGAGGCGGACGTCCTCGTCCTCGCGCCCGCGCGGATCGGCTTCCTCGATCGCTGGGCCTCCGACCTCGAGGGCGCTCGCCGCGAGGCTCAGCAGAGGTTGGTGATCACCGTCGCCTCTCTGGCGAAGGCCGGCCTAGCCGCCGAGGCCAGGGTCGGCGACGAAGACCTCGTGCAGGCGGTCGAGGACCAGCTGCAGAGCTTCCCCGCCACCACTGTGGTGCTGGTGACCGCGAGTGCCGAGGAGGACCCGGCCGCCGAGGAGGCGGCGCAAGAGCTGGGCTCCCGGTTGGAGGCCGAGTTCCACCAGCTCATCCTCTAGGCTCGCCTCACTGTCAGCCGGCCAGGAGCTCGTTGAAGCGAAGCGCGGCGCGGGTCGGGAGGACGAAGGAGTCGTGGCGGTGCAGGAGGCCGGCGCCGGTGAGGTCGCGGACCGCTCGCTCGATCGCGTCACGCTGGCCGAAATCCACAGAGTGCCCGCCGACCTCTCGGGTCAGCTCGGCGAGGGTGATCTGGGCGGGATGGAGGACGAGCACCTGCTGGAGGACGGCGGACTCGATCGTGGCGTCCTCGCCGGCGGGGCAGGTGGTGTCGTCGATGTCGTCCACGAGTGGCAGCCTCGGCGCGCCTGAGTGGTGATCAGCCGATCTTTTCCTCCCGGGCGGCGCCGTTTGAGGGTCCATTGCCGGCGATCCCGAGCGCGAACTGGGCCCACTCCACCTCCAGCGAGGAGCGGTAGAAGTGCTGTGTGGCCCCCCGCACCTGCCGCGTCCCGGCCAGCTCCAGGACGCCGCAGTCGGCGAGCACACGCACGTGATAGCTGATGTTGCTGAGTGGCTGAGTGAGGCTGGCGGCGAGCTCGCGTGGGCTGAGCGGCTGCGGGCGCTCCGCCATCGCATGGAGGATCTGCCGTCGCAACGGATGGCGCAGGGCGGTGAGCAGCTCGTCGGTGTCCGAGCGAGTGGGGGCTCCCATCGAGCAGGCAATATAGAGCAAACGAAATGTTTTGTCTGTAGGTCTTTCGTCTGCGCTCAGGCGTCCTCGCGGACACCGCCCATCTCGGTGAAGACCGCGGTGGGGCCACCGTCCTCACGTTGCCCGTCGGCGATCACGTGGGAGACGGCGTTGATCAGAGCCAGGTGGGTGAAGGCCTGGGGGAAGTTGCCGAGGTGGCGGCCGGTCTCTGCCTCTAGCTCCTCCGCGTAGAGGTCGAGCCAGCCCGACGCCTCCAGCAGCCGCTCGCAGAGCGCCCGCGCCCGCTTCGGCTCGCCGATCTCTGAGAGCGCTGAGACCAGCCAGAAGGAGCAGACCAGGAAGGTGCCCTCCTCACCGCTGAGGCCGTCGTCGGTCTCCTGCACCTTGTAGCGGAGGACCAGGCCGCGTTGGGTCAGCTGCTCGGCGATCGCCTCGACGGTCGCCTTGACCCGAGGGTCGTCGGGGGGCAGGAAGCGCAGCAGCGGAATCAGCAGCACGGAGGCATCGAGCGCGTCAGTGTCGTAGTGCTGGCGAAAGACGCCGTCGCGTACCCCGCGCTCGAGTATCTCCTCGCGGATACTCTCGGCCGTCTTCTCCCATTCCGCGGCAAGCTCCTCGAACCCGAGGCCGCGGACGAGGCGGGCGCCGCGGTCGACCGCGACCCAGATCATCAGCTTCGAGGAGACGTAGTGCTGGGGCTCGCCACGAGACTCCCAAATCCCTTGGTCGGGATGAGGCCAGGCCTTGATCGCGGCTTCGACCTGGTAGCGGATCAGTTGCTCGTCGGCCAGCGCGCCCGCGCTCTTCAGGGCTTTCTCATGCAGGTAGATCGAGTCCAGCAGCACCCCCCAGACGTCGTTCTGGCGCTGGTCATAGGCACCGTTGCCGACCCGCACGGGTC
Source organism: uncultured Solirubrobacterales bacterium (assembly GCA_963777915.1). Classification (GTDB taxonomy): domain Bacteria; phylum Actinomycetota; class Thermoleophilia; order Solirubrobacterales; family 70-9; genus CAVUPF01. The sequence continues at coordinate 13,390 of CAVZSH010000001.1, read as the reverse complement.
GCGAGTCGAGGTAGCCGCAGAGGTGGTCGAGGGTCTTCTCGGTCAGCTCCTTCTCACCCCCGACTCCGTACATGATCTGGAGGTCCGGATCCTCGCGACAGATGTTGATGATGAAGCGCATGAAGTCGCGCGCCTCCTGGTCGAAGCCGAGCGTGTGCAGCGCCCAGAGGCTGAAGGTCGAGTCGCGGATCCAGCTGAAGCGGTAGTCCCAGTTGCGCTCGCCACCAGGGGTCTCCGGCAGCGAGGTGGTCGGCGCGGCGAGGATCGCGCCGGTTGGCGTGTAGGTGAGGCCCTTGAGGACGAGGGCAGAGCGCTGCAGGTGGATGCGCCAGGGATGGTCGGGAAAGTCGCCGTCGCGAAGCCAATCGCGCCAGAACTCTTTGGTCGATTCCAGCCGCTCTGCCGCCTCCGGGGCGCTGCGCGGCCCGCCCAGGTCCTCTTCGCCCCAGGAGACCGCGCAGAAGCCGTTTTCGCCCTCCCGCAGCCGCAGTTGGCCGCGCGCCGCGCCGTCCTCCAGGTTTAGCTCCATGTCGCTGGTCAAGCTCAGCTCGGCCCCTCCGCCGCGCGCGGTCGCCTCGCCAAGCTCGCCGCCGCTCCAGCTGGCCTCTTCGAGGCCGTAGCCGAAGCGCGGCAGGCACTCCATCTCCAGGTCGACCTGACCGTCGATGCAGGTCATCAGCCGCAGCAGCGAGTGGTCTGACTCGTGTTCGGTCTGCGGACGGGAGCCGGCGCCGCTCTGCGCCTCCCACTCGCCGATCGTCAGCGCATCGTGGATCACCACCCAGCCGGTGTCGGTTACCCAGGTCGTCTCGACGATCAGCGTGCCCGGCTCATAGCGGCGGCTGATCGGCACGACGACGCCGCGCGGGGTAAGGCTGAAGTGGCCGGCGTCACGGTCGAGTAGGGCGGCGAAGGCGCTAGGCGAGTCAAAGCGCGGCAGGCATAGCCACTCGATGCAGCCCGAGAAGGAGACCAGGGCGCTGGTGTGGCAGTCGGAGAGGAAGCCGTAGCTCCCGATCGGCGGGAAGCGGTTCTGGGGAGCTGTCACGGCGTCGCCAAGCTAGCATCGCTGGCGGGCGCCGCGGGCGCTACGCTCATCGCGATGAGCGCCTCGCGCAGCCCGGTCTCGGCCGTTATGGACGGGGCGCTTGCCTGGATCGTCAGCGGGCCGCTGGGACGGGGGCTTTCCTTCGCGATCGACTTCGCGGTGGCGCTGCGCACCGGCCTCGCCCGGCGGCGCTAGCCCACCACCTGGATTCGTCTAGGGTCAGGCCCGATGCAGACCTCGGTCACAGAGCTGCCCGGATCACGCGCCCGCGTTGAGGTCGAGGTTCCCGCCGCCGAGATCGATCGGGCCATGCAGCGCGCCGCCCGCGCCCTTGCGCGGGAGATGCGGATGCCGGGGTTTCGCAAGGGTAAGGCGCCTCCCTCGCTGGTCATCCAGCGGCTCGGCTTCGACTCGGTGCTCGAAGAGGCGATCCGCGACGCGCTGCCGGAGTGGTATGAAAGGGCGCTGCTCGCCTCCGGCGTAAGCTCGGTTGGCGATCCCGGCATCGAGATCGTCTCGACCCCGAAGGAGGAGGGCGAGCCGTTGGAGTTCAAGGTCGAGGTCGGGGTGCGCCCCAAAGCGAAGCTCGGCGACTACAAGGGCCTGGAGGTGGGGCGGGCGCAGACCGAGGTCCCCGACGACATCGTGGAGCGGGAGGTCGAGCGGATCCGTGAGGGCTTCGCCAGGCTCGAGCCGGTCGAGCGGACGGCCGTCGAGGGCGACCTCCTCTTGATCGATTTCGAGGGGACGATCGACGGCAAGGCGTTCGAGGGCGGCAAGGCCGCCGACTACCTTCTGGAGCTGGGTGCCGGCCAGCTGGTCGAGGGCTTCGAGGAGCAGCTGGCCGGCGCCAAGGCTGGCGAGAGCCGCGAGGTCGAGGTCAGCTTCCCCGAGGACTACCAGGCCGAGCAGCTTGGCGGCAAAGACGCGGTCTTCGCGGTCGAGGTCAAAGAGGTGCGCGAGAAGATCCTGCCGGCGCTCGACGACGACTTCGCCTCGGAGGCCTCCGAGTTCGACACGCTGGAGGAGTTGCGCGACGATATCCGCACGCGGTTGGGAGAGGCGGTCGGGCAGCAGATCGAGCAGGATTTCCGGATTGCCGCGATCGACGCGGCGCTGCTCGGCGCGACGGTGGAGCTGCCCGAGGAGCTTGCACTCGCCCGCGCTACCGAGCGCTGGGAGCGGGTCGAGCGCCAGCTGGGCGGTCGCGGCATGGACCCCGCCGCCTACCTGCAGATGCAAGGCAAGACCCGCGAGGAGGTGATCGAGGAGTCCAAGCCCGACGCGGAGCTGGAGCTGAAGCGGGAGGCGGTGCTGGCGGCGATCGCCGAGGCTGAGGCGATCGAGGTCTCCGAGGAGGAGATGGTCGAGGCGCTCCAGCACGCCGCCGAGCATGAGCGCACGACGCCCGAGAAGCTGCTGGAGCGACTGCGCGAGAACGGGCGCGACGCGATGGTTCTCGAGGACGTCAGGACCCGTAAGGCGATCGACCTCCTCGCCGAGTCGGCTAAGCCGATCCCGATTGAGCAGGCCGAGGCGCGGGAGAAGATCTGGACCCCCGAGAAGGAGCGCGAGGCCGCCGGCAGCCTTTGGACCCCAGGCTCGGACTGAGCCTTGCGCGAGCAGGCCGGACGCCTTCTATAGAGTGCCGAACATGAGCCCTTTGGTCCCGATGGTGGTCGAGCAGACCTCACGCGGCGAGCGTGCCTTCGACATCTACTCGCGCCTCCTGGGCGAGCGGATCGTCTTCCTCGGCACCCCGGTCAGCGAGGACATCGCCAACCTGATCGTCGCCCAGCTCCTTCATCTGGAGTCCGAGGACCCCGACAAGGACATCAGTCTCTACGTCAACTCGCCGGGCGGCTCCGTCTATGCCGGCCTCGCGATCTACGACACGATGCAGTTCATCAAGCCCGACGTGCAGACGATCTGCGTCGGCATCGCGATGAGCATGGGGGCGCTGCTCTTGGCCGGCGGCGCTGCCGGCAAGCGGATGTCGCTGCCCAACTCGAAGATCCTCATCCATCAGGTCTCCTCAAGCTTTCAGGGCCAGGCGACGGATATCGAGATCCACGCCAAAGAGATCATCGACGTCCGCCGCCGCCTCGACGAGATCCTCGCCAAGCACACCGGCCAGCCCTTCGACAAAGTCGCCAAGGACACCGAGCGCGACTACTTCATGAGCGCGGAGGAGGCGAAGGAGTACAACCTCGTCGACCGCGTCATCGAACACCACTGAAGCGCTAGGGGTCCAGCTCGTAGGCGATCCAGGTTGAGCGCTCGGCCTCGGTTGAGTCATAGAGGCGCTGGGCGGTGAGGTTGTCGGTGGCGGTGACCCACTCGAGGTGGTGTGCACCCCGCTCGCGGGCCGCGGCGGCGCTCGCCTCGATCAGCGCGCGGCCGACGCCGCGACCACGGGCCGCCTCCACGACGAAGAGGTCATTCATCAACACGATCTCGGCCGGTATCAACGAGCTGAAGGTCCAGTAAAGGCAGGCATAGCCGACCAGTTGTCCGTCGTCCCAGGCGCCGAGCAGCAAGCCGTCGTCGCTGGGGGCGAGGAAGCGGCGGAAGAAGTCGCGGTTGCGCTCCGCATCGATCTTGGGGGCTTCGTAGAAGCGCTGGTAGGCCGCGATCATCGGCAGCAGCCCACCGAGCTGCTCCGCTGTGATCGGCTCGATCCTGACCTCGCCCCGCACGAGCCCACCGTAGCGCGGCGACGCAACGCCGCGCTCACGAGGAGGGACCAGGGCCCGCACGAAGTAAACGACCCCGACAGGCCCGGTGTGTCCCCCCGTCTAAGCTGTCGGGGCGGCCGGGAAGTAAACGACCGCCCCGTAAGGAGGGGATTCCGCTGGCACGCCCCACAGACTCCAATGAGCAGCTTCTCTGCAGCTTCTGCGGCAAGTCGCAGCGCCAGGTCAAGAAGCTGATCGCCGGCCCCGGCGTCTATATCTGCGATGAGTGCATCGACCTCTGCAACGAGATCATCGACGAGGAGCTGACCGCACCACCGACCTTCGAGCTGGAGAACCTGCCGAAGCCGCGCGAGATCCACGCCGTGCTGCAGGAGTACGTGGTCGGCCAGGAGGCCGCTAAGCGGGCTCTCTCAGTCGCCGTCTACAACCACTACAAGCGGGTCCAGATCGCCCAGTCCGAGGACGCCGAGATCGAGCTTCAGAAGTCCAACATCATGATGCTCGGCCCGACCGGCTGCGGCAAGACGCTGCTCGCCCAGACCCTCGCCCGCATCCTCAACGTCCCCTTCGCGATTGCCGATGCGACTGCGCTGACCGAGGCCGGCTACGTCGGCGAGGATGTCGAGAACATCCTCTTGAAGCTGATCCAGGCGGCCGACTTCGACGTCAAGAAGGCCGAGACGGGGATCATCTACATCGACGAGATCGACAAGATCGCTCGCAAGGCCGACAACCCGTCGATCACCCGCGACGTCTCCTGGTGAAGGCGTCCAGCAGGCGCTGCTGAAGATCCTCGAGGGGACGACCGCCTCGGTTCCTCCTCAGGGCGGGCGCAAGCATCCCCACCAGGAGTTCCTGACGATCGACACGACCAACATCCTCTTCATCTGCGGCGGCTCTTTCGCCGAGCTGGACAAGGTGATCGAGCGGCGGATCGGCGACCGGGGCGTGGGCTTTGGCGCCGCGATCTCCTCGCGCGAGCACAAGGACACCGGCGAGTGGTTCGAGCAGGTGCTGCCCGAGGACCTGATGGAGTACGGCTTGATCCCGGAGTTCATCGGGCGCCTGCCGGTCGTCGCTGCGATCCACCAGCTCAGCCGCGATGACCTGACCACGATTCTCACCGAGCCCCGCAATGCCCTTACCCGCCAGTTCCAGCGCTTCTTCGAGTTCGACGACATCGAGCTGGTCTTCTCCGAGGACAGCCTCGAGGCGATCGCCGACAAGGCGCTGGAGCGCGAGACCGGAGCCCGCGGGCTGCGCTCGATCCTCGAGGAGACGCTGCTTGACGTGCAGTTTGAGTTGCCCTCGCGTCGCGATGTCACCAAGTGCGTCGTGACCAGGGAGACGATCGCCCAGGGGCGCCGCCCGACTCTGGTCACCGAGGCCGCGCACCAAGACATCGGCGGGGCCGAGGACGGCCTCGACGAAGAATCCGCCTAGCACGTCGAAAACTAAACTCGGCGTCAATGTGACCAAAGGGAGCCGAGACTCGCTGCAGGACAAGACCCGCTATGACCCCGCCGAGGTCGAGCGGCGAATCTTCGCCGAGTGGATCGAGGGCGGCTACTTCCATCCCGTCGCAAAGGGCACGCCGGCGGAGAATTACGCGGTCGCGATCCCGCCGCCTAACGTGACCGGCGCCCTGCACATGGGCCATGCGCTGAATGGCTCGATCCAGGACGCCCTGGTGCGGATGAACCGGATGCGGGGACGCAACACCCTCTGGGTCCTCGGCACCGACCACGCCGGGATCGCCACCCAGTCGGTGGTCGAGAAGGAGCTGCGGGCCGAAGGCACCTCGCGCCAAGAGCTGGGCCGCGAGGGGTTCGTCGAGCGGGTCTGGGCCTGGAGGGAGGAGTACGGCTCGCGGATCGTTGAGCAGTACAAGCGGCTAGGCGCCTCCTGTGACTACGAGCGCGAGCGCTTCACCCTCGATGAGGGTTATGCCCGCGCCGTGTACCGAGTCTTCAAGCGGCTCTATGACCGTGGCTACATCTATCGCGACAACTACTTGGTGAACTGGGACCCGGGCTCGCACTCGGCGATCTCCGACCTCGAGGTGGAGAACCGCGAGGTCAAGGACACGCTCTACTCGATCGACTACCCGATCGAAGGCTCCGAGCGGGTGCTGACCGTCGCCACGGTGCGCCCGGAGACGATGCTCGCCGACACCGCGGTTGCGGTCAACCCCGACGACGAGCGCTACGCCGAGCTCGTCGGGCAGCGCTGTGTTCTGCCGCTGATCGGCCGCAGCCTGCCGATCATCGCCGACCACCACGTCGACCCCGAGTTCGGCACCGGGGCGTTGAAGATAACCCCCGGCCACGATCCCAACGACTTCGAGATCGGCCGTCGCCACGGGCTGGAGGAGATCGTCGCGATCGGCCCCGACGGGCGGATGACCGAGGAGGCCGGCCGCTTCGTTGGGCTGAGCGCCGCCGAGGCCCAGGCGGCGGTGGTCGCGGCGCTGCGCGAGGAGGGACTGCTGCGAGCCGAGGAGCCCTACCTGCACTCGGTCCCCTTCTCGCACCGCTCGGGCGAGCGGATCGAGCCGCTGATCTCGCTGCAGTGGTTCTGCCGCATGGAGGAGTTGGCGAAGCCGGCGATCGAGGTCGTGGAGCGCGACGAGGTGCGGATAGCGCCGGATCAGTGGAAGCGCGTCTACCTCGACTGGATGAAGGAGATCCGTCCCTGGTGCATCTCGCGCCAGCTCTGGTGGGGCCACCGCATCCCGGTCTTCTACTGCGACGCCTGCGAGGAGACGATCGTCGCCGAGCGAGCGCCCGAGCGCTGCGGCGCCTGCGGCGGCGAGCTGCGCCAGGAGGAGGACGTGCTCGACACCTGGTTCAGCTCGGCGCTTTGGCCCTTTGCGACGCTCGGCTGGCCCGACGACACGCCGGAGCTGGGCGCCTTCTACCCGACCAGCTTCCTCACCACGGCCCGGGAGATCCTCTTCCTCTGGGTGGCGCGGATGATCATGATGGGGCTGGAGATTCCCGGCGAGGTCCCCTTTCGCGACGTCTACGTCCACTCGGTGATCCAGGCCCGCGACGGGAGGCGGATGTCGAAGAGCCTTGGCACCGGGATCGACCCCCTCGAGGAGATCGACGTGCACGGCGCCGACGCGCTGCGCTTCGGTCTGCTGGCGATGTCCTCGACCCAGGACGTGCGCTACTCCGACGCGAAGGTGCAGCAGGGCAGCGACCTAGCAAACAAGGCATGGAACGCAAGCCGCCTGATCCTCCTGAACGCCGCCGAGGTGGAGGCGGAGCCACGACCCCTCCACGTCGAGGACCGCTGGATCCTCTCTCGGCTGGAGCGCACCATCGCCTCGGTCACCGAGCTGCTGGAGTCTTGCGACTTCGCCCACGCGGTCGGGGAGGCCTACGCGTTCTTTTGGTCAGAGCTCTGCGACTGGTATCTGGAGATCGTCAAGCCGCGCCTCTATGACGGCGAGCCCGAGGTCTCATCGACGCTGCTCTGGGCGTTGGAGCGGGTGCTCGCCCTGCTGCACCCGATCATGCCCTTCATCACCGAGGAGATCTGGTCCTTCCATCCGGCGCGACGAGGCCATCTCGCGGTGCATCCGTTCCCCGAGCCCGAGGACTCGCTGCTCGACCCCGCCGCCGAGGCGGACGTTGAGGCTGGGATCGAGCTGACCCGGCGGCTGCGCGCCTGGCGCGATCTGGCCGAGGTGCCGGTGGCGAGCGTGCTGGCGGCCCGGGTCGAAGGCGTCGAGCCGCAGGAGTTTGTCGCTCGCCTCGCCCGCTTCGAGTTCACCGGGGACGGTGGCGAGGCGGTCGCCTCGGTCGGGCCGGTCAGGGTGCTTGCCGCCGCGGAGCTGGATGCCGTCGCGGTCGCCGGGCGGCTTGAGAGGCGCCGCGAGGAGCTGCGCTTCGAGCTCGATCGCGCCGAGCGGAAGCTCGCCGATCAGGGCTTCCTCGCCAAGGCCCCACCGGCGCTGATCGAGGAGGAGCGCGGCAAGCTGGAGCGCCACCGCGCCGAGCTCGAGGAGCTCTCCGAATAGACCCCGAGGCCTACCTCGAATCCCTGCAGCCGATCGGTTGGAAGCTCGGCCTCGAGCGGATGAGCAAGCTGACCACGGTGCTCGGCATGCCCCAGCACCGCTTCGCCTCGATCCACGTCGTCGGCACCAACGGCAAGTCCTCGGTGACGCGGATGATCGCCGCCCTCCTGGAGGCGCACGGGCTCAGCACCGGCGCCTGCGTCTCGCCCCACGTGGCGCGCTGGTCGGAGCGGACCCTGATCCACGGCGAGGAGATCGGTGCGACCGAGTTCGCCGCCGCGGTGAGGCGGGTCGCGCAGGCGGCCGAGGTCGTCAATCGCACCCTCGATGAGGGCGAGGCCGTCACCCAGTTCGAGGCCGCCACCGCCGCCGGCTTCCTCGCCTTGGCGGCGGCCCGGGTGGGGGTGGGGGTGATCGAGGCGGGGCTGGGAGGGAGGCTCGATGCGACCAACACGATCCCCTCGCGGGTCACCGTGCTGACCTCGATCGGCCTCGACCACACCGAGTGGCTGGGCGACACCGAAGCGGAGATCGCCGCCGAGAAGATGGCCGTGCTGCGCGATCAGTCGACCCTGGTCCTGGGCAGAGTGAGCTCGGAGGTGGCGGCGCTGGCCGCGGCGCTCGCCGCCGAACGGGGGGCGCGGCTTCTGCGGGCGCCCGAGGACCCCGGGTCGCAGCTTCGCCTCCGGGCCCCCGGCTCATTCCAACGGCGCAACTTCGCCCTGGCGCTTGCCGCCACAGAGGCGTTCCTTGGCGAGCTCGACTCCGACCGGGTCGCCGAGGTCGCAGCGACCCTGACGATCCCCGGGCGCCTGGAGCAGATCGCCGAGCGGCCGCCGACCTTGATCGACGCCGCCCACAATCCCGACGGCGCCGCGGCACTCGCCGAGGCCCTGCCGGCGCTCGCCGCGGGCCGCCCGGTCATCGCCTGCCTGGCGATCCTCAAAGACAAGGACGCGGCTGCGATGGCGCGGGCCCTGGCCCCGGCCCTTCACCGCGTGGTCTGCGCCGAGCTTCCGGAGGAGGCGCTCGCCGCCCGGGGCCGCCCAGGAGCCGCCTCTCACCCGGCGGCTGAGCTGGCTGCCGTCTGCGCGGAGGCGGGGCTTGAGGCGGAGGCTCGTGCGGCCTTCCCCGAGGCGCTGCGGCGTGCCCGCGAGCTTGCCGCCGAGCCCCCCGGCGGGGTGCTCCTGATCACCGGGTCTCACTACGTGCTGGCGCCCGCCCGCGCCGCGCTGGGCGCCGTCGGCAGGGCCTGAGAAGGCGAGCGGCCGTGGCCGGGACTGTGCGAGGATTCGGCGATGGATCGAAGCGCGGGCTCCGAACTGCTCTCGATGATGGCCCTGGTCGCCGGCGTGGTCGCCGTCGTGATCCTCCTCTTCTTCGGAGTCGGGTACCTATTCGGCAGGCTCTTCTTATGAGTGCCAGCACAGGGTTCGTGAGGCCTGCGGCGAAGTAGACTGCCGCTCTTTCCCCTGCGGCGCCCCCAGCCATGTCACTAGCGATCTTCGGCATCAGCAACAACGGCCTCAACTTGGCTGTGACCCTGCTCGTGCTCGTCTTCTTCGTCGTCTGGCTGGCGTTGATCGTCTACACCTACCTCGACGCCAAGCGTCGCCTCTCCGACCCCTTCCTGGTTGCCTGCGCGACGATCGCCTCCTTCTTCCCCTACATCGGCACCGCGGTCTACGCGATCGTGCGCCCGCCGGAGTTTCTCGAGGACGCGCACGAGCGTGAGCTGGAGATCAAAGCCGCCGAGTTGCGGGTGCGCCAGCTGACCGAGTCCTCCTGCCCCAGGTGCGAGTTCCCGATCGAGAAGAACTTCCTGCGCTGCCCCAATTGCAAGCACCGCCTCAAGGACCCCTGCCCGAGCTGCGGCAGGCCGGTCGGACTCGGCTGGAAGCTATGCCCGTACTGCGAGACGGCCCTAGCGGCACGCGAGCAGAGTCCTCGGCGCAGGCAGGAGCGCAAGGCCCTACCCCCGCGCAGTGGGGAGACGGCTCCGCGAGAGCAGCAGCCCGAGTCTCACGAGGAGCGATCCGCCTCTCGTGAGCAGCGGCCCGTGTCCGGCGAGGAGCGCCCGGCGCCAAAGCGCCAGCCCGTCGCCCGCAAGAAACCCCCAGCGTCCGCGAAAAAAGAGCCGGCCACGCGCGCTGCCTCCAAAGAGGCGCCGAGCCCCAAACGACAGCAAAGGAGCCCCAGCCGTGAGCCGGACCCTGATCCTCGTCAAGCCTGACGCCTTCGAGCGCGCCCTGACCGGCGAGGTGATCGCCCGCTTCGAGCGAAAGGGGCTGCGCATCGCGGCGTTGAAGACGATGCGTGCCGACGAGCCGATCGCCAACAGGCACTACGCCGAGCACGCCGAGAAGCCCTTCTTCGGCGAGCTGGTCTCCTTCATCACCGGCGGCACGCTCGTTGCGATGGTGCTGGATGGCCCCGACGCCGTCGCCGCCGCCCGTCAGCTGATCGGCGCGACCAACCCGGTCGAGGCGGCGCCCGGCTCGATTCGCGGCGACTTCGCCCTCGAGGTCACCTTCAACATGGTCCACGGCTCCGACTCTGAGGAGTCCGCCGAGCGCGAGATCGAGATCTGGTTCCCAGGGCTCTCCTGAGAGTCGTACTCGCATCCGGGTCTCCCCAGAGGAGCGAGATCCTTCGGAAGCTGGGAGTCGAGTTCGAGGTGGTGGTCTCCGGCGTCGAGGAGCTGGCCGACGGCGATCCAGAGGTCGAGGTGCTCGAGAACGCCCGGATGAAGGCGGCGGCCGTGGAGCGGGACGGGTTGGTGATCGCCTGTGACACCGATGTCGTAATCGACGGGCGCGCGCTGGGTAAGCCCGCAGATGAGACCCAGGCCCGCGAATACCTGGAGCTGCTTTCGGGCAGGGCGCATGAGGTCCTGAGCGGCTTGGTGGTGCTCTCCGCGGAGGGGGAGCGGAGCGGGGTGGAACGAACGACGGTGGTATTCAGGGAGCTGGGTGAGCAGGAGAGGGCGCGGTACGTGCGGTTCGGGGAGTGGCGCGGGCGCTCGGGGGGGTATGCGATCCAGACGCTGGGCTCAACGCTGGTCAAGCAGATCGAGGGGAGCGTCTCCAACGTGGTGGGGCTGCCGGTCGGGTTGTTGATCGAGCTTGCTCCGGAGCTCTTCGAGCCGAGTTGATCGCCGCTGGCCGGTCGCTTACGCCTCGAGCCGGCGGTGGACCGTCGCCAAGGCGACCTGCGGCCTGCTCGCTTCGACTTCGGCGAGAAGATCGGCTCGGCGCAGGTCGGACGCGATCACGTCGCACGGCGGGCCCGGACCGCTGTTCTGGGGCGGCGCCGTCTTGTGATGGCGTCCAATTGGTCAAACTGACCTGATGTAAGCGCCGGTTGAATACTGGACCACCTGCGCCGGTCCAAAACTGACCCCCCCGGCGCAGGGCGGGACTCACGTCCGGCCGGGTCCTGACCCTCGCTCGATCGAAGAGATCGAGGCGAGGAGGAGCAGGTGATCGACGTGGACGGGTGGGCGGAGATCAGGCGCATGCACCGGGTGGAGCGGCTCTCGATCCGCGAGATCCACCGCCGCACCGGCCTGCACCGCGAAACGATCCGCCGCGCCCTCTCAGACGATCGACCGCCGCGCTACCGCCGTAAAGGTGCACCCTCCAAGCTCGACTCCTTCAAGGATGAGATCGAGCGCCTCTTGCGCTCAGACCCGCGCATCCCAAACACCCGCATCCGCGAGCTGATCGCAGAGCTGGGCTATGAGGGAGGCAAGACAATCCTCGACACCTACCTGCGCGAGGTGCGCCCCCGCTTTGCTCCCAAGCGCACCTACCAGCGCACCGTCTACCGGGCGGCCGAGATCTGCCAGTTCGACCTCTGGGAGCCGAAGGGCGAGATCCCGGTCGGTCACGGGCAAACGAGAAGGGGCTGGGTCGTCACCTCAGAGCTTGGGTTCTCAAGGGCCGCCGCCGGCACCCTGATCTTCGCCAAGCAGGCCCCCGACATCCTCTGGGGCATGGGTCGCTGCCTGGCGAAGCTGGGGGCGCTGCCGGAGACCGTGGTCTGGGACCGCGAGGCGGCGATCGCCCCGAGGGGCAAGCCAAGCGATGCCTTCGCCGCCTTCTGCGGCGCCCTGGCGGTCGGCTGGCTGATCTTGGAGGCGGCCGATCCCGAGTCAAAGGGCCTCTTGGAGCGAAACCACCGTTTCATGCGCTCCAACTTCGAGCCCGCCCGGGCCTTCGCCTCACCCGAGCACTTCCAGTCCTGCCTTGACGAGTGGTTCAGCGAGCTCGCCAACCGGCGCTTTCACCGTGGAATCAGGGCGATTCCCGCCGAGCGCCTCGTCAAAGAGCGAGAGCGGATGCGAGCGCTGCCCGAGCCGATGCCCGACACCGATCGGCGCTTCGTCACCCGGGTGCCCCAGCAGCCCTACCTGCGCTTTGACACCAACGACTACTCCCTGGACCCCCGGGCCGCGGGGCGCCGCGTCGAGGTGAGGGTCTCCCAGCGCCAGGTGAGCGCGATCGCGCTGGGCAACGGTGAGCTCGTCGCCCGCCACCGGCGCTCCTTCGCCAAGCACCTGACCTTCACCGACCCCACCCACCAGGCGCTCCTCGATCAGCTGCGCGGCGCCCGCCGGCGGGGGCCCGAGGTCGAGGTCGAGCGGCGCTCCCTGGAGCGCTATGACGCCCTGATCCCGGCATGAGCAAGACATCGGAGCTATCCCACCTCTTCCGCGCCTTGAAAGCGCCGGCTGCGGCGAGGGCACTGCCCAAGCTCAGTGAGCGCGCCCGAGAGGAGGAGTGGTCACACGAGCGCTTCTTGGAGGCGGTCCTCTCCACCGAGGTCGCCTCGCGCGAGTCCCACGGCGGTGAGAGCCGCATTAAGGCGGCTCGCTTCCCGGCCCGAAAGACCCTGGAGGAGTTCGACTTCACCTTCCAGCACTCGGTCAAGAAGCAGGTGATCGAGCACTTGGGCCAGCTTGACTTCCTGCACGGTCGTGAGAACGTCGTCCTGCTCGGCCCGCCGGGAACGGGCAAGACGCACCTGGCGATCGCGATCGGCATCCGCGCCTGCCTGGCAGGCCAGCGGGTCGCCTTTGCCACCGCGACGGAGTGGGTTGCGCGGCTGGGCGAGGCAAAGCGGGCGGGCAACCTCGAGGCCGAGCTGCGCCGCTTGGGCTTCGTGCCCTTGATCGTCGTCGATGAGGTCGGCTACATCCCCTTCGATCCCGAGGCCGCCAACCTGATGTTCAGCCTGGTCTCGGCGCGCTATGAGCGCGCCTCTTTGATCGTCACCTCGAACAAGCCCTTCTCGGCCTGGGGTGAGATCTTCGGCGACGAAGTGGTCGCCGCGGCGATGATCGACCGGCTCGTCCACCACGCCGAGATCCTCGCCCTCAAAGGCGACAGCTTCAGGCTCAGGGACAAGGACCTGGGCTCGCCGCCGCCCAGGGACTGAAGCGCGCGTCCCGCCTGCTCCGCTTCGCCCTACGGGCTCCGCTACGCAGGCGGGACCGCTGACCTTCAACCGCTGGAAGGGACGGGAGGTGGTCCACTTTTCAACCGGCCGAAGTGGTCCACTTTTCGACCGGCCTTGACACCTGATCGTCCACCGCGGTAAAGGAGGGAG